>NZ_KB895541.1:0-497996 GCF_000374925.1 Arthrobacter sp. 131MFCol6.1
CCCCACCCCCAACCAACGGGCCGGTGGCGGAGCAAGGGTTACGGCGGTCATAGCGTGGGGGAAACGCCCGGTCCCATCCCGAACCCGGAAGCTAAGACCCACAGCGCCGATGGTACTGCACCCGGGAGGGTGTGGGAGAGTAGGTCACCGCCGGAACACCATTCAGGTCGAGGACCCCAACCACCAGGTTGGGGTCCTCCCGCATTTAACCCACAAACACGCTCAGGGCCCGACCCGGATCTGAAGTGGGGAAGAGGCCACAACCGCCGTCGAACACCAACTGCCTGTCACCCACCTGCCGCCAGCCGGAGGCCGCGGACACAAGTGCCGCAGGAGGTTGTGAGACTTCCCACCGCGGGCCCCGTTGGCGCGATGCCGTTAGCCGGGGGCGGGTTGCTCGCCTAGAATTGGGGGAGATGTACGGACTTCGAAGCGCTTGATTTCGGGTTGCGTAGGAAACGAAACACGGAACAGAGCGGCTGCGATTGCGCCAGTGGTCAGCTCGCAACAGGAGGATTCCAGCATGGCTGAGCACAATGATGGCAACCGCGGCGGCAAGGCCCACGGCAACTCTGGCGGACGCAGTTCCGGTGGAGCCCCTTTCCGCGGCACCAGCAACTCCGGCGGCGATCCCCGCGGATTCCGTTCCAGGGAAGACCGCGACCGTAAGCCGTACGGTGATCGTGCTCCGCGCGAAGGCGGGGATCAGCGAGGCTTCGGAAACAGCGAGCGTAAGCCCTACAGCGGTGGCGGTGAGCGTAAGCCCTATGGTGACCGTGCTCCCCGTGAGGGCGGTGGCCAGCGCAGCTTCGGTGGCGACAGCCGCCCGTCCTATGGCGAGCGTAAGCCCTACAGCGGCGGTGGCGATCGTGACCGCAAGCCCTATGGTGACCGTGCCCCGCGTGAAGGCGGAGAGCAGCGCGGCTTCGGCGGCGGCGAGCGTAAGCCGTATGCCGGCGGTGAGCGCAAGCCCTATGGTGACCGTGCCCCGCGTGAGGGCGGTGGCCAGCGCAGCTTCGGTGGCGATAGCCGCCCGTCCTACGGTGACCGTAAGCCGTACAGCGGGGGCGGTGAGCGCAAGCCGTATGGTGATCGTGCCCCGCGTGAAGGCGGAGAGCAGCGCAGCTTCGGTGGCGATAGCCGCCCGTCCTATGGTGACCGTAAGCCGTACAGTGGCGGCGGCGACCGGGATCGTAAGCCCTATGGCGACCGGGCTCCCCGTGAAGGCGGGGGCCAGCGCAGCTTCGGTGGCGGTGAACGTCCGTCCTATGGTGACCGTAAGCCGTACAGCGGCGGCGGCGACCGGGATCGTAAGCCCTATGGCGACCGGGCTCCCCGTGAAGGTGGCGGCCAGCGTAGCTTCGGTGGCGGCGCCGACCGTGACCGCAAGCCGTACGGCAGCGGCGAGAACCGCAAGCCCTTCGGCACCCGCGAGGATCGTCCCGCACGGGGCTTCGACCGTGGTGACTCAGGCCCGCGCCAGTATGGGCGCGACCGCCCCGAGGACCGTCCGGTTCGCGTGCCCAATGCCCGCGATCTCCGCAGCGCCAACCGCCCGGACCGGGAACGTTCACCCCAGATCGACGGGGACGTCACGGGCAAGGAACTTGACCGCGCCACGCAGCACCAGATCAAGACCCTCGAAGGCACCAGCGCCGAATGGGTGGCCCGCCACCTCGTCATGGCCGGACGGCTCCTGGACGAGGAACCTGAGCTGGCCTTCCAGCATGCCCTGGCAGCCAGCCGCCGCGGCGGACGCCTTGCGTCCGTCCGCGAAGCTGTCGGCCTGACGGCCTACGCAGCCGGCCACTACGGTGAAGCCCTCCGGGAGTTCCGGACCTACCGCCGGATCAGCGGCTCCAACATGCACCTGCCGGTGATGGCCGACTGCGAACGGGGCCTTGGCCGCCCGGACCGTGCCCTGGACATGGCCCGGTCCGACGAAGCCAAGGATCTCGACGCCCCCGGCAAGGTGGAACTGGCTATCGTCGCAGCCGGGGCCCGCACCGACCTCGGGCAGCTCGACGCCGCGGTTTCCGAACTGGAAATCCCGCAGTTGGACATCAACCGCGCCTTTTCCTACAGCCCCCGGCTGTTCCGTGCCTACGCTGACGCACTCACGGCAGCCGGCCGCGCAGCCGAAGCCGACAAATGGCAACGCCAGGCGACTGTGGCAGAAAACGCGCTGGGCCTTGGGGCTGACGAGGAACCCGACATCATCGATCTCGGCTGGGACGAGGAAGAAGAAGCCCGCGAGGAGGAACGGCAGCGCCGCCTCCGGGCGCAGGAGCATGCCGACACGCACGCCGGAACCGAAGAGCGCGCCCCGCGTGCCGCCGCTGCTGCTGCCGCGGCAGAAACCACCGGCGCCGCAGCCGGAGTGGCCGGCTTGAACGCGGGCGACGAGCCCGCCAGTGACGACAGTGCCGACGACGCCGAAGCCGACTACTTCGAGTCTGACGACGCCGAATCTGACCTGGACTCAGTGGAAACCGACGTGCTCGACGAAGCTGACGACGAAGCCGATGATGAAGCGGCCCTGGAACCGAACGCTGACGCGGACCAGGAACTCCTGGACGAGTCAGAGCCTGCCCGGCACGAACGTGTGGAGGACTAATCGCATGACGGGTACCGCCTTGATCTCCACCTTTGATGCCCTGCTCTCCGACCTCGATGGCGTTGTCTATGCCGGCCCCAACGCCATCCCCGGGGCCGTCGAGTCGCTGCGTCGACTGGCAGGGGTCGGCGTCGGGCTGGGCTACGTCACCAACAACGCCTCCCGTTCTCCCGCGCAGGTGGCCCAACACCTGCGCGATCTCGGCGCCCCCGCCGAAGACCACCAGGTGGTGAGTTCCTCGCAGGCGGCGGCAGCGCTACTGGCGTCGCTGCTGCCGGCCGGAGCGCACGTGCTGATCACGGGCAGTGCCGCACTGGCCCAGGAAATTGAACTGGTTGGCCTGGTCCCTGTCCGCGGCGCGGAGGATGACCCCGTCGCCGTCGTGCAGGGCTTTAGCCCGGAACTTGGGTGGAAAGACCTCGCCGAGGCGTCGTACGTCGTCGCCGGCGGCGCCCTCTGGGTGGCCACCAACACGGACTGGTCCATTCCCCAGGCGCGCGGAATCGCCCCCGGCAACGGGACGCTCGTCGCGGCCGTGGCGGCCGCGACCGGCAAGAGCCCGGTCGTGGCAGGCAAACCCGAAGCCCCGCTGTTCCACACGGCCGCCAAGCGGCTGGCGGCGGACCGGCCGCTGGTCGTCGGTGACCGCCTGGACACCGACATCCTGGGCGGCAACAACGCCGGTTTCGCCACCGTCGCTGTGCTGACCGGAGTGGACACCAGGGAATCGATCCTCGCCGCACGGTCTGTGGAACGCCCCGATTTCCTCATCCATGACCTGACCGGCCTGTACGCGCCATACCCTGCCGTAGAGCACGACGCCGGGCGGTTCCGCAGCGGCACGGCCTCGGCGATCGTGCGGGGGCAGTCCGTCCACATCAGCGGCGACCCCGCCGACCTCGATTCGTGGCGTGCCGCCTGCTCGGCCTGGTGGGCCGCGAACCCCGAGACGACCAGCGCACTGGCTCCGGTCCTCGAGTGGTCCGATCACTAGGCTGGACACATGAGCGAGCTACACCCGGGACTAAACCAAGCCCCACACCAACAGCCGGCTGGGGCGCCGACCGCGTCCGACGTCGCGTGGCCAGAGCTGCCGTCCGAACAGTTCCCGGCGGACTTGCGTGGGCATGCGGCACCAGAACATACGGCACCAGAACACGCGGCGCCAGGACAACAAGCCGGAGAGCGGCAGGCAGCAGTCCTGGACCCGGCCGTCAACGCTGTTCTGGACCTCCTCGGGGCCGTGCGGCAGACGCCGGTGTCCGGGCACGGCGAAGTCTATGCCGGCATGCACGATGCCCTGTTGGAGGCCCTGAACGAAGACGTCGCCGGCCACGCCGGCGTGGCGCGCCGTATCCACGCCGCGGGGGACGGGGGATCGTGAGCCGGCTGGACCAGGCGCTTGTCAGCCGGGGGCTTGCCAGGTCCCGGACCCATGCCGCCCGGCTGATTTCCGAGGGCAAGGTGAGCTCCGGCGGCGAGGTCCTCGCCAAGGCGTCACTGCAGGTGGCGGATGACGCCGCGCTGGACGTCACGGCCTCGGCCGAGGACGGCTACGTCAGCCGCGCCGGGCACAAGCTGGCCGGCGCGCTGGATGCCTTTCCCGCCATCGACGTCGCAGGCAAACGGTGCCTCGACGCCGGTGCCTCCACCGGCGGGTTCACCGATGTGCTGCTTCGGCGCGGTGCCGCCCAGGTGGTGGCCGTCGACGTGGGGCACGGCCAGCTGGTGCCGGAAATCCGGAATGACCCGAGGGTTTCCGTGCACGAAGGACTCAACGTCCGTTACATGGCGCCCGCGGAAATCGGCGGGCCGGCTGCGCTGACGGTGGCTGATCTGTCCTTCATCTCGCTGACGCTTGTGGTGGCGCCACTCGCGGCCTGCACCGCACCCGGCGGCGACCTCGTCCTCATGGTCAAACCACAGTTCGAGATCGGCAAGGATCGGCTGGGCCGGACCGGCGTGGTCACCTCGGAACGCGAACGCCGGCTCGCCGTGGGCAAAGTGGCTGCCGCCGCCGTGGACGCGGGCCTGGCCCTGTCAGGCCTCGCCCAAAGCCCGCTGCCGGGCCAGGACGGCAATGTCGAATACTTCCTGTGGATAAAACGCGCGATGTCGGAAGTCCCGCCTAAGATCGAGGAGCGGGACGCAGCCGTTGCTGCGTTGCTCGGAACAATCTGGCCGAACCACTAGTACCACCAGAAGGCGGAACCTGATGAGCAGGCGTGTCCTGATCCTGGCCCACACAGGGCGCGAGGAGTCCCTCAAGGCTGCCTGGGAAGCGTGTGCCCTGCTGCACGAATCCGGTCTGGTCCCCGTGCTGCAGGAGAACGAGCTCGGGGACATGGTCCGCTTCTTCGGCCGGCTCGACCACCCGGTCGAGGTCCTTCACGACCACGTGAAGCTGCCCGAGGTGGAACTGGTCATGGTGCTCGGCGGGGACGGCACCATTCTCCGGGCCGCCGAACTGGTCCGCGAAGTCGACGTGCCGCTGCTCGGAGTGAACCTCGGCCACGTGGGGTTCCTGGCCGAGAGCGAACGGGCCGACCTCGACCAGACCGTCGAGTGGATCGCCAGCCGTGACTACACGGTGGAGGAGCGCATGACGATCGACGTCCAGGTCTGGGTCCGCGGTCAGAAGATCTGGCACACCTGGGCCCTGAACGAGGCCGCGATCGAAAAGGGCAACCGGGAACGGATGCTGGAGGTGGTCACCGAAGTCGACGAACGCCCCCTGACCTCATTCGGCTGCGACGGCGTGGTCCTGGCCACGCCCACAGGCTCCACGGCCTACGCGTTTTCCGCCGGCGGTCCCGTGGTGTGGCCCGAGGTCGAGGCCCTCCTGATCGTGCCGATCAGCGCCCATGCCCTCTTCGCGAAGCCGCTCGTGGTCTCGCCCCGGTCCAGGCTCGCGGTCGAGATCCTGAACCGCACCGATGCCCAGGGCGTCCTCTGGTGCGACGGCCGCCGCTCGGTGGATCTGCCGCCCGGCGCACGCGTCGAAGTGACCCGCTCCGCGACGCCCGTCCGGCTGGCCAGGACGCACCAGACCCCCTTCTCGGGCAGGCTCGTGCGCAAGTTCCAGCTCCCCATCCAGGGCTGGCGCGGCCCCGTGCCCCAAACCCGGGCCATCCACACCGGCCCCCTCCCGATCATCCGCACGCCCCGTCCCATGCCGCCGCTGCCCTCGCCGCGCCACGAGGGAACTGCTGACGGGCCCGACCCCTCGACTGGGAAGTGAACCATGCTTGAAGAACTGCGTATCCGCGACCTCGGCGTCATCACCGACGCCACCCTGCCGCTGGGCCCGGGCCTCAGCGTGGTGACCGGTGAAACCGGCGCCGGCAAGACCATGGTGGTCACCGCCGTCGGGCTGCTCCTCGGCGCCAGGTCCGACGCCGGCGCCGTCCGCAGCGGCGCGAAGAGCGCCTCGGCCGAGGCCGTGCTGAAGCTCGACGCGGGCCACGCTGCCGTCGCGCGGTCCCGGGAAGCCGGGGCCGAGGTGGAGGAGTTCGACGGCGGTGTGGAACTGCTGCTTGCCCGCAGCGTCGGAGCCGACGGCCGCAGCCGCGCCTATCTGGGCGGACGCGCCGCGCCGGTCGGCGTGCTGGCCGAAATTGGCGAAACCCTCGTGGTGGTGCACGGACAGTCAGACCAGATCCGGCTCAAAAGCCCAGTGGCGCAACGCGGCGCCCTGGACAAGTTCGCGGGCGAGAGCCTTGCGGCCGCACTTGCCGCCTATCAGGACCTCCACGCCCACTGGCATGCCAGCCAGGGCGAACTGGACTCCCTGCGCAGTGCCGCGCGTGAACGCCTCCGCGAGGCCGAGTCGCTGCAGGTTGCCCTGGCCGAGATCGACGCCGTGGACCCGCAGCCGGGGGAGGACGATGCCCTCAAGGCCGAGGCCGTGAAACTGGCCAACGTCGAGGAACTGCGGATCGCGGCCAGCACCGCCCACCAGGCGCTCATCGCCGAGGACTTCGGTGAAGAAGCCGACGCCACCACCCTCGTGGACGCCGCCAAACGCACCCTGGAGCACGTAGCCGAACACGACGAGGAGCTGGGCTCTGCCGCGGCACGGCTGGCCGAGGTCGGTTTCCTGCTCAACGACATTGCTGCGGAACTCGCCAGCTACCAGGCCGCCCTTGACACGGAGGGCCCGGAACGGCTCGCCGAAATCGAAGACCGCCGGGCCGCGCTGGCCAAGCTGGTCCGCAAGTACGCGCCGAGCATCGACGAGGTGCTGGTCTGGGCCGCAGAGGCCCGGGCCCGGCACGAGGAACTTCAGGACGACTCCACCCGGATCGAATCGCTGGACGCCGAGGTCGCCCGGGCCGAAACCGAGCTCCGGAAGAAGGCCGCCGCGATCAGCAAGGCCCGCACGAAGGCAGCCAAAGACCTCTCCGCCCGGGTCAGCGCCGAGCTCACGGCGCTGGCCATGGCAGATGCCACCCTGATCATCAACGTGGAGCCCACAGGCCAGCTGGGTCCGTTCGGGGCCGATGAGATCTCCTTCCTGCTGCAGCCGCACTCCGGCGCTCCGGCCCGGCCGCTGGGCAAAGGCGCCTCGGGCGGTGAACTCTCCCGCGTCATGCTCGCCATCGAGGTGGTGCTGGCCGCCGTCGACCCCGTCCCGACGTTTGTCTTCGACGAGGTCGACGCCGGCGTAGGCGGCCGTGCCGCCGTCGAGATCGGGCGCCGGCTGGCGATGCTGGCCCAGCACGTCCAGGTCCTCGTGGTGACCCACCTGCCGCAGGTGGCCGCGTTCGCGAACCAGCACATCAGGGTCACCAAGACCTCCGTGCGGGGCGCTGACGGCGCTACCGCCACCGGCTTCACCTCCAGCGACGTGCAGCTGCTGGACGAGGCCGAGCGCGTCCGCGAGTTGGCCCGCATGCTGGCCGGCCAAGAGGACTCCGAATCAGCACAGGCCCACGCCCAGGAGCTGCTGGACGACGCCAAACTCCTCCCGCAGAGCTAGGCGGCCCGGAGGGACCTCCGCAAGGAATCCCGCAAGGACCGCTGCTAGGACAACAATCACATCGGGATCCCGCCAAGGAACCCGTGGAAGGCCGAATTGATGATAAGCTCAAACCCCGTGGTGCAGCGATCAAACTCTCGTGTAAATTCCCGGTTTCCGGGCTCGTCCAAGACGACCAAACACATCTTCGTCACCGGTGGTGTAGCGTCCTCGCTCGGTAAGGGACTGACGGCTTCGAGCCTCGGCCACCTCCTGCGGGCACGCGGTTTGTCTGTAACAATGCAAAAGCTCGATCCCTATTTGAATGTGGATCCGGGCACGATGAACCCCTTCCAGCACGGCGAAGTCTTCGTCACTGACGACGGCGCCGAAACGGACCTGGACATCGGCCACTACGAGCGCTTCCTCGATGAAAACCTCGAAGGATCGGCCAACGTCACAACCGGCCAGGTCTACTCGACCGTCATCGCGAAGGAACGCCGCGGCGAATACCTCGGCGACACCGTCCAGGTCATCCCGCACATCACCGATGAGATCAAGCGGCGCATGCGGCTTCCCGCCGAGGGCAAGAACGCCCCCGACGTCATCATCACCGAAATCGGCGGCACGGTGGGCGACATCGAGTCCCAGCCGTTCCTCGAATCCGCCCGCCAGGTCCGCCAGGACATCGGCCGCGGAAATGTGTTCTTCCTCCACGTGTCCCTCGTGCCGTACATCGGCCCGTCGCAGGAGCTGAAGACCAAGCCGACGCAGCACTCCGTTGCCGCGCTGCGCTCCATCGGCATCCAGCCCGAGGCAATCGTGATCCGGTCGGACCGCGAAGTCCCGCAGCCGATGCGCGACAAGATCGGCCGCATGTGCGACGTCGACATCGACGCCGTGATCGGCTGCCCGGACGCACCGAGCATCTACGACATCCCGAAGACCCTGCACTCCCAGGGCCTGGATTCGTACATCGTCCGCGCCCTGGACCTGCCGTTCAAGGATGTGGACTGGACCAGCTGGGACAAGCTGCTCGACGCCGTCCACAACCCGAAGCACGAAGTTGAGATCGCGCTCGTGGGCAAGTACATCGACCTGCCGGACGCCTACTTGTCCGTCACGGAGGCCCTGCGCGCCGGCGGCTTCGCCAACGACACCAAGGTCAAGATCCGCTGGGTCCCCTCGGACGAATGCGAAACCCGCGAAGGCGCCGTGCAGTCCCTGGCCGGCGTCGACGCCATCTGCGTTCCGGGTGGCTTCGGCATCCGCGGCCTGGAAGGCAAACTCGGCGCCCTGAAGTACGCCCGCGAAACCAAGCTCCCCGTCCTGGGCCTGTGCCTGGGCCTGCAGTGCATGGTGATCGAGTACGCCCGCAACGTAGTCGGCCTCGAGGGAGCATCCTCGTCCGAGTTCGAGCCGGACTCCAAGTACCCCGTCATCGCCACGATGGAAGAGCAGCTGGACATCGTTGACGGCAAGGGCGACCTCGGCGGCACCATGCGCCTGGGCCTGTACGAAGCCAAGCTCGACGAAGGCTCTGTCGTCGCCGAGACCTACGGCGCCACGAAGGTCAGCGAACGGCACCGCCACCGCTACGAGGTCAACAACAAGTACCGCGACCAGATCGCCGCGAAGGGCCTGTCGTTCTCCGGAACGTCGCCCGATGGCAAGCTGGTCGAGTTCGTTGAACTTCCCCGCGACGTCCACCCGTACTACGTGGCCACGCAGGCGCACCCCGAGCTCAGCTCGCGGCCCACGCGCCCGCACCCGCTGTTCGCGGGCCTGATCGAGGCTGCCCTTGGCCACCAGCGGGCCGCCAACGCCACGCCCGCTGCAAGCAGCAGCGCCAAGGCCGATGCCCCGGCACCCGCGCCCAAGCCCTCGTCGGCAGCAGTGTCCAAGTAATTTCCAACTGAATCAAAGGACGGCGCGATGCCCGGTATGTCTGAGACCCCCAATGCTGCACGGCAGGTTTCGGATGAGCCGAGCCCGCGCCGTCTTTTGTCATCCCGGAAGGTGTACGAAGGCAGGATCTGGGACGTCGTCAGCGACAGTTTCCAGCTCAACGACGACGGCGACACCCTGGTCCGGGACTACATCGACCATCCCGGCGCGGTGGCGGTTCTCCCGATGAACGACGACGGCGACGTGCTGCTGCTCCGGCAGTACCGGCACCCCGTCGGCATGGACCTCTGGGAGATCCCCGCCGGGCTGCTTGACGTCGAAGGGGAGGATTTCGTCGTCGGGGCCGCCCGCGAACTGGCCGAGGAAGCGGACCTCGTGGCGGACCGCTGGAACGTGCTGGCGGACTTCTTCAACTCCCCGGGCTCCTCCAGCGAGGCCATCCGCATCTACCTGGCCCGCGGCCTGAGCGAGGTGCCCGGACATGAGCGGCACGTCCGCACCGACGAGGAAGCCGAAATCGAACTGCACTGGACCCCGCTGGACGAGGCCGTGCAGGCGGTCCTTGACGGCCGCCTGCACAACCCGTCCGCCGTCGTCGGCGTCCTGGCCGCTGCCGCCGCCCGCGCGGGCAACTTTGAAAGCCTCCGCCCGGCCGACGCGCCCTGGCCCGCCCATCCCAGCCAGCGCCGCTAGTGGAACCGCTGATTGCCGAGCCGCCGGCTCCTGTTCAACATCCGGCCCCGGCGCAGGCAGCTGCCCCCGGGCGCCCGCCCGCCCGGCCGTTGACGGCGATCGACCGCGCAATCACTGATTACCTGCAGCACATGGGCGTGGAGCGGGGCCTCGCGGCCAACACCCTCTCCGCCTACCGGCGGGACCTGGCCCGCTACGCCAGGCATCTGGCCCACGCCGGCCGGGAGCGACCGGCCGAGATCACCCGGCACGACGTCACCGGTTTCGTTCAGGCGCTCTCCGACGGGTCCGACGGCGGCTCCGCCCTGGGCATCCGTTCGGCGGCCCGGACGGTGGTGGCCGTGCGCGGACTCCACAAGTTCTGGGCCCTCGAAGGCGTCACGTCCACCGACCCGGCCAGCGACGTCCACCCGCCCATGCCCGGCAAGCGGCTGCCCAAGGCCATCAGCGTCGACGAGGTCACCCGGATCCTGGAGGCGGCCGGTACGGATACAGCAACCGGCCTGCGCGACCGCGCGCTGCTCGAGTTCCTCTATTCCACCGGTGCCCGCATCAGCGAAGCCGTGGGCCTGGATGTTGACGACATCTCCCTGCACACCGCCGGCGAGTCAGATGGAAGCGACGGGCCCGCGATCGTCAGGCTCTTCGGCAAGGGCTCCAAGGAACGCCTCGTCCCGCTGGGGTCCTACGGGGCACGCGCCCTGGACGCCTACCTCGTCCGCGGCCGGCCCCTGCTGGCCGCTAAAGGCAAGGGCACCCCTGCCCTGTTCCTCAACGCCCGCGGCGGCAGGATCAGCCGGCAAAGCGCCTGGACCATTTTGAAGGCGGCGGCGGACAAGGCCCACATCACCAAAGACGTTTCGCCGCACACGCTGCGGCACTCCTTCGCCACCCACCTGCTGGAAGGCGGCGCCGATGTCCGGGTGGTCCAGGAACTGCTGGGGCACGCCTCGGTGACCACCACGCAGGTCTACACCCAGGTGACGGCCGATACGCTGCGGGAGATCTACGCCGCCGCGCACCCGCGCGCCCTGGGCTAAGGCAAAGTCCGCCGGTCCGGCACGGTGCGCCGGCTCCTGCAAACTTTTTTGCCGGTCCGTGTAAGAAAACACCATTCACGGGACACTTACACATCAGGAAGAAGTCATCCGATGTCCGGGGGAACCACCATGTTGGCTGCCAAAGAGCAAGCATTCATTGATCTGCACACTCAGCACTCCGCGCGCGTATATCGCTACATTGCCTGCCGTATCAGTGACCGGCACCGCGCCGAGGAACTGGCTGCGGACGTCTTCAGAATCGCCTGGGAAAAGGAGCTCGCCGAACCGCCCGGCATTGGCTGGCTGTTGGCGACGGCCCGGAATGTAATCGGCAATGAGTACAAGGGCCGCCGTCGCCGCCAGGAACTCGTCGAACGGCTCAAAGATGAGGTCCGCCACCAAGTCCCCGAGCCGAACGATGAAGAACGGGCCGCCGTGGCAGAGGTGCTGGTTCAACTCAGGGAGCGGGACCGCGAGGTCCTCATGCTCAGCTACTGGGACGAGCTGACCGTCACTGAACTGGCGCAGACGCTGGGATGTTCTTCTTCCGCGGCTGCGGTTCGCCTGCACCGTGCACGCCGGGCGTTCGCGAAAGCTGCCCCCTCACATCTGATGACCGAACGGAAGGACTAGCCATGGACCGCATCGAACAGCTCATGAAGGATGCGAAACCTCGGGTGGGAGCGCCGGGAGCAGAGCCCGGAAGCGACCCTGCCCGCTCGATCGTATTTTCCACGGATCCGAATATCGTTCGTTTGGCAGGGCGCACTCCGGCACGACGCAATGCCGTGCGGGCTGCGGCCGCAACTGTACTGGCCGCTGCGGCCGTCGTTGGCGCGGTGGTTGTCGGCGGCAATCTGATGCCGCAACCAGCACCCGGGCCGGCCCGGACGGGCATCCCGGCGCCGACAGTCTCCGCCAGCCCGTCGCCGTCGTCCCCAACCCCGTCCACTGCCTCACCGGCCGCATCGTCCCCCACAGCCAGTGCCGCAGCCGGAGCCTTGAGCACCGGCGGCGTCGCCTGCACCATGGCGAACGTCGACCAGCAGCGCAATGACCAGCAACGGGCAATCCAACCGATTCCCGCCGCAGAGCAGGCTTACTACACGGTGCTGGGCTGTGCCGATGGCTGGCTCGCGTATTCCATCTCTGATGACGGGGTCCGGGCGCTCGGGCTCGACGGCGGCAACGCGTGGTATCAGATTGCCAAATTGCAGAACGGGCGCTTCCTCTGCGACTTCCGGCAGGAATGGTCCAGCGTCTTCACCTGGAAGTTCCAGGCTTTGAACAATGATGTCTCGCAAAACGGGCAGCAAGTCACGCCGCAGCAGGCCATGGACAAGGAATTCGCGGACAAGGGGATACCCGTCGAACTGAGGCCGCAGCTTGTCGGCGACGGTCCGGCGGCAGGATAGCGCCGGCAGCCTGCGGCAGCTATAGGGTTGGGCACATGAAGCTCACTCCAGTCACTCTCTGCTTCCCGCTCCGTGATGCGGGGACCGGCACCGAGGTGCTGCTGGGCCTGAAAAGGACCGGCTTCGGCATCGGCAAAATCGTGGGCATCGGCGGCCACGTGGAGCCGGGGGAGAGCGACGCCGAGGCAGTGGTCCGCGAGGTCTGGGAAGAGGCCGGCATCGTGGTGCTCCAAGAGGACCTGGCCCACGCCGGCATCGTCGAGTTCATCTTTCCCGCTAGGCCCGACTGGAACATGTCGTGCCGGCTCTTCACCACCCGGCGGTGGGAAGGCGAACCCGCCGAGAGCCCGGAAATCACGCCCGAGTGGTTCGACGCAGCGTTCTTGCCGCTGGAGCGGATGTGGCAGGATGCGGGGCACTGGCTGCCCCCGGCGCTGGCAGGTGAAACGATCGACGTCGTCGTGGTCCTCAACGAGGACAACGAGACCGTGGCGTCGGTCCGGATCCCGCCACGCTGAGGTCCGGGACGAAGCAGCACGGGCCGGCCACCCATCAATGGGTGGCCGGCCCGTGCTGGCTGTCCGGTCTCGTGTGCGTTTCGCAGGAAGCCCTGCTACGCCAGGTGCCGTTCCTCGACGCCGTTGTACTCGCTCAGCGGACGGATCAGGGAGTTCGAATCCAGCTGCTCCATGATGTGCGCCGTCCAGCCCGTGATGCGGCTGGCGACGAACAGCGGAGTGAAGGTGGCGGTGTCGAAGCCCATGAGGTGGTACGTGGGTCCGGTCGGGTAGTCGAGGTTCGGTTTGATCCCCTTCGCCTCATCCATCGCCGTTTCGAGCCCGTTGTACAGGCCCAGCAGCTCCGGCCGTCCGTAGTGCGCGATCATCTTGTCCAGGGCGGCCTTCATGGTGGGCACCCGGGAGTCGCCGTGCTTATAGACGCGGTGGCCGAAGCCCATGACCTTCTTCTTGTGGGCCAGGGCGTCCTCCATCCAGGCCTTGGCCCGGACGTGGGCGTCCTCCAGTGACTCCTCCGGCCGGATGCCGATCTCGTCAAAGGTGTGCATGACGGCCTCGTTGGCCCCGCCGTGCAGCGAGCCTTTGAGGGCGCCGATGGCGCCGGTCACGGCCGAGTGCAGGTCCGAGAGCGTGGACGTGATCACGCGGGCCGTGAAAGTGGAGGCATTGAAGGAGTGCTCGGCGTACAAGATCATGGAGACATTGAATGCGTCGACTACTTCGGGGACGGCTTCCTCACCAAACGTCATCCAGAGGAAGTTGGCGTCGTAACCCAGGTCCTCGCGGGGTTCCACCACGTCCTGGCCGCGTCGGCGCCGCTGGTCGTAGGCCACCACGGCCGGCATTGCCGCGAACAGATCGATGGCCTTGGCCAGGTTGGCTTCGCGCGAGGCGTCCTCGGCGAGGGGGTGCCGGGCCCCCAACACCGAGGTGGCAGTCCGGCAGACATCCATGGGGTGCGCGGTGGTGGGCAGCGCGTCAATCACCTGTTTGACGACCGGATCCAGGGCGCGCCCGGCGCGTTCCCGGGCGGTGAACTCCGCGAGCTGCTCCGCGTTGGGCAGCTCGCCGTTCCAGAGCAGGTACGCGACTTCCTCGAAGCTGCACTTGGCAGCCAGTTCCTGGACAGGGTAGCCGCGGTACAGCAGCGAGTTCGTGTCCGGGTTGACCTTGGAGACCGCGGTGTAGTCCACCACGACGCCGGCGAGGCCCTTTTTAATGTCCTGTTCAGCCATGCTGAAACTCCTTTGTTCCTAACGCCTGTATACCGGCACGTGCCGGAGGTTCTGTGCGGGGCTTACTTGCCGGGGATCTGGAAATTAAAGACTCCGGTATCGAAACGGTTGTAAGCCTCGTAATCAACGAGATCGTACAAACGCGCACGGGTCAGCATGCTTCCAACCTGTGCCTCCTGGGTTCCGTCGGCCTTAATCGATTCCAGAGTACGCTCCGCAGCGCCCATGGCACTACGGAGCAGCGTCACCGGATAAATGACCATATTGACGCCGACGCCGGCCAGCTCCTCCACGGTGAACAGGGCACTCTGGCCGAATTCGGTCATGTTGGCCAGGATCGGGACGTCGACGGCGTCGCGGATGGCCTGGAATTCGGCCAGGTCCTTCATCGCCTCGGGGAAGATCGCGTCCGCGCCGGCTTCCACGAGCGCTTTGGCGCGCTCCTGGGCGGCCTCGAGCCCGTCCGTGGCGCGGATGTCGGTGCGGGCCATGATCAGGAAGTTCGGGTCCCGGCGGGCGTCGGCCGCGGCCCGGATCCGCTTGGTGGCGGTCTCCAGGTCCACGACGTTCTTCCCGTCGAGGTGGCCGCAGCGCTTGGGGTTGAACTGGTCCTCGATGTGGCAGCCGGCCAGGCCGGCGTTCTCGAGTTCCTGGACCGACCGGGCCACGTTCATGGGCTCGCCGAAGCCGGTGTCGGCGTCGACGATAGCCGGCAGGTCCGTCATCCGGGCGATTTGCCCGGCGCGGGTGGCCACCTCCGTGAGGGTGGTCAGCCCGATGTCCGGCAGGCCCAGGTCATTGGCGAGGACGGCGCCGGAAATGTACACCCCGGCGAAGCCCTTCTCCTCGATCAGCCGCGCCGAGAGCGGGTTGAACGCGCCGGGGAACTGGGCGATGGTGCCGGAGGCGAGGAGTTCGCGGAACCGGATGCGCTTCTGCTCCGGCGTGACCTTCGAATACAACATTTAGAAGAGTCCCTTCGGGGCGCCGGCGAGGTCGATCACGCCGTCGGCGGCCTGGATGTTCAGCTGGTCCAGCTCGCCGGCGGCGAGCTCGGGGAGCCGCGCAGCGGCGGCAAGGAAGCGCTCGATCTCCTCATCGGCCACCAGGCCGGCGGCGAGGGTGCGGAACTTGTTGACGTACTGCTCCCGGGCGAACGGCCGGGCGCCCAGCGGGTGGGCATCGGCGACGGCGATCGACTCGGTGATGACCGTGCCGTCCTTGAGCGTGATCTCCACGGTGCCGCCGAAGGCCTTCTCGGCGATGTCCAGGGAGTGGTAGCGCCGGGTCCATTCCGGATCCTCGACCGTGGTGACCTTGTGCCAGAGTTCCACGGTGTCGGGGCGGGCGGCGCGTTCCGGGGCGTAGGAGTCCACGTGGTGCCAGGTGCCGTCCTGCAGGGCGACGGTGAAAATGTACGGGATCGAGTGGTCCAGCGTCTCGCGGCTGGCCGTGGGATCGTACTTCTGCGGGTCGTTGGCGCCGGAGCCGATCACGTAGTGCGTGTGGTGGCTGGTCTTGATCAGCACGGACTCGACGTTGGCCGGGTCGGTGACCTCGGGGTGTTCGCCGTTGAGCTTGCGGGCGAGGTCGATCCACGCCTGGGCCTGGTATTCGGCCGAGTGTTCCTTGGTGTAGGTGTCCATGATGGCCCGCTTGGCCTCGCCGGCCTCGGGCAGCGGCACGGTGTAGGAGGCGTCCGGGCCGTCCAGCATCCAGGCGATCACGCCGTCTTCGCCCTCGTAGATCGGCACGGGGGAGGTCTGGCCGCGCATCGCCCGGTCCGCGGATTCGACGGCCATCTTGCCGGCGAACGCGGGGGCGTGCGCCTTCCAGGTTGAGATTTCGCCCTTGCGGGACTGCCGGGTGGCGGTGGTGGTGTGCAGCGCCTGGCCGATGGACTGGAAGATGGTCTCGACGTCGAGGCCCAGCAGTGTGCCGATGCCGGCGGCGGCGGACGGGCCGAGGTGGGCCACGTGGTCGATCTTGTGCTTGTGCAGGCAGATGGCCTTGACCAGGTTGACCTGGATCTCGTAGCCGGTAGAGATCCCGCGGACCAGGTCCCGGCCGCTGGAGCCGACGTGCTGGGCGACGGCCAGGATCGGAGGGATGTTGTCACCCGGGTGCGAGTAATCCGCGGCCAGGAACGTGTCGTGGTAATCGAGTTCACGGACCGCGACGCCGTTGGCCCAGGCGGCCCATTCGGGGGAGACGCGTTCCTCGATGCCAAAGACCTTGGAGCCCTTGCCGCCGGTGCTGGGGCCGTGGGTGAGGGCCTGGGCGCGGGCCGCGACGATCGGGGCGCGGTTCAGCGACGCGATCGCCACCGACGCGTTGTCGATGATCCGGTTGATCACCATGTCGGTGACCTCATCGGTGACCTCCACGGGATCCGCGGCGACCTTGGCGATCTTGTAAGCGAGCTGGTCCTCGCGGCCCAGGTTTTCCTCGCTCTTGTAAACGCGGACGTGGTGTTCCTTAACCATGGTGCTCCCTTTGCTGAGGTGTATGGGTGGCTTTGACGTGCGAAAGACTGCGGTGCAGGTGAAGCGTGGTGGCGGCCTCGGCCAGGCGCGGGTTCCCGGCTGCGATCGCCTCGGCGATGGCCGCGTGCTCGGCGGCCGCGGCCGTAAGCCGGGCGGCGTCGTCGGCGGCCAGGCGCCGGACGCGCACGAGGTGGACGCGGAGGCTGCGCATGGCCTGGACGAGATAGGCGTTGGAGATGGCGGCGTCGATGGCCGCGTCCAGCCGTCCGACCAGCCCGTAGTAGTCGTGCAGGGCCGGATCCTGCCCGCCGATGAGTTCCGGCGCCTGGAGCAGTTCGCGCCGCAGCTGTTCGAACGTTGCGGGGTCGCCGCGCTCGGCGGCCAGGGCCGCGGCCCTGCCTTCGAGGGTTTCGCGCAGTTCGAACAGTTCGTCGATGTCGTCCAGTGAAATGTCGGTGACGACGACGCCGCGCCCGCCCGCCGTCGTCGTCAGCCCTTCGGCCGTGAGCCGGCTCAGGGCCTCCCGCAGCGGGGTGCGGGAGATGCCGAGGCGCTCCGACTGTTCCACCTCCGCGAGCACGGTTCCGGGCAGGAGGCGCCATTCGATTATGTCGTCGCGCAGGGCCGCGTAGGCCTTGTCGCTGGCGCGCATCCGGCCTCCTTCGATGGTGGCTTTGTCGGGGTGGAACACCAATAGTGTATACACGCAACGGCGCTTTGCCCAGTAATTGCCGGTTGAATCGGAGAAATGGCTGAGTTCTGTATACATAAGCCTTGTATCGCCGGTGTGCCCCGGTTTACCATGGCTGGATCACAACGTCGTGGACAGGATGTACGTCATGGTCACCAAGAGCTACCGGGCCGCCTACGAACGGAGCCTGGAACATCCCGCAGAGTTCTGGCTGGAGGCCGCGGAAGGGATCTCCTGGCAGACGCCACCGCGGCAGGCCCTCGATGCGGGCCGGGCGCCGCTCTACGACTGGTTTCCGGACGGGGTCCTGAACACGTCGTACAACGCCCTCGACCGGCACGTCGCCCAGGGCCGGGGCGAGCAGGACGCCCTGGTCTACGACTCTGCGATGTTGGGCATCCGGCAGAGCTACACCTATGCGGAACTGACCGACCTCGTGGCCCGGTTCGCCGGTGTCCTGCGCCGCAGCGGCGTCG
Organism: Arthrobacter sp. 131MFCol6.1; assembly: GCF_000374925.1. Classification (GTDB taxonomy): domain Bacteria; phylum Actinomycetota; class Actinomycetes; order Actinomycetales; family Micrococcaceae; genus Arthrobacter. The sequence goes on from NZ_KB895541.1 coordinate 18,040, forward strand.
GCAAGGGCGACCGTGTGGTGATCTACATGCCGATGATCCCCGAGGCGGCGATCGCGATGCTCGCCACCGCCCGGCTCGGCGCCGTGCACTCGGTCGTCTTCGGCGGGTTCGCCCCCAAGGAACTTGCCGCCCGCATCCGCGACGCGGCCCCGGCGGCGGTGGTGACGGCGTCCGGCGGCATCGAGCCGTCGCGCCGGATTGAGTACCTGCCCGCCGTCGCCGAGGCCCTCGGCATCGCCGGCGCCCCGGACACGCCCGTCCTGGTCAAGGCCAGGGACGGCTTCAGTTCGTCTGTTTCCTCCATGGCGGCCGGGCACCCCGGGTGGCTCGACTGGGACGCCGAGATGGCTTCCGCCGAGGCGGCCGCGCCGGTGGACGTCGCGGCGACGGACCCGCTGTACATCCTCTACACCTCGGGCACCACCGGCTCGCCCAAGGGCGTGGTGCGGGACAACGGCGGCCACGCCGTGGCCCTGAAATGGACCATGGAAAACCTCTACGACGTCGGCCCCGGCGACGTCATGTGGACCGCCTCGGATGTCGGCTGGGTGGTGGGCCACTCCTACATTGTGTACGGGCCGCTGCTGGCCGGTGCCACCACCGTGCTGTACGAAGGCAAGCCGGTGGGCACGCCCGACGCCGGCGCCTTCTGGCGGGTCATCCAGGACCACAAGGTCAACGTGCTGTTCACGGCGCCGACCGCGCTGCGGGCCATCCGCAAGGCCGACCCGGAGGGCCGGCTCCTGGACAAGTACGATATTTCCAGCCTGCGCACCCTGTTCGCGGCCGGCGAGCGGCTGGACACCGACACCTTCCACTGGGCCTCCCGGGTGCTCGGTGTTCCGGTGGTCGATCACTGGTGGCAGACGGAGACGGGCTGGGCCATCTGCGCCAACCCGCGCGGCCTCGGCGGACTGCCGATCAAGGCCGGCTCGCCGAGTGTCCCGATGCCCGGCTTCAGGCTCAACATCGTCGACGGCGCGGGCGGGGACGTCGAGGCCGGCACGGAAGGCAACATCGTCCTGCGCCTGCCGCTGCCGCCCGGCACCCTCACCACGCTCTGGCGCAACGACGACCGCTACATTTCCTCCTACCTGCAGGCGTTCGATGGCTACTACGCCACCGGCGACTCCGGTTACCGGGACGAGGACGGCTATGTCTTTGTCATGGGCCGCACCGACGACATCATCAACGTCGCCGGGCACCGGCTCTCCACCGGCGCCATGGAACAGGTGATCGGCCAGCACCCGGCGGTCGCCGAATGCGCGGTGATCGGCCTCGCCGACCCGCTCAAGGGCCAGCGGCCCAGCGGCTACGTGGTCCTCAAATCCGGAGTGGACGTTGAGGAGGACATCCTGGCCAAGGACCTGATCGCCCTGGTCCGGCGCGACATCGGGCCCGTGGCGGACTTCAAGCACGTCACCGTGGTGGACGCCCTGCCCAAGACCCGCTCGGGCAAGATCCTGCGCAAGACCATGCGCCAGATCGCCGACGGCGAGAACTACGTGGTGCCCTCCACGATCGAGGACGCCGGCGTGATCGAGGCGCTGCTCGAGACCCTGCGCCCTGCCGCCAGTGAGTGACCGGGGCAGCCTTGTGGTCTAGTGATAGTGGCACTAACCGGAATCATTGTCGTCAAGTGCCCCTCCATGGCGGGAACGGGGGCGCGGCAGGCCTACGTCTGCGGCCGGTTCCAGCGGTATTCGTTCTCCGGCCGGCCGGGGGTGCCGTAGCGGGCGGCGCGGGAGACTGTGCCGGCGTCGGCGAGGTACTCGAGGTAGCGCCGGGCGGTGACCCGGGACATGCCAAGCGACTCCATGACCTCGCTGGCCGACACCGCCCCGGCCTGGTGCTTGATGAAGTCCTTTACTGATTCCAGGGTGGAGACGGACAAACCCTTGGGCAGCGACACTTCGGAGGGGGCCCGCAGGCTCGCGAAGGCCTGGTCCACATCACTTTGGGAGGCCCCGGTCCCGGGCTTTCCCGTCCGGGGCGAGGCCAGTTGCTCGCGGAACTGCCTGTAGCTGGCGAGCTTGTCCGCGAACGTGGCGTAGGTAAACGGCTTGATCAGGTACTGGACCACGCCCGTGGCCACCGCGCTGCGGACAATGTTCAGCTCCCGCACGGCGGTGATGGCGATAATGTCCGCGAACAGTCCCGCCGCCCGCATCCGGCGTGCGATATCCAGCCCGTGCAGGTCCGGGAGGTTCATGTCCAGCAGGACGAGCTCCACCGGATTGCCGGCCGCAGAGAATTCGGTGAGCAGGCGCAGGGCGGACTGCCCGTCGGGCGCGGAACCGGCCAAGGTGAAACCGTCCAGCCTCTCGATGTAGGCGGCGTGCGCCGCAGCGGCAATGGGCTCATCTTCGACGACGAGCACCCGGATCTCGCTCATGGCTGTCCCTCTGTTGTGACCGGCGGTGTTGTGACCGGCAGCGTGACGCGGAAGAGTGCTCCGGCCGGGCTGGTGATTGTCATGGTACCGCCCAGCCGCTGGACGGACTGGCGGACGAGGGCCAGGCCGAGGCCGCGTCCGAACGGTCCCGGGGCCTTGGTGCTGAAGCCGTGCCGGAAGACGTCCTCCACGGCCGCCGGGTCGATTCCCGGGCCGCTGTCCTCCACCGTGATCTCCAGGGCGGAGCCGGTGGTCTCGACGGTCAGCTCCACGAGCCTGGGTGCCGGCGCCTCGGCCGCGGCGTCGATGGCATTGTCCAGCAGGTTCCCCAGGATGGCCACGAGGTCCTGCACGGCCAGCCCCGTCACCGCCGTCGAACCGCCGGTATTCAGGGTCAGTTCGACGCCGCGTTCGTGTGCTTCGGCTGCCTTGCCCATGATCAGGGCACCGAGCACCGGTTCCTCGATGGAACTCACCAGGTCATCGCTCAGGCGCTGGCTGAGTTCCAGGTCCTTGGTGGCGAAGTCCAGCGCCTCGGGGCCCCGGCCCAGTTCCATGAGCGAGACGATGGTGTGGAGCCGGTTGGCGTGCTCATGGGTCTGGGCGCGGAGCGCGTCCGAGAGCGTGCGCATGGTCTCGAGTTCACTGCCCAGGGATTCGATTTCGGTTCGGTCCCGGATGGTGGCAACGGTTCCGTAGACAGGAGCGCCGGAGACGGCAGCGCCGGACTCCGCTCCACGTTGGCGGGCGCCGGCAGACTCGGGTCCCACCGCGGGGCCCTGGTTGACCACGAGGATCCGCGAGCCGGTCAGGTGGATCTCATCCAGGGCGGTCCGCCCCGATTCGAAGAGCTCCTTGAGGCTGGGGGCCAAGGGCAACTCGGCGAGGGAGGGCGCCGCCCGGCGCCCGCCCCCCGCAGCGCCGGCGCCGTCCGCGCCGGGAGGGGGACCGCCGTCGGCGGACTGTTTCCTCAGCCCGAGCAGTTCGGCGGCCTGGTCGTTGTACATCACCACTTTGCCCTTGGGGTCGATGAGGATCACGCCCTCACGCACCGAATGCAGCACCGATTCGTAGTACGCGAAGAGCTGGCCCAGCTCTTCCGGGCCCCAGCCGCGGGTTACCCGGCGCAGGTACCGGCCCAGGAGCCAGGCCGCCGCCGAACCGCCAGCCAGCAGCGCCAGGCTGATGGCCAGCAGCGCCGGCAGCCGGCCGGAGAGTGCAACGTCCACCGTCCGGACCGTCACGCCCGCGGCCACGAGCGCCCGGACCTTGCCGTCGGCATCCTTGACCGGGGCGATGGTGCGCACCGACGGGCCGAGGGTACCGGCCATGACCTCCGTGAACACCTGCCCATGGAGGGCCGCGTCGATGGAGCCGATATACGGTTTGCCCAGTTCCTCATCGCGCGGGTGGGTCCAGCGGGTACGGTCCGGGGCCATGATCGTGACGAAATCCGCGTCGGCGTCGTTCATGATCTTCAGGGCGTACGGCTGCAGCAGGGCCGTGGGATTGGCCGTGTCCGCCGCCGCCAGGACGAAGGGGGCATCGGCGACGGTGGTGGCGATGCCGGCCATCCGGCGTCCGGCCTCCTCATAGGCGTGATCGCGCGCGTCGAGGAACACCGCCGTGCCTACGATGGCCGTCAGGGCCACCACGAACAGCAGATTGGCCGCAAACAGCCTGCGGGCGATGCTCCAGCGCCGGATCATCAACACCTTCCATGACCAATATGAACGCAAGGGTGATGCGCGTCACCTTCTCATCAATGATGGGGTTACACGCAAGAAGGACAAGAGCGGACCACAGCCAGGACCGCACCAAGTCCAGCCTATCCAAGGAGAACACCATGGCCTCTCAACGAGGAGAGTCAGCAGCACCGGCCGCCGCTCCGGCCAAGAAGCGCAAGGGACTGGACAAGTCCCACTACCTCTACATCGCTGTCATCGTCGCCGTGATTGCGGGTGCCGTTATCGGTCTGCTGTTCCCCGAGGTCGGCAAATCCCTCAAGCCGCTCGGCGACGGCTTCATCAAACTCATCAAGATGATGATCGCGCCCGTGATCTTCTGCACGATCGTGCTGGGCATCGGCTCCATCGCCAAGGCGGCCACGGTCGGCAAGGTCGGCGGCCTGGCGCTCGCCTACTTTGTGGTCATGTCCACGTTCGCCCTGGCGATCGGCCTCGTGGTCGGCAACCTGATCCACCCGGGCGAGGGCCTCAAGCTCGCCCCCTATGATCCGAACAAGAAGGCCGCAGCCGACAGCACCGTTGACTTCCTGCTGGGCATCATCCCGGGCGACATTCCCGTGTTGCCGACGCTCCTCGCCGCGATCCTGGTCGGCTTCGCGCTGCAGAAGATGGGCCCGCAGGGAGCCCCGATCCTCAAGGCCGTCGGTTACGGACAGGCCCTCGTGTTCCGCATCCTCATCATGATCATGTGGCTGGCCCCGGTCGGAGCCTTCGGCGCGATCGCCGCGGTGGTCGGTGCCACCGGCTTCCAGGCCATCATCAGCATGGCGACCCTGATGGGCGCCTTCTACATCACCTGCGCCCTGTTCATCGTCGTGATCCTCGGCGGTTTGCTCAAGGCGGTCGCGGGCGTCAGCATCTTCAAGCTCATGAAGTACCTCGGCCGCGAATACCTGCTGATCTTCTCCACGTCCTCCTCCGAAGCCGCGCTGCCCCGCCTGATCGCGAAGATGGAACACCTCGGCGTGTCCAAGCCGGTCGTGGGTGTCACGGTCCCCACCGGCTACTCCTTCAACCTGGACGGGACCGCCATCTACCTGACCATGGCCGCGCTGTTCGTCGCCAATGCCATGGGCACGCCGCTGGACCTTGGCGCCCAGGTTTCCCTGCTGGTCTTCATGATCATCGCCTCCAAGGGTGCCGCCGGCGTCACCGGCGCCGGGCTGGCCACGCTGGCCGCCGGACTCCAGGCGCACGCACCCCAACTGCTGGGCGGTGTGGGCATGATCGTCGGCATCGACCGGTTCATGTCCGAGGCGCGCGCCCTGACCAACTTCACCGGCAACGCCGTCGCCACAGTGCTGATCGGCACCTGGGTCAAGGAGATCGACGGCGGACGCGTGGACCGTGTCCTCGCCGGTGCCGAACCGTTCGACGAAGAGACGATGCTGGCCGGCCACTCCGGTGCACAAGACGCCGAACAGCCGGCACAGCCGGCACAACCGGTCCTGGCGCACGCCTGACCGCACGCCTGAACCCACGCCTGAACCGTCCTGATCCCCGGCCGCGGCCGGACCAGACGCACTACCGCTCGGTGACGCCCAAGCGCCCGGCAGCCCAGCTGCCGGGCGCTTGGGCGTTCGGATCAGCCCTCGTCGGCGCCGAACGGGGTGACCACCGTGCGGCGGGGCGTGCCGGCGTCGTCGTAGTTCAGGGTGCTGACGCGGACGCCGTACAGCGCCGAAAGCTGCGCATCCGCGAGGAGCGGCCCGGCGGGCCCGGTCACCACACCCTGGGCGCCCATGAGGACCACCGAGTCTGCGAGGAACAGGGCGTGGTCCGGGTGATGGGTGCTCACGAGCAGCGACATCCCGGTCCGCACAAGTTCCCTCAGGAGTTGGAGGACCCGGACCTGGTTTTTCAGGTCCAGCCCGGTGGACGGCTCATCCAGGACGAGGAGCCGCGAACCGCCGGCGATGGCCCGTGCAATGAGGACCAGCTGCTGCTCGCCCCCGCTCAGGGTCGGAAACAGCCGGTCGGCCAGGGCGGCGATCCCCACCCGGTCCATGGCGTGGAGCGCGGCGGCCCTGTCCCGGCTGCCGGGGGTGCGGAAGACGCCGATGTGGCGGGCACGGCCCATGACCACCATGTCCAGGGCGGGGTAGCCGAACGTGCTGCCGCGCGCCTGGGGAACATAGCCGGCCGTCTCGGACCTGCGCACCGCACCCTCCCGTACGGCCAGCATGCCGGCCGCGCAGCGCACCAGGGTTGTCTTGCCGCTGCCGTTGGGCCCCAGGACCGCGGTCACGGTGCCCGGGGGCACCGAGAAGCTGAGATCCTTGAACACCCAGTTCTGCGGTGAATAGCCAAACCCGGCCCCGCGCAGCTCAAGCACCGTCCCAGATCCTCTCCCGGTTCCGGCGCAACAGTACGAAGAATACCGGTGCCCCGATCAGGGCGGTCAGGACGCCCAACGGGATTTCCCCGGCCGTGGCGGTGCGCGCAATGGTGTCGATGGCGATCAGGTAGGCCCCGCCCAGCAGGAATGAGACCGGCAGCAGCACGCGGTGGTCCGGGCCCACCCACATGCGTGCGAGGTGCGGGATGACCAGCCCCACCCAGCTGATGACGCCGCTGACGGCGACGGCGCCGGCAACCATGAGGGCCACGGCGGCCAGGACCACCCAGCGCAGGGGGCGCGGCCGGAGCCCCAGGGCGGTGGCGTCATCGTCCCCGAGCGAGAGCACATTGATCCGCCACCGCAGGGCCAGCAGGACGACGCCGCCGGCAGCGATCGGAATGAGGGCCACCAGCACTTTCGCCCACGTAGCGGTGGAGACACTGCCGAGCAGCCAGAAGACGATGGCGGGCAGGGTGGTGAACGGGTCCGCCAAATACGTCACCAGGGCCACCAGAGCAGAGAAGAACGAGGCTGTGACGATTCCTCCGAGGACCACCATGAGGATGTGGGCGCCGCCCCGCCCGGACGTGATGAGGAAGACGATTCCCAGTGCCAGCAGCCCGAAGCCGAACGACCCGCCCACGAGGGCGACCGGGCCCAGACCCAGCAGCAGGGCCAGGGCACCGCCGAAGGAGGCCCCCGAGGAGACGCCGATGACCTCCGGGCTGACCAGGGGATTGCGGAACACGGCCTGCAGCGCTGCACCGCCGATTGCGAGGGCGCCGCCGACCAGCAGGGCGAGCAGGACCCTCGGCAACCTGACCAGCAGCACCACGTTTTCCTCGGCCGCGGGAAAGTCCGGGCCGAAGGGAACTATTCGGGAGGCCAGGATCTGTACGACGTGGTCGAGGGGCACGTTGTAGCGGCCGCTGGCGAGGGCCAGCGCGGACACGGCTGCCAGGACGGCGCCTGCGAGCAGGCAGGGACCGATAACCTGGCGCAGCCTCGATCCCCGGCGGCCGCCAGGGTGTCCCGTGGTCAGAGGCTGGGCCTCACGAAGCATCGAACTGCCGGTAGTTGGCCGAGGTGCCATTGGCTTCGGTCCACAGGATCTTGTCCAGCTCCGACGCCGATGGCCGGTAGCGGTACAGGAAATCGAAGTAGTCGTTTGTCTCGTCCCTCAGCGCGGAGCGGTTGCCGGAGGGGAAACTGACATCGGTGAGCCAGCGCCACATCAGCGGTGACTCCTGGCCGGGGGGATCCCAGCGGTAGCCGCCCAGCGGGACCTTGTAGACGCGGCGGGAGCGCACGGCGGAGACGCTTTGCCACACCGGGTTGCCGTAGACGTCGGCGGGCATCGCGTCGTCGAAGTTCCCGAGCAGGATGATCTCCGGATCCCAGGCAAGGACCTGTTCGACGTCCACGCCCACCATGCCCTTGCCCTGGAGGCCCTGCGGGCCGGTGGCGGGGTTGTGTGCCCCGATGAGCTTGATGTAGAAGTCGTTGTAGCTGCCGTTCCCGGCCACCTTGAGTCCGCCGCTGAACCGGTTGAAGTAGATGATGCCCGGGCCGCCGGTGCCGCGGGCGGCGGCCTCGGCCTGGATGGCCTTCTGCTGCCCGTCGCTGCGCGCCTTCATCTGCACAGCCCGGTCCGGGCGCCCCAGCATCGTTGCGAAGAGCGCGGTCCACGTGTCCACGTCCTGCTGCGTGCCGGTGTTCGTAATGCCCAGGACCTTCATCCCGGCCTGTTCCAGCGGTGTCGTCAGTTGCGCATCGCTCCACTGGACCACGACGTCGGGGTTCAGCGCCCGGATGCTTTCGACATTTGGCGTGAAGTCGGTCGTGGCGATGTCGTGCGGGATTTTCAGGGCCTCCGGGTACATGGCGCCCATGGCGCCGTCGCGCATCGCCACCCAGGAGGCGTTGTGCATCCCGGCGAGATGGCCGGCGCCCTGGTCGACGGCGGCCAGCAGGGAGGCGGCCGGCATGGGGATGGTCACCACCCGGGTGACCGGGCGGTCGAAACTCAGGACGGTCCCGCGCTGGTCCGTGACCTGGATCCCGGCAGCGCCGGAGGCGGAACCCGGTGGCGCAGTACCTGCAGTCCCTGCTGGCGGCGTTGACTGCGGCGTTGACTGTGGCGTGGACTGTGGCGATGTGCCGGCCGGGGCGCAGGAAGCGAGGAACAGCGCCCCTCCGCCGTAGAGGGCCGCTGCCAGTACAGATCGTCGGTTGGCTTCGGGGATGCTCATCGGCCTACCTCCCGGGAAGGACCGCGCGCAACGGCCATTCGCTCCGCGCCGGCCACAGCAAGGATCCCGGTGCGGCATTTCCTCACAGCATCCGCCGAATGCGCAGGGGTGTCAATGCCGGAAACGCGGGCATTGTTCGCCGATGGGCGCCGGTGCTAGCCTCGCTGATATCCCCTGTGAAACGAGGCCGCGGGATGGAAATCAACGGCGCCCAACTGTTTGTCCGCTACGCGTATCCGCCGAATTCGCGGGGCAGTTGCGGGCCGCCTGACAGCGACGCGCTGCTGCACTACGGCCAGTCCGGGGTGACCGACGCGGGCCTGCGCGAACTTGCCAAGGGGTTCGCCGGCGCCTGGCCGTATCTGGAGCTCATCGCCGGTGCCACCGGCAACCCGGACCCGCTGGACTACGCAGTGGTGGAGGCCTACTGGGTGGGAAACACGCTGCTGGACACCGTGGGTGTGCGCAGCATCGGCAATTCCATGGAGGACCGCTTCCGCGCACGGACCGGGCATCAGTTCCCGCACCTGATGGAAGGGGTCCTGGCCGGCGGCGTCCCGCACCACAGCTTCCACGTCCTGGAAATCTATCCGTGGACCGGACTCCTGCGCGATGACCGGCGCTCATCCACGGCCCTGAATGTCCTTGACCAATGCCGCATCCGGTGGGGCGAGGTGGTGGCCGTCGAAGGGGACAGCGCCCTCGTGCGCTCGCGGCCCCTTGCGTGGGACGGGATGGAGCTGTCGCTGGGGGAACAGGTGATCGAGACGGCCAAGTATGCCGTGGCCGGGTCCGGCTTCATCGCTGACCTCACGCCCGGGGACATGGTGTCCCTCCACTGGGACTGGGTGTGCGACCGGCTCTCGCCCGCCCAGCTCCACCGGCTCCGGCACTACTTTGCGCGCCACCTCAAGATCGCCAACTCCGGCGTGGAGCACCGCGGCGCCGCGATCGCCCTCGAATAGCGGGCGCCTGTACTTCCGTCAGTGGGGGAGTCCAGTCAGTGGGGAGCGAAGGCTACGGGACCGTGTCGGTGGGGTCCGGGCCCCGTCCCATGAGCTCAAGTCCCGTCATCGCACGGTCGGCACCATCCTGTTCCACGCGCTCCAAGGCGAAGCCCATGTGGATCAGGACCCACGTGCCGCTCGCCAAAGGGCCGTCGTCCAGGAGGCCAATGTTGATTTTGCGCTCCACTCCGGCCACATCCACCAGGGCGAGCTGCCCGTTGTAACCGTCGATCACTTCGATGATCCGGCCCGGTATTCCCAAACACATCCGTGGTTCCTCCTCAGCCAGCTTCATCCGGAGCCGCGCTCGCGGGCGCTGCGTCTGCGTTCGTGATGCGGGCTGTGACCAGGGTGCGGACTGCTTCCACGGCCGCCGGGACGGCACGGGACACGTCCTCGGACAGTCCCATGCCCTCGTCCGTTCGCGCCGCAATGCAGCCGACCAGATAGGTCTCCGGCAACGATCCGCCCAAAACACGGAGGCGGCGGAGGACAGCCAGCGGATCCATGCCATGCGGATCGAAGGCTGGATTGACCCGAAGGCCGGCCGGCGTCAGCGGTCCGCCGCTTTCCAGGTCCTCCGTCCGGATCTTCAGGATCCGGAGCGTTCCGGCGCTTGTGCTCCCGTCCGCCGGGGCCGGGAGCACATCCACGAGCACCAGCGCATCCACCCCGTCCAGGAGATCGTAGGCGAGGTGCAGCCCGCGGATCCCGTAGTCCCGCACCTGGACCTCCTCCGGCGCCCAGCCGGGCAGGCCGGAGACCTCCTCGGCCAGTCGGCGGGCGACGGCCGGTCCAAATCCGTCGTCGCGAAGGAACACGTTCCCCACGCCCGCGACGAGAACCCCGCTCACACCGGGCCTCACATGCTCCGCATGCGCACGTAGCGTTTGATGTCCGGAATTGAACGCAGGCCGACGACGGCTGCCGCCAGGCCCGCGGCCAGCAGGAGCACGACTGTCATGATGCCCAGAGCTTTCATGGTGATGGTTCCTTTCCGTTGTCCGGGGCCGGCGCCGCGTCGAGCGGCACGAGTTCCTCGGGGGCGAAATACAGATACCGGCCGTACCACTCCTGCAGTTCGGCGGCGGGGTCGGCCTCGAGGACCACCGCGACGTGCGTTCCGCCGTCGACGTCGAAGTGGACTCCGGTGACACGCCCCGACTTACCGGCGAAGAAGAGGTCCTGGGCGTCCGCGCGGCGCAGCGGAACAACCCGCACCCGGCTGCCGCGTGAGATCGGGACGCCGTCGATGAAGACGGTGTCCGATTCCGGATCCACGGCAGCGTCCCGCGCGGGATCCCACCACGGCGTGCCGGCGTCGGTGCCCGCGTCGGCGTCGCCGGGAACTGAAAGACCGGGAACTGAAAACTCGGGAACGGAGAACTCGGGAACTGAAAATTCCGGATAGTCCGGGACTGCGGGGCCGGGCAAGCCGCCGCCTCCGGTCCTCCCGGGTCCGCGCGGCTCCGGCAGTTGCACGGAATCGTGCGGATTCCGCAGGATGCCGTGCAGCTGCTGGAGTTCCTCTGCGGTCATGTTTTCGCAGCGTTCGATGATTGCCGCGGCCCGGGCATCGGTTGACCGGGCCTCCGCCTTTTCCTCATCGGTCAGGGTGAGCACCCGCAAGGTCAGGATTTCATCGATCTCCGTCGCATCGAACAGTTCCACGGTGCTTTCCGGTGCCACCGCCGGATGGTCATAAAGGATGATCGGGGACAGGAGCAGGACATCGCGCTGCCCCTCGGGGCCGGCGAGCACAGGCCAGCAGCGGTGCTGGCTGCACGAAGCCGCCGCCGCCGCTGCCCATCCCGGCGGATCGATCACCGACAGGAAATCGGCATCGTGGACGGCGAGCAGGACATGGGCTCCGATGAACGAGTACTCGATCGCGGAACGCTTGTCGGTGGTCGTTGCCGCCGCGTTCTCCACCGTGACCCTGAGCCGCCACAGCGGACCGCGGGCCGGCTCGGCCGCGGCATCGGCTTCGGCGGCCGGCCCCGGCGCCGCCACTTGCGTCGCCATCAGGCGCACCTCACCACGAAGCTCCCGGCGCCGGCGCACGAGCCTGCCGGCGGTGGTGCCGGCGGAGTCCAGCACGGGCTCGATGTCCTCGTTCGCCGGCACGTTGACCTGGGCGCACACGCCCGCGGCCAGCTGGCCGAGACTGAACGGCCCGAGCGTGATCTCCTGATCCGTTGCCTCGTCCCAGCTGAGCCACCGGGAAGCGCCGACGGTAAGTTCGTCGACGGGCGTGAAGCCGTCTTCATCCGCGCGTTCGGCGGTCCGTCTCTGGAGGTGCAGGAAGCGCAGATGTACGTCGACCCGGGCGGCGGCTCCCGGCTGGAGGAGGCAGTCCGCTGCCATGTCCGGCTCTTCGCCGGCACCGGATTCTGCCGCGCCCGGCGGCCCGAGCACCCCGAACTGCCAGCGGGCCTGGTTCTTGGCGGAGGAGGCGCGGTAGGGGTACAGGAGGTACCCCTCGTAAAGGACGGCGTCGGCGACGGCGCGTGCCAGGCTGAGCCCGGTGTTCACGGTACCGGGTCACCCGCCCCGGCCAGCAGCCCCTCGATTGCGCCTTCCCAGGAAATCAGGCCGTGGACCGCCTTGTACCTGGCCAGGGCCGCGAGGACGTCGCGGTCCAGACGGATCCATCCCTGGTTCGGGAAGAATGCGTCCATCAGCGAGCGCCAGGCCGCCACGGGCAGGTCGTACCTCGATTCCCGGTCCCAGGGAACCTGCTCGACGCCGAAGCCCGCCGCGCCGCGCGTGAAAACCGTCCCGGAGAAGAGGAACTCGAGCGGAACCGTCCCGTCCCGCAGGGAGTTCAGGTATTTTGCTGCGGCGACCTCGAAGTCGAACGTGCAGGGCAGCGGCAGGTCAACGTCCACGCTCTCCGCAAATCCCTGGACCAGGACGCCGCTGTGCATCCAGATGAAGGGCTTGAGCGTGGTGGGCCACCGTCCGCGGCTGCCAAAGAGTTCCAGCAGCCCGGCTTCCTCGTCGGCGTCGTAGCCGCGGCGCTGGGCCAGGATCCGCACCTGGCACCGCAGGGCCATGGCATGGACGGCGGCGCCGCTTTTCTCCTGGATCCGCAGGCGTGCAGTCAGCTGGGGCGCGGCCGCAAAGGGCTCCGGGGCGATGTCCAGCACGCTGAATTCGAGCTCAACCATGGCGTCCCTCCGGCTCTGCCGCGGCGGGGGCGGGCCTGCTGCGGCTGCTGATCCGGTCGAAGAATCCCGCGAGCTCCTGGCGGGACTCCTGGCCGCCGTCGAAGCCCTTCCACACCCGCCGCAGGCGGCCCACCAGCTCGTAGCACGCATCGATGGGAACCAAGTGGCAGTCCGCCCGTTCCCGGTCGGGGCCGGGGGAGCGGATCAGCAGGGCCTCCGTGTCAGGGGCGAGCACGGTGATGGCCGGGTTGGACGCCTGGACCGAGGCCCAGGCGTCCAGGGGAAGTTCCGACTCCGTGGCGCCGGCAGGGCTCGGATAGAAGGCGGCAGTCCGGCCAAGGGCCGAGTTGAAGAAGAAGAAGGCCAGCCCCACCGGGATTTCCAGCTCGTCCCACTGGGCCTGGCCGAGCTCGAAGGGTTCGAACGAGAGGTAGCGGTCGGGGACGGAACGGTAGCGCAGATGGGCCGACGAGTCCGTGAACAGCAGATAGCAGGGCCGGCACGTGCACAGCAGGGAGCGGCTCTCCAGATCCACCACGTGCTGGTGGGCGTCCGGGATGGGCTCCGCGCACATCTCGCAGCGCTCGCCGGCAGTCTGGGGCGGGCGGGTGGAAGCTATCCGGCGGAGCACGGCGAGCGCTGATGCGCTGTTTCCGGCGCTGTTGATTCCGGCGCTGCCGGCCGGCTGGCTCCCGGTTCCCGTTGGCGCCGTCATGCCCGGCTCCGTTCCCGTGCTGCGGCGTTCATGTACCGGCCTTTCACAGCGGGTCCGCGGTGGTGGGGACGGCCACCGAGGGAACCCCGTCGCGGAGCAGCAGCGGGAGGGGATCGAGATGCAGCCCCTTGTCCTCCAGGCAGGCCCCGGCCTTCCGAACGTCGAAGTGGCTGCGGCAGTGCGGGCAGCGCAACAGCCCCCCGCCCACCGGGGCCGCCAGCGCCCGCTGCAGCGAGGCGCCAGGCATGGAGTGGGTGCACCGCGGGCAGCGGTCCACAAACGCGTAGACGTCCGGGCCGATCCGGCACGTGAGCACCTCCACGCCCGTCACCAGGAATCCCGCCACGGCTCCGGACTCCAGCTCAGCGAGGGCCGGGACCGCCTGCCACGTGCCTGAGGCCGGCGTGCCGGCGTCGGGGACCGCCCAGTCCGGCGCGGCACCGCGAGTGCCGGCGTCGGGTGGGCCGCCCAGCCCGTCCAGCCGCGAGCGCAGGGCGCCGACCGGGATGAGGGCGGGAACGGCGGCGGGAGCCGCCTCCTCCACTTCGATGCCGGTCACCTCGGGCGCCGCGGATTCGATCGCGTCCTCGACGGCGAGCTTGAGCGTCACTGACGACGACGGACAGCCCTGGCAGCTGCCCAGCAGCCTCAGCCGGACGACGCCTTCTTCGCTGATGCCGAGCAGTTCCACATCCCCGCCGTGCGAGCCGAGGTAGGGCCGGACGGAGTCGAGGGCCCCGGCGACCCTGCCGGGCAGGTCAACGGGGTGCAGCCCGTGGATCAACAGCAGGCCGGACACCAGCGGGTCGGACGTGAGGGCGGACACCGTTCCGGGCCCGAGCACACCCTGCGAATCGAGCACGTGCAGGATTCGTTCCAGCCCGGCGCCGTACAGCTCCGTCACCTGCCGGACCAGTTCCTCCGCCCGCTCCCGGGCCACCGGACCGCCAGCACCCAGCGCGTCCAGGAGGGAACTGATCCGTTCACCTGCCGAGCCCAACAGATTCTCCCGGTCCATGGCCGGCTACTCACCGGTGAGCGACTGCGTGGGGGAGTGCAGCAAGTCCAGCGTCTGCCCGTCGCCGAGGTACATGTGGACGCCGCACGGCAGGCAGGGGTCGAAGCTGCGGACGGTGCGCATAATGTCGATGCCCTTGAAATGATCGCGGTCGTTCTCCTCGAAGATGGGCTGGCCCTGCACCGCGTCCTCATACGGGCCCGGTGTTCCTTCGGAGTCGCGCGGGCTGGCGTTCCAGGGCGTCGGCGGATAGGGATGGTAGTTGGCGATCTTGCCGTCGCGGATCACCATATGGTGCGAGAGCACGCCGCGGACAGCTTCGGTGAACCCGCAGCTGATGGCTTCCTCCGGCACCTCAAAGGACTCCCACGTCTTGGTGCGGCCGGCCCGGATCTCCTCGAGGGCCTTTTCGGCGAAGTGCAGTGCAGCGGCGGCCGCGTAGGCCTGGAAATAGGTCCGGGCGCGGTTCCGCTCCAGCGTGTTGCTCCACTGCGGGATCTTCCATTCCAGGGTCACCGGGCCCTTCAGCGCGGTCTTGGGGAGCTCGATCTGGACGCTGCTGCCCGTTGACTTGAGGTAGCCGGTGTCGACGAACCCGGCAAGGGCGGTCGACCAGAGCCGGGCGAGCGGGCCGCCGCCGGTATCCAGCGCCAGGTTGCTTTCGCCGTCATTCCACCGCGGCGACATCACCCAGCTGTACTTGTCCTCGAGGTCGCGCTTCTGCGGCCGCGGGTTGGTGTGCTGGTTCCAGGGATGCCGGCGGTCCACCGGGTTGCCCAGCGGATCGCGGGTGACGAACATTTCCTGGTCGCCCCAGTCCTCGTAGTAGGACGAGCCCAGCATGATCCGGATCCCAAGGTTGATCCGCACCAGGTCCGTGGTCACGAGTTTGCCGTCCACCACGACGCCGGGGGTGACAAACATCTTCCGGCCCCACTCCGTCATGTCCTTGTAGGCGAAATTGCAGAACTCCGGATCCTGGAAGGATCCCCAGCAGCCCAGCAGGGTCCGCCGCAGCCCCACCTGCTCGTACCCGGGCAGCGCAGCATAGAAGAAGTCGAAGAGGTCATCGTGCATCGGCACGACCTTCTTCATGAACTCCACGTACCGCATGAGCCTGGTGATGTAGTCCGTCATCAGCTGGATCGTCGCCACGGTGCCCACGCCGCCGGGGTAAAGCGTGGAGGGATGGACATGCCGGCCCTCCATCAGGCAAAACATTTCCCGGGTCATCCGGCTCACCTGCAGCGCCTCGCGGTAGAACTCCCCGGTAAACGGGTTCAGCGAGCGCATGATGTCCGCGATGGTGCGGTAGCCGTGCTCGGCGGCATGCGGGGCGGGGGTGTTCTCGGCTTTGGCCAGCACCGACGGGTTGGTTTCGGAGACCATCTTCTCGCAGTAGTCCACGCCGACCAGGTTCTCCTGGAAGATGTTGTGGTCGAACATGTACTCGGCAGCCTCGCCCAGGTTGACGATCCATTCGCCGAGGTGGGGCGGCTTCACCCCGTAGGCCATGTTCTGCGCGTAACAGGAACAGGTGGCGTGGTTGTCGCCACAGATTCCGCAGATCCGGCTCGTGATGAAATGGGCGTCCCGGGGGTCCTTGCCGCGCATAAAGATGGAATAGCCGCGGAAAATCGAGGACGTGCTGTGGCATTCCACCACTTGGTTGTTCTTGAAATCGACCTTGGTGTAGATGCCGAGGCTGCCGACGATCCTCGTGATCGGGTCCCAGGCCATCTCCACCAGGTTCTCGCCCGCGGTACCGTCCGCCGAGGGCATCGGAATCGTCGAAGTCATTGCATTGCCTCTCTGCCTAGCGTCCCTACCAGGTCCGCTTGGCGCCGGTCAGCAGTTCATTACCGGGTTTGCGCCAGCGGGGTTCCTGGTCCAGCGTGTGCTTCGTGATGTTCCGCAGTGTCCTGATGGTCTTGCCGTACGGCATGACCGACGCGGTCGACAGCTTGCCGCCGGGAGGTTCGTCCATGAACGGCATGAATTTGTCCGGGAATCCCGGCATCGTGCAGCCGATGCAGATGCCGCCCACGTTGGGGCAACCGCCGATTCCGTTCATCCAGCCGCGCTTGGGCACGTTGCACTTGACCACCGGTCCCCAGCAGCCGAGCTTGACGATGCACTTCGGGGACCCGTATTCGGTGGCGAAGTCACCCTGTTCGTAGTAGCCCGCGCGGTCGCATCCCTCGTGCACCGTCTGGCCAAATAGCCAGGTCGGCCGGAGCGCCTCATCGAGGGGGATCATGGGGGCCTGCCCGGTGGCCTGGTACAGCAGATACGTCATGGTTTCGGACAGGTTGTCCGGCTGGATGGGGCAGCCCGGGACGCACACGATCGGGATCCCGGCCTTGGACCGCCAGTCATACCCGAGATAGTCGGGCACCCCCATGGCCCCGGTGGGGTTCCCGGCCATGGCATGGATGCCGCCGTAGGTCGCACAGGTCCCGGCGGCGATGATCGCCGTCGCCTTGGGCGCCAGCCGGTCCAGCCACTCGCTGGTGGTGATCGGCTGTCCGGTGTCGAGGTTGTTGCCGAAGGCCGCCCAGTAGCCGCCCGCGGCGTGCAGCTTCTCATTCGGGATGGACCCCTCCACCACCAGCACGAACGGCTCCAGCTCGCCGCGGTCCGCCTTGCGGAACCACTCGAGGAAGTCGTCGGCGCCTTGCTGCGGGCCGCATTCGAAGTCGATCAGCGGCCAGTGCATGGCAATCTTGGGAAGTCCGGGGAGCGCCCCAAGGGCTATCTCCTCGACGCTTGGCTGGGTTGCCGCCGTCAGGGCCACGGAGTCACCGTCGCAACTGAGCCCGGCATTGATCCACAGGACGTGGATCAAGGTTTCTTCCGCTTTCAATGCAGTAGCTGTAGGCATCGTTGCCTCCTTCGGAGCCCGCCCTGTGGCTGCGGCTCGAATGTTGCGTCAGCAGGTCAAACGCGTAGTCCGCCAGAACGCGGCGCACTCCCGGCGGCAGCCGTCGCCAGGTGGGGATTCTTCCGGATCCACTCCAGCCAGCCGTCCATGCCGTCGCCGGTGGTAGCTGACAGGGTCAGGACGTCGACGCCGGGATTCAGCAGGCGCGCCTGGCGCACGCAACGCTCGACGTCGAACTCCACATAGGGGAGCAGGTCTGCTTTGTTGATGATCACCAGGTCGGCAGCCAGGAACATGTGGGGGTATTTCTGCGGTTTGTCATCGCCCTCCGTAACTGAGATCACGACGACCCGGGCCGATTCGCCGAGGTCGAACAATGCCGGGCACACCAGGTTGCCCACGTTTTCGATGAAGAGTGTCGATCCGGGGACCGGGTCCAGCGCACCCAGCGCCCGCTGCAGCATCCCGGCGTCCAGGTGGCAGCCTGCTCCGGTGTTGATTTGGATCACCGGCCGCCCGGTGGACCGGATCCGGTCGGCGTCCAGCGAGGTCTCCTGGTCACCTTCAATGACCCCGATCTCCAGTTCGCCGGCCAGTTCCCTGATGGTCCGGACCAGGAGCGTGGTCTTGCCGGCCCCGGGGGAACTCATGACATTGAAGGCCTGGACGCCGCGTCCTTCCAGCCAGCCCCGGTTCCGTGAGGCCAGGAGGTCGTTCTTGGCGAGAAGGTTCTCCTCAAGGGAGATGAGGGTCCGTCCGTCCGCCGCGGGGCTGTGCCCGGGATCGGCTGTCCCGGGGGACTGCGGATGCTGATGGCCGTGGCCGTGATCGTGGGCATGGCCGTGATCGTGCTCGTGATCGTGCTGATGGCCGTGATCGTGCTCGTGATCGTGGGGATGCGGGTGTTCGTGCGGGGCTGCAGCAGCGTGCGCAGTGTCGTGCACAATTTCGTGCACAGTTCCGTCGAGGTCCGAAATTCTGGTGCCGGCGTCGTCGCCGCATCCGCACGTCGCACACATGTCTACGCAACCTCCACCGAGGTGACCAGGAGTTCCCGGCCACTGACGACTTCGACATCGGCACTGCCGCAGGGGCAGAGCAGAAACATGTCCTCAAGGACGAACTCGTCGCGGCAGCTGCGGCACCTGGCCCGGCCCTCGGATTCATCGATCGTCAGGGTTGCCCCGGCCAGCGGCGTGTCAGCTGAAACGACGTCGAAGCAAAAGCGCACGGCGTCCGGGAGGACGCCGCTCAAGGGTCCGATCCGCAGGTTGACGCCCGTCACGGAGCGGCCGCCGGTCCGGTCCAGGACCGCCTCCACAAGACTTTGCGTGATCGAAAGTTCGTGCATGAGCCGCTGCCACCTCGTCGTTTCAATGTAGGCCTGCGGGGTACAAACTTCAATATGTACGGATCCCCCGAAGCGCGCGCCCGCCTGCCTGCCTCAGCCGCTCGCTGGGTGCCTCCCGGCGTGCCTCACGGCGTGCCTGCCGGCACGCTCAGGCCGCCGGGCCCGCCCCGAGACAACCTTCGACTTCAACCCGAACGTCAAGGCACAGCGTCCGGCCCAGTGTCAAGGTCCGGCGAATACCGGGTCGGGCGCTGTAACCTTGGGAGGAACGCGCTGGGCTCTGGAAGCTTGGACGCGGCACAATGAAGCACGACAATCACCGTCATCGAAAGTGTGGATAGATACGTGAGCAGCGAACAGGGTTCAGCAACTCTGGAAGGCACCGAACTCGATCTGGAAGACGCCGTCATGGGCCCCACCGGGCGGCCCCAACGCGACTTTCCGGAGCCCGCGCCGCTGTCCTCCCACGGTCCTGCGCGGGTCATCGCCATGGTGAACCAGAAGGGCGGGGTGGGCAAAACCACGTCCACCATCAACCTTGCCGCCGCCCTGGCCGAATACGGCCGCCGCGTGCTCCTGGTCGACTTCGATCCGCAGGGCGCCCTGTCCGCCGGCCTGGGCACCAACCCGCACGAGCTCGACCTCACCGTGTACAACGTGCTGATGGACCGCAAAGTGGACATCCGCGACGCCATCCAGAAGACCGGCGTGGAAAACGTGGACCTGCTCCCGGCCAACATCGACCTCTCCGCCGCCGAGGTGCAGCTGGTCAACGAAGTGGCCCGCGAACAGGTCCTGGACCGGGCATTGAAGAAGGTCGAGGACGACTACGACGTCGTCCTGATCGATTGCCAGCCCTCACTCGGCCTGCTCACCGTCAACGCGCTCACCGCCGCCCACGGCGTCATCATCCCGCTGATCTGTGAGTTCTTCGCCCTGCGCGCCGTGGCGCTGCTCGTGGAAACCATCGACAAGGTCCAGGACCGCCTCAATCCGCGCCTGCAGGTCGATGGCGTGCTCGCCACGATGTACGACGCCCGGACCCTGCACGGCCGCGAGGTGATCGCCCGCCTGGTGGAGGCCTTCGGCGACAAGGTCTTCGAAACGGTCATCAAGCGCTCGATCAAATTTGCCGACGCCACGGTCGCGGCCGAGCCCATCACAACCTACGCGGGCAACCACGTCGGTGCCGACGCCTACCGCCGCCTGGCCAAAGAGCTGATCTCGCGCGGCGGCGCGCCCTAGCCAGGATCGTGGCAGGCGCCTTTTCTCCGCCAGCGAATCTCGATATGCCGGCGGAGCTCGACACGCGCGCGGACTCCGCGCTATCCGCGGGCCCCGGCGTCACTGCAGCACCGCCCGTCAGTGCAGAACCGCCCGGGAAAAAGCCCGGATTCGAAGTGAGGCTGGCCAACTTCACCGGCCCGTTCGACCTCCTGCTCGGCCTGATCTCCAAGCATCAGCTGGACATCACCGAGGTGGCGCTGTCCACGGTCACTGACGAATTCATCAAGTACATCAGGGGCCTGCAGCAGCTGGGGGAGGAGTGGGCCCTGGATGAGGCCAGCGAATTCCTGGTGATTGCTGCCACCCTCCTGGACCTCAAAGCGGCCCGGCTGCTGCCCGCGGGCGAGGTCGAGGACGATGAGGACATCGCCCTGCTGGAGGCCCGGGACCTGCTGTTCGCCCGGCTGCTGCAGTACAAGGCCTTCAAACAGGTGGCCGGCATGATCGGCTCCACGCTCGAGCTCGAGGCCCGGCGGTATCCCCGGCAGGTCGCCCTGGAGGGACACTTCGCTGCCCTGCTTCCGGAGCTTCTGTGGCGGCACACCCCGGCGCAGTTCGCTTCCCTGGCCGAGGCGGCCCTCAAACCCAAGGAGGCAGCCCCCACCGAAGTGGGCCTCGCGCACCTGCACGGCGCGCCCGTCAGCGTCAAGGAACAGGCCGAGCTGCTGGGGAACCGGTTACGGCTGGGCACGCCGCTGAGCTTCCGGGCGCTGATCGCCGACGCCGAATCCACGCTGGTGGTGGTGGCGCGGTTCCTGGCGCTGCTGGAGCTGTTCCGCGACCGCGCGGTGGGCTTTGACCAGCTGCTGCCGCTGGGGGAACTGACGGTGCACTGGACGGCCGATACCCAGGGGTGGAGCAGCGAAAACCTGAGCGAAGAATACGAGGACCAACCGTGAACGAACGATTCCCTGACGCTGCCCGCGAGGCGGGGGCGGAAGCCGGGACAGACGCCGGTCCGGACGTCGCGAGCCTGCCAGGGGGCGCCCGGGCGGCCCTCGAGGCCGTCCTGATGGTGATCGACGAACCGGCCACCGCCCCCGCCCTGGCAGCCGGACTGAACTTGACGGTCGACGTCGTCGAGACCCTGCTGGCTGAACTGCAGCGGGAGTATAACGGCTATACTGTTAATGCCCCGGATGCGGATGTCGCCAGCTTCAACGGTAACAATGCCGCCCCCCGGGGTTTTGAATTGCGGAATATCGCCGGAGGCTGGCGGATCTATTCCCGCGCGGAGTTCGCCGAGATCGTTGGCGGATTCGTGCTGGAAGGCCAAACAGCCAGGCTGACGCAGGCGGCGCTCGAAACGCTCGCCGTCATCGCATACCGCCAGCCCGTATCAAGGGCGCGGGTGTCTGCAATTCGAGGAGTCAACGTTGACTCTGTCGTGCGGACGCTGACGCAGCGGGGGCTGATTGAGGATTCGGGAACCGATCCCGAGTCCGGAGCAATCCTGTACCGCACGACATCGTATTTCCTTGAGCGGATGGGAATCGGCTCAGTGGCTGAATTGCCACAGCTTTCCCCACACCTTCCTGGACTGGAAGGCATCGAGGATTTTTACGATGCAGCAAGAATGTAGGCAGTACTTAGGCAGAATCGGTGCAGGCACAACGTCTGCGCGAGAGTATCCACCGGGCAGAACAATTTGCCCGGCCGGCGGGTGTTGTCGGGAGACAGCGGCCGCAGGCCACCAACGTAAGGACGGGTCATGACACAGGCGGGACGCCAGGGTTCACCACGTAACAGTTCGGGACGCAACAGTGCCGGACAAAGCTATTCCGGCCAAAAGCCGGCGCAAGGCGGTTCAGGCCGCGGCGCACAGGGCGGCGCAGGCCGCAGCTCCCAAGGCGGCGCCGGCCGCAGCGGCGGAGCCGGCTACAAGGGCGGCGGAGACCGCCCCTTCAAGCACCCCAAGCCTCGCGAAGAGGCCTTCATCGATCCGGACCTGCAGGGTCCGGACGGCGCGCCGTCGGCTGCCCGCCCGGCTTCCGCTGACTGGAAGTCGAAAGCGCCTTCCGGCAAGGAAGCAGCCCGCAAGGCGGCAGCCCGCAAGCCCGGCTTCGGCAAGGCCCCCGGCACCCCCGGTGCCCTCAAGCCCAAGCCGCGCACCGGCGCCGCCAAGTTCGCCGGTCCCCGCGCCTTCGGCAGCGAACGCTTCGGCCAGAACCTCGGACCGGTGCGCAAACCCGCCCGCAACCGCGGACCGCGCCGCGAGGTGCCGCAGTCTGAGCTGCACGATGCCGACGGCACCCGCCTCCAGAAGGTCATGGCCTCCGCCGGCGTCGCCTCACGGCGCGTCTGCGAGGAAATGATCGCCGAGGGCCGCGTCGAGGTCGACGGCCGGGTGGTCACCGAACTCGGCGTGCGTGTCGACCCGAAGACGGCAGTGATCCACGTCGACGGACTGCGCATCCAGCTGGACGAGAACATGGTCTACATGGTCTTCAACAAGCCCAAGGGCGTCGTCTCCACCATGGAGGACCCGGACGGCCGCCCGTGCATCAGCGACTTTGTCCGCAACCACCACGGCGAACGCCTCTTCCACGTGGGCAGGCTCGACGTCGCCACGGAAGGGCTGCTGCTCCTGACTAACGACGGCGAGCTCGCCAACCGCCTGACGCACCCGTCCTACGAAGTGCCCAAGACCTACCTCGTGCAGGTCCGCGGGCCGTTCCCGCAGGGCGTGGGGGCCGAACTCAAAGGCGGCGTCGAACTCGAGGACGGCATCGCCTCGGTGGACTCCTTCAAGCTCGTCGACTCGACTCCCGGCCACGTGCTGATCGAGGTCGTGCTGCACTCGGGCAAGAACCGGATCGTCCGGCGCATGTTCGACGCCGTCGGCTTCCCCGTGCTGCGCCTGGTGCGCGTCAAGGTCGGCCCCATCGGGCTCGGCGACCAGCGCCAGGGCAGCATCCGCAACCTCGGCAAGCAGGAAGTCGGCCACCTGCTGGCCTCCGTGGGGCTGTAAGCATGTCCGCCTTCCGCACGCACGGCCGCGGCCACCTGAACGGCCCGGTGCTCGTCCTGGGCTCCGGGCTGCTGGGCACCAGCATCGGGCTGGGGCTGCGGGGGCGGGGTGTGGCTGTATTCCTCTCAGACCCCTCGCCGACCAACCAGGCCGTCGCCGTCGACATCGGCGCCGGCCTGCCGCTGGCGCGCCTCGAGGGGGAGGCGCCGGAGCTCGTCGTCGTGGCCGCACCGCCGGATGTCACGGCGGACGTCGTTGCCAAGGCGCTCCAGGACTACCCGCACGCCGTCGTGGTGGACATCGCGAGCGTGAAGGCAGGGATCCTGGCCGATCTCCGCAGCCGCGGAGCGGACCTGGGCCGCTACGTGGGCACCCACCCCATGGCCGGGCGCGAGAAATCCGGCCCGGTCGCGGCCCGGGGCGAGCTGTTCACGTCCATGCCGTGGGTCGTGTGCCCGGCGGAGGAGACTCTGCCGGAGTCGCTGCGGGTGGCGCGTGCGCTGGCCGGCGATCTCGGCGCCGTCGTGTCCGAATTCGCCGCCGACGAGCACGACGCAGCCGTGGCGCTCGTCTCACACCTGCCGCAGGTGATGTCCTCGCTCGTGGCCAGCCGCCTGCAGGGCACGCCCCTGCACGCCCTGTCCCTGGCCGGCAACGGGCTGCGGGATGTCACCCGGATCGCCGCGAGCGATCCCACGCTCTGGGTCCAGATCCTGGGCGCGAACGCGGAAAAGGTGGTGGAGATCCTGCACGGAGTCCGCGAGGACCTCAACCGGCTGATCGGCACCCTGGAGGCCCCGACCGCTCCCGGCGCCAGGCTGGACCTTGCCCAGCTGATCAGCGAAGGCAACGCCGGCCAGTCCCGGATCCCGGGCAAGCACGGCGGACCCCCGCAGGCATACTCGTGGCTGACGGTGCTGGTGGATGACACCCCCGGACAGATCGCCAAGCTGCTGACCGAGATCGGCGAGATCGGCGTCAACGTCGAAGACCTCCGCCTCGACCACTCTTCGGGGCAGAATGTGGGCATGGTGGAAATTTCCGTCCTGCCGAACAAGCACGACCTTTTGATAGAAGCCCTCAACGACCGTGGATGGCGGGTACTCCAGTAATGACCCAGGAACTCATCGAGACAGTGGACGTGCTCCGTCCCGGAAAAAGCCTTGTGGTTGCCATCGATGGCCCCTCCGGCTCCGGCAAATCCAGCGTGAGCAAGGAGGTGGCCCGGCGGCTGAAACTGGCCTACCTCGACACCGGCGCGATGTACCGCGCCCTGACGTGGTTCTGCCTGCAGAGCGGCACGGACCTGGACGACGGGGCCGCCGTCGAGACAGCCGCCGAGACGCTGCCGCTGGAAATCAGCACGAGCCCGCAGGAAGACTACGTCCGCGTCGGCGGCCACGATGTCACCCTGGCCATCCGTGAACCCGCTATTTCCGCGGCAGTCAGCGCCGTCGCCACCACCCTGGGCGCGCGGACGGAACTGATCCGCCGGCAGCGCGAGCTGATCGAAAAGCACCACCGCCGCATGGTGGTGGAGGGCCGGGACATCACCACCGTCGTCGCGCCCCATGCCGAGGTGCGGATGCTGCTGACCGCCAGCGAGGAAGCCCGGCTGCGCCGCCGCGGCATCCAGTTGGGCGGCAGCCAGAACGCCGAGCAGCTGGCAGCCCAGGTCACGCACCGCGATGCCAAGGACTCCACCGTAGTGAACTTCACCACGGCCGCCGACGGCGTCGTGACCCTGGACTCCTCCGAACTGGACTTTGACGGGACGGTCCAGGCCGCCCTCGACATCGTGGACACCGTGGTCAACCACTCTCCTGTTCCGCTCCGGGCCGTCCACGGTGACTGAGGGGCGTGCCGGACTGCCGGAGACAGCGCCCAACTCCCTGCCCGGCCACTGGACGACGGCGTGGAGCCGGCCCGTGGGCTGGATCCTGGACCACCTCGTCTACCGCACCTCGGTCACCGGACGTTCCAACGTCCCGGCGGCCGGTCCCGTGATCTTCGCGGGAAACCACATCAGCTTCCTGGACGGGCCCGTCATGTTCGGCGCCTCGCCCCGGCCCATGCACATCCTCGTCAAGCAGGAGATGTTCACCGGGCTTCTCGGCCGCGTCCTGGCGGCGTCAGGCCAGCTGCCCGTCGACCGCCGCGGCGGCCGTGCGGCGCTGGCCACGGCCCGGAGCCTGCTCGACGCCGGACGGTGTGTCGGGATTCTTCCCGAAGGAACGCGGGGGAGCGGTGAGGCCGCCGCGATCAACAACGGCGTCGCCTGGCTGGCGCTAAACACCCGTGCCACAGTGGTGCCCGTGGCCATCCTGGGCACAAGAATCGGCGGCGAACACCTGGACACGGTGCCCGCACCGCGCCGGCGGCTGCATGTCAGCTTCGGCGGGGCCATCAACGTCAGCCGCAGGCCCGGCGAGACCGGGCGTGTTTCAATGGACAGGGCGGGAACCGAAATCCGGGCCGCATTAGCGCGCCATGTCCAGGACTCAGTACTAAGAACCGGGCAGCCCCTGCCCCACGCGGAATCCCCGCATGAACGTCATGAAGCAGTAGCCGGGACGCCGGCAGATCACCACCTAAGGAAAGTGCAATGAGCGATACGACTCAAACCTCCGGCAATTTTGGCGCCGGCGAAGACGAATACACGCCCACCGGCACCGACCAGGTGGCTGAAAACCTTGCCGCCCTGGACGATGACGAAGCGGAACTCCGCGCGGCCTCGCTGCGTGCCGGGCTGGACGACTACGAGCTCGACGAAGACGACGCCGCCCTGCTGAGCGGCCACTTCGACGACGAGGACTTTGACGGTCCGGTCAAACTGGACCCGGTCCTGGCCATCATCGGCCGGCCCAACGTGGGCAAGTCCACCCTGGTCAACAGGATCCTGGGCCGCCGCGAGGCAGTGGTTGAGGACACCCCCGGCGTCACCCGCGACCGTGTCATGTACTCGGCAAACTGGAACGGCCGCAACTTCACCGTGGTGGACACCGGCGGGTGGGAGCACGATGCCCGCGGCATCCACGCCCGTGTGGCGGAGCAGGCCGAGATGGCCGTGGAACTTGCCGACGCCGTCCTGTTCGTCGTCGACTCCGCCGTGGGCGCAACCGCGACCGACGAAGGCGTCATGAAGATGCTGCGCAAGTCGAAGAAGCCGGTCATCATGGTGGCCAACAAGGTGGACGACTTCGCCCAGGAAGCCGACTCGGCCACCCTGTGGGGCCTGGGCTTCGGCGAACCGTACCCGGTCTCGGCCCTGCACGGCCGCGGCGTGGCCGACCTCCTGGACCACGTCATGGACACCCTCCCGGAGTACTCCCTGATTGAAGGCCTCGAACGCTCCGGCGGACCCCGCCGTATCGCCCTGATCGGCCGCCCGAACGTCGGGAAGTCCTCGCTGCTGAACAAGCTCGCCGGTTCCGAGCGTGTGGTGGTGGACAACACCGCCGGCACCACCCGCGACCCGGTCGACGAATTCATCGAACTCGGCGGACGCACGTGGCGCTTCGTGGACACCGCCGGCATCCGGCGCCGCCAGCACATGGCCCAGGGCGCAGACTTCTACGCCTCCCTGCGGACGCAGAGCGCACTCGAAAAGGCCGAGGTCGCCGTCGTGCTCCTGGCCGTGGACGAAGTGCTCAGCGAGCAGGATGTCCGCATCCTGCAGCTCGCCGTTGAATCCGGCCGCGCCCTGGTGCTCGCCTTCAACAAGTGGGACCTCCTCGACGACGAGCGCCGCCGCTACCTGGAACGCGAAATCGAGCAGGACCTGGCACACGTGGCCTGGGCCCCGCGCGTGAACATTTCGGCCAAGACCGGCTGGCACAAGGACCGGCTCGTTCCGGCCCTGGACGTTGCCCTGGAAAGCTGGGACAAGCGCATCCCCACCGGACGCCTCAACGCGTTCCTGGGCGAACTCGTCGCAGCGCACCCGCACCCGGTCCGCGGCGGCAAGCAGCCGCGCATCCTGTTCGGCACCCAGGCCTCGAGCCGGCCGCCGAAGTTCGTGCTGTTCACTACCGGATTCCTGGATCCGGGATACCGCCGCTTCATCACCCGACGCCTCCGGGAGACCTTCGGCTTCGAGGGCACGCCGATCGAGGTCAACATGCGCGTGCGCGAAAAGCGTGGCAAGAAACGTTAATTCCGACACACCTTGCCGTGACAGCCTGAAATTGTCACAGGCACCCTCCCGGATCGTGTAAGCTTTTGGAGGTGGTTCGGCCGGACTGCTTGGAAGAAAACCTGGAGCGAATCCGGGAGGACTTCCGGGCGGAGAACGGTGGAACCAGCGGGCTGTAGCGCAGCTTGGTAGCGCACTTGACTGGGGGTCAAGGGGTCGCAGGTTCAAATCCTGTCAGCCCGACCAACAGCTGAAACCCCGCCGTTCCTGATGAAGGAATGGCGGGGTTTTCTGTTTCCCGGACACGTGGGCTGCGCAGTGTTCCGCCATTTCAGGAAGCTGCGCGGTTTTCCGCTATTTCAGGAAGCGGGAGGTCCGGCGGTCGGCCAGGATCTTCCCCTTCGTCTGGCATGTCGGGCAGTACTGCAGGGCGGAATCGGCAAAGGAAACCTCCCGGACCGTGTCCCCGCACACCGGACACGGTTCGCCGGTCCGGCCGTGGACCCGCATGTGGCCCCGCTTGGCGTCCTTGAGCTCGTTGGGCGGCTTGCCCTTGGCTTCCGCCACCGCCGTTCCCAGAATGGTGTGGATGGCGTCGTAGAGGCGCTCCACGTCCGTCCGGTCCAGGGACTTGGCGATCGCGAACGGCGAGGTCCTGGCGGCGTGCAGGATCTCGTCGCTGTACGCATTCCCAATCCCGGCGATGATGCCCTGGCTCCGCAGGACGCCCTTGATCTGCTGGGAACTGGAACCGAGAATCCCAGCGAAGGCATCGACGTCGAAGTCCGGACTGAACGGATCCGGTCCGAGCGCCGCGATGCCGGGTACGTCGTGCGGATCGCGGACCACGTAGACCGCCAGGCTCTTTTTAGTGCCCGCCTCGGTCAGGTCCATGCCCATCGGGCCGGAACCGCCCGAGAACGTCAGCCGCAGCGCGATGTGACCCTTGCCCATTTTCAGCTGTGCGTCTGTGGGGGAGTCAGTGAAGCGGACCCAGCCGGCCCGCGCCAAGTGGAAGACAAAGTGCAGCCCGTCCGCTTCCATGCTGACGAATTTGCCGAACCTTCGCACCGCGGTGACCGTATTGCCCTGGAGGTCGGAGTACGGAGGGTCCGCCGTCTTGAGCACGGCGAAGGAGACGGGCTGGATCTTCGTCACCACTGCTCCGCGCAGGTGCTCGTCCAAAAAGTCCGTCAGGGCCGCAACCTCCGGAAGCTCAGGCACGGGCTAGCCCTGGCGTGCCCGGATGGTCCCGGCGCCCCGGTTGTTCACATTCCCGACCTTCAGCGGCGCATGTTCTGCCATCGCACCATCTTCTCAGATGCCTCCCCGGCCACTGCCCGATATGCCTATACTTTCAGCGGCGGCTAGAACAAACGACTGCCGCCGCCCAGGTGATTGACCCGATGAAAGGCCCGTCATGAGCATCATTCCCGAAGACCTGTCCTACACCGCAGAACACGAATGGGTTTCGGCCCCCAATGCCGACGGGGTTGTGCGCGTGGGTATCACCGATTTTGCCCAGGACGCCCTCGGGGATGTGGTCTACGCCCAGATGCCCGAGGTCGGAACCACGATCAAGGCCAACGACGTCGTCGGAGAGGTCGAATCCACCAAGAGCGTCAGCGACATTTACGCCCCGGTGACGGGCGAGGTGGTGGCCCGGAACGAGTCGCTGGACACCGATTCTGCGCTTATTAACTCCGATCCGTACGGTGAGGGCTGGCTGATCGAAATCAAGCTCGCGGAAGCCGACGCGATCGAGTCCCTGCTCAGTGCATCCGAGTATGAACAACAGGTAGGCTAAAGACAGAGGTCATTCGGGCCGGGGCCGCCGGCGAGTGTTGTTGGGATAACAAAACAAAGCCGCGCCCCGCCGAAGGGCCTCATTACCGGGACTGCGAGGCTTTTCCGGACGGCATGCGTTGTTTGCAGGGGGGACACCTGCAACGAATGAGGAGGACTCAATGTTTGGGCACGAACGGAACGACACCGGTGACGGTTACGGCACGGGTGGAGTGAAGGCTTCGGAGACCACGTCGATCAACCTCACTCCGGTGCGCGACGAACCCAATTTCACGCCGAAGCTCTCGACCGAGGAACGGGCAGCGGTCGAGGCCCTTCCCTCCGGATCGGCCCTGCTTGTGGCGCACAGCGGCCCCAACGCCGGTGCGCGGTTCCTGCTGGACTCCGACGTCACGACGGCGGGCCGCCACCCGGACGCCGACATCTTCCTCGACGACGTCACCGTCTCCCGCAGGCACGTTGAATTCCGCCGCACGGCGCGCAGCTTTGAGGTCGTGGACACCGGGAGCCTGAACGGCACCTACGTCAACCATGACCGCGTGGACTCGGTGGAACTGAAGTCCGGCAACGAGGTCCAGATCGGCAAATTCCGCCTCACCTTCTACCTCAGCCCTGCCCGCGCAGCAGGCAACGTCTGATTCCGGGGTAGTTGCCTGTGGCCACGGCACATGCGGATCGGCGCGGACCCCAGGTTCTGAACATCGGGGAAGTCCTGGCTCAATTGAGCGACGACTTCCCCAGCATGACTGCGTCAAAAATCCGGTTCCTTGAAGAAAAGGGACTCATCAACCCGCAGCGGACCCCTGCCGGCTACCGTCAGTATTCCGAGAACGACGTCGAACGGCTGCGCTTCGTCCTCTCACTCCAGCGTGACCAGTATCTGCCGCTGAAGGTCATCAAGGACTACCTTGATGCGATCGACCGGGGCGAACGGCCGGAGAACCTGCCGGCAGGCGTCACGTTGTCCCCGCGGATTGTCTCCGAGGAGCTCGCCTCCGAGCTGCAGAGCCGGGCGCGCCGGCTCAGCGAGGAGCAGCTCCGCGCCGAATCCGGGGCGAGCGTCCCGTTGCTCGAATCCCTCCTGAGCTACGGCCTGATCGGGCACGTCAACGGCAAGTTCGACGAACACGCGCTGCAGGTCGCGCGGGCCTGCGTCCAGCTGGAGAGCCATGGCCTGGAACCCCGCCACCTGCGGCCGTTCCAGGCGGCTGCCGACCGCGAATTCGGGCTCGTGGAGCGTGCGGTGGCCACCCTGACCTCCCGCAAGGACGCAGCCTCCCACGCCCGGGCCGCCGAGGCGGCCCGGGAAATCAGCGACCTCTGCCTGTCCTTGCACCAGGCGCTGGTCCACGACCGCATCTCAAGGATGGACATCTGATGATTGAGGTGGAGATTGTCGGCGTGCGGATTGAGTTGCCGTCCAACCAGCCGCTTGTCCTGCTCAAGGAAATCCATGGGGAGCGCCACGTCCCCATCTGGATCGGGACCCCGGAGGCCAGTGCCATCGCCCTGGCCCAGCAGGGAGTCATCCCGCCCCGGCCGATGACCCACGACCTCCTGGTGGACGTTGTCGAGGCCCTTGGCCACACGATCGTCAGCGTCAACATCGTGGCGGTGGAGGACAACATTTTCTACGGGCAGCTGCAGTTCGAGAACGGAACCACCGTGAGCTCCAGGGCCTCTGATGGCCTGGCGCTGGCCCTGCGTGCCAAGTGTCGGATCTGGTGCGCCGACGCCGTTATGGATGAGGCCGGCGTCCGGATCACCGAACACGACGAGGGCGAGGACACGCACCCCGGACCCGCCGTGGACGAAGAGGGCGAACTGCGGCGCTTCCGCGAGTTCCTTGACGACGTCGAACCCGAAGACTTCGGCGGCTGATCCTGCCCGGGCAGCCGCGCCAGGGAAGCTGACAGGATTGCGGGCGTGCCTGTGACTGGTGAGGTTTCTGAAACCTGCGTGACAGCTGTGGCGGCACCAAACGTTAAAGTCGAGGATGAAACTTTCGACACGCCCGTGGAATAGCCCCAACGTCTTTGACCTTGGGCCCCGGCAGGCCTAACGTCGGAGGTACAAGTTCCCATTGCATACGGTAGCCGCGCAAGTCACACTGGAAAGTGCAGCCCCGGCTGAATTACACGGATGAAGTAATCATCCTGTGTCATGCAGCTGTCCACAACTATTGCTGCCGATGCAACTTACCCAGGGGAACCCACGACAAGGAGGGTCCACGTGAGTCCGAAAGGCGAAGCAGGCGAGCTGAAGCAGGCCGCAACGGCCGGCGTTGCTGTGCCCGCCAGCGGTGCCCAAGGCCTGCTGTTCACCGAGGATCTTCCCGTTCTGGACGAGGACGCGGGCTACCGCGGACCCACCGCCTGCAAGGCGGCCGGCATCACCTACCGCCAACTCGACTACTGGGCCCGCACCGGACTCGTTGAGCCCGCCGTCCGCGGCGCGGCCGGCTCCGGCTCGCAGCGGCTCTACGGCTTCCGCGACATCCTGGTCCTCAAGGTGGTCAAGCGGCTCTTGGACACGGGCGTGTCCCTGCAGCAGATCCGCACCGCCGTGGAGCACCTGCGGGAGCGCGGCGTCGAAGACCTCGCCCAGATCACGCTCATGAGCGACGGTGCGAGCGTCTACGAGTGCACATCGGCCGATGAAGTCATCGATCTCGTCCAGGGCGGCCAGGGGGTGTTCGGCATCGCCGTCGGCCGCGTGTGGCGCGAAGTTGAAGGTAGCCTCGCAGCCCTTCCCAGCGAACACGCCGCGGACCAGTCCTTTCCCGACGACGAACTGAGCAAACGCCGGGCGGCCCGCAAGATCGGCTAGGGCTTCCACCGACAAGACTGAGTACAGACACGACTGAGGCCGCCTCCCGGACAGGGAAGGCGGCCTCAGTCTGTTGGGCTGTATGCGGCAGGCCCTGGCTACCGCAGGCTGCGGTCGCGGACAGTACCGGCCGGGGCCACACCGCCCTGATTCAGCAGGTTCTGCAGCAGGGCATCGAAGAGCCCGGCCGCATTCTTGGCCGAGTCTCCGGGCCAGTGGTGGATGGAGTGGGCCGCGCCCTGGATCTGCTGCCAGTTGGCCTGCTCCGGGATGTGCGGGCTCAGCAGCAGCTGGCCGAACATGGACTCCATCTCCGCAAGCCGGAACGTGTGCTCGGCCGAACTGCTGCGCACCCGGTTGGCCACAATGCCGGCGGGGGACAGCTTGGGGGCGAATTCCTGCCGGAACAGCTGGATGGCGCGCATGGTGCGTTCCGTGCCGGCCACCGAGAAGAGCCCGGGCTCGGCCACCAGGGCCACCTTGTCGCTCGCGGACCACGCCATCCGGGTCAGGCCGTTCAATGACGGCGGGCAATCGACCAGGACGAGTTCATAGTTCCCGGCACCGGCCAGGACAGCAGAGAGCCGGCGGAGGTCGCGCCGGCCCAGGCCGGGCCGGTCGTAGATTCCGGTGTAGGCAGAGCCGACGGCCACGTCCAGGACGGAGGTTGCCGCGCCAGGCTGTTTCCTGCCGTTGGCGCCGCCGCGGCCGTTGAGCCGGGCATGCTCCACCCAGCCGCTGGGAACCACGTTGTCTGCCAGATGTGCCCGCCGCGGCGACTTCAGCATCCTGCCGATATCGAGCTGGTCGTCCGGACTCACGCCCAGGGCGGTGCTGGCGTCAGCGTGCGGGTCAAGGTCGACGACGAGGGTGGGGATGCCGGCGGCCAATGCCGCCGACGCCAGTCCGGTGGTCACGGATGTCTTGCCGACACCGCCTTTGAGGCTGCTGATGCTCACTACTTGCACTTGAAAAACCAATACCTAACGCCGGTTGCCGAGACGGGGTCGTGCCGGCTCCTGCGTTCTTCGGAGCCGGGGCGTGCATGCGCCACCCACCCACTCATCATATGTTGATGCTCCGGCGAAACCCGTTTCATCCGGCGTGGGGCGCCGGAACCCCGCCAATCGGGCCGGCGGGGAGAGCTCCAACGCCGGGGCCCTGCCCATCGGGGCGTCCGTGACGGATAATGCTGTGACGGTCGCCACAATGATTTGTGTTTGCCCGCACAGGTCTTAGACACTGTGAGCACTTACCGATACGCCCGCGATGAAGCAGGAGAAGTATGTTTTCTAAGATTCTGGTGGCCAACCGCGGCGAAATCGCGATTCGCGCTTTCCGCGCGAGCTACGAGCTGGGTGCCAAGACTGTCGCCGTGTTTCCGCACGAGGACCGCAACTCCATTCACCGCCAGAAGGCCGACGAGGCGTATCTGATCGGCGAGGAGGGACATCCGGTCCGGGCGTACCTGGACGTTGATGAGGTGGTGCGCGTCGCCAAGGAGTCCGGCGCGGACGCCATTTACCCCGGTTACGGTTTCCTCTCCGAGAACCCGCGCCTGGCACGGGCCGCGAAGGAGGCCGGCATCACCTTCGTCGGCCCGCCGGCGGAGGTCCTGGAACTCGCGGGCAATAAGGTTGCCGCCCTCGAGGCCGCGCGCAAGGCCGGCGTCCCGGTGCTCAAGTCCAGCCAGCCGTCGAAGGACCTGGACGAACTGATCGCCGCCGCCGATGAAATCGGCTTCCCCATCTTCGCCAAGGCGGTCGCCGGCGGCGGCGGGCGCGGCATGCGCCGCGTGGACACCCGCGAGGCGCTCCCGGAGGCCCTGCAGGCCGCCATGCGCGAAGCCGACGCCGCGTTCGGCGACCCCACCATGTTCCTGGAACAGGCCGTCCTGCGCCCGCGCCACATCGAGGTCCAGATCCTGGCCGACGCCCAGGGCAACATCATGCACCTCTTCGAGCGTGACTGCTCCATCCAGCGCCGCCACCAGAAAGTGGTGGAAATCGCCCCGGCCCCGAACCTCGACGAAGGCATCCGGCAGGCGCTGTACCGCGACGCCGTGAAGTTCGCCAAGGCGCTGAACTACGTCAACGCCGGTACCGTCGAATTCCTTGTCGACACGGTGGGGGAGCGCGCCGGCCAGCACGTGTTCATCGAAATGAACCCGCGCATCCAGGTCGAGCACACGGTGACCGAGGAAGTCACCGACGTCGACCTCGTCCAGGCGCAGCTGCGCATCGCTGCCGGTGAGAGCCTCGCGGACCTGGGCCTGTCCCAGGAGAGCGTCCAGCTCAAGGGCGCCGCCCTGCAGTGCCGCATCACCACGGAGGATCCGGCCAACGGCTTCCGGCCCGACGTCGGCAAGATCACCGGCTACCGCTCGGCCGGCGGCGCCGGCGTCCGGCTCGACGGCGGCACCGTCTACTCGGGTGCGGAGATCAGTCCCCACTTCGACTCCATGCTGGTCAAGCTGACCTGCCGCGGACGCAACTACCCCGCCGCCGTCGCCCGGGCCCGCCGCGCCCTCGCCGAATTCCGCATCCGCGGCGTGTCCACCAACATCTCCTTCCTGCAGGCCGTCCTGGACGATCCCGACTTCGTCGCCGGGGACGTGGCCACCTCGTTCATTGACGAACGGCCCCAACTGCTGAAGGCACGGGTGTCGGCAGACCGCGGCACCAAGTTGCTGACCTGGCTCGCCGACGTCACGGTCAACAAGCCCAACGGCGAACTCAAGGTCCACACGGACCCGGCGGACAAGCTTCCGGCCCTGGATGACGCCGAGGCCCGGCCGGGATCCCGCCAGCGGCTCCTGGAACTCGGCCCGGAAGGTTTTGCCCGCGCCCTGCGCGCGCAGGACGCCGTGGCCGTCACGGACACCACCTTCCGCGACGCGCACCAGTCCCTGCTCGCCACCCGGGTACGCACCCGCGACCTCGTGGCGGCCGGTCCGGCGGAATCCAAGCTGCTCCCGGAACTGCTCTCGGTCGAGGCCTGGGGCGGGGCGACCTACGACGTCGCCCTGCGCTTCCTCGGCGAAGACCCCTGGGACCGGCTCGCCGCCCTGCGCAAGGCCATGCCGAACCTGTGCCTGCAGATGCTGCTCCGCGGCCGCAACACCGTCGGGTACACGCCCTACCCGGAAGAGGTCACGGTGGCGTTCGTCAACGAGGCCGCCGCCACGGGCATCGACATCTTCCGGATCTTCGACGCCCTCAACGACGTCAACCAGATGGCCCCTGCCATCCGGGCCGTCCGCGAGACCGGGACCGCCGTTGCCGAGGTTGCCCTCTGCTACACCGCGGACATGCTGGATCCGGAAGAAACGCTCTACACCCTGGATTACTACCTGGAGCTGGCGCAGAAAATCGTCGACGCCGGGGCGCACATCCTCGCGATCAAGGACATGGCCGGACTGCTGCGTCCGGCTGCCGCGGCACGCCTGGTTTCGGCGCTGCGGGAGCGGTTTGACCTCCCCGTCCACCTGCACACCCACGACACCGCAGGCGGCCAGCTGGCCACGCTCCTCGCGGCCGTGGATGCCGGCGTGGACGCCGTGGACGTGGCCTCGGCCTCCCTGGCCGGAACCACCAGCCAGCCTTCGGCCTCGGCCCTCGTCGCCGCACTGGCCCACACGCCGCGCGACACCGGCCTCAGCCTCGCGAACGTCTGCGCCCTCGAGCCCTACTGGGAGGCCGTCCGCCGGGTCTACGCGCCGTTCGAGTCCGGACTGCCGGGGCCCACAGGCCGGGTTTACCAGCACGAAATTCCGGGCGGCCAGCTGTCCAACCTGCGCCAGCAGGCGATGGCGCTGGGCCTGGGCGAGCGGTTCGAGGCGATCGAGGACATGTACACCGCGGCGGACCGGATCCTCGGCCGCCTGGTGAAGGTGACCCCGTCGTCCAAGGTGGTGGGCGATCTCGCCCTGCACCTGGTGGGCCTCAACGCCGATCCCGCGGACTTCAACGAGAACCCGCAAAAGTACGACGTCCCGGATTCCGTGATCGGTTTCCTCTCCGGCGAGCTCGGTGACCCGCCCGGCGGCTGGCCCGAGCCCTTCCGGACCAAGGCACTGCAGGGCCGCACCGTCAAGGTCCGCGACGTCGAGATCAGCGCCGAGGACAGCGCGGCGCTCAACGGCGATTCCAAGGCCCGGCGGGGCACCCTCAACCGCCTGCTCTTCGCCGGTCCCACCAAGGACTACCTGAAGAGCGTGGAGTCCTACGGCAACCTTTCGGTGCTGGATACGCGCGACTACCTCTTCGGGCTGCAGCGCGGCGCGGAGCACGAGATCGAGCTCGAGAAGGGCGTCCGCCTGATCGCCTCCCTCGAGGCCGTCTCCGAGCCGGACGAGAAGGGCATGCGCACGGTCATGTGCACCCTCAACGGCCAGTCCCGGCCCGTGGTGGTCCGCGACCGTTCAGTGGTGAGCAACGTCAAGGCCGCCGAACGCGCCGACACCTCCCAGCCGGGCCAGGTTGCCTCGCCGTTCGCCGGTGCCGTCACGCTGACCGTCAAGGCCGGGGACACCGTGAAAGCCGGCGACACGGTGGCCACGATCGAGGCCATGAAGATGGAGGCGTCCATCACGACGCCGGTGGCCGGCACCGTCGCGCGGCTCGCCGTCGCCGGGATCGAACAGGTCCAGGGCGGGGATCTGCTGCTCGTCGTCGAATAGCGGCAGCGAAGCAACCCGCACCCCATCACCACAGAAGGGTCCTTCCGGCAGAAGCCGGAAGGACCCTTGTGTTTCTGCCGGACATTGCCTCCCGAACGAAAGCAACGCGGGGTCAGATACGGCCCATCCGGGGGCGCCGGACGGGCCGTATCTGACCCCGCGTTGCTCTGGTGCGGGGTGGTTGCGGTTGCAGCCTAGGCGAGGGTGGGACGCTTGGCGCTGTACATTTCCTCGATCACGTTCTCGAAGTCCTTGAGCACCTGAGCCCGCTTGACCTTCATTGAGGGCGTCAGGTGGCCGGAGGCCTCGGTGAAGTCGGCCGGCACGATCCGGAAGGACTTGATGGCCTCGGCCTGGGACACGGACTGGTTCGCGTGGTTGATGAGCTCCTGGACCGCGGCCTTGACTGTGGGGTTGACGGCAGCCTCAGCGAGCGAGGTCGAGGCCGGGAGCCCGTGGCGGCCCAGCCAGCCGGGCAGGGCTTCTTCATCCAGGGTCACCAGGGCACCAATGAACGGGCGGTTGTCACCGACCACGAGCACCTGCGAGACGAGCGCGTCCGCCCGGATCTGGTCCTCCAGCAGGGCCGGGACGACGTTCTTGCCGCCGGCAGTGACGATGATTTCCTTCTTCCGCCCCGTGATGGTCAGGAACCCCGCCTCGTCCAGCTGGCCGATGTCGCCGGTGCGGAACCAGCCGTCCTCGAAGGTCGCGGCGGACAGGTCATCACGCTTGTAGTAGCCGCGCATGACGCACACGCCCTTGGCGAGAATCTCGCCGTCGTCCGCGATCCTGACGGAGTTGCCCGGAATCGGGGCGCCGACGGTGCCGATCTTGATCAGGTCCGGGGTGTTTACGGTGACCGGCGCCGTGGTTTCGGTCAGCCCGTACCCTTCCAGGATCTGCATGCCGATGCCTTGGAAGAAGTGGCCCAGCCGTTCACCGAGCGGTCCGCCGCCGGAAACGGCATGCGAGACGTTCCCGCCCATGGCGGCCCGGAGCTTGCTGTACACGAGCTTGTCGAAGACGGCGTGCTTGAGCTTCAGCACGAGCCCCACCTTGCCGGCCTGCCGGGCCCGGGAGAATTCGATGGCGGTGTCCGCGGCGCGGTGGAAGATGGCGCCCTTGCCGCCGTCCTCGGCCTTGGTCAGGGCGGAGTTGTAGACCTTCTCGAAAACGCGCGGGACAGCGAGGATGAAGGTCGGTTTGTAGCTCTGCAGGTCCGGCAGCAGGTTCTTGATATCCGGTGTGTGTGCCACCGTGACGCCGGCGGCGACTGCCAGCACGGAGATGAAGCGTGCAAAGACGTGGGCCATGGGCAGGAACATGATGGTCCGGGCCTGCTCGTGGACGATCGTGCCGAGTGACGTGACCAGGGCGTTCTCGGACAGTTCCACGAAGTTGCCGTGCGTCAGCTCGCAGCCCTTGGGCCGGCCGGTGGTGCCCGAGGTGTAGATGATCGTGGCGACATCCGTCAGGGACGCCTGGCTGCGCCGTGCTTCGAGCTCGGCATCGCTGATGCCGGCTCCGGCCGCACGGACCTCGTCCAGGCTGTCGCCCTCGAGCTGCCAGACATGCGCCAGGGCGGTGAGCCCCTCGGAGGTGGCCGCCTGCCGGATGATGTCCTCGTGGTGCGCCGATTCGCCGAACGCGGCCACGGCGCCGGAGTCGCCAAGGTTCCAGGCCACCTGGGAGGGGGAGGAGGTTTCATAGATCGGGACCGAGACGGCGCCGGCGAACCAGATGGCGAAGTCGATCAGGGCCCATTCGTACCGGGTGCGGGACATGATGCCCACCCGGTCACCGGCGGCCACACCGCTGGCCATGAGGCCCTTGGCGAGGGCGGAGACGTCGGCCAGGAAATCCGTGGCGCGGACGTCCTGCCACTGGCCGGCTGCGTCGAGCCGCGAGAACAGTGCAGGGTTGGAGGCCTTGGCCGCCTGGCGCACCACGAGATCGGTGACGTTGGTGTCCGGGTCGACATTCACCAGGGGCGGGACAATGATTTCTCGCACGACAGCTCCTTAGGTATCCATAGGCCCGCAACGGGTACCGCTAAGCCTAGTATGCGGTCCCCCGAAGGTGTGTTCTGCGACACCTACTGGCCAGTAACTTTACGGCCGGTCCCGCGGTTCCGCCAGTCGGGGATGCTGCGGGCGCCGCCGCGGCGTCATGCTGCCGGGCCTTCGCGGCTGCGGCGGCCCCGGCGAATAGAATGGGGCACCATGCAGACACCATCACCCGGCCGGCAGCCCGGCCTGCGCCGCCGGACCGCCGCCTGGCGGAGCCGGACCCTGGCCGGAGCCGCGGCCGCCACGGCCGGGCACGACCTCCGCTCACACCTGCGGCTGGGCCGCAAGGGCCTGGCGATCGGCGTCGACATCGGGGGAACCAAGGTTGCTGCCGGCGTGGTCGATGCCGAGGGCCGGATCCTCAGCCAGGCGAAACGTTCCACGCCGGGCAACGACCCGCGCGCCGTAGAACAGGTCATTGTCGAACTGGTTGCGGAGCTGGGCGCCGGGCACCGGATCTGGTCCGTCGGAATCGGCGCCGCCGGCTGGATGGACCTCGACGGCGGCACTGTCCTCTTCAGCCCGCACCTGGCCTGGCGCAATGAACCGCTGCGCGAGAACCTGCAGCGGCTGCTGCGCCGCCCTGTCCTGCTGACCAACGACGCCGACGCCGCCGCCTGGGCGGAATGGCGCTTCGGCGCCGGGCAGGGACAGAACCGT
Source organism: Arthrobacter sp. 131MFCol6.1 (assembly GCF_000374925.1). Taxonomy (GTDB): domain Bacteria; phylum Actinomycetota; class Actinomycetes; order Actinomycetales; family Micrococcaceae; genus Arthrobacter. The sequence goes on from NZ_KB895541.1 coordinate 57,365, forward strand.
CTGGTCTGCATCACCCTGGGCACCGGGATCGGCGGCGCCATGGTCATGGACGGACGGCTCGAACGCGGCCGCTTCGGTGTGGCGGGGGAGTTCGGCCACCAGATCATCATGCCGGGCGGGCACCGCTGCGAGTGTGGCAACCGCGGCTGCTGGGAACAATACGCCTCGGGCAATGCGCTCGGCCGCGAGGCCCGGGAACTGGCCGCCGCGAATTCTCCGGTTGCCCAGGAACTGCTCAAGGCCGTGGACGGCGACGTGGGACGCATTACGGGCGTGATCGTGACGGAGCTGGCCAAGGCCGGGGACCAGACCTCCCGCGAACTCCTCGAGGACGTCGGGGAATGGCTGGGCCTTGGCCTGGCGAACCTCGCCGCGGCACTGGACCCCGGCAAGTTCGTCATCGGCGGCGGGCTGTGCGACGCCGGCGAGCTGCTCGTCGCGCCGGCCCGGAAGGCCTTCGCACGGAACCTCACCGGGCGCGGCTTCCGCCCCGCGGCGGAGATCGAACTGGCGGCCCTGGGCCCCAACGCCGGACTGATCGGCGCCGCCGACCTCTCCCGGGTCAGCAGCCGCATGCACACGCAGTAGCGTGCCTAAGTAAGCCCCTGAAACACCAGCGCAGTGGCCGGCGCCATGACCGGGTGGGCTAGATGCGAGCCCCGTCGTCGTGCTCGTCCTTCTCGCCCGGCAGTTTCATGATCAGGAACACCACCGAGGCTGCGAACGCGGCCACCATGCCCACGATCGCCAGCGTCGGGGCCGACCGCCAGAACATCGCCGAGAACACGAGCGCAAGCGGGCCGCCCACCGCGCCAAGCCAGGCAAGGACGGTCAAGGGATCTGCACCGGCCAGGCTGGGCGGCTCCTCCGGGATGAACGCGCCGTCGTCGTCGTCGGCCTCATAGTCCCGGGGGCCGGGGGCCGTGTCCGGTGCCTCGCTGCTGCCCGCAGCCGGATTCCCCGGGGCGGGGGCGAGCCGCTCCTTGGCGGAAAGCTCGATCGGTGCGACGCCGGCGAGACCCAGCGGGTCAAAATCGCGGAACGACCTTGCCGTTGACGAGCCGGTACCTGATCCGGAGCCGGAGCCGGCACCTGATCCAGCGCCGGCGCCACCGGCGGCGCTGTCCGTTCCGCCGGCCGGGCTGCCAGGTGCCTGGTCCTCGCCTGCCCCGACTCCTTCCAGCCTGGCGACCAGATCCAGCCACACGGCGTCGTCATCGGCGGACTGTGCGTCCGGGGCGGCCGGGTCCTGTGCCTCAGGGGGCGGGGTGGTGCCCGGACGCTGGACGCCGGATGCGCCGGCGTCAGCGTCGGGCGCAGCCGTCCCGGCGTCGTCGGGGTCAGGGGTTTCGGGGTCCGGGACTCCGGGGTCCGGTTTAGTCATTGGCCGTGTCCTTCCGGCTGGCGCGGGCGGCGCCCGGACTGGCTGCGGCTGCAACGGACCGGACAAATTCGGCCGTGCCACGGAAGATCTCGGGCGCGTCGTTGTCCATGGTAGCGACGTGGTAGCTGTTTTCCAGCCGGATCACCTCCAGCGGGGCGTTGGTCAACCCGCGGCGCAGGGCCTCCATGCTGGATTCGGACACCACATGATCCACCGTGGAACGGTATACCCGGACCGGAGCCGTGACGCGGGGCAGCAGCCGCACGGTGTCCTTGAACATCTTGTTGAGCTCGTGTGCGGCGGCCACCGGAGTGCGCGGGTATGCGTACTCATCCATGCCCGGTTTGAGGATGTCATTGGCGATCGCCGGGGTGCTCTTGAGGACAAACTTCAAGATGCCGGCCAGCGGGGCGCGGGGATCATCGATGACGAGGCCGGGGTTGACCACCACAACCCCCGCCACGGGGCGGGTGGCCGCAATCCGCAACGCCAGGGCGCCGCCCATGGACAGGCCCGCCACGACTACGACGTCGCATTCTTCCGCAAGCTCCAGGTAGGCAGCGTCCAGGGCAGCATGCCAGTCCTGCCAGCGGGTCTTGGCCAGCTCCTGCCAGCTCGTTCCGTGCCCCGGCAGCAGGGGCAGCCGGACGGCGAACCCGGCACTGGCCAGGGACGACGCCCAGTCCCGCACACCATGCGGGCTGCCGGTGAAGCCGTGGGACACCACGACGCCGGTCCGGGGGATGGTTCCCGTGAACGGGCTGCTGAACGGCGAGTGGTCCGGGAGGATGCTCATGGGGTCTCCGAGGGGGCGCGGGGCGGCGAAATGGCGTGGGTGTGCTGGAGGAAGAAGCGCACTGATTCATCAAAGAGTAGCGGCGCATCGGCGTCCAGGGTGGCAACGTGCCCGCTGTGCGGGAGGGGAACCACTGTGAGTTCCCGGGACCCGAGCCGCCTGCGCAGCAGCGCCAGGGACGACGGCGGGACCACGGCGTCGGTGTCCGACTTGAAGACCAGCGCAGGGGCCCGGACTGCCGGCAGGTCCCGGAGGGTCGCGCCGAACAGCCGGCGCAGCTGGTGGACTGCGGCCAGCGGCGTCAGGGAGTAGTCGCCGTCATCGGTGGTGGTAGCCGTGGAATTCTCCTCCTGAATGGGCGTGGTGGTGCGCTGGAAGTACTTGAGCAGTCCCACGATCCGGACCCTGCGGTCATAGAAGCTCAGGCCGGGGTTGACGGCGGCCACGCCGGCCACGCTGTGGCGGGCCGCGGTACGCAGGGCGATCGTGCCGCCCATGGACAGCCCGGCGACGTAGCAGTCATCGGTCCGGGCGGCCAGGTCCAGGTACGCCGTTTCGAAGCTGCTGTACCAGTCCTGCCAGCCCTGCCGGGCGAGGTCGCGCCAGTGGGTGCCGTGCCCGGGCAGGAGGGGCACCGATACGGCGAAGCCCTGGGCGGCGAGGTGGCGGGCCCACGGCATGACGCTGAGCGGGCTGCCCGTGAAGCCGTGGCAGATGGCCACGCCGGTCCGGGCGTTGGGTCCGTGGCCGGGGTAGCTGAAAGCGGCGGGCGCAGGGGGAGTGCTGCTTTCAGTCATGAGCCCATCGTGTCACCCTTGGCGCCAAAACTCACTAGAGTAAGGTGTCCATTGAAGCCTGGCCGGACCCGATTCGGGCGGCCGGCCAGACGCCTTCCGGAGAGGTCACCGAGTGTTTTATTGGTTCACGAAGACGTTTGTCCTGGGACCGGTGCTGAGGCTGCTGTTCCGGCCCTGGGTCAAGGGCCTCGACAACGTCCCTGCCGAGGGCGCCGCGATCCTTGCCTCGAACCACCTCTCCTTCTCGGATTCCATCTTCATGCCGGTCATGGTGCCGCGGCCGGTCGCGTTCCTGGCCAAATCCGAATACTTCACCGGCACCGGGATCAAGGGCCGGCTGACCGCAGCATTCTTCCGGCTCACCAACCAGCTCCCCATGGACAGGTCCGGGGGCGCCGCGTCCGCGCAGTCCCTCAACGCCGGCATGGACGTGCTCAAGAACGGCTCCCTCCTGGGCATCTACCCAGAGGGGACCCGCAGCCCCGACGGGCGCCTCTACCGCGGCAAGGTGGGCGTTGCCCGCCTTGCGCTGCAGGCCCGCGTCCCGGTCATTCCGGTGGCAATGATCGGAACAGACAAAGTCCAGCCGATCGGCAAGCGCGTGCCCAACATCCGCCGCATCGGCATGATCTTTGGCGAACCGCTCGACTTCAGCCGCTACTACGGGATGGAGGATGACCGGCTGATCCAGCGTTCGGTGACCGACGAGATCATGTATGAACTCATGCGGCTCTCCGGCCAGGAGTACGTGGACGAGTACGCCGCCGCCGTGAAGCTCCGTCTGGCGGGCAAAGCCCAGGACGCGGCCCCGGACAAAGCCCCTGCGGGCCCTGACGCGGTGCAGGATGCGGCCGCCGGAGAAACCCCAAACAAAACCCAGAACGAAAGCCCAAGCAAAACCCCGAACGAAAGCCCGAATGAAACTGCCGCCGGGGAAGCCGGTCCGGAGATTCCCGGCACCGCTTAAGCGGTCCACGGGTGCCATGTGACGGCAAAGGAGCTGCCAATGACAGGCAGGGCCCCCGAACCGCGGCGGGGCAACTATCCTTAGATAGTGACCGAGCTATCTGAGAAACCAGTTTCCCCGCTGACCAGCACCGCCCAGAGCGGAGCCGCCAACTATCCCGGACTGGACAACTGGCGGGAGCTCCCGGCCTCGCAGCAGCCCACCTGGTCGGACCCGGCTGTGTTCGAGGCGTCCGTCAAGGAACTTTCCGTCCTCCCGCCCCTCGTGTTCGCCGGCGAAGTGGACATCCTTCGCGAACGGCTCGCCGCCGCGGCGCAGGGCAAGGCGTTCCTGCTCCAGGGCGGCGACTGCGCCGAGACCTTCGAAGCGGCGACGGCGGACAAGATCAGTGCCCGCGTCCGGACCATCCTGCAGATGGCCGTCGTCCTCACCTACGGCGCGGCCATGCCCGTCATCAAGATGGGCCGCATGGCCGGCCAGTTCGCCAAGCCGCGCTCTTCCAACGATGAAACGCGCGAGGGCGTCACCCTGCCGGCCTACCGCGGCGACATCGTCAACGGCTACGACTTCACGCCCGAGTCCCGCGCCCATGACGCCAGCCGGATGCTGAAGGCCTACCACACCTCCGCCTCGACGCTGAACCTGATCCGCGCCTTCACCCAGGGCGGCTTCGCGGACCTGCGCCTGGTGCACCAGTGGAACAAGGGCTTCACCGAAAACCCGGCCCATGCCCGCTACGAGTCCCTGGCCCGGGACATCGACCGCGCCATCAAGTTCATGTCCTCCTGCGGGGCCGACTTCGAGGCCCTGAAGCGGGTGGAATTCTACGCGAGCCACGAGGCCCTGCTGCTGGACTACGAGCGCGCCCTGACCCGCATCGATTCGCGCACCGGGCTGCCCTACGACACCTCGGCGCACTTCCTGTGGATCGGGGAGCGGACCCGCGAGCTGGACCACGCACACGTTGACTTCCTCTCCTGCGTCCGCAACCCGATCGGCGTGAAGCTCGGCCCCTCGACCAGCGGCGACGACGCCCTGCGCCTGATCGACAAGCTGGATCCGAACCGGGAGCCCGGCCGGCTCACCTTCATCACGCGCATGGGTGCGGGCAACATCCGCGAGAAGCTGCCGGCGATCGTCGAGCGCGTCACCGCCTCCGGGGCGCAGGTCCTTTGGGTCACCGACCCCATGCACGGGAACACGGTCACCTCGCCCAACGGCTACAAGACCCGCAATTTCGACGACGTCATTGACGAGGTGCGCGGATTCTTCGAAGTCCACCACGCGCTCGGCACCGTTCCCGGCGGCCTGCATGTGGAGATGACGGGCGACGACGTCGCCGAATGCCTCGGCGGAGCCGACCCGATCGACCAGGAAGCCTTCCTGGACCGCTACGAGTCGGTCTGCGATCCGCGCCTGAACCACATGCAGTCGCTCGAAATGGCGTTCCTGGTAGCCGGTGCGCTCTCCAAGCGCTGAGGCGCTGACTGAGAGAACGCGTCTGACGAAACGCGTCTGACGAAACGCTTCTGACCGAACGCTGCCTGTCTGAAAACTCCAATAAAAAAGCTCCGCCCGGCTGCAGCAGCCGGGCGGAGCTTTTATGTAGAGCGGGTCGGCCCCTGGGCGGGCGCCGTGTATGGTCAGACCACGGTCAGGGTGATAGTCGAGCCTTCCGGGACAGCCGTATCCACGGGATCCTGGACGCGGACTGTTCCAAAGAATCCGCCCAAATACTCATCGACCTTAACCACGAAGCCAAGTTCTTCGAGTGCCGCCCGGGCTTCCTTGACCTGTTTGCCGATGAAATTGGGCACCTCGACGAGCTTCGGGCCCTTGGAGATGGTCAGGGTGACGGTTCCGCCCTTGGTCAGGTTGCCGGAGGCCGGGTCCTGCGCCAGCACCGCGCCCTTCGGGACGTTCCGGTCGTTGACCAGCTCGGGCGCGACCACGGCCTTCAGGCCGGCGGCTTCCAGGGCACTCACGGCTGCGTCCTGCGCCTGCCCGCGGACATCCGGGACCGGGATGGGCTGCGGGCCCTTGGAGACGGTGAGGCCCACGGGCGTCCCGTGCCTGACCGGGTTGCCGCTGCGCGGAGCCTGGGCAAGGACAGTCCCGGCCGGCGCCTTCTCGTCGAAGGTCTCGGTAATCGGGCCCAAAGCCATCTGGGCGCCGTTGAGCGTGGTCTTGGCCTCGTCCAGGGACTTGCCGGTCAGTTCCGGCAGCGGGAACAGTTCCGGGCCTTTGGACACGGCCAGGGCCACGGGCTGGAACTTGCGGATGACCTCGCCAGCGGTCGGCTCCGAGCCGACCACGAGGCCGGGTGAGATGTCGTCGTCGAAGACATCCTTCACGGTGGATTGGAAGCCGGCGGTGCGGAGCAGGTCCTGGGCCTCGGCAACGGTCTTGTTCGCCACCGGGGGAATGGTTCCCGGTGAGCCCGGACCCATGCCGAAGAACCAGCCGGCGACGGCGGCGAGCAGCGCCGCGACGACGAGCAGGACGATCCAGAGCAAGCCGCGGCGCCGGGGGTTACCCTCGTGCAGGGTCCTGGTGGGCGTGGCCGCGGCGCGCTGGCGCGCCTTCTCCTCGTCCCGGTCCAGCTTGCGCTGGGCGCGTTTGCTGGGGGCTACCGCACCTTCTGCTGGATCGTCGTACCCGGCGGCGCCGTCGTAGGCCGCCTCGTCCGGGGTGGACAGCGGTCCGTAGGCCGGACGCCGCGGGGCGCCGGACATGACGGTGGTCGGGTTGCCGCTGGTGCGGGAGATCATCTCGGTGGGCCGGGCGAGGCCTCCGTACACCTCAGTCTGCAGTTCCGTGGGCACACCGGTGGGGGGCAGCACGTGGGCCGTATCCTGCCCGTCCGACGCCGGGCGGGCACCGCCGGGCGGCCGGTTTGGCGGTGCTGCCACGGCCGGAAGGGCGCTGCGGACAGCCGCCGGCGGCTGGAGGTCGAGTTCGGCGTCGCTGAGGTTGGTCCTGATGTGCCGGAGTTCGGACAACAGGGCGCTGCCGTCGACGGGGCGCTTGTCCGGGTCCCGGCCGGTGCACCACTGGACGAGTTCGTCGATCTCCGCAGCCAGCCCGGGCACCACCAGCGACGGCGCTCCCACAGTGGAATTGACGTGCTGGTAGGCGACCTGGATGGGCACATCGCCTTCGAACGGCTGCCTGCCCGTGATCATTTCGTAGAGCATGATCCCGACCGAATAGATGTCGCTGCGGGCATCTGCCTGCTTCCCCAGGACAAGTTCGGGGGAGAGATAGGCGACAGTCCCGATCAGGGCGCCGGTGCTTGTGGACGTTGAGATAGCGCGTGCCAGGCCGAAGTCGCCGAGCTTGATCCGCCCGTCGTCGGCGATCAGGACGTTTTCGGGCTTGATGTCCCGGTGGATCATGCCGGCGGCGTGCGCGGCGCCGAGGCCTTCGACGACCGGATCGATCAGCGCCAGGGCCAACCGCGGTGACAGGGCGCCTTTGTCATTGAGGACGTCCCGCAACGTGTGGCCCTTGATGAACTCCATGACCAGATAGGCGAGCCGGCCGTCCTCGCCCTGGTCCAGGACGCCCACGACGTGGGGGTGGGAGAGCCGGGCGGCGGCCTTGGCCTCGCGGCCCAGCCGGTCGAGGAACTGCGGGTCGTCGGCCAGGTGGGGATGGAGCACCTTCAGCGCGACATCACGCTCAAGGCGCTGGTCCGTGGCGAGGTACACGGTGGACATCCCGCCGCGGGCAAGCCTGGATTGAACCTGGTAGCGGTTGTCCACCAGGTTCCCTACGAGAGCATCCGACACGTATTCCTGCACCTTACAATCGTAGTCGCTGGACAGAAACGGGCCCGAATCAACATGCGATCCGGGCCCGTAGCGTCACGCTCCGCCGTAAGGGAGCCTGTGCTGGAGTCTGTATTTAGCCGAACAATTTAGCGGAACAGCTGCCGGTTGGCCTTGATGGCGGCGACGTAGCCCTTGGTGTCCTCGTACATGCCGTTCTGGCTCACCGAGTACTGGCCTTGGTAATAGCCGGCGATCGCAGTGTCCACATCCGGGCTCGTGCGGACCAACTGGCGGATGATCGCGATGCCTGCCGTGGCGTTGTCGTACGGATCCAGCAGGTTCAGCTTGCGGCCCACCAGATCGGAGGCCCATTCGCCGGAGGACGGGATGACCTGCATGGTGCCGATCGCATTGGCCGGTGACACCGCACGCTGGTCGAAGCCGGATTCCTGGAAGGCAAAGGCCAGTGCGAGGCTGGCGTCCACGCCCATGCGCCGGGCCGTGTCCGCCACGATCGACTTCATCTGCTGACGGCTGGGCACCGGAGAGGCGTTGAGTAGCGCCTTGTTCTGGTTGGCCGAGCTCACCACCGCGGCCGGGTAGCTGAACCCGAGGAACGTGCTGGGCACGAGGGGCGTGGTGGTGGCAGGCGTGCTCGAGGCCGGTGCGATGGTCGACGCGCCGGGGATGACGAGCTTCTGGCCCGGGTAGATGATGCTCGACATCGTCAGCCGGTTGGCCGACAGGACGTCCGAGAGCCTGACACCGTTGCGGGCCGCGATGCCGGAGAGGGTGTCGCCGGCCTTGATGGTGTAGGAGCCGGAGCTGGCCGGCGCGGGCGCCGACGGCTTGGGTGCGGCGGGAGCGGAGGGGGCCGGCGTGCTGGAACCGCCGCCGACCTTGACCTTCTGGCCGGGATAGATCACCGAGCTCATGCCGAGCCCGTTCCACTTGAAGACCTCCGAAAGCCCAACGCCGTGGCGGGCGGCGATGGCGCTCAGGGTGTCGCCGGGCTTGACGACGTACACGCGGCCCCCGCCCGAGGCGGAAGTCACAGTAGACGTCGCAGGGGCGGTTTTCGCCGGTGCGGACGGTTTGGGCGCTGCCGGGGCCGGCGTCGAGCCCGTGAGCTTGATCTTCTGCCCCGGGTAGATGATGGTGTTCGCCTGCAGATTGTTCAGCTTGAGTACGGCGAAGGTGTCCAGGCCGTAGCGGCCGGCAATGGCACTGATGGTGTCGCCGCGGGCGATCGTGTAGACGGCCGGTGCCGCCGGCTGCGCGGGCCGCAGGGCGCTCGGCAGCGTCACCGGGACGGAGGCGGCCGGGATCACTGCCGCCTTCAAGGATGTCGCCGCGTCAGCTTTTGCCTGGGCGCGCATGGCGGCCGCGAGGGTTGCCGGGACCGAACGCACACGCGGTTCGGCTGCGGCCGGCTGGGCGATCGCCAGGGAGGAAAGCACGACGGCGGGAAGCGCCGCCGTCGTCGCCGCAATAAGCGGCAGGCTGCGCCCCGGACGGAGCTGTGGCGAACGTGAGGTTGTCATTGGAAAGATCCTCTTCTCAGCGGCAACGCTGCGGTCAGGCCGGTAGAACTGGTGTTACCAGTGTGACAAAAGTTATTTCTGTTACAAATGTGATCTATGTGAATGTCTCATGAATTGGCAATTAGCACAAGAACCGTTTGACATTCCGCAATCCCGTTTCCGGTGGAGTGTCGCCCGAAAGTCGTTCCGGCGGAGTCCCGGGTGGAGCCGGGCGGCATTCCGGCGCGGCGGGACGGGCCATGGCCGCGGCGTCATTTCTGCGGATGCCGACTAGGCGGCGGGGCACCGGGCGTGGCAATCTTTATGCGTGAGTAATGTAGAAAGCCTCGTGGGCGAATGGCTGCCCCTGCCCGATGTCGCACAGCTTCTGAACGTATCTATCACTAAGGTCCATGCATTGCTGGACGAGCGTGCGCTGGCGGCCGTGAGAATCGGTGACCGGCGCATTCGGTCCGTGCCTGCGGCTTTCATCCAGGACGGGCATGCCGTGGAGAGCCTGAAAGGCACCATTGTGGTCCTCTCGGACGCCGGGTACTCGGATGAGGAACTGATCAACTGGCTCTTTACGCCGGACGACTCCCTCCGCGGCCGGCCCATTGACGCCCTGCGGGAAGGGCGCAAGACCGAAATCCGCCGCAGGGCGCAGTCACTGGCCTGGTAAGAGCACGCCGGCAGCAACACTGCGCCGGCAGCATCCCCGGACGTGCCATTAAGGGCCGTGCACAGCGCAACCGCCGTGCACGGCCCGCCGCGTTTCCGCGGGCGGTTCTTGCTTTGGGGCCCTATCAGGCGGCGCGGCTGACCGTGGCCTCTGCCAGCCTGCGGAGCGCGGTCTTGGGCAGCTCCTGAAGCGGCAGGAGATCCAGGGCGGCGAAGGCGGCCTTGCCGAATTCCTCGATGAGTACTTCCGTGGCCTGGAGCGCACCGCAGTCCACGATGATCCGCCGGATCTCCTCGATGTCCGCGTCGCTGAGATCGGGGCTGCCCAGCTTGGCGTCGATGAACTCTGATTCGGCCGGCGCGGCCTGGTCCAGGGCGAAGGCGACCAGGACTGTGCGCTTGCCCTCACGGAGATCGTCCCCGGCAGGTTTGCCGGTGGTGACAGGGTCACCGAAGACACCAAGGACATCGTCCCGCAGCTGGAACGCCTCGCCGAGCGGCAGGGCGAAGGCGGAATAGCCGCGCAGCAGCTCGTCGCCGGCGCCAGCCAGGGCGCCGCCGAGGGCGAGCGGGTGCTCGGTGGAATACTTGGCCGATTTGAACCGGATGATGGACTGGGCCCGGCTGACGGCCCCGGCCCGGTCCCGCCTGGGCCCGGCGACTTCTTCCAGGATGTCGAGGTACTGCCCGGCCATTACTTCCGCGCGCATGAGGTTGAAGATCAGCCGTGCCGGGCTGCCGGACGCGGCCCGGTGTCCGATCTCCGTGAACGATTCCTCGCTGAAGGACAGGCAGAGATCCCCGGTCAGGATCGCTGCCGCGTGGCCGAACCGTTCACTGTCCAGCGCCCAGCCCTGGGCCTCGTGCAGTTCAATGAACCTGCGGTGGACGCTGGGGCCGCCCCGGCGGGTGTCCGAGCGGTCAATGATGTCATCGTGGATCAGGGCCGCGGCCTGGAACAGCTCCAAGGCCGAGCCGGCGGTGACCACCTCGGCGGCGCCGGCTTCCCCGCCGGCTCCGCGCCACCCCCAGTAGCACATGAGCGCCCGCAGGCGCTTGCCGCCCGTGACCAGATTCGAGATCGAGCCCATGAGCGGATCGATGTCCTGGGAGATCGAGGACATGACGGCCTGGCGGCTGGTCAGGAACTCGGTGAGCTTGCCGGCGACGGCGGCCACGAAATCCGCCTGCTCGAGCCGCAGCTGTTCGGCGAGACTCACTTGACGGACTCGGCAGCGACGTTCGCGCCGATCGTGAACGTGGACACCCCTGTCGTCTGCATGACGGAGATGTTCACGGTTTCGTTGTCCCCCCGCAGGAAGTCTTTGGATGGCAGGGCGCCGACGGTTTCACCGGGTACGGCCTTGAAGCCCTGTGCCTGGAGCCCCTTGGTGTAGAAAGCCAGGACATCGGCGGCGGGGGCGGTGGTGCTGCCGACCAGTGCCGCGGTTGCCGGCACGGTGGTTTTGTCGAAGCTGCTTGAAACCACCTGCGCCCCGGGCATCAGCGGCAGGAGTTTCTGCGGGAAACCGGGTACCAGGGCACCGACTGTGGCTGATGTGCCGGGCTCCGCGGAAGGGCTGGTGGGAGCCGTGGTGGAGGACTGCGCAGAGGCGTCCGGGGTCGACGCCGGCGACGCCGCCGGGCTCCCGGTGCCGGCAGGCGTGCATGCGGCCAAGGCCAATAGCGCGCCCGCCGCCGCGATGGCGGCTGCGGCACGTTTGCGCTGTCCAAATACCTTCACAGGGACTTTCCTCCTGGGGTTGAAGCGGAATCAGCCTCCAGTTTAGTCAGTCCCCGGGCATAGGATTGAAGACGTGGGGCCGGACGCAGAGAATCAGCAGGGAGCGCAGACGAATATGCACCCCCACGGGCGCCCGAATGCGCAGCCCCGGGTCCAGCCCCCCGGCAGCCCGGGCGGGGATTCCCTGGTGGAACTGCGGCGCAGCAGCATCATGCATGTGGACATGGACGCCTTCTTTGTCTCCGTGGAGCTGCGCAGCCGGCCCGAGCTGAAGGGAAAGCCCGTGATTGTGGGCTATCCGGCGGACCGCTCCGTGGTGCTCTCCGCGTCCTATGAGGCCCGCGCATTCGGCGTCAGATCAGCGATGCCCATGGTGGTGGCGGCTCGCATGTGCCCCTCGGCTGTCATCATCGAGCCCCGCCACAAGCTCTACTACGAAGTGTCCGGCCAGATCATGGCAATCTTCGGTTCCATCACCGACCTCGTCGAGCCACTCAGCGTGGACGAGGCGTTCCTGGATGTCGGGGGAGCCATCCGGCGGCTCGGTCCGCCACGGGAGATTGGCGAACTCATCCGGGCGCGCGTGTTCCGGGAACTGGGCATTACGGCATCGGTGGGCATAGCCGCCAGCAAGTTTGTGGCCAAGATCGCGTCCACCCGCTGCAAACCGGATGGCCTGTTGCTGATCAGGCCGGAGGAAACCGTCCCCTACCTGCACAGCCTTCCCGTCAGTGCGCTCTGGGGAGTCGGCGGCAAGACCGTGGAGGTGCTGGCCCGCCGGGGTATCAGGACGGTGGCGGACGTCGCCGCGTCGCCGCTGCCCTCGCTGCGCAAGCTGCTGGGCGCATCGGGGGAGCACGTCTACCGGCTCTCCTGGGGCATCGATCCGCGGCCCGTGACGCCGGTCCGCCTGGAAAAGAGTATTGGAGCCGAGGAGACATTTGCCACGGACACCGCGGATGACGCACTGCTTCACCGGGAGCTGCTGCGCCTTTCGCACCGGACAGCGGAGCGCCTCCGCGGCGCCGGCATGCACGCCCGCACCGTGGCGCTCAAGCTGCGCTACGCCGACTTTTCCACCATTACCCGCAGCCGCACCGTGAGCACACCGATCGACAGCGCCCAACTCCTTTACGCGGTGGCGGTGCAGCTCCTGGAATCGGTGGGGGAGCGGCCCATGACAGTCCGGCTGGTCGGCATCCGGGCCGAACAGCTGGAAGAGGCCGCCGACGCCCCGCTTCAGCTCAGTCTTGACCGCCGGGACGACAACTGGCGGGCCGCCGAACAGGCCCTCGATGCTGTCGCCCGGAAATTCGGCAACAAGTCCGTTCTTCCGGCCCGGCTCCTGGATTCCGGGGGCACCCCGGAGTGAGCCCGGCGGGAACCTCTGGCGGGGGCGCCTGTTCCCAAGGGTTCCGGCGGCGAAAGGGCCTTAAGACTGTCTTTCAGAACAGGCCGCGACAATCTATCCTTATTAATACCTAGGTTTAGGACTACTGGATCGACCGTTCGGGCGACCTAGCCAGCTGAGACCGGCGCGGGAGAGCTGAATTGACCCTTTTCACCAATGGCGGTGACGGGGGAACCACTTCGGAATCCCGGGCGTTAGGCAATTAGGGCAATGGCCACGTCATGCCCGGACGTTGGCAGACTTGAGGAGGTCGTGATGCCGCTCTCGGAACACGAACAGAAGTTGCTGGAGCAACTTGAGAAGCAGCTGCATGAGGACGACCCAAAGTTTGCAAGCTCGATGGGATCGGTCCCCGGGCGCTCATGGTCCACCCGCCACCTGGTCATCGGCGTGCTCGCGACTCTCGCGGGCGTGCTGCTGTTGTTGGTCGGGGTGTCGATGCAAAACATCTTTGTCGGGGTCCTTGGCTTTGTGGTGATGGGCGCCGGAGTCTATTTCGCCACTATGCGCAGTTCTGCGGTCGGCAAGGCCCGGGCAACGGGCGGCCGCAAGCAGGGCAAGCCCAGGAGTTCGTTCATGAGCAACCTTGAGCAGCGCTGGGACGAACGGCACGGGGGCGAGTCCTGAGCCGCTCTGTGACGGCCCCCTAAAGTCCTCCACTTCCCGCCACCGGCCCGCCGGGGAGCGGCGCGAGACCCGCTTCGGCGGGTCTTTCGCCATTTAACGCGTCAATTTGCCATGCGTTTGCTGCAGCCTTGCGGGGATTTGGCTGCGGTGGGGCCGCAAAAAGGGACGACGGCGCCGAACTATTTCGCTCCGGCGCCGGCCTGCGCCCCCAATCGGTGCGCGGCGTGAGGCAAGCAGGAAAATTCGCTCCACTTTCCCCCACCAGTCTCGATTCCCTGCAAATGCTGGGAATAAAGGGAATAAACATCCGCAGATTTGTCTAAACATCCCGGGCGTGTCGTTGACTGTGGAGCGATGTGGAGTAATGTGGAGGGCGTAAGAGGGTAGTGGCAGCACAGGGGACGTTGGACTTCCTAAAACAGACAGGCGGTGGGCCGTGTTTCTCGGCACACATTCGCCGCGTCTGGATGAAAAAGGTCGAATTATCCTCCCCGCGAAGTTCCGAGAGGAACTTGCCGGCGGGCTGGTTCTCACAAGAGGCCAGGAGCGTTGCATCTACGTCTTCAGTGAGGCGGAATTCGGCCGGGTTCACGAGCAGATGCGGGAGGCTCCAATTTCCTCCAAGCAGGCACGTGACTACATCCGTGTTTTCCTCTCTGGAGCCTCGGACGAGGTACCTGACAAGCAGGGGCGCGTGACGATTCCGCCGGCGCTCCGGGAGTATGCAGGTCTTGGCCGGGAACTCGCCGTCATTGGCGCAGGATCCCGCGCGGAGATCTGGGACGCCCAGGCCTGGAATGAGTACCTGGCCGAAAAGGAAACCGCCTTCTCGGAAACAGACGACGCCATCCCGGGGATTCTCTGAACCCCCACTGATCCACCAGCAAACAACGTTCCTTGATCGAGATCTCCAGCCGCCCATCCGGTTGTTGTCCTGGCTCACTTCCCCGGAGCCAGGCCGGCGCAGGATAGGCGCGGATGGGGATCTGGACCAAGGAACGTTGCGTAAGAGCAGTACCAAGCAACGCGCAACCAGCAAGGCGCAACCAACACGGCCAACGAAAGGATGACGGCATGACGGATCCCGACCAGGCGAAGCCGACGTCCGAACGCCATGTACCGGTCCTCAAGGACCGGTGCATCAATTTGTTGGCCCCCGGCATCGAGGCCGCCCGGAGCCGCGGCGAGACCCCTGTGGTGATCGACGCGACGCTCGGCATGGGCGGTCACTCCGAGGCACTCCTGCAGCGCTTCCCGGACCTTCACCTGATCGGCATCGACCGCGACGAGGAAGCCCTGGCGCTGGCGGGGGCCCGGCTGGCGCCCTTCGAGAACCGGACCGACCTCGTGCACGCCGTCTACGACGAAATCCCGGACGTCCTCGAGGATCTGGGCTTCACCGAAGTCCACGGTGTGCTCATGGACCTTGGCGTCTCATCGCTCCAGCTGGACGAGCGGGAGCGTGGCTTCGCCTACTCCTTCGACGCGCCCCTGGACATGCGGATGGACACCAGCCGCGGGCAGACGGCCGCCGACGTCGTCAATAACTACAGCGAAGAAGAACTCGTCCGGATCATCCGGAAATGGGGCGAAGAGAAGTTCGCCGGCCGCATCGCGAACAGGATCGTGGCCGCGCGCGCCGAAAAGCCCTTCACTACCACCGGCGAACTGGTCGATCAGATCCGGGCCGTGGTGCCAGCCGGTGCCGCCAAATCCGGCGGCCACCCCGCGAAACGCACTTTCCAGGCGCTCCGGATCGAGGTCAACGAGGAACTGGACGTCCTCGAGCGCGCCATCCCGGCAGCGATCGAGGCCATCGCCCTCGGCGGCCGTGTGGTGGTCATGTCCTACCACTCCCTGGAAGACAAGATCGTCAAGGGCTTCTTCCAGGCCGGATCGAAGTCCTCGGCACCGCTCGGCTTCCCGGTCGAGCTCGAAGAGCACAAAGCCGAACTCAAGACCCTGACGAAGGGCACCGAGGTACCCACCGCCGCTGAAATCGCCGAAAACCCCCGCGCAGCTTCCGCCCGGCTGCGCGCCGTCGAACGCATCAAAGCCAGGAGAGCCGCATGAGCACCGCCGCCGTCAACAGCTACCCCGTTGCCCAGGGCGCCACTGCCCGTGCCCTGCCCGGCCTCCGCCCCGGCCTTGACCAGCCCCGCAAGGCACGCACCCCGCTTTCGGTGGTCCGCTCCGTGCCGCGCAAGCGCCGCGCACCATTCGTGGTCCTCTGCTTCGGACTCCTGGCGATTGCCCTCATGGCCGTGCTGGTCCTGAACATCTCCGTCTCCTCTGCCCAGTACCAGCTGGTCCAGCTCCGCAGTGAGCAGACCACCCTGACCAAGCAGAACCAGGACCTCACCCAGCAGGTCCAGAACTTCGACGCCCCGCAGAACCTCGCGGCCAAGGCAACGGAACTGGGCATGGTGGCTTCCGTCGCCAAGGGCCAGATCGATCTCTCGACCCTCAGCGTCACCGGCAAGGCCAAACCGGCGGTCAAGGGTGATGCCCCGGGCGCCGTCATCGCCGCACCGGCCGTCGCCGGGCAGCTCACGGTGGTCCCGCCGGTCACGGAGAACGAGCCTCTCGCCCAGCGCAAGCCGGCGGACACCAAACCGGCGGACACCAAACCGGCCGACACAGTTAAGGCGCCGGCGGCTGCGAAGCCCGCCCCCGCACCGAAACCTGCCGCCCCTGCCGTGGAGCTCCACGGCGGATCGGTGCCCGCCCCCGCACAGAAGACGCCGGGGCAGTAACGTTCACTGACCACCAGCAAGGCAAGCAGCAAGGACTCACCGTGGCGAAGAACTCCGGCAGGGCAAGCAAGGCGAAAGCCCCAAACGCCACCCGGCGGCTCCGCGTGGGGCTCGGCATCATGCTGGCGCTCCTGCTGGTGGTCGGCGGCAAGCTGTTCATGGTCCAGGGCCTGGACATCGGAGGCATGGCTGAGGCCGCCCTCAACAACCGGCTCACGCCCACCGTGCTGCCCGCGGAGCGCGGCAGCATCCTCGATTCCTCCGGCACGGTCCTGGCCAGCAGCGTCATCCGCTACAACGTCGTGGTGGACCAGACCGTCAACACCAAAACCGAGTCCTTCCGCCGGCTCGAGACCATCAACGGCAAGGACGAGCTCGTCAAGGTCACCCGGGACCAGGGCATCTCCGAACTCGCCGCCGTGCTCGGCATGGACCGCGGCACCCTGCGCGATGCCCTGACCGGAACCCAGCGCTACTACATCGTGGCCAAGGACCTGAAGCCGGACATCGAGGACAAGGTGTCCAAGCTGCAGATTCCCGGCATTGTCACCGAAGGCACCAGCAAGCGGGTCTATCCCAACGGCGCCGTGGCCGGCGGAATTGTCGGATTCCTCAAGGACGGCAGCACCGGACAGGCGGGCCTCGAGCAGACCCAGGACGAGATCCTCAAAGGGACACCGGGTAAGCGCCTGTTTGAAATCGGCGCCGACGGACTCCGGATCCCCGTGGGCGTGGACCAATTGACGCCGGCGGTGAACGGCAAGGACATCAAACTCACGCTGAACTCGGACCTGCAGTACTTTTCCCAGCAGGCGATCCAAAGCCAAAAGGACAAGCTCAGCGCCGAGTGGGGAGTAATTGTGGTCCTGGACGCCAAGACCGGCAACATCGTGGCCATGGCCGACACCGACTCCCCGGATCCGAACGACCCCGGCAAGGTTGCCGCCGAGGACCGCGGGGTCCGGGCCGTCACCGCCGCCTACGAGCCCGGCTCGGTGGAGAAGATGATCACGGCCGCAGCCGCGATCCAGGAAGGGAAGTCCAGCCCGCTGGACAGGTTCACCATTCCACCGACCTACACCGTGGACGGACAGACCTTCAGCGACGCGTTCGAACACGGCACCGAGCAACGGACGCTGGCGGGGATTGTCGGCTACTCCATGAACACCGGCACAGTCATGGTGGGCCAGCGCCTGAGCAAGGACCAGCGCTATGACTGGCTGCGGAAGTTCGGCATCGGCGAGGCCCCCGACATCGGTCTGCCGGCCGAATCCAAGGGCATCCTGACCCCGGCCGACCAGTGGGACGGACGCCAGCAATACACCGTTCTCTTCGGCCAGGGCGTCGCCCAAACCACCCTCCAGACCGTCCGGGCCTACCAGAGCATCGCCAACGACGGCGTGATGCTCCAGCCGCGCCTGATCGACAGCTACATCAACCCGGACGACGGTGCCGAGGAAAAAGTCCCGGCCAAGGCCCCGCAGCAGGTTGTCTCCAAGGAGACCGCCAAACAGGTCCGCGACATCCTTGAGAGCGCCGTCACCGAGGGCGAGATCAAGGAAGCCGCGATCGACGGGTACCGGGTGGGCGCCAAGACGGGCACATCCGAATCACCCTGCGACGACGGCAAATCAGGGTTCTGCGGCTATACGGCCTCCATCATCGGAATGGCGCCCATGGACGATCCGCGGTTTATTGTTGAGGTGGTCCTGCAACGGCCCAAGGGAAGCATCTTCGGAATCACCAACGGACCGGTGTTCCGTTCGGTGATGAGCCAGACGCTGCGCACATTCAACGTCCAGCCCTCCACCGGCGAACCCGCGCGGCTGCCGCAGTACGCCAAGTAGCGCCTGTTCCACCCGGCGCCCGGAAGTCACCAGCCGGCGCCACACCCACTGCCTGCGCGCCGGAAACACGTCTGCGTGCGAGGGCCCGATCCACCGGGTCCCGATCAGTTCAGTGCCCGATTCATTCAGTGCCCGATTTCATTCTGTGCCCGATCCACTAGCACCACAACGGAGATCCACTTGTCAGAGCTCACCGACCCCGATGCTTCCGCGCCGTCCGGCCATGACTCCACCCCGGGCTTCCGGCCCACTGCGGTTGCCGCAGTGCCGCTGGCAGCCATCGGCGCGGCGATCGGCGTCGCCGTTCCCGGGGTGTCCGGCTCCGTCCAGGTCACCGGGATCTCCCTGAACTCCCGGTCGGTCCGCCCGGGAGACCTGTACGTGGCCCTGCCGGGCGCCACACGGCACGGGGCCGACTTCGTGTCCCAGGCCGTCGACGCCGGCGCCGTGGCGGTCCTGACAGACGACGCCGGGGCGCGCCTGCTGGCCCTGGGCCATGACATCGCCGTTCCGGTGCTGCTGGCCGACGAGCCGCGCAGCGTGGTCGGCCAGCTGTCCGCACTTATCTACCAGAGCAGGCCCGACGGGGCCGGGGCACCGGCCCTCTTCGGGGTGACAGGCACCAACGGCAAGACCACCACCACCTATTTCATCAATGCCCTGCTGCGGGCGCTGGGCAAGCGGACCGGGCTGATCGGGACGATTGAGATCCTGGCCGGCGGGGAGCCGATCCCGAGCCTGCTGACCACTCCCGAATCCACGGATGTGCACGCCCTGCTGGCGCTCATGCGCGAACGCGGGCTCGATGCCGCCTCCATGGAGGTTTCCTCGCACGCCGTGTCCTTCCACCGCGTCGACGCGGTGGTGTTCGACGTCGCCGGCTTCACGAACCTCACCCAGGACCACCTGGACCTGCACGGGACCATGGAGGAATACTTCCAGACCAAAGCTCGGCTGTTCACGCCGGAACGCGCCCGCGCCGCCGTGGTCACCATCGACGATGACTGGGGCCGGAAGCTCGCGGCCGCCGCCGAAATCCCGGTCACCACCCTGGCCACGGCCGGGACCGACGGCAACGGGCCGGCGGACGCCGACGGCACCGCCGACCGGACCGCGGACTGGACTGTCGTCCGGACCGTCCCGCGGGGCCTCGGCTCCGACTTCGTCCTCCGGCACCGCGACGGCGCCGAGCTGCGCGTCCACACCGGCCTGCCGGGCGGCTTTAACGTCGCCAACGCCGCACTGGCCACAGTGATGGTCCTCGCCGGCGGCCACGAGCCGGCCGCCGTGCAGGCCGCCCTCGACGCCGCCGACCCTTTCACCGTCGCGGTGCCCGGCCGGATGCAGCTCGTGTCCACGGCCCCGGCCGCCGTGGTGGACTTCGCGCACAACCCCGACGCCCTGGCCCGTGCCCTCGAAGCCGTCCGGTCCCCGGAACCCGGATCCAAGGTGATCATCGTTTTCGGCGCCACCGGACAGCGGGACCAGGGCAAACGCCCCGCCATGGGGGCCATCGCGGCCCGGCTGGCGGACACCGTGATTGTCAGCGACGACGATCCCCACGACGAGGACGCGGCGGCCATCCGCGCGGACGTCCTTGCCGGGGCCCTGGCGGCCAAGGACGATGAAGGCCTGGACTGCACGGTCCTGGAGGTCTTCCCGCGCGACGCCGCCATCCTGAAGGCCGTAGAGCTCGCCGGAGCAGGGGACACAATCCTCGTGGCCGGGCGCGGGCACGAGGTGTGGCAGGAAGTCAAGGGAGTCAACCTGGCACTGGATGACCGGGTGGAGCTTCGGAACGCCTTGACAGCACGGGGATTCACCGTTCTCGAAGACCACCGGATAGAGTCCTAAACCGAGATGATTGCATTTACAGCGGCGGAAATCGCCGACATAACCAACGGCCGGCTCGCCGCGGAACCGGGAATTACCCCCGCCTCCGTGGTGACCGACTCCCGCGAGGCCACGGCGGGTTCCCTCTATGTGGCCAAACCGGGGGAGAACGCCGACGGACACGACTTCGTCGGCGCCGCCTTTGACCGGGGCTCCGTGTTGGCGCTCGTGGAGCGCGAAGTGGCCGACGCCGCCGGCACGGGCTATCCCGCCGTCGTCGTTGAGGACGCCGTCCTGGCCATGGGCGCACTGGCCGCCGAAGCCGTCCGCCGGATCCGGGCCAGCCGCGCCGCGGCCGGCGCCGCGTTCACCGTGGTCGGCATCACCGGCTCCGCCGGCAAGACCACCACGAAGGACCTGCTCGCCGGGATCTTCGCGGCCGCCGGCGCCGACGGCGCCACGGTTGCGCCGCAAGGGTCCTACAACGGCGAGATCGGCGTGCCGCTCACGGTCTTCAAAGCCGACTTCGACACCCGCTACCTCGTCATCGAGATGGGCGCCACGGGCATCGGCCACATCCAATACCTCGCGGACATGGTCCGGCCGGAGATCGGCGTCGTCCTCGGCGTCGGCTCCGCCCACGCCGGGGAGTTCGGCGGCGTCGACAACATCGCGGTCGCCAAGGGCGAACTCGTGGAGGCGCTCCCGGCCGGGGGCACCGCCGTGCTGAACCTGGACGACTCCCGCGTCGCCGCGATGGCAGCCCGGACCCGGGCCCGCGTGCTCGGCTTCACCTCACGCGCGGCCGGCACAGACCAGGACCACAGCGTCCAGGCCGATGTGGCCCAGGCCGATGTGGTGAGGGCCGCGGACGTGGAACTGAACGCCGACGGCCACCCGGAATTTGAGCTCTACCTCCCCGCCGACGTCACGGCACAGCAGGAAGCAACCCGGCACCACGTCGCCGCCAAGCTGATCGGCGCCCATCACATGGCCAACCTCCTCGCGGCTGCGGCCGCGGCGCACGCGGCCGGCATCCCCGGCGCGCAGATCGCGGCCTCGCTCAGCGCCCAGACCGCCGCCAGCCGCTGGCGGATGGAGCGCACCGAGCGTCCCGACGGCGTGACCGTCATCAACGACGCCTACAACGCCAACCCGGAGTCCATGCGGGCAGCACTGCGGACATTGGCCGAGCTGGGCCAGGGCCGCCGCACCTGGGCGGTCCTGGGCGCCATGCTGGAACTGGGCCCGGATTCCATCCGCGAGCACATGGCAGTCGGCACCCAGGTGGTGCGGCTGAACATCTCCCGGCTCGTCGTGGTGGGCCGGGAGGCGCGGTCGCTGTACGTCTCAGCCGTCAACGAGGGCTCCTGGGGCGACGAATGCGTTTTCGCCGAGACTGCGGACGAGGCCTACGACCTTCTCCAAGCCGAGCTCCAGCCCGGCGACCTGGTCCTGTTCAAGTCATCGAACGGCATCGGGCTGCGCCACTTGGGGGATCGGATAGCATTACCCCCACGTGCCACCCAAGACTCTCCCGAGCGACCTGCTGAGGGAACTGCCGCAACCGCCAACGAAGGGAGTGCACAGCTGTGATTGCACTGCTGATGGGCGCCGGAATGGCGCTGCTCCTCGCGTTTGTGGGCACCCCGTTGTTCATACGCTTCCTGGTCCGCAAGGGCTACGGCCAATTCATCCGGGACGACGGACCCACCTCCCACCACACCAAGCGGGGCACGCCCACGATGGGCGGCACCGTTGTGGTCGTGGCGGTCCTGGTCAGCTATGGGCTCACGCACCTGATCATGTGGATGATGAACCCGCACTCACCGGGGCCAAGCGCCTCCGGGCTGCTCCTGCTCTTCCTCATGGTGGGCATGGGGCTGGTCGGGTTCCTGGATGACTTCATCAAGATCTCCAAGCAGCGCAGCCTGGGCCTGGATGCCAAGGCCAAGCTGATCCTCCAGGGCGCCGTTGGCATCATCTTTGCCGTGCTGGCGCTGAACTTCCCAAATGCCGCGGGTCTGACCCCTGCTTCCACCCAGATCTCGCTGGTGCGCGATATTCCGTGGCTCAACCTCGCGTTCGCCGGAACCGTGCTCGGCGCCATCTTGTTTGTGCTGTGGTCCAACCTGATCGTCACAGCCGCGACCAACGGCGTGAACCTCACCGACGGCCTCGACGGCCTGGCCGCCGGCGCTTCCGTCATGGTGTTCGGGGCCTACACGCTCATGGGCATCTGGCAAAGCAACCAGGCCTGCGGATCCCCGCGGCAGGCAGGCAGCGGCTGCTACTCGGTCCGCGACCCCCTGGACCTGGCCCTGCTGGCCGCCATCCTGAGCGCGGCGATGGTCGGGTTCCTGTGGTGGAACACCTCGCCCGCGAAGATCTTCATGGGCGACACCGGCTCCCTTGCCATCGGCGGCGCCGTCGCCGCCTTCGCCATCCTGTCCCGCACCGAACTGCTGCTGGCCTTCATCGGCGGGCTTTTCGTCCTCATCACGCTCTCGGTCATCATCCAGGTGGGCTACTTCAAACTCACCAAGGGCAAACGGTTCTTCAAGATGGCACCGCTGCAGCACCACTTCGAGCTCAAGGGCTGGGCCGAAGTCACGGTGGTGGTCCGGTTCTGGATCCTGTCCGGGTTGTTTGTCGCCGCCGGCCTGGGCATCTTCTACGCCGAATGGGTGGTACTGCTGTGACCGGCCCCATCCCCGCCCCGCTCACCACCTCGCCCCGGCTGCAGGGACTCACCACCTGGGATTCCGACTGGTCCGGCCTGCGCGTCGTGGTCACCGGCATCGGCGTCTCCGGCTTCGCCGCCGCCGATACCCTCATTGAACTCGGCGCCCGCGTGGTGGTGGTGGATGCCGCCACCAGCGCCAAGGCGCTGGCCCAGGCCGACACACTCAAGATCGTCGGCGCGGTGGACGTCCTGCTGGGCGAGGAAGCGGTGGAGTCCGTCCCGAAGATCGACGGGCAGAAGCCGGACCTGGTGGTCACGTCCCCGGGCTGGCGCCCGGACCAGGCCCTGCTCGCCGCCGCGGCGCGGGCGCACATCCCGGTGTGGGGCGACGTCGAGCTCGCCTGGCGGCTCCGCGAACGCGAGGGCCGCAAGACCGCCGACTGGCTGGCCATTACCGGCACCAACGGCAAGACCACCACGGTGGGCCTGACCGAGTCCATGCTCCAGGCCGCCGGACTGAAAGCGATCGCCGTAGGCAACGTCGGCACCCCGATCCTGGACGCCCTGCGCGACCCCGTGGACTACGACGCCTTCGCGGTGGAACTGTCCAGTTTCCAGCTGCACTGGAGCCACTCGGTGTCACCGGTGGCCAGCGTGTGCCTCAACGTCGCTGAAGACCACGTGGACTGGCACGGCTCCTACGCCTCCTACCTGGCCGACAAGGCCAAGGTCTACGCGAACACGCAGAAGGCCTGCATCTACAACGCCGAGCAGATCGAGACCGAACGCATGGTCGAGGACGCGGACGTGGTGGAAGGCTGCCGGGCCGTGGGATTCACCACACTGACGCCGGCCATCAGCATGCTCGGCGTCGTGGAGGGACTGCTGGTGGACCGGGCGTTCATCGCAGAACGCAAGGACAGCGCGGCCGAACTCGCCTCGATCGCCGACCTGGGGCCGGTGGCTCCGCGCCACATGGTGGCCAACGCGCTGGCAGCCGCCGCCCTGGTCAGGGCCTACGGGGTGGAGCCATCGGCTGTGCGCCAGGGCCTGCTGAACTACCTACCGGGAGACCACCGGATCCAGCTGGTGGCCCGGCATGAGGGTGTGCTCTGGATCAACGATTCCAAGGCCACCAACCCGCATGCCGCCGCCGCCTCGTTGTCCGCATTCCAGAATGTGGTGTGGATCGCGGGAGGCTTGTCCAAGGGCGTGAACTACGACTCCCTGATCCAGGAACAGGGCAGCCGGCTCAAGGCCGTGGTCCTGATCGGCGCGGACTCCAGCGATCTGCAGGCCGCCCTGAAGCGACACGCGCCGGATGTCCCCGTGATCGGGCAGGGCAAGGGCGAGACTGAAGACGTGCAGACTGCCGGTACGGCCAAAGCCGACGCAGGCCCTTCGCCGATTTTCGGCGAGACTGTGATGGCCCAAGCCGTTGCCTCGGCGGCGCAGCTGGCCGCCTCCGGGGACACCGTGCTGCTGGCCCCGGCGGCTGCTTCCATGGACCAGTTCTCTTCCTATGCTCACCGTGGCGATGCCTTCATCGAAGCTGTCCGCGAGCTCGTGGAAGGGCAGGCTCAGACCAGCGAGGAGTAACAATGGTCAGCACGCCCACACGTACGACGGCGGCACGGCCCGCCGCCGGCGGGGCCACCAGCGGCACCAAGACGCCTTCGGCGGCCCCGACAACGGCCGGCAGGCCCGCCGTCACGCCCGCGGCCCGGGTGCGTGCCTGGAACCGCGGATTCTGGTCCGCATTGGAAGGCACCGGCAAGTCCCGCAACGGATCCACGTACTACCTGATCCTTGGCTCCACCCTGGCCCTGACGGCGATCGGCATCATGATGGTCCTCTCAGCCTCCAGCGTTGAAGCGATCGCCGCGGGGGAGTCGCCGTACTCCGCCGCCCTCAAACAGGGCGGATTCGCCGCGATTGGCGTCTTCGCGATGTTTGTCCTCTCACGCGTGAACGTCGTCTGGCTCAGGCGCTTCGCCTGGCCGCTCATATTCCTGGCCATCGCCCTGCTGGGCCTGGTCCTTCTCGTGGGACGCAGCGCCCTGGGCAACCAGAACTGGATCGACGTCGGACCGTTCACTTTCCAGCCCTCCGAAGCCGCCAAGCTTGCCCTCGCGCTCTGGATGGCCACGGTGCTTGACCGCAAAGCCAAGCTCCTCCACGAATGGCGCCACGCGCTCATTCCGGTCGTGCTCCCGGGCGCCATTGCGGTCCTGGGCCTCATCCTGGCCGGAAACGACCTCGGGACGGCCATGATCGTGATGATCATCGTGGCCGCCGCGCTGTTCTTCGCCGGCGTGCGGCTTTACCTTTTCGGCTTCGCCGGAGCGGTCCTGGCCCTTGGCGCGACGATCCTCGCCGTCACGAGCCCGAACCGGATGTGCCGCATCCTGTCCTGGACGGGCCAGACCTGCGCTGACGGCTCGGACCTGAACTACCAGTCCACCAACGGCCTGTACGGGCTCGCGTCCGGCGGCTGGTTCGGCGTCGGACTGGGCCAGAGCCGGCAGAAGTACAGCTGGATCCCGGAAGCGCACAACGACTTCATTTTCGCGATCATCGGCGAGGAGCTCGGACTGGTCGGCACGCTCGTCGTCCTGGTCCTCTTCGCCATCCTCGGCACCGCCATCTACCGGGTGGTCGTCGCCCAGCACGATGTCTTCCACCGCGTCCTGGCCGGCACGATCATGGTCTGGCTGCTGGGCCAGGCCAGCGTCAACATGGCCGTGGTCACCGGGCTCGCACCCGTGATCGGTGTCCCGTTGCCCTTCATTTCTTACGGCGGCTCCGCCCTGCTGATGTCGCTGTGTGCCATCGGCGTCGTCCTGTCCCTGGCCCGGGCCCAGATGGAACCCGGCATGCAGCCGAAGAAGATGCTCAAGTTCGGCCCGGCCGCCTTCGCCAATTCCGTGCGGAGGGCCCGCGCTGCCCGGGCCGCAAGGACTGCCGCCAGCCGGTCCGCCGCCAGCACCGCCTCCAGCCGATCCGCCGCCCGCACCGCAGCCCGTCCCAAGGCCCCCGCAGGCAAGAACCCCGCAGGCAAGAACCCCGCCAAGCCTCCCGCAACCAAGAACCCCGCCAAGCCTCCCGCAACCAAGAACCCCGCCAAGAACCCTGCCGCCAAGAACCGTACGAAAGCGTAAACAGCCCTTCATGAACACCGAGTCGCCCCTGTCCGTGGTCCTTGCCGGCGGCGGAACCGCCGGCCATATCAGCCCGCTGCTGGCAATCGCCGGCGCCCTCCGGCAGTCCCGCCCCGGAGTGCAGCTCCTGGCTGTCGGGACCCCCGGCGGAATGGAAGCGCGGCTCGTTCCGGCGGCCGGCCTGGACCTCGCCACCATCAGCCGTGTCCCGCTCCCGCGCAAGCCTTCCGCGGACCTGCTGCGGCTGCCGGGCCGGATGGCCGGTGCGGTGAAGCAGGCGGGCTCCATCCTGGATGAGGCAGGCGCCGACGTCCTGGTGGGGGTCGGCGGCTACGTGTGCACGCCGATGTACCTCGCGGCCCGGCGCCGGAGAATCCCGATCGTGGTCCACGAGGCCAACACCCGTCCCGGCCTGGCAAACCGCGTCGGCGCGGCCCTCGGCGCCCACGTGGCAGTGGCCTTCGCCGCGACCAAGCTGGGCCGCGCCGCCCGGCACGTCGGCATGCCCATGCGCCCCGAAATTTCCGGCCTCGACCGCGCGGCTGCCCGGGCCGGTGCACGGCAGGCCCTCGGCCTGGACGCGGACCGGCCGACGCTGATCGTCACCGGCGGCTCCTCGGGCGCCCAGAGCATCAACCGGTCCCTCGCCGCGGCCGTGGGAGGCCTCGCCGACGCCGGAGTGCAGACCCTGCACATCACCGGCCGCGGGAAGTCCGTCCACGACGCCGACGGCAAGCCGCTCGCCGCGCCGGGCTACCGGCAGGTGGAGTACGTGGACGGCATGGAAACCGTCTACGCCGCGGCGGACCTGCTGCTGGCCCGCGCCGGAGCCGCCACGGTCTGCGAGGTGGCCGCCGTGGGCGTGCCCGCCGTCTTCGTCCCCCTGCCCATCGGCAACGGCGAGCAGGCGCTGAACGCCGCGGGCCTTGTCGCCGCAGGAGGCGCGTTGATCGTCGATGACAAGGCCTTCTCCGCGGACTGGATCAACGGCAGCATCATTCCCCTGCTGCAGGACACGGACAGGCTGGCCCGGATGGCCGCCAGCTCCGAACAGCTCGGCATCCGCAACGCGGACCGGCGCATGGCCGATCTCATCCTCGAAGTCGCGTCCTCGAACAAGCACAGCGGGAATCGACACCGCACGAACCAGCACGGCAGGAAGCAGTAGAGCAATGACCCAGCCCCAACACGGCACGCGTGCCCTGGAATCCCTCGGCCGCGTTCACTTCATCGGCATCGGCGGCGTCGGCATGTCCGCCGTTGCCCGCATCATGGTGGCCCGCGGCATCCCGGTGAGCGGCTCCGACGCCAAGTCGCTGCCCGTCATGGCGGACCTCGCCGCCGCCGGGGCGCGGATCGCCGTGGGCTACGCTCCCGGCAACCTGGGAGACGCCCAGACGGTGGTCGCCGGCTCTGCGATCCGGCCCGACAACCCCGAGCTCGCAGCGGCCCGTGCCGCCGGACTCCCTGTGCTGCACCGCTCCGAGGCGCTGGCCGCCACGATGGCCGATGACACCGTGGTGGCAGTCGCCGGAACGCACGGCAAGTCCACCACGACCTCCATGATCACGGTGCTGCTGCAAGGCGCCGGACTGGACCCCTCGTTCGCGATCGGCGCCAACGTCCCGGCGCTCGGGGTCAACGCGGCGCACGGCACGGCGGGGATCTTCGTCGCCGAGGCCGACGAGTCGGACGGCTCCTTCCTGAACTACCGCCCCACGATCGCCGTGGTGACCAACGTCGAGCCGGACCACCTGGACTTCTACGGCACCGCCGAGGCCGTCTATGCCTCCTTTGACAGCTTCACGGCCCTGCTCCCGGCCGACGGCGTCCTGGTGGCGTGCGCGGACGACCCCGGAGCCAGGGCACTGGCCGAGCGCACCGTGGCCCGCGGCAACACCCGCGTGGTCCTGTACGGAACGGCCGACGACGCCGCCATCCGGCTGCACGACGCGGGAGTCGGCCGGATGGGGATCTCGACGACGGCGGGCACGTTCGGCGTCGAACTCCAGGTTCCGGGCCGGCACAACGCGCTCAACGCTGCCGCAGCCTTCGCCGTGGCGATCGAACTCGGCGTCGCGCCGGACACCGCTGCGGCGGCACTGGCCCACTTCTCCGGAGCCTCGCGCCGTTTCGAGTTCAAGGGGGAAGGCCGCGGCGTCCGCGTCTACGACGACTATGCCCACCACCCCACGGAAGTCCGGGCCGCGCTGTCCGCGGCACGGGCGGTCGCCGGGGAGCACAAGGTGCACGTGCTCTTCCAGCCGCACCTGTTTTCCCGGACCCGCGAATTTGCCCGCGAGTTCGCCGAAGCGCTCAACACGGCGGACACGGCCCTGGTCCTGGACATCTATCCTGCCCGCGAGGATCCCATTCCAGGCGTCACCAGCGGGCTGATCGCCGAGCACCTGGGCTCAAGCGGCCGCCTTGTCGGACCCGACGGGGAGGCTGTGCAGGCACTGCTGGCGGCCGCCGGACCGGGGGACATCGTGCTGACCGCCGGCGCCGGTGACGTCACGGCCTACGGGCCGCTGGTTGTCGAGGCCCTGACGGCCGAGGCCGCCGGTGCCTAGCGCCAGGCGCCCCACCTACCGCGGGGGATCCGGCGCCGGCGGAACCGGCGCCGGCACTAATGCCGGAACCGGCTCCCGGCCGCCGTCCGGCGGACCGGGCACGGATGTCATTTCGGCGTCCAAGACCGCCGCGGAGACCGCCGGCGGCCCGGCCCGCAATCCGCAGAACCTGCAGGGCACACCGGACAACGGGCCCGGCAAGGTCCTCTCCTTCCCCGAGCCCAAGGGCAAGCGCCGCCGGCGGATCCTGCTCAGCACCATCGGGATCGTGGCCGTGCTGATGGCCGGCATCGTCGCGGCCGCCGTCTACTCGCCTGTGCTGGCCCTGCGGACGGTCACGGTGGAGGGCACAAAAATGCTGCACCCGGACCAGGTTCAGGCCGCCCTCGCGCCCCTTCAGGGCAAGCCGCTGCCGCAGATCAGCGAGGAGGAGGTCACGGCACTGCTCAAGCCGCTGGTCCAGGTCAAGGGCGTCACCGCGAAGGCGCTGCCGCCCGCCACGTTGCAGGTGCACGTCACCGAGCGCATTCCCGTGGCCCTGGTCAAGCAGGGCAAAACGTTCCAGCTGGTGGACGTCGACGGTGTCCAGCTCAGCACCACCGCCGATGCCGCGTCGGTATCGCTTCCGGTGATCGACGGCGGCAGCGGAACGCTGCCGAAGGACCTGTTCCAGGCCATCACGGCGGTGCTTGGGGCCCTGCCGGCCGATGTGCTGGCCCGGCTCTCCAACGCCTCTGCCGCGTCTGCCGACGCCGTCGAACTCAAACTCGTCGACGGGCAGACAATCGTCTGGGGCAACGCGGGGGAGAAGGAGCTGAAGGCACGGGTCCTGTCTGCCCTCCTGAAGGTCCCGGCCGACCCCAAAAATCCGGTGAAGGTCTACGATGTCAGCGTGCCCCGGCACCCCGTCACGCGGTAGCCGGCAATCGGATCCGCCGCGGGCTGGATGTCCAGCGGACGTCCAGCTGGCCGCGGGACTACTTACAGGGGCTATTTGCCCGGTATTCGCGCGACACGCGGCGCCGGTTATTGAATGTCCCCTGCATAGGAAATACCGTCACAGACATGAGTTACTTGACATAACTATAACCTTCAAGTCGAAGGTTAAGGTTCAAAGCTTCAAGCAGGACTCGATCAGTTTTCGCATTAGTACACGAACAAGGGACACGTAACGTGGCAGCTCCGCAGAATTACTTGGCCGTCATCAAGGTCGTCGGCATCGGCGGCGGTGGCGTGAACGCAGTCAACCGCATGATCGAGGTCGGTCTTCGCGGCGTCGAATTCATCGCCATCAACACCGATGCCCAGGCATTGTTGATGAGCGATGCCGACGTCAAGCTCGACGTCGGGCGTGAGCTGACCCGTGGACTCGGTGCTGGCGCGAACCCTGAAGTTGGCCGGCAGGCCGCGGAGGACCACGCTGATGAAATCGAAGAGGTCATCCGTGGCGCAGACATGGTCTTCGTCACCGCCGGCGAAGGCGGCGGAACCGGCACCGGCGGCGCGCCCGTCGTTGCCCGGATCGCCCGGTCCCTTGGCGCCCTGACCATCGGCGTCGTGACGCGCCCCTTCACGTTCGAAGGCCGCCGCCGGGCCGGCTCCGCCGAGGCCGGCATTGACGCCCTGCGCGATGAAGTCGACACCCTGATCGTGATCCCGAACGACCGCCTGCTCTCCATCAGCGACCGCAACGTCTCGGTCCTGGACGCGTTCCGTTCCGCCGACCAGGTCCTGCTCTCCGGTGTCCAGGGCATCACGGACCTCATCACCACCCCCGGCCTGATCAACCTCGACTTCGCCGACGTCAAGTCGGTCATGCAGGGTGCCGGTTCCGCGCTGATGGGCATCGGTTCCGCCCGCGGCGAAGACCGTGCCGTGAAGGCTGCGGAGCTGGCCATCGCCTCCCCACTGCTGGAAGCATCGATCGACGGCGCGCACGGTGTGCTGCTGTCCATCCAGGGCGGCTCGGACCTTGGCCTCTTCGAAATCAACGAGGCCGCCCGCCTGGTCCAGGAAGTCGCCCACCCGGAGGCGAACATCATCTTCGGCGCCGTGATCGACGACGCCCTTGGCGACGAGGCGCGCGTCACCGTCATCGCCGCCGGCTTCGACGACGTCAAGGCCACCTCGCCGTCCATGGACCAATCCCTGCCGGCCGCGCCGCAGCGCCCCACGTCCGCCGCCCCGGCCCCGGCGCAGGCACCTGCCTCCGCCCCGGTCCAGCCGCTGCACGCCACTGTCGGCGCTTCCGGCTACGGCGGCTGGGGCCAGCAGCGTCCCTCTGCCGTGCCGGCCGATTCGGGCTTCGACGTCGACCTTCCGGCCGTCGTGGAGCCGGACCTGTCCGGCCGGCACTCCGATGACCTGGATGTCCCGGACTTCCTCAAGTAAGTAGCTCGTAACTAGCTCGGCTTCAGCATGGCACCGCCGTCCGGCGGTGCCATGCTGCTTTGCGGCGGGTTACGGTGGATTGTATGAACGCAGGTATTCCGGACATGTTGATGGCGGTGTTGTGATTGTTTTGCTGGCGGGCTGAAGTCCGGCCGGGCGTATGGGTGGCTTTCACCGACGCCACGGCCGGGAACCTGGCACTGCATGTCGGTGATGACCCCGTGGCGGTCCGCCGCCGGCGCGCAGAGCTCGAAGCGGCCGCCGGGCTCGGCGGGCGGTCCTTCCGGTACATGAACCAGGTCCACGGCAGTGACGTCGCCACCATCGTTGGATCCACGGCCGCGGACAGCGCCGGCCAAGATCCGGCCGCGCCCACGGCCGATGCCATGGTCTCCCGGACAGAGCCGCTGGCCGTCCTGGTGGCGGACTGTGTGCCGGTGGTCCTGGTCGGCGAGGACCTGGCCGGGGCGCCGGTGCTGGGCGTCATCCACGCCGGACGGCCCGGCGTCGCCGCCGAGGTGGTGCCCGCCGCCGTCGCCCGCCTCCGGGAGCTCGGCGCGGACCGCATCAGCGCCTGGGTGGGGCCCTCGGTCTGCGGGCGCTGCTACGAGGTCCCCGACCAGCTGCGGGCGGACGTTGCCGCGGCCGTGCCCGCCACCTGGTGCACGACCTCCACCGGCACCCCTGGCCTGGACCTGCCGGCCGGGGTGCGGAGCCAGCTGGAAGCTGCCGGCGTCGCGATCGAATACTCCGGGGGATGCACCCTCGAGGACGACACCCTCTTCTCCTACCGCCGCAACAGCCACACCGGCCGCTTCGCCGGGCTGGCATGGACGGACGGGACACGCGGGACACACCGGGCCAGGGCGCAGGGCCATGACTGAGCCGGTGCAGGGCCCCGACACCAACGCCGTCAATCCCGCCACGGCGCCGGGGGAGCATCATGAGAACCGGACGGACGCGCTGGAAGGCCCCCGCATGGCCCAGCTGGAGGCGAACCTCGCGGCCGTCCGCCGCCGGATCGACGCCGCCGTGGCCGCCGCGGGCCGGCAGGCGACGCCACCGCGCCTGATCGTCGTCACCAAGTTCCATCCTGCGCAGGACGTCCGGCGGCTGGCGTCGCTGGGGGTCACCGACGTCGGGGAGAACCGGGACCAGGAGGCCGCGGAAAAGGCGGCGCAGCTCCAGGACCTGGGCCTGAGCTGGCACTTCATCGGTCAGCTCCAAAGCAAGAAGGCCAAATCCGTGGTGAAGTACGCCGCGTCGGTGCACTCCGTGGACCGGGAAGCTGTGGCCTCCGCCCTGGCCAAGGCGATGGCCGTCGAAAGCGACCGCTCGGGCCGCCCGCCGCTGGACTGTTTCATCCAGGTCAGCCTGGACGAGGACGAAGGGGCGCACCGCGGCGGCGCGGCCCCCGGCGACGTCCCCGCACTGGCCGAACAGCTGGCCGCCGCCCCCGGACTCAGGCTCGCCGGCGTCATGGCCGTTGCCCCGCTCGGGGCGGACCCGGCGGCTGCCTTCGAAAAGCTGGCAGGCATTTCCGGGCGGCTGGCAGAACAATTTCCACACGCCACGGGAATATCCGCCGGCATGAGCCAGGACCTCGAAGAGGCCATCCGCTTCGGGGCGACACACCTGCGCATTGGCTCCGATATTCTCGGTCCGCGTCCGGCCCTGCGGTAAGTTCGACGTATTGGAAGGTAATGGCGGGGATTCCAAGGCTGTCTAGTCACTAAGCGGCCCGCTTACGGACAAGATTAGGAGTCGACCATGGCTGGCGCTCTGCGCAAGACAATGATCTATCTTGGGCTCGCCGACGGCGACGAACACTACGAGTCTGAGCACCCCACACCGCACAAGGATGAGGACGAATCCATGGAGCAGGACCGCGAGGAACGACGTGCGCCGGCGCCCGTCCGCGAGGTCCCCCGGGAAGAGCCTCACGCCGCTGAAGAGGAATATCGCGCACCTGTGACACCCATCAAGCGTGCGGCATCGAGCCGCGAAGAGACCACCGGACTCCGGCAGATCACGACCATCCATCCGCGGTCGTACAACGACGCCAAGCTCATCGGCGAAAGCTTCCGCGACGGCATCCCCGTCATCATGAACGTCACCGACATGGGGGAGGCTGACGCCAAGCGCCTCGTGGACTTCTCCGCCGGTCTTGTTTTCGGCCTCCGCGGCAGCATCGAGCGGGTGACGAACAAGGTCTTCCTGCTCTCGCCGTCGTACATCGAAGTCATTGGCGACGACAAGAAGGTCAGCGAGACGCAGGCAAGTTTCTTCAACCAGAGCTAGGCCCGAATATTCGGTACTGATGCCAGGCGGGGACACCTGCCTGGCATCCGTGCGGAATTATCCGTGTTGAAATAGAAGTAACACTTTCCTTAGGACACTTCGGTATCCGGAATGAACATGGAGATATGAGTTAGCTCATGGGAATTGTTTTGGGGCTCGTCTATATCGCTCTGTTGCTTTTTTTCGTGGCATTGATCATCCGCCTGGTCTACGACTGGGTGCAGATGTTTGCCCGAAGCTGGCGGCCGCGCGGTTTGGCACTCGTGACAGCGCATGCTGTGTATTCGGTCACGGACAAGCCCCTCAAACTGCTCCGCCGGCTCATTCCGCCGCTGCGGCTGGGCGGAATGTCGCTGGACATCGGCTTCCTGCTGCTGTTCGTGGCCGTGAGCGTGGCGATGTGGGTCGTCAAGGGCCTGGTGTACGCCCAGCCGATCGCAGCATAGGCCGCCGCCGCAGCCGGTCAGCGACCTGCCCGGGCCCAGGCCCAAACTGAAAGAAAACTCCGGTTTGACACTGCGGTGTTGAATTAGAGGAACCAGACCATATTTAGGTACCGTAGTTTTGACGGCCGGAAGGCCTACTGACTAACTAGACCAACGAGGTGACCAGATGGCTTTGACGCCAGAAGACGTTGTCAACAAGCGCTTTCAGCCGACCAAGTTCCGCGAAGGCTACGACCAGGACGAGGTTGACGACTTCCTGGACGAGATCGTCGTCGAACTTCGGCGCCTGAACCAGGAGAACGACGAGCTGCGCAAGAAGCTCGCCGAATCCGGCGCCGGCACGCCTGCCAGCTCCGCAGCCGCCGCACCCGTGGTGGAAAAGGTCCCGGCGCCCGTCAAGGCCGAGAAGGAAGACACCGCCAAGGCCGAGGCTGAGGCCAAGGCAAAGGCGGCCGCAGAAGCCGCCAAGAAGAAGGAAGCCGAGCAGGCTGCCAAGGCCGCCCAGGTTGTCGAGCCGGCACGCAGCGCGGCCACCCCGGCGTCGGAGTCCGCTGCCGGCCTGCTCGCCATGGCGCAGCAGATGCACGACAAGCACATCGCCGACGGCGAGCAGCAGCGGGACAAGATCATCGCTGAAGCCCAGATCGAGGCCAGCAGCCTCGTCAACGATGCGCAGGAAAAGTCCCGCAAGATCCTCGGTGCCCTCGAGCAGCAGCGCTCCGTCCTGGAACGCAAGGTCGAGCAGCTTCGCGGCTTCGAGCGCGACTACCGCTCACGCCTGAAGGCCTACATCGAAGGCCAGCTCCGCGACCTGGACGCCCGCGGCTCTGTTGCGGCTCCCGAGGTTGGCGAAGCCAGCTAGGGCAAAAAGCAAGTATTCTGAAAGCCGGTGGCTGAGGATTCCTCGGCCGCCGGCTTTTCCCTTTTCCCGCAACGTGCCGGCACCGGACCAGGTGCCCGGCGCTTGCCGGTACCTGAACCCGGTCCCCGCACTGGCTCCCGATCGAAAGCCCTATGACTGACGCACCATCACCAGACGCCATGCAGCCCGTCGAGGCCGCAGAGCCCGTCCGCGCCCGTCCGCGGCGGGCAAAGCTGTTCGTCCTCTTCGCTGCCTTCGCGGTCTTCGCCTACGTGTTCGACCAGCTGACCAAGCTCTGGGTGACGACCACCATGACCGAGGGCGAGCGGATCCCCGTCTTTCCGCCGTTGCTGCACTGGTTCTACATCCGCAACTCGGGGGCGGCGTTCTCGATCGGCGAGAACGTCACCTGGGTGTTCACGATCATCATGGCGGCTGTGTCTGTCGCGATCCTGCTGCAGCTGCGCAAGCTCGGCTCGCTCTGGTGGGCGCTGGCGCTGGGGCTGCTGCTCGGCGGCGCACTCGGCAACCTGACGGACCGGCTGTTCCGCGAGCCGTCTTTCGCGATGGGCCATGTGGTGGACTTCATCCAGCTGCCAAACTTCGCGATCTTCAACATTGCCGACTCCGCGGTCGTCTCCGCCGTCGTGATCATCTGCCTGCTCACGCTCCGCGGGATTTCCCTGGATGGCTCGCGCCAAACGAAGGATACGGTGGCTAACGATGTCTGAAACTGCCTCAGGAAACGCCGCTGACATGGCGGCCGATATGGCCGGCGAAGCCGGCACCGCACCCGCCGGGCACCACCGCTTCACCGTCACGGAGGACCTCGCCGGTTCCCGCGTGGACGCCGGCCTGGCCAGGCTGATGGACATCTCCCGCTCCCAGGCCGCCGTCCTGATCGCCGAAGGCAACGTCACCAGCAACGCAGGGAAGGTCGGGAAATCCCTCAAGCTCACCCTGGGCACCGTACTCGAGGTCGTGGTGCCGGACCGCAGGGACCCCCTGGAAATCGTGGAGGAAGTAGTGGACGACCTGTTGATCCTGCTGGACGATGACGAATTTGTCGTCATCGACAAACCGGTCGGCGTGGCCGCCCACCCCTCGCCCGGCTGGGTGGGACCCACAGTGGTGGGTGGCCTCGCCGGGCTCGGCTACCGGATTTCGACGTCGGGTGCCCCGGAGCGCGCCGGCATCGTCCACCGGCTCGACGTCGGGACCTCCGGCGTCATGGTGGTCGCCAAGACCGAAAATGCCTACACGGTGCTCAAGCGCGCCTTCAAGGAACGCACCGTGGACAAGGTCTACCACGCCGTCGTCCAGGGCCTTCCCGATCCGCTGGCGGGCACCATCGACGCGCCCATCGGCCGGCACCCGGGCCATGACTGGCGGTTCGCGGTGACTGAGGACGGCCGTGACTCGGTGACGCACTATGAGGTTCTGGAAGCCTTCGGGAAGGCCTCACTCGTTGAGGTGCACCTCGAAACGGGCCGCACCCACCAGATCCGCGTGCACTTCGCGGCCCTGCGCCACCCCTGCGCCGGCGACCTCACCTACGGCGCGGACCCGCGGCTGGCCGCCACCCTCGGGCTGACCCGGCAGTGGCTGCACGCCAGGGAACTGTCCTTCGACCACCCGCGGACAGGGGAGCGGGTTACCGTCGCCAGCGAGTACCCGCAGGACCTGCAGTACGCGCTGACGGTCCTGGAGTCCGGAAACGCCTGAGCCGCACGGCACGGGCGGCCTGAATCCACAGGCATTCTGCCGGGCCGGCGGATCCTGCCGGCCTGGCCGGCAGGATCCGTCCGCACCGCCGTGGCTGCACGCCGCCGTCGCGGCGCGGCACTAGAATGGTGCGGTGACTTCCAGCAACGACTCGTTTGTCCATCTCCACAACCACACCGAGTACTCGATGCTGGACGGTGCCGCCCGGCTCGGTGAGCTATTCGACGAAACCGAGCGGCTCGGCATGCCGGCCCTCGCCACGACGGACCACGGCTACCTGTTCGGGGCCTTCGACTTCTGGAAGCGCGCAACAGACCAGGGCATCAGGCCCATCATCGGCGTCGAAGCCTATGTGACTCCCGGGACCGCCCGCACGGACAAGACCCGTGTGCGCTGGGGCGAGGAACACCAGCGCAAGGACGACATTTCCGGCGGTGGCTCTTACACGCACATGACCCTGCTCAGCTACAACAACGTGGGCATGCGGAACCTCTTCCGGGCCTCCTCGATCGCCTCATTGGACTCGGTCTTCGGCAAATGGCCCCGGCTGGACCGTGAGCTGCTGAACACGTACTCGGAAGGGCTCATCGCCACCACCGGCTGCCCGTCCGGCGAGGTCCAGACCCGGCTGCGGCTCGGCCAGTACCGCGAGGCGCTGGAAGCCGCGGCCGAGTTCCGCGACATCTTCGGTGCCGAGAACTACTTCTGCGAACTCATGGACCACGGCCTGGACATCGAACGGCGCGTCACCGGCGACCTGCTGCGCCTGGCCAAGGACCTGAACCTGCCGCTGGTGGCCACCAACGACCTGCACTACACGCACGAGCACGACGCGAAGGCGCATGAGGCCCTGCTGGCCATCCAGTCCGGCTCCACCCTCCTGGAGCCGACCTACGACAACGGCGGCTCGCGCTTCGCCTTCTCCGGCAGCGGCTACTACCTGAAGTCACCGCAGGAAATGCGCGAGCTGTTCCGCGACCACCCGGAGGCGTGCGACAACACGCTCCTGATCGCCGAACGCTGCGAAGTCTCATTCAACACCGGCGCCAACTACATGCCCCGGTTCCCCTGCCCGGAGGGGGAGGACGAAACGTCCTGGCTGGTCAAGGAAGTGGACAAGGGGCTCCACTACCGCTATCCCCAGGGCATCCCGGACAAGGTCCGCAAGCAGGCCGACTATGAGCTCGAAGTCATCACCTCCATGGGCTTCCCGGGCTACTTCCTGGTGGTGGCCGACTTCATCAACTGGGCCAAGAACAACGGCATCCGGGTCGGTCCCGGGCGTGGCTCCGGTGCTGGCTCCATGGTGGCCTACGCCATGCGCATCACCGACCTTGACCCGCTGCACCACGGCCTGATCTTCGAACGCTTCCTCAACCCGGACCGCGTCTCCATGCCTGACTTCGACGTCGACTTCGATGACCGGCGCCGCTCCGAAGTGATCGACTATGTCACGCGCAAATACGGCGATGAACGCGTGGCGATGATCGTCACGTATGGCACCATCAAGACCAAGCAGGCCCTCAAGGATTCTTCGCGCGTGCTGGGCTACCCGTTCAGCATGGGCGAAACACTGACCAAGGCGCTGCCTCCGGCCGTGATGGCCAAGGACATCCCGCTGGCCGATATCCAGAACCCCCAGTCCAAGCGCTACAGCGAAGCCGGCGACTTCCGCCAGCTGATCAGCACCGACCCGGAGGCCGCCAAGGTCTTCGAAACGGCGCTGGGCATCGAGGGCCTGAAGCGGCAATGGGGCGTGCACGCCGCCGGCGTGATCATGTCCTCGGACCCCATCATCGACGTGATTCCGATCATGCGCCGCTTCCAGGACGGCCAGGTCATCACCCAGTTCGACTACCCGACGTCCGAAGGCCTCGGCCTGATCAAAATGGACTTCCTCGGGCTGCGAAACCTGACGATCATTTCCGATGCCCTCGAAAACATCAAAATGAACCGCGGCATCGACCTCGACCTCGAAACGCTCGAGTTGGATGACACGGCGTCCTACGAGCTGCTGGCCCGGGGAGACACGCTCGGAGTCTTCCAGCTCGACGGCGGCCCCATGCGGTCCCTGCTCAAGCTGATGAAGCCTGACAACTTCGAAGACATCTCCGCCGTGCTGGCCCTCTATCGGCCCGGACC
This sequence comes from Arthrobacter sp. 131MFCol6.1, assembly GCF_000374925.1. Taxonomy (GTDB): domain Bacteria; phylum Actinomycetota; class Actinomycetes; order Actinomycetales; family Micrococcaceae; genus Arthrobacter. The sequence goes on from NZ_KB895541.1 coordinate 95,794, forward strand.
CATGGGCGCCAACGCGCACACCGACTACGCGCTGCGCAAGAACAAGATCCAGGAAGTCATCCCGATCCACCCGGAGCTTGAGGAACCGCTGTCCGAAATCCTCGGCGGGACCTACGGGCTGATCGTGTATCAAGAGCAGGTCATGGCCGTGGCGCAGAAGCTCGCCGGCTATACCCTGGGCCAGGCCGATATCCTGCGCCGCGCCATGGGCAAGAAAAAGAAATCCGAGCTGGACAAGCAGTTCGCCGGTTTCTCCCAGGGCATGCAGGACAACGGCTACTCCATGGCCGCGGTCAAGACCCTCTGGGACATCCTGCTGCCGTTCTCCGACTACGCCTTCAACAAGGCGCACTCGGCCGCCTACGGCGTGATCTCCTACTGGACCGCGTACCTGAAGGCGCACTATGCGCCGGAGTACATGGCCGCCCTGCTGACCTCGGTGGGCGACGACAAGGACAAATCGGCGATCTACCTCAACGAATGCCGGCGCATGGGCATCACGGTGCTGCCGCCCGACGTCAATGAGTCAGCTCTCAACTTCACCCCTGTGGGCACCGACATCCGTTTCGGCATGGGCGCCATCCGCAACGTCGGCGTGAACGCCGTCGAGGCCATGGTGGCGGCGCGCGAAAAAGAAGGCGCCTATACCTCCTTCAAGGACTACCTCCTGAAGGTCCCGGCGGTGGTCTGCAACAAGCGCACCATCGAATCCCTGATCAAGGCCGGCGCCTTCGATTCGCTGGGCCACCCCCGGCGTGCCCTGGCCATGATCCATGAAGAAGCGATCGACTCCGTCATCACCCTCAAGCGCAACGAGGCGATCGGCCAGTTCGACCTCTTCGCCGGCTTTGAGGACCAGGAGCCCGAGGCGTCGCTCAGCACGGAGATCCCGGATCTGCCGGAATGGGAGAAGAAGGACAAGCTGGCGTTCGAGCGCGACATGCTCGGCCTCTACGTCTCCGACCACCCGCTGCAAGGGCTGGAAGGGCTCCTGAGCCAGCACGCCGACCGGTCGATTACTTCGATCATCGCCGAAGACGGGCCGCCGGACGGCTCGATCGTCACCATCGCGGGCATGATCACCTCGCTCAGCCGGAGGATCGCCAAGGCCAGCGGCAACGCCTACGCCCGCGCCGAAATCGAGGACCTCGCCGGTTCCATGGAGGTCATGTTCTTCGGCCAGGTCTACGGCCCCATCGCCTCGGTGCTCGCGGAGGACCTGATCGTGGTGGTCAAGGGCCGCCTGCAGCGGCGCGACGACGGCGCCGTCACCTTGAACTGCATGGAACTCTCTGTGCCGGACCTCAGCGATAGCCAGAACGGGCCCGTGGTGATCACCATGGCCACGCACAAGGCCACCGAGGCCGTGGTCACCGAGCTCGGCGACGTGCTGCGCACCCACCGCGGAAATTCGGAGGTCCGGCTGCACCTGCAAGGCGACACCCGGGTGGAGGTCATGGGCCTGCCGGTGCACCTCCGCGTCAACCCGAGCCCGTCACTGTTCGGCGACCTGAAGGTGCTGCTCGGCCCGACCTGCCTCGATAACTGACATGCAGGGGTTGCTGGCCGCCAGGCAAGGCTGAGTGATCCAGGGCGCCCCGAGTCCCTCCCGCCCCGCCAGGGTTCACGCATGGTATCCGAGGATCAGCTTTGCGGGTTGAGCGTTCCCCGGGCGATGCTGTCGGCGGAGTGGGCCGGGTTCCCGTTGTATGGCTGGTTGGAGACGTCCACGATGGGGTACTGGGCCAGGTCAATGCCGTCCGGGATGGTGAAGCTGCCGGATTCATTGTCGAGGACACCCAGGCTGACCATTCTGGACAGGTCGGCAGAGCCGACCCACACTCCCCGGAATCCGGTGATGTGGTCGTTGGAGAGCCGGATGATCAGGTGCCGGGTTCCATCGGGGAGTTGCTCCACCCGGGCATCTCCGCCCCCGGTATGTGCGGGCAGCGGAGTCAGGGACGTTTGGGCGACGACTGTCGAAGCGGGACCCGACTGGGTGGAGGTGGGTGCGGGAGTGCCGGTGCGTCCGAGCACTCCGGCAGCGGTCCATCCGGCGGCCGTGCCAAGAACGATTCCGGCCGCAGCCGCGATAATCCACAGACCGGGACGGCCATGCCCATCTTTGGCGCTGGGCCGCAGTGGGATCGGTGCCGGCTTCGTGCCGTCGCCGTGGTTCGGGCGCGCCTGCCCCGCGGCAGGTTTCTCCGGTGCGGCTGGCGTCTCCGGGGCAGGGGGCCCAGAGCTGGGCTGGCTCAGGGGATCCGTGGCGAGGGCCGGCGAGAGGCCGAGGGCCTGATGGATGGCAGCCCAGTTCTGGCTGCCGGGTTGCTCGAGTTCGATGCCTGCGGTGTCGAGGGTGGCAACGTGCACGGCATGTTGCAGGCCTCGGAGGGTTTCGCTGCACATGGGGCAGCTGGCGAGGTGGTCGGCGTCGGCGTCCGTGCCCAGGGGCTCGCCAAGGGCCAGCAGACTGAGAAGTTCGGCGTCAAGGTGTTCCATGTTCCACCTCCAGGCGGGTGCGTAAGCGGGTGAGGCTGCGCCGGATGTGGCTTTTGACAGTACCGAGCGGCAGGTTGAGGCGCGACGAGATCTGGTCGTGAGTCAGGTCTTCATAGAACGCCAGCCGCATTATTGCTTGCTGTGGATCCCCTAAGTGCTCCAGTTCTTCGTCCAACGTCAGGCGGTCGGCGACCTCTTCGACGTCCCCGGCATCCGGGCGGGAAGCGGGGACAACGACCAAGAGAGCGGCCGCTTGTTCGAGATGGCGCTGGCGGGAGCGAGCGGACAAGGCGTCGGAAATTGCATTGCGGGTGATCCCGATCAGCCATGCCGGCAGCCGCGCCGCCTCCGGGCGAAAAGTCGTCCGTGATTTCCAGGCCCGAATGAAGACCTCCTGGGTGACGTCGTCGGCAGCGGCACGCTCTCCCAAGGATCTCAGCGCCAGCGTGTAGACGAGCGGACTGAACCGGCGGTACGCCTCCGCGAGGACGCGTTCGTCGCCGCCGGCAAATGCGTGATCGAGACCGGAGTCCCAATCGTGCGATGCGGCAGCCTCCATCAGGTGCTCCTTTGAGCGGCAATGGCCCCTGTTGGACCACATTATGCCGCTCCCGCGGGGACTCCGCCATGCTCGAACCGGGTCAGCCCTCCGGGCTGTCACTGTGCGCGTGCCGGTGGGGCCGCGGTTGATGCGACCCCACCGGGCGAGAAAACAGGGTGCCTGCTGGAGCTCCGGATGGCTTACTCGTCGTGGCCTTTGTGTCCGCGCGAGTCCACTACCTGTACGGCGACCCCAAGGTTGTTGTCGGCGACGCTTCCCCAGGCGTAGACGATGGTGTTTTTCCCCGCAGTGACCTTGACGTCGGCCGGGCCGATCAGCGGGTCAGTGGTTCCCTCGGCTGCGACCGAGGCCGGGACGGTGCCGGCCTTGAGGGTAAGGGTCTTTTGATGCCGGTTGGTGAGTCCCTCAATGACCGCGTTCCCACCGGCCAGGACATCGACGGCGGGGGCCGCAGCGACGTGCCTGACGGTCAGCCTGCCCTTTCCATCCGGACTGGCGGAAGTGCTATTGCTGAAAAGGGTGGCCGTGGGCTTCCCGTCAGCGGCCAGATGAGCGACCGCTGTGTAGTCCCGACCAGCTTCGAGGTCCACCGTGACCGGACCTATCACGGGGTGGTCGGCGCTGGTGGCGTCGGCACCGGTGATGGCGACCTTGTGGTCTCCGTCGGGGACGTTCAACGGCCCGGCCAATGTGCCCGGCGTGAAGTTATCCAGGGTGAGTTTGCCGTCGACCCAGACGTCCACGGTCAGGCCCGGAACGCCGTGGAGGACGGAGAGTTTTGCCGTTCCCTCGTCGCTGTGGTGCCAGGTCCCGGCCTGGGCCGGGGAGGCCAGGGCCACTGCTGCCAGCAGCGTCATTGCTCCGGTGGCTGCAGAGAGTGTCTTGCGCATTTCCAACTCCTCATCGGGGCCCCACTTGGGGGCGGTGGTTGTGCTTACACCCTTACTACCGGCCAGAGGCCGTCGCCGGATGCACCACCGGGGAAGTTTTAATGCGCGGCCCGTCGAGGCGTCTGTCAGATCTCGTAGTCGAGCGGAACGGGCTGGCTGTAGGCCCCCGAGTGGTAGAGCAGGGGAACGCCGTCGTCGCCGACCTGGCCCTCTACCACCTCGACCACCACGACGGCGTTGTTCTCGAAGGAGAGCCGCATCTGGACCTTGCCGATCAGCCAGCCGCTGACCCCCTTGAGCACGGGCACCTCGTGGGGTCCGAGCTCCCAGTGGTCGCCGTCGAACCGGTTGCCGGCCCGGGCGAAACGGTCGGCGAGCTCCTGGTTTTCCAGCCCGAGCATGTGCACGCCAATGTAGGTCGTGTTCGCCACGGCCGGCCACGAGCTGGAGGTCCTGGCCATGTTGAACGTAAAGCGCGGCGGCTTGGCGGACAGTGAGGCCACGGAGGTTGCCGTGAATCCGAACGGAACACCGTTGTGGTTGGCCGTGATGATGGCCACGCCCGCCGCGTGCCGGCGGAACATTTCCCTGAATGTTCCCTCGAAAATACCTTCATCTGTGGCCACTGCGATCCAACTCCCTGCTGCACGTGCGTGTCGTACTTCTACTCTGCCAGCGTATTGCGCAGGGGAATCGAGTGCGGCATTTTCTTTACGTCTCCCGTCATGTGCTGCCGGCCGGCGTCATGCGCCGCGGGAATCCTTGTTACCGTTTGTTGCATGACACAGTCCGCGATAGACGGCCCCGTCCACCACGCCGGGGAACCCGCACAGCCCGCGCATCCCGAGCGGCAGCCCGGACCCGGCGGGACATGGCGGAAGGCCGCGGTCATCGCGGCCGCCGGCATCCCGGTGGGGCTGCTCTGGTGGCTTCTGGCGCCGTCGGGCCTGAATGTCCTGACCGGAAACCCGGACCTCGCCGCCGGCACCAACACCGCCACCTGGCTGCCCCGGGACCTTGTGCTGGCGGGGCTGTGCCTGCTCGCAGGGTGCATCGCCGGGTCATTCGTCGCAGGCAACAAGCACCAACAGCCGGGCCCCGGCGCCGTCATCCTGGTGGTCCTCGCCGGCGCCGTCGGTGCGCTCATCGCCTGGGGAACCGGCGTGCTCAGCGCCCAATGGTGGGGAGCGCCGGCGGATACCTCGGCCAGCGCCAGCGTCGCCTTCTCCCTGCGCTCCTATGCGGTCCTCGCCATCTGGCCGGCAGCGATCGCCCTGGCGATCTTCCTGAACAGCCTCTTCCCGGGCAACGGCGGCAAACCCCGCCGCGGCGGGGCACGTAAAATGGTCGGGTGAGCCTAACTCCTGACAGCCCCGTGACCCCGATGACCGCCGCCCTTAACTTCCGCACGGTGGACGTGCGCGGCGCGCACCTGTCCCTCGCCGGACTCCGCGCAGCCGTGCCCCGGGCACAGTCCGGGACGATGGCCGACGCCGAAGACAAGGTCCTGGACATCATCTCCGCCGTCCGCACGCGGGGCTTCGGCGCACTGCGGGAGCTGGCCCTGGCTTTCGACGGCGTCGAGCAGACCCATCCCCGCGTTCCGGCCGAGGCGCTGCGTGCCGCCCTCGAGAACCTGGATCCCGCCGTGCGCGCGGCCCTGGAGGAATCCATCAAGCGGGCCCGCGCCTTCGCTGACGCCCAGCGCCCGGCGAACATCGACGTCGAACTCGGCGAGGGCGCCGTCGTCAGCCAGAACTGGGTGCCGGTAGCGCGTGTGGGGCTCTATGTCCCCGGCGGCCTGGCGGTCTACCCGTCCTCGGTGATCATGAACGTGGTCCCGGCCCTGGCCGCCGGCGTCGAATCGATTGCCCTGGCCTCGCCGCCGCAAAAGAAATTTGGCGGCCTCCCGCACCCAACGATCCTGGCTGCGGCCTGCCTGCTGGGCATCGAGGAGGTCTACGCGATCGGCGGGGCGCAGGCCATCGCCGCCTTCGCCTACGGCATCCCGGCCGACGCGTCCGACAGCGGCCGCCTCCCCGGGATCGACCCCGTGGATGTCGTCACCGGTCCCGGCAATATCTTCGTGGCCACCGCCAAGCGCCTGGTCAAAGGGGTTGTCGGGATCGATTCCGAGGCCGGCACCACGGAGATCGCGATCCTCGCGGACGCCACCGCCAGCCCGGCCCTCGTGGCCGCGGACCTCATCAGCCAGGCCGAGCACGACCCCAAGGCCGCCTCGGTCCTGTTCACCGACTCCGAGGCCCTCGCCGCCGCTGTCCGCGTGGAGCTTGAGCGGCAGGCAGCTGCCACCAAGCACTCCAGCCGGGTCCGCGAGGCACTTTCGGGCCCGCAATCCGGGGTGGTGCTGGTCGAGGACCTGGAGCAGGGCATTGCCGCCTGCGACGCGTACGCCGCGGAACACCTTGAAATCATGACCGCCGACGCCGCGCGGGTGGCCGGCCGGATCCGCAGCGCCGGTGCCATCTTCGTGGGGGACTACAGCCCCGTGAGCCTGGGCGACTACTGCGCCGGCTCCAACCACGTGCTGCCCACCAGCGGCACCGCGGCCTTCTCGTCCGGGCTGAACGTGACCACGTTCCTGCGCGCCATCCAGGTCATCAACTACAGCCGGGCCGCGTTGGAGCAGGTCAGCGGCCACATCGTCAGCCTCTCCGGCGCTGAGGACCTGCCGGCGCACGGCGAGGCCGTCACGGTGCGGTTCGCCGCCCGGTAGCCGGGCCGCCCCAAACCACTACATGTAGTAATTACAGGCTTGTTATTCAGCTACATCTAGTCGTAAACTGGCACTGATACAGCACGGACACGGCCGGATTGCGACGGCCGGATTGCGACAGGGGAGGAACCGACATGTATTGCCCGTTCTGCCGGAACCCTGATTCGCGCGTCGTGGACAGCCGGATCGCCGACGACGGCTCCGCCATCCGGCGCCGCCGGCAGTGCCCCGAATGCGGCCGCCGGTTCACCACCGTGGAAACCACGAGCCTGACCGTCATCAAGCGCTCCGGGGTCGGCGAGCCGTTCAGCCGCAGCAAGGTCATCAACGGCGTGCGCAAGGCCTGCCAGGGCCGCCCGGTCACCGAGGACGACCTTGCCCTGCTGGCGCAGGAAGTCGAGGAGGCGATCCGGGGCTCCGGCGCCGCCGAAATCGAGGCCCACGAAGTCGGGCTGGCGATCCTGGAGCCGCTGCAGCGCCTCGACGAGGTCGCCTACCTGCGGTTCGCCAGCGTTTACCAGGCCTTCGAATCGCTCGAAGACTTCGAGGCGGCGATTTCCCTGCTTCGCCATGAGGCCGAGACCAAGGGCCGGGACGGTAAGAGCCCGGACAAACGGCCGCTTCAGGCGCCGTCGTAGATTTCCTGATTGTCCTGGTGACTGCGTCCTAGGATCCGCCACGGACTCCGGTGGTGGCAGCGGAGGGGAAGCCGCAGCCACCACCGGCTCCACCTCCCCGCTCCATAAAAAATTGAGCTATCACTCCGGGTCGTTCCCAGCGTTCAGAACGACCCGGAGTGATAGCTCAATTGGCTTTTACAGCTCACTCGCTTTTTGTTTGGCGGGCCTTTATTTGGCCAACTTGTGCTTGAGGGCAATCTCGATGGCGGCGCCCACGATCCCGGCGTCGTTCTTCAGTTCGGCCGGGACGATCGGCGTGCGCAGCTTCAAGTGCGGCAGGTACTCGTCCGCACGCTTGGAGATGCCGCCGCCCACAATGAAGAGTTCGGGGGAGAACAGGAACTCCACGTGGGAGAAGTAGCGCTGCAGCAGCACGCTGTACTGTTCCCAGCTGAGGCCCTCGCGCTCACGGGCCACGGCCGAGGCTTTGGTCTCTGCGTCGAAGCCGTCGATTTCCAGGTGCCCGAGTTCGGCGTTGGGAACCAGTTTCCCGTCGAAGATGAACGCCGAACCGATGCCGGTGCCAAGGGTGATCACCAGCACGGTGCCGGCGACCCCCTCGCCTGCACCGAAGCGGGCCTCGGCGAGTCCGGCGGCGTCGGCGTCGTTGATGACCTCCACGGGGCGGCCGAGACGCGCCGTGAGCATGGCATCGATGTCGGCTTCCAGCCACGACTTGTCCACGTTCGCGGCAGAGTGGACCACGCCGTGCTGAATGATGCCGGGGAACGTGACCCCCACCGGGCTGCTGGGGTCGGGGGCACCGGAACGGGCAGAGAGTTCGGCGACAACCTGCGCGACGACTTCGGCCACGGACTCAGGGGTGGAGGGCTGCGGCGTCGGGAAGCGCACGCGGTCGCCGATCAGCTTCCCCTTCTTCAGGTCCACGATCCCGCCCTTGATTCCGGTCCCGCCGATGTCAATGCCGATCAGGGGGGCGTTCTTCTTCGACTTTTCGTCCTTCTTGGCCAATGTCGTTCCGTTCGTGGCAGGGGCGGGCTGTAGTGGCCGGGCGGGGCCGGCGGTGAAAGAGCAGGTGGTTCCGGGAACTAGCGTGTGGAGCAAACGGTCAGGGCAGCGTGAGGACCTCGGCGCCGGACTCCGTAACGAGCAGGGTGTGCTCGAACTGGGCGGTGCGCTTGCGGTCGCGGGTCACGACGGTCCAGTCATCGGCCCACATGTCCCAGTCAACGGTGCCCAGGGTCAGCATCGGCTCGATCGTGAACACCATACCGGTTTCCATGGTGGTGTTGTATGCGGGGGCCGCGTCATAGTGCGGAATGATCAGCCCGGTGTGGAAGGCTTCGCCAACCCCGTGCCCGGTAAAGTCGCGGACCACGCCGTAGCCGAAGCGTTTTGCGTAGGACTCGATGGTCCGGCCGATCACGTTGATTTCGCGGCCGGGTGCTACCGCCCGGATGGCGCGGTTCAGCGATTCCCGGGTGCGCTCGACGAGGAGGCGGGATTCCTCGTCGACGTCGCCGACCAGGAAGGTGTAGTTGGTGTCGCCATGGACGCCGCCGATGAAGGCCGTGATGTCGATGTTGAGGATGTCGCCGTCCTGGACCACCGTGCTGTCCGGGATTCCGTGGCAGATGACCTCGTTGAGGGAGGAACACAGGGACTTCGGAAAGCCGCGGTATCCGAGGGTGGAGGGGTAGGCGTAGTGGTCCAGCAGGAATTCATGGCCCACCCGGTCCAGCTGGTCGGTGGTGACGCCGGGTTCGATGTGCTTGCCGACCTCCACGATGGCCTGGGCGGCGATCTTGGAGGCGATCCGGATCTTCTCGATGGTCTCTGCCGACTTGACCTCGGACCCTGTGAACTTTGCAGGAGCCGGCTTGCCTACGTATTCCGGACGCGGGATGGACGGCGGTACGGGAAGCTGCGGGCTCACTGTCCCCGGGACCAGCGTGCCGATGGGTGCAGTTGAGGCTAGAGAAGGCATAGATTGATCATATAAGTAGCCGGGCGCAGCCCGGAAAATACAGCCCGGAAAATACAGCCCGGAAAATACAGCCCGGAAAATACAGCCGCAAAATACAAACGCCCACAGCAGGGCAGTACGGCCGGAATAGTGGCAGGACTGCCGCGTGGACACTCAACCCCGGACACGCTCCGGGCCATAAAGGAGCTCCGATGCCCGAATACTGGTACAACGTCAACACCCACGAGATCGAGGAAGACGCGATGTCCGACTGGAGCCAGCTGATCGGACCGTACAAGACCCGTGAGGAAGCCGAACACGCCCTGGAAAAGGTCAAGGCGCGCAACGAGGCGTGGGACAAGGACGAGGACGACTAGCCCGTACGGGCCTGCTGCGCCCGCGGTGGAATCCCGCGGCGACCGCGGACCGGACTTCGCACACGCTGACTGATTTTTCCCAGACCGTGATTCTCACCCTGTGAGGGTGAGTGCCGGCCGGTTGTCGCCCGCCATACTGGGAAAATGCCGACGCGCGTTGCCCGCACCCGCGGCGCCCGAATCTCAGACCTCGCCAGGCTCGCCCTTGCCTGGGCTGCCTCGACGGTAGCCCTCATTATCACCGGCGCCCTGCTGCCGGGGTTCTCTGCGGCCAGCTGGTGGTCATACGCCGCCGTGGCGGCGGCAGCCGGCCTCGTCGGCCTGGTCCTGCGCCCCGTGCTGGTGGAGATCTCGGCCAGGGTGGGCTGGGTGGCAGTGCTTCTTACCGCCCTGGTGGGGCAGGCCCTGATCATGTACGTCGCCATCCGTCTGGTGCCCGGCATCGAGTCGACGCCGTTGACGGCCCTCGCCGCTACCTGGGTCAGTGCCGTCGTGGGCACGCTCATCTCCTGGGCCACCACAGCCGGAACCGATGACGGGCTGATCACCTCGCTGGCCGGAAGGGCACGGCGGCAGGAAACGGTGACCGATCCGGAGGTGGACGGTGTCCTGTTCGTCCAGCTCGACGGGGTCCCCTTCCCGGTGCTGCAGTGGGCGGTCCAGTCCGGGGGAGTGCCCCATCTCCGGCGCTGGCTGGCCTCGGGGGATTACCAGTTCCGTGAATGGACTCCCCAGCTGCCCTGCACCACGCCGGCGAGCCAGATGGGCATTCTGCACGGCACGGTCGACGGGATCCCGGCCTTCCGGTGGTATGACCGTGAGCTCCAACGCGTCCTGGTGGCCAACCGTCCGGCAGACGCCCGGGTGATCGAGGACAGGCACAGCACTGGCCAGGGCCTGCTCTGCGACGACGGCGTCTCCATCTCGAACCTGTTCACCGGTGACGCGCCCCGCTCGTTCTTGACGATGAGCCGGGTGGAGGTCCGGCGCGGCTCCACCCAGACCCGCCGGGCGTTCGCCTGGTTTTTTGCCACCCCTAACGGCTTCATGCGCAGCTTCACGCGGACCGTCGGCGAGATCTTCAAGGAGCGTTGGCAGGCCCGGAGACAGATCAAACGTGACCTCAACCCGCGGGTGCGGCGGGACTGGACCTTCGCCCTGCTGCGGGCTGTCACCAACGGTCTGCTGCGGGACCTGAACACGGCCCTGGTGGCGGAGGAGCTGCGTCGCGGCACGAAGTGCATCTATGTCGACTACGTTGACTACGACGAGATCGCCCACCACGCAGGCATGTTCCGCCCCGAGTCGCTTGCAGCCCTGGATGGTTTGGACCGCACGCTCGGTGCCTTGGCCGAACTCGCCGGGTCCGCTCCCCGCCGCTACCGGCTGGTGGTGCTCTCGGACCACGGCCAGTCCCAAGGCACGCCGTTCGCGGACAAATATGACCAGACGCTTGGCGATCTGTGCGCGGAACTGATGCAGGAACACGTTCAGAACGTGGACGCATCCGTCGAGGGACTCGGGCGGGCGGACTCCATCGCCGGCGACGTCGCCTCTGGCGGATTGTCGGGGAAGCTCGCCGGCCGTGCCGACGAGGTGCTGACCAAGGCACAAGAGACGCCGGCTCCGGGCGACGCCGCCGAGGATCCGGTAGTCGTGTTGGGCTCGGGCAACCTGGGCCTGGTGTACTTGAGGGGTGACCGGCGCCTGAGTCTCCAGGCCCTCGAACATCAGTGGCCGGCCCTGGTCCCCGGCCTGGCGGGCCATCCCGGCGTCGGGTTCGTGGCCGGCATCGATGACGACGGCGGGGCGTGGGCGATCGGAAGCGGTGGGCGCCGCAACATCACCAGTGGGGCAGTGGAGGGCACCGACCCGCTGGCAGGCTTCGGGCCGCATGCGGCGCGGGTGCTGAAGCTCGCGCTGATGCACCCCGAGGCGCCGGATCTCTACGTCAACAGCACGGTGGATCCCGTGACCGGCGACGTCGCAGCCTTCGAAGGCCTCGTGGGATCCCACGGGGGCCTGGGCGGTTGGCAGGACCGCGCCATGCTGATGGGCCCGGCCGATCTCATGGCAGGGCTGCCCGAGCGGATCGAGGGGGCCGGCGAACTCCACCAGGTGCTCGTGGCGATGCTCGAGTCCTGCGGCCAGCGCGCCACGACGGCGTCCCGCGACTAAGCGACTGGTTGGGGATCCCCAGGGGCCGGGCCAGTCCGAGGCCCGCGGCTTACGCGGCTGACACGGGGGCGACCCATGACTCGCCGGGAGCAAGGACGACTGCCGTGCAGCCAGGAGCCTGCTTCGCCACGGCGTCGGCAAACCGGTGCCCGGGCCGCTCGAGCCAGCTCCGGGCAAAGTTGGTGACGAACGGAGGGTGCAGCGTCCCCCAGTGCACCGGCAGGGCAAACCGCGCGCCGCTCATCGCGACAGCCCGGGCGGCGGTCTCTGGAGTCAGGTGGCCCGCCGAGAGCCTCGGTCCCCACCCCCAGACCGGCACCAGGGCGACATCGATCGGGCCTGCCGCCATGGCGGGGAGCGCGGCCATCTCCGGAAACAACCCCGTGTCACCCGCGATCCACACCGTGCCCGACGGGCCACGAACGAGCTGGCCATTCGCGTCGTTGGGACGGTGCGGCATCGGTCGGCTGCGATGCTCGGCCGGCACCTGGCGGATCTGGACCCCGTTGCCTACCGGGGTCCAGCCGTCACCCAAGGAGGCTGTGTGCGCCAGCTTTCGGCGCCGCAGCCAGGCCACGTTCGCCGGCGCGCTCATCAGCACCGCCCCGCGCAGCAGGCGCAGGGAGCGCAACTCGGCGTGGTCGTGGTGCAGATGGGAGAGGAGCACCACGTCCGGTCGGTCCCACGACGCCGGGTCCGGCCGCGGTGCCAGGCGTCGGAGCAGCCCGGCATGGGAACGGAGCAGCGGATCGGTCAAGACCCGAACCCCGTCGAGATCCAGAACCACCGAGGAGTGACCAAGCCAGGTGATTCTCATGTCGGGCGTGGCCCGATTTCGTGTCAGGCCAGGGCCTTGGCCTTGAGGGAATCAAACTCGGTCTGGTTGATGGCTCCGGAATCAAGCAGCGCCCTGGCATCTGCGATCTGGGCGGCCGGGCTGGCCGTCGAGCCTGCGGCCTGCTTGATGTACTCCTGCTGGGCAGCCTGCTGCTGGGCCACAATCTTCATTTGACGATCGGCCATGCTGCGGCCCCGGGCGATCAAGTAGATGAGGGCGCCGAGCCAGGGAACGAAGATCAGCAGGATAACCCAGCCGGCCTTGGCCCAGCCGCTGAGCTCGTGGTCGCTGAACAAGTCCATCAGGCAGCGGAACCACACCATCAGCGCAGCGATCCAGATGAAGAACCAGAAACTCCACAGCAGAACGTCCCAGAAGCTATTCGTGTCCATCGATACTCCTCGAATCGTGTCCGTCGGAGCCTGACCTTACGCGGAGCGCATGAAACCGTCCGGGCCGGCGGAACATCTTGAGGTCCTAATGCAGACCTTAATGGTCAGTGTGCCCGCACTGGAGGCCCAACGCCTCGCCCATGAAGGATGATGTGTTGCCGAAGCGTCCCCTGATGAAGAAGGTCCGGGGCCTGCAGGCGGGGAACTAGAAGGAGTGTTCCGGGCCGGGGAACTGGCCCGAGCGCACGTCGTCGCCGTAGGCTTTTGCGGCATCGCTGAGGGACGTGCGCAGGTCGGCGTACTGCTTGACGAATTTCGCCATCTTTCCGCCGCGCAGGCCGGCCATGTCCTGCCACACCAGGACCTGTCCGGTCGTGGCGCTGCCGGCGCCGATGCCCACCGTGGGGACGTCGACGGCGGCGTCCACGGCGGCCGCCGTGGCGGCCGGGACCATTTCCATGAGCACGCTGAACGCGCCGGCGTCGGCCAGCGCGACGGCGTCGTCGATCAAGCGCTGGGCGTCATCGCCGCGGCCCTGGACGCGGTAGCCGCCGAGGGAGTGCTCGCTCTGCGGGGTGAAACCGATGTGCGCCATGACGGGGATGCCGGCCTGGACCATGGCGCGGACGGTCTCGGCGTAGAACTTTCCGCCTTCGATCTTGACGGCGTGGGCCAGGCCCTCTTTCAGGAACCGGACGCCGGTGGCGACCGCCTGCTGGGCGGAGACCTCGTAGCTGCCGAACGGCAGGTCGGCGACCACCAGGGCCCGTCGCGCGGAGCGGGCGACGGCCCGGCACAGCGGAAGGAGCTCGTCCACCGTCACGGGAAGGCTGGTCTCGTTGCCGAAGACGTTGTTGGAGGCCGAATCGCCCACCAGGAGCACCTCGATGCCTGCCTGGTCAAAGATTTCTGCGCTGTACTGGTCGTACGCGGTGAGCATGGCGAAGCGTTCACCGTTGACCTTGGCCGCCTGGAGATGGTGCGTGCGGATCCTGGCTGCCGGTTTCCGGGCCGCCTCCGCACCCCCGCCGGCGGTCCCGCCGGTGCCACCGGCCGACGTGGCCGATGAGGCGGCCGCTGAAGCCGCTGCCGGGCCGCTGCCGTAGGGGGCCGCAAGTTCTGCGGGCGTGCTGGAATCGGAGCTGTTACTTGAGGCCATGCCACGAGCGTAGTGCGAGACGAAGTGCCGCAGCTACCGGGAGACGCCTTCGTGTGCCGTGAATCACATCACGCGGGCGGTCCGTGCGACGGCGCATTGCCGCCGAGCGCCGCGAATTCGACCGCCTGTATGTTAACGGTGTGTTACGCGGGGGTCCGGCTTCGGTAATCGGTGGCAATGCTTAGTAAAGTGAACCGTGAGCAGCCGCGGGGCCCATGAATGCCGGGCCTGGGGCGGATGGAAGAACCGGAAAGAGGCCAGTATGGACCGCCAGCAAGAGTTTGTCCTGCGGACGATCGAAGAGCGCGACGTGCGGTTTGTGCGCCTGTGGTTCACCGACGTCGTGGGATCGCTCAAGTCCGTGGCCCTGGCCCCGGCCGAGGTGGAAGGCGCCTTCGAGGAAGGACTCGGATTCGACGGTTCCTCGATCGAAGGCCTGGCCCGCGTCTTCGAATCCGACATGCTGGCCCAGCCGGATCCGGCCACGTTCCAGATCCTGCCGTGGCGCGGCGAGACGGAGGCCACATCGCGGATGTTCTGCGACATCCTGACACCCGACGGCGAACCTTCCGCTGCGGACCCACGCAACGTCCTCAAGCGCACCCTGGCCAAGGCCGCGGACATGGGCTTCACCTGCTACACCCACCCCGAGATCGAGTTCTACCTGCTCAAGTCCCAGGAACCCGGCCCCGACGGATCACCCGTCCCCGTGGATGAGGGCGGCTACTTCGACCACGTCCCGGGCGGCGTGGCCCAGGACTTCCGCCGGACCGCCGTGACCATGCTCGAATCGGTCGGCATCTCCGTCGAATTCAGCCACCATGAGGCCGGACCGGGCCAGAACGAAATCGACCTGCGCTACGCCGACGCGCTGCAGACCGCGGACAACATCATGACGTTCCGCACGGTCATCAAGGAAGTCGCGCTGCAGCAGGGCACGTATGCCACCTTCATGCCCAAGCCCTTCACCGCCCACCCGGGTTCCGGCATGCACACCCACTTCTCCCTCTTCGAAGGGGACACCAACGCCTTCTACGAGGCCGGTTCCGAGTTCCAGCTGTCCGAGACGGCGCGCCAGTTCATTGCCGGCATCCTCAAGCACGCCCCCGAATTCACGGCCGTGACCAACCAGTTCGTCAACTCCTACAAGCGGCTCTGGGGCGGGGGAGAGGCGCCGAGCTACCTGAGCTGGGGCCACAACAACCGCTCCGCCCTGGTCCGCGTCCCGCTGTACAAGCCCGGCAAGGGCCAGTCCGCGCGGATCGAATACCGTGGCATCGACTCCGCCGCCAACCCCTACCTGGCCTACGCCGTGCTCCTCGGTGCCGGCCTCAAGGGCATCGAGGAGGGCTACCAGCTCCCCGCCGCGGCCGAGGACGACATCTGGTCGCTGAGCTCGGCGGAACGCCGCGCCATGGGACACGACCCGCTGCCGGCCAGCCTGCACGACGCCATCCGGACCATGGAGGATTCCGAGCTCATGCCGCAGATCCTCGGCGAGCAGGTGTTCGAGCACTTCCTGCGCAACAAGCGTGCAGAATGGCAGGACTACCGCCTCCAGGTGACGCCCTACGAACTGCAGCGCAATCTCGGCATCCTGTAGGTTGCCCCGATGAGCCTGGCACGACGCCTCATTGCCGCCGGCTTCAGCGATCTGGACAAGGGCGAGCGGTTCCTGGCGGCCCGGGAACTGGAGGGACTCGACCAGGACGCCCTTTTCGCGGGGCTGCAGCTGGCGGCCAACCCGGACACGGCCCTGCAGTCCCTGGTCCGGCTGATCGAGAAGCACCCGGAGCTGCGCAAGCTTGCCGTCGCGGACCCGGAAAGCAGCGAACCGCTGTACCGGGTCCTGGGGGCCTCCGAGGCGCTGGGCGAGTTCCTCATCCGCCACCCCGAACACCTCGACGCCTTTGACGTCCGGGTCAGCCCGGAACCGCTGCCCGCCGACACCGTGGCCCTGCGCACCCGGCTGCTGCAGTCGGTCCGGGCCGATCCCAAGTCGGCCCGGCCGGTGGCCGCCCTGAGCGGTCAGGAAGCCTACGCGGCCCTGCGCACCGCCTACCGGCGCGGGCTCGTGGAGCTGGCCATCAAGGACCTGTGCGCGGCCGATCCGCTGGACTTTATGCCCGCCGCGGGTGCGGAACTGGCAGATCTCGCCGGCGCCGCCCTCGAGGCGGCCCTCGCCGTGTCCCGGGCCGAGGCGGCGGAGAAGTTCGACGCCGCGGAGGTGGCCGACGTCGGCCTCGCCGTGATCGGCATGGGCAAATGCGGTGCCCGCGAACTGAACTACATTTCCGACGTCGACGTCATCTACGTGATCGATTCCGGCGCGCTGGAGGAGACCCGGGCCACGACGATCGGCACCGTCCTGGCCTCCGGGATCTCACGCGCGATCATGTCCACGAGCCGCGAACCCGGACTGTGGGAAGTGGATGCGAACCTCCGGCCCGAGGGAAAGTCGGGGCCGCTGGTCCGGACCCTCGCCTCGCATGAGAGCTATTACGCGCGCTGGGCCGAGAGCTGGGAATTCCAGGCCCTGCTGAAGGCCCGGACCATCGCCGGCGACACCGCCCTGGGAGCCCGCTACGAAGCAGCGCTGACGCCCCTGATCTGGTCCTCGGCCGGGCGGGAGGGCTTTGTCGAATCCGTCCGCGCCATGCGCCGCCGCGTCACCGAGCACATTCCAGCCGAGGAGGAACAGCGGCAGATCAAGCTGGGCCGCGGCGGACTGCGCGACGTCGAATTCACCGTCCAGCTGCTGCAGCTCGTGCACGGCAAGTCCGATGAATCGTTGCGCCGCCGGGACACCACCTCGGCCATCGCCGCGCTGTCCGCCGGCGGGTACATCGGCCGCTCCGACGCCGCGGAGTTTGACCGCGACTACCGGTACCTGCGGCTGCTCGAACACAGGATCCAGCTGTTCCAGCTGCGCCGGACGCACCTCATGCCGGTGAACGAGGCGTCATTGCGGTCCCTCGCCAAGGCGGTCCTGGGACCGTTCTCCGCCGAGCGGCCCAAGCCGGACGCCCTGGTCGCGGCGTGGCGAAAAACCAAGCGCTCCGTGCGGGAACTCCACGAACGAATCTTCTACCGGCCCCTGCTCAATACCGTCGCCACCCTGAGCAGCGAAGAGGCACGCCTGACCCCGGAAGCCGCCCAGGGCCGCCTCGCCGCCCTCGGCTACCTCGATCCCCCCGGCGCCATGCGGCACATCGAGGCCCTCACCGCCGGCGTGAGCCGGCGCGCGGCACTCCAGCGCCAGCTCCTGCCCATCCTGCTGGACTGGCTCGCCGACGGCGTTGACCCCGACGCCGGGCTGCTCGCCTTCCGGCGGGTCAGCGAGGCCCTCGGCACAACACACTGGTACCTGGGCATGCTCCGGGATTCGACGGCCGCGGCCGAACGGCTCTGCCACGTGCTCGCCAACTCCCGGCTGATCGCGGACCTGCTGGAGGTTTCGCCCGAATCAGTGGCGTGGCTGGGCACGGACAAGGAACTGGTGCCGCTCAGCTTCGAATCCCAATGGCTTGAGATCACCTCGAAGATGTCCCGGCACGCGGACCCGGAGAGCGCCATGCGGCTGATCCGGCTGATCCGGCGCCGGGAAATCCTCCGGGTCGCCATCGCGGACAGCGCCGGGCTGCTGGACCAGGACCAGGTGGGGGAAGCCCTTGCCGACACCGACCGGGCCGCCGTCCTGGGGGCGCTGCGCGTGGCGGAGACAATCGTCACCGTCGAGGAACCGCTGAAGACCCACGTGCTGGTGGTCGCGATGGGCCGTCAGGGCGGCCGGGAGATCGGCTACGGGTCGGACGCCGACGTCATGTACGTCCACCGCGGGCTCCCCGGCGTGCCGGAAGAGGAGGCACAGGCTCAGGCCCTGCAGATCGTGGGCAAGCTCTCCAGCCTGCTGACCCAGCCGCTCAAACCGGCGATCCTGGCCGAGCGGGTGCTCGCGGTGGACGCGGACCTGCGCCCCGAGGGCAAGAGCGGGCCCATGGTGCGGTCGCTGGAGTCCTATGCCGAGTACTACCGCCGGTGGTCCCTCGTCTGGGAGGCCCAGGCGTTGCTGCGGGCGCGCCCCATGGCCGGCGACGATGCCCTGGCCGAGGACTTCGTGGCGCTGATCGACACCATCCGGTACCCGGAGTCTTTGTCTGACCAGGACGTGCGGGAGGTGCGGCGGGTCAAGGCCAGGGTCGAGGCGGAGCGCCTGCCGCGCGGCGCCGATCCCGCCCGTCACCTGAAGCTTGGCCGGGGCGGGCTGAGCGACGTCGAATGGCTGGCCCAGCTGCTCCAGCTCCGCCACGCCGGCCGGCACCCGGAGCTGCGGACCACGTCCACGGTGGACGCGCTCGAGGCGGCCGCGGCACTGGACCTGATCGACGCCGGGGACACCGTCATCCTCCTCCGGGCCTGGCGGCTGGCGAGCCGGATCCGTTCGGCCAACGTCATCTGGACCGGCCGGCCCTCGGACCTGCTGCCCTCGTCCCGCCGCGACCTTGAGGCGGTGGCCCGCTGGTGCGGCTACGGACAAGGCAACGCCGCGGCGCTGGAGGAGGACTACCTGCGGTTGAGCCGGCGCGCCCGGGCGGTATTCGAGCGGGTCTTCTACGGCCAATAGCGCCCGGCGGCGGCCTGCCGGCTGCAGACAGGGTCTACTGACACTTGCTGCGGGCGGTGCTACCTTGGGCCAATGGCCAGGCAACTTTTTGTGAACCTTCCCGTCCGGAACCTCGATAAGACCGTTGAATTCTTCACGGCGCTGGGATTCTCCTTCAACCCCGACTTCACCGATGAGAACGCCACCTGCATGATCGTCAACGACGGCGCGTACGTGATGCTGCTCGTCGAGTCCTATTTCAAGACCTTCACCTCGAAGTCCGTCGCCGCTACGGCCGGCACCGCCGAGGTCATCATGTCCTTCTCGCTTGAGAGCCGCGAAGCCGTGGACGAGGTCATCCGTACCGCCCTGACCTCCGGGGGCACGGCATCGGAGGAAGCCCAGGACTACGGCTTCATGTACACCCACAGCTTCCAGGACCCTGACGGCCACCTCTGGGAAGTCTTCTGGATGGATCCGGCCGGACCTCCCAAGGACGCTGCGCTGTAGCCGCAGCCCTGTAGCCGCAGTCCTGCAGCCGCAGTCCTGCAGGCAGGGGCGCCGGTGGCGCGGGTACGCTGTCTACATGTCCGGACACGTATGGCTGCTGCCTTTGAAGAACCTCGACGACGACGCCCGGGCAATCAAGCTTGGGGAGATCGCGCTGCTGGAGCTCGGCGAGGGGCAGCAGAAGTTCGTGGGGGACCCGCTGCGGATGATGCTGATCGGGCTCGAGGAAGAGTCTCGGCACCCGTTCGCCGTGGATGCGAACGGGGCCGCCGTGGGAGTCCTGACGCTCCAGGCCGGAGCGGCGACCCTCGCCGGCTGGGCCGAGGACCACACCGCCTGGCTCCTGCGGGGCTTCCTGATCGACCGGCGGCAGCAGGGCAAGGGCCTCGGCACCCTCGCCGCGGAGGCCGCCGTGCGGGAGGCAGCCAAACTGACGGCGGGCCTCGGCAGCGGCCAGACCGGCGTCGTACTCTCCGTCAACGAACTGAACCCCGGCGGGCAAGCCGCTTACCGCAACGCCGGATTCGAGGACGGCGGCCGCTATGAAGGCGGCGACGCCGGCCCGCAGCGCGTCATGTACCGGGCATTCTGAACCGGGCGGTTTGAACCCCCATACGCATTTCCGTCAGTCGCGGGCAGCGGAACGTCAACTGTAGTTGACGCCGCCCGGTGATCGCACCCGCGCACTGTCCCGGACCGCATTCAACACTCGGGCGCTTGATGAGTTCTTGCGACCCCTTGACAGGCTTCAACCGAAAGGACGAGCATGTCGGTCACCAAAACCCTTTCGACGTCAGCGGCAAACTTTCCGCCAGATTGTCCCGAACGCAGGCTCATCGTTTACAAAGGCGGCGCTCACGGTTTGCCCGGCACCGAATGCGAGCCGCTCGACACCGACCTGCTCGCAGTCATCGATTCCGACAGCCGCACCTGAACACGAGAAGGAAGAAGCTATGTCGCAAACTGAGGCGCCCGACACGATCGTGCTCGTTCACGGGCTGTGGATGACCCCGCGCAGCTGGGAGGACTGGAAGGCGTACTACGAAGCCAAGGGCTTTACAGTGCTCACGCCCGCCTACCCTGGATTCGAGATCGAAGTCGAGGCGCTGCGCGAGAACCCCGACATCATCGCGAACTTGACGGTGCCGGAAACCGTGGACCACATCGCGGCGCAGATCGGGGCGCTACCGAAACCGCCGATTATCATGGGTCACTCGTTCGGCGGGACGCTCACTCAGCTCCTCGTCGCCCGAGGCCTTGGGGCCGCTGCCGTCGCCATTAACTCCGCACCGACGGAGGGAGTGCGCGTGACCCCACTGTCGCAGGCGCGGTCACTGTTTCCGGCACTAAAGAACCCGGCCAACATCCACAAGGCAGTCGCGTTCACGCCAGAAGAGTTCCACTACGCGTTCACAAACACGCTCTCCAAGGAGGCCTCCGACGCGGTTTGGGAAAAGTACGCAATCGCCGCTCCCGGGAACTGGGTGTGGGCGTACGGACTGATCGCAAACTTCAAGCCCGGACCCCAGGAAACGTGGGTCGACTATTCGATCGAGCGGGCGCCGCTCCTCTTCATCGCCGGCGGCGCAGATCACATCATGCCCCCGGCGGTCAACAAATCGAATGCGAAGCACTGGGGGAAGTCGCCCTCCCTCACCGCGTATCACGAGTTCCCCGGCCGGTCGCACTGGACCTGCGGCGAGCCCGGCTGGGAACAAGTGGCCGACTACGCGTTGGATTGGGCACTCGCACCCGCAACCACGGCCATATGACCGGGCGTCGGAGCAAGCGGATTGTGGCATGACAAAAGGGCCGGCCACGGGTTGATACCCGTGGCCGGCCCTTGATTGTTTCGCGAATCCGCGGCGAGGCGGCCTAAGCCGTCTTCACTCGCAGGGTGCGACTAGACGCCGTAGTAGAGCTCGAACTCGTACGGGTTCGGGCGCAGCGAGAGCGGACGGATCTCGTTCTCGTACTTGTACTCGATCCAGGTGTCGATCAGGTCCTGGGTGAAGACGCCGCCGGCCTGCAGGAACTCGTTGTCCTCGGCCAGTGCATCCAGGGCCTCCTCGAGGGTGCCCGGAGCCTTGGGGATGTCCTTGGCTTCTTCGGCCGGGAGCTCGTAGAGGTCCTTGTCGATCGGAGCCGGGGGTTCGATCCGGTTGCGGATGCCGTCGATGCCGGCCATCAGCTGGGCAGCGAACGCCAGGTACGGGTTGGAGGAGGGGTCCGGAGCGCGGAACTCGATGCGCTTGGCCTTCGGGTTGGAGCCCGTGATCGGGATACGGATACCGGCGGAGCGGTTGCCCTGCGAGTAAACCATGTTGACCGGGGCTTCGAAGCCCTTGACCAGGCGGCGGTAGGAGTTCACCGTCGGGTTGGTGAAGGCCAGGACGGCGGAGGAGTGCTTCAGCAGGCCACCGATGTACCAGCGGGCGGTGTCGGACAGGCCGGCGTAGCCCTTCTCGTCGTAGAACAGCGGCTCGCCGCCGGTCCACAGCGACTGGTGGCAGTGCATGCCCGAGCCGTTGTCACCGAAGACCGGCTTCGGCATGAAGGTCACGGACTTGCCCCAGGCATCGGCCGTGTTCTTGATGACGTACTTGAACTTCTGCAGGTCATCAGCCGCGTGGGTCAGGGTGGTGAACTTGTAGTTGATCTCAGCCTGGCCGGCGGAGCCGACTTCGTGGTGGCTGCGCTCGACCTCAAGGCCGGCCTCATCCAGGGCAACACACATGGCATCGCGCAGGTCGGCCTGCTTGTCGGTGGGGGAGACCGGGAAGTAACCGCCCTTGACCGGGGTCTTGTAGCCGAGGTTTCCGCCCTCTTCCTCACGGCCGGAGTTCCAGTGTGCTTCCTCGGAGTCGATCTTGTAGAAGCTGCCCTGCGGGGAGGACTGGTACTGGACGTTGTCGAAGACGAAGAACTCGGCCTCGGGAGCGAAGAACGCGGTGTCGGCGATGCCGGTGGAAGCCAGGTAGGCCTCCGCCTTCTCGGCCACGCCGCGGGGATCGCGGTGGTACGGGTCACCGGTACGCGGGTTCACGATCGAGAAGTTCAGCGCAAGGGTCTTCTCCATGCGGAACGTGTCGATGAACGCCGTCGTGACGTCCGGGATGAGCTGCATGTCAGACTCGGCGATGCCCTGGAAGCCGCGGATCGAAGATCCGTCGAAAAGCTGGCCGTTGACGAAGAAGTCGGCGTCAACGCTCTTGGCGGGCACGTTGAAGTGCTGCTGAACGCCAGGGAGATCGGTGAAGCGGATATCGACGAATTTGATGTCTTCGTCCTTGATGAACTTGAGGACTTCGTCCGCAGTCTTGAACATCTATGCTCCTTACGCATATGAAAGATCTGGCCGTCAGGCACATTTGTCCAGCGCAGTCCAACAGCGGGGAAGGCAAAAAAGCTTCCCCGCTTCGCAGTCGCTAGCAACTGTTACCACCCTAAGGACGCGGGATTTCCCCGCAGTGTCCGCATTGTTTCGGGGAGGTTACAGAATGTCCTGACACGTAAACGGTAGTCGCCAGTCCACACTGTGGCCTATCTGGTCCACAGTGTGACACCCTACCGCCCACACTGTGGACAGGCCAGAGCCGATAAGCTTGGAGGGTGGTTGATCGCAAAGACATCGGTTCATGGCTCAGCGGGCCGGACACATCCGGCATCTCCAGATACCCGGGGGAGCGGCTCGGGCTGCCCGAGTCCGGGCCAAGATCGATCGCCCGCGCCGGCCGGCGCATCCTGGCGATCTGCATTGACTGGGGCATCGCACTGCTGATCAGCAATTTCGCCTTTGGCGGCGACTCCTGGGCCACGCTTGCCGTGTTTGCCATCGAACAGATCCTGCTCATCGGCACCCTCGGCTACAGCATCGGCCACCGGATCGTGGGGATCCACGTGGTCCGGCCGGGCGGCGGCCCGGCGGGTCCACTCGCGGCCCTGGTGCGCACGCTGCTGCTGTGCCTCGTTATTCCTGCCGTCATCTTCGACCCGGACCAGCGCGGCCTTCACGACAAAGCCATGAATACGGTGCTCGTCCGGATGTAGTCGCTGCCCGTGTCTGACGGCGGTACCAGGCAGCCAGGCGCGGCGGGCCCTCGTCCGTTTGCCACGCATGGCCGCTAACCGCCCCGCATTGCGGCCATGTGCGTCAGATGGGCACAGCGATGGTGCCGGCGCGGCGGGCCCTCGTCCGTTTGCCACGCATGGCCGCTAACCGCCCCGTGGCGCGACGGGCCCTCCTCCGTTTGCCACGAATGGCCGCTAACCTCCCCGCATAGCGGCCATGTGCGTCAGATGGGCACAGCGATGCTGCCGGGGCGCACAGGAACCCGAGGTCCTGGGCGGAGCTAGACGCCCGCCGTCTCCTGGGCCGGCGTCGGCGCAGCCTCTCCGGACCGTGCCGCCAGGTATCCGCGGCGGCCGGCCCAGCGCTCAAACCAAACCGTCGCGAACGGGAAGACGGCGGAGAGCCCTGCAAGCAAGGCCACCCGGAACGGCCAGCGCAGCATCGCCCACAGGCTCAGCGCCGCAATCGCGTAGCCGATGAAGAACGCCCCGTGGATCGGACCGGCAATCTCCACGCCGAGTTCCGTCGTCCGGGTGACCCATTTGAGCACCATGCCGAGCAGCAGCGCGGCCCAGCTGAACGCTTCGGCGATCGCCAGCCCCCGGAAGATGCGGATCATCGTGGCGGTCGAGGGAAGTTTCATGCGTGTCTCCTGAGTTCTTGCGTCCGGTGTCGCGGTGTCGCGGTGTCCGGTATCCCGTGTCCGATGCGTGGCGCCGGGTGGACCGACGTCGCGCCGTAAAAGAGCGGTACAAGAAACGCCCCGGCTGGCGGCCTGACGTGGCCGTGAACCGGGGCGAGTCTGTACTGCGCGTCTGTACTGCGGGCGCGGTACTGCCGCCCGTCTAGCGTCCGCGGGTCGGACGGGCCTTGTAGGGATCGATGCCCTTCGGGATGGGCAGGCGGCCGCCAAGTGAGGAAATGCGCTTGGACACGGCGCTGACCTCGGTCTTGGTCAGTTCACCCTTGAGCTTGTTCATCTTCTTGGCGATCTGGCTGAGCGGCACCTGGCCCTCGCCGCGGCCGCTTTCGATCACATGGATGGTGACGTTGGGGAGGATGCGTGCAAGGCGTTTGCGTTCGGCGTCGACCAGCGGCTTGACCCGGTTGCTGGGGCCTTCGCTGACAAGCACGACGCCGGGGCGGCCGATGGCGCGGAAGACGGCGTCCTGCGTGCGGGGGTTCACGGCGACGGGCTGGTCCTCGGTGATCCAGCCGCGCTTGAGCGTGCCCAGCGCGGCGCCTGAGGCGCCCGGCTGGTTCTCGATCTGCGCGAACGCGGCGCGCTCGGCGCGGCGGGACAGGATCAGCGTGGCCGCGAGGGCACCGAGGGCGATGCCGATGATCAGGCCGGTGATCCAGTTGTTGAGCAGGAAACCGACCAGGAGGCTGAGCGCAACAACACCCAGGAACGCCAGCAACATGAGCCACGGAACCATGGGATCGTGGCGGCGGGTCATCTGGAAGACCTCGCCGATCTGCTTCAGCCGGCTCGGCTTCTTGGCCTTTGCTTCCTTGGGCTTACGGGAGAAAAGACCGCGCTTCGGAGCTTCGGAAGCCGGGCTGGAGTTGCTGGGATCAGGGGAATTCGCCATAGTTCCTTAATTCTACGTGATGGACGGCCAAGGGCCGGCACCGGAGTCATCCGGTGCCGGCCCTTAATCGGAAGGGTGTCAGAGCAGGGTTCAGGAATGTGCCGCGAGCAGCGAGCTGGCTTCCTGGCGGGTGCTTCCGGAGCTTTCGATGTGGGCGAGTTCGGCCGGGATTTCCCAGCCCTTCTTGCGCATCGCGGTGGCCCAGAGCCGGCCGGCGCGGTAGGAGGAACGCACCAGGGGTCCGGACATGACGCCGAGGAAGCCGATCTCGTCGGCTTCATTTTGCAGGTCCACGAATTCCTGCGGCTTGACCCAGCGGTCCACCGGCAGGTGCCGCTCGGAGGGGCGGAGGTACTGGGTGATGGTGATGAGGTCGCAGCCGGCCTCGTGCAGGTCCCGCAGCGCCTCGGAGATTTCCTCGCGGGTCTCGCCCATGCCGAGGATCAGGTTGGACTTGGTCACCATGCCGAGCTTGCGGCCCTGGGTGATGACGTCCAGGGAGCGGTCGTAGCGGAACGCCGGGCGGATCCGCTTGAAGATCCGGGGCACGGTTTCGACGTTGTGGGCGAAGACCTCGGGCTTGGAGTCGCAGATCGCCTCGATGTGCTCGGGCTTGCCGGAGAAATCGGGGATCAGCAGTTCGACGCCGGTGCCCGGGTTCAGTTCGTGGATCTTGCGGACCGTCTCGGCGTACAGCCAGACGCCCTCGTCGGCGAGGTCGTCGCGGGCCACGCCGGTGACGGTGGCGTAGCGCAGCTGCATGGCCTGGACCGAGCGGGCCACCTTGGTGGGCTCGAACATGTCCACGGGGGAGGGCTTGCCGGTGTCGATCTGGCAGAAGTCGCAGCGCCGGGTGCATTCGGAGCCGCCGATCAGGAAGGTGGCTTCCTTGTCTTCCCAGCATTCGAAGATATTGGGGCAGCCGGCCTCCTCACACACCGTGTGGAGGCCCTCCTTCTTGACGAGGTTCTTGAGCTGGACGAACTCGGGGCCCATCTGGACCTTGGCCTTGATCCATTCCGGCTTCCGTTCCACCGGTGTGGCCGCGTTTCGCTGCTCAATGCGCAGCATCTTCCGGCCTTCTGGTGCCAGTGTCACAGTAGAGCTCCTTCTGGGGTTGCAACTAGGGCTTGTTCATTGTTGCGCAGTTCTTCGGTGATCCGCGACACGAGGTCCGCCGGGGTGACGTCCCTGCCAAGTTCCTGGGTGATCGTGGTGACTCCGGCGTCACTGATCCCGCAGGCGATGATCTGGCCGTAGGGGGCGAGATCGTTGTTGCAGTTGATCGCGAAACCGTGCATGGTGACGCCCTCGTGGACGCGGATGCCGATGGCCGCGATCTTGCGGTCCGGACCCTTTTCGTCCTCTTCGATCCAGACGCCCGCGCGGCCCTTGATCCGGACGGCGGCGATGCCGTAGTCCGCCAGCACGGCGATGATGACCGCTTCCAGCCGCTCCACGTAGTCGCGGATGCCGGCCTTGTTCCGGAGTTTGATGATGGGGTAGCCAATGAGCTGGCCGGGGCCGTGCCAGGTCAGCTTGCCGCCGCGGTCCACGGCCACAACAGGAGTTCCGTCAAAGGGCCGTTCGTGGTCTTCGGTGCGCTTGCCGGCGGTATAAACCGCGGCGTGTTCGAGCAGCAGTACAGTGCTGGGCGCGGTGCCCGCGAGGACCTTTTCATGCAATTCGCGCTGGATGTCCCATCCGCGCGTGTAATCGATGAAGTCCGGGGCGAGACCCAGCTGTTTGAACTCAAGAGTCATGGCATCAAGCTTAGACCCCGCCGCACCCACTGCCCGTTTGTGTGCTTAAGCTCTCATGCCTGTGGATAACTTCTGCACGATTCCGCGCTATCGACTATTCCTTAGGCATGGAAGATTTTCCGTCGGCCGCCGGTGCGGCCCCCGAGGTTCCCGGTTACGACGTCGGACGCCTGCTGGGGCGCGGCGGCAGCGCCACGGTCTGGCTCGCCACCGAAAAGTCCACGGGCCGGGAATTCGCCCTGAAATGCTTCGATGCAAGCCGCACCACACCAGAGGAATCCGAGGCGGAGGACGTCATGCGGCGCGAAGTCCGGATCCTCTCCGCCCTGGAACACCGCCACCTGGTCCGCGCGCACGCCGTGGTGCGCCTGCCGGCTCACGAGTCCGGCGGCGGCAGCCTCGGGCTTGTGCTGGACTACGCGCCCGGCGGCTCACTGGCGACGCTCGTGGGCAGCCGGGGACGCCTGGGCCCGGGAGAAACGGTGACGGTCCTGACACCCATCGCGCAGGCCTTGGCATACCTTCACAGCCAAGGCTTCACCCATGGTGACGTGGCCCCCGGCAATGTGCTCTTTACCGCCGAGGGAAAACCGTTGCTGGCCGATCTCGGCGTCGGGCGCATGGTGGCCGACGCCGCTCCAGTCTCAGAGGCCGGCACGGCAGGATTCCGGGATCCCGCCCCCGTGGACGCTGTGCGGGCCGGGCTCCAGCCCGAGCGCGACATCTACTCCCTGGCAGCCCTGGGCTGGTATTGCCTCACCGGGCGGTCTCCGGAGCCGGGGGCGCAACGTCCACCGCTGAGCCTGCTCGCGCCGGAGGTGCCGGCAACGTTGGTGGCGGCCCTCGAGGCGGGCCTGGGTGGGGAGCGGCGGCAGCGTCCCGCGGCGGCCGAGTTTGCCGCAATGGTTTACCGCAGCGCCCGGGCGGAGCCCGTCGACTTGTCGGTCTCCGTGCATCCCACGGTCATCCCCCAACTGCTCACACGCAAGGCCGTGCAGCCCGGTCCGGGCAGGCGGCCAGGCACTGTCCGGGCCGGACTCCACCGCGGGCTCCGCCGGACCCCCGCGCGCAGGACCCCCGCGCGGCGGGCCCTGCTGCCCGGTCTCGCGGCTGCAGTCCTGCTCGCCGGTACCTGGCTGCTGGCCGGCGGCGGGCTGGCCTCCGACGCCGTCGCCGGGCTGTTTCCAGGGTTCGTGCCGGGCCACGATGTGCCGGGGCAGGCAGGAAGTCCCGTGGGTCACGAGAGACCGGCGGCCCCGTCGGAGGGTCCGGCCGGCGAACCGCTGCCCTCCGCCGCCGACGGCGGGGCCACCGCCATCCTTCCCGATCTTGAGGCACTCCTGGCCTCAGCCGACCCGGTGGAGGCAGTCCGCGGCCTGGCCCGGCTCCGTTCGCTGGCACTGAGCTCCGGCGACTTCAGCCTGCTCGATGCCGTCAACGCCCCGGAGTCGGCGGCCGCCGCCTCCGATAGCCGGATCAGGACCCAGCTCAGCGCCTCCGGCCATGTCCTGGCCGGATTCTCGACCTCCCTGACCCGGATCGAGACCACCGCGGACAACAGCGCCGCCCGGGCCGTGGTGGCCGTCACCACTGAGCCGTCCGCGTACCGGGAGGTTGACGGGAACGGCGCCACAGTGGCTGAAGTACCCGCAGGCTCCGCGCAGCAGCTTCGCCTTGTCCTGGTGCCCGTCGACGGGCGGTGGCGGATCCAGGACGTTCTGCCCCCGGGGCGCGGAGCCGGCTAGGGTGCCGCCCGGTGGTCATCCTGGCCCCGGTCACCGACCTGCCCTGGAAAAGCAACCACGCTAGCCGCGCCCTGCCACCCAGGCAGCGGCCCCGGCGAGGGACGGGTGCTGCCAGGCGAAGCTGTTCTCCGCCAGGACAGCCGGCTCCAGCCGCTGGCTCGCGAGCAGCAGTTCCTCGGCGAGATCACCCATCACCAGCCGCAGCACCGGGGCGGGAACCCGCAGCGCCGCCGGCCGGTGCAGCGCCGTTGCCAGCTGCGCGATCAGGGAATTCACGTCTGCGGCTTCGGGGGCGCAGACGTTGACCGGTCCGGACACGGGCGCGGAGAGAAGGAAGGAAAAGGCGGCGGCCACATCGGGCAAAGTGATCCACGGCCAGAACTGCCGGCCGTTGCCCAGCGGACCGCCGACGCCGAGGCGCAGCAGCGGCAACAACCGGCCCAGTGCGCCGCCGGAACGGCTCAGGACGACGCCGGTGCGGGGCGTGACCACCCGGACCCCGGCGGGTGCCTCATGCGCCGCGGCCTCCCAGTCGACGCAGATCCGGGAGAGGGTGCCGGTCCCGGCCGGCGCGTTCTCGCGCAGCACCGCCGCACCGGCGTTGCCGTAGTAACCGGAGGCCGACTGGCTCAGGAACACCGCGGGCGGCGAGTCGGTCCGCGCCATGGCGGCGGCCAAGGTCCGGGTTGCCCCCAGCCGGGAGGCGCTGAGTTCCTTGACCCGTGCCCTGGTCCAGGGCCGGTCGCCGATTCCTGCGCCGGAGAGGTTGACCACCGCGTCCGCGCCCTTCAGCGCGGTGTCGTCGATCCGGCCGGCGGCCGGGTCCCACTGGAACTCGGCGGGGGACGCGGGGGCACGCCTGACCAGAGCGACGACGTCGTGCCCTTCGCTGCGCAGTGCGCCCGAAAGGGCCGTTCCGATCAGCCCGGAGGCCCCGGCAATGAGGATTCGCATGATCCATCTCACCATGCCCGGCACGGCCGCGAAACCTCCCGGGCCGCACGGGCCGTTGTCGCTATGATCGAACGATGACCCCCTCGAGTTACTTCCGTTTCCCGCATCTGCACGGCGATCTGGTCACTTTTGTGGCCGAGGACGACGTCTGGATTGCACCCGTGGGCGGGGGCCGCGCCTGGCGCGTGTCCTCCCTGCAATTGCCGGCCCGCAACCCCCGCTTCACCCCCGACGGCAAGCGCCTTGTCTGGACCGTCGTGCAGGGGACTGCCCCGGAGGTCGTCACGGCCAACGTCGACGGCGGCGGCTACAGCCAGCTGAGCTACTTCGGCCACCCTTCCACCCGGGTCAAGGGCTTCACGCCCGACGGCGACGTTCTGGTCACCAGCGCATTCCGCCAGTCAGACAGCCGTCACACCCACGCCTACAGCCTCCCCGTGACCGGCGGCTGGGCGCAGGAACTCCCGTTCGGCCCCGTCGAGTCCGTGGCCTATGGCCCCGTCGTCGGCGACGAACGCCCCGTGGTGCTCGCCAGCGTCCTGTCGCGTGAGCCCGCCTGGTGGAAGCGCTACCGCGGCGGCGCCGCCGGCAAGCTGTGGATCGACGCCGACGGAAACGGTGAATTCGTCCGGCTCGCCGCCGCGCTGGACGGAAACCTCACGGACCCGCTGTGGGTCAAGGGTCGGATCGCGTTCCTGTCCGACCACGAGGGCTACGGAAACCTCTATTCCGTGCTGCCTAACGGCAGCGACCTGCGGCGCCACACGGACCACGAGGACTTCTACGTCCGCCACGCCGCCACCGACGGCGAACGCGTCATCTTCGAATCGGCCGGCGAGCTCTGGCTGCTTCCCAGCCTCGACGCCGAGGCCGTCAAGCTCGACATTGTGCTCGGCTCCGCCTCGCAGGCGCGCCGCCCCGCCCCGCTGAAGCCCTCGAAGCACCTTGGCGACGTCGTACCGGACCGCACGGGCGCGTCCAGTGCCGTCGAATCCCACGGAACCGTCCACTGGCTGCGGCACAAGGACGGCCCTTCCCGCGTCCTCGAAGCCACACCGGGCGTGCGAGCACGGCTGCCGCGGCCCTTCGGCGAGGGCCGGATCGCCTATGTCGCCGACCACGACGGCGTCGAGGCCCTGTACCTGAAAGCCATTGCGGCTCCCCTGGCCGGCGCGGTTGCGGCAACATCGAAGGCTCCGCAGGCCGCCGCGCAGGCCCCTGTCGAGCCCGCTGCCCAGTCCAACGCCACCTCCGAAGACGCCGGCATACAGTTGCCGAAGCCGGTGTCCGCCGCCGCGCTGACTGGCGCAGGATCAACCCCCGCCGCTGCCGGCGGTTCAGTGTCCAGCCCGGTCACGGCGGGCCCGGCCGCGGCTGCTGCAGACGCATCCGGCTCCATCTCCGGCTCCCGGCCCGACCGGGCCGGTGCGGGCACCGCCGTGGAGGCAGCGCCTGCCTCCGATCAGCTGACGCGGATCGACTTCCCCAAGCCCAGCCGGGCCAGCGCCATCGAAGCCAGCCCGGACGGGCGCTGGCTGGCTGTCGGCACCGCCTTCGGTGATATTTACCTTGCCGACACACGCACGGGCACCATATCCCAGCTGAGCAGCATCGGCGAGGGCAGCATTGAGGGATTCACGTGGTCCCCGGACTCCGCGTGGCTCGGCTGGTCCGAGCCGGTCACGTCCTTCGGATCCCGCAGCCGGCTCCGGATCACCCGAATCGACGGCGGCACCGGCGCGGCGATCATTGATGTCACCGACGGCCGGTTCCGCGACGAGTCACCGTCGTTCACCCCGGACGGCAAATACCTCGCCTTCCTCTCCAACCGCAGTTTCGATCCGGTCTACGACGGCCACTCCTTCGATCTGTCCTTCCCGAGCCCGATCAAGCCGTACCTCGTCGCCCTCGCCGCCGACACACCGTCGCCGTTCGGTCCGAGCATCGACCTCCAGCTCTCCGCTGACGACGCCGCCGCTGCTGCGGCAGGCGCCGTCGGACCGGCAGGTGCTGCGCCCGGGACGCAGCCGGCAGCCAAACCCGTGCCGTCCGTGCGGGTCGACGCCGAGGGCCTGGCCCACCGCGTCATCGGGGTCCCGGTGCCGCAAGGCAACTACGCCGGACTCACCGCCGTCGCCGGCGCCCTGCTCTGGCTGGACAGCGAGCTCGCCGGCACCACCGGTGAGGGCCGGGCCAGCCTCGAGGACAAGGGCGCGGCGCCGAGCCTGGTCCGCTACGACCTGGCCAAGCGCCGCACCGCCACGATCGTTGAGGCCCTGGACAGCTACCGGCTCTCCGGTGACGGCGAAAAGATTGTGTTCATCCAGGACAAGCAGATCCGCGTGGCGCCGGCCGCCGCCAAGGCCGACGAGGACTCCGGCCAGCTGGTCAAGGTGGATCTTGGCCGCATCCGGGTGCAGCTGGACCCGCTCAGTGTGTGGGGCCAGGCCTTTGACGAGGCATGGCGGCTCCAGCGCGACTTCTTCTGGACCGAGGACATGGCCGGCCAGGACTGGGAGTCCGTCCATGCCCGCTATCGTCCGGTGGTCGAGCGCCTCGGCTCCCATGACGACCTTGTGGACCTGCTGTGGGAGCTGCACGGCGAGCTCGGCACCTCCCACGCCTACGTCCGCCCCATGGCCGCTGTCGAGAACGGCAGCAGCCCGCAGGGCCGCCTCGGCGCGGATCTGGAGTTCACCGGCGAGGGCTGGGAAATCACCCGCATCCTCGCGGGGGAGTCCTCGGACCCGCTGGCCACCTCGCCGCTGACCCGGCCCGGCGCCGACGCCAAACCGGGCGACGTCCTGCTGGCCATCGACGGCGTCGAACTCACGCAAACGCGGACCCCGGCAGTGCAGCTCGTCGGAGCGGCCGGCCGCGCCGTGGAACTCACCCTGCGCAACGGCGCCGGCCACGGTGCGGCCGCGGGCGCCCAGCGCCGCGTGGCCGTGGTCCCGGTCAAGGACGAGGAGCGCCTGCGCTACCAGGAATGGGTCTCCGGCAACCGGCGGACCGTCCGGGAAGCCTCGAACGGGACATTCGGCTACCTGCACATCCCGGACATGATGGCCAACGGCTGGGCCCAGCTGCACCGCGACCTCGATACCGAAACGGCCCTGGACGGACTGATCGTCGATGTCCGGCGGAACCGCGGCGGGCACACGTCCCAGCTGGTGGCTGAGCTCATCGGGCGAAAGGTCACCGGCTGGAGCATGCCGCGTGGGGAAAAGCCGCGGACGTACCCGCACCACGCTCCCCGCGGACCGGTCATCATCCTCACTGATGAGTTCGCCGGCTCCGATGGCGACATCATCACCCAGGTCTCCAAGCTGCGGGGGATCGGGCCCGTCATTGGCACCCGCACTTGGGGCGGCGTCGTCGGGATCGACAACCGCTTCGCGCTGGCCGACGGCACCGGCGTCACCCAGCCGCGCTACGCCACCTGGTTCGCCGGTGGCGTTGGCTGGGGCGTGGAAAACTTCGGTGTCACCCCGGATATCGAGGTGACCTTCCCGCCGCACGCCTACGCCGCCGGAACCGACCCGCAGCTGGAGTACGGAATCGGGGCGCTGAAGGAAATGATCCAGGAACTGCCCACGGACCGTCCGCCGCTGCGCGAGGGATACCGCCGGGTCCGGCCCGCACCGCTGCCTGCGCGCCAGCAGGCCGGCCAGGCCTAGGCGCTACCGCCCGCGAGACCCGCACAGACGGTCCGCGCAGGACAGATGACAAAGGCCCCCGCCACCCTGGAAATTCCAGGGCGGCGGGGGCCTCGCGTCGTACTGCGGCCGGAGCTAGGAGGCCAGGGTGGCGTCCAGGGTGATCTCGATGCCGGTCAGGGCAGCGGAGACGGGGCAGCCGGTCTTGGCCTCCTCGGCGAGCCGCTGGAAGTCGTCGGCGGAAATGCCGGGGACCCGCGCGGCCAGGGTGAGGTGGCTGCCGGTGATCCCGGTGCCCGGCTGGAACGTCACGTCGGCCTTGGTGTTGATCTCCTCGGCCGTGTGGCCGGCCTGGGCCAGGGCGTTGCTGAACGCCATCGAGAAACAGGCGGAGTGTGCCGCCGCAATGAGCTCCTCGGGGCTGGTCTTGCCTTCGGCGGCCTCGGCGCGCGCCTTCCAGGTGACGTCGAAGTTGCCCAGCCCGGAGCTGTCCAGGGTGGTGTTGCCGGCGCCTGTCATCAGGTCGCCATTCCATACAGTGTGTGCGGTGCGTGTTGTTGCCATGTCCACTCCTCGACGTCGTTGTGAATCAGGGATCCGGCGGGTGCCGGAGCCTGCCTTGGTCAATCCTAGGGATTCTGTGCGGCCGCCGCACAGGGGTTCCGCTGTCAGAGGATTGTGACCTGAGCAGAAAGTTCGCTGTACGGTGTTGTCCGTGCAGCGGTTGTCCGTACAGTGTGGTCATGGAATTTACCGAAGATGCGCAGGCGCCAGGGGCGCCCACTGCGCGCATCGCCACGATCATGGTCAACGCCGTCGACGCCGGGCGCCTGGCGCAGTTCTGGGCTGAGCTGTTGGGCACGGCGGTCTCCTCGCGCTTCGAACAGTTCGTCTGGCTGGAGCCCGCCGGCCCCGGAGCCCCGCAGTTGGCCTTCCAACAGGTCCAGGAACCCACGGACGGCAGGCGGCGCCTGCACCTGGACATCCATGGGCCGGACCCTGCGGCGTTGCGTGCCCGCGCCGAGTCCCTTGGTGCCGGGTTCGTGGAGGGCAATGACATTGGCGACTTCCACTGGGATGTCATGCAGGATCCCGAGGGCAACGAATTCTGCATCGCTGGCTAGTGACAGGCCGGCCTAACGGCGGCGGCCTTTACGGCGGGGGCTTAACGACGGCGGCGCCGCACCCCGGCGGGGGAGCGGCGCCGTCATGGCCGGTGCAGTCAGCCTGTTACTGCCACAGGGTCGCGATCGCAACGTTGAGCAGTGCCAGGCCGCCAACGCTGTTGGCGAGGCCCTTGCTGATCGGCTCGCCCTTCTTGTACTTGCGGCGGCCAATGAAGGCCAGCACGCCGACGATCAGGGCGATGACGAGCTTGACGCCGAGCTTGGCGTAGTTGGCGTTCATGTCCAGGGCCGGGATCAGTCCCATCATGATGATGCCCGTGATCAGCTGCAGCATCGCGCCGTCGAACTGGCGCGGGTGGACGGTGGGCTTCTTCATCTGGCCGATCCAGATGCCGACAATCATGGCGGCGCCGATGATGTGCAGGAAGACCATGACGTTATAGACGATGTTCATGGCATCAGTGTAGCCAGAGTCTTCTACGCACCGTAGTAGGACCCGCCGCGGGCCCCGGGAAGGAACAGCAAAAACGGCGGCGGCGGCACGGGCACCCGGTGGTTTCCCACCGGAGCCCGCACCGCCGCCGCCGTCGTGTTCTTTTAGACCTTAGAGGCCGAGGTCGGCTTCGAAGGCGCCTTCTTCAAGGCGTGCCTTCAGCGTTTGCAGGAAGCGTCCCGCGTCGGCGCCGTCGACCAGACGGTGGTCGTACGTCAGGGAGAGGTACATCATCGAACGGATGGCCAGCGAGTCATCGCCGTTCTCGTCGGCGACCACTACGGCCCGCTTGACGATCGCGCCGGTGCCGAGGATGGCAACCTGCGGCTGGTTGATGATCGGGGTGTCGAACAGGGCGCCCACCGAACCGATGTTGGTGATGCTGAAGGTGCCGCCGGAGAGTTCGTCCGGGCCGATCTTGCCGTTGCGGGTGCGGTCGGCGACGTCGGCGATCTTGCCGGCCAGGCCGGCCAGGTTCAGGTTGCCGGCGTCCGAGATGACCGGAACCAGCAGGCCCTTGTCAGTGTCCACCGCAATCGCCAGGTGCTCGGCGTTGTGGTAGGTGATCTCCTGCTTGTCCTCGTCGTAGGAGGCGTTGACCTTCGGGTGCTGCTTCAGGGCCTCGGCGACAGCCTTGGCGATGAAGGGCAGGAAGGTCAGCTTGGAGCCGTTCTGGGCCTGGAAGGAGTTCTTGGCCTTGGCGCGCAGCTTGGCCACCTTGGTCATGTCGACCTCGTGGACCTGGGTCAGCTGCGTGGAGATGTCCAGTGACTCGCGCATGCGGCGGGCGATGACCTGGCGGATGCGCGGGGCCTTCTGCACGGTGCCGCGCAGCGAGGATGCTGCGCCTGCGGCCGGCGCAGATGCGGCGGGGGCCGCTGCTGTCGCCGCCGGTGCGGAAGCGGCCGGTGCCGCCTTTGCCTCAGCAGCTGCCAGCACATCCTGCTTGCGGATTCGGCCGCCGACACCGGTGCCGGTCAGGGCCGCGATGTCGACACCCTGCTGGTTGGCCAGCTTGCGGACCAGTGGAGTGACGTAGCCGGACTCTGCCGGTGCGGCAGCTGCTGCCGGAGCCGGAGCAGCGGGAGCAGCGGCCGGCGCGGCGGGTGCCGCAGCCGGAGCAGCGGGGGCTTCCTGCTTGGGTGCTTCCGGAGCCGGGGCGGCGGGAGCTTCCTGCTTGGGGGCTTCCGGTGCCGGTGCGGGTGCAGCGGCGGGCGCCGGTGCGGCAGGTGCCGCGGCGCCGGAGCCGATGACGGCCAGGACGGAGCCGACCTCGGCCGTCTCGTCCTCGTTGACGCGGATTTCCAGGAGGGTTCCGGCAACCGGGGACGGGATTTCGGTGTCAACCTTGTCGGTGGAAACCTCGAGCAGCGGCTCGTCGACCTCTACGGTGTCGCCGACGCTCTTCAGCCAGCGGGTCACAGTGCCTTCGGTGACGCTTTCGCCCAGGGCCGGCAGCGTGACGTCGTGTCCTTCACCCGCCGGAGCAGAAACGGGAGCGGCAGCCGGCGCCTCGGCAGCGGGGGCGGCGGGAGCTTCGGCGGCCGGTGCCTCCGCGGGGGCCTCTTGGGCGGCCGGGGCTTCTTCGGCGGGCGCGGTGGCCGGAGCCTCCGCGGCGGCCGGGGCGGCATCGCCGGAGCCGATGCGGACCAGCGGGGCGCCAACTTCAGCGGTCTCGTCCTCGGCGACGAGGATTTCCTCGATCACGCCGGCGATCGGAGAGGGGATCTCGGTGTCTACTTTGTCGGTGGAGACTTCGAGCAGCGGCTCGTCCACCTCTACCCGGTCACCGACCTGCTTGAGCCAGCGGGTGACGGTTCCTTCGGTGACGCTCTCACCGAGGGCGGGCAAGTTAACGGATTCAGACATGTCGTCCCCGTTCTCCTTATTGATCTTTAGTGCGGATGATTGCTGCCTTGGTTGAGCTTAGTGCACCCGGCATTTTCGGCCGGGTGCACCAAGCACAGAGTTCTTGCGGTGGTGCGGTCGGAGCTGCTAGCCGTGGAGGGGCTTGCCCGCCAGCGCCAGATGCGCCTCGCCCAGGGATTCGTTCTGGGTGGGGTGGGCGTGGACCAGCTGGGCCACGTCCTCCGGGTAGGCTTCCCAGTTCACGATCAGCTGGGCTTCACCGATCTGCTCGCCCATGCGGGCGCCGATCATGTGGACGCCGACCACGGGGCCGTCTTTCTGGCGGACCAGCTTGACCAGGCCGGACGTGCCCAGGATGGAGCTCTTGCCGTTGCCGGCCAGGTTGTATTCCTGGGTCTGGATCTGGTCCTCGCCGAACTTCTCCTTGGCGGCCTTCTCGCTGTAGCCGACAGTGGCGATCTCGGGCTCGGAGTAGGTGACCTTGGGGATGTTGACGTCTTCGACGATGACCGGCTTCAGGCCGGCGATCTCTTCGGCGACGAAGATACCCTGCTGGTAGCCGCGGTGGGCCAGTTGCACGCCGGGGACGATGTCGCCGACGGCGAAGATGTTGCCGACGCCGGTGTGCAGGCGCTCGTTGGTGATGACGAAGCCGCGGTCGATCGTGATCCCGGCCTCTTCGTAGCCGAGGTTCGCCGTGACAGGGCCGCGGCCGACGGCGACGAGCAGGAGGTCGGCTTCGAAGGTCTTGCCGTCCACGAGGGTGACCTTCACGCCGTCGTCGTTCTGCTCGACACCCTGGAAGAAGACTCCGGTGGAGAACTTGATGCCGCGCTTCTTGAAGGCGCGCTCGAATGCCTTGACGATCGTGGCGTCCTCGTTCGGAACCAGCGACGGGAGGCCTTCGACGATCGTGACGTCGACGCCAAAGGACTTCCAGACCGAAGCGAACTCGACGCCGATCACGCCGCCGCCCAGGATGATCGCGCTCTTGGGGATGTAGTCCATGGTGAGGGCTTCGTCGGAGGTGATGACCTTGCCGCCGATTTCCAGGCCCGGCAGCGTGCGGGAGTAGGAGCCGGTCGCGAGGACAATGTTCTTGCCCTTGTACGCGGTGCCGTTCACGACGACGGTGTCGGTGCCCTGAAGCTTGCCTTCACCCTCAATGACGGTGATGCCCTTCTTGCCCTTGATCAGACCCTGCAGGCCTTTGAACTTGCCGGCAATGATGCCGTCCTTGTAAGCGTTGACAGCGGTGATGTCGATGCTGTCAAGGGTCACGTTGACGCCGTACTTGGCCGAGTCGCGGGCGTGGTCGGCCAGCTCTGCCGAGTGCAGCAGGGCCTTGGTGGGGATACAGCCGTTGTGGAGGCACGTGCCGCCGAGCTTGCCCTTTTCGATGAGGCCGACGGTGAGGCCAAGCTGGACAGCACGGAGGGCGGTGGCGTAGCCGCCGCTGCCGCCGCCGAGTACCAGGATGTCGAATTCTTGCGCAGTTGCCTGATCGGCCACTAAAACGCTCCCTCGCGTGAACGATGACACGAGAGTACGCATCATCTGGTCTTGGAACCTGCCTGCCGTGATTGGGCCGGGCGGTTCCCTTTCATTGGTGACTACTTCATTTGGTTCTGCTTCTGGGAAACAAGGTTTACCTTAGCGAACCACTAATACATGCTCCACCTTGCCATGGCGTTTGTGGAGCGCTTGTGTCCAGTGTCACGCGGCTTTGTGGCCGGGAAGGCATCGCCGCCCCGGCCACAAAGCTGCCGTGCGCGCTAGACGGCGTTGGCGAGGATGTCCTCGACGTAGGCCACCAGGGTGCGGACGGTGCAGCCCGTGCCCTGTTTGTGGTTGTAGCCGTAGGGGCTGCCGTTGTTGAACGACGGCCCGGCGATGTCGATGTGCGCCCACGGGATCTGTTCCCCGTCCTTGCCCTTGCCGACGAATTCGCGCAGGAATACGGCTGCCGTCATCATGCCGCCGTGGCGTTCGCCGATGTTGGCGATGTCGGCGACCTGTGAGTCGAGGCTGGCCCGGAGTTCTTCCGGCAGCGGCATGGGCCAGACGAGCTCGCCGGCACGGTCCGCGGCGGTCTTGATGGCGCCGGTGAGGGAGTCGGAACCCATCACGCCGGCGGTGCGGTCGCCCAGGGCAATGAGCTGGGCGCCGGTGAGGGTTGCGACGTCGATGATGGCGTCCGGGAATTCCTGGCTGGCGGCGACGATGCCATCGGCCATGACCAGCCGCCCCTCGGCGTCGGTGTTGAGGACCTCGACGGTCTTGCCGCCGAAGATGGTCAGCACGTCGGCGGGACGCTGCGCGGCGCCGGAAGGCATGTTCTCTGCGATGCACAGCCAGGCGGTCGCCTTGACCGGCAGGCCCAGTTCGGCGATCGCCAGGACGGTGTTCAGCACGACGGCGGCGCCTGCCATGTCGGATTTCATGTCGCCCATGCCGAGGTGCGGCTTGAGCGAGATGCCGCCGGTGTCGAAGGTGATGCCCTTGCCCACGAGCGCGATCTTGGCGGTGGCCTTGGCGGGGGCGTATTCGACCTTTACGAGGCGCGGCTGGCGGGTGGAGCCCTTGCCGACGCCGAGGATGCCGCCGAAGCCGTCCTTCTCCAGGCGCTTCTCGTCCCAGACGGTCACCTTGACGGGCAGGCCCTTGGCCAGTTCCTTGGCGGCGTCGGCAAACGTTTCGGGGTACAGGTGGCTCGGCGGCTGGTTGACCAGCGAGCGGGTGGCGTTGACGGCCTTGCCGATCAGGGCAGCGCGCTCCAGCACGGGTGCCAGGGCCTTGTCCGCGGCGAAGTCGGTGCGGATGACGACGTTCTTCACCGGGTCCTTGAGCCCGTCCTTGGAGGACCGGAACTCCGTGTAGGAGTAGGCGCCCATCGCGGCGCCCTCGGCGACCGCCGCGACCTCGGCCAGGGTGGTCGTCGGCAGGGCCAGGGTAACGGTGGTGACGCCGGCCAGTTGGCGGACGGCCGAACCGGCGGCGCGGCGCAGGGCCTCCTCGGTGAGCGGCTGCTTCGCGGACAGCTTGCCGACGCCGGCGAGCAGCAGGATGGTGGCTCCCGCCTCGGGCAGGCCGGGCAGCCGGTGAGCCTGGTCCGCCGCGCCCGTGATGCCAAGAACGCTCAGTGACTCCGCCAGGGCCTCCGCGGCCTTGGCCGTCAGCGGATTCTCGAGCAGGACCGGACCGTCCGGACCCTGTCCGACGCCGATGACGAGGGCATCGCTGGGGGACTTCTTCAAATCCCCTGCGACTGCACTAAGTTTGACTTCACTATTCTTGACCACGAGGACAGTCCTCAATTCTCTGTGATGGTTCTCGGTGATAT
Source organism: Arthrobacter sp. 131MFCol6.1 (assembly GCF_000374925.1). Taxonomy (GTDB): domain Bacteria; phylum Actinomycetota; class Actinomycetes; order Actinomycetales; family Micrococcaceae; genus Arthrobacter. The sequence continues at coordinate 135,769 of NZ_KB895541.1, forward strand.
TCGGCAGGAACTGCATGTTTGGCGCCCTGCCACGGATCCCGGGGCGCCGTCGGTGTGGGACGCAACCCGGTGTCTGCAAAACAAGCCCTTGGGGCCACCACCGATCGTAGTCTCTCGACCGTGCGGACATTCAATCGAATGAGAGCTGGAGCACACCCCGGGCAGGAATTAGCCCGGGGGCCGGGGCGTTGTAGTGGTAAAGGCGTTGCCGTGCGGTGAGTGCTCCATGGCACTGGCCGGCAGGATCTGCCTGACTGGCGGTTCTGCCTGGCACCGGCCTCGGATGACCCGAACCGCGCCCCGCTTGTCCCACCGCCGCCATCGTGAAAGGAACACGCCGTGATTGAACGGATTTCCGGCTCTTTGCTGGATCCACAGTCGCTTTATGTCCGTGATGACGCGCTGTTCTCCAGCACCGAACTGCGCGGACTCAACCTCGTCATGGGGTTCACCGGCTTCGCCGACGCCGGTCACGTGGTCCGGCAAATCACCGCTGAACTGCTGGACACGCTCGATGCCGAGATGATCGCCGAGTTCGACGCCGACCAGCTGATCGACTACCGGTCCCGGCGCCCCCAGATCAGCTTCGTCGAGGACCACCTGCAGGATTACCAGGCGCCGAGCCTGGCTCTCTACCGGTTGGTCGACGGACTGGGCAGCCCGTTCCTGCTCCTCGCGGGGTTCGAGCCGGACCTGCAATGGGAGCGTTTCGCGCGCGCCGTCGTCGGCCTCGTCGAAGAGCTCGACGTCAACCTCGTCACCTGGATCCACTCGATCCCGATGCCCGTTCCCCACACCCGGCCGGTCGGTGTGACCGTGCACGGCAACCGTCCGGAGCTGATCGAGGGAATCTCTGTCTGGAAGCCCACAGTGGAGGTGCCGGCCGCGGTGGGCCACATCCTGGAGTTGCGGCTGACGGAGGCCGGCCGGAACATCGCCGGCTATGTGATCCACGTGCCGCATTACCTGGCCGAAGCCGAGTACCCCACGGCCGCCGTAGCCGGACTCGAGTACCTGGGCGCGGCAACCTCGCTCATGTTGCCGACCGACCGTCTGCGCGAGGCGGGACGCGAGGTGGGCCGGCAGATTGCCGAGCAGATCGAGGCATCCGAAGAGGTCCAGCAGGTGGTCTCGCGGCTGGAGACCCGATATGACGAAAAGGCCGAGGGGACGGTCAGGAGGTCGCTGCTGGCGGACGAAAACGACCAGCTCCCCAACGCCGACGCCCTTGGTGCCGCCGTCGAGGCGTACCTGGCCCGTAAAGAACCCGGCGAATAAATACTATTTATCATGAACCGGGCATAATGGGGGAGTGACCTCTCCCCGCGCCTGGCTGATCTGGATCGTCGGGATCTTCGCCTATCTCGTGGCGGTCAGCCAGCGGACCTCTTTCGGGGTGGTCGGGCTGGAGGCAACGGAACGCTTCCACGCCAGTGCCGCGGAGATCTCCTTCTTCACCGTGCTGCAGCTGCTGGTCTACGCGGCGCTGCAGATTCCCGTGGGCATTCTGGTGGACCGGTTCGGCTCCCGCGCCATGCTCGCCGGCGGCGGTGTCCTGATGGGACTCGGCCAGCTTCAGCTGGCATTTGCCGACAACATTCCCGGCGGAGTCCTGGGACGCGTCCTGGTGGGCGCCGGTGACGCCATGACGTTTATCTCCGTAATCCGGCTCATCCCGCTCTGGTTCGCCCCGGGGCGCGTCCCGCTTCTGACGCAGCTGACCGGCATGTCCGGTCAGCTCGGCCAGCTCTTCAGCGTGGTGCCGTTCGCCATGATCCTGCACTCCGCGGGGTGGACTCCTGCCTTCCTGACCCTCGCCGCGATGTCCGGCCTCGCCGTCGTGCTGGTCCTGATCCTGCTCCAGGACCTTCCGCCCGGGCACTCCGCGCCTGCACAGTCCCAGGGGCTGCGTGCCACCGGCATTTCGCTGGGACACGCCTGGCGGCAACCCGGGACCCGTCTCGGGCTGTGGAGCCACTTCACCGTCCAGTTCAGCGGCACGGTCTTTGCCATGACGTGGGGCTACCCTTTCCTGATTTCGGCCGAGGGGCTGGACCGCGGCACGGTCTCGGCCCTCATGGCGCTGTACGTCGCCGCCGCCATCGCCGCCGGACCCTTGATGGGCAGGTTCGTTGCCCGGCATCCGCTGCGGCGCTCCACCATGGTGCTGCTCATTTCCGGATGCACTGCCGCCGCCTGGGCAGCGGTCCTGCTGGTGCCGGGACGCGCGCCGCTCTGGCTCCTGGCCGCGCTCGTGGTGACCCTCGCCGTCGGCGGCCCCGGCTCCATGATCGGCTTCGACTTCGCCCGGACCTTCAACCCGGCCCACCGGCTCGGCACCGCCACCGGGATCGTCAACGTGGGCGGCTTCATCGCCGCGCTGGTGTCCATCTACCTGATCGGGCTGGTGCTCGACGTCCTGCATGCCACCGGGTTCTCGCAGGGGGAGCTCTATGGCCTGGATCCGTTCCGCGTGGCACTGAGCGTGCAGTTCCTGCTGCTGGCCGGGGGAGCAGCTGCCATCATCGTGACCCGGCGGAAGGTCCGGCGCCAGATGGCGGCCCAGGGAGTCATGGTTCCGCCCCTGCTCAAGTCCCTCGCCGAGCAGCGCAGGCTGGTCGCGGAGCGCCGCCGCACGCCCTGAGCCGTTCGTTTGGCAGATTCGGGTGGTTCTGCGGGGAGCCCTTCGGCGTTCGGGTGTCATGCGCCTATTCACGATGGGTTATCCACATAGCGCAATCCGGTACTGCCGCCGGGAACCCGGCCGCCGCGAAGCTGGGCTTATGACAGCTCCCGATCACCTGAAAATAACCGGCCCCGAAGACATCCTGGGCTTCATCCCGCACTCCCTCGGTTACTGGCCGGAACACAGCCTCGTGGCCATGACCTTGCAAGGCAAACGCCTTGGAGCCACCTTGCGCGTCGACCTCCCCGTGCCCGGAGGCGGCTCAGGCCGGAGGGACATGCTGGCCGGCTTCGCGCGAAACGTCGTGACCTATCTGCAGGCGGACGACGCGGCTGACGGTTCGCTGCTGGCCTTCTTCACTGATGCCGATGCCGATGCTGACGCTGGCACGGACGCTGACAGCGCCGGAGACGGCAATCCGTGGGCGGCCCTGCTCAAGGAACTCGAGCTTGCCCTCGAGGCAGCCGGATTGCCCGTGAGGGACGCCTGGATTATCGGTACTAAGTTCTGGCGCAACGCGCACTGCAGCGACCCGGAATGCTGTGGGATGCCCGGCCGGCCGGTCGAGCAGATCAGGAACAGCAGGCTCAACGCCGAGATGGTCTACCGCGGCAGCAGCGTCGGCGCCGTCCCCGGCGCTCAAGGGACCACCCCGGCGGCGCTGCCCGTCGACCCCGCGGTGAGCCTTGCCGAGTGCGGCTGGGCGGAGCAATTCGCCCCGCGACGGCGGGACCGGGCCCAATTCGACCAGGTCCTCGATGTCTGGACGATGGCCCTGCAGGCCGCCATTGGCCCGGAGCAGGTTGCTGTCCCCACCCCGGGTGACGCGGCCCAGGGTGCCGTCCCCGACGCCGGGACCACCGGTTCCGGGGCGCCCGATCCCAGGACCGCGGGCCGGTCCCTGCAGCTGTCGCCGGAACTCGCCGGCTATCTGCGGGCCAGCCTGTGCATTCCGTCATGGCGGGACGCGGTGCTGGTGATGACCGCAGCCGGACGGTCCGCGGCCGAACGCGGCGCTGAGGACTTCGGCATGTTCGACCCGGACCTCGGGTCCGCCGTCTTGCCTGGAAACATGGCCGCCTCACGGCCCGGACCGACGCCCAGCCCCCTGCCGGGTCCAATGTCCGGCCGCACTTCCTCTTCCAGGTCCGTGCCGCGGACGCCGCTGCCGGACGCGTCCGCCCGCGGAGGCCCCGCCGCTGGCGCCGTGCCGGCTGCCGAGGCTGTTCCCGGTTACGGGGAAGTCCTGCTCGGACTGGCGCCGTCGGTCCCGGACTGGACCCTGATGGTCGGCCTCGAGCGGGTCCTTGAACGGCTCGGCGGTCTTGGTGACGGGGAGCCAACGGCAGCCGCCGTGACGGCACGGGGCTGGATCGAATGGTGCCGTGGCCGGGGCTCCTACGCCGACGCGCTCTACCGCCAGGCCTTGCAGGGCCACCCGGGGTACAGGCTCGCAGAATTGCTGGCAGAGCTTGGCCGGCGCGGCACCCTTTGCGGCTGGGCTGCCAGGCGGGAGGCGGCCTGGCAGAAGTTTGCCCCGGACGCGGCATGAGGTCCTGACGCGGCGGGCGAAGCCGCCGCGATATCGACGACCCGGCGTCGCGAAAGGCACCCGGCCTGAAAACCGTGAGACAATGGTTGCCGAGACCCGGTTGGGTCCGTGTATCAAGTGCCCTAAATGTCCCTTGGAAACGGGGAACATTAAGGCCGCCCCAGCAGTTCTACTAAGTGGCTCTGCTGGTCGTGGTTGCACCTGATGTTGAACACGGACTTGACAGGGTCATAGTGGTGTTGCCCGTATGGTGATTCCGCAGACCGCAGCTAGAAAGGTTTTCAGTGACCCCGTCTTCCGCGAAGAAGGAACCCGCCGACCAGGCCGAATTGTCCCCTGAGGAGAAGAAGGCGGCGACCAACGCCAAGCGCGCCGCCACGCGCGCAGCCAACAAGGCTGTCAAGGACGCCGCTTCCGCAGAGGGTGGCGACACCGTAACCGGAGTCGCCAAGCCTGAGCCCAAGAAGCGCGGGCCCAAGCCCGGCGCGAAAGCCGCGGCAGAAGCCGCCGGCAACTCTGCCAGTACGTCTGACGATGACGTCGACGCCGAAGAGGATCTCGACGACATCACGCCCGACGCCGCCGAGCTCGGCGACGAAGTAGAAGGCGAGGAAGTCGCCGGCAAGGCCGCGGCCACCACCGGCTCCGGCTTCGTCTACTCCGACGCCGACGACGACGACGCCCCGGTGCAGCAGGTTATGTCTGCCGGCGCCACCGCCGACCCCGTCAAGGACTACCTGAAGCAGATCGGCAAGGTCGCCCTGCTGAATGCCGAGCAGGAAGTCGACCTGGCCCTGCGGATCGAGGCCGGTCTCTTCGCTGAAGAAAAGATCGCCGCCGACGACGGCACCATGGATCCGAAACTCAAGCGCGAGCTCGAATTCGTCATCCACGACGGCAAGCGCGCCAAGAACCACCTGCTGGAGGCCAACCTCCGCCTCGTCGTCTCGCTGGCCAAGCGCTACACCGGCCGCGGCATGCTGTTCCTGGACCTGATCCAGGAAGGCAACCTGGGCCTGATCCGTGCGGTCGAGAAGTTCGACTACACCAAGGGCTTCAAGTTCTCCACGTACGCCACGTGGTGGATCCGCCAGGCGATCACCCGCGCCATGGCCGACCAGGCCCGCACCATCCGCATCCCGGTGCACATGGTGGAAGTCATCAACAAGCTGGCCCGCGTCCAGCGCCAGATGCTGCAGGACCTCGGCCGCGAACCCACCCCGGAGGAGCTGGCCCTCGAACTCGACATGACCCCGGAAAAGGTCGTGGAGGTCCAGAAGTACGGCCGCGAGCCCATCTCGCTGCACACCCCGCTCGGCGAGGACGGCGACTCCGAATTCGGCGACCTCATCGAGGACTCTGAAGCCGTGGTTCCCGCGGATGCCGTGAGCTTCACCCTGCTGCAGGAACAGCTGCACTCGGTGCTGGACACGCTCTCCGAGCGCGAAGCCGGCGTGGTCGCAATGCGCTTCGGCCTTACCGACGGCCAGCCGAAGACTTTAGACGAAATCGGCAAGGTCTACGGTGTGACACGCGAGCGCATCCGCCAGATCGAATCCAAGACCATGTCCAAGCTGCGGCACCCGTCGCGCTCACAGGTCCTGCGCGACTACCTGGACTAAGCGCCACTGGTCACAGGCCAAGCAAAAGTTCACAGCAACGCGGGGTCCCTTCCCGCCCGTCCTCACCGGAGGAACGGGCCGGAAGGGACCCCGCGTTGCTTTTGGCCGCCGCAGCCGGGTGCACGGCACTTAACCGAACCGGCACCTGACGAAACGGCACATAACGAATCAGGGCCCCTCCGGTATGGAGGGGCCCTGATGCAATGGTCCCAGGTCGCCCGGAACCCTGTGGGATGCCGGGCCGAAACCGGAGCGGTCTAGTCGACCGGAACCGGGGCCTTCTGGTGAAGGCGGTCAGTCTCATCATGCCAGTCTGAACTGAGCGGCTTGAGTGTCGGTTCTACGGCGCGTGCGTGGTGGCCGCAGAAAAGAAGCTCACCGCCGGAGGCACCGAGAACAACTCGGACATATGCCTGTGCTCCGCAACGATCGCACCGGTCTGCGGCGGTCAGTGTGCGGTCCGCAACTGCTGTTGTCATGTTCGGCCTCCTTAGTAGATCGGTATACCTATATAACCAGCATTCGGGGCCAAACCATGGCACGGATGGCCTACTTTCGCTGTCCGCGTATCACGTCTCAGTAACGGCGAGGGGCCGGAGAGTCCCCGCGGGGAGTGGCAAGCGGTGGATCACCCGGAGTCCGACTAACCTAGGAAGAGCGTCAAATTCTGTGACTGCCGCCTGCGCACGCTGCGGTGGCCGTCCCGATCCTGTAAGGAGTTCACGACCCGTGGCACCCAGTTCTGATTACACCGCCCGGCACCTCTCCGTGCTGGAGGGCCTCGAGGCCGTCCGTAAGCGCCCGGGCATGTACATCGGCTCCACGGACTCCCGCGGACTCATGCACTGCCTCTGGGAAATCATCGACAACTCCGTCGACGAGGCCCTCGCCGGTTTCGGCCACGACATCAAAATCATCCTCCACGCGGACAACTCGGTCGAGATCCACGACGACGGCCGCGGCATCCCCGTGGACGTCGAACCGAAAACCGGGCTGACCGGCGTCGAAGTCGTGTTCACGAAACTGCACGCCGGCGGAAAGTTTGGCGGCGGTTCCTACACCGCCTCCGGCGGCCTGCACGGCGTTGGCGCCTCGGTGGTCAACGCGCTCTCGGCCCGCCTCGACGTCGAAGTCGACCGCGGCGGCAAGACGTACAAGATGTCCTTCCGCCGCGGGGAGCCGGGCCGGTTCAAGGATCCGGGCACCAAGCCGGACCCCGCGACCCTCTTCGAACCCTTCATCGACGGCTCTGTGCTCGACGTCGTGGGGAAAGCCAAGCGCGGCGTGACCGGCACCCGGATCCGCTACTGGGCGGACCGGCAAATCTTCACGCCCGACGCCAAATTTTCCTACGATGACCTCGCCGCGCGTGCCCGCCAGACCTCTTTCCTGGTCCCCGGACTGAAGCTCACGGTCCGGGATGAACGCAGGATTGCCGGCACCCCCGGCGAATCCGGCCCGCATGAGGAGGTCTTCCACCACGACGGCGGCATCTCCGAATTTGTCGACTTCCTCGCCGCCGACCCCGCCGTCACGGATATCTGGCGCCTCCACGGTGCCGGGAAATTCAAGGAAACCGTCCCCGTCCTCGACGAAAAGGGCCACAGCCAGCTCGCGGAGGTCGAGCGCGACTGTGAGGTCGACGTCGCGCTGCGCTGGGGGATCGGCTACGACAGCACGGTCCGCACCTTCGTCAACATCATTTCCACGCCCAAGGGCGGCACCCACCAGTCCGGTTTCGAACAGGCCCTGCTCAAGACCTTCCGCAAGGCCGTGGAGACCAATGCCCGCAAGCTCAAGGCCGGCAACGACAAGATCGAAAAAGATGACATCTTCGCCGGCCTGACCGCGGTCCTGACCGTCCGGCTGGCCGAACCGCAGTTCGAGGGCCAGACCAAGGAAATCCTGGGCACCTCGGCCGTCCGGGCCATCGTGGCCAAGGTGGTGGAACAGGAGATCACCGCGAAGCTGACCTCCGCGAACCGCAACGACAAGGCCCAGTCCGCGCTGCTGCTGGAAAAGATCGTCAGCGAGATGAAGTCCCGCATCTCGGCGCGGGTCCACAAGGAAACCCAGCGCCGCAAGAATGCGCTGGAGACCTCCTCCATGCCCACCAAGCTCGCCGACTGCCGCACCGACGACGTCGGACGCTCCGAACTGTTCATCGTCGAAGGTGACTCCGCGCTCGGCACCGCCAAACTGGCGAGGTCCTCCGACTTCCAGGCGCTGCTGCCGATCCGCGGCAAAATCCTCAACGTCCAGAAGGCCTCGGTGGGGGACATGCTCTCCAACGCCGAGTGCGCGGCGCTGATCCAGGTGGTGGGGGCCGGTTCCGGCCGGACGTTCGACATCAGCGCCGCCCGGTACGGCAAAGTGATCCTGATGACCGACGCCGACGTCGACGGCGCCCACATCCGAACCCTGCTCCTGACGCTCTTCTTCCGCTACATGCGCCCGATGATCGACGAGGGCCGCGTCTTCGCCGCCGTCCCGCCGCTGCACCGTGTTGAGGTTGTCAACGCCGGCCAGAAGGCCAACGAGATGATCTACACCTACTCCGAGGCTGAGCTCCACGTCCTGCTGGCGCGGCTCGCCAAGGAGGGCAAGCGCTACAAGGAGCCGATCCAGCGGTACAAGGGCCTGGGCGAAATGGATGCCGAGCAGCTGGCCGAAACCACCATGGACCCGCGCCACCGGACGCTCCGCAAGGTCGGGATCGAGAACGCCAAGCAGGCCGAAGAGACTTTCGACCTGCTGATGGGCTCGGACGTGGCGCCCCGCAAGGACTTCATCATTGCAGGCGCCGCCAACCTGGACCGGGAGCGCATCGATGCCTGACGCCCCGCCGGCGGGACGTGTCCGGCCGGACGCCCCGCCGACGGATATCCCTGCCCTCGCGGCGGCTTCGCCGGCGTCCGGTTCTCCCAACCTTTGCCCAAGGTGCTTCCGATAGCTTCATCTCACCCATGCGGGCAAGGACGCCCGGATTGGATTCCGCAGCCGAATCCAGGAGAACCCTATGAAGCAACGCCGGAATATCCGCCGCGCGGCCATCGCCGCCTCGATCGGATTGGCGGCCAGTTTTGCGCCGCCCGCACTCGCTGACAACGGAACAAACACGGCACCCCTGCGTGCCGCCGTGTCGGCAACGAACATCATGAAGCACCTCGCGGCGCTCCAGGCCGTCGCGGACGCCAACGGCGGCACCCGCGCTGCCTTTACGCCGGGCTACGAAGCCTCCGCCCGGTACATCGAGCGCAAGTTGCGGGCCGCCGGCTACACCCCGGTCCGCCAAACCTTCCCCTACGAGCGCTACGACACCGTCTCGGCATCGCTGGAGCGTCTCTCGCCATCCCCGAAAACCTACGCCTATGACGCCCCGGACGGCTTCCTCGATATGGAATACTCCGGTTCCGGCGACGTCACGGCCCCACTGACCGCCGTCGACATCAACCTGGCCGGCGACCGGGCCTCCACCAGCGGCTGCGAGGCGGCTGACTTCGGCGCGTTCTCGCCGGGCAACATCGCCCTGATCCAGCGCGGCACCTGCAGTTTCCGGATCAAGGCGGACAACGCCGCCGCGGCCGGGGCAACCGGCGTCATCATCTTCAACCAGGGCAACGACGACCCGGCGGACGAGCGCTTTGCCCTCTTCGGCGGCACGCTGGGTGCGCCTCAGGCAGGTATTCCGGTGGTCAGCACCAGCTTCGCCACCGGCGCCGAACTCGCCGGGCTGACCGGTGTCAGCATGCACCTCGCCGTGAATTCCACCCTCACCAAGCTGACCTCGTTCAACATCCTGGCCGACACCGGCGGACGGGCGGACCGCACCGTCCTGGTGGGGGCGCATCTGGATTCCGTGCCGGAAGGGCCGGGCATCAACGACAACGGCACCGGGACAGCCGCCATCCTCGAGACGGCGATCCGGCTGAAGGCGTCGGGCCAGACCCCCGTGAACCGGGTCCGCTTCGCCTTCTGGGGAGGGGAGGAGCCCGGACTTGTCGGCTCCGACTTCTACACCTCCCAGCTGACGGCGAGCCAGATCAAGGCCCACGCGGTCAACCTCAACTTCGACATGGTCGGCTCGCCGAACTTTGTGCGGTTCGTCTACGACGGCGACGGCTCCTCCTTCGGCACGAAGGGCCCCAATGGCTCCGGACTCGTCGAGAAGGTCTTCCTGGACTACTTCAAGTCCCAGAACCTGCCTACTGCCCCGACGCAGTTCGACGGGCGCTCGGACTACTCCGGGTTCATCAACAACGGGATTCCGGCGGGTGGCCTGTTCACCGGCGCGGAAGACCTTAAGACGGTGGCGGAGGCGGCGGTGTTCGGCGGGACACCGAACGTGGCGCATGACGCCTGCTACCACCAGGCCTGCGACACCATCCGCAACGTCAATACCACTGTGCTGGAGCAAATGGCCGACGCGATCGCCCACTCGACACTGACCTTCGCCATGACCACCTCGGCGATCAATGGAACGTCCAAGGGCAACGGGTCCGGCAACGTCGACCTCGAATTCAAGGCCAGCAAGCTGCTGAAATAGCGGCGCAGAGGGCTAACCTGGCGCGAAACCGGCCGCTCCGCCGCTCCTGTGGCGCGGCGGTCCGGCGTCTGGGCGGGAAGATCAGGTTCCGCGCGGACCAGGTTGGCGGGGGACCGGCCTTAGCCGAGCAGGCCGGGGACCAGCAACAGGGCCGTCGGCACGGCCAGCAGGAGCACGCAGCAGGCCAGGACGGCGGCGCGAAGCGGTTCCGACAGCGGCGGCTGCGGCGAGAGCAGGCGGCTGACGCGGGACGCCGTCGTACCCGCCGAGCCACTGCCTCCGGTGGCGCCGGGCTGGCTGGGGTCGACGTCGGACAGGCGAGGCTCGCCGAATGCCATGCGCACCGCCGGGGTGGCCTGGGACCCGCTGGCCACAATGGCAATCGCCCTGATCAGGGTCGCCTTGCTCTCCGTCTTGAGCGCAACGTCGTCGGCCAGCATCTCGATCAGGGAGTTGACCGACTCCTGCGCCAGCCGGGTGGTGGGCAGCCACGGCAGGGCCTGGCGCCACGCGGCGAAGGCCCACAGCAGGAGGTGGTGGCGCTGGCTCAGGTGGGCGTTCTCGTGAATCAGCACGGCGCGCAATTCATCGGGTTCCAGGGCGGCCATGAGGCCGTCGGAGAGAACAGTCACAGACCGTGCGCCGCCGGGCAGGCAGTACGCCACGGGCGAGTCCACGTTCAGGACCATGGTCCCCGGGCCGTCGGAGGACGGTGAGGCCAGAAGGTCCAGCAGCTCGCGGTGGCGCCGGCGCTGGCGCTGGATCTTGTAGTAGGTCAGCAGCAGGGTAAATACCAGGTGCGCCGTCAGCAGGGCCGCGGCCGAGAGCGCAAAGATGTGCCAGAAGCCCAGTTCTGTGGTGGGTGCATTGTGGAAGACCATTCCCCCCAGCGCCCGCAGGCCGGAGAGCAGGTTGTCCCCGACCGGCTCGAGCCCGTAGACCAGCATGGCGCCGATCATGGACAGGCCGCCGGCCAGGGCGATCGCCTGCCACAGCAGCATCGCCGTGAAGGGGGAGCGGGCCGGCCACTGTGCACGGGAGAGCAGGATAGGCACCGGCCACGCCAATGCTATCGCCAGGACCGCCAGAAAATATGAGGTCCAGAACATCGGGCGCTAGCTGCGGCCCAATAGCTTGCGCAGGGTTTCTGCCTCGTTGTCTGTGACGGAACCAATGAACCGGGCCAGGACGGCTTCGCGGTCCGGGGCGGAGCCGAGGACCTCGTGCATGAGTTCCGCGGTGTGGTCCGCGCGGCTCGAGACGGCCTGGTAGCGGTGGGGGCGGGTGCCGCGTTCGCGTTCCACGAGGCCCTTCCGCTCAAGACGCGAGAGCACGGTCAGCACTGTGGTGACCGCGAGGTCCTTGCCCACGTGTCCGGCGCTGCCGTCCTGGGGCTGGGTGCTTTGTGCGAGGAGGTCCCGCAACGTGTTGGCTGTCGCAGCTTCTTGGCCTGCCCAGAGCAGGTCCATCACTGCCCGTTCCAGTTCACCGAGACTTGCCATTGCGTACATCCTTCTATGCCTGCCGCGCCGGCGTCATGCTGGGAAACTGCTGGTGCCTGCCGGAGCGGTGTATGTGAATACTTCGTTTACAAATTTACCGCGTTTTGCGCATTCTTTCTACATGAAGTAGAACACGGCCGCCCGGCGTGTCGGGCCGTCGTCCGGGCGTGGCGGGTCAGGGCCCTTCTTCCATTGCAGGCCGTGACGCGCCGTGGGAGTCTGAGTTACGGGGAGGCGCGGATGTGTTCTACACTCTGTAGAAGAATTACTTCTACGCCACGTAGAAGTTGCTCGGACCTAGCCAAAAGTAGGGACTGCCTTGGACGCCTTGGAAATCGCACGCTGGCAATTCGGAATCACCACGGTCTACCACTTCATGATGGTGCCGCTCACGATCGGCCTCGGGCTGGTGGTGGCAGTGATCCAGACGCTCTGGTACCGCACCGGCAAGCCGGAATACCTGCGCATGACCAAGTTCTGGGGCAAGCTCTTCCTGATTAACTTCATCATGGGCGTGGCCACCGGAATCGTGCAGGAGTTCCAGTTCGGCATGGCCTGGAGCGAGTACAGCCGCTTTGTCGGTGACGTCTTTGGCGCCCCGCTGGCCCTGGAGGCGCTGCTGGCCTTCTTCGTCGAGTCAACCTTCCTCGGCCTGTGGATCTTCGGCTGGAAACAGCTCAAGCCCGCCGTCCACCTGGCCTGCCTCTGGGTCGCCGTCATTGGCTCCGTCTTCTCGGCCTACTTCATCATCGTGGCCAACAGTTGGATGCAGCACCCCGTCGGCGTCGAAATGGTCAACGGCCGGCCCGTTATGACCGACGCGTGGGCCGTCTTCACCAACAACACCGCCCTCGTCGCCGTACCCCACACCCTCTTCGGCGCCCTCGCGGTCGCCGGAGGGTTCCTGCTCGGCATCGCCTGGTACCACCTGTGGCGCCGGCGCCACGACGGCATCGACACGGTCGGCGCCGACGGCAAGGTGATCCCCGGCGAGGCCGCCGGCATCCTCGGCCGGGACCGCAGTGACCACACCGTCTGGATCCGCTCGCTGAGGATCGGCGCCGTCGTCGCCATGATTTCCTTCGCGGGCACCGCCTTCACCGGAGATCTGCAGGGCAAGCTCATGTTCGAGCAGCAGCCCATGAAGATGGCCGCCGCCGAGGCAGCCTGCCACGATGGCACCGGCTTCTCGGTCCTCAGCGTCGGCAACCTCGGCGCGAAGAACTGCGACGACATCGTGGCCGTGATCGAGGTCCCGGGCATCCTGTCCTTCCTGGCCAAGGGCGACTTCACCACCGAAGTCAAGGGCGTCAACAGCCTGCTGGGCGAGTACCAGGCCAAGTACGGCACGACGCTGCCGGACAACCCCATCTACGGGGACCGCGCCGGCCAGCAAATCCAGTACGTGCCCGTCATGGAGGTCACCTACTGGGGCTTCCGGATGATGATCGGCTTCGGCGGCGTGGCCGCCCTGGCCGCCCTCCTGGCACTGTGGGCCACCCGCAAGGGAACCGTGCCGGCGTCCCGCGGCCTGATGCGCCTGGCGGTGTTCGGCATCCTCGCACCGTTCGGCGCCAATGCGGCGGGCTGGATCTTCACCGAGATGGGCCGCCAGCCGTTCGTCGTCGCCCCCAACCCGGACCCCAGCGGCATCGACCAGGTCTTCATGTTCACCGCCGCGGCCGTCTCCTCGGGCGTCTCGGCCGGAGAGATCCTGACCTCCCTCGTGGTCCTGACCTCCATCTATGCGGTGCTGCTGGTGGTGGAGGTCAAGCTCCTGGTCAAGTACATCCGCGGCGGCGTGGCCTCGGCCATGCCGGAACTCGCCCACGCCCCCGTTGACGAAAACGAAGACGGCACCCCCCGGGGCGGTCCCGGTAAACCCGACGACGACGTCCTGGCGTTCGCCTACTAGGCGCCCGCCCACTAACCCACCACCCAGCAACCCCACACGAAAAAGCGCAGAGGATTCTCAGCATGGAACTGCTACCCACCATCTGGTTCGTTGCCATCGCGGTGCTGTGGACGGGCTATCTCTTTCTCGAGGGCTTCGACCTCGGCGTCGGCATGCTGATGAAGGGATTCGCCCGGGACAACACGGAACGCCGCGTCCTGATCAACACGATCGGCCCGGTCTGGGACGGCAACGAGGTTTGGCTCCTGACCGCCGGGGGCGCCACCTTCGCGGCCTTCCCGCTCTGGTACGCCTCGCTGTTCTCCGCCCTGTACCTGCCGCTCCTGCTGGTCCTCGTGGCGCTCATCTTCCGCGCCGTCGCCTTCGAATACCGCGGCAAGGTAGACAACCCCCGGTGGCGCGCCCGCTGGGACTGGGCCATCTCGGCAGGATCGTTCGTGGCGGCCTTCGGCGTCGGCGCCGCACTGGCCCTGACCACCACGGGACTGCCGCTGGACGCCAACGGTGACCGCGAGGGCGGCCCGTTCGCCTGGTTCAGCGGCTATGCCGTGCTCGGCGGGCTCGCCGTCGTCGGGTTCTCACTCCTGCACGGGCTCGGGTTCCTGGCGCTGAAGACCGACGGCGAGGTACGCCACCGGGCGCGGGCCTGGTTCGTCCGGCTGCTGCCCGTGCTGCTGCTGCCCATGGCCGGCTGGGCGGTGAGCCTCCAGTTCCTCAGCGGCGAGGCCTGGACCATCGCCGCCGTCGTCGCCGCCGTCGTCGCCGCAGTCCTGGCGTGGAATTTTGCCCGCAAGGGTGCCGAAGGCCGTGCCTTCATGTCACTGGGGACATTCCTCCTGCTCGGCAGCGCGTCCATCTTCGGTGCCGCCTTCCCCGTGGTGCTTCCGTCCACGCTGAATCCCGCGTTCAATCTCACCGTCTCCAACGCCTCGTCCTCGGACTACACCCTGGGTCTGATGAGCATCGTGGCCTGCATAGGGCTGCCGCTGGTCCTGGCGTACCAGGCCTGGACGTACTGGGTGTTCCGGCGCCGGGTGAGCGCGGCGCACATCCCGGAGGCGCACAGCTTCCTTCCCGCGATCGCCGCCAAAGCGCTGGCACCGAAGGACTAGCTCCCCTGATGAGACCGTTCCCCGCCGGCCCCGCGACCCGTTCCGCCCTCTACCTGCTGGGACTGATTGCCGCCCTGAAGGCGCTCTCCCTGGTGCTCATGGCACAGGCTGTGGCATCGATGCTCGCCGGGCTCGCCGCTCATGACCCCGCCTGGGCAGACCAGCTGGTTCTGGGTGCCGCGGGGGCAGTGCTGCGCTCATTGACCGTATGGGCCCAGTCCGTGGCCTCACGCCGGGCAGCGCTCGGAGTGAAGGAGGAGCTGCGCTCTCAACTGCTGGAGCAGGCACTGAGGAACGGCACACGGTCGGCCGGGCCCGCCGACGGCGGCCTCGCCGTGCTGGCCACCCGGGGGCTGGATGCCCTGGATAACTACTACACCCAGTTCCTGCCCGCGCTGGTGAACTGCGCGGCCATTCCGCTGCTGCTGGGGGCCCGCATCCTGTTCGCCGACTGGGTCAGCGCGGTGGTGATCGTGCTGACGGTGCCGCTGGTGCCGCTGTTCATGATCCTGATCGGGCGGTACACCGAGGAACGCGTCCGGGACGCCCAGTCCGCACTGGCCCGGCTCTCCGGGCACATGCTCGAGCTCGCCAAAGGCCTGCCCGTCCTCGTGGGCCTGGGCCGGGCCTCCGCCCAGCGCCAGGCGCTGGAAGACATGTCCGAGGAATATCGTTCCCGGACCATGGGGACCCTGCGCACGGCCTTCCTCTCCGCCCTGGCCCTGGAGCTCATCTCGACGATTTCCGTGGCGGTCGTCGCCGTGTTCATCGGCGTCCGCCTGGTCCACGGCGACATGGCGCTTGAGGCGGGGCTGCTTGCCCTCATCCTCGCCCCCGACTGCTACCTGCCGCTCCGGGAGCTCGGCACCGCACACCACGCCAGCGACGACGGCCGGGCAGCACTCGCCGAAACCACTGCGGTCCTCGCGGACCCGGGAGCCGCGCCGCTGATTCCGGTGCCGGCCACCGGTCCTGCATCGGGCCCGCCCGCCGTCACCGTGGACGGGCTGACCGTCCGCTTCGGCGGACGCACGGACGTCGCCGTCGGGCCGCTGAGCTTCACCGCCGCCGCCGGCCAGATCACGGCACTCGCCGGGTCAAGCGGCGCCGGCAAGAGCACCGTGCTCGGAGTCCTCGCGGGAACCATCGGGACGGGCGCGGGGACCGTCGTGTCCGGGCGCCTCGGAGGATTCACGACGGCGGAGGTCGCCTGGGTGCCCCAGCACCCCGTCATGGTGGCCTCGACGGTGCTGGACGAGATCCGCCTGTATCTCGGCGTTCCCGCCGATGAAGCCGACGCCGCCGCGGCCGGCACAGCCGTGGGCGCGGAAGCCGATGCGGCAGCGCAGCGGTGCCTCGCGGCCGTGGGCGCGGGGCACCTGGCCGCCAAGCACCCGGCCGAGCTGAGCCCGGGGGAGCTGAGGCGGGTTGCGCTGGCCCGCGGGCTGGCGAGGATCGAGGCCGGCGCCCGCGTACTGCTCCTGGATGAACCCACCGCCCATCTGGACCGGGGATCCGCCACACTGGTCAACCGCGCCCTCGCCGGGCTCCGGGGACAGGTCACCGTGCTGCTCGTTGCACACGACCGGCGGACCCGGGACCTTGCCGACGCGCTCGTCGCAGTGGCGCCGGGCGCCGGAGGGCACCATGCCGGTGATTCTGCGGCCCCCGTTCCGCCGCTGCCGGCATCCGCCGGGGCAGACCCGGGCGTGCACGCGGCGGCCACCCGGGCGCCGTTCCTCGTGGGCGCCGCGGCGCCGAGCCAAGGCCAAAGGCCGGACCTTAGCCCGGCCCCGGGTCTGACCCCGGACGGCCCTGAAACCGGCGCCCCACCTGCCGCGGCCGCGGGTTCAGTGAGCTCAATCGACGCCGGCGCAGTTGGCTGGTCCGGTTCGGTCCCTGCGCAGCTGCGTCGCCTGCTGGCCCCGGTACAGGGCCGGTTTGCCGGCGCCGGAGCCGTGGGCACTTTGGCGGCGCTGTTCGCCGTCGCCCTCGCAGGACTTTCCGGCTGGCTCATCATCCGCGCCAGCGAACAGCCGCCCATCCTGTACCTGCTCACCGCGATCGTCGGCGTGAGGTTTTTCGGCGTCGGCCGGGCGTGCCTGCGGTACTCCGAACGGCTGCTGCTGCATGACGCCGTGTTCGCCGCCCTGACCCGGCTCCGGGGCCGGCTCTGGGAGTCGCTGAGCCGCCGGGCACTGTCCCTGCGCCGGCTCCTGCAGGGCGGCAACGTACTGGGAACGGTGGTGGACGACGTCGACACGGTCCGCGAGCTGTTGCCCCGCGTCGTGCTGCCGCCCGTGACTGCCATAGCTGTTGCCGCCGCCGCGGTGGTCGGAATCGGGCTGCTGCTGCCCGCGGCGCTGCCTGCCGTGGGAGCGGCAGCGCTGCTGAGCATCGTCGTCGCCCCCGCCCTGGCCCTGGCCGCCGACCGCATGTCTGCCGGCACCGAACAAAAACTCCGTTCCGGCGTGCTCCGTCACGTTGCCGCCGCCCTGGACGCCCGCGCAGAACTGAATGCCAACGGCGTGAGCGCCCCCGTGCTTGGTGCGATTGGCCGGGCTGACCGCGCCGCGACGGCGGCCTCACAGCGGTCGGCATGGGCGGAGGGGCTCGGCCAGGCCCTGACCGTCCTGGCCTGCGCCGGAGCCGCCCTGGCCAGCGCCCTGCTGGCCGCCCCGCTCGCCCTTAGCGGCGCGGTCGAACCGGAGACTGTTGCCGTCGTCGTCCTCGTGCAGCTTGCCCTGGTGGACCCCTACGCGGCCATCACCACGGCCGTGCGGCAGTACCCCGCGCTGCGCGCCGTGATGCGGCGGATCAGCGCGGCAGGAGTCCTGGAGCCGGGGGCAAACGGTGACCCGGACAGCGACTCCGCAACGGGCGGACTCGTGCACGTGGCTTCGCGGCCCGGCAACAGGCCAGGGATTGAACTCGCGGACCTCGCTGCCGCGTGGCCTGGTGGGGGAGATGTCTTTAGTGGACTCACGGCAGAGGCCGGCCCCGGGCGCTGGCTGGCCATCACCGGCGCCTCTGGCTCCGGCAAGTCAACTCTGCTGGCCGCGATCCTGGGTTTCCTGCCGGCGGCCAGCGGCCACCTGTACCTGAGCGGACGCGCGGCCTGGTGCCCGCAGGAGGCGCACCTGTTCGACTCGACCATCCGGGGCAACCTTCTCCTGGCGCGGCCGGAGCCCGCTCCCGCCGGCACGGACGGTGCGCAGCGTGGAACCGGGGATGCCGTGTTGGCCAAAGGGGACGAGCAGATGCGGGCTGCCCTCGACGCGGTCGGACTCGGCCCGATGCTGGCCCGGCTCGAGGACGGCCTGGACACCCGGATCGGCCCGGGCGGGGCCTTCCTCAGCGGCGGGGAGCGTACCCGCCTGGCCGTTGCGCGCACGCTCATGACCGGGGCCGATGTCATCCTGCTCGATGAACCGACGGCGCACCTCGATGCGGAGTCAGGCAGGCGCATGCTCGCCGAATTGCGCGACGGGCTGCGCGGCCGGACCGTTGTCCTGGTCACCCACAACCCGAACGATATCGACGCCGCCGACACCAGACTGGACCTGGACGCCGCAGCCGCCGCTGCCGCCGCGGGCGAGGGTCCGGCGACGGCGGCCGTGCTGGCGCGGGGGTAGCCCGCCTATTAGCCTGTTGCCATGACCCGAAACGGCGAGCTCCACTCCCGGCCCGCACTCGATCCCCGGCTGTCCTGGCGGCCGGCGGAGCGCCACGACCTCGACGCGTGGGCCGGGCTGATCGCCCGCACGGCCGCCGTCGAGCAACCCGTCTGGTTTGAGCGCCAGGCTGATCTGGAACAGATCCTGGAGTCGAAGAATAACCCGGTGGCGGCAAACACCATCATCGGCTTCGATCCGGAGGGCGTTGCCCGGGCTTACGGCCGGATCACGAAGAACCGCGACGGTGACAAGGCGAACGGCTCCGGCTGCGTCGATCCTCAGTGGCAGGGGAGCGGGATCGGCACCGGACTGCTGGGCTGGATGGAACAGCGGACCAAAGACCGCTTCGCCGAGGACGCCGACGGGGCCGGGACTGCCGGGACAGGCGGGCCGGGGAACGCCGGCGGTGCCGCCGGCGCCCGGGCCGCGGTCCCGCGCCCGAGGCTGCGGCTCTACGCGGAGCAGCAGCACCAGCACCAGGCCGCATTGTTCGCCGCTTCCGGCTACGGCATTGTCCGCTATTACAACGAGATGCACCGGCCACTGAACCAGGCCGTGCCTGAAACCGCCCTGGACCCCGGGCTGGAGCTCGTCACGTTTGGGCCGGAGTTGCACGAACCGGTGCGGCTGGCGCACAACGCGGCATTCCGGGACCACTGGGGCAGCGAACCCCGCGACCAGGAGGGATGGGGCTTTGTGGTGAACGACCCGCAGGCCCGGCCGGACCTCAGCGGCGTCGTGCTGGACCGTTCCACCGGTACCGTGGCCGGGTACCAGTTGGCCACCCACGACGCCGAGGCCGCCCTGACCCGGGGCTTCCGCGAAGGCTACACGGAGCTCCTCGGCGTCCGGCGGGAATTCCGTGGACGGGGCATCGCGCAGGCGCTCTTGGCCGATGCCATGCGCCGCTTCGCCGCGGCGGGCATGGACGTGGCCTCACTGGACGTCGACTCGGAGAACCCGACCGGGGCCCTCGCGCTCTACCTCAAGATGGGCTATGTGGCCGTCAACCGGAGCATGGCCTGGGACAAGGTGCTTCAGCCGGCAGCGCCGTAGGGGCCGTCATAGGAAACCGCAGGCCCGGCGCCTACGCGCCGGCCGTCCGCGCGACTGCCGTCCCCGTGCCGGTTCTTCGCGTCAGCCGTCCACATCGTGGAGGTGGTGGACGACGTCGTGCAGGAAATACTGCGCGAAGGTCAGGACAGTGAACACCGAGCCGTTGCTCCGGGTTCCCTTGCGGTCCCAATCCTCTTCCGGGACCCGCGCGAAGGACGCGGCGATCTGCTCGCCCTCGGCCGTCAGCTCGGCGCCGACCTGGGCCGGGTCGGCGCTGGCGTAGTCCTGCTCGATTGCCGTCTTGTCCTGGTCCCAGTCATCGAATTGGGCGTCGTCCTCGGACAGCATCAAGGACAGGCGGTGATCGAAAAGCGTGAAGACGTCCCGGACGTGGCAGCCATACTCGAGGACGGACCACGTGGCCTCGTTGGGGCGTTCCGTCGCGTCCGGCCGGCGGAGGGCTGCACGCCACCGCGGGAGCATGTTAATGACTATCCCCGGCACGGTGGCCGGGGTCGCAGCGGAGGCATCGTAACCGCACTCGGGGCAGGGCCGCGACAGGACCCAAGTCCAGTCCTTGGTATCCGGAATGATAGGCATTCCAGCAGTGTAGGTGCATTTGTTCCGCCAGGCATCCCGACCCGTTGCTGCAGCCGATGCGGGGCCCAGGTACGAGGCGAAAGTGGCACCGCCGTCGGCCGATGCTTTGACTGCGTCGGCCGTGGCCGCCCCGGTTGACGGCCCCGGCCCGAAGACGAACCGGGGCCGGGACGCTGCTAGAGGCCGGCCAGCAGGGTCTTCATCTCCTGGATTTCTGCTTCCTGGGAGGTCACGATCGACTTGCTCAGCTGGATGGCGTCGGGGTTCTTGCCTTGGCTGATTTCGGTCTTGGCCATCATCACCGCGCCCTCGTGGTGGGCGATCATCTGGGCCAGGAACAGCTTCGCCGCGTCGGCGCCCTGGGCGGCGTCGAGCTTCTTCAGGTCGTCATCGCCCATCATCCCGTCGCCCATGCCGTGGCCGGATGCCATCTGGGCGGGTTCGTTCCAGGTCTTGAGCCAGCCCGTCATCTTTTCGATTTCGGGTGCCTGCGCGGCCTTGATCTTGGAGGCGAGGGCGGTGATCCGCGCGTCCATGCCCTGTCTCTTGAGCATCATGTCGCTCATTTCCACGGCCTGGGCGTGGTGCGGGATCATCCCTTGGGTGAACATGGTGTCCGCCGCGTTGTGGTCCGCGGTTGCCGGGGCTGGGCTGGATGCCATGCCCATGCCGCCGCTGCCCATGCCCGGCATGGTGCTGGTGGGTGTGCTTCCGGAGGTGCCGGCGCAGCCGGAAAGGGCAATGGCGGCGGAAATGCCGAAGGCAGAAATTGTGGCAGAAATGGTCAGGGTTTTCTTCATGGGGTCAAGTCCTTCAATCATCAATCGGCGTTGTGGCACGCCTGCGGATGACACGCCCGCGCCGCAGGAAGAACGGGGTGGGGCGCATCGGGTAAGTGGGGGCGCCGGGCACTATTCGGCGCGATCCGTTCTTACGTCCGGCTGATGGACAGTTCGCCCGGCGAAGGACTTGCGGGGAGATAGGAGTAGGCCCGGACGGCGGCGGCGGCGCGGTGCGTGTCCGGGTTGTGCATTGAGGCCGGTGCCATGCCGGGCGGGGGCGCGGCCAGGGAGGACACGGCCGCGGAGGGCACACAGGCCGAGTGCATCGACGCAGGGTCGGTGCAGCCCGATTGGCACACGCACGACGCCGACGGTGCAGCTGAGCTGTTGTTGCCCGCCGGCCCGGGGCCGGCTGTGGCCGTAGCGGCCGGGGCCATGGAGTCATGGGCCGTTGTGCCGGCGTGCGGGGTATGGGAAGCCGGATGGGATGCGAGGATGGTTGCCGTTCGCGAGGATTTCCCCGCGGGTTCCGTGGAGGAAGTCACCGCAGTCATGGCATGGGCGGCATGCATCCCGGTCATGATGTGCATCCCGAGGAATCCGGCCACGATGGCCAGCAATCCCACCAGCAGGAATCCGCGGCGGAGGGCGGTAGCGGCATGGCTCACGAACGCTGCGGCCATGGCATTCTCCCTCCGGATGGCAGTGTTGGATGTTGCTCAGGTTAAGGCTACAGGCTGAGCGTTGACCGGGCCGTCGTCGGGATACTCGCTGCCAGTGGCTAGCGGACTTCGATGACGCCCATCATCCCTTGGTCCTCGTGGTCCAGGATGTGGCAGTGGTACACGGAGCGGCCCGTGAAATCCTTGAAGCTGATCCGGACCCGCACCTGTCCGTTGGCGGGTATGTTGACGACGTCACGCCAGACGGACGGGCCCGGTGTTTGACCCTGCTCCTCGACGATCTGCATCGGCCAGACATGCAGATGGAAAGGATGGTCCATCGGACCGGGATTGATCAGGGTCCACTCCTCCACCGTCTGCGCGGCCACGGTTGTGTCCGTCCGGCTTGCGTTGAATTCACGTCCGTTGATGGTGAAACTCATTCCCATCCCCATACCCATGCCGCCGACGGCGAAGATCAGCTGCCTGCGAGCGGCAACGGCCGCGGTCCTCAGGTCTCGCGGCGCAGGCCGGGCCGGCACCGCCGGAGGAGGAGCGGCCGGGGCGCCGGACACGGAGAGGGTCGCCAGCACGAGATCCCCTGAGCGCTGGCCGCCGTTGGGGGCTGGACCCGCCCGCCCCATCATGCCGGCCATGCTGCCACGGTTGTAGTAGACGGCCCTGAGTGTGGCGTCGCCCGCGACGGCTGTGACCAAGACATCTGCACGGTTGCCCGGCGCCAGCAGCACCTCGTCCGCGTTCCGGGGTGTGGGGAAGCGGCCGGAATCCATGCCGAGGAGCTGCATCTGCTGCCCGTCCAGGCGCAGCTGCAGATAGCGGGCCACGCAGGTGTTCACGATCCGCCACCGCTCACGCTCGCCTGGCCGGGCGGAAAGTTTCGGGTTGCTTTGTCCGTTGACCAGGACAAGTTCACCTTCCCGGCCGAGCATCCGGTCCATGGGCGAGGCGTCGGCGACGGTTCCGGACCCGTCCAGGGTGATGTCAGAGACGACCATCACCCGCTCGCGGCTGACATCCACGGGCTGTGCGTCCTCGACGATGATCGCACCGAACAACCCAGCGAAAATCTGATCCGCGACCATGCCGTGGTGGTGGGGGTGGTACCAGTACACGCCGGGCGGGTGGTCCGCAGGGAGCCGGTACTCGTAGCTGAACGAGTGGCCCGGCTGGACAACGTTGAAAACGTTGTCTCCGTTGCCCTGGGGTGAGACGTGGAGTCCGTGGACATGCAGGTTTGTCGGGACGGCCATGCCGTTGACCAGATCGACGGCGAGCACGTCCCCACCCCGCAATCGCAGCGTTGGGCCGGGGACTCCGCCGTTGTAGCCCAGCACCGAGGCCTGCTGGCCGCCGAGCTGCATCGAGCCCGCGGACGCTTCGAGCCGGACCTGCAACCGCCCGCTGCTGCTGCGCAGCTGTTCCGGCTCGGTGAAATCCCCGCCCGCTTCGGGGGCGAACCGGGAACTGAGCGTCCACCAGAGCCCGGCTCCGCCGGCGGCTATGGCTGCCGTACCGAGGCCTCCCAGCAGGAGCGCGTTCCGGCGGCTCATTGGGCGCACTATTGGTCCTCGCCGAGAACCTTTAGCTGCTCGCGGTATTGCTCCGCCGTCAGTTCACCTCGGGCAAAACGTTCATCGAGGATCTGCCGGGCCCGGCTCCTGCCGGGGTAGGGCCCCTGCGGTCCCTGCATCCCGCTGTGACTGCCGCCTCCGGCAAACATGCGCACGGCGACCAGTACCAGCAGCGCTATGCCGATGAGCAGGAGTATGCCCCACATCCACATCCAGCCCATATTCATGCCGTAGCCCCACATCACGACCGGCGTCCTTTCGCCTCAGAGCATTGCTATTCCGATTCTTTGGCCGGCCCCGGCTGACCGGTAGAGGCCGAAGGCCTCCCCGACCGGGAGCCTTCGACGCCGTCATCCTAAATTCCCCACTTCGTTCTGTCAGCCCGTGACGCTGTGGTCAGCGCTTCGCATCCTCATTGCTACGAGAGAATGCCGGAAGCTGCGGTGAGCGCGGCGACGGCCGTGATGGCTGCGGGGATGCCGTAAGCATCGGTGAGGAGCCCGGAGAGCAGGGCGCCGATCGCGAAGCCACCGTCACGCCAGAACCGGTAGATGCCGACGGAGCGAGCCCGCCAGTGGGGGGTGGGCGACGTCGCCGATGGCGGCAAGCAAGGTGGGATAGACCATGGCGGTGCCTGCCCCGAGCAGGATGGCCGCGGCGAGCCAGGTTCCAAAGTCGGTTCCGATGGCGACCATGGCCAGGGCTGAGGCCTGGACCACCTCTCCCTCGCCTGACCAGCGGGGGACATGGGGCACCGTGTCGGGGCAGTTTCCCCCACCACCGCCCCCGCCGCGCCTGGCATGAAAGTGCGGACCAAAGTGTGGGAAAGTGCGGATCCAGGGGCCGGCCGTGCCCGCGCCGGCCCTGGAAATCAGCGTTGCCGTTTCTCAGGTACGTGGGGGACGTGGAGGAGTATCATTCCTTCCGGGGGGCGGGCCTGGAAAGAGAATAGCCATGCTCAAGGACAAGCAAGTCGGCGCAGTGCTACCGGCAGCGGACATCGCCCGTGCACGGGATTTCTACCGCGATAAGCTCGGGCTCGAACCGGAGAACGCGGATGCCGAGGACAACCTGCAGTACAAGTGCGGCGGGGGTACCGGGTTCCTCCTGTACCAGACGCCCAACGCCGGAACGGCCAAGAACACGCAGATCGGCTGGCAGGTCGATGACCTTCCGGGTGCCGTTGCGGAACTCCGAGCCAAGGGAGTCGTTTTCGAGGAATACGATTTCCCGGGCCTAAAAACCGAGGACGGCATCGCCACCACTCCGGACGGAAGCTCGGCCGCGTGGTTCCTGGACACCGAGGGCAACATCCTGAGCCTCAACCACATGACCTAGGGCCGGCCCACAGGACGCAGGCAAGGCCTTGCCCGGACTGAGGTCGCCGGAAACGATGCCGATCACGAAGCCCGGCCGGAGCGCGACAGCGCCGCCGGCCGGGCTTCGTATGCCCGCGGTCCTACGCGTCGGTGCCGGCTTCCGGTTCCTCTGACCACGCCATGCTGGGTCCAATGGCGTCTATCGCCTGGGACAGCGGGATTCCGGAGCCGTCGCGGCGGCCATGCTCGCCGGGGAGTGAGCGCGCCACGCCCGCCAGGGAGGACGCCTTGGCCGGACCGTGCCCAGCCCACCCGAGCAGCAGCGTGTCCTCGCCCTTCAGGAAGCGGTGCGCCCGCACGCCGGCAGTCGCCCGGCCCTTGACCGGGTACTCGGCCAGGGCGGTGACCTTCGCAGCCCCGGGGGCTGTGCCCGGCAGGGCACCTTCCGTCCCGGCGATGGTCACGACGACGGCGGCGGCGTCAGCGGGGCTGGCGGCCCCGAAGAACATCACCCGGTCCCCGGCGGCCAGTTTGATCCCGGCCATGCCGCCGGCGGTCCGGCCCTGCGGGCGGACCGCGGAGGCACTGAAGCGCAGCAGCTGGGCCTGGCGCGTGATGAAGACGAGGTCGTCGTCGTCGGACCCGGCGGGGGCAACGCCCACCACGGTGTCCTTGTCCTTGAGCGCGATCGCTTCCCAGTCTTCACGGTTCAGCGGATAGTCCGGCTGCACCCGCTTGACCACGCCCTGGGCGGTTCCGATCGCCAGGACCTGGTCCAGCGGCGCGAAGGCCACCAGCGACTCACCCTTGAGGAGCGTGATGAAATCCTTGGCCGCCACCCCGCCGGCCATGTTCGGGGTCCCCGAGGTCGGCGGCAGCACAGGCATGTCCATGACCTGCAGGCGCAGCATGCGGCCCTGCGAGGTCACGGCGGCGATCTCCCCGCGGGCGGTGGTCTTGACCACGGAGGAGAAAACATCATGCCGGGTCCGCGGTCCGGCCTCGGCCAGGCTGTCCTGGTTCGCGGTGCGGGCGATTTGTCCGGACACGGTGAGGATGGCCCAGCAAGGATCGTCCGCGATCTCGAGGGCCAGCGGTGCGGCCTTGCCCTTGGCTCCGGCGGCTGCGCCCACCGCGGCGGCCACGGTGGGGGAGACGGCCTCGGATTCCAGCAGGACGGTCCGGCGCGGTGTGCCGTACTTCTCCGCGATCTCGCCGAGTTCGTCGGACACCAGGGCACGGAGCAGCGCGGGCGAGCCCAGGATTGCCTCAAGCTCCGCGATCTCCCGGCGGAGCTCCTCCTGCTCCTTCTCCAGCTCGACCCGCGAATACTTGGTCAGCTGACGCAGCCGCAGTTCCAGGATGTAGTTGGCTTGGATCTCGGAGAGATCGTAGATGGACATCAGCCGGGTCCGGGCCGCGGCGACCTCGTCGGAGGACCGGATGATCTGGATGACCTCGTCAATGTCCACGATCGCGACCAGGAGGCCCTCGACCAGGTGCAGGCGGTCCTTCTTCTTGCCCAGCCGGAAGGCGGTGCGGCGCCGGACCACATTGATCCTGTGGTCCACGTAGACCGAGAGCAGCTGAAGCAGCCCGAGGGTCTGCGGCTGGCCGTCGACGAGCGTGACGTTGTTGATACCGAAGGAATCCTCCATCGGGGTGTAGCGGTAGAGCTGCTGGAGCACGGCAGTGGGGTTGAAGCCGTTCTTGAGCTCGATGACCAGGCGCAGGCCGTGCTTGCGGTCGGTGAGGTCCACGACGTCGCTGATGCCGGTGAGCTTCTTGCTGTTGACGGCATCCTTGATTTTCTCGATCACCTTCTCAGGGCCCACCATGTAAGGCAGTTCCGTGACCACCAGGCCGGTGCGGCGGGCCGAGAGCTGCTCGATGTCCACCTTTGCCCGGGTCTTGAAGGAGCCGCGGCCCGTGGCATAGGCGTCGCGGATGCCGTCCAGGCCCACGATCCGGCCGCCGGTGGGCAGGTCCGGGCCGGGGACGAACCTCATGATGTCCTCGAGCGTGGCGTCCGGGTTGTCGATCAGGTGCCGGGCCGCGGCGATGACCTCCACCAGGTTGTGCGGGGCCATGTTGGTGGCCATGCCGACGGCGATGCCGGTGGCGCCGTTGACCAGCAGGTTGGGGAACGCGGCCGGCAGCACGTCCGGCTGGGTCAGCTGGTTGTCGTAGTTGGGAACGAAGTCGACGACGTCCTCGTCGAGGTGGTCGGTGAGGGTCAGGGCCGCGGCCGCCAGCCGGGCCTCCGTGTAGCGGGGGGCGGCGGGACCGTCGTCGAGCGAGCCGAAGTTGCCGTGCCCGTCGATCAGCGGCAGCCGCAGGGAAAAGTCCTGGGCCATGCGCACCATGGCGTCGTAGATCGCGGCGTCACCGTGCGGGTGCAGCTTGCCCATGACCTCGCCCACCACGCGGGCGCTCTTGACATGGCCGCGGTCCGGGCGCAGCCCCATGTCGGACATCATATAGAGAATGCGCCGCTGGACGGGCTTCAGGCCGTCGCGGGCGTCGGGGAGGGCCCGCGAGTAGATCACCGAATAGGCGTATTCGAGGAATGAGCCTTCCATCTCGGACGTGACATCGATATCGACGATGTTTTCTACGAAATCCTGGCTGGGTTCCCCTGCCGGGGGCGTGGTTTGGCGGCGTGCCATAAGGCTGGTGGATCCTTCTGAGGGGTGCTGAACGGGTACTGCGTAAGTTTATGACTAGGCTAAGCCTATGGTGGATCAGCCGGCGGACGGCGTATATCCGGAATATTGGGAAGCCGATGTTGTCCTGCGCGACGGCGGCACAGCGCATGTGCGCCCCATCCACCCCTCCGACGCGGATGCCGTCCAGGCCTTCCACGTGGGCCAGTCCCAGAAGTCCATCTATATGCGCTTCTTCGCCTTCAAGTCCAAGCTGTCCAGCAAGGAACTCAAGCGCTTCACCGAGGTGGACTACAAGGACCGGGTGGCCCTGGTGATCACCATCGGCGGCGAAATCCTCGGCATAGGCCGTTACGACCGGCTCGATGACCCGGCGGAGGCCGAGGTCGCCTTCAACATCGCCGACGCCCACCAAGGCCGCGGCATCGGCTCGATCCTGCTCGAACACCTCGCCGCCGCCGCCCGCGAGCACGGGATCCGCAAATTCAGCGCCGAGGTGCTCCCGGAGAACCGCAAGATGCTGATGGTCTTCTCCGACGCCGGCTACGACGTCAAACGCCACTTCGACGACGGCGTGGTCAGCCTCGAGTTCAACATCGACCCCACCGACAAGTCCCGGGCCGTCATGGAATCCCGCGAACACCGCGCCGAGGCCCGCAGCATCCAGGAACTGCTCGCCCCGGCGTCCGTGGCCGTGATCGGCGCCAGCCGCAAATGGGGCACCGTGGGCTACCAGCTGCTCGAACACATCATTGAAGGCGGCTTCAGCGGGCCGGTCTATGCGATCAACCCGGAGGCCCTGGAACTCGCCGGCATGCTCTCCTTCGCCCGGCTCTCCGAGGTCCCCGGCCCGGTCACGCTCGCCATCATCGCGGTCCCGTACGACGAGGTCCCCAAGGTGGTGCAGGAATGCGCCGCCGCCGGGGTCAAGGGAATTGTGGTGGCCACCGCGGGGTACGCGGACGACGGCGAACGCGGCCTGGCCCGCCAGCGCGAACTGGTCCGGCAGGCCCGCGCCAACGGCATGCGCGTGATCGGCCCCGCATCCCTGGGCATCGTCAACACCAACCCGTCCGTATCCCTCAACGCCTCGATGGCGCCGGCCCTGGCCCGCCGCGGCGGTTTGGGGCTGTTCAGCCAGTCGGCCGCGATCGGCGTCTCCCTCTACGCGGCCTCCAGCCGGCGCCGGGTTGGCATCTCGACCTTCCTCTCGGCCGGCAACCGCGCCGACGTCTCCGGCAACGACATGATGCAGTACTGGGAGGACGACGCCGACACCACAGCGGTGGGCCTGTACCTGGAATCGATCGGCAACCCGCGCAAGTTCTCCCGGCTGGCCCGCCGGCTGGCCCGCACCAAGCCGGTGATTGTGGCCAAGTCCGACGCCATGGGCCTGAACCTGCCGCCCGGGCACGCCGTCCGCACCACCCAGGCTCCCTCGGAAGCGCTGGACGCCATGATGCGGCAGGCCGGCGTGATCCGGGTCGAGACCATCGAAGAGCTCATGGACGTTGCCCAGATCGTCTCGAGCCAGCCGCTGCCCGGGGGGCCCGGAATCGCCGTCTTCAGCAACTCGCGCGCCCTCGGCAAGGTGGTCGCGGACAGTGCCGCCCGCCAGGGGCTCGGGGTGGAACGGATCGTGACCGACGTTGACCTCGACGCGGGCATGTCCCGGGCGCTGCCGGCGCTGCGGCGGAGCCTGCAGGAAACCCTGACCGCGGACACGGTGTACGCCGCGGTGGTCGCGCTGCTGCCGGCCCACGGCCTCACCGTCGAAAAGATCGCCGGAGTGCTGGCCGAATGCTCCGCGGCGGCCGGCAAACCCGTGGTGGCCGCCTTTAGCGGAATCCTTGATCCCTCCATCTACGTGGAGGGCATGGTCGGCGCGGAACCGGAGCAACCACACCAGCCCGCGCCCGCTCCGCCGGTTCCGTGCTACTCCAACCCGGGTGCGGCGGTGGCAGCCCTTGGCGCCGTCGTGCGCTACGCCCAATGGCTGGACCGGGACCAGGGCCTGTTCGTGGAACCCGACGGGTGCCACCCGGAGGCCGCCCGGGCGGACCTGGAGCTGCTGCTGCGCAATGTGGGCGGAGAGCAGCTCGTCCGGCTGGACCAGGACACGGCCGCGCAGCTGCTGGGCCACTACGGCATCCGGCTGGTCCCGTCCGTCGGGTTCGAGACGGCGGAGCAGGCCGTGGCCGCGGCCGGGCGGCTCGGCTGGCCCGTGGCATTGAAGACCACGGATCCGGCACTGCGCCACCGCCTGGACCTCGGCGGCGTGCGGCTGGACATCCAGGACGCCGATTCGCTGCGGCGCAACGTGCTGGAGATGCGCAAGTCACTCGAAAGGTACGGCTCGCCGTCCCTGGAAGTGCAGACCATGGTCCCCGTGGGCCAGGCCTGCACTTTCCGTGCCATCGAAGACCCGCTGCTGGGGCCCGTGATCTCCTTCGGCCTGGCCGGAGACGCCGTGAACCTGCTCGACGACTGGGCCCACCGCGTGCCGCCGCTCTCCGGCTCCGACGTCCACGACTTCATCCGGGCGCCCCGGGCGTCGCGGAAACTCTTCGGCTACCAGGGCCTGCCCGCCGTCGACGTCGCGGCGCTCGAGGACCTCGCCGCCCGCCTCACCAGGCTGAAGGACAACCATCCGGAGGTCGCGCTGGTGCATTTCAATCCCGTCCTCGCCGGGCCCGATGGTGCCTCGATCCTTGCCGCCGACGTCAGGATCGCAAACGCCGCCCAGCGGACCGACAGTGCGCGCCGGGCGATGCGCAGTTAGGGTCGAACCTGCCGGGCTGTAGCCCGCGTCCGGGGCCCGGCAGTTAGCAAGTCCCTTGCTGATCTGTGAAAATGGAGACTATGAGCACCCAGCCTCCAGCACCCAAGCCCCTGGCGACCGTCCCCGCACGCCAGACCGCGCACCACCACGGCCTCCATGACCACAGTGCGCAGGGCCAGAGCCTGGAAGGGGCCCTCCAGCAGGCCGGTTTCTACCCCCGGCTCGTGGCCGACGTCGTCGCCGATGCGCTGGACGGCCGCGACTGCGTGGCCCACCTCGTTCACCTCGAGACACACTTCGACCGCGCGGAAGTCCGCCGCCACATCACCGTCCTGGTGCTGACCGACGACATGCTGGTCATCACCCACGTCGACGACCAGCAGCTTGACGAGGCCGGCGAGCAGACCGTCGCCCAGGTATCCACCGAGTCCGTCCCCGTCACCCAGATCCGCTCGGTGGTCCTGAGCTACGTCTACGCCCAGCCGCAGGACTACAAGCCGTCCGACCCTGTCCGGGAGCTGACGCTGTCCATTGCGTGGTCCGGCGGCCAGCGCCTCGACATGGGTCCGGCCAGCTGCGGGGACCCGCAGTGCGAGGCCGATCACGGCTACAGCGGCACCATCGCGCAGGAAGACATCGTCCTGCGGATCAGCGCCGAAGCGGACGGCCTGCAGGCCGTCCAGGACGCCAAGCTGTTCGCCCGCGCCCTGCGTGCCGTGAACACCGGCTCCGCGGCGCCGGTCCCGCACAACGGGCCCGGGCTGCCGCCCCGGCCGCGGATGGGCGTGTTCGGAAACCGCCTCAGCCGCGGCCACCAGCGCTGACATGGCCCATTTCCGTCAGCCTGAGCCCGCCGAAGACCAGCTGCCAGTCCCGGTATTGACCCCCTCCCTGGCCGGCGCCGCCGCAGGCCCGTTGGCCGCCGGCGCTGGTCCGTCCGTGCTCCCGCCTGCCCCGGCGTTCGGACACCGTTCCATCGCCGAGGTGCTGACCAGCGCCGCCGCAAGCCTGGGCGTCCCGGGGTTTGAGAACAAACTGAACCTTCCGGCCGCGAAACGCGTGTGTGTGGTGCTGGCCGACGGGCTGGGCCGGAACCTGTTGAAGCAGAAGAGCGCCCACACCCCGTTCCTGCGGGCGGTGCAGCAAGCCGGCCAGGGCCAGGTGCCCGTGTCGCTGGACTCGGCCTTCCCGTCCACCACTGCGGCGTCCCTCGCCAGCTTTGGCACCGGACTGTCGGCGGGCCAGCACGGCATGGTGGGCTATGACGTCCTGGACCCGGATCAGGACCGGGTCGTGAACATGCTGGGGAACTGGGACGCCGGCGTGGACCCGCGGACGTGGCAGCCGTTCCCCACCGTTTTCGAACGGGCCGCGGAACACGTCGACGTCACGACCGTCAGCCTGCCGCAGTTCAGCACCTCGGCCATGACCGAGGCCGCGCTGCGCGGCGGCCGCTTCCTCACCGGAACCACGTCGCACGCCCGGACCGAAGCGGCCGCCGAGGCCATGGCCGGCGCCGGCCCCTCGCTGATGTACTTCTATGTCAATGAGCTCGACAAGGCCGGGCACCGCCACGGCTGCCAGTCAGCCCAGTGGGAGCACCAGCTGGAGGAACTCGATGCCACGGTGCGCCGGCTCAACGCCACCCTGCCGGCCGGGACCACCGTGCTGCTGACGGCGGACCACGGCATGGTGGACGTGCCCGAATCGCAGCGGATCGACTACTCCGCGGAGCCGGCGCTGCTCGCCGGCGTGCGGCACACCGCCGGCGAGCCGCGCATGGTCCACCTCTACCTCGAGGATGGAACGGGCGACGCCGCCCGCGCCCGGCTGCTGGCAAACTGGCGGTCCCGATTCGGGGACAGAATCTGGGCCTTCACCCGTGAGGAAGCGATCGCGGGCGGGCTGTTCGGTGACGTGCGGGCCGAGGCAGCTTTGCGGATCGGCGACGTCATGATCGCGGCCCGGGATTCGCTGGCGCTTTACGATACACGCAGGGTCCGGCCCACCGCCCTGGAGGTCGTGGGCCAGCACGGTTCCCTCACGAAAGCCGAGCGGGAAGTCCCGCTGCTCTACTTCCAGGCCGACGGTAAAAGGGCGCCGCGCGGCTGAGTCCCGCTTGAGATCCCCGCCTGAAATCCCTGCCTGAAGTTTCGGGTCTGGTTCTTATTGGTCGTTGCGGGTTCCGAAGACGATTTCGTCCCAGCTTGGAACGCTGGACCGCTTCGGCTTGGCCGGCTGGCGCTCCGGCTGGTCCGTGCCGGCCTCGTTCCGGGTAGCGGCGTGGGACTCGCGGTGCTGCCGCCGGGACGTTCCGCCGCCGATCAGTTCATCCAGGCCCGGGCTTGCCGTCGGGCCACTCTTAGGGGCCGGGCGCAATTGCGAGGCCGCGATGGTGACTTCCCGGGTCTCGGTGCTGACGCCGTCGTGCAGTTTCAGGGCATCGTCCTCTTCCGGGAGGCGCGGTGCGAGGGTCAGCCGCGAGAGCATCGACGGCCTGCCGTCGCGCCGTCGCGTGAAGTGGTCGGTTTCTGACGGGGCGGCCGCCTCCACTGCCGGGACTTCCGGGAGCCCGGGCTTGATGACGGCCGGGTCGGTGTCGGCCGAATCGGGATCGCCTTCCGCAGCGGCTTCGGGGGTGGCTTCCGGTTCCGCTGCTTGCGGAATTTCGGTTGCGTCCGGCACCTCCGACGGACGGGGGTGGGCCGCGGGGACACCGGTGGTCAGGAGTGTGGCGAGGGCGTCGTCCGCGTCCTCGTCCACGCCGATCCGCTGGCCGCGGCGGGAACGCAGCATGTCCAGCAGCCCGTCGGCGTCCTGTTCCTGGTGGATCCTGTCCTGCTGGAGCAGCATCTGGTGAATAATGCTGTGCTGGCCGGTCGCTGTGCGGGCCGCAGCCTCGGCATCGGTCTCAAAGTCGAAGGGTCGGTCGGAGACGGCCGTGAGCCGCCGCGTCGGCACGGGGCCTTCGAGCGGCTCAAGTTCGCTCAGCTGCTGGGCCCAGCGGTTGGCGTTTTGCAAGGTCTTCCGGGCGGGGTGGAAGGTCCACAGGGCCGGCGGCTCCTCGCCGATTCCGGCCGGGCCGCCGGGCTTGGGCTCAAAGCGGGCCACCACGTTCCAGCTGCCGTCGGGACGGCGCCAGGAATCCCACTCCAGTGTTGAGGGTTCGACGCCGTACGCCCTGAGCCGGTGTTCGACCATGTCGCTGAGGGACGCCGGGTTTTCACCGAACACGGACCGGTAGGCGTCGTGGCCCGGGGCAGGGGAGGCGACCTCCACTTTGCGGGCCTGCTGGGCGATGTACTCGCGTTCGGCCAGGACCGGGCCCTCGTAGCGCTGGACTTTCTCCAGCGGAATTCCGGACAGTTCCGCCACTTCGGCGGCGGTGGCACCGTTGCGAATCCTGGTCTGGATATCGCGCGGTGACATGGCAATAGGGGGTGCGGCCGCGCTGGACGCGGTCTTCGCCGACGTCCGGCTGGCTGCCACCCGAAGTGCTTCATCGATCGGCAGCTGGAACATCTCGCCGCCGGTGCCACTCAACAGGAGATGCTCTCCGTCGTCGTGGACGCCTACAAGCCGTAGATCCTGCATACAAATCCTCCACCCTGGCATTACTAACAATCGAAACTCTGCCACCAGCGGGACGCATTTCGGGTTAGGACGGCTGGCGCGCCGTGATTTTCCGCGACTTTCCGCGACTTTCCGCGACTTTCCGCCGGTTTTTGCGGGTCTGCGGGAGAGATCGGGGGGAGGGGACCGGTGGGCTCTGGCATTCGGTGGGCGCTTAAGCAAAAATGACCCGACACCGGGCACAAAAACCGCATGTCCGGCGTTACAACGGTGAACCGCTCCCGGAGCCCAGGGTTACCATCCCGGCGGGCCATCCTGGAACGGCGAATCAATCGAACGAATGCGGAGTGTGAGCAACAAATAATGGCGACTGATTACGATGCGCCGCGTAAGACCGAAGAAGACCTCAGTGAGGATTCGATTGAGGCTCTGAAGGCGCGGCGTACGGAGAAGCCTTCCGCTGTGGTGGATGAAGATGAGTCCGACCTCGCCGAAGGCTACGAACTTCCCGGCGCAGACCTGTCCGGGGAGGAACTGCTGGTCCGGGTTCTGCCCGCCCAGGCAGACGAATTCACGTGTGCCTCCTGCTTCCTCGTCCGCCACCGTTCGCAGATTGCCCGCGAAAAGGACGGCCTCAAGTATTGCAAGGATTGCGAGGGTTAGGGACGCGGCAGCCGTGACCGGGAGCCCGGGTCCCGGTCACGCATTTGGGACCCCTGCGCGCCTGGCGGCGCGCAGGAACCGTGGGTGGCAGCCGCGCAGGAACCGTGGCGGAGACGGCGGGAACTAGGTGTTGAGCGCGGCGATCAGCTGTTCGGGGTGGCGGGTGGACGTGAGCCAGTACGGCGTGCGGTCCGAGGGGTCCTCGATCTCGATCCGGACCACCGGATCCACCCAGCCGCGGATGCACAGGAACGCCAGCCCGTTGAGCCGGGTGCCGCGTTCCGCGGTCGCTTCCTTGCCCCGGAACGCCGTGGCCTTGCCCAGGAACCCGCGTTCAATGGTGGCCCTGCCCACCTTCAGGGTGGTCCTCGTGACAGCAATTGACGGCGTGGACAGGACCAGCAGCACGGAGATGATGATGAAGAGAACGATTGCTGCCGTAATGCCGGCCCAGATGCTGATGGGGGCCAGCATGAGGATCCCGGCGCTGGAGAACCCTGCCGAGACCAGCCAGATCCAGAAGTTTGGCCAAAGCTTCTCGGAGTAAAGGACAGTGGAGTCGCTCGGGGCGCTCTTCGGGGCAGGCGCGGCTGCGCTGGATTCGGGCATAAGCACAGCTTTTCATCTTTCCCGGCCTATTTCACCTCGGCCCCCGCCCGTCTCCAGCCCCGGACCAACCCGCGTCAACCCGGCTCCAGTCCCGCGGGCGCCGTGCGCGGGCAGGCCGGCAGCGGCTAGGACGATGTTCCTCGCGGGCGTTAGAGTGAGGGACTGTGACTGAAGAAAACACCGCCGTCGCCAGTGCCGCCTCCACGGCCAGCGACGCAGCCTACGGAACGCCCACCTTGACGGTACAGCTGAAAATGCTCGACGACGGGCTCGAGCCGCCGTCGTACGCGCATCCGGGCGACGCCGGCGCCGACCTTCGCGCCCGGGAGGACGTCGTCCTCGCGCCGGGGGAGCGCCGCCTCGTCCCGACCGGCGTCTCGATTGCGCTGCCGGATGGTTTCGTTGCGCTGATCCACCCCCGCTCCGGCCTCGCCACCAAGCACGGACTCACGGTGGTGAACGCCCCCGGGACCGTGGACGCCGGCTACCGCGGGGAAATCGCGGTGACACTGCTCAATACGGACCGGCACGAGGCGATCGAGCTCCGCCGCGGCGATAGAATTGCACAAATGGTCATTCAGCGCGTGGAGTACGCCAGGTTCCTCCCGGTCGAGGAGCTCGACGGCTCCGTCCGCGGCGGGGGAGGCTTCGGCTCCACCGGCGGTTTCGGCGGACCGGCCTGAGCGCAGGCCCCGGCAAGGCCACGGGAGCCAGCTGCGTTTCTGCAGTGCCGCAGGTACTGCAGAACATCGGCGCCGAAGCACACAGGCACTGAAGCACATAGGCATTGAAGCAACATAGGCATTGAAGCAACACGGGCATGACAGCAACACAGGCGCTGGGAAATGATCAGCGATGCGGGAAATGATGCAGGGAACAACGAACCGGCCGCGGGGTAGCGGGCGGCCACGCGGACAGGCGCCAGGACGGCGCCGGGCGGCGGTACAGGACCACAACTGAAGGAGACACCCCATGGTTTTTGGGCGCGGCAGGAAAGCCAAACAGGAGCAGCCAGCAGAGCCGGGCGAAGCCACGGAAGCTGCCAGTGACGCCGCTGCGACGCCGGCCGGGAACGTTGCCGAAACCGCTGGCCGGGCCGCGACCGGGCCCTTCGACGTCTCGGAAATCGAGGACCAGGACGGGTATGTGGATCTCGGCGCGCTGCTGATCGCGCCCCGCGAGGGACTCCAGCTCCGTTTGGAGGTCGAAGAGGCGAGCCAGCGCGTCGTCGCCGTCACCATGGACCTGGAGGGCTCGAGCCTTCAGCTGCAGGCCTTCGCCGCCCCCCGCTCCGAGGGCCTGTGGGATGAGATCCGTGAGCAAATCGGCCAGTCGGTCGGCAGCCAGGGCGGCCAGGTCGAGGAGGTCGAAGGCAGCTTCGGCGTCGAGCTCGTGGCGAAGCTTCCCGCCGGCGGCGCAGACGGCAGCCAGGGGTACCGCGTGGCCCGCTTCATCGGGGTCGATGGCCCGCGCTGGTTCCTCCGCGGCGTATTCGGCGGCGAGGCGGCCCTTGACCGCGACGCGGCGGCCGGGCTGGAAGGGCTCTTCCGGAAGATCGTGGTGGTCCGTGGCGAGAACCCCATGCCGCCGCGTGACTTGCTGCAGCTGCGACTGCCCAAGGACACCGCCGCTGCACCGTCGCCGCAGGCGGCCCCCGAATTCGAACAGCCCGAACGCGGACCGGAGATAACCCAGATTGGCTGATGCCGCCGGCAGGAAAGCCACCGCCACCATGTCCGTCCGGGACTTGCCGGACCGCGGTCGGGTACTGTGCCACGGCTTCATCGAGTCCGTGACGTACGTGCCCGCCAACCAGGTGGCCTCCTTCATTGCGATCCTGATCGATCACGACGCACCCGCGCCCGTCAGCCGGTTCCCGGGGCTTGGTGCCAAGGCCGGCTCCGGCGCAGGAGCGGCGAGCAGCCTGCCGGCCAACGGGGTCTCCACACACCGGGTGCGCCCCGGCGCTCAGCGCCAGCGGCCGGCCGGTCCCAAGGAGCGGCTGCGCGTCGTATGGCTGGGCCGGCGCCGGATCCCCGGTGTCGACGCCGGAACGGAGCTCCGCCTCGAGGGCATGGTGACCATGCGCGACGGGCTGCCGACGATCTTCAACCCCCGCTACGAAATACTCTCCCGCCAGGAGGAGCAATGACCCTGCCCGAACACCCCGAGCGGGCCCGCCCGGACCGGCCTCAGCAAGACATCGGCCGGCAGGAACCGGGGGAAACCGCCGACGGCGGCCGGGACGTTGCCGCGCCGGTGACTTCCCAGCCAACGGCCGCCGGGCCGGCGGCCGCCGATCCCGCGGCTTCCCAATCCGTGGCGTCCCAGCCCACCGTTGCCCAGTTGGCCGGGGACTATGCGGCCAAGGCCGGCCTGCACCGGTCGAGCAACGGCAACATCGACGTGCTTAAAAGCGCCGGCGGCATCCAGGGCATCGCCGAGAGTATCCTGCCGGGCCTGGTCTTCCTGATTGCGTTCACCATCGACCGGGAAAACCTGGCGATGGCCGTCACAGCCTCCCTGGCGGTGGCCGCCGTCTTCACTGTGGCGCGGCTGGTCCAGCGCAAACCGCTGACGCAGGCGCTGGCGGGCTTCATCGGCGTCGGACTCTCCGCCTGGCTGGCCACCTCGACCGGCAAAGCAGAGAACTTCTACGTCCTGGGGTTCTTCACCAACGTCGGCTACATCGTGGCAATGTCGATCTCCGTGGCCGTGCGCTGGCCGATCGCCGGCCTGCTCTTCGGCTTCATCCGCAACGAGGGCCTGGAATGGCGCAAGGACCCGAAGCGGATCAGGGCATACAGCATCGGCACGTGGGTGATCGTTGCCGTGCTGGTCCTGCGGCTCGTGGTGCAGGTGCCGCTCTACTTCATGGGGGAACAGGGCCTCGCCGCCCTCGCCACCACCAGGCTCCTCATGGGTGCCCCGCTGTATATCCTCGGCATCTGGATTGCCTGGCTGATCACCCGGCCGGCCCCGGTGCCCGCCGCGGCCACAGAGGCCAACTGACCCGATGCGCTATCAGTAATGGCCGTTCCCAAGCCCCGGGAACGGCCATTACTGATAGCGCATCTTTACGTAAACAGGGGGATCAGCCGTCGAAGCCGTCGTCCCCGGCCGGCTGGGTGCCGTGGCCGTGCTGGTCCGAGGTCACCGGGTGCTGGTCCTCCAGCGGGGATTCGGGTGCCAGCAGGGCCCGGAGGTCGTCCTCGGCCGCGATCGTGGTGACAAAGAACAGCTCGTCGCCGCCGTCGATCACGTCGTCGCGGCTCGGTGTGATGGGCGCCTGGTCCCGCAGGATCGCGACGAGGGTGGCGTCCTCGGGCCACTGGACATCGCCCACGGTCAGCCCGATCACGTGCGAGTCGTGCGGGACCGTGAACTCCACCAGCGAGGACACCCCGGTCTGCAGCGTCAGCAGCCGGACCAGGTCACCGATCTCCACCGCCTCCTCCACCAGGGCGGTCATCAGTTGCGGGGTGTTGACCGCGACGTCGACGCCCCAGGAATCGTCGAACATCCAGTCGTTCTTGGGGTTGTTGACCCGGCCGACGGTACGCCCGACGCCGAATTCCGTCTTGGCCAGCAGCGAGACCACCAGGTTGACCTTGTCGTCACCGGTGGCGGACACCACGACGTCGGCGTCCTCGAGTTTGGCGTCCTGCAGCGTGCTCAGCTCGCAGGCATCACCGACCAGCCAGTGGGCGCCGCGCAGCCCGCTCCGGCCGATGACCTCCGGCTTCTCGTCGATCAGCAGGATTTCGTGCTTGTGGGCCAGCAACTCGCGGGCGATCGAGGACCCGACGCTTCCGGCACCGA
Source organism: Arthrobacter sp. 131MFCol6.1 (assembly GCF_000374925.1). Taxonomy (GTDB): domain Bacteria; phylum Actinomycetota; class Actinomycetes; order Actinomycetales; family Micrococcaceae; genus Arthrobacter. Next base: position 174,507 of record NZ_KB895541.1, read on the forward strand.
CGATGACGACTTTCACTTAGGACTCCTTGGCGGGGGATTTGGCGAGAATGTGGCCGATCTCGGAGCTCCGCTCCACGTTCAGCATGGCGTGGACAGTGTCGCCGTCCTGATAGGACGTGGCGGCAGCGGGCAGCATGCCCTCGCCGAACCGGGTCAGATACGCGATCCGGATGCCGGCCGCCTTTTCGATCGACGAGATCGGGTGCCCGATCCAGTCGGGGTTGAGGTCAACCTCCGCGAGTACCAGCCGGCCCGAGGGTTCCCGGAAGTCACCGGCAATGTGCTGTTCGGGCAGGATGCGGCGCAGCACCTGGTCGGCGCTCCAGCGGACTGCGGCGACGGTGGGAATGCCGAGGCGCTGGTAGATTTCGGCGCGGCCCGGGTCATAGATCCTGGCCACCACATGCGGAACGTGGAAGGTCTCCCGCGCCACCCGGGTGGCGAGGATGTTGGAGTTGTCGCCGCTGGAAACGGCCGCGAAGGCATAGGCTTCCTCGACGCCGGCGCGCTTCATCGTCTCGCGGTCAAACCCGACCCCCGTGACCTTCCGTCCGGAAAATCCTGTGCGGAGCCGGCGGAAGGCACGGTCATCCTGGTCGATGATGGCCACCGAATGCCCGGCGTCCTCGAGCGTGTGCGCCAGGGTTGCCCCGACACGGCCACAACCCATGATCACGAAGTGCGCCACATGGGCCTCCTCTTGGTTCTGCGTCTGATACTGCGTAAAACTCTACCGGCCACGCGGTCCCGGAAGGCCACGGCCACGGGGCGCCGGCCGGCGCCCTTGTGTACGCCGGCTTCACCGTCATGACATCGCGTCCGAATCAGACTAGCTTTGTGTGGTGCTGACAATTTTCAATGCCGTGAAGCGGGTGCTGGTAGGCAAGCCCTTCCGGAACGACCGTCTGGCCCACACGCTCTTGCCGAAGCGGATCGCGCTGCCCATTTTCGCCTCGGACGCGCTGTCCTCCGTGGCCTATGCGCCCGACGAAATCCTCCTGACCCTGGCCCTGGCCGGCGTGAGTGCGGTGGCCATCTCGCCGTTGGTGGGCCTCGCCGTCATGGTGGTGCTCCTGACCGTCGTGGCCTCCTACCGCCAGAACGTCCACGCCTACCCCTCCGGTGGCGGCGACTACGAGATCGCCAACGTCAACCTGGGCAAGTTTGCCGGCCTCACCGTGGCCTCGGCGCTGCTGGTTGACTATGTGCTGACCGTGGCCGTGTCCATGTCCTCGGCCGCGACGTACCTGACCACCGCCGTGCCCTCGCTGCACGGACAGCAGGCGGCAATTGCCACGATCGGGGTCATCATCCTGGCCCTCGTGAACCTGCGCGGCATCAAGGAGGCCGGCAGCGTCTTCGCCGTCCCGACCTACATCTTCATGGCCTCCATCCTGGGCATGACCGCCGTCGGGATCTTCCAGGCCGCCACCGGCCAGCTGGGGCAGGCACCCTCGGCGGCGTTCGAAATTGTGCCGGAGCCGGGCTTCGATGAGGGACTTGTCGGTCTGGCCGGCGCGTTCCTGCTGCTGCGTGCGTTCTCCTCGGGCGCGGCTGCCCTGACCGGCGTCGAGGCCATCAGCAACGGTGTACCCAACTTCCAGAAGCCCAAGAGCAAGAACGCGGCCACCACCCTGCTCCTGCTCGGCGTGATTGCCTCCGCCATGCTCGCGGGCATCATCTATCTGGCCAACGCCACCCAAGTCCACATCGTCCTGGACCCGGCGACCGAATTCCTCCTGAACGGCAAACCGTTGGAGGAGGGCTACATCCAGAATCCGGCCATCAGCCAGATCGCACAGACCGTCTTCGGCGAGGGCTCCATCCCTTTCTACATCGTGGTGGCCGCCACCGGCGTCATCCTCGTGTTCGCCTCCAACACGGCGTTCAACGGCTTCCCGGTACTCGGCTCGATCTTGGCGCAGGACGGCTACCTGCCGCGCCAGCTGCGCACCCGTGGCGACCGGCTGGCCTTCAGCAACGGCGTCCTGGCCCTGGCGGCCGGCGCCATCGTGCTGATCCTCGCCTTCAACGCCGACGTCACAAAGCTCATCCAGCTCTACATCGTGGGTGTCTTCATCTCCTTCACGATGAGCCAGCTGGGCATGATCCGGCACTGGGGCAGGGAACTGAAACTGTCCAAGGACCCCGCCGTGCGGTTGCGCATCATCAAGTCCCGGACCATCAACACGGTGGGCTTTTGCATGACCGCACTGGTGCTGATCATCGTCCTCATCACCAAGTTCTCGCAGGGCGCCTGGATCGCGCTGCTGGCCATGTTCGTGCTGTTCCTGATCATGTGGAGCATCCGGGCGCACTATGACAACGTGGCCAAGGAACTCGCCGTGGACGAGGACTCCTCGCCGCGCGCCCTGCCCACCCGTGTACACGCCGTGCTGCTCGTCTCGCACGTGCGCAAACCGGTCCTGCGCGCCCTCGCCTACGCCCGGGCCTCACGCCCCTCGCGGCTGGACGCCATCACAGTGGACATCAGTGCGGAGGAGACCGAGGCGACTGTTGCGGACTGGGAGAAGCTCGAAATCCCGGTGCCGCTGACCGTCCTGGCCAGCCCGTTCCGTGAAACGGTGACCCCGATCATGGAGTACATCAAGAGCATGCGCCGGGATTCGCCCCGCGACCTGATCGTGGTGTACATCCCGGAGTATGTCGTGGGCAAATGGTGGGAGCAGCTGGTCCACAACCAGACCGCGCTGCGCATCAAGACCCGGCTGCACTTCGAGCCCGGCGTCATGGTGGCCAGTGTGCCGTGGCAGCTGAAATCGTCCGAAGAAGCCAAGAACCTGCAGGATATCCAATGACCCCCGACACCCGGACGCACACCCACACCGATCTCGTCGTCGACGTCGGACCCGTCGCGCACGGCGGGCACTGCGTGGCCCGGCACGAGGGACGCGTCATCTTCGTCCGGCACGGGATTCCCGGCGAAAAGGTCCGCGTCCGGCTCACCGACGACGGCCCGGCCGCGAAATTCTGGCGCGCCGATGTGGTGGAGGTCCTGGAGCCCTCCCCGGACCGGGTGCCGCACTTCTGGGACCTCGCCGATTCCGCGCGCTCCTGGTCGCACCGGCACCCGCCCGTCGGCGGCGCCGAACTCGGCCACATATCCCTGGCCCGCCAGCGCAGCCTCAAGGCCGACGTCCTGGCCGAACAGCTCAAGCGGCTGGCCGGCGTCGAATTTGCGCCCGCAGGGCAGATCACAGTCGAGGCCGTCGGCGCGGCCGCGGGCACCGGCGGTGCGGGGGAGTCGGCCGCGTCCGGCCTGGGCTGGCGCACGCGCGCCGGCTTCGCCGTGACGCCCGCCGGCAAGCTCGGCATGCACGCCCACCGCTCCGATGCCGTCCTGCCCGTGCGGGACATGCCGCTGGCCGTGGACGGAATCAACGCGCTCCGGCTCTGGGACGTCGACCTGCAGGGCATCGACCGGGTCGAGGTTGCCGCCCCGGCGAACGGCTCCCGGCCGCTGGTGCTGCTGGTGCCCGCCCCGGGAACACGATCCAAGCGGCTCAGCGGCATCCTGGCGCAGCTGCCCGACGACGTCTCGGTGGCCAGCCTGGACCCGGTCACCGGAGAGGTGCTGCAGCTGCGCGGCCGCACCTACGTCCAGGAGTCGGCCGCGGGCCACGACTACCGGGTCACCGGCGACGGTTTCTGGCAAATCCACCGGGATGCCCCGGAGACGCTCGTCGGCGCCGTCACCGGCTTCCTGCACGACGGCGGCTACCTCGCGCCGGGCTCGGTGGTGGCGGACCTGTACGCCGGGGCCGGGCTGTTCACGGCACCGCTGGCCGATGCCGTGGGGGAGACCGGATCCGTGCTCTCGGTCGAGGGAGCGCCCGGAACCAGCCGCGATGCACGCAAGAACCTGCACGACGCCGCCCAGGTGGAGATCGTCCAGGGCCGCGTGGAGCGGGTGCTGCGGCAAAAACCCCGCAACTTCGACGCCCTGATCCTGGACCCGCCGCGTGCGGGTGCCGGCAAGGCGGTAGTCAAGCAGCTGATCGACGCCGGTCCCCGGGCCGTCGCCTACGTCTCCTGCGATCCGGCGTCGTTCGCCCGCGACCTGGGCTATTTCCGGCAGGGCGGCTGGGGCATGGCCGGGCTGCGCGCCTTCGACCTGTACCCGCACACCCACCACATGGAGACTGTGGCGTTACTGACTCCCCAACCGTGATGCCACTAGGATGGGCGTAGTAGTCCGTCGTCGCGCTCCACCAATGGTTAATTGACCATTGGCGTTAATTAACCACTGGCGTTAAGTTAACGGCCGTTCCCTGTGTTTCTTACCTGCATTGCGTACCTTGATGTACTGATGCCTGTATTAGTTAGGCCGACCTAACTAGCAAGGGTCCAGCGGCGCGACAAAGATGAAACTGTTGCGAGAGGAGTCCTGCGATGAGCATTGTGGACAGCTTCGGTTCAAAAGGCAAACTTAATGTAGCCGGATCCGAATATGAAATTTTCCGGTTGAACTCCGTCGAAGGTGCAGAAAACCTTCCGTTCAGCCTCAAGGTATTGCTTGAAAACCTGTTGAGGACCGAGGACGGTGCCAACATCACGGCCGACCACGTCCGTGCGCTTGCAGGCTGGGATCCCAGCGCCGAGCCCGACACTGAGATCCAGTTCACGCCGGCGCGCGTGATCATGCAGGACTTCACCGGCGTGCCGTGCGTCGTTGACCTCGCCACCATGCGTGAGGCCGTCAAGGAGCTCGGCGGAGACCCCAAGCGGGTCAACCCGCTGGCGCCGGCCGAAATGGTCATTGACCACTCGGTCCAGATTGACGCTTTCGGTAACTCCGGCGCACTGGAGCGCAACATGGAGATCGAATACCAGCGCAACGGTGAGCGTTACCAGTTCCTGCGCTGGGGCCAGACTGCATTTGACGACTTCAAGGTCGTCCCGCCGGGCACCGGCATTGTGCACCAGGTCAACATCGAGTACCTGGCCCGCACTGTCATGACCCGTGAAGTCGACGGCGTTGTGCGCGCCTACCCGGACACCTGCGTCGGCACCGACTCGCACACCACCATGGTCAACGGCCTGGGCGTGCTGGGCTGGGGCGTCGGCGGCATCGAGGCCGAGGCTGCCATGCTCGGCCAGCCCGTGTCCATGCTCATCCCGCGCGTCGTGGGCTTCAAGCTCACCGGCTCCATCCCGGCCGGCGCCACCGCCACCGACGTCGTCCTGACCATCACCGAGCAGCTGCGCAAGCACGGTGTGGTCGGCAAGTTCGTCGAGTTCTACGGTGAAGGCGTCGCGGCTGTGCCGCTGGCCAACCGTGCAACGATCGGCAACATGAGCCCGGAGTTCGGCTCCACCGCCGCGATGTTCCCGATCGACGACGTCACCCTCGACTACCTGCGCCTCACCGGCCGGTCCGACGAGAACGTCGCCCTCGTGGAGTCGTACGCGAAGGAACAGGGCCTCTGGCACGACCCCTCCCGCGAGATCAAGTTCTCCGAGTACCTCGAGCTGGACCTGTCCACGGTTGTTCCGTCGATCTCCGGCCCGAAGCGCCCGCAGGACCGCATCATCCTCACCGAGTCCAAGGCCCAGTTCCGCGAGGACCTGCGCAACTACGTGAAGGAAGACCTGGCCGACGGAAGCCTGGACGAAGCGATCGACGAAAGCTTCCCTGCTTCGGACTCGCCCTCGTTCACCGCCTCGTCGTCGCACATGAGCGACGTGGCCCCGCACGCGCACGGCCCGAAGTCCAACGGCCGCCCGTCCAATAAGGTCAGCGTCAAGACCGCGGACGGACGCGAGTTCGAACTCGACCACGGCGCGGTCTCGATCGCCTCGATCACCTCCTGCACCAACACGTCCAACCCGTCCGTGATGCTGGCCGCCGCACTGCTGGCCCGCAACGCCGTCGACAAGGGCCTGACGTCCAAGCCGTGGGTCAAGACCTCCGTGGCTCCCGGTTCCAAGGTGGTCACCGACTACTACAACAAGTCGGGCCTGACCCCGTACCTGGAGAAGCTCGGCTTCTACATCGTGGGCTACGGCTGCGCCACCTGCATCGGCAACTCCGGTCCGCTCGACGCCGAGATCTCCGAGGCCATCCAGGCCAACGACCTCTCCGTCACCGCGGTGCTCTCCGGCAACCGTAACTTCGAAGGCCGGATCAACCCGGACGTGAAGATGAACTACCTGGCCTCCCCGCCGCTGGTCATCGCCTACGCCCTGGCCGGTTCCATGGACTTCGACTTCGACAACGATGCCCTGGGCCAGGACGAGGCTGGCAACGACGTCTTCCTGAAGGACATCTGGCCGAACCCCGTCGAGGTCCAGGAAGTCATCGACTCCTCGATCGACAAGGAAATGTTCGCCCGCGGCTACGAAGGCGTCTTTGAGGGCGACGATCGCTGGAAGGCGCTCGACACCCCCGCCGGCGACACCTTCGCCTGGGACGAGAAGTCCACGTACGTCCGCAAGCCCCCGTACTTCGAGGGCATGAAGGCCCAGCCGGAGCCGGTCCAGGACATCACCGGTGCGCGCGTGCTGCTCAAGCTCGGCGACTCCGTCACCACGGACCACATCTCCCCGGCAGGTTCCTTCAAGTCGGACACCCCGGCCGGGCAGTACCTGCTGGCCAACGGTGTGGAGCGCAAGGACTTCAACTCCTACGGCTCACGCCGTGGCAACCACGAGGTCATGATCCGCGGCACGTTCGCGAACATCCGCATCAAGAACCAGCTCCTGGACGGCGTGGAGGGCGGCTTCACCCGCGACTTCAGCCAGGCTGACGGCCCGCAGGCCTACGTCTACGACGCCGCGCAGAACTACCAGGCCGCCGGCACCCCGCTGGTGGTCCTGGCAGGCAAGGAGTACGGCTCCGGTTCGTCCCGTGACTGGGCCGCCAAGGGCACAGCGCTGCTGGGCGTCAAGGCTGTCGTGGCCGAGAGCTACGAGCGCATCCACCGCTCCAACCTGATCGGCATGGGTGTCCTGCCGCTGCAGTACCCGGCCGGCCAGAACGCCGCCAGCCTGGGCCTGACCGGTACGGAAACCTACGCAGTTGAGGGCGTCACCGCCCTGAACGAAGGCACCACGCCGAAGACCCTCAAGGTCACGGCCACCGCCGAAGACGGTTCCGTCACGTCCTTCGACGCCGTGTTGCGCATCGACACCCCGGGCGAGGCGGACTACTACCGCAACGGCGGGATCCTGCAGTACGTCCTGCGCCAGATCTCCGCGCACTAGCGGAGCTGCCGGGCAGGCTCCGGTAACGCATGCAACGGCCCCGGCCGGTCACTGACCGGCCGGGGCTCTTGCGTTCCCGGGTTAAAGGGGCGGGCACTGGATCAGGGGCGGGCAGCGTGCCGGTGCAGGCCTCCGGCGCGGCGGCCCGCCCGGAGGCGTTAGAGTTAAAAGGCATGTCTACCACCCGAAGGAGGGGCCGTTGGGAATCTTGGACACCATCCGGAATCCGCAGGACCTGAGTAAGTTGTCCGGGGCGCAGCTGGATCAGCTGGCAGCCGAGGTCAGGGATTTCCTGATCGGCAACGTCTCCCGGACGGGAGGGCACCTGGGCCCGAACCTCGGCGTCGTCGAGCTCACCATCGCGGTGCACCGGATCTTCGATTCCCCCCGCGACAGCATTGTCTTTGACACAGGGCACCAGTCCTACGTGCACAAGCTCCTCACCGGACGGCAGGATTTCAGCACGCTTCGCCAGCAGGGCGGCATGTCCGGCTACCCGGACCGCGGCGAATCCGAGCACGACATCGTCGAAAGCTCGCACGCGTCCTCCTCGCTGTCCTGGGCCGACGGGATCTCGCGCGCCCGGCAGCTGACCGGCGACGGCGACCGCTTCGTCGTCGCGGTGGTGGGCGACGGCGCCCTGACCGGCGGCATGGCCTGGGAGGCCATCAACAACATCGCGGCGGACAAGAAGCGCCGTGTCGTGATTGTGGTCAACGACAACGGCCGCTCCTACGCCCCGACGGTCGGCGGGTTCGCCGACTACCTCGCGTCCCTGCGCCCCACGATCGATTCCCTCCGGGCCGCCCCCTCCTATGAAGGCACGCTCGAGTGGTGGAAGCGCAAACTGCAGAAGGGCGGCCCCGCGGGGCAGTTCACCTACAAGAGCCTGCACGCCATGAAAAAGGGCATCAAGGACTGGTGGGCCCCGCAGGGCATGTTCGAGGACCTCGGCATGAAGTACATCGGTCCCGTGGACGGCCACGACCTCCAGGCCATGGAAAACGCCCTGTCGACCGCCAAGAACTATGCCGGACCCGTGATCGTGCACGCCATGACGGAAAAGGGCCACGGCTACGCCCCGGCCCGTGCCCATGAAGCGGACCAGTTCCATGCCGTGGGGATCATCGATCCGGAGACCGGCGCACCCACCGAGGCCGGTGGCGCGAAGTCCTGGACCGCGGTGTTCGCCGACGAGATCGCCGACATCGCCGACGAGCGCCAGGACATCGTCGGGATTACCGGTGCCATGCTGATTCCGGTCGGGCTGCACAAGTTCGCTGCCCGGCACCCGGAGCGCGTGTTCGACGTCGGCATCGCCGAGCAGCACGCCCTCACCTCGGCTGCCGGCATGGCGTTCGGGGGACTGCACCCGGTGGTCGCGGTCTACGCGACGTTCCTGAACCGTGCCTTCGACCAGTTGCTGATGGATGTGGCCCTGCACAAAGCCGGCGTCACGATCGTGCTGGACCGGGCCGGCGTCACCGGACCCGACGGCGCAAGCCATCACGGCATGTGGGACATGGCCATGGTCCAGATCGTCCCCGGGCTGCACCTCGCGGCGCCGCGCGACGCCACCCGGCTGCGGGAGGAACTGCGCGAGGCTGTGGCCATTGAAGACGCCCCGAGCGTGCTCCGCTACTCCAAGGGCAACGTCGGCCCCGAAGTCGATGCGGTCGAACGCCTGGAAGACGGCGTGGACGTGCTGGCCCGCAGGCCCGCGGGCTCGAACGAGAACGACGTCCTGATCGTCAGCGTGGGCGCCATGTCAGAACTCGCGCTGGACGTCTCCAGCCGGCTCGGTGCCCAGGGCATCAGCTCCACGGTGGTGGATCCCCGCTGGGTCCTCCCGGTCCGGCAGTCCATCATCGACCTCGCCGCGCGCCACCGCCTGGTCATTTGTATCGAGGACGGAGTGCGGGCCGGCGGCGTCGGCTCCCGGATCCGCCAGGAGATGCGTGCCGCGGGCGTGGACACCGCCCTCAACGAGGTCGGCCTGCCGGTCGAGTTCCTCGATCACGGCACGCGCAGCCAGGTGCTCGAACGCGTCGGCCTGACCGCCCAGCAGATCACGCACGACGTCGTCGCCCAGGTCCTGGGCACCAAGGTGCCGTTTGCGCGCCCCTTGCCCGGCCAGGAACACCCCAGCACCGGCAGCATCCCGCTGCTGTAGCCAGCACATCCGATGAGCACTACCCGTGGGGCGCCACTGAATCCGGCGCCGGACGGCCCAGGAAGGAACTGGCATATGAGTGGAATTATCCGAGTTTACAAGCGTGACGAAGAGGGCACCCTGCACTTTAGGGAGGCCTGGTTTGATGAGGACTACAGCCAGTTCGTGATGAACCACGGCGTCGTCGGACACCAGAGCAAGACGGACGAGACCGACGTCGCGGACGCCGAGGCCGCGGAGCGCCTCATGGACGCCTTCGCGGTGCAGTGCGCCGAGGACGGCTATGCCGAAATTCCGGCGGAGGAGCAGTCCTGGGTAGTGGCCCAGTACGCGCTGAAGACCAAGGAGGGGACCAGCCGCGACCGGTACCTCGAGGAAAAAGCCAAAGACGCCCTGATCAGCCATCTGGCCTGGCGGGGCCTGGGGATCGTGGACCGCAGCGAATTTTCCGACGCCCGGCTCAACATCTTCTGCCTCACCCCGGACGTGAATAAGACGGTCAACGCCATCAAGGTCTGCATCCGCGGCGAAGACCTCGACTTCACCAAACTGAGCATTGGCGCCGCGCCGTTTGGCGAGGATACTTTCAAGCTCAAGCACTCGCCGAAGCCGGCAAACAGCTTCACGCTTTAAGCAGCACGGGCAAGGAGCCGGGCACGGCTCACACCAGTTTGGGGGCACGGACTGAAAGGCAACGCAATGACGCGCAAACCCTCGAAACCAGGCTGCACCCCGCTGCCCGCGGGACTCGCGGCGCCGGCGCGAAAGTCGCTCGCACACGCGGGGGTCGAATCCCTCGAAAACCTGGTGCAGCTTGGCCGGCGCCGGCTTGCCGGGATGCCGGGCGTCTGCCCGCGCACCCTCGCGCAGCTCCAGGACGCCATGGACGAGCACGGACTGAAGCTGCCGGCAGGGTAGCGGGGTCCCGCTCTGCCGCCCGCGGCGGTCTGGCCCGGACACCCGCCGGCGCAATATAGGCTAAAACCATGACTGAATACCGCCGCGTTGGAAATTCCGGACTGTCCGTCTCTGTCGTGGGACTTGGCTGCAACAACCTGGGCCGGTCCGGGACCGTGACTGAATCGCAGGAAGGCACCGACGCCGTCGTGCATGCGGCGCTCGACGCCGGGATCACCTTCTTTGACGTCGCGGACGCCTACGGCCGCGAGCCCGGCCTCAGCGAGTCAATGCTCGGCAAAGCCCTTGGTGCCCGCCGCGGCGACGCGGTCATCGGCACGAAGTTCGGCATGGACATGCGCGGCGCCAACGGCGAGGACTTCGGTGCGCGCGGATCCCGCCGCTACATCATCAAGGCGGCGGAGGCCTCGCTGCGCCGGCTCGGCACGGACTGGATCGACCTCTACCAGTTCCACACCCCGGACCCGCTCACACCCATCGACGAGACCCTCTCGGCCCTCGATGACCTCGTCACCAGCGGCAAGGTCCGCTACATCGGCCACTCCAACCGGGCCGGCTGGCAGATCGCCGAGGCCGAGTACGTGGCGCGCGCCCGCGGGGGAGCCCGCTTCATCTCCAGCCAGAACCACTACAACCTGCTGGACCGGCGCGCCGAACTCGAGGTGACCCCGGCGGCCGAGGCCTACGGCCTGGGCGTCCTGCCGTACTTCCCGCTCGCCAACGGCCTGCTCACCGGCAAATACTCCGCCGGCCAGGCCCCCGAGGGAAGCCGGCTCAGCCACACCCGCACCAACCTGGTCCACGACGCCGACTGGGAACAGCTGGGTGCCTTCGGCAAGTTCGCCGCCGACCGCGGGCTCACCGAAGTCCAGGTGGCGTTCTCCTGGCTTGCCGCCCAGCCGTCCGTCAGCAGCGTCATCGCCGGCGCCACCACGCCGGAGCAGGTGCGCCAGAATGCCGCCGCCGTGGCCTGGAAACCCAGCCATGCCGACCTCGCCGAGCTGGATGACCTCTTCCCGCGCACGCCCAAGGTGGCGCTGTTCTGAACGGTCCGGGCCTGAATGGTGCGGATCTGAACGGCGCCGGGGGCGACCCCGCGGCCGGCCCTGCCGTCACGCATTCGATCCTCATGGATGTCGACACCGGGATCGACGACGCCCTCGCCCTGGTCTACCTGCTGTCCCGGCCCGAGGTCCACGTCCAGGCGATCACGTGCACCGCCGGGAACGTCGGGGCCCGGCAGGTGGCGCTGAACAACCTGGCCCTGCTGGAGCTCTGCGGCCGCGAGGGCATCGAGGTGGCCATCGGCGCCGAAGTCCCGCTGGAGATCCCGCTGGTCACCACCGAGGAGACCCACGGGCCGCAGGGCATCGGCTACGCCGAACTGCCGCCGCCGCACCAGCAGATCTCGGCACGGCACGCCGTCGACGTCTGGGTGGAGGAGGTGCGGGCGCACCCGGGGGAGCTCACCGGCCTGATCACCGGACCGCTGACCAACTTCGCCCTCGCCCTGCGCCGGGAACCGGAACTTCCCCGGCTGCTCAAGGGACTCGTGATCATGGGCGGCAGCTTCTACTACCAGGGCAACACCACCCCGACGGCCGAATGGAATACTTCGGTGGACCCGCATGCCGCCAAGGAGGTGTTTGCCGCCTACCGGGGCCTGCCCGAGGACAAGCTGCCGATCCTGTGTGCCCTGGAAATGACCGAGCGGATCGAGATGCTCCCGGAGCACCTGCGCCGCCTCGGCGAGGCCGCCGGCGCCCCGGAGCCCGAACTCGTCCTCCCGGAGCAGCCCGAAGGCCAGCGCAGCCAGTCCGGGAACCCCCTCGTCGCCTGCCTGTCCGACGCCCTGCGCTTCTACATGGAATTTCACCGGCTCTATGACCAGGGCTATGTGGCGCACGTGCACGACGCCTTCGCGGCCTGCGCCGCCGCGGGGCGCACACCGTTCGCCACCCGGCTGGCCACGGTCGACGTCGAAACGGATTCGCCCCTGCTGAGGGGCACCACGGTGGCCGATTTCCGCGGGCTGTGGGGGCTGGCGCCGAACGCCAGGATCGTCTCCGACAACAACCCCGGGCACTGCTTCGACGAATTGATTTCCTCGGTCGGCGCCCTCGCGCACGCGGTGGGACCCGGGCGCCGATGGGCTGAAGCCGGACATCCTTGCTGAGTCAAGGCGGGGAGTGCCCGGGCGGGCCTGCAGATCGCTAGAATGGTCGCCGCTCGCTAGGATGGTAGCTGCGCCGAGGTGACATGAGGCGGAACTTGTTGCACCCAGCCAAAGGAACACCCCCCCCATGTCACAGCCAGCCCTGACCATCACTGCCCCTGGACAGGCGGCCGGCCGCAGGCGCCGCCTGCTCGAAATCGCCGGCGCCGCCGCGATCGCCGCCACGTACGTCTTCCTGGTGCTGACCCAGCCCGCGGACATTGCCAACGGCCCGGCAAGTTTCTCGGCCCTCGTCGCCCTCGGCGGCTTCCTGCTCGGTGCTGTGCTGCTGATTGTGGCCGTCCTGCCGGCGCTTCCCACCTCCACCGTGGTCCTGATCCCGGTGGCCCTGGTCCTGAACGTCGTCCTCGGCCAGCTGATGGGCAGCACGGGCCTGCCGTTCTACATCGACGCGATCGGCACCGTCCTGATCGCCGTCCTCGCCGGGCCGGCCGCCGGTGCCGCCACCGGCGCGCTGAGCAGCATCGTCTGGTCCTTCTTCAACCCCACTGTCCTGCCGTTCGCCGCCGGTGCCGCCCTCATCGGCTTCCTCGCCGGCATGGCCGCCCGCGGCGGCCTGTTCCGCCGCTTCTACCTCGCCCCCGTCGCCGGCTTCGTCACCGGCATCCTGGCAGGCGTCGTCTCCGCCCCGATCGCCGCGTTCGTCTTTGGCGGCACGTCAGGGCTGGGTACCGGGGCGATCGTCAGCGCCTTCCGCGCCATGGGGGACACCCTCCTGGCCGCCATCACCAAGCAGGCGCTGATTTCCGACCCCATGGACAAGGCGATCGTCTTCACCATCGCGGCGCTGCTCGCCTATGCCCTGCCCCGCCGCACCACCTTCCAGTTCCCCTTCGTGCGGCGCTACCGGGTGCTCGCCGGCAAGGCCCCGGCAGCGCCGGACGCCTGAGCCCCGCGGCGGCTGCGGCACTCTGACACTGACACAGCGACTCTGACACGGCGACCATGACACCGCGTCTGCACCCCTTCACCACGCTGACCCTCGCCGCGTGCGCCGCCGGCGTCACGACGGCGGCCGCGTACTGGCCGCTGTCTGTCGCCGTGGCCCTCGCTGCGGTGGCCCTTGCCGCGCGCCGTGGAGTCGCGGGGCGCGTCCTGACCGCCGGAGCGGTGATCCTGACGCCCCTGTGCCTGTCCCTGCTGGTGCTGCACGGCCTCTTCTTCCCAGAGGGCCAGACCGTGCTGGCCCAGTGGGGCCCGGCCAGGGTCACGGCCGAGGGCCTGGGCTTCGCGCTGGAGCTCGGAACGCGGACCACGGCCTGCGTGCTGGTGTTCCTGCTCTTTTCCTTCACCGTGAGCGTCCCCGACCTCGTCTCGGCCCTCGCCGGTCGCAGGATCCCACCGCAGTTCGGCTTCGTCCTGGCCTCCACGCTCACCCTCCTGCCCGCCGTCGCGGGCCGCCTGGACCGGATCCGGCAGGCCCAGGAAACCCGCGGGATGGTGGTCGGACGTGGCCTGTTGTCACGGCTCGGCGCCCTCCGCCTGCAGATGGTGCCGCTGGTCCTTGCCCTGATCGACGACGCCGGCAGCCGCGCCCAGGCGCTCGACGCCCGCGGCTTCGGCAGCCCGGGACCCCGCACCAGCTACCGCGAAGTCGCCGACCCGCCCGCCCAGCGGCTCTTCCGGGCCGCCGTGCTCGTGCTCGCGGCGGCCGCTGTCGCCAGACGGATTGTGGCCTCCTGGCCTGCCGGGGTGCCGTCATGACGGCCACCACCCGAACCGCGCTGCAGATCCGGATTGAGGCGTTCACATTCCACGGCGAGGACACCCCGGTGCTAACGGACACCGCGCTCTCGGTCACGCCGGGTTCGCTGACCGCCGTCCTGGGCGGCTCCGGGAGCGGAAAATCCACGCTGGGCAAACTGTTGGCCGGCTGGCTCCGGGCCGGTCACGCCGGACAATTCCGCGGCAGCCTGGAGCTCGGCGGCACCGTGCTGGAATTCCGCGGCGTGCCCGACGACCCCCGGATCAACCCCGCCGAGTGGTCCCGGCGCGTGGCCTTCGTTCCGCAGGACGCCGCGGCGATGCTCTCCTCGGTGCGCGCCACAGTCGCGGAGGAGCTGGCCTTCGGCCTGGAAAACCGCGCGACGGCCCGGGAGGACATGCTCCGCGCGGTGGAGCGCACCGCCGCCCGCACGGGACTCTCACGCCTGCTGGACCGGGACCCGGCCACGCTCTCGGGAGGCGAGCTGCGCCGGCTCGCCGTGGGCTGCGCCGTCATCACGGAACCAGACGTGCTCATCCTGGACGAGCCGCTGGCATCGCTGGACGCGGCCGGAGCCGCGCAAGTCGAGGATCTGGTCCGCAGCCTCCGCGGCACCGGGACCGGCGTCGTCCTGCTGAGCCAGGCGGCGGACCGGTTCGCCGGGGAAGCCACGCACTGGACGATTCTTGACGCCCAGACGGCGCTCGACGGCGGGACGGTCACCGCGGCCGGGACGCCCGCGCAGCTGGCCGGTTCGGCCGAACTGGAGCGCGCTGGAGTGATTGGCCCACACGGGCCCGGCGGCATTGGGTCGGGCGCCGTAGGGTCCGCTGGGTCCGGCGTTGCCGCCGGAGGCCGCCGGCCCGGTCCGGTGCCGGCGGCGGCGCCCGGTCCCGCGCCGGCATCGCTGGAACTGCGCGGGGTTGGGTTCGGCTACGCCCGGGACCCGCGGCTGCCCGGGACCGGTGCGCAGGACCGGGTCCTCCGGGACGTGGACTTCGCCGTGCGCCCGGGCGAGATCATCGCCGTGACCGGGCCCAACGGCGCCGGCAAATCGACACTGCTGCGCCATTTCAACGGACTGCTCCGGCCCACGGAAGGGGACGTGCTGGTCTGCGGCCGCAGCATTGCCGGCGTGCCGGTGGGAAAAGTCGCGGCCTCCATGGGCCTGTTGTTCCAGCACCCCCGGGACCAGCTCTTCGAACGGACTGTCCTGCGGGAAGCGGCATTCGGACTCCGGCAGCTGTTCGGGAAAGCCGGCGCCGAGGCCAGGTCCCGGGCGGCGCTGGCCGAGGTGGGCCTGTCCGGTACCGAGGAGGCTCACCCCGCTGAACTGTCCGCCTCTCAGCAGCGGCTGCTCGCCCTGGCCACGGTCCTGGCCCGCGAACCGGCAGTGTTGGCCCTGGACGAGCCGACCGTCGGGCTGGACCGGCACGGGCTCGAGGCGCTGCAGGGCGCCGTCGGCCGCGCCGCCGCGCGGGGCGCCGCCGTCGCCATGGTCACCCATGACCTGGAGTACGCACGGAGGAACGCGCACCGCGTCCTGGAACTCAGCGGCGGGAGCCTGCGGGACATCTGACTAGGGCAGCGGGGTGGGCGCGAGGCTGCCCGCGTCCACCTGCAGGCCATGGGCCCGGAGGTCACGGAGATCCGGGACAGCCGGTGGCTTAACTTCAAGGACCCCGACGGCAACATGCTGATGATCTGCGAGTGCTAGCAGTGCCATGGCGCCACCGGCATGGACCGGCCCTCACGAAAGCAGCGCCGCCGCCCGGACCAAAGTCCGGGCGGCGGCGCCAACAAGGGCGGGAGCGGGTGAAGTGCTTTAGACCGGTTCTGAGGCCACGCCGGGGGCCAGGAATTTCTTCCCGTTGACCCGCTCCGAGGCGCCCACCCGGTCCAGATACGGGGTGATGCCGCCCAGGAACATCGGCCAGCCCGCGCCGAGGATCATGCACAGGTCAATGTCCTCGGGGCCGGCCACGACGCCCTCCTCGAGCATGAGTCCGATTTCCTCCGCCAGCGCGTCCTGCGTCCGGCGCAGCACCTCCTCGCCGGTGGACGGGCTGCTGCCGAAGGTCATCAACGCCAGCGTTTCGGCCGGGATGAACGGCTTGCCGTCCGGACCCGGCACGAGTGCCCCATTCTGAACGGCCCAAATGGACTTCACACCGTTGTCGATCAGAGCCTGCAGGTTCTCTGAAACCCTGAAGCGGTCCCCGAACGCCGCGCGCAGCGATTCCTGGACGTGCTGCGCCACGGGAAGGCCCACCATGGCGCCGAGCACAAACGGCGTCATGGGCAGGCCCATCGGCCGCAGCGCGTTGTCTGCCACGTCCGCGGGTGTGCCCTCGTCGAAAGCCGCGGTGACTTCGCCCATGAGGCGCAGCAGGACGCGGTTGACCACAAACGCCCTGGCGTCCTTGACCAGCACGGCGGACTTCTTGAGCCCCTTGGCGAGCTCGAACGCGGTGGCCAGCACGGCGTCGTCGGTCTTCGGTGCCCGCACGATCTCCAGCAGCGGCATCACGGCCACCGGGTTGAAGAAGTGGAAGCCGACCAGGCGCTCCGGGTGCTCAAGGTCCGCCGCCATCGCTGTGACGGACAGCGAGGACGTGTTGGTCGCGAGGATGCACTCGTCCGAGACGATCGCCTCGACTTCCTTGAAGACCTGCTTCTTGACGTTGAGTTCCTCAAAGACGGCCTCGATGACGAAGTCGGCGTCGGCGAAGGCCTCCTTGGAAACGGATCCCGTGACCAGCGCGCGGGTGCGGTTGGCGGCGTCGGGGCTGATCCGGCCCTTCGCCAGCAGTTTGTCCACCTCGGCGTGGACGTAGCCCACGCCCTTGTCCACGCGGGCCTGGTCAATGTCCGTGAGCACCACCGGAACCTTGAGCTGGCGGGCGAAGAGCAGGGCCAGCTGGCTCGCCATCAGTCCGGCGCCCACGATGCCGATCTTCGTCACCGGTCGGGCGAGCTTGCGGCCCGGGGCGCCGGCGGGGCGCTTGGAGCGCCGCTGCACGAGGTCCAGGAAGGCGTAGACGGTGGAGCGGAACTCGTCGGTCTGCATCAGGTCCGCGAGCGTCTCGCATTCGAGCTCAGCGGACTGCGCCTGGGTCAGGGTGCGGTTGGCCTCCATGACGTCCAGGACCTTGGCGGGCGCCGGGGAAGCGTTGGAGGTCTTGGCCTCCACGAACGCCCGGCCCTTGGCGACGGCGGCCGCCCAGCGGGCGGCGACCTCCGGAGCGGACGGGTCCACGGCGTTCGCCCGCTCCGGCGCCACGGCACCGGCAATGACTTTCGCGGCCCAGGCCAGGGACTGTTCCACAAAGTCGGCCGGCTCGAACATCGCGTCCGCCATGCCCAGCTGGTAGGCCTGCGGCCCGGTCAGCGTGCGGTTGTTGCTCAGCGGGTTTTCGATCATGACTTTGAGTGCGTTCTCCGGCCCGATCAGCCGCGGCAGGATGTAGACCCCGCCCCAGCCCGGGATGAGTCCGATAAACGCCTCGGGAAGGGCCAGTGCGCCGGCGACGGTGGAAACCGTGCGGTAGGTGGACTGCAGCGCGATCTCCAGGCCGCCGCCCAGGGCCAGGCCGTTGATGAACGCGAAGCTCGGCACGCCCAGGCCGGCCAGGGTGGAGTAGACGTCGTGGCCCAGCTGGGCCATCCACAGGCCCTGTTCACGTCCGCTGACGGACTTGACCGTGGACAGGTCGGCGCCGGCCACGAGGAAGTACGGCTTGCCGGTGACGCCGACGCCGACAATCTCGCCGCGGGCGGCGCGTTCCTTCAGCCCTTCCAGGACCGTGCCGAGTTCGATCAGCGTGTTGGGTCCGAGCGTGGTGGGCTTGGAGTGGTCCAGATCGTTGTCGAGGGTGACCAGCGCGAAGGTGCCGGGGCTTTTGCCGTCAGTCGTCTTCCCACCTACGGCGGGTAGTTCGATGTCCTGGACATAGGAGTGGGTGACCGTCTCGTTCGGGAAGAGGTCGGCAAGCTTGCGGAAATCAGCGGCGCTCATGCGGTGGCTCCAGTCTCGGTGGTCGTGGTCTCTGCCTGCTGTGCTTCGGTGGGTGCTTCGGTGCCGTAATCCGGGTGATGCGGGTTCTCCCAGATTACGGTGGCGCCCATGCCCAGGCCGATGCACATGGTGGTCATGCCAAAGCGGACCGAGGGGTCCTCCTCGAACTGCCGGGCCAGCTGGTTCATCAGCCTGACCCCCGAGGACGCCAGCGGGTGCCCGACCGCGATCGCGCCGCCATAGCGGTTGACCCGGGGGTCGTCGTCGGCGATCCCGAAGTGGTCCAGGAAGCTCAGGACCTGGACGGCGAAGGCCTCATTGATTTCGAAGAGGCCGATGTCCGCGATGCCGAGTCCGGCGTTCTTGAGCGCCTTCTCGGTCGCCGGGACCGGGCCGATGCCCATGACCTCGGGTTCCACGCCGGCGAAGGCATAGCTCACCAGGCGCATCCTGACCGGCAGCCCGAGTTCCTCGGCGGCATCGGAGGAGGCCAGCAGGGCGGCGGTTGCGCCGTCGTTCAGGCCCGCGGCGTTGCCCGCCGTGACCCGGCCGTGGGCGCGGAATGGCGTCTTGAGCGTGGCCAGGTCCCCGAGCGAGGTTCCGGGGCGCGGGGGTTCGTCCACGGTGTTGACCGTCCAGCCCAGGCCCGGCTTCATCGTGGCGACGGGCACGAGGTCGGGCTGGATCTGGCCGTTGGCGTAGGCTGCGGCGAGTTTGTCCTGCGAGGCGACGGCGTAGGCGTCGGTGCGGTCCTTGGTGATGGCCGGGAAGCGGTCGTGCAGGTTCTCGGCCGTGTTGCCCATGTTCAGCGCGGCAGGGTCCACGATCCGTTCGGACATGAAGCGCGGGTTGGGGTCCGCGCCGGCGCCCATCGGGTGGTTGCCCATGTGTTCCACGCCGCCGGCGATCACGACGTCGTACGCGCCGAAGCCGATGCCGCTCGCCGTCGTGGTGACGGCGGTCATGGCGCCGGCGCACATGCGGTCGATCGCGAAGCCGGGCACGGTGCGGGGGAGCCCGGCCAGCAGGGCGGCGGTGCGGCCGATGGTCAGGCCCTGGTCTCCCGTCTGGGTGGTGGCGGCGATCGCGACCTCGTCAATCCGGTCCGCCGGAAGCGAGGGGTTGCGGCGCATCAGTTCGCGGATGCATTTGACCACAAGGTCGTCGGCGCGGGTGCCGGCGTAGATGCCCTTTTCGCCGGCGCGGCCGAACGGGGTGCGGACGCCGTCGACAAAGACGACGTCGCGCACGGTCCTGCTTCTTCCGATGCTCGGGTTTGCGCTGCTGGGTTTTCCGCTGGTGCGGGCTTGGCTCACGGCGTACTCCTCATTGAGACATGGTGCCGGAACCGCGCTAGCGGCAATAAGCCCTGGGCAGGGGTTGCCACAGGCGGGAGGGTTCCGAACGACATCATGCATTATGTTACTCGCCAGTAACATAGCTGGCAAGGAGCAATTGGGCAGCCCCGAAAAAGACGTGCTAGGCCGTGGAATCCGACGGCGCCTCCGCGGCGGCCTTGGGCTCCTTCGCGGGCAGCGGCTCGGGGTGCAGGAAGGCCTCGGCAATGAGCGGGGCCGTGATTTCGATCTGCCACTGGCGCGCTCCGAGGTTCGCCAGTTCCTCGGCCACGCCTTCCTCGCTGCACTCTGCCGGTGGACGCCAGGCGACCCGCCGAAGATAGTCCGGGGTCAGCAGGTTTTCCACCGGCAGGTTCAGCTCCTCGGCCTTGGCCTGGAGCTTCGGCCGGGCCGTGGCCAGCCTGGCGGCCGCCTCCGGGTCCCGGTCCGCCCAGACGCGCGGCGGCGGGGGAGCGTTGGTGGGCAAGTGCAGCGGAGGCAGGTCCTCCAGGGCCCGGGCCACACCGATGCAGCGCAGCCAGCGGGGGGCTTCCCGCTGCGCGGCGCGGCCGTGGAAGCCTTTGGTGCCCAGGAGCTGGGGAACCGTGGAGGGCATCGCCTTGGCGGCGGCGACGAGCGCGGAGTCGGGGATCAGCCGGCCGGGGGCGACGTCACGCTTCTGGGCCAGGGAATCGCGTTCCAGCCACAGCTCCCGGACTGCGGCCAGTTGGCGGCGGTCCCGGATCTGGTGCAGTCCGGACGTCTTGCGCCACGGATCAACGCGCGGCGGGGCCTGTCCGGCCTCGAGAATGGCGGCGAATTCCTGCTCGGCGTATTCCAGCTTTTCGTCCGCCACGAGGAGCTCAATCAGTTCCTCGCGCAGCTCGGTCAGGACTTCGACGTCGAGCGCGGCATAGCGCAGCCACGGTTCCGGCAGGGGACGGGTGGACCAGTCGGCGGCGGAGTGTTCCTTCGCCAGGCCGAAGCCCAGGAGCTGTTCGATGACGGCGGCAAGGCCCACCCGGGGCAGCCCGGCCAGGCGGGCGGCGAGCTCGGTGTCGAAGAGTTTGTCCGGCCACATGCCGAGTTCGGACAGGCAGGGCAGGTCCTGGCTCGCGGCGTGCAGGATCCATTCGACGCCGCGCAAAGCGTCATTGATGATGCTGAGGTCCCCGAAAGGTTCGGGATCGATCAGCCAGGTCCCTGAGCCTTCGCGCCGGATCTGGACCAGGAAGGCGCGCTGGCCGTAGCGGAAGCCCGAGGCCCGCTCCGCATCCACGCCCGCAGGGCCGTGGCCGGCCGCGAGAGCCGCGGCGCAACGTTCGAGTCCGGACTGGGTTTCAATGACCAGCGGCACGCCGTCGCGGGGAATGTCGAGGTCGATCACTTCAGGGACCAGGCTGTCGAAGCCTTCCACGGTGATGTGGGCTGTGGTGTCA
This sequence comes from Arthrobacter sp. 131MFCol6.1, assembly GCF_000374925.1. Taxonomy (GTDB): domain Bacteria; phylum Actinomycetota; class Actinomycetes; order Actinomycetales; family Micrococcaceae; genus Arthrobacter. The sequence continues at coordinate 195,560 of NZ_KB895541.1, forward strand.
GCAGCCTCGGCCGTAGTGCGATTGGCGCCGGCCGTGCTGGTTTCCGAATTCTGAGGGGTCATGGTCTCTACAGTTTACCGACAACATGGCGTATAAGGCCGTGACCGCGGCCGAACAGGCGCCTCATGCGTGTCCGCGGGGGCGGCGGGGAAGGGCCGTCACGCCCTCGGGCAGGGGCGGCAGTCCGGCGAAGGTGCAGACCATGTCCGACCACGCCTCCAGGTGCGAGGTGATGTCCGGGGTGGCCGGGGTCCAAGAGGCCCGGAGCTCAATGTCGATTGAATTCGGCCGGTCCGACAACGTTCCAAAGCTCTCCGAGAGCACCCGGGTGGCGGTGCCGCCGGCGGAGCGGTACGGAGCCTGATGGTTCTCCAGCGCTTCGACCAGCCAGGTCCACGCCACGGACCCGAGGAGTTCGTCGTTGCCCATCTCGGGTTCCAGCTGGGCGCGGATGTAGGTGACGATCCGGAATTCCCCGTCCCACACGGCAGAGCCGTCGGGGTCGTGGAGCAGAATGAAGCGGCCGGTGGCCAGCTCGACGTCGTCGCTGCCGGACGCCCGTGCCAGGGCCGCGGCGGCCGGGCCGTGGACCGGTCCACCGGCGGGGGAGTCGCCCGGGCCGATCACTTCCGCGCCCAGGGCCACCGCGAACGGTGCCAGCCGGGACGGGGCCGGAATTTCGTCCAGGTGCAGCTCGCTGCGGCACCGTGCCTGCCGAAGGGTCCCCAGGGCGAAGAGGAAATCTGCCGGAACCTGATCGAGGGAGCTCACCTTGGAAGGTTATGCAACGGCCGGAGCCCTGCCCGGCAGGCTCGCCGCCGGGCAGGGGAAGCCGTGCACGGCTCAGGCAGCGGCGAGTTCGCGCTTGATGGCCGCAATGAAGGAATCAACGTCAACCTCGGTGGTGTCGAAGGAGCACATCCAGCGGACCTCGCGGGCCGCCTCGTTCCAGTCGTAGAAGCGGAAGGACTTGCGCAGCCGGTCCGCAACACCGGCCGGCAGGACGGCGAAGACGCCGTTGGACTCGGTCTTCTGGGTCAGTTCGACGCCGGGGATCGCCTCGACGCCGGCGCGCAGCCGGGCGGCCATGGCATTGGCGTGGGAGGCTGAGCGCAACCACAGGTCTCCCTCGAGGAGGGCAATGAACTGGGCGGACATGAACCGCATCTTGGAGGCAAGCTGCATGTTCATCTTGCGCAGGTAGACCAGGCCGTGTGCGGCCTCCGGGTTCAGGGCGACCACAACCTCGCCGAACAGCAGGCCGTTCTTCGTGCCGCCGAAGGAGAGGATATCCACGCCGGCGTCGCGGGTAAAGGCCCGCAGCGGGACGCCCAGGTGGGCGGCGGCGTTGGCCAGCCGGGCGCCGTCCATGTGCAGCTTCATGCCCTTTGCATGGACATGCTCAGCGATGGCCCGGACCTCCTCCGGCGTGTAGCAGGTGCCAAGCTCGGTGGTTTGGGTGATGGACACGGCCAACGGCTGGGCACGGTGCTCATCGCCCCAGCCCCAGGCTTCCTGGTCGATCAGTGCGGGGGTGAGCTTGCCGTCGGTGGTGGGGACCTGCAGCAGCTTGATGCCGCCGATCCGCTCCGGCGCACCGTTTTCGTCCATGTTGATGTGGGCGGTGGAGGCGCAAATGACCGCGCCCCAGCGCGGGAGCAGCGACTGCAGGGACAGGACGTTGGCTCCCGTGCCGTTGAACACCGGGAAGCACTCGATGCCTTCACCGAAGTGCTCTTCCATCAGCTGCTGCAGGCGCGTGGTGTAGTCGTCTTCGCCGTAGGAGACCTGGTGGCCTTCGTTGGCGGCGGCAAGGGCAGCGAGAACCTCCGGGTGCACGCCGGAATAGTTGTCCGAGGCGAAGCCGCGGACGGAGGGATCGTGGAGCCGCACCGCAGTGCCGGCAGGGACAGTTTCAACTGTGCTGGTCATCGTTTTGCTCACGCTTTCAGTCTAAGAGGTCGGGCCGCCGGGGCTAAGCCCGGGGGCGCTGGATCAGGGCCGCAGGTGCTGGGCCGCAGACGCTGGGCCAGGTCAGCGGCTGAGCAGCAGCCGCTGGCCGTTCAGGTCGCCGGCAGGAGCGCTGAAGAGTCCGGCTGCGGCCGCGGCCAGGTCAGCCACGTCCGTGAAGCCCGGGAACTTGCGGTCCGGGGACTTGGCCCGCATTTCCGCGCTAACGAGGGCTTTCACCACGAAGATGACGGCGGCGCTGTCCTGCCCGGGAGCGCCGGTGTCGGCGGTCGCGGCGTGGACCCGGCGGAAGCCGTCCGCGACCGCCAGCGTCCAGGTCTCGGCGGCAGCCTTGGCCGCGGCGTAGCTTGCCCCGGCCGCCGTCGGGGCGCTCACGGCCGTGGAGGACACCATGGCGAAGCGTCCGGCGTCAGAGGCAGCGAGGTCGTCGAAGAAGACACGGGTGACGTTCCGCAGTGTCGTGACGGCGTTGCGCTCCAGGAAGTCCCAGTCGTCGTCGCTCTGGTCCGTGATGCCTTTCGCGCCGCGCCAGCCGCCCACCAGGTGGATCACGCCGTCGACGCGTCCGGCCAGGCCGGCAATGCTGTCCCGCAAGGCGCGGACGTCGGCCAGGCTGGCGAGGTTGCAAACGAGCGGCGTGACGCCGTCGCCGGCCTCAGCGGCGGCTGCCTCGATGCGCGCGGCATCCGAGCCGACCGTGAAGACCCTGTGGCCGGCGTCGCGCAGGGCGCGGGCCGTCGCGATTCCCGACGGCCCGCTGCCCCCCGTGACCAGCACGTTCAAAGTGCGTCCGGCGCTCATCCGGCGTTCAGGGCCCGGGTGCCGTCGCCGGACACTGATCCGGTGTCAGTGCCGGTATCTGACGACCCTGTGATGCCGGCCGTGGATTCGATGACGGGGCGCATCTTCTTCTCCAGCGCCTCGTAGAACATGGAGAGCGGGAACTCGTCGTCGAGGACCTGGTCCGTGAGGCCGCGGGGCGGACCGTCCAGGGGGAGGGCGTCCGGACCCTTGGCCCAGACCGAGGCCGGGTTGGGCGTGACCGTGCCGGAGATGAGCTCATAGGCGGCGAGCCAGTGGGCCATCTTGGGGCGGTCGATCGAGCGCCAGTACAGTTCCTCGATCTTGGCGCCGAGTTCAACCACGACGTCGGCAGCCTCGTCCCAGTCGATGCTGAGTTTGCTGTCGGTCCAGTGCAGGACGTGGTGCTGGTGCATCCAGGCGAAGAGCAGCTGGCCGCCAAGGCCGTCGTAGTTGCGCACGCGCGTGCCGGTGATGGCGAAGCGGAAGATGCGGTCGAAGATCACGGCGTACTGGACCAGCTTGGCGTGCCGGCGGGCCTCCGGGTCAGCGTCCTCGTCCTTCTCGATCTTCACCGATTCGCGGAAGGCGGTGAGGTCGCAGCGCAGCTCCTCCAGCGAGTAGAGGAAGAACGGCATGCGCTGCTTGATCATGAACGGGTCGAAGGGCAGGTCCCCGCGCATGTGGGTGCGGTCGTGGATCAGGTCCCACATGACAAAGGTTTCCTGCGTCAGCTCCTGGTCCTCCAGGAGCCCGGCGGCGTCCTCTGGCAGCTGCAGGGAGGTGATCTCGGCGGCGGCGCGCAGGACGCGGCGGAAGCGTGCTGCCTCGCGGTCGGCGAAGATCGCGCCCCACGTGAACGTCGGGGTCTCGCGGACGGCGACGGTCTCCGGGAAGAGAACAGCGGAGTTGGTGTCGTAGCCCGCGGTGAAGTCGAGGAACCGGATCGGGACGAAAAGCTTGTTGGAGTATTCGCCCGTTTCCAGGCCGCCGATGAACTCGGGCCAGATGACCTCGATCAGCACGGCCTCGACGAGGCGGCTGCTGCTGCCGTTCTGGGTGTACATCGGGAACACGACCAGGTGCTGGAGTCCGTTGACCCGGTGCTGCTGGGGCTGGAAGGCCTGCAGGGAATCCAGGAAGTCCGGTACGCCAAAGCCGCCGGCTGCCCAGCGGCCGAAGTCGGTGACCAGCAGTTCCAGGTAGTTCGCGTCATGGGGGAAGGACGGGGCCAGGGCCGCGACCGCCGCGGTGATGGTGTCAACGTAGCCGGCGGCGGCTTCGTGGGCCTCGGCATCCGGCACGGATCCGTCCTGGACCTGGAGGGCGCGCAGGGCGGTGGCGGCAGCTTTGAGCCGCAGCCATTCCTGGTTGCCGGCGGTGATCGGGGCGGGGGCGGTAAGAGCGGTCGTGGTCATCGTCGACGGTCGCCTTTCTGTTTGCTGTGGAGCGTGTCGCTGGATCTAAATCGAGCGTAGCAAGCAAACAGAGGCTCTAATGCAAAATTGCCTTGAGCATAAGAAAGTCTGTGGCAAGTGATTCTGAAAGGCCGTTCCAGCGGAAGGAGAGGCAGGGCTGCCGGCTATTGCCCGGCGTCGTCCGCGGGAACGAGCTTCAGGGAAACCGAGTTGATGCAGAAGCGCTGGTCGGTGGGGGTGCCGTAGCCCTCGCCGTCGAACACATGCCCCAGGTGGGAATCGCACGTGGCGCAGCGGACTTCCACCCGTTCCATGCCCATGGTGCGGTCATGGATGTAGCGCACGGTGCCCTCGGCGAGCGGCGCCCAGAACGACGGCCAGCCGCAGTGCGAGTCGAACTTTTCGTTGCTGGTGAAGAGTTCGGTGCCGCAGGCCCGGCACTTGTAGACACCCCGGGTGTGGGTGTCCCAGTATTCGCCGGTGTACGGCCGCTCGGTGCCGGCCTGACGGAGTACGCGGTACTCCTCCGGGGTCAGTTCCTCGCGCCACTGGGCATCCGTCTTTTCGACGGGTTTTTCGGCCGGCGTCCCGGCCGGGGTCTGGTCAAACGCCGTGGCGGCGGGGTCGGCTGCGGGTTCGGTCGCTGGTTCGGTGGCGGGCACGGCCGAGGGCATGGATTTGGGCCTGTTAAAGATGCTCATAGCCTCAATAACGCTCAGGAGTCCCCGATAAATCCCGAACCGGCGTACAGATGCAGGACGGGCAGCCCCAGCTTGTCCTGTGCCTTGGTGGCCCAGTCGGTGTGGAACGTGTCGGCCACGGCGTGCGGGCGGGTGATGACCACGGCCTGTCCTGCGCTGAGTTCCTTGACCTTGGCAACCAGGCCGTCAACGGCCTTGCCTTCGACAACTTCGCCTGAGACCCCGCCGCCCAGGCCGGCCAGCGCGGCCAGCGAGGCGGCCAGGGTGTCGGCTGCTTCGGCCCGCTCCACGGCGGGATCGGAGTGTGCCGTCAGTTCACGGAAGGCCTTGGCGATTTCAAGCATGGAAAGGTTTTCCAGGAAATCCACCACCAGGTGCCGCTCGGTGTTGGCCGGCACCAGGATCAGCAGGGGCGCATCACCGCCGGCAACCAGGGTTTCGATATTGACGCGGTCATCCGCACCGAGGGGCTCTTCTGTCAAAATGACGATTGGATCACTCATGCCCCCAGCCTAGTCGCGCTCGTCTTGACCTGCATGGTTGTGTCCCACCCGGCCCCGGCGTGTCTGTACCGGCCCGGCAGTGCGCCTGAAACCCCGCCAATGCCATGGTTGGGCTGCGCTTCGGTAAGAATGGTGCCATGGCATCCTCCTTGCGCCTCAGCCCGGACCTCCGCCGGGACCTCCGCCAGACCGCTGCCCGCCGGACCGTTGCCCGCGGAGCAGCAGTGCCCGTTGCTGCAGCCCCCGGCGCCGCGACGTCCGGAAGCGCCAAGTGGGCGCTGGGGGGCATCATCGGCGGCAGCGCCGCCGCGGGCGTGCTCGCCGCCGGCTCCTCCGCCCTCGCCCTCTACTTCGCCCGCCGCGTCATCACCCCGGCCCGGTTCCGGGCGGAGGACCAGGAGGTGTTGGCCGTCATCCGCGAGGGGCGGGCGCTGCGGGTCATTTTCGCCGCCACCCCGGACGCCACGGTGGACGGGGTGTACGGGTTCTTCTTCGACGGCGGCCGCGGGCATGCGCGGATCGGCCGGATCCTGTCCTACTCGCCGGCCGAACGCACCGTGCTGCGCGAGGTCGAGCACGTCTACAGCGGGGACATGGCCACCGCCCGGCGGGGCTGGTGGAGCGGTGCGGCCTACCCGGATCCGGCCGCGCTGGGGCTTCCGGTGGAGGACTTGCTTATCGACGTCGACGCCGGGACCGCGCCGGCCTGGCTCGTCCGCGCCGTACCGGCCGCGGCGGAGGATGTGGCCCGGGATGTCTGGGCGATCATGGTGCACGGGCGCGGGGCCACCCGGCAGGAGGGGCTGCGGGCCGTCCGGACTGCCAGCGAACTGGGCATGTCCAGCCTGCTGATCTCCTACCGAAACGACGGCCTGGCCCCGTCAGCCAGCGACGGGCGCTACGGCCTGGGCTCCACCGAATGGCGCGACGTCGAGGCCGCCATCGGCTACGCCGTGCAGCAGGGCGCCCGCGAGGTGGTTTTGTTCGGCTGGTCGATGGGCGGCGCGATCTGCCTCCAGACGGCTGACCTGTCCCGGCACCGCCACCTGATCCGGGCCATGGTCCTGGACGCGCCGGTGATCAACTGGGTCAACGTGCTGGCCCACCATGCGGAGCTGAACCGGATCCCGTCCTCCGTGGGCCGCTACGGGCAACTGATGCTCAGCCACCGTCTGGGCCGGCGGCTGACCGGGCTGGCCGCGCCCGTCGACCTCAAAGCGATGGACTGGGTCTCGCGGGCCGTGGAGCTGAGGACGCCGACCCTCATTGTGCACAGCGTGGACGACGAATACGTACCCTACGGGCCCTCCGCGGCGCTGGCCGAGAAAAACCCCGAGATGGTCACCTTCGAGCCCTTCGACAGGGCCCTGCATACCAAGGAGTGGAACGTGGACCCGGAGCGCTGGGAGCGTCAGGTCTCGGCCTGGCTCCGGCAGCAGTTGGCGCCCCGCGTCAACCCCGGCGACCAGGAGCCGGCGGCCGGGAACGCCGCGGCGGACTGACATGGCAGTTCACGGCAGTGTTTCGCGTGAACACTGCCGTGAACTGTCGTCTCGGCGAGGACGTCGGTCAGTCGCGCCGGGTCCCGATTCTTGCGGTGCGGGCAGCCGTGAGTCGAATGAGCTCGGCCGGATCCAGCTCGATGTCCAGGCCACGCCGTCCGCCCGACACGAGGATGGTCTCCAGCGCCAGTGCGCTGTCATCTACCACGGTGGGGGAGGACTGGCGCTGGCCGAGCGGTGAGATGCCGCCGAGCACGTATCCGGTCCGCCGCTGCGCCGCGGCCGGGTCGGCCATCTCTGCCTTCTTGCCGCCCAGGGCCGCGGCCATCGCCTTGAGGTCAAGGCTGCCGCTCACGGGCACGACGCCGACGGCGAGCCGGCCGTCGACGTCGACCATCAGGGTCTTGAAGACCCGGGCAGGGTCGACGCCGAGCACTTCCGCCGCTTCCAGGCCGTAGCTGGCCGCCGCGGGGTCATGGGTGTAGGGGTGGGCCACAAAGGGAACCCCGGCGGCCGCGAGTGCTGCGGTGGCCGGGGTTCCCTGCGACGCGTGTTTGCGGGCCATGTCGGCTGCCTGTGGGGGGCCGGAGATCAGGACTGTGCCGGCTGCTGCCGGTTTTCGGACGCGACGACCTTGCGCTTGATCCGGCCGAGCATGGCGGTCATTCCGCGCATGCGCAGCGGAGTGATGGCCCGGGTGAGGCCCAGGAGTTCGGGCATGTCGTCCGGGACGGCCAGGATTTCCGCGGCGCTGAGGCCGTCGAGTCCTTCGTGGAGCACTCCGGCAAACCCGCGGGTGGTCGGGGCCTCCTTGGGTGCCTTGAAGTAGAGCCGGACGCGCTCCGGAGCGGCGCCGTCGGCCTGTTCGGTCTCGACGGTGAGGAACAGCGGCGTCTGGCACTCCACGACCTGCTCGAGCAGCTCCGGGTGGTCCCGGAGCCGCTCCGGAAGTTCGGGAAGCCCCTGCGAGAACTCGAGGAGCAGCTGCAGCCGCTCTGCTTCGGTCAGGGCCTGGAAATCGTCGACAATGTCCGCCAGCGCGGCGGGGAGGGCTGAAGTATTCATCATTCCCAGCTTACGCACGCGCGCCGATTGTGTCCCTGTCGCGTCCGGTCCCGCTCCATGGTGCCCGCGGCTAACGGCCGGCCGGAACCGCGCCGCGCTCGGCACCCTTGACGATCGGGACGCGCACGGCGTTGCCCCATTCGGTCCAGGAACCGTCGTAGTTCCGGACGGTCTCGAAGCCCAGCAGGTACTTCAGCGCAAACCAGGTGTGGCTGGACCGCTCGCCGATCCGGCAGTACGCCACGACGTCGTCGCCTTCGTTCAGCCCGGCCTCACCGAGGTACAGGGCCTCGAGCTCGCCGCGGTTCCGGTAGGTGCCGTCGCCGGCCGCCGCGCGGGCCCAAGGAATGGAGGCCGCCGTGGGAATGTGGCCGCCGCGCAGCGCGCCCTCTTCCGGGTAGGCGGGCATGTGGGTCCGCTGGCCGGTGTACTCCTCGGTCGAGCGGACGTCGATCAGCGGCTTGCCGAAGTGCGCCAGGACGTCATCCTTGAAGGCGCGGATCGGGGCGTCGTCCCGCTCCACGACCGGGTAGTCGGCGGGGGTGGCGACGGTCGTGACGGTCGAGAGCGCCCGGCCTTCCGCGATCCACTTGTCCCGGCCGCCGTCCAGGAGCCGGACGTCCTCGTGGCCGAAGAGCGTGAAGACCCACAGGGCGTAGGCGGCCCACCAGTTCGACTTGTCGCCGTAAATGACCACCGTGCTGTCCCGGGAAATGCCCTTGGCCGCGGCCAGCGCGGCGAAGGCTTCGCCGTCGACATAATCGCGGGTCACCTCGTCGTTGAGGTCCGTGTGCCAGTCGATCTTCACTGCCCCGGGGATATGGCCGGTCTCGTACAGCAGGACGTCCTCATCGGATTCGACCACCACGAGATTGCCGCCGTCGAGGGCCCCGTCCTCGATCGCCGTGGCCAGCCACTCGGTGGACACCAGGCGGTCGGGGTGGGCGTAGGCGGCGAATTTCTCGTTCTGCTCAACGGGGTAGGACATTGCGATGGCCTTTCACTGGAACGGTCAGGAGGCCGGGCGCGGAAAACTGTGCGCGGCGCCGGGCCTGTTACAACACTAGTCACGGGCCGGCGGGAATGCTCCACCGGGTTCACACGGGGAAATGTGGTCTTCCTCACGCCGGCCGCGGGTCCGCACGGGCGCAGGCGGGCCCGGCAGGCTTTGCCGGTATTCTTGCTGGGGACAAGAGACCAGCAGAACGGACCACCTTGGTACAGATCGAACAGCTCGCCGCCCGTACGCCGGCAGTTTCCGTGGATGAACTCCTCAATGGGTTCTATCCGTCGCCGCGGTTCGGTGAGGTGTCGTTTTCAAGCTACCGCCCCGATCCCGCCCAGCCCAGCCAGGCCCATGCGGTCCACGCGCTGCAGCATTTTGCGGCGGGCGTGGGCGCACGCGACGGCGACGGCCTGTTCAAGCGGCTCTTCGGCAAGAAGGACACTTCCCGGGCCGGGATCTACCTCGACGGCGGATTCGGCGTGGGCAAGACCCACCTGCTGGCTTCGCTGTGGCACGCCGCCCCCGGACCCAAGGCCTTCGGCACGTTCGTCGAATACACCAACCTCGTCGGTGCGCTGTCCTTCCGCAAGACCGTCGAGGCCCTGAGCCACTACAAGCTGGTCTGCATCGACGAATTTGAGCTCGATGATCCGGGCGACACGGTGCTCATGTCCCGGCTCATGCGTGAACTCGCCGACGCCGGCGTGAAGCTTGCCGCCACATCGAACACGCTGCCGGGGTCGCTCGGGGACGGGCGCTTCGCCGCCGTCGACTTCGCCCGCGAAATCCAGGTGCTGGCGGACCAGTTCGACGTCGTGCGGATCGACGGCGAGGACTTCCGCCACCGTGGCCTCCCGGCCGCGCCCGCGCCGCTGCGCAATGATGACCTGACCCACCAGATGCATGCCGAGTTCGACGGCAAGACCGTGGCCCGCGATGAGTTCAGCACCTTGATCAACCACCTGGCCGGCGTGCACCCGAGCCGCTACCGCCAGCTGCTGGAGGGGATCGAAGGCGTCGTCTGGAAGAACGTGCACACGATTACCGAGCAGGCCGTTGCGCTGCGCTTTGTGGTGCTGGCGGACCGGTTGTACGACAAGGACGTGCCCATCCTTGCCAGCGGCGTGCCGTTCGACCAGCTGTTCACCGAGGAAATGATGACCGGCGGGTACATGAAGAAGTACTTCCGCGCCGTCTCCAGGCTCACCGCGCTGGCCCGCGAGGGCCAAAACCACGAACCGTCCTAGGACCTGTCTCCCAATAGGGCGCTCCGGTTGACGGCGGTGTGCAGGTCCGCGGCTGAGCGGTAGGTGAGGGCGAGTTTGTCATAGCAGGTGGCCAGGGACCGCCATTGCTTGATGGCGTTGAGGCTGCGCTCGACGACGTTGCGCCGCTTGTATGCGCGCTGTTCAGCCTCCGACGTGCCACGCATCGAGCACAACACGGCCACGCGGCGATTCCAGCGTCGCGGTGAGCGGTGCGTTCTGCACAGCGTCGATCGGCCTCGTGCGAACGGCCGGTAGCTTCAGCACATCGACCGCCTGGGGCGGAACGCCGCGCAGCACCAGGCCCTGCAGCGCCACATCCGTGAGGGGCATGTGGGCACACGGATGTTGCCCCTCCCATTCGATCAAGCTGGGCAGCGCGCCTGCGCATTCAGTGCGGCCGTCGTCGCGGACTGTGATTCGCCACTTCAACAGTCCGTGAGGCGTGTCGCGCTGCGCTGCCAGCAACTCGCCAGGGTTGAGGGCGAAGTTGGCAAGGTCCCTGCGCAGCATCTCGATCTTGCGCGTGCGCGCCACTGCGTGCACCAGCCGAGGGGATTCGCGGACAGCCTCGCGCACCTCGGGGCAGTCGAGCCCGAACCAGCGCGGCCTCCCCGGCGCCGGCGCGTCGGGATCGATCGCGATGACCTCGAGGTAGCAATCGGGGAAGCTCTCGCTGCTGACGGCAATCACTCGGTTGTGGGTACCCATCAACGGATGCTTGCCACCTCCGGAGGGCTGAACGCCGAACGTTGCCCCGCACCAGGCTGCGCCTTGTTCCAGCGAATCGGCGGCGATGACCAGGTGATCGATAACGGCGTTCACAACTCAACCGTACCGCTCGGGGCGTTGCACAGATCGGCCCGGTACCCCTGCCGGCGACTCGCTTACAGGGCCCGGTAAAGCTGTCCCCAAGGGACAAATATCTGGCGAGCAACTAGCTCTGATTGGCCTGGAGGGAGCATTTGGTTGTCCTGCAACCCAACCATTGGGAGACACGTCCTGGCGCGACGCCCTCCAACTTCGACGCCCTCCAACGTCAGAAGCCAACCACAACGCTTGGTTTGGGGTGGCCTGTTTGGGGTGGCCTTGAATGCCAGAGGTGCCGTTAAATGCCGGAGGTGCCGGCGCCGCCTCTCGGCGGGACCGGCACCTCGCTGACGGATCTGGGTCAGAGGCCTGGCTGGCGGGGTTCCCCGGCTACGGGGGGCTCACCGGCTGCGGGAGTCTGATCGGCGACCGGGGCCGGGTTCGGCCGGTCGTTCGCCTTGTCCACGAAGTCGGAAGCGCCACGCTGCACGGCATCGATCTTGTCGGCGTGCTTTCCGCCGGTCTTGGAGTCGACGAAGTCGCCTGCCTTTTCGATGCCGTCCTTGATGGCTTCTTCGTTGCCACCAATAACTTGCTGAGCCTTGCCCTTTAGATCGTCAAGTAAACCCACGGGCACCTCCCTTCGGTCGCGGAGCCAGATCGCTCCTAGCGCTCTCTACCCTAGCGGGAGGTGGCGGGGGTGCCAAGGGTGTCCGCCCAGAGGATAAAAGGTGGAAGGCCAGGTGCACAGGGTAGAAGGGCCCGGAGTACACCAATCCGCAGTGCACGAGCGAAGTACATAAAACGAAGTACACAAAAGAAGTACACAAAAAAGAGCAGCTCCGGGGGAGCTGCTCTTGTGGTGGGCGATACTGGGATCGAACCAGTGACCTCTTCCGTGTCAGGGAAGCGCGCTACCGCTGCGCCAATCGCCCGCAACCGGAAGGATCCGGAGTGGAGTTGTAATGAAGAGAGCGGACGACGAGATTCGAACTCGCGACATCCACCTTGGCAAGGTGGTGCTCTACCAGCTGAGCTACGTCCGCATTTAGTCCATGCCGGCTGGGCCGGTGGTACTGCATCAAGCAAGTTGCCTTGCTCTGGTGGGCGATACTGGGATCGAACCAGTGACCTCTTCCGTGTCAGGGAAGCGCGCTACCGCTGCGCCAATCGCCCCTTGCATCCGATCGAAACCGGAAACCAGGGTTTTCACCGAGGTGGGTACGGGATTCGAACCCGTGTATACGGCTTTGCAGGCCGCTGCCTCGCCTCTCGGCCAACCCACCGTGTAGACAGGATTCCGAAGAACCTTTGCCGTGACAGTGTCCTGCGAGCGGACGACGAGATTCGAACTCGCGACATCCACCTTGGCAAGGTGGTGCTCTACCAGCTGAGCTACGTCCGCATTGTTGGTGTACATTTCCTTGCCGCATTCGGCATTTCCTCGCGTTCCAACGAGTAAGAACTCTATAGGAGGTTCTGGGAATCTACAAATCGAGGCGCGTCTTCCCATGTTCCATGGCCCTGCTTCCCTGAGTTCTAGGGGATTTTGCTAATTACAGCGCTGTAATTTGCGGCGGCCTCAAGCGGTGGCCCGAGGCGGTGCAGGGGCTATCCCGGGACCACTGCCTGGGAGGAGTGGCGGGGTCCGTGGAGGATTGGTGGACATTACCTGCGCACGCGCCTGTTGCGGGGGAGCGTTGGCCACGGATCCGCGGCGCGGCCGGGTTCCCCGGGCCGATTTCTAAAATCCGCCCGGGTGGGCTAGCATTCAATGTCGTTAGGGCGATTGGCGCAGTGGTAGCGCGCTTCGTTCACACCGAAGAGGTCACTGGTTCGAACCCAGTATCGCCCACTAACGAAATGGTCTGTTCCGCTGACTCAGCGGGGCGGGCCATTTTGCTTTTCATCGTTGTCTGACCCCCGTGAAAGAGTCTTCATATGACCGCTCCACTCCTCGCCCACGCCACTGACTATGGCCGCATGTACGCCCGCTCCACGTCCGCACAGTTCTCCGTCCCTTCCATCACCACGGTGATCGGCCAGCAGCCACACGGCCTGGATGGCTGGTTCGGGTATATGGGCGCGAACAGCCTGGCCCAGGATCCCGAGCTCCCCGGCATCCTGGGGAGCCCGGCCAAACTGCGCCAGGCGGTCAGCCGGGCAGCCAAGGCGGCGGAGTCGTACCGGGACGATGCCGCCAAGCGCGGCGACCGGGTCCACAACTACTGCGAGCAGGTTGCGCTGCGCGCGCTCGGCCGGCCGCACCAGATGAAGGAAACACGGGAGGCCCTGGCCACCAACGGCGAGGAAGCCTTCGCGGCACGCTTCGACGAATGGTGGGAGCTCTTCGACGTTGAACCCATCGCCCCGGAAATTACGGTGTGGAACAAGACGGTCGGCTATGCCGGCACCCTGGACCTCGTGGCACGGATCAACGGCAGGACCTGTCTGATCGACTACAAGACCAAGGGCACCAGCCGGGACGGCACCGTCAAACCACTGGATGACAAAGTGGTCATGCAGCTCGTGGCGGGCATGAAGGCGGAGGAAAGCCTCGTGGATCCCGTGGCGGGCGAATGGGAGGCCTGGCAGCACGGCGAGTCCCCGATCCTCCTGGCCGTGGCGGTCGGCGAGACCGAGGTCCGTCCGCAGCGGGCCAACCCCGAGGTCCTGAAGCACCACTGGTGGAAATTCTGTGCGCTGCGCCGCGTGTGGGAAATGTCCGCCGACACGGCGACCGCCGGAGCAGCACTGCTCCCGCTGGCGCCGCCCGTGAAGCGCTGAACAGATGCGCTGAACGGAAGCCCCGAACAGAAGCCGGGCAGCTGCAACTAAACTGGATTGGATCCCTAGCCGCCCACCGTGAGGACAGATTGCACATGGCCATTTTGAATATCCGCATCATCGGGGATCCTGTGCTGCGCACAGTCGCCGATCCCGTGACGGAATTCGGGCCTGAACTGGCAAAGCTCGTCGCCGACATGACCGAAACCATGGAGGATGTCGAGGGCGCCGGCCTGGCCGCGCCCCAGGTCGGTGTGAGCCTGCGCGTCTTCACCTACCGGATCGGCGGCGTCGAGGGCCATATCGTCAACCCCGTGCTGGAAAACAGCGAGGACTTCCAGCCGGACCAGGTCGAGGGATGCCTGTCGATCCCGGGCCTGGGCTTCCCCGTCCGCCGCTACCGCCATACCCGGGTGACCGGCGTGGACCTGCAGGGCAACCCCGTCACCGTCGAGGGCGAGGACATGCTGGCGCGCTGCTTCCAGCACGAGACCGACCACCTCGACGGGATCCTCTACACCGATCGGCTCGAGGGCGAGGACCGTAAGGCCGCCCTGCGCGCCATCCGCAATGCCAACTACGACGCCATCACGGAACAGACAACCACCAAGCGCGCGAAGAGCGTCGGGACGAGCTTTGGCGGGTCCAGCTTCGGAATCACCCCGTGAGGGTTCTCTTCGCGGGGACCCCTGCCGTCGCCGTGCCGTCCCTCGACGCCCTTGTTGGCGCCGGGTTCGACGTCGTCGCTGTCCTCACCCGCCCGGACGCACCGCTGGGACGCAAACGCGTCCTGACGCCGTCGCCCGTGGCCGCCAGGGCCGCAGAGCTCGGCATCGAGATCATCCACGCCGCCAAAGTCGATGCCGGGGTCACCGCCCGCATTGCCGCCGCAGCACCGGACGTCGCGGCGATCGTGGCCTACGGCGGGCTGATTCCCCCTGCGGCCCTCGCTGTTCCCCGCCACGGCTGGGTGAACCTGCATTTCTCGCTGCTGCCGGCCTGGCGCGGCGCCGCCCCCGTGCAGCGCGCCGTCATCGCCGGCGACGACGTCACCGGTGCCGTCACCTTCCGCCTGGAGGAGGGGCTGGACACCGGCCCGGTCTTCGGAACCCTCACCGAGTCCGTGAACCCCGCCGATACCGCCGGGGCACTGCTCGAACGGCTCTCCCACAGCGGCGCGGTCCTGCTGGCCCAGACCCTGTCCGCGATCGACGCCGGCAAAGCCGTCGCGCTGCCGCAGCAGGGCGATGTCAGCCTGGCACCCAAACTCAGCCTCGAGGACGGCCGGCTCGACTGGCAGCAGCCCGCTCTCGCGATCGGCCGCCGGGCCCGCGGCGTCACCCCGGAGCCGGGCGCCTGGACCCTGCTGGAGGGCCAGCGGATCAAACTGGAACCGGTCCTGCCGGCCGCGGATTCAGCCGCGCTTCGGCCCGGACAGTTGGCCATGGACGGGAAACGGGTCCTCGTCGGTACGGGATCGCACCCGGTGGAATTGACGCGGGTCCAGCCCGCGGGCAAGAAAATGATGGCCGCCGCTGATTGGGCGCGTGGGCAGGCAACACTTGAAAGCGTGGTATTCGAATGAGCGGTTCCGGGACCAGCGGCAGCAGCCGAGGCAGTGGCCAGGGCGCCGGGGGCGGCAGCCGGCGGAATGCCCAGGGCCGGGAACGCAACCGCGGCCCGCAGCGCGGCTTCACCGAGAGCGCCCCGTCCCAGCGGACCCGCCGCGCCGATCCGGCCCGGCTGGTTGCCTTTGAGGTCCTCCGCGCCGTGGCCGCCGAGGACGCCTACGCGAACCTGGTGCTCCCGGCCCGGATCCGGCACCACGGGCTGGACAAGCGCGACGCCGGTTTCGCCACCGAGCTCAGCTACGGCGCCCTCCGCGGCCAGGGCACGTATGACGCCATACTCGCCCGGTGCGTGGACCGGCCGCTGGACGAACTGGATCCCGCGATCCTCGATGCCCTGCGGATCGGGGTGCACCAGTTGCTCGCCATGCGCGTGCCCGCTCACGCCGCCCTGGACCAGACGGTGGGGCTGGCCCGCGCCGTGATCGGGGCCGGGCCCTCGGCACTGATCAACGCCGTCCTGCGCAAAGTCTCCGCCCGCACCCTCGATGAGTGGCTCGACCTGCTGCTCAGCACCGAGACCGATGCCACCCGGATCGCGTCCATCCGTTATGCCCACCCTGAATGGATCGTCCGCGCGCTCCGCCAGTCGCTCGTGGTCCACGGCCGGCCGGCTGCTGAGATTGACGAGCTGCTCGAAGCGGACAACGCCGCGCCCGTGGTGAACCTCGTGGCACTGCCGGGCGTGGGCAGCCTGGACGAGGCTTTGGAAAGCGGAGCCACCCCGGGTGAGCTCGTCGAGGGATCCGCGCTCTCCAGCGGCGGGGACCTTGGCCGGCTCGCCTCGGTCCGTGACGGAAGCACCCGCGTCCAGGACGTCGGCTCGCAGCTCGTGGCCCGCGCCATGGCCGCCGTCGATCTCGGCACAAACCCCGGCACGGCCCCCGGCGCCGAAGCGGGGACGGACAGCGGGGACGCGGGGGAGCGCTGGCTGGATCTCTGTGCTGGCCCCGGCGGCAAGGCCGCCCTGCTCGGCGCCCTGGCCCGGCAGCGGGGCGCCCACCTGCTGGCCAACGAATCCGCCCCGCACCGGGCCAAACTCGTGCGCCAGGCCCTGTCTGCGGTCCCGCGGGAGGCCTGGGAGGTCAGGACCGGGGACGGCCGGGACATCGGCTCCGAGCAGCCGGAGTCCTTCGACCGTGTCCTGGTCGATGTTCCGTGCACCGGCCTGGGGGCCCTGCGCCGGCGCCCGGAGTCGCGCTGGCGGCGCACGCCCAAGGACCTCGTGGACCTTGGCCCGCTGCAGCGCCAGCTGCTCAACTCCGCGATCGACGCCGTCAAGCCCGGCGGCGTGGTGGCGTACGTGACATGTTCGCCGCACCCGGCAGAGACCACCGCCGTCGTCAGTGATGCCCTGCGCAAGCGCGAGGACCTCGAACTCCTCGACGCCGGCGCCGTGCTGGACAGCGTCAGCCTCACCGGCCACCTCGAGGCCGGGCACGACCTCACCGCCCAGCTCTGGCCGCACGTGCACCAGACGGACGCCATGTTCCTGGCGCTGATTCGCAAGTTGGCCTGAGTTTCGCTGATACTGGGGCACTGCCAGCTAAGAACGATCCAGCTAAGTACGAACGAGAAGGAAATCCATGGCCCAGTGCTGCATCAACCCGAGCATCCTTTCGGCTGACTTCGTCAACCTTGAGGCCGAACTGCGCCGTATCAGCAATGCCGATGCAGTGCATGTGGACGTCATGGACAACCACTTCGTGCCCAACCTGACCATCGGGCTGCCCGTGGTGCAGCGCATCCAGGCCGTCAGCCCGGTGCCGCTGGACGCACACCTGATGATCGCCGACGCGGACCGCTGGGCGCCGGGCTTCGCCGACGCCGGGGTGGCCTCGGTGACGTTCCACGCCGAAGCCTCGATCGCGCCGATCAAATTGGCGCGGGAACTGCGCGCCCGTGGGGCCAAAGCCGGCATGGCGCTGCGTCCGGGCACCGCCGTGGAGCCCTATCTGGACATGCTGCCGGAACTGGACCTGCTGTTGATCATGACGGTGGAGCCCGGCTTCGGCGGGCAGTCCTTCCTGGACCTGACGCTGCCCAAGATCCGACGGGCCCGGGCCGCCATTGACGGTTCCGGCGCCGCAGTGGCACTGCAGGTGGACGGCGGCATCACCGAGGACACGATCGTGCGCGCCGCAGAGGCGGGGGCGAACGTCTTTGTTGCGGGGTCAGCCGTCTACGGCGCCGCGGATCCGGCGGAGGCCGTCGAAAGGCTCCGGGCGGCCGGGTCCCGCTGACGCACCGGTCCGGCAGCGCACCCGGCAGGGAACTGCTGCGAAGATGACGCCGGGCGTAACATCGGCGTCCGGGGAATAGCCCGGGCAGGCCCGCAGTTGTGTCAGAATAACAACACACATACGTGCTCCGGGGTCGGTGTAAGTCCGAACCGGCGGTGACAGTCCGCGACCCGCGCGCCAGCGCCTTCCTTCGGGAAGGATGCCGGCAAACGGTTGAACCGGTGAAATTCCGGTACCGACAGTTAAAGTCTGGATGAGAGAAGCACGTACAGCTGTTATTGCGGCGCCCCCACGGCGCCGCATAATTGCGCTGTCGTATACCCCCGGAGCCATCGCGGTTCTTGAGGGAAGGAACGACACACGCATGGACCCCTTGCGATGGCTCTTCGAAGCGCAGATCCCGGTAGGCGGATCTGTCCTGATTCTTCGTGAAGTGCTAGGCAACATCTTTGGCCTCGCCAGCGCCTTTGGCGGCATGCGCCGCCGGGTCTGGGCATGGCCCGTCGGCATCGCCGGCAACTTACTGCTCCTGACGGTCTTCCTGGGCAACGTCTTCGGTTCCGCCACGCCCGCCACGCTGTGGGGCCAGGCCGGACGCCAGGTCATGTTCATCGGCGTCGCCCTCTACGGCTGGTACCGCTGGCAGCAGGGCAGGCAGCCCGCCAGCAGCGGGGCGGTCCTCGCGCCGCGCTGGGCCAGCAACCGGACCCGGGTGATTCTGGCCCTCAGCCTCGTGGCCGGCACCGCGGCGCTTACCCCGGTCTTCGACTCCCTCGGGTCCTACCCGCCGGTCTGGGCCGACGCCTGGACGTTCACGGGCTCGCTGCTGGCGACCTACGGGATGGCGCGCGGCTGGACGGAGTTCTGGCTCATCTGGGTGGCGGTGGACGTCGTCGGTGTGCCACTGCTGTTCAGCGCGGGCTACTACGCCAGCGCCGTCATGTACCTCTTCTACGGCTTCTTTACCCTGGCCGGGTTCTTTGTCTGGTGGCGTGCCTCGAAGCTGGCGAACCGGCCGGCCACGGTCGAAACCGCATCCCTTGACCCGCTGGTGGCCAGGTGAGCGCCCCCAACAGCGCCGGCGTGAGCGCCGGATCCAGCGCGGCCAAGCGCGGCACCGCTTCGTTCAGCGCTGCCTCCTTCGACGCCGCCCCGTTCAGCGCGGCCACGTTCGACGACGCCCCGTTCAGCGCAGCCGAAAACGCTGCGATGCAGGCCGCCCTGGCCGCCGCGGCGCAGGGCCCGCGGGGCGCCAACCCGCTCGTGGGAGCCGTCGTCGTCGGGGCCGACGGGACGCACCTCGCCACCGGATACCACCGCGGAGCCGGGACTGCCCATGCCGAGGCTGACGCGATCGGCCAGGCGAAGGCGGCGGGCCGGGACCTCCGCGGCGCGGCGATCGTGGTGACGCTGGAGCCCTGCAACCACTGCGGGCGCACCGGGCCCTGCGCGCAGGCGATTATCGACGCCGGCATCACCGACGTCATCTACGCCGTCGACGATCCCCACGACCCGGCCGCCGGCGGCGCCGTGACGCTCCGCGCCGCGGGTGTCCGCGTCCGCTCCGGGCTGGCAGCCGATGCGGCGCTGGACCTGAACCGCCGCTGGTTCGACGCCGTCGCCGCCAAACGGCCCTTCGTCACCCTGCATATCGCCCAGACCCTCGACAGCCGCATCGCCGCCAGCGACGGCACCAGCCAGTGGATCTCCAGCCCGGAATCGCTCGCGGACAACCACGCCCTGCGCGGCCGGATTGACGCCATCCTGGTGGGCACCCAGACGGTCCTGATCGACAACCCCCGGCTCACCGCCCGGAACACCGCGGGCGAACCGGCCGGCAAACAGCCGCTGCGCGCCGTCATGGGGTACCGGGGCATTCCCGACGACGCCGCCATCCACGGAGCCGACGGCAACGTCCTGCACCTGGCCACCCGCGACCCGCGCGAGGCCCTGGACGAGCTGTTCGCACACGGCGTCCGGCACCTCATGGTGGAGGGCGGCTCCCGGATCCTGAGCGCTTTCCTGACCGCCGGCCTGGTCGACGAACTCATCGTCTACCTGGCGCCGACACTGCTTGGCTCCGGTACTGCCGCCCTGGACGACCTCGGCATCACTACCTTGGCCGATGCCCAGCACTGGGAATGGGACCCGGCATCCGGCGGCGCCGTCCAGGTCCTCGGCCGCGACCTCCGGCTGCATCTTCGCCCGGCTGCCCCGGCCGCCATCTCTACTTCATCCGATACAACCCCGCGCCGCACCGGCGCGGACACCGCCGCAGGAGGCAATTGATGTTTACCGGAATTATCGCCGAGCAGGGGAAGGTGCTGTCCGTTGAACGCAACGGGGACAGTAGCGCCACCGTTCGGCTCCACGCGCCCGGCACCACGGACGGCCTCGCCCTGGGTGGTTCCATTGCAGTCAACGGCGTCTGCCTCACCGCCACGCAGATCGACGGCAGGGACTTCAGCGTCGACGTCATGGGCGAGACCCTCAACCGCAGCACCATCGGAGAACTCACTGCGGGCGATCCCGTCAACCTGGAACGCTGCGTCCCCGCCGGAGGACGGCTTGACGGCCACGTGGTGCAGGGACATGTCGACGGCGTCGGCCAGCTCGTGGAGCGTGAAGGGCTTGGCAACTGGGACCGGCTCCGGTTCTCGGTGCCGGCCGGGCTGGCCCGGTACATCGCCGAAAAGGGATCCATCGCCGTCGACGGCGTCTCCCTCACCGTCACGACAGTCAGCCCGGCCAACGACCCGGCGCCCTGGTTTGAAGTGGGGCTGATCCCCACCACCCTGGCCGAGACCGGCCTGGGCCAAAAAACGCTCGGCAGCCACGTAAACCTCGAGGTCGATGTCCTGGCGAAGTACACCGAACGCCTGCTGTCCTTTGCCGGCGGTACGTCGCCCGCCGCGCACCGGGCGGCCGAAGGTTCCGCCGGAGAAGCCGCCCGCACGGACGGGCCCACGAAATGAGCCGGGTCAAGGACCAGCCCGGCCACGACCTGGCCGACGTGCTCCCCGCCGCCGCTGCCGGCACCGGCACCGGGCGTGCTGGCCTCGATCCGATCGAGGACGCCATCAGCGCCATGGCAGCCGGGCGCCCCGTCCTGGTGGTGGACAACGAGGACCGCGAGAACGAAGGCGACATCATTTTCGCCGCCGAGCACGCCACCCCGGCGCTGATGGGCTGGACAGTCCGCTACAGCTCCGGAGTGATCTGCGTGCCGCTCGCCGCGGACCGGGCCGACGCCCTGGCGCTGCCGCCGATGGTGGCAATCAACGAAGACGCCAAGGGCACCGCCTACACCGTGTCCTGCGACGCCGCCGTGGGTGTCAGCACCGGAATTTCCGCCACGGACCGCGCCCTGACGGCCCGGATACTGGCCGACCCGCAAAGCCGGCCAAATTCATTGACCCGCCCCGGGCATGTTTTTCCCCTCCGCGCCGTTAAGGGGGGAGTGCGGGAACGTCCCGGCCACACCGAGGCGGCCGTGGACCTGTGCCGGCTGGCGGGCCTGGAGCCCGTGGGCGTGATTGCAGAGCTCGTGTACGACAACGGAGAAATGATGCGGCTGGACGGATTGCGCGGCTTCGCCATCGAGCATGGCTGCCCCCTGATTTCGATTGCGGATCTGGTGGCGTACCTTGAAGCGGGACAGCACGGCAGCCACACAGCGGATCCTGTCTGATGGAGGAGAAATAGTGACGACTTCGGAGACCCAAGAAGAGACGGACATGGCCCGTCAGCCGCATCCGGTCAGCGCAGGACCCATTGTCCAGCTGCCCACCGCCTTTGGCGATTTCGTGGCGCAGGCCTGGACCGACCTGGCCACCGGCGCGGAACACCTGGCGGTCAGTTCACCTATGGCCCCGGTTGACGGGCAGGCGCCGCTGGTGCGCCTCCATTCGGAGTGCCTGACGGGCGATGTGTTTGGCTCTTACCGCTGCGACTGCGGCGAGCAGTTGGCCTATGCCCTCGAACTGATCAACGAACTCGGCGGCACCCTGCTGTACCTGCGCGGCCAGGAGGGCCGCGGGATCGGCCTGGCGAACAAGATGAAGGCCTACGCGCTGCAGGAGGCCGGGTTTGACACCGTGGAGGCCAACGAGCAGCTCGGGCTGCCGGTCGACGCGCGCTGCTACAAGGCCGCGGCCCAGATCCTCGCGGAGATGGGTCTCCACGAGATCCGGCTGCTGAGCAACAACCCGGACAAGCAGGACCGGCTCGCGCAGGCAGGCGTCAAGGTAGTGGAGATGGTCCCCACGGAGGTCCCCTCCCGGGAGCAGAACATCCGCTACCTGCAGACGAAGAAGGACCGGATGGACCACCGCCTGGTCCTGGATGTTGAACCCGCTCCGGCCGTGGGCCTCTCCGGATTCGAGCACGACCAGGACTGACCGGGCAGCAGCACAACCACCAGACACAACAGCAAGGAATACCCTATGAGCGGCCACGGCGCCCCCCAGATCGACCTCAGCACCTTCAAGCCCGAGGAAACCTCACGGCTCAAACTGGCCATTGTGGCCGCGAGCTGGCACACCCAGATCATGGACGGCCTCCTCGACGGCGCCCTGCGCGCCGCGAAGGACGCCGGCATCAATGAGCCGACCGTCCTGCGCGTGCCGGGCACATTTGAGCTCCCGGTCGCGGCCGCCCGGCTGGCACCGCACTTCGACGCCGTCGTGGCGCTCGGCGTCGTCATCCGGGGCGGTACTCCGCACTTCGAATATGTCTGCGAGGCGGCCACCCTGGGCCTGACCGAGGTCAGCGTCCGCACCGGCGTCCCCGTGGGCTTCGGCGTGCTGACGTGCGACACCGAGCAGCAGGGGATCGACCGGGCCGGCCTGCCCGGATCCACCGAGGACAAGGGGCACGAGGCCGTTACCGCCGCCCTGGCCACGGCTGTGACGCTCAAGCAGTTCGGCTGAGCCGCCACGCTGCAGCTTTTGCCGGCGCGGGCTCCACCCTGGCCGCCCGCGCCGGCTGTGTTGGCTGTGTTGACCGTATTGGCTGTATTGACAGTGATACATGTGCTGGATATGTATTGCCTCACACCTTCCCCGTCATGCAACGCCCCGGCGGGCGTTCCCGCGCCGGAAGCAAGTAGGCTTGGGGGCGTGAAGAATTTCGAGTCGCTGTTCGCAGAACTGAGTGAAAAGGCAGCCGTCCGCCCGGAGGGCTCCCGCACCGTCGCCGAACTGGATTCCGGAGTCCATGGCATCGGCAAGAAGGTCGTGGAGGAAGCAGCCGAGGTTTGGATGGCTGCCGAGTATGAATCCGATGAGGCCGCCGCCGAGGAAATTTCCCAGCTGCTGTACCACCTGCAGGTTCTGATGCTCGCCAAAGGACTCACCCTGGAAGACGTCTACAAGCATCTGTAGCCGCGCCCGCACCGGACACCGCCATGACCTAGCTGGCGGATCCCGTGCACTGCGTGGCCGATGTGCCCCAACAGAGACTTCCAACCCAAGAGAGACTTTTTCCCATGCTTAGAGTTGCCGTCCCGAATAAGGGATCCCTGTCCGAAGCCGCCTCGGCCATGCTTGCCGAGGCCGGCTACCGCCAGCGCCGCGACACCCGCGAGCTTGTCATGGTGGACCCGGACAACGACATCGAGTTCTTCTTCCTGCGCCCGCGCGACATTGCCGTGTATGTCGGCCAGGGAACGCTCGACGTCGGCATCACCGGCCGCGACCTCCTGCTCGACGCCGAGGTCGAGGCCGAGGAGCTGCTGCCGCTGGGCTTCGCCGCTTCCACCTTCCGCTTCGCCGGCCCGGTGGGCGATTTCACCACGATCGACCAGCTTGAGGGCAAGCGCCTCGCCACGAGCTACGACGGGCTGCTGCGCGGCTACCTGGCCGAGCGCGGCATCAAGGCCAAGGTGGTCCGCCTCGACGGCGCCGTGGAATCCTCCGTCCGCCTCGGCGTCGCGGACGCGATTGCCGACGTCGTCGAGACCGGCACCACGCTCAAGGCCGCCGGCATGGAGATCTTCGGCGAGCCGATCCTGAATTCCGAGTCGGTGCTGATCGGCCGCAAGGGCGAGCAGAACCCGGCAACGGAAGTGCTGATCCGCCGGCTCCAGGGCGTCCTGGTTGCCCGGCAGTACGTGATGATGGACTACGACATCCGCAAGGAGCTCGTGGAGCAGGCCGCCGGGCTCACCCCGGGCCTGGAGTCGCCGACCGTGTCGCCGCTGCGCGATTCGGACTGGGTGGCCGTCCGCTCGATGGTGCCCAAGCGGGAAACCAACCGGATCATGGACGAGCTGTACGACCTCGGCGCCCGCGCCATCCTGGTCAGCAGCATCCACGCCTGCCGCATCTAGGCGCCACGCCCGCCGAGCTCTACCAGCAATTCCCCTCCGTCAATAAACCTCCGTCACTACCTAGGAGAAGTCATGACTGTTGCCGTGCGCGTCATCCCGTGCCTCGACGTCGATGCCGGCCGCGTGGTCAAGGGCATCAACTTTGAGGGCCTCCGCGACGCCGGGGACCCGGTGGAACTGGCGCACCGGTACGACAACAGCGGCGCCGATGAGCTGACGTTCCTTGACGTCACGGCGTCCTCCGGCAACCGGGAGACCACGTTCGACGTCGTCCGCCGCACCGCCGAGGAAGTCTTCATCCCGCTGACGGTCGGCGGCGGCGTCCGCGGCGTGGCCGAGGTGGACAAGCTCCTGCGCTGCGGCGCGGACAAGGCCGCGATCAACACCGCAGCCGTGGCCCGGCCGGAAGTGATCGACGAGATCACCCGGCACTTTGGTTCCCAGGTCCTGGTGCTCTCCCTCGACGCGAGGCGCACCCGTCCGGGCTCGCAGCCCACGCCGTCAGGCTTCGAAGTCACCACGCACGGCGGACGGCAGGGGACCGGAATCGACGCGATCGCCTGGGCGCGGGAAGCGGCCGACCGCGGAGTGGGTGAAATCCTGCTGAACTCGATCGACGCCGACGGCACCAAGGACGGCTTCGACTTGGAACTCATCCGCCTGGCGCGAGCCGGGGTCAAGGTCCCGCTCATCGCCTCCGGCGGCGCCGGCAAGCCGGAGCACTTCCCGCCGGCCGTGGCAGCAGGCGCCGACGCCGTCCTCGCGGCCTCGGTCTTCCACTTCGGCCCGCTGGACATGATTGCGCAGGTCAAGGCCGCGATCCGGGACGCAGGCTTCGAAGTCCGCTAGCACCCGCTTAAACCAACGCGGGGTCACTTAGCGCCCGTCCCGGAGGGGATTATGGGCGGTAAGTGACCCCGCGTTGCTTTGTGGTGGGAGTTAGAGGCCGACTTCGGCGGACTGCAGGAGCGCGACGGCGTCCGGCTGGCCTTCGAAGGTCACGAGGGCGTGGCGGGTGCGGCCGTGGGCATGCATGAGCAGCTCGCCCGGTTCGCCGACGATGGCCACGGACACGGGGGCGCGTTTGGCGACGTGCCGCGGGCCCGAGGGGCTCACCAGCACAATGCCCAGGTCCACGCCGCGGTACAGGATCGCGGCGCGCTTGACGAGCTCAGCCCACAGCGCGTCCGAGTAGGCCTGGTCCAGTGCCCGCGGGGCCCAGCGGTCCACGGCGCGGCGGACGTCCTCGGTGTGCACGAAGTACTCGATCAGGTTGGAGCTTTCGTCCAGGGCCTTGATCCGCAGCGGGGACAGCGCCGGGGGACCTGCCCGGAAGTCGTTGACCAGCTTGGCGTAGTCCTCGGTGGTCTTCAACGTGCCCGCCAGTTCGGCCGTCGCCTGGTCCGAGGCCTTGGACAGGCGCTTGATCAGCAGGCCCAGTCCGACGGCGATTTTCCGCTCGCGCAGGTACAAGTGCGCGGCAAGGTCGCGGGTGAGCCAACCTGTGCAGAGCGTGGCGGCATCAGGGCCGGCCGCCAGCAGGGTTTCGGCCAGGACTTCTCGGGACGGTTCGACGAAATGCATCACTTGTGAAACTAGCACGAGACGGCCGTACGTGGGCACAGGAATCGCCGCCGCAACCGCGCCTGGCGGCACCATCCGGTGCCGGACCGCCGCGGGCGGCCCGATTGGCGACCCAGTATTAAGCGGGGGGACCTGCCCGCAGGCCGGTGACCGGCCCGAAGGCACTAGACTTGATCTGATGTCTGAGCAGCCCGCCTCCGCCCCCAGCCCCATCAACGGCAGCGCCATCAACGGCAGCGCCGTCGATAGCAGCCCCGTCAGCGGCAGCCCCCTTCCGGCCGGCCTGGCGGACGCCCTCAAGCGCGACAGCGCCGGCCTGGTGGCCGCCATCGTCCAGCAGTTCGACACCCACGAGGTGCTGATGCTGGGCTGGATGGACGACGAGGCGCTGCACCGCACCCTGACCAGCGGACGCGTGACGTTCTATTCGCGCTCCCGCCAGGAGTACTGGCGCAAGGGAGACACCTCCGGGCACGTGCAATGGGTCAAGTCGCTCGCGATGGACTGCGACGGCGATGCGCTGCTGGTCCGGGTCGACCAGGTCGGCGCGGCGTGCCACACCGGAACCCGGACCTGCTTCGACGGCCGCGAGCTCGACGCCGTCGTCGGCCACGGAGGCTAGGCGCCCCCGGCAAACAGGCAGAGCGCCCCGGCGCTTCCACAGCTTCACGAACCGGACCCAGGCAGGATCCCTCGACCGGATCCGGTGACAGGTCCACCTAAAGAACAGGCGGAAAGCACAGCCATGCAGGACCTTGGAATCATCAGCCCCGGCCTCGAAGAGTTCCGCGAACTCGCAGGCCACAGCCGAGTCATCCCCGTCCGGCTCAAGGTGCTGGCTGACGCCGAAACCCCGATCGGGCTCTACCGCAAGCTCGCCCACGGCCAGCCCGGAACGTTCCTGATGGAATCGGCGGCCGTCGGAGGCGCCTGGTCCCGCTACTCCTTCATCGGCTCCCGCTCCCGCGCCACACTGACCACCAAGGACGGCAGCGCGCACTGGCTGGGCGAGCCCCCTGTCGGTGTGCCCCTGGACGGCAACCCCGTGGACGCCATCCGCGACACCGTCGCCGCGCTGCGCACCGAGCGCTTCGACGGCCTCCCGCCGTTCACCTCCGGCCTGGTCGGGTTCCTGGGCTGGGAAACCGTCCGGCACTGGGAGAAACTGACCAGCCCGCCGGAGGACGACCTCCAACTGCCGGAAATGGCCCTCAACCTGGTCACGGACATGGCGGTCCACGACAACATGGACGGCACCGTCCTGCTGATCGCCAATGCCATCAACTTCGACAACAGCACCGAACGGGTCGACGACGCCTGGCATGACGCCGTCGCCCGCGTCAAAGCCCTGCTCGAAAAGATCAGCCGCCCCGTGGAACAGCCCGTCTCCGTGCTGGAAACGGCCGCCCTCGATTTCGCGTCGAGCGTGCAGGAACGCTGGGACGAAACCGAGTACCTGGCCGCCCTGGACCGCGGCAAGGAGGCGATCGTGGACGGCGAGGTCTTCCAGGTGGTGATCTCCCGCCGCTTCGAAATGGAGTGCGGCGCCGACCCCCTCGACGTCTACCGGGTCCTGCGGAACACCAACCCCAGCCCCTACATGTACCTCTTCAGCTTCGAGGACGCCGCCGGCCGCGAATACACGATCGTCGGCTCCTCGCCGGAGGCCCTCGTCACGGTGACCGGGCACGAGGTCATCACCCACCCCATCGCCGGCTCACGCCCGCGCGGCAAGACGGTGGAGGCGGACAAGGCCCTGGCCGAGGAACTGCTGGCGGACGAGAAGGAACGCGCCGAGCACCTGATGCTGGTCGACCTGTCCCGCAACGACCTCTCCAAGGTCTGCGTGGCAGGATCCGTCGACGTCACCCAGTTCATGGAAGTGGAGCGCTTCAGCCACATCATGCACCTGGTATCCACCGTGGTTGGAGAACTCGCCCCGGCCGCCAAGGCCTACGACGTCCTCAAGGCCACGTTCCCGGCCGGCACCCTCTCCGGTGCCCCGAAGCCGCGGGCCCTGCGCCTGCTGGACGAACTTGAACCGCACCGGCGCGGCATCTACGGCGGCGTGGTGGGGTACCTGGACTTCGCCGGCGACATGGACATGGCGATCGCCATCCGGTCGGCCCTGCTCCGGGAAGGACGCGCGTACGTCCAGGCCGGCGGCGGGATCGTCGCAGATTCGGTGAACCCGACCGAGGCCCAGGAAACCGTGAACAAGGCCGCCGCCCCGCTGCGCGCCGTGCACACCGCCAGGTCGCTGCACAACATCAACGCTGACGCAGTCACCGACTCAGCGCCCGACGCCGGAGCGGAGTCCTGATGGGGGAGCCGGAAGCCTCCGCCGCGAACACCGTGAAGGCCACTGCGAAGAGCACTGTGAAGAGCGCCAAGGGATCCGCCGTCCCGGGCTGGGCCCGCAAGTCCACCCTGGTCCTGGTGATCGCTGCCCTGGCGCTTGCCGTGTTCGGGACCACCACCCAGACCTGGCTCACCGTGCACCTTGACCCCACGCAGCTCGGCGCGGCCGTGGCCAGCCAGGACGGCCTGCAGGTCCAGGGCAGCAAGGCCGCGACCACTGTGACGGCGCTGGCGCTTGTGGCCCTCGCCGGCGGACTCGCGGCCTCCATCGCCGGCCGCGTGGCCCGCTGGGTCATCACCGCGATCATCCTCCTCGCGGCCGCGGGCATCGTCGCCGCGGCAGCCGTCGTGCTGGCGGACCCGCTGGCCGCGGCGCAGGGATCGATTGCCGCCGCCACCGGGATCAGCGGCAGCAGCGTGCAGGTGGACGTCACCGTGTTCCCCGTCCTCGCCGTCGTCGCCGGTGCCCTGCTGGGCCTCAGCGCCCTCGCGATCGTGCCGGCCGGCCGCTACTGGAAGAGCCGCACCAAATATGACGCGGCCTCCACCGCGGCCGCCGCCGGCGGGACTGCGGCAGGCGGTAATGCGCCGGCCGCCCCCGCGGACGAGATTGACAGCTGGGACCGGTTGTCCCGCGGTGACGACCCCACCTGAGCCGATGACGGGCGCGGGGAGCCACGCGACTAGCAGCGCGGCCAAATAACACCGCCAAAAAATGGCAGAATGTAAGCAGTATTCATCCTGAGGAGATTTCAATGAGCAAAGCCACTGTTTCCGCATCCACGTCCGCTGCGCCGAAGGGCGTCTACGACGACGTCGACCACAGCGAAGCGCCGGGTCACGGCAACAGCCCGGCCGCGTGGACCTGCGTGATCGTGATGTTGATCGGCGCCCTCATTGCGTCCATCGCCTTCGTCATCGCCAACACCCCGATCTTTGTTGCCGGTGCGGCGGTCATGGTGATCGGCCTGCTGGCCGGCTGGGCGATGCGCAAGGCCGGCTACGGCGTCGGCGGCAGCAAGCTGAAGAACTCCGGCCACTGAGCGTGAGCGTTCTCGACGACATCAACGCCGGTGTCAGGGAGGATATGCAGGCGCGCCAGCGTCTGGTCACGCTCGCGGAGCTGAAGGAGCGCTCCGCCGCGGCGGCGCCCGCCCGTGACGCCTGGGCCGCCCTCGGCGGGACCTCAAGCACCCGGGACCAGCTCAAGGTGATTGCCGAGGTCAAGCGCCGCAGCCCGTCCAAGGGTCCACTCGCGGACATCGCCGACCCCGCGTCCCTCGCCGCGCAGTACGCCGACGGCGGGGCCGCCGTGATCAGCGTCCTGACCGAGGAGCGCCGCTTCGGCGGCTCCCTGGCCGATCTCGACGCCGTCCGGGCCGCAGTGGACATTCCGCTGCTGCGCAAGGACTTCATGGTTGACGAGTACCAGATCTGGGAGGCCCGGGCCCACGGCGCCGACCTGATCCTGCTGATCGTGGCCTCGCTCTCGGACGCCCAGCTGCGTGAGTTTACGGCCCTCAGCCGCGAGCTCGGCATGAACGTGCTGGTCGAGACCCATACGGCCGAGGAAATCGAGCGCGCAGTAGCCGCGGAGGCCCGGATCATCGGCGTCAACGTGCGCAACCTCAAGACGCTCGACGTCGACCGTTCCGTTTTCGCGGAGCTGGCCGGCGGCATTCCCGCCGGTGCGCTCGTGGTCGCCGAATCCGGTGTGCGCGACGTCGAGGACGTCAAGCACTACGCGGCCCGCGGCGCCAACGCGGTCCTGGTCGGCGAGGCGCTGGTCAGTGACGCGACGCCCCGCGAGCGGATCACCGAATTCATGGCTGCCGGCGCGACGGCAATCGCCGCCCGCGCCTGAGGCCGGCCGGTCCTGGCGCCTCCGTCCGGACCGTGAGCGGTACCGGGCCCGCAATTTTGCCCGGACCAATGAGCGGATCTCATCTGCAGATCCCCAAAGCTAGCAGTGGAACAGGATGGTGAGACTGATGGTCGATGCGCCAGCAGCCGGCTCTGACGAAAGTGCCGTGGACGCGTTCCTGCAGGGCGGCCGCCCCGAGGAGCATCCCGCGCAGGGCGAACCGTCCCTGCGCCACGCCCCGGGGCCCTACTTCGGGAACTACGGCGGCCGGTGGATGCCGGAGTCGCTCATCGCAGCCCTGGACGAGCTCGAGGACACCTTCGAGAAGGCCAAGGCCGATCCCGAGTTCACGGCCCAGATCGCCGAGCTGAACAAGAACTACTCGGGCCGGCCCTCCCTGCTGACCGAGGCCAAACGCTTCGCCGAGCACGCCGGCGGGGTGCGGATCTTCCTCAAGCGCGAAGACCTCAACCACACCGGCTCGCACAAGATCAACAACGTCCTGGGCCAGGCGCTGCTGGCCAAGCGGATGGGCAAAACCCGCGTCATCGCCGAAACCGGCGCCGGCCAGCACGGTGTTGCCAGCGCCACGGCGGCAGCCCTGCTCGGACTCGAATGCGTGGTCTACATGGGTGCCGAGGACTGCCGCAGGCAATCCCTCAATGTGGCCCGGATGGAGCTCCTCGGCGCCACCGTCATCCCGGTGACCAACGGATCCCAGACGCTCAAGGACGCCATCAACGAGGCCCTGCGCGACTGGGTGGCGAACGTGGGCAACACGCACTACCTGCTGGGCACCGCCGCTGGCGCGCACCCGTTCCCGGCGATGGTCCGCTACTTCCACGAAGTGATCGGCGAGGAAGCCCGCGCCCAGATCCTGGACCAGACGGGCCGGCTGCCGGATGCCGTCTGTGCCTGCATTGGCGGCGGCTCCAACGCGATCGGCATCTTCCACGGCTTCCTCGATGACCCGTCGGTCAAGATCTACGGCTTCGAGGCCGGCGGCGAGGGCGTCGAAACCGGACGCCACGCAGCCACCATCACTCTCGGCAAGCCCGGCGTGCTGCACGGCGCCCGCTCCTACCTCATGCAGGACGACGACGGCCAGACCATCGAGTCGCACTCCATCTCCGCGGGCCTGGACTACCCGGGCGTCGGCCCCGAGCACTCCTACCTCGCCGACATTGGCCGGGTCAGCTACGAGCCCATCACTGACAGCGAAGCCATGGAGGCCTTCCGCCTCCTGTGCCGCACCGAGGGCATCATCCCCGCCATCGAATCCGCCCACGCCCTCGCCGGCGCCATCAAGGTGGGGCAGCGGCTCGCCGCCGACGCTGCCGCAGACGCGGCCGCAGGCAGGGCAACCGACGCCGGCGCAGCATCAGAGAAGATCGTGATCGTGAACCTCTCCGGCCGCGGCGACAAGGACGTGGCCACAGCCGCGGAGTGGTTCGACCTGCTGGACAAGGACTCACCCGAAGCCGAAATCGCCAAAGAGGGGGAACAGCTGTGAGCACCAGCCAGGACGGCAACCAGCACACCGCGCAGCACGCCAGCAAGTCGGCCGCGGCCATTGACCGCGCCCGCGCCCAGGGCCGGGCGGCCCTGATCGGCTACCTGCCGGCCGGCTACCCGAGCGTTGAAGACACCATTGCCGCCGGCATCGCCCTGGCCGAGAACGGCGCCGACCTCATCGAGATCGGCATCCCGTACTCGGACCCGGTCATGGACGGCCAGGTCATCCAGGCTGCCACGACGGAGGCCCTGGCGAAGGGCTTCCACGTCCGGGAGGTCTTCGAAGTCGTCCGCGGCATTACGAGCAAGACCGACGCCGCCGTGCTGGTGATGACCTACTGGAACCCCGTGGTCCGGATGGGCGTGGACGAGTTCTCCCGCCGCCTGGCCAAGGCCGGGGGAGCCGGGCTCATCACGCCGGACCTCATTCCGGACGAGGCCGCCGAATGGATGGCAGCCTCGGACAAGTACGGCCTGGACCGGGTGTTCCTCGTGGCTCCCTCGTCCTCGCCGGAACGTATGAAGCGCACGGTCGACGCGAGCCGCGGCTTCGTCTACGCCGTCTCCATCATGGGCGTCACCGGCGCCCGGACCTCGGTCAGCTCCGCGGCCAAGGACGTCGTCGCCGCCGCGCGCGCCGCCGGCGCCGAACGCGTCTGCGTGGGCCTCGGCGTCTCCACCGCCAGCCACGTCCGCGAGATCGCCGAGTACGCCGACGGCGTGATTGTCGGCACCGCCCTCGTCGCGGCCATCCGGGACGGCGGCGTGGATGCGGTAGCCTCCTTGACGAAAGACCTCAGCACCGGCCTTACCAAGGAAGAAGCGTAAGCAATGCAGTCAGTCCTCCACGCGGCGGCGATGATTCCCGCGAGCATTCCGAGCCCCAGCTGGTCCGGATTCGACATCCCGCTGCCGTGGGGGTCCCTGCGCATCCATGCCTACGCCCTGTGCATCCTCGCCGGCATTATTGCCGGCCTGTGGCTGACCTCGGTCCGCTGGGCACGCCGCGGCGCCCCCGAGGGCAGCGTCTGGGACATCGCCATCTGGGCCATCCCGTTCGGCATCATCGGCGGACGGCTCTACCACGTCTTCTCCTCTCCGGACGCCTACTTCGGCCCGGGATTCGACGGCACAGGGGACCTGTCCCTGATTCCGCAGATCCAGCGCGGCGGCCTGGGCATCTGGGGCGCCGTCGTGCTCGGCGCCGTGGGCGCCTGGATCGGGTGCCGGCGTGCCGGGGTGAAGCTGAGCGCCTTCATGGACGCCGCGGCCCCCGGGCTGCTGCTGGCCCAGGCGATCGGCCGGTGGGGCAACTACTTCAACCAGGAGCTCTTCGGCGGCCCCACCACGCTTCCGTGGGGGCTGCAGATCGATCCCAACAACCCGAACTTCCCCGCCGGCATGCCGGCAGAGACGCTCTTCCACCCGACGTTCCTCTACGAGTCGCTGTGGAACCTGGCCGGCGTGCTGATCCTGCTGGCCCTGGACCGCAAGTTCAGCTTCCGCCGCGGCCGCCTCTTCTGCCTCTACGCCATGTACTACACCCTGGGCCGTGTCTGGATCGAGGCCATGCGGATCGACGACGCCGAGCAGATCACCCTCTTCGGGCTCACCACCAGGCTCAATGTCTGGACCAGCATCATCGTGTTCGCCGGGGCCCTGCTCGCCTTCATCCTCCTCGGACTGCGCAAGCGCTCCGAGCCGGACACCCCGTTCCTCCCGGGCCGCGGGCCGGCGGAGGCAACGCCGGTGGAGACGACGCCGGCTGAGACGACGCCGGCTGAGGAAAAGACGGCAGCGTCAAAGCCGGACGCTGACGCCACCGGCGACGACCGCGCCACCGTTCCCGCGGACGCGGCAACCATCCGCCATTCGGACACCGCTGTCTCAGATAGTGAATCCCGTGCTAATCTCCGGAATAACCAAAGCGGACCAGTTCGCGCATCCGAGGATGCGGACAAGGACTCCACGGGCGGCACCGCGCCCGCCAAGGGAGCTCCGGCAGCCGGAGTTTCCGGCCGCCAGGGAACTGGAACCGCGCCGGAGGCTGAGGGCACCAAATAGCTCAGCGCCGGCACTTCGGGTTGACCGGAGCCACCGCTCACCGGACCCGACTCCACAGCGTCGTGGCAAGAGGGCTTGCCATGGACAGCAGATCGAAGCTGTCCATGCAAGCCCAGGCCAGCACCTGCGTAACTGTTAGTACAGGAGGCCGGGCTGGCCTACAATTCCAGTTAGAAAAACACTCTGTTGCGCCCGTCACACACCGGCGTGCCGAGTGGGGCCAATGTTGTCCCTCCCATACGCACGATCAGGAGGAAGGACGTCTCCAATGACCCAAACTCTTCACAGCCCCAGCTGGTCCGATCCGGACCAGCCCTCGGCTGCCGCGTCACCCTTCAGCCGCTTCGCGGCGATTCCGGCCGCTGCCGGACTCTACAACCCGGAGAACGAGAAGGACGCCTGCGGCCTGGCCATCATCGCCACGCTCCGCGGTGAGCCTGGCTACGACATCGTCGACGCCGCCCTGACCGCGCTGCGCAACCTCGAGCACCGCGGTGCCGTGGGCGCCGATGAAGGTACCGGCGACGGCGCCGGCCTCCTGATGCAGGTGCCGGACGAATTCTTCCGCGCAGTCACCGACTTCGAGCTCCCGGCCCCCGGCCAGTACATCGTGGGAACCGCGTTCCTGCCCGCCGAGCAGCGCGAATCCGACGCCGCCCGGGCCGGCATCGAAGGCCTCGCCGCGGACGAGGGCCTGACCGTCCTGGGCTGGCGCGAAGTCCCGATCGTGGCCGACCTGGTCGGGGCCATGGCCCGGGCCTGCATGCCGTACTTCTCGCAGCCTTTCTTCGCCTCCAGCACCGGGGAAACCCTCGAGCGCAACGAGCTCGATTCCCGCGCCTGGCGGATCCGCAAGCGCGCCCAGAACAAGTTCGGCGTCTACTTCCCGTCGCTGTCCTCCCGGACCATCGTCTACAAGGGCATGCTCACCACCGCGCAGCTCGAGCCGTTCTACCCGGACCTGTCGGACAAGCGCTTCAAGACCAAGCTCGCGATCGTCCACTCGCGCTTCTCCACCAACACGTTCCCGTCCTGGCCGCTGGCCCAGCCGTTCCGCACCATCGCGCACAACGGCGAGATCAACACGGTCAAGGGCAACCGCAACTGGATGCGTGCCCGGCAGTCCCAGCTCTCCAGCCCGTTGCTGGGGGACTCACCCGAAGAGCTGTTCCCGATCTGCACCCCGGGCGCCTCGGACTCGGCCTCCTTCGACGAGGTCGCCGAGCTGCTCTGGCTCTCCGGCCGGCCCATCACGCACTCGATCATGATGATGATCCCGGAGGCCTGGGAAAACCACGCCACCATGGATCCGGCCCGCCGCGCCTTCTACGAATACCACTCGATGCTCATGGAGCCGTGGGACGGCCCGGCGGCCGTCTCCTTCACGGACGGCAACCTGGTCGGTGCCACGCTGGACCGCAACGGGCTGCGCCCGGGCCGGTACTGGATCACCGAGGACGGCCTGATCGTCTTCGCCTCCGAAGTCGGCGTGATCGACGTCGAACCCTCCAAGGTGGTCAAGAAGGGCCGCGTCTCGCCGGGCAAGATGTTCCTGGTGGACACGGAGGCGGGCCGGATCATCGACGACGCCGAGGTCAAGGCCGAGGTCGCCGCCGCGAACCCCTGGGCCGAATGGGTCAAGGACAACCTGATCGACCTCAAGAACCTGCCCGAACGCGAGCACGTGGTGCACACCGCCGCGTCGGTCAACATCCGCCAGCGCACCTTCGGCTACACCACCGAGGAACTGAAGATCCTGCTGGGCCCGATGGCCCGCACCGGCGCCGAACCGCTCGGTGCCATGGGATCCGACACCCCGGTTGCCGTGCTGTCCAAGCGCCCGCGGCTGCTCTTCGACTACTTTGTGCAGTCCTTCGCGCAGGTCACCAACCCGCCGCTGGACGCCATCCGCGAAGAGCTCGTCACGTCCCTGATGTGCGCAATCGGCCCGAACGGCAACCTGCTGGACACCAACCAGGTCCGGCAGCCGCAGGTCTCGCTGCCGTTCCCCGTGATCAACAACGACCAGCTCGCCAAGATCGCGAACATCGAGAGCGCCGACGGCGGCAAGGTCGCCATGAAGGTCCGCGGGCTCTACCGCCCTGAAGGCGGTGAGAACTCGCTCCGGGCCCGGCTCACCGAAATCTGCGAACAGGTCTCCGGCGCCATCAACCGCGGCGTCCAGTATGTCGTGCTCTCGGACCGCGACTCGAACGCCCAGTGGGCCCCGATCCCGTCCCTGCTGCTTGTCAGCGCCGTTCACCACCACCTGCTGCGCAGCGCCAACCGGACCAAGACCGCCCTCGTGGTGGAGGCCGGCGACGTCCGCGAGACCCACCACGTCGCGGTTCTCATCGGCTACGGCGCCTCCGCCGTGAACCCGTACCTGGCCATGGAATCCGTGGAGCAGCTCATCGCCTCCGGCGACGTCGTGGGGGTCACCCCGCAGGACGGCGTCTACAACCTGATCAAGGGCCTCGGCAAGGGCGTCCTGAAGATCATGTCCAAGATGGGCATCTCCACCGTCGCCTCCTACACCGGCGCCCAGACCTTCGAAGCGCTCGGCCTCGGCCAGGACCTCGTGGACGAGTACTTCTCCGGCACGCACTCCCAGCTCGGCGGCGTCGGCCTCGACGTCATTGCCGCCGAAGTCCTGGCACGGCACCGGATGGCCTACCCCGAGAACGGCATCGAACTGCCGCACCAGCCCCTGCTCGGCGGCGGCGAATACCAGTGGCGCCGTGACGGCGAACCCCACCTGTTCAACCCCGAGACCGTCTTCCGGCTCCAGCACGCCACGCGTGAACGCCGCTACGACATCTTCAAGGCCTACACCCGCGGCGTTGACGACCAGTCCGAGAACCTCATGACCCTGCGCGGGCTGCTGAAGTTCAAGGCCGGTTCGCGTCCCGCGGTGCCGCTCGAGGAAGTGGAACCGGTTTCCAGCATCGTCAAGCGGTTCTCCACCGGCGCCATGAGCTACGGCTCCATCTCCAAGGAAGCCCACGAGACCCTCGCGATCGCCATGAACCGGCTGGGCGGCAAGTCCAACACCGGTGAAGGCGGCGAGGACGTGGACCGGCTGCTCGATCCCACCCGCCGTTCCGCGGTCAAGCAGATCGCCTCCGGCCGCTTCGGCGTCACCAGCCTGTACCTGTCCAATGCGGACGACATCCAGATCAAAATGGCCCAGGGTGCCAAGCCCGGCGAAGGCGGCCAGCTGATGGCGCAGAAGGTCTACCCCTGGGTAGCCCGCACGCGGCACTCGACCCCCGGCGTCGGCCTCATTTCGCCGCCCCCGCACCACGACATCTACTCCATCGAGGACCTCGCGCAGCTGATCTACGACGCCAAGCGCGCCAACCCCTCGGCCCGCGTGCACGTCAAGCTCGTCTCCGAGGTTGGGATCGGCACCGTAGCGGCCGGCGTCACCAAGGCCAAGGCCGACGTCGTGCTCGTTTCCGGGCACGACGGCGGTACCGGCGCCTCGCCGCTGAACTCGCTCAAGCACGCCGGTGTCCCGTGGGAACTCGGCCTCGCCGAGACGCAGCAGACACTCATGCTCAACGGACTGCGCGACCGTGTGGTGGTGCAGGTCGATGGCCAGCTCAAGACCGGCCGCGACGTCGTGATCGCCGCGCTGCTCGGCGGCGAGGAGTTTGGTTTCGCCACCGCCCCGCTGGTGGTCTCCGGCTGCATCATGATGCGCGTTTGCCACCTGGACACCTGCCCGGTGGGCGTCGCTACCCAGAACCCCGAGCTGCGCTCCCGGTTCAACGGCAAGCCCGAGTTCGTGGTGAACTTCTTCGAATTCCTTGCCGAGGAAGTCCGCGAAATCCTCGCCGAGCTGGGTTTCCGCAGCATCGAGGAGGCGATCGGCCACGCCGAAATGCTCGACTCCCGCGACGCGATCAACCACTGGAAGGCCGAAGGGCTGGACCTGGATCCGATCCTGCACGGGCTCGAGTTCGACAACGACGCGCCGCTGCGCAACCTCACCGGCCAGAACCACGAACTCGACAAGCACTTCGACCAGCGCCTGATCGCCATGGCGGCCGAAGCGCTGAGCGATCGCACGCCGGTGAAGATCTCCGTGAACGTCATCAACACGGACCGCTCCGTCGGCACCATGCTCGGGCACGTCGTGACGAAGACCTTCAGCACCGACGTCCTGGCCACGGACACCATTGACATCACGCTCAATGGCACCGCCGGCCAGTCACTCGGGGCGTTCCTGCCGGCCGGCATCACGCTGCGCATGTTCGGCGACTCCAACGACTACGTCGGCAAGGGACTTTCCGGCGGCCGCATCATCGTCCGGCCGGACCGCACCAACGTGTTCCCGGCCGAGCGCAACGTGATCGCCGGCAACGTCATCGGCTACGGCGCCACAAGCGGTGAGCTGTTCCTCCGCGGCCAGGTGGGCGAACGCTTCCTGGTCCGCAACTCCGGCGCCACCGCGGTGGTCGAAGGCATCGGCGACCACGGCTGCGAGTACATGACCGGCGGCCAGACGCTCATCATCGGCCGCACCGGACGCAACTTCGGCGCCGGCATGTCCGGGGGCACGGCCTACGTGCTGGACCTGCAGACCGAGCGCGTCAACAAGCAGGCCCTCGAGTCAGGCGAGCTGCAGCTGCGCGAGCTCGACGCCGAGGACCGCGACATCGTCCACGGGCTGCTCGTCAAGCACCACGAGGAAACCGAGTCGCTGCTCGCGGCGCGGCTCCTCGAGAACTTCGATGACACCGCAGCCCGCATAACCAAGGTGCTGCCGCGCGACTACGCGGCCGTCCTGCAAACCCGTCTTGACGCCATCGAAGAGGGCTTGGACCCCGACGGCGAAGAAGTTTGGTCTCGAATCCTGGAGGTGACCGGTGGCTGATCCACGCGGATTTCTGAAAGTACGTCAGCGTGAAACCCAGCCGCGCCGTCCCGTTCCGGTCCGCATCATGGACTGGAAAGAGGTCTACGAGGCCCAGGAAAAGGGTGTCCTGAAGGCCCAGGCCGGCCGCTGCATGGACTGCGGCGTCCCGTTCTGCCACCAGGGCTGCCCGCTGGGCAACCTCATTCCGGAATGGAACGACCTCGTCTGGCGGGACAAGGGCGAGGAAGCGATGGAGCGGCTGCACGCCACCAACAACTTCCCCGAGTTCACCGGACGGCTGTGCCCCGCCCCCTGCGAGGCGTCCTGCGTGCTGGGCATCAACCAGCCCGCCGTGACCATCAAGCAGGTCGAGGTATCGATCGTGGACCAGGCCTTCGAGAACGGCTGGGTCAACCCGCTGCCGCCGGCACGCCTGACGGGCAAGACGGTCGCCGTCGTCGGTTCCGGCCCCGCCGGGCTCGCCGTCGCCCAGCAGCTGACCCGGGTGGGCCACACGGTGGCCGTGTACGAGCGCGACGACAAGATCGGCGGCCTCCTGCGCTACGGGATCCCCGACTTCAAGATGGAAAAAGAGCAGGTGGACCGCCGGCTGGAGCAGATGAAGGCCGAAGGCACCCGGTTCCGCACCGGGGTGGCCGTCGGCGCCGACGTGACGTGGGAGCAGCTGCGCCGCCGGTACGACGCCGTCGTCATCGCCACCGGGGCCACCGTCCCGCGTGACCTGCCGATCCCGGGCCGCGACCTCGACGGCGTCCACTACGCCATGGACTACCTCGTCCCGGCCAACCGGGTGGTGGCGGGGGAGACCGTGGAGAACCAGATCAACGCCGCGGGCAAGCACGTCGTCATCCTCGGCGGCGGCGATACCGGCGCCGACTGCCTCGGCACCGCGCACCGGCACCAGGCCGCGTCCGTGACCACCCTGGCGATCGGCAAGCAGCCGCCCATCGAGCGGGCCGGCCACCAGCCGTGGCCGACGTTCCCCACCCTGTTCGAGGTCGCCAGCGCGCACGAGGAAGGCGGCGAACGTACCTACCTCGCCTCCACCGTGGAGTTCGTCGGGGAAAACGGCAAACTCACCGGCGTCAAGGTTGCGGAGACGGAATTCGTCGACGGCAAGCGCCTGCCGAAGGCCGGCACCGAGCGGATCATTCCGGCGGACCTCGTCTTCCTGTCCCTGGGCTTCACCGGCGCCGAGCCGGCAGGGATCACGGACCAGGTCCAGGCCGACTTTGACGGGCGCGGCAACGTGGCACGCGACGGTTACTACATGACCAACACTGAAGGCATCTTCGTCGCGGGCGACGCCGGCCGCGGCCAGTCGCTCATCGTTTGGGCCATCGCCGAAGGGCGCGCCTGCGCGGCCGCGGTGGACAAGTTCCTGATGGGCAGCACCATTCTGCCGGCACCCGTGGCGCCGACCGACCGTGCGATGGCTGTTCTGTAGTCCCACAGGACCTCCGGGATTCATCCGCACTTCAACTTAATCCATGCAACACACCAGTAGGGTAGGTATATGAGACGCGCTAAAATCGTGGCCACTTTCGGACCGGCAATCGCAAGCTTTGACAACACGCTGGCCGTGCTGGAAGCCGGCGTTGACGTGGCACGCATGAACATGAGCCACGGCGATTACTCCGTGCACGACAACACCTACGAGAACGTCCGCAAGGCTGCGGGACAGCTCGGCAAGGCCGTGGCCATCATGGCCGACCTGCAGGGCCCGAAGATCCGCCTCGGCCGCTTCGTCGACGGTCCTCACCTCCTGGAGGTCGGCGACACGTTCACGATCACCACCGAGGACGTTCCCGGCACCAAGGACATTTGCTCCACGACCCTCAAGAGCCTGACCGAGGACGTCAACCCCGGTGATGCCCTGCTGATCGACGACGGCAAGGTCGCCCTCCGCGCGATCGACGTCGACGACGTCAAGGTGGTCGCCCAGGTGATTGTCGGCGGCTGGGTCTCCAACAACAAGGGCATCAACCTGCCCGGCGTTGCTGTCAACGTGCCGGCGCTGAGCGAAAAGGATGAGGACGATCTGCGCTGGGCCATGCGCCGCGGCGTGGACATGGTTGCGCTGTCCTTCGTGCGGGATGCCTCGGACATCGTCCGCGTGCACGAGATCATGGACGAGGAAGGCCGCCGCGTGCCGGTCATCGCCAAGATCGAGAAGCCGCAGGCCGTGGAGCAGCTCCCCGAGATCATCGACGCCTTCGACGCCATCATGGTGGCCCGTGGCGATCTCGGTGTGGAACTTCCGCTCGAGGAAGTGCCGATCGTGCAGAAGCGCGCCATCGAACTGGCACGCCGCTGGGCCAAGCCGGTCATCGTGGCCACCCAGGTCCTCGAATCGATGATCGACAACCCGCGCCCTACGCGCGCCGAGGCCTCCGACTGCGCCAACGCGGTGCTCGACGGCGCCGACGCGGTCATGCTCTCCGGCGAGACCAGCGTGGGCAAGTACCCGATCGAGACCGTCAAGGTCATGGCCCGGATCATCGAATCCACCGAGGTCCACGGCCTGGAGCGCGTCCCGCCGCTGGGCACCAAGCCCAAGACCCGCGGTGGCGCCATCACCCGCGCCGCCGTCGAGATCGCCGACCAGCTGGAGGCCAAGTACATCTGTACCTTCACCCAGTCCGGTGACTCGGCACGCCGCCTGTCGCGCTTGCGTCCCATCCGCCCGGTCTTCGCCTTCACCCCGGTGGAGCACGTCTGGAACCAGCTCGCACTGACGTGGGGCATCCAGCCGGTCCTGGTCCCGATGGTGGGCCACACCGATGAGATGACGGCCCAGGTTGACCGCAGCCTGCTGGAACTCGACGTCGTCGAGGACGGCGACCTGGTGGTCATCGCCGCCGGTTCCCCTCCCGGAAAGGCCGGTTCGACGAACCTTCTGAAGGTCCACAAGGTGGGCGACCTCGCCGACATCGGCAGCCAGGGCGAAGCGGCCGTGGCCAAGGACAAGCTCGGCCCGTGGCCGGAAAAGAAGAAGAAGAACCGGGTCCAGGCCTAGTTCTGAAAGCTTGAATGCAAAAGGGAGGATCCC
Source organism: Arthrobacter sp. 131MFCol6.1 (assembly GCF_000374925.1). Classification (GTDB taxonomy): domain Bacteria; phylum Actinomycetota; class Actinomycetes; order Actinomycetales; family Micrococcaceae; genus Arthrobacter. The sequence goes on from NZ_KB895541.1 coordinate 236,919, forward strand.
CGCCGGCTGGCGGGGATCCTCCCTTTTTGGTGCTTTGGTGCTTCGCGTGCGCGGCTTCCAGCCGCGGGGGCGGCCGGCGCCGTCGGACGCTAGTTGACCTGGTTGATGATGGTTTCGGCGACCTCGCGCATGCTGAGGCGGCGGTCCATCGAGGTCTTCTGGATCCAGCGGAAGGCTTCCGGTTCCGTCAGGCCCATCTTGGTGGTCAGGAGGCTCTTGGCGCGCTCCACGAGCTTGCGGGTGGCGAACTGCTCCTGCAGGTCGGTGACCTCGCTCTCCAGGGCCTTGATTTCCTCGTGGCGGGACAGCGCGATCTCCAAGGCCGGGATGAGGTCCGCCGGGGTGAACGGCTTGACCACATACGCCATGGCACCGGCGTCGCGGGCGCGCTCCACGAGCTCTTTCTGGCTGAACGCGGTGAGCAGGACCACGGGGGCGATCCGGGCCTTGACGATCTTTTCAGCGGCTGAGATGCCGTCCATGACCGGCATCTTGACGTCCATCAGGACCAGGTCGGGCTTGAGCTCCTCGGCGAGCTGCACGGCCTTTTCGCCGTTGTCTGCCTCGCCGACGACGTCGTAGCCTTCGCCCCGCAGGATCTCGATGATGTCCAGGCGGATGAGGGTCTCATCCTCGGCGACAACGACGCGGCGCGCCGGCTGGGAAGTGGGGGTTGACTCCGTCTGTTCTGACACGGGAACTCCTTGGAAAGGTACGGCGGGAACTCAACCATCATAGGTTTTGTCCGCCAATGTACTTGGACCGGTTTGGTTCGATGCGGCGTCACTGGCGCGATTCTGGAATTCAGCCTATCTGCATGTAGAGTAATTTCGCGCACTGGAAGCGATCGCGTTGCTCACAGCACTGTGGCAGGCTGATTGTTACACCGGTGTACTCCGCGCCCGAGTGGCGGAATTGGCAGACGCGCCGCACTCAAAATGCGGTATCGAAAGGTGTGTGGGTTCGAGTCCCACCTCGGGCACGTGTTATCCCTGTTCAGGGGCTTGTGAGCCTCTGACGGTGTACAAATCTCCTTATGGGCCCTACGTGGCCCATTCTTGTTGGCGTCCGTTGCGGTCTGGCGGCTCCTTCGCTTGGCGTGGACGGCTGTGTTGCTGTGTAGTCCTTCATGGCCGGAAGCGCCTGGAACTGCATGACTTGCTGAGTCTTGGGGATCAAGTCCTCATGTTCATCCCGGTCGGCAGCCGGAACGCCTGGGAAACTCTCGTTATGTCCTCGATGATGTTGTTGAGCATTGGGTAGGGGCCGGGCGAACCGATTGGGCTTGGTGACGACCAGGGTGCCGCCGGCCCGGCCAGCCGCCAGGGCTTCGTAGAGTCCCGGCCGTTTCCGCTCCTTCGGGTCACTCCGTGTTCACCAGTGACCCGTCTGCTGACTAGTGGACGATTCTCATCTCGTGCGAGGTCTGATTGAGTCGCCGTCCGCCGTCGGGAACGACCGTCACAATGTCTTCGATCCGAACGCCGAACCTGCCCGGCAGGTAGATCCCGGGTTCGATCGAGAAGCACATGCCGGGGTGGAGGAGTTCGGTCTCGCCCTCGACCATGTACGGCGGCTCGTGAGTCGTCAGCCCGATTCCGTGCCCGACGCGGTGAATGAAGTAGTCGCCGTAGCCGGCTTCAGTGATCACCGCCCGGGACACGCGATCGATCTCCTGGCACTCGACGCCTGGCCGCACGGCCTCGAACCCGGCCTGCTGTGCGAGCCTGACGACGTCGTGAACCTCGCGCTCCTCGGCGGTGGGTTCGCCGACGTGCACGGTCCGCGTCGTGTCTGATCCGTAGCCGTGTTTGAGGCCGCCGAAGTCGAGCACCACCATGTCTCCGTCCTCAATGATCCGCGGGCCGATCTCGTGGTGAGGGTTGGCTCCGTTCGGGCCCGAACCGACAACGGTGAAGTCCACCTGCGAATGACCGAATTGGCGAAGTAGGTCGGCGAGATCAGAACCGACGTCGGTCTCGCTGCGCCCAGCGAACCGCACGGTGACGATCTCCTCGTACGCCTGGTCTGCGGCCGCGCCGGCCGCCGCCAGCCTCTCGATCTCGTCGTCATCCTTGATCGCCCGAAGCATCGGCAGGGCCGTCGTCATCGAGACGTAGGACGACTTGGGCAGCCGATCCTGCAGGCCGAGGAGGTGCATGGCCCAGGCCGAGTCGGAGACGGCATAACGTCCGGTGCCGGCCATCAGCGTCGCAGATTCCGTGTAGGGGTCGCTCCCGTCGGTCCAGTCGGTAATCCGCAGATTCGAGGCGCCGCCGGCGGCTTCCGCGTCGGGCCGCTCGAGCCTCGGAACGATCATGGCGGGCTCCGCGTCGACGGGGATCACGAGCATGGTGATGCGTTCAGTGATGGCCACGGGTGCATACCCGGTGAGGTACAGCAGGTCCGGTCCGGGAGTGACCAGGATGCCGTCGAGCCCGGCATCCTGGGCGGCGCGGGCTGCTCGCCGCAACCGCCCGGCGAAGTCATCGGCAGTGAACGGAGCCGGCTCGGAAAGGCTGCGATGATCACTCATGATTCGCATTCTCGTGCGCGGGGCATTACTGGTCAACCCATCGTCCGGACAGCCGCTCCAGCTCTGGAATCACCAGTCGCGGGTGAGACGGTGGTCTGTCGCTGCGGACACGCAGCGTGACGAGACGCGCCAGCGGCGCCCCACTCGTGCCGGACATCCTCACGTGGCTGTTCAAGAATCGGAATGTGCCTCCGACCGAGCAGTACTGGCTTTTCTTCGAAGGTGAGCTGCTGCCGATGCGCTCCCTGCGAACCGCCTGGCTGCTGGCATTGTTCCTGGCCTTCACCGGCGCGGACCGGTTCTACCTCCGCCGGCCTGGCACGGGCACCCTGAAGGTGCTGACGCTCGGCGGGTTCGGAATCTGGTGGCTCTTTGACCTGTTCCGGATCACCAAGAATATGCCGCCGACTGTGCGTCCATGCCGTTGGCCGTCACCGACTCCCTGCGCCGCGGCCTGCGTATGGCCTCGAACGTCGTGGCCGTCGCCCTCGGCGGGTGTTCTGTCATCGGGGCTCCCGACACCGGGACCCTCACAGCCACCGTCACTGCCATGGATGCACTGCTGAACCAGGCGCCGCCGACACCGATGAAAGGGTGGATCACCGTCGCGGAGGCCTCCGGCACCAAACCCGCGGGCCCCGTCGAGACCGTCACCGGCAAGCTCCACATCGAGTACGCCTTCACTGGGCCCACCGTCGTCTACCTCCAACCTGCGAAAGGGCCTGGCCCTGCCCTGATCAACGCCGGTGCTGGGGCGACCGGCGTCACCCTGAACCCGGGGACCTACCACGCTCACGGTCAGCACTACCGGCAAGGCCTGGCACCTCAAGGCAGAGCAGTACCGGATCTCCGGGTAGCTCCGGGCCCGCTGACCAGCACGGCGTCCTGATTGAAGGACCGTGAGTCCAGGATGGCCGGGATCTGCTGCCCAGCCCACCGCCGGTACGAGGCCCAGCGGCGGGCGCCTATTTCATAGCGGGGCGCCCTGGGATTCCGGCTGCTGCCACTTCGGATCATCTTCCCCGGATGAGGTCCGGACCCACGGTGCGGGCAGACAATGGTCGGACTTGCGTGTGGCAGGTCTCCCTGCCGCAATCCATTTCGGAAAGGAGCCATCCGTGTCCAGACCACACCCGATCCTTGCAGGATCGATCGCAGCCGCGGCAGCCATCGTACTCCTCACCGGCTGCGGCCCCTCTAGCCCCGGCACGGCCGTCAGCAGCGCCAGAGCGGAGAAGAACGTTTCGCAGGCCTGCGCTGCTGCCAGCGCCTTCGCCGGAGCCCTGACAAATTTCAAACAGACACTAAAACCGGGCGCCACGATAGAACAGATCAAATCGGCGCGAGAACAGGTCGCGAAGTCCTACGACGATCTGGTCAAGGCCAGTCAGGACGTAGCCAAAGACGAGATGGACGCCGTTAAAACGGCCGAAAACAAGTTCGACGCGGCCGTCAGAGCCGTCCCGGATGACGCCACCCTGACCCAGGCGGCCGCGTCCCTGCGGGACGACGCCGCCAACGTCCAGGCCGCGGTCAGTGACCTCCAGACGGCGACCAAATGCTGACCTTGAGGGTTCTCCGATAGGCAAGCAGCCAGCCTCAGTCCTGCCCCGGCTGCATTCCCGTACAACACCGCTCCGACCGAGAGCAGGGAAGTTGACATGACTTTCTGGGAAAACTTTTGGGATATTTTCTGGTGGTTCTTCCTCGTATACGCGTTCATCGCCTTCCTCTGGGCGTTGTTCGCCGTCATAGGCGACTTGTTCCGCGACGACGACCTGAGCGGCTGGTGGAAAGTCGTCTGGATCCTCTTCCTGGTCTTCGTGCCCTTGTTGGGTGTGCTGGTGTACGTGATTGCCCGCGGTAAGGGCATGACGGGGCGGTCCATGGAACGGGCGCGGGCGAACCGGGAGGCCTCGGATGCGTACATCCGCAGCGTCGCTGCAGCGAGTCCGAGCGACGAGATATCCAAAGCCACGGCTCTCCGCGACTCCGGAACTATCAGCGCTGATGAATTTGAAAGAATCAAGACCAAGGCCCTGGTCTGAGAGCGTCGTCGACCCGGTACCGCTTGGCAGCAAATGCAATGACCATGGACGCGGTGGTGCCCTACTCCTCGACTAGGGTGCGGTGTCCTTCTGCGCAACGCCAGGCTGACGCTCCATGCCTATTCGGCGGCCCGGTGGCCGGTTCCCCGCCGTCGAGGGCGTGCCCGCAGGCGGCTCGGACCGGCCGAGGATGCGAGGCATAAACCTGTCAATGGACTCTCTGGCTGCGCACAGGAAGCCGGGCTAATATCCGGCTATCACTCCGTTTTGAATAGGAATCCCTTGTCCGAAGAATCAGTAGGGAACGTCGTGCCCGTGATGCACGAACTGCCGGCCGCGGAGGGCTGCCGTGTCATGGCCGTCCAGAACGCGGCGCTGCCCTTTGCCGGCCCTATCGGCCATGGAGCCTGCCCATGCCTGGACTGTCGCGTCGGTGGTCCGATCTTGCGGCCGTTGCCTTGGGCTGCGGGCTGATGTCTACAGACCAGGTGCCCACAACCCGGCGCCCTCCCGGCCAGGGACAAGGTAAGTCCAGGCACTCCGTCGGTGCCGAGACACTGATCAACGCCCGATGCTCAACCGTCTGGGACGTCATCACCGATGCACAGAACTACACCGTGTGGGAATCCGGCATCACCCGCATCAGGGGCGAGCTGCGCAGCGGTGGCACCATCAGAATCCGCACGCACACCGGAGGGAACCGCAGCTTCCGGCTGCGCGTCCGGCAGATGCCCGGCGAGGAGATGACCTGGACGCAGGGCCTGCCGCTGGGCTTGCTCACCGGCGTGCGCACCTTCACGCTTGAACCCCTGGGCGGCATGACACTCCTGCGCGTAAATGAGGAGTTCACAGGGCCGCTTTGCGGGATCCTGCTCTGGGAGTTCGTGTCAGACACTCAGCAGACTTTCAACGATTACGTTGACGCCGTCAGGAAACGCGCCGAAATCCTCGGCCGACACCCTCACATCACGGGTCATGGGCACCAGCCAAGCGGCGCGCAGCGTCCAAGAGAGCCCGACGCCGCTTGAACGACCTCCGGGCCATGCTTCGCGACGGCCTGACGTTGCGATACCGGTTCTCAGTCGGGACACCGTCACGGCCGGTCGGGGAGTGTATCTGCTGGATGACCACGAGATCGTGAGGCGGGGCCTGTGCCAACGGCTGGGGTTTGATGGTCTGAGCCATTGCCGGGGAATCGGGTTCCGCGCGTGTGGCGGTCCGGCGGTGCAACCGCCAGATCAGCAAGGAGAAGATGCTGGCGGAGAAAAACTGTGAAGAATTTGGAGACGAACTGCGGGCAAGGGACGCCGGGCGGCTTGCCGACGCACTTACCTCGGCCGGGACCGGCCTGCGGGGACTCCGCCAGCTGCAAAGCCGGACCTAAGAATCCGGGATCCTCCAATGGCATTCCGGGCTCCGGCAAGCTGGTGATTTGCCATCTCCCGGGGAGAACCCAAGGAGGGGCACGCTCGCAGGGACCGCACCCGTTTGGGCGTCCGCTGGTGCGGCCGGCTGTGCCTTCCTGTCTTGTGGGGTCAGTCAGCTAGTTTGCAAGCGCCGGGACCGGCGATGAGGGGCCGGGGCGGTCCCGTGGGTGTGTCCGATGGCCTCGAGCACCACGGCGGGCAGGCTCTGGGTGCTCATCATGATCTCGCGCTGCCGGCGTGCACCTGTGCCGGAGGCCAGGATCCGGGCCGCTTCCGAGGTCACTTGCTCCTCGTCCCCGCTGTCGGCCAGGGCTGGCCGGATATGGGAGAGGAGGACCTGGACAGCTTCGGCGGCCGGGCATGGAATGTTCAGCAGGGGGTGCAGGAGGGTGTCGTCGACTCCTGATTGACTTGCCCTCCACGCCGCCAGACGCAGTTGCCCGGCGGACAGCCGGGGCGCTGAAATCCCGGCACGCCATTCCCGGGCGGCACGTTCAACGAGTGCCCGCACTATCGCGGCAATCGCGGCCGCGTGCGAGGCCTCCATGCAGACGTCGGCTATGCGTACCTCCACCGTCGGATGGTTCCGGGAGAGGCGCGCGTCGAAGTACATCATGCCTTCGTCGAGGAGTACGCCCGTTGTCAGCAGGGATTGCACGTACTTGTGATAAGCCCGTTCTGATCCGAACCTTTCGCTGGGCCCGGCGGTCGGCCAGCGGTTCCAAGCCTGGTAGCGGAAGCTTGCGTATCCGGTGTCGGCGCCCTGCCAGAAAGGGGAGTTCGCGCTCAGCGCCAGCAGCACGGGCAACCAGACCCGGATTCGGTCCAGGACTGCCACCCCTTCCTCACCGTCGGTGATTCCGACATGAATATGGAAGCCGCAGGTGAGTTGCTCCCGGAGCGTCAACCCGAACCGGTTTGCCATGTTCAGGAATCGGGGCTGCGGTACGAGGGTAGGAGTGGTCGGGACGGGACTGGTGGCCACGGCGACCGCTCGTGCACCCACCGAACGGGCCGCCTCGTCGGCAAGCCGCCGGCCCTCTCGGACGCCCGCAATCACTTCCTGAAGCGTGGAACAGACAGGGCCAACGGCCTCAAGCTGCTCTTGCTGGACCTCCAAAGCCAAGAATGGGCCGCCACTGGTTTCAGGGCGCTGCGGGGCCTTGGCCAAGCACGCTTCCGCGGTGGGAACGGGCTGCCCCGTCGTGGCATCGACGAGCAGGAATTCCTCCTCGACGCCGAAGGTCCTTTGAACTCCGCCGCCAGAACGGTTGGGTGGTCTCGTCATTGAAGAATTCAAGGCAGCTCCTAACAGGAAGGCTTCCAGCCCTGCTACTGCAGGGCGGCTGCCAATGAAGCTATACAGCCTCCTCCACGAGCCATGATCCCCGGCCCGCTCGCGCTGCTGATTTCCCCAGAATATCCCCGATAAAAGCACGCCGGAAGGAAAAGCCAATAAGACCGTCATTCAGAGGCTCGCGGGTACCGACGTGAGGTGAGGACCGTGTCATGGACCTTTGTCCAGCCCTTTGACCGTCAACACCCTGGTGCCCGCGCCGGCACGCGTCAATGAACTCGCCACCGTCGCCGCGCTGGTGGTCATTCTTGCCTTGGCCCTGACCATCGATCTGCTCTGGAAGCGCACCCAAGGCCGCCGAAGTAGCACCACTGACACCTGACGTAAAGAGGAGATGGGGCCTATTCCCGGCGAATTTGGAGGTTCATGCTGTAGGCACCGAGCGCATTTTGTGATAAGGGGGCAGCGGCATGTTCCAAGAGTCAACTAGCCCCAGGCGGATTAGTTCCGCCTGGCCCGTGGTCTCCACCACGGAGCATCACGGGATGTGGCTCCCGTGAGCGAACAGGCAGTGTCCCGGCCGAAGGCGCCACCGGCCGTGTGGATCTCCTGGGTGGCGCTGGCGCTGATGACCACGAGTTCGGTGGCCAGTTTGCGCGCGGCCCCGACCATGGCCGTCTACGGCCTCGCTTCAGTCTTCCTCTACGTGGTTCCGGCGATCGTCTTCCTGCTGCCCACGTCCCTCGTGTCCGCTGAACTGGCGTCCGGATGGAAGGGCGGCATCTACAACTGGGTATCGTCCGGAATCTCCAAACCGATGGGCTTTCTGGCCGTGTGGTGCCAGTTCGCGATGACGATCTTCTACTATCCGACCCTGTTGGGGTTCGTCGCAAGTACGCTCGCCTACGTCATCAACCCGGCGCTTGCCAGCAGCGGAGTGTGGACGGCATTGGTGATCGTGGTCGCCTACTGGTCCGGCGTATACGTTTCATCCCGCGGCACCAAGGGCGTAGCCGGCTTGGCCAGCGGTGGCCTGATCATTGGCACCCTGATCCCCGGCGCCCTCCTCGTGATCCTGGGCGCCGTCTACCTCGGCCAGGGAAATCCGTCCGCCGCACCGATGACCGCGGCGAACTTCTTCCCCGAATGGGCGGGCCTGGCCAGCCTCGTGCTGATCGTGAACAACTTCCTGTCCTACAGCGGCATGGAAATGAACGCGGTGCACGTGTCCTCCCTGAAGGACCCGGGCAAGGAGTACCCCAAGTCGATGTTCCTGGCCATGGGACTCGTACTGCTCATCTTCATCCTGCCGGCGCTGGCCATCAGCTGGATCGTCCCGGCCGATGAGCTCTCTCTCACCGCCGGTGTCATGCAGGCCTTCGACGCGGTGCTGGCTTCCTTCAACCTGCAGGCGCTGACGCCGATCCTCGGAATCATGCTGGTCGCAGCCGCCCTCGGCGGCATGCTGACCTGGCTGGCCGGTCCGTCCAAGGGCCTGCTGCTCATCTCACGGGAGGAGGGTTACCTCCCGCCCTTCCTGCAGAAGCTGAACAAGAACGGCGTTCAGCAGAACCTCCTGGTCGTCCAGGGGCTCATCACCACCGTGATCGCGCTCGGCTACGCGCTGATCCCGGATGTCTCCAGCGCGTACTGGATCTTCTCGGTGATCACCACGCAGGTCTACCTGATCATGTACCTGCTGATGTTCGTGGCCGCGGTCCGGCTCCGCCGCAACGACCCGGAACACGCGCGTGGCTTCCGGGCGCCAATGTTGGTCGGGCTGTGCGGCGTCGGATTTACCGCCTCCCTGGCCGCCCTGCTCGTCGGGTTCGTCCCGCCGTCGCAGTTTGGCAACGGCAATCCGGCCGTCTATTTCCTGATCGTCGCCGGCGGCGCACTGGGACTGGGCCTGCTCGTGCCATTTCTCTTTTACAAGTTCCGCAAGCCCTCGTGGAAGCTGCCCGCCCAAGAATCGGAGGAGCCTAAGTCATGAGCACGAATCAGGAGTCCTCGACCAAGCGCAGCCGCTCGGTCGTCTACATCGTTGCGATGGTCCTGCTCGTGGTGTTCGCCGTCGTCGCGCTGCTGTCGTTCAGGTCGGCGAGGGAAACCCAACAATCCCTGGCGAAGGCCGACCAGCTGATCGCCGAGATCAATGCGGCAGGGGGGACTGCACCCTCGCGCGAACAGATAGCCCGGGTGCTCGGTGACGATGGCGGCGCCGTCTGCGCGAACCCTAACAACGCCCTGAGCCGGGCCACCTTCCACAGCCAGCTGACAAACGGCGCAACCGGGCCCGGCAACAGGCCGGTGATCGCGAACGACCGCGTCGCCAAAGGCGAGCTCGCAATTATCAAGATCTACTGCCCGGATCAGCTGGCTGAATTCCAGCAGTTCATCGACAACCTGAAAACGTACAATCCGGGTGGTGGGTGAGCCGTGGATCTGCGCTCCCGCATTGCCGATCTGATGCGTCCGGCACAGGGCGAGCTCGCCGAATTCGTGGCTATCCGGTCGGTCGCGGACCCCCGGCAGTTCCCTGTCGAGGAGTGCGCCAAGGCTGCCCAGTGGGTGCTCGACAAATTCGCTGAGCTCGGATTTTCAGATGCCCACCTCGAGCGAACCCCGGACGGCTCGGACGCTGTGATCGGCTCCAGACCAGGACCCGATCCGGATGCGCCCACCGTGCTCCTCTACGCCCACTACGACGTCCAGCCACCCCTCAATGACGCCGCCTGGCGAACCCCGCCCTTCGAACTCACTGAAGCCGGCGGGCGCTGGTACGGGCGCGGCGCCGCCGACTGCAAGGGCAACATCCTCGCCCACCTCCTCGCCCTTAGAGCGCTCGGCAACGACATACCGGTAAACCTGAAGCTGGTAGTCGAGGGGTCGGAGGAACAGGGCACGGGCGGGCTGGAAGCGTTCGTCGCGAGCCACCCTGACCTGCTCCGTGCCGACACCATCCTGGTCTGCGACACCGGCAACGCCGCCGTGGGCCACCCCGCCGCGACCGTGACCCTCCGAGGGATGGTCAATGTGGTGGTGACCGTGGAGGCGTTGACATCAGAACTGCACTCCGGCATGTTCGGCGGTCCGGCCCCCGATGCCCTCGCCGCCCTGATCGCCATGCTGGCGTCACTGCGGGACGGGCAAGGCAACACGACGATCACGGGCTTGGGTAAGACCCAGACCTGGACCGGCGCGCCCTATCCGCCCGAGCAGTTCCGCACCGACGCCGGCGTCCTTGAGGGAGTCTCCTTGCTGGGGGCCGGCAGCGTGTCCGACATGCTCTGGGCGCGGCCAGCCGTCACCGTGCTCGGCATCGACTGCCCACCAGTGACGGGTTCAACGGCGGCGATCGTGCCGCGCGCGGCCGCCCGTCTGAACCTGCGTGTCCCGCCCGGCATGGCCGCCGCCGACGCCCACACGGCGCTGGTGAGCCACCTCAAAGCCAACGCACCCTGGGGAGTCCACGTCGAGATCGAACTCGAGGCCATCGGGTCACCTTTCCAGGCGGCAGTCGGCGGCCCGGCCTTTGAAGCCATGAGTGCCGCGATGTCGCAGGCCTACGGGCGGCCGATGACAACCCTGGGGCAAGGGGGATCGATCCCGCTGTGCAACGTGTTCGCTGACACCTACCCGGACGCGGAGATCATCCTGCTCGGCGTCGAGGAACCCCTCGCCCTCATCCATGCACCGAACGAGAGCGTCGATCCAAACGAGATCAGCGCCATGGCCGAATCCCTGGCACTGTTCCTCCGACGCTACGCCGCCCTGCAGGGCTAAGTTTGCCACGGGAACCCGCCGCGCAATCAGTTAGTTCCCTCGCTGCAACGGAGGTCGAGGTTTCAGGCATATCAGGGATTTCACCCGCAGCGGGTGAGGCCCCTGCCTGGCCTGATGCCAACAATGGTCATACCCGCCACAGGCAGGGCCGAGGGACAGGGCCGTCGCGGAAACGAGAACGCATCTTTGAGAGCAGGAAAAAAATGAGTTTCCGGGAGAACTATTGGGATATTTTGACGGAACCAAGAAACGGGTGCTGGTCTGACGGCGTTCGCGCCTTGAAGGACGGTTAGGCAGCAGTGCGCGGATTCTTCCAGGACGCTGAAACGTTTGCCTTGCTCCTGCTGGCGGCCCACATATTACTCGTGGCCGTCGCAGCTGTCCTGGTGTCGATGAATCGCCGTCCGTCCTCTGCTATTGCCTGGGTGCTGGCAATAATTTTCATACCGATCCTTGGTGCCGTCGCGTTTTTCTTTGTCGGGTACTCGAAACTGCCCAAGGCGCGGCGGGACAAACAGCGCGAAGTCAACGCTCTGGTCCTGGCGCGGACCGAAGGCAGCCCGCTCATTAGCCGCGGCCTTGACTGGCCGGAATGGCTGCATTCGGCGGTGGTGTTGAACAGCAACCTGGGGGCGCTTCCGATGGTCACGGGCAACAGTGCGACCCTGTTGGGCGACTACAACGGAGCTCTCGATGCCATGATCGCTGACATTGATTCGGCCACAAGTTATGTGCACGTAGAGTTTTACATCCTGGTGTTGGACGCAACCACGGAGCCGTATTTTCAGGCGCTGGCCCGGGCAAGACAACGCGGCGTTGACGTCCGGGTCCTGTCCGATCATCTGGCTGGCCTGAAGTTCCCCGGCCGGAAAGAGACCTTGGAGTTCCTCCAGGAGATAGGGGCGGAATATCGCCCCATGCTGCCGGTGCGGCCGTGGCGTGGCGAATGGCAGAGGCCGGACCTGCGCAATCACCGGAAGATCTGCGTTGTCGATGGCCGCGTGGGATTCACTGGGTCCCAGAACGTCATCGACGCGAGCTACGACACGAAGGGCAACCTGAAGCGCGGGCTCCAGTGGCACGAGCTGATGATGCGCGTAGAGGGCCCCGTGGTCCGGGAACTGGATGCGGTCTTCGCGACAGACTGGTACAGCGAAACGGGTGTGATACTGCCACTGGATTCAAGCCCCACCGGCGTCAGCCATCATTCTGCGCTCGTCGACGCACAGGTCCTGCCCAGCGGTCCCAGCTTCGACAACGACAACAATTTGAAGCTCTACGCGACACTCATCCACAAAGCCGAGCGTCGCGTCAGCATCACCAGCCCTTACTTTGTCCCGGACGAATCCATCCTGATGGCTATTGTCACGGCAGCCGCGCGGGGGCTAAGCGTCGAGCTCTTTGTTTCCGAGGTCGGAGACCAGAGCATGGTCTACCATGCGCAGCGTTCCTACTACGAGGCACTGCTCCGCGCCGGCGTCAAGATCTACCTCTACCGGGCGCCCAAGGTGCTGCACTCCAAGCACTTCACCATCGACGAGGAGGTTGCGGTGATCGGGTCCAGCAACATGGATGTCCGTTCTTTCAGCCTCAACATGGAGGTATCCGTACTTGTGCACGGCCGCGGTTTTGTGGACGCAATTCGCGGGATCGAAGACGGGTACCGCGTGGAAAGCCGTGAGCTGCAGCTCGAGGACTGGATCCGGCGGCCCATAGCCCAAAAAGTATTCGACAACCTGGCACGCCTGACCGCCTCCCTCCAATAGGGAACAGGTTCAGACCCGACGGCGCCGCACGCACCGCAGCCGTGGCGGGGGAAGCCATAGACGCGGTCAGGCTCAGTCGATGACAGTCGCTGACCATAGGGAGTCCGTTCCAGTATGGAATTGAACGCCGGATCGATGATGGCGGTCCGGTCCGGGTCCTTTCCCTTGACGGGGCCCGGTGGCGTATGGCGGCCCGTACCGTGCCGCTACCCGGGGAGCCGGTATTCCTCGGCCGTGAGGTGCCAGACGGTGCCGGTGGTGCTGACTATCAGTGTGTAGGTCCCCGGGGCCAGGGTGACGCCGATCGCCCCGGCACTGGCCTTGACCAGGGACAGCACGGTGAGCGCAGGTCCTTTCGAGGGTTGGAGGTAGGCGACGGCCGGCCCGGCGAAGGTGTATTCGATGTGCAGTCTGCCGGTGAGGGTCACGAGCGGCCCCGGGGGTTTCGTGCCGGAGGCCTCGGCCACGGTGATCCACTCTTTCACCGGGGGCGGCGGGGCCGGGTGGAGCAAGGCGTTTACTGCGGTGACGGTGGCGGTGACCGTCCCGGCGACGGGGGCGGCGCTGACGCAGACCACCGCACCGGCGAGGGCGACGACCAGGATAGTCGAGGTCAGGCGCAGGTCGCGGCGCAAGGAGTTGGTCCCGGCCAACGGCATGCATGCACCGTCGGCGGCGTATTCATTGGTGATCCGGAACAGGTCAATGAGCCACCAGATGCCGGCCCCGCCGAGCGTCAACAGCTTCAGGGTGCCGGTGACGGGCTTGTGGAGGTAGAACCGGTCGGCGCCGGTGAAGCCCAAAAGCAATGCCAGCAACCACGCGGTGCGCAGGGAACGCATCGGAGGGAGATCACCGTCGAAGACAAGCCCGTATTGCTCGGTCAGGGGCACATTCCGATTCTGGAGCAGCCACGCCCGGATGTCCACGGTCATCCGGTGCGCACTTGCGACGTGCCCCGGGCAACGCCGAGCCGACAGTCTGGCCATCTCCGCTCGCACATACCCGGGCACGGACGACCCCGAAAGCGCGTAAATCCCTACCTCCTGGGACAAAACACCACGCCACTGGGCGACAGAAGCATGCCGTAGAAGAAGCGCTCGTCGGCTCCAATCAGATTGACATTCTCAGAAGATGGCTCAAGCAGGGCGGAATGGCGTCCAAAAGGTGCCAGGCCTGGACGTGCGGTCACAACAAACGAGGTGCGTGGCGGTCTCTTGGCGCCGGTCGTTGACCGGGACGACGCCGAAGAACTTTACGACAGCTAGGTTCCCCGGACTGCCTGAGAGCAGGCGGCCATGTGCTGCCTAGCCGAGGAGCTCGGCGCGGTTCTTGACGGCGTTGACGAAATCGTTGAGGTCCTGTTCCGTGAAACTGAAGGGAGACCGGATGAGCCCGCGCAGCGGTCCTTTAGTCTCGTCCCAAACCCGCAGCCGTGTCATTCCGTCGTGACGCGACAGCGCAAAGGTCCGCACGATCTTCCCCAGCCCGAGTGACACGGCCCTTGTCCACGTCATGACCTCACCGGGGATCTGCTCCACGTGCACGCGAAAGCTTCGCCCGCCACCTGTCCGGGTGCGGAATCTGATGGTTGCTCCGGTCCGGACCGCACCGGAAACCGCTGTGATGCCGGAATCCCAGACTGTGAAATTCCGGGCATCGGTGATGATGTCCCGGACGGTGGGCCCGCACGCACTGATCAGATGCTGCGACTCGATGAGCGCCATAGGCCAAAGAGTACCCCGCCCCGGTGAACGGGCGGGTGCCCGGATACGCCTCCCGGGACCGGCAGCGATGAGGCTACGGCCGGAGATGTCGTTAGCCAAGGAAGGCGCAGGCGCTGACCCTCGCCACTCTCCTTACCGTTCCGTCATACCTTGGCCTCCGTGCGCCCTGTGCGGGAAGGATTCAGAGGTTGTGCGCCACCAATTCAAACCCGATTACCACGAGGCTCAAGACCACTTCGGCGAACATGATGGCCGTCTTGTACCGGAGCGGTATTTCAAGGCGCCGGATGGCTAGGAAACCGGCAATGCCGAGCGAAGCGACGAGGACGACAATCGCCCACGCGAGGGCCACTGCCGTCGTCCAGAGCCCGAGGCCAGCCCCGGCGAGTAGCAGCAGCGGAACCACCAGGACGCCCAGGCCGCTGGCGCTGACCGCTGTCATACGGCGGAGTTGTTCACGGGTGGGAAGCTGCGAATGAACAGTCAGGTGGCTCAGGAGATCGGCGACGAGAATTCCCAGCAGGGAACCGATGACGACGATGCTGAGAGTCGCAGCCGCGGCCCCGGGCGTTGTCTCGTCAGCGTGGCTCCGAAGCGCCAGCACGACAGCCAGACTCGTGAAGATGATGTAGATGCGCTCTTACAGGAGCGCCGCGCGCTGACGGGCCGAGGGCGAAGGAGCCACACCCGGTTCGATAGCGTTCATGAGAGGGGCCTTCCGGTCAGCGTTGCCAGGAGTCAATGAATTCGGGCCCCGCGGTATCTGGCCGGATCCATGCCATCCCATACTGCTCCTGAGGAACCCGTGGGGACCAGATCGCGGTGTCCGGACGCTGCTACCGGACTCCCAGTCACCCGCAGCGTCGGGGATCCCCGCACGCCCGCTATAGCCAGGACGGGACGCGTGGCCCGGGGGCGTTGGGGCCCTTTTGTTGGAACGCCATTGGGTCTAGCGTGAAGGGCATCAGGCCCGCGCCGGCCTAATGCGCGGGCAGGGAACGCCTGGCGGGGGCCTGGCGGGATTGTCTTCGCGGCGCGGAGGTGGCCTCAATAATCAAATACAGCGCCTTTTGGGGGTCTCACGGGCGTGGGAACGGAACAGCAATGATGACGGACGCGGACGTTCTTCCGCTGCACCCGTTGACCGGCCGGGGTGTGTATCTGCTGGACGACCACGAGGTCATCCGACGGGGCTTGCGCCAAGTGTTGGTATCCGAGGGGTTGAGCATTGCCGGGGAATCAGGGTCCGCCCGCGAAGCGATCCGGCGCGTCCCGGCCCTTCGCCCGGAACTGGTGATTTTGGACGATGAACTTCCCGACGGATCCGGCGCCGAGGTATGCCGGGCCCTCGCCGCGGCCGGATCGGACATCCGGTGCGTGCTGATGACGGGAGAGGCCGACGAAGCCGTCCTGATCGACTCGATTCTGGCCGGCGCCTGGGGGTGCCTGTCCAAGCAGGATGACAGCAGCGAACAGCTCCGACTCATCTCACGGGCCTTGGCCGGGCACACCGCATACAGCGGACGGTTCCGGCCGGCGCTCCTGGCTCCGGTCGCGGCGCCCGACCGCCAGGATGAGAAACTCCGGAAGCTCACCAGACAGGAAATGAATGTCGCCGTTCATCTGGGCAAGGGGCTGACGAACCGCCAGATCAGCCAGGAGATGGTGCTGGCCGAAAAAACGGTAAAGAACCTGGTTTCGTCCCTGCTGACAAAACTCGGTATGGCGGGCAGGACCCAGGTCGCGGTATTCATGTCCCGGGTGCTGAATTACCCGGAAGACCCCGGTCACGGCGACTACCGGTTGTGTCCGTTCCCGGATTTGGTCGCCGAGGTCAGGGCAGCACTGCTGAACTGCACCAGCGAGACCCGCGCCGTGCCGCTCTCGGAGGCCGAGCGGGCATCCGACGCACTGCGGCTTGCCGGCGCCCTTGCGGCGGCGCGCCCCGGCCTGACAAGACGACGCCCGGCGCTCACTCGGGTTTAGCCGCCCCGAACAGCGGCGGCCTGATGGGGGTAGGCCGCCAGGCGGCGGCCGGACCAAAATGACACCCACGAAGGCCGAGCAGGCGCGGACGATGTACGACGAGAAGGTCTACACCGTGGAGCAGATCGCAGAGGCGTTCGGACTTTCCCGCGGCACGATCTACCGCCATCTCGGCCGAAGACGCCGGACACGAGCGACCCCGGCCCTCCGTATCCTAGCTTCGCCCCGGCGGCGCCGGGGCAGGTTCCCGGACCTCGCTGCGCTCGGGCTGCATAAGCGTTTTTCTTGTCTTTTTTGCTGCTGTCCTTATGGTGTTGTCGGGTGGTTCCGTGGCCGTTGTAGGGTCGTGGCTACCCAGGGGAGACGGGTATGGCTTTGTTGCTGTGGCCGGACGACTCGTGTCGTGACGGCTCCGTAGGATTGGCCACCCGCCGCCCCGCGATGACCCGACCGCTGATTGAGAGACGCGACATGATCGCCGGATAAGGACACGACGGCGCGGTTATCTGCCGGGTTCCACCCATCCGACAGACTGGAGGCTGTTTTGGCGAAATTGTGGGCCGGTATCGACGCCGGCAAAGCCCATCATCACTGCGTCGTGATCGACACCGACGGAAACCGTCTGCTCTCACAGAAAATCCCCAACGACGAACCAGCACTGCTCGATCTCATCGCCACCGTCCTCAAACTCGCCGACGGGGATCCGGTCATCTGGGCAACGGACCTGAACCACGGCGGCCCCGCGCTGCTGATCGCCATCCTCGTCGGCCACGGCCAGAACATCCTCTACATTCCGGGCAGGATCGTCCACCACGCCTCCAGGCTCTACCGCGGGGAAGGCAAAACGGACGCGAAAGATGCTGCTGTGATAGCGGACCAGGCCAGGATGCGCCGGGATCTGCAGCCCCTGCGGGCGGGGGATGAGATCAGCACGGGGCTGCGGATCCTCACCGCCCGCCGGGCCGATAAGTCCGCGGACCGGGTCCGGGCGATCAACCGCCTGCAGGCCCAACTGCTCGAATACTTTCCCGCGCTGGAGCGGGCCTTCGACTACAGCCGCTCCAAAGCCGCCCTGCTGCTGCTCACTAAACACCGGACTCCCGACGGGATCCGCCGCACCGGACAGGCCAGGCTGCACGCCTGGTTGAAGAAACGCGGCACCCGCTCCTCCGCAGCGGTCGCCCAGGCCGCCGTGGACGCCGCGAAATCCCAGCACACCACCGTCCCGGCCCAGCACATGGGGGAGGGAATCGTCGCCGCCCTCGCCCGGGAAATCCTTGCCCTGAACGAGGAGCTGGCCGACCTCGATGCGCTGATCAGCGAGAAAGTCACCGAACACCGGGACACCCGGGTGCTGCTGAGCATGCCCGGCTTCGGACCCGTCCTCGCCGCGGAATTCCTTGGCGCCACCGGCGGAGACCTCACCGTCTTTCAAACCGCGGACCGGTTCGCCGGCGTCGCCGGCCTCGCTCCCGCACCCAGGGATTCCGGCCGGATCACCGGCAACCACCACCGTCCCCGGCGCTACGACCGGCGGCTCCTGCGCGTGTTTTACCTCTCCGGGCTTTCGGCCCTGAAAAGCTGCGCCGCCTCCCGGGCCTACTACGACCGCAAACGCGCCGAGGGCAAAACCCACATCCAGGCCATGCTCTCCCTGGCCCGCCGCCGCCTGAATGTTCTCTGGGCCATGCTCCGTGACGGGACCACCTACACTCCGGTCCCGGCCCGGGCGGCCAGAATGGCTGCCTGAGCTGTCGTGGCTGGGGAAGCCTCATCTGGGTCCCCGGGAAGCGGGCCCTGCGCTGCCGGAGGGTCTGTTTTTCTCCGCATCCGCCGTGCCGGCCGGGTCCGGTGGTCTGAGAGAGCACCGCTGGGGGAGTTCCCGCAGGGTGCCTCATTGCGTGGGCGGAAGGCTGCACGGCCCGTGGTGCGGGTACCTCGGGAGGGCCGGGTTGTGCCGGGGGGCGCGGGGGACGACGGTGACCGCGGGGCCGGCGTAATGTGCGTGAATTCCTGCCCTCAGGGGTTTCGACGCTGCGTAGGTTGGGGGATAATCGTCGCGGACCGGCACCACGCCGGCTTCCGGAGAGGGCGGGGAGGGACCGATGACGGCACGCGGGCTGCGCTTTGTGCGTGGCTGGGCCGCGGCCGTCGCGGCGACCTTCATCGCGGCCTTGTCCCATGTGCTTTCCGGCGGCCCTGCACCTGAAACCTCTGTCCTGGTGCTGTCTCTTGCGTTGTCGGGGCTCGTCTGCACTGCGCTGGCCGGCCGTGTGCTGTCATTGTGGCGGCTCTGCACCGCCGTCGTGGTGAGTCAGGGTCTGTTCCATGGACTGTTCAGCCTGGGCTCCGCTTCGTCTGCCGCCGGTACCGCTTTTCCCGCGCCGGGGCACGCCGGGCACACGGTGGCTTTCGCTTCCGGTTCCCGGCTGCCCGGGGCCATGGCGATGGATCAGGCCTCGCCGCTGATGTGGGCCGGGCATGCGCTGGCGGCCCTGGCCACGATCGTGGTGCTGCGGCACGGCGAAGTCACGGCGGTGCGTCTGATCAGGGCGCTTGGCCTGCGGGTGGTCGCTTTCCTCCCGTTCTTCCTGCCGCTGGCCGTTGAATCCGGTGCCCCCGTCATTCCCGCGGACTGGCCGGTCAGGCCGCTGCGCAATCTGGGCGCCCCATTGCTGGTCATGCGCCATCGTGGACCGCCGCGGCTTCCCGTCGTGTCTTAGGCGCACCGCGCCTTCACACCCATGAAGCCCACCGGGCCCTTTCGCGGGGCCGCGGGACGGGAAGCCGCCGAGGCACGGGTTTCCTTGCACTTCTCGTGAGGAACCCGGGACGAGGCGGATCTTCATTTCCCTCTGTCGTCCTGCTGTGCCTTGTTTGGGCGTGGCCGGCGCACCGGCAGCTTCCGCCCATGACCAGCCCGTTTTCGTCAACCCCTGCCACCGGCGAACGCCTGTGCGCGGCGCCGTCGAGCGGCGCACTGAAATTCAATGCGCCACTGCTGACACTCGGCCACGAAATCCGTGGTGTCGATGCGGCGCCGGGGAACGGGGCGCCAGGGCGATCCTGTCCTGGCCCGGGAAACACTGCCCCGGCCGCCGGGGGACGCCCGGAGGACCAGTCTCAGGGGTTCTTCTGGCGGCCCTTCCACGACGGCGCCGACTCCGGTGCCGAGGTGTATCCGATTCCGGGTTGATCTTCGCCCCGTAACGAGGGCTGGATCCGCTGAGCCCATGGACTACCCCGGTCGGCTTCATCGGCGACGACCTTTTCACCTGACACGACCAGCACTGTCAACGGGCAGCCGCATCCGCACCGGCCCCCCGCCCCTTCCGGGGAGGGCGGCCGGCGCCGGGTGGTGCCTGCCCGTACCCACTTCACTCTCTTCGTGACGGCCGCGCGGCCGTCACGAACCACCTTTTGAGGAAAATTTCATGACAAGCACCATCACCACCGAACCCGCCGGGCCGGCCGGCCCGGCCGCACCCGAAACCACGAGGAACGCACGGGGCCCGCTGCGGGCACTGATCATGCGGCTGCACTTCTACGCCGGAGTCTTCGTTGGCCCGTTCCTGATCATCGCCGCCCTCTCCGGTGCGCTTTACGCCCTGACCCCGGCGTTGGAGGAAGGGATCTACGACAAGGAACTCCACGTCCCCGTCTCCCAGACCTCCGTTCCACTCGCTGAACAGATCCGCGCCGCACAGCAGATCGTCGGGGCCAAGGAACCCTCCGCCGTCCGCCCCGCCCCGAAACCCGGGGACACGACGAGGATCATGTTCGCCGATCCGGCCCTGGGCGAATCCGAGTCCCGGGCGATCTTCATCAACCCGGCCAACGCCGAGGTCCGCGGTGACCTGACCGTCTACGGCACCAGCGGAGTCCTGCCCTTCCGGACCTGGATCGATGACCTGCACCGGACCCTGCACCTGGGCACCGCGGGCCGCTACTACAGCGAACTCGCCGCGTCCTGGCTCTGGGTCATCGCCCTCGCCGGACTCGCACTCTGGCTGACCAAACCCCGCCACAAGAACACCGCAGCAACCACCAACCCGGCGACGCGGACCGCTGCGGCACGGGCGGGCCGGTTCGGCCGCGCCGGAATCGCGAAAATCCACGGCATCGGGGGCGTCGTGCTTATCCTCGGGTTCCTGTTCCTCTCCGCGACGGGCCTGACCTGGTCCCAGTTCGCCGGGGACAACATCGCCAACCTGAGGACATCCCTGGACTGGACCACCCCGAAACTGTCCACCGCCCTTAGCTCCGCGGCCGCCGCACCGGCGGCTGGCGGGGAACACGACCACAGCCACGCCGGGACCGGAACCGGGACCGACCCGGCCATGTACGACCACGTCCTCGCCGCGGCACGGACGGAACCGGTCATCGATGCCGGAAAGGTAGAAATCAAGCCGCCCGTGAAGCAGGGCAAAGCCTGGACCGTGACCGAAATCGACCGGTCCTGGCCCACCCAGGCAGACGCGGTCGCCGCCGACCCCGCCACCATGACGGTGAGCGGGAAGCTCGTCTTCAACGACTTCAACCTCGCCGCGAAACTCACCCGCTGGGGCATCGACGCGCACATGGGCGTCCTCTTCGGACTCGCCAACCAGATCGTTCTCGCCGTGATCGCGCTCGGCCTGGCCGGAAGCGTCATCGGTGGCTACCTCATGTGGTGGAAGCGCCGTCCCACCCGCGGCACGTCCTGGGCGGCCGGCCGGCCCCCGGCCCGCCGCTTCCTTCGCACCGCCCCGTGGCCGTTGACCGCGGCCGTCGCCGTCGTTGCCCTCGCCGTCGGGATAGCCGTCCCCCTGCTGGGCATCAGCCTGGTGGCGTTCCTGGCCTTCGATACCGTTCTGGGCGTCGTCAAGAACCGCCGCCAGCGGGCCGGAACCGGCGCGCACTAATCCGAGGAACTGATCAGAGGCGGGGCCGCCGTGGCCGGGACATGGTCCCGGCCACGGCAACCCGCGTCGTTTGGGGGGGCGCAACCTCACCCTGTCCGGCGCGTTCGGGCGGGACAGAGTGAGGCGATGTCGTGCCTGTCTAGCGGCCCGATTCCGGGCCGCGAAGCCGGCGCTTGATGAAGATACCCGCCACAACCAACGCAATCACCAGGACGGCCGCTACCGCTCCCGCCGTGATCAGTTCTGTCTGGAGGCCAGTGCCGGTGCCTGCCGCAGACGGGGCCGGCGCCGGCGCCGGCGTCGCCGGGGCGGTCTTGTTCGCGGCGCCGGCGGTGAACGTGAAGGTTCCTTCGATGGGATGGCCGTCGGAGGAAACGACCCGCCAGATGACCGTGTATTTGCCGTCCGGGGCGTCGGCTTTGACGGCCTGGGTGACGTGGTTGTCGACGATGGTCACGGGCCCGTCGGCCTGATCGGTGCCGGTCGCATCTTCGACGCGGACGATGGATCCGATGGCAATCGGGGTGTGGTCGAAGGTCAGGCCGATCTTCGCGGGAACGGTGCTGACCACGGAGCCGTTGGCCGGGTCGGTGGCCTCGAGGACATCATGGGCCTGTGCCGCCGCGGCGGGAACCATCAGGAGCGCTGCCGTGACCAGGACCAGCAGGTACCGCGTGAGCCGGCCTCCCGGACCGGATCGGAATGTCGATCTCATGGGCGCGTCCTTTCAGGGTGTCGGCACCCGGGGCTGTGGCGGGACGTTGCCCGTCCCGCCACAGCCCCGGGATTGGTGCTACTTGGCTGCTGTGCGGCTGCGCCGGCCGGCGAGGACCAGTCCCAGCGCGGTTGCGCCGAGAACGAAGCCGGCGGCGCCCAGGACGATCCCCCACACGGCTGCCGAATCGCTGGACGTCTCCGAGGTCTGGCTCGCGGCCGCCGGGGACGCCGCAGCCGGAGAAGCGGAGGGGGCGGTTCCGTCTTCGGCGGTGGTGGTGAAGGACGGGGCCGGGTGCTGGGGCTCGGGCTGGCCCTCAGCGCTTTGTTCGTCCCAATTCACGACGGTCCCGTCGGTGTAGGTCTGGGCCGCCTTCAGGGTCACGGTCGTCCCCGCCGCGGGGAGTTTGCCCACGGAGAGTGAGAACGCCTGGTATTCGTTCTGCCCGAGCTGGTGTGCTGCGTCGGCGGTCCAGACCACGGAGCTCGGGGCCTTGGTCACGGTCGTACCGGACACGGTGACCGGCTTGGGCAGGTCGCTGGTGATGACCTGGGTGCTCCAGCCCTCGACGGGTTTGACCGAGACCGAGGTGAACGGGGTATCGGTGGGCAGCTTGACCTCGAGTTTGCTGGTCTTCGCGGTCGGGGATTCGTTCGGGACATTGAACGTCAGGTGCGTGTAGCCGTTGGCGCCGGTGTCATCGGGGTTCACGGTGACGTGGGCGGAGGCGGCCGCGGCGCTTAGGGCGATCATCCCCGCCGCCGCGGTGACGGCGGTCAGGGTCTTGAGGGGACGACGGATTGAGGTTTTCATTAACATGCCTTCCAAAAATGGGTGCGCCAAGGGGCCGCTCGTGCGGCGGCGCAAGGGAGGGGAAACACGACGGATCCACGGCAACGGAGTTTCCTGGGCAGGATCCGGCCGGGTCAGCGGCGTGAGGTCAGGTGCCGCTCAGAGAGCGGGCTGAATGAGCGGCGGCCCGCGCAGGGCCGGCAGCCTGAGGTTTCTCCACCGGGAAGGAATGACGATGCGGTGCGGGGCTGAAAGGTGCGGCCAGTCAGGAATGACCACCGCCGCCAGGATCCGGACCAGGGGGCGCAGCCAAGCTGCCAACGCCCACGCAGCCGCCTCTCCCCGGGCCAGAACCAGTGCGGTGGCCAGCGTCGCTGCGACGTGCAGGATCAGCATCAGCGACCCGGGAGCAGCAGCGTGCTCCGGCATCAGGGCCATCGCCGAAAGAGGCACCGGCCCGGTGCCGTGCACATGCCCGCGGGCAACGGGAATGAATCCTGCCGATACGGACAGGGCATTGAAGGCCTCGTGCAGGACCAGCTGGCCGGCGCCGAGAAGCCCGGCCATGACCGGTGCGGTGATCCTGATTTTGGCCAGGATCATCACGGGTGCCAGCACCAGGGCCACGAGGCCGGCGAAGATGGCCGGCTCGGGCAGGGAACCGCCGGCCAGCACGTGGGCTCCGGCGGCCAGAGCGAACATGGCGGCGGTAAAGGCAACGGCGCGGGGGAAGCGGAACGGCGCGCTCATGCCAATCGCCACCCTTCCATCCAATGTTGCCGCTCTCCACTCTAGAGAAAGCGGAGGCGTGCAGGGTAATCGCGCCCCAGTGACTATGTCCGTCTGCTAGTAGGACGGTCCGAACGGTACCTAGGACTTTGAATGGCTGCTGATTCACCTGCTGCGCCCATCGGTGCCTGGCCCGCGGCTGCAAGAGGAATGCCGCCCTGACGTGGTGCCGGACGAAGCCGGCGGGTTTAGCCTTGTTCTAACGGTGATGGATCCCACCGGGACCGGCTGGCGTGCCGGTTCGGACCGCCGAGGTGGCTGATGGGTCCTGCCCCGAAGGCGAAGGGCAGGGCATGCGCTATGACTGGACATCGGAACGGGCCCGGTACCCCGGAGATGCGCGAACGGGATAGGCTCACCGGCGCCTTGCTGCCCGTTGGCCCGTTGGAACTGTCGGCGGAGGAAGTGCGGCAGCTCTGGTCGTTCATCCACGGGGACATCATGGACGGGAGCATGCGCCGTCTTCTGCGTGCCTCCCTCGGGTTGTGTCCCCGGCACACCTGGGCCTACGTGGTCGTGGAGATTGAACTCTGGCAGGCCGGCGCCGGCGCCCGGGGCGGCCACCAGCCCTTCGACGTCACGGTCCTCTACGAAGACCTCCTCGAACACGTCGCCGACGGGCTCGACCGGAAAGGCTCGCTGCTGCACCGCCACCCGGACGATGTGCTCCTGCCGGTGGGGCCGTGCCGGATCTGTGAGGATATGGCTTCCCCGTCCCTGACCGGTCTGCGGATGGGCTACGCGAACTCCAACACCGAGGCCCTCACGATTGAAGCGAACGGGCTGGCACACACCACAGCGTGGTGCAGGGAAACATTCCCGCTGTGGCGGGGCAGGGTCTGCCCCGCCTGTGATCCTGACACACCGGAAGGAGACGGTGATCCGGTGCTGTCGTGCCGTTTCCACCTGGCGTCGCGGCGTCCGTTGCCGGAACCGCTGCGGCATGCGGTGGCCTCGCGCTTGCGGGAGATCAGGGCACGAATGAGGCACCTGACCGAATCCATGACGGACTATGGCGCCCCGGTCGGAGATGAGGAGAACGCGTCCTGGATTGAGGCTGTTGGCTTTTTCGCCGGCTGGGGCCTGCCCCTGTACTTGGCAGCGGCCGCCACCGAAACTGAGTCCGAACCGGACGTCCAAGGTGCGGAGCCCGCGGAATGACTCCGTCATATGGTGGCGGCTGTCGCTGCTGTGCCTGTAGTCTCTGTTCACGGTGATGGATCCCGCCGGAACAGCCCGCGCCTAAGGTGAGGGGCGTTCGAACCGCCTCCTGGCTAATGGTTCCTACCTTTGCTGATACGAAGGTAGGTTACCCATGCCCGCACCCGGCACGCTCCTCCTGCTCCGCCACGGCCAAAGTGTCCTGAACGCCCAGGACCGGTTCACCGGCCTGCTGGACCCGCCCCTGAGTGCCACTGGTGAAGACGAAGCAGCCCGCGCTGGAGCGCTGCTGGCTTCCGCTTCCTTTTTCCCGGCCGTCGTTTACACCTCCACCCTCTCCCGCACCCGGGACACCGCACGCATTGTCCTGGACGTGCTGGGAGGCCCCGACGTGCCGGTCATACCTGCCTGGGAGTTGAACGAGCGCAGTTACGGTTCCCTCACCGGAGGATTGCGGCAGGAACTGCTGAGCGAGCTCGGGGCGGAGGTTTTCCACTTCTGGCGGCGCTCCTATTACGGGGCGCCCCCGCCGATGCCATCATCCCGGCTGACCGCACTAAGGCGCAGTCCAGCCTTCGCCGGGCTGCCTCCTGAAACGGTCAAGGCCACCGAATCCCTCTGCGGGGTGGTCAAACGGGTCCGGATCTTCTGGCACCAGCACCTCCGGCGCAGGCTTCGGGCGGGGGAAGACGTGTTGGTGGTCGGACACGGGAACTCGTTGCGGGCACTGTGTCGCGTCCTGGACCGGCTTTCCGATGCCGAGGTCGAGGCTCTGAAGCGCGCCTATTTGCGGCCGTCAGCCCGCAGCACCGCGACGACAACGCCCCGCAGCAGCCCAGCCCCAGCCACACAGCCCCGACCAAGCCGGGACCGAAAGTGAAGAAGTGAGCACCATAACCCAAGCCCTCCAAGACAGGACCTTTCTGGAACCGGACGCCGGCTGGTCGGCCGACCAGCTTCCAGACAGGCCTGGCACCGTCCTGCAGTATCTCAACGCCCGCGATGAGCGGATCATCGCCGTGCTGTGCGACACCGGCCTCTGGCGGGTCACCGCCGTCACCGGGCGCGGTGCCGTGCACCAGCTCTCCTGGACCCCGGCGGCCCTGGCCGCCGATCTGTGGCGGGTGACCTACTACGATGTCGTCCCGGAGCCCTGACCAGCGGTAACACGGCGACAATCGCCACGCCAGGCACTACGATCTGCTATGGGGCAGCCGGGGACCGGCTCGAAAACTTGGGGGAACAATTGAAAACACCTGCCGTCCGCCTCGGCATCGCCGGAGCATTCGCCGCGCTCTTGATGGCCGGCCTCGCTGTCCCGGCCCATGCCGATGAAATATCCCAACCTGCCCCGCCCGTCACGACCTACCCCACGGCGCCGGCCGGGCCTGCGGCCGCGGACGCGGAGCTGAAGCCGCTGACGAACGACACCGAGCCGGTCGTTACCGGGACCTTCATCACCGGCTCTGTGATGAAGGTGACGGCCGGCACCTGGTCGGAACCGTCCGACCCGCTGACGTTCACCTACAGCTGGTTTTCCCCGGACGGGAAGGTGCTGGCCAGCGGCCCGAGGTTCACGCCCGGCGTGTCCGACGTCGGCGCGACCGTCACAGTCCTCGTGACGGCCACAGCACCGGGTTACGACACCGCCGAGGTGCGGGTCACGGCACCCAAGCCCGTGACCTTGCGTGACCCGGCCCAGACCAGGCCGCCTTACATCCAAGGGACGCCGACCGTGGGGAAAGCCCTGACCGTCGTCCCCGGCCTCTGGGCACGTAATGAAATGAACGTGGTGCGCGAATCCTACCTATGGATGCGCGACGGCGTGACGATCCCCGGGGCCACTGGCCGCCACTACACGCCTGTGGCTGCCGACTTGGGCAGGAAGATCGACATCTGGGTCACCTCGACGCTGAATGACAGGATCCTGAAGACCCAGGGGGCCTTCTCTTCGGCGAAGGTGGCTGCCGGGACTCTGACTTCGTCCACGCCGACGATCGTCGGCACCGTCAAAGCCGGAAATGTCCTGACCGTGAAGCGGGGCACGTGGACCCGGGGCACGTCCTTCAAATACCGCTGGCTGCGCAACGGCGTCCCGATCTCAGGCGCCTGGTATTCGACCTACAAGGTCCGGACCGCCGACAGGGGCACCAAGCTCACCGTCAGCGTCACCGGTTCCAAGGCCGGCTACAAGACCATCACCACGACCAGCAGCGAGTATCCCGCCAGCTGACCCGGGCCGCGCCGTTCAACGGCAGCGTCCAAAGGGGGCTTCCAGACATTACGATCATCTGCGGGGCCGGGGGACCGGTCCGAAGACTGGGGGAAGAATTGAACAAGAAGACTGTCCGCCTCGCCGCGGGCGGGGCACTCGCCCTGTTGCTGGCCGGGCTGGCCGTTCCTGCGCAGGCCGATACCGGGGTGTGCGGCCCGGTGGTTGACTGGGTCAAATACTGCACCGCAGCGGACGGCTCCGCCTACCCGGTGTTGATCAATGAGGCGGCGACCGGTCCCCGCCCGGTCGCCGCCGGCGCGCTGCTGGTCGGCAACACGCTCACCGTCTTCGACGGCGCCTGGCAACCGGCTGACGCAACACTTACACACCAATGGGTCCGCAACGATGTTCCCATCCTCGGTGCCACGGGGGCCACGTACACGCTCACAAGGGCGGACGCCGGCAAGTACGTCCGGGTCACGACCACCGCGACGGCGCCCGGCTACGCGACGTCAACCATGTGGTCCCTCAAGGGCGTGCCTGTTTCGAATGCCTCCGGCCCCATCAAGTCACTCCAGCCGGCCGTCACTTTCAGGGTCGAGCCCGCGACCACGTACCCGGCCCTGCCGAGCCCCATCATGGTTGCCCGCACGGGCAGATGGATCGACTGGGGTCTTGCCCGGGACGTCCAGTTCAACTACCAGTGGCTGCGCGACGGCGAGCCCATCCCGGGTGCCACCGGCCGAACGTTCGACCGCACAGGCTGGGGACCGACGGGGTCGCTCAGCGTCCGGGTCAACGCCTACGCCGCCGGCTACGATCCGGTCACCGTCATCGGACACGCCGGATCCGGCTCATTCTCCCCGGCGACTCCCGGCGCCGTGGTCACCGGCGGAACCGGCCTCGGGGAAGTCCTGACCGGCACCGACGATGTACCTTGGCATGACAGCATCCTGGGCCCGAACCGGTACCCGCATGCCTACCAGTGGCTGCGAGACGGTGTCGCGGTTCCCGACGCGACCGGCCGGACCTACACCATCACGGCCGAGGACCAGGGCCACACCCTGGTCCTGTTCACTGACACCGATAAATACGACGCCTACTCCAACGCGGTGGCAGTACCGGCGGCCGCAGGAGTCGAGCTGAAGCAGTTGACGAACGTCGCCAAGCCCGTCCTGACCGGCGAAGCTCTGATCGGGCGGGCCATGTCCGTGACGCCCGGCACTTGGTCCGCGCCGTCCGAAACCCTGACCGTCACCTATAACTGGCTGTCCCCGGACGGAAAAGTGTCCGGCACCGGCTCGACCTACAGCCCCGACGCGAACGACGTCGATACCACGGTCACCGTCCTCGTGACCGCCTTAGCACCCGGCTACGCCACCGCCCGGGTCAGGGTCACCGCTCCGAAGCCCGTGACGCTTCCTGAACCGACCCAAAAGGTGCCACCGGCTATTAGCCGAGGAACGTTGAGGGTGGGGGGAATTCTCTACGTCGGATTCGGCGTCTGGGCCGATTCTCGTCCGGGACTCGCCCAGTCCTACCAGTGGTTGCGTAACGGCGTCCCGATCAACGGCGCCACCAACGCCGGGTACCAACTGAAGCATGCGGACTTCGCAACGAATATCTCCGTCAAGGTCACTTCCACGCTGGAGGGCCGGACCTTGAAGACCCAGACCATCAAGGCCGCGCAGAATATAGGGCCCGCCACCCTGAGGGCCTCGACGCCCACGATCGCCGGCACAGCCAAGGCGGGAAGGATCGTGACGGCGAAGCCGGGGCTCTGGACGCACGGAACCAAATTCACGTACCGATGGCTGCGCAACGGGAGCCCGATCTCCGGGGCGACGGCTTCGACCTACAAAGTCCGGACTGCTGATCGGGACAAGAAGATTTCTGTGCAGGTCACGGGCACCCGGTACGGGTACACGACCGTGACCACGGGCAGTGGGGTCCTATTCGCCCGCTAATTGAGGGCCGCCGGCCTGCGGTAACGGCGCCCCTCCAGAGCAGGGACGAGCCGCTCAGGCTGCCGCCCGGGCTACGATCCTGCTTGCCAGATCGCGGTCTGCTCCGCCG
Source organism: Arthrobacter sp. 131MFCol6.1 (assembly GCF_000374925.1). Classification (GTDB taxonomy): domain Bacteria; phylum Actinomycetota; class Actinomycetes; order Actinomycetales; family Micrococcaceae; genus Arthrobacter. Next base: position 266,144 of record NZ_KB895541.1, read on the forward strand.
ATCTGTTCCACCGTTGCGCGCGCCTCAGTGTCATCCACCCAGTCGAACACCGAACCTCCGGCATCCCGCACGGCCACGGTGAGTTCCCCGTAGCGCCCGCCGAGGACCTGGTCCCGGCCTGTGAGGGCCCGGATGCCGCGGCGCAGCTGCGCGAGGTCGTCCTTGAACTGGCCGTCCAAGGTGGCCGGCGGGTTCCGGCGCACGAAGGTGCGGACCAGGTCGGTGCCGAGGAGGTGGTTGTCCTTGGCGTAGCCGAGCCGGTCCAGGGAGATCGCGAACCGGCCGGCCGGGTCGGATTCGCCGCCCGGTAACAGTTTTGGAAAGCATCGACGCTCTCGCTTACACCCACCCGCGGATGGCCTCCGTTCCGGTCACCCATCATCTGGAAGAACTGCCGCCAAGCACCAGCCACGACCAGGTTCCGATTGGGAACGCACCGCGAGACATGATCGGCCGGACGATCGAACGGGACTGAGATGTGCCACCTTAGGGCTATGGCGGCTCCCTGCCGTCATAACGGCCAATTCCGTTAGCCGGCCCCGTTGTTGGTAGCCGCGGCGGGGACTAGGATCTGGTCCCATGGAGCCTACCCGCGTACTCCTCCTTCCCGGCAGCGTGCTCCCGGCGGAGCTTGCCTACGGTGCCCTGCTAGCCTCTCTAGGTCCCGGTGTCGATGCGGTCGCCAAGGATCTGGAGGTGTATGCGGGGCCCCAACCGCCCACCGGTTACACCCTGGATACCGAGATCGACGGCGTGACCCGGTTTGCCGATGAGAAAGGCTGGGACGCCTTCCACTTTGCAGGCTACTCCGGCGGCGGCGCCGCCGCCCTAGCCTTTACGGCCAGATATCCCGAACGTGTTCAGAGCCTGGCCCTGTTGGAGCCGGCCTGGGCCGGAAGCTGGGACTGGAGCCCGGAACACCGACGGGTCTGGGAACGATACCGACAGCTGCGGACGCTACCCCCGGACGAATTCATGGCGGGCTTCATGCGGCTCGGACTCAGGGACGGGGTGGACGTGCCGCCCCCTCCCGGCGGTGATCCGGCACCCTGGATGACGAAACGACCTGCCGGGATCGCCGCGTTCCTGGACACCTTTGAAACCTACGATTTGAACCGCTCCGCCCTGGCGGCCTATACGCGTCCTGTCTACTTCGCCCTGGGCGCGCTCAGCAACCCGCATGACTATGGTGAAATCGCGCAGCGACTGGCCGAGGTCTTTCCGGATTTCCGGCTGGACGTCTTTGCAGAGCGGCATCACTTCGATCCGCCGCACCGGGTCGAGCCGGACCGGCTTGCCGCGTCGTTGCTCGCCCTGTGGAAGCGGGCCGAAGCGCAGTTCCCGGACGCCTGAGGCAGCACTGGGCCGGTCCGTCGCGTGAGCCCCGCGTGTCGGTGGGCCACGCGGCGCGGCGCCAAACCAGCGACCGGGCGTCGTAGGTCGAAGTTAACAGTCACATGCACCAGGTCGCTCCACGGCGTTTCGCAACGGGCGTCCGTAAAGAAGCGACGCATCGCCCCGTAAGCCGGCCGAGCACGGGCGCCACCGCGCCGCTGCACGCCCGATGCCTGAACCGGACGTGGCGGCACGGTGTGCACGGATCCAAGGAGACCGGCAAGATGACGGCCGTGAAGTCCACCCGGCGCAGCACCGAACTCCTGGGCCTGCAGGCGCTCATGGTCCTGCTCACCCTCGGTCTCTACGCCGTGACGCTGACCATCATCCCGCTGCTCATGGAGAAAGGCGCCGACCACACCGTGGCCGCGCTCGGCCTCGGACTCGTCGACGCCGGACAGGACGGCGGCCGGTTGCCCTTCGCCGACATCCCCGCCACGGCACGCATCGTCATCATCAGCGGAACCGCCACCAGGGACGTCCTTCTGCTCGCGCTCCTGCCAGGACCGGTGCCCCTGGTCATTGCCGCCGGCATGCTCGCCGGTGCCGGCCGCGGCTGCAGACCACCATCGTCGCCGACCGCTGGGGCGGGATCCGTCTCGGCACCCTGCAGGGCGTCTTCGCCGCGCCCCCGTTGCTCCGGAGCGGGGGCAGTGGCATTCTTTGGCGCAAGAAATGGGCAAAGGCGAAGGTGTTGACAGTGTCAACACCTTGGGCGTCGGATTGGGTCCTACAACTGTGGGACTGGCCCGGATTCCGTATGTTTCCGTGGGTTCTCAGTGTTTGCAAGGCCGGGAATGCAGTTCGAGTCCCACCTCGGGCACGTGCTTTTCCTGTTCAGGGGCTTGTGGGCCTCTGAATGTGTACAAATCTCCTTTTATGGGCCCCTGCGGGGGCCCATTTTTGTTGGTGGTCGTTGCCTCCTCTCGTGTTTGGGTAAGGGTGTCGCTGGTTACACGTTCATGGCGGGGAGGGCCGTTAAATGCATGACGTGACGCTGGCTGGGGGAGTGGGTTGCCTTGGCTGGCTTGCACTCATTGATGTCTCTACTGTTCATGGCTACTTACCCGGGTAAGCGCATGACCGTGCTCGACTTGTTGGCGGGTTCTGCCCGGCGTGACTGCAGACCCCGGCCAACCGGCTGAACCAGCCGCTGCAAGCGGCGGCTTAAACCCCGGCGTTGCTCCGACTCCTTGACTTTGCCCCGGCAACGCCGCCGAATCTGATAACGCAAAGGGTGCCTGGCTGCCGGACGTGGGACAGAATGGGTCTATGACCCGAATCGCAATCATCGGCGGCCACTGAAAAGTGGCTAGGGAACTCTCCAAAGCCCTGGCTGCGGACGGGCAGGAGGTCACCGCCATCTTCCGCAACCCCGAACACGCGTCCGAAGTCGCGGCGACCGGCGCCACCCCAGTCGTCCTGGACGTGGAAAATGCGACGACGGCGGAAATCGCGGAGGCGCTCTCGGGTCACGACGCCGTCGTATGGTCGGCCGGTGCCGGCGGCGGAAACCCCGGGAGGACCTACGCCGTGGACCGTGACGCCGCGATCCGCTCGATGGACGCTGCTGCCCAGTCCGGCGTCGGCCGCTACGTTATGGTGTCCTATCTTGGAGCCGGACCGGACCACGGAGTGCCCCGGGACAACCCCTTCTTCCACTACGCGGAGGCCAAGGCCGCCGCTGACTCCTACCTGCGCGGCACCAGCCTGGACTGGACCATCCTCGGCCCCGGCGCGCTCACGGACAAGCCGGGCAGCGGCCTGATAGACATCCACGTCAACGAGCCCTGGCAGGCTGCCGAAACCGCCCGCGCCAACGTCGCCCCCGTCGCCGCGGCCGTCCTGGAGCTGCCCGCCGCAATCGGCCGGACTATCGGGTTCCGCGACGGCAGCCAGCCCATCGCTGCAGCCCTGCAGGCGGTGGCCTAGCCCGTTCGGGGAAAGTGGGCACAAGGAGCAGCTGGCACTCATTATGGAATGCTGCTCGCCACGGTGGTCGCTGAAAAGCATCACCGTCATCCACCACAACCTCATGGTGTCCGCGGAGAACGGCGCCTCGGGCAGCTAGCGCACGGTTCAAGGGTGGATTGGCGGCAGTTCACCACTGAGGGCAGCATACTTGACGCCCCATCCGTGGCGAACCGCAGCATTTCACCTCCTCAAAGCTGATGTGCTGGGTCGCCGCTGATGGCTCGGCAACCCAGATTCCGAGCGCGCACGTGGTGATGCAGAGGATCAGGAATTTGACCACGTCGGGCGGGCAGTGTGCACAATCACGGCAGACGCCCCCCAGCTCAAGAGGCAGCATCGCGGCGGCGTTGGCCGCTGTCAGTCGCGTCTTGGGTGCTTCATGAAGGGAATGTGAAGAAGCCGATCGTGCATCCGGTATTTTGAAGGGTTTCCAGCAGCCCGGGTGCACCTTTGGACATATCGCTGGAATCACATCATGGGTCCACTGGAGGGCGGACGAGTGGTTGTTCCGAATGTCGCGAAGAAACGCTTGACCGTGCTCCAGGCGACATGCATCGGGGTCGGGTCGATGATTGGTAGCTGATGGCGGAACTCACTATTTACTGTTTCGTCCCATTAGCTGCAAATCTTGCCAAAATCCCGAGCAAATGGTGAGCTTCAAACATTGCCATGGCCGAGATGCTCTGGGATACTTTCCTTGCCGTAACCGCATCAAGGTTTAGGTATCTAACATTGGGGGAATATTGTTCAAAATCTATCAGCTCGATTCCAAAGATCCGCTCCTCGGGCGCCGATACGTTGCCGATGAGGATCGAAATATCAAACTGCAACGGGTCGCTGGACTGGCCTACCGCCCCGGCGGTGCCTTCAAGTTGACCGCAGGTGAGGCAGTGATTCCTTTTGAAGTCGACGACAAAGATTTGATAGATCCAACCACGGGTCAGGAGTACATACTCCGAAGCTTTGACACGTTCGGTGTGAGTCCCACGGCCAAACTGCTCGGGAAAATTGAATCATACGATTTCTCGGATGCGGCAACAAAACAAAGTCTACTTCTGGCTGCAGCTGAGGCGCTAATCATATTCGGTTGGAATTATGACGGACCCTCCCGGGAGGACGGCTATATCCGTGTCGATGTAGACGGGCGGATTCTGACTCTGCGGGATATTCCTCACGAATAACGAAGGTCATCCATTATTAAATTCGAAGTCGCGAAGCCCACAATCTTGTTGCGGCAACAGTGTCGAGAGAGTTGACGAGCTGCTGCCGGCTGGCCGCGAAGCCTCATTCGGGGCGCGCTGTCTTGGAATGCAACAGCTTTCCAAGACACTGACCCACGACCGGATGAGCCGGTCAAGCGGCTGAGAAAGTGGGGCTCGCCGATGTCTCGCTAACTCGTCTCACCATGAATCGTCTCGGCGAGGGGCATTCCGGGGCCTTTCCGAGTCAGAATGGCTGAGTGAGACAACTGGGATATACGCGCGTCAGTACGTCCAGCCAGGACGCCCAGCTCGTCGAGCGCGTCAACGCCGGCATCGCAGTCGCCAGGCAGAACGGAGCACGCTTCGGCCGGCCGGTGTCCGACCCGGCCGTCATCGCGGAGAAGCTGGCGATCGCTCAGGACGCCCGCGCGAAGGGACGCACCGCGGAAGACGCCGCCCGCCTCGTCGGCTGGAGCCGCGCAACGCTCTACCGCCACCAGCAAGCTTTCGCTGCACGCGAGAGCACCAAACAATAGGTTCTCCTGAAGGGCGGGTGACGGGCGCCATCGTTATCCAGCCTCGTCCAGGTAGCGCCCGAGTTAGGCCCTCGGACCTCGCTGCGCTCGGGCTGTACAAGCGTCTTTTCTGTTTTTTGCTGCTGTCCTGTGGATCGTACGTGTCCGCTCCACCGGCTCAACCGTCCTGCGGACGGCAGCGCAGCGGATGGACTGTGTCGGCGCTGCGCTTATTTCCTCCCACAATCCATCCGCTGCTTGCCCTTCGGGTTGCGCCAGCTCCGTCGGGCACAGCTACGCGAAGCTCCGCCAGCAGCCAAAAAACAACTGTGAGTCTTTACGTGGCTGGTCTGGGACTAGCTGGCAATGTTGATGCCGGTCGTTCTTCCTGGTGCGTGACTCGAAAAAACAATTGCCCCTCGAGGGTGCGTTTCCCCCGATTTGTCCGCCCTGGGTGGAGCGGCCGGCGCTGACCTGTTCCACGTCGGTGGCTTGATTAGAAGCTTGCCCAGCCTCTGAGGTTGTGGCTCATCACAGTTTTGCCTCGGGGTGACTCTTCCCAGGTCCGGCGCCGGTCGTGCTGCGGCCATTCTTGCCCGTTCGAAAGGAAGGAGGGTGGTGCGTTGACTATCGTTTCGCAGACCCGCCCGTTCGTCATCGGCGTGGACTGTCACGCCCGCACCCACACTTACGCCATCATCGAGGCCAGCACTAAGCGACAGGTCGCGTGCTTGCAGTTCCCGACCACCTCGGCAGGGATTTCACGCGCACTCGCCTGGGTAGGTCGAAGGACAGACGGCGATATGGGGTGTCTGTGGGCTGTTGGGGGTATCGGCTCATATGGGGCCCGTCTGGCCAGGGCAGTATCGGACGCCGGCTATGACGTTGCCGAAGCTCCACGGATGAACGCCCGAGGGCGCCGGGGGCTGGGCAAATCCGACCCGCTGGACGCCGCCGCCATCGGAGCCGCTGTCCTGGGCTTGGAGGAGTCCCAGCTTCGAGCCCCGCGCCGGGATGAAGGAACCCGTGCCGGGCTCAGGATCCTGAGTGCGGCACGGGATCGGCTGACGCGGGAACGAACAATGAACGTAAATGCACTCATCGCCCTCCTCCGGGCACATGACCTTGGAGTCGACGCCCGTAAGCCTCTGGTTCCCGCCCAGATCGCCACGATCACTAGATGGGGGAACGGCAGGAGCAGATCGAACTAGCGATCGCGCGAGAGGAAGCGGTTCGGTTGGCGCGCCGCGCTCTCGAAGTGACCACTCTGCTGGGGGCTAATCAGAAGCGCATGACTGAGCTGATTCAGCAAAGTCCGCCGCCCCGCTGCTGGAGATGGTGGGCGCTGGCGCCGTTTCAGTCGCTGCCGTCCTGACGGCCTGGTCGCATCCAGGAAGGGTTCGAAGCGAAGCTGCTTTCGCGTCACTGGCAGGGGTAAATCCCTTGCCGGCTTCAAGCGGTACTACTGTCCGTCACCGGCTCAACAGGGGCGGTGACAGGCGCCTCAATCGTGCCTTGCACACCATCACCATGACCCGGATGGTTCACCATCCCGGAACGCGGGAGTACGTCGCCAAACGCACCTAAGAAGCCCGCGGCTATCGCGAAATCCGAAGATCCCTCAAGCTCTACCTTGCCCGAACCCTCTACCGTCAGCTCAACACCCTTTCCGCCTCTATGGATCCAGCCCGCCCCAGTGTTGCAGGGGCAGAGCCCAGCCACCTCGTCGGAGCGTATCGCGATTCCGCGCCATGCCTAGGCCTCATCGCTGCCCCAGCGTCCTAGCGCGATGATCGCCTCACGCAAGGCAAGCCCGCGGTCGGTCAGCGCATAGGCCCGGGTGTTGTGCCGGAGGGGCAGACGGGACAATACCCCGGCCCCCTCGAGCTCGCGCAGGCGGGTCGCGAGAATGTTCGTCGGCACTCCGAGGTCGCGCTGCAGATCGCCGTAGCGCTGCGGCCCGTCGAGCAGCCGCTCCACGATGAGCAGGGCCCACCGTGCTCCCACGACATCGAGGGCCGCGGCGAGGTCGCTCACTCGGTCGGATCGGCGTCCGGTTTCATCCAAAACGGCGAATAGTGGTAGCCGTCAGGGTCGTCGAATTGGCGCTGGTACATGAAGGGGTAGTCGTCGGTTTCACCGATCCGCCCGCCGGCGGCGCCGGCGCGTTCGGTGAGCTCGTCGACCGCCTGACGGCTGCCGAGGTCGAACGAGACTGTGACCTTCGAGGGCGTATCGGGTCCGCCGACCAGCTCCTCGGCGCCGCCGACGCTCGCGTACATCTCGCGGCTGCCGAGCATGACGTACTGCTCGGGCGCGATCGCGAAGCATGACACGTTGTGATCGGACATTTCTGGGTTGAGGGTCCAGCCCAGGGCGGTGTAGAAGGCGGTCGCGCGCTCGACGCTCTCGACCGGGCAGGTGATGAAAAGGCTCATGCGGCTCATACTTGCAAAATGCAAGTATGACGTCAAGATCTCGGCCGCACGGTCCGCAACCTGCAGGCGTGTAGGAGCACGTTCAGAAGGTACGGGCGAGTAATAGGGACCAGACCGTGCGTAAAGCATTGGCGCAGAGAGGGATCCCTCCGCGTGCATTTGAGGACGCCAACGATGGGCCCTGGTGAGACTTCTGCCGTGCTCGTCGGATAAATGAGGGTCTCGAAGCGGCTGGCGTGGATTACGGCGATAAGTGGCGTCGTCTTCGCAGGGCTAAAGGTCACCCTTGATTCCCGGCAGTTGTCAGGCCTTCCTGAGAGCCTTAGGTAGCAAGGCGCCGATAGGGAGTCCAGTGTATGCAGGGCTGGAATACGCTGCGCATCCCCACGTTGGGCGCAGCACGTCCCCTCGTCAGAGAGAGTTTCCGACACAGCCCACGTCCCCATATATCGGTATGGGCGACTGTCTCCGAGCTGTACCCATCCGCAGCACCGCATATGGAGCTGGCCGCGCTGCTGCGCGGCCAGCTCCTGGCATTTGATACCGAAGCCCGTACCGTCAGGCTCAGTGCTGGTGTGAGGCGTCGTGCGCGTGGGCAGGCGGAGCGGTAGCACCGGAGATGCTGCCGGTGATCCAGGACATCATGCCCGCCGTTGCGTCGAACGCCGGTTTGCGGTCGGCATTGGACCAGACGGTCTCCGGACGGCACTGGAGCAGGATCAGGTTGCTGCCCTCGGGGAGCTCTTCGTCCACCGCGAATTCAATGTCCTGAGGTGCCTGATGGATGCGCTCCAGCTTCTTGCCGAGCGTAGCCAGCGCCACCACCTCGTCATCCTGCAGGCACAACACATCGCGGCGTTCGGCAGGGACGTCCACCGGCGCGTCACCGCGGCGGTACTCGATGATCTTGTTGCCCACCACCCGGTCCGCGATGCCGAGGCCGACCTTGTCCACCACAAAGCGGTCCGGTGTCACTTCACCGCCCACCACTGACAAGCCCAGGCCCCAGCTGGCTTCCATCACGATCTTGGACCGGTCGCCGCTGGTGGGGCTAAGTGTGAACATCACGCCCGCGGCGCGGGCGCGCACGGTCTTCTGGATCACCACGGCCATCTCGATGGCATGCGGATCGATCTCCTTCTCGGCGAGGTAGGAGAGGACCCGGCCGGCAAAGACGCTGACATAGCATTTGTGCACGTATTCGAGCACGGCATCCGCGCCGACGATGTCCACCCACGTTTCGAACTCGCCGGCAAAGCTGGCGCCCACCGAGTCTTCCGCGGTGGCGCTGGACCGTACGGCGACGGCGATGTTGTCCACGCCGGTGTCCTCGCAGAGCTTGGCGTACGCTGCACGTATCGCGTTCGCTACCGAGTCGGGTAGGGGCATCCGGGTGAACCGTTCGCTAATGGCGCGGTCGGCGTCGTCGAACGCTGACTGCTCCCTGCTGGTACCCAGGCCGTCGAGCACCCCGCGGGTGAATTCCTGCAGGCCCCCTGTCTGGAGGTAGGCACGGTAGGCGGCCGCGGTCACTGCAAAGCCGGGGGCAACGGGCAGCCCGGCGGCGGTCATTTGGGCCAGGCCCGCGGCCTTGCCGCCCACTTCCCGGACGTCCTGGCAGGCGGGGTCGTTGAATTCTCGGGTAAACACGGTCAAACTCCTAGCGGACCGCTGCGGCGGTGTCAGTTGCACGGGTGGTGTCGGGGGCCGGTTCGAGGACGACGACGGTGCCCGCCTTGCCGTCGATCCGGACCCTTTGGCCGGTGGTCAGGCGGGCGGTGGCAAAGCCGGTTCCCACCACGGCGGGAATGCCGTATTCGCGGCAGACGATGGCGGCGTGGCACATCATGCCGCCGATGTCGGTAATGACTCCGGTGGCCACTGCGAAGGCCGCCGCCCAGGACGGAGCGGTAATCGGAGCCACCAGGATTTCACCCGGCTGCAGGAGCGGCAGGTCTTTTTCGGAACGCAACACCCGGACGGGGCCCTCGACAATGCCGAGGGAGCCCGGGATGCCGTTGAGCTTGTCAGTGGCGCCGTCGGAGGCCCCGAGCCAGTCCTGCACGCGTTCGGTGGTCACGCCGTAGTTCATCACGGCGAACGGGTCCGTGACCTGCTGCGGCGGGATGCCGTAGGCGGGCGGGGCACTGGCGGCCTGGAGCGCCGCAACAATCGGGCGGCGGCGGGCGATTTCGGCCTGCCAGCGCTTCTTGCCACGTGCCGGGACGCCGATCGCCCAGGAGTCCACGACATCGAACAGTGCGGTGTCCAGCTCGAAGCGGTTCAGGTAGAACATGTCCTCGGCAGTGTCGAGGAAGCCGGCATCCACCAGGAAACGGGCCAGGTCCCACGCCTTTTCCCAGAAAACCTTGTGGGACCAGTGCTCCACGTAGATGTTGTGCTCTTCGATGTAGGGGAAGACCTTCCGGGCGAGGCCGAGCAGTTCGTCGAACTGCCGTGCCTCATCGCCGGTGAGGAGGGCGCGGTATTCGTCCACGATCTCGTCCCGTTCGTCGCGGAGCCGCTCGATGGGCCGGGAGATGTCTTCGCCCGCGGCGATCTTGACCGCATACCGGGAGATGCCTTGCAGGGGGATGGAGAGGTCGCTTGCCCAGGTTTCCTGGTCGTGGGTGAAACCGTACTCGGCAAAGTAGTTGAACCAGGGGTCCTTGGCCTCTTCGAACGCGGCCAGCCAGGTCCGGCCGTTGGTTGTTTCGGCCAGAGCGGCCAGGATGGCTTCCGGGCCGCTGTCGCCGGTGATGATGCTGTTCAGGTCGAGTTCGTGGGAGAGCGCGGCGAGCTTGCGCAGTTCGTCGTCCGGGCGGAAGGCGAGGACATCGACGCCGGCCACCATGCGGGAGATGGACTGCTCGCTGATGAGCGGGAAGGCCTGCTTGCAGAACTGGAAGAAGGTGATGTAGCCGCCGTAGCCCAGGTTCAGGAATTCGAAGTGGTACTGCCAGATGGAGAAGAATTCATCGATCAGCCGGTGGTAGTTCTCGATGACAGCCATGGCCGAGGACCGGCCGCGCGCTTCGGTGACAACCTCGGCGGGGTCGTATTCGGTCAGGCGGGGGAACTCGATGGTGCGCAGGGAATCGATGGCGCCTTCCATCTTGGTCTTCCACTTGCCGTACAGCTCGTCCCAGTTGGCGTAGTAGTAGCCGGCGCGTTCCTGGAAAATGGCCACGCGCTCCTGGATCCGCGCGGGGTCCTCAACGCCCAGCGGCGAGATGTAGACATACCCGTTGACCACGCGGACGTCCAGGCCCAGCGACACCGGCAGGGCGAAGATGCGGGTGCTGAACGTTCCGACGCCCAGGTACACGGCTTCGGCGCCGATGCTGTCGAAGGGGTGGCAGCCGCGGGACCAGTGCATGGTGTCAGCGAACCAGAACTGGGCGTTCTCGTGCTCGGTGGTTTCCTCCGAGGGGACCAGGTAGTACGGGTACATCGACTCCCAGCCTTCCCCTCCGGCCGGGGCCTGGGATTCGTTGAAGAAGGGGAAACGTGCTGTGCTGCCCGGGGTGGTTCCTGCGGTGTCGGTCATGATGTGGCTCCTTGCGACAGTGAAAGGGAGGGTGTGAGGAATTCAAGCAGTTCGGCGACGTCGGCCAGGGCGAGATCCGGCCTGGCGGCGCCTTCGAGCGTGGCGAGCAGTCCGGGAGATGTTGCTCCGGAGAGCACCAGGGCGCTGTTGGCACCCATGGACCTGGCCAGGTCGATTTCGACGGTGGCGTCGCCCACCACGGTGACCTCGGCGGCGGGAAGGCCCAGCCGGCGCAGCAGGGTTTCGCCCAGGGCGGCAGAGGGTTTTCCGACGACCTGCGGAACGGCGCCGGCAGCCCAGCCGACGGCGTTGGCAATGGCTGCCGAGACGCACACGGATTTGCCGAGGCCGCCATGGAACCAGGGCACGTCCACGGTGGTGTAGAGCGGGGCACCGGCGTCGACGGCCAGGCTGGCCGCGTTGATCTGTTCAGTGCTGTACCCGTTTGCGGCCCCGACCACCACGACGTCGGCCAGTTCCGGTTGCGCGGGATCGGCCAGATTGACGCCCAGGCTGCGCAATGGGGCGGTCAGACCCTCCGCTCCGAGCGCCAGCACCCGGGCCCCAGGGTGGCGGTGGGCAATATAGTCGGCGGCTGCGCTGCCAGCGGTAGCGAAATCCTCGTCGCGGATATCGATTCCCTGAGAGCGGAGATGGGCGGCGTATTCGGCCGGGGTCTTCTCCGAGGCGTTGGTGCAGACAACGACGGCGTGTCCGGCAGCGTACAGCGCTGCCACCAGCCCCGCGGCGCCCGGCATGGCCTCCCCGCCGGCACCGCCGGCGCGCTTTGTGCGCATCAGGCAACCGTCGACATCCAGTACCCAGCCGTGGGAATGTTCAATGGCGTTGCTCATGCCGTGACCTCCTGTGCGGCGCTGCCGCCTGTTGTACCAACTACTGCGGCACCAACGTTGTCGGAAGGGCCGCGTTGAATGGAAAATTTCGTGGTGCCGTCGGTGATGGACACCGAGGTGGAGGGCCGGTCATTCACTGCTGCGAGCAGCCGCTGCAGCGTTGACGTGGCCGAATACTTCTTCGCGGCGTACATGGTGTCCACCTGCTCGGCCGGCATGACCGCCCGGAGCAGCAGTTCCTCGTCGCTGATGGTGGCGCCGAAGCGCCGCCGCAAGTCCGCGATGGTCACGTCGCCGCCGTCGTTGATGGGCTGTTGTCCGCGCTTGGTGGCCATGGCACGGTCCATCAGCTCAGGGTTCACCGCCCCGGGCAACGGGCCGAAATCGCCGCGCAGCAGGTCGATGACCTCATCGGAAAGCTGCTTGTACCGTTCACCCGTGATGACGTTCAGAGTGGCCTGGGTGACGATGTATTGGGCAAAAGGTGTCATCACGATCGGCCAGCCAAGGTCCTCGCGGACCTGGACGGATTCCTCGATCACCTGGTCGAACAGGTCAGCGCGCCGGATTTCACCGAGCTGCCGCCGGGTGGTGGACTGCACCCCGCCGGGAATGGTGTGCCGGTAATAGGCCTCGTCGTACTCATTGGGGCTGCCGGCGGGCAGGTTCTTGATCCGCCCCTGGCGCTGCAGGTAGGCCGACGCTTTGGCCATGGCGTCCAGGTCCACGTTGACGTTGTGGCCGCGGGCCCGAAGGTTATGGACCAGGCGCTGGGCTTCCGGGTGCGAACTCCCGTTGGCGAGCGGGGGCAGGGCGCAGTGGATAGTGTCGATGCCCAAGTCTGCCGCGTCCAGGACGGTGATGGGGGACAGGCCAGTGGTGCTGTGCGAGTGGATCTCATTCAGACGGGTGGAAGTCAGGCTGGACTGCAGCAGCGGGACCAGGCTCTTCACCCGGTCCGGCGTCAGCAGCCCTGCCGGGTCCTTCAGGTAGACGCTGTCGATGGCGTCGCAGTCGTCGAGTTCCTTGGCCTTGGTGGCGAAGTATTCGTCCGTGTGGACGGGGCTCGTGGTGTAGCAGATCCCGCCGATGACTTCTTCGAAGCCGACGCGCTTGGCCATCTCGGCAGTACGCTTGGCACCGTCCATGTCATGCATGGGATCGATTACCCAGAGCCGCTTGACGCCGTTGCGGACCAGCAGCCGGAAGGCAAGTTCGAACACGGCGTCCGGGGTGCGGTGGAACGAGATGAACCGTTTGCCCGTTGTGAGGAAGCCTAGCTGCGTGTTGGGCATCAGGTCGCGAGCGGCCCGCAACCGTTCCCAGGGATCCTCCTGGTGGTACCGCACGGCGGTGGCCATGAGGGTGCTGGAGACCAGTTCGATGGCATGGTAGCCCACCTGGTCCAGCAGGGGAGCAACGCCCTGGACCATGCGTGTGGTGACTCCGGTGGCACCCCAGATGCTTTGGTTGCCGTCCCGCAGGGAGACGTCGACGAGTTTGACGTCGGTCATGAGTTCACCTTTTCCGTCAGCAGTTCATTGAGCCAGTGGGTGGTGACCGTGTTGTGCTGGAAGACTGGATGGGCCAGAATCCGGGACAGCAGCGGCAAGGAGGTGGTAACGCCTTCGATTTCGAAGGCTGCCAGGGCCTGTTCCATCCGTTCGATGGCGGCGGCGCGGTCCGGTGCCCAGGCGATCTGCTTGGCCATCAGCGCGTCGTAGAACGGCGGGAAGCGGTAGCCCTCATAGATATGCGTGTCGAGCCTGAGTCCGCCGGCGGCAGAAGGGCGCCAGCGCGTGACGGTTCCCGGTGAGGGCCGCAAGTCGTTTTCCGGGTCCTGAGCTGTGATGCGGCATTCGATGGCATTTCCGGTCAGGGTGATGTCTGACTGGGTGAAGGACAGTGGCTCACCCAGGGCCGCGAGCAGCTGTTCTCGGACCAGGTCGACGCCGGTGATCGCCTCGGTGACAGGGTGCTCCACCTGCACCCGCGGATTTACTTCCAGGAAGGCCAGCGAATCACGCTGTACGTCGTAGAGGAACTCCACGGTTCCCAGGCCAACATAATCCAGGGCCTCGGCGATCCGGAGGGCACTCTGGTAGAGGAGTGCGCGGGTGGCCTCGGGGAGGGCGGTGCAGGGTGCTTCCTCCACGACCTTCTGGTAGCGGTATTGCACCGAACATTCCCGCTCGCCGAGGTGGACGCGGTGGCCGTGGCGGTCTCCGAGGATCTGGACCTCCACGTGCTTGGCGTCCTGGACGAACCGTTCAAGGAACACTGTGCCGTCCCCGAAGGAGGCTTCCGCCTCGGAGGATGCCAGCTGCCAGGCCTCGGCCAGTTCCATTGTGCTTTCCACGAGTTTCATGCCGCGGCCGCCGCCGCCGTGGGCTGCCTTGATGAGTACCGGGTAGCCGATGCGTTCGGCCAGCTGCTGGACTTCCTCGGCCGTTTGGGCGGTGCCGCCTGCAGAGACGGGGACGTCCACGGATTCGGCCAGCCGCCGGGCCGTCAGCTTGTCTCCCAGCGCTCGCAGGGCTTCGGGTGACGGACCCACGAAGGTCAGCCCGTTCTCGGCACATATTTCGGCGAAGGCCGGTCGTTCGGAGAGGAAGCCGTAGCCAGGGTGGATCGCGGTGCAGCCGGTTGAGATGGCGGCCTGGACGACGGCGTTCATGTTCAGGTAGCTGTCTGCGGGCCGGGGCCCTCCAATGGTGACCACGCGGCCGGCCCGCCGGGCACCCAGGGTGTCTTTGTCCGCGGAGGAGACGCCGAGGACGGTGTCGTAGCCGAGCCGGTCGCAGGCCTCAATGATGCGGACAGCTATCTCTCCGCGGTTTGCCACGAAGATGCGGTGCTTCATGAGGTGGCCCGGATGGCGAACAGCGGCTGCTCGAATTCCACCAGGTCGCCGTCCTTCACGAAGACGGCAGCCACCTCGCCTGCTGCACCTGCGGTCACGGAGTTCATGAGCTTCATGACTTCGACAATGCACAGCACGGCATCGGCGGACACCGCATCGCCCACCTGGACGAACGAGGGCTCGCCCGGTTTGGGTGCCCCATAGTACGTGCCGAGCATCGGCGAGGTGACCAGGATGTGTCCGGCCGGAAGCGCGTCAGGGCTCATGGCGGGGGAGTGTCCGTTTGATGTGACGACGGCGGGAGCTGGCGCCGCAGGCGAAGGTGCGGCTGCCGGCTCTGCTGGCTGCGCGGCCACCGGCGGCGTTGCAGCGGGGGCCGCGACCGCGACGGCGGCAGCAGGGGACTGGATTGCGCCCTCCGGAATATGGCCGCCCCTGCGTACGTGCAGCCGCAGTTCACCTTTCTCATACAAAAAATCTGTGAACTCGGTCTTGTCCAGCTGCTCGATAATCGCAGCCAGTTCCTCCAGGTCAATGTCCATGTGCGGAATGTCCTTCTGTAACGCCTGTCCTCGTTGATCAGGCCCGAATGTGGTGTGTGCCACTTATTCAAAGCGTAGGAAGGCGTCCCGGTATGCGCAACGGAATCTGAAGAGATTCCGCTGTGCGCAATTTATCCCCGCATTGCGGCTCCTTCCAACAGGCCCTTCTCTGTCATCGCTGCGGCCTCGTGGAGCGACCGCACGTGGTCGGCAACCATCGACTTCTGGAACCGTGCGGTGGGGATGGCTGTGGTGTAGGCGGCGATGGGCTTTCCGGAGGGGTCCCTGATGCACACGCCAAGGCCGCTGACCCCCTGCTCCGTTTCCTCGAAATTCGTTGCATAGCCTGCCTTGCGGACTGTCGCGAGCTGCCGCTTGAGAGCAGACATGGCATGGATCCGGGCTGTGGGCCACGGCGTCAGGCCGCCGCGGTAGATTTTCTCCAGCTCGACGTTGCCGAGTTCGGCGAGGATGGCCTTGCCCCCGGCGGAGCAGTAGGCCGGCATGAGGTCGCCCATCCTGGCTTTGACGTGGAGTGCCTCTTCTGACTCGATGCCATCAATGAAGCGGATGTGGGGCCCGGTCAGAATCATGAGCTGGACGGTGTCGTTGATGTCGCTATAGAGCTTCTGCAAGGCCGGGCGGCCTACCTGACGCAGCTGGTTCACGGAGAAATTGGCCTCGCCATGGGGAGTCAGCTGTGGGCCTGCCCGGTAGCGCCGCTCCCGGTCCTGGATGGCAAAGTCCCTTGCGACCAGCGAGCCAAGGAGTCGGTGGGCCGTGGATGGTGCCACGCCGAGGCGCTCCCCGGCTGCCTTGACGCTGATGGATTCGCCGCCGCGCAGGATGATCAGCAGCTGGAGCGCCCGGTCAACGGATTCGAGCTTGGAAGGACTTTCTGTATTTTGCATAGCAGAATGGTGACACGGTTCTCTGGCGCCTGACTAGCCCACGGATTCCGCCTGCCCGGCTGCCAAAGAGCTGCAACTTCGGGCCGCAGCCGGGCCAGCGGATGATTTCGCTAGGAGAAATCTCCAACATTTTTATGGACGCGTCCAGGGCGTGTGACTAGGCTCACTGCATACCTCTCCCACATCTTTAGGCAGCAAGAAAGAAGACATGGACGTCTTGACCCAGATCCGCCAGTCACCGATGACACGATTCCAGGTAATGGCCGTAGTGATCGCTCTGACACTGATCCTCATTGACGGATTCGACGTAGCCGTGATGGCCTATGCAGCGCCCAGCCTCTCCAGGGCTTGGGGGCTGGACCCGGTCACCCTCGGCTTCCTGCTCAGCGCCAGCCTGTTCGGGATGGCCGCGGGTTCGATCTTCCTGACTCCGCTCGCGGACAAGATCGGCCGCCGGAAGCTGGCCCTGATCTCGCTGGTCATCATCAGCGTTGGTATGGTGCTCTCCGTTTTCGCCGTTGATGCCATGCAGCTGATGGCTTTCCGGGTCATCACCGGACTTGGTGTGGGCGGCATGATGGCCAACCTGAACGTCCTGGTGTCGGAATACTCCTCGGACAAGCGTCGGGGCACCATCATCGGCATCTACGCCGCCGGTTATCCGATCGGTGCCACTATAGGCGGACTGGTAGCTGCCCCGTTGATTCCGGTCTACGGCTGGCATTCAGTGTTCATCGTGGGGGCGGCACTGACGGTCCTGATGCTGGCGATCTCCTGGCGCTTCCTTCCGGAGTCCCTCGACTACCTGCTGACCCGTCGCCCGTCAGGTGCCCTGCCCAAGGTCAACGGAATCCTCGCGAAGATCGGCCGGCCGGCTTTGGCCAAACTGCCAGCCCTTCCGGCTGCCGTCCGCCACCAGAGCGCGGTGGGCGAGATCCTGAGCCGGCCCACCCGTTTCCGGACGCTGGCTTTGTGGATCGGCTACGCCTGCCTCGTCGCGGCCTACTACTTCGCGAACACCTGGACTCCAAAGATCGTTGCGGCAGCCTCCGGCAATGACTCCCTCGGGGTGACCATCGGTGTGATCGCCAACGCGGGCGGCATCCTCGGCTGCTTCATCTTCAGCGCACTCGCCATCAAGTACCGCAGCCGGCCCCTGCTCGTCTGGGCCCTGGTTCTGGCCGCCGTCGCCTACCTGCTCTTCGGCGTGGTCTTCACCCACGTCAACGTCGCCCTCGGCGTCGCACTGTTCCTCGGGATCCTCACCACCGCCGCGATTGCCGGCTTCTACGCTGTGGCACCCGATGTTTACACCGCGAGGGCACGGGCCACCGGTATCGGCTGGATGATCGGGCTGGGCCGCTTGGTCTCCATCGTGGCCCCCATCCTGGTGGGTTACCTGATCTCCGGCGGCTGGCAGCCGGAGCGCATCTTCTTCCTGTTCGCAATCCCGCTGGCGACCTCCGCCCTGTGCATCGTTTCCCTCGGCATGTCGCTCAAGCGCACCCAGCCGCCGGCCCTGGCGGACACCGCCCTGGCTCCCACTTCGCCTGCCGCGTAAGCGGAACCCATACTCTCCCTGTCAAGACATCGAAGGAAAATCCATGCGTTCAGTTGAAACCGGCGCCCTGCTGCGAGCCGCCCCCAAGCGTGAAGAATGGTCCGGCTCCCGGATGGGCCGCTTCCTGGCCGCCGTCGAGCAGAAGACCGGCCGGACCTTCGCCGGTTACGAGGACGCGTGGCAGTGGTCCGTGGACAACCTCGAAGAGTTCTGGGCCGAGGTCTGGGACCATTTCGAGATCATCTCCCACACCCCCTACGAGGCAGTCCTGGGCGACCGCAAGATGCCGGGGGCGGAGTGGTTCCCGGGTTCCACGATCAACTACACAGAACACATAGTGCGTGCAGTCCGCAGCCGCCAGGACGACATCATGGTTAAGTCCCGGAGCCAGACTGCCGGCCGTTCCGAATGGACCGGCGGCCGGCTGCTGGAGGAGATCGGGCGCATCCAGCAGGGGCTGGTCCGCCAGGGCATCATGGCGGGGGACCGCGTGGCCGGCTATCTGCCGAACATTCCGCAGACCCTCGCGGCCTACCTGGCCACGACGGCGCTGGGCGCCATCTGGTGCTCCGTGCCGCCCGAAATGGGCCCCAAATCCGTGGTCGACCGGATCAGCCAGCTCGAACCCAAACTGATCATCGCCGTCGACGGCTACCGGTGGGGAAAGAAGGACCTGTCCCGGGCGGATGACCTGGTGCGGATCCGGATGGAACTGCCGGACACCCAGGTGGTGCTGCTCCCGTATCTCGACCAGGACTGCCAGGTGCCGGCCAACACCATTGCCTACCGCGACTTCACCGCTGAGAGCGCCGGCATCCGCTTCGAGGCCGTGCCGTTCTCCCACCCGCTGACCGTCCTGTTCTCCTCCGGAACCACGGGCAAACCCAAGGCGATCGTCCACTCGCACGGCGGCCTGCTGCTGGAACACTTCAAGGCCATGGGGCTGCACTTCGACATGGGCCCGAAGGACACCGCGTTCTGGTTCACCACCACCGGCTGGATGGTGTGGACCCTGGGCATCTCCACCCTACTGACCGGCGCCGCCGTCGTCCTCATGGACGGGGACCCCAACTGGCCAACGCTCGACGGCGAATGGTCCCAGTGGGCGGTACTGGCCGAGACCGAAGCCACCTACCTGGGCACGGGTTCTGCCTATCTCGCCGCCTGCGCCCACGCCGGACTTACGCCGGGTGCCACCTGGGACCTCAGCCGGCTCCGCGAGATCCAGTGCTCCGGCTCGCCGCTCGCGGCCGACGTCGCGGCCTGGGTGTACGACGACGTCAGCCCGGACTTGGTGCTTGCCCCCACTTCCGGGGGTACTGATATCTGTGCCGCGTTCCTGGGCGCCAGCCCGCTGACCGGAGTCTATGCAGGTGAAATGTCCTGCCGGCCCCTGGGCGTGTCGGTGGAGTCCTGGGACCGGGACGGACATCCGTTGCACGGCATAGCCGGCGAGCTTGTAGCCACGAAGCCCATGCCCTCCATGCCTGTCTTCTTCTGGGGCGACACGGACAACGAGCGTTACACCGACAGCTACTTCAGCGCGTATCCGGGTGTCTGGCGGCACGGTGACTGGCTCATCGAGACCGAACGCGGGACCTGGGTGATTTCGGGCCGGTCGGACGCCACCCTGAACCGGGGCGGCGTACGCCTGGGAACGGCCGAGTTCTACGCCGTTCTCGATGGCCTGCCACAGGTCAACGACAGCATGGTGCTGCACTTTGAGGACCCGGCAGGGGGAATGGGCCGCCTGGCGCTGCTCGTTGAAGCCCAGGAAGGTGCCGATACCGCACAGCTGGAGGCGGCGGTCCGCCGGGCGCTCCGAACGGAACTGTCACCCCGCCACGTCCCCGACGACGTCGTCTTCGTTCCCAGCATTCCCCGCAACCCCTCAGGAAAGCGGCTGGAAATCCCGCTCAAGCGGGTCATCCAGGGCGCCGTGCTGGGCGAGGCCATGGACCCGGGCGTGCTCGTCAAACCGGAAGATGTTGGCGAGACAGTGCGGCTCATCCAGAAGGCGTTCGCCGCGTGACTACTACCAGAAACGTGAATCCGATGAATATTTCCGACCTCGTTGCCATCGACATGCATGTCCATATTGAAGCCGACGGCCATGGCCACACCGACATGCCGGAAGACTTCCGCGAAGCTGCCCGCAAGCACTTCGGCACCTCGCACGAACCGTTGAACGTCGACAGCGTGGCCGCCCATTACCGCGAGCGCAATATGGCCGCCGTCGTCTTCACGGTGGATCATGAATCCCAGACCGGCCATCCGCCGATCTCCAACCGCGAGATTGCCCGCCAGGCTGCGGAGCATTCGGATGTGCTCATTCCCTTTGCCAGCATCAACCCTGCCCGCGGTGAGGAGGGTGTGCGGGAAGCGAAGATCCTGGTGGAGGAATTTGGTGTCAAGGGGTTCAAGTTCCACCCCAACCTGCAGGGATTCTTCCCGAACGATCCCATGGCCTACCCCCTCTATGAGGCAATTCAGGAACTGGGGGTTCCTGCGCTCTTCCATACGGGGCAGAGCGGGATCGGTTCGGGCATGCCGGGCTCAGGCGGGATCAGGCTGAAATACTCCAACCCGCTCGTGCTCGATGACGTGGCCGTGGACTTCCCGGACTTGAAGATCATCATGGCCCACCCGTCGTTTCCCTGGCAGGACGAGGCGCTGGCGGTCGCGGCGCGCCACACTAACGTCTACATCGACCTCTCCGGCTGGTCCCCGAAGTACTTCCCGCCGCAGCTGGTGCAGTACGCGAACTCACTGCTGCGAACCAAGGTCCTTTTCGGCTCCGACTACCCCATGATTCCGCCGGACCGCTGGATCGCCGACTTTGAGAAACTGGCCATCAAACCGGAAGTCCGTCCGCTGATCATGCGCGAAAACGCCATCCGGCTGCTTGGCCTGGGCGTAGCCTGAGCCTGACCCAACCACCGACTAGGAAACATCAATGTCACAACGCGTACTCATCACCGCCGGAGCCAGCGGGATCGGCCTTGCCGCCGCCAAGGCCTTCACAGCTGCCGGCGCCCGGGTTCACATCGCCGACATCAATGCCGAGGCGGTGGCCGCAGCCAGCGCCGGTAACCCGGACATCACCGGATCAGTGACGGACGTCAGCAACCCCGACGCCGTCGCCGCCCTGTTCCAGGACGTCAAGAAGGAGCTTGGCGGTCTGGATGTGCTGGTCAACAACGCCGGCATCGCGGGCCCCACGACCCCGGTCGAGGAATACGACGCCGGCGCTTTCGCCGCGGTCATTGGAGTCAACCTGCAGGGCACGTTTAATGTCACGCAGCGGGCTATCCCTTTGCTGAAGGAATCCGACGCCGCGTCCATCGTGACCATGTCTTCCCTGGCCGGCCGGTTCGGCTACCCGAACCGGGTTGCTTATTCCACTACCAAGTGGGGCCTGGTCGGATTCGCAAAGACGCTCGCCATGGAACTGGGACCGTTTGGCATTACCTCGAACACTATCCACCCGGGCGCCGTGGACGGCCCGCGCATCATGAGCGTCTTCGAGGGCCGTGCGTCCATCTCCGGCCGCACTGTTCAGGAGGAAGTCGACTCCGCGATGGCCAACCAGTCGGTGAAGCAATTCATCAACCCCGACGACATCGCCGCCCTGATCCTCTTCCTCGCCGGCCCGCACGCCCGCACCATCTCCGGCCAGATGTTCCCCATCGACGGCGACTCCAAAGCCGCAGTCTAATGAGCGCGAGGCATATTGCCGCGCAGGCGCCAGCCATCGGCCGCCCCGCCGGGACAAACGCACTCCCCGTTATCGTCGCAATCTATCCCGGCTTTGCCCGGGGAATCCTGGCCTGGACGGTTCCGCATATACCCGTCTGACATGCGTTTTGCGGCGCTTCCGCCACAACGAAGAGCACGACAAGCGATTCTTGGTAGCTGGCCCTTCCGGAGTCCTGGAATCCGTCGCTGGGGGAGAAGAGTTCCCTGCCTCTTTTGGGCGCCGGACGGATCTGTCAGCCGAGGGCCGGAATCTTTTTCGGGTTTCAAGACGCTCCCTGTTCTCCCGGGAGGCGGAGCGTGAGTTGCCGGGCGTGGAAGTCGAAGTGCTGCGTGGGGTAGGCGTAGACGGCGTTGAGCGTCATCTGGGGTTGGAAGAACGGGTCCCACCGGTCGGGGAACGCCATGGACCGGAGGAGGGACCCGGCGCTCTCGTGGTCGAGCCGGCGGGACAGGGCGGCGATGGTTCGGTCCAGTTTCCGGCCCATCCGCTCTCTGTTGTAGACCAGTGCGGCGGCACGGGAGCCCCAGTAATTGACGACATCAAACGGGCGCGTTCCGGCGTTCAGGACCGCGGCGAACGCCCGGCCCGCCGGTGGGGGAAGACGGCTGACGACGCGGACCAGGGGGAGTAGGGCACGAACCACCATGTAGCCGAAGACCATGTGGAAGAGCAGCTCTTCATTGGTCCATCGCGTGCCGTCGCTCTTATGGTGAAGACCGGCGGGCGATGCGCCCTCCAGCCACATACGGAGTTCGCGGCGGGCACGGCCGTACCCGGCCAGGATCTCTTGTTTCGTTGGCTCCATGCCGGGCCCCTCGCACTCTCAGATCCACAATCGGCCGCAGCCTGGTGGCCGGACAGCCTTCATTATGCCTTCACCGGCCAATTGCGGCTCTGATGCCGGTTCCGGGCAAGCCGGGGCGGCCTTGCCCGCTGCCAAAACCACGTGGCAGCGTGGCGATCAGGTGCTGCGGGACCTGTATGTATGCGCGTGGCATCACCGAGGCGATGATGACGGGCGTTCGACGATGGACGAGCTCGCTGGCCGGACCCTGGCGGCCGGCAGGGTACTCGTCTTTTGAGGCTCGTGCGTTGGTGGCCAGGAAACTCACGGTGCCGTGGGGGACGGTGGCATGATCCGCGGTCAAGCGCATGCCTCCCATCCTTCCCGGGCGGCCCATCATGGGACCGCCCATGTCGGTCGCGGCGACGTTGACGACGGTTCCGGCCAGGCCGGGAACCGCGCAGCCGCCCGGGCGAAGCCGCCGCCTGTCCGCGGGACGGCCAAGACCGCGACGGCGGCGAGGGAAGCCACGCCGCCCCAGAAGATCAGCATCATCAGCGCCATCAGCACCCACCCCCAGACGCCCCAGCCGCCATTCCATCCATACATCATGCGAAGACCTCCATCCTTGTGACGAGCTTTCTTGGTACCGGCCCTGTGAACGGCGCTTGTGCCTTCATTGCGGCGGCAGGGCAGTGATGTATCTAGGCGGCGGCTTCCACGGGCAGGCCGCCGAGGCGCCATTCGAGCATTCCCTCGTTCAGCCGTCTGGCCCTCCGGCCGGTGGAGCGCAGCAGGTCTACCGCTTCGTAGGCCAGGACGCAGTAGGCGCCGCGGCAGTAGGCGACGATCTCCCGGTCCCTGGGCAGCTCGGCGAGCCTGTCGCGGAGCTGGTCGAGCGGGATGGAGAGGGCTCCGGGGATGTGGGCGGCGTGATACTCCTCGTCGGGGCGCACGTCCAGGACTGTCACGGTTCCGGCGCCGGCACGCACGAGCAGGTCTTCCCGGGTGACTTCCTCGTCGTGGGCCCGCGCGCCCTCCAGCCCCAGGTAGGCGATGCGTTTGGCTTCGACGTCCGCCACGTGCTCCTGCGCGACGGACCGGAGCAGGCTGTAGAGCCGGAGGATGTCCGGGCCGGCGAGGTCGTAGTGGATCCGGTTGCCGTCCCGCCTGGTGGTGACCAGTCCTGCCTGGCGCAAGGCCTGCAGGTGCGCCGAGGCCGTGCTGAGCCCCAGTCCGGCGGCGGCGGCGAGGGTTTCCACGCTGCGTTCCCCCTGGGTTAGCAGGTCCAGCAGCTCCAGGCGCTTGCCGTTGGCCAGGGCCTTGCCCACTCTGGCGAACTCCTCGAAGAGTTCCGATTTCCTGGCTTTGTCGCCCACTTGCTCCTCCAAAGTTCCATGTAATACTGGAACAAATACTATTCCACGTTTATCTGGAATACCACTCTACCGCCGGTATACCGGCGTGGAAGGAGATGAAGTCATGGGCCTCTTGAATCTGATCCCCGTCGTCGACGAAGGACTGGGCAACTCCACCTACCTCCTGGACCTTGGCGAGGGCCGCGCCCTCGTCATGGACCCCGAACGGGACCTGCGGCAGGTACGCGCCGAGTCCTCCTCGCGCGGATTGAGCATCGCCTTCGCGGTGGAAACCCACCTGCACGCCGACTTCATCTCCGGCGTCGCCGAACTCGCCGAGATTGAGGGCGCCACCGTACTGGCCCCCGAGGTCGGCTCCCGCAGCTTCGCCCACACCGGGCTCAGCGACGGGCAGAGCGTCGAGATGGGCCGTTTCACCCTGCAGGCCCTGCACACCCCCGGGCACTCGCCCGAGCACCTGTCCTATGTCCTGTTCGAGGACGGGGACCTGGCCGGGATCTTCACAGGAGGTTCCCTGATGGTCGGCACCGCCGGGCGCACCGACCTGGTCAGCCCGGACATGACGGTACGCCTGGCCCGGGCCCAGTACCGGTCCCTGCAGCGGCTGATGGAATTCCCCGACACCACCCCGGTCTGGCCCACCCACGGAGCCGGTTCCTTCTGCTCCGCAGGCGGCAGCGGCGAACGGGTCACCACCATCGGCGCCGAACGGGCCACCAACCCGCTGCTGCAGGTCGACGGCGAGGACGCCTTCGTCGACGCGCTCCTGGACACCCTGGGAACCTTCCCCGAGTATTTCCTCCGCCTGGGAGAAATCAACAAACGCGGCCCCGCCGTCCTGCGCGAACAGCCCCGTCTCACACCGCTGTCCGCAGACTCCGTCGAGGAACTCACCGCAGACGGTGCGCAGGTCATCGACGCACGCCAGCCCGCAGACTTCGCCGCCGGGCACATCCCCGGTGCACTCTCGATCCCGTTCCGCCCGGTCTTCGCCACCTGGCTCGGATGGCTCGCCACCCCGGACCGGCCCGTCGTCATCGTCCGAGGCCCGGAACAGGACCCCGCCGACATCGTCACAGCCTCGGCGAAGGTCGGCTTCGACGCCCTCGCCGGGGAACTGGACGGCGGCTACCCCGCCTGGACCCGGGAACACGCCGGAGCCGACGCCGTACGCCTGATCGGGTCCGGGCAAATGATGGACCGGCTGCAGGCAGGGGCCGCCGTGCTCGACATCCGCCAGACCGGCGAATACGATGCAGGCCACGTCCCCGGTGCCGTGAACATCGAACTCGGCTACCTCGCCAGAAATCTCGCCGACGCGCCCGAAGGCCCGGTCATCGTGATGTGCGGTCACGGTGAACGCGCGATGGGCGGGGCGAGCATCCTCGCCGCATCCGGCCGCACCGGCATCGCCGTCTTCAACGGCGGACCGGCCGACTGGGCGGCCGCCGCCGGCCGCGCCGTGGAAACCGGCACGGACCTGGAGGCTGCCAAATGAGCAACCGCGACACCAGCGCAGAGACCGGCACCGCCGCACGGCCCGCGCTCACCCTGGGCCTGCGCCAGAACCTGGCCCAGTTCATGCTCCTGGTGGCAGTCAACGCGCTCGTCGGGGGCACCCTCGGCCAGGAACGCACAGTCCTGCCGCTGCTGGCGGACCAGGTCTTCCACCTGGACCTCTACACGTCCGCCCTGACCTACATCCTGGCCTTCGGACTCGCCAAGGCCGGCACGAACTACTTCGCAGGCACCCTCTCGGACCGCTACGGCCGAAAGCCCGTCCTCGTGACCGGCTGGCTCGTCGCCGTGCCCGTGCCGCTGCTGCTGATCTTCGGACCTTCCTGGGGCTGGATCGTCGCCGCCAACGTCATCCTCGGCATCAGCCAGGGACTGACGTGGTCCACCACAGTGGTGATGAAGATGGACCTCGTCGGCCCGTCCCGGCGAGGCCTGGCCATGGGCCTGAACGAGGCCGCCGGCTACCTCGGCGTCGCCGGGACCGCCCTGGCCACCGGCTACATCGCCGCCAGCTACGGGCTGCGGCCAGGGCCCTTCCTGCTCGGCGCGGCCTACATCGCGCTGGGCCTGGGCCTGTCCGTGTTCGCGGTGAAGGAAACCCGGGGCCATGCCCGGCTCGAGGCCGCCAGCCACACGGCGGCCCATGCTGGCGCCCACGGGGAGCTGAGCAACCGGGAAATCTTTACCCTCACCAGCTTCCGGGACAAATCGCTATCCTCGGTCAGCCAGGCCGGCTTGGTCAACAACCTCAACGACGGCCTCGCCTGGGGCCTGTTCCCGCTCCTTTTCGCCGCAGCGGGACTGAGCATCGAAAAGATCGGGATCCTCGCCGCCGTCTACCCCGCCGTCTGGGGAGCCGCGCAACTCGTCACCGGCGCGATGTCGGACCGATACGGTCGGAAATGGCTGATCGTCGGCGGCATGCTCGTCCAGGCCGCAGCCCTAAGCATGGTCGCCTTCGGAACCGGCTTCGGGATCTGGCTTGCCGCCGCCATCCTCCTGGGCCTGGGAACCGCCATGGTCTACCCCACCCTGCTGGCCGCCATCGGCGACGTCGCGCACCCGGAATGGCGGGCACGCTCGGTGGGCATCTACCGGCTCTGGCGCGACGGCGGATTCGCCGTCGGCGCCCTGCTCGCCGGCATTCTGGCGGACGCCTTCGGCATCCCGGCAGCAGTTGCCGTCGTCGGCGCCCTCACCGCACTGTCCGGGATCCTCGTCGCGGTACGCATGCGCGGTTCGGACCACATCTCCACCAGGTAGTCCCACGACGCAGACTGAGGTCACCGGTATATTCGCGCTGTGCTCAGTCTGCGCCGATATTGCCGGCGGCCAATGGGCCCGCCTGATGAATGCGGCGGCACCAAAGTTTTCCACCGCACCCTTTGCCCTGCCGCCAGCCTCCATGCTCAGGTGAATAAAGGATTAGCCCCATAGGTTTTGCCCGGGCCCAAGGTCGGCCCGGCCGATGTTGAAGGAGCCCTCATGCCAGACAAGGAATCTCAGAACGCTAGCCCGGAGGAAAGTGCCTCGCGGGGGCTGGTTGTCCATGTCGCCGGACCGGCCGAGGGCGCCGGGCTCGCTGCAGCACGGGTTCAACGCTGGGGGCTCGATTAGCGAAGCTCTTGGTCAAGGCATCCGGATCCAAGCTTGCGGGAACAGCCTGAGTTCGGTGGAACTGACCCCGGGGCAGCTTCTTCCCGGGGTCAGGTCCGTCCCGGCGGCGATAGCCTATCTCGCGACGCGGCAGTGGGAAGGTTGGGCATACATCCGCTTGTGAGATCCACTGCCATCAGGCGGACGGGCTGCCCGCTGATCCCGGCCGGGTGGGAAACAGCGGCCGGCAGGTCGTGCACACATCCCCGCTATCCCCGTCGGGGGAGGCTGAAACGGCCTTCCGCTCGAGTTCGAGGCGCTCCCGCAACTCCCAGCGCAACAAGGCAACGGAGAGGAGCGCGAAGGCAGGCTGGATCACGCCGGCCAGCACTGCGGGGGTGGCGCCGGCAAACAGGTGTGCCGCGAGGCTCCCCTGGCCGGGGGACGTTGCGAGCACCAGTCCGGTGAGGCCAAGGACAGGCCATCGGAGGTCGCAGAGGGTGGCCTCGGCACCGATGGGGGCGCCGATGTAACTGCCTGCCACCAGGCCGGTCAGGAGGGACCCCGCCGCGAGGACCACAAAAGACCACCAGATGGCAGCCGTTTGTGTCATCATGCCGTTCGCGGCAACGACGACAGCCGCTGCGGCGGCAGCGGCGACGGCTGCCACCGCCACCCGTGACGACTGCCAGCGGCGAATCTGGCCCCAGTCACGGCTCATGGACCACAACGGTGTGTGGACCCTTCCACTGTGATCGTCGCCCGGGATTTCTTGCTCGATCCGGCTGTCCGCATCCATGACTCTTCCTAGCTGTGCTCTGGTTGTGGGTTCGCTGAGCCGGCGCGAGAGTGCAGCCCGGTCCAGATGACCACAACACCCACGAGGGTCATCGCGATAAAACCGAGGCCGGAGTATCCCATCGAGGCAAGAACCGGGCCGGCCAGGGCCCCGCCGAGCGCCTGCGGCATTCATGCTGAGATCCGAGACGCCCTGGATGGCGGGACGATCCTGGATATGGACGGACTCGGCCACCATGGCCGCGCGCGGCCGGGTATGGCGCGGATGATGCCCGCGTTCCAAGCCGTGGCGTGCTGGAGCCTAGGGGTTGGCGTTCGTCCATCCGGGGTCGACGGCCAAGGCCACCGAGATCTCAGGGACTGTTGTCAGTGAGTTGTGCACCGTGCAGTGGGAAGCGACGGCGAGCAGGGCCTCGTGCCGCTCAACAGGCACGTCGGCGGGGATGGTGAGGTGCACGTCGATCCGGGCGACGCGTGCAGGGCGTGCGCCCATGTGGAATTCCGCCTCCACGGCCAGGCCCCCGGTGGGCAGGTTGTGCCGGTTGAGGTAGCGGCGGGCGTAAAACGCGACGCAGCTTGCGAGGCTCGCAACGAACAGCTCAGTGGGGGTGGGGCCGGTGTCCTCCCCGCCGTCGCCGTCCGGCTGGTCGGTCCGGATGACATGGCCGCGGACGTTGATGTCGAAGCGGTCACCGCCCCGGTGTACGACGTGTACCGGCTGCTGTCTCCGGACGCGGGGCCACTGGCCGGCGTTGTACTGCCGGGGACTGTGATGACTGGTTGGCTGCTCATGTGTGCTTCTCGATCCGTCGGTGGGGCATGGCCCGGAAGACCCCGTCCGGGGCCGGGGGTCGGGTGGCTTCCTAGGATGCCGGGGCGGCTGCCATTTTCGCCCGGACCTCGTCCATGTCCAGCTCCTTGATGCCCTTCATGAGCTGTTCCAGTCCGGTTGCGTTCATTGCCCCCGGCTGGGAGAAGACGAGGATCCCTTCCCGGAAGGCCATCAGGGTGGGGATGGAGGTGATGCGGGCGGCGGCAGAGAGGCCGGGCTCGGCCTCGGTGTCCACCTTGGCGAAGACGACGTCCGCGTGGTTCTCGGAGGCCTTGCTGAAAGTGGGGGCGAACATCCGGCACGGGCCGCACCAGGCAGCCCAGAAGTCCACCAGGACAATGTCGTTGCCGGTGATGGTGTCATTGAAGGTCGCTTCGGAAATATCGATGGTTGCCATAGGAAAACATTATACCCCCGGGGGTATTTTGGCAATAGAGAAGACCGCCCGGCGCCAGTTTGCATTAATACCCCCCGGGGTATCATTATGGAAGGGTAACTACCCGCCCGGGTTGCCGGACATCGTGAAAGGACACCAGCATGAAGAGCATTTCAGTGGACGATCTGGCCGCACTCGGGCCTGATGTTTCCGTCATCGACGTCCGGGAAGAGGAAGAATACGCGCAGGCCTGCGTTCCCGGGACCAGGAACATTCCACTCTCACGTTTCCAGCAGTCCCTCGGTGATGTTCCCATCGGGCGGACCGTGTACGTGATGTGCGCCTCCGGCGGCCGCAGCTCCCGCGCCACCGCACACCTCACGGCAGGAGGCTATGACGCGGTGAACGTCATGGGCGGCATTACGGAGTGGTACCGCAGCGGGCACCCGGTCAACTACCAGGCCGGCGGCAAATGAACATGTCCACCACCCTCAGCCCGCACCTCCAACCCGACTCCGGCAGGCGCCGCACCACCGGCCGCCTCAAGCGCGCCAACGGACAGCTCACCGCCCTGATTGCCGCCGTCGAATCGGGGGCAGACTGCCGGAACGTCGTCACCCAGCTGTCGGCGGTCCGCGGCGCGCTGGACAAGGCCGGATTCGAACTGATCTCGACGGCGATGCGCGACTGCCTCACCGAGCCGGTGGACATCCTCGCGGCGGGTGGCGTACAGCCCGGGTTGCCCGGCCAGAAGGCCACCCTCGAGGAAATCCGCACCCTCTTCCTGCGCCTGACCTAGTACGGCGTCAGCCGCAGTCCCGGGAAGCCCCTAAGTCCCCATTTTCGCAGCACCCCAGCCCCGTCCTACCGAAAGGTCCAGCCCATGGAAATCACCCCGCAACAGCTCGCGGAACAGCTCAAGAGCGGCAGCGATGCCCAGATTGTGGATGTCCGCGAACCGGCTGAAGTCGCCGAAGGCATGATCCCCGGCGCGACGCATATAGCCCTGGGCGAACTGGCCGGCCGCCTCAACGAGCTGGACAAGTCCCGCACCGTCATCGCCGTGTGCCGCAGCGGACGGCGCAGCGCAGCTGCCGCGGACCAGCTGGCCGCCGCAGGCTACACGGCGTACACCGTGCCCGGCGGAATGCTCGACTGGACAGCCGCAGGGTTCCCCGTCAGCTGACCCCATCAGACTGCCCGGGCGGCGCGCCCCCAAGCGCAGCCCGGGCTTCCACTTGCCCGGACCGTGTCCCTGACATGGCGAACGGGGCGGTGGAGGACGGTTACCGCAAGCGCGGAGCCGCCACAAGAAATGCTCCAAGATATACCGAAAGAGATCATGACTTCCTTGAAGACGACCAATGCCCTTGATACCGCTCCCAAATCCATCGATGCCTCGACCCTGAAGGCTTGGGAAGACAACCACGATGATCTGATGATCATCGACGTGCGCAGCGGCGCTGAGTTCGATGCCCTGCACATCAATGGCTCCTACCATGTGCCGCTGGCCCTGCTCAGCGAACACACCGAAGAGTTCGCTGCCAAGATGGGTACCCGCGTGGTCCTCGTCTGCCAGTCCGGCAACCGGGCCGAGCAGGCCCGCAAGCATCTGGACTCTGTCGGCCTGGCCAGTGCGAGTGTCCTGTCCGGCGGTGTGCCCGCCTACGCAGCGGCCGGCGGAAACGTGGTCCGCGGCCGTGGCGCCTGGGCCCTGGAGCGCCAGGTCCGGATGACCGCCGGCTCCCTGGTCCTGGCCGGCGTGCTCGGCAGCAAGTTCATCTCGCCCAAACTCGGCCTGATTGCCGGCGGTATCGGCGCCGGCCTGACGTTCTCCGCCGCCACCAACAGCTGTGCTATGGGTCAGATGCTCTCCAAGATGCCGTGGAACCGCTCCGCGAACGAGCCCACCGCGCACCAGGCCCTGAAGAACCTGGACGCCCGGGCATGATCATCTCCGCGGCGGCCTTCGGGCTGATCGTCGGTGGCCTGCTGGGCCTGGTCGGAGGCGGCGGATCCATCCTCGCCGTGCCCGCCCTGGTCTATGGCGTGGGGCTGCCGCTTGCGGCGGCAATCCCGACGTCGCTGGTCGTCGTCGGCGCTTCCTCCGCCGTCGCGGTGCTGCCCCGGCTGCGGCACGGGGTGAACTGGAGGCTGGCCCTGATCATCGGCGCGGCAGGAACAGTCACGGCGTACCTTGGCGCGGCGGTCAACCGGCTTCTGGACCCGAAGATCCTGCTGCTGGCTTTTGCCGCGATCATGGTCTTCGCCGGCATCCGGATGCTGATGCCGTCCAAATCCTTAGGCGGCGCCTGCGCACTGCCCGGCGGCGGCGTCAACTGGCGCAGCTGCCTGCCCAAGGCAATCGCCACCGGCGCCGTCGTCGGGTTCCTGACCGGTCTGCTGGGCGTGGGCGGCGGCTTCCTGATCGTCCCGGCGCTCACCCTGGTGCTCGGGCTACCGATGGCGTTGACCGTCGGGACCTCACTGGTGATCATCGTGATCAACTCGGCCGCCGGCTTCGCCGCCCACCTCGGGGACCTGCAGATCAATTGGGCCGTCACGGCGGCCTTCGCGGTCACCGCGATGGCCGCATCACTCGCGGCCGGACGGATCGGCACCAGGATCCCGGACAGGGTCCTTAAACGCGGCTTCGGAATCCTGGTCTTGGCTGTCGCCGCCTACGTCGCCGCACAGGCACTCCTGTCCTGAGAGCGACTGCAGGGGAACAGGGAAGCGCCGGAGGAGATATCCTCCGGCGCTTCCCTGTTCCTCAACGCCTGTGCCGGGAGAGTCGACCTACCGTCCGAACAACTTCGCGAAGAAGCCCTTGCCGGTCGGCTTCTCCTGCTCGTGCCCGCGGCAGCGCTGGGAGACCGGGACCCCGCGCATGACCTGGTCAACGTGTTGACCGCATCCCGCCCACGTCGTCTTCTGGCATTTCTTGCATGTCACTGCACGGCACATCTGGTTGCTCCCCTTACCTGGCTGGACTGTCCCATCAGTATACCCCATGGGGTATTTTGGTGAGGGAATACTTCCCCCTGAAGCTGGAGGGGCAGTCCGGCGTGCCGGGGCGGGTGCGGCCAAAGGGCGGCTCGGTGTCGGCGGGGCAGGGTTTCTTC
This sequence comes from Arthrobacter sp. 131MFCol6.1, assembly GCF_000374925.1. GTDB lineage: Bacteria > Actinomycetota > Actinomycetes > Actinomycetales > Micrococcaceae > Arthrobacter. The sequence goes on from NZ_KB895541.1 coordinate 298,117, forward strand.
ACCTGTTCTGGACGCCCGGTTCACAGGTCGACCTTGACGACGCATGAAGGCGCTGGACAGTCTCGCCTCGTCACAAGGCCGCGGGCTGCGTCAGGGATAGCGTCTCCGCTCTCTGATGTGCCAGGGGGTGCGAGGCGTCCTCACCGCGTCGGCCTCCGGCAGGAAAATCCTCTTGATTCGGCTGCTCATCGGGAGCATTGTTGGCCCTGCGGAACGGCGTAGTGCCGCGAGGACGGGGTTTCCGTAGCGGGAGGCATGATGGCGGCAGGCATGGTTTTCCGGATTGTGGTCGGGGTCGACGGGTCGGATTCTTCACTGGCGGTCCTGGATTGGGCCCTTGAAGAGGCCCGGCTGCGGTCAGGGCAGGTTCACGTTGTCACAGCATGGCACTACCCCGTTATCGGGGACGCTGCCGGCAAAGCTGAGGACCATGATTCATTCGGAGACAATGCCCGGCGCGCACATGCTGATGCGCTGCGGCGCGCATCTGGAACCGGCCTTGCGGTCACCGGTGAAGTGATGGAGGGGCACCCCGCCGACGTGCTCCTGAAGGCTGCGAGCGGGGCGGACCTGCTGGTGGTCGGATCGCGGGGTCACGGCGGCTTCGCCGGAATGCTTCTGGGCTCGGTATCGAGCCACGCGGTGCACCGCGCCCAGTGCCCCGTGCTGGTCGTCCGTACCGGCGCCGAAACGGTTCAAGGCTGAGGGCAGGTACCCGAGCCTCAAGGGCCTTCTTCCGCACAGGCAACCCGGCTTCTGGAGACTATCGGCCCCAACGCGGTCCCCCTGAAGCGGACCCGGCTCGCGGAGCGCATCCTCAGGAAGCTCTGGGCGCCCGTGCCCTGGATGCTGGAAGCAACCATCATCCTTGAGTTCGCACTCGCCAAATGGCTCGACGCGACCATCATCCTGGCCGTCCTGACCCTGAACACGGTGTTGGGAATCATCCAGGAGAGACGGGCCGAGGCGGCAGTGGATTTGTTACGCAGCCGGCTGGAAATCAATGCCCGCGTGCTGCGGGACGGGACGTGGACGCTGCTGCCGGCCTCCCGGGTGGTTCCCGGCGTTCAGGAAACTGAAGCTGCACACTGGCTGAGCACATGAAGTATTGCCCACAGGGACGATGCAACCGTCTCACGGCCGACGTCCGCGGCATCGACGTCGTTCACGATGATGTCTCGGAACAGGACGGCGAAACCCCCGCCCGCGACCGGGGACAAAACGTTGGCGGTGGCCCGGTGTCCCGGACCGCCGCCAACGCTGTCAATCAATCAGTTCAATTATTTCCAGGATCAGTTGCTGGCAACGGATTCCCGTGCCTGCTGCCAGGCGGCCCATCCGGCGTAGCTGCCGTCGAGTTCAACGACGTCGTACCCGGCCCGGCGCAGCGCGCTGGCCGCGACGGAGTTCCGGACGCCGCTCTGGCAGTAGGAGACGATGGTGCCCTCGGCGGGGAGCTGGTCCAGGTTCCACATCACGCGGCCGCCGCTGAGCTGGTGGGAGCCGGGGATGTGTCCTGCGGCGTGCTCGGTGCGGTTGCGGACGTCCAGGACCATCGCGGCGTCGAAGCCGTCCAGTTCTTCAGGCTGGATCAGCTGCGGGGTGCTGGCGGGCAGTCCCTCGATGCTGGTGACGTAGCCGGCGACCTTGTCGATGCCGACCCGGACAAGGTGGTCCCACATCTCCTGCGCGGCGGCCTGACTGGGGGCCAGCAGCACGAGCGGGTTCTTGTCGGTTTCCGGGTTGACCACCCAGGCGCCGAAGCTGGCGGTGGACTTCCCGGCCGGGATGTTCAGGGACCGGGCGACCGTGCCTTCGTGGACCTCGGCGTTGGAGCGGGTGTCCACAAACGTCACGGTGTCGTCGGCGAGGCCGGCCACGACGTCGGCGGTGGCGAGTTCGGTCAGGGGAGTACGTTCGCCCATGACGGTGGGGCCCTCCCGGTTTTCGCGCTTCATCCGGCCGAAGTAGGCGTGCGCGTCGGGCTGGCCATCGAGGAGTTCGGCGACGAAGCCGTCCTCGTCATTGGCGGCCAGGTAGGGGCCCCACCAGGAGTACAGCCGTTCGTAGCCGACCGTGGAGGAGGGGATGGCGCCCAGGGCCTTGCCGCAGGCGCTGCCGGCGCCATGGCCGGGGTGGACCTGGACATGGTCGGGCAGGGTCAGGAACTTATCCCGCAGGCTCGCGAAGAGCTGACGGGCGCCGGCGAAGCGGGTGTCGACGCCGCCGGCGGCCTCGTCCAGCAGGTCCGGGCGGCCCAGGTCGCCGGAGAAGACGAAGTCACCGGAGAGCAGGTAGCCGGGGGCGTCGGCGAACGCGCCGTCGGTGATCAGGAAGGACAGGTGCTCCGGCGTGTGGCCCGGGGTGTGCAGAGCCTTGACGGTGATGTTGCCAAGGGTGATTGAGTCGTTGTCGTTCAGCCGCTCGGCCTCGAACCCGTACTGCCAGTCCGCGCCGCCCTCGCCGGAAACGTACGCGGTGGCGCCGGTCGCGGCGGCCAGTTCACGGGTGCCGGAGAGGAAGTCTGCGTGGATGTGGGTTTCGGTGACGGCCACGATCGTCATCCCGTTGGCTGCCGCCAGGTTGCGGTAGACGTCGATATCGCGGCGGGGGTCAACGACGACCGCCTCACCCTTTGCCTGGCAGCCGATGAAGTAGCTGGCCTGGGCGAGGTCTTCATCGTAAATACGCTCGATAAGCATGATGCTCTCTTTCGTTGGGCGGTGGGGGAGTTTCCGGGAGGGGATCCTCCATCGGTCTACTCCCAACGATAATACCCCCGGGGGTATGTTGCAAGCCGCACTCAACGGGCCTGGTGCTGACTTCCCGCCGCTAGCCGTTATACCCTCCGGGGTATAGAATTGGCAAAGTACCCACCCACCTTTGGAGCCCGCCATGGAACTTGATTCGACAGAACTCACCCCGATCATCAACCGGCTCAAGCGAGCCCAGGGACAGCTCGCCGGCGTCACGCGCATGCTCGAGGAGGGGAAGGACTGCAAGGACATCGTCACCCAGCTCGCCGCCGTCTCGAAGGCTTTGGACCGGGCCGGGTTCGCGATCATCGCGAGCGGGCTTGAACAGTGCCTCGTCCGCGGGGATTCGAGCATGGACACCAAGGACCTGGAAAAACTCTTCCTCTCCCTCGCCTGAGACCACCGACTATCCGCGCAGGAGCAGCCATGAGCTATACGCATACCGTTACGGTCCCGCTGGGTTGGGAAGAAGCAGTGCAGCGCACCCGCGAAGCCCTCGCCGGACAGGGGTTCGGCATTCTCTCGGAAATCAACGTCCGTGCCACCTTTGAGGCCAAGCTCGGCGCTGGTGCCGCCGAGGACCTCGGCGACTACGTGATCCTGGGCGCCTGCAACCCGGCCCTCGCCAGCCGGGCCCTCGCCGCGGAACCGGACATGGGCGCCCTGCTGCCCTGCAACGTCGTGGTCCGCCGGGGCAAGGACGCCGTCGAGACAACCATCCAGGCCATCGACCCGCAGACCATGGTCAAGCTCAGCGACAGCCCGGCCGTCCGGGACGTGGCCAATGACGCCGACGCCCGGCTCCGTGCCGCCCTGCGCACACTCAACGGCGCAGAAATCCCGGGAACTGAAGCCCCCGACCCCCGATAGCAGGGCGAAGCCCTGCCGCGCGGCCGATAGGCGCTGAGACATCAACCCTACGGTTTCTATGTCAGCCTCTGGAGTTGTTCCGGGTGAGGAGCTGTCCGGCGGGGCCCCTGCCGGTCAGTCGTTGGATTACGGCGAGGCCGGCCGGTGTTCCGGGTCAGTGCTCTTCCAGGAGCCCGTGGCCCGCTTGCGGATGACCGAGCGCAGCACCAGGGCGAGGCCTGTGGCAATGACGATGGCGAGCTGGATGAGAAGGTAGGCGGCGAGGACGGCGAAGGCCGTCCCGATCAGGCGCATCGCCCGGGTCTCCCGGTCCGCGTGGATGCCTTTGAGCTGCCAGACCGCCACGGGGAGGCGAAGATTTCGATGAGGGAGTCCAGGCCGAACCCGGCCAGGGCCGGTGATCCGGCGCGGAGGGGGGCGGCGGCCAGGACGCCGAGGCCGATGATGTTCCAGCCCAGGGTGGTGTATTCAAGGCGCACCCTCGGCGCAGCAGGAGCCCGGGGTCTTTGCTGGTTGCGGTACCTTCTGCGCTGCTCATCGGCCTTTCTTTCTGGCCTCTGGTGGGGAGGTGTACCTGGTTGCGGTGGGCGGCCGGTTCGAGCTGGAAGGTGGAGTGTTCGACGGGGACGTCGAAGTGTTCGGCCATGCACTGCTGCCGCTCCGCCAGAATCGTGGCGGCGTGACCGTCGGTCAGACACCCTTCCTCAAGGTCACATGCCCGGTGATGATCGGGGTGCCGGAAGCGATGAGGGAGGCATGCAGGTCGTGGCCATCATTCCGAAGTCCAGGATGGCCCCGTCAAGCTTTCCCGCGAGTTCATGGCTCACGCTGATCGCGATGTCGCTGGTCTCGTCCCGGTGGTCTTCCCCGGGGACCACGGGAGTGCCGTCGCCGGTGGCTGTTTTCTCGTGGAGCGTGCAGAGCAGATATTTCTTCGGTTCCGTGCGGGCGAAGTAGAGTCCCTGCCGACGGCAACCCCCTGCACCCTGATAGCAGTGCAGGGTTCCGCCGAAGACGCCGATCATGGCGGCGGCCTCGGCGGCCACCGTGAAGCTGCCCTGGCCCGGGATGCGCGCTCGCATGTCACGGCCTTTCCCCCGATCGTCCACGGGAGTGCGGGCTGGGGTCATTCGTGCCCGTGCGCGGACGTTGACCGTGCCAGCTCCCCGCCACCGTACGTTGTCCCGGTGGTTGTCTGGATCGCGATGCCGTCCAGGTTCGGCAGAGCATGGCCGAGACGGTGCCTGGCAACCGCGGCGATCTGTTCTGCTGCCGAGACCGGCATGTCGGCGACCTGGATGCTGGCGTTGCCCTGTAGGCGGTGGCCGATCCAACGCAGTTGCAGGGCTGGGACGGCTTCCACGCCGGGGGTCCCGGCGAGGGCGGACCGGGCACGGTCTAGGAGGTCAGGGTCGATGCCGTCCATCAGGCGCCGGCCGATGCTCCGCATCGTGCCCCAGAGCAGGATGATGATGGCGGCGGCGATCAGTAGCCCCACGATCGGGTCGGCCAGAGGGAACCCTAGCCAGACTCCGATCACGCCCAGCACCACGGCAAGAGAGGTGAAGCCGTCCATCCGGGCGTGGACGCCGTCGGCCACCAGCGCGGCCGAGCCGATCTTCCGGCCGATCCGGATCCGGTAGATGGCCACGGCCTCGTTGCCGGCGAAGCCGATCAGGCCGGCAACGGCGACCCATCCCAGATTGTGGATGGGCTGGGGGTGGATCAGACGGTCGACCGCTTGCCATCCGGCCACGAGGGCCGAGAGGGCGACGACGCCGACGATGAAGAGTCCGGCCAGGTCTTCGGCCCGGCCGAAGCCGTAAGTGTAGCGTCGGGTCGCGGGCCGGCGGGCCAGCAGGAACGCGATCCACAGCGGCACGGCCGTCAGGGCGTCGGAGAAGTTATGGATCGTGTCAGCGAGGAGGGCCACGGATCCGCTGATCAGCACCACGAGGAATTGAAGGATGGTGGTGCCAAGCAGCATGAAGAGGCTGATCTTCACCGCCCTGACGCCCTGTTCACTTGCCTCAAGGGCGTCGTCGACAGAGTCCGCGGCGTCGTGGGTGTGCGGGACGAACAACCCGTACAGGAAGCCCTTGATCCCCGTCGGATGCTCATGGGAATGGCCGTGGGCGTGCTCGTGGCCGTGCTCGTGGCCGTCGTGGTCGTGCCCCTGGCCGTGGTCATGGTGCTCATGTGTCTGGGCCCCTGACCCGTGACCATGACTGCCGGCGTCCTGGGGTGTGTGGACGGGCGCGGTCGCCCCGGGACGGTGGAGATCTCGGGGTTCGGTCACGACGGGTCCGCGCTTTCGGTGTGGTGGTGGCGGGGGATTCCGCCGAGGGAGTGTTCGGCCTGGAAAATGGCGTCGGTGACGAGCTGGCGGGCGTGTTCGTTCTCCAGCCGGTAGAAGACGCGTGTTCCGTCTTGCCTGGTGGTTACCATACGTGCGAGGCGCATCTTTGCCAGATGCTGGGAAACGGCCGCCGGGGATTTGTGGACGATCTCGGCCAGCTGGTTGACCGGCAGTTCACCCTCGCGCAGGGCAAGGATAATCCGGACACGGGTGGCGTCTGCGAGCATGGCAAAGACCTCGACGGCAAGTTCCACATACTGGCTGTCCGGTTCAAGTCCGCATAGCTGTTTATCTGCATCCATACGCAGATTATTTCACACCGCGTCAATGGTGTCGCGGAGCGGGCGGCTTCACGCGCAGCATCACAGCTACTGGAAGACGAGGGCAGTCGACTGTGGTCCATAGAATCGGGGACGCATGCCGTCACGCCCGTGCCGGTTCACGCCGGGGATGCTCCGACGAAGGGCGTCGATCGGCCGACGCAGTATGTTGCTTCTTCGGTAGTTCTGATCACGTATCAGGAACCGGAACGCATGATGCGTTCGCAGCCCTTCTCGCCCCGTGTGAGGGGCGCCAGAAGTGGCGTCCGCTTCCAAGAGAGCGAGATGCGGCTTGTCCTGCGTGCAGTGTCTGCCTGTTTCGACAAGCCGGCCGTTCAGATGGCGGGGGAGCGGCGTTCGATCAGGATAGTGTCGCGCCACTGCCCGGTGAGCGGCCCGTAGGTCATCCTGGCGATGCGCTGCCTGCGACCGACAACGAAATACCCGTTGGCGAGGTGGAGTCTGAGGCTGGCTTCGTTTTCGGGAAAGACGCTGGCCTGGATCGTCCAGATCCCGTCACTCTCCGTGGAGTCTGCAAGGTCATGAAGCAGCGCTGCGCCCAGGCCGCGCCCGCGCGCAACGGCTGCGATGTAGACGGAATGCTCGACCACGCCGGAGTAGGCGGGGCGGGCCGAGACGGGGGAGACGGCGGCCCAACCAAGGATCCTGCCGTCTGTTGTTTCGGCGACGAGGCGGTGGCGGGGCAGTTTGGAGCTGTTGAACCGTTCCCAGTCGGGTGCCTCTGCTTCGAAGGTGGCGTGGCCGGTGGCGATTCCTTCACGGTAGATCCGTTGAACGGCCGGCCAGTCGCCGTCGCGCATGGGGCGGATCGTGACAGCGGAGGGTTCCGCCGCGGTCACAGGGTCGCCAGGAGTCCGGCCGCCTGTTCCAGGGCGCCGGGAACCAGGGAGTAATACGCCCAGGTGCCACGCTTTTCGCGGTGCAGCAGACCCGCATCGACCAGGACCTTCAGGTGGTGGGAAACGGTGGGCTGGCCCAGGTCCAGTGGCTCGGTCAGGTCGCAGACGCAGGATTCACCGGAGGGGCCGGCCTTGACGATGGAGAGCAGTCGCAGTCGGTTCGGGTCGGCCAGCGCCTTGAAGACCAGGGCCTTCTGCTTCGCCTCTTCAGCGCCCAGGGCAGGGGGCCCTGCCGGGGTGCAGCAGGCTTCATCCGTGGCCGGCTCGAGGATAGGCAGCGAGTTCATGTACCTATTATGCCCTGACATTGACAATCATCAATGTATGGGCGGGTGGGAGTGACCCGGCGCAAGCCCTGCCGACGAGGATCCCCAGGTGGGCCCGAGAATGGCTACGCGCTGGCTCCTTCGGAACTGTGCGCCAGGACGACGTCGTCCGCGGCGCGGGCCGCGGAGGGGAACAGGACGAGGAAGAGGCAAAGGCCCACTGCTGCGCCGACCAGCTGCGCCACGACGAAGCCGGGAACGGAGGACGGTGCGATGCCGGCGAAGGTGTCAGTGAAGATGCGGCCCACGGTTACGGCCGGGTTTGCGAACGACGTCGAGGACGTGAACCAGTAGGCGGCGCCGATGTAGGCGCCCACCGCCGGCGCGGCGAGAACGCCACGCTTGGTGGCAGCCAGGGCGAAGATCAGCAGAACGAGGCCCGCGGTGGCGACGACCTCACCCAGGAGATGCCCGGTGGTTGCCCGGTCCTTGACCGAAATGGAGGTGCCCACCGCAAACATGGCGTTCGCCACGACGCTGCCGCTGACTGCACCCACGGTCTGGGCGGCGACATAGGTGACGAGCTGGGGGAGGGTGATCCCGGTGCCGCGGCGCCGGCCCAGGATCCAGTCGGCGAGGGAGACCACGGGGTTGAAGTGGGCGCCGCTCACGGGCCCGAGCACCAGGATCAGCACCGTCAGTCCTAGCACCGTGGCGGTGCTGTTCTGGAGAAGCTGCAGGCCAACGTCATTCGGAGAAAGCTGCTGCGCGGCGATCCCGGAGCCGACGACGATGGTCACGAGCAGGCTGGTGCCGAGCAGTTCGGCGACGGCACGACGCCACAACGGCGGTTGTTGAGAAGTCATACCAACAGCTTGACCCAAGATATTTACTCAGTCAAAATTGAATCAATGAATACTGACCCAGTTGAAGTCTTTCGGGCGCGGGTCGCCAAGCACGCGGCCCTCGCCGACTCTGCGCGGTTGCGAATCGTGGACCTGCTGATCCTGGGAGACTTTTCCCCCACGGAGCTGCAGGCCGAACTCGGAATGCCGTCGAACCTGCTGTCTCACCACCTGCGCACGCTGGAAGGAGCGGGCCTGGTGATCCGCCATCGTTCGGAGGCGGATAAGCGCCGCAGCTACATCCGGCTCGCCGAAGGGGCCCTGGAGGGATTGGCTCCCGGGGCCGAACACGGAGCCCGCCGCGTCCTCTTCGTCTGCACCCGGAACAGCGCCCGGTCCCAACTGGCCGTCGCACTCTGGAACCAGCTCAGCGAAATCCCCTCGGCCTCCGCGGGTACGCACCCCGCGGACCATATCGCCCCGGGCGCTATTGAGGTCGCCCGCCGCCACGGCGTCCCACTCGCGGACCTTCCCCCGCGCCGGCTGGAAGAGGTGGCGCACGATGAAGACTTCGTCGTGACCGTGTGCGACAACGCCCACGAGGAAATCCCCAACCTGGGAGGAATCCACTGGTCCGTTCCGGATCCGCTCCGGCTGAACACCGAGGACGCCTTCGAAGGCGCCTTCACTGACATCGCCCGCCGCGTCAGCGACCTCGCACCCCGCCTGCACGCGGCCTAAAACCCGAAACCCCGCAAATATTGACAAGTATCGATTTATTGCCCGATACTTCATGCATCGATAAACATCAATGTCTAGTCGATGGTGCGGGGACGACGACCTCATCAATTCCGATCCACACCTAACTGATTTCAGGAGAAACCCGTGAGCACCGAAACCGCCAAGAAGCCCTCCGTCCTGTTCGTCTGCGTCCACAATGCCGGGCGTTCCCAGATGGCCGCCGCGTTCCTGACCACCCTCGGGGAGGGTCGGATCGAGGTCCGTTCCGCCGGGTCCCAGCCCGCGGATAAGGTCAACCCGGCCGCCGTCGAGGCCATGGCGGAACTCGGCATCGACATGTCCGCCGAAATCCCGAAGATCCTCACCACCGAGGCCGTAAAGGAATCCGACGTCGTGATCACAATGGGCTGCGGCGACGAATGCCCCTACTTCCCCGGCAAGCGCTACGAGGACTGGGTCCTGGAGGATCCGGCCGGGCAGGGCGTGGACTCCGTCCGCCCGATCCGCGACGAGATCAAAACCCGCATCGAGGCCCTGATCGCCTCCCTCACGTCCGTCGTCAAGTAATCCGTACCGAGCACCAGGAGACCTTCGTGAGCGTCGACAGCCGAAACCCTGAACAGCTGATCATCATCGGGTCCGGCCCCGCCGGGTACACCGCGGCGATCTACGCCGCCCGGGCCGGGCTGAAGCCCCTGGTCCTGGCCGGGTCGGTCACCGCGGGAGGTGCGCTGATGAACACCACCGAGGTGGAGAACTTCCCCGGTTTCCCGGGCGGGATCCAGGGTCCGGAGCTGATGGACGGGCTGCAGCAGCAGGCGGAGAAGTTTGGCGCGCGGGTGGTGTTCGACGACGCCACCGAAGTGACGCTGACCGGGCACCTGAAGCGTGTGGTCACCGGCGCCGGGGAGACCCATGAAGCTCCCGCGGTCATCCTGGCCACGGGCTCGGCGTACAAGGAACTCGGACTTCCGGAGGAGAAGAAGTTCAGCGGCCACGGTGTCTCCTGGTGTGCCACCTGCGACGGCTTCTTCTTCCGGGATCAGGACATCATCGTGGTCGGCGGCGGAGACTCCGCCATGGAGGAGGCTACGTTCCTGACCCGCTTCGGCAAATCAGTGACCGTGGTGGTCCGCAAGGGCGAACTGCGCGCCTCCCGCATCATGGCCCAGCGCGCCAAGGACAACCCCAAGATCAGCTTCGCCTGGAACTCCGCCGTCACCGCGATCCACGGCAACGGCAAGGTCACCGGTGTGACCCTGACCGACACCCGCACCGGCGAAACACGCGAACAGCCGGCCACCGGGATCTTCGTCGCAATCGGCCACGTGCCGCGGACCGACCTCGTGGCCGGGCAGGTGGAGCTGGACGCCGAGGGCTACATCAAGGTCGACGCGCCCACCACGGTCACCAACCTTTCCGGCGTGTTCGCCTGCGGCGACGCCGTGGACCACCGCTACCGCCAGGCCATCACCGCCGCCGGAACCGGCTGCGCCGCCGCCCTCGACGCCGAACGCTACCTCGCCGCGCTCGAGGACGCGGACAGCATCGCCACCGCCCTGGTGGAAGAACCCACCCACGCCTAAACCCGGGAAAGGGAGGGGGTGAGCTGAATGAGCACAGGATGCTGCGGCGACGGTTGCTGCGACGACGATCAGGATTGCTGCTGACACCCTCCCGCCTGCCGGCCCCACAGGACCGGCAGGCACCCCCAGTAAGAACCGCCACACCTACGGATGAACAGAGGAAACCATGGATTCAGCGAAGAACCTTTCCGTTGCCGTGATCGGCGCCGGCCCCGTGGGCCTGGCCGCCGCGGCCCACCTGATCGAACGCGGCCTGGAACCGCTGATCTTCGAAGCCGGCCCCTCCGCGGGCGCGGCCATCGAGCAGTGGCGCCACATCCGGCTGTTCTCCCCGTGGCGGTACAACCTCGATGCCGCCGCCGTCCGACTCCTCGAAGCCTCCGACTGGGAATCTCCCCGACCCACGGCCCTTCCCTACGGCGGAGAACTTATCGATAACTACCTCACCCCGCTGGCAGCGCTCCCGGCCATCAGCCCGCGGCTGCAGACCGGTGCCAGGGTCATCTCCGTGACCCGCGCCGGCATGGACAAGACCCACACCCGCGGCCGTGAGGGCACACCGTTCATCGTCCGGGTGGAGCACGGGGACGGCGAAACCCGCGACCACACCGTGGCCGGGGTCATTGACGCCTCCGGCACCTGGTCCAGCCGTAATCCGCTGGGGACGTCCGGACTGCCGGCCATCGGCGAAGATTCCGCCGCCGGCCGGATCTCCTCGCCGCTGCCGGACGTCATCGGCCGTGACCGGAAGGTGTTCGCCGGACGCCGTGTCCTGGTGGTCGGCGCGGGACACTCCGCCGCCAACACCCTGATCAGCCTCGCCGACCTGGCCAAGGACGAACCGGACACCCGGATCCTCTGGGCCGTCCGCGGCGCGTCCGCCGACAAGGTCTACGGCGGCGGCGACGCCGACGGGCTCCCAGCCCGCGGCCAGCTCGGCGCCCGCCTGCGGCGCCTCGTCGAGGCAGGAACCATCGAACTGCACACCGGCTTCGGCATCGCTTCGCTGACGCCCCTCGCCTCGCACGTCACCGTCGAATCCGTGGACGGCCGTATCCTGGAGGCCGACGTCGTCGTGCCCTGCACCGGCTTCCGCCCGGACCTGGACATCCTCCGTGAACTCCGGCTGAACCTGGACCCCGCCGTCGAGGCACCCACCGAGCTCGGCCCGCTGATCGACCCGGAATTCCACTCCTGCGGCACCGTCCCCCCGCACGGCGCGACAGTGCTGGCCCACCCGGACAAGGACTTCTACATCGTCGGCATGAAATCCTACGGACGGGCGCCGACCTTCCTGCTCGCCACCGGCTACGAACAGGTCCGCTCCGTCGCCGCAGCCCTGGCCGGGGACCGCGAAGCGGCGGACACCGTTCAGCTCGAACTCCCCGAAACCGGTGTCTGCTCATCCGACGCAGGCACCAGCTGCGACGTCCCGGCAGCAGCCGACGGGCTTGTGGCTGAAACCTCCGGCGGCTGTTGCGGAGCCCCCGAACCTGTCCTCGTCGGGTTCCCCACCGGGCTGGCCCACGGCCGCTCCGGCGACAACAACTGATCCGGACTTCCCTTCCATGAATCACGTCCTTGGAGTGCTGAAATGACTGAACCGCACGAAAACCGGCAAGGAACCAGTCGGGGGCTGGTAGAAAACACGGAGCTGCTGCACCGCATCAGCAAGCGACTCACCGACAACATCAAAGCCCGGGTCCAGACGCTTCATGCGGAGCTGACCGGAAACTAGGCACTTGCCGCGCGTGAAGTGTTCGCTGCAGCGATTGCCTTTGCATCGGTGAAGTCCTCGGTTCGAGTGAGCCACCCAGGCGTATCCAAGACCGGTCGAGAACGTTCAAGTGGGCTGACGGAGCGGAGGAGGATCCGAGGAATGGGCCGGTCAGTAACGACCCTTATCGGGCAGACCGTGGAACGGGCAAACGGACTGCTCTGGGTCTGCGTGTGGCGGGTGAGGCAGCTGCACGCCCAGCAACTCCTGCCGTGGAAACCGTCCCTGTTCGACCAGAATCACCAATCAAAGGCGGCAGTCATCGATTCAGTCGCCGAGGAGCTCGGGGGACTGGACGGCTTGATCAACAATCTCGGCCCGGGCGACGGGATCAGGTTCCTGAACCTGGACATCGAAACCTGGGCCAGGACCCTTGAGGTGAACCTCAACGGCGCCTTCGAGTGTTTGCAGGCCGCGGCCCGCCGTATGGTCAATGCAGGCACAGGTGGGCGCATCGTTGCGGTCATCAGCTCCCATGAAATCCAGCCGCAGGTTGGTGCTGCCGCATGAGACGCCTCGAAGCATGCACTCGGGGATTGATCAAGACAATGGCGTTGGAGCTGGCCGAGTTTGGCGTTACGGCCAACAGCATGGCGCCGGGAGAGATCGTCACCCCCATGATCGGGCAGACCGATCAGAATCCCACGACCACGGGTCGGCTTGGAGTTCCCATGGGGAGGCCGGGGGACGGGTGGGGGAAGTGCAGTTTCGGAGGCTGCCCGGGTTGCCGCCAACTCGCATCTCGTCCTTTCCCTTCCGCGAGAGCCTGGATACTCGGCTTAGTCTCCGGACACCTTGCCGACTCGTTTAGTAATTTGCAGGGGCCGGCCACGCTCCGGCCGGGCCCCTAAGCCCATGCCCTGGCCACCAGGTCTCCTGCAGGACCGAGGATGAAGTCAACATTGAGGGAGGAGCTGGGCCCCTCACCCATGGAGATCTTCTCGTCGAAAGACCCAAAGGTGGCCGGCAAGAAGTACCCCACGTTGTCCCAGTAATACTGGAAGATATACAGGAGGGGATCTTCGATCGTATCCAGGTCCTCCCCAAGGCGATACACAACGATGGCCTTCTGGCGGACCTCTCGTGAATTCGAGCACCAGGGCAGAATCAGCCCGCCCGCATTAGCCATATTTCCATGCGGTACCTGATCCGTGTCCCTCGGAAGGATCCCCGAGGGATCGCCCGGGCCAAAGAGGGGATTCCACTCAAGGTCCTCGTAGTACAGGTTCATGCCCGCATCGGCTGGCTGCCCCGGACGACGGGTCTGGTTGGTGAGCTTTTCCAGGCCTGAATTCCACAGGAGTGGTCCTCTACGGTCCTGGGCGCCGTACGAAACTTTCTTCCGGGACGCGGAAATGGACGCCCGCTCCGCGTCTTTGGCGGCCCTGGTCGCCGTTGCCGTCTTTGGGCTTGTGGGCGGTTTTTCGAGATCCATTCTTACTTCTCCTGTCCAAGTGGCGACCGGAGCGCTCCCGTGGTTGACCGCAAGCGGCTCCGCCTGGGAGGGGCTCAAGGGATGCAATATGCTCCGCCGTGCAGCGGTTGTTGCGGCATGAGGGCTGGGCCCGGACGGTCATCGGCCATCGGCGGCATGACTCTCGTGTGAACTTTGCGTCCGGTGCTTGCCGTACGTCAAGGGCCTCTGACATGTCCGGATAGTTCCGCCCGGCCGGGCAGCGGCACAGGATGCGTCGCACACATTCCCATTACCTCCTCTTCGATTCACGAAACCCGATTCGCTGACCTTGATCGGCTGTGCGATTTCGAGAACTGCCATCGAGATGCGTCTCCCGAAGGGCTCGCACACTTTCGGCGCTCAATTGAGATCGCTCTCGGAATCCTTCGTTTGCGAGAACAACACAGGTGAGCGATCGATTTGTTCGTAAGGCACCTTGGCTGCATGGGTCTGTTTCATGCCCGGGCAAAGGACTGGAGTTGGTTTAGGCTGCGCGGCGGGCGAAGGAGCGGCTGAAGGCTTGTCCGGATTCGGCGAAGCCGCTGCCTGTCATGGGGGTTGGCACGTGGGCGGCGTCTCCGACGATGGCGACCCTGCCTCTGGCGAGTCGTGCGGGCACGTATTCGGCGATGGGTGTGCCGATGACGGCTCTTCGTTCGATGCTGTCGAGGATCGCATTGTTCTAAGGCGAGGGAAACAGTTCGCGGGCCTCTGCGGCGAGTTCCCGGAAGGTCGCGTTCGGGATCCCGGCGGGCATGAGCGAGTGCCGCGCCACGGAACCGGTGACGCTGCCGCCTGAGCGGAGCAGTCCGTTTCTGCTGGAGTCGTACCAGGCCCAGCCGAGGCGGCGTGATCCTGGGGCGAGGGAACCATTGGCGCCCGGGAGCGGGTAGCCGAGCAGCGTGTTGTCATTGTCGCCGAGGAAGGCGACGTCTTGTGGCCAGAGCCGGGCTCCGATGGCTGATTCCTCGGCGATGCCAATCCATATGACGTAGCCGGCGAAGGTGGCGTCCGGGTGTCCTGGTGCAATGTGCCGGCGAACGGTGCTGCGTCCTGGCCCGTGCGTGTCTTGCGCGGCGTTGCCAAGTCCTGTTCGGAGGTGCGGACCCGGACGCAGCCGCTGATCTGCGCGGGTCCCGGCCGCCACCGGCAGGCGCGCCATAACGGCACACCAGCATCCGTTGACAACATCATCGAGATTCCTGCGGGAATTCCACCGCGGAGTTGATGAAAGCCGCAGTGCGTCACATTTTGGCACTACGGCGGATACCATCGGAGGGTGAAGGCATACCGCCGGCGCAGGAGACGAGCCTTTCTGCATCGGCGTGCGTCCCCGGCCGCCAAACGCCGGCCGGCCGCCAAGGGGCTGACGCAGGGGGAGGTGGCTACGCGGGTCGAGCGCGGGCTCACCAACCGCGTGCCGGACACCACTAGCCGGAGCCTGTGGCAGATCTTCCGGGCCAACGTCTTCACGCTCTTCAATGCAATCGTCGGCACGAGCTTCCTGCTGCTGTTGCTCCTGGGGCAATGGCGGGATGCCCTGTTCGGCCTCGCCGCTGTCAGCAACGCCGTGATCGGCGTCGTCGAGGAATACAGGGCGAAGAAGTCCTTGGACCGGCTGGCTGTCCTCAACGCCCCGCTCGCGCGGGTGTTGCGCGAGGGTCAGATCCACGACATCGCCACGGCCGACGTCGTAAAAGATGACCTCTTGGCGTTGCGGGCCGGGGATCAGATCACTGCCGACGCTGCCGTACTGGAGTCGTCCGGCCTGGAGGTGGACGAATCGCTCCTCACGGGCGAAGCAGACCCGGTGGGTAAGGATGCGGGGACGGAAGTACTCTCCGGATCGATCGTCGTGGCCGGCCACGGCAACGCCCAGGTTGTCCGGGTCGGATCGGCGTCGTTCGCGAGCCGGCTGACGGCAGATGCGCGACGCTTCTCACTGGTGAACTCCGAGATCCGCAACAGCCTCAACCGTGTAATGCGCTGGATCGCCTGGATCCTGCTGCCCGTGGCCCTCCTCGTGCTCAACGGCGAGATCCAGGCGCGCGGCGGCTGGCAGACCGCCATTTCCACCGGTGCCTGGACCCCCGCGCTCGTGGGACTCATTGCCAGCATGATCGCGATAGTCCCGCTGGGACTAGTGCTGCTGACGAGCGTGGCCTTCGCCGTGGGCGGACTCCGACTGGCTAAACACAACGTACTGATCCAGGAACTCGCGGCTGTCGAGGGACTGGCACGCGTGGACGTACTGTGCATGGACAAGACCGGCACTCTCACAGAAGGAGGGCTGGTCTTCGACGCGGTTCACCCGCTGGCGCCGCAACCGGGATGGGAGCAGGCCCTCGCATGGTTTGGCGCCGAACCCGAAGCAAACGCCACGGCACGCTGCCTGAGCACGGCCTTTGAGGATGACGGCGGCCTTCAACCCGTCCGGTCCGTGCCGTTCTCCTCCGCCCGGAAGTGGAGCGGAGTCAGCTTCAACGGGAGCGCCCGCGGTGCGCGCACCTGGATTCTCGGAGCACCGGAAATGATGCTTGTGCAGGGTGACGACGCAGCCGCACATCTGAAGCCGTCGATCCCGGCGCCCGACGGCGCAGTACCGCGCCAGAGCGACGTCTTGCGCCAGGCCGGCGAACTGGCCGCATCAGGGCTGCGGACCCTGCTCCTGGCCGGCGCGGATCAGTTGCCAGCCAATGGGAAGGCGGAGCAGCTGCCGGCGTCGCTCCACCCTGTGGCGCTGCTGACCTTCCGGGAACAGCCGCGCTCCGATGCCCGGCAGACCCTCGAGTTCTTCCGGACCGAGGGGGTCGGGTTGAAGATCATTTCCGGCGACGATCCCCGCACCGTTGCCGCCATTGCCCGCAGGGTTGGCCTGGAGGTCACGGAGGGCTTCGACGCACGCTCACTGCCGGAGGACCCGCTGCATCTGGAGGAGGTGATGGAATCAAACATGGTGTTTGGCCGAGTGACGCCAACCCAGAAGAGGGCGATGGTCGAGGCGCTCCAGCGCCGGGGACATACTGTGGCCATGACCGGCGACGGCGTCAACGATGCCCTCGCGCTCAAGACGGCCGACCTTGGCATCGCCATGGACTCCGCGGCGCCCGCCACCAAGGCAGTCGCGCGCCTGGTATTGCTCGACGGCCGCTTCGACCGGCTTCCCGGAGTGCTCGCTGAGGGCCGGCAGGTCATCGCCAATATTGAGCGGGTCTCCAGCCTCTTCCTCAGCAAAACGGTCTATGCGACCGCCATCGCGGTGACCTTCGGGCTCCTGCAGTGGACGTTTCCGTTTCTTCCCCGCCAGCTATCCTTCACGGACGGCCTGACGATCGGAATCCCGGCCTTCTTCTTGGCGCTCATGCCGAACCCGCGCCGCTATCAGCCCGGATTCCTGCGCCGGTCCCTATGGTTCTCCGTCCCCGCCGGACTGATCGTCACGGCTTCCCTGCTCACACTGAACGCATTCGCGCCGCTGGCCGGAACGGCTACGTCCGAACAAGTCAGCAGCGCCTCTGTGCTGACGCTGTCCATGGTCGGACTGTGGATCCTCTCGGCTGTGTCGCGCCCCCTCAACGCGGCGCGCCTGGCCGTGGTGTTGGCCATGAGCGCCTCCCTGCTGGTCTCGCTCAACCTCCCGCTCGTGCAGGAATTCTTCCTGCTTTCCCGTCCACCCGGCGGGTTGTTGCTCGCGGCCGTGGCGTGCGGGGCCGCTGGGGGCCTCGGAGTCGAGGTCCTGGCCCGGGTCCACGCCCGGGCATTCCCACGACAAGGTCCAGTGGTGAAGAGGGGGTAAATGGGCTCAGGTGTGCTGCGACCGCCGTGTACATGACGACGAAACGCAGCAGCGGCGTTATCTGCGCTGCGCACAGCAGCAGGACTGTGGGCCTCTGGGCCTGCCTGAGGGCTGCCAGGAACTGGGTTAGCGCGCTGCCGGTACCACGCGGCGCGCGCGGCTCTATGTATGGTGGCGGCGGCGATCGCTACCATGAGGAAGCCGTTGGCGTTCTCGTTTGAGGCCCGTTGCCAGGGGCTAGCCGGATCGCAGAAGCACACGGGTATTCCGAGTGCTGCGGTCACCTCGACCGCCAGCTGTGGACAGCTCTCAGTCACGTCGGGCTGGTGCGCGACAGCATCAATTAAGCGGGGAAGGCTTGCTTGCGTGCGGTGGTGACGATGATAAGTGCTGCTATCAGGAGCGCGAAGGTTGCCCACGCCAGCGAAGAGGCTCCGAAGCCGCTGAGCAGGAGCCCGCCGATGATCCCTCCGCCGGCGATGCCGATGTTCCAGCCGGTGACCATGACGGACTGGACCAGATCGACGGCGGGTCCACCGGCGTCCGCGGCGGCGGTCTGAAGCAGGCTTGCAGCTCCGCCGAACGCGAGGCCCCACAGGGCGGCGCTGATGAAGACGGCCGCGGGCAGGTCTGCCAGGATTCCGAGGGCGAGAACTGCCAGAGCGAAGAGGGCAGAACTGGCGATCATGAGGGTCCGCAGGTGCCGGTCGATGAGGGCTCCGGTGATCCAGATGCTGACCAGGGATGCGACGCCGAAGACGAGCAGTACGGCGCTGACGCTGTCGCTCATTCCGACGGGTGCCAGGAAGGATGCGATGTAGGTATAGAGGAGGTTGTGCGCCATCACGTACAGGAGCGTGACGATCACGACGGGCAGGACACCTGGGGCTGAGAAGACCCTGGCTACGGGAGTGCGTTCGCCTTTGGCCTGTCCGGCGAAGTCCGGGACGGCGGCGAGCACCCAGGTAATCAGCAGAAGAGCAAGAAGCGCCATGACGCCGAACGTGAACCGCCACCCGATCAGGCCAGCGAGAAGGGTTCCCGCAGGTGTGCCGATTGCCAGGGCCACCGGTGTCCCTGCCAGGGCGATGGTGATGGCGCGTCCATGGTGGTTAGGCGTGACCATACGCCGGGCATAAGTGGCCAAGATCCCCCACAACACCCCGGCGAACACTCCGGCGACGAACCGGATGATGAGCGTCAGGACGAAGTTGTCGGAGACGGCGGTGACGACGCTTGTAACGGCGTAACCCGTGAGGGCCAGGAGCAGCAGTTTCCGGCGTTGCCACCCCATCGTCGCGCTGATCAGGGGTATGGCGCCTGCAATCGATCCGATCGCGAACACGGTCACGGTCTGGCCGACGGCGGACTCGGAAACCCCAAGATCGCCACTCATGGCCGGAAGGATTCCGGCGGGCAATGTTTCGAGCATGATGGTGATAAATCCGGCGGCGGCGAGGGCCAGCAGACCGGCCAGCGGGAGGGTCCCAGAGTTCCTGGTTCGGTCCGGGGCATAGTGTTGTGTTTGAGTCATAACCTTACTTTCAATGGTTGACACTAGTGTGAAGGTCAAATTCCGACCGAACACCCTGGAGGGAAGGCTGGCTTTATGCGCATCGGAGAGCTTGCGAAGGTGACTGACACTCCCGCCCGGTCATTGCGGTACTACGAGGAACAGGATCTGATCATTCCGAGGCGGTTACCCAACGGCTACCGGGAATACGACGAGTACCTGATCAACCGGGTAAACCAGATCCGCGGGTTGATCGACAGCGGGCTCCCGACGAAGATCATCAGACAGATCCTGCCCTGCGTGGACAAAAGCCCCGCGATCCACCCGGGCGACGCCACACCTGAACTGCTGGCCGTCCTCGAGGAGCAGCGGGACCGGATGACGCAACGCATCGACTGCCTCACCCGCAACCGCGAGGCCATTAGCAACTACATAGACGTCGTTAGCGAGACCATTACGGCGTCAACTGATACGGGCGCTGCGTAACCCCCGTCAGGCGCTGGGGAAACGCCCCGGCTTGGTGGCGGAGCACCCAGGTCAGGCGATGCTGATGACGATCTTTCCGAAGGCGCCTTCGGCCAGTTTTTCGTAGGCGCGGGGGGCGTCGTCGAAGGTGAAGACGCTGTCGATGACGGGCTGGATGGTGTGTAAGTCGAGGAATTTGACGAGCTCATGGAAGGAGCGGAGGTGGCCGACGGCGATCCCTTGGATGTGGGTCTGGTGCCAGATCAGGTCCATGAGGTCGAGGCTGGTTGTTTGTCCTTCGAGGAAGCCGATGACAGCGACCAAGCCGTTTCCTTTCGCGGCCCGGATCGAGTCGCGCAGTCCGTCCCCTCCCACGACATCGAGCACGACGTCAACGCCCTGGCCGTCGGTTTGTTCCAGGACGGCTCCGGCCCAGTCGGGGGTGGTGCGGTAGTTGATGGTGTCTGTCGCGCCCAGTTCGCGGGCCCGGGCGAGCTTCTCGTCGCTGCTGGAGGTCACGATCACCCGGGCCCCGAGGGCTGAAGCGAGCTGGATGGCGAAGATGGAGACCCCGCCGGTGCCCTGGACGAGCACGGAGTCGCCGGCCTTCAGTCCCCGGTACTCCTGGAGGGCGAACCAGGGCGTGAGGGCCGCGATCGGCAGGGTTGAAGCTTCTGCGTCGCTCATGTTGGAGGGCGTGGGAACGACGTTGTCCTCGCCGAGGATCTGGTACTCGGCCAGGCCGCCGTTCAGGGGCCCGCCCATCTGGAAGTCGGCGTACTCATTGCGCCAGGGTCCCTCGTGCCAGGTTGAATAGAAATGGGAGGTCACTCGATCGCCCACGCGGTATTTCGTCACACCCTCCCCGACAGCGGCAACAACTCCCGCCGAGTCGGCCACCGGGATGAGCCCCTTGGGCTGCTTCTCCGGCGCATAGATGCCGTCCACCAGCGCCTTGTCCCGGTAGTTCAGCGATACGGCGGACACCTTTATCAACAGCTCATGCGGTCCCGGCGTGGGCGTCGGCACCTCGCGGAGTTTGAGGTTTTCCAGTCCGAATGCATCAAGTGTCCAGGCACGCATGCGTGTCTCCTATGTGTGGTGGTGGGAGGCGGCCCCCGCGGTGACGTGCCGGAAGGAGCACGTGGAACACCACCCTACGGCCTTAGTTTGATAGAAATCAAAATAGACTGTCATCAAACTAAGCGATGCCATCAGTGGCTTGGCGGGCGCATATCCTAAGGAAGCAGCGGTAATCCACCGAGCTCCCGGCTCACCATGCGAACCCAACACCCGCCTGCCCGGTACGATCGCGAAGGCCCAGGAGCCGTGCATGAAAGGCAAGAGATGTCCCGAGGACGGGAAATAACCGACGAACCCGAAGTGGACGACTTCGATTTTCCCCGCGTGCTGAACGCCGTTGCGGACCCGATCCGGCTGGCTATCGTCACTCAGCTGGCTGCCGCACCGACGGACGTCAGCTGTGGCTCATTTATCCTGCCCGTGCACCCGTCCACGGCGACGCACCACTTCACGGCGCTCCGCCAGGCAGGCGTCATCCACCAGTACTACGCCGGGACCTCACGCATGAACGTCTTGCGCCGCGACGATCTGAACGAGGCTTTCCCGGGCTTTCTGGACTCTGTCATCAGCGCCGTCACAAAGGTTTCAACGTCTGCACGCTGAGACAGCCAGGAGCAGCCTCGCGGGAAGGCAGCACCGGTGGAAGATTCCGCCTCGTCCACGGGCTTTTCGCTCAGGTCACCGCACGCCAACAGTGAACTACGTCAACGGCTCTCACTTCCGGGATCGTCAACACATGGCGACATTCCAGTCCACCAAATGACAGCAGGAGGACTCATGAGAGGATCGTCCATACCGGTCAGGGCGGCCTGGGCAGGCATGGCCGCGGCGGGCCTCATCCTGCTGTGCCTGGGTCTGGGCCAGAAATTCTACTTCGGGTCCGTCACGAATGCTTTTGCGCGGGACCAGATCGGCAACACGCTCATCCTGGCCGGGGACGTCCTTGGTCTGGCGGCCGCCGGCTGGTCGCGGTATCGGGGCGATCCCTTGTGGGTCACTGTCACTGTAGCGGTCCCGGCCGTGGTCATTGGGGGACTGAATCTGGTCGTCGAAGACAGCCTGCTGCCGCACATCGCTGCGCTGGCCGCCGTCCCGCTGGGGGTTGTCGGGGTTATTGGCGGCGTCGTGGGTCAGCGGCGCCGAACGCCTTCGTGACCCCTCACGACAAAACAAGAAGGGCCGCGCTCTCGGGGAGCAGTTCAGGGGGAGGGTGCGGCCCTTTTGTGAACTGGCGGCCGTCTCCCGGGGGCTATCTGCCACGCCGATAATGGACCTTTCGTTAAACCCGTTTGACGTACTCATGGCTGTCGGGTTCGGAAATGTCGCCTCCAAGGGACGTGGGGGAGGGGCTTTGTCCTCTACCGTGAACTTGGACACCTTGACCGCGTCGGAGGAATAGCGGGGGCTGCAGTTGGCTTGTTCATACCGGGGCGTCGACGACCGGCTGCCTCGTGAAAGGACTTCCGATGCCCACTTCCTTTGTCCCGTTCAGCATTCGCGCTACCGTTCGCGAAGACCATAAGCGCTCCTTCCGCACGGACATAGAACGTCTGACCGGCAGCGATCGTGGCTGGTCGCCGCTGGACGTCGTCAAGTCCACGGACACGCAGGCGCTGCTGCGCGGAGCGATCGCGCAAGGCGTTCACACCGCCACCAACGAGAGCCTGGCCCGCTACCTCCAGAACCGTCTTGCCGCCGATAACGACATCCATCTGGATCTCACCGTCTGCATCGGCCGCTAGCAAACGCCTTACGACTTGGATATGGTCACGAACCTGCGTTCGTTCCTCGAAGCATCGGAGCGTTACCTCCGCCACATCTATTGCCGGGACCTCACGATGGAGGGCGGCTACGACAACGAGTGGATCACGGGGTATGGCACATCGCCGCCAACTTGGTCTCCGCTTGGTCCGTAACGGGCGGGCGCTGACTCGGCTCGGCTTCCCGCGTCAGGTGGTGGGGTGGTCCAGCTTGAGTGAGATCGGGTAGCCGGAGTCACTGCAGGCCTTGGCCACGCCGACGAAGGAGTCCTTGAGCTCCGCGCGCACATCGGAGACGGTGTAGTCGCCGTTGGCGCGACTGGTCCCGGCGTCGGCATACCTGCCCTGTTCGATCACGACTTCCATCATGTACTTCCGGACCTCGCCCAACGCCACATTCTGTGCGTCCGGTTCCGTCTTGTCGGCTAGAAGCTTGAGGGCGGCGCCGTAGGCGCCTCCGCTGGCGCCTGCCTTGGTCTCCAGGTCGACCGAGTTGTAAGCGGTTTCGAAATTCCGGCACGGGGCTTCGTTCGCCCTGACGGAGCAGCCGGACAAGGCAGCGGCGGTGGCGACTGCGAGGAAGACAGGGAGTGCTTTCATTGGGGCATCCTACCTACGAATCGGCCCAGCGGCGGGCGACTGCGGTGGTCATTTGTGGCGTCAACATCGCTGATCTGGGGTTGTTCGTGGTCTTTGAACAGCGGTGGTACCGGCGGAGAATGCGGGCCCTCAGTGAGTAGCGAAGCGTGGATTGTGAATGCCTGCTGGTCAGATTCGTGGGACTCATCGCACGAGGGATGCTGCGCTGCTGACCCGTGCTGACCAGCGGCGGTTATCCAGGATCAGTGGCAGAAGGGCCGCAGGGGAGGGAGCAACGGCGGCGGCCTGCGAGGCTTCCTCGGCCTCCCCGTATCCCCAGAGTGCGAATATTGTGGGGATTCCGTGTTTAGCTGCTCCCGCGACGTCGTAGCTTCGGTCTCCGACCATTGCGGGACTGGAGATGTCTACGCCTGTGGAATGGAGCCGAAGCAGCAATTCGGCGATGACGTCTGCCTTGCTCGCTCTTCCCTCGGTATCTGACGCTCCGCATACGTTGACGAAGTGGCAATCAATTCCGAACATTCGTGCCAGTCTTATTGCTTGATCTTCAACCTTGGACGTGGCTACGGCCATCGGAATGCCGGCCGAATGTAGGCGTTCTAGTAGACCGATGATCCCGTCGTATGGGCTGGACTGTTCGGCGCCGTGCTCGGCGTATGCCTTGCGGTAGTGTTGGAGGGCCTTTTGGGCGGTTTTCTCGTCCAGTTGTGAGACGGTTCTGAAGGACTCGATCATCGGTGGTCCGACGAATCGGCGCAGTGTGTCCATCGATGGGACCGGTGCGCCTACAGCGGCCAAGGCCTGGGCAGCGCTTGCTGTAACGCCGGGTGCTGAGTCCAAAAGCGTTCCGTCCATGTCGAACAGGATGCAGCTTATGCCAGTGAGAGCGGACGGCGCTTGGTTCAGGTGTGTCATTCTTTTCGAGGTCTTTCGGTCTTGAAGTTTGGTTCCATTCCGGTTGTACCCGGGGGATTATCGCGGTGAAGGGTAGGCATGGATCGAGTGAGTCTTGATCAGATAGATCAGAGGATTCTTGCGGAGCTCACGAAGAACGCCCGCATGAGCCACGCAGAGCTGGCGACCAAAGTCCTCCTGTCGCGGAATGCTGTGCGCCAGCGGATCGAACGGATGGAGCGGCAGGGGTATATCCAGGGGTACACGATTGTTGCCGGCCCACCGGGCCAGGGCCCGGTGTCCGCTTTCCTGATGGTTTACAGGAAGGACCGGGTGCGGGGGGCTGATGTCATCTCCGTTTTACGGTCTATTCCCGAAGTGGTTCTGTGCGACGTCGTGAGCGGTGACTTTGACCTCCTGGTGAGGGTCGAGGCCCGGTCGCTGGAGAGGGTTCAGGAGATCTGGGAGCAGATCGCGGCCATTCCCGGAGTCACGGACACGGTGACGGCCATGACGCTCTCCAGTTACATCAGGCGGGGCGCCGGAGGTGCCCGGGCCACGGAGTGAAGTGATCAGAGCCCGCATATGTCCGGTCTCCTGACTGGCAGCACGGCGGATGCAAGCAGCGCCTGGGCTGCCTCCCGCTCCAAGAGGTTCCTGCTGGTGACGACGTCCAGAATGGTTGACCCGTTCTGAAGGGCTTCCTTTGCCACCGCTGCTGCTGCGGCATACCCGATGGCCGGTATTAGGGCCGTTGCGAGACCCACCGAGACTGACGTCTGGCGGGCGAGGTGTCCGGTGTTCGCTTCGATACCCTCCATGCAGTATCGACGAAGGGCGTGCGATCCTTTTTCGAGCCATGAAATGCTTTGAAGAAGGACATGGGCAATGACAGGTTCGAAGGCATTGAGTTGGAGTTGTCCGTTGTCTGCAGCCATCGTGACTGTAGTGTCAGCTCCGGCAACTGCGAAGGCGATCTGATTCATGGCCTCCGGGATGACCGGATTGACCTTTCCCGGCATGATTGATGACCCGGCCTGGCGCGGGGGCAGGATAATCTCGCCGAAGCCGTTCTGTGGACCGCTCGACAGCAGCCGCAGGTCGCTGCTGATTTTGGACAGCTTTATGGCCGTGCGCTTCAGCATGCCCGACAAGTGCATGAAAACACCAACGTCGGACGTCGCTTCGATGAGGTCGGCGGCAGGAACGACCGGGACGCCGGAGACCTCGGAGAGCGCCAAAAGCACGCGTTGCTGATACCCCGGCTCGGCGGTGATGCCGGTCCCGATGGCGGTGGCGCCCAGGCTGCACTCGAGCAGCAGCGCCGTGGATTCCATCAGCCTGGAGCGGTCTTCTTCCAGCGTCGCGGCGAAGGCAGTGAACTCCTGCCCAAGGGTCATCGGGACGGCGTCCTGAAGCTGTGTCCTGCCCATCTTCACCACGTCGGCGAATTCAGCACCCTTGCTGCGGGCGGACTCGGCGAGCTTGCCCAACTCGCGGTGGAGCTCTGCGGTGGCGAAAATCAGTGCCAGTTTGATCGCCGTGGGATAGGTGTCATTCGTGGATTGGCACCGGTTAACGTGATCAATGGGGTGCAGGTGCTGGTAGTCACCGCGGCGGTGGCCCAGTTTTTCCAGCGCAAGATTCGCGATCACCTCGTTGGCATTCATGTTCGTGCTCGTTCCGGCACCGCCCTGAATGACGTCCACACAGAACTGTTCGTGGTGATGTCCGTCCTGGATTTCCTGGCACGCTAAGCGGATCGCTGTCGCCACCCGAGGGTCAAGGATGCCCAGTTCGCAGTTGGCCTGC
Organism: Arthrobacter sp. 131MFCol6.1; assembly: GCF_000374925.1. Taxonomy (GTDB): domain Bacteria; phylum Actinomycetota; class Actinomycetes; order Actinomycetales; family Micrococcaceae; genus Arthrobacter. Next base: position 323,936 of record NZ_KB895541.1, read on the forward strand.
GCCGCAGCGTTCTTGATCATCGCCAGCGCACGGACCAGGTGCGGGTGGCGGGAGATGGGAATCCCGCTGATGGTGAAGTTTTCCAAGGCCCGGGCGGTGTGCGCTCCCCAATAGGCTGTGGCCGGTACAGGAACGCTCCCGAGCGAATCCGTCTCAATGCGGCAGGTCATGGTTTTCCATCCTCTGTGTGGAAGTGTGGGTGGTGGCGTGGGTGAGTGCCGCTTGCTCGGAGGAACTGGAGGGCGCAGGGCCCGGTCGCGCCCTCCAGGTCGATCAGTTCTTGATGCAAATGACCTTTGGCTGCGTCATCTCCTCATACGCGAAATGGACGCCCTCCCGGCCCATGCTCCCGTACTTGGCCCCACCGAACGGCATGCCGTCGAACCGGTAGTCAGAGGAATCGTTAATCATGACGCCGCCTGCTTCGAGCTTGCGGGCCGCATCCATGGCCCTGGCCAGGGAGTCGGTGAATATGCCCGCATGGAGACTGAACTCGATGGCGTTGGCGACGTCGATGGCCTCTTCGAAGGTGGTGAATTTATGCAACATCACCACCGGCCCGAAAACCTCCTCCTTCCACAGCCTGCTGTCCGCCGGGACGGCTTCCAGAACGGTCGGCTGAAGCACATTTCCGTCCTTGACATTGCCTGAGAGCAGGACAGCGCCGGCACCGAGAGCCCCGTCCAGCTTCGTCTGGAGCTCCTGCAGGGCGGCGGGGCTGATCATGGGCCCGACATCCGTCCGTTCATCCGATGGATCTCCGGCAACCAACCGCGCCGTTTCCTCCAGGAAGCGCCGGCGGAACGCGCTGTACACCGGGGCGGCTACGAGGATCCGCTGCACCCCCACGCAGTTCTGTCCGGCGGCCCAAAACGCTCCGGAGACGCAGGACTCCACCGCGTTCTCGATGTCGGCATCGTCCAGGACGATCACGGGTGCGTTTCCACCGAGATCCATCGAAAGCTTCTTCAGACCTGCGGTGCGGGCGATACTCTCACCCGTGGAGAACCCCCCGGTGAAGGACACCATTCGTACGTCCCGGGACCTGATGATTGACTCGGCCACTTCCCGGTCGCCGTGAACAATCGTGAGGGTCTCCGGCGGGAGCCCTGAGCTGACGAGGGCGTCCGTGAGCAGCTGGGCTGACAGCGGAGTCAGGGCCGAGGGTTTGAGGATCACGGCGTTTCCTCCGGCGATGGCCGGGCCGATCTTGTGAGCCACCAGATTGAGGGGGTCGTTGAACGGAGTGATCGCGGCAATGATGCCCAAGGGTTCGCGGGAGTACCACCCGGTCCGGTCCTCTGAGCCCTCGTACGAGTCAAAGGGGATGACTTCGCCTGCGTTTCGGCGCGCTTCGGCAGCGGAGAGGCGGAGCGTGTTGACCGCCCGCTGTACTTCCTTCCGGGCCTGGCGGATCGTCTTCCCGGCCTCAGACACAATGGTTTGCGCGAACTCCTCGTGGCGCTGCTCGATCTCTGTTGCGGCGCCGTCGAGTATCTTCCCGCGGGCATTGCGGGACAGCGCCCGTGCTTTCCGGGCGCCGATGCGGGCTGTTTCAATCACGGCTTCGCCGGCGGTGGCTTCGGTCAGCGAAACCGCGCCGACCACCCTGCCGTCGTAGGGGCTCCTGACGTCTCGGAACTGCGGCAGCACGGTTTCCGTCGAATACAGTGTGGATTCAAGCATTTGCAGCTGCTCCCGTCCGGACGGCGTGCATGGCGATGATGTCGGAGAGCAGGGCGTAAGCGGTTTCCACGCGGCCGGCTCCCGGTCCTGAGACAGTTACTGCGCCCAGAAGGTCGGTGTCGAAGGACACGGCATTGGTTGCGCCTGAAATGCCGGCCAGCCCGTGGTCGAGGGGGAGTGCTACGGGGGATACGCCTGCTGTCACTGACCCGTCCAGGTTCCGCCGTGCAGCACCGACGAGCTTCCATCGGCGTCCCTCGCGGGCGGCCTTCCGGATATTCTCCGGCGTCACAGCTGAAATCCCCTGCCGCTGAACGTCCTGGAGTTCCATGCCTGCGTCGAGCAGTTCGTTGGCGAGGATGAGGACCTTGAGCTGAACGTCGTAGCCCTCAATGTCTGCTGAGGGGTTTGCCTCGGCATAACCGAGTTCCTGCGCCTCGCCGATAGCCGCCTCGAGGCCCAGCCCGGCTTCCATCCGCCCGAGCACATAGTTGCTGGTGCCGTTGAGAATGCCTTCGAAGCCCTTCAGCTCCAGCCCCGCGAACATCTTCTTGGCCAGGCGAATGACGGGAGTGCCGCTCATAACGGCACCCTCGAACTCGAAGTGCACGCCGTTCTGTTCGGCCAGGGAGGTCAGCTCAGCGCCACGGAGGGCAACGGGGCCTTTGTTCGTGGTGCAGACGCTCTTGCCGGATTCGAGCGCCCATCGCACGTGCGAGACTGCCGGCTCGCCGTCGTCGGGATTTGTGAACGTGGCCTCGCAGATGATGTCAGCGGTGCAGTTGCGGATAACGGATTCGTTATTGGTGTCCGCGGATCCGCCGTATTCGGCGAAGGTTTCGCCCCCACCACCCAGATTGAGGGGGATGGAAAGGTCGATGCCCTCGGCCTGGACCAGGGAGCCGAGGCGCAGGTCGGTGATGGCCACGACCCGCAGGCCGAAGCCCAGCTCGGTATGAAGTGTCTCGCCGCGTGTTGCGATCAGTTCGGCCAGTGTCCGGTTGACGCCGCCGAAGCCGATCAGCGCAATGTCGTAGGTGGTCATGGTGCTCCTTCAATCAGTTACATCGGTCTTCCAATGCTCACCGCATTCCATGTCCGTCAGTGCATGTGATTGTGACCGAAAAACAGGGCGAAGTGACCATGTGCCTGCCGATTCGACATCGACGCCCGGATGTAACTAAGTGCAACATAGGCATGGTGAAATGTTTTTAATGACCAAAATCTCGTTTTCGTGTTACTTTCATCACTACCGCCATTGCACAGTCCGGGGCGGCCCGTCCTGCCCACCGGGACGATATGCGCACCTTTCGCATCAGACCTGTCCACTCACCTGGGAGAAACCATGGAACCGTCAACACCTGTCCAGCTGGAACCACAGCCCACGATTCCCCCGTCGACCGATTCCGGGCTCCGGCGGTCCATGGGGGCACGGCATCTGGTCATGATCGCCATGGGTGGGGTGATCGGTTCCGGGCTGTTCCTTAGCTCGGGCTACACCATTTCCCAGGCCGGGCCACTCGGGGCCGTCATCGCTTATCTCATCGGTGCCTTCGTTGTGTACCTGGTAATGGCCTGCCTCGGCGAACTTGCCATCGCGTATCCGGTCTCAGGCGCCTTCCACATCTACGCTGCTAGGTCGATCGGGCCGGCCACCGGCTTCGTCACGGCCTGGCTCTACTGGCTCTGTTGGGCAGTGGCCATCGGATCGGAGTTCACTGCCTCAGGCCTCCTGATGCAGCGGTGGTTCCCCGGGGTTGAGGTCTGGGTCTGGTGCGTCATCTTCGCCTCGGTCCTCTTCGGCTTCAACGCCATTTCCTCGAAGTTCTTCGGCGAGTCGGAGTTCTGGTTTGCCATCGTCAAGGTCGGCGCCATCGTGGTCCTCATCATTTTGGGCGGCGCGGCGCTCTTCGGAGTTCACCCGCTTAGCGAGGGGACCAACCACCCGTTCATGCTGGAGAACTTCAACACGTCTGGCGGCCTCTTCCCGAACGGCTTCGCCGGCGTCCTTGTCACTGCTCTGGCCGTCTTCTACGCCTTCTCAGGCTCTGAACTCATCGGCGTGGCGGCAGGCGAAACAGCCGACCCTGCCACCAGCATCCCGAAAGCGATGCGCAGCACAGTCATCCGCCTGCTGATCTTCTTCGTCGGGGCGATCGCCGTCATCGCCGCGACCATCCCGTTCGAGCAGGTCGGACTGGATGAAAGCCCGTTCGTGACGGTCTTCTCATCCATAGGCATTCCTTTTGCCGCCGACATCATGAATTTCGTCATCATCACCGCACTCCTCTCCGCCGGAAACAGCGGTCTCTTCTCCTGCGCACGGATGCTTTACTCCCTTGCCGACGAGGGGCACGCGCCGCGGGCGCTAAAGAAACTGACCCGACGCGGGATCCCCATGATCGCGCTGTCAGTCAGCATGCTCGGAGGCCTGGCATCTCTCATCAGCAGCGTCGTCGCACCCGAAACGGTCTACCTGGCGCTCGTTTCGGTGGCAGGGTTCGCCGTCGTCGGGGTCTGGATGTCCATCACCGCCTCGCACTTTTTCCACAGGAGGTCCTTCGTGAGGAAGGGCGGCGATGTTGCTGCCCTTCCGTACAAGGCACCGCTGTTCCCGCTGGTGCCGATCCTGGCCTTCTCGCTCTGCCTTATTTCGCTCATCGGCATTGCCTACGACCCGAACCAGGTAGCAGCCCTCTATTTCGGAGTCTCTTTTGTTGGCGCCTGCTATGCCTTCTTCTACTTCAAGTACGGACGCAAGGCGCGCGAAAGCCAGTTGTCCTAAGGCCATCATCAACTACCGCCTACTCTGCTTCACGGCCGGGACTTTCGTTCCCGGCCGTGAAGCAGTCCAACGGATATAGCCATGAGTTCACAAGATCTGATGCAACAAATGCGCAGTTCGGCCCAGGACGCCGGCAGTTGGCTGGAGATTGACGCCGCCGCTTTCGAGTCAAACGTCCGGAACCTCCTGTCCATGATCGATGGTCGGTCTCTCCTGTGCGCCGTGGTCAAGTCCCAGGCCTACGGACATGGAGCCGACCTCTTACTCCCTTCCCTTGTTCGTCTCGGCGTCCCCTACGTGGGAGTGGGAAGTAACGAAGAGGCGGCCATCGCACGCCGCTGCGGCTTTGAGGGCCGGATCCTGCGTGTCCGTGCCGCGGCGCCGCAGGAGATCAAGGCCGGCCTGCGACACGACATCGAAGAGCTCGTTGCCGACCCGCAGAGCGCATGGGAGATGCACAAGATCGCTGCCGAGGCCGGGAAGGTGGTGCGAATCCACCTCGATATCAACTCTTCCGGGATCAGCAGGCACAGCCTCGACGTCTCATCCGCACTTGGGCGGGCGTCCGCGGTAGCGATCGTGAGCCACCCGGGACTTCGACTGGCCGGGATCATGACGCATTTTCCCCAGGACGACAACAGCCACATCGAAACGGCTCTTGTGCGTTTTCAAAGCCAGGCGTTGGCGCTGCTCCAATTGACCGGAGTTCCCCGGGAGGAAGTGCTTCTTCACTGCGCCAATTCCTACGCCGCGCTGAACGTGCGCGGCTCGTGGCTGGACATGGTCCGTGCTGGGGCAGTCCTCTACGGCGATTCAGAACCGGCATCGGGGCAGTTCCGGCGGTGCCTGGCCTTCAAAGCCCGGATCGCGTCTATTAACAGCTACGCAACAGGAACGAAGGTCGGCTACGGGCTAACCCACACCCTGGACCGTGACTCCAGGCTGGCGTCAGTGACAGCAGGGTACGGAGACGGCTACCGGCGTGCGTTGGCCAGCCAGGGCGGCGTACTTGTCCGTGGCCGTCGCGCTGCCATTGTCGACGTCGGTTCGATGAATTCCATGGTTATCGACGTCACCGATATAGCGAACGTCTCCCCGGGAGACGAAGTCGTGCTGTTCGGGCGGCAGGGAAGCGCCGAAATCGCTCCGGCGGAACTCGAAGCAGCGAATTCAGCCATACTGGCGGACCTCTACACTGTGTGGGCACAAGGAAACCGCGTCCTCGTTAACAATGAGGACATGTGAGAATAGGCGTAGTTATCGGGCGGAAGGAGCACGGATCATGGATTCTTCCTCGGAAGCGTCGTCCATGGCCCAAGGACTTCGGATAGTCCGGCTGGTCGCGGACCGGGAGAAGTGGGGCAGGCGGCTTCTCGGCGTTTCCCAGCTCGCATCCGAGCTGGATATGGAACAAAGCCGTGTCTCCCGGCTGACACAGGAATTATGCGAGCTGGGACTGCTGGAACGTGTCGAACGGGGACCCTTCCGAACCGGCCCACGTTTTTTCAGTCTGGCCGCGACGCTGAATGCCGGATGGGTCCACGAATCAAGAGCCGAACTTGAGGCTTTGGTGGCTTCGTTCGGCCTCAGAGCCAGAGTTTCCGTCCGCGAGGGCTTCCGCGTCATTCTCCTGCGTGCCTCCAGCAATGACGCCGTCCCCGGAAGCTTCGTGAAACCCGGCATGGTGACGCCCGTATGGTGTACCGGGTCCGGCCGGGCCCTGCTCTGGGACGAGCGGCAGCCAGCCGTCCAAGCCCTCCTTAGGGACGTCAACTTCATCGGCGTAGGCGGTCCGGGAGCGGCCCATTCCCCCCAGGAACTTGCCGAATTGATGGACCGGGACAGGGCTCGGGGTTTCATTGTCGCGGAGGAGGAATTCGAGCACGGCGTCTGCGAGCTCGCCGTTCCGGTCCGCAGCGCTGACGGATCCATCCTTGCCGCGCTCAGCGTCCTGGGGGGCCGGGACGAGATCACATCCAGGACTAGTGACATTGCCGAGGCCCTCACGGCCGCAGCCGAACGGCTGGGGTCCTGCGAGGGCGGCGTCCGGGGCGACGCCGGCCGTAAGGGCCTTGCCAGCTAGAGCCCGTTCGGTGCCGATGTGTGGCCCAACGCCGATTCAAGCCACTTTCCCCAGGACAGGAGAGCCGTGGCGCAGACTTCCCGCCGCGGCTCCAGGCGGGTCTTGGTGCCTACAACCTGAAGGGCTGCGACCACGTCGCCCTTGAAGTCCCGAATCGGAACGGCCAGGGAATACAGTCCGGGCTCGGCTTCCTCATCGACAATGGAGTACCCCCGGGCCCGCGCCCCGCGCAGACGCGACAGGAAGTCCTCGACGTCGAGCGGTGTGTTCGGACCGTGACGCACGAAGTCAACGCCGGAAAAAACGGTTCGGACCTCGGCGTCCGACGCTTCCCACATCAGGGCCTGGCCGGCGTCACTGCAGTAGGCCGGGTAGGGCCGGCCCAGCCAGGAACCGACCATGTTGCTGCTTGCCGGAACACGTTCGCCGATGGTGACCGTGCTGTCGCCGCGCAGCATGCCAAGGAAGCATCCTTCATCAGTTTCGCCGGCCAAGCCTTCCAGTGCGGTCACGCCGTCGCTCTGCAGCCGCTGCTCTGTCAACAGCTGCGCGTCTGTCAGGAGCGACCAGTTCAGGGTGTAGGAGCGATGTTCGCCGCGGGCCAGAAACCCCTCCTGCTCGGCGGTCCGGAGGCTGCGAGAAACCTGGCTGCGGTCTTTGCCCAGATCGGCGGCTATGTCAGCGACCGTTCCGCCAGGCAGCCCTCCTGGGTTGCGGGCGCCCACCGCTAGGACAGCCATGATTCCCCGGCCCATGCTGGACGTCTTAGACATGGAACCGATTCTAGTCACTGGATCAACGTGTCTTAGTGGATGGCGAAGACCCGGGCTGGAAAACCGCTGCCTTGCAGCGGCTTCGGCCAGCTCGCAATGAGGATCGCGCCCGCTTCCGGAAGCCCGTCCAGGTTGGCCATCAGCTCGATCTGCCACCGGTTCTGGGCCAGGACATAGGTCTCCAAGGTGAAATCCTGGCGGGATGTGGCACTCCCTGGGTCTGTGTCCGTCTGCTCATGGCCGACGGCAGTCACCGAGCGCTCCTCGATCAGGAAGGAGAGGACTTCCTGCGACCATCCCGGCGTGTGGCTGACACCTTCATCATCCCTGTTTGCCATGGCACCCGTGTCGGGCCAACGATGGCTCCATCCCGTCCGCAACGCCACAAAGGCACCGGGTGCGATGGCGCCATTGCGGTGCTCCCATGCCTGAATGTCCTCCATCGTGGGCGTGGCATCCGCATTTTCGATGACCCGCGAGGTGATATCGAGGATAACCAGCGGAAGGACCATGTCCTCCACGGGAATCTGGTCCAGCGTTCGTCCTCCGCGGATGAAATGCGAGGGCGGATCAACGTGCGTTCCCCATTGGCCGATGATCGAATACCGGTGAGCGGTGAAACCGTCGCCTTTCTCCAGATCGAACACCGCCTCCCTGATTTCGTCGGGGAATGCCGAAAAATGCGGCTGGCCGGGGTGGAAGGCGTGCGTCAGGTCGGTGAATGATCGGCCGGCAAGCAGCGGCTGCAGATCGTCCCAAAGTCCGGCCGTGGTGGCTTCAATCATGATGCGGCCCCGTTCACATGGAATGCCGGAATCGCGGTGCTGGAGACGCTGATTGGCCCCGTCAGTTCGATGACGGGCACCTCCCAGGGATGGATATCCACCATGCGCTGGACGAATCGTTCCACGGCGGCGTCATCGAGCAGCGCATCGAAATACGTCGTGAAGACGAAGGTCGGGGAAATTGTCCGCTGCCCCACCTGACCCAACGTAGGGTTTGCGCCTTCATTGCAGGTGAACCCCTCGAAACCTACACCGGATTCGAAGACATGTCGGTAGTTGCCAAAATCCCCTAATTCGGGGGAATCGGACAAAGCCTGGAGCAGGGCTCCGATGCCCGCCTCGTCCTTGAATGCTTCTACGTCTCCCTTGGTGAGCCGCGAGAACGATTCCGAAGCTATGGGCCAGTGCACGCGCAGCTTGCGTACTGATTTCATTTCAATCTTCAAGGGAAGCCTCTTCCTGGGCGGATCGCGAAGGTGTCTGAAAGCCATGGTGGCATAGTGTGACGGTCATTACAAGCATGAATAAATGCTTATTACGCACAACATTTGGAGCAGGGGTTTGCGTTCACTCGGCACATCCGCCAGACTTTGGGCGTGACTGGGCCGCAGGACATCGGTTGCTGCAAGCGGCTGCTGACCGTCATCTGCAAGTCCAGGGCTGCACAGCGCTTTTTGGCACTGCACGGTGTGCTACCTTGCATTGCCTTGGCCACGAGGGCCGCAACTGCCCGGCAGACAAGAACGAACCGAACCGCTTGGAGCCCTGAACGATGCCCAGTAACACCATGCTTTCCCGCATGCTCGACGCCGGAGCGAACCTGACCGTGGACGGTGCACTCGCCACCGAGCTTGAAGCGCACGGCTGCGATCTGGAAGACCCCTTATGGTCGGCTAAAGTCCTTCTGGAACAACCGCAACTGGTCAAGCGCGTACACCACGACTACTTCCGCGCCGGAGCCGCCGTCGCCATCACGGCGAGCTATCAAGCCACACCCCGGGGATTTGCGCGGCGCGGCATCGGCGAGGAAGAGGCCTTGGAACGGGTGGCATTGAGTGTGCGCCTGGCTGACGAGGCACGTCGCGAGTACATGGCCGAAAACCCGGATGCGGGCCCCCTGCTGGTTGCAGGATCGGTCGGGCCCTACGGCGCGTACCTTGCCGACGGATCGGAATACCGGGGCGACTATGTCCTCAGCCGAAACGAGTTTTTGGAGTTCCACCGGCCTCGAATCGCAGCGCTGGTGGAGGCCGGAGCGGACTTTCTTGCCTGTGAGACCCTGCCTTCGTTGCCGGAGGCAGAGGCCTTGTTAGCACTCATGAAAGAGTTCGACGTCGAAGCCTGGCTCTCCTTCACGCTACGGGACGGCGGCCACATCAGCGACGGTACGCCGCTGGCTCAAGCGGCAAAGCTCTTCACGGCGGAGCCGCTCGTGGCGGCGATCGGCGTGAACTGCGTGCCGCTGGAGCTGGTCTCCCCATCGCTGGAGGCCCTGGGCAGAGCCACTGATACGCCCCTGATCGCATATCCGAATTCGGGCGAAAGCTATGACGCAGTCACCAAAACGTGGGGGCCGGCCGCGGCGAGCCCTTCAGCCCCCGATAGCAAACGGCCCGCAAGCCTTGCGGAGGGAACGCCAATCTGGCGTGAACTTGGTGCCCGGCTCGTTGGCGGGTGCTGTCGAACGACCCCACAGGATATTGCGGCCGTGACGGCGCTGTCAGAAACTCACAAACCTGAATAACGACCGGTTGGTGCTACTAGTGCAAGGAACTTGTGACGCGTCACGAACCTGGCCTATTCGCAGGGCGGGCGAACCGATCGAGTTGGTGACGGGCAGGGTGCCGCCGGGGCGCCAGGTGCTTCAGGCTCCGGACACGGTGCCGGTGGCCGGGGTGCGGACTACCTGCCCGGCGTAGGAGAAGCCGCCGCCGAAACCGAACAGCAGAACGGGGCTGTCGGGCGGAAGCTGTCCGCTACGCACCAGCCTGGCAAGGGCGATCGGGATACTGGCCGAGGACGTGTTCCCCGAGGTGACGACGTCACGTGCGGTGATCTCGCGGGAGATCCCGAGTTGATCGGCGAGGGGCTCGATGATGCGCAGGTTGGCCTGGTGCGGGACGAACCCTGCGAGCTCGTCCGGCCGGATGCCGGCGATCTCGCAGGTTTTCCGGGCCAGCGTGGCGGCCTCGCTGATGGCCCAGCGGAACACGGACATGCCTTCCTGCTGGAAACGGAGTTTGGGTTCTTCGATCCTGACAGCGTGGGACAGTTCGGGGACTGATCCCCAGTGGACTGGTCCGATTCCCGGAGTTGGTGAGGCGGTGAGCACGAGGGCGCCGGCGCCGTCACCGACGAGTACGCAGGTGGTCCTGTCGGTCCAGTCCGTGAAATCACTGAGCTTCTCGGCCCCGATGACCAGGGCGGTGTTGGCGGCCCCGGAACGGATGGCCTGGTCTGCGACGGCAAGGGCGTGCGTGAACCCCGAGCAGGCGGCGTTAAGGTCGAAGACGGCAGGGTTCCGGGCACCCAGCGCGGCCGAGACCCGCCCTGCGGTGCTTGGGGAGCGGTCCAGTGCGGTCACGGTAGCAATGACGACCAGGTCCAGATCCGCGGCTTCGATCCCGGCATGTTGAAGGGCGTCCCGCCCGGCTTGGGTAGCCATGTCCGCGACGGACTCGGTATCGGCGATGCGGCGTTCCTGGATCCCGACCCTGCTGCGGATCCATTCATCGGTGGTATCCACGATCTGGCTCAGTTCCTCGTTATCCAGGATCCTTGCGGGCTGGTACAAGCCGACCCCTGCGATCCGGGAGCCCCGGCCTGTTAAGGGTTTTGGTGCGGGCACGGTCGGTGCTGTCATGTTTTGCTCCTGAATATCGGGACCGGTCGGCCGGGGCTTATGAGGCTGGGCAATGCAGAATGCGGGCCGTACAGGGATGTGTGGTGCAGGTTCCGGGAGCGGGCTGTCCGTCAGGGGTGTTCCCGCAGTGTGTTGAAAAGTTCAGAAAGGTTCATGCCCGCCGCCGCCGCCGCATCGGCGGGCGGCACTTGGGCGGCCATGGCCCGGCACAAGGCTAAAACCAGGCCGGATGCCTCCGTTCCGGAACCGTAGTGTTCCGCCGGTTGGGTGCAGTCGGGTGCGGTGACGGCATAACCGTGCGCTGGCAGGTAGCCGCCCCGGGCGGCGGCGGCCTCGATACTTTTCAGGTGGTAGTCCATTGCTTCCTTGTCCCCAGTGTCTTCGTGCTCTCCTGGTGGTGGGTGCGGGTTGGGCGTTTACGATGCCGTAGGCGGGGACTGTGCCGGCGCGGCCGGTCTGCGGGCCAGGACCACGCAGTCCAGCGCGGGCCGGCGGGCCCCGGGGACGGGCCGTGACCGGATTTCTGCTGATTCGACCTGCAGCCCGGACGCTCTGGCCCAGGCGGCAACCTGCGCGCTGTCGTGCAGCACGGACGGGTCACGGGTTCCGGCCATGCCTTCCCGCGGGTCGGCGGGGTCGTGGCCGGTGTACAGGAACAGCCCGCCGGGGGCCAGGCCCGGGGCGTTGCGGGCGATGACGCGTTCGAGGTCGGGGCCGGGCAGATGAAGGAAGGCGGCCAGAACAAGGTTCAGGCTTCCGCGTACCGGTGCGCAGGTGGTGACGTCGGCGACGGACCAGGTGATCAGGTCCGTGACGCCTTCGGCGAAGGCGCGCCCGCGCCCAATATCCAGGGCTTCGGCGGAAAAGTCCATGGCTGTCACGTGCCAGCCGCGTCCGGCGAGCCACACGGCATTGCGGCCGTCGCCGGCCCCCAGATCCAGGGCCCGTCCGGGGGCAATCCCGTTCAGCATGGCGCGGACCGAGGAGCTTGCCGGCGCCCAGCCGCGGTCGTTCTCGGTGTACCAGCGGTTCCAGGCTTCCGCGTCCGCGGGGTACCCGGTCCCTCCGGGCATGGAGTGCTTCCACGCCGGCAGCGGCATGCCGTCTACGCTCATGGCCGGCTCCTGCCCGGGCGCAGCGCTGATGCTACTGCGGGCCGGCCCTGTGAGTTGTTGCACCGTCCGAACACGGCGATCACGGCGGGGATGCCGACGGTCGGGCCGGTCAGTACCGCCGCGGCCAGCCAGGCCTGGTTCGTGGGCCCCGCGAAAAGTGCCGGGAGGTCGAACAGCAGTAGGGCCCCGAGTCCGAAACCCAGGAGGTATTGTGGCAGACGGCCCGGTTCGGTCCGGGATTCCAGGGGTGCTGCTGGCGGCAAAGGATGCTCCTGATCATTCAGCGGACCGTGGTGCGGCCGGGACTGGCTGCCGCGACCTGGCCACGGTCGGGGTCCTGGCCGTCGTTGGGTGCTTTGTCCCGTGCGGGGTTTTGGTCGGCGCGGGCGACGTGGCTGCGGGCGTGTTCCACGGCCGGAGGCAATTCCGCGAAGAGGTGTTTGTGGTGGCGCAGGGATTCCAGCACGCCCACCCGGGTGACCAGGGCCAGGTGGCGTTCCTGGATTCCTTTGATCAGTACGGTGATGCCGCGGCGTTCGAGGGCGTTGACGATGTCGGTGATGACCCTGGCCCCAGTTGCGTCCAGGACCTGGAGCTGTGACATGCGGATGATGACGACATCGACGTTGCGGATCGCGCTGACCCGGTCCAGGACGCGTTCGGCTGCGGCGAAGAACAGGGCCCCGTCGAGTCGGAACACGGCGATGTGTTCGTCGCCTTCCTGAACCGGGCCCGGGATCTCTTCCCGGTGGACCCCGCTGGACTTGACCAGTGTGCGCAGGGCGAAGAAGGACGCGACGGCGATGCCGATCGCCACTGCCTCGATCAGGTCGAAGGAGACAGTGATCAGGGCCGTGACGAAGAACACGACCGTGTCGGCACGGGTCGATCCGATGACGCTGCGCAGGGTGGCGGGGGAGACCATGCGGGTGGCGGTGACCATCAGGACCCCGGCGAGGGCGGCGAGCGGGATGCGTGAGACCGGACCGGTGGCCAGGTACACCACGCCCAGCAGCACCAGAGCGTGCGTGACGGCGGCGAGCCGGGTCCGGCCGCCTGAGCGGATGTTCACCGCGGTACGGGCGATGGCGCCGGTGGCCGGCATGCCGCCGAAAAACCCGGAACAGACGGAGGCCAGGCCTTGGCCCAGGAGTTCACGGTCGGCGTCGTAAGGGCCGGTATCGGAGATCGACGCGGCAACCCGGGCCGAGAGCAGCGACTCGATCGCCGCGAGGGCCGCGATGGTCGCGGCCGGCCCGGCAAGCGCAGCCACGGTACCCCAGTCCAGGGCGGGGATGACCGGGGCCGGCAGGGTGTCGGGCAGGGTGCCGATCCGGGCCACCGGCAGGTCCAGCACCTGGGCAGCGATGCTGGCGATGATGATGGCGATGAGGGAACCGGGGATCTTCGGGTGGATGCGGGGTGCGGCGATCATGATGACGGCGACAAGTGTCACCAGCGCCAGCGGGGCAAGGAGGGCGGCGGGGGACGCCGTTGTGAGTCCCTGGACGGCAGAGACGGCGGCGTTGCTGCTCGGTCCGGCTTTGACGCCGAAGGCGGCGGGGACCTGCTGGAGGAATATGATCATGGCAATCCCGAGGGTGAACCCCTCGATCACCGGCCAGGGCAGCAGGGTCACGACCCGGCCGAGCTTGAGCACACCGGCGGCGACCACGATGACCCCTGCCAGGACGGCCACTGCGGCCAGGGCACCGACGCCCTGCGTGGCGATGACGGGACCCAGGACGACGACCATCGCTCCGGTCGGGCCGGAAACCTGGATGTTGGAACCACCGAAAACGGCGGCGACGATGCCGGCGATCACGGCGGTAATCAGTCCGCTGGCCGCTCCGGCGCCGGAGCTGACCCCGAAGGCCAGCGCCAGGGGGAGGGCGACGATACCCACGGTGACCCCGGCGATGAGGTCCCCTTTCCAGGTGCGGGGCAGATCCGTATAGTCCCTCGGGCCGGGCAGAAGCGCCCGGGCCGCGGTCAGGGCCCTCATCGTGAGCTGCCGTCGGCCGCAGCCGCCGGGGACGCAGCGGCCTTAGACGTGGCCTCGGTATGTTCGAGCTGCTCGCGGGTGGTGTGCAGCATGTCGTTGAGCAGTAGACGTGCCACGGACAGCAGGTCAGCGACCTGAGGGTACGCCAGGGAATAGAACATCTGCAGGGCCCTGCGTTCGCCCTTCACCAGGTGGTATCGGCGCAGCACGGACAGATGCTGGGACAGATGCGAGGCCTCTAGACCTGTTGCGGCGAGCATGTCAGTTACCGATACCTCGGGCGCCGCGGAGAGCAGCTCCAGGACCCTGATCCGCACGGGATGCGCCAGACCCTTGAAAAGATTGGCCTTCACTTCATATAACGGTGCCCGGAAATCCGAAAACTCGTCCATGCCTGCCTCCCGGCCTCTCACTACGAACCTCTGCTTGACTATTTCATGCTTCTATCATCCAATATAACAGGGGATGGGTCAGGCTGCCCCTGCCGGGCCTCGGCTTCAGCGGACTGGACTGACACTTCACGCCGGACCAGGGCATCCGCAGCTACTCTCGCCCGGCCGGGGAAAGGGGCGCCATAACGCCCTTCCCGACAAAGACCCCTCCGGCCGCCACGGCCCGCCGGAGGACAGAGGCCCGGCACCCGGGAACCGGTTCCCAGGTGCCGGGCCGGCCGCGTCATGCCGCGGCCTTCGGACCCGCTGCCCGGACCCTGCCCCCCCAGGTCCGGGCAGCGGCCAGGACAGCGGGCGGCGTGATGCGGCCGCTGCCGGAACCCGGACAAGCTCGGCCCGCGCGGCAGCGCCCGGGTGCTGGCACCGCCCGGGACCATGGAATCCTCTTCACGAGGGAGCGCACAGCCTGGTCCGGTACTTCCCCCCGGTGGCGCCCTGCTGAACAACGGCTACCCCGTCGTCCACCTGCCGAAAACACCGACCTGGACATCAGCGCCCTCGCCCGGTCGGGCTGGAGACCGGCGCCCCGGACCTCAGGGCCGACCTGCCATGCGCCGAACGTCTGACACCGAGACCCTAAATTCAGGCCGCCTGCCTGCCGTTGCCGGTGACGGCATGCCCTCCCCGGCAGGGATGCCGGGGAGGGCGCTGTACGTCTGCCGCGGTAGTTCCCGGCTTCCGTCGGGTGATCTGCCTCGCTTCTCTCCACGGGGTGCTGAGCCGTGTACAGACGTTCCTGCCGTCCATCGTCCGCGACGGCGGTGCCATAGGGGCTATTATATAAATTGATGTAATCATCAAATAGTAAATTACTTGAAGGCCCCTGGCCCCCTTCGTGGGACCCGCAGCCGCTCCTGAACTCCTATTGGCCTCCGGCTGCGATGCTCCGATGAACCACCCATCACCGTCTAGGATCATCCCCGCCAACGCCACAAAGCGCGGGGGAAGGAAGAGAACCTTGCCAAACACCACACAGTCCACCGTCATGGATACCGCACCGGCCGCTCTGGCCCGGGTTTCGGAGTGGGTCGGCGAAGTTGCTGGCCTGACCCGGCCGGACCGCATCCACTGGGTCAACGGCTCCGACGCCGAATACCGCCAGATCACCGACGGGCTCGTGGCCGCCGGCACCCTGGTCCGGCTGAACGAGGAACTCTTCCCCAAGTCCTTCGCGGCGTTCTCCGACCCCAAGGACGTTGCCCGGGTCGAAGAGCAGACCTACATCTGCTCCGAACACGAACGCGACGCCGGCTTTACCAACAACTGGATGGCGCCGGCACAGATGAAGGAGAAGCTAAACGGGCTCTTCCGCGGCGCCATGCGGGGACGCACCATGTATGTGATTCCGTTCGTGATGGGCCACCTCGACGCCGAGGACCCCAAGTTCGGCGTTGAGATCACCGACAGTGCCTACGTGGTCGCCTCCATGCGCATCATGGCCCACACCGGCTCCGAAGTCCTGGCCAAAATGGTCGAACTGGACGCGGACTTCGTCCCCGCCCTGCACTCCGTCGGCGCACCGCTGGAGCCGGGGCAGCAGGATGGCAGCTGGCCCTGCAACCCGGACAAGTGGATTGTCCACTTCCCGGAGGAGCGCTCCATCTGGTCCTTCGGCTCCGGGTACGGCGGCAACGCGCTGCTGGGCAAGAAATGCTACTCACTGCGCATCGCGTCCGCGATGTCCCGGCAGGAGGGCTGGCTCGCGGAGCACATGCTCATCCTCAAACTCACCAGCCCGGAGCAGAAGGCCTACTACATCTCCGCCGCGTTTCCCTCCGCCTGCGGCAAGACCAACCTCGCGCTGCTGAACCCCACAGTGGACGGCTGGAAAGTGGAAACCCTGGGAGACGACATCGCTTGGATTCGTGTCGGAAAGGACGGGGAACTGCGGGCCACCAACCCGGAGGCGGGCCTCTTCGGCGTTGCACCCGGCACCGGATGGCACACCAACCCCAACGCGATGGACGCCATCGCCAAGGGCAACACCATTTTCACCAACGTGGCTCTCACCGATGACGGCGGCGTCTGGTGGGAAGGCATGACCCGGGACGCTCCGGAGCACCTGACAGACTGGACGGGCCAGGACTGGACGCCGGGCTGCGGCAGCCCCGCGGCCCATCCCAACTCGCGGTTCTGCACCCCCATCAGCCAAGTCGATATCCTGGCCGAGGAATACTACCAACCCCAGGGCGTGCCGCTCTCGGCCATCTTCTTCGGTGGGCGCCGGAAGACAACCATCCCCCTGGTCACCGAGTCCAGGGACTGGGCGGGCGGTGTTTTCATGGGGTCGACGCTGTCCTCTGAGACCACAGCGGCTGCCGCCGGCCAAGTCGGGGTGGTCCGCCGCGATCCGATGGCCATGCTCCCCTTCATCGGCTACGACGCCGGAAACTACCTCAACCACTGGCTGGAGATCGGCCGGGCAGCCAATCCCGCCAGATTGCCCCGGATCTTCCTGGTTAACTGGTTCCGCCGCGACAGCGACGGTGGCTTCCTGTGGCCCGGATTCGGAGACAACTCCCGCGTCCTGAAATGGGCCATCGAACGGCTCGAGGGGACAGCCGCTGCCATTGAAACTCCCATCGGCCTCGTCCCGGCACCGGAGTCCCTCGACGTCGAAGGCCTCGATGTCACCTGCGGACACCTCAGTGCCGCCCTGGCGGTCGATTCACAGGAATGGGCCCAGGAAATCGACAGCATCGATCAGTGGTACGCCCGGTTCGGTGACTCGCTGCCCCCCGAACTGCCGGCCGAGCTGCAACGCCTCAAAACCCGATTCGCTGCCCGCCGGGGGACGCCGCGCATCAGCTCCCGATAGGAGCCAGGGGTGGCACCCGGTGCCCGGAACCGTCGTGCACCGGGTGCCACACTGGGTTCGCAAATGTCAGAGACCACCATCGGTGTGGGTCATTGTGCCCATGAAATCAAGGAGACCGCATGAACGAAAAGATCAAAGTCGTTGGCTCTATTGTGGAGCTTGACGGCGATGAAATGACCCGCATCATCTGGCAGTTCATCAAAGGCCGCCTGATCCTCCCGTATCTGGATGTGGACCTGAAATACTTCGACCTGTCCATCCAGAACCGTGACGCGACCGATGACCAGGTCACCATCGACGCCGCGAACGCGATCAAGAGGTACAACGTGGGCGTCAAGTGCGCCACGATCACCCCGGATGAGGCCCGGGTCGAGGAATTCGGCCTGAAGAAGATGTGGTTCTCCCCGAACGGAACCGTCCGCAACATCCTGGGCGGGGTCGTCTTCCGCGAGCCGATCATCATCTCCAACATCCCGCGCCTGGTCCCAGGCTGGAACAAGCCGATCATCATCGGACGCCACGCCTTCGGCGACCAGTACCGCGCCACCAACTTCAAGGTCCCGGGTTCTGGCACGCTGACCATGACCTTCACACCCTCCGACGGCGGCGAAGAGATCAAGCAGACGGTGGTCACCTACCCCGACGGGGGAGGAGTGGCGATGGGCATGTACAACTTCAATGACTCCATCCGCGACTTCGCCCGAGCCTCCTTCGCCTACGGGCTGCAGCGGAACTACCCCGTGTACCTCTCCACCAAGAACACGATCCTGAAGGCCTACGACGGCCAGTTCAAGGATCTGTTCCAGGAAGTGTTCGACGCCGAATTCAAGGACCTGTTCGAAGCCGCCGGCCTTAGCTACGAACACCGCCTGATCGATGACATGGTCGCGTCGGCGATGAAGTGGGAAGGCGGGTACGTCTGGGCCTGCAAGAACTACGACGGCGACGTCCAGTCCGACACCATCGCCCAGGGCTACGGCTCGCTCGGTCTCATGACCTCCGTGCTCATGACCCCGGACGGCAGGACCGTCGAGGCCGAAGCCGCGCACGGCACCGTGACCCGCCACTACCGCCAGCACCAGCAGGGTAAGCCGACCTCCACCAACCCGATCGCCTCGATCTTCGCCTGGACCCGCGGCATCATGCACCGCGGCAAACTGGACAACACCCCTGCCGTCATTGACTTTGCCATCACTCTAGAGGACGTCGTCATCAAGACGGTCGAAGCCGGCCAGATGACCAAGGACCTGGCGCTTCTGGTGGGCCCGAACCAGAAATGGCTGAGCACAGAGGAATTCCTTGCTGCACTGGACGAGCACCTAGAGGCACGGCTGGGCTAGCCCATCCGGTCTATCCGGCGCTCTTCGTGGACGCGATCGTAGTGAAGGTCCGTGTCGGGCAGGTGCGCAACAGCCCGTTCTTATGTCGTCATGGGCGTCACCGTCAACGGGGAGCGGGAGATTCTAGGGATCTGGGCCGGCGACGGCGCCGAGGGCGCCCGGTTCTGGCTCCAGGTGTTCTCCGAGCCAAAAAACCGCGGAGTGAAAGACGTGTTCATCGCTGTCTGCGATTGGCTCAAGGGTCTGCCGGAGGCGATCACGACCACGTGGCAGAGCGAACGGTGGTGCAGCAGTGCGTCGTGCACCTGATCCGCAACAGCTTCCGCTACGCCGGTCGCCAGCACCGCTACGGGATCGTCAAGGCCCTCAAGCCGGTCTGCACCGCCCCGTCGGAGCAGGCCGCGAAGGAGCGGTTCGCCGACGTCGGGGCGGGGGTGTTGTTGAAATCGGGCCAGCTAGTGCTTGGACCAGCGTGGACGGGATCGCTCGATGATGCTGGACGTGGCAGCTGCTGCCGTGAGGGCTGTCGCCAGCATAAGCGGTGCCCAGAGCGCTGGTGAGATGGTGGCACCCGCTACGGCTGTTCCGGCCGATCCCGCAGCGATCTTGAGTGCGCCTACCCAGATGAAGACTTGGCCGCGAGCCTCGATGGGTGCGTGTTCACTGCGCGCGGCGAGTGTTGCAGCGAAGAACATGGCGTTGGCGATCCCTGCCAGGCAGAAGGCAATAAGGGAGGTGGGGAGTGTCGGGGTAAGCATCACCAGTATCAGCGTTGCCCCGACGAGTGCAGCAAGGGAGCTCATGAGAGGGTCTGCGTCGCGTCGGAGCGGCCGCAGCATAAGAGCTGCTGATCCGAGGAGATTCCCGATTCCGTAAGCCGCGACCAGTATTCCGGCGGCTGAGGCCCCGCCGAACCCGGGAGCTGTTGCGACAGCGTAGATCGGTAACGCGGCGACCGAGAATGCGACGGTCACGGTGAGCCCGAGTGTGCGGCGCAGCGGACCACGTTCCCAGATCAGGCGCAGTGTTCGCCCGGGCGATGGCACCTCAACTGCCTTGTTGGGCGGCTCTTGCTTGGGGAGTGCGAGGACGGCTCCGGCACCAACGATGGCGGCTCCGGCCAGAACGAGTGTCGCGGTGAGCGCGTCGGATGCTGCCGCGATCCATGCGACTGCTGCGGGGCCGAGGGTGCCGCTGAGTCCGTAGCTTGCGACGTCCCAGCTCTGTGCTCTGCGTTGGCTGCGCTGCTCGGGGCCGGCGATGGAGGGCAGGCGGCTGCTGATCCCGCCGGTGAGCATCGGCCCGAAGATGCCCGAGGTAAAGAGCAGCATGGCTGGCCAGATCGCCCAGTCGACGGGCAGGAGAAGTGCGGCAGCTCCGAGGAGCACGCCGTGGAGGACGGCGGAGCACGCGATGACCTTTCGCCCGTCACGGGCTGTGTCGAGGCGTCGTCCAATGAACGGGCCAAGCAGGTGGGGAGCCGTAATGGATGCACCCAGGAGCCCTGCCAGCCAGCCGGGCATCCCGCAGGCGTGCGCGAGCAGCACGATAGCAACTACTGCGCCGCCGTCTGCGCTACGCACCAGGGTCGCGGCGAAGACGTAGCGGGCCAGCGCCCCGACCCGGCGGTCCTTCCTGGGTGGAACGCCGAGGTCAGCGCTACGGGTTGAGCCCGAGCTCATCGACAATCCTGGCGACATGGGCGCGCTGCTTCCCGGTCAATCCCTGGATGGGAAGCGGCAGGCACGATGTTGAAGCCAGTCCCAGCTGTTCTGCCATTGCCGCAACAACACGGATGCTCCCGCCAAACTCGGCAAACAGCTGCCACAACGGTGCAAGCCGTTCGGATTCGGCCAATGCGTCCGCGATCCGCCCTTCCAGGGCGGCCCCGGTGATCCGCATCGCTAGCGCTGGCAAGGTGCCGCCGATGACCGAGTACCAGGCGTCGCACCCGGCGGCCAGACCGGCGGCGGCCCTCGCGTCACCGGAAACTCCGATAGTGACATGATCCGGGACGGCCGCCCGGATTTCCTGAATCCGCGCCTGTGCTAGCTCGGGATCGGCCGGTACGCCAGGGATTTTGATGGAAGCGATACCGGGCAGTTCGGCTATGCGTCCGTAGAGCTCGGTCGTGAAGGTGAAGTGGGTGGTGCCCGGGTTGTCATAGACGATGACGGGCAGCGACGAGTTCGCGGTGACGGTGCGGAAGAGTTCGAACACGTCGTCGTCGGTGAGGGGCTGATAGGTCATCGGAGCCATCAGGAGCCCGGAAGCCCCCGCCTGCTCTGCTTTCTCAGCGTTCGCGAGGACGTGTGAGGTCCGCAAGGCCCCGACGCCAATGAACACGGGTGTATCGCCGGCGTGCTTGACGGCAAGACGGGCCACACGGCTCCGTTCCTCGCCGCTCAGGTACGCGTAGGATCCCGTGGATCCGAGCGCGGTAATGGAGGCAACCTTCGCCTCCGAGAGCCGTTCGATCAGGCGAACGAACGCATGCTCGTCAACGGCATCATCTGCCAGAGGGGTAAGGGGGAAGGCGCTCAAGCCGGTGAACATGGTCATAACTCCTTTGGTCTGAACAACAGGGAAGCAAAGTCTTGAGGCGCCAGCCGCTGCCTGGGCGGGCTGTGCTGCGGGGCCACATGTAAGCAGGGAAATCTCGCGCAGCGTCTGGCGGGCTCACTCGGCTAGAGGACAGCCGTCTACTTCGGTCCTTGGCTGATGAGGCCAGGGTCGGTGCGCGTGCCGGCGTGTTCGCGGGAGCGTGGTTGCCGTTGGCCGCCGCGTTGCGCGGCGGCGCCGGCGAGGACGACGAGCGTGATCCCGCCCAATTGGGTGAGCGAGGGTTGCTGGTGCAGCACGAGCAGCCCGAGGAGCACGCCGATGGCCGGTTCGAGGGCCATCAGGGTACCGAACGCGGTGGGCGTCATCCGGCGCAGGGCGAGCATCTCGAGCGCCATCGGCAGCACCGGCATCAGGACGGCCAGTCCCAAGCCGGCGGCAAGGATACCGGGGTTGAGGTGACCGACGGACTGCGGGATGCCGAGGATCGCTGCCGTGGCAGCGGCGACGGGAACGGTGAGGGAGAGCGCGCCGATGCCCGTGAAGCGGTCGCCGATCCGTTGGGTCAGCAGGATGTAGACGGCCCACCCGATGGCCGCGAGCCCTGCGAGGCCGATACCGGCGAGGTTGATCTCGCCAGCCCAGGGTTCGGTCAGCAGGACGACACCGAGGAGCGCGAGGGCTGGCCAGATTAGCGCCCGTGCGCTGTGGCTCCGTACTGCGGCGACGGTCAGCGGACCGAGGAACTCGATCGCGACGGCTGTGCCGAGCGGGATACGCTCGATGGAGGCGAGGAATGCGATCGTCATCAGTCCGGTGGCGACGCCCAGACCCAGAAGCACGGGGACGTCGTGGCGGCGCAGCGCGCGCAATGGGGGTCGGGCAACGGCGAGGAAGATGAGTGCTCTCACGCTGAGTCTGAGCCAGGCGGTTCCGGCCGGCCCTACCGATGCGATCAGATCCACCGACACGGCCGAGCTCAGCTGGACCGAGAGCATGGCGGCAACGGCCAGCCCCGACGGCGGCACAGGGAGATTCTTGGGGACACGTTGGCTCACGGCTGGCCCCTTGGGCCAGCCGGTCACCGATCGCGCGGATCCGGGGGTGGATGAGCATGTCAGTCTCCTTCGTTGGCTGGCGTGCCGGCGGCTATCAGGCGGCGGGCGACGCGGACGTCGGGACCGAGCAGGGTCAGCCTGGCGGCCAGGTCCTCGGCGACGGCGTGGAGCGCCTCATCGGTCATGGGTTCGAGCGCGTCGAGGATGAACAGTGCGGCGGTGGTGTCCTCTCCGAGCTGGGTGCGGCGTGCCTGACGCCAGTTCCAGCGTCGGCAGGTCACTCCGGCGTCGTCGCACCACACGACCTCGCCAGGTTCCGGGTGTTCGATCACCGCTGCGCCGCCGGCCGCCGTATCGAAGGGCTCCTTGCCGGTGGCGCGGACCAGCCGGGGCGCACCGGTGTAGCGGTTTAGGTCCTCCCCGCCCAGCGGAATCTGGTGGAGCACCGAAACGGCGTTATAGAGGTCGGTGAGACGGTTCACCCGGGGCAACCCGGACACCGAACGGCGCAGTAGCGCCTCCAGACTGTTGCGCGTGCGGCTGGGTTTGGCTCCGAAGGCCTGGTAAGCATCGCGCCAGGCCGCCACGTGCGGGAGCCGCTCGACCGGCCGGTCAGCGAGCAGCCCGCGGGCTGCGGATTCCGCCTCCTGGAGCAGCTCCTCACCGGCCTGGTCGCTCGGGCCCGGGACGAGTCCGTCAACGGCCAGCAGCGAGGCCCGGTAGTCGGGCCGCAGCGCGAACACGCCGGCGTCAACCTGGCCGCCGTCGAGGAATTTCTGCAGCATGCCTTGCTCAGACATTGGATGCCTCCGGCCGGTGTCCTGTCCCCACGCCCGGCTCGAAGACGGCCAGGGAGAACCTCGCCGGCTCTGTGCCCGTATTGGCGTAGGAGTGTGCCACGTCGCCCGGGAATGTCAACGCGTCGCCTGCATCGAGGGTGACCGACTGGCTTGCGACCTCCACCGTGACCGTGCCCTGCTGGACCTGCAGGAGCTCCTTGGTGCCCGATGTGTGGGCCTCGCTCACGTGACGGTCACCGGGACCCAACGTCCAGTCCCACAGTTCCACCACATCCGGCGGCTCGGTGCCGGCCACCAACACACCGAGGCCGCCGGACTCGCCGCTCCACAACGCAGCGCCCTCACCACTGCGGGTGACCTTCACCGGCTTCGGCCGAGGTGACTCGACCAGCGCCGGCAGCCCCACACCGAGCGCGTCACTGATCCTCAGGAGCGTTCCAACGCTGGGATTCGCGGCACCCTGCTCCACGTTGACGACCATCCTGCGGCTTACCCCGGCAGACTCCGCCAGCTGATCAAGCGTCCAGCCCCGCGACTGCCTCTCCTGCTTAACCCGGGAGCCGATGGCCAGCGCCAAGTTCGTTGTACTCTCATCCATTAGTGCATCATACTGCACTCGCAGTGCACTCGACTACTGCCCGTCGTGCGGCCGAGTGGCCAAAAGACCCTCTTGAGCTTCGACGTCGCACCTCATGCCGCCAATCAGGACCAAACCGTGCATGACTGAGACAACCCTTTGGGAGACTACTCGGAAGTGTCATTTTTCGAAGTCGTCTGCACCACTTCATGCGGAAGTACGGGGTTGTACAGGCGCTTTAGAACATCTGAGTGTTCAAAGGTGCCTGTACGGTCTGCATCTTGATCCGTAGTCGGCTGCACAAGCCGACAGGGCGCGCCCGGAGCCGGGCTTCTGGGCTTTCTGATACTCGGCCGTCAGAGTCTCCGGTGGTGATGCGGAGGAGGCGCCTAATACTTTGCGCCGGGGAGCACCACTAGCTCGCAGCTCGGCCCGCAATCTTGCGCAGGAGGCCGGCAAGGTGCTGAATGCCCGGGCTTTGGGTCATGGTCCTGCGGTGCACCATCCCCACACGACGAGCCGGCACGGGACGGACCACCGGTATAGTGACCACATCCGCGGGCAGTGCCGGCCTGCCGAGACGAGGCACGAGCGCCACCACGGCCCCTTGCTCCACCAGCGCGATGTGGGTTGCGAAGTCCGGATCGTAGACCTGGATATCCGGGATGCGGCCCAGATCGGCAAAAATCCGCAATAGGGCCTCGTTGCAGATGGCGCCGTGCGGGGTGCTGATCCAGCGCTCATCAACCATGTCGGCAGCTTCCACCTCCGTCCTTCCTGCCAGGGGATGGTTCCGGTGAACCAGGAGGTCCGCGATGTCATCGGAAAGCCACTCGAGCATCACGTGCTCTGGAATCACAAGCGGGACGGAGTTCCAGTCGTGGACGATGCCGAGGTCGGCTTCCCCGCCGGCTACACGTGCCACGGCTTCACGGGGGTCCTCAGCCAGCACAGTGACGTCCAGATCGGTGCCGGAGGAAGCGAGCATGCCCAGCATCGGCCCCACCAGCCCCCGGCACGCGGTGGAGAAGGACACCACCTTCAAGCGGCCATACGGTTTGGCGGGATCGGCCAGGAGCGTGGACTGGAGTTCTTCCAGTTCGGCGAGAATGCGGCGCCCATAAGCGGCCAAGGCAAGTCCGCGTTCAGTCAGCAGCACCCCTCGGCCATGCCGCTCCAGGACCGAGAAGCCAGTCTGCTTTTCCAGCTTCTTGATCTGCTGCGATACCGCCGACGGGCTGAAGCCCATTACCTCTGATGCTGCAATGACGGAACCATGGTGCTCAATCGCTGCCAGCGCACGGAGCGCTCCGATGTCTATCATGAAGCAAACGTACATGCTATGCGGTGTGAATCAACGCTGGTGCTTCATTCTCTTCTCTGTCAGGGTGGGGAGCGTGAACCTTCGCCATTCCTTGCTTGCCATCCTCGTCGCTGTCTTGTGGGGCCTAAACTTCGTGGCCATCGACTTGGGCCTCCACACCAACGGACGCGACGTTCCGCCGTTGCTGTTTGTGGCGATGCGGTTTGTCCTGGTGGTCTTCCCGTGGATTTTCTTCGTGCGCAAGCCTGATGTCAGCTGGGCAGCAATTGTCGGTGTCGGACTCTTTATGAGCGCCGGCCAGTTCGGGCTGCTGTACCTGGCCATGGCGCTGGGCATGCCGGCAGGTCTGGCCTCCCTGGTACTACAGGCGCAGGTTCTGCTTACGGTTCTGTTGGCCGCCGTGTTCCTTGGCGAGCGGCCCAGCGGGCGTCAGTTGGCCGGCGTCGCACTTGGCGTTGTCGGCCTGGCGGTAGTGGCGGTGGGCCGCAGTGCCGTAGCCCCGCTACTTCCGTTCATCATTGTGCTGGCCGCGGCGCTTTCCTGGGCTGTGGGCAACGTAGTTGCACGCAAAGCCAAGGCGGCGTCGGGGCTGGGGCTGGTGGTCTGGTCGGGTGCGGTGGTCCCGCTCCCGCTCGCCGGACTTTCACTGATCATCGATGGTCCCGATGCCATCACCGCAACGATCGGAGACCTCCAGCCCGCCACTGTCCTGAGCGCGCTATACACCGCGGTTTTCGCTTCGCTGGTGGGGTACGGGATCTGGAACCGGCTGCTCGCGACATACTCGCCGTCGGCCGTGGTCCCTTTCACGCTGCTAGTGCCGGTGGTGGGGATGAGCGCAGCGTGGCTGGCCCTGCAGGAGGTGCCCTCGGCCACGGAAGTGGCTGGCGGACTGCTCCTGCTGGGAGGAGTGGCGACGGCGGTGCTCACCAGAAGCGGCGGGCGGATTCAACGACAGGGCCCCGCTTTGCCGCCAGTTTTGGGCCCGGCTTCGGCCAGTGGCTTGCGGGTCGCAGACGCCGACGAACAAAACCTGCAGCGACTGCAGGGATCAGCCAGCGGAAAACCGTCCGAGAACTGACATCACGCAGTTCAGGGGCCAGCTCAACCACGTTAACAGTCTCACCCCCGAGATCGTCGACGCCGCTAGAGAAACGATGTTTTGTCCTGACACCAACCCCGGAACGTTGACCTCGAACGTGTTATCGCATCGGCGCGGGACCTGCCAGAGTTGTATGCCCGGAGCGTTCCGGCGATGGCCTCATCGAGGGGGGTGCTGTGAGCCCTAGTCTGTTCACGATTTTGCTGCTCTCGACGATGAATGGCTCCTCGAATTGTTACTGCATTTCGAGGAGTTCACGGATAGTGGGGTTGAAGAGGTTCGCCGAGGACTGCGAGGCCTTCGTGTCGGCTCCCCTGGGGACGACGAGTCAGGGGCTCGGGGATCCGGCCACCGCGAAAACTGAGTTCGGTGTTGAGCAGGCTCGACTTGACCGTGTTGAGACGGATGTCCGGACCGCAGGGCACTACAAGGGAAAGCTGGGGCGAGTCGTCCGATGAACCAAGATAGCCTTGGTATCCCTGGCGAGTCGACCAGGTGAACAGTGTTCCTGCCTGGCTGAGCCTTTCCAGGAGGCGGTAGGCCTTGCGGAGCCGGTCATGGGTTAACCACCAGCTCTGGTGTGCCCGCACCCACGCATGGGCCACGGTGGTGTTGCACCGCGGTATTGGACCAGCTATCAGACAACGCCGCGGCGATCCCGGATCCGCCGTCGGTGATCACCACCTGGGGTGCGGGGAACCGCTGCAGCAGCGCAGCCCAGGCGGCCTTTCTTCTCGGTATCGCACCACTGCCATCCGATCACGTGGTCGCCGGCGATGGGACCTAAGCCCCTACCGTTCCTGTTCGGACGGCCAAAACTGGAGGTGAAAGACCGCGTTCTTCCACGGTGCTCGAGCAGCTGTTGGAGGCGGCTGAGCGTCCTTGGCCGCCTCGAGGCGGCGGAGCATCCCGGGACGCGGCCGTCGACGCAGTAGTGCAGTGACTGCCACCGATCGAAGCGTGGCTCGTCCGCCGCAACTTCCAAGGAGAGCAATGCCCCGACTCCACCCGCCGCCGCCACTGCGCGAACACCCGGTCGTGACCAGGTTCCGGGAGAAGCGTGCCGAGCACCCGCAACTGAGGATCGCCGATGCAATCACCAGCTTTGCCGGATCGATGCCTTTCGTTTGCGTCCACGTGGCCGTCTTCGCCGGGTGGATGCTGTTCGTCGAGAAGAGCCCGTGGCCGACGCTGACCCTCGTCGTTTCGCTGGAGACGATCTTCCTGTCGACCTTCATCCTGATCGGGCAGAACCGCGCATCCGCCTTCCAGCAGGAAAAGGCTGATCACGACTTCCTCGAGCAGGAATCCGAACTGAAGAACAACACCGAACTCACCCGCGAGATTCACAAACTCACGACGGAGCTGCATCGACGTGTGATCGGTCAGGGATGACTGCCGCCTACGGCCCGAAGAGCGCCGCCCCGATTACCCAGAGGCCCCTGGCAGTTCGTGGCGTGCGCTGGCCGCGGTTCCGGCGACACGGCGGCATACCTCACGCGGCTTCGCCTTCGTCAGCGTCTCCGTCAACGCCGTCGCGCAGACCCTGCCCACCACGCCGACTGAACGCCGCGGTGACTCGTTCGAGCAGATCCGACACCGGTTGGGTCGGGGCGTTCATAACAGGGACGGTGCTCGTCTTGGCGGGCATCGCGGCCATCCGCGGGATTCGCGGCCTGCGACGGTCGGAACCTCCGGGCCGCGCCGTTCCGCCGGCGGGCCATCCCGCCTTGATCGTGAACCCCCGCAGCGGGGGCGGCAAGGCCGATCGCCTCGGCTTGGTCAACGAATGCAGGGCACGCGGCATTGAGGTGCTCATCCTGGAACCGGGGCAGGACCTTACCGGGCTGGCCGAGGCCGCAGTGGCCAGCGGCGCCGATGTGCTCGGCATGGCTGGCGGGGACGGCTCGCTTGGGCTGGTCGCGGACGTGGCCGCCCGGCACGGTGTGCCCATGGTCGTGGTGCCTGCCGGCACCTTCAACCACCTGGCCATGGATCTCGGCCTCGACCGCGGCAACGTTCTCGGGGCACTCGACGCGTTCGGAGTGGCCGTGGAACGCCGCATCGACCTCGGCCAAGTCAACGGCCGGGTGTTCGTCAACAACGTCTCGCTCGGGTTGTACGCGCAAATCGTCCGTTCCCCCGAGTACCGAAATGCCAAGGTGGACACCACCCTGAGCATGCTGCCGAGCATGCTGGGGCCCGGGAGCCAACCCTTCGACCTGCGCTTCACCGGTCCGGCGGGGGAGGAGTACACCCGCGCGCACGTGCTCCAGGTCTCGAACAACCCGTATGGGCGCACGCCCTCCACCCTCGCCAACCGGCCGCGACTCGACGGCGGCCACCTCGGGGTGATGGCCCTCAAGCTCCCGGACGATCCAGCAGAAGCACGGCGCCAGCTGGCCGCGGCCAGCGGGCACCCGGACACGTTTCCCGGCTCCGTCGCCTGGGAGCCCTCGACTTTTGAGGTGGACTCGGGTGGGCCGATCGACGTCGGCATGGACGGGGAAGCGATCCGCATGGCGGCCCCACTGCGGTTCACCATTCGGCCAGGCGCACTGCGGATCCGCCTCGCCCGGGAGACCCTGCTCTCACCCGCGGCCCGTCCGCTCCGGGCCCGCTCGGCTCTGCGGGACTTGCTGCGCTGTGGGCTCGGCCGTTGAGTGGAGCGCCGGCCACCGCGGCCGCGCGACCAAGTCGGTGATGGGCGCACTGCGCGAACCCTCGCAGTTAGTCCCGGAACGTAGCAGATATGGTGTCGCGGCTGTCGCTCACAGCAAGGGGGTCCCGCCGCTGGCGCGGCAGGTGCTCACCCTTCTATCGTCCAGTCAATGGAGTCGGCTCGCATCGTCCGCATTGACTGTTCCACTACCGCATTCGCAGTAGATGGATCAGGAGGCGAGACGTGCCCTGTATGCGTGGGCGACCAGCTGGGCCGGTCTCTGGTTCCTACCTTGGCCATGAGGTCGTTGACGAATGGCGCCTCCCGATCCACGACCGCAGGCGCCTGGTGGACACCGGGCGTTAGTGCGAGCACTTGATTGCGTCAGCGGGACAGCAGCACGCCGACCTGGGTCCGGATATCCCGCACAATCTCGTCGGTGCTCAATCCGGCGTTCACGCTCGCCGCCATGCTGAGGAACATGATTGCAGTGACGATGTGGGCCATCGTTGCGGCATCACCAGCACCGGCCTGCTCGTGCGTGCCCAGGACGGCAGCGGTGGCCTCCTCGGTCTGCGCGACGATCGACAGAGCTTCGCTGTGTCGAGGCTCCTCGGGATCGCCGAAGACCATCTCCCGCAGGTAAGTGCGTCCGTTGTCGACCTGGACGCGGTTGCACTCCACGATCGGCTGGACGATGGCCATCACCGCATCGAGGACATCGGATATGGTTTCGGCATCCGCCCGACCCCGCTGGAGTGCTTCGGCGTAGTGTGCGTTCTGCACGAGCAGCAGGAGTTCACCTTTGGACTTGGCGTAGAGAAACAGGGTCCCGGTGCCGATGTCCGCCTTGTCGGCGATCTGCTGGGTCGTGACATCCTCGATGCCGTGCTCGGCGAACAGTTCGCTGGCTGCCGCGGTAATACGGTCCAGCTTTTGTTGCTTGTTCCGCTCACGCCGTCCGACCGGCTGGGAGGCGAGAGACATGATGGATCCTCCGGGAATATATTCTGACTGCACTCAGTTATGAGCATAGTCATTACTGTAACGGGTTGAACTCTTCGCTAATTCTCCCACGCCGTTGGCGGGCTGCAACGGTCCGCCCGGGTGGAAGTGGCCGGTTTCCCATCAACGCAAAGGACTATGCACTCATGACCACGTCATCTTCGCTCTGGCAGCCATTCACCCTCGGGAATGTGGAGCTGCCGCACCGGCTCGCGCTGGCACCGCTGACCCGGAGCCGTGCGAACCCGGACGGTACCCCCGGGGAACTGGCCGCGGAGTACTATGGCCAGCGCGCCTCGCTCGGGCTGATCATCACCGAGGGCACACAGCCGTCCGAGGACGGTCAGGGCTACTTGAACACCCCAGGCATCTACACTCCCGAACACATCGAGGGATGGCGAAAGATCGCCGACACGGTGCATGCAGGCGGCGGAGCGCTGTTCATCCAACTGATGCATGTCGGCCGGATGTCGCACCCGGATAACACCCCGCACCACCGTCGGCCTGTGAGCCCGTCGGCGATCTCGGCCGAGCAGGACATGTTCACTCCAATGGGCCCGCAGAAGACGCCGGTGCCGCGTGAGTTGAGCGCCCACGACATCCAGGCCACCATCGCCGGGTTCCGCCATGCCGCGGCCTCCGCTATCGCAGCGGGAGCGGACGGCGTGGAGATCCACAGCGCGAACGGGTACCTGCTGCACCAGTTCCTCTCGCCGAACTCGAACCATCGCACGGACGAATTCGGCGGATCAGTGGAGAGCCGGTCCCGCTTCGTCGTCGCGGTCGCCCGCGCGGTGGCCGAGGAGATCGGGGCAGACCGGACCGGCATCCGCATTTCACCGGCGTTCCCGCTGGGCGGAATCAACGAAGGGGACCCCGTGGACGTCCGGACACAGTACCGACACCTGGTCGGCGAACTCGCCACCTTGAAACTTGCGTACCTGCATGTACACCACCTCGGTGACGACGAACTGCTTCGGTCCTTCCGCGACACCTGGCCTGCTGCCTTGCTCGTCGTCCGGTACGGGCGCGACCGCGAGCAGATTGCCGACGACATCGACGCCGGGCTCGCGGACATCGCGCCGCTGGGCCGATTCGCCCTCGCAAACCCCGACATTGTTCAGCGCCTGCGCACCGGCGCACCGCTGAACGAGCTGGACCCGGGCACCCTGTACGGCGGCGGTGCGGCCGGGTACACCGACTACCCTGCTCTGGCACACGCCTAGTCGTCTGCCGCGGGCAGCCCGCCACCGACCTCACCCAACCCACACCCCTCAGAAGGAAGAAACTGCCATGCCCTCACTCAACGGAGCAGTCGTTCTCATCACCGGAGCCAACGGCGGAATCGGCACCCACTTCGTGCACGAAGCCCTCGCCCGGGGAGCTGCAAAGGTTTATGCCTCCGCCCGCACGCCCGGCACTTGGAACGACGAACGCATCGTTCCGCTCGCCTTGGACGTCACCGACTCCGCCTCCATCCAGGCAGCGGTCGAGGCGGCACCGGATGTGACCGTGTTGATCAACAACGCCGGCGCGTCGGTCTCCAGCCCCGGGATCCTCACCCACACGGACGAGGAGATCCGCCGGAACGTCCAGACGAACTTCCTCGGGCCTCTGTTCGTCGCCCGCGCGTTCGCTCCAGTCCTGTCGGCGAAGGACGGGGCGATGATCATCGACATCCACTCGGCTCTGAGCTGGTACGCCGTCGCCGGCATCTACAGCGCCACCAAGGCCGCACTCTGGTCCGCGACCAACTCCCTCCGCCTCGAACTTGCCCCCGCCGGCGTGCACGTCGTCGGCGTCCACGTCGCATACGTCGACACCGCGATGGCCGCGCATGCCACCGACCCGAAGCTCGACCCGGCCGTGCTGGTGCGCGCCGTGTTCGACGCCACCGAGGCAGGGGAGTACGAGGTCCTCGCTGACGAAACGTCCGTCCAGCTCAAGGCCGGACTCAGCGCACCCCTCGAAGCGGTCTACCCGCAGTTGATGGACGCGAACGCATAAGCGAACATCCGGTGCCACCGGGTTCACCAAAAGTGAGCGCGGTGGCACCACACCTGTCCAAGGATGCCGCGGCCCACGAGGCCTCCAACAAGAGGCGACGGAACGGGTGGGGAGTGTCTGAACAACGGTGGGCCCTGTTCGAGCCGGCCGGCGCAACGAGGCCCCACGCCAATGGCCCTGCCCGCCCGTATTCACGGGCGGGCAGGGCCATTGTGCCTCTCTGCTCTGTTGGCGGGATCTGTCAGGTACGTGCTGGTCCGTGCGCGAGGAATTCTACGGCGACGGGGGAGAACCGGTCGTGGAACTGGAAGATGCCGCCGTGGCCCGAGTCGGGGTAGATGATCAGCTCGGACCCCGTGATGCGCCGGTGCAGGTCCTCGGACAGGATCGACGGCACCATGCGGTCGTTGTCGCCGTTGGCGATGAGGGTGGGGTGGGTGAGCTGCGACAGGTCCGACGGCGCGGAGCGGCCGAACTTCCGGATTGCCTTCAGCTGCGTCTGGAAGGCTTTGGTGCTGATCGGCTTGTCGCGGTCGACAGTGCGCTCCTGCAGGCTCCTGATGAACGTCTTCGCAGCCGGCTTGCCGGTGGCGTTGCGGTTAAAGAACAGGAACTCCTTCGGGTCCGCGCGCGTCAGGCTCGCGCGGAGGACGTCCCGGTAGGTCGTGCGGGCGACCTTGTCGATGTCCTTGCCGCCCCGCGGCCCGGTACCGGCCAGCACGAGCTTGCGGACGAGGTCGGGATGTTTGAAGAGCAGGTCCTGGGCGATCATGCCGCCCATTGAGAAGGAGAAGACGTCGATCGTGTCGAACCCGAGGGCCCTGATAAAGGTATAGGCGTCGTCGGCCATCGCCTCGATGCTGTCTGGAACCTGCCCGGTGGAGCCTCCGACCCCGCGCTGGTCGAAGGTGATGACGTGGCGGTTCTTCGCGATGGGCTCGATGATGCGGGGGTCCCAGTTGTCCAGGGTCGCGGCAAGGTGCACGAAGAACACGACGGGGATGCCGGCCTTGGGCCCGAGCTCGCGGTAGGCGTAGGTGACGCCACCGGCGGTGATGGTGCGTGTGGCGGCCTTCGCGTACGAGGTGACGACGGAGCCGTTTGGGGTGTCGAAGCTGCTCATGCTGGTAGTCCTCCTGAGTGGTCTGTGCGGTGAATGGTGCCGGCGGCTCAGGAGGGAAGGGTGACGACCGCTTTGCCGCGGAAGCCGCCCTTGGCCAGCGACTCGAGCGCCTGTGGGGTCTGGGCGAAGTTGAAGACCTTTCCCACGACCGGGCGCAGCACGCCGTCGTCGACCAAAGAGCCAATTTGGCGCAACTGGTCGCCGCTGGCACGCATGAAGAGGAACTCGTAGCTGACGCCGAGCTTCTTCGCCTGCCGCCGGATCCTGCTGCTGAGCCCCGCTATGGCCAGGCGCAGCACCGGGTTCAAACCGGCTCTGCGCGCGAACGCCGGGTCCGGCGGGCCGGCGATTCCGATCGCCTTCCCGCCGGGCTTCAGGATGCGCAGTGATTTCCCGAGGTTCTCCCCGCCGAGGCTGTCGAGCACCAGATCGTACCCTGCGAGGAGCTGCTCGAAATCCTG
Source organism: Arthrobacter sp. 131MFCol6.1 (assembly GCF_000374925.1). Lineage (GTDB taxonomy): Bacteria > Actinomycetota > Actinomycetes > Actinomycetales > Micrococcaceae > Arthrobacter. The sequence continues at coordinate 357,322 of NZ_KB895541.1, forward strand.
CGTACGGTAGTCGATCACCGTGTCCGCGCCGAGGTCGCGCACGAAGTCGGCGTTGGAGGCACTTGTGGTGGTCGCGACGGTGGCGCCGAGGTGCTTGGCGAGTTGGATCGCGATCGACCCGACCCCGCCGGCCCCGGCGTGAATGAGGACTTTCTGCCCCGGCAGTACGTTGCCTTGCTCAACGAGGGCCTGCCACGCCGTAAGTGCAACCAGCGGTAGCGAGCCGGCCTCCTCCATGCTGATCGATGCGGGTTTCAACGCCAGATCGGCCTCGGTGATGGCGATGCGCTCGGCGAACGTGCCGATGCGGTCTTTGTCGGGGCGGGCGTAGACCTCGTCACCGGGCTTGAATCCGCGCACCTTCGCCCCGACACGGATGACTGTGCCGGCGACATCGTTGCCGAGGATCAGCTGCAGCTTGTACGGGAGGATCTGCTTGAACTCACCCAGGCGAATCTTTTCGTCCAATTGGTTGAGGCCAGCTGCCTGGACCTGGACCAGCACATCGCGGTCGCCGACGGTCGGCTCAGGGACGTCGGCTGCGCGCAGCGGCTCCTTGTACTTGGTGACGACGAATGCCCTCATGGCGTGCTGCTCCTCATATGACGTGCGGTTCGTTGCAGCTGAGTTTACTCAATTATGAGCGTACTCAGAAATATAGTCAAGTGAACCGTGAGGTGCACGCGTTCATTTGAAGGTTCCCGAAGACGCGGGATAGAGGGCCGCCAGCGCAGTCCCCTGGCCCGCCCGGACATATGAGCAGCCTGGGTGGGGGCGCCGAGCGGGCCAAATTCAATGTCGGATCACAAGCGAGTCACACCAGTCACAGCCGTATCAACTTTGAACTGACCTTGGTAGGATCCCCGTCTATGGACATGCTGAAGGGCGAACAGATCGCCGAGGCCAACCTGACCGACTGGCGCAAACTGGCCCAGGGACTGCATGCCCGCTACCTGGTCGACGACTTCGGCGCCGGCGCACGGTTCGTCGCCGCGGTGGGCGAGGCGGGCGACGCGCTCGGACACCACCCCCGCATGTCGATCGGCAAAGGGTACGTCGACCTCAAGCTGATCACGGACGACGCCGTCTACCGCGACGGCGAGGGCACCGAACACGTCGTTGAATGGGTGACCCAGCAGGACGTCGACCTAGCGCGACGGATCACCGAGATCGCCGCCGACTACAAGCTCGACGCCGACCCGGCCTCGGTCAGCGACATCGAGCTCGGCCTCGACACGGCGCGCTCCGCGACCATCGCCCCGGTGTGGGCCGCCCTGCTGACCGGGAGCGCCGAGGCCCAGGGCCGCGGGTCCCCCAGCGATGAAATCAGGGACGCCACGGGACGGGTACCGAACCTGTGGTTCGGGGACGCCGAGGAGACGGAGACCTCGCGTCAGCGGTTCCACATCGAGGTCTATGTGGCGCCAGAGGTGGCCGAGCAGCGGATCGCCGCCGCCCTCGCCGCGGGCGGGACCGTCGTCGATGACAGCAACGCGCCCTCGCTCACCGTGATCGCCGACCAGGACGGCAACAGGGGAATCGTATGCATCGACCTGTCCGCCGCGAAGAAGGATTGAAACGCCAATTCGGTTGACCCGCAGCGCGCGGCGGCGGATCACTTCGGCCCGCGGGATCGAATACCATGAACGGCTCTTCTGGATCATTGCTGGTCTCTTCGTCGCCGTCGCCCTTGGAAACTTCTACGCCGAATAGGTCGTACTGCTGTAACAGTCTCATTCCAGCGACACGGAATCGCCAACCTCACCAATGGGCATTCACTAAAGCGGGGCTACATACCCGGACGTGTGAGCGCCGTAGACTTCGGACGGTGATCGACGAATCCGTAACCCTGGGCTTCGGATCGGGTGATACTGGTGCCGGACTGGTCCGGATTGCGGAGGATTTCGGGGGAGTGGCAGAAATTCGAGTGCTGGAACCCGGTTCGAGACCCACCTCGGGCACGTGTTTCCCTGTTCAGGGGCTTATGGGCCTCTGAGCGTGGACAAACAGTTCACATGAGGGCCCCTTCGGGGGCCCTTTCTTGTTGGTGGCCGTTGCTGAGGCCTGCGTGCTCCTTCCTTCCCTGGTCGGCGGTTTTGTCTTTTAGTTACCTGCACATGGACGTGACTGGCGGGGGCACCATGACCTGGTAATTCCCCTAGAACAGCGGCCAGGGCACCGCCGACATCTCACCGCTCGGAGCCGGAAACCGCCCTGCCAAGCGCAACCGGGCGCAGCGCGCGGCGAGCGATGCGATTTCTTCGGCGCTGAGCAAGTCCGCCAGGTTTCGTCCCAGCCCACCGTGCAGTCCCTCGCTGACACGATCGATGCCGTCGCGTTCCTCGGCGGTCAGAGCTTCTCCCAGCCACCCCACAGCACCGTGCGCAGGTTGTGGTCTCGGTGAAAGGTGAGCCCATGGTCCACGCCGTGCCGGTGTCCGTCCGTCATGGCAAGAATGTGGTCGCCTTTGCGGTCGGCGTTGTTGACGACCATGTCGAACACCGCCATGCGTCTGAGCGCTGGCGAGTCTTCGTGAACGAGGGCGACCATCCGTCCGTTCTCATCTCGTCCCTCGAGAACGTGTTTCCAGCCCGTCTCCGGCACCTGGTCCGTCGCGACCAGGTTCACGGCGCTTTGGGCTGGGTCTGGCTCCTGCCAGAGCTGCACCATGCCTTCGCCCATCGGACCATCGCGCAGCCAGGTGTGCGGCACGACGTCCCAGCCGAAGACCTGCGAGACCAGGTAGGCGGCCACCTCCCGGTGAGCCAGTGTGCCGTGGGGAAAATCCCACAGCGGACTTTCGCCTGCTATCGGCTTATAGACGACCACCACGTCGCCGATGCTGCCCAGAAATGTAGCGTTTGAAGCCGTCGTGATGCGGCCGGTGAGCGTCAGCTCGGCGGTCACTAGGTCCGGCGCTGGCATCAGACCTCGGGAAGGGTGCAGATGTGCCCGTCGGCGTCTATGGGGTAACCGCAGCGCGAGCACGTCGGACGCCCGGCGCCCACGATCTCCCGGGTGCGCTTGGCGAATGCGCGGGCGGTGCCGACCGGCATTCGCACCAGCAGCATTTCGGGCTCGTTAGCGCCGTCCACATCAAGCGATCTGTCGTTGTCATCAGCATCGACGTCGGTGATGGGGTGGGCCTCTAATACGACCTGGGCCGTGGTTGGGTCCCAACCTAAGCTCATGGCGCCGGCGCGAAACTGCTCCTGAACGGCCTCGAGTTGGTCATTGTCGACAAGTTCAATGGGAGTACTCGTGGGAACGCTGAAGGGGTTGCCCTCGATGGTGATCAGCTGGTCGAGAATTTCGTCGATCTTCTCCGCGAGCAGAGCCGACTGCTGCTTCTCCAGGGCAATACTCACGATCTGCGTCCCTGCGCGCACCTGCAGATAGAACGTTCGCGCCCCCGGAAGGCCAATGGTGCCAACGACGACCCGATCAGGCCAGGCAAACTCGTGAACACGTGTAGGCATGTCAGTATTCTAGGCACATGAGGTTCATGGCGCCTTTTGCCCTGCACCGCCACCCACCGGCGCGTCGCCAGAGTGGATGCCGTTCGACAGCCACGACAGATCACCCGCGTCGGTGTTTGTCGCGTAAACGCTCGGCCGACTAGCGCCGTAGCGCACGATCGATACGGAGGCGGGCCCCACGTTTATACGCTGGAACAGGTCAAGGTGCATGCCGAGCGCGTCGGCGAGGATTGACTTGATGATGTCACCGTGACTCACCGCCACCCACACGGCCCCTGGCCCGTACTCGGCTTCGAAGGCTGCATCGTGGCGTCGAATCGCTGCCACCGACCGAGCCTGCATCGCGGCCATGGATTCACCGCCGGGAAAGACGACGGCGGACGGTTGCGACTGCACAACGGGCCACAAATCCTCGGTCGCGAGATCACTGAGCGTGCGGCCCTGCCACTGGCCGTAATCGCACTCGGTGAGATCCGGATCGACCGGCGCGTACGGCGAGCCAGCCTGGCGATCGAGGATGAGCTGGGCGGTCTGCTGACAACGCTCAAGTGGGCTCGACACCACCCCGACTACTGGCACGGCCGCGAGCCGGTCTCCGGTCAGAGCCGCCTGGTCGCGCCCGATCTGGTCCAGGCTGACGCCGACGGCCCGACCGGCCAGCAGTCCAGTGGCATTGGCTGTGGTGCGGCCGTGCCGCACGAGAATAACTGTCGCCATCCACCCAGCCTAACCACCCGCTCGATGGCGGTGTGAACCTTGCCGGTCGTGCGTCGAACAGGCAGATAATGCACTGGCGGAACCCTTCAAGCACACCGACGCGCTCAAAGCCGCCTAAACGTACTCGGCACGCATCGACCAGCTCATGGCTGACGCAGCAAAACCGGACGAACCGGCACCGCCAGAAGAGTGTGGACAGTGTCCACACTCTTGGTTTCGGATCGGGTCTTTGCGATCCAAATTGGGTCCGACGTGGGATCGCCAGCAGTGCGGACTTGCCTCCGGTGTTGAGTGCTTGAATGGGGGCATGGTGGATCGCAGCGTACTGGTCTCCGGCGGCGGGATTGCCGGCTCGACCGCCGCGTACTGGCTGGAGAAGGCTGGCTGGTCGGTCACGATCGTGGAAAGAGCGGCCGACACACGATTCAGCGGCAACCCTATCGACGTACGCGGAGCAGCGGTCGCTATTGCACGGCAAATGGGCATCTGGCCGCGCCTGGAGGAGGCTGCCACCGGTGTCGAACGCCTGGTCTTCGTCGACGCGGACGGGCGGCCACAGGCCACGATCCGCACGCGCCGCCGCGTCGACCGCCAGCAGGAGGTCGAGGTCGCACGCAATGAACTCGTCGGCTTGTTGTTCGACAAGGCCCGGGAGACAAGTCTCATCATCCCGGACGACTCGATCGCTGCCTTGCATCAAGACGGCGGCGGAATCGACGTCGAGTTTCAGCGGACCCCTTCCCGTCGCTTCGACCTGGTCGTAGGAGCCGACGGACTCCACTCCACCGTTCGGCGCCTGGCATTCGGCCCCGAGGAACGTTTTTCCCGCCCTTTCGGCATGTTCGTGGGCACCGTGCGCGCCCCTGTGCCGGTCGCGGATCCGCGCACCGTGCTGTTGTACAACGAACCGGGAACCTCCTTGACCATCCATCCGGCGGGTGGGAAGCCCGGTTTCGCATTTATCTTCCGTGGGCAGCACGATTTCGACTACCGCGATGCGGAACAAGGAAAGCGCCTCGTCGAGTCCGCCTACGCCGGCGGCGGATGGCTCACCACGCTCGCGCTCGAGGAATGGGGTGCGTCCGGCGATAGGTACTTCGACGCCGTCTCCCGCGTGGACGTACCGCGGTGGAGTGCCGGCCGCGTGGTGCTGCTCGGTGACGCGGCGAGTTGCATCTCGCTGTTCGGTGACGGCTCCAGCAGCGCGATCGTTGGAGCCAAGACCCTCGCCGACGCGATTGCCGCCCATCCGGGCGACCACACCGCTGCTTTCGCCGGCTATGAACACAGGCACCGCCAACACGTCCGACCGCTACTACGGGGCGCCGGCATCGCATCGCGCCTCCTCGTACCCAAGACCCGATCGGGCATCGCGATGCGCAATGCGGTGTTGAACGCGGCCGGATCCCTCCGCCGCGGACAGCGCACTGAGGACGGGCTGCAACACCCGAACGGGGTGGATTGAGAATGGCGAAACGGACAGAGGAGGGGGACGGAGAACCCTGCGCCGATACGACCGGCTACTGTAGCGGTTTCTCGGGCAGCACTTCAGGTGAGTTGTATTCCGGAAGTACCCGGTACACAGCCTCGGCGTACGACGGTACTTATTAAACCGGCGTCGGAGGCTTGTTGCCTGAGTTTCGCGCCGTACGATCCTGTTCCCTCCATGGGAGAGCAGGACCGGCTTCACCGAACCGGCACCGTTCACCGGCGCGCTGGTGTGCTTGCGAGCCGTTGATGATCACGGCGCCCGTTGGGAGTCCTGCTTGGTTTGGGTGCCGGGTTGAATGGTTGGTATGCCGCGGGTGAAGACCAGGGCGAGCAGTGTGATCAGGGCAAGGATGGAGATGGCGGCGCGTAACCCTTGGATCTGGCTGTCCGCGTTCGCCTCCGAGACCGCGTCGATGGTCGCGGGGGGAACGTTCGCGGCAGTGAGCGCGGCCCTCAGGTCCGCGTCGGAAACGAACGGAACCCCGTCGGCGAGCTGTACTTGCGCTTGCGACTCGAGGGTGGCCGGGATTTCCGGGTTGTCGTGGATGATCGCGAAGAACGAGGCACTGAGCGCGGAGATGAGCACAGCGCCGGCTAGCGCGGTCCCGATCGAGGCGCCGAGCTGGGTGCCGGTGTTCTGCAGACCGCCGACCTCACCGCTTTGTTCGTCAGGCACGGCGGACACGGTGACGCTGCCGAGCTGGGAGGCCATCGCTCCCAGTCCGGAACCCGCGAGCAGCAGCGGCCAGGTCACGATCTCTGGACCCGCACCGACTTCGAGCAGTGCGACCAGGAGCACCAGGCCGGTGAACAGGGCGACGAAGCCGGCGTTGACGACACGTCGTGGCGAAGCGTCCGGGCGCAGTTTCGGTATGCCTATGGCGAAGATCAGCAGAGTCAGCGAAAGAGGCAGCAGGCGCACTCCGGTCTCGATCGCCGAAAGCCCGAGCGCCACGGACAAGAACAGTGGGACGACGAAGAAGGTGCCTGCTTGGACGAGGTACATGAACAGGAAGGAGGTGACGCCGCTGCGCAGCTGGAGGTTGCGGAGCATCGCGGGGTCGATGAGCGCGCCCTCACCGCGTGCGATGCGCCGGTTCTCCCACGCCATGAAAAGGGCCAGGACCACACCGCCGCCGAGGATGAGCCAGATGACCGGAGACAGCCCGAGCCACTCCGGCGCGTTGGGTTTGGGCTGCACGAACCCCCACGACCCCGAGAGGAGGATGCCCATGACGATCAAAGTGAGACCGAGCGCCGACAGCACCGTGCCCACGAGGTCGAGGCGGACACCCTCCGCAGCGGGTGTGTCGTTAACGCGCCGCGCGAGAAGCAGGATGACGACCACGATGAGGACCTCGCCGGCGAACACCCAGCGCCACGATGCGTAGGTGGTGAACGCGCCGCCGATCAGCGGGCCGAGCGCCGCCGCGATGGCGCCGGCGGCGGCGACCAGCCCGTAGGCACGCGGCCGTTCGGGCTTGCCGAAGTTCGACGCGACGAGCGCCACGATCGCCGGCATGATCAGTACGGCTCCCAGACCCTCCAGGAATGACCAGCCGATGATCAGCACGGTCAGGTTCGGGGCCAGTGCCGTCGTCAACGATCCGCAGGAATATACGACGCACCCGATCGTGAACGCCCGCTTCCGTCCGATGATCTCGCCGATCTTGCCGCCCGTAATCATCAACGACGCCATCACCAGCGTGTAGAGCGTGATCGCCGTCTGAATGCCGGTCACCGTGGTCCCGAGGTCGCTGGCCACCGTCGCGATCGCCGTGTTCATCACGGTGGTGTCCAGGGCCATCACGAACTGCCCCATCGCCAACGTCAACAGCACGACCCCGGTCGCACCCACTTGCCGCTCAGCCACATCGCTCACAGGCCCTCACTCTCCGACGGACGAACCGCATCCAGGACTTGATGTTGATGAGCGTTATCGCAATGGCAAAACACAACGTCGCTGAATGCTTCCATCCGCCCTGTCTGATAAGCACGCGGCCGAGACTGGGACTGCCAGGCAGCGGACTGATCATCCATGGGGCCAGCATGGCACCCGTCCTGGATATCCGGCTCATCCAGAACGGACGATCTATTCGATGGAGACGTCTCAGCAACCGGACGGGCGAAGCGTGAATGCCGCGCCTGTGCGACAGAATCATAAGTCTCCGAACGGATGGCGCTCAGACCTTCAGTTTTCACATGGCAAGGAGCCTCTTGCGTCGGCCATTACCGACTGGAGGCTCACCATGTCAGATCGCAATTACACCTTGTTCGTGGCGTCGTACGCCGACGCGGGCTTGGCGGCAGAGGATTTCAAGGCTATCAAGGCTATCAAGGCCGTGAACGAGGACAACGAGAACTGGTACGCCGTCGTCGCCTATGTCATTACCATCCTGATCAGTCTCATTGACCCTAAGGTGGCAATCGCACTCTACTTCGCCATTGCGGTATTCCTCTTCGTGCCGTTCCAGGCCGTCGCACGCGCGGTCACGGGGAAACGACCAAGCTAAGGACCGGCCTGCGGCAGGAGGCCGGATCCGATGACCCGTCGGGGCCCGGCCGCCCATCGCAGCGTCTGTCCTCAGTACGGTTCAGCGCACGCCACTCATACGCTCGGGGGTCCTTCGCCTCTGTCGGGCGACCCACGCCCGGTCGTAGCGTTCCTCCCATGTGGAGGCAATGATGTTTTCCCGCCGCGCGGCTGCGACCCTCCCGGCACCCGAGGACACGACCAGCCCCGGGTCGACGGCACCTGAGGGCACGACCAGCCCCAGGTCGACGGCACCCGAGCTGCACATCCGCGCGTTCCGTGTCGGATTCGTCGGCGCACTCGGTGTACTTTTGGCACTTTTTCTCGGCGTCATCGTCGGGCAGCTCAGCACCGTCATCCTCTATGTTGCCCTCGCCATCTTCCTGGCGCTGGGCCTTGACCCCGTGGTCAGTTGGCTTCAACGGCGCGGGATGCCCCGCTGGACGGCGATTCTCATCGTCTTCGCCGTCGTGATCGGAGTCTTTGTCGCGCTCATCGCGGTGATCGTGCCGATTGTCGTCGGGCAGGTCACCACCACGATTAACAACTGGCCGGAAATCGTCAGAGACTTCAAGAACAGCGACTTTGTGGCCTGGGTCGGGTCATTCAGCGGCTCGAGCTGGGTCGAGGACACCGCCGCCACGATCGGCAGTTGGCTCGGGAACCCGAACAACATCGGCGTACTGACCGGCGGTCTCTTCGCGGTCGGCGCGGGCATCGCTGGGGGCCTCACCGGCGCCACCATCGTTCTGATCCTCACGCTGTACTTCCTGATTTCGCTCGAGTCGATGGAGCGCTACGCCGCCCGGTTCGTGCCGGCCAGCTCGCGGGCCGGTTTCATCGACGTGGGCCAGGACATCACCGGAGCAGTCGGCCGGTACGTGATCGGCCAGCTCACTCTGGGTGCGGTGAACGGCGTTCTGAGCCTGATCTACCTGACCATCATCGGCGCCCCCGCCCCGATCCTGCTGGCCTTCATTGCGTTCCTCTGCTCGCTCGTGCCGCTCGTCGGAACCCTGACTGGTGCAGTCATCATCTCGCTCGTATGCTTGGCCGCGTCTCCCGCGACCGGCGTAGCGGCAGCGATCTACTACCTGATCTACATGCAGGTCGAGTCGTACGTGATCAGCCCGCGCATCATGAACAAGGCAGTAGCGGTGCCCGGCGCGCTCGTCGTGATCGCCGCGGTCGCTGGAGGAACCCTCGGCGGCGTGCTCGGCGCCCTCGTCGCCATCCCCATCGCCGCGTCCCTCATCATCATCGTGCACAAGGTGGTCTTCCCCAGACAGGATGCCGCGTAGCGGCGTCCCGCAATCCGGCCATGACACAAGAAACCTGGCAGAAGCATTCGCAGAGGCCCCTCATCGTTGCGGCCTTTGTCTTCCTGGCGGCCTATTCCATCCTGGTCATTGCACAACCGCCCGAGCCTTCCGCCGATGCGCTGACGTTTGTCATCTGGTTGACCTGGGCAGCCTTCGGCATCGACTACATCGTGAAACTAATGCTGGCCCCGCGGCGGCGCCGGTGGTTCCTCCGCCACCCCATGGACCTGCTTATTGTGGTCATTCCCGCGGCGCGGCCGTTGCTGCTCCTGCGGCCCTTGAGGCTGCGCAAGGTGATGGACCGGGCCCCGGGCACTGCCATCAGGGCGCGCGTCATGGCCTACGTCGTCGCCTCCGCCGTCCTTCTCCTTTACACCGTGGCCCTGAGCGTACTCAGTTTCGAACGGGGCGCTCCGGGCGCGAATATCACCTCGATGGGTGACTCCCTGTGGTGGGCGGTGGTCACCATCACCACGGTCGGTTACGGCGACCTGTACCCCGTCACAGTTCCCGGCCGGCTGGCTGCGTCCGCGTTGATGATCGGCGGGTTTGTCGTCCTGGGCATGGTCACCGCGGTCCTGTCTTCCTGGGTGATTGAGAGTGTGACCGCCGCAACCAGCTCACGGACCAAAGCACCCCATGACCGGCCAGCCCACAGCCTGAACGAAACCGACAATATGCACACACCAGGCAAGCCACGCACGGACCGGCGTTAGCGGAATCAACAACCCCGTGAGCTGATCCTCCAGCAGCGCTTTGAATCACCGCAGGTTCGCACGCACAGCAGGAACTGACCCAGGCAAGCAGTGCCAATGGCGGTTCCTGCCCGAACAGGAAGGTCGCCGATCATGGCCGAAACCAAAATCAAACACCCAAGCGTCGAGGAACGAGCTGCGAAGGGCAAAGACCGCCGGGAAAAAACGCCCGTCTCCAGCCACACCGGCTGGGCCCCTGCTCCCGACCGCCCTGACCCGGTCGCGCTGCTCGAAGAACAGAACCTCACCCGCGAACAAGACCTGGTACCGGTGCGTCACGGCCGGATGCTGGTCTCACCCTTCACGTTCTACCGGGGTGCAGCCAAGATCATGGCCACCGACCTGAAAGACACCCCCAGAGCCGGCCTGAAAGCCCAGCTGTGCGGCGACGCCCACCTCTCCAACTTCGGCGTCTTCGCCTCACCCGAGCGGAACCTGCTCTTCGACCTCAACGACTTCGACGAGACGCTCCCCGGACCCTTCGAGTACGACGTCAAACGCATGGCCGCGAGCTTCACCATCGCGGCCCGCAACAACGAGTTCACCAAGGCCGAGGCGCACGACGTGACCCTCAGCGCGGTCAGGGCCTACCGCGAAGCCATGAAGGATTTTTCCCGGATGGGAACGATGGACATCTGGTACGCGCACCTGTCCGAGCAAGAGCTGATGTCGGCGATCGAGACGGCCGCGAGCAGCGAGATAGGGAAGGCACAGAAAAAGGCGGTGGAACGGGTCGAGAAGCGCACCAAGAAGTCCGCACTGAAGGCACACACCCGCGACAGCCTGCAGGCACTCTCCAAGCTCGGCGAGCTCGTGGACGGACAGTACCGTATCGTCAGCCAGCCACCCATCGTCATCCCCGTCCGGGAACTGGCAGCTACGTACGGGATGTCTGGCGACGAGGTTGAGAAAACTGTTCGTGAACAGCTCCGGGCCTACCGGGCCACACTTCCCGACGACCGGCGTCTCCTGCTCGAGCGCTTCGAAGTCATCGACGTCGCCCGCAAGGTCGTGGGCGTCGGCAGCGTCGGCACCCGGGCATTCATCGCCCTGCTCCAGGGACGCGATCAAGAGGATCCGCTGTTCCTCCAGGTCAAGGAGGCCACCAGGTCCGTGCTCGAAGACCACCTTCCCAAGAGCAAATTCAAACAGCCCGGCGAACGCGTCGTGCGCGGGCAGCGGATGATGCAGGCCGCGAGCGACATCTTCCTCGGATGGACCAAAGGCGCCCAGGACAACCGGTACCTGTACTGGCGCCAACTGCGTGACATGAAGGGCTCAGCCGTTATCGAAGAAATGAAACCGTTCGACATGACCTCGTATGCCCGCGTCTGCGGATGGACCCTCGCCCGCGCCCATGCCCGGTCCGGGGACCCGATCGCAATCGGAGCGTACCTGGGCAAGAGTGACAAGTTCGATCACTCGATCACCGACTTCTCCGAACGCTATGCCGACCAGAACGAACACGACTACCAGGCCTTTTCCGACGCGGTTCGATCTGGCCGGCTGGAAGCCATTGCCGGCGTTTAGGCCGACGGTACGGCCACCTCCAACCCGACACCACGCCAGTGGCTCGCTCCTGCCTGCCTCCCACGAGACGGGCAGGAAGACCCCGGAACCCAGGGATCTTCCTGCCCCAGCTCACGCAACTTCAGGTTAGGGGCTTGCTGTGCCGCGGGCCCATCCGCGGTGTCGATGGAGGTGAAATTGGCACCATCGATGATTGAGAAATTGAGCGGTAACAAGAACGCGGCAACTGAACGGCGTTGCCGGTCAGTTGCCGCGTTACTCGTGGTGCCTCTGGCGCGGGCTGTGAGGTTGCTTCCCGGTCCTCGGTTGATCATCCACTTCTCACGCAGGCTGTGCTGTCACACCGTGGGGGCGATGTTCTGGTTCAACCGGAATAGATTGGTGGGGTCGTATTCGTTCTTCAGTTCCACGAGCCGCCGGTATGTATCCGCCGGGTACGACGCCCGGACGAGCGTCGTATTCGCTTCACCTGTGAAATTGACGTAGGCCGCCGCATCCGGACCGAGCGCGGACGTCACGCCCCGGGCCCATTCGACGACGTCCGCGAAGCCTTCCGCCGTCGGCGTGCGCGCAATAACATTGACGATGAATTCCTGATCGCGGACTGCGAAGGCCGTTGCTTCGGCAGGAACCCGGCCGACCGCGCCGCCAAGGTGGTGCACGTGAATCTCCGTCATGGCGTTGGGCGATGCTGCAAACGAGTCCAGCAGCACGCGCACGGACGCGTCGTCGGCGGCGCGCAGAAATGCCGAGCGGAAATAGTTGTGCACGCCCCGCGGGTACAGCGGATCGAGCGCCTGCTGCCATCCCGCGTACGGGTGGGCGGCGAACACATCGGCGATGACCGTGCCCAAAGACCGGAAGGGCGCGGTGGCGGCCTCGCCGGCATCCAGATCGCCGGTCCAACACCCTCCCACAGCGATGACCGGCTTGCCGTGCACCGATTCTGGCAGGAACGGGACCGGCGGCGCCGTGGTCATGTTGACCAGCGTGGTCAGCTCATCGGGGGCCGCCGCGCAGGCCGCTCGATAGCCGCGCAACACCTGCTCCGCCTCTTCTCCGGGGTAGAAGACCAGGCCGGAAAGGACGGTGGGGCCCACTTCGTGCAATTGATAGTCGAAGGACGTCACCACACCGAAATTGCCGCCGCCGCCGCGCAGTCCCCAGAACAAATCGGGGTGCTCGTCGGCACTGGCGTGAATAAACTGCCCGTCAGCAGTGACGACGTCGGCGCCGACCAGGTTGTCGCTGGCCAGCCCGTGCTTGCGCACGAGCCAGCCGATGCCGCCGCCTGTGGTGAAGCCGGCGACGCCGGTCGAGGACACCAGGCCACCGGTCACCGCAAGCCCGAATTGCTGGGTCTCCGCATCCAGGTCCTTCCAGGTACACCCTGACTGTGCCGCCACGCGGCGGCGGGCAGGGTCCACCTGGACCCCCTTCATCAGCGAAAGGTCCAGCACGATACCGTCGTCGACGGTGGAAAACCCGGGGATCGAATGTCCACCGCCGCGAACCGACAACGGCAGCCCCTCGCTGCGCGCGAGATCGACCGTGCGGATCACATCTGCCACACCCGCACAGCGTGCGATGAGCGCCGGGCGGCGGTCGTGGGCCCCGTTCCAGATGCTGCGTTCGTGGTCGTAGTCCGCGTCCCCTGGCCTGACGACCGTGCCGCGCAGCCCGGCGGCGAACTCGGCGATGGTGGCCTCGCCGATGCGGGTCGGCCTAGTCTGCGTCGTTGTCACGATGCGTTCCTCCTGATTGCTGTTTGTTTGTCAGATCCATTTGTCGGATCCAGGAATAACGCTAGAGAACCGTCCTCAACGGGCACTCAACGCCGTCTCAACATCATCATCCGAGTCCCGCCTACGCAGTGCGGCCAGCCGCTGACCGGCGATGAGGCATCTCGTTCGGTCGAAAATCGCCCCAGCCCTGTCGATTTCGCGGGCCGCCCGGTGCGGGTCGCCGAGCTCGTTGGATAGCTCTGCCACCATCAACCGTTGCCAGCCGGTGTGTCGCCGCCATGGGGCGACCTTTTCCGCTGCCTGCCTGTACATTTCCCGGGCTGCCCGGACCTCCCCGGAGATCAGTTCGGCGGCACCGAGAATGGTCAGCGTGGCGCCCATCCCCACCTGATCTCCCGCGGACTCGAACCCCGAAAGGCAACGCCGAGCGTCTGTCAGGCCACGGTTGATATCACCACCCATGGCGCGGAGCAGGGCGATATTAATCTCGGACAGCAGCTCGCCGCGTCGGTCGCCGAGGCCAAGCCGAAGCTCCCGCGCCAGGGACAGGGCCTCATGGGCCGCGCTGTGATCGCCACAGTCGCGCAGAATGCAGCCAAGTTGGTGAAGTGTTTGCGCCCTAGCCAGGTCATCTCCTAACTCGGCGAAATGTTCGGCTGCATCCGTGATGACGGATATCGCAGACTGCGTGTCTCTCGAAAGCCTGGCCGCGTAGCCGATCGCGGACAGCACGTAGCCTTTGGCTTGGATGACGCCAACCCGTCGGCCCAACAGCAGGGTCTCCTCGACGCAGGGGACCAACCGGCCGGCGATCGGGATCAGTTGCAGGCTGGGCGTGATCACCGGCAGGAATGGTGGAGTGCTGGTCTCAGACTGTGCGAGTTCGCTCAGGCAGGTGTTTAGGTGACGGGCGGCGAGTGGTCCGTCCTCCCGGGACAAGGCGCATTGGCCGAGCAGCCAACTGCTGGCAGCGCAATGTTCGGGTCGGCCAGCTTCGACTGCCTCGGTGTGCACGTCGGCTGCCAGCTGTTCAGCCTCGTCCAAGTCGAAAGTGCTCCAGGCGAGCGAGGTCTCAATGAGCCGGGCCATTACCACCTCGTCGGGGTTGCCGATCTCCCGCATAATGGCCAGGGCCTCCGCGCCGAGCGCCCGATGCCGATCGCCGCGGCCCTGCCGGCTGTCCAGCCCGGTCAGGCCGATCAGAGCAGCCGCGCGTGACCGGGTCGCGTCGGGCGCCACCGCCAAGGCACGCTCGACCCAACGTGCTCCCTCGACCGCGTGACCGCGGACGAACCAGAACCGCCACAGGCTGGCCGCGAGTCGGAGCGCGGTCTCGGGCTCGCGGGCGCACGACCAGCGCAACGCTGCGCGCAGGTTGTCGTGCTCGCGGTCGAGCAACTTCGGCTGTTCGATGACCACCCCGGTGGCCCGTTCGGGATTGTGGGATTCGGCGAGGGCAAGGAAGTAGGCGCAATGCGCAGCCGCCAGTTGAGCCGCCTCACCTGCATGATCGAGATTCTCCTGGCCAAACTGGCGGACCGTCTCCAATTGCCGGTATCGGGTCCCGGCGCCCGTCCTTTCGGTGACCACCAAAGACTTGTCCACCAGCTTGGCCAACAGGTCGAGCAGTTCGATCTGCTGGAGGGGCGCGTCAGCGCAGACTGCTACCACGGCGTCGAGGGTGAAACCACCCGCGAACACAGACAGCCGGCGCAGCAGAACCTGCTCCGGTTTGGTGAGCAGTTCGTGGCTCCATTCCAAGGTGCCACGCAGCGTCTGGTGCCGCGTGACGCCACTGGTTCCCCCGCCGAGCATGGACAAAGCATCGCCCAATCCCTGGACGATCTCGGCGGGTTCGAGTACGGCCGCCCTGGCCGCGGCCAATTCCAGGGCCAGCGGCATCCCGTCGAGCCGTCGGCACAACTCTGTCACCCCCTGCGCGTTGTCGGCGTCGAGCGCGAAACCCGGCCGGACCTGCGCTGCCCGCTCAACGAAAAGCCGGACAGAGGGCAGACGGCCCAGCACGGCCAGGTCGAGAGCGTCGGTCCGCAGGGGCGAGGGCAAGGGCAATGACGGCACCCGGTAGGTGTACTCCCCGTCGGCATGGAGTGGCTCCCGGCTGGTGGCCAGCACTTTAACCCCGGGGGATCCGTCAAGTAGCGCGACGACGAGTTGCGCACAGGCCGCCAGCAAGTGTTCGCAGTTGTCCAGCACGAGGAGCAGCGAGCGTCGCCGCAGTTGGTCCACCAGCGCTTGCACGCGGCTTGGTGCCGCGCCGGAATCCAACCCGAGGACCTCGGCTACGGCATCGGCCACCAGCAGCGATTCCCCGACGGCCGCGAGGTCGACGAACCAGACTCCGTCCACGTACTCAGGACGAACTGTCTTCGCGGCCTCCAATGCCAGTCTGGTCTTGCCGCTGCCGCCAGCCCCGGTGAGGGTGAGCAGGCGGGCATGGCCCATCAGCCGCTCGACGTCAACGAGCTCACGCTCGCGCCCGATGAAGCTTGTCAACGGGGATGGCAGATAACCGATGGCATCGTCTTTGCCGGTCACGCCGGCGGGCTGGTGGAGGCGTTCCTCGGGCGGCGAGCCGGTCAACAACTCGCGAAACAGTGCCATCGTGCGGGTGTCCGGGTCGGTCCCGAACGCGTCGAGGAGTTCGTCGACCAGCCGCTCATATCGTGCCAATGCTTCCGACCGCCGGCCCATCCCAGCCAGCAACACCATCTGCGCGCGCACGGCTCCCTCGTGGACGGGATCGGATTCGAGCGCATGGGTGAGGATGACCAACGCTTCCTCCGGCGCGCGCTGCGCCACCGTCGACGCCAGTTTCACCAGTACCTCGCGATGGATTTCCCGGAGCTCATCGCGGCGTGTCGTCAGCCAGTCCGCATCCGGCAGCTCCGGCAGAAGATCACCACTGTACAAGTCGGCCGCATCGCGCAGGCTTGCCTCGTCACCTGCAGCCAACGCTGCCACGGCCGAACGCTCGAACTGCAGGACATCGACATCGACCGGGCCAGTGTCATCCAGCACGACCACTTCACCGCGGATGGCGAGCAGTCCGTCGCTGCCGGCTCCAGCGCTGGCGAGCGCACGGCGGGCGACGTACAGGGTCTGATGCAGATTCCGTGCGGCGGCCACCGGCTCCATGTCAGGCCACAAGCGGTCCAGTACCTGCTCGCGACGGCCACGCTGACCACGCGCCAGCGCCAGCATTGCCACCACGGCCTTTGCTTTCTGCAGCCGCCAGTGGCTGTTCTCGACGGCGTTCCCGTTGACGTACACGATGAACGAGCCGAGAAGCTGGACGCGCAACCCGCTTTGGGTAGGCTTCATGGTTCTTCAGTATCCGCTCGCCATCCGGCGTTGTCGAACAACGAAATTTCCCGCACGCGCGCTGCCTTGGCGCACTCTGTGAGCGCCCCATCACTAGCAAGCAAACCACCGGAACCACAGCAGCCAATCGCCCCCGTCCGGCTCGATTCCGCAGTTTGGGTCGACTGTAGTGACACAACCTGGGAGAGTTTGTCTCCCTACAAGGCCGGGCGGGCGCTAGTTTTAAGGCTGCTTTCGTTTGGTCCGTGTTGTGTGAGTTGCTGAAGTTCGCGGAGAATCTCCAACTGCTGGCGGTTAATGTCCATCAGGAGATCGATCTCTTCCTTGGACTTCAGGTTCGTAGTGTAGTCGTGCTGGGCCATGGCCCCCGCGATGGCATCCTGGCGTTTGGCGGCGATGAGCAGAATTGCTCCTTGCAGACCGGCCAGCATGGACAGAAAGAGGTTAAGAAGGATGTAGGGGTACGGATCCCAGGCATGGGTCGCCAGCGCCCAGGTGTTTATGGCGGCCCAGACCAGCATGAAGGCGATGAAACCTCCCACGAAAGGCCAGCTCCCCATCCCGTTTCGCATGAGGTCCGCGGCCTGCTGCCCGCGGGTGAGGGAAGCCTTGTGCTTGTCGTGCCAGGTGTTCGGTTCTCCGGTCATCCTCCACCCTAACCAGACCCGGCGGCTGGGACCTGCTTCTCCGTTAGTCTGCGCCATGAGTCCTAACCCTCCGGTGCCGTCGGATCTCTCCGGCGGCACTGAGCTCACCGAACGCGAAGGCCGACGTCGGCCTATTCCTGGCGGCTGAAGACAGTTTCTCCGTCCACCCAGGTCGATTCGATCGGGAGGTCAATGAGCTCGTCGGCTGAAACCAGAAGGGGATCGTCGGCCCATATCGCGAGGTCCGCCTTGTTCCCGGGCCGGATTCTTCCCTGGTCGTGGTCTCCTTGGGCTTCGGCGGCCCAAACCGAGAAGCCCTTGAGCGCTTCGAGCGCCGTCAACCTTTGTGAAGGTTCGAAGACATGCGCATCGGTCCGGCCCGGGATGCGGCGCAGGCGTGCCCATGCCATGCCGATACGCGCGTCGTACTGAGCCACCGGCCAATCCGAGCCCAGCGCAACCGGAGCACCCGAATCGATGACGTCACGGATCCTCCAGGCCCGTTTCGATCGCTCGGCGCCCAAGCGGCCGGACCAAGAATCGGATCCGTCCGCCTTTCGCCACTGCATGTGCAGGGGCTGCATCGACGCGGTTATTCCGGCCGTGGAAAGACGTGCGAGATCCTTGTCCGCAATGCATTCCAGGTGTTCAATGCGGTGCGGGGCTCCCCGCCGGGATCGAACGCCTGCCGAGACGTATGCGTCGATCGCAGCACCGATGGCTCGATCACCGATAGCGTGTGTCGCGATTTGAAATCCTGCGTCGCTATAGTTTTTGACGGTTGCAGCATAGTCGGCCGGATCGGGCCAGAATGATTTCACTCCGCCGCCCATCGTGTCCGGTTCATAGAGCCAGCCGGTTCCCGTATCGATTACACCGTCGAGTAAGAGCTTGACGAGCCCGCCGCGCCAGCGCCGGCCCCGTCGGTCCTTCGACAAGACGTAAGACCGTGCTTCTTCAGCAGTCAGGCCGGGCCGATGCTCGAGTGCGGAAACCAGCCTGACGGGCAAGCCCGATCCGGTGCTGTCTATGTTGTCGATGAAATCGAGCGAAGCAAGGTCACCATCCATGATCGTTCCTGAGGTGATGCCGGTTCTCGACAAGCAGGAGATCAGCTCCCTTGCCCTCTCAACGGCCTGCGCTGCAGAAAGAGCCGGCGCGGTGGATCCAACCAAGTCGTAGGCAGTGGACTCCCGCAACTCCCCGGTGGGGTTGCCGGAATCGTCAACAACTATCTCGGAATTGTCGCAAAACCGGCGCCCACCTGTGATGCCGCTCAGTCTCAGAGCTTTCCTGCTCGCCAGTGCGGTATGAAGATCAAACAGGAGAATGTACGCCGGCAGGCCGTAGACCGACTCTTCAATCAGGTCAGCGGATATTCGTCTGCCTTCAAAGATGCCGTAGTCAAGGTTCCATCCCCGGACCCACCCCGCCGGATTCTCTGCAAGAACCCTGGCTGCTTCGGTGCGCAGGACGGCGAGGAAACCGTCGAACGTTGACACTGGGCCGAAATCGACACCGACCGTGATTTCCGAACCTTGGATGGGGTGAATGTGTCCGTCGATGAGTCCCGGCGTGATGGTTTGGCCCTTGGCATCGTGCACTCGGGTTCGTGGACCGCGGTGCTCGCCAAGAAGGTGGTTGCCGCCAGCGGCGAGGATCCTGCCGTTCGCGATGACGATGGTGCTGGCGGATGGTTGTTTTGGATCCAGGGTGTGCACCCCGGCATTAACGATGACAGTGTCCGCGGATTTGAGGTTATTGGGCATCAGACTTCCCGTGATCTTGAATGTGGGGCACGCGCCAAGACTTTCGGCGGCAAGGGTCGGAGGGCTTCACAGCGGCCGACAGCTGGCGGGTGCGGATGAGATCGTGCTGTCGATGGTCATTTCTGGCAACGAGTGCGTACCTCCGGGGCCGGAGGTACGCACTCGTTGTGGTGGGGTGCGGCCGTGGAAGGAAGCGGTCAGGCCCTTGAAGTGCTGAGCTGGTTCACGCGTGAATCCTCCGGGTCCGGGGTGCTCCACGCCGGGGGTTGGAAGTGTGCGCCGCCGTACATCGGGTAACGGAGGATTCCTTCCTGGTCGTGGAGTTGAGCCCAGGGCCGGTTGATGCCGTGGGTTCCGTAGCGGCGGACCTGGGTGACCCGGTCGAGGTCCAGGACGCCGAAAAGGATTTCCTCGCCTCCTCTGGCCTGCTGCATGATGGTGCCCTCCGGGTCCACGATGACGCTGTCTCCGACTGCTGATGGGTCGGCGCCGTTGACGTTGACGATGTACACCTGGTTTGCGAAGGCGTTGGCCCGTGACATCACGATTTCCATTTCCCTGTCCCGGGTCGTGGTGAGGGTCGGCTGGATGATGACTTCCGCTCCGAGCCATGCCAGTTGCCGGGCGACCTCGGGAAAGCTTCCATCGAAGCAGATGGCGAGGCCTACACGTCCCCGGCCGGGGATGTCGAAGGTCACGAACGAGTCGCCCGGCGTCGTTGTTTCGAACGGGCGCCAAGGAAAGAGCTTCCGGTACCGGGCCACGATCTCGCCGTCGGGGGAAACAGCGATTGCCGTGTTGTAGGTGTTGCCGCCGTCGGTTTCCAGCAGGGAGCCGGGCACGAGCCAGACCCCCAGGTGGCGGGCCAGGTCCGCGATCCGGTCGGTGAGCGCGCTGGGGATGGGGCCGGCGGAGCGGGTTTCGCCCTCAGGGTCAGGGATCAGGAATTCCCCGGGTGCTGCGAGCAGAAGTTCTGGTGCAACGATGATGTCGACCTCAGGACCGAGCTCTTTGGCGGTTTCGGCCTGGGCAGCGAAGCGTTCCCAGGTTGCTTCGACGTCGTAGGGCACGGGTTTCGTTTGGATTGCTGCAATTGATAGGACGCGCATTTATGCCTCGGTTTCGCTGCTCAGGATGGATTGCAGTTCGTTGCGGGTGGAGAAAGTTCCCTGGGGGATCGTTTGCCCGGCGAAGTAGGGCCGGAGTCTGGGGCGGATGATAGCGATGACCAGGACGCCCAGGGCGAGGGCACCGATGCCGATCCAGAACACGGTTCCGATACCGAGCAAGGAGAGCCCGGCATAGTCGGGGGACAACATGTCGACGGCGCTGTACGCAAACGCTCCCGTCATCAGGAGGGCGCCCAGGCCAGGGAGGATGCCCTTGATGACCAGGGCAGAGGTGGAGGTGCGCATTTGGGGAGCGAAATAAACGACACAGGCCAGCGCCGTCGCGGCATAGTAGGCGGCGATCATCAGGCCGACTGAAAGAATAGCCAAGCCGATGAAGTCGGCGCTGATCGCTGTCAGAACTACTGTCACGGCAATGCTCAGGAGCGCCCACCAAACGATTGACGTGGTGGGTGTCCCTCTGGAGGGGTGCATCTTCGTGGTGGCAGCGGGCAGTGCGCCGTAAGTTCCCATGCTGAGCCAGGACCGGGGGTTGCTGATCGCAACGGTCATCAGCGCCGCCAGTGCCGAGATGCCGACGGCGAGGATGATGACCTGCCCGAAGAGGCCACCGGTGGCCTGGGGGCCAAGCACGGACAGCACGTCCGAGACGGTTGCAGGATCCGTGATGCCGGCGGTTCCGGCAAATCCGACGGCGGCCGTCGCGGTCGCGACGTAGAAGAACAGAAGGATCACGGTGGTGATGACCACGGCCCGCCCTGGTGTTCCCTTGCGGTCGGTCGTTTCCTCATTGACCGCTATCAGCGCGTCCCAGCCCCAGTAGATGAACAGGCACAGGATGACGCCGTGGACCAGGCCGGAGAGATCGCCGGAGGCAAAGGGGTTGAACCAGTCCAGCCGTGGCTGCTCGGCACCCTCCGCCGCGGTCCCGGCGGCCATGGCGGTAAAGGCCCCGATGCAGAAACCGCCCAGAGCGACCAGCTGCAAGGCGATCAATGCGTATTGAAGCCACGCGGAGAGTTCGATTCCGCGGGCCGCCACGACGCCGCTCAGGGCGATCAGCCCGCACGCGATGGCCGCGACGATGACCGGTTGGGAGGCGGCCCAGCCGAGCCCCAAAAAGGTCAGAAGATACGTCGTGGCAACCTGCGCCAGGGCCGCGCTGGAGATGAAGGTGGCTATTTGGGGGACCCAGCCACCGAAGAACCAGCCCGACCACGGGCCGAAGACTCGGGAGATCCACACGAAAACCCCGCCGCAGTCCGGCATTTCCCGATTGAGGTCCCGGAATGCGAAGGCCGTAAACAGGATAGGCACGAACCCCAGCAGGAACGCCGCGGGTGTGCTCGACCCGACCGCCAGGACAACGAAGCCCAAGGTCACCGCCAAGCTGTACGCCGGGGCCACCGCGGCGAGACCCAATGCTACCGTTGGGCCGATGCCGATCGAGCCGGCCTTCAGTCCCTTGCTCGGAGCGGCAGCCGGAAGGGTGGGGGGTGTAACGGTGGGGGGTGGAAGGGGATGTGACACGGAGACTCCTCATTGAATCAAAGTTATTTGAATCACATTCAAATTTGAATACCATTCAATACGGGTCTAGACTCGCTGTCAATAGGCATCGGGCCGGGGGAGGAGTGGCAATGGCGGACCTCAGCAAGAGGGAAGTGCGCCGGAGGGCGATTGCGGCGGCGGCACAGGCCGTCGCCGCCCGTGACGGTGCGGAAGCCGCGACGCTGCGGGCGATTGCGGCGGAGGCAGGCATGGCCCCAAACGCCGTGCTGTACTACTACGGAAGCCTTGCCGAAATCACCGCAGCAGCCGTCGAAGCCTCGTCCGCCAGATTCCTCGCACGGCTGGCGGAGGCAGCGGACCCCGCCATGAGCCCGACGGTCCGGCTCGCCGCAGTCATCAGCGCGGGCACCACGGCAGGACTGGAGGACGACACTTTCCGGATTCTTTACGAGTACTGGACCCATTCGATCAGGGACGCGGAGCACCGACGGATCCAAGCGGAACTCATCCGCACCCAGCAAGCGACGTACGAACAAATCATTGCCGACGGAATCCAGGCCGGTGAGTTCTTTCCCGTCCTGGAACCGGCGAAGATCGCGCGGACGCTGGTGGCCCAGGAAGACGGCCTGGTCATGGATGTACTGGCCGGCACCGCCAGCAGTGAGGACGTGCTTGACCTGGTCGCCAGTCTCGCCTCGGCCCTTCTGGGCCTCGGCCACGACACGCTCGTCGACCACATCGGAAGTCTCGCCTTCTCCCGTTCCGGCCAATAGCGGCTGGATCGGGTCGGCAGTTGACGTCCATCACCGAAGGCAGCGCCGGCATCACCTGTGGGCGCTCACGTGCAAGCTCCTGTCCGGCGCGAATGTCTCCGGAATCATCAGGTGGCGAACCCGTCCGCGATGTCCAGCACGGTGTCCAGGATGGCCAGGCCTGTCTGGGTGTCTTCCACGCTGGTGTTGCAGGGCGGGACGACATGGATGCGGTTGAAGTTCGCGAACGGCAGCAGTCCGCGGGATTTGCAGGCCGCCACGAGCTGGTTCATTTCCGGGCTCGAGGCGCCGTACGGCGCGAGGGGCTCGCGGGTCTGCCGGTCCTTGACGAGTTCGATGGCCCAGAACACGCCCGTGCCGCGGACTTCCCCGACCGAGGCGTGGGTTTCGGCGAATCCGCGGAGGGCCGGGCCGATCACCGTCTCGCCGAGGGCTGCCGCGTGTTGGACGATCTGTTCGTTCTCCATCGCGTTAATGGTGGCCACGGCGGCAGCCGCCGCGAGCGGGTGGCCCGAGTAGGTCAGGCCGCCCGGGTAAACGCGCGTGCCGAACGTGGCGGCGATCTCCGGACTGATCGCCACGCCGCCCATCGGAACATAGCCGGAATTCACGCCCTTGGCGAAGGTCAGCAAGTCAGGGACGACGTCGAAGTGCTCGACGGCGAACCAGGCCCCGGTGCGGCCGAAGCCGGACATGACTTCGTCGGCGATGAAGACGATGCCGTGCCGTGTGCAGAGCTCCCGTACGCCCTGCAAGTATCCAGGAGGTGGCAGGTAGATCCCGGCTGTGCCCGGGACGCCTTCCAGGATGAGGGCGGCGATGGTTGAAGGCCCCTCGAAGCTAATCAGCTGTTCCAGGTGTTCCAAGGCGCGCTGGCTTTCCTCCTCCTCGGTGCTGGAGTGGAAGGCGGTGCGGTACAAGTACGGCGGGAAGAAGTGCACGGTCCCGCTGCTGGCGGTGTCGCTGGCCCAGCGGCGGGGGTCACCCGTGACGTTGATGGCCAGCTGAGTGCCGCCGTGGTACGAGCGGTAGGCGGAGAGCACCTTGTGGCGGCCCGTGTGCAGCCGGGCCATCCGGATCGCGTGCTCATTGGCGTCGGCGCCGCCGTTGGTGAAGAAGATCTTGTCCAGTTCGCCGGGGGTGCGACCGGCAATCAGACGGGCGGCTTCGGAGCGCGCGTCATTGACGTAACTCGGGGCGATCGTGCACAGTTTCGTGGCCTGGGCGGCGATCGCGGATACGACGGCGGGGTGCTGGTGGCCGATATTGGTGTTGACCAGCTGCGAGGAGAAGTCCAGGTACTTGTTGCCGTCGCCGTCCCAGACGTGGGATCCCTCGGCCGCGGAAATGACCATGGGGTCGATGAGGTCCTGGGCGGACCAGGAATGGAAGACGTGCTTGCGGTCCAGTTCGTAGGCGCAGCGTGCGGCGTCGGCAGTGTCCTGGAACGGTCGGATGCCGCTGTCGATTGTGGAGGTCATGGCAGTTGCCTTTCTCTTGACGTTCCGGTCACGCGTTCTGCGGGAAGCCGAGGTTGATGCCGCCGTGGCTCGGGTCCAGCCAGCGGGACGTGACGGCCTTGCCGCGGGTGAAGAATCCGACGCCTTCGGTGCCGTGGGCGTGGGTGTCGCCGAAGAGCGAGTTCTTCCAGCCGCCGAAGGAGTAGTAGGCCATTGGGACCGGCACCGGAACGTTGATGCCCACCATGCCGACCTCCACCTCGTTCTCGAAGCGGCGGGCCGCACCGCCGTCGTTCGTGAAGATCGCGGTGCCGTTGCCGTACGGGTTGGAATTGATCGTCTCGAGGGCCTGGTCGTAGCTGTCGACGCGGACCACGGAGAGGACCGGGCCGAAGATCTCATCGGTGTAGATGGACATGTCGGTGGTGACGTTGTCGAAGAGGGTCGGCCCGACGAAGAAGCCCTCACCTTCGGCGTCGGCGGCGATGGTGCGGCCGTCGACGACGAGCGTGGCGCCGGCCGCTTCGCCGGCGTCGATGTAACCGGCCACCTTGTCCCGGTGCTGGGCCGTGACGAGCGGGCCCATGTCACAGCCGCGCAGGCCGTCACCGGTGCGGATCGAGGTTGCTCGGCCGGCAATCTTGCGGACCAGTTCGTCCGCGATGTCGCCCACCGCGAGCAGCGCGGAGATGGCCATGCAGCGTTCGCCGGCGGAGCCAAAGCCTGCGTTGATGGCGGCGTCGGCGGCGAGGTCGAGATCGGCGTCGGGCAGGACGATCATGTGGTTCTTGGCGCCGCCGAGGGCCTGGACGCGCTTGCCGTTGGCGTTGGCGGTCTCGTAGACGTACTTGGCGATCGGTGTGGATCCCACGAAGGACACGGCCTTGATGTCCGGGTGGGTCAGCAGTGCATCGACGGCCACCTTGTCGCCGTGCAGGACGTTGAAGATGCCGTCCGGCAGCCCGGCTTCCTTCCACAGTTCGGCCATCCAGTTGGCGGCGGTCGGGTCCTTTTCGCTCGGCTTGATGACCACGGTGTTGCCCGCGGCAATGGCCAGGGGGAAGAACCACATCGGAACCATGGCCGGGAAATTGAACGGGCTGATGATGGCGACCGGGCCCAGGGCCTGGCGGACGGAATGGACGTCCACGTTGGTGGAGGCGTTCGCCGTGAAGCTGCCCTTGATCAGGTGCGGGATGCCGCAGGCAAATTCCACGACCTCCTGGCCGCGGGTGACCTCGCCCAGGGCATCGTCCAGGACCTTACCGTGCTCTGATGTGATGATGGCCGCGAGTTCGTCCTTGCGGGTGTTCAGCAGCTCGCGGAATGCGAAAAGGATCTGGGTGCGGCGGGCGAGCGAGGTGTCGCGCCAGGCCGGGAAGGCGGCCTTGGCCGCGGCAACGGCGGCATTGCTTTCAGCGACGCTGGCGAGCACAACCTGTCCGGTCACCTTTCCGGTGGCGGGGTTCGTGACGGGGGCTGTGCGGTCCCCGGCGGGGACGTGGGTGCCGTTGATCCAGTGCTTGATCGTGTTCAAGGATTCTCCTCAGTGCTGTTTGATGTGTGGCGGCATTCGGTGCCGTGCTGTGCGTCCAGTCTGTCCGCGGCCGCGTAACCCCGTAAGGGGCAGTGTGTAAAGAATTGCGCTCCTGGGATTACACTCTGTAAATGCTCCCTACGGTCCGTGCCATCCTTGACCTTCCCGTTCTGCGTGATGCGGACCCGAGGGTGCTCGGTGGTTTAGCCGGTTTGGACGCGCCGGTGCGCTGGGTGCATGTCAGCGAGCTGCTCGACGTCGGCGGGCTGCTCTCCGGCGGGGAACTGGTGCTGACCACGGGCCTTGAGCTGGAAAAGGAACCCGGCCTCACGGCGTCGTTCATCAGATCCCTGGAGGGGGCCGCAGCCGCCGGGCTGATCGTCGAACTTATCGGAAACAGGGAACGCAGCATGGCCGCGCTGCGGGCCGCGGCCAGGCGGGCCTCACTTCCGGTGATTGTCCTCGAGCGGCGCGTGCGGTTCGTCCAGGTCACGGAAGTAGTGCACCGGATGATCGTGGCGGAGCAGCTCGAACGCGTGGAGCGCGCCAGAGATGTCCATGAGGCCTTCACCGTGCTGAGCCTGGAAAGCGCGGGGAGCCAGCAGGTGGTGGAGCAGGCGGCGATGATGATCGACGCCCCCGTGGTCTTGGAGGACCTCTCCCATCTGGTCCTCAGCTATTCCGCCCGGCAGCTGGACACGGCAGAACTCTTGGAAGACTGGGAGCCGCGGTCCCGAACCACGCCGTCGCCGGCCTCGACGGCTCGGACCGGGCCGGAGGAGTGGCTTCAGACGCCGGTGGGCGTGCGGGGGCAGCTGTGGGGTCGGCTGATTGTGCCGGTGCCGCTCGACGACGACGAGACGGCCGCAATGGTCCTGGAGCGCGCGGCACAGACCCTGGCCATTAACCGCCTCGCGGAACGGGACCGGCTCGAACTGAGCCAGCGGGCCCAGGCAGGTCTGTTCAACGCGCTGCGCCAGCCCCGCGGACTGAGCGACGCCGAAGCCCTTGCCCGCGCCGGATCTCTGGGGCTGAAGCGGTCACCGCTGTACGTGCCTGTCGTGTTCCGGACCACCCCGGCCCCGCAGGCTGCCGCGCACGGCGCAACGCTTCCGCCGGGCGATCCGCTCGCCGGCCAGCAGGAGGAGCGGGAGCTGCTGGAACTCTTGGCCCGGACACTCAAAACAAGCTCCGGCACCGCCTTGACGGCCAGCATCCGATCGGGTTCGGTCGGCATGATCCTGGGACTGCCGGCACACCGGCTCCAGGAGGCGGTGCTCCAGCACCTCGCCCGGGTCGTTGCCGAACACACCGGTCCTTCCGGGGATGCGGGAGCCTGGGCGGCGCCGCGCTGGACCATCGGCGTCGGACGCCCCACCAGTTCCCTGCTCGACGCCGCAGCGGGCATCGACGAAGCGGCCCACGTCGCCGAGACGGCGGCGACCCTGCGCGACGGCGGAAAGTCCTTCTACCGAGCCACGGATGTCCGGCTCCGGGGACTCCTGGCCCTGCTTCGCCACGACCCGCGTGTGCAGCAATTCGTCGAATCGGAACTGGCATCCCTCCTCACGGCTGAAGCCCAAGGCCAGGTAGGCCAGCTGGAACTGCTCGGGAAGTATCTGGAATCCGGCGGCAACAAGGCGGCGATGGCCCGCAGCGGCTACCTGAGCCGTCCTACGCTCTACGCTCGGCTGGCCAAACTGGAGGAACTGCTGGCGGTGGATCTCGACGACGCCGAATCCAGGACATCCCTACACGTCGCACTCTTGTTGCACCGGCTGCGGGGGCTCTAACAGCGGAATCTCCGTCCCAGGCAGATGGCACAAGCCGCCCTCCGCCGTGAGGACGGCCGTGCAACACGCCTTGACGAAAATGTAGGCGTCGGTGAGCTGTGAGTGGAGCACGACACATGCACTGTCATCGGCCGGCTCTTTAGCGGTTGAAGGCGCTAGTGGACCTAGTTGGGTCCCTCTGACGGTTGTCGCGGCTCTTGCCTGCCGCCGCGGTGGCCTGTGAAGTTGTGTGGGTGGCCGAGATAAACGACTGGGGTTGTCATCTTGCGTTGCCTTAGGCGCTGCTTTCCCGAACGCACAAGGTTGGTTCCAGCCTGACCGGTTCGACGTGTTCGCCGTCCAGAACATGCTTGAGGAGCTGCACCGCCGTCCTCCCGATGTCGAGCATGGGCGAGTGGACCGAGGACAGCTGAATAGGAAGCTCCGCGGCCAGGGAGGTGTCATTGAAACCAACCACCGCGACGTCGTCGCCGACGCTAAGTCCGTGGGATCGTAAGGCGCCCATGGCGCCGATGGCCGCGAAGTCATTGACGGCGAAAAGTGCAGTCGGACGGGGTTTGCAGTGGGTCAGGATCGACTCGGCCGCTTCCCGTCCGCCAGCGGTATCGAACCGGGACCAGACCACGGCCTTACGGGGGATTTTTCCGCCGAGCGAACGCCAGCGGTCCACGAAGCCGGCCGTCCGGTCAACGGCTGTGCTGGCGTAGGGCTCGCCGGCGATCACGGCGACGTTCCGGTGCCCCTTGCTCCACAGGTGGTCGGCCACGAGCTCGCCGCCAAGGAGGTCGTCGCAAGTGGCGGACGGGTAGCCCGGGACGCGGCGGTTCACGAGCACGAACGGCACCTTACGGGCAGTCAACTCCTGCAACAGGCCACCGTCCAGATGTGCGTCGCCGATGATCAGTCCGTCCACGCGCCGGGCCAGCATGATGTCGGTCTTGCGCCGTTGTTCCTCCGGGTCGTCGCGGGAGTTCATGACGAACGTGGAATAGCCGAGTTCTGCCGCGGCCTCGTCGATGCCCTCGTACATGATCGCCAGGACAAGGTCCGAAAGCCGGGGCACAATCACGCCCATGAGGCGGGTGCGCCGCGTCCGCAGTCCGGCGGCCTGAGGGTCGGGGGAGTAGCCCCGATTCCGCGCCAGCTCACGTACGCGTTCGGCCGTGGCCAGGGAGGCTGCCCCTCTTGCCACCTCGGAGCCCGAGTGCAGGATCCTGGACACAGTCGACGGGTGGATGCCGAGCTCGTTCGCCAGATCCTTCAGCGTAACCGTGCGGTCCCCAGCTCTGGATTCTTCCATTCGTTCCCCTGCCTCAGCTCAAAAAGACGTCATCACCAAGACTGCCCGATAACCTGCGCAAGTCTGATCAGGGAGCCCTTGACGTGCCGCACCTCACATTCTATAGTCATTTCATCGCCAACCCAATCGATTGGGTTGCCGGGATCCCGGCGCCAATCGGCGAAGTGTTTACACCCTCGAAACACCCGGAAGCATCTTCAGGAAACATCGCAAAGATAATTTTTAACCTACAACCCAATCGATTGGGTAAGCATCTTTCGCAGCAGATGCAGGACAAGCGGAGTGGAAATGACTGTCACAAAATTGGATGGCCCCCATGTGGTGCTGTTGGCCACGGGAGGAACAATATCCTCCCGTGCGTCGGAGACCGGGGGAGCCGCCGTGGCCTCGGACACGGGAGAGGACGTGTTCGCCAGCATGGGGGTGCCGGCCGCGCATCCGGTCCGCGTGGTCGATGTCTTTCGGAAGGGTTCGTACTTGCTAACGGTGGAGGACATGATCGCCATCTGCGCCAGGATCCGGCTCGCTCTGGCTGACCCCCAGGTTTTGGGGGTCGTGGTCACCCATGGCACGGACACGATGGAGGAGACAGCCTATCTGGTGGACCTCACCCACGATGATCTCCGCCCCGTCGTGTTCACCGGAGCACAGCAGGCGGCCGATTCCCCGGCGCCGGACGGTCCCGGCAATCTGTACCGGGCGATCGCCGTCGCCGGGTCCCCGCAGTCGCGGGGGAGGGGCGTGTTGTTGGAGTTTGCCGGAACCATCTTCCCTGTGACCGGGGTCCGGAAAAGCCACACAACGCGGCTCGATGCTTTTGCCAACCCGGATTTCGGCACTGCGGGTTCGGTGTCCGAGTCCGGCGAGGTCATGATGCAGGCGGCACGCCCCGGAATGGCCCCGTTGCCCTTGCCGGACGTCGCCGCCGGTTCGCCTCGCGTGGACCTTATTGCCTCTTACCCGGGAGCCGACTCCACTCTCCTGCGGGCTTCCCTGGAGGCCGGGGCGGCAGGGATTGTGCTCCAGGGCACGGGGACGGGCAACGCCAACCGCGCGCTGTGCCGTGAGGTCGCCGACGCTACCGCGGCCGGCGTCGTGGTTGTGACGAGCACCCGCGTGGAAGCCGGCGCCGTCGTGCCCCGGTACGGCGACGGCGGCGGAGACGACCTGCGGGTTGCCGGTGCCATACCCTCCGGGCTGCTCAGGCCATCCCAATCGCTGGTCCTTCTCAGTCTGCTGCTCAGACTTGACACCCCCACTGCGCGGATAGCGGAAACTTTCGCCCGCCGGGGCGCGCCCCCTGACTAGTCCCGCCCCGGAACCAGAACTTCATCAGCAGAACCATCAACAAACCTCAGCAAGAAAACCTCTACAAGATACGCAGTGAAAGGTTGATCTCATGACTAAGGACATCCAAGTCGCGTTCGGCGTCGACGTGGACGCAGTTGCCGGAATGCTCGGCTCCTACGGGGGCGAGGACTCGCCCTGTGATATCTCCCGGGGCTTGTTCAGCGGCGAGGTCGGCGGCCCGCGCCTCATCCGCCTGTTCGAGAAGTACAGTCTGCCCTCCACCTGGTTCGTGCCGGGCCATTCGATCGAGACCTTCCCGGACCTGACCCGGATGATCGTCGACGCCGGGCACGAAATCGGCGTGCACGGGTACTCGCACGAAAACCCCATCGCCATGACCCGCGAACAGGAGACCGCCATCCTGGACCGCTCGATCGAACTCATCGAGAAGGTCTCCGGCCGACGGCCCACGGGCTACGTTGCTCCCTGGTGGGAATTTTCCCCGGTCACCAACGAGATCCTGCTCGAACGCGGGATCAAATACGACCACTCTCTGATGCACAAGGATTTCGAACCCTACTACGTCCGGGTCGGCGACAGCTGGAAGAAGATCGACTACACCAAGGCCGC
Source organism: Arthrobacter sp. 131MFCol6.1 (assembly GCF_000374925.1). Classification (GTDB taxonomy): domain Bacteria; phylum Actinomycetota; class Actinomycetes; order Actinomycetales; family Micrococcaceae; genus Arthrobacter. Next base: position 388,077 of record NZ_KB895541.1, read on the forward strand.
CGAAACCTGGATGGAGCCGCTGGTCAGGGGCACCGAAACCGACCTTGTCGAGATCCCCGCCAACTGGTACCTGGACGACCTCCCTCCCATGATGTTCATCAAGGCGGCCCCGAACTCCCACGGATTCGTCAGCCCCCGGGACATTGAACAAATGTGGCGCGATCAGTTCGACTGGGTGTACCGGGAAATGGACCAGGCCGTCTTCACCATGACCATCCACCCGGACGTCTCGGGCCGCCCCCAGGTGCTCCTCATGCTTGAGCGCCTCATCGAACACATCAACTCCCACGAAGGCGTCAGCTGGCTGACGTTTGACCAGATCGCGGACTCCTTCCTCGCCCGCAGCCCCCGAAAGGATAACCAGTAATGACCATCCAGCAGCCCGCCGTCGATCTGACGCAACCCGGACCGGACGAAAAACGCCGGTTCCCGGTTTTCTCCAAGCACCACACAACCGTCGCCACCGTCTTGGCGCTATGTGCCTGGACCGTCGCCGTATTCGACTTCGGACTTTTCGGCACCCTCCTGCCGGCCATGCAGCAGGAATTCGGCTGGACCGCCACCGAGGCCTACGCAATCAACACCTGGATCGCCGTCGGCACCGCGATCGTCTGCTTCGGAATCGGCCCCGTCATTGACCGGCTCGGCCGCCGCAAGGGCATGATGACGACTGTCGGCGGAACCGCCATTGTCTCCGGCCTGACAGCCCTGATCCCGACCGGAATCCCGTTCCTCAGCAACGGCCTGTTGATTCTGGTTCGTTCCTTCGGTGGGCTCGGATTCTCCGAGCAGGCCGTCAACGCGACCTACATGAACGAGGTCTACCAGGTCACCGAAGTCGCGGATAAGCGCAAGCGCCCCGGCTTCCACTACTCCTTCATCCAGGGCGGCTGGCCGCTGGGCTTCCTGCTCGCCAGCGCCCTCGCCCTCGTCTTCCTTCCGTCCCTTGGCTGGCGCGCCCTGTACCTGATGGCGACCGTTCCGGCAGCAATCATCGTGTGGCTCATTGCCAAGAAGCTGAAGGAAACGCCGCAGTTCGAACTGCACCAAAAGCTGACCCAACTTGAGAAGCACGGCAAGCCCGAGGAAGCCCACGCCCTGGCCCATGCATTCGGGGTCGAGCACTCCTCCGCGGCCCCACTCAAGCGCATCTGGGAGCCGCACCTGCGCCGGAACACGATCGTCTTCTCGCTGGCCTGGATCTTCAACTTCTTCGGCATCCTGATCTTCAGCATTCTCGGCAGCTCCGTCCTGAAGAACGCCAAGGGTGTGGAACTTTCCGATGCCTTCTGGATGCTGATCATCATCAACATGCTGGCGTACTTCGGCTACGTCTTCCACGGGTGGCTCGGCGACAAGATCGGCCGGAAGCGGACCATCATCGGCGGCTGGATTCTTTCCGGCATTTCGTTCTCCATCATGCTCAGCCCCATCGCCACCAGCCCCTTCATGATCATCGCAACCTACGGTGCCGGACTGTTCTTCCTGGTCGGGCCGTACGCCGCGATCCAGTACTTCATGGCCGAGTGCTACCCCGTCAGCTGCCGTGCCACCGGCACAGCCTTTATCGGCGCGATGAGCCAGCCCGGCACCATTCTCGGCGGGTTCCTGTTCACGCTTGCGGCCGCCAGCATGGGGACCGGCGCTGCCGCCCTGTGGGTCGGCGCGGCCGGGACGCTGTTCTCCGGCCTCCTGATGATCGCCGCGAAGCCGCCGGCCGAGGCCCTGCTTGAGGACCACCCCCATGACGTCTGAGAACAGGGTGGCCGTGATCACGGGAGCGGCCAGCGGCATTGGACGGGCACTCGCGGTCCACTACGCCCACCGCGGGGTGCATTCGGTGATTGGCACCTTTCCCGGCGACCCGCACGATCCGGAGGAAACCCTTCGGCTGGTGAAAGCCGCCGGCGGCCAGGGAGTCATCCACGAAGTGGACGTCCGCAGTACCCCGTCCGTCGATGCCCTCGCCGAACGCGCCGTCCAGGAGTACGGCCGCCTGGACTACGCGGTGGCCAACGCCGGAATCCTGCGGAACTCACCGCTGGAGGAGATGACCGATCAGCGCTGGCACGACATGCTCGACGTCGACCTCACCGGAGTCATGCGGACCCTGCGCGCTGGTTCCGCGAGGATGACCGACGGCGGAGCGATGGTTGCCGTGTCCTCCATTGCCGGGGGAGTCTACGGGTGGGAGGAGCATGCCCACTACGCAGCCGCCAAGGCAGGCATCCTCGGGCTGATCCGCAGTGCTGCCGCCGAGTTGGGGCCGCGCGGCATCCGCGCCAACGCCGTGATCCCCGGACTGATCGAAACTCCCCAATCCCTGGATCCGGTGAACTCCCTCGGGCCCGAGGGCCTGCAGCGCGCCGGTGGGGAAATCCCCTGGGGCCGCGTCGGACGGGCTGAGGAGGTGGCCAGCGTGATCGGCTTCCTGACCTCCGATGATGCCGTCTACGTCACGGGGCAGTCCCTGATCGTCGACGGCGGTCTCACCATCAAGATGCGCGCCTGACTGGTCCCGGAAGGAAAAGAATGAACAACCCTGACGCCTCCCGATACACGGAGGGCCGTGCTGTAGTGGTCACGGGCGGAGCCAGCGGCATCGGCAAGGCCATCGCCGACGCATTCACCGCCAACGGCGACAGAGTCGCTGTCCTGGACCGGTCGGGCGTGGCGGGAACCATCGCCGTCGACGTCGCCGATGAAGCGAGCGTGAAGGCGGCCTTCGCCGCTGCCCGCTCCGAGCTTGGCACCATCGACGTCCTTGTGAACAGCGCCGGCCTGCTGACCGAATCGCCGTTGCAAGATATGACCCTGGCCATGTGGAACGAAACGATTGCCGTGGATTTGACCGGCGTGTTTCTGTGTTGCCGGGAGGTGGTGGGGGAGATGCGGCAGCAGAAGTGGGGCCGCATCATCAACATCGCCTCACAGCTGGCCATCAAGGGCGGCACCGGCCTCAGCCACTACAGCGCCGCTAAAGCCGGAGTCGTAGCAATGACCAAGGCCCTGGCCCTGGAAACTGCTGGCGACAACGTGCTGGTCAACAGCATCGCCCCGGGTCCCATCGAGACGCCCCTTGTAGACGGGATATCGGAGGAGTGGAAGGCCGCGAAACGTGCTGGTCTCCCGCTCTTGCGCTTCGGGCTGCCGGCCGAAGTCGCCCCTACCGCGCTGCTTCTGGCCAGCGATCCGGGCGGCAACTTGTATGTCGGCCAGACGCTGGGGCCAAATTCCGGCGACGTCATGCCCTAGGAAGGGACACTCACAATGTGCGGTGCGTGCGGACGAAGCGTTGTCAGGGATCCCGTGCTGGGAGCGGTCCGAACGATGCGGCAGCACCTGATCGTCGCCCAAACGATCAACAGCGTCTGCCAATCCTGGCCCGGGGCCCCGAAAGTGGTCGCCACCAGCGACGGCTGGCTGGTCTCGGGACCAACGGGTGCCACAGCGGCCGTCCCGACCGTGGAAGCAGTGTGGTCCGCCATTCTCCGGAGCAGTCCGGGATTGCGTTCCTCAGATCTGCATAATGTCGCGGACGGCCCAGGCGCTGCGGAAAATGCTGGCCCTGCGGGGAACATCGGAGATTTGGAGGCGAGGGTCCTGGCGGCCGGCGATCCTCAGGCGGAATTGGCGCTCCGGGTCTTGAACCTTGGCCAACACATGGCGCGCAATGTGGGCACGGTTCTGGGCTCCTTTCACTAACATTCACGGGCACAGCATTAGACGGCAGCACATCGAACGTCGTGACTGTGTATATGGATCAAGGAATTGCCCCACCTTAGGATTCTGCTCGGACCTTTCGTGACCGAACACCGATCGGTCGAGGCGGCTACAAGGGAGCCTGAGCGTCTTCTCCGTCCAGGCTGGTGCCGCCCTCCCACCTTCACGTGCCTTGGCTCCAGGGTGTGGCTCCTACTACTTTGAGCCAGTCGGTGATCGCGCGAACGACGACGGCGGTACGTCAGGGCGAGCTTGTCGTATAGGGTGGCGAGCCCGCGTCATTGCTTGAATACCTCTTTCCGGCGTTTCTAGGCATCTTTGTAGCTCACGGCCTAAGGCGGACGCGCGGCGCTGCCCGACCTGTCGGCCCTCGCCGCTGCGATATTTCCGCTGGCCAGGCCTCGTTGAATCGCTCAGAGTCGACCGTGGACCTCGCTGTGGGGTCTTTACGTCCGGCTGACTGATGCCGGCGGGTCACTGGCGACGAAGGCGGGAATTGTCAGCCTCCCATTCATCTCGGGTGATCGCGTACTCGACGTCACCGTGCTCCTCGCCCGGGACGGACACCGGCCAGTCGGCGACGAAGGCCCGCACCAGGCGCATCCCGGATTTCTCCATCACCCTTCGGGAGGCTGTGTTTACTGCCATGGTCGAGGCCACAACCCGTTGCACCCCGAACTCGGTGAACCCCTTGGCGATCAGCGCCCGCGATCCCTCCGTCGCGTGGCCCTTTCCCCATGCCGCGTGGCGCAGCCGGTAGCCCAGTTCCGGCTGATCTTGTGGATCGTCGGGGCCCGGCCGGAAGTGGAACCAGCCGAGAAATTCCCCGGTCGTCTTCTCGAGCGCGGCCCAGAACCCGTAACCGGGAAAGCGCTGGTAGTAGTCGAGGAATGCCGGGAGGAAGTCGCCTTCTATCTCGCCCCGGGAGGTGGGGATTCCGCCGGTGATGTACCGCATCACGCGCGGATCGCTGTCCAGTTCCACGAGTAGTCCGGCATCGTCGGGAGTGAACTGCCGGAGTAGAAGTCGTTCGGTCTCCAGGAAGGTGCGCATGCAGACATTCTCGCACCGGGGGAAGACCGTCACATCGATTTACGGTTGACCTGCTGCCGCTGGACGAGCGTCTGGCCATTGGGGTTGAACGGTCGCCTGTGAAGTTGTGGGGGAGCGGGTTCAGGGTCGTGGCTGGTGGGCCCAGCGCCCAAGGCATTCCCAAGCGAGGCGACGACCAGCCCAGCCAGCCCTATGGAGGTGAGGCGTACCGGCGTCGCACCTCGGGGTTTTTCCCGGCACGACACATTTCTTCGGGCTCGCGAAGACCGGTCTGGTGCAGGCCGTTGTGACCACCTTTCTGGACTCGCCTCTCTTCCGCTGAACGCCAAGCACGGCACCAATTGCAGCCGACCTGGCAGCAGGTTCTGTCCGCCGGTTTTAGCTGTTCACTGTCCGCGGACTCCCGCGTTCTCTGGCATGGGTGCGTCGGGCGTCTCTGGAGCGCGGACTGCGGTGGTGATCAGGGTGGACATGACTTCGACGGCGTCACCGTCGGAAAGCCCGTTGTCATGGCAAAGTGATCGCCAAGTCCAGAAGGAAACCGCGTGGCTGAGCGTGGCGTTAAACCTGGAATTCCTGTTCGGCTCGGGGAACGGCTCGACAAGAATGCTCCGGAAGTGGGCGTTCGAGGATTCGAGGGCCGTGCGGCGTGTTTGGGGGAGCGCATGCCAGTCCGCATAGATTCGGGTGAGCATGGCCTCGCCGCCGCGGTAGAACCGGTACAGATCGGAGAGGCCAACGGTCAGGCGTTCGAGTGGGTCGGTGTGCCGGGACCATTCCTCGGGGTCCGGCAGTTGCTGCTGCGAGAGCCAGTGCGAGGAGCAGGCGGAGAATAGTGCCTCCTCGTCAGGAAAGTGGCGGTAGACCGTCAGCCTGGTAACACCAGCCTTTTCGGCGATGCCCGCGATCGTGGTGCGGGCCGGCCCCATGGAACCGTGCAGGGTCACGGCCGCATCGACGATGCGCTGGTGAGTGCCGCTTATCTTTTCTGTCCTCTTGCTCATTTCGTAGCGGCGGCTCTCGGATGAACGGTGGTGTTCACTCAATGTATTGACTCGGTTTCTTCCCGGTCGGACAATTTCGGTAAACACCATTGTATATTGAAATTGGAAGGGTGGTCTGTTATGGACCTTGAAAGGGCTCCGCGGTTGACAGTTGTGCTGCCAGGCCACGGGCGGGAGGGCAGTCTCGGAACAATCGGTGTTGTCTTCAAGCTCTTCGGCGAACATACCAATGAACAGCTCTCGATTGTGGAGCACCCGTTCCCTGTCGGGGCTCTGGTCCCCCCGCACACCCATACGAGGGAGGACGAGTACTCGATCGTCCTTGAAGGCGAGATAGGGTTCCGGTCCGGTGATCGTGAGGCGGTGCTCGGAGCGGGAGGCTACATCACGAAACCGCGGGGGGAGCTCCACACGATGTGGAATGCCGGCAAAGTGCCCGCCCGGATGATTGAGATCATCAGCCCGGCCGGGTTTGAGCATTTCTTCTGGGGACTGGCCGATCACTTTGAAGCGGGTCCGCCGGATCCCGAGGTCATTGGCAAAATGGCCGCCGAATACGGTCTTCAGTTCGGTGAACCGCCCTGGCTGCCGGACATCATCGCCCGGTATGGGCTGACACCTCCGATGGGCTGACACGAGCCCAGGCGCAGAGGCCGGGCCTTCTACTTCACGACGTCCGTGGTTTGTCATTGAGAGTTTCAGTGTAGGCCGGGGTAACCACAGCGGCTCCAGGAACTGTTTGACGACGACCGGGGATAGCCGTGGCCTACCCCTCCCGTTTCTCCCGTTGGAACGCCCTCACTGCTTCGCTCACAGTCGGGTAGAAATGGTCGGGTGAGAACCGGGAGCCCATGCCGTACTGCAACAATCTGTCTTTGACCGGGTCTTTGAGCTCGGCGAATACCAGGTCCACGCCGTGCCGGTCCAGCCATTCGTCAAGCTGCACCAACTCGTCCAGTGCAGTCGTGTCGATTCCCGTGACTGGTTCTGCCGCGAGCACCACGCGTTCAGTGCCGTCCTCCGCCTGGTCCAGTTCGTTGCGCACGAACGATCCCAGCAAGGCTCCGTTGCCGAAGAACAGCGGTGCATCGAAGCGCAGGATCAACAGGCCGGGGATGCGTTCCCCTTCCGGATGACGGCTCACGTCGTGGTACCCGGGAATCCCGGGCACGTCCACCAGCTCAGCGCGGTAGGGGTCCCAGGAGTGCCGCAGGAAGTCCAGGATTGCCAAACCGATGGCAACGGCGATGCCCGGGAGGACGCCCAGTATGGTGACCCCCAGGAATGCCGCGAGCATCACCAACGATTCGCTGCGGCTCATGCCGATGAGCCGTCGCACACCGGCCGGGTCGGCTATTGCGACGGCTGCGGCGATGACAATGGCGGCAAGGGTTGTGGCCGGCAGGAACGCGGTGACGCCAGGCGCCACGAGCATGAAGCCGAGCACCAGGACGGCGCCTGCGGCCCCCGTGAGCTGGGATTTCGCCCCGGACTCGACTGCCACCGGCGTGCGGGACGTGCTGGCCGACACCGGGAAGCCGCCCAGTAGCCCGGTGGCAGCGTTCGCCGCACCCAAGGCTGCCATTTCATGGTTGCCGGATACCCTGCCGTCCTCTGCGGCCGCCAGGGATTGGGACAGAGTTCCGGTATCAACGAAGACGATGAGGGCGATCGCGGCGGCGGCGGGCAACAGTGTCAGGACGTCGGCCCAGCCAATTCCGCCCAGCGCCGGTGCGGGGAGCCCCTGCGGGAGGGCACCTGTGACCTTCAAACGCTCTTGGAGACCCAGCAGGGCCACGGCGATGCAGGACACAACCACCGCCATGAGCACGCCCGGAACCCTCCATTTCAGGCGGCGGGGAACCCAGATGAGCGCCAGTGAGACCAAGCCGAGCAGCAGTGCCGTCAAATTGGTCTCGCCGGCAAGCACCTTCGGTGCGGCGGCGATGAGTTTTTCCCAGGCTGTACTGCCTTCTACGGAGATCCCCAGGAGGGTGGGAAGCTGGGACACGGCCACCAGCAAGGCGATGCCATTGAGATAGCCGAGCCGGATGGGCTTCGACAACAGTCCAGTGACGATGCCCAATCTCAGCACTGAGCCGAGCAGCAAGATGCCGCCAATCAGTATCGCCAGGAGTCCAGCCAGGGCAACGGATTTCTGCTCGTTATCCGCGGCCAAGGGAACCAAGGCTGCAACGATCATCGGGGCGAGCGCGGAATCCGGCCCCAGCACCAGCACACGCGATGGCCCGACTGCTGCGTAGACAAGCAGGGGCACTACCGTCGCGTACAGGCCGGTCACCGGTGGAAGGCCGGCGGCCTGGGCGTACGCCATGCCCGCGGGGACCAGGATTGCGAAGAGCGCGGCGCCGGCCACCAGGTCGTGGCGCAGCCACTCGATCCTGTAGCCGCGCAGGGCTGGCGGGACCGCCCAGAATGGAATCTTTCCGGATCGGCGCATCTTCCGATCATGTCCCATCGTGCCCCTGCTCGCCATCCGTAATCGGGCGACCTCAGCCTTGCGCGGGACCTGTATTCGATTGATCGGATCGTTGCGCCCCAGCCATCGACTGTCTGCCTCTGCTCGGCTGGGGCTGCCAACAATCCCGGTCGTTCCCTGGCAATTGTTGTCAGGAACGTCCAGGAGATGAAACTAATGATTTGGTCTCAGGAAGGGAACAACAGGCGCGCAATGACGCTCATCGCGTACCAGCCCACGACCCCAAGGGCACCCAAAATAGCAATGGAAACTACCCAAAACCGGACGGAGCGTTTCGACCTCGCGTTTTCATACACAACAACCACCCCACGTTCAATCGGGATACGTCGGAACGCATCCTGCCAGAGGCGCCTTGCAGAAAGCTTGAATCGACACGGGGCCCACGGTCACTCGTCAGTTGGTTGATGCAGGGCTGACGGGGCTGACGAAACGGAGACTCCACGACAACATCTCTTAATCTGGGTTCACGGGTGGTGCGTTTCAGATCCCGCTTCCGGCCCGCGCGGCTGACGTCCCCGGGTCGTACTGGAGCGAGGCGGCGTCGGGCAGCCAGCCCGCCTCGTCGTAGAGGCTGCCTAGCCGGCGCGGAAGCTTCTCCAGAACACGGTCGGTGCGGACCTGCTCCAGAGCGTCCACCAGGTAGTACGTGCTGGTCGGATGACCTTTGGCCGACGCGGCGGAACCGAGCTCCTGCACCACTGGGCGGGTCACGACCGCGTCCTGGTAGTCGCCGAGCAGGTCCTGGAGCTTCTTGGCCTGCCGGCCCAGCCGCCGGGCGGGTTTGCCGACGACGGGGGTGGCGACGTCGATCACGTAGCGGAGTTGCTTGTCGGCCTTGCGGGCGTCGTGCAGTGCCTCGTCCCGCTCCGTCCCCGCCGGCAGCGCCTGGGCGGCCACGAGGTGACGGTCGAGCGTGCGCAGCGCCTTGGCGATGCTCTTTGGCAGCTCCTCCGCCGCGGGCCGCGCCGCGCGCTCGGTGAAGGGCGGGTCGGCCGGCGGCCAGTCCAGCACCTGACGGAGCGCGGCATAGCGATCGCTGGAGAGCGTGGCCTGGGTGGTCTGGCTGCTACTGACGGCGAGCTGGTCCAGCTGGGTCCGGGCGTCGTCGACCACAGGGCCAACGATCAACTCCGACGGCAGGGCGTCGTGCTGTCGTTTCAGCTCGATGAGTGTCCTCTGGGTGTCGTTCTCCTCGCCGAGCTGGCGGCCCAGCCACGCCAGCTCGGCGCACACCGGTCGGGTGACCTGCCGATCGAGGACGCGGGAGAAACCGCGAAGCGTGGAACGCAGCTGGCGGATCGTGACGCGCATCTTGGTGACCCCCTTCGGGTCGCCGTCGCGCACCTTGCGCTCGGCGTCCCGAAGCGCCCTGGTCTGGGCGCGGAGGGCCTGCAGCACCACCTCGCCGGCCGTGGGTGGGGACGCGGTCGACGTCTGGTTCTTCGACGACTTGGTGCGGCCGGTGGACGGCTCCAGGGTGTTCGTCGCGGTGGTGGTCATGAGAGGGCTCCGATGGTAGTGAGGCGGGTGCGATTGGCGGAAGGGTCTGCCGGTGCGGTCCCGGGCAGCTCGGTGTCCAGGACGCCACCCTGGCGCAGGTAGACGGTGCGGGTGGCCAGGGCAGTGACCGCGGGCCGGTGCGTCGTCGCGATGATCGTGCGACCTTCGACGAGCCGGCGCAGCGCCTGGACAACGAGCTCCTCGGCGCGAACGTCCAGGCCGGCGGTGGGTTCGTCGAGGAGCACGACGGGGGCGTCGACGAGCAGTGCGCGGGCGATGCCGACGCGTTGGCGCTGCCCGCCGGACAGCCCGGTCCCGCCGGTACCGACGGTGGTGTCGAGCCCGTCGGGGAGGTCGTCGGCGAACTCGCTGACCAGGGCCGCCTCGGCGGCGGCAGCCACCTCGGCGTCCGTGGCGTCGGGGCGGCCGTAACGGATGTTGTCGACCAGTGTGCCGGAGAACAGGAAGGTGTCCTGCAGGACCATGGCCACCTGCTGGTGCAGCCAGTGCTCCGGGACGTCGGGGACCGAGTGCCCGTCGAGCAGGACCTGGCCGGTGGTGGGACGGTAGAGGCCACCGATCACGGACAGGAGGGTCGACTTGCCGGCGCCGTTGTCACCGAGCAGGGCGATCCGCTCGCCAGGGGTGACGGTCAGGTCCACGTCGGTAAAGACCGGGCCGCGGCCGGTGCCGTAGTCCAGCACGACCTTGCGCAGCTCGATGCGGCCGTCGGCGCGGGCCGGCAGCGGCTCGTCGGTGCCTTGGTGGTCGGTGGGCTGGTCGAGGATGTCGGCGATCCGTTGTGCGGAGGCGGCGCCCTGGGTGAAGCTGGGTGCCAGCTTGGCCAGAGACTTCATCGGCGAGAGCATGGTCTTGAGGTAGCTGGTGACGACCACCAGCACCCCGACCTGCCACCAGCCGTTCAGCGCTCCGTAACCGCCGACGAACAACACCAGCGCGGTGCCCACGGCGGCGACCAGTTGCAGGGTGGGGGAGAACTTGGCGCTGATCTTGACCGAGCGCAGCGACAGGCCGAGCACGTTGTCGTTCTGCGTGGCGAACCGCTGGTCTTGCACCCGCTGGCTGCCGAACGCGTGCACGGTGCGGATGCCCATCAGGGATTCGGTGACGAGCCCGGTTAGGTAGCCGGTGGCGGCGCGCTTGCGACGGGCATACTGCCGGGTCAGGCCGGCGAAGTGGTTGGCGGTCAGGAACATCAGCGGGGCGACGACGAGTCCGATCAACCCGAGGCGCCAGTCCACCGCGACCATCACGGCGGCGGTACCGGCCAGGGTGAGCACGGACGGGACGAGGTCGGTGCCCACATCCCGCAGGGTCGATTCCACCGTTGACGTGTCGGAGACGACCCGGCTGGTCAGCTCGCCAACGTTCTGCCGGTCGTGGAAGGCCATCGGCAGCCGCTGGGTGTAAGCGAACACATCCGCGCGGATGCGCGAGGTGATCCGCTGGCCGGACCCGTTCATGTACATGTCGCCCAGGTAGGAGAACATCCCCGCGGCAGCGGTGATCACCACCACGGCGCTCGCCGCGACCAGCAGCATCGCCATCGACGAACCGCCGAACCACCCGGCGACGGTGTGCAGGATCCCGCTCTTGCCCTGGCCGTTGCCTTGGCCCTTGTCCTGGAGCAGGTCGTTGATGACCAGCGCCAGCGGCCAGGGGGCGGCCAGATTGGCGGCCATTTGCCCGCCGTTCATCAGCACGCCCAGGACCAGCGACTTTCGCTCCGCCCGGCCGTAGTCCTTGAACCGCCACAACTCGCGCAGAGTGCTGAGATCCCAGCGCGAACGCCCACCGGCGCCGTGTCTTTGGGGTGCGTCGGCGTCTTCCGGGTTCGATGGCAGATCGTTCGTGGAGTGTACGGTCATAGGTTGCTCCTCTGTACAGGGCGGTATGGGCAACGGCGTCGACGATGCGGGATGCACCGCAGAAACATACGTTGTATGGTAGTTCAACCATACAGCGTATGGAAGGTGGGCCGCAATACCGACCGCCTGTGGGCGAAGCAATTCTTGGGGGTCTTCCGAGGGAGGGCAGACGTTGCCCGGCCAGGGGCTCCGGTGCCACAGTGAACCATGGCCACAGAGGAAGATGTTCGGCAGATCTGCCGTGGACTGCCGGGGGTTAGCGAGCGGTCCAGCTGGGGCCGGCCGGCGTGGTTCGGAAAAACCCTGATGGCACGCATCTGGGAAGATGGCGTCCTCACCGTGAAAACCGAGGAGCGGGAAGCGCTCGCAGGGACCGGCCCCGGCACCTACTTCTGGACGCCCCACCACGAACGGTCACCGAAACTGGTACTGGTCCGCTTGGAAAGGATCGACGTCGAGGAACTGGACGAGCTGCTTCAGGAGTCGTATCGCATGGCTGGCGGGGGAGCAGGCAGGTAGGCGCCGGGCCGCCGGTGCCAAAGCACGGGCTCCCCGACGGGGCCTGTGCTGCACAAAAGGCAGGGTTTCTTCTTCGCTGCGGCGAAGGAGAAATCCCTGCCTGTTGGGGAATGCGGCCAGTTAGACGGTTCGTACGGCGATGTCGGCGGAGAGGCGGGGCAGCCGTGGGAACCAGGCGTCCTCGCCTGGTTCCCCGACGTTGACCACCATGAACGCCCGGTGTGTCGTGCCGGCGTTGAAGTCAGCGTCGACGCCGGCGGCGTCGAATCCACCCATGGGGCCTGCATGGAGTCCGACTGCGCGTACCGCCATGATGAAAATTCCGGATTGGAGCCATGCGTTGTTTTTGCCGATTTCAGCGCGCATGGTTGTGTCGCCGTCGAACATTGCTTTGCGTTCGGGTGCGGGTGGGAAGAACGTCGGGAAATGTTCGTGCCAGTCGCTGTCGTAAGACAGCACCGCAACTGCCGGGGCGGTGCGGGTCTTTTCCTGGTTACCTTCGGCCAGGTGCGAGGCAAGGCGTTCGCGGCCTTCGGATGACTGGACCCAGGTGATGCGCAGCGGCTGGTTGTTCATCATCGTGGGGCTCATCTTCGTCAACTCGTAGATCGCGGCTAACGTGTCGGCTGAGACGGGTTTGGAGGAGAAGCTATTGGCGGTCCGCGCTTCGAGGAAGAGCCGTTGGGTGCTGTCGAAGTCGATGGCGAGATGGTCCTCGTCTGTGGCTGCGGTTGTTGTGGGGTTCATGGTGTTCCTTTGATGTTCGGGTATGGGAGCGGTTGATCCCGCGGGGTGTGACGCCGACCTCAGCCGGGTCTCACCTTGGCGGAGTGGAACGACGGCAGCCGGGTGAGGCTCCCGGCGACGGAGGCGGAGGTGAACATCACGGCGCGATCCGGGCGGACAACCGCAGCAGCGATCCGATGCCGGACGAGCCACTGGTGGAGCTCGGATCCGGGGTCGGGGACGACGGGCGACGCGCCCTCGTGCAGGATCTGTTCGCGCTCCTCGGCGGTGATCGCGTGAGCTAGCAGCGCGAATCCGTTTCCGGCGACGTCATCGAATCGCTTGGCGTCCGGGGTATCCGAGGTGCGGGAGTTGGGGCAGATACGTCCGACGGCGGACGTGCGGGCGAGTGCAGAGAGCTGAGAGCCGAGGGGGTTAGCTGTCCATGACTGTGCGGGAAGGCCCGCCACGAGGTGCAGGCCCGGAGCGAGGAACCGCCGCAGGGCCGTACCGATGCGACCACCCGCGGTCATGGTGAGGCCGAACAGCTTTGCGACGGTGATGGTTCTTCTCGCGTGCCGCTTGCGCTCGGTCTGGTAGCTGGCCAGCGTGGTTGCGGGGAGGTCGCCGGCGAGAACAGCGGCGAGCTTCCAGGCCAGGTTCATCGCATCTCGGAGTCCCGCCCCCATGCCCTGGCCGATGAAGGGAGGACTCAGGTGAGCGGCGTCGCCGAGGAGGAAGACCCGGCGGTCGCGCCACTTGTTGGCGACCTGGGCGCGGAAGGTGTAGTCGGCGACCCGGATCACGCGCAGATCGTCCGCCGGGACGTCGCCGGTCCACGGCCGGATCAGCTGATGGAGCGTATCCATCGTCGCAAAGTCGGCGGCAGTCTCGTTGGGCAGCAGCCGGAACTCCCAGCGGTAGCGGAGCTCTCCGACGCGCATGTAGGTGCCGGCGCGGTGGGAGTCGCAGAGCTGGTGGATGCCTTCCCACTGGTTCAGTTGCGCCGAGGTGTCGACGTCGACAACCAGCCAGCGCTGTTCGAAGCCCAGGTCCTCCATCTCCGCGCCGATGGCGCCCCTCACCATGCTGCTGGCACCGTCGCAGCCGAGGACGTGGCTGGCACGGACTGACTCGCGTGCGCCTGTGGCACGATCCGTGAAGTCCACCTGCACTGCCGCGTTGCCTTGGGTCACGCGGAGAACCTCGACATTTTCTCGCAGGGTCACCGTAGGCATGATCCGGAGGTTGTTGCGCATGAGCTGCTCGAGGTCCGGCTGGTCAAACATGTTCGCCTGGGGATAACCGTGGGCGCCGCCGTCGGCCGGTCGCTGGAACTCCGCGAGCACCCGGTGGTCGGGTGCGAGCAAACGTAGCCCGTGTGCAGGGCGGCTGAGCCCAGCGAATTGCGTCCCCACGCCTAGACGGTGGAGGATGCGGTAGACCTCGTCGTCGAGATGCACCGCCCGTGGTAGCGGGTAGACGCCCTCCCGTCGTTCCAGGACGAGGCACTCGACGCCGTACTGGCCGAGTAGGGTGGCGACAGCCAGTCCGGACGGGCCGGCGCCGACGACGACCACGGGCGCCGCGCCGTCGTTATGGGCGCTCATACTATTGCCGCCGTAGCGAGCATGATGAAGCATCCAACCAGCGCTATCGTGAGGATGACGATCATCGTTCCGCCTTTCGTGCGGGCCGATGCGTGATCCGCCATCGGACGCCGTATTCGTCCAGGGCGCACTTGACGGCCGCATGGGATGCCTCGTCAGCACTCACGGTGACGACTATCGTTCCGTCCTCAATCTCGGTCTCCACGGCGTGGACGGCTGCTGTCTCCCGCAGGGCCTCACCCAGCGCTACCCTGGTGGCGTCCGCCCGGAGCGCGAGCTTGTAAAGTTTGCCGACGGCGGTGACCGGAAGCTGGTCGACGACTGTGACCGACTTTGGCGAGGACGCCCGTTCCCCGACCCGGTCATCCGCCCAGCGGACCAGGTCCTCGGACCTGGTGGTTGCACCCGCGGCCAAGGTTACGTAGGCGACAGGTACCTCTCCCGCATACCGGTCGGGTCTGCCGACCGCAGCCGCGCCGGTCACGTCCGGGTGGGTGAGGAGGGCGTCCTCGACGATTGCGGGGTCGATGTTGTGGCCGCCTCGGATGATCAGATCTTTGGCGCGACCGGTGAGCTGGACGAATCCGTCCTCATCGACCTGCCCGAGGTCGCCGGTGTCGAGCCAGCCGTCCCGCAGTTTTCCGAGGCCGTCGAGCAAGGGGCCGCCGGGGCCGCTGCCGATGACATAGCCGGGAAAGACCGTCGGGCCCTTGATCACCAGCTGCCCGCTTCTGCCCGGTCCCACATCATGCCAGTGCCCAGCGTCGTCGACGTGCACCGCCTTGATCTCTTGGTAGGGCAGTCGGGCGCCGAGCGAACTCCCGGTGGCGCCTGGGAAGCTCCGTACGCTTACGCATGTGGCTTCCGTCAGGCCATACCCTTCAATGAGGGCGACGCCGGTGGCTGTCTCGAAGCCAGCACGCACGGCCGCGGGCAGGGGACTGGCTCCGACCATGGCGTGGCGCAGGCTGCTGATGTCGGCATTGACTTCAGTCGCGGCGAGCGTGGCGTAAACGGTAGGGACGGCGCTCATGGCTGTAAGCCGGTGGTGCTCGACGAGCTTCCAGAAGACGCGGTAGAGGGCAGGGTCGCGGTAGCCCAGCGGTCCGGACCACACGACCGTCTGGCCCTTGAAAAGGGGGGCGAGGACGGTCACCACGAGGGCATTGACGTGGAACAACGGCAGGGCGGCGAAGTACACGGCGTCCTCGTCGGGGAGGTCGTTGGCTGCGAGCATCCAGGCGTCGGCGACCTCGTTGGCTTGGGTGTGTGCCGCCAGCTTCGGGGTGCCGGTCGTGCCGCCGGTGTGGAAGAGTGCCGCAAGATCGCCTGGTCCCGGCTGGACACCGTGGAACTGTTCGGATGACGCGTTTGCTGCCCGACGTCTCAGGTAGTCCACGCTTGCGGATCCGACTCTCGAGGCCGGGCCGGCGGATGCCTGCCCGGTTGGTGACATGAGGAGCACGTAGTCCAGCAGGCCCTTCTTCGCGAGGCTGAAAGCGGCCTCGGTGACGACGGGATCGAGATCGGGCCCGGCCGCCACCAGCACACGCGCGCCCGAGCGCTGGAGCAGCTCGGCGATGTGGTTCTGGGCCAAGCCGGGATTGATGGGGACGGCGATGCCGGCAGCCTGGGCGGCGAGGGTCGCGGAGATGAGCTCCTGGCAGTTGGGCGAGAGCAAGGCCACGGTGTCGTGGCGGCCGACCCCGATTTCTGCCAGCAGGTTCGCCATCCGGTTCACATCGGCGAGAAGCTCAGCGAAGGTCAGCTTGACGGTTTCCTGCCAGCGCTCGGTGTTGGCGAGTACTGCCGCCGCCGTCCGATCCGGCCACAGCCGGGCGGCTCGGCACAGCAGCTCGTATGTCGATGCCGGAAGCCCGCGTTCGGAGAGGGGGGTCCTCTCGATGTCGACAATGTCATCTGGGCTCGAGTACCGCGGCCAGAGAGGCATGCCGTTCACCGGCTGTTCCTCACGGTCGTGCGCTGGCGCCCCAGATCGATCTTCCCGTCGTCGGTACTGACGTCGATCTCGATGACGTCACCGCTCTTGAGGTACTTTCGATTGCGGCCCTGGGCCTTGAAGAACAGGCGCCACTTAGTGGCCGGGGGCAGCAGATTGCTGATGATCTCGACTGGCTTCGGTGGTGCGCTCAGTGCGGTGCCCACAGGGGTGCCAGTCAGGACCAGGTCGCCGGGGGAGAGGTGCTGGAAGCGGGTGAGAGCCTGCAACGCCTGGACGGGGAGGTAGATCATGTCGGCTACCGTCATGTCCTGGCGGATCTCGCCGTTCACCCACAGCCGCAGCCGCAGCTCAGCAAAGCGGTTCCAGTCCTCGGCGTCGAAGAGCACGAGCGTCGGTCCGGTGGGCGTGAAGCTCGGGTAGGACTTGGACTCGTAGAACTGGGTCTTCGGGAGTTGCAGGTCGCGGGCCGAGACGTCGTTGGTGATCACGAGCCCAGCGACGTGATCGGCGATCGTCTCAGCGGTGATGACGGAGCCGACCGGGGTCTCTTGGCCCATCACGAGACCGATCTCAGCCTCGTAGTCGAGGAACCGAACGTGCGAGGGCCGGACGACGTCGTCATGGGGCCCGCTGATCGAGCCCGAAGACTTGCGGAAGAATGTCAGTGGGATCTTCTTAGGATCCAGGCCGGCGTCGCTCACGTGTGAGGCGAAGTTCGTCATCTGGGCCACCACGCGGCACGGCACTGTGATCGGCGAGATGAGGTCGAGGCTTTCCACCGGCACAGTTTCGCCGCCGCCGATCGCGGCGTGGATGGCCGCCCGATCGGCGATCAGCTCGCCGGTGGTGGTCGCAGGAGTGGCGATACGGGCGGCGCCGGTGGGCGTGTGGACCCACCAATCGTCGGCGGTACGCAGGATGGAGACGGTCATGAGGTGGCTACTTTCATCAGGCCGCGCAGGCGCGTGAAATCGAACTCGTTGTCGTCGCGGAGCGCGGAGACCATCGAGGCCAGCTCACGCAGCGACTCTCGGCCAGGGGCCATGCCGAGGAAGTCCTTGGTCGCCGGAGGACCCCACTGGGCGAGATTGGAGGCGGACATTTGTGCCCAACCGGGCTCGAGGGTGCAGTCGAACATGTCCCCATCGGTGAAGTGCTCGACCAGGAAACCGTTGGGATCCCGCCAGTAGTCGAAGATTTGGCTGCCCTGGATGTGGCGGCCGATCCCCCACGAACGGTGGTACCCAAGGTCGTTCAGCAGCTCACCGCCGGCGGCAAGGGCATCGAGGTCAGCGACCTGGTATGCCGAGTGCACGTAGCGATTCGTCGGTCCCAGCGTCATGGCGATGGTGTGATGATCGGTCGGTGTCGAACCCCGGTCGCAGCGGATGAAGCTCATTGTCGGACCGCGTTCGCGCTGGCCCGGGTAATAGAGGAAATCACTGACGATCAGGCCGAGGTGCTCCAGGTACCAGTCGAGCGTTTCACGGTACTTTGTGCTCTGCAGCACGACGTGGCCGAGGCGCTGGACCGTCGCTGGTTGCCGCAATGGCCGCTGGGTCTGGTTGGCCCGCGCCAGCCCGTGGCCGGTGTTGAACGTGAGGGGCGTCTGGGCCGGCAGCGACGGGAGTTTGTGCGTGTCTGCGACGACGCGAATCGCAGCGCCGCTCGGATCCACGAGGTCGACCCCTATGCCACCGATCGTCTCCGGTAGCTTTTTCGAGGTCGCGCCCGTCGCGCCAGCCAGGCGAAGGACGTCCGAGGCCGCGGCCGCTGTGAACGCGGCACCCAGGTATTGCGACCTCGGTCCGCGCCGTACGATCACGCACGGCGCCCCGGTGTCGGTGCCTCGCAGGTGCAGCTCGTCAGGGGTGCGCAGGCTGGTGGCGAAGCCGAAGGCGTGCGCGAAGGTCTCTGCAGCGAGCAAGTCTGGTTTCTGGAACTCTAGCCAGGCGATGTCATGCACCTTGATGATCGGGTTTGCCGCCCGTCCGGGGTGCTCGCCTCGCAGCGCCCCGTGCTCACTGTGCAGGTCGCTGTGGATCCCGGCGTGGTCATGGTGGTCATTCATGGATGTCCTCACTTTCTGAATATATGTTCTGTTATGAAGATATCGTCAGTCAAGAGGAGTTGAAGATTTCTTCACTATTGTTGGTGCGCTGGTAGGATTGCGATGACCGGATGACTTCAAGGAGCCAGTGATGACCCAAGCCCCAGCCTCGTCCCCGGAACCCACCCGGTCGCATCGGCGGAAGGCGCAGACTCGCGCCGCACTGGTCCGCGCAGCACAGTCCTTCCTGGCTCAAGGACAGACCAACACGCCGGTGCTGGAGATCACTCAGGCCGCGGATGTTGGGATCGGCTCGTTCTACAACCACTTTGCGTCGAAAGACGAGCTGTTCGAGGCGGCGGTCGAGCACGTCATGGACCTCCTTGGTGCTGTCCTCGACGAACTCACGACGGACGTTGACGACCCGGCCGTGGCGTTTGCGACCAGCTTCCGGTTGACCGGTCGCTTCCACCGCCGTGAACCTCAGCTCAGCAAGGTGATCCTGCACAGCGCCCTCGACCTCCTCGGCGCGCAGAAAGGACTGACGCCGCGGGTCCGGCGTGACATCGAGGCGGGCATCGAGTCCGGTCGGTTCACGATGACGGACGTCGACGTCGCCGTGGTGTGCGCCGTCGGCGCGGCAACCTTTCTTGGACAGCTCATCCATGCCGAACCGGACCGCGACGACGCCGAGGCGACGGATCGGGCGGCCGAGGCGCTGCTGCGAATGCTGGGTGTGCCTGCCAATGAAGCGCGTGCAATATGTCGCAGTCCACTCCCCGAACTCCATACTGCCGGGCTGCGCGGTGCCGTCGACGAGCGCGGTGCCGTCGACGAGGTGACGGCGAACGGAGGCGCTGCCCGCTGAATTGCCCGACCTCGGGATGACGACGGAACGCGACCGACGGCCGGGCTAATTGCGCTCTGGATCCTCGGGTGCTCTCCGGGATTCGAGTTTTTGAAGGCCGTCCGCAAATTCGCAGTTGTGAATTAAGAGTTCGGTGACGTCAAACCCGCTCATTTCCTTACTGCCTGCAAATATGTTCTTGTCGAACGTGCAGTTCATGAATGACAGGGATTTGGGCCGCTGATACGTGGCGAAGCTAAAGCTGCCGTCTTCAAATCGGCAATCTTTAAAGGTCAGGGACACGGCGTCGCGGCTTTGTTCCAAATTTTCAAATGTTGTTCCGCTGAAAGTGCATCGGCTGAAGTCGATTCGACCGTGACCGCTGCCGTTTTCGTCGACACTGTATCTGATGGTGCCGCCATGAAACACGGAATCCTGGAACAGAAGATTGCCCATATCCAACTGCAGATCGGTCAGGTCGACGCTGCCGGCGGCCATGTACCATCTGGTCATGAACCCGATGTCATAGTCTCCACGGTCCTCGGCGCGGACGCCCCGGAGGTCCAGCTGTGCGCCATTGACGTATAGGTCGGGAATGTTGGACGGAGCCTGATAAGCCATGTTGATGTGCAGCCCCCAGTACCGTCCCTCCGCGAGCCCTGCTTTTAGGCGGCCGAGGATGGTCGCGGTAATGACAGAGCCTACATCCGAAAGATTATCTCTGTCCTTCTTCGCCAATCTTAAAAATTCAGTCAAAAGACTTACACAGTTTTGCCGCTCAACTTCGTTGCGCTGCGCCCACCATTCATCGGTCAGGGACTCGATTGAATGGACGCCAGCAATGGCGAGGGGGAGTTTTTTGCTCCCGAGCTGTTCTGCTGCAAGTGAGTAACGGTCCCTAAGGTCGGAGACCACCTGGGTATCGTGCTGCCGTTGCTGTAGTTCCAAAAGGCTGTTAGTAATCGAGAGGTTTTCCTCTGTCGCTCGTTGACGCCGGTAGGTGAGTAGGAGCGTCACACCAACACCGAGCGCAGCCGCTGCTGTCACGGCGTTGCGAAGAATGCCGGCCTGTTGATCAGCCGTCAGCGTCTGCTGGTGGCCCAGGGGTGTCAGGCTCTGCGTGGTGTAGGCGGCGAAGACGTAGGACAGCGCCGAGATCAAGGCCAGAGAGGCGAGAAATCCGAGAAGGACCAGCCCCCATAGGCTGACTTTTTCCTTCGGAGCAGCCGTCGGTGACTCGCGGCGTTTCCAATACATGGCATCCTCTGTTGTCTCGAATGTTGAGCGGTTCACAAGGTCTATATGTGCGCTGAACAAGGTTCGTTGCTGCCTCGGTGACGCTTACGTGGGGCTGAAGACCTGGGATGAAATGACAGTCCACGAGACTGGCGCCGGCGCTCCCTCAAGCGCCGGCGCCCACTGGCTCCTGCCGAGGTGGTCTAGATGAACTTCTGTTCGCTTGTCAGGGCACCAGGATGAGGCGGATCGGGTCGCCGATCTTGTTCGCCAGCCGGTTCACCGCGTCGGCGGCCTCGGCGAGCGGGAAGTGGTCGGTGATCGAGGGGGCGAGGTCCAGGCGACCCACCTCGGCCAGCCGAACCAGCTCGCTGACGGACTCGGGGGTGCCACCGTAGTGTCCGCGCACCTGCTTGCCGAGGTAGTTGAAGGTCAGGCCCTCGGTGATGGTGAGGGGCCTTGGGCTGATGCCGACCAGGATGAGGGCGCCGTTGAGGCCGAGTACGGAGGCGGCCTGCTCCCGGACGGCGGGCACGCCGGCGCAGTCGAAGGCGAAGTCCAGGCCACGTCCGCCTGTGGCTGTGCGGATCTGGTCGACGAAGTCGTCGGCGGCAGGGTCCAGGGCGAAGTCTGCACCGAAGGCCAGGGCACGCTCGCGGGCGCTGGGCAACGGGTCGACGGCGATGACCGGCGCGGCGCCGGCCATGCGGGCGACGCGGACGTTGTGGGCGCCGACTCCGCCGACGCCCCAGATGCCAACGGACTGCGCGGGGCGCACCCCGGCGGTGGCAACGACGGCGGCGTAGGGGGTGGAAACCGCGTCGGGGATGATCGCTGCCTGATCGAAGGGGAGGTTGTCGGGGATGGGGATGAGCGTGTCCTCGCGGGCGACGGTGTACTGTGCCCAGCCGCCGTCGTAGTCAATGCCGGCGGTGAGCATCTGGGTACAGGGGCGGTGGCGCACGCAGCCGGTGCACTGGCCGCAGGTCTTGCCCGCCTCAAGGGTAACGCGGGTGCCGACGGTCAGGCCGCGCTTGAGGTCAGGGCCGAGGGTGTGGATCACACCGGCGACCTCGTGGCCGACGGTGACTGCGTCGGAGGTGGCGAACATCGGGACGAGCGAACCGTCGAGTAGGTGGACGTCCGACAGGCAGACACCTGCTGCCTTCACCTCGATCAGGATTTCACCGGGGCCAGGAACGGGGATGGGAACCTCCTCCACGGCGAACTTCTTGCTGTCCAGGTGGAAGCGTCCGGCGAGCATGGTAGGCATGGTGATCTGCTTTCTCTGAGCGGCAATTCCTGGCCAATTGGGCCGATGGCTGCCGTGTGGTTGTGGTATTTCGCAATTGGGTGGCGGCCGGGAGGGTGCGGTGAAGGGTCTGCCGCACCCTCCCGGCGTCTGGGGATCAGGCGAGGGTGTAGGCACCGCCGCTGTTTTCAGTCAGGTGCGGTGTCGCAGTACCAGCCGGCCCAAGGCGCATGGGTCAGCTCGCAAGCCCGCCGGTGCTCAAGGTGGGCGGGCGAAAGTTGCGGTGGCGGTAGAGGTGTTGCGTTGGTTTTGCCGGTGGCTGTCAGGATGCCTCCTTGAGGGGCGGCCGTGGCCTGGGTTTCCGTCGCCATGGTGACTCCTTTGTTGACGTGCTGGTCTCGGTAGTTGCAAGTCGGGCCCTCGGTGATGGTGACGGGCCTGCGGTGGGCGGGGGGTATCAGGCGAAGACGTCCTGCTGGTAGCGGGCATCGGCCTCGAGTTGGGCGAGCCACTGCTGGGCGGCCTCGTCGTCGCTGCCGGTCCGTTCGCGGTAGATCGCCGCGAGGGCATCGCGTACGGCGGGCGCCATGCGTCGGCCGTCACCGCAGACGTAGATGTGCGCGCCGTCGTCGATGGCCTGCCACACCGTGTCGGCGGCGTTGGCGATGGCGTTCTGCACGAACCGGGCCGGGTGGCCCGTCACCGCGGAGTAGGCGGTGTGCACCTCGGCGATCCCGGCCTGCTCCCAGTCCTGCATCTCCTGCCGGTAGAAGTAGTCGTGCTCCGGGTGGCGGCAGCCGACGAAGACCTGCGACAGACCCACTTCGGTGCCGTTCTCGTGCTGCGACGCGCGTTCCTCAAGGAAGCCGCGCAGTGGCGCGATGCCGGTGCCGGGGCCGATGAGGATCAGCGGCGTGGCAGGGTCGGCCGGCGGGGCGAAGGTCGGGGAGGGCACGCGCACGTAGCCGTAGAAGACGTCGCCGGGCTCCAGGCCACCGATGTAGGAGGAGCACGTACCCCGGTACTGGCCGTCACCGGAGAGGGCCGGGCCTTCCAGCAGGCCCACGGTCAGGCGTACGTGGCGGGGGTTGGCCAGCGGGGCGGAGGAAATGGAGTAGAACCGCGGGCGGATCGGGCCCATCATGTCCAGGAAGACCGCCAGCGGCAGCTCGACCGCCCGGAAGCGCTCCAGAAGGCCCAGCACGGAGACGCGCTTGCCCAGGATCTCAGTCTTATAGCGCTCCTCGGCTTCGGCAGTGTCGGCCGTGTAGGCCTGCAGCTGCGGCCGGGTCCATGGGCACTGGGTGTGCTCGGCAAGCGTCTGCATCTGAGAGCGGGTGGCCACGTCCTGCAGCTCCAGGAAGTCGGCGAGCAGCAGGCCTGCGGTCACAGGGGTGCCCACCGGGAGATGGGTGCGGCCGCCGTCGGGCTGCACCAGGCGCAGGACCTGATCGCGGTCGACGCCGAGCCGCGCGAGGGCGCGGTTCACCAGGGCCGGCTCGTTCTTGGCGAAGACGGCCAGGTGGTTGCCGGTCTCGTAGGTGACACCCTCCGGCAGCCCGATCGTGATGGACTTCGCCGACGGCCGCGGGGGCTCGAGGCTGAAGTCCCACAGGCCGGTCGCGTCGGCCACGAGTTCCTCGTTGGCCACCACCGTGAGGGGGTAGGCCTGCTCGGAGACGATCGCGGGGCGCACGTCCGCCTCGGTGAGCAGCTGCACCTGGAAGCGCGGGCTGTTCGCCTCGGAGGTGTCGGCGGCGTACTCCTCGGCCAGGGTGGCCCACAGGGTTTCCATCCACCGGGTGGCCATGCCGTCGAAGTCACCGGCGGCATCCGCGGCGCCGCGCTCGATGACGGGGGTGGCGCCGGCGGCCAGCAGGCCTGCCTCGATCCGCTTGGGGAAGCCCTGATAGGTGGCCACCCACTGGGTGTTGCCGGCCCCCAGCAGCGCGAACCGCACGTTCGACAGAGAACCCTCCGGGAGGCCGGAGGCGAGCAGGTCGTCGAAACGCTGAGCGTTGTCCGGGGCCTTGCCGTTGTAGCTGGAGGCCACCACCACAAGCAGGCCCTCGGTGGGCAGGTTGTCGACCAGCTCGTCCAGACCGACAAGAGTGGTGCCGAAGCCGGAGCGCTCACTGCGGTCGGCGATGGTCCGTGCCAGGTCCTCGCACGAGCCGAGGCTGGAGCCGTAGGCGATGGTCAGGTTCACCCCGACACCGCTGACCGCGGCCTGCGCCCGCGTGTCTTCGGTCTGCAGGTCCACTGCGCCGAACACGGTCCGCTCGTGCTCCTGACGGGACCGCACCTTCAGTTCGAAGCCGCCGGGCTTGCGCGTCAGCGCCTCCTTGACGTCCATCCTGTAGTCGTTGGTGTCGGCGAACTTGAACTTCTGCAGCACCAGCGCGAGGGCCAGGCGGGCCTCGGTGAGCGCGAACTGCCGGCCGATGCACGCACGCACGCCGTTGCCGAACGGCTTGTAGGCGTGCGGGTGGTGGTTGCCCCGGTTCTCCGGCAGCCACCGGTTGATGTCGAACTCCTCGGGCCGGTCCCATGCTTTGGGGTGGGTGTGCAGGGGGCCCTCGAGGATGTTGACCCGCGCTCCCTTCTTCAGCTCGTAGCAGCCGCCGATGACGGTGTCCTCCAGAGGGGACTTGCCGATCATTGGGATGGGAGCCCACAGGCGCAGGGTCTCCTCGAGGATGCGCGGGATCACGTCCATCTGCATGATCGTGTCGTAGTCCGGGACCGTGTCGCCCGGCAGCAGCCGGTCCACCTCGGCGTAGGCCTGGGCCAGCACTTGCGGGTTGCGCATCAGAGAGTACGTGGCGAACGCCAGCAGACCGCTGGTGGTCTCGTGACCGGCGATCAGGAACGTCACCACCTGGTCACGGACGTTGTCGTCGTCCAGCCCCCTGCCGGTCTCCGGGTCAGTGGCCTCCAGCATCAGGCCCAGCAGGTCATCCTCAGCGGTGCTCTTCCCCTCACGGCGCTCCTTGATCACCTTTTCGACCAGGTCCCGCATCAGCTGGATGTTCGCGCGGTACTTCTCGTTATCGGCTTTGCGCAATTTGGTCATCATCGGCAGTTCCTGCGTGCGCCGCAGCGATTCAACCAGCGCCTCCAGCAGCGCGTTGAGGAAGGGGTGCAGATCCTCCTTGGCGAAGGAGTCGAACCGGTAACCGAACCCCGACAGGGCTATGGTGTCCAGAGTCAGCCGGGTGTAGTCGTCGGTGATGTTGACCGACTGGCCCTCTCTGCGCTCCCACTTGCCCACCAGGTTCTGGGCGATCTCCAGCATCTGCCCGTAGTAGCCCTTCATGGCACGCTGGCTGAAGGCCGGGAGAAGGACTCGATGCGCCATGCCCCATTCCTCCTCGTGCTGGTGGGCCGTGAACAGGCCGGCGCCAGTGAAGTCCCGGACATGGGCCAGTGGCGTCTTGTCGATCTGCTTGAAGAACCGCGTCTCGTCGCAGACCTCGGCCACCAGGTCCGGATCCCAGACGAAGATCTGCTCAATGTCGGCGATCTTCATGCCGTAGAGCCCCTCGGGGAACTGCTTGGTCAGTTCGCCGAAGTACTCCACCGGATTGGTGCTGGGGATCTGCGGCGTGTGGCCTAAGAGCGGGACCCCGCGCGGAGACGGGATCGGTCGCAGGTCGTTCTCGGACTGTGTGGTCATGGGTTGCTCCTTTGAACAGGGCGGGGATGGGCAATTGCGCCGGCGATGCGGAGATGCGCCGCAGAAACATACGCTGTATGGAAGCTTAACCATACAACGTATGAAACGATGGTCGCAACCCTGAATTTGGACGCCTGCGTCCCCCCGCATGGCCGAGGTTATTTCCATACGCTGTACGAATTTGATAGTGTCCGGGTATGGAAAAGACGAAGAGTTCCCCGCGGGGGACCAGGAAGAGAGAGGTGCCTCTGACCGAGGCCGGGATCTACGCCGCCGCCCTGCGGCTCATCGACGCGGACGGGGTTGAGGCGCTCACGATGCGTAAACTTGCCACCGCGCTCGATGCGAACCCGATGTCGCTCTACTACCACGTGCCGAACAAGGACGCCGTGCTGCGCGGTGTTGCGAGAATGGTCGGCGCCCAGTTCCGCACCGTGACGCTGGAGGACGCTCCCTGGCAGGAGCGCATCCGCCTGCTCGCCACGGAATTCCGGACGCTGGCGCACCGCCACCCCAGGTTCATGGGCTACTCGTTCAGCCTCCAGTCGGACTTCATCCAGCCCGACGACCCGTTCTGGAGTGAGCTCACCGCGATCCTGGACGCCGCAGGGGTGCCGCACTCGGAGCTCTCTCAATTCACCGCTCTCGTGGGCTTCGCCATGAACGGTGTCCTCACCGCCGAACTCACCGGCGCGCTCCACCGGTGGTCGAGCCTTAACCCCCCCAGTGTCGGCGAAGATGGGCTCACCCCTCCAGGCCGTGACGAGAACCGCGTCTTCCACCTGGCGCTGGACACAATCATCATGGGCCTGGAGGGCCAACTCGCCGCCGTCTCTACGGGCCGCGGCGCCGACCATTGATGGTGCGGTTCTGCAGTGTTGCCGCGATGGAACTCGCTGGCAGGCGTTGCGGGCCGATGTGGAAGATCCATCAACGGGGGGACGACGGCGGTGCCGCAGATCTCGCGCTCCTTCGATGCGGTTCCCGCCGCGAGGACGCAGCCTCCCGGTTTTCTAATGCCGGGGCCGTACCGGGTGTTTTCGTGTCAATGCAGTGAGCTGGGCGAGCTCGGCTAGCCGGTGGGCACGGGCGGATTCGGCCGGGGTGAAGGGCGTCCGGGGACGGGAGAAGCCGAGCGGTCCATGCCGGGGGGATGGTATTTTCAGGACGGTCCCATCACACGCCGGTTGGCTGTCGCCGCTGGGAGCCTTGACGGGTTCGGCGTCGAGCAGTTCGGCGACCGCGAGTTGGAGTTCGCCCGGGTCCTCCACGACCCGCAGGGCCAGGGCAAGGGCCTTGGTCTGGCCGTCCGCCACGGTCAGGGCTGTCGCCGACCATGCTCGGACATCCCGTCCTCCGCCGCCCGCGGTCGCAGCGAGCAGTTCCGCGTGGGTGACATGATCGGGCGCGGAGACGACCAGCTCGTCCAGCATCCCGCCCGCAACGGTGTGATTCCGGCGCACGAGGATCTCGGCGTCGACGCGGGAGATGGCGTCCACCAGTTTCTCCTGGGCTTCGTTGCTGTCATCGATCAGGGTGCGGACCCGCCACAGGGCTGCAGAGTTATGCAGCCGGCGCCGGTGGCGCAGGGCCGGTGCGTGCAGCCAGGCCCGCAATGCGCGCCGGACAGAAGGCTCGGCGACCCAGATCACCAGTACCGTGGCCGTCAAGGTCAGGACCAGTACCTTCAGAACATCAGGCAGTGCCGCGTTCACTACAGCGGCGTGAACCAGCAGCTCAATTGGCAGCATGGCTGTGACGTTGGCCAGGGTAAGGCGAGTCTTCGAGGGGTGGGGCAGTTGGCCGCAGGAGTCGCACAGCAGCGCCTTGATGGGGTTCGTTCCAGGCGTTGGGGTGGCTGGGCTGTGGACGCGCGGAGGCTGGCTGAGTGGGAGGTCGTTCGTGGAATGTACGGTCATAGGTTGCTCCTCTGTATAGGGCGGTATGGGCAACGGCGCCGGCGATGCGGATGCACCACGGAAACATACGGCGTATGGAAGCTCAACCATACAACGTATGGATTGATGGCCGCAATCCGGAGCCATGCGGGCGATTGTCATTCCACCCCGGGGCGAGGCCATTTTTCATACACTGTATGAATCTGGTACCGTCCGGGTATGGAAAAGGCGAAAAGTTCCCCGCGGGGAACCCGGAAGAGAGAGGTGCCTCTGACCGAGGCCGGGATCTATGCCGCCGCCCTGCGGCTCATTGACGCGGACGGGGTCGAGGCGCTCACTATGCGCAAACTCGCGACCGCGCTCGATGCGAACCCGATGTCGCTGTACCACCACGTGCTGAACAAGGACGCCGTGCTGCGCGGTGTGGCCAGAATGGTCGGCACCCAGTTCCGCACCGTGGCGAGGGAGGACGCTCCCTGGCAGGAGCGCATCCGCCTGCTCGCCACGGATTTCCGGACCCTGGCGCACCGCCACCCCAAGCTCATGGGCTACTCGTTCAGCCACCAGGCGGACTTCATCCAGCCCGAAGACCCGTTCTTGGTTGCGCTCACCGCGATCCTGGACGCCGCAGGGGTGCCGCGCTCGGAGCTCCCGCAGTTCACCGCTCTCGGGGGCGTCGTCATCACCGGAGTCGTCACCGCCGAACTCAATGGCGCGCTCCGCCGGTGGTCGAGCCTCAAACTCCCCACTGTCGGCGAAGACGGGCTCACCGTTCCAGGCCGTGACGTCCGCGTCTTCCGCCTGACGCTGGACACGATCATCATGGGCCTGGAAAGCCGACTCGCCGCCGACGGTGACTTCCAGGGCGCCGACCATTGATGGTGCAGTCCTATAGCGTTGCAGCCACAGAGCGCCCGTGGTCAGGCGGGTCCCAGGCCAGAGGAGGAAAGAAGAAGCGATGAACACTCCATTGCACCTGCGCTGGGACGAATCGGGCCGGCAGCAGCTCCTCGCCCGGGCTGAAGCGTTGCTCGAGCGGCGCGGACGGTGCCTGCTTGGAATAGCCGGGGCCCCTGGTGCCGGAAAATCCACCATCTCTGAATGGCTGCTGGAGCATCTGCTCACCAACCATCCCCGGCAGGTCGCCCTGGTCCCCATGGACGGATATCATCTGGCGCAGGCGCTGCTCGAGTCCCGCGGGCTGGAGCACCGCAAGGGCGCTCCGGACACTTTCGACGGTGTCGGCTACGTCGCGTTGCTCCGCCAGCTGCGCTCGGAGACTTCGCGGGAGATCTTCGCGCCGGTCTTCCGCCGCGAAGTCAACGACGCGATCGCCGGGGCCATCGCCGTCCCGCCGGAAATACGCCTGGTCATCACCGAGGGCAACTACCTGCTCTTTGACGAGGCCCCATGGAACGAGGTCGCATCTCTCCTGGATGAAACCTGGTTCGTGGAACTCGACCAGGGCGAACGCCTGCGCCGGCTCACCGCCCGGCACCTGAAGTTCGACAACGACGCCGCCATCGCCGAATGGCGTGCAACCGGCAATGACGAACGCAACGCCCGCCTGGTAGCAGCAGGAAACCAGCGGAGCACACTCGTCATCGAGCACACACCCGCGACCGTCTCGGCGTCCGGCCTCGAATAGCCGGAAACCGCGCTCCGGCTTGACGGTGGCCGGGTTTCCAGCATTCTCTTGGCCTGTAGCAAGGAAGCGTTCGCGGCCAGGCACGTGAGGCCACGGTGGCGACCAAGTCCGCGTCGCTACCTTGGTACCACGCGCCAATGGCGCCGTCGGCTTCCTGCTGGAAAGCCATCTGTTGTCCAACTATGTCTTGGGCGACGGACGCAAGGGCTGATTGACGGACATGCTCCCAGCGGGGGCCTGGAAGGTGGCGATCCGTCGCCACATTTCCGGGGCGTTGGAGTACATGGGGAAGTGGCCGCTGTGCGGGATTTCCGCCAGCTCGACGCCGTTTGAGGCCAGACGGGGGAGGTAACTCAGGGTGTTGTTCTGTTCGCCGTACATGAACATCCGGGGGAAGGGCAGGGCCAGGAATTTGTCCATCAGGTCTGCGTGGTCGGAGAGTTCCACCATGGATTCAAAGATTCCGCGGACGGCACCGGCGCGGACTTTGTAGCGGACACTGCTGGCGTACAGCGGGCTGGAATAGAAGGGCGCCGCCCAGTTCCGGGCGATGAAGTCCTCCATGAACTGGTCCGGGTCCTCGTGCGGGTGAAGGAAGATCTGGCGGCTGAGGAAGCAGTCCTCAGGTGCGACGTTTCCCTCGATGTCGGTGAAACTCGCCACGCGTCCCGCTTCCTGGTGTGCGAGCATCAGCGACGTCAGTCCGCCCATGGAATGCCCCACCAGGTCGAACCGTTCAATGCCCTGTTCGGCGAGTGCTGCCAGGGCTGTTTTGACCAGGAACGGGATGGAGATCCGGTTCAGGTCGGAGCATCCGGACTCTCCGCAGCCAGGGGCGTCGTAGGCGAAGATCGGTCTGCCGGCGAAGGCCGGGTGCAGCGCGGCGTCGGCGTAATCCTCCTTTGTGGAGCCGAAGCCGTGCAGGAACACGAGGGGAAGCCCGGTGCCCTGCCGGCTGCTGCAGGAAAGATGCACTTGGGTGCCGTCGATCGTCAACGGCATCCAGTGCCTCGTCAGGGTGTTCATTATGGTCAAAAGTTCTTCCTTGCAATGGACCGGGGGAGCGTTCGGTGTGAAGGTCCCCCGGGGTCCAGAAACGATTTAGCGGGAGGTGAAGGTGCCTTCGGCCCGCAGGTTGTAGAGCTCTAGGGTGGTTTTGCCAGCCCTGATCTCGGCAATGATCCGCTGCTCATCGGCGACGCGCTGGTCGGCGCGGCTGATGATGGCTGCGGCGGAGTCCTGGGGTAGCACGACGACGCCGTCGGCGTCGCCGACCATGATGTCGCCGGTGTGGACCACGATGCCGCCAACCCGGACGGGGGAGCGCAGGTCACCGGGGTAGTCCTTGACGGTGCCGACGACGGTGACGTGCCGGGCGAAGACGGGGAAGTCCATGGCGGCCATCTCTTCGGAGTCGCGGACACCGCCGTCGACGATGAGCCCGGCGATGCCGCGGTGCTGCGCAGCGACGGCGAGCACTTCGCCCCAGTGGCCGAAGGGCGCGCCCTGAAGGTCCACCACGAGTACGCTGCCGGCAGGTGCGGCGAGGACGGCGTTGTGGAGGGCGAGGTTGTCCCCTCCGATGCCGCGGACGGTGAACGCCGGCCCGGCGACTTTTGCACCGGGCCAAGCAGCGCGCAGGCCCGGGTCGCAGGCGCAAGGCAGCTTGGCGGCTTCGTACAGGGTGGCTGCGGAGTGTCCTCCCGCTGCGGCGCTCATGCTTTCCTCCACTGGAGGTCGTGGTAGCCGAGGTCGGCGCGGGCCTGGACCAGTGTGGATCCGGCCTTAACGGCCTCGATGATCCGGGCCTCGACGTCTTCGATGCGTTCGGCGATCTCTGCGATCTCTTCTGCGCGTGCCGCGGGAACGGCCAGGGCGCCGTCGGCGTCGCCACAGATGATGTCCAGCGGGGAGATCTCGACGTCGTTGATGGTCACCGGGGCGTTGACGGCGACGAGCCGGACACGGTCCTTGCCGGTGCGCATGAACCGGCCGCGGCTGAACAATGGGTAATTTTGCCGGAGGGCGGCGTTCAGGTCGCGGCAGACGCCGTTGATGACGGTCCCGCCGATGCCGCGGGCGGCGGCGATCTCGGTCATGATGCCGCCCCAGACGGTGACGTCGGTGCGGGCGTGGTTGTCGATGAGCACGATGGCGCCGGGCGGGACGTCGTCGAGGAAGTCGCCGACGCTGCCGCGTTCGGAACCGGCGGCTTCGTACTGGACGGTGAAGGAGGGGCCGCCGATGCGGAAGTTGTACGTCAGCGGGGCCAGTCCGTGCAGCGTGCCGTGAATGCCGAGGGAATCCATGGCGTCGGAGATGGACGCCGTGGGGATCGCCTTCAGGCGGGCCGCGATGTCGGAGGTTGCGGTATTCATCAGTGTTCCTCAGTGGCTCCGGCCAGGCGCGCATCGCGCATGGCTTCATGGAGGGCGACGCCGGCACGCAGGTCCGCGG
This sequence comes from Arthrobacter sp. 131MFCol6.1, assembly GCF_000374925.1. Classification (GTDB taxonomy): domain Bacteria; phylum Actinomycetota; class Actinomycetes; order Actinomycetales; family Micrococcaceae; genus Arthrobacter. The sequence goes on from NZ_KB895541.1 coordinate 419,631, forward strand.
CGATGCCGCGTTCCCGCTCTGCCACGGCCTGAGCGTTTTCCAGGACTTCGTCGGCGAAGGCGCGGGGCACCACCACGACGCCGGTTTCGTCAGCGAACACCACATCCCCTGGGGTGACGGTAACGCCGCCAAGGCGGACCGGTTCGCCGGTGGAGCGCTGCTGCAGCCGGCCCCGGGCGGTAGCCGGGATCCGCCCCTTGGAGAAGACCGGGAAGCCCATTTCGCGGGCTTCGCTAACGTCGCGGCAGGCGCCGTCGGCCACCACGCCCCGGACGCCGTTGAGTGCCGCGCCCAGACTCAGGAGTCCGCCCCAGCAGGAGACGTCGGTGCGGCCTTCGTTGTTCACCACGATGACGTTCTCGTCCGAGGCCGCAGCGACGGCTGCGGAGCCGATATGTGCGCCGAAGGGCCCGGGGACGTACGGCTCGAGCTGGACGGTGACGGCAAAGCCAACAATTTTGGGATGGCCCCAGACCGGCAGGAAACCGGCCTGCCCCGACGGAAGGTCCAGGGCGTCCAGGGCGTCCGAGACGGCGGCGGAATCAAGCTCCGCGTAACCGGCAAGCAGGGAAGTATTTGAATCGGTCATGCTTCAAGTAGACCGGACGAGGTTGATAGAGTGAAGGTCTAATCCCGTATAGCTGGTAGACGAAGGGCGACTAGATCCATTGGTCGAAGTAAGGCAGGCCCGCTACTTCATCGCCGTAGCCGAGGAACTGAATTTCAGCCGCGCGGCCGACCGGCTCAAAATGTCACAGCCGCCTCTGAGCCAAGCCATTCTCCAGCTGGAACGCCAGCTGGGCACCACGTTCCTCAACCGGTCAAGCCGGAGCGTGCAGCTGACCGAAGCCGGGCGCCTGTTCCTGGAGCAGTGCAGGCTCCTGGTGGGGGCATCCGAACGTGCCCATGAAGTGGCGGCGCTGGCCAATGGGGGACTGACAGGCACCCTCCGCATCGGTGCGGTAACGTCGGCGTTCAGCGAAACGCTGCCGCAAATCCTGCAGCGGTTCCGCGCCACCCGGCCGCTCGTGAAACTGCAGGTGCAGGAGATCGACTCCCACCACGGGCGCGACGCGCTCGAGCGAAGGGAATTGGACGTTGCCATCATCCGTCAGACCGTGACGGGCCGGCGCCTGAAGTCGGTTCCGCTACGGCGGGACCATTTTGTGGTCGCCATGCCCGAAGACCACAGGTTGGCGGGCGGTGAAGGACCGGTCAGCCTCGCCGAGTTCCGGGACGAGCCATGGGTGTGGCTGCGAAGGCCCATCTCCCCAGACTACCATGACGAACTCGTGGCAGCCTGCCGGCAGGCAGGTTTCAGCCCCGAGGCCCAGCACTACGCCAACTCCATCAACTCCCAACTGGCCATGGTCAAATGCGGGCTGGGAGTAACACTCGCACCCGAGTCCTCTGTCAGACAGCAACCCCAGGACCTCGTCTGGCGGGAGCTGCGCAGGCGCGTCGACCTGGTGGAGCTCTCCGTCGTGGTCCGCTCGGGCGACCACGAACCTCTCGTCGAACACTTCATCGCCTGCTCCGCCCCTGATTGATCAGGTCAGTACCTGTATCGTCCTTTCCCGCAGCGCCAGTGCGGGCAGATGGTGCCGCAGTAGGGGACCCGGCTGGCCGGTGGCAGATTCAGCTGGAGGAGGCAGTCCGGTCGGGGCGGGCCAAGTCGGCCTGGATCGTGCGGATGATCGAGGCGAGGATTCCGGACGTCAGAAGTCCTGGCCCCAGCGGACCGGCGGAATTCCCGCCCAGCGGTGGCAGGCGCCGGAGCGCGGACCGAGCTTCGGCGCTCATGTGCTCGAGTTGCCAGTGGACCTCGTCGTCGATCGTCTGGGGCCGATCGGGCGCCGCCAGTCCGGCCGCTTTCGCGGCATACGCGGCTGCTCCCAAAGCGTGCGCTCCCATGTGGGCGACGGCGGCGGCTTGCGCGGCAGACCGGGCGGCAGCCACCGCGGCAGGGCGATTGACCTCGTGTGCGGCACGGCCAGCCACAAACCGCCGGCGGATCTCTTCGGCGGCACTGAGCTCACCGCGAGCGAAAGCCCGGGCTCGGGCGATGGCGTCGCGGGGGCGATCATCTGCCGGCGCCTCTGCCTCAAATAGGGCCACGACCCGCTCGCAGTCTGCGGCCCAAGCCGCGATGATACGGCGCTCGGCCTCGCTTAGCGTCTGCGGAGAAGCCATACCAGTACCGTACACACGGCTCACAGACCGATCGGCTTAAGGGCAGTGCGATGCGCGCGAATCTCGATCTCGATACTTGGGCATGTCTGGACTCTCGGCCGGAACCCTGGACGTGACTTGCGTGTGCCGGACCCTCCTCCTACGCAATGCGGCCTGTTCCGGTCCACGTGCGGGGACTTGCGTGGCTGCATGAACAGCCGAATATGGGCCTTTGGACGACTGAATCCAGCACGCGGAGAGGCTGCGCTGGAGGTCTCTACCGGGCGGGTCGCAACATGGTTTCCGATCGGATTGCGACAGAATCGGAATCGGGTTCACCGAATGTTCAGCCTGTGGACCCACCGACGGTAGCGGAAACTCCCAGGCTGGCCATAGTCGACTTGATTCGATCGACCGCCACGACGAAAGCGGGTCATTGTGGGCATCTTCAGGAAGAAGTCTCCCGAACCGGAAACGCCTGATTCGCACCTTACTTTCTTCACGGTTTCAGGCGCCAACTATTTCCGAACGATCACGCGCGAAGTTTTCGCCGAGATGGGACTCGAAGTCCATGTTCAGCCTGGTCACGCTGTCGATGACTCCGGGCGTGAATTCGGATTTTGGAATGTGGCCACCGCTTGTGCTGACCAGCCGCAATCCGTGTGGCGGGACCTGATACGCGAACATCTTCAGCGCGTTCTGGCGGGCTTCGACGGACCCGATCCGTTCGACATCCTTGACCCTGCTGATGTAGCGAGGCAGACTTTCGCACGCCTTTATGATGAAGCGAGCGTGCCAGGGATCGACGGCTACCCGCATAGGGAGTTCGCGCCGGGCATCGTCGAGATGATCGCGCTCGACCTCCCGGACACAGTTTCGGTTTTCAGTCACAACAACGCAGACAAATTCGGCGGGTTCGGAGCCCTCAGAACCCAGGGGATTGCGAACCTTCGCGGGCTGGAAGTCGAAAAACTCGAAACCCTCCCTGCGCCGGGAGGGGGCTCGTTCACAGCTTTATTAGGTGAATCTGTCTATACCGCGAGCCGGGCTCTGCTTCTTCCTGACTTGGCCTCAGACCTTATGGGCAAGCGCGTCCGAGAAGAGTTCGGCTGGCTAATGAGCGTCCCGAATCGAAACCAAGTCGTTTGGCACATCATCGAAGACGCCACCGTCATTCCAGCGGTTAACGGAATGGCCCGATTCGCCGCCATGGGATACAGCGATTCACCTACACCGGTGAGTCCGCACGTCTTTTGGTGGAACGGGACGAGCTACGAGCAACTGACCGAGGTGTCCGACGATGGTGGCCTGGCGATACGAGTAAGTCCAGCATTCCAGGCCGTCCTGGAATCGATAACTGCGGACAGATAGAGACTTCCCCGAGGAGTCCGATACGGCGCTCAGTGAAGTGGGGCATGTCGTACTACGGTGTGGGCGATGGGTGGTGCTTCAGCGGCGGCGGTTTTGTTGGCCACGTCAAGCTCATGTTTGTTAGTGGCGCGGCGCTCGAGCCTGTACCGCCGGTGACACCGGTGGGGATGGGTAAGTCGACGCGGGGTGTGGAGCTCGAATCCATGGACGACGTCGACGAACGCCAGATCGCGGCGTGGATGAAGCAGGTCGCGTCCGTGCCGGGTGTCGGGGGCAAGAAGCGTTGAACCGGAGGCTTACTCCGGGGCCGCGCAATGCGAACCGCGCACAGCCTCACCTTTTAGTCGCTGGGTAATGTCCCACGCACGAGTCCCTCGCACTGGTGCGCACCGTGACCGCTTTCGTACCGGAACCACCACCCAAGAACTCTGGCCCGAAACCGCCAGGCCGACGTCAGTCCGGCTCGTGCAGGGGGTCGACGAATGGCTCATGCTCATCTCCACAGGACAAGCCATCGGCATGTCCTCAGAGGCCACCGCTGCACAGAATCCACGACCCGGCATCGCGTACCGGCCCGTCCGCGATGCCCCGCCAATCTCCGTGTTCCTTGCCTTCCGGCGCGACGATCCGTCAGCCCTCGTCGCAGACTTTGCCGCCATGCCCAGGAGGTTTTCTTATCCTGAGGACCCGGCTCAAACGGTGCCGAGTCCGCAGTGATTCAGCGTGGACCAAAGGCCGAGACTTTGAATTGTTCCGCCAAAAGTACACCGCACTTTCGGTGAGGAATGGGAGGATAATTCTGCCTACTGGTCAGGTCCAGAAGTTCAGCCGGGACCGTCAACGGAGAGATGACATGGGTGATTTCATCGCTTACCTTGATACCTCCGACGTCCGGGCGGGCAAACTTGAGGAGCTCAAGGCAGCCATGGCCGAGCTCGCCGCGTTCGTTGAACAGAATGAGCCGCAGATCATCTCCTACTGCGTCTGTTTCTCAGAGGACGGCTCCGTCATGAGCGTCCTGCATTTTCATCGTGACGTAGCCTCGTTGGAGCTGCACATGAAGGTGGCGGGTCCCAAGTTCGTGCCAGTGGCGCCGCTCATCAAGCTAAGAACGATCGAGGTATTCGGCCGACCAACCGAGGACCTGGTGGCGCAACTTCGAGCGAAGGCACAGCTCCTCGGCTCCGGAACCGTCATAGTCCGTGACGTTCACGCCGGCTTCGCCCGGTTTACCCGCGGCTAGCCTTCTCTGCCGTACCGGTTCCTGTCCGGAACGGGGATCGACTGGCGCCGCTGGGCAGCCCGCCGTCGGTGCGGGAGATGCCGTCATCTGGCTGGGTCACTCACTGTCTCAACTCCTGCGCGGCCCGTTCCGCAAGCACGGCGATGGCCAGGGAGAAGCGGCCAGGTAACGGAGAAAGTGCCACTCGAAGCCAGATGACGTCCGAGTACGCATCGAACCGGACCGGACTGACGTGCAGTTCCTCGGCGACGGCCAGCACCTGCGTGTGAGCCGTCAGATATCGTGCGCGCGTCATGCGGTTGTTTCGTAGATGAAGTTCCAGGCGGACGTCCAGGCCGGCCAGATCCCGGGCGGCCTCGTGCCGGGCCGTACTGTCAAAGTCCAGCAATCCGGGCGGGATGTCGCCGTCAGGAACGATGATTTGCCTGTCGTAGAGGTCTCCGTGGGCCCATACCATCGGGTCCGGTGCCGTCCGAAGCAGGTTCGTGGCCACTCGTTCTGCGGCGGCGCGCAAGGCATCGCGCTGAGACGACAGCTCCGGGACGTTTTCATTGTGCCGCAACCAGTCGTCCACCCGTCGCCACATCTTTGTGACTTCCCATTGCGGTGGGCGGAGCGGAAGGCTATCAAGGACGCTTTGTGCTGCGGGACCCCGGGAGCCGTTGAGTTCCGCGACCCAGGCGCGCGACCATTTCTCCCACGCCCTGGCGAACGCTTCATCGCAGCCGGCGCCCTGCTCCCGGCCTAGCTCGTTCAGAGTCGGTCCCGCGATGGCGCTGAAAACGATGACGTCCGCCCGGGAGCTCTGACGGAGCATTCTGGGTGTTGTGAAGTTGCCGTCCAGGAGGACGTCCATTTGTGCGCAGCGCTCGGCCGGTACGACGGCGCCGCCGGGCCCGAAGATCTTTATGTAGCAGCCATCCGCCCGGACGACCGCTTGGCGGGAGGGCCAATACGAAATCAATTCACCCTTCTGTGCTTCCTCCCGCAAGGCGGGCAGTCCCGGATCGTCCAGCGGGAGGAGCTCGAACTGCCCCTGACGCAGATGGGCTCCCCGGACGCCGGGCCGTCCCGGTGTCAGGACTTCCAGGACAAATTCTCCTGGCGTCTTGTCTGGCCACGCCCGCTGTACCATCCAGGATGTGCCGGTATCGTCGTCGGCAGTCGCCGGAACGGGGGAGGGCCAGTCCATGGAATCAATTCCAGGATCCGGCGGAGGTACCATGCTCCGTCCATCCATGCCCCCTCCTCGCCATGCGCAGGCGCTTCCGGCGCAAGCCGGTTCGTGCGTCCAGCATGAACTACAACAATGAGGCGCGGATGAAACGTTCATGAGGAAAATTTCATCAATGCTTTTTCCCGTCCGCTCCGCGTCCCATAAGACAGTCCTTGGACTCTTGCGGTGATTGCGACACTTAGCGGATGGGTTCCGCTGTTATTTGGGTGTTCGACGACGGCGGGCAGGGGCGTGCCTTGATCACCGCGAAGGCGTCGGGGGCGCCTCGGCATGACGTGGCTGGACACGTTGAAGGCATTCGACCGTTTCTTGGGCGGCAGGATCACAGTGAGAATGATGCAACGAGGCGGGCGAGTGGCGGAGGCGCATGTCCGGCCGGCAGCGCGTTGACCAGCAGTGGCGCGTAGCGGACCTTGTTGCCGCTGCGTCCTCCGAAGAACCGGCGTAACTGCGCCGGTATTGGCCGCTGCCGCAGGGACGGCTGGCGCTGGAGGAGCCGGAACGACGCGAGCTCGCCTTGAGCAGCGATGACTTTGAGCACGGCATCGATTCCCAGGCAGCGGATGAGTTCGTCCTCCAGATCGGCGTGACAGACATGGAACCCAAGCTTGGCCAGCGAACCGGACCCGATCCCTGCCCGGCCGAGCGCGCGTGCGATGCCACGAGATTCCCCTGCATCACACAGGCCCAACAGCCGGTGGCCTGCGCCATTCGGTCCGTAGCGGTCGAGGAAGTGGACGATGCTGGTCGCGCCGCCCATCGGTACGACCGACACCCGCAAGGCTGCCAGGTCGTAGCCAAAGCGAAAGGCCAGCGTCTCAACCGCCAGCCGGTCACTCTCACCCTCGACCAACACCGTCGTCGCCTGCATAAAACTAGTATGTCGAACGCCCAGCCGCGGCGGCTCGTGTCATCGAGCGGTGCCGCTCGGGTACCATTCCCCGGGACTGTCAGTTCTGCGTTCGCTGGCGGTACTGCCGCGGGGTTTCGCCGGCGTCGTTGAGGAAGTGACGGTTGAAGTTGGACAAATTGGAGAAACCCACTTCGTAGCAGATATCGGAGATGGGTTTGTCGCTCAGCTCCAGCAGCCGGCGGGCGTGGGCCAGGCGAAGTTTGCGCACCAGATCACTGAAGTTCTGGCCGGTGGCGCGCTTGAAATACTTCGAAAATGTCGGTTCCGACATGCCCACCAGCGCCGCCGCTTCGGACATCTTGACACTGCCGGCGTGGTTGCTGAAAACGTACTCCAGGACGATATCGACGACGGCCGCAGCCTGGCCGTCAAGTTGCGGCCTGAACCATTCTTCAGCAAGGTAGCGCCGCTCCACTTCTGGCGCACGGGCCAGTGTCGCCAACAGCTCAAAGAGATGCTGAAGCCGCGCCAATCCGGTGGAGGTGCCCATTGCCTCGATGCACGCCGCTGCCGTCTCGGCTGAGCGGCCAAGGAATTCGATTCCCCGGGCGGACTGTTCCAACAATGGCCTGACCTCGGCCATCTCCGGGACAATGGATGCGGCCTGCTCGACCCACTTCCCGTCGAACTGGATGATGGCGTCCCGGTTCTCCAGTATTTCGCCGGGTTCAAGGTCGCTGACCCAGTCGTGGGGGAGCCCGGACCCGACGAGGGAGACGTGGCCGGCTTCGAACGTGCCAATGTGGTCTCCGACGATGAACTTTCCGGTGCCCTTCCGGATGAGGTGGACCTCATACTCTGGGTGGTAATTCCACCGTGCCACGGGGCTCGGGTAGTCGTGCTGGTGCCACCGAACCGAATGGTGCGGGTCCTCCGGGATGACCTCCCGGTTGGCCCGCATGCCCAGCAGCCTCTCAGCCAACCGTGCGGCGGCACTGTCAGGGAGGTCTGCTCCGTTGGCGGGATCCGCCGTGCTCATCGTGGTTCTCCCTGCGTTGGGGTTATGAAATCTGGACAGCGCTTTGGTTGCCTTCTCCCAGAGTAGCGCCCACCCTGAGAGCACTCAGGAAAATTAGTATCAGAATTCAGCAACCACGGCGCTAGTTGTGCCTTATCCCACAGGCCTAATCTTGAGGGACATCGACGAGGTATCCGGCTTCCAGCCCCTTCGTCCCGCTCTCGGCCCCGCACCCCCGACGCAGCAGTCGGAGCAGGGCAGCATCGCACCCCCTGAAGAACAAAGGAGTCCTAAATGCGCGCAAAAACACGCGCCGCCGCGTTGGCCGCAGGCGCCCTGTGCGTGGCACTCAGCACCTCGGCCTGCGCGGGCGCCGGCGGCGGCAACTCCGCAGGAGACCCGAACAGCATCAACGTCCTGATGGTCAACAACCCCCAGATGGAGGACCTGCAGCGGCTCACCGCGGAGAACTTCACCAAGGAAACCGGCATCAGGGTCAACTACACCGTCCTGCCGGAAAACGACGTCCGAGCCAAGATCAGCCAGGAGTTCTCGAGCCAGGCCGGCCAGTACGACATAGCGTCGCTGTCCAACTACGAGATCCCGTTCTATTCCGCCAACGGCTGGCTTGCGCCTCTGGACAACGTTGCCAAGGACGCAGCGTTCAACCAGGCGGACATCCTGCCGGCCTATACGGCGTCGCTGACCGGCAAGGACGGCAAGCTCTACGGCGAACCTTTTTACGGCGAATCCTCCTTCCTGATGTACCGGAAAGACATTCTGGCCGCCAAGGGACTTTCGATGCCGGAGAATCCGACGTGGGACGAAGTCGCAGCCGTGGCGGCCAAGGTCGACGGCGCCGTCCCCGGCATGAAGGGCATCTGCCTGCGCGGCCAGCCCGGCTGGGGCCAGGTTTTCGCGCCGCTGACCACGGTGGTGAACACCTTCGGCGGAACATGGTTCGACAAGGACTGGAACGCGAAGGTCGACTCTCCGGAGTTCACCGCGGCTGTTGATTTCTACACCAAACTGGTGCGCGACCATGGTGAGGCGGGCGCCGCCCAGGCAGGATTCACCGAATGCCTGAACAACATGAGCCAGAGCAAGGTCGCCATGTGGTACGACGCCACCTCCGCGGCCGGCGCCCTGGAAGCCGAGGCCTCTCCTGTGAAGGGAAAGATCGGTTACGCGCAGGCTCCGGTCAAGGAAACCAAGTCCTCGGGCTGGCTATGGACCTGGTCCTGGGCTATGCAGGCGGCCTCCAAGAAACAGGACGCTGCCGCCAAATTCATCGCCTGGGCCAGCTCGAAGAAGTATGAGGAACTGGTCGCCTCGAAGCTCGGCTGGTCCAAGGTCCCGTCCGGCAAGCGCATCTCCACCTACGAGAATACCGAGTTCCAGCAGGCCGCACCGTTCTTCAAGGCCGAACGCTTTGCCATTGAGAACGCCGATCCGACCAACCCCGGTGTCCAGCCGCGGCCGGCGGTCGGCATCCAGTTTGTCGGTATTCCCGAGTTCGCCGCCCTGGGCACCAGGGTGTCCCAGGGCGTGAGCTCCGCCATCGCCGGCCAGGGCTCGGTCGCCGACGCGGTGGCCAAGGGCCAGGAAGCCGCACAAAAAGTCGGCGACAAGTACAAGTAACCACAACCCAACCGCAGGAGAACATTATGACTACCGCAACGGCGCGCGTCTCCCGGCACGGGAGCAGCACAGCCAAACCTTCCAAGAACACCAGGGCGCGGGAACGTGCAGTTTCCTGGGCACGGCGGGCACCGCTGCTGCCGGCCCTGATCTTCCTCATCGTCGTCACCCAGCTTCCGTTCGTGGTGACCCTGATCATTTCGTTCATGAACTGGAACAGCCTGAGCCCGGACACGACCGGATTCGCCGGGTTCGAGAACTACATCCAGGTGGTCACCGACCCCTACATGCTCCAGGCAATCCTCACCACCATCGTCGAGACCGTCTCGGTGGTCCTGGTCAGTCTGGTCCTCGGACTCGGGCTGGCCCTGCTCCTGGACAAGAAGTTCATCGGCCGCGGACTGGCCCGGACCCTGCTAATCGCACCCTTCCTCATCGTTCCGGTCGCGGCGGCGCTCATCTGGAAGCACGCCATCCTCAATCCCGTCTACGGCCTGATCAACGGCTCCCTCACCTGGATCTGGTCGCTCTTCGGCTCCGACAACCCGCCGCAGCCGGATCTGCTGTCTTCGGCGCCCCTGATGGCCATCATCGTCTCGCTGGTCTGGCAGTGGACCCCGTTCATGATGCTCATCCTGCTCGCCGGCCTGCAGTCCCGTCCGATGGACACCGTCGAAGCTGCCCAGATGGACGGCGCCACTCCCTGGGCAATTTTCCGCCACCTTACCCTGCCGCACCTGCGCCAGTACCTGGAACTAGGCGGACTGCTCGGGGCCATTTACATCGTGCAGAACTTCGACGCCACCTTCGTCATCACCTCCGGAGGCCTGGGCACGGCCAACCTGCCCTACGCCATCTACGAGACGTTCTACTACGCCAACGAATATGGCCTGGCCTCAGCGGCCGGCGTCGTGGTGGTCATCGGCACCATCATCGTGGCGACCTTCGCACTCCGCACCGTATTCTCGCTCTTCAAGAAGGAGGCAGCACGATGAGCACCCTCACCCCCGCCGGGCCCAGGTCATCAGTCCCCGCCCCGTCCACCCCGACCACGGGATCACGACGTCGAGGCAAGTCACGCATGGACCCCACCCGCAACAACACCGCCGCCGGCATCGCCGCCTGGCTGCTGGCCCTGCTGTTCGCGGTGCCGGTCCTGTGGATGATCCTGACCTCGTTCCACTCCGAAATCGACGCCGCCACGAACCCGCCGTCCATCGCCGCCGACCTCAACCTGGATGCCTACAAGGAGTTCTTCGGCGCAACGTCCGGCGTCAGCCCCTGGCCCTCGCTGATCAACTCCGCCACCGCCTCGATCTTCTCCACCGTCCTGGTCCTGCTGCTGGCCATCCCCGCCGCGTACGCCCTGTCGATCCGGCCGGTGAAAAAGTGGACCGACGTTCTGTTCTTCTTCCTCTCTACGAAGATGATGCCCGTGGTCGCCGCAGTCCTGCCGCTCTACTTGTTCGCCAAGACCGCCGGCGCGCTGGACAACATCTGGTTCCTGGTCCTGATGTACACCTCGATGAACCTGCCCATCGCCGTGTGGATGATGCGGTCCTTCCTTGCCGAAGTGCCGGTCGAAATGCTCGAGGCTGCCCAGATCGACGGCGCCACCTTGCTGCTCACGCTCCGCAAGGTCATCGCACCCGTGGCGATGCCCGGCATCGCCGCGACCGCCCTGATCTGCTTCATCTTCAGCTGGAACGAACTCCTCCTGGCCCGGGTCCTCACCGGCGTCGTTGCCGGCACCGCCCCGGTCTTCCTCACCGGCTTCGTTTCGGGCCAGGGCCTGTTCATTGCCAAGGTCTGCGCCGCCGCCGTCGTGATCTCCCTGCCGGTGCTGTTCGCCGGTTTCGCAGCACAGGACAAACTCGTCCAGGGCCTCTCCCTGGGCGCCGTGAAGTAGCGCCGTCATATAGCCCGCCACACCTCTTCGAACCGCAAAGGATTCCTCCGATGACCACATCAACCGCCCAGTCCCGCACCCCCGGGCATCCCGAAGTGCCGGCCACCATGCGCGCCGCCGTCCTCAAACGCCAGGGCGACATGGCCATGAAGGCCCTGCCCGTCCCGCAGCTGGACGCGGACCAGGTCCTCGTCCAAGTCGCCGCCGTCGGCGTGTGCGGCAGCGACGTCCACTACTACGAACACGGCCGGATCGGCGACTACGTCGTGGACCACCCGCTGATCCTCGGCCACGAACTCTCCGGACGTATCGCCGCCGTCGGCAGCGACGTCGACCCCGCCCGCATCGGCCAGCGGGTCGCCGTCGAGCCCCAGCGGCCCTGCCGCACCTGCAAGCAGTGCAAAGCCGGACGCTACAACCTCTGCCCCGACATCGAGTTCTACGCCACGCCGCCGATCGACGGGGCCTTCACCGAATATGTGAGAATCCAGAGCGACTTTGCCTTCGACATCCCGGACAGCGTCAGCGACGAGGCGGCAGCCCTCATTGAACCGCTCTCCGTCGGCCTCTGGGCCTGCGAACGCGCCCAGATCAAGCCGGGCAGCCGGGTCCTGATCGCCGGCGCCGGCCCCATCGGCATCATCGCCGCCCAAGCCGCCCGCGCCTTTGGCGCCACCGAAATCTACATCAGCGACATTGCAGAGGACCGGCTGGCTTTCGCCCTCCAACACGGCGCCACCCATGCCTTGAACGCCTTGACGGACAGTGTCGAAGGGCTCGACGTCGATGCCTTCATCGACGCCTCCGGCGCCCCGCAGGCCGTCCGTTCCGGGATCAAAGCCGTTGGACCGGCCGGCCGGGTCATCCTGGTAGGGCTCGGGGCCGACGACGTCGAACTCCCCGTCTCCTACATCCAGAACCGGGAGATCTGGCTCTCCGGCGTGTTCCGCTACACCAACACCTGGCCCCTGGCCATCCAGCTCATCGCCGACGGAAAGGTGGACCTGGACATCCTGGTCACCGGCAAATTCGCCCTCGCCGAATCCGAAGATGCGCTCCAGGCCGGCAAGCAGCCCGGCCAGCTCAAAGCCGTGGTCTACCCGGGCCGCTGAGAAGAAGACTGCGAGGAAAGCAGCTATGCCAGCAAGTGAAACCATGGTGATCGTCATCGGCGAATCACTCGTCGACATCATCAGCGACCCCCGCCGGCCGGAAAAGATCCAGGCCCATCCCGGAGGGAGCCCGCTCAACGTGGCGGTGGGGGCGGCCCGCCTGGACCTGCAGACGACCCTGGTGACCCACTACGCCGAGGACCGATACGGCCTGATGATCGATCAGCACCTCCGGTCGAACAACGTCCGGGTAATTAACGGAGGGACCTCTGCGACGTCGACGGCCCTCGCGGCCCTGGGCACTGACGGTGCCGCCCACTACACCTTCTCCATCGACTGGGACATCAACGGGGCGTCCCTGCCCGCCCTGGCCGCCGTTGAAGGCTCCACCCACGTCCACACCGGATCGATCGCCACCATGCTCAGACCGGGGGACAAGGCCACCTTGGCCTTGGTGAAGGCCGCTCGGAAGCACGCGACGGTCAGCTACGACCCGAATTGCCGGCCCGCTATCAGTCCGGACGTTGCGGAGGCGCGTAACCGGGCGGAACTGTTCGTGACGGCCAGCGACATCGTCAAAGCCAGCGACGAAGACTTGAGCTGGCTCTACCCGGACCGGACCCCGGAGCAAACCATGGCAGCATGGCTGGAACTCGGCCCCGCGATCGTAGCCCTGACACGCGGCGCCTCCGGCCCAGTCGTCCTGGCCCGCCAGGGCAGGGTGGAGATGGCCGCCGTACCCATCACTGTGGCGGACACCGTTGGGGCAGGCGACTCCTTCATGGCAGGCCTGATCTCCGGACTGTCCCAACTCGACGCGCTCGGCGCCAGCGGCAGGCAACGACTCGAAAACCTCACTCCGGATGAGATGAATGCCCTCGCCGCGTACGCCAACCGCGCCGCGGCCATCACCTGCTCCCGGCAGGGCGCCAATCCGCCACGGTCCGCCGAGCTCGGCCCGATGCCCGTCCCGTCAGCTGCCCAGCAGGCCTGATCACGCAGCCGCTCGATAGCATCACCGTTTCCGCGCACGGCGGGAATTTTCGGTGAGGGCCGGTGTTTGGTCTGAGTATGAAAGCAATCGTGTACCGTGCCACCGGCGATCCGTCTGTTCTCGAGCTCGTCGACCGCGAGATCCGCGACCCGGGGCGCGGGGAGGTGCGCGTGCGGATCATGGTCTCCGCGGTGAACCCCACCGACTGGAAGTCGCGCCGCGGCGCCAAACCGGGCGAGGCCTTGCCCTTCGCGGAGGTCGTGCCGAACCAGGACGGCGCCGGAGTGGTGGACGCCGTCGGACCCGGCGTCGAGCATCTCGATGTCGGTGACAGGGTCTGGCTGGCCCTGGCCGCCTACCAGCGCGCCGACGGCGGGACAGCGCAGGAGTTCGCCGTCCTGCCAGCCGAGCGGGTTTTTCCGCTGCCGGAGATCGCCGGGTTCGAGCTCGGCGCAAGCCTGGGTGTTCCCGCAATCACCGCCCACCGGGCCCTGACCATCGCCGAGGACGGCCCGCGGCGGCTGGACCCGGGAGCCTTGGACGGCAAAGTTGTCCTCGTCGCTGGAGGGGCAGGCGCCGTAGGCCATGCGGCGATCCAGCTAGCCAAGTGGGCCGGCGCCGCTGTGATCACGACCGTGAGCGGTCCGGCGAAGGCTGCGCTGGCCACGGCTGCCGGCGCCGATCACGTCATCAATTACCGGGAAACCAACGCGGCCGCGGAGATCCGCCGGATCGCTCCTAACGGCGTCGACCAGATCGTGGAGGTGGCACCCGCGCAGAACTCGGAACTGGACCTGGCGGTGATCCGCAACCGCGGCTCCGTCGCCGTCTACGCCAACAACGGCGGCGATCAGGTGAGCCTGGACGTGCGCCGGCATTTCAGCCTCAACGTCCGCTACCAGTTTGTGCTGCTCTACACGGTTGGTATGGCGGCTGTGCAAGCCGCCGCCGAGGACATCAATGCGGCCATCGCCGACGGCGCCCTTCCGGTGGGAGAGGCCGCGGGCCTTCCGCTGCATCGCTTTGACCTGGCTGACACGGCGGCGGCCCACACGGCCGTGGAAGAGGGCATCGTCGGCAAGGTGCTGATCGATGTGTCAACGAACTAGCCGACACCGTTTCGGGCGCTGAGGGCCCGAAGTGGGCTGGGCGTAGGGTGGAAGCTGGACGAAAGGAAGAATTCATGAAGAAAATCCTCATGGTACTGACCAGCGTTTCCGAGATCGGCGATACCGGAGAGAAGACCGGCTACAACGTGGCCGAGGCCGCACATCCGTGGAAGGTCTTCAAGGATTCCGGGCATTTCGTCGACTTCGCGTCCATCCAGGGCGGCCAGCCCCCGCGCGACGAGGTGGACTCGGAAGATCCCATCCAGGTCGCCTTCACGGAGGACGAGACCACGCGCGCCGGTCTCTATAACACTGCCCGCGTCGACGTCGTTGATCCCGACCAGTACGACGCCGTCTATCTCGTGGGCGGCCACGGCACCATGTGGGACTTCCCGGACAGCAAAGGCTTGCAGGATCTGGTGGCCAGCGTCTACAACGCCGGCGGCCTGGTGGGCGCGGTTTGCCACGGACCGGCCGGCCTGCTGAACGTGGAATTGAAGAACGGGCTTCGCCTTGTCGAGGGCCGTAAGGTGGCCGCCTTCACCAACGACGAGGAGGTAGCTGCGGGGAAGGACAAGGTCATTCCGTTCTTCTTGGCCGACCGGCTTGAGGAACAGGGCGCCACCCACGTCGCCGCTGCTGTCTTTGAGGAGAAGGTTGTGGTTGACGAGCGGCTGGTGACCGGGCAGAACCCGGCCTCAGCCGCCGGCGTGGCCAAGGAGATGGAGAAGCTCTTCGCAGAGGTCATCCACCAGGAAAAGGCCGAGGAAAAGCACGACGCGGAGGCTCTTCGCGCCGAGAAGGACGCCGAGAAAGACGCCAAGAAGGCGGCAGACACCGAGCACTAGCGCAGCCGTTGAGTGACAGCAAAACCCCTCGTCAGAGGGGTTTTTGCTTTAACGTGTGGACAATGACCGTGGTGGAGTCCCGTTACGGCAGTCCGTAGACCCTTCGGGCGTTCTCCCGCGCGACAAGCTCCACAACGCGGCGGGCATCGGCGTCCGACCACTCGTCGTCGTCAATCCACTGGCCGAAGATGGCTGCAATCGCGTTGCGCCACAGCCGCGCGCCGAGGTAGTGGAGCTCAGCCGGGCCGATGGCATCGGACGAGTAAAGGATCTTAGTGAAGGGGGCGAGTTCGAACGAGCGCGCGATGAGGCTCCGGCTCCGGACTCCGACGTGGTTCACCGCCAGGCCGACGTCGAGGTAGACGTTGTCGAAGGCCTGGGCGAGATAGCCGGCCTCACGCTCGAACGGGTAGCAGTGCAGGAGCAGGACGGGGACCCTGCTGGCTTGAACCGACCGGAGAAAGTCGAGCAGAAGCAGGGGGTTCGCCCGGTCAAGGTCCAGCTCCCGGTCCCCGAACCCGACGTGGAGCTGGAGTGGAAGCCCGAGCGAGATGGCGCAGTGCAGGCCGAAACGGATGAGGGTGAGGTCATCAAGACGCACCGGCCCACCGGACTCGATCCGCTGCCGCCACCGCTTCGCGGACTCAGCCACGTTGCGGTCGGCCGGCCGGGAGAGGTCGTGATTGAAGCCGGCCCGGTAGGCCAGAACCGACTTGGCCCCCACGACAATCCGGGGGCGGCTGGCCAGCAGCGCGGTGAACGCCTCCACGTAGTCGCCCGGATCCTGGCCGGATTGGATCAGGGTTTCGGCGAGGGTTTCCAGGCGTACGATCTCGCGGACGGTGGCCCCGGCAGTTTCCGCCATCCCGGGTGGATCGAGCATGGCCCCGGTGTTGAATCCGGCGTCGATGAGCCAGTGACTGACTCCGGCTGCCCGGGTCATCCGTCGGCTGATTTCCAGTTCGCCGAGTTCGCTGCGGCGCCGCCAGTAGAGCTCGGGCGAGACGTGCCGGGGCAGGTCGATGATCTCGGCGCACCAGCGGCGGAGGGCGAAGCCCAGTTGGGAGTCGTAGGCCGCCGACGGTTCGGTGAGGGGCTCGCTGTTGGCCTCGTTCAGCGAATTCTGAAAGCGGGTTTCGTCGCCGTCGACCCCATACGCGCCGTGAACGTGATGGTCGATGAGCCGTATGTCTTCGACAAATCCGGCGAACGACGTTCCCATCAGATCGACCAGGCAAGGCGGAATAGGGCCGCGAGTTCCTTGGGGTCCCGGGCCCCGTGGGTCTCCTGCTCATGGCGCCGCACCGCAACGGTGGCGTCGACCACCTCATTGCCCAGCAGTCTTCGGGCGGACGCGGAGTTTTCCAGGGACGTGATGATTTCCGACGGCGAGTCCGAGACGGTGCCGATCCCTGCGGCCTGCCTTTCCGCCGCGGAGAGGCGGCTTGGGTCGCCGGTAACTTCAGCAGGCAGGCGGCTGCCGCTCGTGATGCCCTCGAGAGCCAGGGCCAGGATGGCGGCGGAGGCCAGGTACACGTTGGCGGACCCGTCGATGACCTTGACTTCGACGTTGGCCCCGTGGGGATTGCCCACACCGCCGTCGATGAAACGGACGGATGCTTCACGGTTTTCCAGGCCCCAACACAAAGCGGCACCCGACCACGCTCCGGGCGTGAGCCTGATCCCGGACAGGATAGAACCGGTGAGCAGTCCCTGCACCTCGGGAAGCCCTTGGATGATGCCCCCGATCGCGGCCCCGCCCTCCTCGGTGATGCCGTACGGGCCAGGGCCGCCGCTGAAGAGGGGTGCTCCGCCACGGGAGAGGGAGAAGTGCTGGTGGGCGCCACTGCCAACCGAACCGGGGAAGGGGGCGGGAGAGAACGAGGCCTGCAGCTTGTGGGCACGGGCGACCCTGCCGACAATGATCTTGGCCAGCACCACGGTGTCCGCTGCCGCAAGCGGGTCTCCCGGGGCAAGGGAGAGCTCAAACTGGTTGCGGCCGTATTCCGCGTGGAGCTGTTCAACCTGAGCGCCCGAATCCTCCATGGCGGCCAGCAGGTCGGTGAGGAATTGCTCCCGGTCAAGCAACCCGGTCAGCCCGTACGGGGCCCAGGGGGCGTCGTCGAGCGCCGTACCGTCGGCGGCGACAAGCACGAACTCCAGCTCGTGGCCCACGAGTGCCCGATAGCCGGCGGTTGCGGCCCGCTCCTGGACTCGGGCCAGCGTGCCACGCGCGCAGGCCGGATCCCGGCTCCCATCCTGGCGGAACATGTCTGCGGGAGCCCACGCCAGGCCTCCGCCGAGACTGCGCAACCCCGTGGGATCGATCCTCAGGCGCAGGTCGCCGACGGCGCTGATGCTGTCGGTGAAGGCGATGGCGCCGTCAATACAGAAGACATGCCAGACCGGAGCGGCACCCATGCCGGCCCGGTGGAAGGCGCCGAGCCGGGCCACCGGGACACTCTTGGCAAGGGTGATTCCGGCCGCGTTCACCATCGTTCCGATGACCAGACGAACGTCGGCCTGTTGGAGCCGGTCCGCTGCCGCATCGAGGTCGGCCGCGTCGAAAGCGGGGAAGCCCGAGCCATCGCTCATAGGGATATTCTGCACCTTCCTCGCGAGCACGGAAGGCACAGCAGGAGCGATCCAGCTGGCCAAACAATCGGTTTGTGCTGCTGGAAGAACGGGGGAGGGAAGGTTGAACCGATGCGACCCGCGGTCCGGCTCCACTATGGCCAGGCCACGCCAGCCCTTGTGGCCACCACGAGGCAGGCTTAGGATGGCGGGGCCGCGATGGCCTGGACGGCGATGGACCTATCCGGCCGTTGACGGACAGTGTGCCCTTTGAAGGTCCGACGTGAGCGAGCGGGATGACTTCATGGCCTGGGTTGGCTCGCGTCTCAAAGACGCCGAGACCGCCCTGCATAACGGCGATGCCGCGCCGCGGTTCGCCATCTGGTCACGAAGAGAGCCCGTCTCCGTGCTCGGCGCGTGGATGTCCGGCAGCGGTGCCGAGGACGTGGGGCACATCTTCCGTCAACTGGAAGCATCGTTCTCGCATTGCACGTCATACACGCACGAAGTGATTGCTGCCGACGTGATCGGGGACATGGCCTATACCGTCGGCTACGAGCATACAAGCGCCTCGGTGAACGGAGAGCCCAGGGACTAC
The DNA here is from genome assembly GCF_000374925.1 of Arthrobacter sp. 131MFCol6.1. Lineage (GTDB taxonomy): Bacteria > Actinomycetota > Actinomycetes > Actinomycetales > Micrococcaceae > Arthrobacter. Next base: position 438,310 of record NZ_KB895541.1, read on the forward strand.
ACGCTGCGCGTGACTCAGGTCTACCGGCGCGAGGATGGCGAGTGGAAGGTCGCCCATCGCCACGCAGACACGCTGGCGCAGCCGGACAAGCCTCAGGACGCCTGAGCGCAGTCCGGTGGTGTCAGGAGCCGGTGTCAGGAGCCGGTGGTCAGGACCCAGTGGTCAGGACCCCGGGCGCCCGGGCCACTCTTTGCCCGCCCAGGGGTCGTAGTCTGCGATGAGGTCCTCCTGTGGCAGACGCTCCTTTTCCGGGACATGCTGCAGGTTCACCCGCACCCGGTACCAGAGCGAACTCGAACCCCGCATTCCGTCGACGAGTATGTCAGCGGGGTGCAGGCTCGGCAGGAGGTCCGCGTGGCGGGTCTTCCATTCCTCGAGCGCCGCCAGCGCCTCGGGCTTGGTCTTGGTCCGTGCCACCTCGATGAGCGGCATCACCGACTGCCGGCGGCCCAGCCCGTCGCCGCCGCGCGGTGGCTTCTCGGCGGGGCCGAGCTCGGCAGCCAGGGTGATGAGTCTGTCGAGCGCCCCAACCGCGTCGTCGATCCCGGCATGGGGGTCGCCCATCGCTGCGTAGCGTTCAAGCACCGTGGGCACCGTGAATTGTTCCGGCCGGGTGGAGGTAACCTCGTCCCACGTGAGCGGAGTCGAGACCCGGGCGTCGGGCAGGGGCCGGATCGAGTATGCCGATGCCACGGTGCGGTCCTTGGCGTTCTGATTGAAGTCGACGAACACACTCTCGCCGCGCTCCTCCTTCCACCACCGCGCGGTGGCGAGGCCCGGAGCGCGGTTCTCGACCTCGCGGGCGAGGGTCTCGGCGGCGAGCCGCACGTCGCTGTATGACCACTGGGGCGCGATGCGCACGAGGATGTGGAGTCCCCGCGAACCGCTCGTTTTCGGCCACCCCACCAGTCCCACGTCGTCGAGCACCTCCCGCGCGACATAGGCGACGTCAACGATCTGCGCCCACTCGACCCCCGGCATCGGGTCGAGGTCGACCCGGAGCTCGTCGGGATGATCAAGGTCCTCGGCACGCACGGGGTGCGGGTTGAGGTCCAGGCATCCGAGATTCACCACCCACGCCAAGCCCGCAGCATCCCTGATGACGGCCTCCTCGGCTGATGTGCCTGACGCGTAATGCAGCGTCGCCGTGTCGATGAAGTCGGGGTGGTTTTCGGGCACGCGCTTCTGAAAGAACGGCTCGGCACCGATCCCCTTCGGGAAGCGCTTGAGCACCATGGGCCGTCCGCCTGCGCCACGCAGCGCACCGTCGGCGACGGTGAGGTAGTAGCGGACCAGGTCGAGCTTGGTCAGCCCGGGTTCGGGGAACACCACCTTGTCCGGACTCGAGATGCGGACCTCGTAGCCGCCAATGGTGAGGATCTCGGCGGGGGCCTTTGACGGGTTCATTCCGCCACGCTAGTTCCGGCCGGCTGCGCTTGGGAATAGCATTCCGGCATGGACGCCAAGTTATTCGCCTATCTCAGCTACAGTGACGCACCCGCAGCCCTGGACTGGCTCCAGGAAGTGGGCTTTGACCTCATTCACCGGCTGGACGGCGCTGCAGGGACGGTGCTGCACGCCGAGATTTGCATGGGGGAGGCCGTGCTAATGGTGGCAAGTAACGACGCCGAGTACCGGCGGCCGCCACTTGTCGGTCGATCGACCGGCCAGGGACTATATCTGCTGGTTGAAGACGTCGACGCATTTCATCAGAAGGCCCTCGCCGCGGGCGGAACCTCAGTGATCGGGCCCGAAGACACCCAATGGGGCACGCGGCGCTGCCGGGTGCTCGATCCCCAAGGACAGGAATGGAGCGCCGGCACCTACGAGCCCGGAAAGGGCTCGTGACTCATTCTTGCTCCGGCCGCCAGTCAGGTGTGGGCAGGGGGAGCGGTGGTGTTTCGAACGACGAGGCGCGGGACCAGCACGTCGGTGCGTGGCGGCAGGGAGGGGTCGGCGATGCGGGCGAGGAGAAACTCCGCGGCGCGGATGCCTACGTCCCGGCTGACCGGGTCGACGGTGGTCAGAGAGACGTGCCGGATCCCGGCGAGATAGGTGTTGTCGTATCCGACCAGTGAGAGCTGTGCCGGGACGCTGATGCCATGCTCGTCGGCGGCTGAGAGCGCACCGACGGCGAGGATGTCGTTGGCGGCGAAGACCGCTGAGGGGGGTAGGCCGCTCTCGATAAGGCGGCTCATTGCCTCAAAGCCGGAATGTTCACTCAAGTCCGTGGCTATCACCCGGATGTAGTCCTGCAAGCCGTGGCGGGTCATCGTGTCCCTGTAGGCGTCGGCCCGCACGGCAGCGGACCCGGTGGGGGCGGTGAGGAACGCAATGTCGCTGTGGCCGAGTCCAATCAGGTGTTCGACGGCCATCCGGGCGCCGGCGGCGTCGTCGTTGGTGACGCGGTCCGCCGCCGGGAGGTCGAAGGCGCGCGTGCCGGCGACGACGGCTGGCGTGTGCAGTGTGGCGCGTGTGAGGTCTTCATCGGGGTTGAAGTCTCCGGCGATGACGAGGCCGTCGACGCGCAGTTCCATGAAGGCGGACACCGGGCTTTCCCCCGGGCGGGCCAGATAGCGGGGATCGCCGAGGACCATCCGAAGGTTCTGTTCCCGGAAAATGTTCTGCATGCCGTCGAGGAGCTCCACGAACCAGGGATTGGCGAGGTCGTCCAGCAGGACTCCCACTGTTTGCGTCCGTCCGCTGGCGAGCGAGCGGGCCGCATTGCTGGGCCTGTAATCGAGTGCGGCTATCGCGGTGGCGACAGCGTCTCTTTTTTGTTCACTCACCTTGGGTGAACCCCGCAGCACCAGGGAAACGAGTGCGCGTGATACGCCGGCTTCGCGCGCCACATCCTCAATGGTGGCGCGCTTGGCCGCCCCATGCTGGTTCAGTTCGCTCCTGGACAAATGGCCTCCTGCCGGCAAGCGTACCGCGGGAAACACAGCAGTTCCGGCCGCCGCCCCCATGGGCACGCGCACCGGTTCCGCTGCTGCCTGACGCCGGCCGCATGCCGGTCCCGTGGGGAGGTATCGGCGGCTACGGCTGCGGACGTTCAATTCTCAGAGGGATACCGCCTTCTCGCCAGGTGCCGCGGGAGGCGCGATGATTGGGATGCCTCCGGTGCGGAAGTGCACCTCCAGTTCTTCCAAGGATTGCCCCTTCGTCTCCGGCACGAATTTCGCCACGAAGATCAGGGAAACAATGTTCACCAGCACAAACACGGTGAACGTCCCCGTTGAGCCCAGGGCGACGACCAGGATCGGGAACAGGAAGGAGATTGCCGCGTTCACGGTCCAGAGCGCGAACACCGCAATGCCCATCGCGAAGCCGCGGATGGCCAGCGGGAAGATCTCGGAGAGCAGTAGCCACACGCAGGTGCCGATGAAGCACTGCACGAAGGCCACGAACAGCATCATCGCCGCCAGAATGGTGTAACTGACGAGGTCCGACTGGGGGAGCGTGAAGACGACGGCGAGGAGTGCCTGCGAAGCCACGACCCCGGAGAAGCCAATGACCAGCATGCGGCGGCGCCCGACGAAGCCCAGCAGCCAGATGCCCAGGACGGTCATCAGCACCGACGTCACACCGACGGCGATGGTAGCGACGAGCGAGGCGCTCACACCGAGGCCGCTGCGCTCGAGGATCGTGGGGGCGTAATAGTTCACGGTATTGATGCCCGTCGCCTGCTGGGCCACGGCGAGCCCGATGCCGACCCAGAGAAGCCGGCGCATCCAGGGATTGTTCTTCAGGTCGCGCCAGGCACTGGAGCGCTCATTCCGGGCAGTGGTCGCGGACTCGACGATTTCCTTGTACTCGAAGGCGGCTTCCTCCGGGCTGCGGCTGAAGTTGAGGATGCGCCGGCTCTCGTCGAGCCTGTCGCGGATCGCGAACCAGCGTGGTGATTCGGGCAGGGCGAGCATGCCGATCAGCAGTGCGATGGCGGGGATGGACGCAACCCCAAGCATGATGCGCCAGACCTCAGAGTCGTGGATGACGGCGTCGAGGAGTGCGTTGATGGCAAAAGCAAGCATCTGGCCGGTAACGATCATCAGTTCGTTGATGGTGACCATGCGCCCGCGCAGATGTGCGGGCGCCATTTCTGCCAGGTAGAGGGGGCACGTTACGGCGGCGGCGCCGACGCCAAGACCGAGGATGACGCGGGCCACGACCATGAACCCAACCGTCGGTGCGATGGCGCAGCCTATCGCCCCGACGAGAAAGAGCAGCGCGCAGACGAGCAGCGTGCCGCGCCGCCCGAGCTTATCGGCGAGCTTGCCGCCGCTCAGCGCGCCCACCGCGGCGCCGGGAAAGAGCAGTGCGCTGACGACGGTGGCCTCTTCGACCGGGCTCATGCTCAGGGAGTCCTGCATGTAGAGCAACGCACCGGAGATCACTCCGGTGTCGTAGCCGAACAGGAGTCCGCCGAGTGTGGAGATGACGGTGAGACGGGCGAGATACCCGCGGTGTTTCGAGCCCGATGCGGGCGAGCTTGCTGTGTGCAACGACATTGTTGACTTCCTCGATTCGGCCGACCTGAACGGCGGACTTTGAATTGGGAGCGTTCCCGGGAGTGTGCTGGATCACGCACCTTCAACGTTAGAGCGCTCTAACAGCCTCGTCAATAGTTTGTATTGACATGCGCTCAAGGTATCCACCGGTGCCCTGGAGTCGGACGGCTATGGGCGAACCCGTGATTTCCTCAGGGGCTTTTCCCGAATAAACCGGTTTGTTATTATGTCAGGACAAATCTAGGAAAGGGGCAGTGACTCTCATGCGAATCGATGTCAACACCATGGCGGCCCGCACATGACCGGGATCTCCTCACTCCCGGTGTCCCGGGTCCCGGATTCCCGAGCCGCACCCCCGCTCCGCTGGGGGATTATGGGTCCCGGCTGGATTGCGGAGCGCTTTACGGAATCCGTCCAGGCGCACACCTCGCAGGTGATTGCCGCAATCGGGTCCCGCTCGCTGGACCGTTCCGAAGCCTTTGCCGGACGGCACGGCATCACCGCTGCCTTCGGCAGCTATGAGGAGCTGGCGGCCGCCGACGTCGACATCGTCTACGTGGCCACGCCGCACAACTTCCACTACGAGGCCGCCCTCATGGCGCTCGACGCCGGCAAGCACGTTCTGGTCGAAAAGCCCATCGGCATCAACCGCGCGCAGGCGGCCGGGATCGCCAAACGGGCCGCCGACGCCGGTCTGTTCGCCGCCGAAGCCATGTGGACATTTTTCCTGCCCAAGTTCGACGTCATCCGACAAGTGCTCGACTCCGGAATGCTCGGGGACCTCACTACGGTCTTCGCCGAATATGGTGAGCACTTTGACCCCAGCCACCGGATCTTCGACGCGGCGCTGGCGGGCGGGCCATTGCTGGACCTGGGCACCTATCCGCTCTCACTCATCACGTCCGTCCTGGGCGAACCGGACCATCTCCTGGCGCTCGGTGAACCGCATGTATCAGGAGTCAATGCCCAGCTTTCGGCCGTCATGTCCTTTGCCGGCGGACGCCAGGCCATGATGAACACGCAACTGCACAACTTCACGCCGACGTCGGCCACCATTGTGGGCACCGAGGCTTCACTGACAATTGACGGGCCCTTCAACATGCCAGGCAACTTCAGTGTCCGCTTCCCGGACGGCACCCGGCTGGTCTATGAGGAGCCGGCCGGAGCGCACTTTGAGGGCCTGCACTACGAGGCTGCCGCCGTCGCGCGTGCCATTGCGGCAGGGCAGCTGGAGGTTCCACAGCGGCCGCTCGCCGAATCCATCGGGACCATGGCCGTCGCCGACGCCATCAGGAACCAGCTCGGAATCGTGTTCCCCGGCGAATCCATTGGAAGCCTTTGATCCAGGCCCTCCGAATCAGCGCTCGGACGCCTTCGCGGCTTTGATGGCGGCCTTGGCTGCCTGCTTGCTGGCGCGCACTCTTTTCAGCGACTCGGGGTCCACGATGTCGGCGACCGAAAGAAATGCGCTCTCCTGGCCATAGGGGCCGGCAGCCTCACGCCAGCCTTGCGCCTGCAGGCCGCACTGCTTCCCGAGCAATGCAAGGAAGATCTTTGCCTTTTGCTCACCGAAGCCGGGCAAGCCCTTCAACCTTCGCAGCACTTCCTGGCCGTCCGGGTCGTCCTGGTTCCAGATGGCAGTTGCGTCCCCATTCCAATCGCGCTCTACGGTCGCGGCGAGGTCCTGGACCCGGCTGGCCATGGAGCTAGGGAAACGGTGGATGGATGGACGCTCCTTGAAGATCTCCACGAAGCCTGCCGGGTCATATTCGGCGATTGCGGCCGGGGCCATCGACCCGATGCGCGTCCGGATCTTTTCGGGGCCGGCAAACGCAGACTCCATGGTCACCTGCTGGTCAAGCAGCATGCCAACGAGGAGTGCGAACGCGTCATTGCTGAGCAGTTGGTCGGCGGCGGTGTCGCCCGTGATGTGCAGTTCCATGCGCCAATCCTCCCACCAGCTCCGTGCCGCGTCATGGCACCGGCCCGAATCTGCTCTGCCAGGTCCAGCAGCATTGCTGACGGTGCCGCCGGTATCCTTGAAGGATGAGTGGCACAGCGCATGCAACCGTCACATTTGATGGCCGCTTCGCCCGGGAGTTCCAGGAGATGGCCATTCCCTGGCGCGCGGAGGAGGCCCCCGAGCCGCACCTTCTGGTGCTCAACGAGCACCTCGCCGCCGAGCTGGGTCTCGATCCGGCCTTTCTCCGGAGTCCTGAGGGTCTGCGCCTTCTGACCGGGAACGCCGTCCCTGCCCAGGCCAGTCCGGTGGCGCAGGCCTACGCCGGCCACCAGTTTGGCTGGTACGCGCCCCGTCTCGGCGACGGGCGCGCGCTCCTGCTGGGCGAGATCGGGCACGCCGACGGAGAGCTCCGCGACATCCACCTCAAGGGATCAGGACGCACGCCGTTTGCGCGAAACGGGGACGGCCAGGCAGTGGTTGGTCCTATGCTGCGCGAATACATCGTGAGCGAGTCGATGCACGCGCTGCACATACCAACGACCCGTTCCCTCGCCGTCGTCGGGACGGGGCGTTCGGTGCAGCGCGAGACGCTCCTGCCCGGCGCCATTCTGACCCGGGTTGCCAGCAGCCACCTGCGGGTGGGCAGCTTCCAGTATGCCCGGTCCACGGGCGACATCGGCCTCCTTCGCCGGCTTGCCGATTACGCCCTGACCCGTCACCACCGTGCCGCCGCGGAGGCTTCGAACCGTTATCTCGCACTCTTCCAAGGCGTCATCTCCGCCCAGGCTTCACTGGTGGCCAAGTGGATGCTCGTAGGGTTCGTTCACGGTGTCATGAACACCGACAACATGACGATCTCGGGTGAAACGATCGACTACGGGCCGTGTGCCTTCATGGAAGGCTTCGATCCGGCCGCCGTCTACAGTTCGATCGACGAGAGCGGGCGCTACGCCTACCGCAATCAGCCGGTGGTGGCGGAGTGGAACCTTGCCCGGCTCGCGGAGTCGCTTCTGCCCCTGCTCCACGATGACGAGGAGCTGGCGGTGGAACTCGCGGTGGAGGCACTCGGCGAGTTCCGCCGGCAGTACAGTGAAGCCTGGTCGGCAGGCATGAAGGCCAAGCTGGGGTTCCGAGACGGGCTCGACGACGACGTGACCTCGCCTCTCGTGGACGAACTTGTGGCCTTGATGCAGGAGTCACGGACGGACTACACATCGTTTTTCCGGCACCTCGGCAAAGCCGCCCGCGGCCAGGCTGACGATGCGCGGAACCAGGTTCCGGACACGGCAGGTTTCGATGCCTGGCTAGGGCGCTGGCGTGCCTTGGCGCCGGATGCTGACGCCATGGACCGGGTCAACCCCGTCTACATCCCGCGGAACCACCTGGTGGAGGAGGCCCTGACGGCCGCTACCGGCGGAAACCTGGATCCGCTGGCACGGTTGTTGGACGCAGTCGCCGCACCTTTCGACGAGCGGTCCGGGCTCGAGCGCTACGCCGCGGCCGCCCCGGAAAGCTTTGGCCCGTACCGGACCTTCTGCGGAACCTGAGGGGAGCTCATCATGGATACCGAATTTGCCGAGGTCGTCGATCATGACGTCACCACCATCACCTGCGTTTGCGGTAATACCGTAAGCAACGAGGGATTGATCCAGGCCAACTCACAGGGCATGCCCGTTCACATCGGCGGAAATGTTCCCGTGCCCGCGGGGCTGGCTGCGTGGCCTGAGGACGAGGATCTCTACACCCTGTGTTCCTCATGCGGCCGCGTTTACCATGACGCGGTCATCGAAGAAACTGGGACCGCGCCCGTTGCTTTCCGGATCGATATCACCGCCGGACCGGTTGCCGAGGCAATCCGGGTCCACTGGGACCTCAACACGTAGCACTATGACCGTGTCCGGGATCAGTAAGCCCTACACGGAGTCCGGCCGCTGGTCTCCCTTGTGGCTCCGCAGATTCTCCTGCACCTTGCCGAACAAATCCTTGATGGTCGTCTCCGTATTGGTGAGCATGTCCGGCTGTACGTAGACCTGCTGGGCGGGAGGCAGGCTGTAATGGGACGCCAGGCCAGCCGTACCGTCCACCCCTGCCAGCGCGATGGTCACACCGCCCTCCTTGCGCGCAATGGCACCAATGCGGCCGAAGACCACGGTAAATTCGTCCGGCTGGAAGCTCACGGTCAGTCCGACATGTGTCCGATTAAGGTCACTTGCCGCGACGGCCTTCTCGTTGCCGGTCCCTGCATAGTTCATGTCGATCTCCCAAATAGCTGGTGGCGTCGTAAGCGAGCAGTCTACGTCCGGGACCGGAGGCCGGGTAGGGACCCGCCGGCTGCCCGATACCGGACCGGTCCCAGCGTGGGGGAGAATGCGTTCATGACCAAAGACGATCTGCGGCCTGTCTACTTCCTTTCGGACAGCACCGGCATCACCGCGGAAACGCTCGGCAACACGTTGCTGACGCAATTCCCCGCGAACCACTTTGACCGCATCACGGTCCCCTTCATCACCACGGTCGAACAGGCCCGGACGGTGGTCGGCACTATCGACAAACTGGCCGCCACGGGCCTGCAGCCGATCGTCTTTTCCACCGCGGTAAGCAGCGATATCCGCCAGGTCCTGGCGACGTGCCAGGGAATCATCGTGGATCTCATCGGGACCCATGTCGGACAATTGGAGCAGGCCCTCGGTTCCCCGGCCAGCGGCGAACCCGGCAGGGCCCACGGCCTGGGCAATGCGGAGCGGTATCAATCCCGGATGGCCGCCGTCGAATACGCCATGGAGCACGACGATGGCCAAAGCCTACGGGCGCTGGAAAAGGCCCAGGTCATCCTGGTGGCGCCGTCCCGTTGCGGAAAGACGCCCACCACCATGTACTTGGCGCTGCAGCACGGCATCTTTGCCGCGAACTTCCCGCTGGTGGACGAAGACTTTGAACGGGAAGGGCTCCCCAAGCCGCTGCGGCCTTTCGTTGAGAAGTGTTTCGGGCTCTCTTCCAACCCCCTGCGCCTGAGCCAGATCCGCACCGAACGGCGCCGCGGCTCGCCCTACGCGTCGTTGCGGCAGTGCGGCTTCGAGCTGCGCAGCGCCGAGCAGTTGTACGTCTCCCATAGGATTCCCTACCTGAATTCGGCCACGGTGTCCGTAGAGGAGATGGCGGCCACCATCCTGCAGCGGATGAACCTCAAGCATTAGGGAAAAGTTTCACAAACTGAGTGTGGCGCACGTCATGTGGCAAGTGTGCCGGAGACCTGTCACTGTGGACAGGACTTGCGCCCATCAACCGGCCATCGCCGCGAGCGGGGCGCCGCACTTGCATGCCATCATCTGCAAAGGAGCAGTAACTATGACGACAGACATCCTGTGGTTCTCAGAACTCGGACTCAAGGACCTGGACCGGGTGGGCGGAAAGAACGCCTCCCTCGGTGAGATGGTGCAGAACCTGACCTCCGCCGGCGTCCAGGTCCCCGACGGCTTCGCCACCACCGCGGATGCCTACCGCAACTTCCTGGCGGAGTCGGGCCTGGACCAGAAGATCGCCGACCGGCTGGTCGGCCTGGACACCGATGACGTCACCGCCCTGGCAGCCGCAGGGCAGGAAATCCGGGCCCTCATGCGCGAGACGCCCTTCCTGCCGGACTTCGAAGCGCAGATCCGCGCCTCTTACCAGCAGTTGGTGGACAAGCACGGCGGCTCTGAGGACCTGTCCTGGGCCGTCCGGTCCAGCGCCACCGCGGAAGACCTCCCCGATGCCTCCTTCGCCGGGCAGCAGGAAACCTTCCTGAACGTCCGCGGCATCGAGAACATCCTGCTCGCCATCAAGGACGTGTTCGCGTCCCTCTACAACGACCGGGCGATCGCCTACCGGGTGCACCACAAGTTCGAGCACGCGGAGGTGGCGCTCTCGGCCGGCATCCAGCGCATGGTGCGCTCCGACGTCGGCGCCTCCGGCGTCATGTTCACCATGGACACGGAGTCAGGGTTCCAGGACGCCGTGTTCGTCACGTCCTCCTACGGCCTCGGCGAGGCCGTAGTCCAGGGCGCCGTCAACCCCGACGAGTTCTACGTCTACAAGCCGGCGCTGCAGGCCGGCCGGCCCGCCATCCTCAAGCGCGGACTGGGCGAGAAGGCCCTGCAGATGACCTACACGAGCAGCCGCGAAATCGGCCGCACCATCGACTTCGTGCCGGTCGAGGCGTCCTTGCGGAACCAGTTCAGCCTCACTGACGACGACGTCGAGCAGCTCGCCCGGCACGCCGTCGCCATCGAGAACCACTACGGCCGCCCCATGGACATCGAATGGGGCAAGGACGGGATCGACGGCGGCCTGTACATCCTGCAGGCGCGCCCGGAGACCGTGCAGTCCCGCCGGGCTTCCGGCAGCCTGAGCCGTTTCCGGCTCAACGGGACCGGCCGGGTGCTGGTCGAGGGCCGCGCGATCGGCCAGCGCATCGGCGCCGGCAGCGTCCGCATCCTCACCGCGATCGACCAGATGGCCGCCTTCAAGACCGGCGACGTCCTGGTCGCCGACATGACCGACCCGGACTGGGAACCGATCATGAAGCGTGCCTCCGCCATCGTGACCAACCGCGGCGGGCGCACGTGCCACGCCGCCATCATTGCCCGGGAGCTGGGGATTCCCGCCGTCGTCGGCACCGGGGACGCCACCGATGCCCTCTCCGACGGCCTCGACGTGACCGTGTCCTGCGCCGACGGTGAGACCGGCGTGATCTACGAAGGGCTCTTGGACTTCAGCGTCGAGGAAACCGAGATCACCCAGTTGCCCGAGGCTCCCGTCAAGGTCATGATGAATGTCGGGACCCCGGAGCAGGCGTTCACGTTCGCGCAACTGCCCAACCACGGAGTGGGCCTGGCCCGGCTTGAATTCATCATCAACCGCCAGATCGGTATCCACCCCAAGGCACTGCTGAACCTGGACGAGCAGCCGGCGGATGTCGCCGCGGAAATCCGTGAGCGGATCGCCGCGTACGAGAGCCCGCGGGACTACTACATCAAGCGCCTGGCCGAGGGCGTGTCCACCATCGCGGCGGCCTTCGCGCCGGAACCCGTGATTGTGCGCATGTCCGACTTCAAGTCCAACGAGTACGCCAACCTGATCGGCGGCCCTGCCTACGAGCCGCACGAAGAGAACCCGATGATCGGCTTCCGCGGCGCCTCACGGTACCTGGAGCCGTCCTTCCGGGACTGCTTCGACCTTGAATGCGAGGCCCTGTCCTTCGTCCGCAACGAGATGGGGCTGACCAACGTCAAGCTGATGATCCCGTTCGTGCGGACCCTGGACGAGGCCCGCGGCGTGATTGAACTGCTGGCGGAGAACGGCCTCACCCGCGGCGAGAACGGCCTTGAGGTGATCATGATGTGTGAGATCCCGTCCAACGCACTGCTCGCCGACGAGTTCCTGGACTACTTCGATGGGTTCTCCATCGGCTCCAACGACATGACCCAGCTTGCCCTGGGCCTGGACCGGGACTCCGCGATTGTCTCGGGCGGCTTCGATGAACGCGATCCGGCCGTCAAAAAGCTCCTGAGCATGGCCATCGCGGCCTGCAAGGCGCGCGGCAAGTATGTCGGCATCTGCGGCCAGGGTCCCAGCGACCACACGGACTTCGCCGAGTGGCTGGTCGGGGAAGGCATCGATTCAGTCTCCTTGAACCCCGACACCGTGGTGGACACCTGGCTCCGGCTCGCCGGCCCGGCCGTCGAAGCAGGGGTCGGCGCCGAGGCGAACTGACCGCCGCGCCCACAGGTAAAGAGCCCGGGTCAGGTCAGGCAGGACACCAGACAGGGCAGCACGGACTGTGAATTCCAGTCCGTGCTGCCCTGTCGGCTGGCGGTTCAAGCGACGGACGGTGTGCCGCCGTTAGGCGCTCAGTTTTCCAATAGCGCTGCGTTCAAGGTTCTCCAAAAGGTGCCGCGGATTGTCGTAGACCTCGGCGGCACCGGCTTCCCGCAGTTCGGCTTCGCTGATTCCGCCGCAGGTCAGGGCAATGGCCGGAACTCCGATTGCCGCGGCGGCCAACACGTCCCAGACGGCGTCGCCAACAAACACGACGTCCGCCGGGCTGAGTCCAAGCTTGTCCAGGCACGCCAGGAGAATGTCGGGAGCAGGCTTGCTCTCATTAGCGTCGTCGGAACTGGTCCACGCATCGATGGACGTGCCGGCGTCCAGGAGGCGCCGGGTGACGTCCAGGTCGCGCTCCTGCGCTGATGATGCCAAGCCCACGGCCAGCCCGGCGCCGGAGCACGCGGCTAGGAGGTCCCGGGCAGAGTCGAAGGGCCGCAGGGAAGGCCAGAACGTCGAGAACACGGCGCCGTGGGCGGATTTGAGGCCTTCCTGCATGTCTTTGGTGCACCCGGGAACCAAGTGTTCGATGAGCTTGTCGCCGCCCATGCCGACGCAGCGGTGGATGGCGGAGATCTGGATGTCCAGCCCCTCCCGCCGGAACGCCTGCCACCAGGCAAGGGCGTGGAAATAGCTGGAGTCAATCAAGGTCCCATCGACGTCGAAAAGGACGCCGCGCTTCTTTCCGGGTTTTGAACCTGGCACCATTGCTACCCCACCTTCAGTTGAGGGCGGCCGCATGCGCCTGACCTGGCAAGGGCTCGGCCCATAACGGATTTTTCCGGCCCGGGGTCCGAAGGACCTGTCAAGGACTCCTCAGCCTCCACGATCAGAACGCCGCCACCACTCGCCAGGGAGTCCACCAACTCCAAATGTCCGGCCACTATGACCTCCTCGTCTCTGCTGGAAGCGTGCATAGTAAGACTACTTAATAGAGAAGCTGGGCGCCCGGCCGGGCCCCTGCTCGCTAGGCTATGTCCATGGACGGGAGCCAGACCCAGCGGACCTACCCTCAGGGCGTACCGTGTTGGATCGACACCGAGCAGCCCGACGTCGAGGCGGCCGCCGAATTCTATGCCGGCCTCTTCGGCTGGACGTTCGAGGACGCCGGGCCGGCGGGAGCGCCGGCCCGATACTTGATAGCCAAGCTCGACGGCCAAGACGTCGCCGGGATGGCGGGCACCCGGGGTGCCGCGGCGTGGAATACCTACGTATCCGTCGAGGACGCCGATACCGCAGTGCAGCGGCTGGTCGCCGCCGGCGCCACGGTGCGATCAGCTCCTGCCGATGCGGGCGAGGGCGGACGCGGTGCGGCGCTGACCGATCCAGGGGGCGCCGAGATCCGCATCTGGCAAGCCAAGCGGCGCTTAGGGGCACAGGTGGCCAATCAGCCGGGGACCTGGAATTTCAGCGATCTCCACACGCCCAACCCCGGCGCGGCCATCAAGTTCTACGAGGACGCGTTCGGCTGGCAGGTCGACGACCTCGGCTTCGCGAAGATGATCCGCCGGCCCGGCTACGGTGATCACCTTGAGGCGACAGTCGATCCTGGGATCAGGGCGAGGCAGTCAGGGCTGGCCGCCCCACCTGGCTTCGAGGATGCGATCGCCTGGATCGCGGCCACCGCCCCCGACAAACTGCCGCGCTGGCACGTCTCGTTCACTGTCGCCGACCGGGACCGAGCGGTGGCTGATGCGAAGCGACTCGGCGCCCAAGTCCTTCGCCAAAACGACACCGAGTGGACGCGCACGGCACTGATCCGCGACCCAGGGAGCGGAGTTCACCGCCAGCCAGTTCACGCCCCCGCCGGGATGAGCGAACCTTCAACAGAGGCGCCGGGCCTGATGGCGCCGGCTGTGGCACAAGCGTTCACTGGGTTGGCCCGGCAAGGAGCTTTCTGATCTCGGCGAGCTTTGCCTCGGACTCCTCGAGGCTCAGGCGGAGCCTTTCGACCGTTGCGGGACTCGTGTCAGCCGCTTTGACCGGGGGTGCGGAATCCTTTTTCTTGGGAGCGAGGAAGAAGTTGGCCAGGTAGCCGGTGAACGTGCCGAAGATGCCGACACCGACGACGATGATGCCTGTCCCGATCATGCGGCCCGCATCGGTGACCGGATATTGGTCACCGTATCCGACTGTCGAGATCGTGACGATCGTGTACCAGAGGGAGTCCGAGGCCGACGTGATGTTGGCCCCCGGGGCGTTCTGCTCGACGCTGAGAACCGCAAGGCTCCCGAATTCCAGCACGAAAATGCCCATGATCAGCAGGATGTACAGGGAGCTGCCGGCCCGATCTTTGAGCAGCGCGCGGCCAACCGTGTGGATGCCGACATCGCGGAGCAGGCGGTACACCCGGGCAAGCCGGAAGACGCGCAGGATCTTGAACTGCGCCAAAGGCACGCTGGCCAACAGGTCGGCCCAGCCGAAGTGCTTGAAGAAATAGGCGCCCGCCGATGGCGCGGTGAAGATCCGGAAGAGGAAGTCGGCGACGAAGATCATGCTGAACAGGGCGTTCATCGCCCTGAGTACGGTGTCGAGCGACTCGTCCTGCGCGGCATACAAGAGGACGAGATTGACGATCGACAGGATCGAAAGGATACCGATGAAGATTTCGTATCCGATGCTCTTCAGTTCATTGCGTTCCTTGCTCATGTGAGGATTCTGGCACGCGGTCAGCGATGTAGCCGACACTTTTTGCCCACGGTGCTGGCGCGTACAAGAGGGATCTGCGTGGAGTTCCGTATGGTGTCGCGCGCCGCACTGATGTCACGCCAGGTACGCGGAGGTCGCACTGCGGGAATCTATTGACACCCCCGTGTGATGACTGCCATATTTTCACAGTACGCGCTATGTGCATCTTGTTGTGTAATACGCAATTAGATGGCAGGTGTGGGACGCGCCCTCACCGTCAAAGCACAGGACAAGCGCTTGGGGGGCACGGGCAGACAATTTCGAGCCGCAACGGGTGGGCCGAAAATGGCATCGCGTGTCCGTCGCCAGAGAGTCCCGCCAAAGAGTCCCTCGCGGACTCAGGAAAGGAACACAGGAATCATGGTTCACAAAGTAAAGGCGGTCATCGCCAAGGAAAAGAATGCCCCGGTCTCGGTGGAGAACATCCTCGTGCCGGATCCCGGGCCCGGTGAGGCGCTCGTGGACATTCTGACCTGCGGCGTCTGCCACACGGACCTGCACTACAAGCAAGGGGGAATCACCGATGATTTCCCCATCCTGCTGGGCCATGAGGCCACCGGCGTGGTCAGCGCCGTCGGCCCGGACGTCACCGAAGTGGCTCCCGGGGACCGCGTGATCCTGAACTGGCGCGCCGTGTGCGGCGAATGCCGCGCCTGCGCCAAGGGGCAGCCGCAGTACTGCTTCAACACCCACAATGCAACGCAGAAGATGACTCTCGAGGACGGCACGGAACTCTCGCCCGCGCTGGGCATCGGCGCCTTCGCCGAGAAGACGCTCGTCGCCGCCGGGCAGTGCACCAAGGTTGACGACGACGCCGATCCCGCCGCCGTCGGGCTGCTCGGCTGTGGTGTGATGGCGGGCATCGGCGCGGCCATCAACACAGGTGAGGTCCAACGGGGCGAATCCGTCGCAGTGATCGGCTGCGGCGGCGTGGGCATTGCCGCGATCGCCGGCGCGAAGCTGGCCGGTGCCACGACGATCATCGCCGTGGACATCGACGCCAACAAGGTGGAGATGGCCAGGTCCCTCGGCGCCACGCACGGCGTGGACTCAAGCAAGGAGGACCCGATCGAGGCCATCCGGGCGCTGACCGGAGGCAACGGTGCCGACGTCGTGATCGAGGCGGTGGGACGCCCCGAAACGTACAAGCAGGCGTTCTACGCCCGGGACCTCGCCGGCCGCGTGGTGCTGGTGGGCGTGCCGACGCCGGACATGTTGCTCGAGCTGCCGCTGCTGGATGTCTTTGGCCGCGGCGGGTCCCTGAAGTCCTCCTGGTACGGAGACTGCCTGCCGTCCCGCGACTTCCCGATGCTGGTGGCGCACTACAAGCTCGGCAATCTGGACCTGGACGCCTTCGTCACCGAACGCATCACCATCGACCAGGTGGAAGAGGCCTTCGGCAAGATGCACGAGGGAAAGGTCCTGCGCTCCGTGGTTGAAATCCGGCCGGCCGCCGATCTCGCGTCGGTGGCGGCGTCCGCATGAGCGTCACCATCGAGAACCTGGTGACATCGGGAACGTTTTCGCTCGACGGCGGCACCTGGGACGTGGACAACAACGTCTGGATCGTCGGCGACCGCGAAGAATGCGTGATTATCGACTCCCCGCACGACGCAGCCGCAATCATCGACCAGGTCCGCGGCCGGAAGGTCCTTGCCATCCTGCTCACCCATGCGCACAACGACCACATCGGCGCGGCCCGCGAGGTGGCCGCGGCGGTGAATGCCCCCATCCACCTGCACCCCGATGACCTGATGCTCTGGGAACAGGTTTATCCCGACGTCAAGCCGGACCGTGAGCTTGCCGATGGCGAGGTCTTCCGCGTAGGAAGCGCGACTCTGAGGGCCATCCACACCCCCGGCCACTCACCCGGATCCACCTGCTTCCTGCTGGCGGGGCAGGGAACAGTGTTCACCGGCGACACGCTGTTCAACGGGGGCCCGGGGGCGACCGGCAGGTCCTACAGCGACTACCCGACCATCCTCGCCTCGATCCGGGAACGGCTGCTGACGCTCCCTCCCGAAACCGTGGTCCGCACCGGGCACGGCGACAGCACCACGATCGGGGCGGAGCGGGAGACGCTGGCCAAGGTGACGCTGTGAAATTGGGCAGGCAGCCGGCGCCCGTCGCGGACATCAACGAGGACGAACTGGAGGTCCATAAACCGAAGAAGCAAGCAGCCGGCGTCAAGGCAGTGATGGTTGCGCTGGAGCGCGCCGTGGCCCAGGCCGGGGTAGCCCGGACGGCCCACTCGCTGCTGCGGCTGAACCAGCGCGGCGGATTCGACTGCCCGGGTTGCGCGTGGCCGGAATCGGATAAGAAGCGCAAAACGGCCGAGTTCTGCGAGAACGGCGCCAAGGCGGTGGCGGAGGAGAACACCCTGCGCACGGTCGGGGCGGAGTTCTGGGCCCGGCATTCCATCGCCGAGCTGTCCGGGAAGACCGAGTACTGGTTGGGTAACCAGGGCCGGCTCAGCGAGCCCGTGGTGATCCGCGAAGGGGAGACGCACTATTCGCCGATCTCCTGGGCGGACGCCTTCGAGCTCATCGGCTGCCACATCCGGGCCAGCACGCCTGACCGCTGTGTCTTCTACACCTCCGGCCGCACGGCCAACGAGACCGCGTTCATGTACCAGCTCTTCGCGCGGGCTCTGGGCACCAACAACCTGCCGGACTGCTCCAACATGTGCCATGAGTCCTCGGGCTCGGCGCTTAACCCCACCATCGGCATCGGCAAGGGCACCGTGTCCCTGGACGATATCCATGACGCCGAGCTCATCTTCGTCGTCGGGCAGAACCCCGGCACCAACCATCCCCGGATGCTGTCGGCGCTGAAGGAATGCAAGGACAACGGCGGGAAGGTGGTGGCGGTGAACCCGCTGCCCGAGGCCGGGCTGTTCAACTTCAAGGATCCCCAGACCTTCTCCGGAGTGGTTGGAAACGGCACACCGCTGGCCGACGAGTACCTGCAGATCAAGGTGGGCGGGGACCTGGCCTTGTTCCAGGCCCTGGGCCACCTGCTGCTGGCCGAAGAAGATCGGGCACCCGGCACCGTCGTCGACCGGACTTTCGTCGAGGCGCAGACGGACGGCTTCGACGCCTACCGCGACGCCCGCCGGGAGCTGGACTGGGACGAGACCGAGAAAGCCACCGGCCTGGCCCGGAAGCAGATCGAGGAGGTGGCCGGAGTGCTCATCCGGGCCAAGGCCACGATCTTCTGCTGGGCCCTCGGCGTCACGCAGCAGCCGCACTCCGTGGACACCATCAAGGAAATGGTCAACGTCCTGCTCCTGCAGGGCAACTTCGGCAAGCCCGGCGCCGGCGCCTGCCCGGTCCGCGGGCACTCCAACGTCCAGGGCGACCGGACCATGGGCATCTGGGAGAAGCCCAAGGAATGGCTGCTCGAAGCCCTGGACAAGGAATTCGGGATCACGTCTCCGCGCGGCCACGGCTTTGATGCAGTGGAGGCCATGGAGGCCTTTGAGCGGAAC
This sequence comes from Arthrobacter sp. 131MFCol6.1, assembly GCF_000374925.1. GTDB lineage: Bacteria > Actinomycetota > Actinomycetes > Actinomycetales > Micrococcaceae > Arthrobacter. The sequence continues at coordinate 456,824 of NZ_KB895541.1, forward strand.
GAGGTGGATGTGTTTGTGTCCATGGGCGGCAACTTCTCCCTCGCCTGCTCGGACACAGAGACGCTGGAAGCCGGGATGCAGCGGATCGGCCTGACGGTGCACATCTCTACCAAGCCGAACCGTTCCCACGTGGTGCACGGACGCACCTCGCTCATCCTGCCCACCCTGGGCCGGACGGACAAGGACGACAAACACCCCAAGGGCGCCCAGTTCCTCTCCGTGGAGGACTCCATGTCCGTGGTCCACTCGACACAGGGCCGGCTGACGCCCGTCTCCGAGCACCTGCTCGCGGAGCCTGTGATCATCGCCCGGATGGCCGACGCCACGTTCGGCGAGGACCATCCGGTGAACTGGAAGGCCATGGCCGGGGACTACGACGTGGTCCGGGACCACATCTCCCGCGTCATCCCGGGCTTCCAGGACTTCAACGCCCGGATCCGGACCAGGAACGGCTTTGTGCTGCCCAACCCGCCGCGGGACACCCGGTCCTTCAAGACGGACATCGGCCGTGGCCGGTTCACGGTCAGCCCGCTGGAGTACCTGACTCCGCCGGACGGCCACCTCGTGCTCCAGACCATCCGCAGCCACGACCAGTACAACACCACGTTCTACGGCGTGGATGACCGGTACCGCGGAATCTCGGACGGTCGCCGGGTGGTCCTGGTCCATCCCGAGGACCTGGCCGAGCTCGGCTTCCAGGACCGGGACCTGGTGGACGTGGTGAGCACGTTCCGGGGTCACGACCGGCAGGCGGACAAGTTCCGGCTGGTGGCCTACCCGACGGCCAAGGGCTGCGCCGCGGCGTACTTCCCGGAGGCCAATGCCCTGGTCCACAAGGAAAACGTGGCCCGCGAATCCAACACCCCCGGCTTCAAGGCCATGTTCGTCCGGTTCGTGCCGCACCCTGCGGAGCATTCCGAGGCGGCCGGAGTGCTTGGGACGGCCACAGCGAGCTAGGCACCATGACGGAATGGCCCCGCTTCCTGGTTGGAATCCAGCCAGGCAGCGGGGCCATTCTTTTAGGCCCTATCTTTCGAAAGCGTGTGTCTAACCAAGGAACGAGCGAGGACGCGTGAAAAGCCGGGGGTTGCCGGTCTCTAGCCGGCAACCCCCGGTTCGCGTCAGCCGCGCAGCCGCTCCATGCCGGGATCGAACAGCGGCTCGGCCGTGACAGTCGCGGCGATGCGCTTGCCGAAGTACTCGACCTCCACGGCGTCGCCCTCGGTCACCGAGGCAGGCAGCCAGGCATAGGCGAGGGGCTTGCGGACCGAGTAGCCGTAGGCGGCGCTGGTGACATAGCCGGCGGCCTCGCCGTTGACGTACACCGGTTCCTTGCCCAGGACCACGGACGTGCCGTCGTCCATGGTCAGGCACCGCAGCGCCCTGGTGGCGGGCTGTTCCTTGCGGGCTGCCAGCGCTTCGCAGCCCACGAAACCTTCCTTGTCCTTGGCGATCGAGAATCCCAGGCCGGCCTCGTAGGGGTGGTGCTGGGAGGTCATGTCCGTGCCCCACAACCGGTAGCCCTTCTCGAGCCGCATGCTGTTGAATGCGCCACGCCCGGCGGCGATGATGCCGTGTTGCTGTCCTGCCTCGAAGAGGAGGTCCCAGAGCTTCAGCCCGTATTCCGCGGTGGTGTAGAGCTCCCAGCCGAGCTCACCCACGTAGGAGAGCCGCATGGCGGTGACAGGGATGCCGCCCACCGAGATGTCCTTGGTGCGGAAGTACTTCAGGCCCTCGTTGCTGAGGTCGTCCGTGCTGAGCTTGCCGATCACTTCACGGGCCAGCGGCCCCCAGAGCCCGATGCAGCAGGTGCTGCCGGTGATGTCGGATACGTGCACCCACCGGGCGGGATCCGCGGCCGACTGCTTCCTGGCCTCGACGCGGAGGTAGTCAAAGTCCACGTTGCTGTTCACGCCGAGCTGGAACTCTTCCTCCGCGAGGCGGGCGACCGTTACGTCGCTGCGGATGCCGCCGTCGTCCGCCAGCAGAAGGCAGTACGTCACGGCACCCGGCTTCTTTGCGATGTTGCCGGTGCTCAGCCGCTGCAGCAGTGGCAGCGCCCCGGGCCCCGTGACCGCCAGCCGCTTCAGCGGCGTCATGTCATAGAGCCCGACGGCGGTACGCGTTTTCCACGCTTCGGCCGCCGAGATGGGGGAGTGGAACATCGCGGACCACTCGTCCCGCTCGGGTGCCTGCCACTGCACCGGCAGTTCGTCGAGCAGGGCGCGGTTGGCCTCGAACCAATGCGGGCGCTCCCAGCCAGCGGACTCCAGGAAGAACGCGCCGAGCTCCTTCTGACGGACGTTAAAAGGGCTGACGCGCAGGTCACGCGGGGATTCCTTGGGCTGCAGCGGGTGCAGGACGTCGTAGATTTCCACGAAGTTCTGCTGGGACGTTTCGCTGACGTAGTGGTCGCTGGTCTGGACCTTCTCGAAGCGCGTGAGCTCGCAGCCGTGCAGGTCGGTGCGGGACTGGCCCTCGATGAGCAGCTCCGCCATGGCCCTGGCCACGCCGGCTGAGTGGGTCACCCAGACTGCCTCGGCCACGAAGAAGCCGTCGACGTCGGGGGACTCGCCCATCAGCGGGCCGCCGTCGGGAGTGAAAGAGAAGATCCCGTTGAAGCCGTCGTCGATCTGGGCCCCGTGCAGGGCCGGGAGGAGTTCCTTGCTGTCTTCCCAGGCGGGCAGGAAGTCCTCCATCGTGAAGTCCAGGCGGGAGGGCATGCGGTGATCCGACATCTCCTCCGCGCCAACGCTGGGCAGCTGCGCCATGTCCACGGGCATCGGTCGGTGCGCGTAGCTGCCGATGCCGATCCGCTCGCCGTGCTCGCGGTAGTAGAGGTCCTTGTCCTGGAAGCGCAGGATGGGCAGTCGGGCGCCGTTGGGAAGTTCGTTCCGGCCCTTCAGCTCCGGAAGTGGCGTGGTCTTAACGTACTGGTGCGCCAGAGGCAGCAACGGCACCTTCATGCCAACCATCTTGCCGAGCTCGCGGCCCCAGAACCCGGCGCAGGACACCACAAGGTCCGCCGGGATCACGCCGTCGGCCGTTTCGACGCCGGTGACCCTGCCCGAGGTCTGTTGGATGCCCGTCACGGTGGTGGAGCCGAGGTAGGTCACGCCGGCTTGCCGGGTGCGGCTGATGAGCAGCTGGACGGCGCGGGCCGCGGAGGCCAGGCCGTCCGTGGGGACGTAGAGGCCGCCGAGGACCTCGTTGCCGTTCGCCAGCGCCCCGGTGGTCAGCAGCGGGTAGTGTTTCCCGCACTCGTCGGGGTCGATGATCCGGCCTTCAATGCCCCAGGAGGTGGCGTACCCCAGCTTGCGCCTGAGGTCCTGCAGCCGCGCCTCGGTGGTGGCGAGCTCAAGGCCGCCGAGCTGGTTGAAGCAAGACACCCCGTCGGCGCTGAGGGAGAGCAGCTTGTCCACCGTGTAGCTGGCGAATTCCGTCATGGTCTTGGACGGGTTGGTCTGGAAGACCAGGCCGGGGGCGTGCGAGGTGGAACCGCCGGCCAGTTCCAGCGGACCCTGTTCGACGACCGTGATGTTGTTCCAGCCCCGGCTGGCGAGTTCGTCCGCGAGGTTGGTGCCGACAATGCCGGCGCCGATGATGACGACGCGTGGTGATGCGCTCATAAGTTGTTCTCCTGGTTTCGCGTTAGCGGAATACGACAGTGCGGGTGTTGTTGAGCAGGACGCGGTGCTGGCAATGCCACTTCACAGCCCGGGACAGGGCCTGTGATTCGGCGTCCCGGCCAATCGTCACCAGGGCGTCCGCATCCAGGCTGTGGTCCACCCGGAAGACCTCCTGCTCGATGATGGGTCCCTCATCCAGGTCCGGCGTCACGTAGTGCGCCGTGGCCCCGATGAGCTTCACGCCGCGGTCATAGGCCTGGTGGTACGGCTTCGCGCCCTTGAAGCCCGGCAGGAAGGAATGGTGGATGTTGATGGCCCGGCCGCGCAGGTTTGTGCATAGATCGTTGGACAGCACTTGCATGTAGCGCGCCAGTACCACCAGATCGGCGTCGTACCCGGCCACGAGTTCCAGGAGCCGTGCCTCGGCTTCCGGTTTGGTGCCGGGGGTCACTGGAACATGGATGAACGGGAGCCCGGCGTTTTCGGCCATAGCGCGAAGGTCCTCATGGTTGGAAACCACGACGGCGATCTCCGCGCCCAGGCTGCCCGCGCGCCACCGGTAGATCAGGTCGTTCAGGCAGTGGCCGAATTTGGAGACCATGACCAGGAGGCGCTGCGGCCGGCCGTCGTGGAAGGTGAAATCCATGCCAAACTCGGCGGCCGTTGCCGCGAAGCCGGCCGTGAGGAGTTCCATGTCCTTGGTGTCGAGCTTGTGGTTGAGACCGTCGAAGCCGGGGTCCCGCCGGGCATGATCACCGTGGCCGGAACCACCGCCACTAAAGGCCGTGCGCAGGAAGAGGTTCCCGCTGACGTGGTCATCGAACTGCTGATGCTCCACGATGTCGAAGCCGCGGTCGGCCAGGAAGCCGGTGACCGCCCGGACGATGCCAGGCCTTTCCGGACAGGCCAGGGTGAGGACAAATTCTGCCGTGCGGGTCCCTGGTGTCGAGCGAGCGGCAGCGGCCTCGGATGTCACGGGGGCAATGGCGCCGGCGTGGCGGCTTTCAAGAATTGTGGTCACGATTGACTCCTGGTTGGTGTCGACTAGTTGGTGGCGCCGGTGGGGTTGCTGCTCTTGGCCTCGTTGTCTTTGGCGTCGCCCGGGCAGCGCGTGCCCTCGGCACAGCGTCCGTCGCATTCATGTTTGGTCACCAGCTCGAACTGCACGCCCCCGTGCTGTTCCACGCCGGTACGGATGGCGCGTTCGACGACGGTTGTGGCGAGCCGCTGCCGCAAGGCCAGCGGATCGCGGCGCAGGTCACGTGCCAGCGCGACGCATAGCAGCAACATGACCACTACGAAGGGCAGGGCGGCTACGATCGTGATGCGTTGCAGGCCGGACAACGCCTCGGACGGTTCGTCTCCGCCGGCAAGGAGCATCACGGCGGCCACTCCGCCGGTCAGCAAACCCCAAAAGATCACGAGCCCGCGGCGCGGTTCGCTGGATCCGTTGGAACTCAGGGAGGCCATGATTATGGAGGCTGAGTCTGCTCCGGTGATGAAGAAGATTGCCACCAGGACCATGGCCAGGACGATGACTGCAGTGGTGGCCCAGGCGGGCATGTTCAGGTTCTTGATCAAGTCGAACAGGGCGCCGTCGAAGGATATGGAGGGTGCGCCGTCGACCATTTTGACGAGGCCGTCGGTGGGGTCCTGCGTCTTGTCGGCCTGCTGCTGGATGCCAAAGGCAGTGCCGCCGAAGATGCCGAACCAGATCACGCTGACAATGCTCGGTACCAGCAGTACCCCGGTGACAAACTGCCGGATGGTGCGGCCCCGGCTGATGCGGGCGATGAACATGCCCACGAACGGCGTCCAGGACAGCCACCAGGCCCAGTAGAAGATGGTCCAGCTGGACATCCAGCTCCGCAGTGCCTCGTCTCCCACGGCTTCGGTCCGGGAGGACATTTCCGCCAGGTCCCTGGCGTAGTCTCCCACCGCGGCGGGGATCAGGTTGAGGATGAAGAGGGTGGGGCCAGCAACAAAGACGATGAGAGCCAGGACGACGGCCAGGACCATGTTGATGTTGGAAAGCCACTGGATGCCGCGGCTGATGCCGGATACCGCGGAGGCCACGAAGCAGGAAGTCAGGATGGCGACGATCACCACGAGCACGGGGGTGCCGATTTCCCCGACCCAGCCGTTGGACGTCAGTCCGCTGCCGATCTGGAGGGCGCCGAGGCCCAACGAGGCAGCGGTACCGAACAGCGTGGCGAAGATGGCCAGGATGTTGATGAACTTGCCGACGGGCCCTTCAACCATCCTGATGCCAAAGAGTGAGGTGAAGGCCGCGGAAATGAGTTGCCTGCGGCCCAGGCGGTAGGTGCCGTAGGCCATGGCGATGCCCACCACTGCGTACATGGCCCACGGGTGCAGGGTCCAGTGGAAGATGGAGGTGGCCATGGCGGTCTGGATGGCTGCGGGGGTCCGTCCGTCCACGGTTCCGGGTGGCGGCGAAATGTAGTGGTAGAGCGGCTCAGCCACGCCATAGAACATGAGCCCGATGCCCATGCCGGCGGCAAACATCATGGCCACCCAGGAGATGGTGCGGAATTCGGGTTTTTCGCCGTCCTTGCCCAGCGGGATGTTGCCGAACTTGCCGAGCGCCAGCCACAGGACGAAGACCACGAAGAGAGAAGCCAACACCATGAAGAGCCAGCCGGTGTATTCCATGACCCAGTCAAGAACGCCCTGTGACGTGGCAGAGAGGCTGTCCCTTCCGAGGAAGCCCCACATCACGAAGGCGATGGCGCAGGCTCCCGTGATCCCGAAGGTGACCTTGTCGAGGGTGAGCTTGCGGTTCCGGCGTTCCGTCACGGCCCGCTCGGTCTTGCTCTGACGCAGTTCCTGCAGGAGCTCGTCATAGTTTTCCGCGTCCGGGACGGATGCGGAAGGGCGGGGGGCGGTTGGGGGACGGTCCGGAGCATTGGTGCCGGTGTCCGCGTCGATGTCACTGTCTATGCCGATGTTACTGTCTGTGCCGATATCACTGTTCAATGCCATGAGGAAGTCCTTTGTTCGGATTCATGGGCTGGTGCTAGATGTGGCCATCCACTGTCAGGCCTGGAGGGAGGTTGGGAACCTCGTCGGATTCGGTGATCATGATGTCGCCGTCAATCACGCTGACCTCGTGTCGGCGGACGGGCAGCTTGGCCGGCGGGGCGTCCACGCCGCCCGTGCGCAAATTGAACCTGGAGGCGTGCAGCGGGCATTCAACCCAGCAGTCCTCCACCCAGCCGTCGGCCAGGGAGGCGTCCTGGTGCGTGCACGTGTCGTCGAGGGCAAAAAGCTCGCCGTCTTCCGTGTGGAACACCGCGATGGGCGGCGACGTGTTCAGGCGGAGCGCTTCCCCGGGTGCCAGTTCGCTGAGCGGGCATGCCTTGTGCATGGAGGGACCTCTTCTTCGGTCGGGATCCTTGGCTGTGCAACTGCTACTGGTGGAGTTCCGTAGTGAACAACAGCAATCGCAATAAGCAACAGAGTGCGATAGCTCACAATGCTTGTCAAGACTTTTCCTCTCTATTGCGGACCCGCGTCTTCTCAGCAGGAAGACCCTTGACAGTGCCCGTGACATACCTCACTCTGTTGCATATAGCGATTGTTGTTGCGTCACAAGCAATTGAAAGGAGGCGCCGAAGTGCAGACACTTGCGATTGTGGGAGCTTCCCTGGCAGGTCTTTCGGCCGCCCGGGCAGCCCGCGCCCAAGGCTTCAGCGGACGGTTGGTCATCATTGGCGATGAGCCGCACCGTCCGTATGACCGGCCGCCGCTGTCCAAGGACTTCCTGCTGGGCAGCGTCACGGCGGAGGACTTGTTCCTGGAGGCCGACGCCGACGAGCTCCAGGCTGAATGGGTGCTGGGCGCCGAGGCCGTGTCCCTGGATGCTTCCTCGCGGACCATCGTTCTTAATGACGGCCGCACCGTGCAGGCGGACGGCATTGTCATTGCCACCGGCGCGAGGGCCAGGCAGCTGCCCACCCTGGCCGGTCTAAGCAACGTTTTCACCCTGCGCACCCTCGCGGACGCACAGAGCCTTGCGCCCGAGCTAGTGCCCGGGAGCAGGATGGCCGTGATAGGTGCCGGTTTCATCGGCGCGGAGGTTGCCTCGGCTGCCGCATCGCGAGGCATGGAAGTCACCATGATCGACACCAAGCCGGTCCCGTTCGCCGCCCAGCTCGGTGCGGAGATGGGCGGCGTGGTGGCGGGGCTTCACGCCGCCAACGGCGTGGAACTCATTTCCTCCGCCGTAATCGAGGACTTCTACAGCGGCGAAGGCAACGTCACCGGACTCCGGCTGGCCGGCGGACGCTACGTGGGCGCCGACGTCGTGGTGGTCGGCATTGGAGCCGAGCCAAACACGGAGTGGCTGGAGGGTTCCGGTCTGGAGCTTCGCGGTGGAGTCCTGTGCGACGCCATGGGCCGCACCGGTGTCCCTGGCATCGCCGCCGTGGGGGACTGCGCCGCCTGGTTCGACCATGCGGCGGGCACGCACCGCCGGGTGGAGCACTGGACCGGCGCCGTGGAGCGTGCCGCACTGGCCGTTGAGGCGCTGCTGGACTCTGATGCCGCGCCGAGGCCGGCCAAACCGCACTATTTCTGGTCCGACCAGCACGGCGTCAAGCTGCAGTTCGCAGGCCACTGCGCCGGCTACGACCGGCTGGAGATCGAAGTCGGCGACGCCCTGACGCACAGCTGTCTTGCCGTGTACTACCGCGAGGACGTCCCGGTGGCGGTCCTCGGGATGAACCAGCCGCGGCTGTTCACCAAGTGGCGGCGCCTGCTCGCTGCACCCGCCCGGCCACTGGGCTCACCCAGCGGGCAGGCTGCCTGTGCGGACGCCTCCGCGCTGGTGGGCGCAGCCGCCGTGTCCTGACAACCGTGCCTGAAACCTGTTCCCAAATATCCCGTCCCTTCAAGTTCCAGCTTCGTTGATCTTTGTTCGTTAGGAGGACAAATTGTCTCTTGAGGTAAGCGCCCCGAGCCTGATCCCCACCCTGCCCGGTTACACCTACGTGGATGAGGCCGTGTTCCGGGCCGAGCAGGAGCGGATCTTTGAGCAGATGTGGTTCTGCGCCGTCCGCTCCGCCGACTTGGACAAGGCCGGCGCATGGCGGACAGTCCAGGTCGGGCGGGAGAGCGTGCTGATCAGCCGCACCCGCAAGGGCGGAATCCGTGCCTTCTACAACATCTGCCGGCACCGGGGCGTCAAGCTGTGCATGGAAGAGCAGGGCGAAGCCGCACGCTCGTTCCAGTGCCCGTACCACGCCTGGACCTATGACTTCGAGGGAAAACTCATCGCGGCGCCCAACCTGACCAAAATGCCGGACATCGACCGGGACGAGTACGGCCTGGTGAAGGTCCATATCCGCGAATACCTGGGCTACGTCTGGGTGTGCCTGGCTGACGAGCCGCCGTCGTTCGAAGAAGAAGTAATGGGTGCCATCGAGGAACGGCTCGGCGACCTCAAGGCGATCGAAGGCTACGACGTGGCCAACCTCAGCCTCGGCCGCCGGATCCGCTATGACGTAAAGGCGAACTGGAAGCTGATCATCGAGAACTTCATGGAGTGCTACCACTGCGCCACCATCCACCCGGAACTGACCGAGGTCCTGCCGGAATTCGCCGACGGCCTGGCTGCGCAGTACTTCGTGGGCCACGGCGCCGAGTTCGGCGAGGACGTCAAGGGCTTCACCATCGACGGCTCGGAAGGGCTGGACCTGATTCCGGGGGTGGGGGAGGACCAGGACCGCAGGTACTACGCCATCACCATCAAGCCCACAGTGTTCGTGAACCTGGTCCCGGACCACGTGATCATCCACCGTATGTTCCCCATGGCCGCGGACCACACGATCGTGGAGTGCGACTGGCTCTACGTGCCCAGCGTCGTGGAGAGCGGCAAGGACGTCAGCGCGTCCGTGGAGCTGTTCCACCGCGTCAACCAGCAGGACTTCGACGCCTGCGAACGGTGCCAGCCGGCCATGGGCTCGAAGGTCTATGCCAAGGGCGGCGTGCTGGTGCCGAGCGAGCACCACATCGGCGCCTTCCATGACTGGGTCCAGCAGAAGGTCGGGGACGTTACCCCCGGCCATTGAGGCATGCTACCAATGGAGGACCCGCTGGAACCGTTGGTTTCGGCGGGTCCTCCGCTGTTAACGCCCGGTGTAGCCCATCTTCGTGCTGATCTGCAGCCCCGCCTGTTTCAGCGCATCGAGGAGTCCCGGCGCCGTCTCCGGATCAAAACGGAAGGCCGGTCCGGAAATGCTGACCGCGCCGATCACGGCTCCCACATGGTTGTACACCGGCACGGACATCGAGTTGAGCCCGATTTCGAACTCCTCCCGGACCACTCCGTAGCCGTCACGGGCGACGTCGATCAGCTGGCTTTCGAGCTTGTTCCTGTTGGTGATGGTCCGCGGCGTCCGGGCCGGAAGCCCGGTCTCCTTCAGGACGCGGTCCCGCTCGTCCGCGGACAGTGCAGCCAGCAGCACTTTTCCGCTGGAGGTCGCGTGGAGCGGCGTCAGGCTGCCCACCCAGTCGTAGGTGGCCAGCGTTGACGGGCCCATGGCCTGGTCCACGTTGACGGCGTAGTTGGAGCGCAGGACGGCCAGGTTCACCGTCTCCTTGAACTCCTCTGCCAGGCTTTCGAGTACGGGCCGGGCCTCGCGGACCAGGCTGAGCCGCCCGGGGATGGAGCTTGCCAGCCTCAGGATGCCGAAGCCCAGCTGGTACTTTCCGCGCTCACTGTTCTGGTGGACCATTTCCCGGCTCACCAGCGAACCCAGCAGCCGGGAGACTGTTGACTTGTGGATGCCCATCTCGTCGGCGATTTCGCTCACGCCCGCGTGGCCGTCCCGCGCCAGGATTTCCAGGACCATGAGCGCCCGGTCCACTGACTGGACACCCCCGTGCTGGCCCGACTCCGCATCGACGTCGGACTCGGGGTCATTTTTGGAAGCCATGATCCATACTCTCAAGTAGTTTCTGCGGCCTGCTTGCCCGCCACAAGGCCGCCTGTAGCGTCCTCTCGGTTAGTTCCACAGTTTCGATCCTATGCCGTGAGGTGTGATGGGGCCGACATTGGGTTAAGTGGATTGACGTAGGTCCATTTCGTGGAGTCCTCCAGTTCCCCGGTCCGGGTCTATCGCAGTCCGTTGCTGTGGGCCATCGCGATGGCTTCGGTGCGTGAGGTGGCGCCAACTTTCCGGTAGATGTTCCGGAGATGGAACTTCACGGTGTTCTCGCTGATGTGCAGTTCCGCCGCGATGGCCCGGTTCCGCTGTCCTGCGGCCAGCAGCTGCAGCACCTGGAGTTCACGCTCGCCAAGCTTCCAACCGGAGACGTCCGCCAGGTGGCGGGCCGGCGGATCGAGGGGGAGTGAGACGGCGACGTCGGCTCCCCAGCCGGGCATCACATCCACCGACATTCTTCCGTCAAGTGCTTCGACACGTTGGGCGAGGCGGGCCATGGTCGGTGCCGCGGCGGACAGTTCGCCGGGACCGTCGTCGCGGACGTTGACCAGGAGGTTCTCTCCGTCGCAGTCCCACTGCGTACGGATCCGGCGGACGCCGGACTGGTCCACCATGGCAAGCACCAGCCCGCGGACAATTGCCCGGGCCGCGTGGGCCACTTCGCCGGGCAATGCCCGGCCGGTGACGGGAGGTTCGATGAACTGTACGTCGATGCCGCTGAAGGTCATGAGCGGTTTCAGGTCCTCGCGGAGGCGTTGGAAGGCGGTGGCGACGGGTTCCTCGACCAGTTCCGTGATGCGGTCGTTGAGAGTGCGGAGACTGACCAGGGCCTTGGCGGCGACCTCGGTGGCGGACTTCCGTGCCGCGTCGTCGCCCAGCGCGGGGGACCGCAATGCGGCGAGCAGGGTTTCGAGGGTGGTGGAATGGCGGTCCACCAGTTCGGCGGTCACCCTGACCCGCTCGGCCGAGGCCGCGCGGGATTCAATGAGGTACGACGGCGGTGCGTCGGCCACCTTCTCCCGGATCCGCTCGGCTGCCAGCATCCAGAGGTAGCGGAGCAACCGCCCTGCCGCCGCGTGCTGGGTGGGGTCCTGCAGAGGCTGCGGATCGGCGACCACCAGCAGGGCATTGCTCGGTGAAGACAGGGCCAGGACCGAATGCGGCTCGCCGCCAAGCACCGCTTCGCCCTGCCAGGATTCAGGGCCGGCATCCTCGCCGCCGGAGCGTCCGCCGTTGGAAAGTGACGCCCGGATGTGGTCGAGTTCGGCGATGGATACGCGGCTGATGATCGACTCGTCGCCGGCCTTCTTCTGCGGCCGTCCCGTGCAGTCCTCAGTGAAGATGACCAGCGCGGTACTGCCCAGATAGGGGAGTGTGGCTTCCCACAGCCGCCGGGCAATGGTGGCCAGCGGCGCGGTCGACACGGCGGCGACGGCTTCGAGCAGGGGCTGCGCCTCGTCGACAAGCCGAGGTAGGTCGGGCCGCGGAAGAGAGTCGGTGTTGGATGCATCGGTGAGTACTGCCACCTGCCCAGTTTACGACGTTTCGGGAATCCTACTATCCCATTGGGTAGTAAAGACCATTCGATCATGGCGTTGGGCCCACTCAACGGGTGGGCGAGGATGAATGTGTAATGACTTTCGTGAAGGAGGAACCCCACAATGAGCGTCATCGCAGAGACCGGCCCGGCCGCCCTGGCCGATACGTCCAGCTCTTTCAGGCGCAACCGCGTCCTTGTCCAGGACGAAATCACCGATGTGTTCCAACGCGTTGACCCGGCGCAGGTTGCGGCCCTGGTGACCGAGCTCAGGCTGGCCGACAGGATCTTCGTGACCGGCGCCGGACGCAGCGGCCTTGTCCTGAAAATGGCGGCCATGCGGCTCATGCACCTGGGGCTGACCGTGCACGTCGTCGGGGAGACGACGGCGCCGGCCATCAGCGCCGGCGACCTGTTGCTCGCAGCCTCCGGTTCCGGGACCACCGCCGGCGTCGTCAAGGCGGCGGAAACCGCGGCCGGCCTGGATGCGCGGGTCGCTGCCTACACCACCAACTCCGGCTCCCCGCTCGCGGCTGTTGCTGCCGCCGTCGTCCTCATCCCGGCTGCCCAAAAGGCGGACCACGGCTCGGCCGTGTCCCGGCAGTATTCGGGCAGTCTCTTCGAACAAGTGCTGTTCGCCACCACCGAAGCGGTGTTCCAAAGCCTCTGGGACGAGGACGCGGCGGCGGCTGAGGACCTCTGGCAGCGCCACGCGAACCTCGAATAGAGCAGCCGCACCGACCAAACCGTTCCCCATCCCTTACCCAACCCGAAAAGAGACCCCGCATGAAACTGCAAGTCGCCATGGATGTCCTGACCGTCGACGCCGCCCTCGAGCTGGCCGGCAAGGTTGCCGAATACGTGGACATCATCGAACTCGGCACGCCCCTGGTGAAGAACGCTGGCCTGTCAGCCGTGACCGCCGTCAAGACCGCCCACCCGGACAAAATCGTGTTCGCGGACATGAAGACCATGGACGCGGGCGAGCTGGAAGCCGGGATCGCCTTCCGCGCCGGCGCGGACCTGGTCTCCGTCCTCGGCAGCGCCGACGATTCCACGATCGCCGGGGCGGTCAAGGCGGCGAAGGCCCACAACAAGGGTGTGGTTGTTGACCTGATCGGCGTTGCGGACAAAGTGACCCGCGCCAAGGAAGCCCGTGCCTTGGGGGCCAAGTTCGTCGAGTTCCACGCCGGCCTTGATGAACAAGCGAAACCGGGCTACAACCTGGAAGTCCTGCTCAGCGCAGGGGAGAAGGCCCGCGTTCCGTTCTCCGTGGCCGGCGGAGTGAACATCTCCACCATCAACGCCGTGCAGCGCGCCGGAGCGGACGTCGCCGTCGTCGGCGGGTCCATCTACAGCGCTGACGATCCCGCGCTTGCCGCCAAGGAGTTGCGGGCAGCGATCATCTAGGCAGTAACGCCCGGCAGCAGTCGGGAACCTACGACGGCGCCCCGCACCACAGGTGCGGGGCGCCGTCGTCCCCCAACCGGCAAGCATTCGGTGCATTGTGGTCAGCGACTCCCGGATCCGTTCCCGGAGCGCCTCCCAGGAGTAGGGTTTGCCTTGGCAGACGAAGGGGTCGGCAGACGAAAGGGTCCAAATGAGCTACAAATATCGAACCGTCCGGGTTCGCGGCACTGACCTGGTTGGAACCATCGCGCGCAAACACGGGGGCGCGCCTGAGATCTACGAAACCTCGAAGGACCCGAGCACCTCAGTCGTTCCAGTGTTTTTCCAGGCGACGGGTGAGGTCAGATTCTTCGACAGGTCAATGCTGGAGGACGTCGTGACGCCGGCCAGTTAGCGGCGGCTTTACACCGCCGGGCAGACGTAAAAGTCGCCCCGGGCATGGGTGTCCGCATGGCGTTGACACTGTTCAGGGCCGCGAGGAGACTTTATTTTTGGGGGGCCTCTTCGAAAGGAGCCCTAAATGCCGTGGCATCTCGAAGGTACCTATTTTGAGAACTGCAACTGCGACATGATCTGCCCGTGTACGGCATCAGGGCAGACCGCACCGGCGGACAATGACCGCTGCAACGTGGCCCTGGCCTTCCACGTGGAAACCGGCGAAGTGAACGGTGTCGACGTCGGCGGTCTGACAGTCTGCGTCGTGGCCGATACCCCGGCCCTGATGAGTGACGGGGGCTGGAAAGTCGGTGTTCTGATGGACGCCGCCGCCTCAGCTGAGCAAGCCGAAGCGCTCGGTGCAGTCTTCGGTGGCCAGCTCGGCGGACCGATGGAGGGCCTCGCTCCCTTGATCGGTGAAATGGCGGGCATGGAGTCCCTGGACATGGCCTACGCCGACGACGGGCGTGTCCACCAGGTGCGTATAGGCAGTGCCGTCGACATGGTGGTCGAGGACTTCATGAATCCATTTGATTCCACAGGGCGAGGAGTGAAAATCAGCGGGGTCGGATTCCCGGCCGACACCCTGGCAGCCGGCACGTCCACCACCGCCCGCGTCGACGTGTTCGGGATGACCTGGGATAACACCGGGAAGAACTCATTCTCAGCCCCCTTCGCCTGGTCCGCCTAGGTGCCGGGCAGGAGCCGCCTGACAGCCGGCCACCATGCCGGCGAGTTGGCGTTGATCGGATGCGCGGCGCTGGCCTGGTATCTGACCTACTTAGGCCTTTCCGACATGTCCACAGGCCCGGGAACGATGGGACTGCGGCTCTGGGGTTTCCTGGCGGTGTGGACGCTGATGATGGCAGCCATGATGCTGCCGGCGCTGGCGCCCCTGACTTCGACGTACCTCAGGTCCATCCGTGCCGTACGCAGCAGCCGGGTCAGGGCCATCCGGACAACGGCCCTGGTAGGCGGCTACCTTCTGACATGGATCGGATTCGGCGTCCTTGCCTACGCGGCCGCGGCGCTGTCTGCGCTGCTGGCTGAGAACGCGGCGGATATCGCACCTTGGGTCGGGGCCGGGGTCCTTGTGGCGGCCGGAGCCTACCAGTTGACCCCGCTGAAGGATTTCTGCCTCAGGCACTGCCGGTCGCCCATAGCCTTTCTGTTGCACGTCTCCGGATACAAGGGCCGCCTGCGGGATATCCGCGTCGGCATGTACCACGGCGTGTACTGTGTCGGCTGCTGCTGGGGGCTCATGGTGGTGCTGATTGCCGTCGGCGTGATGAACCTGGCGTGGATGGCGGTGCTCACGGTGGTGATCTTCCTGGAGAAGACGTGGAAATACGGGCCCGCCTTCAGCCGGATCACTGGAGTCTCACTTATCGTTTTCGCGCTCTTCGTCCCGGCTCACCCGGAGCTGCTGCCCGGGCTTTACATGCCCGCGCCCATGTAAAGGAAGCTAACCGCCGTCGTCGAATGATCCTCCGGGGATCGACGTCGGCACGGGCCCCGCGCCCGTCAGCCTTCTAAGGCGTTGGCCCGTGGGCTGGGCCGCGCGAAAACGTCACCTCCCGCGATGCGGCATAACCCGTCGGCAAAAACCGCCGGCAAAACCAAAGAAGGCTGAGGGAATCCAGCACTGGCGGGCGGAGACCGGCAGGTCCAAGCTTTAACCATTCGACGCGGGGCCGGATGCGGTGGGCGTCCCGGCCTCCCGGGACAGCGTGGCCAAGGGGATGGCACGGCGAGTGCGAGGAGAGTGGCGATGGTTGACACGGCAGCACAGACTCTTCGGGCAGGGGCGCGGAACGATCTTGTGACGGAACTGCTGGGCATCTGGCTCCTCCTGGCCGTCTTCCTTGACGGCTGGGCCCACCTGCACGTTCCCGGGTTGGAAACCTTCTTCACCCCCTGGCACGCGGCACTTTATTCGGGCCTCGTGGCCACTGCCGCGTGGACGGCAAGCCTGATCTGGAGGAACCGTGAGCCCGGACGGCCATTGACCCGGTCGGTACCGGCCGGCTACCAGGGCACAGTCGTCGGATTGGTCCTGTTCGCCGTCGCAGGCGTTCTGGACCTGGCCTGGCACGAGATCCTGGGCATCGAAGTCTCCCTCGATGCGCTGGTGAGCCCCACACACTTGCTGCTGGGGTTCAGTCTTTTCCTTATCCTCGGCACCGCTATCCGTAGTGCACGGGCCGCCAGCGGCTCAGAGGCCTTCAAATGGACGCCGCCTGCACTGTTGTCTCTTGCCCTGATGACCGGCTTGGGAGCCTTCTTCCTCATCTACTGCTCGGCGTTCGTCCGGACCCCGCCGGCCGTCCCATATCTGCAGACGCCAATCGGCAGCCCCGGGCACACCCAGGCGGAGTTGCCCCCGGCCCTCGGACTGGCCAGCTATTTGGTGACCACAGCGCTGATTATCGCCCCCTTCCTCTACACCTTTTCCGGAGCCCGAAGGCCGCCTTTCGGTATCGCCACCATCCTGGTCGCCGTGGTGGCGTGGCTGCCGCTGGCCATGTCGGGGCTGCGGCCGCCAGCGGTCGCCGGTGCGGCCGGTGCCACGATAATCGCGGCAGTGGCGGATGCGCTGCTCGCCCGCCGGCCGGGGCCGGGGCTGAGGCGCAGGTTGCCGGCGGTCACCGCGGTGCTCGCGGCACTCATCTGGACGGGCCAACTGGCTGGCATCGCCCTGGCGTCATCGATTCAATGGCCCGTGTCGATGTGGCTGGGAGCCGTTGTGCTGAGTGCGGGATTGGCTGCGGCACTGGCCTTCCTCAGCTCGTGGAACACCAGGAGCGTCCCGGGGCCGGCAGCGCTGCGATGAGCGTTGAATCCCCACTGTTCGCGGCGCCCGGAGTGGGCTAATTTGGGGATAAAGGGGAGTGCCCGGCGGCCGGTTCGTTGCCGACGGAGGCGTCCGGCCTCGCCATCGAGTAAGGAAGCCCACCGTGGCCTACAACGTGGCCCAAAAGCTCATCGCATCCCATCTGGTGGCCGGGGAGATGATTCCCGGCCGTGAGATCGGCCTGCATATCGATCAGACCCTCACCCAGGACGCGACCGGGACAATGGTCATGCTTGAACTGGAGGCCATTGGGCTCGACCGGGCACAAACTGAAGTCTCCGTGCAGTACGTGGACCACAACCTGTTGCAGGCTGACAGCAGGAACGCGGAGGACCATGATTTTCTCCGCTCGGCCTGCCGCCGGTTTGGCCTGTGGTTCTCGAAGGCCGGAAACGGGGTCTCCCATCCGACGCACATGCAGCGGTTTGGTCGGCCGGGCAAAACCATGGTCGGCTCCGACAGCCATACCCCGGCCGCAGGGTCACTGGGGATGCTGGCAATCGGGGTCGGCGGCACCGAGGTAGCCCTGGCAATCGCAGGCGAGCCGCTCTACCTGAAGATGCCGGAGATCTGGGGCGTGCGGCTAACCGGCAAACTGCCACCGTGGACCAGCGCCAAGGACGTCATTCTCGAAATGCTTCGCCGGCACGGCGTGAAAGGCGGCAAGGACCGGATCATCGAGTACTACGGTCCCGGCCTCGCCACGCTGAGCGCGATGGACCGGCACGTGATTGCCAATATGGGCGCCGAACTCGGTGCGACGAGCACGGTCTTCCCGGCCGACGACCAGGTCCGGGCCTTCCTGCGCTCCGAACAGCGCGAGGGCGACTTCACCGAACTCCTCGCCGATTCCGATGCCACCTACGACGTGACCGAAGAGATCGACCTGGCCACGATCGAGCCGCTCATCGCCCTGCCCAGCTCGCCCGGCAACGTCGTTCCGGTGCGGGAAGCCGCAGGCAGGCCGGTGGCGCAGGTCGTGATTGGGTCCTCAGCGAACCCGGGCCTGCGCGATTTCGCCATCGTCGCCGCCATCACGAAGGGGCGGCAGTGCCACCCCGGACTCTCCTTCGACGTCAACCCGAGTTCCCGGCAAATCCTGCAGGACCTCACCAAGATGGGGGCCACGTTTGATCTGATCAGCGCCGGAGCCCGGCTGCATCAGACCGGATGCATGGGCTGCATCGGGATGGGACAGGCCCCGGCGAACGGAAGCAACAGCCTGCGCACCATGCCCCGCAACTTTCCCGGCCGTTCGGGCACGAAGGAGGACTCGGTCTACCTGTGCTCACCGGAAACGGCCGCGGCTGCCGCACTCACCGGGACTATCACCGACCCTCGGGACCTAACGGAGCTCTTCGACCTTGAGTACCCCGAGATCAAACTTCCCGAGGTGTCGAGCGTGAACGTGGCCATGTTGGAGGAACCGTTGGCGCCGGAGGAAGCCGCCAACGTGGCGCTGGTCAAGGGCGAAAACATCTCCTCGCTTCCGGTCTTTGGTCCCCTCGCCGACCGCATCGAGGCACCAGTGGCCCTGGTGGTGGGCAATGACGTGTCGACGGACGAGATTCTGCCCGCCGGTGCCCGCGTCCTGCCCTACCGCAGCAACATCCCCAAACTCGCCGAATTCACCTTCGACCAGCTCGACCCCACCTACGCCGCCCGCGCCGCACGAACCCGCGACTCGACAGGGCACATCCTGGTCGGCGGCACGAACTACGGCCAGGGATCCTCCCGCGAACACGCAGCTATCACCCCGCGCTTCCTCGGGCTGCGCGCGGTGGTGGCCGTCTCGTTCGCGCGGATCCACTGGCAGAACCTGGCCAATTTCGGCGTCCTCGCCCTCGAGTTCACAAATGCGGCCGATCACGACCGCATTGAACAGGACGATGTGCTCGCGCTGACAGGGATACACGACGCCCTCGTCACAGGCAAGGAGATCCTCGTGCAGAACCAGACCCGCGGCGAGGTCTACCCTGTGCGGCACAGTCTCTCCAGCCGCCAGGTGGACATGCTCCTGGCGGGTGGCCTCATCCCTTGGCTGCGGGAACGGAAAGCGCGGGAAAAGCTGCCGATCACCGCTGATGGGGATGGGTGATCCGCGGTGAGCGGATGGCCGCGGCCGGACGAGCCCTCCGGCGAAATCAGCCTCGTACTCGACCAGCGCAGCACCCTGGATCCGAAGGATGACCTCCGCGACGGGTTGTCCGCGGTCGCCCGGCAGGGTTCCCACCTGTGGGTCGCCAATGACGAGACGACCAGCCTCGAGCGGCTCACCCTGGAGGCCGGCGGCCAGGCCCGCACCCACCGCAGCTTCGATCTCACCCACATCCTTGAGCTGCCCGGGGACAGCGGTGAGATGGACATCGAGGGCCTCGATGTCCAGAACGACACGCTGTGGCTGGTCGGATCGCACAGCTCAGCCCGCAGACAGGTCAAGAACAACGCCACGCCCGCAGAGGCGCAGAGATCCCTGGCGACAGTGGAGGTCAGCCAGCGCCGCCGGGTGTTGGCGCGCCTTTCGACTAAGACCCTCCTCGATCCGGACGCCAGCCCGACGGGTCAGCAGCAGCGCCCCGCCGTGCTGGGCCTCGGCCGGGGCACGGACCTGGTCGATCTCCTGGCCGATGACCCACACCTTGGCGGCTTCATCCACTCCTCGAAGACCGGCCGCCCGATTCCGGGCAAGGACAACGGCATTGACTGCGAGGGCCTCGCCGTAGCGGGCGACCGGGTCTTCATCGGTCTGCGCGGGCCGGTGCTGCGTGGGTGGGCGATGATCATCGAGCTCCAGGTTGGTGACGGGGCCGGCCTGGAACCGCAGCCGATCGGTCCCGGGAACCGTCGCTACCGCAAGCACTTCCTTCGCCTGCACGGTTTGGGCGTGCGGGATCTGTGCCGTCACGGCGAGGACCTGCTCGTCCTGGCCGGACCCACCATGGAACTCGACGGGCGCGCGGCCGTGTTTCGCTGGCGGGGCGCGCTCACGTCCCATGCCGAGGCCGTCCTTGCGAAAGACGACCTGCATTGCGAATTCGACGCGCCGTTCGGTGAGGACGAGGACCATGCCGAGGGGATCACCGTTCTCGACGACGACAGGTCGGCCTTGGTGCTGTACGGGACGCCGGCGGGCAAGCGCAAAACCGGACGCCACGCGATCAAAGCGGACGTCTTCCGCCTCAGAAACTAGGGCACCAGCGCCGCGACGGCCCCGCGGCGTTGTGGACGTTCCCATTGCGTAGTCGGCCGCGATTACCCGATAGGACTGCGAGAGACGCGACACCAGATGGGGCCCGAGGTCCGGATCCGCGCCCCACTCCTGCTCTGGCGCACACGGGCGCAGGGGGCGAGAATGGGGTCGTGCTCACCCTGATCGAACCCCACGGGAAGGACTTTCATGACGCTGTATCAGCCTGAACCGGTCGAAATCTCAACGAGGATGCGGCCGGGGGAGTGGACCGAGGAAAGCCTGGCGATGCTCGTCGCGTCATATCGCGAGCAGCTGTCGCGCATGGGGGCGGCCGCCTCCGAGATCGACATCGTGATCGATCGCGACGACGGAGGCGGGGTCAGCGTGGTGGCGTCCTGGCTCAAGCCTGACGTGGCGCAGGAACTAACAGAGGTGACGGACGACGCCGGGCTCGTGGCGATGGATCCCGACGCCGGGTCAGTGCGGCCGGCGCACGACGATTCCGCGCCCCGATAGAACTTCTGGGCCCGCCATGCCCTCCGGTAGGGTGATGTTTCCCGAAGCAACCCTTCGATCAGAGTGGAGCATTCATGGCACCGCAGATTTCCGGAAAAATCGATAAGAAATTGTTCGGGCTCTACCTCTCGGACCACCTCGCGGGAGCCACAGCGGGGCAGGGCCGCATAGAGCGCATGGCGCGCGACTTCACGGACACTCCCTTCCACGCCGAACTTGCAGCGCTTGCCACCCAGATCAGGGAGGAGCGGGAGTACCTGCGCGGACTAGTAGGCGATTTTGGCCTGCCACGGCGAACTCCGCGGCGGGTGGCGGCGTGGGTCGCGGAGCGTGCCGGCCGACTCAAGCTCAACGGGCGGGTGGTGAGCCGCTCACCGATGACGCTGGTGCTGGAGTCCGAGGTCATGCGGTCGGCGGTGATGGGAAAACTGGGGCTGTGGCAGACGCTGCAGGACCTCTCTGGCGATCTGGGGCTGGACGGTGCCAGGTTCGACGGACTGGCCACCACGGCACGCGAGCAGATCGCCACCCTGGACCGGGTCCATGAATACGCCCGCCGGCGGTCGTTCTACACCAACCAGGGCACCTGAGCCGGCCGGGCACCTTCGGCTCGATCGTTTCGCGTCATGCCCGGCGCCTGATGTGCACTGGCGCGCGGCGGCAGCGGAGACGAGAATGGCCTCGTGCTCCCTCCTCGCCCCGGCGGGGACGGCGATACGATGAACGCCGCCGCCCGAAAGATTCAGCGCATCTATCTCACGTTGACGCTGGGCAATACCCTTGCGGCCTCGTTCATCTGGGGGATCAACACCCTCTTCCTGCTCGACGCCGGACTCAGCAACTTCGAGGCGTTTGCCGCGAATGCCTTCTTCACGGCCGGCATGGTGTTGTTCGAGGTGCCCACCGGGGTAGTTGCCGACGGTTGGGGCCGGCGCGTCTCGTTCCTGCTCGGAACCGTGACCCTCGCCGTCTCGACCTACTTCTACTACCTGCTCTGGCAGTTCTCCGCCCCGTTCTGGTGGTGGGCGGTAGTGTCGGTCCTGCTCGGCCTCGGCTTCACCTTTTTCTCCGGAGCGGTGGAGGCCTGGCTCGTCGATGCACTGCGCTTCTCGGGGTTTGAGGGCGGGATGGAAGCAGTGCTTGGACGCGGCCAGATGGTCTCCGGGGTCGCGATGCTCGCCGGCTCCGTGGCCGGCGGCGTGATCGCACAGGCCACCAATCTGGGCGTGCCGTTCCTGATGCGCGTGGGCGTGCTGCTGGCCATGTTTGCGGTGGCCTTTGGGCTCATGCGCGACGTCGGGTTCACCCCCGAACGTTCGACCCATCCCCTCCAGGCGACCCGGGCTGTACTTGCCGCCTCGATTGAGAATGGATTGAAGAATCCGCCCGTACGTTACGTGATGCTGGCCGCGCCGTTCACCTTCGGCGTCGGGATCTATGTGTTTTACGCCCTGCAGCCGTACCTGCTTGAGCTCTATGGGGACCCCCACGCGTATTCCGTCGCGGGCCTGGCGGCGGCCATCGTGGCCGCGGCGCAGGTGCTCGGCGGCTGGATGGCTCCCCGCGTCCGGCGCCTTGTCCGCCGGCGCACCACCGTGTTGATCCTGAGCAGCGTCGTGGACATGGTGATCCTGGTGGTGCTCGGGTTCACCCACGTGTTCTGGGTGGCTCTGGTGCTGTTGGCACTCTGGGCAGTGGTGTCGTCGGCGGGCATCCCGGTGCGGCAGGCGTACCTGAACGACATGATCGCCTCGAAGCAGCGCGCCACAGTGCTCAGCTTCGATTCACTCATGGGCTCAAGCGGTGGCGTGGTGGTCCAGCCGCTTCTCGGCCGGGCGGCAGATGTGTACGGCTACGGGGCGTCGCTGGCGATAGGCGGCGTGATCGAGTTGATCGCGGTGCCGTTCCTGATGGCGAGCCGCCGGCAACGCCACCAGGCCGATCAGTCCAACGCCCCGACCAGCACCAACACCGGAACCCAGCCGGCATAAGACGCCAGCCGGAATAACACTTCGGCCTCGCTCCTTACTTGGCGGGGCCTTCCGGGCCTACAGTGGGCGTGTAGAACCGTCGACAGGAGCGCCTCAGTGATTACCCTGCAGATCGAACACCAGGTCCGGGATTTTGACATGTGGCGGAGGGCTTTTGACAGCGATCCGCTGGGCCGCGCCGCGTCGGGCGTGCGGTCATTCCGGATCTCGCGCCCGCTTGACCAGCAGGATTACGTGATGCTGGAGATGGACTTCGATACGCAGGCGGCGGCGGTGGACTTCCTGGGCCGGCTGCAGAACGATACGTGGAAAACGGGTGTGACGGCGCCGGCGCTGGTCGGTGAGCCATCCACCAGAATCATCGAAACCGTCGCCATCGAGAACGTGGCAGCCCCTGAGCGCGATCTTCGGTAGAACGTCCGGAGCCTGCGTTTCCCTGCTGTCCCTGGACGGGGTCCTGCGCACTCCGCGGAGACACCGTGAGGGTAGCGACGCGTTCCAGCCTCGGATGCAGGTGGTCGCCGTCGTCCACCACCCCGGTCTGCCACCACAATTTCAGCCCTTCCGGTACCACCTCCAGGTAGGCCACGTTGTTTTGGAACCAGGGCCCCCGGATGCCGGACCAGTGGAACGGCGGGTCCGGCACCTTGGCCGATCGCGCGACCAAAGCGCCCACCGGCGTGGCCAGGCCGTAGGACATGATGGCCGCGAAGGACCTCATCAGCCGGGGCAACGGGTTGCGGATGGGGGAGCAGACGGCCTGCAGGATCCGGCTGCCCGAGGCACGGTCCACCTCCGCAACGTAGGAGTAGTGGACGTCCCCGGAGAGGAAGGTGATTGTTTCCGGCGCCGGGCCGCGATTGCCGTCGGCGACCTCGATGGCCATGGCCGCCAGTTCCCGGAAGCTGTTTTGGAACGCGCCCCAGTGTTCAAGGTCCAGCGCCTGGCGCAGCTTCTCGCCGGCCCAGGCGGCACGGTTTCCCCACGCACCTTCAGAGACCGCCTCATTCCACGACTCGACGTAGTGCAAGCCCATCGGCAACAGGAAGGGCAGGGACGTCGCCACGAGCAGGTGGCGGAAGCCGCCTTGCATCCGGTCATCCAGCCAGGCCATTTCCGCCGCATCAACCAGCGCCCGGTCGTCCGGCGTCAGGTCCCGGGCTGCGCGGGAGTCAACCACGATCAGCCGGGAGTCGCCGAAGTCGCGGCAGTAGCTCCACCGATAGGATTTCGGGTCCCGATCAGCCCGCTCCGCGAAACTGTCCAGCTCGGCGCCCACATCGACCTCATCCTCGCCTGTGTGCCCGGTGATCCGCTGCCAAACGGCATCCTCCGCCCGTTCCTGCGGTGACTGGTTCCCCAGATGCTGGTAGACCCAGTACGAGGCCAGCCCCGCGACGATCCGCCCATGCCACCAAGAGGTCGCCTCCATCTTCTTCTTCCAGCTCAGCGAGGTATTCCAGTCGTCGCGGATGTCGTGGTCATCGAAGATCATGGCGCTGGGCAGGGTGGACAACAACCACCGGTTCGCGGGGTCTGACCAGGCCAGGAAGTACAGGTGGGCGTACTCCTCGTAGTCCTTGAGCTCTTCGCCGGGGGGTGCCTTGATGTCGCGCCGGGTGCGGATGAACTCCTGCATCTGCTCGCTGGTCAAGTCGGCGTACACCTGGTCCCCAAGGAAGGCCAACAGATCCGGCCACGGCAGGTCTGTGCCGGAGGCCATCTTCAGTGCGTAGGCGCGCAGTGAGTCGACGCCGTGGGTCCGGTTGCCGGATGCATCGTGCGGGACGCTGGTCCTGCACGAGCCGTACGCCATCCGCAGCGGCTTGCCGGTGGCCAGGGTAGCGATCATGGACGGCGGAAACCCCGACGAGGGGTCGGGCCAGACCTGCGTTCCGTTGACATCGAGGGCGTACGGCGTAACCGTGCCCGGCTCCAGTCCGTCCAATTCCACCAGCGCGTAGTGGTGGCCGTGAACTGCAAACGTGCGGGCCTCCCAGTCCCGGCCTCCGGCGCGGATGGAAACCCGGGCAGCGGCTTGGGTCTCCACCCAGACACTCGCCGACGTCTCATCCACGTACCGCATCATGGGGCCGAGCACCAAGGCAGAGGTGGTCATGAACTAGTTGTACCCGCTCCGGCCGGTTGCGGCCATGGCGTCAGGAAAGTCCAAGCGGAGAGTTAGCAGCGTCATTGCCCCCGGCGTGGTTCCTTGGGTGCCCCTCCAGCATCCGGGCCGCTGCCGGATTCGCCCGGTCCCTGGGCCAGCTGGTCATGGAGCCGGTTGATCTGGGCCACGAGGCGGGCGCGTTCCTCGCTGCCAATGCCGTCGCCCGTTCTCTTACGCAGTCTGGTTGCTGCGCTCACACTTTCAACGAGCCAGGAGGACACCACCGCGGTGACCATGCTCAGGACTGCAAACCCGCCGACCATCAGGGTGGCCGCAGCCCACCGGCCAGGAACGGTGACGGGGTAATAATCGCCATAACCAATCGTTGTGATGGTGACAATCGCCCACCACAACGAGTCACCCATCGAGGTGATGTTCGCGTTCGGCGCGCCCTTTTCGAAATTGAAGACGCTCAAGGCGACTGTGTAGAGCAGGAGGATCGCGGAGACAATGACGTAGGCCAGGACGCGGGTCCTGATGGCGGTGCCCGGGGCCCGTTCCATGACGCGGCGCAAGGTGAACGGACGCAGGAGCCGCAATGGCCGCGCTACCGGAAGCACCACCATCAGCAGGTCCAACGGATGGCGGACGAACCACCGGCCCCGTTGGGGCGCCAGGAGCAACTTCACAATATAGTCGACGCCGAAGGCGACCCACGTTGACCCCACGACGATTCCGAGGAGGTCGGCGTAGGGCTGCGGCGGTTCGACAATGACCAGGACGGAGTAGGCCGCCAGAAAGATAAAAGCCGCACCGACGAGGGGCCACTCGGAATACTTCTGCCAGGTTTCTTGCCTCATGGCTGAATGCTAGGACTTTGACCCGCGGATGTCCTTACGAAATTGCCATACTGTCCCTAAGCCAGCCACCAATGGGCAGCGAGCCACCCGCGCAGCGCTGACAACCGTCGCCGGTAGCGGTACATTGGCCTTCTGAGGTGGCAGACCGAGGCTGGGTACGGCAGACCACATGGCCAGTACCTGCGGAGGCGGAGAGCCATGGCGGCAAATCAAGACAAAGAGGGCGCTGGCCAGGACCACGCGCATCACCGCGCCATCCCCAACGTGCTCGGAACAGTGGAGCAAAGCGTCCTGCAGCGGATTGAGGACTTCAATGATCCGCGCCAGGAATGGCGACGCCTGTTCTCAGAGTTGTACGGCACGTTCCTGCTCGTGATCGTCGCAGCCGGCGGCGGCATGATGGGCCAGGCGTTCCCCGGTGTCATCAGCCGCACGGCGGCCGTGGTGGCCCCGGGCCTGATGGTGATGGGCATCATTTTGTTCATGGGCAAGATCTCCGGCGCGCATCTGAACCCTGCGGTTAGCATTGCGTTCGCGCTCCGCGGTGACTTCCCGTGGCGCCGGGTGCCGGGCTACATCGTTGTTCAGCTCATCGGAGCGACGCTCGCCTGTCTGCTGCTGCAGGGCGTGATCGGGGTCTCCGCCACCTACGGTTCAAACTATCCGGCGGCGGGTTACACGGCCGGCGCCGCGTTCCTGATGGAGGCACTGCTGACGATGGTGCTGGTCAGCGTCATCCTGGGAACCGCCTCCGGGGCCCAGAACGTCGGGCTGTTTGGGGCGTTCGGGGTCGGCGCGTACATTGCCCTGGCAGGCCTGTGGGGCAGCCCCATCTCCGGCACATCGATGAATCCGGCACGAACGTTCGGGCCGGATCTCGCCGGCGGAAATTTCAGCGACTACTGGGTGTATGTCGCCGGGCCGCTGGTCGGCGCGGCGGCCGCCGTCGGTATCGCGTTCATCCTGCGCGGAGCGGGCGGCGGGAGGTCGGGCTCGGGAGCGGCGCAGGGTGCCCTCTTCACCGAGGCCGCCGAGGAAGAGAAGCCGTAGCGGGCCGTGAACGTGATCTCGGAGAAGGAGAGCGCCGTGAGAAGGTCCGCCCCGTTTCATCCACTGGATCCGCTGAGCGAGGACGAGTTCCGTGCAGCTGCGGCCCTGCTCGCCAGCGCACAGGGCGTCGCGTTTCCAGCGTGGCGGCTTGCGGCCATCGAGCTGATCGAACCGGAAAAGGCTGCCGTCGTCGCCTTCGAGGCCGATGCGGACGCGCCGACTCCGGAACGGATCGTCGGCGTGAACTGCTTCGAGCGGTCCTCAAACAAGACCTACCAGGCGCGGCTGTCGCTGACCCGCGGGGTTGTCGTCTCTTTCACCCATATCCCTGGCGTTCAGGCGAACATGACCGTCGACGAGTGGGAAGAAGCTGACGCAGCGCTGCGCAGCCACCCGCAGGTGATCGCTGCGCTTGCCAAGCGCGGCATCACTGATCTGTCCCTGGTCTTCATGGACGTGTGGACCTATGGCCTGTCACTGATCCCGGAGAGGTACCAGGGGCGCCGGATCGGCTGGTCCGATACGTGGGTCCGTGCCCGTGCGGGCGCCAACCCCTATGCGGGGCCGGTCAACGGGTTCCACTGTGTCATTGACCTGGCTTCTATGGAGCTGCTGGACATCGAGGACACTTTTGCGGTCGACCGTCCCGAAATCATGGGCGAATACGTCCCGGCGCTGATCCCGGACCGGCTCCGCGGCGCAAGCACCCGTGAACCGCTGAAGCCGCTGGACATCGTCCAGTCCGAGGGCGTTTCCTTTCAGATGGACGGCAACAGGATCAGCTGGCAGAACTGGTCCATGCGCATCGGGTTCAACTACCGCGAAGGCCTGACCATCCACCGGGTCAGCTATCGCGACGGCGGCCGCGAACGGCCAATCGCGAACCGCCTGTCCTTCGCCGAGATGGCCGTTCCCTACCGGGATCCCGGTGATGACCACTACAGGCGCACCGCGTTCGACGTCGGCGAATGGGGTCTGGGATTCATGACGACGTCGCTGGAACTGGGCTGCGACTGCCTCGGGGAAATCCGGTATTTGGATGCCGTCATGCACAATTCTGCGGGGGAGCCCTACACCATCAGGAACGCCATCTGCGTCCACGAGGAGGACGCAGCGGTGTTGTGGAAGCACATCGACCACGACGGCGGCATGGAAGTACGCCGTATGCGTCGACTGGTGATTTCCTTCCATGTCACCGTGGCCAACTACGAATACCTGGTCTACTGGCGCTTCTACCAGGACGGGAACATTGAGTGCGAGGTAAGGGCCACGGGAATCATGGTGGTTAGCCATTTCGGCGAGGGCCAGCAGCATCCGAGCGGAACGCTGGTGGACAACCGGACCTACGCACCATTCCACCAGCACTTCCTCGTGGCCCGGCTCGACCTGGACATCGACGGCACGGCAAACACGGTTTACCGTTCGGAAACCGCGATGGTCCCGATGGGTCCGGACAATCCGTACGGGCTCGCCCTGCATCAAAACAAGACCCCCATCACGACCGAGGGGCACGACGACTATTCCTGGGAGACCCAGCGGGCCTGGACGGTGACGAACGACAACTCGGTCAACGGACTCGGGACCCCGGTGTCGTACAAGCTGGTGCCCGGCGCAGCTTTCCCGCCATTCTTTGACCCGGCATCCCCGGTCTTCCAGCGCGCGGAGGTCATTGGGCACACAGTATGGGTGACACCCAATGATGCCAAGGAACGCTGGCCGGCGGGCGAGTTCGTGAACCAGGGCGCCGGCGGGCTGGGCATGCCCGAGTGGGTGCGGCAGGGGCGGGCCGTGGAAAACACCGACCTCGTCCTTTGGTACGTCTTCGGCATTCACCACATCCCGCGGCCGGAGGAGTGGCCGGTCATGCCGGTGGACACTGTCGCGTTCTGGCTCAAGCCGGCCGGCTTCTTCGACCGGAACCCGGCGCTGGACGTATAGGCGGCCCCGGCCAGTTCCGCCAGAGGCACGTCACTCCAGTAGATTTGGCGGAGTCGAGGCAGCATTTGGACCGAAGAACAGGGGATACGTGTGAGCAGGCTGAGCGGAAGATCGGACGGAACCGTTGCAGATACGCCGGCAACGTCCCTCACGGCGCCGGCGTATCCGCAACTGCGGCTCAACAGCGCTGCGCTCGAGAACAACATCGGCATAATGGCGGCGTGGTGCCTGGAGCGGGGCGTCGAGCTCGCTCCTCATGTCAAGACGACGATGTCGGCACCGATCATCGAGCGGCAGCTGGCTGCCGGCGCGGTCGGCGTCACCGTCGCCACCGTGGATCAAGTCGCCTCGGCACTGCGCTGGGGTCATCAGCACGTCCTCGTCGCCAACGAGATTGTCGACCGGTTCGGACTGACTCGTGTCCGTGCCTGGCTTCAAGAGGATCCTGCCCGGGAAATCCGCTGCTTCGTCGATTCGGAAGCGGGCGTGAAGGTGGCGGCCGAGGCCTTCGAAGGCGCGGCGGCCGACCTGGAGGTGCTGATCGACGTCGGAACCCCCGGCGGGCGCACCGGCATCCGCAGCCTGCCCGAGGGGCTGCGCCTGGCCGGGCTGGTCCGTGCCACGCCGGGACTGAGGCTGGTGGGTGTTGCCGGGTACGAAGGTGTCGCGCCGAACAGCCGCTCTGAGGATACAATCGCAGCGGTTGACCGGCACTGCCGGCTGGTGCGGGACGTCTATCTGGAAGCGGCGGAGTTCTTTGAGACCGCCACTCCCATCTACTCCATGGGTGGGTCTGCGTTCCCGGACCGCGTGGTGGAGTTCCTTCCCGGCCGCGGCCAGGTGCCCGGGACGCGGACGCTCCTCCGCTCAGGGTGCTACGTCACCCACGACCACGGCACCTATGCCGCCGTCAGCCCCGTTCCGGGACTCATTCCTGCGCTGTCCGTTCGCGCGATGGTCCTGTCCACCCCCGAAGACGGGATGGCCGTCGTCGGTGCCGGCAAACGGGACCTTCCCTACGACGCCGGACTGCCCAACGTCCTCTCGGTCCGGACCGCGGAGGGAGCCCTCAAGCCCGGCGCAACCGCAGCAGTGCGCAATCTCTTCGACCATCACGCGGTGCTCACCGGGGTGACCGGTTTGGATGTCACCGACACGGTGGACTTCGGGATATCCCATCCCTGTTCCGCGTTTGACCGCTGGCCCGACTACGTCCTCACGGACGCGGAGGGACAGGACACGGACGTGTGGCAGACCGACTTCCGCCGGTCCTCCCTGGCCCCTGGCTTCGGCACGTCCTGACGATCAGTCCTTGAGCTGCCTGGTCAGCACTTCGAATTCCTCCACGCCCAGGATTTGCATGTGCTGCTCGGCGCTGGTCTCGGTGCGGATCTTGGCTGCGGCCTCCTGGCTGCCGACGAGGGCCTGCTCATCCTCCCACAGCGTGATCGACAGTGACTTCTTGTCCTTCCCCAGCAGGTAATAGATGCCCAGGCATCCCGGAAGCTGGAGCACCCGGTTGACGGTGTCCTCTAATGGTGCCCCCGAGCTGTCCGGGCCGGGCTGGTAGGTGCTGACGCGAGCGAACATTTCCATCCTCCTGGATCCGAGAGAGCCGGAGCGCGTGCCGCTCAGGCCCTTGAACGGGGGACCGGCCCTCCACTGTGGGCGGCCCTGGCGGGCGGTGGCCCGCGCTCCTCCCACCAGTAAGGACCCGGGGGCACAGAAGCACAAGGCTCCTGTGCTGGTATACCGCCCTAGTCCGCCGGGTGCCCCGGTGACGGCGACGACGGCATCCTGGTCGATGCTCAGCACCGGGCTTGCTGAACCTCGGCCAGGAGATGGCAAGGGATTCCGCTACGGAACCGGACGCGTGACGCGGAGAAGGTCCGGCGCTGCGGGTATACCCGTAGTGCCGGACCTTTTGCATGGCACCGGCCCGAATTCGTAGCGAAAACCTAGCGAAAACGGGCAACCGGGGCACTGAAGGTGTGTTCCGGTGGCGTCCAGCCGGAGCCAGGCTCAGATGCCGGGGTCAGCCAGCAGCCATCAAGTTATAGGCCCGGCCGGTGCCAGGATCATGAAGCAGGACCGGCCGCGGTGTTGTCGGAGTGCGTGCATCGCATCTGTTCCGCGGCCCGTGCCCGCGCGTTCTCGACGTCGTTGGCGCTTTCGAGGTCACCGCGGTCACGCAGCCCGGCCACCACACCGTCAACATCGGCGTCGGGCCGGTTCTGGCTGAGTTTGTGCTTCGCCTCGATCCGCGTGATGAGAAGCTCGACGCCGACGATCGCGCGCAGCTGGCCGGCAATGTAGCGCTCCGGGGCATCCTCGACGGTCCAGGGCCGTTCGGAGCCGGCCTCGTTGTGGTTGCTCAGCCGCCTCACATGGCTGGCGAGCCAGGCGGGATCGTCGTGGATGACCAGGGTGCCGTATACGTGGGCCGTGGAGTAGTTCCAGGTCGGCACCACGCGTCCGTGCTCTGCCTTGGACGCGTACCACCGCGGCGAGATGTAGGCGTCCGCGCCCTGGATGATGGCGAGCGATTCGCCGAGGGCGGGTTCAGACCATTGGGGGTTGTTGCGGGCCAGGTGCCCGTGCAGCGCGCCGTGTTCACCGGCGGCGGGCTCGAAGACGAAGGGCAGCAGCGTGGCAAGCATGCCGTTCGCGGTGGCGGTGACCAGGTTGGCCGCGGACGGCCGTGTGAGCAGATGGCGGACAGAATCGGGGGTGGCGGCGAAATGTGCGGGGATGTACACGGAACTTCCATTCGGATCGTGGATTGGTCTTGGGGCTGGGCGCCTTCGGGGGCGGGGCAGGTCAGCCGGGTTGTTTCACTTTCTCGGTGTCGTCCTTCGCGTTGTCCTTCACTTCCGCTATGTTTCCCGCCGTCGTCCTCGCCGCACTTGGCCGGTACCGGACGGCCAGTCCGGCGCAGAGAATAACCGCGGTGCCGCCGATGATGGTCGCCCAGGTCAAGTCTTCGCCCAGTATGAGGGCGGCCCAGCCGATGCTCAAGACTGGCTGGACGAGCTGGATCTGGCTGACCTGCGCCATGGGACCGATGGCCAGGCCGCGGTACCAGGCGAAGAAGCCGAAAAACATGCTCACCACGCCCAGGTACGCGAAGGCCGCCCACTGCGCGGGAGTAGCGGAAGGAGGCTGGCTGGCCACGGAGAACGCCGCTATGGCCACCATGAGCGGAGAGGCGAGAACGAGGGCCCAGGAGACGGTCTGCCACGAGCCGAGTTCGCGGGCCAGCAGGCCGCCCTCGGCGTAGCCGATCGCAGCGGACACGACGGCGCCGAACAGCAGCAGGTCGGCCAGCTGCAGGTCTCCGGTGCCGCCGGACTGCGCGGCGGCGAAACCGAATGCAGCAACCGCGCCGGCGCCGGTGATTATCCAGAAAGTCTTGGGCGGCCGTTCGTGGCCGCGGATCACCGCCATTGTTGCGGTCGCCGCGGGGAGCAGAGCAATAACAACCGCGCCGTGGCTGGCGGGAACGGAGGTGAGGGCGAAAGAGGTCAGCAGCGGGAATCCGACCACCACTCCGCCGGCGACCACTGCAACGCGCGCCCACTGGACGCCCCGGGGCAGGCGCTGCCGGGTCAAAGCGAGGGCGAACGCGGCGAGAACGGTCGCCACAACAGCCCGGCCCGATCCAATGAACAAAGGAGACAACCCCGCAACCGCCACCCGGGTGAACGGCAGCGTGAAGGAAAAGGCGGCGACGCCGACCAATCCCCACCACAGTCCGGTGGCCGGCCGGGACGATAACGGGTGATCAATTTGCAGAGTAGCGCTACTATTGTATCTCATGTCCTACGATAGCACTTCACTCATGGCGGCGAAGCTCCGGGAATGGATTGCCGCCGCCGCGCCGGGCGCCCGGCTGCCTTCCACCCGGTCCCTGGTCGCCGAGTACCAGGCCAGTCCCGTGACCGTGCAAAAGGTCCTGCGGACCCTCTCCGCGCAAGGGCTGATCGAGAGCCGCCCCGGCGTCGGGACGTTCGTACGGGCCGTTCGGACAGCCCGGCCGGCGGACTACGGCTGGCAGACGGCGGCGCTGGGATCGCCTCGGGCGCCCCTCCGCCCCGTCTCCACTGCAATGCGCAGCGCCCCGAACGACGTCATCGCCTTCCATTCAGGCTATCCGGACCGGGAACTGCTGCCCGAGCGGCTGGTGAGGGCGGCCCTGGCCCGGGCTGCCCGGGGTGAGGCTGCCCTGTCACGTCCGCCTGCCGCGGGCCTGCCCGACCTGCAGTCCTGGTTCGCGCACGAGCTCCGGGCTTCCACGCCGGCCGGCGTCACCCCGCCAACGCCGCGCGACGTGATCGTGCTCCCGGGGAGCCAGGGCGGGCTCAGTTCCGTGTTCCGGGCGCTGGTCGGCAGCGGGCAGCCGCTGCTGGTGGAATCCCCGACCTACTGGGGGGCGATCCAGGCCGCGGCGCAGTCCGGGGTCCGGGTTGTTCCGGTACCCAGCGGTCCCGAAGGCCCGGACCCCGAGGACCTGGCCCGCGCCTTTGACGAGACGGGCGCGCGGCTGTTCTACGCGCAGCCGAACTATGCGAATCCCACCGGCGCGCAATGGCCCGCCCGCCGGCGCGAGCAGGTGCTCGACGTGGTGCGCGAATACGGTGCGTTCCTGGTGGAGGATGACTGGGCCCATGATTTCGGCATCACCACCGAGTCCGTGCCCGTTGCCAGCCTCGACGATTCCGGCCATGTCGTCTATCTCCGCTCGCTGACCAAGAGCGTGTCCCCGGCCATCCGCATTGCCGCGGTGATCGCCCGCGGCCCGGCACGTGATCGCATCCTGGCCGACCGGGGCGCCGAGTCCATGTATGTCAGCGGCGTGCTCCAGGCGGCCGCCCTCGACGTCGTGACGCAGCCGGGATGGCAGACGCACCTGCGCGGACTGCGGCTGCAACTCCAGTCCCGCCGTGATCTCATGCTCAGCAGCCTGCGGGAACTTGCCCCGCTGGCCCACGTTGAGCACGTGCCCACGGGCGGGCTCAATCTCTGGGCCCGCCTTCCTGACGGAACCGACGTCGACCAGTTCGTCGGGGACTGCGAGGCCGCGGGGGTCATCATCGCGGCCGGTACCGAGTGGTTCCCGGCCGAACCCGCCGGACCGTTCATTCGACTGAACTTCGCCGGACCCAATCCGGGTGCTTTCCGGGAAGGCGCGCGGATCCTCGGCCAGGTGCTCGAACGCACCGCCGGGCAGTAGGCGGCCGCTGCTGCCCTAAGCCGGGGCGAGCAGCGCCTGGGGTGCAGCGAGCGTCACGAGGCCCTCCACGGCCCGGGCAAGCCCGGCGTCGAGCGTTACAAGGGCGTCTGCCTGAAGCCGGGCCAGGGCCACGTATTCGGCGTCGAAGGTGTCATCCCAGCCAAGTTGCTCGGCGAGGCTCCACGCGTGGCGTTGCAGGACGCGGTCGCCGAGGAGCCGGATGCGAAGGCCCCGGACGTAGTCGAGCTGACGACCGGCATCGGCCTGCGTCACGTCGCCGCGCCGGACTGACTGGTACAGGAGCGCAAGCACCTGCGAGCGAAGGAGCGTCGGCGCCACCAGCTGGTGCTCATCTGCAACCGCCGCCCCGTCCCGGGCGAGAAGAAGGGCCACGTCCGGGCCAATCACGAATCGGGTCATGGTTTCTGGATCCTTTCCTTGGTGCAGCAGCGGTCATCCGGCCTCGCGGGGCGCGAACATGATGACGGCGACCCCGAGCAGGCAGATCACCGAACCCAGGACGTCCCACCGGTCAGGCCGGAAGCCGTCGAAGATCATGCCCCAGGCGAGGGAGCCGGCCACGAAAACGCCGCCGTACGCGGCGAGAATACGCCCGAAATGAGCGTCCGGCTGCAGCGTCGCGGCGAAACCGTAGATGCCCAGCGCCACGACCCCCAGCCCGGCCCACCACCAGGCCCGGCCCTCGCGGACGGACTGCCAGACGAGCCACGCCCCACCGATTTCAGCAACGGCGGCGAGGACGAACAACAGGATAGTTTTCGGGATAGTCACGCCCTCATGATGGCACCGCCCCGCGGCCTCTCCACGCGGGTGGGCGCCGACTCGCCTGCCCGGCCGTCATGCGGGGTCATCGCTTGCATGCCAGCCGCCCGGCCGATAACTTTAAGCTTCAAGTAAACGTGGCCGGCAAGGCCGCGTGACTCGTTGCCGCCTTGCCGGGGGATTCCGCGCCGGCCAACGCCTGCACTTGTTGCCCAATACCTGAGGACCCGAGATGACCCTTGCACCAGAATCCACTGCAACTACCAAGGCCGCGGCACCTTCGGCTGCGGTGCGCAGCCGCGTCTTAGTGCCGCTGCGTTTCCCGGACGGATTCGAGGCCGTGGCCGAGGTGCTGACCTTCAGCGGGCTCGCCGACGGGAAGGAACACCTGCTGCTGGCCCTCGGCGAGTGGGAGCAGGCGCTGCACGGTGCGGCGCATGGCGGCGCCGGGCCCCTGGTGCGGCTGCACAGCGAGTGCCTCACCGGCGACGTATTCGGGAGCCAACGCTGCGACTGTGGCCCGCAGCTGCGGGAGGCTTTGGAGCGGATTGCCGCCGAGGGAGGCTTCCTGCTCTACCTCCGCCAGGAGGGCCGCGGCATCGGCCTATATTCGAAGCTTGACGCCTACGCCCTGCAGGATGACGGCCTGGACACCTACGCGGCGAATCTGGCCTTGGGCCACGGCGAGGATGAGCGGGACTACACGGCGGCGGCCCAGATGCTGGAGGCAATGGGTGCCGGCACGCTGCGACTGCTCAGCAACAACCCGGACAAGGCGGCCCAGCTGACCGGCCTCGGCCTCGAGATCTCCGGGCAGATCGCCACCGGCGTCCATGCGTCGGCGGCCAACCTCCGGTACCTGGCCGCAAAACGCGACCATACCGGCCATACGCTCGTGCTCCCGTCCGACGCCGGATCCGTCGCCGGCGCGCCGGGAGCCGCCGCCGGCGCCACCGCCGGCGCCACCGGCGGCGCGAGCGCGGGCGCGCCCGGCGCCACGGCCGTCCCGACCCATGACGACATGCTCACCCGGGCCCAGGAGCTCGTGGCCGGCCTGCGCGAGCGGGCCGCGGAAACCGAGGAGCTCCGGCGCATTCCGGACGCCACCATGGCGGAGCTGCACGCGGCCGAAGTCTTCCACATGCTCTCCCCGAAAGGAGTCGGCGGATTCGGCATGGGGCTGGAAACCTACGTGGAAGTGGTGCGCCGGCTCGCCCGGGGGTGCGCCTCCACGGCGTGGAGCGCCGGTCATCTGATCGAACATGTCTGGATGCTCGCGCGGTGGCCCCAGGAGGCACAGGACGAGGTCTTCGCGAACGGGCCGGCTCCCTTGGCGGCCGCCACCGGGGCCCCGCCGGGACTGGCCAGGAAAGTGCCGGGAGGCTACTCCATCTCGGGCCGATGGACCTTTGCCTCCGGGGTCATGCATGCCCAATGGGCCTTGCTAGCTGCGCAGCACGGCGACGTGCGCCTGCAGTGCCTGGTGCCGCTGGCCGACGTCGAGCTCCTCG
This sequence comes from Arthrobacter sp. 131MFCol6.1, assembly GCF_000374925.1. Lineage (GTDB taxonomy): Bacteria > Actinomycetota > Actinomycetes > Actinomycetales > Micrococcaceae > Arthrobacter. Next base: position 492,839 of record NZ_KB895541.1, read on the forward strand.
ACGTGTGGCAGACGGCCGGCCTGCGGGGCACCGGGAGCAATGACATTCAGGCGGCGGACCTGTTCGTCCCGGAGCATCGAACGCTGGACTGGGAACTCCTGGGCGCGGAAGACAATCCGGGGAGCCTGCTCCATGCGGATCCGCTGATCCACACCCCCATGGGTGCGCTGCTGAACATGGTGGCTCCTGCCGCCGCCCTGGGGTCTGCCGAATACGCGCTCGACCTGTTCCGCGAGCTGATCATGGTCCGGAAGGTCAAGCACACCGTGGAGAACCGCCAGGCGGACTCGCCGCTCGCGCAAGTCCGGTATGCCCACGCCTTCGGGCTGGTCGCCACCGCGCGGCTGCATTGGCAGGAAGCGGTCCGGGTGGTCTCCGCCGCCCATGCGCGCGGGCCTTCGACCATGACAGAGCCGGACCGCGGGCAGTACCGGCTGTCCCTCGCCCTGAGTGGCGAGGCGTCGGCCGAGGCCGTTCGCCTGATCTTGCTGGGATCCGGCGGGAGTGTCCACCGGCTGTCGCATCCGCTGCAGCGGATCCAGCGCGACGTCAATGTCCTGATGAACCATGCGGCGCTGACGAGGGATCCGGTTCTCGAGCAAGCCGGCCGGGGCCTTCTGGGGCTCGGGTTCACCGTGCCCTCGTTCTGACAAGAAACTTGAAGCTTCAATCAAAAGGAACTATGATGGTGCCATGACTCAGACCACTGACCGCCCCCCGGTTCTCTTCCTCAGCCATGGCGCGCCGCCGCTGGCCGACGACTCGACGTGGACCCGCGAACTCCACGACTGGTCCGGCACCTTCGGCAAGCCCCGGGACATCCTCATGGTCTCCGCCCACTGGGAGAACGCCCCCGTGACACTCAGTGCCACCGGGCGGGATCCCGGCCTGGTCTACGACTTCGGCGGCTTCCCGCAGAAGTACTACGAGGTGGCCTACGACGCCCCGCAGGCACCAGAGCTGGCTGCCGAAGTGGAGAAGCTCGTCGCCGGCCACGGACACCACGTGGAGCGCGATGAAAGCCGCGGGCTGGATCATGGCGCCTACGTTCCGCTCAAGGAGATGTACCCCGACGCCGACGTGCCGGTCGTGCAGATGTCCATGCCGACGCTTGATCCGCAGGGATTGTTTGACCTCGGCATGTCGCTGGGACCCCTGCGCGACCGGGGCACGCTGATCGTCGGGTCAGGATTCACCACCCACAACCTGCGCTGGTTCAATCCCGCCGGGGGGCCGGACACCGCCCCGCCCGCAGCCTCCAGCGAATTCGACCACTGGGCCGAGGAAGCCATGGCCCGCGGCGACGTCGACTCCATCCTCGACTTCCTGAACAAGGCACCCGCCGCCCGCGAGGCTCACCCCCGCAGTGAGCACTGGGCGCCGCTCTACGTTGCCCTCGGGGCGGCATACGGCGCGGGAGACATCCAGGCCAAGACGGCGATCGACGGCTTCTGGTTCGGGCTGTCCAAGCGCTCGTGGACCCTGACGTAGCGGTCGCACAACGTAACACGGGGAATGAACCGGACCGGGGTCCGGTTATGCCCGCCAGCGCCGGATCGCCGGCGGACCAAAACGTGACGTGGACTTGACCACTGATGAGGAGCGCAACATGACCATTGCAGTAACGGGTGCCACAGGACAGCTGGGCCGGCTGGTCCTCGATGAGCTGCTCACCAGCCAGGAACCGGATTCGCTCGTGGCCATCGTGCGCGACGCCGCGAAAGCCGGGGAACTGGCTGCCCGTGGCGTCCAGGTGCGCGTCGCGGACTATTCCGATCCCGCAGCGCTTGAGGTTGCCCTGAGGGGCATCGACAAGCTCCTGCTGGTCTCCGGCAGCGAAGTGGGCTCCCGGGTGGCGCAGCACGGCAACGTCATCGACGCGGCCAAGGCCGCCGGCGTCGGGTTCATCGCCTACACATCCGTCCTGGCCGCGGACACCACCGAGCTGATCCTGGCGCCCGAGCACAAGGCAACGGAGGAGCTCATCCGGGCGTCGGGACTCGACAACACCATCCTGCGCAACGGCTGGTACACCGAAAACTACGCCCAGACCGTGGAAACAGCCAAGCAGACGGGCGCCGTCGTGGCCGCTGCCGGTGACGGCCGGGTGGCCAGTGCCACGCGGGCCGACTACGCGGCCGCGGCCGCGGCGGTGCTCAGCTCCGCCGGGCACGAGGGCCGCACGTACGAACTTTCCGGCGACTACGCCTGGGACTTCAAGGAACTGGCGACGGCGATCACCCGGATCGTGGGCAGGGAAGTTGTCTACCAGCCCGTCTCGGCACCGGAACTGGTTAAGGTCCTGACCGCTGCCGGCCTCGACGAGGGCACCGCGGGATTCCTCGCCGCCCTGGACACGGACACCGAGGCGGGCCTGCTGGCCACCGTCACGGGCGAGCTGTCCCGGCTGATCGGACGGCCGACGACGCCGCTGTTGCAGGCTCTGACGTCCGCCGCCGCGAGCTAATACGCACTAGGCCGGGAGTAGGCATAATGAAGGCGTGGATTCCCTCTGCACCCTCAGGGACTAGACGCCCGGCACGTGCGGGCCTCGACTGACAGGACCCATGGAAACTCCCGGTAATTTTGAGCAGGGCGGGGCCGGCCAGTGGCCGGACGGCCCGCTGGTTCTCGGCGTTCCGTGGGAATTCGAAGAGCAGCTGGTACGCACCGCCGCCGGGCTGGCCGCAATCTTGGGGGCGCACTTGATTTGCGCTTTCGTGGACCCGGCGAGCTATCTCACGGAGTGGGAGCCCGCCGGAGTCCTGGATGCCACCTCACTGGATCCTGCCCCGAATGTCGAAGCCGAATACCCAAGCTCGCAGGTGCTCAGCGGCCTCGAGTGCATCCTCGGCCCTCCCGGCGGGGCCTGGTCTTTCCGGGTGCTGAACGGGGACGTGGCCCATGCCCTGGGCCGTCTGGCGCAAAGCGCGGACGCGGCTGCGCTGATAGTCGGCGGGCAGCGGCCGGGGCGGATTGCCCGGATGGGCCGGCTCCTGGAGGGGTCGGTCGGCGTGTCCCTGACCCGCCTGCAGGCCAGGCCCGTGCTGATCGTTCCGCATACGGGCCGGTGACCCGCCCGGGCCGTGCGGCGGTCCGGCGAAGTCGGTCCCGCACGGCCCGCGGCGCGGGTTCATTGGGCGCGGGTTCATCGGGCGCGGGTTCATCCGTTCTGGGTGACGGCCCCGCACCGCCGCGGCCCTAGCGTTGGAGTACCGCCGGTGTGCGAGCGCCCGGGATGCGCAGATTCCGGAAGCGGATGTGGCCCGAGCCCATTGCTGCAGCAGAAGGAACTGCCGCTGACGGCGGAAGTGCACGAGCCGTCAACGCCAGCGAATCGAAGTGAGTGATGGTAGACCCGAACAAGCCAGCAGCCGTCACGTCAGAGTCGCGGGCGCTCTTCATTGGCAGCGCCGCCTTTCTCGTCCTGGGCGGGCTCGCACTTCTGCTGACCGGGCGGGAACCGGTCCCGTTGTCCGGACGGGGTTCGGTCGGTGACATTGCGGCGATCGGCACGGCAGTGGTGGGCGCCGGGGCGGTGGTGGCCGGTTGCCTGCAACGTCGTCCGGCTGTCACACCGGAGGCCCGCGGCGGAGGCCGGATCCGCACGTCCATCGACATCGCCGCACTCGCGCTGGCCCACGCCTGCATTTTCCTGCTCGGCTGGCTGGCGCTCTTTTCGCTGTTCCAGCAGGCGTTCATCGGTGCAGTCGTCTATCCCTTCGCGGCCGCAGTCCTTGTCGGCACCACGGGAGCCATCAGCGCCTACATCGCCTACCTGTCTGCGCTCAGCATGACCGCCTACCGGCTCGCCGCCCTCCTCGCCGGCTTCCTGGTCACCGGCCTGCTCACGAGCATGCTCACTGCAGAGAATCCGCTGTGGTGGCAGGAGAACCTCAGCGCCCTCGGCATGAGCTCCGATGTCTCTGGGGTGGCGTTCAACTTCACCCTGATCGTCGCCGGCGTCGTCATCTCCACGCTGGCGGGATATGCGACGGCGACCCTCGCGGCGACTGCGAAGTCCCTGGCCGCGCTGCATCGGGTGCGGTTGCTCGAGGGCGGGATCGCCCTCATCGGCGTATTCCTCGCCTGCGTGGGATTGTTCCCCGTCGATGAGCGCTTCGGGCTCCACACCCTGGTCGCTTCCGGCATGGTGGTGATCTTCGCGTCCCTCATTGTCCGCATCCGCACGCTGGTTCCGTCCGTCTCGGCGACCTTCGCCGCGCTCGGGTGGCTCTTCCTGGCGGTCATCGTCGTCGCCGCGGTGCTGTGGTTCCCGGTGGGCTACTACAACCTGACCGCGGTGGAGCTCATCGCGGCGTCGCTGATCTTCGCCTGGCTCATCATCCTGATCCGCAACCTTGCAGCCGCCGATGCCGACCAGCTTGAGGCGAACCCGCCGGGCCGGCCGCTGCCACCGCCGGCTGAGCCTGCGGCCCGGCCAGTTTCCGCAACAGACAGCGCGGCGACCGAGCCGTAAGCGCCGCGGGACCGGGCGGTGCCTGGGAGTGCCGTCGGGAGGGACTGCTTCACGGGTGGCCTAGGAGTGCGTGGGTTCTTCCACCAGCGCGGTGGCGATGCTGTCGGCGTCGTCGAGCGCGGACAGGAAGCGTTCGGCGTCCAGGGCCGCGGCGCAGCCGGTGCCGGCGGCGGTGATGGCCTGGCGGTAGCGGTGGTCCACGGCGTCGCCGCAGGCGAAGACCCCGGTCAGGTTGGTGACCGTGGTGGGGGAGTCGACCTGGATGTAGCCGTCGGCATCGAGGTCCACCTGCCCGGCCACGAGGTCGGTCCGGGGCACGTGCCCGATCGCGACGAAGATGCCCGTGGCGGTCTGCTGCCGGGTTTCGCCGGTGCGGGTGTCGGTCAGGGTGACGCCGGTGACCTTGCCGTTGCCGTGGATCGCGGTGACGGCGGAGTTCCAGGCGAACCTGATCTTGGGGTTGTCCTTGGCCCGCTGGGCCATGATCCGGGAGGCCCGCAGTTCGCCCTTGCGGACCACCACCGTCACGGATTTGCCGAAGCGGGTCAGGAACGTCGCCTCCTCCATGGCGGAGTCTCCGCCGCCGACCACGATGATGTCCTGATCCCGGAAGAAGAAGCCGTCGCAGGTGGCACACCAGGAGACACCGTGGCCGCTGAACTTCTTCTCCTCCGGAAG
>NZ_KB895541.1:498121-1431261 GCF_000374925.1 Arthrobacter sp. 131MFCol6.1
ATCCCGCCCGGGAAACCGGGGAAGTTCTCCACCTCGGTGGTGTTCATGAGGGCGCCGCCGGCCGTGACCGACCCGGCCAGGACCAGGGGCTTCAGCCCGGCCCGGGCGGCGTAGATCGCCGCGGTGTAGCCCGCGGGGCCGGACCCGATGATGATCAGCTTCTCGGTTGTCGTGGTTGCGGCGCTCACGGTCGGGCTCCTTCGGTGGCGGTTACCGGGCATGTGCTGATCATCCCGCCCCGTGGGGTGCTTATCAACGCCCCCGGGGTCGATCCCGAGTCCAGGCACCCGAAAAGGCTGCGAGGGGCTCCCTCGGGCAGCTAGACGGACGCCAGTGTCTGCGTCAGGATGGTGCCGCCAACCCCGACCAGGACCGCGCCTGAACTCCCGACGACGATCCGGCTGGTCCGGGGCCGGGCCAGAACTCCGGTCACCTTCTTGAGCGCGCTGAGCACCAGCACGTACCAGGCCGCCGCGATCAGCAGGAAGATGCCGGCCATCAGGGCGTGCTGGGCGAGGGGCGGCAACGGGGCGACATTGAATTGCGGGAACAGCGACAAGTAGAAGACGGCCACTTTCGGGTTGAGCAAGTTGCTCACCATCCCCTGCACGAAGGGCGAGGCCCCGCCGGGTTGGCGTCCTGCTGCCAGTGCCGGGGGTTGGCTGGGCTTGGCCTTCCTGGCGAACGCCTCGGCGAAGGCGCGCAGGCCTAGGTAGAGCAGGTACGCGGCCCCGGCAATTCTGATCCCGGTCCCAACTACTTCCGAGGCGCCCAGCAGCGCCGTGACACCGAGCACCGCCAGCGCGGCAAGGATCGTGTTGCCAACCATGATGCCGGCGGCGGCTGTGGTTGCCGCCCGGGGGCCGCGGGGCGCATTCCTGAGGACAAGCGCAAAGTCAGGTCCGGGCACCACCACCACGACCAGGCAGGTCAGCACAAAGGCCACCAGTTGTTCCAGCATCTGGGATTTCCTCCGGGCGTCAGGCTATGGCGGTGGGCGGTGAAATTCTGTCCGGCAACGAAACCCGGGCAGCCTTCTACGTTAGGCCATCCCGGGCAGGACCGGAGCGCAGCCCCGCCTCGTCCCCGGCGGAAGGGGTACAGCAACCTCACCCGCTGGGCATGATTCGGTCGCGAGTCCGGACAGCTAGCTTTGCATCAGCATCGCTTTGCGGTGGGCGCTGGTGGGATGTGCCTGCAGGATCACGCTCATGCATGAACTGCCCGTTCTGCTCCAGAGGAGGCGACATGTCCGGTTGCGCGGTGGACCCGAGCAAGCCAACAAGTGCGGGAGGTGGCCCGCGATGAGCTCTCCGAACGACGCCGGGACCCAGCCGGTGCAGTTTAACCAAAGGCTGGCGCTGCTGCTGGCGATGGCGATGTTCGTGCTGGTTGTCGACACGTCGATCATGAACGTCTCGATCTCCGCGGTGGTCAACGACATCGGCAGCACCGTGAGCGACCTCCAAGCGACCATCGCGCTCGAAGCGCTCGTGTCCGCCGCATTCATCCTGATCGGCGGCAAAGTGGGCGACCTGATCGGGCGCAAGCGCGCCTACATCCTGGGCCTTTGCGCGTACGCCGTTGGCGCCATCGCGATGACGCTGGCCCAGAGCATTGTGCCGATCCTCATTTTCTGGGCACTGATCGGCGGCCTGGGCGCATCGCTCCTCCTGCCGGCCATGCAGTCCCTGATCCATGGCAACTTCGACGGAGCCGACCGGAAGCGGGTCTATGCCTTCGTCGGGGCATCTGCGGCGATCGCCGCCGCCGTCGGACCCCTGCTTGGCGGGTTCATCACCACTTTTCTCTCCTGGCGTGTCGCCTTCCTGCTCGAAGCCGTCATCATCGCGATCGTGTTGTCCGGAATCAAACTCGTCCACGACGTGCCGTACACGGGACCCCGGGAGTTCGACGTCGTTGGATCGGTTCTGTCCGTCGTGGGCATGGGCGGCGTCGTCCTCGGCATCCTGGTCTGGCAGGAGGGCGGCGAGTCCGTGGCCGCCCTCATCATCATCGGCGTGGCCGGACTGTGCGGCCTGTTCTTTTGGCTCGTACGGCGCGAGCGCCTCAAGAAGGCGACCCTCCTGGACCCGGGGCTGTTCCGTTTGAATGCCTTCCGCCTTGGCGCCACGGAGCAAATGATGCAGCAGGTGGCCTTGGGCGGCACCATGATCGTGCTGCCCATCTACCTCCAGATGGTCCTGGAATACAACGCCATGCAGGCGGGATTGTCCATATCACCCCTGTCGCTCAGCATGTTCGCTGTCGCCGTGCTCGCCGGCAAGAAAGCAGGGTCACGCCGCCCGGCGAACATCATCAGGTGGGGCTTCATCCTCCTGATGGTTGGGCTGGTCGCGATCCTTCCGGTGGTGCCCCGCGCGGACTCCGGCTGGTGGCTCCTGATCCCGCTGGTCATCGCGGGTTGCGGTCTGGGGCTGCTGGTATCGCAGCTGAACAACTACACGTTGTCCCCGATCTCGGACGAACGCGTCAGCGAGGCCGCCGGCGTGAACTCGGCAGCGGGCTCGTTCGGCTTGTCGTTCGGACTCGCCTTCGCCGGGGCCATCATGCTCGCGTCCCTCTCGATCATCTTCACTTCCATGGCGGAGTCCAGCACCGTGCTGCCGCCCGCCGAGCAGCAGCAGGTCGCACAGGTACTTGAAGAAGACGCGCAGGTCCTCAGCAACACCGCGCTTGCCGAACTCCTCGCCGGCCAGCCTCCGGCGATCCAGGACGAGATCATCCGGATCAACACGGAGGCCCGGCCCATCTCCCTCCAGATTGGTCTGCTCATTCCGATTCTCGCCAGTCTCGCTGGCCTCATCATCTCTTTCCGGATGGTGCGGATTCCCGATCCCAAGCCCGCCGGCGCCGGTGACGGCGCGTTCCTGGATTGAGGGGTTCACCGCTGCGAATGTGGTTTCGAGGCAGCCCGATCAGAGCTGGAGAAGGCTGTAGCCGACAAGGAAAATCCCAATCGCCAGCGTTGCGATCGCCGCAATCCTGCGGCCATGGCGCTGCAGCCAGTTGAAAAGGGCGGTCAAAGGCACTTGGGCCCGTTCGGGGGAGCGCAGCCACACAGCGACCGGAATGATGACTGCTGACTGGACGACGGCGGCGTAGGCGAGGACAAGCAGGCTACCTGGCAGCGGCGGCAGTTCCTGGACACTGATCACTGCACCGGCGGTGACGGCCAGCAGGATTGCCTTCGGACGAAGGTTCAAGCCCAGTCCCAGGACGAGGAATTCCCAGGGCCGGGCGGCGCGGAACCGCGACTTCATCTTGCCAAGCATGGCATTGTCCCGGCCGCCCTTGCTCACGAAGAGGTACACGGCGTACGCAATCAGAAGCGCACCGGTCACAATGGCAATCTGGGCCACCCATTCATCCTTATGCAGGCGCGGCGGCCTGACGGGCAAGAATTGCAGCCCGACCGCCGACAGCCCCACGACCACTATCGAACCCGCAAGGCTGCCGATCAGGAAGGGAAGGGCGCCGCGGCGTGGATCTGGCGAGAGCAGAATCAAGATTGTCACGCTGACAGGCACGGTACTGATCGCCCCGGCCAGGGCGAAGAGGGCCAGGCTGCTGAACGTGCTCAGCATGCGGCCCTCACCGGCCCCCGGCAGCACCCCGATGGCATGTCATGCCTTCGGTCCGCTTCCGGTGTCCGGGCGGCCCGTTTTCAGTCGTCCGCGGCGGGCGCGGATCGCCTTGTCTTCTTCCTTGATGAGCACCTCGAGGTCCTTCTTGTCGCCCGTCAACGGCCGCCACCATGACAGCGAGGGGTCGGAATCGAGCAGGATGGTCCGGAACAACAGCGTCAGGGGGACGGCGAGGACGGCGCCGACAGGGCCCAGGACCACCGCCCAGAAGAGGACGGAGAAGAAGGTCAACGTCTCACTCAGCGACACGGCGTTGCCCACGTATTTCGGCTGGATGATCGACTGGATGATGCTGTTGATCCCGCCATAGATGATGATGACGGCCACGACGGTCGGCCAGCCCCCGGTGAGGTAGCCGAAGAACAAGGGCGGGATGATGGCGATGAAATACCCGATGTTGGGAATGAAGCTGCAGATAAAAGACAGCAGCCCCCAAAGCAGGGCGCCGGGGATCTGCAAGATGACCAGAACCAGCCAGTTGAACAAGCCCTGCGCTATTCCGAGGACCGTGGTGGCGACCATGTAGCGGCGTACGCTGGTGCCGAAGCCGTTGAGTGCTGAAACCAGTGCCGGCCGGTGGTAGTTCAGATGGATCAACAGTGCCGGCACGCGGGAGCCGTCCACCGCCATGAGAATGAGCATCGTCAGGATGATCACGAGGCTGGTCACCAGGCTCGCGACGTTTCCCAGGAGGCCGCCCAGGAACCCGATGATGCGGCCCGGCGTAAACCCGTTCAGGACTTCCTGGGCTTGCTCCGAGCCAAATCCAACAGATTCCAGCAGCGCGGAGATCCTGGCGCCGATCTCGGCCATTTGGGGGGCGTACTGCGGCAGCAGCGCGGAGAACTGGGCGAGCGAGGCAATCAGGACTGCGGCGAAGGCGGTCAATAATCCGAAGACAGCCGCGATTGAGGTCCCGGTGGCGATGCCCCGGGAAATTCCCCGTGCCTGCATCCAGCGGCGCAGCGGATGGACACAAAGCGTCAGCACGAAGGCAAAAAAGACGGGGGTGACTATTCCCTGGATCGCGCCGAGGCCGAACGCTGCAATCGTCGCGCTGGCCAGGGCGAGCAGGATGATTAAGGTGCGGGGGAGGGCCGAACGTGGATTGGATTCCGATGGTTCCGGCTCCATGAGCCCTCCTTGGTTCAGCCTAGCCATATCTTAGAAGCCTCATGGCCCCATGAATAGCGAGTTGGCCAGGCCTGCTCCTCGCGTGTCAGCCCGGAGTCAGACGACGATCTTGCTCTTGATCTGGGCAAACTCCTCCGCGCTGATGGTTCCCGCGTCCATGAGCGCCTTGGCCTTGGCGATCTCCTCGGTGGGGCTCGCGGTGGCGACACTGCGGATATAGGCATCGGTTTCCTGCTGGGACTTGCGGGCCCGCGCCATGGACCGCTCCGCCATGCCCTTGCCGCGGGCAATCATGTATGCCAGCACAGTCAGGAATGGAATGAAGACCAGGAGGACGATCCAGACGGCCTTCCACCAGCCGCTGAGCTCGTTGTCGCGGAATAGGTCTCCGATCACCATGAACACTGCATACAGGAAGGCGAAGATCGCATAGAAGATGAACAACCACCAGAAAATGTCCCAAAAGTTCTCGAAGAAATTCATTTGGCTTCCCTACTTTCACGTGGTGCGGCGCTGCCTATGAACGCAGCCTTGGATGGGAATGGGATTCACCGCGGATATCCCGGAAGACCCGGACTAGCACTTGGCGTCATTCGAGAGATCACTGATGGCGGCCTGCACGTTCGCGGCTTCGTCCTTGAGCGAGTTGGCCGCCTGCGTCAAGGTGGCGTCGTCGGGAACGGAATTCACAGCGGAGGTGAACTTCTGTTGGGCAGCTTTGACGGCATCCACCCGATCCTTGGCCGCGTCACTGGCCGCGTTGACCAGATCGTCGTAGCTCTTTCGAACTTGATCCCGGGCCGCCTGGATCTGGCCGATCGTGGCGCCTGGCTTGATGGTGTCCTTGAAATTCGTCAGGGCTGCTGAAAGGTCAGTGGCGGCAGCGCAAACCGGTGAAACGCTCGCCGTTGGGCTCGCGCTGGGGCTGCTGCTGGGTCCCGAGGTGGCGCAGCCGGCGAGCAGCGCGACCGCCGCCCCGAGCGCGGACATTCGCGCGAGGACTGGTTGTGGTTTCGACATTGGACTCACCTCTCCATGGGCTTTCGCCTGGCAGCCCAATCACTGGCAGGTACCACCAGTGTTGGGTGAGGGGCCCTCATGCGCGTCACCCGCCGCGGGTGATCCTTTCGCGCTGCTGTCCAGGCCGGGCGCGCCGCTGACCAGCGGGGACGCGAGGTCGGAACTATCGGACACGGGTGGGACCCAGGACCTCCCACCCCGCGGCCCGAATCACCCCGGGGTGATGATGTGCCCGCTCCGTCGCCGTGATGGACTGCTGTCCACAACAGAGGGAGGAAGCCATGTGCCGTTGGCTAGCGTATTCGGGTTCGCCGGTACAACTGGAGGAGCTGCTGTACAAACCCACCAACTCGCTCGTGATGCAGAGCAAGCACGCTCGAATGGGCGTTGAAACCACCAACGGGGACGGCTTCGGCGTGGGCTGGTACGGATCCGCGCCGTATCCCGGCTTGTTCCACAGCACGGAGCCGGCCTGGAATGACCGCAACCTCCGCGAGCTGTCCGCCCAGGCGTCGGCCGGCCGGGTTTTCGCGCACATTCGAGCCTCGACCGGCTCGGCAGTCCAACAGACGAACTGCCATCCATTCCGCCACGGCAGCTGGCTATGGATGCACAACGGACTCATCAGGGATTTCCCGACCGTGAAGCGCGACTTGGCCATGGCCGTTGAGCCATCGCTCTTTCCGCTGATCGAGGGAGCCACGGACTCAGAGCTCTTCTTTTTCCTCGCCCTGACCTTCGGGCTGGAGCAGGACCCGAGGGCGGCCGTGGCTGCCGCGGTTGGACTGATTGAAGACGTCGGCCGGCGCCACGGGATCGAGCAGCCGCTCCAGATGACAGTGGCCACTACCGACGGCGACACCACCTGGGCGTTCCGCTACTCGAGTGAACGGCAGTCCCGGTCGCTGTTCCACAGCACCGACGTCGCGACCCTTCGCGTCCAGTACCCGGAGAACCCGTTGCTTCATGACCTGGCGGACAACGCGCGCCTGGTTGTCTCCGAACCGCTGGGGGACCTCCGCGGGGCCTGGCGGGAAGTACCCGAGGCTACCTGCGTGGTGGTGCACGGTGCCGGGGAGGACCTCTTCCCATTCGCGCCGACCGCCCCCTAGTTTCGCTCAGTCTCGGCGGCGGCTGCCCAGTTAGCGCCGGCTGGCCCGGCGCTAACTGGCTGTCCGGTCCCAACAATCCGTCACGCGCCGGTCCCTCCGGCGTCGGTCGCCCGGGGGATGGGAGTCGTGGGATACGTGTCATCGGGAGGGCCGCCGGCAGTGACGGGCTCACCGTCGGGCTTGCCGCCGGACTCGACACTGGACTCACCGCCGGGCTCACCGCCGGGCTCACCGCCGGGCTCGGCGCCCGGCTCGGGCGCTGGCACGCCGGCTACGGCCGGCCGGCACAGCAGTTCGACCACGAGAATGACCAGCACGGCCAGTACGGCCGTCCAGATGGCGACGGCCGCCGTCGGGTCCTGCCAAAAGATCAGCACCAGCACAGCGATGCCGACGACGGTGGCTTCGATAATCCGACGGTAGCGGGCCAACCAGAGCTGCCATGGCTTCGCCTGGCCACCGCCGATCTTGCCGGTGATGTAGTCGCCCGCAGTCGCCAGGCCGTGCCGGACATACTCCGCGGGACGCGAGTGGCCGCCCAGAAAAGCTGCCAGGGCAATCAGCAGCCCGACGACGAAGACAAGGCGCAGGCTGGTGCGCAGCGGGACCAGGAGTGCCTCGACCAGGCTCTCGGCCGCCGCGGGGGAGACGGCACTGGACGGAATCGAGTCCAGGACGTAGTTCCGCCCGATCACGAGGGCCAGCGCCAGCACCGCCATTGACACCGCCACCGCCAACCCCACGCCGCTCGTCGTGCTCCGTCTCCGGCCCCGGGGGGCAACGGCAATGGCACCCACGGCGCTGAGCACCGTCAGCCACGCCAAGATTGGGCCGAGCCGGTCCAGGGTCCGGATGGTTTCCGTGGCACGGACCAGTTCAGGAGACTGGAACAGGGCGATCTGCGCGTCCACTTCCGGGATCCTCGAGGCGATGTCCACCCCCTGCTGGACCAGGAGAGTCTTGACCCGGGCGATGATCTCTTTCGTGGAAATCGACACCGTGCCGTTCTCGTCAATACTGACGGTGCCTCCCGTGCTTCCCGTGGCAAGGTTGACCAGCCCCTGGTGCGCGACCCGGTTCACCTGGATCCAAAGATCCTGGAACTGCGGTGTCGCCACGAATCTGGCCACGGCGGTATGGATGAGCGATTTGGTCTGCTCCGCAAGCATCGGGGCCAGCCCGGTGAGCACGGCCGCCACGCGGGGCGCCGTCTTTGCGAGCTCGCTCAGGGCATCCCGCGTGATGGTCTGGAAATCCACGGCGTCGGTGATCTGTTGGGTGACCTTGTCGGCGATTTCGGCCTGGATCGCAGGGTCCGAGGCCAGCGGTGCGACAGTGGCCACGTAGCGGTCGGTGTCGATGACTTCGCTGCGCAGGTAAAGGGCCGGAACTGTCGCGAAGGCCAACAGGCCAGTAAGAACCACCAGCACGATTGCCACAATGCGTCGGGCCAGCCCCGGATGCCGCACGGACGGCCTCGGGGGGGCCTTGCGGGCAGCGTCCCGTTCCTGCTGGAGACGGGCAACTTCGGCCCGTAACCTCAGGATCTCTTCCTGATCCGGGCTAGCGGGGCCAGCGGGCTGATCGTTCAGCGACATGAGGGGATCCGCCTTAGCTTGTGTTCCGCGGCTGGGCATTCACGGCTATTTTCATTGTTCACTCGGCGCACCGGTCCAGCCCCACCCACACAGGGTGATCTGTCACGCCGGGGAAACGCCCGCCACAGCCGCCCCTACGGGGTGGACGCCGCACGTCGGACGTGCAGATTGGCGGACCGGACCCGGCACTGCCAAAGGTGTCCGGGGTGCCCGCTCTTTCATATCCCGCGAAATTTCAGCCGGCCGGCGTGCTGTCATCCGTTTTGGGTGATGACGGCGGCCGGTTCAGGATTCGCTGCCCAGACGCCGCCCGGCCGCGAAGAAGGCCACTTTTGCGATCAATAGGAGTGCCCCCAAATCGGCAATCATTTGGACGGACACGACTCCCCTCGCCAGCTGGCTTACCGGCGTAATGTCCCCGAACCCGACGGTGGCAAACGTGGAAGTGGTGAAGTAAAGGGCATCGGTTCGGCTCAGGGGCTCGCTAAACGCCGCCGCAGATGTGATCGACATTGATGTGTAAAGCAGTGCGAAGAGGCACAGAAACATCAACAGGGTTTCGGCGACAGCCGCGGCCGCCCGGACCCTCGGGATATGCGCCACGAGTATCAGCCGCAATTGAATTGCCAAGACTGCGAAAAAGACCAGCACGACAGCCGCCAGGCGGATCCACGCGGCCGCGGGATCGGCGTCATTGAATCCCCCGACGGGAATAAGGAAATACAGGGCGAGGACCACAACCGAAAATGCGATGAGACGTGCAATCGCGAAAATAATGACCCGCCTGCGGTCGGCCTTGTCGAGGTCATGAAGGAAAATCGGGTCTGTCGGGCTGCCGTGCTTCATAGGCATGACTGATGATACCGCCGGGCATGCAATTCGTGCCGTGCCGCAATCGGGCAGCCTTAATTGCCGTATTTTCGCGCATTGTCGCGCTATGGAGCGGCGCACAAGGGGTCTTTGCGCCCTGTTGGTGCCCTTTTGCGCCCACCTAGCATGTGGAATGTGAGAGATAGGCTAGACGCCGAATGGGTATCGGGTCCACAGTTCAAGATCCGTCCGCCTGTGCGCGGCCTCGGAGCGTTGGAGCGTCCACGTCTGGAAAGCGCCCTGTCCGCGGCCGCAGATTCGCACCGCCTGACCCTCGTCGCGGCCCCGGCCGGCTACGGCAAGTCCACGTTCCTGGGTGATTGGGTCCGCAAGTGCGATCTGCCGTGCGCTTGGCTGTCGCTGGACCGGTTCGACACGCAGCCCGCGCGGCTGTTTCACGGTGTCGTTGGGGCGATCCAGTCCGCGGCGAGCAAACTGCCGCTGCCCGGAACCGACGCCCTCCTGGCTCTTGACCCGGGCCTTGCCCACGACCGGGCGGCCTCCTACGACCTTCTCCTCGGGGCGCTCGAGCACCTCACCGAACCGATCGTCCTGGTGATCGATGACGTCCATTTGGCCGGACCGGGGCTGGCGAACGGAATCGTCGGGGTGCTCGCCGCATCGGCACCCCCCTCACTGCGGCTGGTCCTCTCGGGACGCGGCCATACGTCCATCCAGCTCGAAAGATTCCGGTACGGGGAGGGACTGGGTGAACTTCGCGCCGCCGAACTCGCCTTCACGCGGGAGGAAGTTGCCCAGTTCGCCTGTGCGCTGGGACAAGATCAAACGTTCGATGCCGGGTCGCTCTGGAAGATGACTGCCGGCTGGCCTGTGGCCGTCCACGCCAGCCTCGTCTCGTTGGCGCAGGCGCGCAACGTGCCGCTTGCAACGCCAGGCTCCGCGCCTACGCACGTCCCGCTCGCCGACTATGTCGCAGAAGAGATCCTCGACCAGATCGAACCGTCGCTGGCCGAATTCATTCTCAGGGCCACTACCAGCGACTGGCTCGGCCGCCAGCTCGCCGTCGAACTCGAAGGCCGTCCCCACGGCGGCGTGCTGCTTGAGGAATGCCTCCGCAACGGGCTCTTCATCGAGGAGCACGAATACCGTGAGGGTGAATCGATGTTCCGGTGGCATTCGCTCTTCGCGGCGCAGTGCCGGCGCATCCTGCAGCGGCGCGACCCTTTGCTCGCCGAGCGTCTTCACCGCGTGGCGGCACGGTACTACCAGGACGTCGACGTCGTCGAGTGCGTCGCCCAGGCGCTGCAAGGACGCGCACCCCGGCAGGCCGTGATTTCCCTCGGCGCCCATTGGCTCGAATTCCTGCTCGGCAACGACGTGCAGACCCTCGAACGGCTGTGCCTGGACCTGCCCGCACCGTGGGGCGAGGATCCAGAGATCCTGATGATCCGGTCGGTCTGCCGTGCCCTTTCCGGCGACGGCACCGCCGCGGCCGAGCTCACCGACCGGGCGCTGTCGCGGACCTTCGCGCTGGACGCAATTCGACGCCGGAGGCTTGACAGTTACAGGGCGCTCTACGAGCCGCTGCCTGCCGACGGCCGCCTGGACCTGCCCACCGAGACGGACGACGGCCGGTCGACGACGGACATTTCAGGGGATGGCCGCGCCAGCTCCTTCTCGACAGGACTCTTCCTGCTGGCCCAGGCAGAGTTCCGGCTGCACCGCACCGGCGAACTCGCGACGGCGCTGCTCCAGGCAACAGGGGCCACAGGCAACCCGGAACAGCTGGAGGCAGTGGAAACCTGCGCCCAGGCCGAACTCGCGTTGGCTCACTCCATCGCCGGTGACCTCGTGAGCGCCGACGAACTTGCCACGGCGGCGTTGGAACGGGGAGAGTCGCTGGGCTGGAATTCGCGGCAACGGATGGCTCCCGCCTGGCTGGCCCGTGGCATTGCGTGCTACTGGAATGACGATCTGCAGGCTGCGCGGACCTGTCTTACCAAAGCGCAGCGATTGGGCAGCGAGCTGTTCCCGACGGGCCCGCTCAGTGCCATCTATCGGGTCCTGGTTGATTGCGGCGATGGCGACCTGGCCCGCCTGGCCGACTCCAGCGCGGCACTGGAGTCCTTCCACGGGCGGGGACGGTACGCCGTGTCGTGGAATGCCATGGACACTATCGCGGTGGCGAAAATTGCCGAAGCCAGGGGCGACCGGGACGGAGCTTTGCGGACCGTCCAACCACTCGGTGCCGGGGGGCACGGCGCATTGGCGGATACGCTGCTGGCGGAGTTGCTGCGCCGCGAAGGTGACACCGCCGCTTCGCAACGCTGTGCCGAGTCACTGGCCGATCGCCGCGGCAGCTCCTATATCGACACCTGCCTGAGCCTGACCGAGGCGATCATGGCCCATGCAACCGGAGATGCTGCGGCGGCACACGAGCGGATTGAACATGCAGTCCTCCGTGCCGAGCCTGAAACCGTCCTGCGTCCTTTCGCCGAACGGAGAGAGGAATTGGCGGATCTGCTCGTGGAGCATGCTGTGTGGGGCACCGCGCACGAGTCGTTCATCGCAGCGCTGATGGCACGCGAGGCGCAGGGGGAGACCCGCCTTCGTGCGCAGTCCTACTGGAACCTGACCGAGCGCGAACGCGAAGTCCTTTCCTACATGCGCTCCATCATGACCGCGGCTGAAATTGCCGAGGCGTTGTATATTTCCGTGAACACGGTCAAGACCCACGAACGGTCCATTTACCGCAAGCTCGGGGCGGTAAGCCGGCGCGACGCGCTCAAGACGGCCACCAAGCGCGGCATCGTCTGACCACCGCGGCACCCTTGGTGCCCTGCGCGGCGGTGCGCCGGTCAATTCACTCTCGTGGTTTCATCCCGGATGGGGTCAGAGGCCCCTAGGCGCCGCAAACCGGCGGTGAAAGTCTGGAACCATGAAAAATGTTGATCCCTTTGTGATCGTGATCGGATTTGACGGCTCGAAGCAATCACACGAGGCCCTGGCGTGGGGTGTTGAGGAGGCCCGGTACCGCAGTGCGGAGCTCCGGGTCCTGACTGTCTGGAACAAGGCGCCGATGGCGTGGTACCCGGCGATGCTGGAAACGGCGGCAGGGGAAATCGTGGCAGAGGACTCCCCGGAGCAGCAGGCTGAAGCTCTAAGCGCCGAGGCAGCGAAATCCGCAGTCGGTGTCAATGTCGTGACGCGGACTATCAAGAATGACTCGGCGGCATCGGCAATTCTTGAAGCCGCAAAGGAAGCCGACCTGGTGATCGTCGGCTCCCGCGGCCACGGCGGTTTCGCCGGGCTGCACATCGGATCGGTCTCCGCCCAGGTGGCCAGCCACTCTCCGTGCCCCGTCCTGGTGATCCGGCCGAAGACCTCCTGAACGTCCGGCCCGCTGGCCACGGACGTCCGGTGGCAATGCCGTGTGCCTGCTCGGCTGTGACCACCTGATGCCATCGAGCCGGGAGCGCTACCATCGGCGTATGACCGTCCTGGACTGGCTGATGGATTCGGATCCTTCCCTTCGATGGCAGGTGTTGCAGGATCTCGGCGGCGCCGCGCCCGAGGTCGTTGCCGCAGAGCGCGCACGGGTAGCGACCGAAGGCTGGGGTGCCCGCTTACTGGCATTGCGGGACGAGGACGGCCAATGGGCGCATGGCGCATATTTCCCCGCCAGAAGCGACTGCCCCGACGGTGACCGCCCCGACGGTGACCGTCCCGAGGGCGACAGCCCCGACGGCGACGGACTCGACGGCGACGGCGCGGATGAAGCCGGCGGCGACCCAGGTTGGGACCGCATCCCCCAGCCGTGGACCGCCACAACGTACAGCTTGCTCCTGCTGCGTGACTTCGGGATCGACCCGCGAAGTGAGCAGATGCGCCAGACCATCGCCCTGGTCAGGGACAACTGCCGCTGGGAGGAGGGCGGCCAGCCGTATTTCCAGGGCGAGGTGGAGCCGTGCATCAACGGTATGACGGTGGCGCTGGGCGCCTACTTTGATCAGGACGTCGACGGCGTCGTCTCCCGGCTTGTCAGCGAGCAACTGGACGACGGCGGGTGGAACTGTTGGGCGGAATCCGGCGCCGTGGTGTCCTCGGCCGCCACGACGATCAACGTCCTCGAGGGCCTTCTGGCTCACGAACGGGTCACGGGCGGGTCGGCGCAGTCCGTGGACGCGCGGCGCCGGGGCGAGGAGTATCTGCTGGAGCGGGGCCTGTTCCGACGCAAGAGCACCGGCGGGGTCATAGACCCGGCTTGGCTGACGTTCTCATTTCCGACCCGCTGGCACTATGACGTGCTCCGTGCCTTGGAGTACTTCCGTTCGGCGGGAGAGCCGCCGGACCCGCGCCTGGCCGAAGCCGTGGAGTTGCTCCGGTCAAAGAAGCAGCCCGACGGGACCTGGTTGCTCGAAAACACGCATCCCGGGATCGTCCATTTCCCGGTTGATGACGGTGACGGACGGTCCAGCCGGTGGAACACCCTCCGCGCGTCACGTGTACTCGACTGGTACGGGCGCGCTGTTTGAACTGGCTGTGTGAGTGGCGAGCCGCTAGGGCAAGACCTTGTAGAGGTCGATCACCGTCTCTTCTGGTGGAGCGGCGAAGCCGCCCTCAATACCGGCCTGCATCCGGGGCATGAGGATCGTGTCCCGGAATTTTTCCCAGCTCTCTTTCGATTCGTGGACTGCCATGATCGTCCAGCCACCAGCGGACGCCCCGGCGGCGTGGAAGGTCTGTCCCTCGGGCAGGAGCCCCGCGCCTGGATGGACGGCTGCAAGTGACGCTTCGTACTGTTCCTTGGTGCCTCCCGGGAAAAAGTGCACGATTCCGTAGGGCGTGGTGGCCATAGCAACTCCTAGGCTGGTGGATGGGACTGGACAAGGCCAGTCCTAGACTCCGCCGCCGGGCATGTCAAGTGGTCGCGGAAGCAGGCCGGGGACCCGAGTGCACCGCCGGTTCAACTTTACGATTCGTGATCCCAACGCCGCGCCGGGCCTTTCCAATGGTTGGAAGGGCCGGTGGTTGGCAGGGCCGCGGTCAGCCGTCCGACAGGGTCCGGACGTCCTCGGCCAGGGCGGCCCGGTAGCCAAGGTTTCGGGAGACCGCCCTCGCGGTGGCCATCACCGCCGGAGCCAGGACGTTGGGCGGGGTGGTCCCGTCCGGAACCACGATCGACAGCGCGGCCACCACCGTGCCCTGGGCATCAAAGACGGGCGCCGCCACGGAAACAGTCAGCGACGGCGCGGACCGGCGGATCATGGCAATCCCCGTCCGGTGGACGTCGGAGAGGGTGCGCCGCAGTTGGCCTTCCGGCATGGCAGCCACGCCCGGTTCAGTCTCTGCTGGTTCTTTCAGGATCTTTTCCTGGAATGCCGCATCCGCTCCGGCCATCAGGACCAGGCCGACGGCCGTGGAGCGCAGGGGGAGCCGGCCGCCCACCCGGTAGGCGACTTCCGTGGCCTGCTTGGAGGAGAGCCGTTCGATCAGGACGGCCTGGTCCTTGTCCCGTACGGCCAGCAACACGTGATGGCGCGTCACCTCGAAAAGGTCCTCAAGGTAGGGCAACGCGATTTCCCGGATGCCATGGCCCCTCGGGGAGAGGGACGCTATTTCCCACAGCCGGACGCCCACAACGTAGCGGCCGTCGTCGAGCCGTTCCAAAGCGCCCCAGGCGACCAGCCGGGCAATGAGGCGTAGCGCCGTCGGGGCGGGCATCTGCGCATAACGGGCCATCTCTGACAGGGTCAGCGCCCGACGTCGGTCCGTGAAGACAGCGAGCAGGCTGAGGGCCCGGTCGATTACCGGTTCGCCCTGTTTGGGCCGCTTGCCGCGCGCGGCGGCCGGTGTTTCAGCGGGGGAATGGGTATCCGCGGGTGCCGTCATTCGTCTTCGTTCCTTCTTCGTCGCCAGTGACGCTCACCACAATAGTGTTCCAACCAATGAAAATCTCATGTGACGGCATGGCGTCCGCCTACGACTCTTGATGAAGCCGGTCCACCCGACCGCATCTGGGGAAAGGGCCAGGAACGCACCGGTGCCGGACTGCCAACGTCCGGCCGGTCCGCTTCAGCCCCGGCCCCCACCAGATGCCGAAAATCCCCGTTGTTTTGGAAAGAATGCGAAGGCGCACTACATGAAACTTCTGAACCCCACCGCCCGACGGAGCGCGGCCGTTCTGGCCGGTGTCCTGATGCTCAGCTCCGTGACCGCCTGCGGCGGCTCCGGCCAGGCGGCCTCCACCGTGGACAAGACCACCCTGACAATCGGCGTCGAGAGTGACAGCGCGTCCTTCGGATTCGACCCGCTGCGGGTCTCCGACGCACAGCGTCAGTTCTTCGAAGGCCTCTACGAGAACCTCATGACCCTGAAGGCGGACGGCTCCGTGGGCCCGGGCCTGGCCACCGGATTCAGCTACAACGCCGACAACACCGTGCTGACCCTCACGCTCAAGCAGGGCGTGACGTTCACGGACGGGTCCACGCTGGACGCGGCACTGGTGAAGGCCAACTTCGACCGCCGCACGGATCCCGCCCTCTCGGCGTACTCCGCCATCGCCAAGGGCGGCGCCCAGGAACTGACGTCCGTGGACGTCCTGAGCCCCACCCAGGTGTCCCTGACCTTCGCCAAGGCGCAGCCGGGCTTCGAGAAGAACCTGACCTCCACCCTCGGCATGATCGTTGGCAAGGCAGGGGCCGCGGACACCGCAAGCCTGGCCGCCAAGCCGGACGGCTCCGGCCCGTACACGCTGGACTCCGGAACCACGGTCAAGGGCAACAAGTACGTCCTGCAGAAGAACGACAAGAACACCGACGCCGCGAAATACCCCTACAACAAGATCGTCTTCAGCGTCATCCAGGATCCGCAGGCCCGCGCCAACGCCCTCGTTTCCGGGCAGGTGGACGTCGCCCAGCTGACCTCACCGACCGTTGACTTCGTCAAGGCCAAGGGGGTGGGCGTCTCCCAGATCGGCGGCACGGTCCAGACCATGGTCGCCTTCGACAAAACCGGCAAGACATCGCCGGCCTTCGCCAGCGAAAAGGTCCGCCAGGCGTTCCAGTACGCCATCAACCGGCAGGCCCTGGTCGATGCCCTGCACAAGGGTGACATCGCGGCGTGGAACGCCCTGCCCAAGGATTCAGCCGGTTTCACGGAGGCACTGAATTCACAGTTCGCCTACGACCCCGCCAAGGCCAAGAGCCTGCTGGCGGAGGCCGGCTACGCCAACGGCTTTGAATTCACCATCGTCGCGAGCGCCACCACGCAGACCGATCTCCAGGCGGTCCAGAAGGACCTGGCCGCCGTCGGCATCACCATGCAGGTCAAGATGGCGACGTCGACCGACGAGGCGTTCGCCGCCGTCGCCACCACCCCGCTGGGCTACGCACCGCTGGGCTGGGACAACCCGGTGGGCCTGATGTACGGCGCGATCCTCAACGGCTTCACCAATGTCCAGAAGGCCACGGACGATCAGCTCAGCGCCGCCACCGGCGAGGTCGCCGCCGCCAAGGACGATGCCGCCCGGAAGGCGGCGCTGACCAAGCTCAACACCCGGCTGGTCGAATCCGGCTGGATGATCCCGCTCTTCGAATCCCTCACCAACCAGGGCTACAACACCAAGAAGGTCAAGCCGGTGGAGTTCGCCGGCAGCAACGTCTACCCGCTCCTCTCGTCCTACGCTCCGGCCAACTGACCACCCACCCTGCCGGACGGCCTTCACCCCAGGCGAAGGCCGTCCGGCAGGACCTGACCAATGGAGGTCATCATGGCGATTTACGTCGCAAAGCGCCTGCTCATGGCGCTGGCCACCGTGCTGGTGGTCGCGGTGCTGGCATTCCTCTTGGTGCACGCCATGCCGGGCAGCCCCGGAGCCGTGTCCCTCGGCGCCGGCGCCACCCAGCAAGCCATTGACGAGGTCAACGTCCGGCTCGGCTGGTCCGATCCGCTGCCCGTCCAGTTCTTCCGCTGGCTCGGCAGCGCCGCGCAGGGAGACTTCGGGGTGTCCCTGATCGACGGCCGCTCCGTGAGCGCCGACCTGGCCAGCAGGCTGCCGGTGACGGCGGCCCTCGCGGCCGGAGCCACGCTCCTGAGCGCGGTGCTCGGAATCGGTCTTGGCGTCACCGCAGCCGTGCGCGGCGGCCTGGTCGACCGGATCGTCGGCGCCGTCTGCGGCCTCGCCGTGGCGCTGCCGGCCTTCTGGATCGGCATCATCTTTGTGTACCTCTTCGCCGTCCAGTCCTCGGTCTTTCCGGCCACCGGCTACGTCCCCTTTGAGGTCTCACCCCAGGATTGGGCCCTGTCCCTGGCCCTGCCGGTGATCACCCTCGCCGTGGGCGGTGCGGCGTTCATCGCCCGCCAGACCCGGGCCTCCATGCTGGAGGCGCTGCAGCAGGAACACATCCGGACCCTGCGGGCAACGGCCACCCCAACCTGGAAGATCCTGTACATCCACGCCCTGCGCTATGCCAGCCTGCCGATCGTGGCCGGCATCGCCCTGCAGTTCATCGGACTGTTCGGCGGTTCCGTGATCGCGGAGCAGCTCTTCGCCATGCCGGGCCTCGGCCAGGCAGTCCAGACCTCCGTCAGCACCCACGACGCCCCGTCCGTGCAGGGCGTGGTGGTGGTCGCCACCGTCGTGGTGGTGGCCGTGAACCTCGTGCTGGAACTCGCCACCAAGTTTCTCGACCCGAAGTTGCGTGCCTCATGATCCCTTCCATTGCCCCCGCGCCCGTCCCCGCCACCGCGAATGCGGAAGATACAGGCACAGGCGAAGCCACACCCGCCAGCACCGCCACGGGAAGGCCCGGGCCCGGCCCCAAGGCCGCGGTCGGCCGGATTCAGGCCCACCGCCTTTTCGCGGCACCCGGTGCCGTGGCAGGCGTGCTCTGGCTGGCGGCCCTGGTGCTTGCCTCCCTCACGGCGCCGTGGTGGCTGCCGTACAAGACCGAGGACCAGGACTTCGCCGCCATCCTGTCCGGCCCCACCGCCGCCCACTGGCTCGGCACCGACGAACTGGGCCGGGACCTGCTCAGCCGCATCTTCGCCGCAGCCGCCGGCACCTTGGGGACATCGCTCATCACGGTGATCGTCGGCGTCGGACTCGGCACCGTCCTGGCGATGGTCGCCGCCGCGGGAAAACGGACCGAAGGGCCGATCAGCCGCGTCACCGAAGTCATGATGTCCTTGCCCGGCACCGTGATCATCCTGGCGGTCATCGGTGCCGTGGGAACGAACATTCCCGTCGTCATGGCGATCCTGGGCGTCCTCATCTCGGCCGGCATCTACCGCGTGATGCTGGGCCAGGCCACCGCGCTGCAGTCACAGCTCTACGTCGACGCCGCCAAGGTGGACGGCGTGAGCACGCTCGGCATCAGCCTGCGGCACGTGCTGCCCGGGTTGAACAACACGATCGTGGTGCAGTCCGCCCTCATCTTCGCGGTGGGCATGCTGATCCAGGCCGGCCTGGCCTTCATCGGATTCGGGCCGCCCATCCCGCAGCCCAGCTGGGGCGGCATGATCCAGGGCGCATCCCAGCACGTCTACGACGCCCCCTGGCTGATGGTCCCCACCGGTGTGGTCCTGGCGCTGACGGTCCTCGCGGCCAACGCCATCGGCAACGCACTGGGGAAGGCCCCGAATGCGGCCGCCTCCCATCTGCCCTCCGCCGCGGACCGCCGACGCCGGGCGGCTGCGTCCGCTGCTGCGCCGTCCACCGCTGCCGCTGCGCCGTCCGCGGCGCCGGACGAACCCGCCACGGCCGGCCGCCTGAGCGTCCGCGGGCTCTCGGTCGGCGTCGACGGCGGCACGCCGCTGGTCACGGAGGTCTCCTTCGACGTCGAACAGGGGACCGTGCTCGGGCTCGTGGGCGAATCCGGATGCGGCAAGACCATGACGGCATTGTCCCTGCTGGGCCTGTTGCCCTCCGGCGTATCCGCCAGCGGAGGCCAGATCCTGTGGAACGGCCGGAACCTTGCGGCCGCCGCGGAAAATGAGCTGGCCGGCGTCAGGGGCCGGGAGATCGCGCTGATCTCCCAGGAACCCATGCGGGCCCTCGATCCCATGTTCACGGTCGGCTACCAGCTGGTCTCCGCCATCCGGCGCCTGCGGAGCATGGGCAAAGCCGAAGCGCGCACTGAAGCCCTGGGCCTGCTCGAAAAGGTGGGCATCGTGGACGCCGCCCGCATCCTCACCACCTACCCGCACCAGATCTCCGGCGGCATGGCCCAGCGCGTGGCCATCGCCCTGGCCCTGGCCGGCCGTCCCCGGCTGCTGGTCGCCGACGAACCCACCACGGCGCTGGACGTGACGGTGCAGGCCGAGATCCTCTCGCTGCTGCGGGCGCTGGTCAAGGACACCGGCATGTCCGTGGTGATGGTGACACACGACCTCGGCGTGGTGGCCGACATCTGCGACACCGTGGCCGTGATGTATGCCGGCCAGGTGGTGGAAAGCGGCCGGACGGCCAACATCCTGGACAACCCCCGTCACCCGTACACCCTGGCGCTGCTGGCCGCCGACCCGCACGCCAACACCGCCGAGGACATGCCCGAGCGGTTGGCAACCATCAACGGCCAGGTGCCGCAGCCCAAGGACTGGCCGGGCGGGTGCCGGTTCGTGGCGCGTTGCCAGTTCGCCGG
The DNA here is from genome assembly GCF_000374925.1 of Arthrobacter sp. 131MFCol6.1. GTDB lineage: Bacteria > Actinomycetota > Actinomycetes > Actinomycetales > Micrococcaceae > Arthrobacter. Next base: position 518,128 of record NZ_KB895541.1, read on the forward strand.
CTCGGCCTGCGCGGCGCCGGTCCCGCTGGTGCCCTCCGGCTCCGACGACGGCCTGGTGCGCTGTGTCAAGGCCGACGAACTGGCCGTGGAGGGCCTGGCCTGGGTGGCCACCGAAGTACCCGCCCACCGTGTCCCCGACATTCTTGAGATGGACAGCACAGTTGAGAAGGACAGGCCATGAGCATCGAAACAGCGGTACGCCAGGACGGAACAGCGCAGGCTCCCGAGCAGCCGCTCCTGGACGTGGTGGACCTTGTGGTCCGTTACGGCCGGGGCCGGAAGGCCGCCGCGATGCCGGCCGCGGTGGACGGCGTGAGCTTCAGCATCCGGCCCGGGGAGACCGTGGGCCTGGTGGGGGAGTCCGGCTCCGGAAAGTCCACGATCGGCAAAGCCATCCTGGGCCTGGAAAAGTGCAGCGGGGGTTCGGTCAGCTACAACGGCACGGACATCACCCATGCCAGCCCTGCGCGGCGGCGTGAACTGGGCGGCGAACTCCGGGCCGTGTTCCAGGACCCGAACTCCTCGCTCAACCCCCGGCAGAGCATCGGCGCGTCACTGGCCGAACCGCTGCGGATCCGCGGCGTGGCCGCCCGGGAAGCCCGGCAGCGCGCCGAGGACATGCTGGCCAGGGTGGGGCTTCCGGGCGAGGCCGTGGACCGCTTTCCCGGCCAGTTTTCCGGCGGCCAGCGGCAGCGGATCGCCGTCGCCCGGGCCCTGATCTGCGAGCCGAAACTCGTGGTGTGCGACGAAGCGGTCAGCGCGCTGGACCTCTCAACGCAGGCCCAGGTCCTGAACCTCCTGGCCGACCTCCGGGACGAGCGGGGGCTGAGCTACCTGTTCATCGCCCACGATATCTCCGTGGTCCAGTTCCTCGCCCAGCGCGTCGTGGTGCTCTACCGCGGCCAGGTCATGGAAAGCGGTCCCGCGGCACATGTCACCGAGTCGCCCCAACACCCCTTCACCCAGGCGCTCGTGGCGGCCTCGCCCGTGCCCCGCCCGGCGGAACAGGCCGAACGGCGGCAAAAACGCGAAGCGCTGGGCGTGCGGACCGCGGCGGCCGCCGCTGCCGCTCCCGGCGGCTGCCCCTTCAGCCAGCGCTGCCCGCTGGCCACGGACTTGTGCCGGACCGAACGACCGGCCCTGCGGAGCGTGGGCGCGTCCGACGTCGCCTGCCACTACGCCTGAACCGAACCCGTGCCGGTTCTGATCCCGTGACGCCAGCGGCACCGCGCACCCCCCCCACAGAATGGCAACTCCCACAGCATGCCAACTCCCATGCCAACGCCCGACAAGAATGGACGACACCACATGACCCCGGCACCCTGGTCCGCCACGATGATCGCGCCCGATCAAGACTTCGACGGCGCCCCGCTTCTGCGCAAGGAATTCCGGCTCGACGCAGGCCACGGACCCGTGAAGCGCGCGCTCCTGCGGGCAACGGCGTTCGGCATCTACGAGGCGCAGATCAACGGCGTCCCGGTTGGGGAGGACGTGCTGAGTCCGGGCTGGAGCTCGTACGAATGGCGCCTGCGCTACCGCAGTTACGACGTGACCGCGCTCGTGGGGCCGGCTACGGTGATCGGCATTGCTCTCGGCAACGGCTGGTACCGCGGACGCCTGGCCTGGCACGGCAAGTCGGGCCTGTACGGCGATGAACTCGGGTTCTACGGACAGCTGGACATCGAATTCGCCGACGGTCACGTCCAGTCGGTCGCCTCGGACACGTCCTGGCAGTCCGGTCCCTCGGGCACCACGGCCAACGATCTTTACGACGGACAGCGCATCGACGCGCGGCGGGAACCGGCAGGCTGGGCCCGGCCGGGCTTTAACGCCGACGCAACCGCCGTGGGGGCGGGCGCCTGGGCAGGGGTCCATGCGCTGGAGTTCGACGCCGGCCGGCTGGCGGATCCCGTCGGGCCGCCGGTGGTGCGCAACGAGGTCATCAAACCGGTGGAGGTCTTCACCTCACCGGCCGGCAAGACGCTGGTGGATTTTGGCCAGAACCTGGTCGGCTGGCTGCGCTTCACCGTCCAGGGCGACGCCGGCACCACGATCACCGTGCGCCACGCCGAAGTCCTCGAGGACGGTGAGCTGGGAACCCGGCCGCTGCGCTCGGCCGCCGCCACCGACACCTTCATCCTCTCCGGCGCCAAGGACTTCTTCGAACCCAGCAAAACTTTCCACGGGTTCCGCTATGCGGAAGTATCCGGCTGGCCCGGCGAGCTGACGGCGGAATCCCTCGAAGCCGTGGCTGTGCACTCCGAGCTCGAACGCACCGGAACCTTCGAGTGCTCCAACCCGCTGGTGAACCGGCTGCACCGCAACATCGTCTGGGGCCTCAAGGGCAATTTCCTGGACCTGCCCACCGACTGCCCGCAGCGCGATGAGCGGCTCGGCTGGACCGGGGACATCGCCGCGTTCGCCCCTACGGCCACCTTCCTCTACGACGTCAAGGGCTTCCTGCAGGACTGGCTCCTGGACCTTGCCGCGGAACAAAAGGCTGCCGGCGGACTCGTTCCCATCACCGTGCCGGACGCACTGAAGTACTGCCCCCAGCCGCCGGAATTCCCGGCACCGGAATCCTCGGCCATCTGGAGCGAGGCGTCCGTGTGGGTTCCGTGGGCACTGTGGGAGGCCTACGGCGACAGCACCGTGCTGAAGGACCAGTACGATTCGATGGCCTCCCACACACGCCGGGTGGAGGGACTACTCTCGCCCGCCGGGCTCTGGGATAAAGGCTTCCAGTTCGGCGACTGGCTGGACCCGGACGCCGCGCCGGACCAGCCGTGGGCGGCCAAGGCGGACACCGGCGTCGTCGCCACAGCGTGCCTGTACCGCACGGCGTCCATCACCGCCCGGACGGCTGCGCTCCTGGGACACGCCGCCGACGCCGCCGCGTTCGGCCGCCTCGCTGAACGGGTCAAAGCGGCCTTCAACACCCACTACGTGGCCGCCGACGGAACCGTGCACAGCGACTGCACCACGGTCTACGCCCTGGCCATCGCCTTCGACATCCTGCAGACCGGCCGGCAGCGCGAGTTTGCCGGCAACCGCCTCGCCCAACTGGTGCGGAACAACAACTACCGCGTCTCCACCGGGTTCGCCGGGACCCCTTTCATCACCGGCGCCCTGGCCGATACCGGACACGCTGACGAGGCGTACAGGCTCCTGCTCGAACAGGAATGCCCCTCGTGGCTGTACCCGGTGACCATGGGGGCCACCACCGTCTGGGAACGGTGGGACTCCATGCTCCCGGACGGCACCATCAACCCCGGCGAAATGACCAGTTTCAACCACTACGCGCTCGGCGCCATTGCTGATTGGCTGCACAAGTACGTCGGGGGAATCCGGCCCCTCGCCCCGGGCTACTCCAAGGTGCTGATCGCGCCCCTGCCCGGCGAGGGCATCGACTGGGCCAACACCAGCCTGCGCAGCCCCCACGGCACCATCGCCGTCGAGTGGCGGACCACCGGCGACGGGGTGCTTGAGGTCGAAGCAAGCATCCCCGACGGCGTGGAGGCGGAGATCAGGCTGCCGGGGCAGGACGGCCAAACCGTCGGGGCGGGCACGCACCGCCTGACCGCCGCCGCCATTTCAGCAGCGGTCGCGTCCTGAGTTCCCCGCAGCGCCGTGTCAACCAATGAAACTGCGCTGTCCGGGCGCGCCGCCGCAAACCCATGCTGGTAGCTGACCAAAACCCACGATCAGGAGCACCAAGGAATGACTTTCACGAGCTTTGACGCCGACGTCGAAGAAGCGATCCGCACCCTGCCGGTGGCCGACAAGGTCCGGCTCCTGAGCGGCTCCGGCCTGTGGTTTACCCAGGCCGAGCCGCGCCTGGGACTGCCGAAGATCACGGTTTCCGACGGGCCCGTCGGCGTCCGCGGCCACCGCGACACCGAGGCGGCCGGCTCGGTGAACCTGCCGTCCGCCACGTGCCTGGCCTCTTCCTGGGACCGGCGGCTGATGGCGCGGGTGGGGAGGCTGCTGGCGGCCGAGGCGCGCCGCCAGGAGGTGGACGTGGTGCTCGGACCCACCATGAACCTGCACCGTTCACCGCTGGCCGGCCGGAACTTCGAATGCCTGTCCGAGGACCCGCTCCTGACCGGTGAACTGGCGGCCGCATACGTGGACGGCATCCAAGGCCAGGGAATCGGCGCCTGCCCCAAGCACTTCGTCGCCAACGAGGCCGAGACCGAGCGGACCACCGTCAACAACGTGCTCGACGAACGGACTTTGCACGAGGTGTACCTTGCACCGTTTGAACGAGTCGTCAGGCAGGCCCGCCCCTGGATGATCATGGCGGCCTACAACGGCGTGAACGGCAAGGCCATGACCGAGAATCCCCTGACGGAGAACCCGCTCAAAACCGAGTGGGGATTCGAAGGCGCCGTCGTCTCGGACTGGCACGCGGTGTACTCCACCGTGGACTCCGCCCTTTCGGCCACGGACCTGGCCATGCCGGGACCGGAGAAACTGTGGGGCGACGGGCTGGTGGACGCCATCTCCTCCGGCCTGGTCCCCGAGGCCGTCATTGACGAGAAGGTGCGCCGGCTCGTCACCCTGGGCCGCCGGGTGGAGGAGGGCCGCCGGAACGGGACCGCGGCACCCGAAGCCGGCGCCTCCGTTGCCCGGGAGGCCGCCGCGGCAGGATTCGTGCTGCTGGAAAATCCGGGCGGCGTCCTTCCCCTCTCACCCGGGGACCTCACCTCCATCGCAGTGGTGGGACCGGCGGCGCTGGATCCCCGGACCCAGGGCGGCGGCAGCGCCTCGGTGTTCCCGGCCTACACGGTGGCGCCCGCCGAGGGCCTGCGCGCACGGGCCGGCGACGGCGTCCGGCTCACCACCGTCCAGGGTGCCTGGCTCTCCGAGGGCCTTCGCGAACCCCGGGGCGCGGAATGCCACGCCCCGGGCCAGGGGGAGGGCAGCGTCCGGCTGACCTGGCGGGGACCGGCCGGCACAGTCGCGGAGGAATATGGTCCCCGCACCACGCTCACCCGGGGTACCGGCGCCATCCCCGCCGGCGCCACCGCCGTCGACGTCGAAACAATCTTCACGCCGGACGTCTCCGGGACCTGGAAGCTGGGATTCAAGGGCATCGGCCACGCCAGCCTGGAGGTCAACGGCGACGCCGTGGCGGGCGCGGACTCGCGGGACCGCTACGCCGACATTGAAGCCGTGCTGATCGGCGCGCCGGACGAATCAGCCGGCGTCGGCCTGACCGCCGGAACCCCGGTGCGTCTGACCTTGCGCTACACCTGGCATCCGCAGGCCACCTTGTTCCGCGTGGGGCTGGCCATCGACGAACCCCGGGAGTCGGCGGACCGCGAGATCGCCAAGGCCGCTGCCGCGGCCGGCGCCGCCGACGTCGCCGTCGTCATGGTCGGGACCTCCGGTGCCGTCGAAAGCGAAGGCTTTGACCGGACCTCCCTGGCGCTGCCGGGCCGGCAGGACGACGTCGTCCGCGCCGTCATCGAAGCGAACCCACGCACGGTGGTGGTGGTCAACGCCGGCGCCGCGGTGGAGATGCCCTGGCGGAACGACGCCGCCGCGGTGCTCCTGGTCTGGTTCCCGGGCATGGAATTCGGGAACGCCCTGGCCGATGTGCTGTTCGGCGACGCCGAACCCGGCGGGCACCTGCCGACCACCTGGCCGGCCGCCCTCGCTGATGCCCCCGTCCGTGACACGCGCCCCCGGCACGGCCGGCTCGAGTACACGGAACGGCTGGATGTCGGCTACCGCGGCTGGGCAAAGCAAGCCAGGCAAACCCCTCAGGCTGCCGCTCCGGCGTACTGGCTGGGCCACGGCCTGGGCTACACCACCTTCGCGGTGGAGGGGTTCACGCTGCTGGGGGCACCGGCACCCGGGGACGACGTGCACACCGTCCTGACGGTCCGCAACACCGGGTCCCGGGCCGGAAAATACCTGGCCCAGATCTACGCCGACGCCCCGGAAACGGACGTGGACCGGCCCGATTTCTGGCTGGCGGGGTTCGCGACCGAACTCATCCCGGCCGGGGAACACCGGGACATCCGGGTGACACTGCCCGGGCGGTCCTTCCAGCACTGGGACGCCGGGCGCGGCTGGTGCGGGGAGGAGACAACCTTCAGGGTCGCGCCCGCCGGGCACGCCGGCAACGCACGCGACGCGCTCGCCGGACCCCTCGCGGCCTCCATTCGGCCAATGGCCTCCATTCGGCCTGCGGCGACCGTCCGGCCGACGGCGTCTTCGCGGCCGGCGGCGTCCGTCCCCGCCCTCGACGGACTGAGGTAGGCAGCCATGAACCACCCCACACGCCTGCGCGCCGAGCACCTGAGCGAGGCCTTCGGCATCACCATCACCCGTCCCCGGCTCAGCTGGACCCCGCCGGAGGGGACGGTGCGGCAAAGCGCCTACCAGATCACCGCCAGCAACGGCTGGGACAGCGGCCGGGTGGAATCGGGAACCCACCGCCTGGTGCCCTACGGCGGCCCGGCGCTGGGCTCCCGGGACCGCTTTGAATGGACGGTGCGGACCTGGGACCTTGCCGCGGACGGCAGCGAGTCAGCCTCCGGTTGGGCGGAACCGATGCCGGTCGAACTGGGCCTGCTGCACCCCGCCGACTGGACCGCGCAGTGGATCGGCCCCGGCGAGCCCGCCATCCCCGCGCCCGGCGAGCGCCCGGGCTACGCGCTGTCCACCACGTTCGAGCTGGACGCGGTCCCGAACTCAGCCCGGGCGTACGCCACCGCCCACGGGATCTACGAGCTCTTCATCAACGGCCACCGGGTAGGGGACCAGGAGCTCACCCCGGGCGCCACGAGCTACCACAGCACCCTGCAAGTCCAGACGTTCGACGTCGGAACGTTGCTGCACGCCGGAAGCAACACCGTCACGGGCATCCTCACCGACGGCTGGTACCGCGGCACGTTCGGGTACACGCGCGACGCCGACATGTACGGGACCACGACGGCGCTGCTGGTGCAGATCGAGGTGGAGTCGACGGCGGGTCGGACGGTGGCCGGGACCGATGACACCTGGCTGGTGACGCCGACCGAAATTGTCAGCGCGGACCTCATGGCCGGGCAGCACGTCGACTTCCGTGCCGCAGGCGTTCGCCCCGGTAACCGTCGCGTACACGCTGTGCTCCGTGACGGCAGCTTTGAAACCCTGACGGGGCCGGTCGCACCGCCTACCCGCGCCGTGGAGGACATCGCCCCGGCCTCCATCACCCGACTTACCAGCGGCCACCAGGTGGTGGACCTGGGCCAGAACATCAACGGCTGGGTGCGCCTGGCCCGGCTCGGCGCCCCGGGCCACGCCGTGACGCTGGTGTACGGCGAAGCCCTGGACGACACGGGCGAGGTCACGCAGGAGCACCTGCGGCCGCACGATTTCCGCAACCCGGGCCAGTTCCTGTCCGCCGGGCAGATCGACTCCGTGGTGTCCTCCGGCGCGCCGGGCGAAATTTTCGAGCCGCGCCACACGACGCACGGCTTCCGGTACGTTTCGGTCCGGGGACTGGCGGAACCGCTGGAACCGGGGGACCTCGTGGGCCGGATGGTCCAGACCGACCTCGAACCCGTGGGCACGTTCAGCTGCAGCGATGACCGGCTCAACAAGCTGCACGAGATCGTCGAGTGGAGCTTCCGCGGCAACGCTTGCGAGGTCCCGACGGACTGCCCGCAGCGGGAGAAGGCCGGCTGGACCGGCGACTGGCAAGTGTTCGTGCCCACCGCCGCTTACCTCTTCGACGTTGCCGGCTTCTCCCGGAAGTGGCTCAATGATGTCCGGGCGGATCAGTGGGACAACGGCGTGGTCGTCAACATTTCGCCGTCGCCTGGCCCGGATGCCACCGCGGCCGATCACATGGCCTTTGTCAACGGCTCAGCCGGCTGGGGGGACGCGATCGTCCTGGTGCCATGGGAGATCTACCGGGCCACGGGGGACACCGACGTCCTGGAACAGAACTGGGAGGCCATGAACCGCTGGCTCGGGTTCATCCGCAGCACAGCCGCTGGCGGCCGGCACCCAGCCAGGTCCGCCTCCCGCCCCGCACCGGAGCCGCACGAACAGTATCTGTGGGACACCGGCTTCCACTGGGGTGAATGGCTCGAACCCGACGGGCCGGAACCGGACCTGTTCGCGGCCAGGTCCGCCGACCACGGCATCGTGGCCACCGCCTATTACAGGCACTCCGCCGCCATCATGGCCGGGATCGCCACCGTCCTGGGCAAAGATACGGAGGCCGCCGCCCTGGGAGGGCTGTCCGCCAACGTCCGCGACGCCTGGGCCCGCGAATACGTCAATGACACCGGGCAACTGCTCGACCCCAGCCAGGCGAACTGCGTGCGGGCACTCGCCTTCGGCCTTGTCGCCGAGGAGCACCGGGCAGCGGTCGCGGCGCAGCTGGCCGGCCTCATCCGGGACGCCGGCACCCACCTGGGCACCGGATTCCTCGCCACCGCGGACCTGCTGCCCGTCCTTGCCGACAACGGCCACCTTGACCTGGCCTATGAGCTGCTCATGCAGGACACCGAACCGTCCTGGCTGGTCATGGTGGACCGCGGAGCGACCACCATGTGGGAAGCCTGGAACGGCATCGGCCCGGACGGCACGGCGCAGCAGTCCCTGAACCACTACAGCAAGGGCGCCGTGGTGTCCTTCCTGCACCGCTACGCCGCCGGACTCCGGCAGGCACCGGGGAGCGCGGCCTATGAACAACTCATCATCGAACCACGCCCCGGCGCAGGCCTCTCATCCGCCAGCACGTCCCACCGCGGCCCCCAGGGCCTGATTGCGGCCAACTGGCGGATCGACGACGGCGAGCTGACCCTGAACGCCGTCGTGCCGGCCGGCACCAGCGCCGAAGTCCGCCTGCCCGGCCGGGCGGGCGCCGTCGTCGGGCCCGGAACGCACACCTTCTCCGTCCCGTTTGGACCGGCCGGCCCGGCCGTTTCGGCGGGATCTGAATCCCTGCCCCACCTCATCAGGAGAGCACCATGACCCTTATCGAACCCGCAGTCACTGACACTGCGGCAGACCTCAACGCCGCCGTGCAGGACGTGCCCGCTGGTCCCGCGTTCCCTGCCTTCGATGGCCCGGGCGTGGCCATGCAGGTGTCCGAGGTCTCCGCGGTCCACCGCGAAGTCAACTATGCCCGGACCGTCGGGTTCCGGCCGCTGACCATGGACATCTGGCTCCCGCGGACCGGACGGGGTCCGGTGCCCGGGCCGGTTCCGCTGGTGCTGTGGGTCCACGGCGGCGCCTTCCAGCTGGGGGACCGCCGTGAGCTGCCGCCCACTTTCCCCGCGGACTCCGTCTTTTCCCGGCTCAACGCGGCGGGGATCGCCTGCGCCACCGTCGACTACCGGCTGGCCCTCGAAGCCCCTTTCCCGGCCCAGCTTCATGACCTGAAAGCGGCGGTCCGCTACCTCCGCGCGCACGCACAGGAGCTCGGGATCGACCCGGAACGCTTTGGCGCCTGGGGCGAATCGGCCGGCGGCCACCTCGCCGCGCTGCTGGGCCTGACCGGCGACCGGGATGACCTCGAGGGTGGGCTCGGGGCGCAGGGTCACTCAAGTGCCATCAGCGCCGTCGTGGACTTCTACGGCGTTTCCTCGCTGCCCCTCATGCCCCCGATGCAGCTCCCGGCCGGCCTCCTCACCGGCCCCATGGTTGCCGGCGTTCCGGCAGGCATGAGCATGGAACCCGGGCCCATGCTCATTGGCGGTTCCAGCGACCCGGACCTGCTGGCCGCCGCGAGTCCGCTCGGCCACGTCAGCGCCGGCGCGCCGCCGTTCCTGCTGATCCACGGCGACAGCGACGCCCTCGTGCCCCTGTCCCAGAGCGAACTCCTCGCGCAAGCCCTCAGCGCCGCCGGCGTCCGCAACGACGTCGTCGTCATCGAAGGCGCCGACCACTGCTTCTTCGGCGCAGAAGACCGGATAGACAGCATCCTGGACACCGCCATCACCTTCCTTTCCAACGAATTGAGCCAGCCATGACCCCCGCCACCGCCCGCTACCCCTACCAGGACGCCACCCTGCCGGTCGGGCAACGCGTCCAGGACCTGCTCTCCCGGCTCTCGCTCGAGGACAAGGCGGGCCTGATGTTTCACGGCGCGCTGCCGTTCGCGCTCGGCACTGGCCCGGCTGTGGAGCTGATCGGCGGGCGCCGGATGAACCACTTCAACATCATTGGCGCAGCGACCCAGGCCAGGGAACTCGCCGAATGGCACAACAGCATCCAACGTCTCGCCCTGGACACCGGCTGGGGCATCCCGGTCACGCTCTCCACCGACCCGCGCCACGCCTACACCGACAACCCGGGCACCGGAGCCCTGGCCGGCCCGTTCTCCCAGTGGCCCGAGGCGCTCGGTTTCGCCGCCGTCGGAGACCCCAACGCGGTGGAGGAGTTCGCCGACATCGCCCGGCAGGAGTACCTCGCCGTCGGCATCCGGGCCGCGCTGCACCCGCAGGTGGACGTCTTCACCGAACCGCGCTGGTCCCGCGGCGCGGCCACGTTTGGCGAAAGCGCCGAGCTCGCCGCGGAGCTGGTGGGCGCCTATGTCCGGGGCTTCCAGGGCGAAGCGTTTGGCCCGGCGTCCGTGTCCACCATGACCAAGCATTTCCCTGGCGGCGGCCCCCAGATGGACGGGGAGGACCCGCACTTCAGCTACGGCCGCGAACAGGTCTATCCCGGCGGTAACTTCGACTACCACCTGCTGCCCTTCCGTTCCGCCGTCGCCGCCGGCACACGGCAGATCATGCCGTACTACGGCATGCCCGTCGGCACGGAATATGAGGAAGTGGGCTTCGCCTTCAACAAGCGCGTCCTCACCGAACTCCTGCGCGAAGAGCTCGGCTTCGGCGGGATCGTCTGCTCAGACTGGGGCATCCTCACCGACGGCGACATCTTCGGCAGGGTGTTCCCGGCCAGGGCGTGGGGCGTGGAACACCTGACCCCGCAGGAACGGCTGCTCAAGGCACTGGACGCCGGCGTGGACCAGATCGGCGGCGAAAGCTGCGTCGACCTCCTGACCGGCGCCGTCCGGGCGGGCAAGCTCAGCGAAGACCGGCTCGACGTCTCCGTCCGCAAGCTGCTGGAGGAGAAGTTCCGCCTGGGGCTCTTCGAGAACCCCCTGGTGGACGCGGCCGCCGCCGACGCCGCGGTGGGGACCCCGCAGTTCCGCGCGGCGGGCCGGGCCATGCAGCGCCGCTCCTACACGCTCCTGGCGAACAAGAACGTCGACGGCGGCCCCCTCCTGCCGCTCGCCGCCGGCGCCAGGGTCTACCTCGAAGGCATCACGGCCGCGGACCTGGGGCCGGGCTTCATCCCGGTTCCGACGCCGGAGGCCGCGGACCTCGCCATCCTCCGGCTGCGGACCCCGTTCGAAGTGCGCGGCGAGGGCTTCGAATCCTTCTTCCACTGCGGCAACCTGGCCTTCGCTCCTGAGGAGATCGAACGCGTCACCGCCATCTGCCGGGCCGTCCCCACGGTGATCGACATCAACCTGGAGCGGCCTGCCGTCCTGCCCGAACTCGCCGACCACGCCGCGGCCCTGCTGGCCAACTACGGATCCGACGCCGATGCGCTGGCGGACATCCTCACCGGCCGTGCCGTACCGGAGGGCCGGCTGCCGTTCGACCTCCCGCGTTCCATGGCCGCCGTCGAAGCCTCCCGGGAAGACATGCCGTTCGACACCGAGGACCCCGTCTTCCGCTTTGGCCACGGACTGTCCCTGCCGCAGGCCGGACGCGCCGGCACGGCCGGGGCCGCGGACGCTGCCGGCAATGCCGACACTTCCGACACGGCTGACTTGGGGGATCCGCTGCCCTGGGCCCGGTCCGTGACCGGGTCCCGGCCATGAGCCTGGATCCGGACCTGGCCGGGGCCCTGCACCACCTTGCCGGAGCGGGCTCGTTTACCGAGCTCCTGGGCCAGCCCGGCGGCCTGGACCGGCTCGAGGCGTTCAGCGGCGGCGCCGTGCCCTACCAGGCTCCGGAGGTTTGTTTCCGGGAAGCCGGGGCCTACGGCCCGAACGGGACCGTCCCGGTCAGGGTCTACGGCGGCCGCCCGGGCCGCGATGCTCCCGCGCTCGTGTGGATCCACGGCGGGGGCTTTGCCGGCGGCGGTCCGGACATGCGCGAGGCGGACCAACTGGCCCGGGAAATCGCAGCCCGCAGCGGCGGCGTGGTGGTGTCTGTGGACTACCGGCTGGCCCGCGACGGCGTGCACTTCCCGGTCCCGCACGAGGACGTCCTGGCCGCCTGGCTCTGGACCGTGGAGCACGCCGCGGAGCTGGGGGCGGACCCCGCCCGGGTGTGCCTGGGCGGCGCCAGCGCGGGCGGCAATCTCGCCGTCGGGGCCGCGCTCTTCCTCAAGGACGCCGGTCTGCCGCTGCCGGCCAAGCTGCTGCTCGCGTACCCGTTCCTGCACGCCGAGCTGCCAGAGCCCCGCGCCGGATCCGGCACCGGGCCAGGCGCCGCCGAGGCGCTGGACGTCGCCGGAGTGCTCGAGGGGCTACCGCGGCTGCTGCGCTTCACTTCCGATGACTGCCGCGCCCTCGTGGAGAACTACATCGGCGGTCCCGTCGCCATGGCGTCCTCGTACGCCATGCCCGGCAACGCCGACCCCGCCGGGCTGCCGCCCGCGGCGATCATCGCGTGCGAATATGACGACCTGCGGCACTCGGCCGAGGCGTTCGCGGCAGGACTCCGGCGTGCCGGAACCGACGTCGACTTCCGCCTCGAAGCCGGTGCTGTCCACGGCTACCTCAACCATTCCGCGGGGCTTAGGATCGTGCAGAAGGGCCTCGCCTTCCTGGCCCGGGCCCTGGTGGACGCAAAGCCGTTCCAATGATTGAAATGCCCGGTGCCGGCACTGCCCGGTATCCGACACCCTTGATTCAGACGCCGGAATACCTCGAGCCGGCCAGCAGCAGATGGAGCCGACGATGACAGCAGAACAGATCCTGGAAGGGATCGAGTTCGCCTGCCCCGGGGGCGCGGAACCCTTGCTGCTGGACCTCTACCTGCCCGCCGCAGAAGTACACCCCGCCGAAGGGCGGGCTCCGAAGCTGTTCCCCGCGATCGTGCACTTCCACGGCGGCGGCTGGCGGACGGGGGAGCGATCGTCCCTCGGCCCGGTGCTGGACGGTTTCGGGTTCAGCCCGTTCCGGCGGCTCACGGACGCGGGATTCGTGGTGGTCTCCGCGGACTACCGGCTCAGCACGGCCGCCCACTTCCCGGCGCAGCTGGAGGACGCGAAGGCCGCCGTGCGCTGGCTCCGGAACCACGCCCAGGAGTACGGCGTGGATCCTGACCGGATCTACGCGTGGGGCGACTCCGCGGGCGGACATCTCGCCAGCCTCGTGGGGCTGACCCCCGGCAAGGCAGCCGCCACAACCGCTGCCGCCACGGCCACCGGCACGGTCGCTGCCGTGGCCGCCTGGTACGCGCCCGCGGACTTGGCCCGGATGGCCGAACAAAGCCTGCCCAACGCCGTCGCCCGTGCCGATGACCCCGGGTCCCGCGAAGAACTGCTCATCGGAGCGGTGCTGGCCGAGGCCCCCGGCAAGGCCGCTGCCGCCAGCCCCGTGGGCTATGTGACGCCGGCGGCGCCGCCGTTCCTCCTGGTCCACGGGACCGCCGACCGCTTCGTCCCGCCGGCCCAGTCGACGTCCCTGGCGGCGGCGCTGCAAGCCGCCGGAACCGACGTCGAACTGCTCCTGATCGAGGACGCGGACCACATGTGGGTGCTGCCCGATCACAGCCAGGCGGCCGCGGAGAAGGCCATGGACGCCACCGTCGACTTCTTCCTCCGCCAGGCCCACGTCCCCTGAGGGAACTGTCCCCGCCGCCACGATGTGCAGGCTCCGGCCTGACCCGGGCAGCTTTGCTGTGCCAATTTCTCACGATCACCATTACCCCGCGCCCGTCCGGGCGGAACCTGAAAGGCCCTCCACATGCAGTACATCGGCATCACCCACGACGGCGCGGCCTGGGTTGCGGCCCTGGCCGACACCCGGGTCCACCCGCTGGCTCCGGTCCAGGATTTCTGGGCGGATGCCGCCGGCTGGCAGGTAAAGTCCCTGGCCCTGACGGCCGGCGGCGCGTCGCTGAACCGGGCGGACGTCATAGAAGTGCCGCTGGTCCCGCCCACTGCCCGCGTGATCTGCGTGGGCTTGAACTACCGGGCCCACGCGGCCGAGGGTTCCTTCTCCGTGCCCGAGTACCCCACGCTGTTCGGCCGGTGGACCGCCTCTCTGTCAGTCGGCAACGTCCCCGCGCCGGTGCCCGCCGGCGAGGCCGGGCTGGACTGGGAAGGCGAAGTCGCCGCTTACGTGGGCCAGCGGGTTGAATCCGCTGACGAAGCCACCGCCGCGGAAGCCGTCTTCGGCTACTCCACGTTCAACGACCTCACCGCGCGGCGGGCCCAAAAGCTCACCGCGCAGTGGACCCTGGGCAAGAACGGCGACTTCAGCGGCCCGCTCGGCCCGCTGGTCAGCCGCGACGAGGCCGGGGACCTTCGCGAGGGATTGCACGTCCGGACGAGGGTCAACGGGACCGAGGTCCAGAACGGCAACACCCGGGACATGATCTTCTCCGTCCCGGCCATCATCGCCCTGATCAGCCAGACGATGACCCTGCATCCCGGTGACGTCATCGCCACGGGAACCCCGGAGGGGGTCGGCTACGTACGGACCCCGCCGTGGCTCCTGCAACCCGGCGACACGGTCGAAGTGGAGATCGACACCCTGGGAACGCTCACCACGCCCGTGGGCGGGCCGTCGCTGCGGGCCCGGGCCTGATGACGGCCGTCAACAACGCGGCCCTCGGCGACCTGCCGGAGCGGGTGCCGGTACTGATCGCCGGCGGAGGGCCCAGCGGGCTGTTCCTGGCCCTGGACCTGGCACACCGCGGCATCCGCAGCCTCGTCATCGAGCCGAGGACCACCATCGACCCGGACCGGCCGCGCGCGAAGACCACGAACGCCCGGACCATGACGCACCTGCGCCGCCTCGGGCTGGCCGGGAAACTCCGCGAGGCTGCCCCGCTGCCGGTCGCCTACGCCCAGGACGTCATCTTCTGCTCCGCCCTCACCGGCCACGAAGTCACCCGGTTCCACCAGGCCTTCCAGCTCGTCCCGGGCCGGTATGGCCCCCAGCCGGAATGCGGGCAGCAGGTCCCGCAGCCCGTCATGGAGGCCGTGCTCCGGGAGGCCGCCGCCGAGTCCCCGCTCATTACGCTGCTGACCGGCCTGAGCGTGGAAGACCTGGACATCAACCAGGGCGGCGGCACGCCGGGTCTCGGCCGGCCGCGGTTTGGCTCGCGCGTGGCGGTGTCCGACGCAACCGGGCGGCGCAAGGCCGTGGACTGCAGCTTCGTCGCCGCGGCCGACGGCGGTTCCTCCACCGTGCGCCGCCGGCTGAACATCCGACTCGCCGGCGGCTCCGCCGAGCTCTCCAACATCAGTGTCCTGTTCCGTTCCGACACCCTCGCCGCCGCGATCACCCTGGACCCGGCCGTCCAGTACTGGGTCCTGGGACCCGAGGTGTCGGGCATGGTGGGGCGGCTGGATCTCGGCAGCACCTGGTGGGCCATCATCCAGGGCGTGGACGGCAGCGGAACACCCGACGCCGGACACCTGGTCCGCTCGCTCGTCGGGGCCGACGTCGACGTCGAGGTCATCGCCACCGACCCCTGGACGGCCCGCATGCTGCTCGCCCCGGGATACGGGCACGACGGCGTGTTCCTGGTCGGGGACGCCGCGCACCTGAATCCGCCCTGGGGCGGACACGGCTTCAACACGTGCATCGGCGACGCCGCCAACCTGGCCTGGAAGATCGCGGCCGCCCTGGAGGGCTGGGCAGGCCCGGCCCTGCCCGCCAGCTACGAGCTGGAGCGCCGGCCCGTCGCGGCCCGGACCATCCGCGACGCGGCCGCCAACGGGAAGTCGCTGGCCTACCACTTCGCTGACCCGGCCCTGGACCGGGCGGATGCGGACGGCGAGGCAGCCCGGCAGGCCGCCAGGGGGGCGCTGGCCGTCAAACAAAGCGAGTTCGACTCGCTGGGGCTGGTGCTGGGCTACGCGTACGGCTCCTCGCCGCTGGTGGTCCCGGACGGCCTGCCCGTCCCCACCGAGGACCCCGTCAGCTACGTCCCCTCCGCCAGTCCGGGATCACTGCTGCCACACGCCTGGCTTGACGCGACGACGTCGCTGTATGACCTGCTGGGCACCGGCTTCACCCTCCTGGTGGACCGCGACAGCCTGGGCGGCGCCGCCGCCGGGCAGGCGTACGCGGCGGCCCAGGCCGCCGCCGCGGTACACGGGATCCCGCTGGCCGTCGTCGACGTCGGACCCGACCAGCACAAAACGCCGATGACCACGCACTGGCAGGCCACCGCGGTGCTGGTCCGCCCGGACCAGCACGTCGCGTGGCGGGGGACCGACCCGGCGGCGGCCGCCGCGGCCATTGGCGTCGCCGCCGGCTGGCCGCTGGCAACCCCATCCGAAGACCCCGACAGGAGATCACGTGTCCGTGCCGTCCTTCCGTGACTATCTCTACCCGCCCGACCACCCTCGGGTGGCGCTGATCCGTGGCCTGGATGCCCGGGGCTACGCCGAGGCGGCGAAGACCGACCCCTTCGCGGGTCCGATGATTCAGGGCTGGGCCGCCCAGTACCCCGAGCCTTTCACCGGGGTGACCAGCGACGGGGTCCGTCGGACCGGGCTGTACCCCCTCGAGCCGGCACCGGCAGGGGAGGAGGCGCCCGCGGCCGCGATGACAGCCGCCGCCTGGGACCTGCTGGCAGGACTCACGCCGGCGCAGGCCGGACAGCTCCGCTACGGGGTGGACGCCCACGAATGGCAGAGCTGGGCCAACCCGGAATTCCTGCAGCATGACACGGGCCTGCGCCTGGACGAACTGGACCCGGACGTGCGCGAACGGGTCCTGGCCGTCCTGGCGGCGAGCCTGAGCCAGGCCGGCTACGTGCTGGTCCGGAACCTGATGCGGATCAATGGATTCCTGGGCGACCTGGTGGAACTGCCGCAACTGATGAACGAGTTCAGCTACAACTTCGCCCTCTACGGTGAGCCCTCGGAGACTGCCCCGTGGGGCTGGCAGCTCTTCGGCCACCACGTGGCGCTCAACGTCCTGGTGGCCGGGACCCAGCTGGTGGTCTCCCCGGTGTTCCTTGGCGCCGAACCGGACGTCATCGACGCCGGTCCGCACCGGGGCGTGGCCGTTTTCAAGGAGCGGATCGCCCTGGCGCGGCGTCTCATGCAGTCCCTGCCCGGGCCGCTGCGGGACGAGGCCACGCCTTTCGCGGACATGCAGGATCCCGCCATGCCCGAGGGCCGGCTGCACCCCGGGGACGAACGGCACCTGGCCGGCTGCTTCCAGGACAACCGCGTGATTCCCTACGAGGGCATCCCGGTCAGCGCGATGCCCGCCGCGGCACGCGCGCTCCTCGACGAGCTCGTGGCAGACTTCATCGCGTACCTCCCCGACGGGCCGCGGACCGCGCGCCGGCGGGAGATCGCGGCCCACTGGGACGAAACCTGGTTCTGCTGGATCGGCGGATGGGAGGCGCAGGACGCCTTCTACTTCCGCCTGCAAAGCCCCGTGCTGGTCATGGAACTGGACCACCACACCGGCGTCTTCCTCAGCAATGACACCCCGGCCCCGTTCCACATGCACACGGTGCTGCGCACCCCGAACGGCAACGACTACGGGCGCGAGCTGGTCCGCCAGGCTGTGCACCGACACGCACCATGAACCGCCAATAAACCGTGCACCGACGCTAATGGCCCGGAACCCCGCAGGGGTTCCGGGCCATTCCGTTGTGACTTGCAACCGGACCAGCGAGCCGCCCAGGCCGCCTAGATGTCCAGCGCGGCCCTGCGCTGCGGCGGGGGACCCACCACGGTCAGGTCCATCTCGGCCTGGGCCCGGCCGAAGCCCTCCATGTCCATGTAGGGCTCGCCGCCCTCGGTGTACATGTAGTCCTCAGTGGGCTTGTTGAAGTACTCGAAGAAGCCGTTGAACACCGACGGCGTCAGGAACCCAACCATCTGGGTGTTGTGGGAATCGAAGGCGAAGGAGTGGATGGTCCCGGCCGGGGCGTGGAGGAAGTCGCCCTTGGTGAGCAGCACTTCGCGACCGTTGGCGTAGATCCACATCCTGCCTTCGGTGCAGAGGAAGTTTTCCGTGTGCTGTTCGTGGAAATGCAGCGGAATGTAGGGGGATTTGGCGCCCTTGGTGTGGACGGCGAAGTAGTTCGATCCCGTATTCGCCGGCCGGGACAAGTAGGTGAACATGGTCTGGTAGCTGACCATCCGTTCGCCCTCGCCGGCACTGAGGAAGTACGGGCTCTGGATGGCAGGCAGCCCGGCGTCCTGCCGGAGAGACGGTGCCACCCGTTCGACGTCGGGAAACGTCATGCCGAATTCGGCGCCCACCGCCGCGCACTCCTGCCGGCCGAGCTTTCGGCCCGGGGTGACAGGCGGGATGTGTGAATCGATGGGAGTGCCGACGCGTGCGTAGTAGGCCTCGGCGCCGCCGGGGGTCATCCAGTTCAGGAACCGGGTGTAGTGGCTTGCCATCCGGTACGCGTGCGGGGTTCCCGGCGGGATCACCACGGAATCCCCGGGAGTCAGGATGCGGCTCTCGCCCGGCAGCCAGACGTGCAGGATGCCGTCGAAGACGTACAGGGTTTTGTGTTCCACCGCGTGGCTCACGAACGGCGATTCGGCGCCCATGCCGCCGGAGATGTAGGCGGCGCTGAAAATCCCGCCGGTGTCCGCCGCCCGGGCGATCACCGTGACCAGCTGGCCGTTGATCTCATAGCGGGCGCCTTCGCCCGACGCCATGTAGTACGGGACGGCGTCGCCCGGCAGCACATTCGCCACCGGGAGCTGTTTGTTCATTTCCTCAACGCTGAGGGACATCGCATCCTTCTTTCCTGTCTATGGAGCGCGGGCTGTCCTCAAGACTGCCCCTGATTCTCCGCCGCGGCGACTTCCAATTCCATTGGATGAAACACTTCTGCCCTTCGCTCCGGGCTGTCGGGCGCCAAAAGCCGTTGACGGCGGCCTGCGGGCGCTGACGGCTAGGCGCCTGCGGCTTTCGCCGATACGGTCCAAAGTCCCTGTTTTGGCGTCAGTCCTCCCGGCTAGTCTTGCGTGAGGCGCATGGCGGTCCGTAATGCGAGCCGGTGCGCCTCCAGCCAACAACAATGGGGGGTACGTTGTCCAACGATTCAGTCATGACCTGGCTGCCCGGCGATGCAAGCCGCGCAGCGGCGGCCGAGCCTTCCGAGCGGAGCGACGCCGTCGCCCCCGCCTGGGACCGGGCCAACCCGCCGGGGTCCCCGGGCGCCAGCCGCGGTGACTACTGCCGCGACCATTGGCCGCCCCTGTAGGGCACCCCGGAGCCGGCAATGTTCCTGCCCGTGGCGGACCCGACGGCGGCTGCGCACGGCTGTTGGCTTCTATTTACCTAGGATTTACGTGACCTGCCTTGTGGGCGTTTCACGGCCGCAGCGAAACTGATAACACGGGCTGACATCATCTGTTCAGCCGCGAGGACAAACCAAACCAGCGGGCAGCAGCGACGCTTTCCCCTTCACCCTGTGGCAATGATGCGCGGAAGGGGAGCCCGCGAACCGGGAGGATCGTCATGGCCGGCACATTTGAACTCTTCGTAGATGCCGATGCCTGCTTCAGGTTTCGGCTCAGGTCACCGGATGGGGCCGTACTGGCCGTCTCAAAGGGCTTCGCGGACAAGCCTGCAGCGGTTGCAGGCATCACCGCGGTGCGCGAGTACGCCGGCATGGGGCTGATCAGTGATCTGTGCCCGGAGCCGCCGGCAACTCCGGCGGCACCGCGGCCGCGGACCACGCCGGCTGCCGTGCCTGGCGTCGACCGGCGGGTGCACGACAACGACCTCCGGATCCGCGCCCGGGCCCTCCGTCGCCCGGCGCACGGGCCGGGCGCCGTCGGCGTCGGCTGATCCGGCAGGGGCTGCCGTTACGGGTCCATTCCGGCGTGCACCGGAACGAACTCGATCTTGTTCGCGGGCTGGACCGTCTTCTTGGGGGCGCGCGAGAACCCCTTGGCGTCCAGGTGGTTCTGGGCCCGGTACTCTGCCAGGGCCTCGTCATAGATGCCATTGAGCCGGTGCCCGGAATAGACGTGTTCTGAGCCGTCCGTGAACGTGATGCTGATGAGCGACTTTTCCGGGAAATGCCGGTTCATGCGGATGAAACCCTCGGCGTCTTGCTTGAGATTGATCATGTGGTTCCCACTTTCGTGATCGAGTTGATCCAGTCTCCCGCCTTCGCCGTGCCTAAACCAACCGGTCAAGACCAGCCGGCCCCATCCAACGGGTCCGGGCCACTGTGTTCGATGGGGATGGGGATGGGGATGGGGGCTTGCCGCTATTCAGAGGCGTACGCGTCCACCGCTTGCTGCAGCACGGTGCTGTAGCGGTCCCAGGAATCGGCCGGCGCGGCTGCAACCAGGACACTGCCTCCTCGGGTACCTGCAACGAGGCAGGCTATTTCACGGTATTTGTGGGCACCGATGCGTGTCACATACGTGTCTTCCAGGCAGGAACCGGTGCCTCCCCGGAACTCCATGCCGGTGCGGTACTGCAGCCGGCTCGCGGATGCGGCGTTCTCGCCTGTGAGATGGGCCAGCCGGAAATCGGACCAATTGGCCAGCGACTCCTCGCCCTGTTGCGGCGTGGCATTGAGATAGATTCGCAGATCCCCGTCCGGGGCGGTGACCGTTGCGGATACGCTGCCGGGGTCGCCCGGGACGGGAGCGGCATCAGGGGGGATGGCCAGCACTGCTGTTGCGTCCGGAAGTTCCAGGGGCTGCCATCCTGCGGGGGCCGGGCCGGCACGGAACCAGGCGAACGCGGTAGGTCCGGCCGCAGGAACTGCCGTCTGGTTCCCTGCCGGACCGCCGCAGGCGCAGAGGACCATTGCCGCTATCGCCGCCGGCACGCCGAACAGCAGCCCCCTGCCGGGGCCCGGTCCAAGCGCCCCGCGGCAGCTACTTGTTGCCGTCACCGTCGTCCGGTCCTCCGTTGTTGTCGGCATCATGATCGTTTCCGGCAGGAACCCGGGCGGGCGGCGCAACCATGGGCCGCGGCGCCGGTGGAACGACGCGCCGCGGGGCAGGCGCCGGCGGCCGCATCACGGGCGCCGGAGCGCGCGGCGCAACGGTCGGCGGCGGAGCCGGCACAGCGCGCGGCGCAACGGTCGGCGGCGGAGCCGGGTTGCTTGCGGGGTCCTTGGGCGATGGCGAGGGGCTCCCCGTCGCAGGAACGGATGGGACTGTGTAGGGTGCCGGTGCCGGCAGTGCTGGGTGCCCGGCGGAGCAGGCCCCCAGCAGCAGGATGGTGCCTAACGCCGCGGCGGCAGTCGCCGGGCGAAGAATCTTCATTGTGCTCTCCTCAGGGATAGCCGGCCAGTGCAGCCGGGCTGTCCCTACAACGGTTCCGGCTGCCTGCAGGTTCAACGCGGCCCGGCAATTGCCGGCAGCCGGGCGCAAGTGAACTGTTCGCCGGCCGGCGTCGTCCTACCTCCAAGGAGGCTGAAATGTCCGATCAGGAGGCCGAGTTGCTGCGATCGCTGCAGGAGGCTTACGGCCCGGCGCTATGGCGGTTCGTCATGAAAATGACCCGCGACAGCACCCTGGCGGATGACGTCGTACAGGAGACGCTGATCCGCGCATGGAAACACCCGGCGATTCTGCAGCGCCCGGAGACGGCGGTGCGGGCGTGGCTTTACACAGTTGCCCGCAACCTCGTCATCGATGACCGTCGCAGCGCCCGCCGCCGGCACGAAACGGCGACCGACCAGTTGCCTGAGATTCCGGAGGCGGACCGGGTCGACAGGATCCTGGACGGGTGGCTTGTCTCGGATGCGCTCGCCGGGCTGTCCGCCGAGCACCGCGCCGTCGTCGTTCATTCGTACTATCTCCGAGAGACAACGGCCGAGATCGCGCAAAACCTTCAACTGGCCGAGGGCACGGTGAAGTCGCGCCTGCACTACGCGCTGAGGGCGATGCGACTGGCCCTGCAGGAGGGAGGCGTGACGCCATGAACCAGAACGGAATCGATGATTACCGCCGCTGGGATGCCGCGTACGTGCTCGGATCCCTCGTCTCCTCCGAGCGGCACGAGTTCGAGGAGCACCTGTCCGGCTGCGCGGGCTGCAGGGCCGCCGTCGCCGAACTTGCCGGACTGCCGTCACTGCTGGCCGCACTCTCACCCGAGGAAGCCCAGTCCCTCGGGCGGACTGACGGCGAACGGCCGACGCCGAAGTTGCAGCCCGGGCTGGCGAACAAGGTCCAGCGCGGGCGCCGGCGCACCCGCCTGGCTGCCGCCGGGATCATGCTGGGCGCCGCTGCCGCCGCTGGCGCGGTATACGTTCAGGTCGCGGGCTCGCCGCCACCGGCCGCCCAGATCCAGGCCGCATCCGCGACGGTTCTGAACTTCACCCCGGTAGCCGGCGGCGCCCTGGCGGCCACCGGAACCCTGACTACACAGCCGTGGGGAACGCAGATCGACTGGAAGTGCACCTACACGCCGTCCCCGGCCGACTACGCTTCACCCGGTCCCGGCACGCCGGAGGAGTACCGTTTGGTGGTTGTCGACTCCCGCGGTGCCACGACCCAGGTGGCCACCTGGACGGCAACGCCGGGGACAGTGGCGACGCCGACGGCCACCACGGTTGTCCCGACGGCCGATATCCGCAGCGTTGAAATCCGTGCCGTCGCGAGCGGCAAGACGCTGCTGGCTGCGCACCCGTAGCGCCGGCACACATGCGGGCGAACGCCGGCCGGACCCGTGCGCGCGCAGGCAAGGGCGCCGGCGGGCGGATCAGCGGCGCCGCCCCGAATGGATGGCCAGGACGCTATTGCAGGGACAATGGAGGCGTGACTTCCGCGACCGTACCCCTGGACCCAGCCTGTTCCAAGGGCCTCTTCGACCTCGGCGTCATCGGGGCGGGCCTGACTTTTGCGGAATCGCTGGGGGCCCTCGCGGCGGCATTGCGGGCCGGGGGTGCCGGGGCGTCCGCGGTGGTGCAGGCGCCTCCGGGCACGGGCAAGACGACGCTGGTGCCGCCGCTGCTGGCCAACCTTGCTGCGGGCGTGCGGGGCGGCCGTCCGCGGATCGTGGTCACCCAGCCGCGCCGCGTCGCTGCCCGTGCGGCCGCCCGCCGCCTGGCCGCCCTGGACGGCACCCGGCTCGGCGACCGTGTGGGCTACACCGTCCGCGGGGAACGCCAGACGGGCCCGGGAACCGTGATCGAGTTCGTCACTCCCGGCATTCTGCTGCGCCGCCTCCTCGCGGACCCGGGGCTCGAGGGCACGGACGCCGTGATCCTCGACGAGGTCCACGAACGCGGGCTGGAGACCGACCTCCTTGTTGGCATGCTCGCAGAAGTCCGCCAGTTGCGCGGCGACCTCGCCCTCGTCGCCATGTCGGCCACGCTCGACGCGCCCCGTTTCGCCGCCCTGATCGGTGAGTCGGCGGCCGGAAACGACGACGGCGGCGGCCCGGCACCGGTCATCGACTGTCCTTCCGCGTTGTTCCCGCTGGACGTGGAATGGGTCCCCGCGTCGGTGCCTCGCCTGGACGAAAAGGGCGTGGCCCGAGCCTTCCTGGACCATGTGGCCGACACGGCAGCGGCCGGGCACGCCGCCGCGCTGGCCGGCGGGCGGGACCTGGACGCCCTGGTGTTCGTTCCCGGAGCGTGGGAGGTCTCCTACATTGCCGCGCGGCTCCGCAGCCGGAGCAGCGCCGAGGTTCTGGAACTCCACGGCCAGGCCGGGCCCGCGGAGCAGGACCGCGCCGTCTCCGGGCGTGAGCCCGGCGGGGCTGCCCGGATCATCGTTTCCACCTCACTCGCCGAATCCTCCCTCACCGTCCCGGGCGTCCGGCTGGTCATCGACTCCGGGCTGTCCCGCGAGCCGCGGCGCGACGCCGGCCGCGGAATGTCCGGCCTCGTGACGGTGTCCTGCTCCCGGGCGTCCGCGGACCAGCGCGCCGGCCGTGCCGCACGCCAGGGCCCGGGCACAGTGATCCGCTGCTACGACCAGAGGGCCTTTGGCGCCGCCCCAGCACACCCGACGCCGGAGATCGCGGCGGCTGACCTCACCGGCGCCGCCCTGATCCTCGCGTGCTGGGGATCCCCCGGCGGCAGGGGACTGGCACTGCCCGACGCGCCGCCCCGGGCCGCGATGGACGAGGCCGTCGAAGTGCTGCGGGAACTCGGCGCCGTCGCCCCGGACGGCCACGCAACCGAAGTGGGCAAGGTCCTGGCCCGGGTCCCGACGGACCCCCGGCTGGCCCGGGCACTGCTGGACGGCGCCGCGACAGTGGGCCACCGCACGGCGGCCGAGGCCGTCGCCCTGGTCTCAGGGGACCAGCGCGCCCCGGGCGCAGACCTCACCCGCTTGGTTGCCGCGCTGCGGACCGGCCGGGATCCCGGATCCCGGCGCTGGGCGGAGGACGTCCGGCGGATGGAGTCGATCGCCCGGCAGGAATCCACCGGCGTCGGGCCCGGGGAATCATCCCGCGCCGCGCCGGCTGCGCCCGCCGGGACCGTTGGTGCCGCGGAGGCGATCGGCTTCGTCGTCGCCCTGGCTTTCCCGGACCGGGTGGCGCGCCGCGTTCCGGGCGAGGGGCCGGCACAATACCTGCTCACGTCCGGAACGCGGGCGGGGTTGCCGGCCGGCAGCCCCCTGTCCGGGCACGAATGGCTGGGCGTGGCCGAAGTGTCCCGCGCGCAAGGGCGCGACGCCGCGGGGACCGGCGCCGTCATCCGCTCTGCGGCGCCCCTGACCGCGGACACCGCAGAGGCCGCCGCCGGCAATCTCCTGAGCGACACGCTGCAGGCTCGGTTTAGCCAGGGCCGCGTCTCGGCCCGGCGGGAGCGCCGCTTGGGCGCGATCGTGCTCTCGTCCACCCCGGTACGGCCTCCTGCGGAAGAGGGCCGCGCAGCTGTGGCCCGCGCCCTGGCCAGTGAGGGGCTGGCGACCATCGGATGGTCGAGCGCGGCGGACGGCCTGCGCCGCCGTCTTGCCCTGCTGCACCGGGAGTTGGGCGGAGCATGGCCTGACGTTTCCGAACCGGCGCTGCTGGCCCGGCTGGAGGACTGGCTGGCCCCGGAACTCGCGGCGCTGGCCGGCGGGGCATCCACGGGCGGGATCGACCTCGCCGGCCCGCTGAGCCGGCTGCTGCCGTGGCCCGAGGCGGCCCGGCTGGGCGAACTGGCACCCGAGTCGCTGGCGGTCCCCAGCGGATCCCGGATCCGGATCGACTACCCGGACGCGGCCGACGCCACCGGCCGGCCGGTCGTGGCCGTCAAGCTGCAGGAGTGCTTTGGCTGGGCCGAGACGCCGCGGCTGGCAGATGGGCGCGTGCCGGTGCTGTTCCACCTGCTCTCGCCGGCCCGCCGGCCCCTGGCCGTGACAGACGATCTCGCGTCGTTCTGGTCCGGCCCCTACGCGCAGGTCCGGGCCGAAATGCGCGGACGCTATCCCCGGCATCCGTGGCCTGAAGACCCGTGGACCGCGCCCGCGACAGCCCGGACCAAGCCGCGGAACTGACCCCGGGACCCGCGGCCGGCTGACCACTCGCGCCGCCCGGGCAACAGGGGCATGATGAAGGAGCACGACGCCGGCGGGCCTCCTGGCCCGCGGGACGCCGGGCAAACAGGCCGGGCAAACAGGCCGGGCAAACAGGCCGGGCAAACAGGCCGGTCAAACAGGCCGGTCAAACAGGCCGGTCAAACAGGAACTCAGCCACGCGATGAAGAGTGATGGCCATGCACCTTGCGTTCGTCTCCATTCCCGCCTACGGACACGTGAACCCGACCCTGCCGCTGGTGGCGGAGCTCGTGGGCCGGGGGCACAGGGTCACATACTTCACGTCCGCCGACTTCGGACCGATGATCCGCAACGCCGGCGCGGACTTTCACGCTTCCGGCGGGAACTGGATGGCGTCGATGCCCGCCCTCGGACCCGGGCAGGGGGCACAGGCGCACCTGATGTTGCCGATCATGAACCGCGTGTTCGAGGACCTCAGAGCCAGCTTTCCGGCGCTGGTCGATCAACTCCGCCGCGACCCGCCGGACGCCGTCTGCTTTGACGCGATGACGCTCAGCGGCAGCATGGCCGCGGAAAAGATCGGCGCCCCGGCCATTGCCCTGATGCCCACCTATGCCACCAACGAGCACTTCTCGCTGAGATCGCTGATGCCTGCCCCACCACCGGACGGCGCCGATGAGATGGCCAAGGTTGCGCTGGCCATGGGCCGATTGCTGGCGGAGTTCGCGGCCGGTCAGGGCGTGCGGACACCGCGGATGTTCGACGGTCCGCCTGCGCCGTTCAATATCGTGTTCCTTCCCCGGGAATTCCAGCCCATGGGGGCGACCTTCGATGACCGGTTCCGGTTTGTGGGTCCCAGCGTCGGCGGCCGGGACCGCGACGGCGAATGGGAACGTGAGGGGACGGGACCGTTGCTCTTCATTTCGCTGGGAACCACACCGCTGAACCGCCGGCCGGACTTCTTCAGGATGTGTCTTGACGCCTTCGGCGGAAGCGAGTGGGACGTCGCGATGGCCGTCGGGGACCAGACCAGCCCGGCCGATCTTGGCACGATTGCGCCGAACGTCCGGGTCCGGCCGTTCTTCCCGCAGTTGCAGGTATTGCGCCAGACCGACGTCTTCATCACCCATGCGGGCATGAATTCGACCATGGAAGCGCTGTATTTCGCCGTCCCGCTGGTGGCCGTGCCGCAGCAGCCGGAGCAGGCGGCCACCGCCCGCCGGCTGGAAGAACTGGGTCTTGGCCGGTACCTTGCGGCAGAGGATGTCGGGCCCGACGCGCTCCGGGCCGCGGTCGCCGCCGTCCACACCGACCCGCAGGTCCGGCGGAACCTGGCCGCGATGAGCGAGGTTGTCCGCAACGCGGGAGGTGCCGTGGCTGCCGCCGACGCCATCGAGGCGCGTGTGCACCACGGGGCGGGCCGGTTCGGCGACGTCGGTTAGGCCAGCTCGTTTAGGGGAGCTCGTTTAGGGGAGTGCGGCCGCGGGATTTTCGCCGTGTGCCTTCAGGAAGTCGGCGACCGTCGCCGCGAGCGATGCCCCCGCCTCGTCGGCACTGCGCTTCGCGCCGGCAACGGCAAAGGAGTGGTCGCCGCCCTCGCGCCACTCCACGGTCGCGGACGGCCCGATTTTGGCCGCCACCGCCTCCAGCAGTTCCGGGGTGGCGAACGTGTCGCGCGTGCCCTGCAGGAAGAGCATCGGCAGAGTCAGCCCGTAGAGGTGCTCGTCGCGGAGCTTTTCCGGTTTTCCGGGCGGGTGCAGCGGGTAGCCCAGATAGACCAACCCCGCGGCTGGCATGCCTTCCGCGACGGCCATAGAGGCCATGCGTCCGCCGAACGACTTCCCGGCGGCCCACAACGGACGGCCGGCGGAACGGGATGCGGCGGCGTCCATGGCCGCCCGCCAGGTGGCGATGGCAGCCGGCGGCCGGTCCGGGAATTTTCGTCCTGCCTCGCGGTAGGGGAAGTTGAAACGCAGCGTGGCGACGCCGAGGTCGTTCAGGGCGCGGGTGAAGCCCACAAGGAACGGATGGTCCATCCCCGCCCCGGCGCCGTGGGCAACAACCAGGGTTGCGAAGGAGTCCTCGGGGCCGGCAAAGACGGCCGACACTCTGGCGTCGCCGACCTCAAGGGTGATGGGGAACTCGGGCGTTGTCATGCGTCCATCATGCCGGGTGGACGGCCGTTCCGCTCTTCAACTGTCTACGCCGCCGGGGTAGGTTGTCCCCATGGCCAAGGAAGAAGTCCACCTCACTGTCAGCGGTCCGCACGGCGACCGGGAGTTGCGGGTGTCGAGCCCGGCGAGGGTCGTCTGGCCCGGCCCGGGGCTGACCAAGCTGGACCTGGCCCGGTACATGGTGGACGTCGGGGACGCCTTCCTGGCCGCGAACGGGGACCGGCCGGTGACGCTCCAGCGGTTCAAGGACACGGTGGACGGCGAGCAGTTCTTCTCCAAGAACCCGCCCAAGGGTGCCCCGGATTTCGTCCGCGCGGTCGACGTCGTCTATCCCAGCGGACGCACGCATCCCCAGCTGGTCATTGACGAGATCGCCGCCGCGGTGTGGGCGGTGCAGATGAATACGGTGGTCTTCCACCCCTGGGCCTCCCGGGCCGGCAAGCCGGATTATCCGGACGAGTTGCGGATCGACCTCGATCCGCAGCCCGGTACCGGGTTCACCGAGGCCGTTCCGGTCGCATTGGAGCTGCGGCGCGTCCTCGCGGAGGCCGGGTTGGAGGCCTTCATCAAGACCTCGGGGAACCGCGGGCTCCACGTCTTTGCCCCGATCGAGCCGACCCGGGAGTTCCTGGACGTGCGGCACGCCGTCATCGCGGCGGCCCGCGAACTCGAACGTCGCATGCCCGAGCAGGTCACCACGGCATGGTGGAAAGAGGAACGCGGCGCCCGCATCTTCGTCGACTTCAACCAGGCGAACCGCGACCGCACGATCGCGGGGGCCTACAGCCCGCGGGCACTCGCCAACGCGACGGTGTCATGCCCGATCCGTTGGGAAGAGCTCGGGTCCGTCGACCCGGCTGCCTTCACGATCGCAACCGTGCCGGAGCGGCTCAAAGCCTCCGGCGATCCGTGGGAGGACATGCACGCGGGCGGCGCGGGCTCCGTCGATCTCCTGCTGGAATGGTGGAACAGGGACCTCGAGGCCGGGCTGGGGGAGCTGCCGTTCCCGCCGGACTTTCCGAAGATGCCCGGGGAACCGCCGCGGGTGCAGCCCAGCCGGGCGCGCAACAGCGGCTAAGGCTGCCGGCCCGGCCTGGGCCGGGGTGGTCCCTACGCCTGAGCCGACTCCAGTCTGTTGTTGCGGATGAAGGCCGCGATTTCCTCGACCATTTGTGCTCCGCGGCCAATGCGGCCGGCTGAGGTAAGAAGGCCGTGCGCGTACCCCGGGAGGTGCTGGTACCGCACCTCTGCTCCGGCCCGCGCCAGGGCGGCGGCGTAGCCGGCACCCTCATCAACCAGCGGATCGTTGTCCACTGTGATGACGAAGGCCGGCGGAAGCCGTGCAGGCAAGCTGGCCAAGGCCGGGCTGATGTCGGGCGCCGCACGGTCCACGGCCTCCGGAAGGTACAGGTCCGCGAACCATGCGATCGTCTCCGCTACCAGGGCGAACCCCTCAGTGACGCGGGCATATGAGGGCGAGGACATGGTCAGATCCACCATCGGATAGATGAGGACCTGCGCCGCTACCGGCAGCGGATCAGCCATCCCGGCGTTCTCTATTGCCAGCACCGCCGCCAGCTGACCTCCTGCACTATCGCCGACGAGAACAGCCTCGGTTACGTCCAGTCCGTGGACCCCACCCGCCGTGAACAGCCAGTCCAACGCGGCCCGGCTATCCTCGATTGCGGCCGGATACGGGTGCTCCGGGGCAAGCCGGTAGTCCACCGCCACGACCGGCAGGCCGGTCAGGGCAGCCAGCCGCCGGCAGAGCCCGTCATGCGTGGACAGACTCCCCATGACCCAGCCCCCGCCGTGGAAAAACAGCACCACGGGGGTGGGGCCGGAGGAGACCCGCGGGTCATAAACCCGCGCCTGGAAGTCGTCCACAGTGAAGTCGGAGACGGAAGGAAGAGCATCTCCGCTCAGCCCGTTCGACGCGCACCCCCGCTCATAGAGTTCACGAACCTCATGGACCGGGTAGGTGTGAAACGGACGGCCGCCGGAGGCCCGGAACTTCTCCAGAACCTCCGCGGCGTCCGCGGCGACCGGCCTTCCGCTGAACAGGTCTGGCTGGGTCATTTCACGGGCCCGGCGTCTGCCAGCTGGAGGTAGTCGTCAAGTTCGAACTCGCGGGTGATTGCCCGGTATTCCTCGACAGTTCCGGACCAATTGTTGATAACGCGGCCCTCCTGATTCTTGTACCAGGAGGAGCAGTCGGAGGAGAAGGCCGACTGTCCAAGCTCGTCCTGTACGCGCTTGTTGAACATATCCAGCACACCGCGGTCCACCTCGAGAATCCGCGACTCGTCGGCAGCGATGTACTCGACGGCCTGTGAGATGTAGCGGTGCTGCGCTTCCAGCATGGACACCACGGAGTTGTGGTTCAGGTTGGTGTTCGGTCCGTAGACCAGGAACAGGTTGGGGAAGTTGTCGACCGTGATGCCGAGGTACGCCTCGGGGGCGTTGCCCCACCGCTCGTCCAGGCGGAGTCCGCCGCGTCCCGCCACGCGCATCGATCCCTGGAACGCATGGCTTTTGAACCCGGTGGCGTAGATGATCACATCGAACTCGTGCTCGACGCCGTCGGCCGTTCGGATGCCAGCGCGGGTGAACTCCGTGAGGGACTCGGTCACCAGTTCCACGTTGTCGCGGGTGAGGGCAGGGTAGAAGTCGTCGCTCCGCAGAATGCGCTTGCAGCCGAAGTCGTAGTCGGGAGTGAGCTTGTCCCGCAGTGCGGGATCGGAGACCTGGGTTTCGAGATGCCGGCGGGCGAGCTGGACACCTTCCTCTGAAGCTGCCGTGTGGCGGCGCGTCCGCTCGAATCCGGCTTCGCGGAACTCATGGATTTCCTGGCGTTGCTGGCGGTAGGTGTCCGGGTTCGCCACGAAGTTCGCACTCTCCTCCTCCGTGAAGACGTACTGGTCCCGGGGGAGGACGTAATTGGCTGAACGCTGGAACACCGTCAGGTTCGCGGCGATTTGCGCGACCTCGGGCACGTATTGGACCGCGGTTGCGGCCGAACCGATGGAAGCGACCCGTTTGCCGGTGAGATCAAGGTCGTGCCGCCACGTGGAGGAGTGGAATGCCGCGCCCTCGAATTTGTCGGAGCCGGGGAAGGCGGGGATGTTCGGGTCGTTCAGCTGTCCCCATGCGGCGACCAGGGAACGAGTCAGGAACTGGGAGCCGTCGTCGGTCCGGACAGTCCAGAGGCGGCGGTCCTGGTCCCATTCAGAAGCCAGGATGTTCTGGCCGAAGCGGATGTGTTTGCCGAGTCCGAATTCCTCGACCAGGGAACGCAGGTAGCCCTGGAGTTCCTCCTGGCCGGCAAACATCCGGGAAACCTTCAGGTTCAGGAAATAGCTGTAGCAGTATACGAGTGCCTGGGTGTCACATGCGGCGCCGGGGTAGGTGTTCTCCCGCCACACACCTCCGACGTCGTTGCCGCGCTCAAGGATCAGGAAGTCGTCGATGCCGTCCTGGACGAACTGGGCGCCCTGGCCCAGGCCGCCGAAGCCGGCGCCGATGACGATGGCACTGTAAATGTGGTCGTTGGTGGATGACATGTAGGTCTCTCCTCAGTGGTGGAATGTCGGTAGGTCAGGAAAACGTGATGATCTGGCGGAGGGCGTGGCCGCCGTCGAGGGTGTCCATGGCGCGGTTGATCTCTTCGAGTGCGATGGTGTCCGAGACAAGTCCCTCAACGGCGAGTTGCCCGGAGCGCCAGAGCTCTGCGTAGATCGGAATGTCGTGTTCCGGGACGGCCGAGCCGAGGTAGCTGCCGACGATCGACCTCCCCTCGGCCGTCAGGGCGAGCGGGTCGATCGAGGCAGGCTGGCCCGGGGCCGGCAGACCCACGGTTACGGTGATGCCCCCGGGCATTGTGAGGGCGATGGCAGCTTCCAGGGCGCGGGGGTGTCCTGCCGCTTCAATAACAGCGTCGAACTTCTCGCCTCGTCCCAGCGCAGTCGCAGAGGTCATGGCGTCAGCGGCGCCGAGTCTTTTGGCGGCGTCCAGCTTGGCCGGCAGCGTGTCGATGCCAACCACGTATTCGACGCCGGTGGCGACGGCGGTGATGAGCGCGGCCATGCCTACGCCACCGAGCCCCACGACGGCCACCTTGGCGGAGGGGCCGGGCTTGGCGACGTTGAGGATCGCTCCGCCGCCGGTGAGCAGGGCACAGCCTAGCAGCGCTGCGATATGCGCCGGCACGTCCGGGCCGACGGGCACAACGGAGCGGCGGGAGACCACGGCGTGCGTGGCGAATGCGGAGACTCCGAGGTGGTGGTGCACAGGTTCTCCGGTCCTGGAAAGCCTCCGGGTGCCACCGAGCAGCGTGCCTTCAGTGTTGGACGCACTGCCTTGCCCGCAGGGCGTCTTGCCGTTGGACTGACATCCGGCGCATTCGCCGCACCGGGGGAGGAAGGTCATGACGACACGTTGGCCGAGTGGAATGTCGTCGACCCCTGCGCCCAACTCCTCCACGATGCCGGCGGCTTCGTGACCGAGCAGCATTGGAACCGGCCGCGGCCGGTTTCCGTTGACTACGGACAGGTCGGAATGACAGACCCCGGCGGCCTCTATGCGGACCAGGATTTCACCGTGTCCCGGTCCGTCCAGCTCAAGGTCCTGCACCTGGATGGGCCGCGAGTCCGCATAGGGCCGGTCCGCCCCGATGGCTTCCAGCACCGCTCCACGGATGGTCCTGGTGCGGCTGGTTGTCTGCGCGGTTCGGCTTGTGTCTTCGATCGTCACGGTTGCCCCCACTCCATCAGGCATTGAAGCTGTGAAGGGGGCCGGTTCCTGGAGAGCGAATGGCGCGCACCGGGGAGTTCGGGTGGCGGATTGGGCTGTTCTCATCGTTTCTCCTCAAAGGGTGCTTTCGTCCCGGTGGGAGATCGTTCCCCCGACTACGGACTGTCCATTGAGAGTAGGCAGCCGGACAACGCCAGTCACGGGGCAGAACGTCAGAAGCTAGCCTCTTCTTTGTACGATTCGCCAAAGCGGCGCTCGCCGCAAGCGGGCACAGGAGTATCGCTGTTCGTGTGGGATATCGGCCGAAAGGTCCAACGATTGGCCCGGGGCGCCGAGGCTGCTATTCCTTGCGCGGTGCCTCGTTGCGCGGTGCCTCGTTGCGCGCTGCCTCGTTGCGCGGTGCCTGGGTCCGGCCCCTGAGGGCCAACCAGAGCTGGGCTGCGACGTCGGGATCATCGAGGTCTACCCCGAGGAGTTCCCTGGCCTGGGCAATCCTGTAGCGCACCGAGTTCCGGTGCACCCCGAGTTCGCGCCCGGCGGCCTCCCATTGCCCGCGGTGGGCCAAGTACGCGCGCACGGTCTCGAGGAGGTGGCCCGGGTGCGCGACCAGCTCGTCCACCCATTTGTCAGCCGGAAGATCGAGTCCGTGGCCGACGCGTATGAGCTGTCCGGGAGGGGCCGACTTGGCAACCTCGGCGGCTTGGGCCGCGATTTCGTGCAGGCGCCGAAGCGGCATCGGGCCGCCCCACGCTCCGCGGGCACCCTTTGGCAGCTGCGGGTAGGGGCTCGATGCTGCCTGGAGCACGAACAGAACACCGGACCGTTCCAGCACGAGTCCGGTCGGAAGCGGCTGCGCCGCCATCTGCTCAGCGTCCGGGAGCACTGCGACAAACGCCGTCTCGGGCAGTGGTTCGGAGCCCATCTGCGTCGCAAGGAGGCGCGCGGCGTCATCATGGCCCTCCAGGACGAGCGCCGCCAGCATCCCTTCGGCGCGGCGCCGTTCAGCCGCCGCGCGGCGCTGTCCTGCCGCCCGCGCCGCAAGGAGCGTCGACGCGGTCAGGAACAGGTGCCGTTCTGCAGCAGCAAGTTGCCCGCTTCGGCCCAGCGCAAGGTAGCCGGACATCGCCGGGCCGTCCGAGACCGGATAGAGGGAAGCCGTGCCGGATGCCAGTTGGATATTGCCGGTCGCGCCGCGGCGCGCGGTCCGCAGCCGGGCAGCCTCGCGGGCCAGTTCCGCCAGCAGTCCGGCCGGCAGTTCTCCGCCGCTGGCAGCAGACGACGGCGGTCCCTCCCCTTCGGGAAGGTAGGCAACCCAGGTGCCGAGGGCGCGGGAGAGTTCACGCACGATCTCGGGCTCGGCGTCCTCGTCGGCGGCGGCACGGGTGAGCGCCACCTGAAGTCCCAGCAGGGCGGTGAGTTCGGCCTCGCCGCCTTGCCTGACCAGCTCCCAGTAGGCACGCGACACGGCCAGGAAGGGGGATTCCCGGGGAACTGTCAGAAGGGGAAGGCCCGATTCCACGCACGCCGCCCGCAGCTCGTCGGGCACCATGGCGTGGCCCGAACCCAGGCCCAGTCCCAGGGCAGCAACGCCGCCGTCGACGAGCCGCCGTACGTAATTTCGGGCCGCGTCCGCCCGAGCGTCACCGTTGAGGCCGCCGAGCTGCAGCCCCACGGTCAGGAGCAGTTCGCCGCCGTAGAGGAACACCGTCGGATCCTCCAGCTCGGACACGTGTACGCCCGTGAGTTCAACGCGGGGGAGCGGGATGGGCCAGAAGGGCACCAGGTCAGGCTTGGCAGCCTCGACGAGCCGCGCGAGGGTGATCATGGATAGATCATAGGGCACACGCGTTTGTGCAATCCGGCTTCTGGTCTCATCAATTGGGATGGATCATCCAAAGACAATGGGCTGCGCACTCCCTATCGTGGATTCAAACACACGAGGAGGACCCATGACCGCCACCCGAGAAGTCGCCCCCGCCCGGGCCGATGATCCGGCCAGCGTCGCAGCCACGGCCCGGCGTCTGCTCACCGAGCTCCCCGGCCCGCGTTCCCGGGACCTGGAAGCGGAACGCCGCCGGCAGGTCACGGACGCGTTCGGCATTACCATGCCCGTGTTCATCGACCACGCGCTGAATGCGCTTCTCGTGGACGTTGACGGCAATCACCTGATCGACTTCGCCTCCGGCATCGCCGTGACTAGCGTCGGCGCGGCCAACCCGCGGGTGGCCAGGCGCGCCGCCGCCCAGCTCGAGCGTTTCACCCACACCTGCTTCATGGTCACCGAATATGCGTCCTTCGTGGACGTTTGCCGGTGGCTCAACGAGCACACGCCCGGCGACTTCGAGAAGCGGACCGCCCTGTTCACTACCGGCGCGGAGGCGGTCGAAAACGCGGTCAAGATCGCCCGCGCCGCAACCCGGCGCCCGAACATCCTCGTCTTCGATGACGCCTATCACGGCCGCACCCAGCTCACGATGGCCATGACGGCTAAGGAAAACCCGTACAGGCTCAACTTCGGTCCGCTCCCGGGTTCCGTCTTCCGGGGCCCGACGGCGCCCGCGCACGCCACCCCTGATGGACCCGGCGAAGCCCTCACGCAGGTCGAGGCGCTTCTTGCCGAGCACGGTCAGGAAACTTTCGCAGCGATGGTCATCGAACCGATCCAGGGCGAGGGCGGCTTCATCGTCCACGCCCCAGGCTTCCTCACCGGGCTCCGGGAGATCGCGACGCGCCACGGAATCGTCCTGGTCATCGACGAGATCCAGACCGGCATGGGCCGCACCGGGAAGCTGTTCGCTTCCGAGCACGAGGGCATCGCCGGGGACATCACCCTGACCGCGAAGGCCCTCGGCGCAGGCCTGCCGCTTTCGGCCGCTACCGGGCGCGCCGAGCTCATGAACGCCGTTCACACCGGCGGTCTCGGCGGCACCTACGCCGGCAATCCGGTGGCCTGCGAGGCCGCCCTGGCGGTATTTGAAATCCTCGGCGAGGGCACCCTGCTGGAGAATGCTGGTCGCATCGAGGCCGCAGTTCGTCGGCGCTTGGAGCCCCTGGTGGCACTGGAGGGCGTCGCCGACGTGCGCGGTCGCGGCGCCATGATGGCAATCGAGTTCCGCGACGGCTCAGGACCCCGCGGGGACCTCGCCGCCGCCGCCGCCAAGGCAGCCAACGCCCACGGCGTCATCACCCTCACCTGCGGGACAAACGGAAATGTGATCCGCCTGCTTCCGCCGCTTGGGATCGAGGCCGACGTCCTCGATGAGGGCCTGGCCGTGCTGGAGGCTTCCATTCGCTCGGTGCTGTCATGAGTGTTCCTGCAATGTGGCCCGATCGAGGCCGGCCATGAGGTCCGAGGCCCCGCCCAGCGCGCCCCTCGAGGGAATCCTCGTCGCGGACTTTTCCCGCGTGCTCGCCGGGCCGCTGGCGACCATGACCCTGGCCGATCTCGGGGCCCGTGTCATCAAAGTCGAACGCCCGGGAACCGGGGATGACACCCGCCAGTGGGCTCCGCCGTCCTCGCCAACGGGGGCAACCTACTTCGAGGGCGTCAACCGGAACAAGGAATCGATCACCCTGGACCTGACCGACCCCGATGACCTCGAGCTGGCCCGGGAACTCGCGCGCCGTGCAGACGTTCTTGTCGAGAACTTCAAGCCCGGCGGGCTCGACAAACTCGGGCTCGGCTATGAGTCACTCACGGACAAGAACCCGGGACTCGTGTACGCGTCGATCTCGGGCTTCGGCTCCACTGGCGGCCGGGATCTTCCCGGGTACGACTTCATCGTCCAGGCGCTCGGCGGGCTCATGAGCATTACCGGCGACCCGGAGGGCGACCCCTACAAAGTGGGGGTCGCGCTGGTCGATGTCCTGACGGCGAAGGACGCGACCATCGGCATCCTCGCAGCCCTTTCCGAGCGTGCTTACTCAGGACGGGGCCGCAGGATCGAGGTCAACCTGCTCTCCAGCCTCCAGGGCGCCCTGGCCAATCAGGGACAAGCGTATTTGGGGGCCGGCGTCGTGCCTCAACGAATGGGCAACGATCATCCCTCCATCGTCCCCTACCAGCTCCTGGCCACGGCCGACACCCCCCTGGCCGTAGCTGTGGGCAACGACGGGCAATTCGCGCGGCTCTGCAAAGCCATCGGCGTGCCGGAGCTTGCAGCGGACCCGCGTTTCGTGACCAACTCGCTCCGCGTCCGGCACCGCCGCGAGCTCATTCCGCTGCTGGAGTCCGGGCTCGCCGGTGCAGGGGCGGAAGCATGGCAGGACACCCTGGTCGCGGCGGGCGTGCCAGCCGGGCGCGTAGCCAGCATCGGGGAAGGAATTGCCTTCGCGGAGTCATTGGGTCTCGCGCCGACCATCGAAGTGCACGACGGCGGCGGTTCAGTCATCGGACGCCAGATCCGCCACCCCATCACCTGGACGCCGGCGCTGCCGCCGCGGACCCAGGCGCCGCCCGCGCTCGGGGAGCACACCGAAGACGTAGTGGACTGGCTGCGGCACCCGCAAAGCACGACCACCCTCTGCACGCCGCAACGCCCCGCCCATTCCCCTTGTCATTCAGGCCCAGGAAGGACCACCCCATGACTCTTGCCCCCAGTTCCGCCGATCTCGAGGCAGCCGCTGCCGTGGACCCCTCGGACCTCATCTCCTTCGACTCCCTCCTCAGCGCCGATGAGCTGGCCCTCCGTGACCGGGTCCGGACGTATGTCCGGCAAGAAATCAAACCGAACATCGGCAAGTGGTACGACGAGGCCCGGTTCCCGCTCGAAATCGTGCCCGACCTCGCCGAACTGGGACTGCTCGGCATGCATCTGAAGGGGTACGGCTGCGCCGGCGGCACGGCCGTCGACTACGGGATCGTCGCCGCCGAACTCGAGGCCGGCGACTCCGGCATCCGCACCTTCGTCTCCGTCCAGGGTTCCCTCGCGATGTCCGCCATCGCCAAGCACGGCTCCGAGGAGCAAAAGCTGGAATGGCTCCCTCAAATGGCCGCCGGCAGGGCGATCGGATGTTTCGGCCTCACTGAGCCAACCGCCGGCTCGGACCCATCATCCATGACCACGTTCGCCCGCCGCGACGGCGGAGACTGGGTCCTGAACGGCACCAAGCGCTGGATCGGGCTGGCGAACGTGGCGCAGGTCGCCGTGATTTGGGCCCAGACCGACGACGGCGTGCGTGGCTTCGTCGTCCCGACGGATACCCCCGGTTTCACGGCTACGCCGATCCAGCAGAAACTCTCGATGCGCGCCTCGATCCAGTGCGAGATCACGCTGAACGACGTGCGCCTCCCCGCCGAGGCAGTCCTACCCAACGTCACCGGACTCCGGGGCCCCTTCGCGTGCCTCAACGAGGCGCGCTACGGCATTGCCTGGGGCACGATGGGCGCGGCACGCGACGCCTTCGAGGCCGCCCTGACGTACTCCATGGGTCGCCTTCAGTTCGGCCGCCCGCTCGCGGGGTACCAGCTCACCCAACAGAAGCTCGTGAACATGGCTTTGGAGATCAACAAGGGATTTCTCCTGGCCCTGCACCTGGGCCGCCTCAAGGACGCGGGCAAACTGCAGCCCCACCAGATCAGCGTGGGCAAGCTCAACAACTGCCGCGAGGCGATCGAGATCTGCCGCGAAGCCCGAACGATCCTGGGCGGCAACGGGATCACTCTCGAACACTCGCCCCTGCGCCACGCCAACAACCTCGAATCGGTGCGCACCTACGAAGGCACCGACGAAGTCCATACCCTCATTCTCGGCCAGAAGCTCACAGGCACAGGGGCTTTCCGGTAAACGCAGCGGCCGTCCGGCCCCGCCGTGATGCGCACCGCCGGTTCCCCTCGATGAAAAAGGCGAGGTGCAGCCTGCGGCAGGCATGCTTCCATCGGAGCGGCAAGGAATCGACCAGGACCGCGTCCGCCGGCGCATCCGCGACGCTCTGGCCGAGGAAGCCCATCTGATCCTCAACGAGGGCGCCGTGGCGACGTCCCAGGACATCGACCGCTGCATGACCCTCGGTGCGAACTTCCCCCAGGCGGTCTGTCGCGCCTTGCATGAGTTGACGCTACCTGCCCGGTTCCGGAAGACCATGGCGGAATGGAATGCCCTTGCCGGGGGCGTCTGCCTCGCACAGCATCTTTGAATCTTCGTTGGCATCATTCCTGTCGTAGTCTGTGGCCATGACGTCCGGCAGCGGTGAAGACGGCAAGAAGTACGCGTGGCAATCGTGGCCGTCGGACTCACTGGAGGGGATGCCCCCCAAGCGGCGGCGACTGGTTGTCTGGGGCCTGCTGTGGCTCATGTTTTTGAACTTCGTCTTGCGGAGCGCCCTGGACGCAGCGGGAATACCTGAGCCGTGGTTGTCCGTGGCGTTTGCTGCTGTCGTGGCGGCGGTCTTCGTTCCCCTGATCCGGGGAGTAGTCTCTGAAACCCGCGCCCTGCGCGCCGAGGGCGTGCATGTGCCCACTGACATAATCACCCGAAAATCACTGATCGTTGCCTCGGTCATGAACGGTGCGCTCTGGATCGTTTTTGCCATCTTTGCTTTCCTCGGGGAATTTGTTTTCCCGCTGGTACCGATTGCCTGCACTGTATGGCTGGCCTTCCATGTCCGGCATTGGAGATCCGTGCCGCGCTGACTGCTGCGGGCAATCAGGGCTGTTGTGTCACGGAGCCGCCGAAACTGCAGGTCGTTGGCCTGACCGCGTCTGGATCTTAGAATTCGGGCAACCGATCAGTTGTGAACCAGGAGGATGAGCATGTCGGCGATCGTGTTCGGTTTAGTCGTCCTGCTCGGGGGCCTATTATGCTTGGCCATCTCTAACCCGCTGGCCAAACTGGCGACCAACTGGAATCTCTTCATCCATCAGGACTCAGAAGTTCTGGAGGCCTATAGAAGTAAAAAGCGTCGCAAGATACGACGGGTTGCGAAAGTCTTCTTTGTTGTGGGAGGCGGCTGCATTATCGGGGGCCTTATTGGGTGGAGTCTGGGAGCCCCATAGACAACCGGCGGCCCCCAGTATGGAGACATGTCCGGAAAATAGTTCAGGACTCACAAAGCCGAGCTCCACCGGACGACGTTGTCCGGTGGAGTTCGGCTGCATGAGCTAGCGATATTCCCTGCGGTTGGCCTAATGCGTGATCGCAGGATCCAACTCTTCCTCGGTTGGCTCAATTGTCCCTGCGGCGCTGATCAGACGCGGCGGCGAGATCTTATAGGCGGCGTAGTAGACGCCCGCGGCCAACGCCATGGTGATCAGGGGCGTCAGCTGTGACACGACCGGCCACATTGTTTGTTCCGTGAGGGCAATTCCGACCGCTGAAGCGAAAACCCAGGCGACTGCTCCGGGGCTGACCGCCTTGAGACTGGCTGGCCGGATATCCGGAACACGGTCCTGCTTATTCCAATT
Source organism: Arthrobacter sp. 131MFCol6.1 (assembly GCF_000374925.1). GTDB lineage: Bacteria > Actinomycetota > Actinomycetes > Actinomycetales > Micrococcaceae > Arthrobacter. The sequence continues at coordinate 558,076 of NZ_KB895541.1, forward strand.
CATGCCAATAAAGACCAGGGCGACGGCAACCCAGGCGGTGACAAATACGCCTTGCCAGGCCAGGGCCTTGAGAAGGTAACTCAGAACATCCGTGAGCATGAGCAAGAAGGCCAGTGCCCCGCAGACGATCACCCAGACAAAGCGGGGCAGTTCGAGCCTAAATACCCGGCTGGCAAATGCCGAAAGGTTTTCTGATGCGAGGAAGTAGTTTGCCGTGTTTATGCGGGTCTGGGAAATGAGGATGACGAGCAGGCCGACAAGCCCAAGGGAAGAGATGAACGCCTGGACGACCCCGGTTTCCGAGGCTTCAATTCGCCATGCGCTCATGATGTAGATGCCAACAAGCCCGTTCAGCCCGAACGTGAATGCGTAGAAGACCCAGCCGAATGTCACTCTTCCCAGGAATTTTTCATCCCGTTGGCGTCCCAGCCTGGCGTAGTCAAAGGTGTACATCATCATGATGTAGACGCCCATGTAGATCAGGTACGACGTCAGCCAGCCCGGGAGCGCCGACGAGGCGGCGGCCTGGCCAATCCAGTCCGTCGGTACGCCCCGGATGAGGGTGGCGGCGATGACCACGGCAACCAGTCCAGCAACATAGAGCGGGAGCAGGACACCGTTGAGTTTGTCCAGCCAGTTCTGCACGCCCCCCAGGGCCAGGGGAATGGCGTACAGCACCACGATGCCGTACCAAACCACCATGCTTCCACCGAAATACTCGTGGAACGCCACGGCAATGATGGATCCTTCGAACACCGCGTAGTAAATGGCAGTGGCTGCGAAGATCAGCGATGCCAGGGCGGAACCGACCAGTCCGAACAGTGTCCGGGAGAAGAGGCTGACGGTGAGCCCTGTCCGCGCCGCATAGCGCGAGAGCACCGTGTTGATTGCACCGTACGTGACAACGGTGAGAGCCATGCCAATCAGGGTGTTGGTCACGCCGACGGCGCCGGCTGAAGCCACAGCTATGTAGATCCAGAACATCGCAGAGAAGACCGCCCACCAAGCCATGGTGAGGGACCATCTTCCGGCACGCATGCTGGCCGGCAGGACATAGTTCGAGTACGACAATTTCGCACCTTTCACATCATTTGAAGAAGCTAGGGAGGGGACGCTTTGCCTTCGGTCGTTCGAGAGGAGCGGAACCCGGCACTACCGTGGGGTTCGATCCGGGTTTCCTTCGCCGTGGTCACGGATCAGTCGCGATTTCAGGGCAATGAGAGGCCAGGGCCCGCCGCCGCGATCAGCGCCGGCGGGCCCGGTGTTCGTCAGAATGCGTTCAGTGCCAGTGGGACGAGGAACGCTTCGTCATGCTCTTGCGGAACTCCGCGGTGGTCGCCGGGAACAGCTCCCCGGTGCCCCAGTCCAGGATGACGCCGTGGCGGCGGATCACGTCGAGCATGTCCACCTCTCCGGCGCGGTACTTCTCCGCCACTGCGACCGGATCGGCGGTCAGCCACGCGGGGCGGTCGGCGCGGATCTGTTGGCGCAGCAAGGCGCTGGCCGCTTCATCGATCTCGAACTGGTCGAGTTCGCGGTCGATTTCGCGGATGATGACGCCGTAGTCCTTCGCAGCCCGTTCGATCGACACGTAGTCGTCGATGACGTCTTCGAGGACTTCGTCGAAGGGCCGGTCCAAGGGATCGCCGTAGCCGCCCCCACCCGCGGACGGGCGGGTGAACGAGTCCCCGGATTGCAGCGGAACGGCTGAGAAGTTGGACCCGAGGAACTTTTCCTGATCGGTGCCCTTGTTCATCCAGACCCCGTGCGGGATGGAGGGCAGGCCGCCTTCGATGCCCCAGGTAATGGATCGGGCACGGTCGCAGCAGTAGCTCATCACGGTCTTCGTCGCGTCGACCAAGGTGCCGCCCTTTTCGATGCCGAGGCCGCCGCGGAACCTGCCCGGGCCGCCGGAGTCGGTGCCAATCTGGTGCACGGTGGTCAGGACCGGCGACAGCCGTTCCTGGCCTTCGATGGGCTGGACCGCCAGGCCGGGGCCGAAGACCGGGGCGGTGGCGCTGGCCCCGTCCTTGAAGGCTCGGCCACCCCAGCCGCCGGCCATCCAGTCGTACCACATGAAGTAGGGGTTATCGTCGGTGCGGCCGTCGCGGCCACCCACCAGGAGGTACTCGAGGTTGAACGCACAGGCCATGGCGCGCTCAGGCATGATCTGCGACCACAGCTCGAAGATCCCGTTCATCAGCTTTTCGTACGGACCGGAGCAGAAGCCGGTGACCGCAAAGGGCCAGCCGGCATTGACCACGGTGCCCTCCGGCCCGATTTCCGCATCGACGGCGGCATAGAAGCCGGAGTTCAACGGAACGTCGGGGAAGAACGTCTTGGTGCCGGCGTAGATGGCCGAGTAGGTGGTGCCGTAACCGGAGTTAAGGAAGGTTTCGACGGCGGGCGCGGAACCGGTCAGGTCATAGTGGATGCCCTTGCCGTCCAGCGTCAGCTTGATCTTGATGGGCACCAGGCCCTCGCCCTTGCCGGGATCGAAGTCGATGTAGTCGGTGGTCTCCCACACTCCCTCCGGCAGTGATTCCAGGCGGCGCAGGACGATCCGTTCCACATAGTCCTGGGTTTCCTGCATCGCCGCGACAACCGTCGATTTGGAGTACTTTTCAACCAGCCGAAGGACTTCACGCTCGCACACCGCGGTAGCCTCCGACTGGGCCTGGAGGTCACCCATCGCCTGGCGCGGTGCCCGGGTGTTGGAGACCAGGAGTTGGGCGACGTCGTGAAGGAAGACACCCTTGCTCCAGATCCGCACGGGAGTGATCCGCAGGCCCTCCCCGAAGTGCTCCTTGGCGTTGACATCGAATGAACCCGGAACGTTCCCGCCGATGTCAGCCCAGTGGCCCTTGTTCTGGGCGAAGGCGATCACCTCACCGTCGGAGAAGATCGGCCGGATGAAGCTGACGTCGTTGAAGTGCGTGCCGCCCCGGTAGGGGTCGTTGATGGCGAACACGTCGCCGTCGTGGATGTCGTCCTTGAATTCGTCAATGACAGCCTTGCACTGGAAGTGCAGGGTACCGACGTGGACGGCAATATCACCGCTGCCCTGCATGACTGTGTTTCCGTTGGCATCACACAGGGCGGAAGAGAAGTCACGTGAGTAGATGACGAAGGAGTAGCAAGTCCGGAGAATCTGCTCGCTCATCAGGTCGACGCTGGTGACGAAGGCGTTTTTCAGCACCTCGAACGTCACGGGGTCTAGGCCTGATGCCAGCCGGGCATCGGAGTGCGCGACATGGAGATCTGGCATGGTGATCACGTCGGTCATGGTTAGGCTTCCTGCTCGTCTTTGAACTCGGTGAGGTGGATCCGGATGTTGAGCCACTCGTCGATCTCGGCGGTAGTGCGCGGGGGCACGACGGTCGTGGAGTCAAGCTGGTCGATGATGGCGGGGCCCTCGAAGGTCGCGCCGGCGCCGAGCTTGGTGCGGTCGTAGACGGGCGTATCAACCCAGCCGTCGTTGCCGAAGTACACCGGCCGGACCGAATCGGGCTCGCCTGGCCCGGAGACCCATTCCGTCGCCGGGGCGAAGGAGGGCTTGGGTGTCTTGCCGATGGCGGACAGCTGCAGCTGGTAGATCTCCACGGGCTGGTCGTCCTGGCGGAAAGCAAACTCGCGTTCGTGCTGCTGGTGGAAGCTCTGGATGGCGTCTTCCAGAGCGCCGGCACCGGTTCCCATATTCACGGCCAGCGAACGCCATTGTCCCTGGTAGCGCATGGAGATGATCCGCTGCAGGATCGAATTCTCCTCGGACACGCCTTCGTGGCGCAGCCGGGCCGTGGCTTCCGTTTCGAGGGACCTGTACTTGCTCTCCAGGTCTTCCGGATCGGCGTCGGCGGCAACAGCCGTATACATCGCGGACAGGTCGTGCCTGATGTCCACCAGGAGGCAGCCCAGCGCGGACGTGACGCCGGGGCTGGGCGGTACGACGACGGTGGGAATGTTCAGTTCCCTGGCCACCTCTGCGCCGTGCAGGGCGCCGGCGCCGCCGAAGGCGATCAGCGCGAAGTCACGGGGATCGTAGCCGCGGCGGATAGAGATCAGGCGGACGGCGTCGGCCATGTTGGCGTTCGCGACCTGGAGGATGGCGTGGGCCGCCTCCGCTTCGTTCATGTCCAGCGGTTCAGCGATGACACGCTTGATTGCGGTCTGGGAGAGTCCGCGGTCCAGCGTCTTCGCGCCGCCGGCCAGGGTGGATCCGAGCCTGTTCAGGACCACGTTGGCGTCGCAGTTGGTGGGCTCTTCACCGCCCATGTCGTAGCAGGCGGGTCCCGGATCGGCACCCGCGGACTGCGGGCCGTTGCGAAGCGAACCGGCAATGTCAATGTGCGCAATCGAGCCGCCGCCGGCGCCGATGGTAAGGACCTCGATACTGGGGAAGACGATGGGGTGGCCGTATTCCACCTGCCATTCCTTGGTGATGCGGAGCTCACCGTCGGAGACCAGGGCAATGTCCGTAGACGTGCCGCCCATGTCCAGGCTGACGGCGTTCTCGAAGCCACACTGCTGGGCGATGTGCTTCGCAGCGATGGCTCCGGCCGCGATGCCGGATGCCGCGAGGCGCACCGGGTACCGCTTGACCATGCGGGGGGTCATGGAGCCGCCGCCGGAGTGCAGGAGCAGCAGGTCGCCGTCGTAGCCGCCGCTTTTGAGCTCATCGGCGAGGCGGCTGACGTAGCCGGACACCAGGGGGCCCAGCACGGCGTTGGAGACGGCGGTGTTGAAGCGGTCGTGCTCGAAGATTTCGGGCAGGATCTCGGACGAGGTGGAAACTGTTGCCTCAGGAAGCTCTTCTTCCAGGATTTTGCGCATCTGGATTTCGTGCTCGGCGTTGGCGTAGGAGTTGATGAAGCAGACGGCGATGGTGGTGACGCCGCGCTTGCGGAGCACCGCGGCCAGGCGGCGGGCTTCCCCTTCGTCCAGGGGAGTGACGATGCTGCCGGCGTAGTCAGTACGCTCGGTCACCTCGAACCTGTCCCGTCGGCGGATGTAGGGGCCGCTTACGTCGTTGTAGGCGTCCCAAAGGTCATCCTTCGTACCGTCCCGGATCTCGATGACGTCCCTGAACCCCTTGGTCGTGACCATGGCTGCGGGGGGAAAGTTGCGGGTGATGAGGGCGTTCGTTGCCACCGTGGTGCCGTGGGAGAAGAGCGACACGTCCTCGAGGTTGATCTCGGCGCGCTGCACGCCGCTCAATATCGCCAACATGGGGTCAGCAGGTGTCGACGGGACCTTCGTGACACGCATGCGATGGGTTTCTTCGTCGAAAATACAAACGTCAGTAAACGTACCCCCGACGTCGACGGCGACTCTAAGGTTGGACATCTAAGTTCCTCCAGGATGCTGATTGGGTACCAACAACTTTCCCTGTGACGTGGGTCTCTGTCACTGGAGGAACTAAAATTATGGAGCAGGGACCTTTGTCAGATTTACAATCGGTCGTCCGCCAAGGCCTCCCTTCCCCTGCAGCCAGGAGGAACAATGCCCGACCGGACCCCGGTCACTCTTCACGACGTCGTATCCGAAGCGCCGTTGGGCCTGACCCCTCTCGTTCCGGGCAACCCGGCTGCCATCGTATTGGGAGCCCACACAAGTGACATCCACAATCCGGCTGCGTGGCTCGAGCCGAACACCGTCCTGCTGACCACGGGGCTGAGGTTTGTCAATGCCGAACGGGATGAACTGCTGCCCGTGAAACTCGTCGAAGATCTGCGGAAAGCGCGCGTTGCGGCCCTCTTCTTCGGCGTTGGAGTCTACTTTGACCAAGTGCCCGCCAAGCTGGTCGCGGCCTGCAAACAAGCCGGATTCCCGCTGTATACCGTGGCGCACGATGTTCCCTTCCACCGCATAGAGAACTTCATCAACCAGTCACAGGCATCTCCTGATGCGTACGTGCAGAAGCGGGCACTCTGGATAAGCAACGACCTGCTGCAGAGCATTTCCGCTGAGAACCCCGTCCACGCGCTCATCGTCAGACTCGCCATGGCATGCCGGGGCACAGCCGTGCTTTACGAAAATTCCGGACGAATCGTCGAATCCTCCGGGGGAGGCCCGACCCACCTGATCTGGAAAGAGTTGCGTGATGGCAATAACGCGTCCGGGACCATCGTGATAGGGCAGTGGGGGGTCATGGCGCGGCCACTGGTGCTTCGCGGCGAGGGCTTCACCCTGGCCGTGGCCAGCAGGAACCACCGCGTGCTGAAGGATCTCGGAGACGTCCTGCTCGAAACGGCGCAGCGGCTCCTGGCCGCAGTTAATGGGATCGCCCGGTTTTCGGATTCAAGAGAGCGGCACGAAAACACGCTGTTGCTGACTATGCTGCAAGACGGTGTGCCCTTGGCCCGCGAGTTCAGGCACTGGGAGCGGATGCGCGCCTTCCGGTTCACACCGTACGAGCCCCTGCGTGCCGTCGTCGCGGCAAGTCCGGCCGAGGAGCCGGTGGACCCGTCCTTTTCCGAACTCCTTTTGCGAGGGGCCGAAGCCAGTGGTCTGGGGCTCTTGCTGGCAGAGAACGGGCGAACGCCCGAAAACCCGCCGGGCTTCCATGCGGTGGTTTCGAACTCGTCGGCTCTGGATGCCTGGCTGGAGCTGACGGCCGGGTCTGTTTTCGTCGGCCTGTCTGAACCCTATTCCGATCTTGCAAGGACGCCCGAGGCTTTCCGGGAAGCAGAGGCAGCAGCCGGAATTGCCCGCCGGCAAATCCAGGCCGCAGCGGCCACCGCCTCCGGAACGTATCGGGGCATTGTCCGGCTGGATGAGGTGGACCCCGCCACGTGGCTCCTGGCACGTCGGCAGTCTGCGCCGGACAAGGACAAGCTCAACAGGTTTGTTGAGGCCCTCAACGTCGACAGCGACCTGAAGGAGACGGTCATCTGCTACCTGGTGAACGACCTGGATGTCGCGAAGGTTGCCAGTGTGTTGTTCGTGCACCCGAACACTGTCCGCTACCGCTTGAAGAAGGTTGAAACCTTGGTAGGCGGGTCACTGTCGAGCGCACGCATAATTGCCAACCTCTACCTGGCTTTTCACGACGACATAGATGCCTTGAGCCAGGCCAGGGACGAATCGCCAGAATCCTAGAACGAGGCCGCCGGTTCCTCCCATAGCGGCGGGGATCACCTGTTTGACGGGGACGATTCAGCCGTCCCTGCCGTTGGTAGCAGTAGGGGAAGCCGCCGGATTGCGTCGCGGGCCCGAACACCGCCACTACCAGGAGGAGCCGGATTGCTGATTGTCTTGACGGGAATTGACGGGTCGGGAAAAACAACCGCCGCGCAGGCAACGGTTGCAGCCGCGCACCGGGCAGGAAAGAAGGCGCTCCTGCTCCGGAACTACGCCGGCCGGCGCCGGATGTCGCTGCTGGGCGCACAGTTCGGCATACAGCTTCATCCGCGGCTGGCGGATGCCGTAGAGACAGCCATCCGCACCGCGAACGTGGTGGTTTCCCACGCCAGGGCGCACAGGCATCCGGGCCTGGTCATCATGGACCGCCACCTGCACTGCCAGTTGGCGCTGCGCCAGGCGCGGGGCCTTCCCCGGGGCCGGCTTCTGCCCTTCCTCCTGACGAAGTTTCCCCAACCTGATGTAGTGCTCCACCTCGTGATCGACCCGGAACAGGCGCATCGAAGAGTCTTGGCACGCGGCACGGACACGGAAACGCTCGAAGAGCTCACCTCGTTGCGGGCCGCCTACCGATCGCTGCCCGAATACGCGCACTTCACCGAGCTGGCTGCGTCGGGGACCCCGGAGGAAGTGTTCTCCGAACTGGCGCTCGCCATCGCCGATGCCGGCAGGCGGCAACGCTAGGGTGCTGACCGCCGCCGGCCCATCCGCGGCCGGGCCCGCCTCGAATTACCGGCATGAGCAAGTCGGAGAAGAAGAACCTGCGGTATTGCGACTACTACTGCTTCATGTCGCTGAAGGACTTCGCAGCCTGGGTCGACGCCGACGACGACCGGGAACCCGCCATGTCCTACGCCGCGCCCACTACCAAGTAAGTTCCTGGGCCTTTATTTCGTAGTGGCCGTCACGCTGGGTGAACGTGGCCCGGTATCCGCGTTTGACCCCGTTAACCACCATCTGGCAATCCGTATGCGTGTTGACCTTGATATCCGGGAAGTTCTTGCACTCCACTTCGGAAATCGTGACGCCGGGGTCCGTGGGTTTGGCGCGTGCCTTGATCCGCTCGGCCAGAATCTTGCCGCTGGTCTGCGGATCGAAGACCACCACCGACGGCGGGGCTGTCGCCGTCACGGTGGTTGTGGGGCCCGGTATGGCCTGGGGAGCAGCGCATCCTGTCATCAGGAGCGCCGCGCCCAGGCTTGGTGCGCATGCAGTTCTGAATAAGTTCATCGCCGATCAAGTCCATCCGACGCCCGCCACAGGACTGCCCGAGACCCAGGCCGCCAGACCCCACGATGCCCTGACGGGCTTGGGGAATCCTTGGCCCCGCAGCCGCGGTGCTAGCGGTGGGAACGGACGGTGCGAAGTATGCCGCGGATCGAAATGCCGACGGCGCACACCAGAGGGGCCAGCGCCACAAGAACCACCACGGTGTTGGGCCGGAACGTCATGCCGCCCGAAGGGCCCTTGGCGTAGACGCCCAGGGGCAAGACGAGGCCGCCGCCCCCGCCTCCACTTCCGCCGCCGCCGGGCTGGCCGTCTTCCGGGCTGCTGCCCCCGCCGAAGCCGAAGGACACCACCGCTACCGGGACGACCTCTTCTCCTGCGATGTTCACGGCGGGCCCGTAGGCCCGTGACACACCGACATTCTTGAACGTGTCCACGAGGGATGAGAAAGACTCAGACATAGGACACACCATAGGCAACAGCACCCCCAAGCGCCAGAGCCAGCCGCCGCCGCTGCTCTGGGAAGGGGCGGGGTGCAGGGAAGGGGAAGGGGCGGGCAAAGGAATCCGAACCAAGGCTCTGGTTGCCGGGCGTGTTATGCCCTTAGATTTGGAACTGGCGGGGCTCAGCCCGCAGCACCGGAGACGAGGCACTGGAAATGGGGCACTGGACATGACGGCATCGACGAATGCGGCTTCACGGCTGGCCGACGCACTGGCGATCATCCTTGGCACCGACGGGATCCCCCTGCGGCTGAAGGCCTGGGACGGCTCGGAAGCGGGCCCGAAAGACGCCCCCGTCGTCGTTTTCCGGTCCCGGCGGGCGCTTCGACGGATGCTGTGGTCCCCAGGGCAGCTTGGACTGAGCCGGGCCTATGTGGCCGGCGATATCGAGGCACCCGGCGACATCTTCGCCGCCTTCGCGGCCCTCAGCGCGGCGGGAAAGTTCGCCGAGCCCGGCCCGTTCCGGCCGCCGACACCCGGCGAAGTGTTCGCGCTGGTCAAAGCAGCCGTCCGGCTCGGCGCGCTGGGAACGAACCCGGCTCCGCCGCCGGAGGAAGCGCGCGTGAGCCGCCACGGCCGGCGGCATTCCAAGGGGCGCGACGCCGCGGCCATCTCGCACCATTACGACGTCGGGAACGACTTTTACGCCCTCGTCCTGGGCCCATCCATGGTCTACTCGTGCGCGGTCTGGGAGTCGGACGAGACCGGGCTTGACGCCGCCCAGACAGCCAAGCTCGATCTGGTCTGCCGCAAGTTGGGGCTCCAGCCGGGCATGCGCATGCTGGACGTGGGATGCGGCTGGGGCAGCCTCGCACTGCATGCCGCGCAACACTACGGGGCCGACGTCGTCGGGGTGACGCTCTCGGTCGAACAGGCGGCCCTGGCCCGCAAGCGGGCGGCGGACGCCGGACTCACGGACCGGGTGGACATCCGGGTGCAGGACTACCGCGACGTGGACGACGGGCCGTTCGACGCGATCAGCTCCATCGGCATGTCAGAGCATGTCGGACGCGAGCAGATCCAGCACTATTCCTCCCACCTGCAGGGCCTGCTCCGCCCGGGAGGACGGCTGCTCAACCACGCGATCTCCTGGAATGCCGGCGCGACCCCGCCGGACCCGGACTCTTTCATTCCCCGCTATGTCTTCCCGGACGGCGAGATGCTCAGCCTTTCGGAGATGGTCGCGGCACTCGAAGCGGCGGGCCTGGAGGTCCTGGACGTTGAGGCGTTGCGGCGCCACTACGCCCTGACGCTCCGGGCCTGGGTGCGGAACCTGGAGGAGCACTGGGACGAGGCCGTGCGCTTCGCCGGGCTCGGAAGGGCCCGGGTGTGGCGGCTCTACATGGCCGCGAGCGCACTCGGCTTCGAGGCCGGCATCACGGGCGTGAACCAGGTCCTGGTCCAGCGCCCGGGCGGCGCGGAACCCCCCTTGCGCCGTTCGGCCTGGAATTGAGGCCCGCTCCTTGCGGGTTGAGGCCGTCTGCCGAAGGCTGACCCGCGGCCCGCGCGAAGCTAGGCTGTCATCATGAGCAATACCGAAGTCGCGCCCCAGGAAATCCTCTGCGAAACGGACGGGCCCTGCGCCGGCGTCGAACTCCTGGTTCCGCGGCAGGTCCCGCTGGGCGGCCCGCGCGCGATGGATGTGCGGCGCACCCTTCCGCAGCGCCAGCGCAGCCTCATTGGGGCGTGGTGCTTCCTGGACCATTATGGCCCGGACCAGGTCGGCGATTCCGGCGGCATGAAAGTCCCGCGCCACCCGCACACCGGGCTTCAAACCGTCAGCTGGCTGTTCACAGGCGAGATCGAACACCAGGACTCGGCCGGCTTTCACGCAGCGGTACGGCCCGGCGAGGTGAACCTGATGACCGCCGGCCGCGGCATCAGCCACTCGGAATTTTCCACACCGGACACAACCGTCCTGCACGGCGCGCAGCTGTGGGTGGCGCTGCCGGACACGGCACGCCACATGGCGCCCACCTTTGAGCACTACCGTCCCGAGCCGGTCAGCGGAAGCGGCTGGACCATGCGCGTCTTCCTCGGCGCGCTCTCCGGGTCCGTCTCGCCCGTCACAACCCACACACCCCTGCTGGGTGCCGAAATCCTGCTCGACGCGGGGACGGAACTGACGCTCGAAACAGATGCGTCCTTCGAACACGGCCTGCTGGTGGACTCGGGCACCCTGGCCGTGGACGGGCAGCCGGTCGCGAAGGACAACCTCGCGTACCTGCCCGTCGGCCACGGGTCCCTGACCCTGTTCGCGGGCAGCGACGGAGCCCGCGTTCTCCTGATCGGCGGAGAGCCGCTGGGCGAAAAAATTGTGATGTGGTGGAACTTCGTCGGCCGCAGCCATGAGGAGATCGTCGCGTACAGGGCCCAGTGGCAGTCCGAGATCGGCGCGGACGCCGGCACTGGGGACGCCGCCGGTGGAGCACCTGACCTGCGGTTCGGCCCGTTTCCGCCCGGCGGGCCCGCCGCTCTCCCGGCCCCTGCCCTGCCGAATGCCCGTATTCGGCCACGCGGCTGACCTGTCCAATCCGGCAAGCCCTTACCGGCAAGCCCTGCTGCCATAAGCCCGATCGCCGGGCCAATCCGGCCCGCTCAAGGAGACCATAGTGACCACGATTACCATCAGTGACAACCCGCAGCGCAGCCGTTTCGAAGTGCTCGACGCCGGCACCGTGATCGGCCAGGCCGCTTATGTGGACGACGTTGGGGCGGGCCAGCGGATTTTCTACCACACGGAGATCAACGAGGAATATGGCGGCCGTGGGCTGGCCGGGGTGCTGGCTGCACAGGCACTCGATGAGACTATCGCCGCGGGCCTGACGATCGTTCCGGTGTGTCCCTACATCAAGAAGTACCTCGGCAACCACCCCGGCTACGCGGCTCATGTGGTAACGCCAACCCCGGCGCATCTGCGGTTCCTGAGCGACTCGCTGGCTCAACGCGTCCGGCAGTAGCCGCCCCGAGACTTACATGCGCCTCTACTCACGTGTGCGCGATGAACCGCTCCACCCGCCGGTCCGGGATGAGCCAGATCGCGGCGACCACCGTATAGGCAGCGATCCCCAGGAGCGGGTTCACCAGGCTGAGCCCCATCCCGGCGATGTAGAGCGCGGGCGATCCCTTGCCCTTCCAGTCCTGCCCCATGGCCTGGTCCAGCGCGCCGCCGCGTCCCTGCTGGCGGATCAGGGTTGTTTTCAGGATGTAGTAGGCGATGGCGGCGAGCAGCAGGTTCAGCCCGTAGACGAGGACGGGGACCTCCGCCAGACCCGTGTCATTCATCCACCGGGTGGTGAAGGGGATGAGGGAGAGCCAGAACAGCAAATGCAGGTTTGCCCAGAGCACCCCGCCGTTGATCCGTCCGGCCAGATGCAGCATGTGGTGGTGGTTGTTCCAGTAGATCCCGACGTAGATGAAGCTCAGCAGGTAGCTGAGCAGCGTTGGAAGTTCGTGGAGCAGCGCCGGCCAGGTCGGTTCGGCGGGGACGTGAAGCTCCAGCACCATGATGGTGATCACGATCGCCAGTACGCCGTCGCTGAAGGCTTCCAGCCGGTTCTTGTTCATGGGCCGCCTTTAGTCAGGGCATCGTGGCAGATGCAGCGAGGAACTGCCGACGCCGTGACGGGCGGTTCGTAGGAAACGGTACCGTCAAGTGTGCCTTTCGGCGAGGACGGGCTCAGCCTTCGGCCTCTGCTTCGAGTTCTGCCTCGGCCATTTCGAGGGCAAAGCCCAGCGCGCTGGCGAGGTTGCCGGCTGCCGCCACGATCCGGGGAGTCCCGACGATTGGAGCAACTGCGATGAGGATGCCTTGGACGTCCTCCAAGGTGATGCCGACGTCCATTGCGGTACCGGCGTTGAGCAGGTAGGAGCCAGCCGGGGCATCCACTGCAGCGAGGGCCGCGATCCGGGCCAGCATCAATTCGCGAGGTTCGAGCGTGGAGCGTTCGAGCGACACGGCGGTGATGTCGGCAAGGGCAGCGAGGACGGGAGCTTCTTCTTCGGCCATGGTTATGTCTCCATCTGGTTTGCGGTGATGATTGCCGAGTTGGCGAAGAGCGAGGATTACCCCACTCGTCTTGCAACCTAACCCGGCACGGTGAGGGCAGGCATCACCCGAACGGGATGAACCGGTGGCCAGCCATCAGGCTGCGCCACGAACCGGCATCAGTGTGCGGCGGCGGGGTCCGGCTAGACTTCACCAACGCGTTGACGATTGTCCGCGCCGGGGCCAGAATCGCATTAGTTCGACCCAAGGCGCGTCCGCGCGCTCAGCAGGACTGACCCAGGCAACGAGTGCCGATGGCGGTTCCTGACATCAAAGGGAGGTCGCCGATCATGGCTGAGACCAAAGTCAAGCATCCGAGCGTCGAGGAACGTAAATCGAAGGGCAAGAAATACCGGGATAAGGCGCCGGTCTCCGGCCACACAGGGTGGAAAACCGCGTCCGACCGTCCCGATCCGGTGGCACTGCTCGAGGAACAGAACCGCACCCGGGAACAGGACCTCGTGCCGGTGCGGCACGGACGGATGCTGGTCTCACCGTTTACGTTCTACCGCGGGGCCGCCAAGATCATGGCTGCCGACCTGAAGGACACGCCGCGGGCCGGCCTGCGCGTCCAGCTATGCGGAGACGCCCACCTGTCCAACTTCGGAGTGTTCGCCTCGCCAGAGCGGACCTTGCTGTTCGACCTGAATGACTTCGACGAGACCCTTCCGGGGCCGTTCGAATATGACGTCAAGCGGATGGCCGCGAGCTTCACGATCGCGGCCCGCAACAACGGGTACACCAAAGAAGATACCCGCGACGTGACACTCGGGGCGGTTCGGTCCTACCGGGAGGCGATGGCCGAGTTCGCGCAGATGCGCACCTTGGACATCTGGTACGCCCGACTGTCGGAGGAGCAGCTGATGGAAACCTTGAACCTGGCCGTGGCAACCCAGAAGGGCAAGGCCCTCAAGAAGGCGGTCGAGGGCATTGAAAAGACGGCAAAGGCCAACGTCGCCAAGGCCCACACCCGGGACAGCCTGCAGGCGCTCTCCAAGCTCGGCGAGCTCGTGGACGGGAAGTACCGGATCGTCAGTCAGCCGCCGATCGTTATCCCGGCCCGGGAGTTGGGAGAATCGTTCGGCATGTCCGCCGCCGAGGTGGAGGAAGCGGTCCGTGACCAGCTCCGGTCCTACCGGGCCACACTGCCAGATGACCGGCGACGCCTGCTGGAGCGATTCGAAGTCATCGACGTCGCCCGCAAGGTTGTAGGCGTGGGCAGCGTCGGCACCCGGGCGTTCATCGCCTTGCTCCAGGGGCGCGATCAGCAGGACCCGTTGTTTCTGCAGGTCAAGGAGGCCACGAGGTCCGTGCTCGAGGACCACCTGCCGAAGAGCAAATTCAAGCAGCCGGGCGAACGCGTCGTGCAGGGGCAGCGGATGATGCAGGCCGCGAGCGACATCTTCCTGGGGTGGACTAAAGGCGTGCAGGACAACCGGTACCTCTATTGGCGCCAACTGCGTGACATGAAGGGCTCAGCGGTTGTGGAAGGGATGAAGCCGCTCGGCATGAACTTCTATGCCGATGCCTGCGGCTGGACGCTGGCGCGGGCACACGCCAGGTCCGGCGACCCGATCGCGATCGCGTCCTACCTCGGCAAGAGCGACAAGTTCGACCGCTCCATCACCGATTTTTCCGAGCGATACGCCGACCAGAACGAAAAGGACTACCAGGCCTTCGCCGATGCGGTTCGCTCGGGACGGCTGGAAGCCGTTGAAGGCCTCTGATCGCGGATGCCCGAAGGACGGCAGGTTTCGCTCTGGATCGCCACAACCGGTACCACCCGCTATCCGTCCCTGGACGCGGATCTTGAGGTCGACGTCGCCGTCGTCGGGGGAGGGATTGCCGGCCTGACGGCGGCGCTGGCCCTCAAACGTGCCGGCAACACCGTCGCGGTCCTGGAAGCAGCGCGCATCGGCACCGGCGTCACCGGGCACACCACCGGCAAGGTCACCTCCCTGCACCGGCTGGCCTACACCGAACTCGCGGACCGGCACGGACCGGACGTCGCCGGCACGTACGGGCAGGCCAACCAGGCCGCCATCGAGCACATTGCGCGTGTCGTGGCGGAGGAGGACATCGACTGCGACTTCCGCAGGGTGTCCAATTACACCTACGCAGAATCCGCTGACGCCCTCGCCCGGGTCCGCGACGAGGCGGCCCTGGCCGAACGGCTCGGCCTGCCAGCCGTCTTCACTTCTGACGTGCCGCTGCCGTTCGGTGCCCGGGGCGCGGTCCGGTTCGACGACCAGGCGCAGCTTCACGCGGTGAAGTACCTCCAAGGCCTCGCCCGCGCAGTGGACGGGAGTGGAAGCCACGTACTGGAGGACTCGCGCGTCACCTCGGTCCGCGACGGGGTTCCCGCCGTCGTCGGGACCGGCAGTGGCACCGTCCGGGCGCGCGAGGTGATCGTTGCCACCAACGTCCCCGTTGGCGACGCCGGCCTGTTTGCCGAACGCTGCTACCTGCACCGCTCCTACCTCGTTGCCAGCCTGGCACCTGACGTGCCCCTGGACGGGACCTTCATCAGCGTCGACGAGCCGATGCGCTCCATCCTGGCGATCGACATTGAGGGTTCCCGTTTCGTTCTCACCGGCGGCGAGGGGCACCGGGCCGCCGAAATCAGCGATGCCGCCGCCCGGTACAGCCGCCTAGCGGCTTTCTCCCGGGAACGCCTCGGCGCCGGGGAGACCAGCTTCAGATGGTCCACGCAGGACACCATGCCCGTCGACGGGTTGCCGTACGCCGGGACTTTGACTCCGACGGCGGCGCACCTTCATGTGATCACGGGCCTGCGCAAATGGGGCCTGACCAACGGCACCGCCGCCGCCCTGATCCTGGCCGACACCCTGTCGGGCCGTCACAACCCCTGGGCGGCGGTATTCGACACCAACCGCTCTTCCGCCGGCCAGCCCGGCGGGGCGCGGCAGCAACCGGACCAAGCGCCGCAACCCCAGCTGCCGGACAAACCGACCGTCGCCGGGCTCCGACCCGGCGAAGGCACCGTCGCGGAGATCGACGGCGAAATGACCGCCGTCTACGCTAACGCTGACGGGGACCTGCTCGCAGTCTCGGCCATCTGCACCCATCTGGGCTGCACGGTCGCGTTCAACGCGGACGATGCGACGTGGGACTGCCCCTGCCACGGCTCGCGGTTTGCCGCCGACGGCGCCGTCATCCAGGGCCCGGCGACGATGAACCTGGCGCCGAGACCCGCGCCGCGTTAGGTCCCCGCCGGCGTACCGGCGCGCGGGGTGGGGGAGCCGGTGGCCGAAGCGCGGCTTGCCCGGAGCCGTTCCAGCCCGACCACGTCCCGCCCGAATGAAAACGCCAGCAGCCCCAGCGCCGGGCCGAGCACCATGGCACCGAGCGGCGGAGGCACGCCCGGCAACAGGACGAACAGCAGGGCCGCGGGCTGGGTGGCTCCGATGACCCTGCGGACAGTGCTGGACGGTAGCGGGTTCTTCAGGGACGGCCGGAACCAGGCTGCTGCCAGGAACGCGTAGTACATCAGGCCGATTCCCAGGGGCCACAGGCCGAATATTCCGGCCGCCGCGCAGGACAGCACCAGAACCAGGGCGGCATCCGTATCCGTATCCAGACGTGAACCCTCGGCCGTGGCAGAACCCGTGAACCGGGCCACCCGGCCATCCACGGCATCGAGCAGGAACGCGGCTGTGCCGAGGACCACCACCAGAGGGCTTGGTCCGGCTTCGGCGCCGACGGTCAAGCCGACCACCGTTTCGGCGGCACAGCAGGCCACGATGCCTGCCCGGCCGAGGGTAACGCGGTCCGCGGGGGTGGAAAACCGGGGTTTCCGTCGCAGGACGGAGCCGGCGGCCCGGGTGATCACCGCGACCCCCGCCAGCAGGGCCAGGAGCCAGGGACCTGGATCCGTGAGGAGCGCCGCGCCGAGCCAGGCCCAGGCGACAAGATAGGCGCCGACGGCGGCGCCGGCATCCGCCACGGCACGCCGGGCCGCTGCCGATCCCGGCCCGGGCTGCCCTGCCGCAGGGGGCGCGGAGCCTGCCGGCGGGTCTGCAGGCCGGCTTCTGGGCCGGTTTGCCGCTCCCGCGCCTGTAGACACCGTGTCCTTTGGTTTCGTGCCCTCTTGTTTCGTGCCCTCTTGTTTCGTGCCCTGTACAAACGACTTCAGCCTGAACCACCCCGCCCACATGCCAGCAAGTCCGCGGCCCGGGTCTGGTCAGTGCTTGGACCGGGTGCCCTGCCGGTCCGTCCGCGATCCGGCCCGGACGAAACCGATGGCCGCCAGGACAGCGCCGGCGCCTTCGGCCACGGCGCTGACGGACTTCTCGAAGAACCAGATGGGCTCGTACATGGCCGGGAAAGGCCCGAACGCGGGAATATTCACATAACGGTACGCCACCACGGCCACGAAGGCGCTCATGGCGACGACGAACGCGACGGCGAAGGCCGCCCGGCTGCCGCGCAGCAGCACGTACAACCCGGCCAGCACGGCGGCAGCCGATTCCAGCAGGAACAGGTTGCCCTGGCCGATCCCCGCGGAGTTCCCCGCCTGGTAGCCCGGGGCCAGATGGATGTGGACGGCGGCGTCAATGAACAGGGCAACGGCCGTGAGGATTCGCAGTGTCATGCCGCCGGTATGGACCCGCGCGGACCGTCCGGGGCTCTGGGCGCTCATTTGACCACCAGCGTCCCGAGCATGCCCGGATGAAAGGTGCAGTGATAGGCGTAGGATCCGGGCGTCCTCGGCGCGGTGAAGGTCTCAGTGCCGCCGCCCTTGACCTCGGCATCGAACGCTGAGCTTTCGTCAGCCGCGAAGCACCTGCCGGTCCCCAACCAGACCGGGAGCACCCCCAGCGACGGCAGCTTCGAACGAGCATTCATTGCGCACCACCCCGAGCGGCTAGTGGAAACGAGCGGATGAACGTACTAGCTATATTGTGCGCCCGACCGGCACAAATGGAACCAGCCGGCGTCGAACACCGGGCGGCGAGAGGCCGGGGAGATAGCGTAGTCACTGGCCTGCATTCCGCAGCCGAGGGAGGGAAATTGCGTGAAGCGTGAGAAGTCCTGGTCCGCATCGCTCACAGTGCTCATTGCCTTTGCAGCGAACGTCCTCGTCGCGGCAGCCAAAACAGTGGCCGCGCTCATCTCTGGCTCGGCGTCCATGACTGCCGAGGCGGCCCACTCCTGGGCGGACACCGGCAACCAGGTCTTCCTGCTCATCGCCGAACGGAAAGCCGCGCGGAAACGGGACAAAGCCCACCCCATGGGCTACGGGCGCGAGGCCTACGTGTGGTCGATGATCGCCGCCTTTGGCCTGTTTACGGCCGGGGCGGTGGTGTCGGTGATGCACGGCATCCAGCAGCTGATCACTCCGGAACCGCCAGGTGACTATGCGATCGCCTACGTGGTGCTGACGGTCGCGTTCGTCCTTGAAGGCGTGTCCTTCATCCAGGCGTTCCGGCAAAACCGGAAAGCGGCGCGCGAGCTGGACCGGAACACCCTCGAACAGGTCCTCAAGGGCTCCGACCCCACCCTGCGGGCCGTCTTTGCCGAGGACGGGGCCGCGCTGATCGGCCTGCTCATCGCCTTCGCCGGGATATTCCTGCACCAGCTCACAGGATCCTCAGTGCCGGACGCCGTGGGGTCGATTCTGGTGGGCATCCTGCTGGCCGCGGTTGCTGTCGTGCTGATCGAACGGAACCGGCGCTTCCTGGTGGGGCAAGCCGTGACCGGCGATATCGAGGCCACCATGGCCCGCCGGCTCCTCGAACACCGTGAGATCGAGCGCATCACTTACCTGCATCTCGAATACGTGGGCCCGCGCAAGCTTTACGTCGTGGCGGCGGTGGACATCCAGGGGGACCTGCGGGAACACGACGTCGCCGTGGCCTTGCGCCGGGTTGAACGCGAACTTGAGGACCACGAAACCGTGGAGGAGGCCGTCCTGACACTCGCCACCGCGGACGAGCCCTCGTTGGATTTCCCCGCCGTTTGAGCAGGACGCCTCTTGGTCCGGTCCTTCGGCTGGCTCAGGCGCCCGTCGCCGCCGCGTCCATGCCGGCCGGTGGCTGCAGGCGCGCCCCGGAGGCCAGCAGCGCCACGAGAACCGGGGACGGGCTGGGACTGGCCAGCAGGAAGCCCTGCCCCATGTCACAGCCGAGCGAGCGCAGGAGATCCAACTGCCCGGTGTGCTCGATGCCCTCGGCGATGACGGCCAGGTCCAGTTTCCTGGCCACTTCCAGGATGCCCTCGAGCATCGCCGCGGCCGGGGCGTCCCCGGGCAGCCCGGACAGGAAGGCGCGGTCGACCTTGAGAATGTCCGCGGGCAGCGCCGCGAGCGTGCTGAGCGAGGAGAAGCCGGTCCCGAAGTCGTCGATTGCGATGCGGACGCCGAAGCTCTTCAGCCGGTTTAGCGCAGCCACCCCGCCGTCGGCGCTTGTGGCCAGGGCCGATTCGGTGACCTCGAGGATGACCTTGTCAGCCTGCGAAGCGGGGTGGGCCAGGATGCGCTCCAGGGCAGCCAGGTTCCGGTCGCTGGATAGCTGGAGGGTGGAAAGATTGACCGAGACCCAGAAGTCTTCGGCAGTTCCGGGGGACCGGCGCCAGCCGGCGACGTGACGGCTTGCGGTGTCCAGTACCCAGCAGCCGATGGAGCCAATCTCGCCGGTTTCCTCGGCCAAGGGGATGAAGTCGGCCGGTCCCAGCCGGCCCAGGGTCGGGTGCTCCCAGCGGACCAGCGCCTCCACACCGGCGATTTCGCCGGTGCCAAGATTCACCACGGGCTGGTAGTCAAGGCGCAACTGCCCGGCCTGCACAGCCGTGGCGAGGTCCGCCCGGAGAGCAGCGCGGTACGTCATTTCGTCATAGCCCCGGGCATCGAAAAGCTGGTAGCGGCCTTTGCCGCCGTGCTTGGCCATATACATGGCGAAGTCTGCCTGCCGCATCAACTCGGCCGGATCTGCAGTGCCGGCGCTGCGCTGGGCGGCGCCCATGCTGACGGTTACCTTCAGCCGGACGTCATCGATGCAGAACGGGTCCCGCAGCGCGGCCTGGATGCGCCGTGCGACGTCGTCCGTCGCCGTGCCGCCGTCATCCATGACGACGATCGCGAATTCGTCGCCGCCCAGCCTGGCGACGAGGTCATGTCCGCGCACGCAGCCCCGCAGGCGTTGGGCCAGCTGAATGAGCAACGCGTCGCCGCCCTCATGGCCCAGCGAGTCGTTGACATCCTTGAAGTCGTCGACGTCGATGATCAACAGGCCTTCACGCCCGTCCCAGCGCCCGGTGCCGGAAGCGTCCGGGTCCTTCGCTTGGGGGTCGAACATGGCGGCGAGGCGTTCGGTGAGGACCGCCCGGTTGGCCAGTCCCGTGAGCGGGTCATGCGAGGCGCGGAAGGTCAGTTCCAGATGGTTGTCATGCACGGTGGCGGCCATGGAATTGAAGGCCTCGGCCAGCTGGCCCAGTTCGTCATTGCGGACAACGCTGATCCGGTGGCTGTAGTCACCGGACTGCAGCTTCACGACCCCGCGGTGCAGCTCCGCCACGGGGCGAATCAGGTACTTGCTCATCCGCCGGCGGAAGAAGAACACGCCGCAAGCGGCCAGCGCAAAGAGGGCCGTGCGGACGGTCGATACCATCTGCTGGAGCTCGGTTCCATGGGCGACGCCGTCCTCCAGCGCGTCGAGCGAAGCGCGCCGGACGTCGGCGAGCAGTGCGCGGGCCTTCGCGCTGGATGCGGCGAACGCCGGTGCCTCCGCCACTCGGTTGCCGTGGACACTGGCCACCTGGCTTCCCCAGAGACTGTGCGCGGACAGTCCCTCCTGCCATGCGGCCCGGGCCTCGCGGATTGTGGCCCGCATGCCGTACGCCTCCGGCAAGATCCCGGCCGCGGCATCGAACTGGGCGGAGACGTCCTCTTGTTGCCGCAAAAAGGCGGTCTGATCTACGGGTCCTGCGGACAACAGTTGAAGTCCGGCTTGTTCGTGGGTCTCAAGGCCGGACCGAAGCTCGGCGACGGCTTCCGACTCGACGCGGTGCTGTGCCGCGGCGTGCTGCATCTGGTCCGTGACAAAACGTACGCCGACCAGGGTCACCGCGGCCCCGGCCAGCAGGGCTAGGAGCACTAGCATGAATGCCCTGGACCATTCCCGCTGCAGGCTCCCTGCGCGGGCGGGTTTGCCGGTGCGAGCACGTGGGCCTGGCGGCCCTTCAGCCGGCCTGGCCGCCCCGCCTTCGGATCGTTGTTCCGGCCCGTTGGCCGTGTTGGCAGCGGTCGACGGGGACGCAGCAGCAGGGTCCGCCAACCTGCTGTTGGATTTACGCATGATCAGCCTCCGGCCGTGTGCCGGCAATCGCCGCATCGTCAATCAGGAGCGTAGCCGAACCTGCCCCGGCCGGTCACGTCCGGCGGCTTCCCGACACTATTGTGAAGCATGTGACAGAAGTGTATTCGACGGATGGCCCGGCGGGGAGCGCCTGCCGGGGGCTCTAGCTGAGGCAGTCTGCGCAGTACGCGTGGCCGGCCTTCTCCTTGGCCAGCTGGGACCGGTGCCGCACCAGGAAACAAGAAAAGCAGGTGAACTCGTCCTCCTTTTGCGGGATGACCGTGACGGTCAGTTCCTCGCCGGACAGGTCTGCTCCCGGCAGTTCCACGCCTTCGGAGGTATCGGCCTCGTCGAGTTCGCGGACAACGCTTCGGGCGTCAGGCGCATTCGCCGAACGGAGCGCCTCCAGGGAAGCGTTGCGGGATTCCGCGACGTCGGAGCGTACTTCGTCATAATCGGTTGCCACCTGGTGGTACTCATTTCAGTTGCTGGGCGTGTGTTCAGTGTCTGTCTGGATCCCACGGATCTCCGGATCTCCGGGATTGAACCGTACAGCATGACGCCGTGTAAATGCTGGGGACCGGGGGAGTCGCAGCAGTGACGCTCGTGACACCCGGAGGCGGCCGCCCGCGGCGCCCGCCTTCACGCCTTGTTCGCCACTGGTCACCGGGGCGTCATGTGCCGTTAATTTGCGTGCCCTAGCCTGATTCTTTAGGCACCATCCCACCTTGGGTACCATCCGCACCATCCGTCGGGAGGATTCACCATGGCCGATATTGCTGCAGTGCTGGGACGGCTCACGCAGGATGAACTCAATGAACTGCGCTCCTTGGGCCCCAGCGGTCACCTGACCCGGCGCCTGACCGACGCCATCGACCGCGCGGCCGGCGGCCCCGGAGCCGGGCGCGGCTACTACGTCGCCAACGGGAGCGTCAGCTCCACCGGAGGCCCGCACGTGGTCCTGCGCAGCGACGTTTCGGGCTGGCTGTTCGGCCCTCCCCAGCAGGCCTGACCGAACAGCGACGGGCACCACCCTGCCACCGGAATCGCCAGGTTCCTTCCAGCCCGGCCCCGGAAGGGCCATACTGGCCCAAAGGGAGGGGGCCGGATTGCGGATTCTGATGGTGGAGGATGAGCACGCCCTGGCCGAGACAGTCCGCCGCGGACTGAAGAACGAGGGGTTCGTCGTCGACGTGGCCCACGACGGCGTGCGGGGACTCTCCGCGGCGCTGGAGAACGCGTACGATGCCATCCTTTTGGACCTCATGCTGCCGCGGATGAACGGTTACGACGTTTTGAAGGAACTGCGGCAACGCAAAGTGTGGACTCCGGTGCTGATGCTCACGGCCAAGGACGGCGAATACGACCAGACCGATGCCTTCGACCTGGGCGCTGACGACTACCTCACCAAGCCGTTCAGCTTCCTGGTGCTCGTGGCCCGGATCAGGGCGCTGATCCGGCGCGGAGCGCCCGCCAGGCCTGTCATCATGACGCTTGGCACACTGTCCCTGGACCCGGTCAGCCACAGTGTGCGCCGCGGCGATACCCTCATCAGCCTCACGGCCAGGGAGTACGGGCTCCTGCATTATCTGATGCGCCGGCATGACCAGATCGTCTCAAAGGCGGAAATCCTGCAAAACGTCTGGGACCCGGCTTTCGAGGGCGCGAACAATGTGGTGGAGGTGTACATCGGCTACCTTCGGCGCAAGATCGATGTCCCGTTCGGGATCCACAGCCTGACCACCGTGCGCGGCATGGGCTACCTGCTCAGCGCCGACCCGATCCCTGAACCCCGTGCCGCCGAGATTCGCGAGGAGTGACCTCCGCCGGCTCCACGGGTTCCGGAAGGGGTAATACGATCTCAAACCGGCAGTGACCCGCTGGTCCGTCCGTCGGGCGGATGCTCCCATGATGGGCGGCCACAATTCCCGCCGCGATGGCCAGGCCCAGCCCGCTGCCGCCGCCTTCCCGCGAACGGCTGCCATCGAGCCGGACAAATCGTTCGAAAATCCGTTCCCGGTCCGCCTCCGGAATGGGGTCGCCGTCGTTGTCGACCGTGATGATGACCCGGTCCCCGGCGGTGTGCAGGTTCACGGCGATCCGGGACAGGGCGTGGCGGTCGGCGTTGTCCAGGACGTTGCGCAGGACCTGCGCCAGGCGGCGGGCGTCGCCGCGGATCCGGGCCGGAACGAGCTCCGCCGAGATCTGGTTCCGGCTGGTGGAGCGCAGCCGGCGGATCTCCTGGTCCAGCACGTCGTCAAGATCGACGTCCTTCTGCTCCACGCGCAGGCCGCCGTCGTTGGCTTTGGCCAGCGTCAGCAGGTCCTCCACGAGGAAGCTCATGCGGGCCGTCTCCTCAGAGAGGACATCCTTCATCTGCAGCCACATCGCCCCGGTCGGGTCGGCCGCTGCTATCTCGATTCCGGCCCTCAGCGTGGCCAGCGGGCTGCGGAGCTCGTGGCTGGCGTCCGAGACGAATCTGCGCTGTTCTGTGTCCGAGGCCTGCAGCCGGTCCAGCATGGTGTTCATGGTCAGCGCCAGGGCGTGGATTTCATCGTTGGTGGGCGGGACGTCGACGCGTCCATCCAGCCGCTCGGCGTTGATCCGGGCCACCTGGCCACGGATCCGCTCAACCTGCCGGAGGGATCGCCCCACCAGGAGCCACACGGACGCTGCCACGGTGCCCAGCAGCAGCGGCGTGGCTCCCAGCATGAACCACGCGACCGTGGAAATGGTGTCCGCCTGTATCTGTGCGGCCTGGGCCACCACCACCGTATAGCTGAGCGTGCCGGTCCGCGCTCCCACGGTGACGATGTGGTAATCGTCGGTGTCCCCGATGCTTGGAAGGCTCGAGACGTCCTGGGTCATCGTCTGGCCCGGGCTGGGCCGCTGGGCTGACAATGGGGAGTTGGCGACCTCGGGGTCCGAGCTGGCCAGGACGTACCCTTCGGTATCCAGCACCTGAACGAACTGGCCCGCATGCGAGGTGTCCAAGATGTAGGCGCGGGCATCCTCAATGTCCATGTCCTCCATCTCGGCGATCACGTCCAGGGCCTTCTGCTGGGCTGCGGCGTCGCTCGACCTCGCCAGCGACGCCTGCAGCAGGACGAGAAGGACGATGCCGCCGAGCAGCAGCGCGACGGCTACGACGCCGACGGCGACCGCCGTCGAGCGCTTCCGCACGCCCCAACGAATCTCGTCCCTGCCGGGGCCGGATGGGGCTCGTTTGCCCAGTGCCATGCTCCAAGAATGCGTCAATGCGTGGTCCGGGACAACCACCGCGGCCGCATTGCCGTCACCGCGCGCCCGGCCCCACCGGGAGAGGCTGCTCTCAGTCTCTTCTCAGCGGGATGCGGGACAGTGGAAATAGGCCGCAGAAGACCGGCCGCCGGCCGCCACGGGGCCGTTCGTCCACAGATTCCGGCCGCACGCTCTCCTCAACCAGTGTGCGGCCGGACACGACACCCGGGCGAAGCGGCGCGGCGGCGGAACGGGCGCCCACAACAAGCTACTTCCAGTAATCCACGCCGATGAGCCGCGGGCCAGCCCCTCAAGACCGGGGCGTCACCCGGAGCCAGACGAACTGCTGGGCGTCCAGGACCAGTCCCGCGTCGAGGCGCAGGTGGGCGCCGGTCAGGATGTTGACGGCGCCGGCTGCGAAGCCGGAGAGCGTCACCGCCGCTACTTCCTGAGGACCGTCGCTGAAGTTGGCCAGGGCGAGGATCAGCGTTCCATTTCCCGGACGCTGGTACCCCAGGACGCCCTGGTTGTTCGTGTCGAACCCGACCAGCCGGGTCCCGGCCAGCTCCGGCGTCGCTGACCGTACAGACACCATCCGGCGCAGTCCGGCAAAGACGGCCCCGGCGGGGGTTTCCGGCTCCGCACGCCGTGCGTAGTCTGCAGCCGGGTAGTGTGGCCGGTGCACCCAGCGGCTGTCCGTTCCGTGGCCATCCTCGGCGGCGTACGCGTAGTCGTTGAACTGGCCCACCTCGTCACCGAGGTACAGCAGCGGGATGCCCCCAGTGCTGAAGGTCACCGAGTGGGCCAGCAGGATCCGGTTCACCGCCGCAGCTGTTCCGCCCTCCAGCCCGCAGAGCGACGCCGTTGTGCCGGAAATCCGGCAGTCGCCGGTGCGCGGGTTGTCCTGAAAAGGCACGCCGCGGGCGAAGCTGCCGGGGAAACGGTTGACGTAGAAGGAATTGAGGAACAGTCGGTGCTCGAAGGCATTGATGCCAAGCTCGGCGGCGTCCTCATCCGCAAACGTCCAGCCGATGTCGTCGTGGCTGCGGACATAGTTCACCCAGGCCGTGCCGTCCGGGATATTGTGGCGCCGCTCCAGGGCCTGGGAGAGCAGCGAAACGTCACGGGTGGCCAACGCCTCCCAGATCAGCGCCATCTGCAGTGGGTTGTAGGAGAGCTGGCACTCGGCGGGGTCGATGTAGCGGGCCACCTCATCGGGGTGGACGATCGCCTCGGACTTGAACAGCAGTGACGGCGCCGCCAGCCGGCACACGGCATTGAAGGCCTGCAGCAGGGTGTGGGCCTCGGGCAGGTTCTCACAGGGCGTGCCGAGCTGCTTCCAAATGAAGGCGACGGCGTCCATCCGGAGAATGTCCACGCCCTGGTTGGCCAGGTACAGCATCTCGCCGGCCATGGCCCGGAAGACGTCCGGGTTGGCGTAGTTCAGGTCCCACTGGAAGGTGTGGAACGTGGTCCAGACCCACCGTCCGTCCGGCAAATCGACAAACGAGCCGGGGTGGTCGTCGGGGAAGATTTCGCGCACGGTTTCCTCGAACGCGTCCGGCATGGACCGGTCCGGGAAGATCCAGTAGTAGTCGCTGTAGGCCGGCTCGCCCGCGGCCGCCTTCCGTGCCCATTCGTGTTCGTCGGAGGTGTGGTTGAAGATGAAATCGACTACGAGGCTGATGCCGTTCGCCCGCAGCTCGGCGGCGAGCTCACGCAGCTGCTGCATGGTGCCCAGCTTGGGGTTAACGTCGCGGTAGCTGGAGACGGCGTAGCCGCCGTCGGAGTGCGGTTCGGGGGCCAGGAACAGCGGCATCAGGTGCAGGTACGTCAGGCCGAGTTCCTTGAAATAAGGGATCCGGGCGCGGACACCTTCGAGGTCCTCGGCGTATCTGTCGACATAGCAAACGCCGCCGAGCATGGTGTTGGACTGGAACCAGCCGCTGTTGTGTTCCCGTTCGGCGTCGAGGCCCTTGAGCGCGGCAGGCCTCTCGGCCCACGAGCGGGCAGACTCCATCACAAGGTCCGTCAGCTGATCCAGCCAATCGTGCCGTGCGCCGTAGAGATCGTGGAACAACCGGAACAGGACCGGGAAATGGCGGTCGAAGCGCTCTTCGAAGACGGCCCGGTCCGGGCCGTCCCACCCGATTTCCGTGCCCGACGCCAGGGCCCGGAGCACATGCCGGCGGGCCCCGCTGTCTGCGCCGTCAGCCACAAGGGCGGGTTCAACCATGGAGCGTCTCCTTTGACCAGTTGCAGTCCTCGACGGCGCGAGGACAGTTCACATCCTTGCAGAAGGGCGGACAGGTGCCCAGCACGGCAGCCGTGTCCGGCGAGGGAAGGCAGCCGACAGCCGGCGCCGCCCTACCCTGGCTACGCCGGCACCCGGATGACGAGGGGGTCCATCGCCTGGCCGTCGGCGTACTGGCCGTCGAACAGCTCCGAACCGGCCTGCGATATCGCCACCTCGACCCGCTCCCAGACGAGGAACCCTTCCATGTTGCGGGGCGCGGCAGTACGCAGTGTGCCGACATCCGAGCGGTCCATCCCGCCGCCGTCGCCCGTGCTGATGGACAGGACCCCGTGCCCGGCCGCGAACTCGACCCATGGATCCAGCAGCCGGACGAACATCATTCCGTGGTGTCCGGCGACCCGGACGTCACCGCGGAACCGCAGCAGGCCGGTGCCGCTGGCAGGATCGTACTCGGAGCCGGCGGGGGCGAAACAGAACTCTCCGGACGCGGTGACCGTGGCGCCGTCGGCCGCGGAAACGGCACCGTCCGGGAGTCCGGAAATGTAGTCCAAAAAGCTGCGTTTGATGCCCCAGGTCAGACCCGGCAGGGGCAGCGGGGCGGGGGAAGCGGACGCTGGTGTCACGTAGGTTCTCCTGGCTGTCGGGCGGATCTATGTCCGAGCCTAGCCGCGGATCCGCGCCGGGCTGAACTGTTGCATCCGCACCGCTTCATCCGGCGTATTTCTCTGACGGCGTAGGCCCGCCAGGACTACTCCCGGGGCGGCGGTGGTTGACTTGGATGAGTACCGGTTAGCAGGAGGTGCACCGTGGCCGCGTCCATCAGCAGGGTATCCGGATCCGATGTGTCCGAAGACCCGCTGGATTCCTATTCCGCAACGGTCATCCGCGTGGCCGAGGCTGTCACCCAGCACGTCGCAGCTCTCGAAATGACCGGCAACGGGCGCAACGGCAGGCTGAGGGTCGGTGCGGGTTCGGCCGTGCTGTTCACCACGGACGGTTATCTGCTGACGAACGCCCACGTGGTGGGCGGCGCCCAGTCGGGCCATGCAGTCTTCGCCGACGGCACCAGCACGGCTGTGGACGTGGTGGGCGCCGACCCGCTCTCCGATCTTGCCGTGGTCCACGGCCGGGCACCGACTGCGGCGCCGGCCGAACTGGGCGACGCCGAGTCCCTCCGGGTCGGCCAGTTGGTCATCGCCGTGGGCAATCCGCTTGGGCTCGCCGGCTCCGTCACCGCCGGGGTGGTCAGCGGGCTGGGCCGTTCGATCCCCGTCTGGTCCGGACGGAGCCGGCGCGTGATCGAGGACGTGATCCAGACCGACGCGGCCCTCAATCCCGGCAGTTCCGGCGGGGCGCTGGCAGACGCCCGCGGGCGGATCGTCGGCATCAATACGGCCGTGGCAGGCGTTGGACTCGGCCTGGCCGTTCCCATCAACGCCACGTCCCGGCGGATCATCGCTTCGCTGCTCAAGGACGGCCGCGTCCGCCGGGCATACCTGGGTCTGGTCAACACACCGATCCAGTTGCAGCCGAGCGCCGTCGTCCGGACGGGCCGCAGGGAGGGCCTGCTCGTGGTCGAGGTCCTCCCTGGTTCGCCAGCCGAGCGGGCCGGGCTCCGGGCGGGCGACATCCTCCTGAAGGTCGGGCAGATGTATGTGTCGAACGCCGAGAGCCTGCAGAAGCTGCTGTTCGCAGAGGCCATCGGGGAGCCGCTGGACCTTGCCGTGCTCCGGGACGGCGCGGACCTGCGTCTGGTCGCGGTGCCCGCCGAGATGACCGACAACCAGTAGGAAACCCGGCTAGGACCGGCGGTTCCACGGGCTGGAATTTGCCGGCCGGGGGCCCAAATCTTGACGCGCTGAACTACTTGGGTCCGTATGGGGGCCGCCCGCGGAATTACTTGGTTGGCGCCGCAATCACCTGCCCTTCGCGCCGCGCGCTTACTCGACGGTACTGACGCCTGTACGCGTCTTTCTTTGGGCGAAAGATCGGGTAGCGGCATGCCTTGTTGCGCCCTGTCTGGCGTGTCACGGTGTCATTGGAAAGCCGGAGGGAACAGCGTCTCAGTACGGCCTGGTTTCAATGTTGATCCGGCTCTCCACAGACGATTCAGTTCGTTTTACCTGGGGAAATCGGAGAACATCGTGGATAGCCCAAAGGAAACTACACCCTCCATTTCGGTCCGCCTCTTCGGATCATTCGAGGTGCGCCGGGACGGCGTGGCGCTCACCGCTGCCGACATGGGCGGCTGCAAACCGCGGCACATACTGGAAATTCTTCTCCTGAACCTTGGCACGCCCGTGTCCAAGACCCGCCTGATCGATCTTCTCTGGGGCGCCGGAGCCAGTGACGGCTCAGTCGCGACCCTCGAGAGCTATATCAGCGGTATCCGCCGCGCCATCCAGCCGGGGCAGACCAAGACCGGTCCGCTCCGCACAGCCAACAGTGGCTACGTCCTGGACCCGAAGCTCGTGGATCTCGATTTGTTCCGGTTCCGTGACCTGGTCCGCGATGCCGGTGAGCTGCCTCCGGATGAGGCGTACCCCCTGATGCTCGAGGCCCTGGAGATTTCCGCCGAGCCGCTGCTCGGGTTCGAACTTGCCTCCGACTGGGCCGAAGAGGCGCGCGCACGCCATGCAGCCGAGAAGGTGGCGCTGCAGATCCTCGCGGCAGAAACGGCGGCCTTGCTGGGCAAACCTGACGACGCCGTCAACCTGGTCCAGGCTGCCATTCGGGCGGAGCCCCTGAATGAGCGGGCCTGGACGGTACTGGTGACAGCGTATGAACAGGCGGGCCTGCCGGCGGAGGGCCTCGCGGCGTATGACCGCTGCCGGCGGCTCTTCGACCGCGACCTTGGCTGCACCCCCGGTCCGGCCCTGCAGGAGGCTCATCTGCGGCTCCTGCGGCAGCGCGCGGAGAGCAACTCCGAACTCTCCGAGGTGCTGGCGGCGCTGCTCTATCTGGGGGAGCGGTTGAACGGGCCCAAGAGCCGGCAGCTGCCGGCGGCGGAGTCCCGGCGCATGCATGAGAACGCCGGGCGGGTGCTTGATTCCTTCCTCCAGCGCGTCCGGGCCGCCGTCTGAGCCCCGCAGGGCCGTCACCGACGGGCCGGCCACCCCAGATTGACGACAGGGATGGCTGCCGGCGGGCCCCGGGCGTTAGCTTCGTCACGTGCCCGGGATTCTCGAGGAATTCCGCCGTGCCGGGCCCCATACTTGGAATGTCCCTGGCGGGCTGTCCCACCGCCGGGTGTGAGGAGGGCCCATGGAAACCTTGAAGAAAGTCGTCAAGAACGAGTACTTCCCAGCAGCCGCTGTGCTGTCCGGAGTCATCCTGTTCTGGGTCCTGGGCCTATTCGGCGGACTGTCCCTCCTGAGCACCCGCCAGAGCCCGGTGACCACCCTGACGTGGATGATGTTCGTCTACGCTGCAGCGGTGCTCTCGCCCCTGGCCGGGCTCGTCGCCGCCATCGACCTCGTGCGTCGGTGGCTGCGGAACCGGCAGGCGAGCGCGGCGGAATCCGCCTAGCCTGCCCCGCTGAGCCGGCGCTGCGTCGCCGTCGCTGGACCC
This sequence comes from Arthrobacter sp. 131MFCol6.1, assembly GCF_000374925.1. Taxonomy (GTDB): domain Bacteria; phylum Actinomycetota; class Actinomycetes; order Actinomycetales; family Micrococcaceae; genus Arthrobacter. The sequence goes on from NZ_KB895541.1 coordinate 588,376, forward strand.
GGCCCGCAGCGTGCGCCCTGCCGTTGCCGGCGTCCTCCCTTACTCGAACTGCGACTGTTACTCGAAGCGGGAAGGATCGCCCATGCCGCGCCGGACGATCTCCGCGACGCCGCTGGAGTAGTCGATCACCGTGGTTGGTTCGGCACCGCAGTCGCCGGAATCGATCACGGCGTCCACCACGTGGTCCAGGCGTTCCTTGATCTCCCACCCTTGCGTGAGCGGCTCTTCCTCATCCGGAAGCAGCAGCGTACTCGATAGCAGCGGTTCGCCAAGCTCAGCGAGCAGCGCCTGGACCACGTGGTTGTCCGGGATGCGCACGCCGACAGTCTTCTTCTTCGGGTGCAGCAGCCGTTTGGGGACCTCCCTGGTCGCCGGCAGGATGAAGGTATAGCTGCCGGGCGTGACGGCCTTGATGCTGCGGAACACGTCGTTGTCGATCTGGACGAACTGGCCCAACTGGGCGAAGTCCTTGCAGACAAGAGTGAAGTGATGCTTGCCGTCCAATTGCCGGATGGTCCGGATCCGGTCCAGGGCCTCCCGGTTACCCAGCTGTGCGCCCAGGGCGTAGCAGGAATCCGTGGGGTAAGCGATCAGGCCGCCTGAGCGCACGATGTCCACGGCCTGGACGATCGAACGGTGCTGGGGGTTCTCGGGGTGCACATCGAAGTATCTCGCCATCCCAAGAGCATACGCCCGGCTGCCGCCCGGACGGCCAATGCGGAGCCCGCCAGCCGACCCCAATGTCCCGCGGTGGCCCAGGGCCGGTCGCTGCTTGTGCACAGACAGTTCTGTCTGATAGCTTCGTTCCCGGTGTAGACGAACCTGTCTACGCCAACCCAAGATCTGTCCGGCGAACCAACACCGAGAGCGAGAACCGAATGCTGTCAATGGCAGGAAAGACAGTTCTGATCACCGGAGGCACCGGCGGGATCGGCAAGGCCACGGCTCTTGGCCTGGCCGCCCTGGGTGCGCGGGTTGCCATCACCGGACGTAATGCTGACAGGGCATCCCGGGCAGCTGAGGAGATCCGCGCTGTGGCCTCGGCCCCGGTCGAGGTGTTCATCGCCGATCTTTCCTCCCAGCAGGAAGTCCGCAGACTGGCCGACGAGGTATTGAATACCCTGGACCGCCTTGATGTGCTGGTCAACAACGTAGGCGGCTTCTGGAACACCCGCCGCGTCACCGCCGACGGACTGGAATACACCTTCGCCCTTAACCACCTCGCCCCTTTCCTGCTCACCAACCTGCTCCTTGAACGGTTGAAGGAAAGCGGACCGGCACGGGTCGTAACTGTCTCGTCCGGCGCCCAGGCCATGGGACGCATGGACTTCCCGGACCTGCTGGCCGAACGGGCCTACTCGGGGCAGCGGGCGTACAACCAGTCGAAACTGGCCAACGTCCTGTTTACGTACGGACTCGCCGCACGTCTCGCCGGCACCGGGGTCACCGCGAATGTGCTCCACCCCGGAGTGGTGGCGACGGCGTTCGGGGCCGAAGATCCGGGCCGGATGCAAGAGTTCCTGACCCCGCTGGTGCAACGGTGGATGAAAACCCCGGAGCAGGGCGCCCGGACCTCGATCTACCTTGCCTCGGCGCCGGAACTCGACAACGTCACTGGCCGGTACTTTGCCAACAGCACTCCCAAAAAATCATCAAAACGCAGCTACAGCCAGTCCGATATTGACCGCCTCTGGCAGGTCAGCTCGGCTCTGGTCGGCCTCGAATCCGATTCTGAAAGAAGCACGAACCTTCCATGACCCCACAGCGCACGCTCGTCCTTGTTGCCCACCCCGACCTGGAAAGCTCGCGGATCACCGCACACCTCACCTCGGCCATCAAGGACTTGGAGCACGTGACGGTGCATGACCTCTCCGCCGCCCACCCCGACCGGCAGTTCGATACCGCCCGGGAACAGGAGTTGCTGCGCGGGCACGACACCATCGTCTGGCAGTTCCCGTGGCACTGGTACTCCGTCCCGGGGGTCCTGAAGGAGTGGATGGACCAGGTGCTGACGTACGGCTTCGCGTACGGCGCAGGAGGGGACGCCCTCCACGGAAAGCGGCTCCAGCTGGTGCTGTCGACCGGAGGGCCCGAATCGTCCTACGCGCCGGCAGGACACAACCGCTTCACGATGGAGGAGCTCCTGCGTCCCCTCGACGCCACCGCGCACCTGTGCGGGCTGGAGATGGCGCAGCCGCTCATCCTGCATTCGGCACCCCGGGTGGACGCCGATGAACTCGACCGGCACGCCGCCCGCTACCGCGAACTGCTGGCGCCGGCGTCGGTCGCCGCGCGCTAGGCAGAATCCGGCGCGTCGGCTCCGGCGCGCCCAGGGGCGCGGGTGTCAGGCGGGCCGGGCAGCGAACATGAAGGCAGGCGCGGCAGGCCCGGGCGTTGCCGCCAGCAGCAGCACCGCCAGCGCCCGGCGCAGGGCCTCGTTCGCCATCACGGCCACACAGTCACAACTGCTCGTCGTGGTGGATCCGTTCGCCGAGCAGGCGCAACGGCTCGCCGCTGCCGCTCCACTGCTGGGCGATGAACTCTGCCGCGATGGACACGGCCGTTTCCTCCGGGGTGCGGGCGCCCAGGTCCAGGCCGACAGGACTGTGGAGCCTGGAGAGTTCGTCCTCAGTAAGTCCCGTCTGCCGCAGCCGCGCCATCCGGTCCTCGTGCGTGCGCCGGGATCCCATGGCGCCGATAAAGGCCACGGGGCTGCCGCGCAAAGCGACCTCCAGGACGGGGATGTCGAACTTCGGGTCGTGGGTCAGGACGCAGAGCACGGCCCGGGAATCCAGCAGCCCTTGGGCGAACTGCTCGCTCAGGTACCGGTGGGGCCACGCGTTGACCACCTCGGCGGCGTCGGGGAACCGCGCCGGCGTCGCGAATACGGACCGCGCATCACAGACGGTGACCCGGTAGCCCAGGAACGCGCCCAGCCGCGCCAGCGCCGCGGCGAAGTCAATGGCGCCGAAGATGATCATCCGGGGCGGCGGCGCATAGCTGGCAAAGAAGACGCGCATGCCGGTGTCGAGCCGCTCGCCGTCCACGCCGTAGTTCAGGATGCCCGTCCGGCCGGCGGCGAGAAGACCCTGGGTGTCGTCGCCAACGGCGCGGTTGGTCCGGTCCGAGCCCAGGTCACCGTCCCAACCGTCCGGCCTGACAACCAGGTGCCGCCCCACACGGCCGGCATCCGGGTGTTCGATTATCGTCGCGACGCCCACGCGGCGCCCGGCGGCGATGTCCTGCGCGACGGCGTCGAGTTCGGCAAAGCGGCGCCGGGACACAGGTTCGACGAAGATGTCGATGATGCCACCGCAGGTCAGGCCCACGGCGAAGGCATCGTCGTCGCTGATCCCGTAGCGCACCAGGGCCGCCTCGCCGTCGTCCTTGACCTGGGTGGCGAGCTCGTACACAGCCCCCTCGACGCAGCCGCCGGAGACGGAGCCCACGGCCTCGCCGTCGGCCGTCACCAGCATCGCCGCCCCCGGGAGACGTGGCGCTGATTTGAAAGTGCTCACGACGGTGGCCAGGCCCGCCGTCGCACCCCTTCGCCAGTCAGGCAACATGGCCGCAAGGACATCACGCATCGGCGCCCCTCAGAGCCTGCCGCACAGCCGGAGCAGCCGGAACGCCGAACGCCGGCCGGCCCAGTAGGCGATGCACGCCACGACGGCGACGACGCCGAGGACTTTCGCCGGGCTGGACAGCTGCTCCGCCGCGATTCCCTTGGCGAGGCTCAGCGCATCCAGGCTGCCGGCCGGCGCAGCCGACGCGGGGACCGGAGCCGGCGCAGCCGACGCGGGGACCGGAGCCGGGGTGGGCTGCAGGGTGGGTTCCGGGACAGCCGAAGGGGACGGTCCCGCGGGGGTTTCCGGCGCGGGAGGTGCTGCCTCGGTGAGCATGGCCTGCAGATTTTTCGCGAACAGGGACATCATCTGCTCCGTGACGCTGCCGATCACCCCCTTGCCCATGGCCGCGGCCTTGCCGGACAGTGCGAGATCCGCGCTGACGGAACCCCCTGTGGCCGCGCCGTCTTCGGCCAGCACCAGGGTGACGGTGGCCTCGGCGGTGCCTTGTCCGCGGGTCTCCTGGGCCTTCCCGCCAAGGACCGCGCGGTGTTCCGGGGCATTTCGTTCAATGACGTTCAGCAGGCCCTTGTATTGCATCGTGACCGGGCCGAGCTTTACCGTCATGCCCACTTGGTAGGCGTCATCGGAGAGCTTGTTCAGGATCCTGGCCCCCGGAAGGCAGCCGGCCACCCTTTCAAAGTCCATCAGCGTGTCCCACACCTGGTTTATTGGTGCGACCACCGAGAACGTGCTGTCAATGTGCATGGGCTGGTTCCTTGCCTCTCGCTCGTTCGTGCGTGTCCTGTGGTGGCGGGCCGCCACCGCGAATGGCGGCCGCCATCTGCGCCAAGGCCCGGTAGCTGTGGCCGCTGACAAAGGCGTCGCAGTAGGGCAGGGCCGCTGCCATGCCGCCCACGAGGGGCTGGTACTGCGGGGCTGCCTTGCGCGGATTTACCCAGATGATCCGGTAGGCGAGCCGGCGCAGGCGGGCCATCTGCGCCGCGACCTGTTCCGGATCCTCGTAGGCCCAGCCGTCGGAAAACACCACCACGACGGCGCCGCGCGCCAGTCCGCGGCGGCCGTGCTCGTCGACGAAGCGCCGGAGGCAGTCGGCGAGCCTGGTTCCGCCGGCCCAGTCCGGCGCGGAGACGGCGGCGCGGGCCAGGGCCCGGTCCGGATCGCGCAGGGCCAGTTGCCGAGTGAGCCTGGTCAGCCTGGTGGAGAAGACGAAGGCTTCGGCCCCGGCCCCGGTCACGGCGCCCTGCAGGAGGGATACGAAGACTCGGGAGTAGGGCTCCATCGATCCCGAGACATCGCAGAGCAGCACCAGTTTGCGGCGCTGTCCGCGCCGGCGGGCATACAGCAGCAGTGGGGCGTCGGTCCCGGACCGCCGGGCTGCGCGCACTGTCGCCCGGACGTCCAGGCTCGCCGTGCTGTGGGCCGACGTGCGCGTGCGGCGGCTCAGGCGCAGCGGCGTCGCGAGCTGCAGCGCCGCTGCCAGCCGCCGTACCTCCGCTACTTCATCGGCGGAAAGCTCGGCGAACGATGTCTCCTGCAGGTGTTCGTCCGCGGAAACCATGGCAAGGACGGCCTCCCGGTCAGTGCGGCCGTCCTCCGCGGAGCCGTCCCGGCCCGGGGAGGCCACGCGCGGCCGCTGCTGCGTGCCGGGGGCCGTGCCGGGCGTCCGGCTGTCTGGCGCTGCGGGCCTGGTCCGCGGGGCCGGTGCGGGCGGCGCCGTTGCCGGGCCGGGCACACTGCCCGGGTGGGCGGGGGCGGCGTTCCCGCCGAACACGGCTGCAAAAACGGCATCAAACACCGGCACCTGTTCGCGCGCGGACACGAGCACCACGCGGCAGGTCCAGTAGAGCTGCTCAAGCCGGGCCGGGGGGATCAAGTGGAGCGCCTCGGCCAGCCGCGCCGCCCGATCCGGCGAGGTTGCCAGGCCGGCCCGCCGGATTGCCGTGACGAACGCGGCGGACAAGGCGGCCGCCTCGACCCGTGGCGGCCCTGCGGGCGCCGCGTTGGTGTTTTCAGCCATCGGTGCCGTCCACGAGCCAGGCCGCGCCGCGGGAGCCGACGAGTTCGAGGTCATCGCGGTTCTTGACGATGGAGCCCCACGTCTGTTCGGTGGTGCCGGCGTCGATCCGTTCCACCCCCAGCACGGCCAGGGCCGAGACCCAGTCGATTGCCTCGGAGATCCCGGGCGGCTTGGCGAGGTCCAGGGTGCGCAGCCGGGTTATCACGGCCGCGGCCTGGAGGGCCAGCGGGCCGCTGCTGGCAGGAACCCGGCGGCGCACGATCTCGGCGATCCGGGCGGGTCCCGGGTAGTCGATCCAGTGGTACAGGCAGCGGCGGGTCAAGGCGTCGTGAAGGTCCCGGGTCCGGTTGGAGGTCAGAATCACGATGGGCGGATGGGTGGCCCGGATTGTGCCCAGTTCCGGGATGGTGACGGCGGATTCGGCCAGCAGTTCAAAGGTGAAGGCCTCGAATTCGGCGTCGGCGCGGTCGATCTCGTCCAGGAGCAGCACGGCGGGCCGCGGGCCAGGATGTTCCAGCGCCTGCAGGAGCGGGCGCCGCAGCAGGTACTGGGAGGCAAACAGGTCAGTCTCCGTGACCTCGGTGTCGCGGACTTCGGCCAGCCGGATGCCGAGCAGCTGGCGCTGGTGGTTCCATTCGTAGAGGGCCTCACCGGCGTCGATTCCCTCGTAGCACTGCAGCCGGTACAGCGGGGTGTCGAGGAGCTCGGCCAGCGCCTTCGCGGCCTCCGTTTTCCCGACCCCCGCCTCGCCCTCGAGCAGGATGGGCTGCGGCAGGCGGACGGCCAGGAACAGGGCCGTTGCCAGGCCGACGTCGGCCAGGTAGTTGGTCCGGTCCAGCGCGGCCATCAGCGATCCGACATCCGGGACCCGGCGCCGCACGTCCTCTTCCGCGCCGGCCCGCGCCGCCGTCGTCATACGGCCCCCTGCAGCCCGGCGAGGAGGCGCCGGTAGTCTTCCTCGGTGTCCACGTCCTGGGGTACGGGGCCGGGCGTACGGACCTCGACGACGTCGTCCGCCCGCTGTTCCAGGAGCTTCCAGACGGCCTTGTCCCCGTGCAGGGCGGCCAGCTCCGGCAGCAGGCGCCGGGAAAACGCCAGGGGGTGGCCCACGCCGTCGTCGTAGCGGCACACCGCGATGCCGGCAGCGCCTGCGGGAGTGTGCAGGGCGCCAAGCACTGCCCGGACGCTCGCGGCCCGGACACCGGGCTGGTCCCCGAGCAACAGGACGACCGCGTCGGTCTCCGGATGGAGGGCAGCGAGCGCCGTGGCGATCGAGGCCGCGCACCCTTCGCCGAAGTCCGGGTTGAGCACTACATCGCAGCCGCTGGTGTCGACGGTGCGCTCCACCTCGGCCGCAGCGCCGCCCAGGGCAAGCACCGTCTGGCCGAAGGCGCAGTCCCGGGCAGCCGCCAGGACGGCATCGAGCAGCACTCCCGCGCCGTAGGGCAGCAGCTGTTTGGGCCGGCCCAGGCGCCGGGAACCGCCCGCGGCCAGGATGATGCCGGCGGTCCGGGGCCCGGGGCTTCCTGCCGCCCGCAACGGGTCAGATCCTAACGGCATAGCGTTCCGGATCTTTGCGGAAGGCGGCCCGGCAGCCGGGCGAGCAGAAGTAGACGGTGACCCCTTCGTGAACCAGATGCAGGGACGATTCGAGGGCCGGGACGGACATGCCGCACACCGGGTCGACCGCGCTCGCCGGCCCTGGCTCAGGTGGCCCCGGCTCGGCCGGCGCTGACGCCGCAAGGGGCGGGGCGGCGCGGCGCGCCCTGGACCGTTCCCCGACCAGCTGGGCCAGGATGGACAGCGCGATCTCCCCGGGCGTCCGGGCACCGAGCTGCAGCCCGGCCGGTGTGAACACCCGCCGCCGCAGGGCATCGTCGACGTCGAGGGATTCCAGGACGGCGGCGCCGCGGGTTGCGCTGGCCACGAGGGCAACGTAGGGGACACCCGCCCGCAGGGCCGCCTCCAGCGCACCCTCTTCCGCTTTTCCGTGCGAGGCGACAATCAGGGCCGCGTCATCGCCGCGGGGATCGGCGGATTCGCCGTCCGTGAGTTCGACTTCGAGGCCGACACCGGAGCCGAGCGTTTCCAGGGCCTGTGCCACCGGCGTCGTGCCCACCACCACGACCCGCGGCGCCGGAATCCGCGGCTGGAGGAAGATCTCGATCGCCCCGCCGCTCAGGCACGGGTTGGTGACCTCGACGGCGCCTTCCTCCGCGGTGCGGGACGGTTCTCCGGGCAGCACCCGCAACAGGAGCGGTTCCTGGGTGGCCAGAACCTGCCGGCTGTACTCGCGCACCGACTCCTCCACGCAGTTTCCACCCACAAAGCCGTGGATCTCTCCGCTGGGCAGCACCAGGGCGGTGTCCCCGGCGTGGGCGCTCGTCGGATGCTGGGCGCGGACTACCGTGGCATGGACGAACGGCTCGCGGCGGCTGGCGAGTTCATCGGCCCTGGCGGCCAGGGATCCTGCGGTGGCGCCCATCAGATCGGTGGCCTGGCCCGGCCCTGCATGGCAGCCCAGACACGGGCCGGGGTGCAGGGCATGTCCATATGTGTGACGCCGAACGGCGCCAAGGCATCGACAACGGCGTTGACGATCGCCGGCGGTGAGCCGACGGTGGCGGACTCGCCGATGCCCTTCGCGCCGATGGGGTGGTGCGGGGACGGGGTGACAGTGAAGCCGGTCTCCCAGTCGGGCACTTCCATTGCGGTGGGGATCAGGTAGTCCATGAAGGAACCGCCCAGGCAGTTGCCGTCGGCGTCGAACTCGATGATCTCCATCAGGGCCATCCCGACGCCGTCGGTCAGCCCGCCGTGCACTTGGCCCTCGATGATCATCGGGTTGATCCGGGTGCCGCAGTCATCCACCGCGATGAAGCGCCGCACCTTGACCTGCCCGGTGCCGGGATCGATGTCGACGACGCAGATGTAGGCGCCGAACGGGAAGGTCAGGTTCGGCGGGTCGTAGGTGACCTCGGCGTCGAGGTTGCCGTCTACGCCTTCTGGCAGCGTCATTGTGCCGTGGGCAGCCATGGCGATCTCGGCGATGGTCTTACCGGCGCTGGGGTCGCCCTTGACGAACCAGCGGCCCTTTTCCCATTCGAGGTCCTCGGGGCGGGTCTCCAGCATCGCCCCGGCGATCAGTTTCGCCTTCTCGCGCACCTTCCGTGCAACAAGGGCGACGGCGCCGCCGCTGACTGGCGTCGAACGGCTGCCGTACGTGCCCAAGCCGAACGGCGTCTGGTCGGTGTCGCCGTGCACCACATCGATGTCCTCCGGCGGGATGCCGAGTTCCTCCGCCACAATCTGGGCGAAGGTGGTCTCGTGGCCCTGACCCTGGCTCTGCACCGAGATGCGCACCACGGCCTTGCCCGTGGGGTGCACGCGCAGTTCGGCGCCGTCGGCCATGCCGAGGCCCACGATGTCGAAGTGCTTCCTGGGCCCGGCCCCGACGACTTCCGTGAAGAAGGAGACCCCGATGCCCATGAGTTCCCCGCGTTCGCGTTTTTCGGCCTGCTCGCGGCGGAGGTCCTCGTAGCCGGCGAGCTGCATCGAGAGGCGCATGGCGGCCTCGTAGTTGCCCGAGTCGTAGACCCAGCCGGTCTTGTTGGCATAGGGGAACTGCTCCGGCTTGATGAAGTTCTTGAGCCGCAGCTCCGCGGGGTCCATGTCCAGCTTGCGGGCCAGGATGTCGACCATCCGCTCCACGAGGTAGACGGCCTCGGTGACGCGGAAGGAGCAGGCGTACGCGACCCCGCCGGGCGCCTTGTTGGTATACACGCCGGTGACGGAGCAGTGGGCGGCCAACAGGTCATAGCTGCCGGTGAAGATGGAGAAGAATCCGGCCGGGTTCTTGGTGGGCTGGGCGGTGGCGTTGAACGCGCCGTGGTCGGCCAGCACATGGGTGCGCAGGGCGAGGATCTTGCCGTCCCTGGTCGCCGCGATTTCGCCCTGCATGATGTAATCCCGGGCGAACGAGGTCGACATCAGGTTCTCGGAGCGGTCCTCCACCCATTTGACCGGCCTGCCGGAGACGATCGAACCGACGACGGCGAGGATGTAGCCGGGATAGATCCCGACCTTGTTGCCGAAACCGCCGCCGATATCGGGGGAGACGATCCGGATCTTGTGCTCGGGGATGCCGGCGACGATCGCGAACAGGGTCCTGTGCGCGTGCGGGGCCTGGGTGGTCTCGTAGAGCGTCAGCTTGCCGTTGACGGCGTCGAAATCGGCGACGGCACCGCACGTCTCCATCGGTGCGGGATGGACCCGCGGGTATACGACCTCTTGGCTGACCACAACATCCGCGGAGGCGAACACCGCATCGGTTTCCGCCTTGTCGCCCATCTCCCAGTCGAAGATCCGGTTGTCCGTCCGGCCCTCGATCTCATCACGGATCACCGGGGCGTCCGCATCGAGCGCCTTGCGGGCGTCAACCAGCGGGGGAAGCACATCGTATTCGACGTCGATCAGCTCCAGGGCGTCCCGTGCGGCATAACGGTCCTCGGCCACGACAAACGCGACCTCCTGCCCCTGGAACCGGACTTTGTCGGTCACCAGCACGGCCTGGACATCTGCCGACAGCGTCGGCGCCCACGCGAGCTTCAGGCCCAGCAGGTCCTTGCCGGTGATGACTGCGACCACCTTCGGATGCGCGAGGGCGTTAGTGGTATCGATGGACACCAGCTTGGCGTGCGCCACCGGAGCCCGCAGGATGGCGCCGTGCAGCATCCCCGGCAGCACGATGTCATCCAGGTAGTGGCCTTTGCCGCGCACGAAGCGCGGGTCTTCCTTCCGCTGGATACGGCCGTAGCCGATCGGGCGGTCCTCGTCGCCGGCGGCCGGGTTGGACTGCCGGTCATGGATGAGGGTCATGCCTTCACCTCCGTGTCTTCTATCTCCGCCGCGACATCCGGGACGGCCGTGTCCGTGCCGTCCAGGCCGGTGCCGGCAGAATGGCCGGTAGCGGGTGCGTCGTCCAGGCCGGGACCGGCAGGATGGGCGGCGGCCCACTGCACCGAACGGACAATCGTGGCGTAGCCGGTGCATCGGCAGATCTGCCCGGAAATGGCCTGCCGGATCTCGGCGTCGTCCGGGTGCGGATTTTTATCAAGGAGCGCGCGTGCCGTGAGCATCATCCCCGGGGTGCAGAAGCCGCACTGCAGCCCGTGCTCTTCCATGAAGCCCTGCTGGACGGGGTCGAGCGTGCCGCCGGTGGCCAGCCCCTCAACCGTGCGGATGTCGTGGCCCGCGGCCATGGCGGCCAGGACGGTGCAGGACTTCACGGGCTGTCCGTCCATCAGGACCACGCACGTCCCGCAGTTGCTTGTGTCGCATCCCCAGTGCGTACCGGTGAGGCCCAGGACCTCGCGGATGTAGTGGACCAGGAGCACCCGGGGCTCAATCTCGCTCGTGACGTCGCTGCCGTTCACGGTCATGCTGATCTGCATCGGCTTCAGCCTTCCTGCGTCTGGGCGGCGCGGGCACAGGCCCGCCGCAGCACCCGTTGGGTGAGCTCATCGGCGAGATGCCGCTTGTAATCGACGGGGCCGCGCTGGTCAGCCACCGGATTGCAGGCCTCCGCTGCCAGCCTGCCCGCCTCCGCGAACAGCTCCTCGTCCGGATGCCTGCCGCGGAGCACCGCGGCAGCCCCGGCCAGGGGGTGGTCAAGGCCCAGGGCGGTGAGCCCGACGGCGGCGTCGTCGACAGTCCCGTCCGCGGTCAGGGTAACGGCGGCGCCGGCGGCACCGACTGCCCAGTCTCCGACCCGGCGTTCGACCTTTTCATAGGCGCTGCCGGAGCGGGGGCGGATGCCGAACCTGACTTCGCAGAGCAGTTCATCCTGCCCGACCGCGGTTTCATAGGGTCCGCGGTGGAACTCGGACATGGACAGGATGCGCTCGCCGCCTGGTCCGCGGATCACCGCCTCGGCGCCCAGGACATCACACACCGTGGAGAGGTCCTCGGCCGGGTCGGCCTGGCAGAGCGAGCCGCCAATGGTGCCTCGGTTGCGGACCACGGGGTCGGCGATCACCCGCTCGGCGTCCCGCACGATGGGGAACAGCCCGGCGACCTCGTCCGACTCGAGCAGGGTGGTGTGGCGCGTCAGGGCGCCGACCCTGAGCTTGTTGCCGTCACGGAGGATGAAATCGAGCTCGTAGAGGTCATTGATGTCGATCAGCCATTCGGGCCGGGAGAGGCGGAGCTTCATCATCGGCAGGAGGCTATGGCCGCCGGCCACCACCCGCGATTCGGGTCCGTACCGGGCAAGGAGTTCCAGGGCGTTCTCCACCGTAGTGGCGCGCACGTAGTCAAATGGAGCCGGAATCTGCATAGTCCCTACCTCACTCCGAAAGGCCGGCGGCGTGGAGTAGCGGCTGCCTAGCGCCGGATTGAGGTCAGTCTTGCCCCGGCCTGACTGGGCTGTCAATATCGTCATAAGCGAAAGGTTATGAAGCCGTGGCGATGACATTGGGACAGTTGCGGACGTTCGCCCTGGTGGCCAAGCTGGGTTCCCTCCACGCGGCCGCCGTCCAGCTCGGAGTCAGCGAACCGGCAGTATCGACGGCGCTCGCCGCACTCAGGCAGGATCTGGGCGACCCGCTCTTCGTGCGAGCTCACGGCGGGATTGCGCTGACTCCCGGTGGCCGGGCCCTCGCCGAACATGCCCAGGACATCGTGGGACTGGCGGACCGGGCGCGGTGGGAGGTGGCACATGCCCAGACCGAGACCGGGCGGCTTAAAATCGTGGCGACGGCGCCGTTTGCCGAGCACGCGGCCGGACGCCTGCTGGACCTTTTCACCCGCCGGGTTCCCGGGGCCTCCGTCGATGTGGTGGTGGAGGCGGCCGAGGACATTCCCTCGCTGATGCGGGAACGCGTCTATGACATCGCTTTGGGGGCCAGGCCCGCCGTTCGCAACGGCTCCCTTCCCAGCGGGACTGGGGACGTCGGCATCGACTCCGTCCCGTTCCTGCGGTACCAGCGGATCGTCGTGGCGGCCGCCGGACATCCGATCGCCGCCCTCCACGGGCCGGTAGCGCTGGCCGAACTGGTGCGCAGACCCTGGTTTGCCGGGCCCGCCGGCATCCAGGCGGCCAGCGAGGAGGGCCGCTGGCTGGCTGCCCAGTCGGTGGCGCCGGAGATTGTCCGGTTGAGCAGCGAAACGGAGGCCCTGGCCGCCGTCAGGGCCGGGGAGGGAACCATGCTGGCGCTGGGGCATATTGTCCGGGCCGAGATCCGCAGCGGCTCCCTGGTCCGTGTGCCGGTAGCCGGAACGCCGATCTCCGGACTCTGGTGGGCCAGTACCTTGGACCGCGGCCGGGCCACCACCATGGCGCGGACCCTCCAACGGTTTGCCGGCACCGCCGACGCCACCGCGGCCATGGTGGCTCCCGGCGGTTCACGCGGGCTGGAGCGGCGGGGATCCAAGTTCCATGTGGCGCTCTGGAGCTGAGGCACCTGCCGCTGTGCCGGCTGCTGCTGGGCTGCCTGCCGCTGTGTCGCGTTGCGCAACGCCGGGGGCGGGTGCTACCCCTTGAGGGTTAGACGATCCATTCACCCTGCGAGAAGGAGTAGCAATGACGTTGTCCCGAGACGAAGACAGCTCGCTGCGGCATTGGAGCAGCCGGCTGATCCAGGCGCTGCAGATCCTCGACCTGGAAGTCGACCACGAAAAGATCGTCCAGGTGGCAGACGAATCGGTCAAAGCCGTCGGGCCGCATGCGGACGCCATCAGTGCGTTCATCGTGGGCTACGCTGCGGGTACGGCGTCCACCAAGGGCCGCAAGGGCACGCAGGAGGCCGTGCACGCCGCGTCCAACAAAGTCATCGAGCTCTGCGAACATGGCGAGTCGGGCGGTCCTGACGAGAAAGGCTGGGCCAAGAGGGCCCAGTAGCGCCGCGCCCACCCTGGAAGCACGCCGGACCTGATGCACGGGATTCACGCCATGCACGCGGTCCGCAGCCACTGGACATGCTCCGCGGTGGGGCGCGGGGATGGGCATGTTGGTCTTATGTCCACTCGCCGGGGCCGGGGCGGGGCATGTCCCCGTGCGGGGCGGTTTGGTGCCAGGTGGGTGCCCGGGGAATTCCTCGGCAATCTTCCCCAGGCGTTCAGCCACGTGGGCGTGTTGGCCAGCGGACTGCGGCTGCTGAAGGCGCAGCGGAGGGAGACAGATGGCGAGCGCCGCTCTTGAGTGGGTCGGCCTTTCTGCAGGCTAAGGAACTTCACCTGTCCTTCGAGGATCGATGAAACGCCGTTACGCGCTGGTGCTGGATGCCAGCACGCCCAGGCCGAGCGCGGCGATGATGCCGCTGCTGCCGCGTTCGAGCCAACTGCTCACCCGGGGGCGCTGCAGCCAGGCCATTGCCTTCGCCGCCGCGACCGCCACGGCCGCCAGGTAAAGGAAACCAATAGCGCTTTCGATGGCACCAAGCACCATGGCCGTGTCCAGCGTGTTGCCGCCGTGCGGAATGAACTGCGGCACGACGGCGAGGTAGAACAGACCGACCTTGGGGTTGAGCAGTGTGGAGAAGGCGCCGGCTCCGAATCCGGTCCGTCGGCTGTAGCTCCGGCGGGGAGCGTACCCGGCCGCCGGGGAGGCTGCTGTGCGGCGGGCCCGGATCAGGGACGAGATTCCCAGATACAGCAGGTACAACCCGCCTGCGATCTTTAGCCAGCGGAACACTTCCGCAGAGTCCTCCAGCACAGCGGCGAGCCCCACTCCCACCAGCGCAGCCCAGATCAGGGATGCCAGTGCCGAGCCCAGCGCCGCCGCCAGGCCGGCCCCGGCACTCTGCAGCGAGATCCGCAGCACCAAGAACGTATCCGGGCCGGGGGTGACGGAAAGCAGAAGGCACAGCCCGGCAAAGGCCAGGAGGGTTACGGCGGTCATGCGCACCATTCTCCGGTCGCTGGCCGCCCGACTGCAATCGGTGGCGATGGTCCGCTGCTGACCGTGCCGTCAGTTGGACCCGGGGGCGCGGGCAGAGCACCTTGCCCTTGTTCGGCGGAGCCGACGAATAGGGATTCGCCCGGCATGCGAGCGCCACGGCCCGCTAGGTTTTGTCGTCCAGCACCTCACGCACGCGGGTGAGCCATTCCGCGACGAGGGCTTGCACGAGCTGGGGTTGCTCATGGATCAGCGCGTGGCCGGCGCGGTCGAGGACGGCCAACGTGGCGCGAGGGTAGTGCCCGATCAACTCGGAGGGGCCGGTGTGCCCGGCGGTGGCATCCTGTCGCCCGGCAAGGACCAATACCGGATGAGGATAGGCCTTCGCGGCTTCCGGCCGATCCCGCAACTCCCACTGCGAAAAGATCCGCATCAGGCTCGACTCGTCAACGAGTGATGTTGCGGGAGCCACACACTCCTGGAACCGGCGCAGCGTTTCAGGCGTCTGCACCACGAAGTAGCTGCGATATGCGGCCTCGAGATCCGAGTCGAGTTCGCCGGTCAGATCTGCCGCCGAAACAAGGACCTCGTGCTGAGGCACGTCGCGCGTCTGCGCGCCAACCGGGCAGATCAGCGCCAGCCCGACGGCCTGATCAGGTCGCAGAGTGGCAATCGCACGGGCCAAGTAGCCACCGTAGGACTGACCGATGACAAGAAACGGTTCATCACCAATGGTGCTGGCGATAAGGCCGAGCAGAAGGTCCACGACGTCGTCATTGCTCGCGATCGCCTCGGGCGCCGGGGTCCGGCCCATCCCGGGCAGGTCCGGATACAGGCGCCGATAGCCAGGCATGTTGGCGAATATCGGTTCAAGGGCACCGGCGATCTCGCGATGATCCACACCGGCCCCGTGGAGAGCGAGAACCGGCGTGCCGCTGCCGTACTCGACGTAATGCACCGGCACTCCGCTAACGCTTGACTCCATGTCGCTATGGTAAACGCGTCGCGACAAACCCCACCGTCATCGACGGCACCCCCAACCGCTCCAGATAAGGTGCGCTCTGGTGGGAGGATGATCCGATGACGCCAAGTGTGGACGTATTTCTGCGCGGACCCCGAGGTCGCCGTCTGTGTCTCGAGCTGGCGATGCAGCTGGATCCGGAGGTCAAAACTGCGGCCTTCTGGCTGGGTTGCGAACTTGATAGTGGGCCCGAGACGAACGTGCCGGGGAACTGCGGGCCGTGCGCGAACGCCCGGGTGACCCTCGCGCCAATTGGTCAGGAAATTGGTGCTCGGTCCCGCAGGGCCTGCTCCGCACCGTTGGGCAGGTCCCGGCCTCACTGAGCCTCGTGGAAGATTCCCTGGGGTGGGAGCGGGCGACCACGATTCCGGTTCGGGGAGCGGGCCGGACTCTTGAGATCGGCACAGCAGATGACTGGATATCGCTGTGCCGCGGGTTCCCATTGGAGGTCACTGCATCCCGGCGACACGACTGGTTCCGTGTGACCGGACGCCATGGCCGATGGGTCATCCCGGATTGGGAGCAAGTGGCAGGCGAGTGGGACGCCGTGCACCTCTCCATCTTGGGTTACCTCAACGGCGCGACGCGCCCACTGAGGGTCGACGCCGAAACGGCGACGGTCATCGCCGGCTGGGCCCCGGACAGCACGATCTGGCTCACAGATGTCGCGCACGAATCGGATGGCCCGCGGCAGGCATGGCACCGCACCACGCACGGCGACCCCTGGACTCTCGCGCCGTAACAGTCCAATATCGACAGGGTTCGGGCGTCACCGCCAGATGGCGGAGAGTAGGTCCGCGACGGCTCTGCCTTGGCTGTAACCAGCTCGCGCCGCGGGGGGACGCAGCGACAGATCCATCGCGTTGGCGCCGAACATGTGCTCGGAGGCGCTATCCGGGAAGATCGTTTCGAACCTGCTGCCCCCGCGCGGTCGACAGCCGTGATCAGCACGGGCTGTTGCGGCCAGTGCTGGCTGGGAAGCCGGGCCGCGACGATGTTGCGCCAGCGCCTCTGGCTAGAGCCGTCCGAAGCACCCATTTCGAGGGCCGCGGCGCCCATCCTGCGACGCATGTCGGACGCATCCTCAGCAGAACCGATAATCCCGTTCGACCACTCCATGTAGGTCTGCCCCGAGAAATCTGGAGCGCGTCCCCTGTCCGGTCCGGAGTGGCCGGCTTGTGGTTGAGGTACCTCGGCGAGGATGGCGGCATACAGTTCGGCTGGCCGTGTCCCGCTGGTGATCTGGGCAGCCACTGTCGATCCTGCCGACGTTCCGATGATGAGATCGGCCTCGGTTACATCCACCCCGGCATCGGACAGGCCGGCGATGAGACCGAGCTCCCATGCATTGCCTGCCGCTCCGCCGCCAGCGAGAACCAAGGCTCGCTTGTTTGAGATGCCTGTCGATTGTGCGGCGTCGGCCTGTTGGCCGGGAGTGGGCCAATTTCCAAGCTGTGGTGCCCGCGTCACTGCGATGGCATGGGAAATTGTCGTCGAGCCGATGCGCAAGTCTTCCGGGGCATAGGCGCTGCGCTCACCACCCGGCCGTGCCCGGGCCGCCCTTGAAAGGACCAACGATCTGCGTGGTGATCCAACCACCGTAGAAGTCACCTTCCTGGAAGGTCACCTGCTCGCCGTTGACTTGGCAGGAGTCCATGCGACCCGGGTAGAGCGCTACTCGGGTATTGAGCGCCTCGAACCCCCGGGTGGGTTCGGGGTAGGTCCACCCGGCACGGGGCACGACGACGCCGCCGGCAACGACGTCGAAGTAGTGCGCTTCTCCCTTGAACTCGCAGAAGGTGGTGCCCTCGACCGGGACGAGTGCGCCGGCAGGGAATGAGTCCAAAGGCAAGTAGTAGACAGGCGGATGACTCGTCTCCAGGACGCGCACCGCATCGGTGGTGTCGGCAATCACCTGCCCGCCCAGCCGCACGATTACCCGTTCGGATCGTGGCTCGACCCTTGGCGGTCGCGGATAGTCCCACACCGATTCCTGGCCAGCCTTGGGTTTGATGGGCTGGGGACGCCGGAAGAAGTCAGAGAAACCGTGAGCAGGAGTCATATCCCCATGTTGTCATCTTCTGCTGGGATGCCACCGTGAACGCGACGCATCCGAGCGATCGCCAACTCAGGGACGACCATGGCGGCACTGGGAAACGAGATCCGATACGTGGTCATTCGCGTCGACTCCTTCTTCGCCGCATGGGGGACCGCATTCATCCGCTTGGCGTGGCGCTAGTCGCCGGCGGCTTCTCGGCCGCGGCGCACGATCAGCCGGTCGGGGCTGTGGACCACTGACGTGTCCTTGTCCTCGTAGTCGAACTGGTTGAGGAAGTAGCGCATGGCGTTGATCCGTCCCCGCTTCTTGTCGTTGAACTTAATGGTGATCCACGGCGCATGGTCCGTGTCGGTCCGGAGGAACGTTTCCTCCTTGGCGGCCGTGTACTCCTCCCACCGGTCCAGGGAAGCCAGATCGATAGGTGAGAGCTTCCAGCGCCGCACCGGGTCTATCTGTCGGATCGCAAAGCGGGTGCGCTGCTCGTGGCGTGTCACCGAGAACCAGAACTTGGTCAGGTGGATCCCGGAGTCCACCAGCATTCTCTCGAAGAGCGGGGCCTGAACCATGAAGGTGTCGAACTCCTGCTCCGTGCAGAAGCCCATGACCCGCTCCACATTTGCCCGGTTGTACCAGGAGCGGTCGAACATCACGATCTCCCCGGCCGTGGGCAGGTGCTGGATGTAGCGCTGGAAATACCACTGGCCCAGTTCACGGTCAGAGGGTTTACTCAAGGCCACTGCCCGGGCCGAGCGGGGATTCAGGTGCTCGGTGAAGCGCTTGATTGTTCCGCCCTTGCCGGCCGCATCCCGGCCCTCGAAGACGATCACGTGCCTGAGCTCCTGGTCCTGGCCCCAGTACTGGAACTTCAGCAGTTCAACCTGCAGCCGGTATTTCTCCAGCTCGTACTCCTCGCGGGACATCCGTTCCTCGTAGGGGTAGTCTTCCCGCCACGTCTGCACGGCCGAACCGCCGGGGTGGATGAGTTCCGGATCCTCGCCTTGCCCCCCGCGCACCGTATACCCCATCTCCACTAGATGGTCGATGGCCTCACGCAGGTTTTCCCGGAGCCAGCCCTGATCCTCGGGTGTCCATGTCCTGTCCGCCGGCGTCATCCCCGGCCTCCTTCCGGCCCCCTCGAACCAACTGCCGGCCTTCCAGCTGGCGGCAACGTTCGATGCTCAACTGCGTACATAGAATGCGACCAGCCTAAGCCGACAGGTGGAGCTCACGATAGGGACGGGCTGGGGGACACTTCGCGCCACCAGTCCGGCCGGCAGGGACTACCTGTCCAGGCATGCCAGTGGTTCGGGTCGATGCTTCGCTTCAGAAGAGCGTGATGCCGGTGAGTTCGGCGAGTTTGTTGGTGAGCTTGTCCTGGAAATCGGCGTCGTTGACCTCCGGGGCCGGCTTCCGTGGCCGGCGGTGGTGCCAGTACATTCCAGAGACCTGCGCGGCGGGGTCACCGCTGACGGCGAGCCAGCCCTGGGTGTCCTGGCCCATGGCGAGGTCGTCGGGGGCGCCGGCGCCTCCCATCTTGGTGGGCACCCAACCGGGGTCAACGGAGTTGCTGAGCACGTTGGTCCAGTGCCGGGCGACGGAAGCGGAGAGCGCGGATACGTAGAGCTTGCTCTCAGAGTAGGCCGCGCTGGCGTTCCAGCTCCGTCGGGTCCAATCGATGTCCTGGAGGTTTCCGCTGGCCGCGAGGTGCATCCCGCTGCTGAGGTAGATCAGGCGGTGGGGCCGCTCGATCAGGGCGGTCAAAATGTAAGGGGCTAGAACGTTGACGGCCAGGGTGCGGGAGTGTCCCTCCGGGGTCGCGACGCGCCCCGGCGAGAGGTAGACGCCGGCGTTGTGGATGACCGCGTCCATCCGCCCGTGAGCGTTCACCTGAGCGGCCAGCTCCCGGGTTTCGGAAGCCCTGCTGAGGTCACCGATCACGATGCCGATGCCTTGCCGTGCGAGTTCGTCGACGGCGGCGGCGCGTTCCCTGGAGCGGGCGTGCAGCAGGACCTCGTCGCCGCCGTTCAGGAGCGTCCGGGCGGTGGCGAGGCCGAGTCCGTCGGTCGAGCCGGTGATGAAAATGCGCGACATGGGATGGCCCTTTAGGTGGTTCGGGAAGCCGACAGGCTGGCGGGGATACGAACGACGGCGCCGCTCACCTCGCGAGGTGACGGGCGCCGTCGTCGTCAGATCCCGACGTCGAACCGGCCGGTCGACGGATCGGCACCCGGTCGCCTGCGTCTAGGCGGATTCGAGAACGTTCTTGAGATTGGTCAACTGCGCGACTTCGGCATTCATGGTGCGGACAATCACCGGGCCCACTAGTTTCATGAGTCCCTTGGGCTCCAGGTCCAGGGTGAAGCGAACCATCGTTCCGCCCGGCGCTTCACTGAGCCGGTACGCACCGGCCGGCCGGGCGGGGCCGGCCACGACCTGGAAGCCCAGACGCTTTCCGGGGTCCGCCGCGGTGATTTCGTAGTCCCCGACGATCGGCCGGCCGCCGGGACCCGAGAGGGTCTGGCTGTACACGGCCCCGAGGTCCCCGGGTGTTCCACTCTTCAGTGCTATGTCCTGAACCCCCGAGCGCCATGCGCGGTTGTTCAGCCCATCCGCGAGGAACGCATAGACGTCCTCGGGTGAACGGTTGATGGTCGTCTCGTTCTCGGCGTGAGCCATTCATACCCCTACTGGTATTCGTCCGGATGCTTCCAGACCGGTCGATCGATGTTGTCCATACAGTACGGCGCGCGCCGGCATCTAGCGGACTGCCTCTTCCGGCTCGTCAGCCATGGGGCTCAGGTTCAAACGGGTGGTGACGAGGAGGGAGCCGAGCAGGGATCGGGCGGCCGCGAGCAGGGCATTAACCTCCGGGCTGGCCAGTTCATAGAACAACCTGCCCTCGCGGCGTGAGGGCACAATCAGGCGCTGGCGGCGGAGCAGGCTCAAATGCTGGGAGAGGTTCGATGGCTCAAGGCCCGTGTTGTCGCGCAGTCTGCTTACGGCAACTGGTCCGTCGGCGAGCATTTCCAGCAACTGGATCCGGGCAGGGTGACCCATGGCCTTGAACAGTTCTGCCTTCACATCAGTCAGGACCGGACTTGCGGGAAGATCATCCGGCATCGGGACTTCCCTCCTTCACTTTCAAATATTCTGAACCGCGCGTCTGTGCGGACTCCGTCGACAGGAAAACTAGCACGTGCAAGACAGAAAAGTCTGTCTCGCACACCCCTGATTTCGTAAGTCCGCTTACATATCGTAGCGCCGGACCAATGCCGTGTCTTCGCCGCCGC
Organism: Arthrobacter sp. 131MFCol6.1; assembly: GCF_000374925.1. GTDB lineage: Bacteria > Actinomycetota > Actinomycetes > Actinomycetales > Micrococcaceae > Arthrobacter. The sequence goes on from NZ_KB895541.1 coordinate 609,249, forward strand.
CAGACAGGGTGGTACCTCTTGCGCAGGTGACATGCATAGTTCAGACTTTCATGAATTCATCAATTCGATCCGGCCGGTACGTGTAACTGGCATCGTTCGGGTGGATTCAGGCTGTTCCCGGTGACAACGGCGTCGCCGGGAGCAATCGGGTCCCGGCTGCCCAGGAGGGTTCTATGACAGGCATGTTCGAACTGTTCACCGATTCCGACACTTCCTACCGCTTTCGACTTACTGCCCCGGACGGGACCGTCATGGCCCTCTCCAAGCCCTTTCCTGACCTGCCATCGGCGGTGGCCGGGATCGCGGCAGTTCGGGAGTATGCCGGCATGGGGCTGGTCGCGGAAATTCCCGCACCGCGAGATGACGCGCAGCTCCAGTCCGCGGCCTCAGGCATTCCCATGCAGCCCGGCGCGCAGAGGCGCGGAGTCCACGAGGCCCACGTAAAGAGCCCGCGCGCCCGGGCGAGGCTAGCCCGGGACGGGGCGCCGAGATCCCTTGAAGGGCCGCCGCGCCTCCGCATCCCGTCCGCAGCGCGCTTCTTGGGCAGTCGTGCTGTGACCCGGAACCAGCAGATGATCGTGCGGTGGCGGCAGGCACTGGAGACGCGGACCGCACAGGTTGGGCTCGGCTCGTGCTGACCGTAACCCCGGGCCGGGCGCCCGCCGACGGACCGGGCAGGCGGGCCTGGCCATGACGGAGTTGAAAGCATTGCAGGCTTACTCCAGCGCGCTGGTTGCCGAGGACTGCCTCGCCGGGACCTTTCGCTACGACGTGGTCGCGGGGGAGCTGCAGTGGTCCGAGCAGATTTACCAGATCCACGGCTACCGCCGGGGCGAGGTGGTGCCCACGGTGGGTGTCCTGATGCAGCACGTGCATCCTGAAGACCGGAAGCAGTGCAGGGAAATTTTTGAGGATGTGTGCCGTGGCGGAGGGTTTTTTGCCACCTACCATCGTCTCTTCGACGCACGCCGGCGCGAACGCCGCGTCCTGACGGCGGGGGAGGGGGTGCCGGACAGTGACGGGAAGGTCTTGTTCGTTGACGGGTTCATCCTCGACCTCACCAGGACAGTTCAACTTGAAACAGACCGGTCCGCCCGCGAGGCTGTCGCCGGAGCCATCGGCACCCGAGGCCTTATCGAACAGGCCAAGGGCATCCTGATGGGAATACTCCATATCGGTTCCGACGACGCCTTCGAACGGCTTTCCGCCTACAGCCAGCACCACAACATCAAGTTGGCCCACACGGCGTCGGCGATGGTCCGGCTGGCTAACAGCACGCACGAAGCCGCGACCCTCCGCAGCTTCGTCCAGGCATTGGACAGTCGTTTCTCGCAACGCCGCGAAAGCGACCGGGTTCTCCATCCTTAGGGGGAATTGGGGCGCCGGCGGGTCCATGCGCCGGTCCGCCGGCGTCGTACCGGCGTCGTACGGGCCGGAAACGCCGGGGGGAGTCCGGCGGAGACTGATAGCACACTCCGAGGCAGACCGGTCTGTACGCCTCGGTCCGGTGTAAAATTTTTTTATCATGACTGTCAACGACGCCGAGGGTCCTACGCTGCTGCCTGCCACAGCCATGGCCGGACGCGACGAGCCGGTGGACCGTATTCTCGCCACCGCCTACGAGTTGTTCTCCCGCCGCGGTATCCGCGATGTAGGGGTCAATGAGCTGATCAGCAGTTCAGGGGTCTCGAAGGCAACCTTCTACCGGCACTTTCCGTCCAAGGACGCCCTGGTGCTGGCCTTCCTGGAACTCCGCGACCAGGTGTGGACCGTTGACCTGATCGTGGCCGAGGCCAGCCGGCGGGGCAACACCCCCGAGGAGAGGCTGCTCGCCGTCTTTGACGTGTTCGGGGACTGGTTCCAGCGCGAGGATTTCGAGGCGTGCTCGTTTATCAACGTGCTGCTGGAGATGGGCGCCGGGCATCCGCTGGGCAAGGCGAGCATCGATTACCTCAGCCGTATCCGCGGGCATATCCAGGCCCTGGCCGAGGAGGCCGGGCTGGACCGCCCGGAGGAATTTGCCCGGTCCTGGCACATCCTGATGAAGGGCTCCATCATTTCCGCCACCGAGGGGGACGCGCTGGCCTCTAAGCGCGCCCAGCAGATGGCGCGATGGCTCATTGAGCACCACCGGGGCCTCTAGCCGCTGCGCCCGGGGATTCCCCCACCTTCGTTGCCGGCGCCTGACCCGGCTCGCGCCCTAGCGTCCTGAGAAGCCGTTCCGAAAACCGCTGCGCCATGCCCAGGCCGCGGCCCCCAGGAGCGGCGATTTCCGATCACTGACCCCTTCGTCCGCTGAGTACTTGCAGAATGCGTTAGTCGCCACTAACGTATTATCTGTGTTGGATGCCTTGGAGATTGCTGCGGAGCCGAACCGTCGACGCCTGCTGCATCTTCTCGCCAGCCGCGAACAGGCGGTCGGGGAGCTGGCCGCCCATTTCACGGTCAGCCGCTCCGCGGTGTCCCAGCACCTGCTGTTGCTGGAACAGGCCGGCCTGGTATCAGCCCGCAAAGAGGGCCGGAACAGGTACTACCGACTCGACCCAGCGGGCATGGGCCGGCTGCGTGAACTTGTCGAACAGTTCTGGACCGACGAACTGGATCTGCTGGCATCGGATGCGGCCGCACTTGCCGCCCAGCGTCACGGGCCTCCGCAACATCACACGACCAATTCAGATACTTCGCCTCAAAACAAAGGACCATTCTCATGACGTTCGAGAAAACCATTCACCTGCCCGTCGGCGCCGACGAGGCCTTTGCGCTCATCACTGAGCCGGAACGTCTGCGACGCTGGCAAACGGTGGCGGCCCGCGTCGACCTTCGCATTGGCGGCGAATACCGATGGACCGTCACTCCCGGCCACCACGCCGCCGGCACGTTCCAAGAGATCGAGCCCGGCAAGCGCATCGTTTTCACCTGGGGCTGGGAGTCCGGAATGGACCTGGCGCCGGGCGCGTCCACGGTGACGATCACGCTGGAGCCCGACGCCGAGGGCACCACACTCCGTCTGGTCCATGCCGGCCTCAACGCCGAACAGGCCGCGGCACATGCCGAAGGCTGGAACCACTATCTGGACCGCTTGATCGCCGAGACCTCCTCCCCGGCAGGCGCCGGTCCGGACGAATGGTCGGCGGCCCCGGACTCGATCGATCACATCAGCTCGGCTGAGGCATCGCTCGCCGTGCTCCTGGGCGTGCTGCGCAAGCTCACCCCGGAGGACCGTGAGAAGGCCACGCCGTGCGAAAATTTCACCGCCCACGAATTGCTGGAGCACCTGGCCGGTTCGCTGAAGCATGTCGGCGGCGCGCTGGGCGCGGATGTGAGCGACGACGCCGGGGCGGGCCCAGAAGTTCGCATCGCCAAACTCGCGCAGGCCACCCTGGAGGCGTTCGGCCGCCGCGGCGTCGAAGGCACCATCGACATGGGCTTCGCCGAGCTGCCCGCGACCGTCGTCGCCGGGATCATCAACCTCGAGCTGCTCGTCCACGCGTGGGACTTCGCGAAGGCCACCGGCCAGGAACTCGTCGTCTCCGACGTCGTCACGGATCACGTTGAGGCCCTGGCCCTGGTGACCATCTCGGATCAGGTCCGCGCGAGCGGCAGCTTCGCCGCCGCCCAGCCGGTCGCGGAATCCGCGAGCAGCCTGGAACGCCTGATCGCGTTCACCGGCCGGACCGTCACCGTCTGACGTCTAAGCGGTCCTGCGTCTCCGCTTAGCCTGAAGGACTTGGTTCACATGAGGCACTGACGCGCGCAATGGTGTACGTTGGCTTCCCGTCAGAACTAAACACAGGAATGAGAGTCACCCCCGTGGCAACCGATTACGACGAAGTCCGATCCGACGTCAAGGAGTCGCAGGATAATTCGCTGCAGGCGCTGCAGTCTGCCAACGCCCCGGATGCCCGCAGCGTTGTCCGTGAGCTGGATGAAGCTGACGCTTTTGACGATGCGATCAGCCCCGGCGGAGAAATTGTCGCCGAGGAACTCGTCGTGCAGGTCATCCCGCAGGCGCAGGACGAATTCACCTGCTATTCCTGTTTCCTGGTCCGGCACCGGTCCCAGGTTGCACGCGAAAAGAACGGCCACGCTTACTGCGTCGAATGTGAAGGCTAGGGCCGTGGCCTCCCGCGTGACCGGCGCCGGCGCGGTTTCCCGCGCCGGCGCCGCATAGGCGGGCCAGCATGGTCCACGGCCGGCCCGCTTAGTCTATGCTCCGTCTGAAACGCCTTGCCGTGCTCGGCCTGTTCATATTTTGCGTCATCACCGGGTTCTTGTTCTGGGCCTTCCGATTCTCCGGCGCGGAGACCCGCGTCGCCCTGCCCGCGCCGCCGCGGGCGGAGGCGAAACTCGAATCTCTCTCCGCCGGCATCACATCCGCCGTCAACATCACCCGGAGCACGGACGCCGACTGGCTCACCCATGCCGCCGCGCAGACCGGCATCCCTGCCCGGGCCCTCCAGGCCTACGTGGCTGCGGCCGGTGCGGCCAACGAAGCCGCTCCTGCGTGCGGAATCGGTTGGAATACCGTGGCAGCGGTGGGCTTCGTCGAATCCGGCCACGGAACGTACGGCGGCGGCAGCCTGACCGCCACAGGCCAGGTGAGCGGGCCAATTGTCGGCCCGAGCCTCAACGGCGACGGCTTCGCCGCGATCCCTGATACGGACGCCGGCGCCCTGGACGGCGACGACCGCTGGGACCACGCCGTCGGACCCATGCAGTTCATTCCCTCTACCTGGCAACTCGCAGGGCGGGACGGGAACGGCGACGGGACAGCCGACCCGTTCAACATCGACGACGCCGCGCTAAGCGCCGCCTCGTACCTTTGCGCCCACGGCGGTGACCTCACCACCGCCGCGGGCTGGGCCGACGCCATCTACTCCTACAACCAGTCTGATCCGTACGTAGATCATGTCCGCGACCGGGCCACTGCCTACGCCGCGCAGTCGGGCACCGCAGGGTAACCCCCCTCGGCTTCCGCCGTCGGCTGCGGGGGAACTCCGGACGGTCCGCCGTCGTGCTCGATCACGACGCCGAATCTCGGGAATGACAGCGGTCAGGGCAGAATGGAGGGCATGACCTCTACGACGTTTGCCCTCGTCCGCCATGGCCAGACGGACTGGAATGCGCAGCGCCGGCTGCAGGGAGCCACCGATATTCCACTGAACGACGTCGGCCGCGGCCAGGCGCGCGACGCCGTCGCCGTGCTGTCGGGCTTCGAATGGGACGCGATCGTGTCCTCACCGCTGAGCCGTGCCGCGGAAACCGCCGACCTCATCGCCGCAGGGCTTGGGCTCAGTGTGGCCCGACGCGTGCCGGAACTCGCCGAGCGCAACTTCGGACCCGCGGAGGGGCTCCAGGCCGGTCCTGAACTGGAAGCACTGCGCATCCCCAATGGGTTCCGCGGAGCAGAAAGCGAGGACGAGGCCGCCGGCCGCGGGCTGGCCGCGCTGGAGGCGCTGGCCGAGGAGTTCCGTGGCCGCCGCGTCCTGGCGGTCGCCCACGGCACGCTCCTGCGCGTGAGTCTCAGCCGCGCCGTCGGCCGCACCCTGGAAAGCATCGACAACGCCGTGCTCAACCTGGCCCACCACCATGCCGTCGACGGCTGGCAGCTCGAATACTTCAACGGCGAGCGGGTCATGGCTGCCGTTTAGGGCTGCGGCTTTGTGCTGCCGCGTGTGGTCAGTGCCGCGCGCGGTCTGACCGCCGTCGTATGCTGAATCGCACAAGCAACGGACAGGAGGCTGAGGTGGCCCAGACGACGGAAACCGGGACGACGGTGGCCGAGGTGATGGCCGGCCTGGCCGACCTCGAGGACCCGAGGATCCGCGAGGTGAACGCCAAGCATGGCGACGACCACGGGGTGAACCTTGGCAAGCTGCGGGCGTTCGCTAAGCGGCTGAAGACCCAGCAGGAGCTGGCATGTGAGCTGTGGGGGACCGGTGATACCGCGGCGCGGCTCCTGGCGCTCCTGATCTGCCGTCCGAAGGCGTTTGATCGTGATGAGTTGGACGTCATGTTGCGCCAGGCGGACACTCCCAAGGTGCAGGACTGGCTGGTCAACTATGTGGTGAAGAAGAACCCGCATGCCGAGGAACTGCGCGTGGCCTGGTTCGACGATCCGGACCCGGTGGTCGCAAGTGCCGGGTGGGCGCTGACCACGGACCGCGTGGCGAAGAATCCGGAGGGCCTCGACCTTGCAGGACTGCTCGACACCATCGAGGCGCAGATGAAGGACGCCCCGGACCGCTTGCAGTGGGCGATGAACCACTGCCTGGCCCAGATCGGGATTGAGCATCCCGCACACCGCGCCCGGGCCATCGGCATCGGCGAGCGCCTGGAGGTGCTCAAGGATTACCCGACGCCCCCGAACTGCACCTCGCCGTTCGCGCCGATCTGGATCACCGAGATGGTGAAGCGACAGGACGCCACAGCGGCGGCAGAGTAAGGGCTGTTGACCTAAATCAGCCGCCGCACAAACCTGCGCGTCATCGGTGACACCACAAACGCTTGACGTGACACCACGGTGGTGTCACTATGGTGGCATGGAACTCGGACAATACGTCAACGACCTACAGCGGCAGTTAGTGGATGCCGCGGAGAACGGCACGGAGGACACCCGCGCCGTCGCCGAGCGGCTCGCCGCCGGACTGGACGCCGCGACCCGGCTTGTGCTCCTCGATGTTCTGTCGGCCGCAGTCGGCGAGATCACCCGCGACCTCGCACCCGGATCGGTTGACATGCGGCTGCGCGGACGCGACGTCGAGTTCGTGGTGACCCAGCCGAACACGGAATCTGACAGTGACGAGCGGCCCGCCGCGCCGCTCGACCTCGACGACGCGAGCACCTCCCGCACGACGCTCCGCCTGCCGGATGCCCTCAAGACGCGGGTGGACGAGGCCGCAGCCGCTGACGGCCTGTCCGTCAACACCTGGCTGGTCCGTGCAGTTGCAGCAGCCCTGCAACCCAAGCAACGACGATCCGCCCAGCGCACGCTGCGCACCGGCGACAACTTCGCCGGCTGGGCCCGCTAGCCCGCTCACCCCACCACCCACCAACCACGCGGACCCGCGTGGTCGATCAAACACACCCAAAAGGAAGGCGCCAGCATGCCCACCTACGACACCCCCACCCCCATCGACCTCGCCATCAAACTGCAGGTCGGCGCAATCGAAATCATCGCCTCTGACCGCGACGACACGGTTGTGACCGTCTCGCCGACTAACCCCGCGAAGGCGGTCGACCGGCGGGGCGCGGAGGAGACCAGGGTCGACGTCGACGGCCAACGGCTCATCATCACCGGCCCCCGGCCCCGCATCAGCTGGATCGGACCAACCGAGTCGGTCGATGTGAAGGTCGAGCTGCCAGCCGGGTCGCGGCTCACCGCCGAAATCGGGGTCGGCGGCGTGCGCACCGTCGGACGCCTCGGCGCAACCCGGATCAAGAGTTCGATGGGCCGCGTGGATCTCGACTCCACCGGCGACCTGTGGCTGCGCGCCTCGCACGGCAACGCCACCCTGGGCACCGCCGAGGGCGGGATCGAGATCACGGCCGACCACGGTCAGATCCGGATCGGCAAGGTCACCGGCGACGCGCTCCTCAAGGCCTCGCACGGCACCATCCTGATCGGGGAGTCCGGCGGCGACCTTGAAGCGAAGCTCTCCTACGGCGACCTCGAGATCACGAAGGCACTCGGCTCCGTCGCGGCGAAGACCGCCTACGGCAGCATCCAGCTCGCAGAGGTCTCGAGTGGTTCCATCCAGGTCGAGAGCGGCTTCGGCCAGGTCACCATCGGCGTGCGGCCCGGCGTTCCCGCCTGGCTCGACCTGTCCTCGAAAGAGGGGCACGTCCGCAACCAGCTCGACAGCGACCGCGCTCCCGGCGCGTCCGAACAGACCGTCGCAGTTCGTGCCCGCACACAGCACGGCGACATCAGCATCCAGCGCGCCCACTGACTCCGGGCCACCAACAGAAGGGAACGAAGCACATGAACACGCCAGCAATCGAAGTCCGCGGGCTGCGGAAGTCCTACGGCACAAAGGCCGTGCTCGACGACGTCGACCTCACCGTGGGCGCGGGCACCGTAACCGCACTGCTCGGCCCGAACGGCGCCGGCAAAACGACGACCGTGCACATCCTGTCCACCCTGGTGCGGCCCGACGGCGGCACGGCACTCGTGAACGGGCGCGACGTCGTGCGCGACCCCGACGGCGTCCGCGCCGCGATCGGCCTGACCGGCCAGTTCTCCGCCGTCGATAAGCTGCTCACCGGCGAGGAGAACCTCATGTTGATGGCCCGGCTGCGCCATCTCGGGGCGAAGCGCTCCAAGAACCGGGCGGCCGAGCTACTGGAGCAATTCGACCTCGTCGAGGCCGCCCGCAAGCCGCTCGCCACCTACTCGGGCGGGATGCAGCGCCGGCTCGACCTCGCGATGACGCTCGTCTCGGCGCCCAGCGTCATCTTCTTGGACGAGCCCACCACGGGCCTGGACCCGCGCAGCCGCCACACCATGTGGGACATCGTCCGCAGCCTGGTGGCGGACGGCACCACCGTGCTGCTCACCACCCAATACCTGGACGAGGCGGACGAGCTCGCGGACCGCATCGCGGTGCTCGACGGCGGCCGCCTCGTCGCCGAGGGGACGCCGGACGAGCTCAAGCGTCTGGTGCCCGGCGGACACATCCGGCTCCGGTTCGCCGACGCCGCGCGGCTCGACGCCGCGTCCCGACTGCTCGGCGAGTCAGCCCGCGATGACGCCGGGCTCTCGCTCACCGTGCCGAGCGACGGCGGTGTCGGCGCGCTGCGCACCGTGCTGGACCGCCTCGACACGGCCAACCTGGAGGTCGACGACCTCAGCATCCACACCCCGGACCTCGATGACGTGTTCTTCGCGCTCACCGGCCGGGTCGAGACGAAGGGAACCGAATCATGACCACGATCACCGCCAAGCGCCAGACGGCGCCGGGCACACGCCAGCAATCACACGTCCTTGCCGACTCGGTGACGATGCTGCGCCGCAACCTGCTGCACATGCTGCGCTACCCGGGCCTGTCGGTGTTCACCATTGTGGGGCCAGTAGTCCTGCTGCTGTTTTTCGTGTTCGTGTTCGGCGGCACGCTCGGGGCGGGCCTGCCAGGCGCGGACCCGGCTGGCGGGCGGGAGGCGTATGTCGCGTACGTCATGCCGGGCATCCTGCTGTTGACCATTGCAGGCAGCGCCGGCGGCATCGCGACGACCGTGTCGATGGACATGACCGAGGGCATCACCGCGCGGTTCCGGACGATGGCGATCTCGCGGGCCGCGGTGCTCGCCGGGCACGTGCTTGGCAATACCATCCAGGCGATCATCGCCGTCGTGCTTGTGCTCGGCGTCGGCCTCCTGATTGGCTTCCGCCCGACCGCCGGGTTTATCGAATGGATCTCAGCCGCCGGTCTGATCGTGCTCATTGCATACGCGATCAGCTGGCTCGGGGTGGCCATGGGCATGCAGGCGAAGTCTGCCGAGACCGCCAGCAATCTGCCCCTCGTGCTGACGTTCCTGCCCTTCCTCAGCAGCGGCTTTGTGCCGACCGAGTCGATGCCGGAGTGGCTGCAGTGGTTCGCGCAGTACCAGCCGTTCACGCCGTTCATCGAGGCCATCCGCGGACTGCTGCTCGGCACCCCGCTCGGGTGGAGCCCGGTGCTGGCAATCGGGTGGTGTGTGGTGATCGTGGTCGCCGGGTACGCCTGGTCGATGGCGATCTACGAGCGCAAGTCGGTGCGCTGAGCCCAGGCTGCACCCGGTCCGTGCGGGCGGTCGCGAGTTCATCGCGGCCGCCCATCCTGTGGCGGTAGGCTGAGGCGTGGAATTACGCCGTCAGGCCGCTCGAGGACGCTGACCTCAGGGAACGGTTCGGCGAAGAATTCCAGCAATACCGCGACACGGTGCGCTGCTGGATCCCGCAAGTGTCGACGGCGCAGCGCTCTTCGGGATGATGTGGAATCAGCCCATCAGCCCCGCTCCCTTAGAACTGGTACAGCGCTTCGGGTCGCTGGACTGTGACAGCGTCATCGGCGCCCTCCATCCAGAGCAAATCGCAGCATTTCCTGCGGTCAAATATGCGCTTGACCTGGTGGGCGTGAACTGGTGTGTGGGGTCACTGACGGTTCTTCACGTCGCTCAGCAAGAATTGGATGATCCGATCCGGGCTCTGCTCGTCAAGCTTCAGGACACGGACTTCCACGTCATAGCCGTCAACGACAGCTGTGGCAGAACATGCCACGTACGTTCCCGTGGAATTGGACGCCAGCGGAGAAGTCTCGCAGTCGCCCTTCACCCTTGCGCCATTCATGGCTTCGTCACTGATGCGCTGCACGTCTGCGGGAGCTACTTTCTGCTCCGTCCGGTAGCTGCGCCACATACTGTTGCAGTCCACGTCATAGCTGATGCAGAAAAGCCCTCCCGTGATGTTCTCTCCGTCCTCGTTCCATCCCGGATCGGGGAGCAGCCGGTCCGAGATCGCAACCATCGGCGCTGTGCCAATAAGATGTGACACCTGAAGCAGCGCTGGCGGCGCAAAGATGACCACCAATAAGATGCAGACGACCTTCAGCCACTTCGGAAGCCTTCGCTTCATGGGCTGCTCCGAACTGCCGGAACTTGTTTCCATCCTCTATTGACGCCCCGCTTCCTACCCCCTTTTGGGGTACTACAACCGTCTGACGAGTAGCCATCTCATAGGGATCAGCCGGCCTCGTAAGGGGTGCGGAAAAGAGTGATTCCCCATTCCGGGTTGTGCAGCACGATTCCGTTCTCCCGCTGTGCGAACTGAAGCGGAGCCTGAAGGTACCGTTTCATCCGGGCCTGTTCCTGGTCCCACGGGAAGCTGCATGTGCCCAGAAAACTTTCCAGTGTCCCGGGATCCGGCGTGATCGTTTCGCCGGCAATGCTGACCCTGACCGCATACGAAGCACAGGGGACGCGCACGGTCATCAACGTGCGGCCGCCAACGCTGCCGAACCGTATCGCGTAATCGCCAGAGCTCAAGCCCGGACCACTGGGCACAGAAGCGGGCACCATGGAACCCGATGTGAAGTACTGGCACTCCAGCGCTCCGTTGGCCAGGGCGTTCCCTGCACGCTGTGGCAGACAGTCATCTACCCCCTGCCCGGGGGCTGGCGGAATCGGCGGAACCGGGGCGAGGGTCATGCCGGGCGACAGTCCGGCGCCCGTCGACGGTGCGGCCGTGGCGGCGGGCGGCTTGGTGACCGCTTGTTCTCCGGCCGATGTGCTAAGTGGGGGAGTAGACGCGCAGGCCGCGGTTAGCGCGACGACGGCGAGGCACGTTAGGGACAGCAGTGTCGGCGTCGTGCGTATTCCATTACGGGCGGGTCCCCCGGGCGCGGCCATGATCCGAACACTAGGGGTTTGGGGCATGTCCGTGCAACAAGCTCCCGCCGGCTAGGCGACCGGGGCCGATGAGCTCTGCTGCTGGTGATGGTCCAGGACGTCCCGGGCGGTGGTCCACGTCCGGCTGCCGTACCGGTCGTTGCTGATGTAATTCAGGGTCGCGTCGCCGCTGAACATGCTGGCGAAGTACTGCATGCCCTGCCACGGCGGGAAGGGCTTGTCGGAGGCCGGCATGAGGGCTTTGACTGCCCGGCTCATTGCAGTCAAGGAACCGACGCTGCCCGCGTAGAGGAGCCGGAATTGCGTTCCGGTCAGCTCGGACATGGTGGCTGCCAGGGTCCTTGCCGTGACCTGGTCTCCGGCGATCTGGAGAACGCGGGGCGCCCGCCCGTCGAGGGCAGCGGCGGCGGTGTAGGCGGCCGTGTCGTCCTTCGTGGTGAAGTCGAGCACCTGATCGGGGTCGGACCAGAAGAGCACCCGGCGCCGGGAGAACAGGATCATGGGTGCCTGCCCGGAGAGCATGTCGGTGAAGGCGCCGTTGAGGATGGACGTGGCCCGGATTTCGGTGGCGTCCAGGCGCTGTGCGAAGTCTCGGCGGAACTGCAAGTTCCGGTTGCTTCGGGGGCGGATTCCACGGTAGTCGATGGAGAAATCGGAAGGGATGAAGCGCGGTACGCCCACCGCGGCCGCCGCCTCCAGCAAGCGCGATTGGGCGTCGAAAATTGCGCTGTCCAGGCCGTTGATCGCGGAGACTACGCAGCCAACATCCGCGCAGGCCTTTCGGAGACCCGCCGGATCGTCGTAGCCCGCCTGGATCACTTCGACGCCCTGGGCGCGGAGCTGCGCAATCCGCTCCGTACTGGTCCCTGGCCGTGTGAGGACCCGAACGGTGGCCCCCAGGGCGACCAAATTCCGAAGAATACGCCCGCCGAGATCGCCGGTGGCGCCGGCAAGAAGGACGGTGCCCGGACTGGGAGTCGTCGGAATCATGTTGGCACCTCTAGTGACGTCGGGCGGAACGGGATAGTGGGCTAAAGACTACCAACGGCAGGGCAGCTGCGATTCCCGGGTGCGACTCAAACCATCCCCAAGCCGGAATGATCAGCGGATCCGTTGCACGTCAGTTGCGGGGCGCCCTAACTCCAGCGGTGGGATTCCAGCGCGCGAAGCAGGGGAGCGGGGTCACTTTTCAGGTGGTCGACGGGGCGGGACCCGCCGAGTTCCCGCGAGGGGGTGACCATCCAGGCCGTGAAGTAGTTGTGCGGAACCTTCAGTTCTAGCGCGCGCTGAAAAAGGTCGACGACGGTTGGGTGGAGGTGGCCGCCGGCGATGAATTGGAATCCCGGGCAGAACGTGCCGTCGTCAATGAAGACGCGGACGAGCTGCTGCATTACCGGCTCGGGGTCGTCCATCAGTTCGGTGAGGCGGCGGCGGACCTGTTCCAAGGCGGGCAGCGTGAATTCTGCCCTGATCCCTGCCCAAGTCTGGTCGTTGATCGGCTGACGGTTCAGTGCCACCGTTGCCTAGCCGCCGTCGCTGATGTCGTCCAGGAGCCACTGGACGGAGCGCGGATTCCGGCGCAGCGTGAAGGTGCGCAGCGACGAATTCGACCCCAGCCGGGCCGAGACGCGCCAGTATTCGCTACTGGCCAGGTTGGCGCCGCCAGCAGCGGCCAAGGGTCGGGTGGCTTGCCGGCTGTCGCCGCCGATCCAGTGCCGGGACTCGGTGGCGGGATCGACAATCCAGATCCGTCCGTCGTGCCGGATGGCGAGAGGCTTGCCAGCCGGGTCGAGCCGGACCTGAAGGTCAAGGGTTCGTGCGGGGATTTCGGTGCTGAGGGTCATGGGGTGGTCTTTCGTGGTGCGGTGCTGCGGGGTGTGTTGGTCTTAGGCGGCTTTGACGAGGGGGAGTTCGTCCCAGTGGGTGGTGTAGCGGGGGGAGAGCATGTCCCGTTTCATGGTCCAGTCCGGCCCGCCCCGTATGCCGGCGTGGCCGAGGCCGATGGAGCCGCGCCCGTACCGGCGGGTCACGTCTTCCAGGAGGGTTCCGATGCGGCGTTCCTCGTGCGGGTTTTCGAACAGGGCCAGCGGTGCCTGGTTGCCGGTGGGCCGCAGGTCGGTGACCATGATGCCGGCCCGGGCGTACTTGATGCCTTCCTGGATGTGGGGGAGGAGTGCGTGGGCGGCCCGGGTGAGCAGGACGGGATCGGCGGTGGGCATCGGCAGCGGCACGCACACCGAAGGGTAGGAAGTGTCGTTCGGGTTGAAGTGCGAGGTGCCGGCGAAGGCGGTGAGGACCTTGGCCTGGAGGCCGTGTTTGGCCAGCCGTGCCGAGGCCTGCTGGCCGTAGACGCTCATGACCTGCCGCATGCCGGCGGCGGTGGTGATGGGGGTGGCGAAGGAGCGCGAGAAGATGAGCTGGTCCCGGCCGATCCGTTCTTCCTCCATCGGGATGCACGGCGTGCCCTGCAGTTCCAGGACGGTGCGCATCATGACCACGGAGAAGCGGTCCCGGATCATCACCGGGTCGGCCCGGGACAGGTCAAGGATGGAATGGAGCCCTAGGGCATTGAGGCGTTTGGTCAGCCGCGTCGCGACGCCCCAGATTTCGATTACGGACAGCCGGCCCATGAGCGCTTCCCGGGCGGCGGCGGGCACGGAGTCCCAGTGGCAGACCCCGTCGAAGGCGGGGTTGTGCTTGGCCCATTTGTTGGCCAGTTTCGCCAGGGTCTTGGTCCCGGCGATCCCGACGCAGACCGGAACCCCGACGTTGCGCCGCACGGCTGCCTTCATGGTCCGGCCCAGGGCCAGCAGGTCCGTCGGGGTGCCTTTGACGCCGAGGAAGGCCTCGTCGATGCTGTAGACCTCCAGCCAGGCGCTGTAGCGGCCGAGCAGTTCCATCACCCGGGCGCTGATGTCCCCATAGAGCTCGTAGTTGCTGGACAGCGCAACGAGTCCCCATTCCCGGGCCCGCGGGGCGAGTTTGAACCACGGCTCACCCAGGGCGATGCCGAGGGCCTTGGCTTCCAGGGACCGGGTGACGGCGCAGCCGTCGTTGTTGGACAGGACGACGACGGGCCGGCCTTCGAGGGACGGGTCGAATGCTCGCTCGGCCGAGGCGTAGAAGCAGTTCACGTCCACGTGCGCGATCTGCGGCATCCTCCGCATCGGGGCGGGCTTAGACATGGTCTGCCTCAAACATGGTGCAGGCAGCGGGTCGCGACGCCCCAGATGACAAGATCCGACAAGGATGGCACCCGGATGTCCGGGTACGCCGGATTCTCCGCCTGCAGCACGACGCCGGCGGCCGTGATCCGGAGCCGCTTGATGGTCAATTCCCCGTCCAGGACGGCGATGACTACGGACCCGTCCTTGGGCTCCAGGGCCCTGTTCACGATCAGTTCATCGCCGTCGCTGATGCCGGCGCGTTCCATCGAGTCTCCGGAGACCCGCACGACGTAGGTGCTGGTGATGTCCTTGATCAGGTGCTCGTTCAGGTCGATCCGCCCATCAAAGTAGTCCTGCGCCGGCGAGGGGTACCCGGCCGCGACGGGGACCGGCGAGATCAGCACCGACAACAACGACATGCCCGCATCTATCACGCGGGGACCGACAACAACGCCCACAACACACCCTTATTCGAATATATGTTCGATACGTTCAGTGTAGCCGGATTGGCCGACAAAAGATGGACTCTGCCCCATTGCAGACACTCAGTGGCTCTTTGCGGGCCCCCTGACATCCAACCGGCGCCCGGGCACTCTCTCGAAGCGACGCGGCGTTTGGCATCAGCCTCAGGCAGGGCGGACTCGGCCCTGGGGCTCGCCCGCAAGTGGCATGCCATCGTCGAAGGAAGCAGCGGAACCTGAGTGAGGTCAGAGTTGTTCTTATGACCACAAAGGCGCACGGAATTGTTCAGCCCCAGAAGGGTGAGTTGCGGGGGACAAAGAATGGACAAGAATTGCCGATTAGAGTGCTGGCAGAAAGACCATCTACCTGCGGTGATACGCGTGGCTCCGGTTCTGGCCGGGTTCAAATAGCTGGCAATTCGCTAGCTGGGGGGAGATTCACATGTTTGTAGTCGAAGCGACTAAGGACGGCCGCGATCACCGTGTCATCGACAGGGACGCCAACGTCTACCTAAAGTGGCTAGTCGCTGGTGGGCCATACTTCACCGAAGTTTTCAGTCTGGTGCACGCCGGGGGAAGCATCCCCTTCACCACGGCTCGTGAGGAGGGCATTGACGCCGAGTCCGC
Organism: Arthrobacter sp. 131MFCol6.1; assembly: GCF_000374925.1. GTDB lineage: Bacteria > Actinomycetota > Actinomycetes > Actinomycetales > Micrococcaceae > Arthrobacter. Next base: position 624,889 of record NZ_KB895541.1, read on the forward strand.
GCTGCCCTACTTCGTTTATAGATTCCTAACGTTTGGCAGCGCGCCGAAGGCACACAGAAATACGAAACATTTGGTTAACCGCACCTTCGATGATGAAGTCGAAAAGCGGTGCTGGAAGGAAGTCGCCACAGAAGCACTTCTGGTTTTTGGGTGGGCCTACAACGGGCTGAAAGCGCCACATCCGAGCTACACGCGCGTTGATCTAGACGGGAAAATTTACACCCTCAAAGACTTCGGCTACGCTCTCAACTCCAAATAGGGCCATCGCCGGAGGGACCCTCCCGCAGGCAGGCTGGAATACGACGGTGATTTCCGACGTCGTGCCTGAACAAATCGCGGAACTGAAGACGCAGCCCGAGGGCGACATCCCGGATATCCGGATGAACCTCAGGCTCAAGGGGACGCGGTCGTTCGGCAACGGCGTCGTTCTGCTCCACTACCCGTGCGACGGCGCCGCCGCGTCCGCCGGGGACGTCCGAGGGCTCAGGGTCAGCTTGTCAGCGGATTACGCGATAGCGCACGTGGGTGACGAGGCTGGAACCGCTCACGGCCGTCGGCTCAAGCTTGAGGTCCGTCACGCCGTCCAGCAGCCGTTCGCCCGCACCCAGGACTATGGGCGCAATGTGGAGCCGCAGCTCGTCGATCAGCCCCGCCGAAAGGAATTGTCGGGCGGTCTGCGCTCCGCCGGCTATGGCCACGTCCTTGCTGCCAGCGGCCTTCCGCGCCTGGGCAAGCGCCGATTCGATCCCATCGGCCACGAAGTTGAACGTGGTGCCGCCCTCCATCTCCAGGGGCTCGCGGGGGTGATGGGTAAGAACGAACACAGGTGCGTGATAGGGCGGTTCCTCTCCCCACCATCCCCGCCATTGCTCATCCCATGCCCCGGGACCGGCGTACATGTTCCGGCCCATGATGTAGGCGCCGGCCGCGAGGATGCCTTCGAGCTCGGCTGCGTTGGACTCGGCTTCCTCGAACATCCACCTGTGCAGGAGCTCTCCGCCCTCACCCAGGGGTTCCGCCATGCTTTGGTTCGGACCGGCGAGGAATCCGTCGAGGGAGATGGTCAGATCGCACGTGACTCGGCTCATGCGCCCATCATGTCACCACTCGGAGGGGCACCGACAAGACCTATCTGGCAGGCATACCAGCCGGTTTGGAAGACTCCGGTTTGCGCGGGTGAGGGCAGGTCAGCCGATCCGCTCGGCCAGCGACACGATGATCCCCTCCGGACCGCGCACATAGGCCATGCGCCAGATGTGCTCGTACTGGCCGATGTCGCCGACCAGCCCGTAGCCGTCCGCGGCCAGCCGGTCGACGACCGCTTGGAGGTCGTCGACCTCGAAGGCCACGTTGCGCAGCCCCAGCTCATTGGCCATCGCCGCGGGCGATCCAGGCCGGTGGTCGGGCCGGACAAAGCTCGAAAGCTCCAGCCGGGTACCTCCGTCGGGCGCCCGCAGCATGACGATCTCGGTACGGGAGCCGGGGATGCCGATGACCGTGTCGAGGAACTCGCCCTCGACGAACATCGGCGTGCCCTCGACCTCGAGTCCCAGCCCGACGAAGAACGCCGTCACCTCTTTGAGATCGGCAACGGTGATGCCAACATGATCGAAACGCCGTAAATGTGACATGAGGTCCAACCTCCGTTGTTCGTCTTGTCGATCCATCCGAATGACGGAGCCGACAGGGATTCTCAACACACTCTTGGGCGCAATCCATCAGCGCCATGATTGAACAATCCCAAGGATTGGCAGAGCGGGTCAACGTTGTTCGGGGGCCTTCGACGACAACGTCCGGGAATGTCGCACGTGGGAAGCGAGTGTCTCCGCTAATGTCACGTTATGCAACCTCTTCGTCGATTCCCGCCGGCTCTCTATGCCGATGCTCTCGAGTCCTGGACGTTCATCGATCTTGCCGACAAGCGTCCCCTTTTCACGTCGCCGTTCGGTGACGTGTTCTTTCAAACGGAGAGCGGATTCTGGTTCCTCGACGTCATTGCCGGCGACCTTACTCGTTTGTGGTCGAGCGAGGGTGACCTGAGCGCGGAACTGAACTCGCGCGAGGGGCAAGACGACTACCTCATGATCGGTTTGGCCCACCAGGCAGAGAACGCGGGCCTCCAACCGGGCGCGGCCGAGATCTACGGTTTTCGCATACCACCAGTTCTCGGAGGTCCGACCGAACTTAGCAACGTCGAGTTAGGCGATTTCGTCGTGACCCTGAACATTGCTGGCCAGATTCACAATCAGGTCCGAACTCTTCCGCCCGGAACACCGATCGGCGGAATTTCCCTGGCCTAAAGGTGGAGTACGTAGGCACATTGGCTGCGTGGCCTGAATAGTCGGGGGAGAGGGGAGCGTGATGCATCAGATTCCACAGTTTGAAGCTCATGGAGATTTATGGCGCACACACGGTGCGTCGCGTGCTGATCAGACTCGAGCTATTGACTGTGCAGCACAACGATAGGTGACGGACCTCTTCCGTGACGCGTCGTGAGGGGGAGGGCCTGAACGGTCGATCTTGCGTCAGATGCAATAAGCCTAGATCTACTGGGAACCCTGCGTATGGAGTTGGTGCGTATTCGCCTCGGAACAGGCGCTCAATTTTGGGCGTCGTTGCGATTCATTAACGTCCGGCCGCGCCTTGCTCGAGGGCTCGAAGAGCTCCAGGAAGTGCGTAGACACTGTTGACGAAACCTAGCTGTATGTCGAGATCGGGCCGAACCGTCCCTTGCCCAAGGCCCCAGACTTTGGTCCCCCTCCGTCGTATCCAGTCGGTCGTCCGGTTGACCCAGCGCTCATAATCCGTCGATATTGCTGCCATTGCGTCGGCCTGCGATCCGAGCTGGCTGACGCCTATGACGTCGGTTCCGATTTCGGCGGGGACCCAGAGAAGCACCGGGGAAGCATTCGAGTCCACCAAAGCTTCGTCCAGGGCAGGCCGCAACCGGTCCCAATTGAGCCTATTGAAGACGCCAGCTTTCGTAGGCTGATCCATCGCGCGGTCACCCGGGTGGGTCGGCAGTGGTGGGCCGAGGACCCGGTTGGCTAACATCACTTGCGGGACGGCGAGGGCCTCCTCACGGCTGAGGGCATCCAGGGGACTTCGAACAACTGGCCACGGATGCAATGTGACCGTGTGCGGTTCTCCCAAGTAGTCCAGCAGCGTCGCCTGGTCCTCCAGGGTCGCGAAGTAGAAAGCGGCAGTTACCATGCTTGGTAGTCTCGCACGACGTCGCTTTATAGTGCCCTGTCCAGGTGCGCTCACTGGATCAATGCGTCCACGCCTATCCAGACACCTGAACCGGGGAGTGCGTATCACCGGGTCTCAATCTGCAGAGTCTCTACTGGCAACCGCGCACATTCAATTCTGGACTAATCAGGGCAGTTACACTGGACGGCGCCTTAGCCGTATTGTCGATAAATCGTCCACACGTAGCATCCGGCGAGCAGATAGCCTGTCGTCCACGCCACCGAAAATGGCCACATGGATGCCCGCTGTTGCTCGGATAGGGGCTTGGCCCTTGTGCCTCTTGCTGGACTCAGATCATTGACGGGGTATGGCACCTTCAGCGAAAAGAGCGGCAGCGACAGTATGAGAACCCCTGCGGAGGCGTATGCAAGGGCCGGGACTCCGTAAAAGCCCGTCATCGGTGGCAGTAGTAGCGATATCAGCGTCATTATTGAAATCGCCATCGGGTGGTAACAGTGCATATTCGTTTGCGAATTAACCTGTGCCCGGCCACGGAGTCCGCTTCGGCGCTCTAAGGGCAGGGCGATAGTGCAGCCCGATTCTGTCGAGTGGGTTAGCAGTGAGCCAATGTGCCGCCGCGGTCAGCGGCCTGACACTAGACCAACGACGGCACAGACGACGCCGAGCGCGATCCACGATCCCGCCATGAGCCGCACTATTCGGACGTTGCGCCGTTTGAATGCCGGCCTGTCTAGACTTGGCTGCAACCACTCCGCCCGGATTCTCGCTGCGCGATCAGTGAGGGCCCGTGAAATGGCGAAGACAAAAATGCCAGCTCCCATCACCACCAGACCGAATAAGGTTCCGGGCGCCATGTGTACTCCCTAACCCTTTCTGATGAGCGTACCGTCAGCGTGCAGCATATCGAGACCGCGGATCCGCTGCTGCAGTGGCGCGCTTTGTGTGACTTGGTAGCTGTAGCCGAGCATTTCGGCTACGAGCGGGGGACTTCGGTAGCGAGCGCGCGGAGGGATGCGTTCCGTGCCAAGGAGGTTGATGCTCAGTTCCCTGAAGCGCTCAATAAGTGTGTATTGGGGTGGATGTGCCGGCCGGGCCGGTAACCAGGGAACAGCCACTCGCTGCCGGAACTGCTCCCTGTTCGCATGTTTCGGTCGCGAAGCCAGATGTTCTACGAGCAACGACGCCAACGGCTCCGGGATGGGCGAGGGGTCGCCTTCGCCGAGGGACAGGCGGAGACCGTTGGGCGCGATGATCACATCAGTACTTTTCTTCGCGGCGATGTTCACGACTGGTTGGGCGTAGAGCAGCAGGAGCGTGGCGGCCACCGGTAGGGCAGGGTGTCGACGTCGTCGGTGAGGCAGGCCTTGAGCATGGCGAGCCGCTGTTCCTGACTCAGCAACGGCATGGTTTTGGCTTGGCGGTGGCCGATGGTGATGTTGGTGCAGGTCCGGTTCTTGACCGCCCAGATGAAGAAGGTCCGAATGGCGTGCCTGGTGGTCGGGTCAACGGCCAGCCGGATGTTAGCGGCGAGACATGGGAATCCCATGCGGGCGCTGTTTCATGCCTTCCCCTGCCTAGAAGCGGCAGGTACGCTCGCGGTGAGAAACACTGGGGGAAAATTCCGCATGGACGTTGAGGGAACAGGCAAGGGTAGGTCCAGCAAGGCGACGTGGCAGTCCGTCTACTCCATGCTCGGGCCCTTGAAAATCGCCAATCTCACGATGCTGGTAGCCATTATCTTGGCCGTCGTGTTCCAACCCAAAGCTAATGATCCGAGCACCTATTGGGCAGCAACTATGGTGGCCTTCGTTATGCTCGTGGCCGGCTTTTTCCTGGTTCGGGGAGGGCTCCGGTTGAAGCGCGTCCGGTCATCGGCCGCGGAGAACCGGCGGCGTATCGCGGCGGCTCTTCCCCTGGACCCAGAAGACCCCGAAGACCAAATAGGCAGGGGCAGATAAGCCGCCCCCAGGGGAGACTCAGATTCGTCGAACTCTGCTCCCGGTTCCCGCGATCGATTGCCTTACGTCCCGCGGCCAGGACCCGTTCAACTTCGAGGTCGGCCAGATAGACGAAGCCTTGCAGCTCTGCTCGGGTGAAGGGCCGTTTGACGGGTGCCTGCTCATTGTTCTGGGCGTGCCGGGCCCGGTTGAATTCGGTGATGATCTGGGCGGGGGAGCGGCCGAACCCCTGAAGGCAGACCCGGTCCCATTCATTGTCCGGACCGGTCAGGAAGTCGCAGAACACCTTCAGATGGGTCTGGTACCGCGCGGATGGCGGCGAACGCCAGATTCAGGATCGAGCGCTCGTGGGCGAAGAACTCGTCGGCATCGCCGACGCTCAAGTCCCACGGAAAATGCCCGGTGTGGTCCACGAACCGGCGGACCAGGCTTTCACGTCCCCGGATCGTACCAGCCGTTTACAAGCCCGGCCTGATTCCCGACGAACCGCAGAACAGGATCAGATCCCTGTCACGGCGCGGACTTCGTCGTCCAGGCAGTCGAGGCCGGGGAGTGCGTATCACCGGGTCCTAATCTGCAGATTCTGCGCTGAATCACTTCTACTTGACATAATGTTGATTATCGGCGCTTGAATAGTCAGAGGTGGAGTGGCTGCCGAACTCCCGTATGAGATGAGTTTTTGTGGCATTGACGTCCGGTGGACATCGACGAAATTCCTGCCGGATTGCGGGCCGGTGAAAAGCAGATCAGCATCACGACGCGGCGTTCCTCCAGCAATGCCGAGGCGATGCTGTCCCGGGCTGTCGCATCCTGGGTATCGCTGAGTCAGTTTTCTGAATGTGCGTTCAGGGACATTCCGAGCTGGATCAGCTTCGAGTGGAAAACTCCCGAGCGCCCGGCCGGCAAAATGCTTTGTTGAGACGTCGCGCTTTCACTGAGGCAGAGATGCAGCGGCTTTCGACCATATCGACTATCTCATCGACGGCGAGTACGCTGCCGGCGGCAAGCTCCCGCTGCGGCTGTTCCGCGACTTGGCGGCATTCACTGGTTTAGGACCCGGACGGCGGTCCGTTCTGACCATCCCCGACTGCCCCGGTGTCTCCCCCGGACGACACAATCACCAACAGTTACCCAGCGCAACGTCTTGGCAGCGTCTTCAACACGGGGGCTGCACGGCTCGGAACCGAGCACGAGACCACCTAACTCGCGCTCGTAGCCATTACCGCGGAGGCGCTCGGCTACTCCCCCATCACCATTAAGTGCCATGCGACGGATTCAGGGGGCCTGCACGTCGGGACACCGATGCCCTGAATGACGTTCAGCGGAGCTCCTCGACCAGCCCGATGATGATCCCGGCCGGGCCGCGGACATAGCAATACCGGTAGATGTCCCCGTACTGCGCCACCTCCCCCACGAGTTCGGCGCCGTGGGCGCGCAGGCGCTCGAAGACGTCGTCGACGGCGTCGACAGCGAACGTGAGGCGAGGGATGCCCGGTGTGTTGATCGGCGCCCTCGGCGCCGGACTGGTGGCCACCGGCGTGTGGAACGTCGACAGCTCGACCCGGCCATGGCCGTCCGGTGTCCGCACGACGGCGAGGTCCGCTCGGACGCCGTCAAGGCCGACGAGCTGGTCCACCCATTCACCCTCGACCGCTGCCTCGCCCTCCAGTTCCAGTCCCAGTTCGACGAAGAACGCGATAGCGGCCGCGAGATCCTCGACCACAACTCCGACGTGATCCATCCTGTAAATCGTCATGCCCCAGAGCTTAGGTGACCGAGGCTTGTCGCCGTCGGCCCGCACCGAGCCGCCCACCGCCTAAAAAATGGGGCGCGTGGACCGCCACGGCGGGCTACAGTTGGCGCCATGCGAAAGCTCATAGTCCAGCAGTGGGTTACCGTCGACAACATCGCCGCAGAGGAGGATGGCGGGCTCAGCTTTGTGTCCGGTGAGCCTTTTTCCGAGACCACCGACCCGGCGTTCAAGGCGAGCGTGATGGCGTTCATCGACTCGGTCGACACGATGATTCTGGGCGCGAATACCTACGCCCAGTCCAAGGATTACTGGCCGTACGCCGACGAACAGGGCGAATTTGGTGAGAAGCTGAACAACCTCACCAAGTTCGTCGCCTCATCGAAGCTGAATGACGCCCCCTGGGGCGATTTTCCCGCCGCGACCGTGACGCGTGACCCGGCCGCCACCATCCGGGAGCTCAAGGCGCAAGACGGCAAGGACCTCTGGCTGTGGGGAAGCATGAAACTCATGCACTTCCTGCTGGATGCCGGTGTTGTCGACGAAGTCCAAATGCGGGTCTGCCCGGTGTCACGCGGCAAGGGAACGCGCATTTTCGAGGATCGGCAGGACCTGGCGCTGGTCGAGGCCACGCCGTTCGAAAACGGCGTGGTCCTCCTGCGCTACGAGATCAAGAAATAGGCGGAAAGGCCGCCCTGGACGACGCCGTTTGTCGCCGGGAGGCGCGCCTCCCCGCCCCGGCCTGACTGCCTACGCATGATAGGGGTATGACCGAAAAATCCCTGCGCGTCCTCTACTCGATCGGCCTGGGCATCATCATCGTGCTCTTCGTTGGCCTCGGCATCGCCACCTTCTATCCAGCCCCTGAACTGTCGTCGCTGGTGGGTCTCGACGCCGCGGCCAGGCAGGCAGCCATCGACGCCCATCAGTCGGCGGTGCACGACTACAACCGCAACGTCACCATTGCGGCGCTCGTCTCCGCTCTTGTGATCCTGGGGGCCAGCATCTGGACTGAATCGAGGAAGCCACTGTTCGCCGGAGGGTTCCTGATCGGCGGCCTGCTGACGCTCATCTACGGCCTCATGCGGGGCCTGACCTCCGGGGTGACCGCAGTCGCGTTCTTCTCCGTCGCCGTCGGCCTCTTCGTGGTGGTCTATCTCGGGCATCAGCGGTTCTTCTCCGCCCGGGCCGTCGAGGCCCGGGCAAAGTCACGGGCGGAGGCCGCCTACGCCAGGACACCCATGCAGCCGCAATACGCCCCGGTACAGCAGCCCCCGTGGCCGGCTCCGTCCCCCTACGCCCAGGGACAGCCCTACCCGCCCCAGCAGGGGCAGTATCCCCCGCAGAGTCAGTACCCGCCCCAAGCGCCGACGGTACAGCAGCCGTACCCGCCGTACCCGCCGGCGCCGGGAGAGCCCGGACAGCACTAGCGCCCGGATCAGGCGGAAATCTTGTCCGCCACGCCGGAGCGGGCCGCGCGGGCCGCCGGCACGCCGTCGCCGTCCTGGCCGTACAGCCAGTCGTTGTACCGGAAGTCGTTGTCCATCCGGCTCTTGAAGAGCAGGTTGCGCAGCGTCCGGGCCAGCCCGGAGACGTGCCAGGATTCGCCCCAGACGCGGGCGGTGCGCTGGACCTTGGCGGTGCGGCCGGCACGGAGGTTGTTGAACTCCTTAATCGCGCCGTCCCAGGCGTCGGGGTTGACGCCGTCCGTGGTGAACACGGTGCCATTGCTGACGTCCTGCAGCACGGCTGCGTCCTCGAGCGCCTGGCAGGCGCCCTGGGCCAGGTACTGCAGCATCGGGTGCGCGGCGTCGCCCATCAGCACCATCCGGCCAGCCACCCAGTTTTCGATCGGATCGCGGTCGTACATGGGCCAGCGCATGCTGGTGCCCAGGTTTTTCAACGCAGCCTGGACGGCGGGGACGCAATCCTTGTACGCGGCCTCAAGCTCGTCCACTCCGCCGTATTGCTCCTCGCCACGTTCGAAGGATGCGGACTTGAAAACGGCTACGGTGTTCAGCAGCTCGCCCTTGCGCAGCGGGTACTGCACAAGGTGGCAGTCCGGTCCGAGGTAGACAATGACGTCCTCGAGGTCTGCCTTGGGTGTGTGTTCGGTGATCGGCACGGTGCCGCGGTAGGCGACGTAGGCCGAGGGAACCGGCTCGTCGCCGGCCACGAGCGGACGCAGGGTGGACTTGAGCCCGTCGGCGCCGATCACGACGTCGGCCTCGTAGTCCACGCCGGCGGCGGTGTGGGCCACTCCCCTGCCGTTCACGGTCTCCACGCTCTCGACCATGACGTCGTTGACGAGTTTCACGCCCGCCGCTTCACAGCCTTCGAGCAGGACCCGGTGCAGGTCGCTGCGGTGGATCACCACGTAGGGCGCACCGTAGCGTTCCTCGAATTCCCCGCCGAGGCTCTGGCGAGTGAGCTCCTCGCCGGTGACGGCGTCGCGGAACACCAGGTGCTTGGGCTGGACGCCAATCTCCAGGGCCTTCTCCAGCAGGCCCCAGCGCTTCAGGACCCGGGAGGCGTTGGGGGCCATTTGCAGCCCCGCGCCGACCTCGCCGAATTCGGGGGCCCGTTCCACGAGGGTGACGTTGGCGCCGTTTTCCCGCAGCGCGAGGGCTCCGGCCAGTCCGGCCATTCCCCCTCCGATGACGAGGACATCGGTGGACGAGCCGTCGGTGGACAGGGAACTGGTGGACGGGGCGTGCTCAGACATTGCTTGCTCCTGTAAGTGAGTGAGGGGTTGAGATTTTGGACTTGAGTTTGAGGCCGACGGCGGCCAGCAGGACCGCCGCGATGGCGGCTGCACCGGCGAAGGCGAGGAAATTGGAATTGACACCCAGCCCGGCGGCCAGCAGGAGGCCGCCCACCTGCGGGGCGGCCACGGCGCCGATGCGGCCCGTCCCCAGCGCCCAGCCCAGCGCGGTGCCGCGCAGGTGGCCGGGATAGTGGCTCGCGACCGCGGCGATGATGAGGCACTGCGTGCCGTGGGTGCCGACGCCGGCGAGGACCAGCATGAGATAGACGACGGTGACCGGCGGTCCCGTAACCAGCACCACGAGCGCGCCGGCGGCGACGGCGGCCGCGGCGATCGCCGTCGGAATCGGACCGAAGCGGGTCCCGGCCCAGGCCGTGATGACCGAGCCGGCCACCGCGCCCAGGTTCAGGGCCAGGGCGAAGGTCAGGGCGGACCCGAGGTTGTAGCCGGCCAGCTGCATGAGGTTGGGCAGCCAGGTTCCCAGCCCGTACCAGGCAAACAGGGTGGCGATCGTCGCCAGGGCGAACAGCACGCTGACGCCCAGGTACGGGGCGCGGAGCAGGGATTTGAAACCGGACGGCTCCTTGAGCGCATGGTCCTTGCCGGCTGTGGCGCTGACCCGTGTCAGGGTTTCCGGGAGATATTTGAGTCCGAGTGGCACCACGATCAGCAGTGCGAGCACGGCCACGAGGAACATGGATTGCCAGCCGAAGGCGGGAATCAGCTGGATGCCGACGAGGGCCGCGATCGATCCGCCGATCGGGACGCCGGACATCATCAGGGTGGCGACAGTGGACCGCCACTTGGCCGTGACAAGTTCGGCCACGAGCGCATTGGCCGAGGGCACCAGGCCGCCGAGCCCGATGCCGGCGAGGAGCCGCAGAACACCGAAGACGGGGGCGCTGGGGGCGAACGCGCACAGGATCGTGAAGATCGAAAAGACGATGGCACACCCCAGGATGGTGCGACGGCGGCCCCAGGAGTCAGCCATCCGACCGGCGAAGATCGCCCCGATCATCATGCCGACGAAGGCCATTGAGCCGATCGTTCCGGCGGTGGCCTTGTTCAGGCCCCAGCCGGTCTCAGAGATCAGGGACGACTGGACCGTGCCGTAGACGATCAGGTCGTAACCATCGAAGACCACCAGGAGCCAGCAGACGAGGACGGCCATTGCCGAGCCTTTGGAGAACCGTGATGCAGGCCCATCAGCGGTGGTCGAGCCGTCAAGACTCGGGGTTGGCCGCTCCGGCGCTGCAGCGGAAGGTGTGTGATTCATGCCACCACTGTCCTAGCCGCCGCAGGTGAACCACAATACAATTCTGATGTGCAGAACAACCCGTCAGCAAAGTCCGCCCGCAAGCCCGTTCAGAAGCGGCCGACCTATTCCATCGAGGCGGTGGACAACGCGTTGCAGCTTCTCCAGCTCCTCCGCGACGGCGGCGCGCTGCGGCTCAAGGACGCCGCCGTCGAGCTGGGCGTGGCCCCCTCCACCGCCCACCGCCTGTTGGCGATGCTGGTCTACCGGGGCTTCGCCGTCCAGGACGAAACCCGCCGCTACGTCCCCGGCCCGGCCATGGGCGTTGGGCCCGCCGGGCTGAGCTGGACCCGCATGCTCCGCACCCTCGCGCAGCCGCACATGGAGCTGCTCTCGGCGCAGCTCAACGAGACGGTCAACCTTATGGTGCGGGTGGGCACGAAAGTGCGCTTCCTGGCCACTGTGGAAGGGAACAACGTGTTGCGTGTTGGTGACCGGCAGGGAACGGTGATGCCTGCCAATAAGACGTCCGGCGGCAAGGCCATGCTTGCCGAACTGGAACCGCACATGATCGAGCAGTTGTTCCGCAGCCACAACGCTGAAATCGGCGGCGACACCATCCCGGACCAGGAATTTCCGGCATTTCTGCGCGAGCTGGAATCAATCCGCAGCAACGGGTTCGCAGCCAACTTCGAAGGCACCGAGGAGGGCGTGAGTGCCCTCGGGATGGCCCTGCACAACCGGCATGGGCACGTCGTCGGCGCGATCACCGTCGCCACTCCCGCGACCCGCTTCCGCCGGGTGTTCGACGCCGGACTCGTCCCCGCCCTGCGGGAAACCTGTCGGCAGTTGGAGATCGACATCGCCGCAAACCCGGCCGAGCCGGACTGAGTGCACCTGCGCACTGCGCGAGGAATTCTGTTGAGCAGAATATGCTCGGGGTCACACGCCGGCATCCGTAGAGTCGAACTACGCCAATAGAGTTCTGACCTACCGAGGAGGCCCACGTGTCCATCAGCGCCGAGAACACGACTCATGAATCAGTGGCCGCGGGGCACACTGTCCCGGAGCCCACGCCTGAAGAGGCTGCCCAGCTCAAGGAGCTGTACCAGGATTTTGACCGGGAGAACCTGATCCCGCTGTGGACCGAGATCGCGGACCTGATGCCGATGGTCCCGACCCCGAAGGCGGTGCCGCACGTGTGGCGGTGGAGTGATCTGTATCCGCTGGCGGCACGTGCCGGGGATCTGGTCCCGGTGGGCCGGGGCGGGGAACGCCGGGCCATTGCGCTGGCCAACCCGGGCCTGGCCGGAACCCCGTATGCGACCCCCACGCTGTGGGCGGCCATCCAGTACCTTGGTGCCCGGGAGACCGCTCCGGAGCACCGGCACTCGCAGAACGCCTTCCGGTTCGTCGTCGAGGGCGAAGGGGTCTGGACGGTGGTGAACGGGGACCCGGTACGGATGTCCCGCGGCGATTTCCTGCTGACGCCGGGCTGGAACTTCCACGGCCACCACAACGACACCGATCAGCCGATGGCCTGGATCGACGGCCTGGACATCCCGTTCGTGCACTACGCCGACGCCGGGTTCTTCGAGTTCGGCACCGAACGCGTGACCGATGAGGCCACCCCGGACATCTCCCGCTCCGAACGGCTCTGGGCGCACCCGGGCCTGCGGCCGCTCTCGGGCCTGGATGACACCACGAGCTCCCCGATCGCGGCCTACCGGTGGGAATACACCGACCGGGCACTGGCCGAGCAGCTGCTGCTCGAGGATGAGGGCCACCCGGCCACAGTTTCCCAGGGCCACGCCGCGGTCCGGTACACCAACCCCACCACCGGCGGGGACGTGATGCCGACCATCCGGGCCGAATTCCACCGCCTCCGCGCCGGCGCCGCCACGCAAAGCCTCCGTGAGGTCGGTTCCAGCGTCTGGCAGGTCTTCGAAGGCTCCGGCTCCGTGGTCCTGAACGGCGAAACCAGGACCCTGGCCAAGGGCGACCTCTTCGTGGTCCCGTCCTGGCAGGAATGGTCGCTGCAGGCCGGCACGCAGTTTGATCTGTTCCGTTTCAGTGACGCCCCCATTTTCGAACGGCTGAACTTCAACCGCACCTACATCGAAGGACGCACCAAGTAATGAAACTCCTCACCCTCCGCACTAAAAACGGCACTGCTACCGAGACCGTGGCTGTGCGCCAGGACGGCGGCACCCTGACCGAGATCGACGGCTTCGCCGACGTCGGAGAACTCCTCCGTTCAGAAGGCTGGGAGGCGACCGCGAAGAACGCGGCCGGCGCGACCCACCCGGCCGACGGCGCGGACCTCGCCCCGGTGGTCCCCTCCCCCGGCAAGATCATCTGCGTGGGCCACAACTACCGCAACCACATCAAGGAAATGGGCCGGGAAGTCCCCGAGTTCCCCACCCTGTTCGCTAAGTACCAGGAATCCCTGATCGGCCCCAACGATGACCTGGCCCTGCCGCAGGAATCCGACGCCGTCGACTGGGAAGCCGAACTCGCCGTCGTCATCGGCAAAAAGGGCCGCCGGATCCCCGAGGCCGACGCCGCGGACCACATCGCCGGCTATGCCGTGCTGAACGATGTGTCCATGCGCGACTACCAGTTCCGCACCATCCAGTGGCTGCAGGGCAAGACCTGGGAAAAGTCCACCCCGTTCGGGCCGGCCCTGGTCACCAAGGACGAATTTACCGCCGGGCCGCTGATGACCTCGTCGGTGGACGGCGAGATCCAGCAGAGCACCCCGACCGGCGATCTCGTCTTCACCCCCGAGTTCCTGGTCTCCTACATTTCCACCATCATCACGCTGAACCCGGGCGATGTGATCGCGACCGGCACCCCCGGCGGGGTGGGCCACGCCCAGGACCCGAAGCGCTACCTGCAGGAAGGCCAGCTCCTGGTCACCACCATCGAGGGACTGGGCCAGCTGAAGAACCGCGTCATCAAGGAAGCCTGATGGTTGCCCGCGAGGACCAGACCACGGACCCGGAGCTGCTCGCGGCGCTGCTCCAGGCCCGGCGCGGCACCGCGTTCTTCGCCCGCAAGCTCAACGAGCTCAGTGACGCGGAGCTCGACGGCGACTCGCTGCTGCCGGGCTGGACCCGCCGCCACATCACCGCGCACATCGGCTACAACGCCCGGGCCATCGCGCGCCTGGCCGAGTGGGCGGCCACCGGGGTCGAAACCCCGATGTATGCCTCCACCGCGGTCCGGGACCACGAGATCGACTTCGGCGCCACGCTGAGCCCGATCGCGCTGCGGCACCTGTTCGACCACTCCGCCGTGCACCTGAACGTCGAATGGCGCGACCTCCCGTCGGACGCCTGGCACCACACGGTCCGCACAATCCAGGGCCGCGAAGTGCCCGCCACCGAAACCGTCTGGATGCGCAGCCGCGAAGTCTGGATGCACGCCGTCGACCTCGCCAACGGCGCCAGCTTCGCCGACATCCCAGCACCCGTGCTGGAGCGGCTGCTGACGGACATCACCGGCGCCTGGAAAACCCGCGGCACCGACAAGGACCTCATCGTCAAGGTCACGGACCGCGGCCTGACGTTCGGGGACACGGCCTCGGCGACCCCTACGGTGGTCTCCGGACCGCTCGCCGCCGTCGTCGAATGGGCCGCCGGCCGCGGCACCAGCGGCGTCACCGCCACCGGGCCCGGCACTGCAGACCTGGACGGCAAGGTCCCAGCCGCCCCGAAGTGGATCTGAGCACTGGCTAAACGGTCGCAAAAGCGGAAGGCCCCCTCGGTGAGGGGGCCTTCCGCTTTCGTGCCTGGTTGCCGGCGCCCGGGGGGCCCTTTGCGGGCAATGTTTGACGCCGGAGCCCTGGTTGACGGCGTGTCCGCGCCAAAGTGCCCCCGGACCGCGGCCGGACCCGGGACCGCGGTCCGGCCCAGGGGCTGCGGTCCGGCCCAGGGGCTGCGGCCAGGCCCGAGGCCAAAGGCAGCCTCAGCCCAGGTGGACGACTGGCGTGTCGCCGTCGGTGCCGGTGAACTTCCTGCGGTCGATGGTGATGAGCAGCAGGGCAATCGGGGTGATCAGGATCGCGACGCCTGCGGCCCAGAGGAACACCATGGCATAGCCTGCAGAGAGGGCCGCCAGCGTCACGCCGCCGGCCGAGGCTGCTGCGGCGATGCTGCTGAACAGGGCGATGCCTAGCGAGCCGCCGATTTGCTGCGAGGCGTTGACCAACGCGCTGGCCACGCCGGAGTCATCCTTGTCCACGCCGAACAGGGCGAGGTTCTGCATGGGCACGAACACCATGCCCAGCCCGATGCCGAGGAGGAGCAGCGCCGGCAGCATGTTGACGAAGTAGCTGCCCTCGGCACTGACCTGGGTGAGCCACAGCATCGCAGCCGCCATGAAGACCGGCCCCACGGCCGTCGGGATCTTGGCCCCCAGTTTCGGCAGGTTCTTCGCGACAAGCGCTGCCGTGATGATCACCGCGACCGTCATCGGCAGCGAAGCCAGCCCCGCGAGGAACGGAGCGAAGCCCAGCACGATCTGGATGTAGAAGTTGATAAACAGGATGCCGCCAATGAGGACAGCGCCGGAAAGGAACGACGCCAGGAAGGCGGCCGCGCGGTTTCGTTCGGTGGCCACGCGCAGCGGCAGGAGCGGATGCCTGACTTTGGTCTCGACCAGGACGAAGAGTGCCATGAGAACTACGCCGGCGGCAATGAAGCCCCAGGCTTCGGGGGCATCCCAGCCATGCTCCGCGTTGGTGAAGCCGTAGACAAGGGATCCCAGGCCGAGGGCTGCCAGAATGACCCCGGGCCAGTCGTACTTGGTGGACCCCTGGGCCTTGCTTTCACTGACCAGTGACCACACACCGAAGAGGGCGATGGCGGCGATCGGCACATTCACGAAGAAGCACCAGCGCCAGCTCACGTGTTCGGTCAGGAACCCGCCCAGCAGGACACCGGCGGCGGCACCGACGCCGGTGATGGAGCCGAAGATCGCGAACGCCGTGCCGCGGTCTTTTCCTCCCGGAAAGGCGACGGTCAGGAGCGCCAAGGCAGCAGGGGCCAGCAGGGCAGCGAACACGCCCTGCAGCGTGCGGGCGCCGATCAGTTCCCAGGGCTGCTGCGCGATGCCGCCGATCAAGGACGCAACGGCGAAGCCGACGGCGGCCACGATGAACGTGCGCTTGCGGCCCCAGAAGTCTGCAATGCGGCCACCGAGCAGCAGGAAAGCACCGAAGGACAGCGCGTAGGCGGTCACCACCCAGGATCGCGTCGAGTCGCTGATGCCCATCTCGAGCTGGAGACGCGGCAGTGCCAGGTTGACGATCGTGCCGTCCAGTACCACCATGAACTGCGCGAGGGCAAGGAACACCAGCGCCCACCAGCGGTTCCTTGGCCTGCTCCCCCGCCTGACGACTGACTCTTCCAACTGTGTTGCCATACCCATGTCCCATCCTCCAAAGTAGTAATACTTATAAAAGTATAACTATCGAGGATAGAAGGCCTGGACCGTTGCGAGGGGTGATGTGCGCTACTCGGGTTCGGAGAGTAGCGAGGCGAGGCGCTGCAGGGCGGGCAGGCTCGCGGCAATTTGCTCGCGCTCTTCAGGCAGCAGCCGGTAACTGGCCGATTCCAGCGCCTCCGCCCACGCGCCCTCGAGGAGCGCCTTGATCCGCTGGGATTCCGCCGTGGGGTGGAGGGCGACGTAGCGCTTGTCCGCGGCGTCGCGGATCCTGGTGACCAGCCCCGCCGCGACCAGCTCACGCAGCTGGACGCTGACGTTGCTGAACTGCCGGCCCAGACGGGAGGCGACTTCCGCGACGGTGATGCCGGGGTGGCCTTCGATGACCCGGAGGATTTCCAGCACGCCGTTGGACAGCGGCCGGACGCCCGTGTCATTGTGCGATTTCCGCCGGACGTCGGAGGAAATGTCGATCACCGCGACGGCCAGGGCCCGGTGGTCGACGGCTTTCGCCAGCCCTTCGCATGCGCCAATACTTTCCATTCCATAAGCATAGGCGTCCACTCTGCGACGGCGGGCTTAGCCTTCGTCGCAGAGCAGGTGGTACCAGTTGTCGGCGAGCACCTCGAGGGCGTGTTCGCGGTTTGGTTCAAACTTCCGTCGTGTCCAGAGCGTGGCCACGTAGTCGAGCGAGGTGAAGGCAAGGGTGCCGCGAATGTGGTGCGTCTCCTCGGAGAAGCGCCCTGCCAGCTCCATTCCGCGCACGAGGTCGGAGATGACCTCCTCATGCCATCCTTCGACTAAGGCGCGCACCTCGCGATCGACGGCGGCGGCCTCCTCGAGCACGTCGAGGTACGGGCGGAAAACCGGCCAGAGCGCCGCCCGCGACTCCAGCCAGGCCAGGATGCCCGGCAGCTCGCCTGCGCGGACGACGTCGACGAGGTCTGCCGCCGTCGATCCCCGGTCGGGGCCGTCCGCGCGGTCCAGCACGGCATTGACGCGCGCCATGAAGTCCCGCATCAGGTCGCTGCGCGTGGGGTAGTAGGCGTAAAAAGTCACCCGGGTGGTGCCGGCCGCAGCGGCGATCTCATCGATCGTCGTAGCGGCGTAGCCTTTCTCGGTGAAGAGTTCCAGCGCCCGTTCGACGATCACGTCGCGGGTCAGCTGCTTCTGGGCTTCTCGCAACGACGACATGGATCAATCCTAACGGTGTTGCGCGGCGTCAGGCGCGAGCGGGCGCCGCACGCAGCGCGGCCGGACCGGCGTCGGCCAACCGGCGCAGCTTGGGGACTGGGATCCGGTAGTTGATCGCAGCGGCGGTGCCGGAACCGTCCGCGTTGTCCCAGCGAAGCAGCATCGAGTCCGCACCCCCGCCGGACTCGCAGTAGTCGGGAGCCCCGAGGGCCGGCGCGAAGCCCACCGACTTGAGCGAGAGGCCGAATGCCTCGGTCCAGAAGTACGGCTGGAAATTGAACTCGGGCGCCGCGTCACCCCTGAGCAGACCGACGCCGGCGATCTTGGCCTGGTCGATGGCGCTGGTCCACAGGGGCACCCGTTCCACCCCGCGGCGGGTCGGGAAGGACGCCACGTCGCCGGCGGCGACGATGTCCGGCCGGAGCCTGCCGCGCGAATCGACGCGCAGCTGTCCGTCGACGAGGAGGTTCGAGCCAGCGAGCCAGCCGGTGTTCGGCTCATCGCCGATGGCGGTGACCACGAGATCAGCCTCCAGCTCGGTGCCGTTGGCCAGAACCACCTTTACCCCGGCACCGTGATCGACAAGCCGGGCCTTCCCGCCGCCAACCACCCGCAGTCCGCGCCGGATGGCGGCGGAGGTGAAGATGTCCGCCAGATGGTCGCCGAGCTGACGCGCCAGGGGCTTGACGTCGGCGACGAGGCTGACCTCGCAGCCCACGTGCACGCAACCGGACGCGACCTCCATGCCCAGTGCTCCGCCGCCGATCACGATAACCGAGGGGCGCGATGCGACGCGTTCCTTAAGAAGGATCGCATCTTCGATGGTGCGCAGAGTGAGTTCCCGGAGGTGGCCGTCCTGTTGCGGTGGCGCTGCTCCCTTCTTTTGCGTATTTCGCGCAGCCGCATCGAGTCGCTTTGCCCGGGAACCGGAAGCGATGACGAGGCCGTCATACGCCAGCTCCCCTCCCCCGTCCAGGCGCACAATCCGGGCCTCGACGTCCAGGCCCGTGGCGCTGACCCCGAGCAGCTCCGTTGCTTCGTGGGTCGGCTCGGGGAGCACATGCGCTTGGAGTCCACCGTCACCGTTCCCGTCGGCACTGTTCTCCTCGACAGCGTGCAGCAGCGCCTTGGAGAGGGCCGGCCGGCTGTAGGGCTGGTGGCGCTCCGCGCCCACAACAGTGAGCTCACCGTCGAAGCCGGCCGAGCGCAGCGAGTCGCAGGCCGTGAGTCCGGCGATGCCGTTGCCGACCACCACGATTTTTCGCATCGTCATGCCGCGGCCAATCGCAGTGCGGCAACCGGGCAGACCCTTACCGCCGCCTTCGCGGCGTCCAGGTCAGCCCCTTCCACGTCCGGGACGTCGAGTACCAGCTCGCCGTCGTCGTCGAGGTGCATCAGCCGGGGCGCGGCTTCTTCGCAGAGGCCGTGTCCCTCGCAGCGCGGCCGGTCGAGGTGGATCCTCATGCTGCCACCACCTTGGCGACCTGGAGCGATTCGAGGCTTCGCGTGATGTTGCTCGGCTCCCGGACCTCGTCGGAGATCGTCAGCGTTTTCACCCTGCGGGCAAGCGCCTCAATGATCGCATGCGCTTCCAGTTTCGCCAGGCCCTGGCCGGCGCAGCCGTGCGGTCCGTAGCCGAACGACAGGTGGTCCACGGGGTTCCGCATCACGTCGAAGGTGTCGGGATCCTCGTAGTGCCGCGGGTCGCGGTTGCCGGCGCCAAAGAGGATGCCCACCTGGGCACCTGCGGGAATCGTGACGCCTTCGATCTCCACGTCGCGCATGGCCTTGCGGCCCCAGATGTGGACCGGGGCCCAGTAGCGCAGCACTTCGGCGAACGCTGCGGGGACCAGTTCCGGGTTCCTCCGGACCAGTTCGAACTGCTCCGGGTGGCGACCGAACAGCGCAATGATGTTCCCGATTGACGCGATTGTCGTATCAACGCCGGCTCCCAGGTATTGGTGGATGATGTGCCCCGCAGAGCCTTGGGGAATGTCGCCGCGTGTCTCGGCATCGAAAATACCTCGGCCGATTGAGCCGGGTGTGAGGTCTTCTGCGGTGACCGACGAGCACCAGCCGTAGAGCTCGCCGGCGATCGGGAAGCTCTCCTGGGTGCGCTGGTTCAGCGGGCCGATGACCTGCATAGCGGCCTGGCCCCAGCGCAGCATGTTGTCCTTGACGTGCCCGCTGAAGCCAATGAGGTCGGCAACGATTTCGATCGGGAAGGCCCGAGCCAGGGAATCGATGGCCTCGAAGCTGCCGCTGGCGGCGAGCTCGGCGACGAGCTTGTCCGCCTTTTCGTCGATGACGACTTTCAGGCCGCGGAGCGCCCGGGGGGTGAGGTTCTGTGACAGCGTGGCGCGGAGCTGCGTGTGAATGGGCGGGTCGGAGGCGAGGGAGGTGCCCTGCAGGGCCTCGTTCACCATGGGGTTGAAGCCGATGCTGGTGGACGAGAAGGTCTCCGGATCACCGAGTGCGTCGCGGATGACGTCGTAGCGTGTCAGGACGTACATGTCGTTCTTGGGGAGGTGGACCACTGCGGCCTGCTCGCGGAGCGCGGCGTAGGTGGGGTAAGGGTCGACCAGGACGTCGTCGTCCCAGATGTCGATGCCGGATTCGGTGGGTGCAGTCATGGTGTTCTCCTTATGGATGGTAGGTGGTCGGCCCGGGGCCGGAGGCCGTCTGGCTTAGACGATCGCTTCGGCATTGGCTTCGGTGGTTTTCGAGGTCTCCGCGATGGCATCCGGCGTAGGTGCCGAGGAACGTGCGGAGATGAAGAGGGTGAGAATAGCGGAGAGGGCCGCCGAGATGCCCGCGGCCAGGTACACGGTCTGGAAGCCCTGGCCAAGGGACGTCCCGGCCACGCCCTGGATCTGCTGCTGCGCGGAGCCGAGGGCCTTGACCATGCCGTCGACGGCCTGGGCCGGTGCGCCGCTGGCCGTTGCCTGGCCGGAGAACTGCGCGATGACGCCATCCCAGCCTGAGAGGTAGCCCAATGGCGGCACGTTCGAGAGTCCGGCGACGGCGTCGGCCGGCAGCCCTAACCCGCCGAGGATCCCGGCGAGGGGTGCCGCGAAGACGGTGGCGCCGATTCCGAAGGCGATGGCTGAGCCGATGACGGGGCCCAGGGCGAACCCGAGGTCGCGCAGGAGGTTGGTCGTGGCAGAGGCCATGCCGATGTGCTGCGGCTGCACGGTGTTGATGGCCACGGCAGTGATGGAGCCGACCGTGAGCGCGAACCCGATGCCCAAAAGCAGGAGCGGCGGAATGAAGGCCGTCCAGGGAGTTCCGCCGAAGGCTTCCGGCGTGCCCAGGGAGAACGTCGAGAGCCAGTAGGCGGAGACGGCCATGAATGCGAAGCCCGCGGTGAGCACCCAGCGCGGGGCCACGTGGTGGATGAGCCAGCCCACCACCGGGATGAAGGCGAAGGCCGGGCCCTGGATGAAGACGAACAGCACGCCGACCTTCCAGGCTTCGGCGAGGGCAAGTCCGCCGACGGCGACGCTGGTGCTGTAGCAGACCGCGAGGAAAGCGAACATGCCGGTGACGGCAACAACACCCGTGATTGAGTAGGCGCTGTTCTTGAACAGCGACAGGTGAATGAGTGGCTGCCGGGTGCGTGTTTCGATGATGACGAAGGCGACCAGGAGGATGCCGCCCGCGATGTAGCTTGCGATCACCTCGGTGCTGCCGAATCCGGCGTCGACTGCCTGCACGGTGGCGAAGAGGACAGCGATCAGGCCAAGCGCGAGCGTGATCTGGCCGGGGATGTCCAACTTGCGTCCGTCGGCTGCTGCGGAGTCCTGCGCCCGGACAGCGACGATGAGGACAGCGACGGCGATCGCGGCGGCAATGTAATAGGCAACGCGCCACCCACTGAAGGCGTTGGGCGCGCCCGCCGCGGGACCCGCCACGGTGAAGGCTTGTGCCGTCAGGCCTGCCAGCATTGGTGAGATCACTGCACCAAGGGACAGAAACCCCGCCCAGGTGGCGATAACCTTCGCCCGGGCGCGATGGTCCGGGGTGATGGCCGCGATCATGGACAGCGAAATGGGGAAGAGTATGCCCGCCCCGATGCCGCCCACCGCCTGCGCCGCGATCATCATCTCGGTGGTTGACGCCAGCGCAGCCAGCACGGAGCCGACGACGCTGACCACAGCGCCCGCGTAGAGCAGCTTCTTGCGTCCGAACAGGTCGCCCAGGAGCCCCCAGCTGAGCTCAAACACCACGATGCCCATCATGAACATGCCTGCGATCCAGGTCAGGCCTGCGCCCGAGGTGTGGAATTCCACGGCAAAGGTGCCGTTGAGGGCGCCCGGCAGTGCATTGGTGATTTGGGCCAGCGTGACGGCGCTGTAAGCGGCTATGAAGGTGGCTCGAACCGAGCTGCGGCTCGGCGCCGAAATTGTCTGACTCATCGATGAAACTCCTTTGTTTCCGGTCGATTCTCCGGTGAAGCGCCAGGGCTAGTGCCCTACCGGAGCAGGAGCCGGCAGGCGGAGGTGGGTGTGGCGCTCCCCACAGTTTGGTGTCAAGGTTTACAGAATGTCAAGAACATTTACTGAACGTCGGCTTCATGAGCGCTCCGATTCTTGCCGCGCTTACGCTTTGAACGTTTTCTTGACACGCTGTAAAGAAAGATGTGATGCTGGCTACACCGCAACGGGGCTACGGCACGGTCAGACACCGCGGCGCCCTACATTCAGCACCCGATCTTCAAGGGAGAAGCCAAGTGAGTCACACCAAACCCGTCGTTAGCGGTGGCGCGTTCCACGCCTCCGCCGGGCAAACCGTCAATACGGTATTGGGTCCCGTCCCCGCCTCGGAACTGGGCGTTGTCGCGCTCCACGAGGCCTTGCTGTCGGTGGTCCCGGGCGCCCAGTACGCACCGGACATCTCCATGGACCGGGCGGAGATCTTCGAGGCCCTGGCGGCCAAGCTCAAGGACTTCCGCGCGCACGGCGGCCAGACGATCGTCGACAGCACCGGCATGTTCCACGGCCGCGACCTCAAGCTCTACGAGGCGTTGTCCCGCTCCACCGGCGTCCACATCGTCG
The DNA here is from genome assembly GCF_000374925.1 of Arthrobacter sp. 131MFCol6.1. Lineage (GTDB taxonomy): Bacteria > Actinomycetota > Actinomycetes > Actinomycetales > Micrococcaceae > Arthrobacter. The sequence goes on from NZ_KB895541.1 coordinate 647,534, forward strand.
CCTCCACGGGCCTGGGCCCGGAGGAAGAACTCGGCGGATACTTCCTGACGCCGCAGACCAACCCGCCCACCCCGTGGCCGGCCGAAAAGTTCGGCGATCTCTTCGGCAAGGAGGTTACTGAGGGGATGGTGGTTCCCCGGGTCGAGCGCCGCGCCGCCGCCGGGATCGTCGCAACCGTTGCCGACCGCGCCGGCATGACCCCGACCGAGGAAAGCCTGTTCCGCGGCTCCGCCCGCGCCGCCAGGAACACCGGCGTCCCGGTCTCCATCCGCTTCGGCGCCGATGCCCTGCACGATCTGGACATCGTCCTGGACGAGCAGATCGGAGCCGACCGGGTGATCGTCGGCGATCTGGACCGCAAGGACTCCGCCGGCTCCGCCATTGCGGTGGCCGGCCGGGGAGCCTTCGTCGGCATCGACCACGTGGGCCTGAACGACCACCCGGACTACCTCACCGACCACGATCGCGCCGAACTGGTGCTCGGGCTCGTCAAGGCCGGCCATGCCAACAGGATCATCCTGTCGGGCAACTCGATCGGCGTTGCCAAGGGCCTGCCGGAGTACAACCTGCCCTACAGCCACGTCCTGACGACGTTCGTGCCGTTCCTCAAGGCCCGCGGCCTGAGCGAAGAAGACGCCCAGCGCATCCTCGTGGACAACCCGCGCAACCTGCTGACCGTGCGCTAGGCACGCGTCGGCCCCCACACACATCAAGCTTTTCGAACCCCTGAGGTGAACGAATGACCAAGGTCAACACCGTGCTGGGAACCATCCCGGCCGAAGAACTGGAAATCGTGGCGGTCCACGAACATATCGGCTACGGCATGCCCGGGTCTGAACTGGACACCAAGTGGTGGAAGTCGCCGGAGCAGGCTTACGAGGAAACCGTGCCAAAGCTGCGGAAGTTCCGCGAATACGGCGGCGGAACCTTCGTGGACGCCACGGGCATCTGCAACGGCCGCGACGTCGACTACTACAAGTCCCTGTCCCAGAAGACGGGCGTGCACATCGTTGCCTGCACCGGCTTCGTCGGCGGCGACACCGCCCTGCCGCACTTCTCCCGCGCCACCGTGGACTACCTCACGAAGGTGTTCATCCACGAGATCACCGTCGGCATCGGCAACACAGGCGCCAAGGCCGGCGTCATCAAGGTCGGCGTGAGCCGCGGCGGACGCATGACGGACCTGGACAAGCGCATTTACCGGGCCGCGGCCCGCGCCGCCGTCGTCACCGGAGCACCCATCCTGACCCACCTGGCCATCGACCCCGAACCGGCGGTGACCATCTTCAACGAAGAGGGCCTCGGGCTGGACCGCGTGCTCTTCGGCCACGCCGACGACGGCCTAAACGCTCCGATCACCCCGCACGATTGGATCTACGAGCAGGGCGGCCGCATCGGCTTCGACACCTTCGGCTACGACCTCGAGCTGCCGGATCCGCCGTTTTGGGGCCGCAAACGCGCCGAACGCATGCAGCACTTCGTCAACCTGGTGAACAAGGGCTATGCGGACAGGCTCCTCGTCTCGGCCGACGCGAACTGCAGCCCGCTGGGCTGGCCGGGCGTGAAGGGCCACACCATCAACTACATCTTCGAGGACATGATCCCCGACATGCGCGCGGCCGGCATCGACGACGCCACCCTCAAACTCCTGCTCGAGGACAACCCGGCCGACTTCCTGTCGCTTCACGCCTGATCCCGGACAGGCCACCACAACCTGCCCGGGCCCAGAAAGAGTCAAGAAAGAGATGAACCATGAAGGCTGAAGACATCAAGAACCTCAACATCGCCATCGTCGGCGCGGGGTACGGCGGCGCAGCGGCGGCCAAGGCCCTGAGCCTGCTCGGTGCCGACGTCACCGTGTACGAACAGGCATCCCAGATGAGGGAGGTCGGCGCCGGCATCGGGCTGCGCCCCGCCACCATGCACCGGTTCCGCCAGTGGGGCATCTTCGACACGATCGCGAAAGTCAGCTCGCCGAGCGACTACTTCGAAATTCTCACCGCCACGGGTGACCCGATCATGAAGGACACCTGGCCGGAGTTCGGCGAGCAGACCCAGACCCACCTGATCCACCGCGGCGACTTCATCGAGGCCCTCCTGAGCGTGCTGCCGGAGGGCATGGTGCACCTTGGCCACAAGCTGGAGACCATCGAGGACAAGGGCGGCCGCTCCGTCCTGACCTTCACCAACGGCAAGACGGTCGAGGCCGACCTGGTGGTGGGCGCCGACGGCATCAAGTCCGTGGTGCGCGAGCAGCTCTTCAGCAACAAGGGCCCGGTGTTTTCCGGCGAACACGCCTACCGCGCTGTGATCTCCGCCGACGACGCCCACGGCATGGTGGTGGACGACAACCTGCGGATGTACATGGGCCGGGGCACGAAGGTCTACCTGTTGCCGCTGCGCCACCGCAACCAGATGTCCTTCGACATCACCGCACTGTGCCCGGACAGCACTTGGGCCCCCACAATCACGAAGGACGACCTCGTGGCGACGGTGGAGGGCTTCGACGAGCGGATCGTCAACATCGCCCGCGGCCTCGACATGGACACCGTGAACATCCGCGCCGTCTACGACATCGACCCGGTTGACACCTGGCACACGGGCTCCGTCGTGCTCATGGGCGATGCGGCCCACTCGATGCTGCACCACCAGGGCCAGGGCGCCAACTCGGCCATCGAGGATGCCGGCGCGCTCGCCGATGCCCTGGCGGAGGCCGGCTCGGTCAAGGAGGCGCTGGCCCTGTTCCAGGCAACCCGCAAGCCGGTAACGGACGAGCTGCAGCGCATCTCGCGTCAGGGGTGGACCGAGGACGAGGTCAATGATGTCTTCCCGGGACAAAAGCCCACGTCCCAGGAGCCCGCCACCGTCAACGCACCAGCACAGTCGAAAGCCTGATCCCATGACCATCCATCCCGAAATTGCCAAGATCCTCAGCACCCTGCCGGCGCCCGACGGTTCACCGCTGAACCCCGAGGCCATGCGCGCCGGCGAGGCCGCGCAGGTTTCCCCACTGGAGGAGCGCCTGGCGCTGTACTCTGTCGAGGACGCCACTGCGGTGACGCCGTCGGGCGAGGTGCCCGTACGGATCTATACGCCGGCCGAGGCTGACGCGTATGGGCTTCTGGTGTACCTCCACGGCGGGGCGTTCTTCCTGGGCAATCTGGACACCCACGACCATGTCGCGCGGGCCCTGGCCAAGGAGACCGGCCACAAGGTCATCTCGGTGGGCTACCGCCTGGCGCCCGAGGCTGCTTTCCCTGCCGGCCTCGACGACTGCTACGGGGTGGTCCGTTGGGCCGCCGAGCAGGGTACGCGCCTGGGCTGGGACGGGAAGAACCTCGCCATCGCCGGCGACAGTTCGGGCGGCAACTTCGCGGCCGCCGTCGCCGCGAAAGCCCACGACGACGGGTTTGACCGGATCACGCACCAGGTCCTCTTCTACCCGTCCCTGGACCTGGACTTCGACGTCGACCGTTACCCCTCACTGCGGGAGAACGCCGAAGGATACGGCCTGGAGACGGCTGGCCTCAAACCGTTCAACTCCTTCTACCTTGAGAACGGTGCGGACCCGGCGGACCCACTCGTCTCGCCCATCAAGCGCGATGACCTCGCCGGCCTGCCCGCGGCCCTCATCATCACCGCCGAGTACGATCCCCTGCGCGATGAGGGCGAACGCTACGGCCAGCGACTGGCGGAGGCCGGCGTCGCCGCTTCGGTCAGCCGCTACGCGGGGGCCAACCACGGCTTTGTCCAGCATTTCTCCTGGATCCCGGAGTTCTACCGGGCCTTCGAGGAGACAGGCGATTTCCTGAACGCGAGGGCCGGGCAATGACGGAACCAGTCGCTGTCCATCCCCTGGTCTCGCCGTGGGGCCGGTTCGGACTCTACAGCTTCTTCATCGACGCTCCCGAGCCCGCCATCGTCGACACTGGGATCGCGTCTTCGCCCGCCGAAGGGATGGTGCCGGCATTGGAGGCGATCGGCCGCCGGATCGAGGACGTCCGCTGGATCCTGCTGACCCACGGCCACATCGATCATCTGGGCGGTGCGCGCGCCCTGTGGGAGCTCACCGGACGGCGCGCGAGGGTCGTGATCCACGAGGCCGACGCACCTCTGCTGCGCTCCCGGCGCGCGCACGTTGACCAGTACGTGGACGTGCGCCAGCAGTACATCGACAATCCGGATGCCGTTGAGGAGCAGACACAAGCAGCCAACTGTGTCATCTCCGGCGAAATGGAGCCGACCATGCTGGTTCGGGGCGGCGAGACCCTCGCCCTGGGCGGGGACGTCACCGTCTCGGTCCACCACATCCCCGGCCACACGGCAGGGTCCGTCGCGTACGTCATCGACGGCCAGCAGTCGGTCTTCGTCGGCGACGCCGTGCAGATCCACGGGGCGGCCAACGGCTTCCCCGGCTACGAGGATCCGGCCGCGTACCGCTCGAGCCTCCGGTACCTGCGCGACGAGGTCCGGCCGCAGCACCTGTACCTAGGACACCCGTACCGGAACGCGGACGGCGTGCCGTTCGGCGTTGAACTGGACCGTGAGGCGGCCCGGAATGCCCTGCAGGGCAGCCTGGACCTCGAGGCCAGGATCGACGACGCCGTCCGCCGGTACTTTCACGCGGGGCTGCGGGAGTCCGATTCGGTGTACTCCCCCTTCGCGCCGGTGGCCGAAGAGCTCGGCTACACGGGGGATCCCACACTGGAGCCGTCCCCGTTCTTCACCACGATGCACGGCCATCTCACGCAGTTCAACCAGACGTCTTAACTGAGGAGTCTCGCAATCATGAATGAGTATCAGACAATCGACGCCGGTGGGCAGAAGATCGCCGTCCGCAAGGACCTCCGGGTCCCCATGCGGGACGGCGTCGAGCTCGCCGCGGACGCCTACCAGGGCGTTGATGACAGGCCGCGTCCGGCGCTGGTGGCGCTGAGCCCCTACGGCAAGGAACTGCAGGCACTGGCGCTCACCACTCCGCCGCAGCGGCGCCCCAGCCCCATGTGGGACGGCTGCATCGAGGCCGGCGACATTGCCCGCATCGTCAAAGAGGACTACGTCCACGTCATCGGCGACCTCCGCGGCTCCGGCCACTCCGGCGGCGAGCACATCGGCAACTACAACGCCGGCGGTGTCTCGCTGGGCCAGGATGCCTACGACTTCATCGAGTGGGTGGCCGAGCAGCCCTGGTGCGACGGCAATGTCGGCATGGTCGGGATCTCCTATTTCGGCTCCATGCAGGTGCTGGCGGCGGCCGAGCGGCCGCCCCACCTGAAGGCGATCTTCGTCAGCGGCGGCCACTACGACTTCTACGAGACCACCTACCACGGCGGCATCATGTGGTTCATGCCGCGGGCCGCCCGCGAGGGCCGCGGCGGTGACTCCGGCTGGGCATTCACCGACGGCGTCAAGTCCCGCATGATCGAGAAGTACTCCCCCGGGGAGCTGAAGCAGCTTGTCGCCCAGCGCCTTGCGGATCCCGACGTCGCCGCGTGGCCGAACCTGGTCCACGTCCTCAACTATCCGAAGAACCACGAGGCCTGGTTCGACATCGTGATGAACGAGCTCGACGGGGACTGGTACGAGGAGCGCAACCCCATCACGCTGGCCCCGAACATCGACATCCCGGTGTGGCTGCAGCTGGACCAGGGCCGCGGCTGGACCCTGGACGGCACCATCGAGCTGTTCAACGAGCTGAAGGGCCCGAAGAAGCTGGACATCGGCCCCTACCCGCCGATGCAGTCGCGCCCCTTCATCGAGGAGCACGACAAGATGTTCCGGTGGTACGACTACTGGATCAAGGGCATCGACAACGGCGTCATGGACGAGCCGGCCGTGAGTGTCTTCGTGGAGGGCTCCCGCGAGGTGGTGACCGCGGAGGCGTGGCCGCCGAAGGACATCGAATACACGTCCCTGTATCTGCGCCCGCGCCACAAGCTGTCGACCGAGCCAGAGCTGATGGGGGCCGAGTACGCCGCCCCGGACGGGTTCTACCAGGCTCCGCTGACGGTGACGGACAAGGTGGAGATCCTGAGCTGGTCCACGGAGCCGTTCGAGGAGGACACGGAGCTGATCGGCACCGGTGCCGCACACATCTTCGCGGAGATCGACCAGCCGGACACCAACTTCATCCTGCGCCTGTGGGACTACGCCCCCAACGGCAAGCGCCAGCTGATCACCAGCGGCTACCTCAAGGCCTCACACCGCGAGCTCGACGAGCGGACCACCGAGGGCAACCCGTACCACCCGCACACCCGGACCGTTCCGGTGGAACCGGGAACGATCGAGGAGTACGTGCTGCGCCTCTACCCGTTCGCGAACACGTTCAGGCCAGGTCACAAGCTGACCGTGGAGCTGTCGAACGGCGAGCCGCTCGCCGACGAGCACAATTCGCTGCTGCCGCCGGATGCCTTCCACCTGCCGGTGGGCCGGCCCGTCACCCACAAGATCTACCGCGACGCCGCCCACCACTCCAGGCTGGTCCTGCCGTTCACCTCCCGCCAGCCGGCGGAGGGCCAGCCGGCCGAAGACCAAGCGCACTGATGCCGTGGCACCTGTACGCCAGGGCGCAGCCAACAGACTGCGCCCTGGCGTTGCCGGCTCACTCAGCCAGCAGGAAGCACCAGTTCTCGACCATCAGATCCAGTGAAGTGTCGCGGTCCACGGTCCAACCGAGCCGCATCCAGCGCCGCGAAAAGAACTCCAGCTCACCGAAGGCCAGCGCGCACCGGACGCGGCGGCTGGGCGGGTCAAAACGCCCGGCGCCGTCGAGGCCCGCCTGCATGTCATCGATCGCCGTATCGAACCACTGATCCAAGGCCGCCTGGATATCCGGTTCGCTGGCCGCGGCCTGGTGCGCCGCCACCACATACGGGCGGATGTCGGCCCACTGGTCAAATTTCCGGGCCAGCCAGACCCTGATCAGCTCGCGGTCCCCGGACTCCACCACCGATCGCAGCGGCGGAACATCGGCCTCGGTCTGCATCTCGTTGGACCGCTCGACGAGCGAACGCATGAGCTGGGCTTTGGACGGAAAATGCGCATAGAAGGTTGCCCTGGTGGTGCCCACGGCAGCGGAAATGTCATCCACTGTGGTGGCGGCGAACCCCTTCTCCTCGAAAAGCTGCAGCCCTTTGTCGAGAAAAAGCCGGCGGGTCATCTGCCTTTGAGCGTCTCGAATGCTTGCCACGTCCCCAGATTAGTCCCCTGCCTCACCACACTCGTTCACTTGATGCTGTGTTCAGGCACTGAACCGACGTAGGCTGCCAGATGCTCGCCGGTGAGGGTGGAGCGGGCGGCGACGAGGCTGCCGGGCGTACCCTCGAAGACGATCCGGCCGCCGTCGTGCCCTGCGCCGGGACCGAGGTCGATGATCCAGTCGGCGTGCGCCATGACCGCCTGGTGGTGCTCGATGACGATGACCGATTTGCCGGAGTCCACAAGGCGGTCGAGGAGGCCCAGCAGGTTCTGGACGTCGGCGAGGTGCAGGCCGGTGGTGGGCTCGTCGAGGACGTAGACATCGCCCTTCTCCGCCATTTGGGTGGCGAGCTTGACGCGCTGCCGCTCGCCACCGGACAGCGTGGTGAGCGGCTGGCCGAGGGTGAGGTAGCCGAGCCCCACGTCGACGAGCCGGTCGAGGATTTTGTGCGCCGCCGGTGTCTTCGCCTCGCCTGCACCGAAGAAATCCTCGGCCTCGGTCATCGACATTGCCAGCACTTCGGCGATGTTGCGCCCGCCCAGCCTGTATTCCAGGACTGACGCCTGGAACCTCCTGCCCTCGCAGTCCTCGCAGGTGGACTCGACGGTGGCCATAACGCCGAGTTCGGTGAAGATGACGCCCGCGCCGTTGCAGGTCGGGCAGGCACCTTCTGAGTTGGAGCTGAACAGCGCCGGCTTGACGCCGTTGGCCTTGGCGAACGCCCTGCGGATCGGTTCGAGAAGGCCCGTGTAGGTCGCAGGGTTGCTGCGCCGGGATCCCTTGATGGCTCCCTGGTCGATCACCACCACTCCGTCGCGGCCGGCCACCGAGCCCTGGATCAGCGAGCTCTTGCCCGAACCCGCGACCCCCGTGACCACGCACAGCACGCCGAGCGGAACGTCGACGTCGACGTCCTTGAGGTTGTGCGTCGACGCACCCCGCACCTCCATCGCGCCTGAGGGCTTTCGCACCGATTCCTTGACCTTGGCCCGGTCATCGAGGTGGCGGCCGGTGATGGTGTCACTGGTCCGCAGGCCCTCCACGGTTCCCTCGAAGCACACGTTGCCGCCCTCGGTGCCCGCGCCGGGGCCAAGGTCAATGACGTGGTCGGCGATGGCGATGGTCTCCGGCTTGTGCTCGACGACGAGCACGGTGTTGCCCTTGTCCCGCAGCTGTAGCAACAGTTGGTTCATCCGCTCGATGTCATGCGGGTGCAGGCCGATCGTCGGCTCATCAAAGACGTAGGTGATGTCTGTGAGGGACGAGCCCAGGTGCCGGATCATCTTGGTGCGCTGCGCCTCTCCGCCGGACAGGGTGCCCGCCGGGCGGGCCAGCGAGAGGTAACCCAGCCCGATTTCGGCGAACGAGTCGAGCAGATGCTGCAGGCCTTTCAGCAGGGGTGCGACCGAAGGCTCGTCGAGCTCGCGGATCCATGCGGCGAGGTCGCTGATCTGCATCTCGCACAGGTCGGCGATGTTCTTGCCGTGGATCTTCGCGGACCTGGCCTCCGGGCTCAGCCGGGTGCCGTCGCACTCGGGGCAGGTCTGGAACGTGATGGCGCGCTCCACGAAGGCCCGGATATGCGGCTGCATGGCGTCGACGTCCTTGGACAGCATCGACTTCTGGATCTTCGGGATCACGCCCTCGTAGGTCAGATTGATGCCCTCGACCTTGATCTTGGTGGGCTCCTTGTAGAGGAGGTCGTGCATTTCCTTCTTGGTGAACTTCGCGATCGGCTTGTCCATGTCGAAGCCGGCGCCGCTGAAGATCCGGCCGTACCAGCCGTCCATGCTGTAGCCGGGAATCGTCAGCGCACCCTCACTGAGGGACTTGCTGTCGTCGTACAACGCTGTGAGGTCGAAGTCGGACACCGAGCCCATGCCCTCGCAGCGCGCACACATGCCGCCCAGATAGACCACATCGCGCACCACGCTTCGCTCGACCCGGCCGCCGGCTTTCTCGGTACTCATCACCCCGCTCGCCTTGCGCGTCGGGACGTTGAAGGAGAAGGCGGTCGGTGGCCCGATGCGCGGCACGCCCAGGCGGCTGAAGAGGATCCGGAGCATGGCGTTCGCGTCGGTGGCGGTACCGACCGTGGACCTGGGGTTGGCGCCCATCCGTTCCTGGTCAACGATGATCGCCGTGGTCAGCCCCTCGAGGTGGTCCACCTCGGGCCGCGCCAGGTTGGGCATGAAGCCCTGCACAAACGCGCTGTAGGTCTCGTTGATCATCCGCTGCGACTCAGCCGCGATGGTGGCGAACACCAGCGAACTCTTGCCGGAGCCGGACACGCCGGTGAACACCGTCAAGCGGCGCTTCGGGATCTCGACGCTGATGTCCTTGAGGTTGTTCTCTCGTGCCCCCTGCACGCGGATCAGATCGTGGCTGTCCGCTTCATGCAGCGCAGGCGACTGTGCGTCCGTGCTCGTGGCAATGCTCATCGTGTCTCCATCTGTAAGGCGGGGCAGCCCCAAACGGTCCCCGTCGTCGTCGACTGGCTCTATCTAACCAGCTGGCAGCTGGTACGGCGGTCCCGGCCGGCGGACAGCTCAGAGCGGCTGCTGGATGCGGATCAGGTTCCCCGCCGGATCGCGGAAGGCACAGTCGCGCACCCCGTAAGCCTGCTCTGTCGGTTCCTGGACCACCTCGGCGCCGTTGGCCTGCAGCCGCTCGAAGGTGGCATCGACGTCTTTGGTGGCCAGGAGAATGCGCGCATAGGTGCCCTTGGCCATCATTTCGTCGATGGTGCGGCGCTCTTCTTCCGTGACGCCGGGATCGGCGGCCGGCGGCTCCAGGACGATTGATGTGCCCGGCTGGCCGGTCGGGCCGACCGTGATCCAACGCATCCCGCCGTAGCCGACGTCGTTGCGGACCTCGAAGCCGAGGGTGTCCCGATAGAAGGCCAAGGCGGCGTCGGGATCGTTGTGTGGGAGGAAACTCGCGTGAATGTTGATGTCCATGAAAATCATGCTAGTTGCGGTTCGGTGGCCGGCACTTCTCGATTCCTGACCGGTCTGGTGACCTGTTTCGCGACACAGGAGGGCATCCCTGCGGTTGCACGGGCTGCCTCGCGCCGGTAGACGCTGGGCGGCACGCCAACCAGTTCGGTGAAACGGGTGCTGAAGGTGCCCAGCGACGAGCAACCGACCGTGAAGCAGACCTCGGTGACGCTCAGGTCGCCGCGTCGCAGCAGGGCCATCGCGCGTTCGATGCGCCGCGTCATGAGATAGCTGTATGGCGACTCGCCGTACGCCAGCCGGAACTCGCGGCTGAGGTGCCCGGCGGACATGTGGGCGCCGCGGGCGAGGGCCTCGACATCCAGCGGCTGTGCGTACTCCCGGTCCATTCGGTCACGGACGCGGCGCAACCGCGCGAGGTCGCGCAAGTGCTGCGCCCGGTCCGGTTTGCTGGTCACATGTGCGATCGTGCTACGTCTGGCCGAGGTTGTCCAGCCCGGAGGTGTCCCCGAATCTCCGGCCATTCCATTGTCTTTGGCGGCGGGCTCACTGAGAATGAACCATGACGGTCTACCTGAGGTCACTGGAAACTGCAGTTCCGCCAACCATCCTGGTCCAGCCCGAGGCCAGGGCCGTGTTCGCCGCCCAGCCGGGCCTCACCCGGCTCGGATCCCGGCTGGTCAACACGTGCTTTGACTCCGCAGCCATCGACACCCGGCACACGGCGGTGGAGGAACTCACGGCGGACAGCCAGGCGGAAAACCCCCAGTTCTTCGACCCCGCCACCGGCTTGGTGCTCAGCCCCAGCACCAAAATCCGCAACGGCATTTTCGCCACGGAAGCGACCAAGCTCTTCATTGAGGCCGCCCAAAAAGCCCTGGAGGCCTGTCCGGGTGTCGATGCGCCGGACATCACCCACCTGATCACGGTCTCCTGCACCGGATTCTTCAATCCCGGCCCGGACTACAAGATTGTCCGTGCCCTCGGCCTCAACCCGGCCGTCCAGCGGTACCACCTCGGCTTCATGGGCTGCTATGCAGCCTTCCCGGCGCTGCGGGCCGCGAAGTCCTTCTGCGAGGCGGATCCGGATGCGACGGTGCTGGTGGTCTGCGCCGAACTCTGCTCCCTTCACGTCCGGACCTCCAATGATCCGGACACCATCATGGGATCGGCCTTGTTCGCCGACGGCGCCGCGGCGGCCATCATCACCGCGCGGGACATCCCGGGCGAACCTGCCCTGCTGCGGCTGGACCACTTCGAAACCGTCCTGACGCCCGTCGGGGAGGACTCGATGGCCTGGAACATCGGCGACGAGGGCTTCGAGATGGTGCTGGGCAACTATGTCCCGCACATCATCGATGACCACATCATCGGCGCGCTCGAACCGCTCCTGTCCCGCGACAGCTCGCTGCAGGGGCTCACCTACCGGGAGATCCAGCACTGGGGCATCCACCCGGGCGGCCGGAGCATTCTGGACAAGGTCCAGTCCAGGCTGGAGCTCAGCGACGAGCAGCTGGTCCCGGCCCGCGAAACCCTCCGGAACTTCGGCAACATGAGCAGCGCCACCGTCCTGTTCGTCCTCAAGCACATCCTCGAGCTGCCGGCAGCGGACGACGCCGCAGACGACGCCGGCCCCGGCGCGGAACGGATCTGCTCCATGGCCTTCGGCCCGGGCCTGACGGTTGAGACGGCGCTCTTTACCCGGCTGGCTGCCCCGCGGCCCGGCGCGGTTCCGCGGCAGGAGCCAGCGGCGCAATCAGCGGAACCGGCGGAATCAGCGCCGTCAGTAGCGGTGCGGGTCTGAAAGCGGCCACGCTGAAACCGTTCAGCGCGAAGCAGGGCCCGGAACACCTTCGGGCCGCCCTCCTGCGGGACCGCGCGTCAGACGCCGTCGAGGAAATGGACTTGCCGGGCTGCGACCCCGGCCGCCTGGAGCGCACGTATGCCCAGTTTGCGCTCGTCAACCGTGCCGTCGCCGGCTGGCGCGGCATCTATCGGTCCCGGATCCGGCCCCGGCTGTCTACTGCCTCCGCCACGTCCCTGCTGGATATCGGGTGCGGCGGGGGCGACGTTGCCGTGCTGCTGGCCCGCTGGGCGGCCCGGGACGGACTGCGTCTGGAGGTCACCGCCATTGACCCGGATCCGCGGGCGATCCTGTTCGCCCGCGCCCGCCACGCGACGGCGGACGTGACGTTCCGCCAGGCGGCCAGCGCGGAGCTGCTCGAAGAGGGCACCCGGTACGACCTCGTGGTGTCCAACCATGTCCTGCACCACCTTGACGGGCTGCAAGCGTTCTTGGCCGAGTCGGCCCAGTTGTCCCGTGGCACCGTGGTCCACAACGACATTCGCCGCAGCCCCGCCGCCTACGCGCTGTTCTTCGCCGGCTCCTGGGTGCTCACCGGCTCCTACATCCGCCGGGACGGGCTGACCTCGATCCGGCGAAGCTACACCGCCGCGGAGCTGGCCGCCGCCGCTCCCCCGGGCTGGACGGCTGCCCGCCACGCCCCCTTCCGCAACCTGCTGCTGCACGGCACTCCCGACGGCGGCCACCCGGACAGGTCCGCTGCCAGTGGCTGACGTGCTGATCATCGGTGCCGGCCCGGTGGGACTGTTCATGGCCGCGCTGCTGCTGCAGGACGGCGTGGAGGCGCAGGTCCTGGAACAGCGGAGCGCACCGGAACCGCAGTCGCGTGCCATCGGCATCCATCCGCCGGCGCTGGCCGCGCTCGCAGGAGCCGGCGTTGCCGGGGACCTGATTGCCGAGGGGGTCCAGATCCGCCGCGGCATGGCCCTGGCCGGCGGAAAGTGCCTCGCCCGGATGTCCTTTGCCGGCGTCTCGGACCGCTTTCCCTTCGTCCTGTCCCTGCCCCAGGCCCGGACTGAGGCGCACCTGGAACGGCGGGTCAACGAGCTCGGCGACGGCGCCCTGCACCGCGGCGTCCGCCTCACCCGGCTCTCCGACGACGGAGGCCGGGTCAGCGTGGAAGCCGACTCCGGAAGTGGCACCTTGCGCTATTCGGCGCCGCTGGTCATCGCCGCCGACGGCGTGCGCTCCACCGTGCGGGCCTTGCAGGGCATCGACCTGCGCGTGAAAGAGTACCCGGACAGCTACCTCATGGGTGACTTTGCGGACGGGACCGGGTTCGGTCCTGACGCCGCACTTTTCCTCTCCGGCGCCGGCATCGTGGAGTCGTTCCCCTTGCCTGGCCGGCTCCGCCGCTGGGTGGTCCGGCTGGGCGCCGGCGACGCCACGGCCGGCGGACCTGCAACCGGCGGACCATCAGCCGGCCATCCCAGCGCGGACGCGCGGTGGCTCATGCGCTGCGTGCGCGAGCGGACGGGGCTCGACATCGACGCCGGGACCAACAGCATGCTCAGCCGCTTCGGCGTCCGCACGCGCCTGGCCCGCCGGATGGTGGCCGGACGGGTAGTGATGATCGGGGACGCGGCCCACGAGGTAAGCCCCATCGGCGGGCAGGGCATGAACCTGGGCTGGCTGGATGCGGCCGCGCTGGCACCGATCGTGTCGGCGGCCGTGCGCGGCCAGGAGGTAGGAGGCGCCCTGAAGACCTTTGAACGTACCCGGTTGAGGGCGGCTGCCAGGGCGGCACGCCAGGCCGAAATCAACATGGCCCTGGGCCGGCCCCTCACGGACCGTCTCTTGGCGCTGCGGAACCGTGGCATCGCAGGCGTGGCCGCGGTTCCTGCGGTGAATTCCCTGATCGCCCGCCGTTTCACGATGCAGTAGGCAGCGCCGGCGCCTGCGATCCAAAGCCCCTCCTGCCGCGGCCAGTGTGACGCCACCGTGTGACGGGTTTGCCTCGGAATAGACTGTGCGCATGGACGGACTTCCCGTGACGCGCGGACTTCCCGTGACGCGCGGCGCCGCATCCTGTTGGGGGTTGCGGGTAGCGGCTGCCACGGTGCTGCTGGGCACGGCGGCGTCATGCAGCGCCGGTACGGTCGGCGGCACCGCGTCCCCGGCAACCGCGACGGCGTCGGCGACCTCGATCTCCACAGGCCCTGTGACCGCGGAAATCAGCCAGTTCCGTGACAACTACAGCAAGCAGATCATCGAAATCCAGCTCACGAACACCACCGGCCACGCCCTGACGGTCCTCGGCGCGGAACTGACCAGCCCTCTCTTCGCCGCCCCAATCACCTGGCCCGCCCGAACCGGCGGGATCGAGCTTCCGCCCGGACAGCCCAAGAGCCTGCCGGCACCGCTGCCCGCCCCGAATTGCGGGAGCCCGGCGGCGCCTGAAACGGGGCCTGGAGCCGGGCCCGAAGCCGCGGCAGGAGCCACCTCCGGGGCTGCGGGAGACGCCCGTGTATCCCTGCGGCTGGCCACACCGGAAGGAGCCGTGCCGGTCCCGGCCATGGCCCCGGCGGCAGACCGTTTCGGCGTCCTGGCACGGAACAATTCGGAGCTGTGCCTGGCCCGGGAAGCGTCGGCCGTCGCCACGATCGCGCTGGCCCAGGACCTTGAGGTCGCCGCGGACGGCCGGACCGCCGTCGTGCGTCTGCTGCTGCAACCGCGCGCCGCCGGAGGCGCCGGTGAACTGGTGATTGACCGGATCGAGGAAACCACCCTGCTGGCGGAGGCCGGACAAGCCCCGTGGCCCCGGTCGGTGACGGTCCGCGCCGGCGGGGCCCCGGCCGAAGTACGCCTCGGCATCAGGCCCTCCCGCTGCGATCCCCATGCAGTGGCCGAAGACAAGGTGGGCACGCTCCTGCCGCTGCAGGTCAGGGTTGCGGGCCGCGAGGGAATTTTGAAGATCGACGCCGGCAACCAGCTTCGCGGCCGCATTTACGACTTTGTTACAAAGGCGTGCGGGCGCCAGTAGTCTGGGGGCATGCCCTTTGACGCCAGGCCCACCGACTTCAGCGCCGCCCGGATAAGCGAGACTGTCCAGGAGATCCTGAGCGCCGGCATCCTTCCGCCGATTATCCAGGCCGGACATCCGGTGCTCCGGCACGTAGCGGCGCCGTACGATGGCCAGTTGACTGACGCCGAACTCGGTCACCTCATCGACCTCATGCGCAGCGTGATGCACAAGGCCCCGGGTGTGGGCCTGGCGGCCCCGCAGCTGGGGATTCCGCTGCAGCTCGCCGTCCTGGAGGACCAGTTCGACGTCGATCCCGACGTCGCTGCCGTCCGCGGGCGGGAGCCGCTGCCGTTCTTTGCCATGCTGAACCCGAGCTATCGTCCCTTGGGCGCGAAGTCCGCGGCGTTCTACGAAGGCTGCCTCTCCATCGGAGGCCTGCAGGCGGCCGTGGTGCGGCCGGAATCAGTCCAGCTCGACTTCACCGCGCCGGACGGCACGAAACTCCAAGAGACTTTCTCCGGCTGGCAAGCCCGGATTGTCCAGCATGAAACCGACCACCTGCACGGGATCCTCTTCCTTGACCGGGCCGAGCTGCGCTCCATCAGCAACAATGCCGAGTACTCCGCCCGCTGGGCCCAACCGGACATCAGCCTCGCCCGGCAGGAACTCGGGTTCCTGCCGGACCCGGCCGAGGTCGAGGGCTGCAGACTGGGGCTGCAGACTAGGGCTGCAGACTAGGGCTGCGGTGCCGGATTCGTTGCGGACGGCAGGTAGCGGGCCCACCACTTCAGAATTTCATCGAACCGCTGCTTCCGGTGGTGCGGCGTGCCGGATCGGGACAGCTCATGGTTCTCGCCCGGGAAGACCAGGAATCCGGTCTCGACACCCTGCTGCTTCAGGGCGGTGAAGTACCGCTGCCCCTGTTCCACGGGACACCTGAGGTCCTCCTCGCTGTGAATCACCAGCGACGGCGTCCGGACGTGCTCCACGCGCGCCATGGGACTCTGGGCCGCCATTTGCTCCGCCGACGGGCCGGTGTATTCGCCGCCGAAGAACCAGCCGATGTCGGAAGAACCCGTGAAGCTCACGGGGTCCAGGAAACCACGCTCGACTATGGCCGCACGGAAACGGTGGTCGTGGCTGATGGTCCATGCCGTCAGATAGCCACCGTAGGATCCGCCCATGATGCCCACATTGGCGGCGTCCAGATCCTCGAACTTCTCCACTGCCCCGTCAAGGAACGCGAGGACGTCCTGCATGTCCACCGTTCCCATTCGTTCCTTGATGGACCGGCCGTGTTCCTGGCCGTAGCCGGCCGAACCCCGCGGATTGCACATGAGCACGGCGTAACCGGCCCCCGCATAAACCTGCGCTTCGTCGAACAACGCCCCGCTGAACTGGGCAAAAGGGCCGCCGTGGATGTTCAGCAACACCGGGTGCGGGCCCGGGCCCGCCGGCTTCACGAGCCAGCCATGGACCGGATACCCGTCGGCCGAGGGCAAGGTCAGTTCCTGCGGCTCACTGATCCCCGCCACGCTCCGCAGCTGGGCGGAGAAGTCCGTCAGGCGGCGCACCTGCGCGCCCTCGAGCACGGCCAGATCACCGGCCGTGGTCGAATCGCTGAAACTCGCCACGAGCCGCCCGCCGCCTTCCGCGGCGCCGGTCACCACCCGGTTGCCTTCCAGGAGGACGGTGTGGCCGCCCGTCGCGAGGAACTCGTGCAGCTCCACGGTTCCCCGCGCATTGTTCAGCACCAGGGCCCCCGCACCGCCGCGCAGCTCGATCCAGCTGCCGCCGGACAGGTCCAGCGTCTCGGCATCGCTGAGCGCCGTGGCTTCTCCCCCGGCGGCAGGCATCGCGTAGAGGGCGGTGTTCCTGGCCACGAAGTCCCGGCCGGATGCGCCGAGCTCCTGGGCGAGGAAGAACAGCCACTGCCCATCCGCGGATTGGCGCACGGCGCCGATGCTCTGCCGTCCGGTATTGGCCGGCAGCACGGCCTGAGGCTGCCCCCCGGCGGCGGGAATCGCGTAGATTCCGCTGACAAGGTCCGTGTCCCGCCCGTCGTGCAGGGCCGCGGTGAAGTAGATGGTGCCGCCGTCGGCGCTGAAGCTGGCCCCGTTGTGGTCCGCTGCAGCGGTGGTGAGTTGTTTGGCGGCCGGCAGCAGCCCGGCTGCATTCTCCGCGGGCTCGGCCGCGCTGCCGAGGGCCTTCAGGGCGCGTCCGGCCGGGGCCACCTTCGGCTCGGCGCCAAGCTGCGGCACTTCGAGGATGAACAGCTGCAACGGCTTGTCGGCGGTGTAGCCAAGACCGTTCATCCGGTACTGGAAATCCGTGATCAGCCGGGCGTCCTCGCTGCCCGCACCCACGCCGTCGACGCTGCCGTACCGGCCCTCATCGGGCGTCCTGGCGCTGAAGACAATGCTCGTGGAATCAGGCGACCACGTGAAGGAGCTGACCCCCAGCGGGGCCGCCGTCAACAGCTGGGGTTCGCCGCCGGCGGCTTCCACCACGAACAGCTGCGGCTTTCCGCCGGCTGCTGCACGCAGGAACCCAAGGGCCCGGCCGTCAGGTGAAAAGTCCGGTGCCGTGTCGCGGAAGCCGCGGGTCAGCCGGCGCGGCTTCTGGTCCGGGCTGTTGAAGTCCGGGTTGTTGAAGTCCGGGCCATCCGGACCCAGGGGCACGGTCCACAGCTGGCCCACGTAGGCATCGGCATCGAAGTCCGGGCGGATCACGGAAACCACCGCGCGGGAACCGTCGGGGTGCACGGCCGGGGCGGACACGGAATTGAGCAGCGGAAGATGTTCAGATTTCACGAGTGCGAGCCTAGCCCGTGGCGCGGC
Organism: Arthrobacter sp. 131MFCol6.1; assembly: GCF_000374925.1. Lineage (GTDB taxonomy): Bacteria > Actinomycetota > Actinomycetes > Actinomycetales > Micrococcaceae > Arthrobacter. The sequence goes on from NZ_KB895541.1 coordinate 665,358, forward strand.
CGCTGTGAAACACCTCACGTTGCGCCGGTGCGGCGCGGCATGCCGCGGGGTGCCCTGTCCGCCGCGCCCGCGCCGCGCGGCGGGCCCCGGATCGGCGCATAGGATGAAAGCTATGCCTGCCGCCGCCGATCTTCCCCTCTTGTGCCCGGTGTGCCGCAATGGCCTCCGGTTCACCGGCGGCGCCCGCACTCTTGTGTGCGGCGCCGGCCACAGCTTTGACGCGGCCAGGCAGGGCTACTTCAACTTCCTGGTCGGCAAGGGGACTGTTTTTGAAGCCGACAGCGCAGATATGGTGGCGGCCCGCTTCGATTTCCTCTCTGCAGGGCACTACCAGCCGCTGGCCGATGCCGTTGCCGGGCTCGCCACACCGGCGCTCCGGGAAACCCCCGCCGGCCGGCCCCTCGTGCTCGACGCCGGAACAGGTACTGGCCACTACCTCAGGGCCGTGCTGGACCGGGCCGCTGGCAGCGTTCCGGCCGCGGCAATCGGCCTGGACATTTCCAAGTTCGCGCTGCGCCGTGCAGCCAGGCTGAACCCCGAGGCTTTGAACGTGGTCGGGGATGTCTGGCAGCCGTTGCCGGTGGCGGAGAACGCCGTCGACGTCGTCACTGTGGTCTTTGCGCCGCGCAACCCGCCTGAGTTCGCCCGGGTGCTCCGCCCCGGCGGCCGCCTGGTCGTGGTCACGCCGCGGCCCGGCCACCTGGCGGAGGTTGCCGGCCCGGCCGGGATGCTGGGGATCGAGCCGGCCAAAGACGAGCGGCTCGCCGCGTCGCTGGGCCAGCACTTCACGCCCGTCGAGGCAACTGATCTGGACCTGGTTTTGGACCTCGGTCCGCGCGACGTCGCCAACCTGGCCTACATGGGACCGGCCGGCCACCACCTGGACCGTGCCGCACTCGCTGCCCTCGAGGCCGCGCTTCCGGAGCAGACCGCTGTCACGGCCCGCTTCCGGATCAGTGTTTTTCAACCCATCCGCTGACCAGTCCGCCGCGGCACGGCATCGCCGGGGTGCCATCCGGGACGCCCTGAAACTACCCCCCGGGAAGGGGACCGGCACGGAAGACCAGGGCGGGGAATCGACCCGCGAAATAACGACTTGGCCACTTTGATCATCAATTCCCGCCCGCCGGTCCCAGCTATTGCCCTTCCGCTTAGGATGGAATCACAGTACTGGGGAACTGTGCCTGCAGTTCCCGGGACTCAAGGGGGAATTGATGTCTGAATGGTTGATCGAGAATTGGTGGGCGTTGTGGCTCACGCTCTTTCTCCTGTTTGCCGTGGTCGAGATGATCACACTCGACCTGTTCTTCATCATGCTCGGCGGCGGCGCCCTCGCCGGGCTGGTGGCGGACTTTGCCGGTGCCGATCCGTGGCTGCAGATTATCGCCTTCTGCGTGGTGTCCCTGCTCATGATCGGCTTCGTCCGGCCGGTGGCCCTCAAGCATCTCCACCATGGCCCGGCGGATCGGCGCACCAACATCGAACGCCTGATCGGCGAATCCGCCGTCGTCATGGAGGCTGTGAGCGAAAACGGCGGGCTCGTCAAGATTGGCGGGGATGTCTGGAGTGCACGGTCCGAATCGGGAGTGCTGGCGCCCGGACAACAGGCTGTGGTCAGCGCCATCGAAGGGGCCACCGCGATCGTGGCCCCGCAACCGGAATCCGCCATCCAATAAGGGACACCGCAAGGCGGGAACTGCCGTCCCGCCGGCGTCGGAACTGCCGGTGCGAGACTAAAACAAAACAACTGGGGAATAGGTGATGTATGGATATCGCAGTCGCAATTGTGCTGCTGGTACTAATTGTGTTCGTCATTATTGTGCTGGTCCGGTCGGTCCGGATCATTCCACAGGCCCGGGCCGGCGTCGTTGAACGGCTGGGCAAATACCAACGCACCCTGAATCCCGGACTTACCCTGCTGATCCCGTTTGTGGACCGCTTGCTGCCGTTGCTCGACCTGCGAGAGCAGGTGGTGTCCTTCCCGCCGCAGCCCGTCATCACCGAGGACAACCTGGTGGTCTCGATCGACACCGTCGTCTATTTCCAGGTCACGGACGCCCGGGCCGCCACCTACGAGATCGCCAACTATATCCAGGCCGTGGAACAGCTGACCACCACCACCCTGCGCAACGTGGTTGGCGGCCTCAACCTGGAGGAAGCGCTGACCTCGCGCGACCAGATCAACGGCCAGCTCCGCGGCGTCCTGGACGAAGCGACCGGACGCTGGGGCATCCGGGTCTCCCGGGTGGAGCTCAAGGCGATCGATCCGCCCCACTCCATCCAGGACTCGATGGAAAAGCAGATGCGGGCCGAACGTGACCGCCGCGCCGCCATCCTGACGGCCGAGGGCACCAAGCAGTCCGCAATCCTCACCGCCGAAGGCCAGCGCCAGTCCTCCATCCTGAAAGCCGAGGGCGACGCGAAGGCGGCGATCCTGCGGGCCGACGGCGAGGCGCAGGCCATCCAGAAGGTCTTCGACGCGATCCACAAGGGCAACCCGGACCAGAAACTGCTGGCCTACCAGTACCTCCAGACCCTCCCGAAGATTGCCGAGGGGTCCTCGAACAAGCTGTGGATCATTCCCAGTGAGGTTGGCGAGGCGCTCAAAGGGATCGGCAGCGTACTGGGTGCAGGGGCGGTGCAGGAGCAGACGGCCTCGACGCCGGACGTTGCTCCGTACTCACCGCCCGCGGCAGCCGACGGCCAGGGGAACCGGCCCTGAGCCTGCTCCCGCGCTGGATCTTCCGGATCCAGCCGGCGTGACCGTGCGGACCGGGTAGGTCCGTCCTGGCCCCCCGCAGCCCGGCCGTTTCGGCCCGGCTGCGGGGGCCTGCCAGTTTAAGTCCGGGCCAGTCGGGTACAGGTTACGCAGTCCGCGCCGCGGGGCTACTCGCTTTACCTCGCATGCACCACTCCCGTATACTTGAATATTTGTCCGGTCAGTTCAGCCGTCCGGAACAAAAACGCTCCGCACAGCGTTGATTCCAATGACGTTCCAAACAGTTTTGTGCACTGGTGACTGTCATCTGGCCGGGCCACACCGGGCCAGGTACGGTACAACGCGGTGCAACCAGAAGTCCGGCGCCTGACGGTCCCCGGACACCGCAGGGCTAGACCCTGCGAACCGAATAGAGGGAGAAAAGATGAGCGATCGCAGCCTGCGGGGTATGCGCCTTGGCGCACAGAGCATGGAGACCGAATCCGGCGTCGAACCGGCTCCGCGCCAGCGGGTTGAATACCGTTGCGAGGACGGCGAACAGGTGTTCGTGACGTTCTCCTCGGAAGCCGAAATCCCCCCGGTATGGGTTTCGAAGACGGGCAAGGAGGCGTTGCTGGTGGACGGCGAACGCCCCGTCAACAGCAACGAGAAGGCAGTGCGCACGCACTGGGACATGCTGCTGGAGCGCCGCTCGCTTCCCGAACTTGAGCAGATCCTCGAAGATCGCCTCACGATCCTGCGCGAACGCCGCGGCGAACGCCGCTCGGCCTAGCCCCCGGCGCACCGGCTACGGCAAGGGCCGGGCCCGCATCATTTCGATGCGGGCCCGGCCCTTGTTCTGTTCCGGCGCCTGCGTCCTCTGGAGCTGCACTCCCCTGGACGCGCACCGAGGAGCCGGGAGTCGGCGTCAGCCCGGGGTGAGGACGCAGAACGCGTTGCCCTCCGCGTCGGCGAGGCAGACCCAGGGCACATCGCCCTGGCCGACGTCGGCGTCGGTGGCGCCCAGAGCCCGCAGCCGGGCCACCTCCGCCTCTTGATCATCACCCGGGTACGGCCTCAGGTCGAGATGGACACGGCCCCACACGGTCTTCCCGCCGGGCGTGCGGAGGAACTCCAGATACGGCCCGACACCCTTGGCCGAACGGAGCCTCGCATGATCGCCGGTGACCTCGTGCAGGGTCCAGTCCATCGCATCACCCCAGAAACGGGCCATGGCCCGCGGGTCTGCGCAGCTGACCACCACCGCGGCGATCGGCCCGGTGTCCTGGTAGATCGGGCGGGGCTCCAGCACACGGAACAGGTTGCCCTCCGGGTCGGCCAGAAGCGTCCACGGCACAGCACCCTGGCCCGCGTCCGCGGGCGTCGCGCCGAGTTCCAACAGGTGCGCGACCAGCTGAGCCTGATGGGCCTCAGAGGTGGTGGCGAGATCGAGGCGCGCGCGGTATCTCACCGTCTCGGGGTCCGGGACGGTGACAACATCGATGCAGACGGCGGCGGGGTCCGGCCAGACGAATCCCAGGGGTTCAACATTGGTCACACCGGGCCCCTCGCTGGAAACACCCCAGCCGAGTGCCTCGGCCCAAAACCGGCCGAGTGCTGAGTCATCCCGGGCCTTGAAATTCACCTGAACAAGTCGCAGCGCCATACCGCCCGACCCTATACCCAGGAAATGCCCGATCCGGGAGACACGCCTTAGGCCTCCTGCTTGCCCCGAAGCTTGTTCCAGCGCGCCGTGAGTCCCCACTTGGTGACGTTGATCATGGCTTCGACGACGATGTTGCCGCTCATCTTCGAAGCGCCGAGCTCGCGCTCGACGAAGGTGATGGGCCGTTCCACGATGGTCAGGCCGAGCTTGGCCACGCGCCAGGCCAGATCCACCTGGAAGCCATAGCCAACGGAGTCCACCGCATCCAGGTTCAGCTTCTCCAGCGTGGTCCGCCGGAAGGCGCGGAAGCCGCCGGTGACGTCCTTGATCTTTACTCCGAGCATGATCCGCGCGTAGGTGCTGCCGACGCGGCTGATGGCCTGGCGGTAGAGCGGCCAGTTGACCACGCGGCCGCCGGGCACCCAGCGGGAGCCCATGGCAAGGTCCGCGCCCTGCTCCACGGCCTCGATCAGCTGGGGCAGCTGCTCGGGCTGGTGCGAGCCGTCGGCGTCCATCTCCACGAGGATGTCGTAGCCGGCCTCCAGGCCCCACTTGAAGCCCGCAATGTACGCCGCTCCCAGACCGGCCTTTCCGGCGCGGTGCAGGACGTGGACCTGGCCGTCTTCGGCGGCCATGCGGTCCGCCAGCTGACCCGTGCCGTCAGGGCTGTTGTCGTCGACAACCAGCACGTCGGAGGCGGGCACGGCTGTGCGCAGGCGTCCGAGGGTCTTGGGCAACGATTCCAGCTCGTTATAGGTCGGGATGATGGTGAGGACACGCACAGCGAGGCCTTTCCTTGAAGGGAGCGGTCGGTGCGCCGAAAGTCAATCGTTCTTCAGGCGCAACTCCCCATTATAGGGAGTTGCGAGCCCGCCAGGCGGCCGTGTGACCACCCGGGCAGGTCCACCCGCTTCGGGCCAGTTACGGCAGGCTGCGAATTGCGGCGCCGGAACCGTTTTCTGCTGCGAAGTGGACCCGCCCCTCGGGTTCCCGTGGTCATGACCAAGTGAAGCTCCCGCGCGTGCGGCAACCTGGGATGGACCGGGGACTGCCGGAGTCTGCGCTGTACGCAACCCTCCGTTGCCCCTCAATGCTACGGGGGCGGCCACATCTGTCAACCGAGCCGTGACCTGCCGTTTTGTCTGTCGGTGCAGTTCAGGGCGAGGTCGCGGGCGGCAATGTTTCCGCTCCGCCGGCTGGATGACGGGCCGGTTGAGGCCCTGCGCGGCCGGCCGGATGAGGCGCCGTGTGTTCAGGCGCCGAGGGCGCCGCTGGCATAGAGTTCCCGGCCGTCCCGTACCGTCAGGAGGCAGGCCGGATCGCTGCCGGTGTCCAGCGCCGGCAAGAGCGGGGTGCGGGCGCGCGGGTCGGTGCTCCAAGACTGCACGCGCCCGTCGGCCACCTGGACCATGAGCTCCTCGACCTCCCAGACCGCAAAGCTGGCCGGAGCCCCCGGCACCAGTTGCCCGGCCATGGGGTTGGGGTAGCGGGCTGCCCGCCAGCCGGCCCGCGTGTGGCCAAGGAACGCGGCGCGGGCGGAGATCTGTTCGGCGGGATTGGTGTGCTGCAGGCACGCGCGCACACTGGACCACGGCCGCACCGGCGTCACCGGGCTGTCGCTGCCGAAGCAGATCGGCACACCGGCCGCGTAGAGGCTGCCAAAGGCATTCATTCCGAGCCGGCGGGAGCCGAGGCGCTGCTGGTAGAGGCGGTCCCCGCCACCCCAGAGGGCGTCGAAGACCGGCTGCGCGCTGACGCTGACCGAATAGCGGGCCAGCCGGCTGATCGCGGCGGCATCCGCGAGCTCGACGTGCTCGAACCGGTGCCCCGCGGCGCGGACGCGCTGCTCCCCCACCTCAGCCGCGGCGAGGTCGAGGGCGTCGAGGGCCGCGTCCAGGCCAGCGTCGCCAATCACGTGGAAACCCGCCTGGATCCCCAGGAGGGAGCACGCGGCGAGGTGGGCGGCGGCCTCGGCCACGGACAGGTACAGGTTGCCGCGCTCTCCGGGCGCGTCGGTGTAGTCCTCCCGCATGAAGGCGGTCCGTGAGCCGATCGAGCCGTCGATGTTGAGGTCGCCGGCCAGGCCCAGCACGGGCAGGCCCAATCCGTCCAGGATGGTCTGGGCATGTTCGGCGGACGCGGCGAGCTCGCCCCAATACGGCAGGATCTCCGGCACTGCCACGCCGTTCGCCCCGTTCTTGCCACCGCCGGAGTTGCTGTTCCAGGCCGCCGCGAGCCGCAGGTCCTCGATGCTTCCGATATGCGGCGCGGCCATCTCGGCGACGGCCACGTAGCCGTTGGCCGCGGCCTCGGCGAGGGCACGCTGCTGGTAGGCGCGCAGCGCGTCGGCCGGCAGCCGGCGGGCCGCCAGGCGGGCGGCGGTGTGGGCCGCCCGTTTGACCTGGCTGCCGGCGCCGCCGTCGAGCCCGTCCAGTCCGGCCGACGCGGCCAGGGAGTTCGATACCAGGGCCGAGTGGACATCCACGCGAGAGAGATAGACCTGGCGGCCGCCGGCCGCGCGTTCGATTTCGTCCCGGGAGGGCAGAGTGGGATCGGCCCAGGTGGTCTCATCCCAGCCGTGGCCCAGGACGGTACCGTCCGCGCCGGAAGCGGAAGCGGAAGCGGAAGCGGAAACGCCGAAGCCGGCAACGGCCTCGAGCAGTTCAGCGGCGGAACGCACCCCGGCCAGCTGCAGGCCCTCAAGGGCTATTCCGGTTTCCGTCAGGTGGACGTGGGAGTCGACGAAGCCGGGGGCCAGGAGGGCGCCCTGCAGATCGACCACCTTCATAGAGGCGTCCGCGATGGACGTGGCAGCCTGTTCGGAACCGACCCAGGCGACCGTGTCGCCGTCGACCAGCATCGCAGTCGCAAAGGGATCAGCCGCCGTGTAGACGGAGCCGTTGCGGTACAGCGTGACATTGCGGGGGGCGGGGGCGGCCGGCGAATCGGTCATGGGGCGGGAACTCCTTGTTACTGGTGGCCGGCCCAGCGCCGGCGGTTCGAAAGTCTGGGAAGACTCGTTAGTGGTCCAGGGAGCGGGCCGGTCCGGCCCGCTCCCTACGCCACGGAGGAATAGGCGACGACGCCGCGTTTGACGAGTTTGATGGCGTCCGCGCACAGCCGCGCAATCCGGGGGTCGAGGTTCGGGATGTCGGCGAGCTGGTCCAGGAGGTCGATCACCTGTTTGACCCAGCGGACAAAGTCGCCCGCGGCCAGGTCGGTGCCGCTCAGCACGTCCTGGAGGTGCCGGCCCTTGGCCCACTTGAAGATCGGCCAGACGAGGCCGAGCTCAGGCTCGCCGGTGAGGGGCAGCTTGTTGGCTTCCTCGATATCTTCCAGGGCGGACCATTCGCGGACCACGGTGTCTACCGCGGATTCCAGGGACACGCTCGGCATCTTGGGCCGCAGCCCGCGGTCCTCACGCTTGGCCTGGTAGACGAGCACACTGGCAAGGGCGGCGATCTCGGCGGCGTCGAGGTCGTCGAAGGCCCCCATCCGCAGGGACTGCGAAATCAGCAGGTCCTTTTCGCCGTAGATCCGCCGCAGGCGTTGCCCGTCGGGGCTGATGGACAGTACGCCGGCGTCCGAGGTTTCCAGGTAGCCGTAGCCCGTCAGGACGCCGCAAACACGGTCGAACGTCTTGGCGATGGTGTTGGTCCGGCCCTGGATCTGGCGGATGAGCCCGTCCGTTTCCTGGCGGAGTTTCCACCAGCGTTCGGACCACCGGGCATGGTCCTCGCGTTCGCTGCAGCCGTGGCACGGATGGGCGCGGAGCTCCCGGCGCAGCTCGGCGATCCGCTTCTCCTGGTTGGGTGCCGCGGAGGCCCGGCCGAAGTCGTCGTCGCGCCGCGGCGGAGCCGGCGGCCGGTGCTCGCGGATGGCGTTGCGCACCGAGGACGCCAAGTCGCGGCGGGACTTGGGAACCTTGGCGTTGAAGGACTTGGGAATCCTGATCCGGGTGATCGGCAACAACGGCCCTTCGACGTCGTGCAGGCCGATCCGCCGGAGCTGGTTGTCCAGCGTCATGACGGCGGGGCGGGGCTCGCGCGATTCGTGGTCGGAGCTGAGCACCACCGCCAGTCCCGGCGACTTGCCGGCGGGAACATCCACCACGTCACCCGGGAGCAGCCTGCTCAGGGAGTCCTCGGTCAGGGACTTCCTGGCCCGGGACGTGCTCCGGGAGGCCATGGTCTCGGCATCGCCCAGGGCCCGCCGCAACTTCGCGTATTCGGTGAAGTCGCCCAGGTGGCAGGTCATGGCCTTGCTGAACCCGGCAATGGATTCTTCCCGGCTCCTGACCTGCCGGGCCAGGCCCACCACGGAGCGGTCCGCCTGGAACTGGGCAAAGGACGATTCGAGGATCTCCCGGGCACGCGCCCGGCCGAACTGCGCCAAAAGATTGATCGACATGTTGTACGTGGGCCGGAAGCTGGAGTTCAGCGGGTAGGTCCGCCGTGAGGCCAGGCCGGCGACAGCGGCCGGATCCGTGCCGGGCTGCCACAGCACGACGGCGTGGCCCTCCACGTCGATGCCGCGGCGGCCGGCCCGGCCCGTCAGCTGGGTGTACTCCCCCGCAGTGATATTGACATGGGCTTCGCCGTTGAACTTGTCCAGCTTTTCCAGCACGACGCAGCGGGCCGGCATGTTGACGCCCAGGGCCAGTGTTTCGGTGGCGAAGACGGCCTTGACCAGCCCGTCGACGAACAGCTTCTCCACAACCTCCTTGAAGGTCGGCAGCATACCGGCGTGGTGCGCGGCGAGCCCGCGCAGCAGGCCGTCCCGCCAGCTCCAGAAGCCGAGCACATCGAGGTCGTCCGAGGGGATGTCCTGGGCGGCCTCGTCGACGCGCTGGGCGATGATCTGTTGTTCCCGCTCGGTGGTCAGCCACAGTCCGGCCGCGACGCACTGGGCCACGGCCGCATCGCAGCCGGCCCGCGAGAAGATGAACGTGATGGCCGGCAGGAGGTCCTGCCGGTCCAGGCTGGCGATGACCTGCGGCCGGCTGGCCTTCCGCACCGGGCTGCGCTGGGCGCCTTGCGGTTCGTCCCGCTGGCTGCGTTGCTGCCGGCGCTGGTTGCGTCCGCCGTGGCCGAAGCGGCCACGGAAATTCATCTGGCTCTCGGCCCGGGCCATGGACAGCAGTTCAGGGTTGACCTCGAAGCCGGCCCGCCCGGGCACTTCTGCCGTGACGGCAGCCGAGGAGCCGCTGCCGACGGCGGGAGCGCCGGCTACGGCACCGCCGGCTACGGCCTCGGCGGCTGCCTCACCAGGCAGCGCGATCTCGTCAAAGCTGGTGTCACCGGCAAACAGGTCCACGATCTTCCGGCCCACCATGACGTGCTGCCACAGCGGCACCGGGCGGTGCTCGGAGACGATCACGTCGGTCTGCCCGCGAACGGTGTCGAGCCACGCACCGAACTCCTCGGCGTTGGAGACCGTGGCACTCAGGGAGGCCACCTGGACCTCGCTGGGCAGATGGATGATGACTTCCTCCCACACCGCGCCGCGGAAGCGGTCGGCGAGGTAGTGGACCTCGTCCATGACCACGAAGCCGAGATCGTCCAGGGTGTCCGAATCGGCGTAGAGCATGTTGCGGAGCACTTCGGTGGTCATGACCACCACCGGGGCGTCGCCGTTGATGCTGGTATCACCGGTGAGCAGGCCCACCTGGGCGGCGCCGTACTTGGCGGCCAGCTCGGAGTATTTCTGGTTGCTCAGGGCCTTGATGGGGGTGGTGTAGAACGCCTTGAGCCCGCGCTGGAGGGCCAGATAGATGGCGAACTCCCCCACGATCGTCTTCCCGGCGCCCGTGGGGGCGGCCACCAGCACGCCCCGGCCGGCCTGCAGGGACAGGCAAGCCTCGCGCTGGAAGTCATCGAGTTCAAATTCGAGCGAGCGGATGAACCCGCCCAGGTAGGTCTTGGCTTCAGCAGCCCGCTCGACGCTGGCGCGGTAACGTTCGGACGGTGATTCCGGCCCGGGGTGTGACGACATGCTTCCAGCCTAGTGCGCGAAAGGCTAGAGATTCTCCAGCTCGGAGCTGGGGGTGGCCTGGTCGGCGGTGGCTTCGGTCTCCGCGTCGCGCTTGACGGCGCGCCGCTCGCGCCGTCGGTCGTTGAGCAGGCACAGCCCGATCGCGGCGAAGAACAGCGCCAGCATGGGCCCGGCCAGGTAGAACATGCTCATGGCGTCGGCGCCGGGAGCGGCCATCGCGGCGAACAGGCAGACCAGGAAAACCGTGATCCGCCAGCTCTTGACGAGCTGCTGGCCCTTGATGAGGCCGGCCAGGTTCAGCCCGAACAGGACCACCGGGAGGAGGAAGGCGATGCCGAAGGCGAGCAGCAGCCGCAGCACGAAGGACAGGTACACCTGGGCGCTGATGAAGTTGGAGCCGCCCGACGGCGTGAAGTCGGTCAGGACGCGCACCGCGTTGGGCAGCACGAGCCAGGCCAGCAGGACGCCGCCGACGAAGAGCGGCACGGCCGCCGCCACGAAGGACAGGGCCAGGCGGCGTTCCTTCTTGTGCAGCCCGGGCACAATGAAGGCCCAGAGCTGGTAAAGCCAGACGGGGCTGGCGATGATCAGGCCCAGGAACACCGAGACCTGGATCATGAGGTCGAACGAACTCGCGACGCCGTCAAAATTCAGGGTGGCCTGGCGGCCTTCGTGTTCGTTCAGGTCGCGGATCGGCTTGATCAGCGCCGCCAGCATTGGCTGGTAGACAAGGAAACCCACTACCGTCCCAAGGACGACGGCGATTGCCGCCTTGAAGAGCCGGTTGCGCAGCTCTTTGAGGTGGTCGAGGAGCGCCATCCTCCCCTCGGGGTTCGATCGACGGCTCATGGTTACTGCCATGCGGTCTTAGGCGCGGGTCGACGGCGGAACGTCGGTTCCATCGCCCGTGCGGCTTTCCGGTGCGCCGGCCTGCGGGTGGTTGATAACCCGTCCTTCAACCGGCTCGGAGCCATCCTTGGCATCGGTGGTGCCGTCCTTCTTCATTTCCCGGACTTCCGACTTGAAAATGCGCATCGACTGGCCCAGACTGCGGGCCATGCCCGGCAGCTTCGGCGCAGCGAAGAGCACCAGTGCCAGAACGATGATGATGATGAGATGCCAGCCTTCAAGCCTCATGTGGAGAGGTCCTTTCGTTTGAATACATCCTATGTCTAACGCGTTTCGATGTCGCGCAGCGCCTGGGGTTGACCGCGGTCCTTCTTGCGTTGGATGCGGCGCAGCCGGCGCGCGTTTTGCCGGGCGAGCTTGGATGCGTGGTAATCATGTCGCATCCGCGCGGGCGAGGCAAAAATGGCCTCGCCGGGCACCGGCCGTAGCGGTTCGTCCGCGCCGGCCGGGTCACTGGCGCCGGCCGCTGAACCAGTTCCTGCTATTCCGGCCGGGCCTGCTGGGGCGGGCAGGGTGGAAAAGCGGTCAGCGGCTTCACCCAATTCCGAGAGCGTCGTCGTGGCTTGGCGGAACAGCCGCAAGCCGAGCACGCCGAAGAACAACAGCGACAACGCGACCAGCGCTATCCAAATAACGATCCAGGACCACCAAGGCATGCAGATCAGTCTATCGGGCGATCCGACGAGGCTTCGTATTGCGTCAGGGCCGCGGCGAGCCACTCCCGCGACGCGGCCGCGAGGGCCTCCGGCTGCAGGATCCTCACCATCCCGCCGTGCTGGGCCACGAACATCGGCAGCCAGTCCGTGCTGCCGAACCGGATTTCGGCGAGCATCCCGCCGCCGGGCAGGGCCGCGGTCCGCTCGGCGTAATAGTCGTCAGCGAGGCCGGTGCCGCGGGGCGCGAGTTCCACCACGACTACCGTGTCGTCGTCGTTCGGGGTGAACAGTTTCACGGGAAAGCTGCCCGTGGGCTTCGCCGCCGCGGCCGCCGGCCGGCCGTTGGGCTCAAGGGCTTCGATCCTGTCCAGCCGGAAGTTGCGGAGGCCCTGGGCGGAGTGGCAGTACGCCTCGAGGTACCACGTGTTGTCCAGCGAATAGAGCCGCAAGGGGTCCACGTCGCGTTCGGACACGGCGTCGCGCTGCGGCGAGAAGTACCTCAGGTGCAGCTGCGCACCGGATTCGAGGGCCGCGCGGGCGGTATCGAGGGTGGCGGAGTCGCCGGGGGCGACCTCGGGGCCGGAGAGCGCCGCCGCTTTGACGCCCTCCTCCCCCGCCGCTGCCATGAGTTTGAGCGTCACCGATTCCAGTGCGCCGCCTTCGGCGAGCTCGGGCAGGCTGTTGAGGGTCTCCAGGCCGGTCAGGAGCGCGCAGGCCTCGTCCACGGTGAACCGTACGGGGCGGGTCATGTCCAGGGCTTGGGTGATGAAGACGTGGTCATCGTCCCACTGGATGTCCAGCAGATCGTCGGGGTAGCCTTCCGGCAGGCCCGAGCAGATCAGGATCCGAAGGTCGTCCTCGAGCGCCTTGCGGGTGATGCCAAACCTGGCGGCGACCTCGCTGATGTGGAGTCCCTGGTTGTGGACCAGGAAGGGCACGAGTTGCAGCATCCGCTTGAGCTGGTCCTCCGACGTGCGTTTGCGGGCGCGGCCGGCGCGGGCCGCCTCCGGGAAAGCCACGTCCGGCAGGGGCCCGTCGGCGAATTCCGCGGCAGCCGTGAGGCGGCGGCGGACGGCGCCGGCGAGTTCGGGAGGTGAAATCACGGTGACGCGGGGACCGTAGGAGGCCAGCTCCTCGCCCAGGGTCTCGGCGTCGCGGAAGGGCACCGCGAGGCGGTCCGTCCCGGTCGCAGGCCCTTGTGTTCCCTGTTCCGGAGCCTCCGGTTCCGGAACCCCGGCCCCCGGCGCTGCGGCTGCCGACGTTGGGGCTGGAAGCGCTAGGGCACGTTTGCGGAGGCCCAGGAGCCGCCCGTGCTCGACGTCGACCACGGCATGCTGTACCGGCAGTTCCGCCAGGCCGGCCAGCTCGGCGCGGACGTTGAACCCGGCGGGCGGCGTGAAGCTCTCCTTCTCCAGGACGGTCACTGCTGACGTCAGGCGGGACAGGCGGAAGAACCGTTTGTCCCCCCGGCCCCGGTCGTGGCCGACGAGGTACCACTGGCCGAAGCGGCTGCCCAGGCCCCAGGGCTCCACCAGCCGTTCCTGCTCCTGGCCCGTGCTGCCGGCGAGGTAGCTGAACCGGACCGGATGCTGGGCGTGTATCGCGGCAACCAGGTCCTCGAAGGCCTGGCCGGCGGGGCGGATGCGCGGCTGGACGCCGGTGGGGAGTTCGGCGTCGACGAGGCCGCCGGCAGCCTGCAGCTTCCGGACCGCGTCCACGGCGGCGGAGCCGAGGGCGGCGTGCTCCCAGAGCTGGGCCGCGAGGATGAGGACTGTGCACTCTTCGGGCGTGAGGCTGACGTCGGGCAGCCGGTTCGATTCCTTGCCGATCCGGTAGCGGGTGGTTGCCGGGTCGTCGGAACCCCAGCCCGTGTCCATCACGGCCTCGACGTCGAAGCCAAACTGGCGCAGCTCGCCCTTGTCGCGTTCGAACATGCGGCCGAAGGCGACGTCACTGCTCGTAGTGTCGTGGTAGACCTTATCGCGCAGTTCGCTGCGGCGCAGGCCGTACTTGGTGTTGAGCAGGGCGATGAGCAGGTTCAGGAGGCGTTCTGTACGTGAGGCGGACACCTCGCAAGGGTACTAAAGCCGGTCGCGGAAAATGACGAAAGCGCGGCAACAGCCGGAAGAACTTTTCCGATTGTTACCGCGCTTCTACCCCTCCGGGGCTGATTCAGCCGGCGGAATCAGCCGGCTGGTTCAGCCACCGTGCGGGTCGCGTCTGTGTGGCGTCCGTTAGCGGACGGCGACGAGGTCCACGACGAAGATCAGGGCCTCGTTGGGGCCGATCGCCCCGCCGGCGCCACGGGAGCCGTAGGCAAGCTCGGAGGGGATCTCGAGGCGGCGGCGGCCGCCGACCTTCATGCCCAGCAGGCCCTGGTCCCAGCCCTGGATGACCTGGCCGACGCCGACCCGGAAGTCCAGCGGCGCGCCGCGGCCCCAGGATGCGTCGAATTCTTCACCGGTGGACCAGGCGACGCCCACGTAGTGGGTGGAAACGGTGTCGCCGGGCTTCGCCTCGGCGCCGTCCCCTTCGATCAGGTCCGTGATGACCAGTTCGGTGGGGACGTCTCCTTCGGGGAAGTCAATTTCCGGCTTCTCGCGGTCGAGGTTGCGCTGTCCAAATGACATGGTTACTCCTTTGAGGTGACGTGTAGTGACTGCAGTTGTTGCGGTTGTTGCGGTGGATTACTTGACGCCGAGGATATCGACGACGAAGACGAGGTCGCCCTTCGCGTCGCCCTGGCCCTGGTCTCCGTAGGCCAGGTCCTTCGGGACGACCAGAAGGACGCGGGAGCCGACCGTCTTGCCGGCCAGGCCCTGGGTCCAGCCCTTGATGACGCCGGTCAGCGGGAACGTGGCCTTCTTGCCACTCTCGAAGCTGGAGTCGAAGACCTTGCCGGTGGCGAGTGCGACGCCGACGTAGTTCACGGTGATGGTGTCGGTCTCCTTGAGGGCCTGGCCCTTGCCGGTGATGAGGTCCTGGGAGACCAGCGCGGTCGGGGCCTTGACACCGGTGACGGAGATCTCCGGGACGCCCTTGTCGTTTTCCTTGACGGTGGGCAGTCCGGCCGGCGGGGTGATGGCGTCGCCCTCAGGCTTGTCCAGGACCGGCGGGGCGTCCTTGGCGGCGAGCACCTTGACGATCAGCAGCTGGGTCGGCTTGGCCGCGGTCCCCTCGGCTGCGGCCTGGCCGGGAACGGCCAGGGCGAGGTGCGAGCCGATCTTGGCGCCCACGAACGCGTTGTAGATGACAGGGCTGCTGCCCTTGAGCTCGTCGTTCAGCTCCAGCGGCTCGGGATCGTTCGGGAACGTGTCTTCGAGGGTGGAGCCGTCCGTGCCATTGAAGGCCACGATCGAAATGTCGGCGATCTGGTTGGCCTTGACCCGCTCGCCACCGCCCTCGGTGACCACCTTGACTGTGGGTTCCTTGACGTCGAGCGGCTTGGTGAAGTCGACGCCGGGGGCCTTCTTGTCACCGTTCTCGGTCAATTTGACCGAGTCCAGCTTGGCGGTCTCACCCGCGGACTGGCTGGTGGGTTCCGGAGCCGGAGGCGCTTCGCTGCCGCCGCAGGCGGTCAGCAGCAGCAGTCCGGGAAGAAGAATTGCTAGTAGTCGGCGCAATTGGAAACTTTCGTCGAGGCAGGGTGGACTCAGTGCCGTTCGGTTTCCCGTGGCAAAGAAAGCGGCGGCCGCAAGGCGGCCCTACCCCAGAATAACGTGCAAAGCTGGGTATCAGCCCATCGAGTCCAGCAGCGCATCCACCCGGTCGTCCACGCTCCGGAAGGGATCCTTGCACAGAATGGTCTGGTGGGCGCGGTCGTTCAGCTTCAGATGAACCCAGTCCACGGTGTAGTCGCGGCCAAGCTCCTGGGCGCGCCGGACGAAGTCGCCGCGGAGTTTGGCGCGCGTGGTCTGCGGGGGTGCATCCACCGCGTCCTTGACCGCGGTGTCGTCCACCACCCGGCGCACGGCGCCGCGGGCCTGGAGCAGGTAGAAGAGGCCGCGGCCACGGGAAATGTCGTGGTAGGTCAGGTCCAGCTGCGCGATCCTGGGAGCGTCAAGGCCCAGCCCGTGCCGTTCCCGGTAGTTGTCCATGAGCTTCTTCTTGATGGCCCAGTCCACTTCGGTATCGATCGTGCTCGTGTCGCCGCTTTCGATGGCGTCAAGTGTGCGCTCCCAGAGGTCCAGGATCAGCGGCACGTGGGGGTTGTGCGCGCCGTGTTCGGCCACGAACGCGGTCACCTTGCCCAGGTACTCGCGCTGGATTTCCAGGGCCGTGAGCTGCCGGCCGTTGGCGAGCCGGACCAGTGCCCGGCCGCTGACGTCGTGGGAGATTTCCCGGATGCTGCGGATCGGGTTCTCCATCCGCATGTCGCGCATGATCACCCCGGCCTCGATCATCCGCAGGATCAGATCCACCGTGCCGATCTTGAGCAGCGCCGTCGTTTCGGACATGTTGGAGTCGCCCACGATCACGTGCAGGCGCCGGTAAAATTCGGCGTCCGCGTGCGGCTCGTCCCGGGTGTTGATGATGGGCCTGGAGCGGGTGGTGGCGGAGGAGACGCCTTCCCAGATGTGGTCGGCCCGCTGGGAGAACGCGAAGGTCGCCCCGTGCGGGGTTTTGAGGATCTTGCCGGCCCCGGCGATCAGCTGGCGGGTCACGAGGAAGGGGATGAGGATCTCCGCGAGCCGGGAAAATTCCCCGCGCCGCGGGATGAGGTAGTTTTCGTGGCTGCCGTAGGAGTTCCCGGCCGAGTCCGTGTTGTTCTTGAACAGGTAGACGGTGCCGTTGAAGCCCTCCGCCGCGAGCCGTTCCTGGGCTTCGTCCACGAGGTCGCACAGGATCAGTTCCCCGGCGCGGTCATGGGCGATCAGCTGGGCGAGGTCGTCGCACTCGGCGGTGGCGTATTCCGGGTGGGACCCGACGTCCAGGTAAAGGCGCGAGCCGTTGGTCAGGAAGACGTTGGAGGACCGTCCCCAGCTGACCACCTTGCGGAAGAGGTAGCGGGCCACTTCCTCCGGTGCCAGGGGCCGGGACTCCGGGCTTGAATAGGAAATTCCGAATTCGGTTTCGATGCCGAATATGCGCTTGTCCATCTCACTTCTCCTCAGCCAGCAATGCCACGATGTCCGGGTCCTCGAGCCGGCGGAAGGCCCGGCGGGTGCCGCGGCCGCTTTCCGATCCCCGGTCCAGTACCGCAACTTCCAGTGCGGATACCGGCAGGGTGGTGGTTTCCTTGTCCGCCACGAGCCCGGCGAGGGCCAGCCGGATGGCGCCCGCGAAGTCGAGTTCGCCCTGCCAGCCCGCCGCGACAGCCTCGGAGACCTTGTCCGCCTGGCCGCCCATCACGATAAAGCCGTGCTCGTCGGCGATGGACCCGTCAAAGGTCAACCGGTACAGATGGTCCGCCTCCTGGGACTGACCGACTTCGGCCACGGCCAGTTCCACCTCGAAGGGTTTCTGTTCGGCTGTAAACACCGCGCCGAGGCTCTGTGCGTACACGCTGGCGAGCCCGCGGGCAGTGACGTCCTCGCGGTCGTAGGAATATCCGCGGACATCGGCGTACCGCACCCCGGCTTGCCGCAGGCTCTCAAACTCGTTGTACTTACCGACGGCGGCGAACGCGATTTTGTCGTAGATCTCGCCGATCTTGTGCAGCGACGGGGACGCGTTCTCTGCCACGAGGGCAATCCCGTCCCGGCAACTGATGACCACCACCGAGCGTCCGCGGGCGATGCCCTTCCGTGCGAAATCCGCACGGTCCTTCATCAGCTGTTCGGGGGATACATAGAACTGCTGGGTCATCTCAAGCCTCCCGCTGGGCGACGGCGCGGGATTCGATGACGCGGCCGGCCACGGCGGCAAGATCGCGGTCCGGGACGCGGAAGGCGCCTGTTCGGTTCACGATGTACACCACCGGCCACAGCTGCCGGACCGGGTCCGGGCCGCCCGTGGCCGAGTCGTCGTCGGCGGCGTCGTACAGGGCCTCGACGGCGACCGCCACGGCGTCCTGCTCCGAGAGGCCGGGACGCCACAGTTTCTTCAGCGCGCCGCGGGCGAACATCGAGCCGGATCCCACCGCGTGGTGCTCCTGTTCCTCGTAGCGTCCGCCCGTGACGTCGTAGGAGAAGAGCCGGCCGAAGCCGGCGGGCCGGTCGAATCCCGCGAACAGGGGGACGACGGCGAGGCCCTGCATGGCCATGGGCAGGTTGCCGCGCACCATGGCGCCGAGCCGGTTCGCCTTGCCGTCCAGGCTCAGGAGCGTGCCTTCGATCTTCTCGTAGTGTTCGAGTTCAACTTGGAACAGCCGGGTGATGTCGAGCGCGATTCCGGCGGTCCCGGCGATGCCCAGCACTGAATATTGGTCGGCGGGAAAGACCTTCTCGATGTGCCGGCTCGCGATCACGTTGCCCATGGTGGCGCGGCGGTCCCCGGCCATCAGCACTCCCCCGGCATAGGTCATCGCCACGATCGTGGTCCCGTGCGGGACCTGCAGCGGTGCTCCCGGCTGCCCGGTGTGCCCGGCGGCGGCCAACTGGTTGAACGGCACTTGGCCGAAGGGCATCAGATCGGGCCGTTCGCGCTGCAGATGCTCGGTGAATGAGGACGTCGCGTTGGCTGCTACTCGGTTGGCTGTTGTTTCCTGCACTAACGCTCTCCCTCAACGTGGTGGATCAACGACTCTTCCGGCCCTTAGCCCCTCCCGCCGCCCTCATCCGGCGGCCGGCGGCGCTCCTACTGGCCGCCCTTTTGGACGAATGCGCGCACAAACTCCTCGGCATTGGACTCCAGCACGCCGTCGATCTCATCGAGGAGATCGTCGACGCCCTGGGTGGCTGCCGACGCCTGGGCGTCCGCCGGGGCCGGCGGCGCGGCGGGGACGTCCTCGTCAACCTCGGTGTCCCGCGACTGCGGCTGCTGCTGCTCCTGGCCTGCCATTGTCTTCTCCTTCATGTCCGTCCCTTTTCTCGTAAGGGACATCCTGTAGCAATAGTGCCACGCCCGGGGCGCCCGCGGGGGGCTTTGTTTTCAGGAACCGGGGCTGAGTCCGAGCAGTTCGGCCAGGAAGGTCCCGGCCTCCCGGTGCCGGGCAAACAGGCCGCCGGTGAGGGCTTCGGTTCCGCGCAGCGGCTCGCGGGTGGGGACCCGCTGGAGCCTGCCGCGGCCGGGTACATCGAAGATCACCGAGTCCCAGCTGGCCCCCGCGAGGTCCGCTCCGAACCTGCTGACGCAGCGCCCGCGGAAGTACGCCCGCGTGTCCGACGGCGGTTCCGTCACCGCACGCGCAATCGCGGCGTCGTCGACGATTCGGTGCATCCGGTCACGGGCCAGCAGCCGGTAGTAGAGCCCCTTTTCGGGGCGGATGTCGGCCCACTGCAGGTCCACGAGGCCCAGCCGCGCGTTGTCCCAGCCCAGGCCGTCACGCTGGCGGTAACCCTCCAGCAGGGACAGTTTGGCGAGCCACTCGACCGAGGACGCGGCCGCCGCCCGGTCACCGCCGAGCTCGCTCAGCGTGGCGGACCACCGCTCCAGGACCTCGTGGGTGTGGCCGTCGCCGTCCACGGCGTCCGCGACGCCGGTGTCCTGCGCGTGCTTGGAGGCGGCCTCGAAATAGATCCACTGGAGATCCAGGGCGCTGATCCGCCGCCCGTCGCCCAGGCGCAGCAGCCCGGTGAGTGCGGTGTCGTGACTGACGGCCTGCAGCGCGGCGACGGGCTCGTGGACTTCAATCCGCGGCGCCAGCCCGGCCTCGATCAGGCTCAGGACCATCGCGGTGGTGCCGAACTTGAGGAAGTTGGACGCCTGGCTGAGGTTGGCGTCGCCGATGATGACGTGCAGCCTGCGGTATTTGTCCGCGGTGGCGTGGGGTTCGTCCCGGGTGTTGATGATGGGGCGCCGGATGGTGGTTTCCAGGCCCACTTCGGTTTCGAAGAAGTCAGCGCGCTGGCTGATCTGGTAGCCGGCCCGGGCGCTGTCCTGCCCCAGGCCCACCCGCCCGGCACCGCAGATGATCTGCCGGGTGATGAAGAACGGCGTGAGGCCGCGCACGATCTCGCCGAACGGCACCGAGCGGGGCATCAGGTAATTCTCATGTGAGCCGTAGGAGACCGACTTGTTGTCCGTGTTGTTCTTGTACAGGTTGATCGGCGGCAGTTCGGGATCGGCGGCGAGGCGCCGGACCGCGGCCAGGGCCACGAGGTCGCCGGCAGCGTCCCATGTGACGGCGGCGCGGGGGTTGGTCACCTCGGGGCTGGAATACTCCGGATGGGCGTGGTCCACGTACAACCGTGCGCCATTTCCCAGCACCATGTTCATCAGCAGCGTGCCGGACTCGTCCTGGCCGTCGGCCTCGAGTTCCTGCCGGCCGTAGGCGAGGGCGATCGCTTCGGCGTCGAGGACGGGCGGCTGGTCGGTGAGTTGTTCCGGGTCCGCGCTGGCGCGTTCCAGGGTCCAGCCGCGGGCGTCGTGCAGCGGTTCCTCGTCCGTGTAGTCCCACCGGGTCTCGGCGCCGCCGGCGGCCCGCTGCCGGGTGACCTGGGCGTACGCCTGAATGACCCGGGCCGACATCATCGTGGCGTTGGCTCCCGGGGCCGAGGGCGCGTGGATGCCGTATTCGGTCTCCGAGCCCATCACCCGCATCGCCCCGCCGACCGGCAGCCCGCCCGCGGTGTCGGCGGGCTTGCCGGGGACAACAGCCGTCACAGGTACTGGCCTGTGCTGGGCATGGTCTCGATGGACTTCCCGGGCTCCTGGCCGGCCTTGCCCTGGACGATGGTGCGGATGTATGTGATGCGCTCGCCCTTCTTGCCGGAGATGCGTGCCCAGTCGTCCGGGTTGGTGGTGTTGGGCATGTCCTCGTGTTCACGGAACTCGTCCACGACTGCCCGGAGCAGGTGGTCGATCCGCAGGCCCTTCTGGCCGATGGTCAACAGGTCCTTGATGGCGTACTTTTTGGCCCGGTCCACGACGTTCTGCACCACGGCGCCGGAGTTAAAGTCCTTGAAGTAGAGCATTTCGGTGTCGCCGTTGGCGTACGTGACCTCGAGGTATTCGTTGGACTTCTCGGTGGAGTACATCGCCTCGACGGTGCGCTGGACCATGGCGTCCACGGTCGCCTGCACGTCGCCGTTGTGTTCGGCGAGGTCGGTCTCGTGGAAGGGCAGGTCCGTGGTGATGTATTTGTTGAAGATGTCCGCCGCGGCCTCGGCATCTGGTCGCTGGATCTTCACCTTGACGTCCAGGCGGCCCGGGCGCAGGATCGCCGGATCGATCATGTCTTCCCGGTTGGAGGCGCCGATCACGATCACGTTGTCCAGCCGTTCGACGCCGTCGATCTCGCTGAGGAGCTGCGGGACGATGGTGGTTTCGACGTCGGAGGAAATGCCGGTGCCGCGGGTACGGAACAGGGAGTCCATTTCGTCGAAGAACACCACCACCGGGCTGCCCTCGGACGCCTTTTCCCGGGCGCGCGCGAAGATCAGGCGGATGTGGCGTTCGGTCTCGCCGACGTACTTGTCGAGCAGCTCGGGTCCCTTGATGTTCAGGAAGTAGCTCTTCATGTCCGTCTTGCCGGCGCGCTCGGCGGCCCGGGCGGCCAGCGAGTTGGCCACGGCCTTGGCGATCAGGGTCTTGCCGCAGCCGGGCGGGCCGTACAGCAGGATGCCCTTGGGCGCCTTCAGCCCGTGCTCCCGGTACAGGTCCGGGTGCAGGAACGGCAGTTCGACGGCGTCGCGGATCTGTTCGATCTGCGGGCCCAGTCCCCCGATGTCCTGGTACGTGATGTCCGGGACTTCCTCGAGCACAAGGTTCTCCACCTCGGAGCGGGGGATCTTTTCCAGCGCGTACCCGGTGCGGGAATCGATGGACAGCGCGTCCCCGACCCGGAGCCGCTGGGCGAGCAGGGCGCCGGAGAGCCGGATGACCCGCTCCTCATCGGCGCGGCCCACCACCAGGGCACGGTCGGGCCCCAGCAGTTCCTTGAGCGTGACGAGGTCCCCGGCCCGCTCGTAGCCGAGCCCGGCGACCACCATCAGGGCCTCGTTGAGCAGGACCTCCTGCCCGACGGCGAGCTGGCTGATGTTGACCAGCGGGCTGATCCCGACCCGCATCTTGCGGCCGGCGTTGAAGATATCCACGGATTCTTCCGTGGCCGCCTGGCCGCTGTTCCCGGCCGTCGGCTGCCGTTTCGGGTTGAGCTGGAGGATGGTGCCGAAGCTGTACGGCGGTTGTCCCTCCTGGTCGAGGGCGTTCTTCAGCCGCAGGATCTCGGCCTTGGCCGTTTCCAGCATGCTGACCAGTTTGGAGTTGTTCTGCGTCGCGGCGGCAAGCTGGCGGTCAATGTGGCGGAGCTTGTCCCGGAGGATGTTGACCTGCCGCTCGGCGACGGACAGTTCATTGGCGGCATAGCGGTCGCCGTCGCCGGCCGCGGCGCGGGCCGCGTCCGTGCGGGCGGCAGCATCCGCTGCGTCCTCGGCCGGTGTGCGGCCCGGGTCAGTATTCGGAGTCTCCATCGTGCATCAGCCCCTTCCTGCTCTTCTGTTAAGACCATAGCCCTAAGAAGGCGGGTGCCGCTGGAGACATCCGAAATATGCTGCCTAGTTCGTTATCTCCGGGGTGTCGACGACGTTTGTTCCGGCGATTGCGTCGCGGGCGGCGCGGCGCAGCTTTTTGTCCGAGACCGCCCGCTCGCCCACAGCGCCCGGGGTCCAGGCATTGACGTCTTCTTCGTTAAAATCGGTCTTGGAGGGGCGGCGCTTTACCGAGATGCCCGTGACGCCGTCGGCGAGCCGGCGGGTTACCAGCAGGAAGCCCGTGTGGGCAACCATGCGGTGGTCCGGGCGGACGGCCAGGCCTTCGAGATGCCAGCCGCGGACCATGGATTCCCACGCGTCGGGTTCGGTGAATCGTCCGTCCGCGCGGATGGCTTCGGCTGTCCGCGAAAGCTGCGTCACAGTCGCGACATAATTGATCCACACGCCGCCGGGGGCCAGGACGGTGGCGACGGCGTCGAGGCATTCCCACGGCGCGAGCATGTCCAGGACCACACGGTCCACGGAGCCGGGTTCCTCGGTGCGCACCACTTGCTCCTGGAAGTCGCCAAGGGAGATCTTCCAGGCCGGGTGCGGGCCGCCGAAGATGGTCTCGACGTTGCCGCGGGCGATGTCCGCGAACTCCTGGCGGCGTTCGAAGGAATGCAGGTATCCGTTGTCCCCCACCGCGCGCAGCAGGGAGATAGACAGGGCGCCCGAGCCGACGCCGGCTTCGACGACGCGCGCGCCGGGGAAGATGTCCGCCATGGTCACGATCTGGCCGGCGTCCTTGGGGTAGACCACGGCCGCGCCGCGCGGCATTGAGAGCACGAAGTCCGAAAGCAGCGGGCGCAGGGTCTGGTACTGCTGCCCGACGTTGTTGACCACCACGGAGCCGTCAGGCTTGCCGATGATCTCGTCATGGTTCAGGAAGCCCCGGTGGGTGTGGAAGGCCCCGCCGACTTCGAGGGTGATCGTGTTCATGCGGCCGCGCTCGTCCGTGAGCTGGACGCGTTCGCCTTCGCGGAACGGTCCGCGGCGGCGCGCCGCGCCGGTGGCACCATTCGCGCCGGCGGCGGTGGTGCCGGTGTCAGTGCCTGCGGCGGTGTCAGTGCCTGCGGCGGCGGTGGTGGCGGTGTTAGTGCCTGCGGCGGTGTCGCTGCTCATGAAGATGTTCCTCGCTCCTGTAAAGCTGTGTGGCCGCGGACATGCCGGCGGGCACCGGTCCTTGCGCGTGGGGGCCGGAAATTCACGACCGCCCAGTAACTCTACCGGTTCTGGCCTTGGTTCTGGCGTTCGTTCCGGTACTTGCCCGTTATGGCCCGGACGACGGCGGACTGGCGCAGCAGCCCGGTGACGGCGCCCTCGCGGTTCACCACTGCGTACTCCTGGCCCTCGAGTTGGGCAAGGTACTGGACCAGCTCCTGGCCCTTGGACCATTCGGGGACATAGGCGCCCGCGCCAAGGGGGTAGGAGACCGCGGTCAGGGCGGTTGCTGCGGCCAGGCCAGCAGGCACGGTGGCCGCGGCGCCGGCGTCGACGATGGCCACGGGACGGCCGTCCCGGTCGCACAGCACCACGGCGGGCGTTCCTGCCGGCGCCCGGTCCAGGAAGTCCGCGACTGTGGCGGTTTCCGGGAGGCCGAGGGCGGGTTCGGCGAGGGCCGCGGCGTCGACGAGGTGCAGGCGGCCCCGCAGGCGGGCCTGCTGGATCGACGCCGACGCCCCCATCCACAGGAAGCTGCCCACCAGGGCTGTGATGAGGGTGAAGGAAATGTCCGGCCGTGCGCCGCTGACCAGGGGCAGGACAATAAACCACAGGGCCAGGGCGATCACGATGATCCGGCCCGCCCAGCCCGCGGCAATCGTCCCCTTTTCCTGGCTGCCGGTGGCTTTCCACACGGCGGATTCGACCAGCCGGCCCCCGTCCAGCGGAAGGCCGGGAAGGACGTTGAAGATGCCGATCAGCAGGTTGGCCCAGACGAAGATGTTGGCCAGGATATCGGCCACGCCGTTCAGGTCCCCGTAGGCGAGCGGGAGCCAGCCTGCGCCGGCCAGGACGAAGTTCGCGGCCGGGCCGGCCATTGCCACCAGGACGGAGCGGCCAGGCGTGGCCGTGAAGCTCTGGAACTGGGTGTGGCCGCCCCAGAGGTTGAGGACAATTTTCTCCGTGGGCCAGTTGAACAGCTTCGCGGTCAGTGCGTGCGCGAGTTCGTGGGCCAGCACGGAGATCAGGAGCAGCAGCGCGTAGGCGAAGGCGACGAAGAAGGCGGTGACGCCGAGGCGCGGGTTGTTGCTCTGCAGGACCGGACCGTAGGCGATCACCGTAAAGGCCGCGATGATGAACCAGGAATACGCCAGAAACACCGGAATGCCGGCAATGCGGCCGAGCGGGATCCCCTCCCGGCGGGTGGCCGGAGTCTTGCCGGGCTGTCCCTGGCTGCCGGGGTCAGCCACGGACGTGACCCGCGGTCGAGAGTGCGGTCGAGAGTGCGGTCGGGTCCGCCGCTAAGTGGCCGGTGGCATCCGCTGCGGAACCGAACGTGGCGTCCGGGAATTCGTGCCGCAGGGCAACGAGTTCTTCCAGGTCCGCGACTGTCCGGCCCTCCAGAGTGTCCCAGGTGGCGCGGCGGGGATCGTGCGGGAGAGGCAGGATGTGCGGGATGGCGATCGTGACGACGCCCGAGGCCACGGCGGCGGCGACACCCGGCACGGAATCTTCCAGGGCCACACAGTGGTGCAGGCCGAGTTCGGGATCCTGCTGCTGCAGGAGCTCAACGGCCGTGAGGTAAGCCTCCGGGTGCGGCTTGCCCTGGGTGACAGTGTCCCCCGTGACGAGGAACTCGAAGTAGGGCTCGGGCAGGCTCGCAACGATCTCCCGGGCCAGCGGGGCCTCGGACATGGTGACCAGGGCGCAGCGGACGCCGGCGTTGTACAGTTCTTCGAGCAGTTCCCGGGCCCCGGGCCGCCAGGGAATTGAGGTCCGGACCTGGCTGATCACGTGGCCGGTGAGGGTGTCGATGATCTCCCGCCGTCCCAGCGCCACGCCGGCTTCCTGCAGGATCCCTGCGGAAAACATCAGGGACTGTCCCACGAGCTGCATGGCCTGTGCGTGCGACCACTGTCCGCCGTGGGCTTCGACGAGTGCGTGTTCGGCTGCGATCCAGTAGGGCTCAGTGTCGACAATGGTGCCATCCATGTCCCAGAGCGCTGCTTTAAGGAGGGGCCGGGAAGCTGAGGATCGCATGCCTTCCAGTCTACGGGGAAGCCCGCGGCCGGGCGCCCGCGCTACGCCTACGGCGAATTCCGTCCGCCCGGGCGCGGGATTCCGGGCGGAATTTGCGGTTCGTTGGCGCGCGATTGCCTGCGCACGGCGGGTTCTTGGACGTAGGGTGATGGCATGAACAGCTTCGAGGCAGACCCCACCGAACCAGGCGCCGTCTCCGAGCCGGAGCGGCTGCTGCAGCCTGTGCCCGAGGGCCGGCGCATCACCGTCATGCTCGCGGCCTTCGAAGGCTGGAACGACGCCGGGGAGGCCGCCAGCGATGCCCTGCGCTACCTGAACAAGCTCTGGGGCGGCAAGAAGGTCGGGGCGATCGACGCCGACGAGTACTACGACTTCCAGTTCACCCGGCCCACGATCCGCCGGACGGCGGCCGGTGAGCGGAAGATCAAGTGGCCTTCGACGCGGATCTTCAAGGCCAGCGTCCCGGACTCGAATGTGGACGTCATCTTCGTCCAGGGCACTGAGCCGTCCTACAAGTGGCGTGCCTACACGGCGGAGCTGCTGGTTCATGCCGAGGCCCTGCATGTCGACTACGTCATCCTGGTCGGTGCGCTGCTGGCTGACGTGCCGCACAGCCGGCCCATTCCGGTCAGCACGTCCACGGACGACGCCGCCCTGCGTGAGCGGATGGACCTGGAGGCCTCGCAGTACGAGGGCCCGGTGGGGATTGTGGGCGTGCTCGGCGAGGTGGCACTGCTGGCCGGGCTCCCGACCGTGTCGCTCTGGGCGGCCGTGCCGCACTATGTGGCCCAGGCCCCGTCGCCCAAGGCGCAGCTGGCCCTGCTGCACCGGGTCGAAGAGCTGCTCCAGGTTCCGCTGGACACCACGGAACTGGTCGAGGAGGCCGACGCGTGGGAGCGCGGCGTGGACGAGCTCGCGACAGAGGACCCGGAAATTGCCGCGTATGTGCGCCAGCTGGAGGAGGCCAAGGACACTGCCGACCTGCCGGAGGCCAGCGGTGAATCGATCGCCCGCGAATTTGAGCGGTACCTCAAGCGCCGGGGCAAGGACAAGCCCTAGCCCGCGTCTGCCTCATGGCGGCAGACGCGACGGCCGCCTACGAGGGTTCTCCCCGGACCAGAGTCTTATGACCCTGCCGGCCCGCGCCTGTCGCGGCAAGAGTTGGACCTGGCCGCAGCGCCGGCCAAGAACTCAGTGGAGGGCACACCATGACAGATCACAACTACATCTTGTTCGTGTCGTCGTACGCCGACGAGGGCTCGGCGGCAGAGGATTTCAAGGCGATCAAGGGCATGGAGGACGCGGCCGTGGCGGCTGCGGTCGTCCTGTCGCGCGACTCCTCGGGCAAGACCGAGGTCAAGGAGCACGGCGGCGGACTGGTCGCCGGCGGCACCACGGCCGGCGCAGTCGGCGGGCTGGTGGTCGGACTGTTCGCTCCGCCACTGTTGCTGTCCGGCGTGATCGGTGCCGGAATCGGCGCAGGCGTGGGTGCCATCAGGAAGCGCCACGAGGAGAAGTCCATCGGCGTCAACGCGGAGGAGTTTCTGCCGCCGGGTTCCTCGGCGATCGTTGCCATCGTCGACGACCTCTACCTCGACCGCGTCGACAAGGCGATCAGCAAGGCCACCAAGAAGGTCAGCAAGGCCATCGAAAGTGGCGACTACGACGCCGTCGTCAAGGCCGTGAACGAGGGCGACGAGAAGATCATCGAAGCCGCTTCGTCCTGACCGTTTGCCTTAGAGTTCGACGCCGAGCAGGGCGTTGACGGCGTCGCTCACCAGCGCGGCGTCCGTGGCTGAGGCCTCCCCCGGGGCGGCCAGGGCGGACTTGGCCCAGGCATCGACGGCAGCGAGTGCGCCCGGTGCGTTCAGGTCGTTGGCGAGTTCGGTCCGCAGCTGGCCGATCAGGGCCGCGGCGGAGCCTTCCGGGGCCACGGCGAGGGCCTCGCGCCAGGTGCGGAGCCGGTCTTTGGCCTCCGCGAACCCGGCGTCGGTCCAGGACCAGTCCGCGCGGTAGTGGTGGGCCAGGATCGCCAGGCGGATCGCGGCAGGCTCTTCCCCGTCAGCGCGGAGCCTGGAAACCAGGACAAGGTTGCCCTTGGACTTGCTCATCTTCTCCCCGTCGAGGCCCACCATGCCGGCGTGCGCGAAGTGGCGGGCCAGCGGCACGCCGGCCAGTGAGTACGCGTGCCCGGCACCCATTTCGTGGTGCGGGAAAATAAGGTCCGAGCCGCCGCCCTGGACGGTGAACGGCTTGGGCAGGTACTCCTGGGCGATCACGGTGCATTCGACATGCCAGCCGGGCCGGCCCTCCCCCAGCTCGCCGCCGGGCCAGCTGGGCTCGCCCTCGCGGGCAACCCGCCAGAGCAGCGGATCCAGCGCCTGGCGCTTCCCGGCCCGACCAGGGTCGCCGCCGCGTTCGGCGAAGAGTTCCAGCATTTCGGCGTCGGACAGACCGGAAATGGATCCCAGGGTCCAGGCGTCGACGTCGTCCGTCGAGTGCTTCCCGGCGGCTTCGACGTCGTAGTAGACGTCGCCGTCGGGCTCGCCGCCGGTGCCGGGGACGCGGTACGCGAGTCCGTTGCGCAGGAGCCGCTCGATGGCGGGAACAATCAGGGGAACGGCCTCGACGGCACCGATGTAGTGGTCCGGGGCGAGGACGTTCAGGGCCTCCATGTCGGTCTGGAAGAGCTCGATTTGGCTCGCCGCGAGATCGCGCCAGTCGACGCCGGTGGCCGTGGCGCGCTCCAGGAGGGGGTCGTCGACGTCGGTGACGTTCTGGACGTAGGCGACCTGCTGCCCGCCGTCCCGCCACGCGCGGTTGAGGAGGTCGAAGGCGACATAGCTGGCCGCGTGGCCCATGTGCGTGGCGTCATAGGGGGTGATGCCACAGACATACATGGACTGCTCGCCCGTGGCCTCCAGGGTGACGATTCCGCCCTTGGCGGTGTCGAAGAGGCGCAGGGCGGGCATGCTGCCGGGGAGCTGGGCAACAGGGCGGGAGATCCAGGATTTCACAGCCCAAGCCTAGTGCTAGGCGCTGATGACATTGAAACCGAGCAGCAGGAACAGGGACATTCCCAGGATGATCCGGTACCAGACGAAGAGCCGGTAGCCGCGGGTGGAGACGTATTTCAGGAACCAGCCGATGATGACGTAGCCCACAATGAAGGCGATCACGGTGGCCAGGGCCGTTTCCGGGAGACCGTACGGGCCGGTGATGCCTTCCTTGGAGACCACCTTGTACAGCTGGTACAGGCCGCTGCCGAACACGGCGGGGATGGCCAGCAGGAACGAGTAGCGGGCCGCCGCCTCACGGGTGTAACCCATCAGGAGCCCGGCGCTGATCGTGCCGCCGGAGCGGGACACGCCGGGGAACAGGGCCAGGGCCTGCGCGAGACCGTAGTAGAGGCCGTGTTTGTAGGTCAGCTGCGTCAGTTCGCGGTCCTGCCGGCCGATGGTGTCGGCCACCGCGAGGACCATGCCGAAGACAATCAGCATGGTCGCGACGCCCCACAGGCTGCGCAGTACCGATTCAATCTGGTCCTGGAACAGCAGGCCCAGGACGATGATCGGGATGCTGCCGAGGATCACAAGCCAGCCCATGCGCGCATCCGGGTCCTGCCGGGACACTTTGCCGGTCAGCGAACCGGTCCAGGCCCGGATGATCCGCAGGATGTCGCGCCAGAAATAGACGATCACCGCCGTCTCGGTGCCCAGCTGCGTGATGGCCGTGAAGGCGGCGCCGGGATCGGACGCTTCCGGGAGGAACGCGCCGACAATCCGCAGATGGGCGCTCGAGGAAATCGGGAGGAACTCGGTCAGCCCCTGTACCAGGCCCAACAGAGCCGCTTGTATCCAGTTCACGTTTATAGACCCTACGTTACGAAGCTGCCCGACCCCGTAAGCTAGCTGACATGCAGCAGCGTTATGTCGGCAACAGTGGGTTGCGCGTGTCCGCCCTATCCCTTGGCACCATGTCCTGGGCCAGGGAAACCGAGGAACAGGATGCCGCCGCCCTGGTGCGGTCCTTCGTAGATGCAGGCGGAACCCTGATCGATACGGCGGCATCCTACGCCGACGGGCAGGCCGAGGCGATGCTCGGCGGAATACTGGGCGACGTCGTGGCGCGCTCCGAAGTGGTGATCTCCACAAAGGCCGGACTGACGACGGCGGACGGGCGCCGCAGCGTCGACACCTCCCGCAACGGCATGCTCTCCGGGCTGGACGCGAGCCTTGCCCGGCTGGGAACCGATTACGTGGATCTCTGGTTCGCGCACGCCTGGGATTCGAATGTTCCGCTGGAGGAAACCCTGTCCGCGCTGGACCACGCAGTGCGGTCGGGCCGGGCGCGTTACGCCGGCGTCTCCAATTTCAACGGCTGGCAGACCGCAAAGGCCGCCGCGATCGCCGGCTTCCCCCTCGTGGCCAACCAGTCCGAGTACTCGCTCCTGCAGCGCAACGCGGAGATTGAGCTGATTCCGGCCATCGAGGACGCGGGGCTGGGCCTGATGGCCTGGGCTCCGATCGGACGCGGCGTCCTGAGCGGCAAATACCGCGGCCATATCCCGGCTGATTCCCGCGCCGCGAACCAGCGGCTGGCGACGTACGTGGAGCCCTATCTCGAGGGACCGGCGTCAAGCGTGGTGGAGGCCGTCGCCATGGCGGCGAAGGGGCTCGGCCGGACCGCCCTGGATGTGTCGCTGAGCTGGCTCCTGTCCCAGCAAGGCGTCGCAACCGCCGTCGTCGGCCCCCGGACACCGGTTCAGCTCAAGGAAATCCTGGATTCGGCGCTCGCGCCGCTGCCGCCGGAGATCGCGCAGGCGCTCGAAGACGTATCCGACCCCGGCTGAGGGCGGTCCCCGGAGATCCGCAGGTCCCCCTAGTTCTCCGAATTCTGCAGGATCTCGAGGTCCTCTTCGTCGTCGACATCGTCTTCGTCGTCGTCTTCGTCGCCGTCGATCACTTCGAGCGGCGTCACTTCCCCATACGCCTCATACAGCGCATCGTCGTAGACTTCAAAGGCATCGGCAACGGCGAAGAACGCCGCCTCGACCGCGGGATCCCCGTCACTTCTGCGGGCGGAGGCCGCCGCCAGGTGTTCTTCCAGTGCAGAGGTCAGGGACTGAAGCGCGACACGCGGATCGATGCTCATGACTTCACGTTAGTCGGAAAAAGACGAAAATGGAGAGCAATGAAAGAACATTTTCTGAGCAGCTCGGTCCGGCGGGAACGGGACTATGTGAAGCAGTACGAGTACCTCGTGCTGACGGTCGGTCCTGAGGATTCGCTCCCCGAGGCCCGCCGCCGGCTCGTGGAGCATTCCGAGTACGGCAAATGGGAACTGGAACGCAGCCGCCTCTACGTGGGCGGCGGGCGGCGTTTCTGGCTGCGCCGGAAAGTCATCCAGGTCCAGCGCACCGTCTAGGCCGCCGCGGACCCCGGCCGCGCATTGGCCGGGATCGGCAGCCGCGAACGCCGCAGGGAGTCCGGGGCGGCCCTAGGGTGTCTCCAGCGGGCCCAGCCAGGCGTTCGCCACGGTATTGTGCGCCGACTCGTCATCTGAGGGATGGAACATGCCTGCGAGCACGTCCCGGTACAGCCGCTCCAGCTCGGAGCCGCGGAAGTAGCTGGAGCCGCCGGACACCCGGATAGCGAGGTCCACCACGGTCCGCGCCGTTTCCGTGGCCCGGACCTTGAGCCCCACGAGCCGGGGGAACCATTGGCTGCCGTGGTCCGCGAGGCCGTCGACGTCGGCCGCCACCCGGGACAGCTGCGGGTAGAGCGCATCCATGGCCATCGCCGCCTCTGCTACCTTCCATCGGATGTCCGGGTCCTGGGCGTAGCTGCGGCCGCCGTTCTTGAACGATGTCCGGCGCTGCACCGCTTCCACCCCGAGCGTGAGGGCCCGTTCGCCGATTCCCGTGTACACCGCGGCGAGGAGCGTCTCGAAGCAGGCGAAGATCGCGAAGATCAGGGGGTCGGCGTTCGGGCCCACCGGCAGTTTCCGGAAGATCCGTTCCGCGGGCACTACGGCGCCGTCCAGAACGGTCGTGTTGGACTGGCTGGCCCGCATACCGAGCGTGTCCCAGTCGGGCAGGATCTCGTAACCGGGGGTTTCCCGGGTGATGAACCCGTGGACCAGTTCCCCGGCGCCGTCCGCGGCGTTGGCGTCCTTCCCGAAGATCCCCAGCCGGGTCCACGCCGGCGACAGGCTGGTGAAGATCTTGCGGCCGGTGAAGCTGTAGCCGCCACCGGGCAGCGGGACGGCCTCCGTGCGGGAATCGAACAGCACGGAGTCGTTGCCGGCCTCCGAATTGCCGAACGCGAAGACCTCACCCTGTGCCGCTTCCTTGAGGATGAAATCCAGGGAGGAGTCACCGCGGGCGGCAAGGACCTGGGCGACGCCGGTCCACACCAGGTGCATGTTGACGGCCAGCGCCGTCGCCGGCGCCGCGGTCGCCAGCCTGCGTTGCAGCTGCGCCGCTTCCGCCAGCCCGAGTCCGAGTCCGCCGTCGACCGCGGGGACGAAGATTTTCAGGTAGCCGGCCGCCGTGAGGTCCGCGAGGTCCTCGTGGAAGAAGGCGTTGTCGCGGTCGTAGCCGGCGGCGCGGCCGCGGATCCGTTCCAGCAGCGGCGCGCTGAGGATGTCCTCGGGCGTCATGGCAGGCGGGGTCCGCTCAGTAATTGGTGAGCAGGGTGTCCAGCACCCGCGCACCGAATTTCAGGGAGTCCGCGGGGACCCGTTCGTCGACGCCGTGGAACATCCCGGTGAAGTCGAGCTCGTCCGGAAGCATCAACGGGGCAAAGCCGTAGCCGGTGATGCCGAGCCGGCTCAGGGACTTGTTGTCCGTGCCGCCGGAGAGCGTGTATGGCAGGACCTTGGCGCCCGGATCCTCGGAGTGCAGGGCGTCGATCATCGAATCGACGAGGTTGCCGGCGAACGGCACCTCCAGCGAGACGTCGTTGTGCACGTAGCTGATGTCCACGCCGGTGCCGGCGAGTTCGCGCACGATCTCCAGCACCTGCTGTTCCTGCCCGGGCAGGGTCCGGCAGTCGATGAGGGCCTCGGCCGATTCCGGAATGACGTTGTGCTTGTAGCCGCCTTTGAGGAGGGTGGGGTTGGTGGTGTTCTGCAGTGTGGCGCCGACAAAGCGGGCCACCGTGCCGAGTTCCTTGAGGATCTTGTCCGGATCATCGGGATCGAATTCGACCCCGGTGAGTTCGGTGACGCCGTCGAGGAACTGCCGGGTGGTCGGCGTGAGCTCGATCGGCCAGTTGTAGGCACCAATCCGGGAAACCGCGCCGGCAAGCCTGGTCACGGCGTTGTCGGTGTTGATCTGGGAGCCGTGGCCTGCGCGGCCGTGGGCCACAAGGCGGAGCCAGGAGAGGCCCTTTTCGGCCGTCTGGAGCAGATAGGTGCGCTGGCCGCCGATGGTGGCGGAGAATCCGCCGACTTCGGAGATCGCCTCAGTGGCGCCTTCAAAGAGTTCGGGCCGTTTTTCGACGGCGTAGCGGGCGCCGTAGGTGCCGCCGGCTTCCTCGTCGGCGAAGAACGCGAAGATGAGGTCGCGCTTGGGCTTGCGTCCCGTGCGGGCGAAGTTGCGCAGCACGGACAGGATCATGGCGTCCATGTCCTTCATGTCCACGGCGCCGCGTCCCCAGATCAGGCCGTCCTTCAATTCGGCTCCGAAGGGGTCAACCGACCACTGTTCGCGCAGGGCCGGGACGACGTCCAGGTGGCCGTGGACCACCAGGGCGCTGGCGGAGGGGTCCTCCCCCGCCAACCGGGTGACCACGCTGGCGCGGCCGGGGGCCGCTTCGAAGATTTCGGCGTCCAGCCCGACTTCGGCCATAAGCCCGGCGGTGTATTCGGCGGCCGCGCGTTCACCGGGGCCGGAGCCGTCGCCGTAGTTGGACGTGTCGATCCGGATCAGCTCCTGGCAGATCCTGACGACCTCGTCCTCAGGCCTGGTTTCGGTCCGGTTGTCAGTCATAGCGGCTCCTCGTGGCGGGTGGCTCAATTGCTTGCTTCAGCCTACCCACACCACCCCCGCGGACCCCGATTATTTGTTTCCGGAAAAGTCGTGCTAGAGTCTTTCTCGCTGCTTCCGAGAAAAGCAAAACGCTGAAAGGCGAAACGAACTCGGAATTACCACCTGCGCGGGTGGCGGAATGGCAGACGCGCTAGCTTGAGGTGCTAGTCCTCGAAAGGGGGTGGGGGTTCAAGTCCCCCTCCGCGCACAAGGGAAAACCCCTAGAATCCACGGATTCTAGGGGTTTTTTTCTGCTCCCACCCACGTGGACTCCAGCTCCGCGCGGTTTGGGCAGCTCGACGGGCCCGACGGTGGAACTCCCAGGACTAACGACACGCTGAGCAGCTGTGCGCTTGCCGGTTCAAGGGTCTTGAGCCATCGCGGCTACGACCCGCAGACCGACGGGCCGCATCATCTCCCTGGACGGCCGCCGTTGACAGGAACACTGGGGCCTCACGCCGCGGCCGGGCCAACCAAAAGACCGCATCCCTGCCGGCCCCCCCAAAAGCTCCTGCAGGAATGCGGCCGTCGTGGCGTCAGCCGGAGCGCGACTCCCCTGACGGGCAGCCCTGCAGCCGTGACGGGCCTGCGTGCTGACCGAAGACGACGACGCGGACAACGACAACGTGCGAACAGCCCCGCCGGAATCCCGGCGGGGCTGTTCGTGGTGGTTATCGTGCGTTGTGCCTAGCCCACGTGGATGGATGGCCGGAGTGCCTGGTTGGGCTCGGTCTCGCGGAGGATCTCGC
This sequence comes from Arthrobacter sp. 131MFCol6.1, assembly GCF_000374925.1. Taxonomy (GTDB): domain Bacteria; phylum Actinomycetota; class Actinomycetes; order Actinomycetales; family Micrococcaceae; genus Arthrobacter. The sequence goes on from NZ_KB895541.1 coordinate 699,843, forward strand.
GCACCAAAGGCGCGGTGTCGCCCTCGCCCAGGAACAGGTACCGCATGAGGTGGCCTACGGGGTTGCCTTCGGACCATTCGAAATAGCACTGGGGCTTCGTGCCGGTCGAGTCGCGCATGGCCAGCAGGACCGCTGCGATCGCGTTCGGCACGGCCGGGGACTTCACCCGCAGCACCCGGTAGCCGTCCACTTCGACGCCTTCGACCCGGAGCGTGTGGCTGAACGCCGAAGGATCGGAGATTTCCACCTCCAGGAAGATGACATCCGCCGGGCCCGGGACCGGGTTCAGCCCGCGCTGTTCGTACTCCTTGTCCGCGTACTCAGCCTTGTCTCCGGCCTGGCGTTTGTTGGCGATGACGTTCAATTGACCGTCGAAGGCAATCGAATCGGTGATGAACTGCCGGGCTGCCTCGTCGAACTCGATGGTTTCCAGCCGCAGTTCGGTGGTGCGCTGCACCCGGGAGATGAGCGAGACGACGATGATGCCGGCGATGAAGAACGCCGAGATCGCAATGCCGTCGGGCTTTTCGATGACGTTGGCGCCCAGTGCGTACAGCAGGACTAGGGTCAGTACACCGAAACCGATGGTGCCGGCCCGGCTGTGCCGGCGGATTGCGGAGACCGTCACGGCGACGGCTCCGGAGACCATCATGGCCAGGATGCCGGTGGCGTAGGCCCCTGCCTGCGCGTTGACGTCGGCGTTGAAGGCGATGGTGATGCCGACGCTCAGCACGGTGTAGACGATCACGACCGGGCGGACCGCCCGGCCCCATTCAGGTGCCATGCCGTAGGCCGGCAGGTACCGGGGCACGATGTTGATGAGCCCGGCCATGGCGGAGGCCCCGGCGAACCAGAGGATCAGGGCGCTGGAAATGTCGTAAACGGTGCCGAACCCGGCGCCGAACAGGTCGTGGGCGAGGAACGCCAGGGCGCGGCCGTTGGCCTGTCCGCCCTCCTCGAACTCCTTGGCCGGGATCATGACCGTGGTGAGGAAGCTGGTGGACATCAGATAGACGCTCATGATGGCCGCCGCCGTGGTGAGCAGCTTGCGGGTGTTCCTGACCCGGGACGCCATGACCTGCTCCGGGCTGTCGCCGGTGGCCTTGATCAGCGGCATCATGGAAACGCCGGTCTCGAACCCGGACAGGCCCAGGACCAGCAGCGGGAAAGCGATGACGGCAGGGCCGATCAGGTCCATGGGGCCGCCGCCGGCGCTCGCGAGCAGCCGATCGGTCCAGCCGGCGATCAGGGACGGTTCGGAGAGGACATGTGCGAAACCTGCAGCGACGACGGCGGCGTTCAGGAGCAGGTAGATGGCCACGAGCGGAATGGCGACGCCGACGGCCTCGTTGAAGCCGAGCAGGAACACCCCGCCCAGAATCAGCAGCAGGATCACCGTGATGATCACGGCACTGCCTTTCAAGGCCTCCGGGACGATCGGATTCTCCAGCAGGTGCACCGTCGCGTCGGCCCCCGAGAGCGTGATGGTGATGATCCACGAGGTCGCAACGAACCCGAGCAGCAGCAGCACGAAGAACTTGCCGCGCCAGAACGGGAGCAGCTTCTCCAGCATGGCAACCGAGCCCTGCCCGTGCGGGCTCTCCTGCGCGACCCGGCGGTACATGGGCAGCATGCCCAGCAGCGTCAGGGCCACAATGAGCAGGGTGGCCAGCGGCGACAGGGCACCGGCGGCCAGGGCCGCGATGCCCGGAAGGTAGGACAAGGTCGAAAAATAGTCGACGCCGGTCAGGCACATGACCTTCCACCAGGCGTTGGGCTTGTGATCTTCCTCGGCTTCGGGGCCGGCGGGTGCGACCTGGTTGGCCAGTAGCCAGCGGACCAGGGGCTTGCGGTCCGGGCGGTCGGCCTGCTTCAGGTCGACTTGGGCCGGGACGGCGTGGTCAGAAGTGGTCTGCATCGGATCTTTCTGTCGGTGGCCGGGCGTCTGCCGGGCAGGGGCAAGTCGTAGGAACCGGTCAATTGTAGTGCCGGCTCCCAGTGCCAGCCGTCAGCTGCAGGCGGTGTCCGGAACGGCGAGCCTACCGCGGCTCAGGTTCGGGCAGGTCAGTTCCGGGCAGCTCAGGTCCGGGCCGCTCTGGCCCGGGCAGCGGGTCCTTGCCGGACCACGTCTTGACGACGGTCCAGGTGACGGCAGTGACCGGCACGGCCAGCAGCGCGCCGACAATGCCGGCGAGTATGGTGCCGGCCGCCAGGACGAGCAGGATCGCCAGGCCGTGGATGCTGAGGACTTTGCCCATCAGGACCGGCTGCAGGAAGTGGTGTTCGAGCTGGTTCACCCCGATGACCACGGCCACAACGATGAGCGCCTGGGCCAGCCCATTGGAGACCAGCGTGACGGCAATGGCAAGGGTGCCTGCGACGGTGGCGCCGACGATCGGGATGAATCCGCCAATGAAGATGAACACTCCCAGCGGCAGGGCCAGCGGCACTCCCATGATGGCGAGGGTGACTCCGACGACGAGACCGTCAACCGCGGCCACCATGGCGGTGCCGCGGACATACCCGCCCAGGACGACGGTACTGCGGTCCGCCGCCAGGTGTGCCCTGGCGCGGTGGTCAGCGGGCAGCATGCCAATGAGGAAGGCCCGGATCTCGGGCCCGTCCTTGAGGAAAAAGAACAGGGTGACCGCCATCAGCACCCCACCGGTGAAGATCTCCACCACGGTGCGGGCACCGGTGAGGGCTTCTGCACCGAACGTGCTCGAGGTGAAGAACTCCCGCACCGAGTCCGTGAGGGCGGTGATCTGTTGGTCGCTGACAGGGACAGGTCCGTGGTTCAGGAATGAGTGCAGTTGTTCGACCCCGGCAGTGGCGCGAGCCGTAAGCTCGCGCCACTGGTTGGAGACCAGAATGACGATGCCGGCGATGACGCTGCCGAAAACGGCGAGAATGGCCACGAACGAGGCAACCACCGCGAGGGCGCGAGGCCAGGCGTGCCCCGTGAGCCAGCGGACCAGCGGGGAGATCGCCGCGGCAAGGATAACGGCGATCAGGACCGGGATGATGACGAGCGGGATGCGGCTGGCGGCCCAGATGATCGCCCACGCGAGGGCGGACACGGCGAGGACCTGGACTGAGCGGATGCTCGCGCGGCCCAGTCCGTCCGACCAGATGGCCGGCATTCCGCTGCGGGGTTCGATCATGGGCTTCTCCCGGCGTTCGGACGCGGTGACTAGGTCCAGTGCAGGGGTTTCGGCCCGGACTGTTGCCACGCATCATAGAACCGCAAGCGGGCCTCGTTGCCGCGCTGCTGTTCCAGGGCATGCAGGCGCCCGTAGGTAAATCCGCTGCCGGAGCCGTCCGCGGCCTGCCGCGCCAGCACCAGCAGGGTTGCCCGGGTGACGACGCTGTCCTGGAAGTCTCCGAGTATCTCCTGGATGCCCTCCGCGGCCCGGGCAAGGTTTGTTGCCTGAGTGCCGAAAACGGGGGTAGCCGCCTCTGCGGCATAGCGCAGCCGCTTGGCGCTCTTTCGAACTTCATGCAATGCGGCATCCTGCGGGGTCCCGCCTGCGCCGCCATCCAGGGACCGGACCGCCGCCTTGAGGCGTTTTCGTTCCGCGGAGACGAGCCGGCCAACCGTCCCCAGCGCATCATTGCCCGCACAGGCGCTAAGCGGAGGCACCGCAAGGAAGGCATCGAGGGCATCGAGGAGGCGGAAGTAGCGGGTGCTGTCCAGCGCCGCCAGGCCGGCGGCACGGCCCTGTTGCTGGACGGTGCCGAGGTGCTCCTGGATCTGCTGCGCAACGGGTCCGATCAACAGCTCCGGAGGTTCGGCACCGATCATGTCCTTCAGCCGGGCACGGATGACCTCGGCGTCCCGGGCCTGGCCCACAGTGCCGGCGAGCCACTGGAGCTCGCCCCGAAGGAACCTGGCCGACGTCGTATCTGTGAGCTTTCGGAAGGTGGCCAGTGCAGACCGTAACCGGCGCGCGGCCACCCGGAATTGATGCACGGCATCGGGCGCATCGACCCGGACGCGAGGATCATGCAGCTTCACGGCGCGTACCTGTTGGGATAGATAGGAGAGCATGACGTCCGAAGCCGGCCCGCTCCGGCTGGGCTTTGGCGCCGTGCCGGGATTCTCCGGGTAGTCCGGTCCGAGCGCCCGGGCCAGCTTGGACGGGAGGGCGGCGACGGTGACTCCCTCTGCGGCGAACAGAGCGTCAGCGTCCTGGAGCAGCTGTCGGGGGCCGTCGGCGAGTTCCAGCTCCCATTCCCGCCACCGCGACGGTTCCGCGGGGGTTAGCAGGGATTGCGCCTCGACACGGTCGTCACTGAAGTGGGCAAGGACGGCGCCGTCGGCGGCGGACAACGGCGTCAACCTGCGGCTGGTCCTGATGCGTGCAACCGGCACCAGCGCGTGGCTGCGGGTGTGGACGAGCACCAGCTGCCGCAGATTTTCCGGCACGGTATCCTGATCGCCGCCAAGCGGCTCCCGTATCTCCCGGCGCTCCCCCGCGGCGGCCGGGAGTTTGAGGTGCCATCCGTCATCCGGACCGCCGGACCGGCGGCGCAGGGTGATCCGCTGCGCTGCCAATGCCAGAGCTTTGGTATCAAAATAGACGGCGTCCAGCATTTCGTTTGCGGATTGCCCGGCGCGATCCACCCCCGGGATTGATGCCAGTGGCGGAAGGGCGTCGGATTCCGAAGGGCTGTACTTGTGTTCGACCTCGATCGCGTCGGCGGCCATGCTTCATTCTAGGAACTCCCACACGCGCCCGGCGTGTGCCCAAAGGCCCCTATCGCAGGAGATTGTCACGCGAACGGGGCGCTGGGGGCGGGCGGCCGTCCTGGACCGGGACACGGCCCTCCAGAAGACACACACAGACGCGGCGGGGTGCGGCCGGAAAATAGACTTGCCCGGGCATGCAGCGGCGAGTAACTTTCGGAGCAGTGGGCCGGCGGACCGCTGGCCCCCTGCGAGAGGACCGCCATGCCAACCATAATCGGCCACCACGATGTCAAGGACAAGGATCATTGGCTTGCCTCACCGAAGCGCGAAGAGGTGTTCGGCCCACTGGGGATCACCAACATTCGTACGTTCGTCAACCCCGAGAACCCGACGCAAGTCGCAGTGATGATGGATGTTCCTGATGTGGATGCCCTCATGGCCGCGATGCAAAATGACGTCATGGGCGAGGCGATGGCCTACGACGGCGTACTGCCCGAGACCCTGGTCATCCTCGTCGAGGCCCAGCCCTAGCTGTACCCGGGCGGAGACCGCCGGCGGTGCAAGCGGATGTGGCGAAGCTCCGGTCAAATAGCGGTTGACCGGAGCTTCGGGTCCATTATGGGCAGTGGTTCCTGTGTATTGGCCGGGAAAAGGCTGACCGCTAGTGGTTGAGTAATTCGCCCATGAGGGGCGCCTTCCGGACATCGTCGGTCAGGGGGCTCAGCCCCCACACGTCCTCGATGGTGTGCAGCAAGGAGTAGTGCGAGTAGGCGGCATTGGATGTGAAGCCCTTCCGCGCCGCCGGGCCGGCGAATACCGTAGCCACCCGGTTGTCCTCTTTGCTGCCCTCATCCCATGTGAGCACGAGGAGTGAGTTCTGCGTCGTGAAGGCCGGGGACCCCAGGATTTTGGGCACTTCGCGGGAGAGCCAGTCGTCTCCGGTGCCAATGGGGCAGTCGTGGGTGTCGTTGCACATGTCCGGGCTGATGAAAGAGTAGTCCGGCAGGGTGGACGGGGACTGCAGGTCCTGCCCCAGCCGGCTGTACGGCACAACATGGTCCGAGCAGGAGGCCTTGTTGCCCGTCACGGCAGGGTAGTACATGAACGGATTGTGTTTCACCGCATACCGGCGGGAGTCATGCGCGGTGCAGGGCGCGGGCATGCCCTCGGCGTACATTTTCCAGGTCCGTCCGGATTGGGTGATCTCATCGGCGATGGAGCGCACATCTGCGGTGCAGGAGTTCGGTTTGCAGTCGCTGGTGATCCCCGCGCTGGTTCCGCTCGTGAGGGCCAGGTAGTTGGGCAGGCTCGGGTGGGTGATGGCCCGGTAGTTGGCGGCCACTGAAAATTCCGCCGCAAGCTTGTTGAAGTAGCCCGCTTCGCTGGCACCCATGATCTGTGAGGCCGCCTTGTTCTCCTGGACGATGACCACAATGTGCGCGATCCCGCCGCTGGCCGGCCCGCCCGGCGCGGGGTGCGGGGCCGGCTGCGCGAAATACGGGGACGGCGGCGGGGTCACGGAGGGCGGCGATTCGGTCGGCGATTCGGCAGGCAGGGTCTCGGCCGGTGGGGACCCGGCGGTTGGGGACTGCGAGGGCGGGCCTGCCTGGAAGGGCTGCGCCGGCGTGCATCCCGCCAGCAGCATCGCCAGCGCCCATCCACCAGCCAGGGCGAGTCGGCCGATCCGCGTCATCGGTCCATGCTAGCGGCCGGTATTGGTGCGGCCAATGTTGTCGGCATTCCCGGTCTCAGGCCAGGCTCAGGTCAAGAAACTGCCCGCGCCCGGTTCAGTGTTCAGGTCTCGACTCCCCCGTGTCGGGTCAGGCTCCGGGATGCAGCGCACCGCGGACGGCGCCCAGCAGGGACAGGAACCGCTCGTTGTCCGGCAGGTCATCGATCAGCACCACCCCCTCGGGAGCGGCCAGCGGAATGCGCCAGTTCGGGTATTCGGTGCTGGTGCCCGGCTGGTTCTGGGTCCGGGTCTCCCCCACGGCGTCAACCAGCGCCACTCCCAGCAGTGCTGACGGGGCCAGCGCCGTGTAGGCGTACAGCGCCTGCACCGTGGTCCGCACGTCCGTGCCGGTCTCCGCCAGCAGGCCGCGTGCCCGGACCCGGGCCAGCACCGCCTCCTGCTCGGCCGCGGCCTCGGCGCGTTCTTCCGCCACGGGCCGGCGCAACAGCCCGAGCGATTCGCGCAAAGTGACGTGTTCACCGGCGAGGTAGCCCGCCGTCGGGGGCAGATCGTGGGTGTTGACGCTGGTCAGGCACTGCTCGCGGTAATCCTCCGGCGGAATCGGGCCGTCGGCGTCGTGTTCGAACCAGAGGATCGACGTGCCGAAGATCCCCCGCTCGGCCAGGTAGCCGCGGACCCATGGCTCGAACACGCCCAGGTCCTCGCCGATCACGATCGCACCGGCCCGTTGCGCCTCCAGGGCAAGGATGCCGATGAGCGCCTCGTGGTCGTAGTGCACATACGTGCCGCTCTCCGGTCCTGCGCCCTCGGGGATCCACCACAACCGGAACAGGCCGAGGATATGGTCCACCCGGATGCCGCCGGCGTGCCGCAGGACGGTACGGAGCATGTCCCGGTAGGCGGCATAGCCGGATTCGGCGAGCCGGCCCGGATGCCACGGCGGCTGTGACCAGTTCTGGCCCAACTGGTTGAACATGTCTGGAGGTGCACCAACGCTCACGCCCCGGGCAAGAACGCCGGAGAGGGTCCAGGCGTCGGCACCGCCGGGTTTTACGCCGACGGCGAGGTCATGGACGACGCCGATCCCCATCCCCGCCTGGCGTGCCGAACGCTGGGCCGCCTCGAGCTGCTGGTCGCAGAGCCACTGCAGCCAGCTGTGGAATTCGATTCGGGCTGCCAGCCTCGGCCGCTGTTCAACACAGTAGGGCGACGCCGGGGATGCCGCCGCACCGCTCCATTCCGGCGCCGACGGCGGCAGCTCTTCGGCGAGCGCCGACCACAGCGCAAAGTCTTTGAGTCCTTGCCCCTGCTCGGCGCAGAAGTCGGCGAACTGCCGGGTGCGGGCCGGGCCGCGGCGGACCGCAAACACGAGTTCCAGGGCCGAGAGCTTCGCCGCGTAGCTGGCGTTGCGGTCCAGGAGGTCCCGGGAACGGTTGGCCGCCTGCAGGCCCTCGGCCAGGCGGGCCACTTCGGCCCGGCCGGCAGCGTCCAGGTAGCCGTATTCCGGGATTTCCTCCACCCGCAGGTAGAGCGGGTTGAAAAAGCGCCGCGTGGTGGGCAGGTACGGGGAATCCTCGACCGGCGGCACTGGTTCGGCGGCATGCAGCGGATTGACCAGCACAAACCCCGCCCCCTGCTCACCGGCAACCTCGGCGAGGTCGCTGAGATCGGCGAAGTCGCCAATCCCCCAGGACCGGGAGGACCGCACGGAGTACAACTGGGCCGTCAGTCCCCAGATGCGGCGTTCCTTGAGCAGGGCCGAGGCCCGGAGCCGGCCGGGCGTAACAACCAGCGGACACTGCGCCGCGGTGCCTTCGGCGTCGGCTTTCAGGGTGTGCCAGCCGAGGCCGAGGCTGCCGGGAATGGCGAACGTGGCACGTCCGGTGAGGACGCCGTCGACGTCGACCGGCTGGTCCCAGTTCTCCCGCTGGGTCACCTCGTGGCTGCTGCCGTCCTCGGCGTCGATCCAGACGCGGACGTCGCTTCCGTGCGGGACGTGGACCTCGACGTGGGACTCCTGCCCCTCCCTCACTACCAGGACCGGGGGCAGGATGCGCCGCCAGGGTGCCAGCCGGGACTCGGCCAGCGAGCGTTGCTGCTCCTGGGGCCCGTTGGCGGGGACCCCGAGGGCCGCCAGCACGTCCCGCAGGGTCCCGGCGGCCACGGAACGCTGCACTCCGTCCCAGCCCCAGTAGCTGGTGTCGACGCCGTAGGCTGCGGCGAGTTCGCGCAGGAGTGCGTCGGTCGTATCAGTGTCGGCCCGCACGGGACTTCCCAGTGCCGCGGTGTTGCCGGTGTCTGCAGGATTATCGGGGTTTGGACGGTTCTCGGGATTTGGACGGTTCTCGGGATTTGCGGGGGTCTCGGGGTGCGTCTGGTCCGCCATGCGCCCACTCTAGACGCTGCCCCCACCGCCCGCGTCCTTTCCGTGGATGTGGGAATTATCTACCAGTTCTTTGGGTCCCTCGGCGGCTCCCGGTGCGGACGGGTCCTTCGGCCCGTTTAGGCACCGCCACAGCGACCGCGCTAGCCTTGAACCCTATGGTTGACGTCGAACGGTTCCGGATCCTCCTGCGCGAGGAACGTGACCGGAAGCTTGCCCTCCTGCCCGCTCTCCGCCGGGACATCACCTCGGTCAACGCGGCCCGCCTCGACTCCAACGTCGACGATGAACACGACCCCGAGGGCACAACGATCGCCTTCGAACTGTCCCAGGCATCCGCGCTCCTGGAACAGAGCAGGGCTTCCCTGCTGCAGATCGATGCCGCCCTTGCCCGCCTGGACGAGGGCACCTACGGAATCTGCGCTGTATGCGGTACCCCGATCCCCGGGGACCGGCTGGAAGCCAGGCCGTGGACCGCGTATTGCATCGCGCATGCCTCGGGTAGGGCATGATCCGGCCCGGCCTGCTGGGGGAACCGAACCTCGCCCTGACATGGTGGGAGCGGATCGTTGCCGGATTCACCCACGCGTCCAGCCCGCACGTGAGCAGCACTGAGCTCGTGGCGGTAATCCTGCTGGCAGTGGCCGTCTCCCTGCCCCGCCTGTCCTGGCGCTACTTTGGCCTGCTCGCCACCGTGACCCACGAACTCGGCCACGCGTTTGCCGCCCTCACCACCGGCCAGCGGCTCGGCGGCATCCGGCTGGGCCTGGACCACTCCGGTACCACCACGACGTACAGCAGGAGCCGCCTGTCCGCCGCCTGGTCGACGTTCTGGGGTTACCCCGTGCCCGCCGTCGTCGGGGCAGCGATGGTCTGGTGCGGTTTCAACGGCTGGGGACCGGCCGCGATGTCGGTGGGCACGCTCATCCTTCTGGCGTCCTTCCTGTTCCTCCGCAACGGCGTCGGCCTCCTCATCACCGCCGCCGCCGTGCTGGCCTCGGCGCTCCTGGTGCTCTTTGTGCCGCCGGTATTCAACGGCCACGTGATGATTGTGCTCGGCCTGGCGCTGCTGGTCGCTGCCGTCAGGGACCTCGGCAAACTGGCCAACGTCCATCTGCGGCACCGTGACAGGCTCCAGACGTCGGACGCCTACCTGCTGGCCCGCGCCACCTCCGTCCCCGCCGCGGTGTGGATTGCCCTCTTCGCCGCCGTTGTGGCCGGCGCCTGGTGGTTTGCCTGGCAGCCGATGGCGCCCGTGTTCACGGCACTGTAGCTCACAACAGCGTTCGGGCCGTTCTCTTCCCGGCCTTAGGCTGGGACCATGAGCCAGATTACCCACACCGACGATCCGGGATTCAGCACCAAGGGCGCGTACGTGACCGGCGGCGAGGAATTCACCCGGGATACCAACTACATTGAGGACCGGATCACCCGGGACGGCGCCGCGGGCCCCCACGGCGAGCCCGGCTGGCCCGTGGAACCTGGCCGCTACCGCCTCATCGCCGCGCGTGCCTGCCCGTGGGCCAACCGCACGGTGATCGTGCGCCGGCTCCTCGGCCTGGAAGAGGTCATCTCGCTCGGCCAGCCCGGCCCCACCCACGACGCCCGGTCCTGGACGTTCGATCTCGACCCGGACGGCAGGGATCCCGTCCTCGGGATCGAGCGCATCCAGGACGCCTACTTCCGCCGCTTCCCCGGCTACCCCCGCGGGATTACCGTCCCGGCGATCGTGGACGTACCCAGCGGGCAGGTAGTCACCAACAACTTCCCCCAGATCACGCTCGACTTTTCCACGGAGTGGGCGCAGTACCACCGGGCCGGCGCGCCGGAGCTGTACCCGGAACACCTGAGGGAAGAAATCGACGCCGTCAACAAGCGTGTCTTTACCGAGGTGAACAACGGCGTCTACCGCTGCGGCTTCGCCGGTTCCCAGGAGGCCTACGACGCCGCCTACGATCGGCTCTGGACGGCCCTGGACTGGCTCGAGGAACGCTTGGCGGGCCAAAGGTACCTGGTGGGTGACACGATCACGGAGGCCGACGTCCGGCTGTTCACCACACTGGCCCGCTTCGATGCCGTGTACCACGGCCACTTCAAGTGCAACCGGCAAAAGCTCAGCGAGATGCCGGTCCTGTGGGCCTACGCGCGCGACTTGTTCCAGACGCCAGGGTTTGGTGACACCACCGACTTTGTGCAAATCAAGCAGCACTACTACATCGTGCATGAGGACATCAATCCCACCGGAGTGGTCCCCCGCGGACCGGAACTGGGCAACTGGCTCTCGGAGCACGGCCGCGAAGCCCTCGGCGGCCGGCCGTTCGGCGACGGCACGCCTCCCGGACCGGTCCGGGCCGGCGAAGAGGTCACCCCGGGACACGGCGCAGCCTGATGTCGGCGGCGGCCGTCTCGGCTGGGTTTGCCGCCCCCGGTTTCACGGGTGTGCGTGAGCTCTTCGACGCCTTCCTTTCCGAGGATCCGGGCTACAGCGCGCAGCTGGCGGTCTACCACCACGGCACCCGGGTGCTGGACCTCTGCGGCGGACCGGCATTGGCCCCTGGCGAGATCACGGGCACCTACTCCTGTTCCAAGGGAGTCGCCGCCTTCGTCATCGCCCTCCTCGTCCAGGACGGCCGGCTCGACCTCGACCGCGCCGTCGCGTCCTACTGGCCCGAGTTCGGCGTCCACGGCAAGGACCGGCTCACCGTGCGTCAGGCCCTATCCCACCAGGCGGGGCTGCCCGGCGTCGTCGGCGGTATTCCCCTGGCGGAATTCACGACGCCGGCCGCCGCACGGCGTCTCGCGGCCGCGGCGCCGCAATGGCGCCCGGGCACAGCCTTCGGCTACCACGCCCTGACCATGGGGATCCTGATGGAGGAGCTCTGCCGCCGTGCCTCGGGGATGACGCTGCAGGGGCTCTATGACGGACGCCTCCGCCGCCCGTGGGGCATCGACTTCTTCCTGGGCCTGCCCGAGGACCAGGAACCGCGGTACCGTGAGGTGCTTTACGGCCCTGACCCGGCCCAGCCGTGGCTGGACCCGCTCAGCCTCGACGGGCTGAACAGCAACGCGCCGGTCAGCACCATCATGGAACTGCCCAACCATCGCGTGGTGCGCGCCTCGGGCATGAGCGGCGCCGGAGGCGTGGGGTCAGCCGAAGGGCTGGCCAGGCTCTACGCCGCCGCCACCACCGGGGTTGACGGCAGCCCCGCGTTCCTGGGTCCGGCCACCATCGAGCTCATGGCCGCGGAGCAGGTATGGGGACTTGACCGGTGCTCCGGGCAGGACAACGCTTTTGCCGTCGTGTTCATGAAACCCCAGCCGGGGCGGAACTTCGGCAGCCATCTGGCCTTCGGGCACGAGGGCGCCAGCGCGGCCCTCGGCTTCGCGGATCCCGGCTACGGCCTCGGGTTCGGGTATGTGCCCCGCCGCAGCGAGGAGGGCCGGACCGCCGGACGGGCCCAGCGGCTGTCCGCGGCGGTGCGGCGGGCCGCCCACGCCGCGTCCTGACCGTGTAGCTGCAGGCTCCTGCGGCGCGGCAACAGGTTCGTCCATTTGTAGCAGCAACCACACGGCCCTAGGGTGAGCCGGGATGGCCAATCCAGAAAAGACAACAGAAAAGCCCCCCTCCGCGCTGCGCATTCGGGCCCATAGCGTGGCAAGCGGCGTCGCGGCAGCGCTAGTGTGGCCGCGGATCCAGCTGGCGCTTAAGGCTGCGCTTGCCGCGGGCATTGCTTTCGCGATCGCTCCCTTCATGCCGGGCTCCGCCGCCGATTACCCCTACTACGCCCCGCTCGGCGCCCTTGTGGCCATGTACGAGAACGTCGCCGGTTCCATGCGCCAGGGGGTGCAGGCGCTGGTGGGTCTGGCGATCGGGGTGGGACTGGCGTTCATGCTGTTCAGCCTCGGTCATCCGACTCCGCTGACGGTCGCGGTGGTCATGGGCCTGGGCGTGGTCCTGGCCGGGTTGCCGAAGATCGGCTCGGGCCGGGACTGGATCCCGACGGCGGCCCTCCTGGTCCTGCTCGTCGGCGGCCACAACCCGGACTCATTCTCGTTCGGGTACCTTTTCCAGATGGCGGTCGGCGTCACTGTGGGCATCGTCGTGAATCTGCTGGTCTTCCCGCCTCTGCACTTCCGGGCCGCGGCGCTGAGCATCGTGGAACTGCGCCAGGCGCTCGCCCAGCAACTCTGGGACATGGGCAAGGCACTCAAGGAAAGCTGGCCGCCGGAGCACGTTGACTGGTCCCGGCGCTCGGAATCGCTCGCGGCGCACGCCCGCTCAGTGCGGCTCGCCGTCGAGAAGGCGGACGCCAGCCGCCGGGCCAATCCCCGCCGCCGGCTGCATCCGCGCGACATGAACCTCGACTACCGCAACCTGCGCGACCTCGAGCGGCTCACGTTCCACGTACAGGACGTTACCCAGGTGCTCTCGGACGTCATCTGGGCCGAGGACACCCCGTTCGTGATCCCGGACGAATACGCGGCACCCCTCGGTGACGCCATGTCCGCCGTCGGCGACGTGCTGCGAGCCACGGAGGAGGACAACCCGGATCGCCAGACCGAGCTGGCCCGCACCGCCGACGCGGCGATCAACGAGCTCACCGCCAGGCTTGCCACCGAACAGCACAGCAAGGACGCCCCGAGCGCGGTCGAATCCATCCTCTTGAGCCTGCACCGCATGCTGCGGGTGGCCACGCCCGGGCGGCCGGAGGCCAAACCGGCCACGGCGCCGGCAGACTAGGAAGAACGCGCTGTCCGCCGGCGGGGCCGGCCCGGGCGGCCTGTCCGAGCCCGGCCGGCCTGTCCGGGCCCGGGCGGCACCGCGCCCGCCGGCTAGTCCAGCGCCGCCACAGAGCCGCTGAAGTGCCGGCGCCCGGACAGCGGGTTCCACGCCACGTAGTCCGAGCGCTGCCACGCACCGCCGTAGGCCTGCACGGTGCTGATGTCGAGTGCCACGCGGGCCGGCAGGAACACGGGCGCTTCGAAGGCCACCTCCCAGCTGAACGAATCCCCCCGGACGGCACCGACGTCGGCCAGCGCACGGGAGGCCAGGTACATGCCGTGGGCAAGGGACCGCCGCTGTCCGAGGGCCTTGGCAGTCAGGACGCTCAGGTGGATGGGGTTGAAGTCTCCGGAGACAGCCGCGTAGGCACGCCCGGTATCGACGCCCAGCTGCCACATTGCCGTGGGATCCGGCACGGAAAACGGCGGCGGCGGCACGGCCACCGAGGCTTTGTCGATCCCCGGTAGGAACACCCCCTTGGCCAGGTACGTTGAGACCCCGCGCCAGCGGACGTCTTCCTGCCCGGCGGCACGGACCTCCGCGACGACGTCCAACTGCGTACCGGCCCGGTGCCCGCGCAGGTTCTCCACCCGGGCCCGGATGTCCAGGGCCTGGGTGAACAGGACCGGCGCGGACTGCACCACGTTGTTCGTCAGGTGGATCATGCCCAGCAGGGGCAGCGGAAAATCGTCCCGGTTCATCACGCTCATGGCTAGCGGAAACGCCAGGGCATGGATGAAGCCGGCCGGGAGGACATCGCTCGCGCTCTCGCCGATCAGGTGCTGGTAGGCCGTCAGGTTGGCGACGTCGGCCTTCACGCCACGGACCTCGTGGGTGTAGGCCGGCAGTTCGGTGCCGCCGTGGGTGCCCAGGACCCGGCGCCGCGCCGCGGCGGCCGCCGCGTTGACGTAGAGCTTGGATAGTGCGGGCATCTCGCCCAGGATGACGGTCTGGGATCCGCTCATGCGCCGACCAGGTTCTGCCCGCAGACGCGCAGCACCTCCCCGGAAATCCCACCCGCGGCGTCGCTGGCCAGGAACGCGATGGCCTCGGCGACGTCGCGCGGCTGGCCGCCCTGCTGTAGGGAGTTGAGCCGGCGCGCCACTTCGCGGGTGGCGAATGGGATCCTGGCGGTCATCTCCGTTTCAATGAAGCCCGGCGCGACGGCGTTGATCGACCCGCCGCGCTCGCCGATCAGCGCCGCCGTGGCGCGGACCATGCCGATCACGCCGGCCTTGGACGCGGCATAGTTGGTCTGGCCGCGGTTTCCGGCGATCCCGCTGGTAGAGGCCACGGACACGATCCGGGGCGAGTCGCGGAAGTGCTCCGACGCGAGGAGGGCCTCATTGATCCGCAGCTGCGCGGCGATATTGACGGCGATCACGGCGTTCCAGCGGCCGGCGTCCATGTTGGCCAGGAGCTTGTCCCGGGTGATCCCGGCGTTGTGGATCATGATGTCCAGCCGGCCGTGCCGTGCCGCGGCGTGGTCGATGATCCGTTGGCCGGCGTCGTCGCGGCTGATGTCCAGCTGCAGGGCCGTCCCGTGGACCTCGTTGGCCACTGCCGCCAGATGGTCCCCCGCCGCTGGAATGTCGACGAGAATGAGCGTGGCGCCGTCGCGGTGCAGGGTGCGGGCAATCGCTGCCCCGATTCCGCGCGCGGCGCCGGTCACGACGGCCACCTTGCCGGCCAGCGGCTTCTCGACGTCGTCGGGCAGCTGACCGGCGCCGGAGCTGACGGTCAGGAACTGCCCGTCCACGAACGCCGAACGGCCCGAGAGGAAGAACCTCAACGCCCCCAGTGCTGCCGGGCTCGTGGCCCGGGTGCCGTCGGCGAGCAGGATGCCGTTGCCGGTGGCTCCGGCGCGGAGTTCCTTCGCCAAAGACCGCAGGAGACCGTCCACGCCCTGCCTGGTAGCCGCCGTTGCCGGTTCCGTCGCCGAGCCTGCCGTGCGGGAGACGGTGATGACGCGGGCGTTCGGGGCGAGGTCACGCAGCGATGCGGCCGCGGTGAGGACCGGTTTCTCAAGGTCGCCGGGGTGGGCCAGCTCGTCCAGCACCAGGATGATGGCGCCGAGCTTCTCCTTGGGGATCGCGTGGCGGCGGACGTCGAGATTCCAGTCCAGCAGGGTGGCGGCGAGCTCGTCGGCGCCGCCGGTTGATCCCTGGACCAGGACCGGTCCGTCGATGAGGGGACGGCCGGGCTCGTGCCGGCGGAGGACCACCGGCTGCGGGAGGCCGAGCCGCTTGGCGAGGTCCTTGCCGAGTCCGCCGCTGACCAGCCGGGTGTACTTGTCGCTCATCCGATTCTCCCTAGAGTGCTTCGAGGATTGCGACGACGCCCTGGCCGCCGGCGGCGCAAATGGACACAAGGCCGCGGGCCGGGCGCCCGTTGACCTGGCCCTTGTCGTGCAGCATTTTTGCCAGTGAGGCCACGATCCGGCCGCCTGTGGCCGCAAACGGGTGTCCGGCGGCCAGCGAGGAGCCGTTAACGTTCAGCTTGGCCCGGTCGATGCTGCCGAAGGCGCCGTCCAGGCCCAGGCGGGTGCGGCCGAATTCCTCGTCCTCCCACGCGGCGAGTGTGCTCAGCACCGTGCCGGCAAAGGCCTCGTGGATCTCGAAGAAGTCGAAGTCCGCGAGGGTGAGATTGTGGCGCGCGAGCAGCCGGGGCACGGCGAAGGCCGGCGCCATGAGCAGTCCGTCTTTGCCGTGGACAAAGTCGACGGCCGCAGCCTCGCCGTCGATGACCGCGGCGAGCTTGGGGAGGTCATGGGCGTCGGCCCATTCCTCGGACGAGAGCAGCACGGTGGACGCGCCATCGGTCAGCGGGGTGGAATTGCCGGCCGTCATGGTCGCCTCGGCGCCCAGGTTCTTGCCGAAAACGGGCTTGAGGGTGGCGAGCTTCTCCGGGCTCGTGTCGGCGCGCAGGTTGGAGTCGCGGCTCAGTCCCCGGTACGGGGTCAGGAGATCATCGAAGAAGCCGGCGTCATAGGCCGCGGCAAGGTTCCGGTGGCTGTTGAAGGCAAGCTCGTCCTGGGCCTCGCGGGTGATCTTCCACTGCGCCGTGGTCAGCGCCTGGTGCTCGCCCATCGACAGGCCGGTACGCGGCTCCCCCGTGTTAGGGGCATCGGGGGCCAGATCCTTGGGACGGAGCCGGCTGAGGACCTGCAGCTTCCGGGACACCGTCTTGGCGCGGTTGAGGTCAAGGAGCACCTCGCGGAGTCCCTCACTGACGGCGATGGGAGCGTCAGAAGCGGAGTCGACGCCGCCGGCGATCGCGGAGTCGATCTGGCCCAGCTTGATCTTGTTCGCCAGTCCGAGCACCGTCTCCAGGCCGGTGGCGCAGGCCTGCTGGAGGTCATACGCCGGGGTCTCGGCAGAGAGAGCCGAGCCGAGCACGGCTTCCCGGGTGAGGTTGAAGTCCCGGGAGTGCTTGAGGACCGCCCCCGCGGCCACTTCTCCGATGCGCTCGTCCTGAAGGCCGAAGCGGGCGATCAGGCCATCCAGGGCGGCCGTGAGCATGTCCTGGTTGGAGGACTTGGTGTACGCACCTCCGGTCCGGGCAAACGGGATCCGGTTGCCGCCCACCACCACGGCCTTGCGGAGTTGCGCCGGGACCGCGTCGACATGCTGTGTCGTCTCGGCGGCGGGTGCGGCGGCGGCTGATGCGGTGGCTGGTTGGGGGCGGGGCACTGACTGTCCGTTGACGGACATGGGCTGTCTCCTTCGATCAAAGCGATTACCGATACCCAGCGTACCTGATACGCTGGGTATCGTGAACAGCCCCAAAGCCACCCCGCCCGCCGGGCAGGCCACCGTCGACGGCCGCGCTTCCCGCTGGCAGTCCCACCGCGAGGAACGGCGGCGGGAACTGATCAAGTCGGCCCGGAAGGCGGTGCATGCCCTCGGCAGTGACGCGTCCATGGAGGACATCGCCGCAGCCGCTGGAACGTCAAAGTCCGTGTTCTACCGCTATTTCGGCGACAAGGCCGGACTCCAGCAGGCCGTGGGCGAGGTGGTCCTCAGCCAGATGCAGCGGCGCATCCAGGAGGCGGCCCAGAGCGCCCAGACGCCCCGCGAAGGCCTGTTCGCCATGGTGTCCGCATACCTGCAAATGGCTGAGACCAGCCCGAACGTCTACACCTTCGTCACGCGCCATGCGTCCGGCGAGGCCGAGACGGCCGGGCCGACCATGTCCACAGCCGGAGCGTTGAGCCACTTCTTCGCCGCCATCAGCGACATGATTGCCCGGCCCATGCGCAGCCATCTGGGCGGCGGCCAGGACAAGGAAGCCGTGATCGGCTACTGGCCCAATGCCGCGATCGGCCTGGTCCGCAATGCCGGCGAACAGTGGCTCGCCAGCCCGCCCGGACCGGCCAAGCCCGGCCAGGAGGCCATGGCGCGGCAGATCACGGA
Source organism: Arthrobacter sp. 131MFCol6.1 (assembly GCF_000374925.1). Taxonomy (GTDB): domain Bacteria; phylum Actinomycetota; class Actinomycetes; order Actinomycetales; family Micrococcaceae; genus Arthrobacter. Next base: position 717,810 of record NZ_KB895541.1, read on the forward strand.
CTGGCTGTGCTTCGGCATCGCCCCCGAGCTGCAGGCGGCTCCTCCGGAGGAACCAGCACATACGGAACGAACGGGCCCGGCGGGCCAGGGCGCACCGTAGCAGCGGCCCGGCCCACACCCGCGAACTGAACTGTCAGCACTAGAGATTGTCAGAACCACAGAAGGAAACGACATGACTGAACTAGCCGACCGCACCACCGGCAACGCCCCCCGCCGCACCACGACTCCAGCGGCAACCACAGCAGCCGGCCGTTCCGGCCAACCCGGCTCCCCCGAGGCGCCCGCCGTCGACGTCGCGGCCCTTGGCGAACAGCTGCTCGGCAAGTGGGCCGACATCCGGCTGCAGTCCAGGGGCCTCGCCGGCCGCCCGGAACTGCACAAGATCGAGGGCCAGACCCACACCGAACATCGCCAACGCGTGTTCGGCCAGCTCAGGATCCTGGTGGACAATGGCGCCGTCCACCGCGCATTCCCCGAGTCCGTGGGCGGCTCGGACGATCACGGCGGGAACGTGGCCGGTTTCCAGGAGCTGGTCATCGCCGACCCGTCGCTGCAGATCAAGGCCGGCGTCCAGTGGGGACTGTTCGGCTCCGCAGTGAACCACCTCGGCACCGCGGAACACCACGAGAAGTGGCTGCCCGGCATCATGAGCCTGGACATCCCGGGCTGCTTCGCCATGACCGAAACCGGGCACGGCTCGGACGTGGCCAGCATTGCCACCACCGCCACCTACGACCCCGCCGCCGGGGAGTTCGTGGTCCACACGCCGTTCCGGGCCGCGTGGAAGGACTACATCGGCAACGCCGCCAACGATGGTCTGGCCGCGGTCGTTTTCGCCCAGCTGGTGACGAAGGGCGTCAACCACGGCGTGCACGCGTTCTACATGGACCTCCGGGACGCCGGGACCGGGGACTTCCTGCCGGGCATCGGGGGCGAGGACGACGGCGTCAAAGGCGGCCTGAACGGCATCGACAACGGCCGGCTGCACTTCACGAACGTCCGGATCCCCCGCACCAACCTCCTGAACCGCTACGGCGACGTCGACCCCGAGGGCAACTACACGTCCCCCATCGCCAGCCCGGGCCGCCGCTTCTTCACCATGCTCGGCACGCTGGTCCAGGGCCGGGTCTCCCTCGACGGCGCCGCAGTGACGGCGTCGAAACTGGCCCTGAAAACCGCCATCCAGTACGCCACCGAACGCCGGCAGTTCAATGCCTCCTCCCAGACCGACGAGGAAGTCCTGCTGGACTACCAGCGGCACCAGCGCCGGCTCTTCACCCGGCTGGCCACCACGTACGCCGCCAGCTTCGCCAGCGAGCAGCTGCTGCAGAAATTCGACGACGTCTTCTCCGGCCGTCACGACACCGACCAGGACCGCCAGGACCTTGAAACCCTGGCCGCGGCCCTGAAGCCGCTGAGCACCTGGCATGCCCTGGACACCCTGCAGGAGTGCCGCGAGGCCTGCGGCGGCGCCGGGTTCCTGATCGAGAACCGGTTCGCCTCGCTCCGTGCCGACCTCGACGTGTACGCCACGTTCGAGGGCGACAACACGGTCCTGCTGCAGCTCGTCGCCAAGCGCCTGCTGGCGGACTACGCCAAGGAATTCCGCACCGTCAACGTCGGCGTGCTGACCCGCTACGTCGTGGGCCAGGCCACCGGTGCCGCGATCCACCGCACCGGACTGCGCGGCGTCGCCCAGTTCGTGGCGGACTCCGGATCAGTGCAGAAAGCAGCGCTGGCGATCAAGGACGAAGCAAGCCAGCGGACCCTGCTCACGGACCGCGTCCAGACCATGGTCGCTGAGGTGGCCACGGCCCTCAAGGGCGCGAACAAGCTCCCGCAGCAGCAGGGCGCCGCCTTGTTCAACGCCCACCAGCACGAACTCATCGAAGCCGCCCAGGCCCATGCGGAGCTGCTGCAGTGGGAGGCCTTTACCGAGGCCCTCGGCACAGTGACTGACCCGGGCACGCGCAAGGTCCTGACGTGGCTGCGCGATCTGTTCGGCCTGTCCCTGATCGAGAAGAACCTGTCCTGGTACCTCATGAACGGCAGGCTGTCGATGCAGCGCGGACGCACTGTGGGCGAATACATCAACCGCCTGCTCGTGAAGATCCGCCCGCATGCCCTGGACCTGGTGGACGCGTTCGGTTACGGGCCGGAGCACCTCCGCGCCGAGATCTCCACTGGCGCGGAGAAGGTCCGCCAGGACGAGGCCCGGGACTACTTCCGCAAGCAGCGCGCCAGCGGCCAGGCGCCCCTGGACGAAAAGATTATGCTGGCCCGCGCCGTTCACGGCACAAAGGCCCACGGCACAAAGGCCCACGGCACCAAAGCCCGCGGCTGACCCAGCCGAAATGCGACGACGGCGCCGCCCCCTCAGCCGGGGCGGCGCCGTCGTCGTTCTGCCCTGTCGACATACTGCTGTTCCGTCGCGGGGTCAGGACCCCTGCTGGAGCGCCGAGCGGTAGACCTCGAGCGTGGTCTCCGTGATGGATTCCCAGGAGAAGTGTTCCTCGGCCCTGCGGCGGCCCGCTTCACCCATGGCGCGGGCCCGGGCGGGATCGGACACCACTTCGATGAGGGCCTCGGCAAAGTCGGTGACGAACTTCTCCGGGTCCAGCGGGATGCCGGTGCCGTCGGTGACCTGCTCGATCGGAACAAGCAGCCCGGTCTTGCCATGCTCGACGACCTCCGGAATGCCGCCCGTGGCGCTGGCCACCACGGCGGCGCCGCAGGCCATGGCCTCGAGGTTGACGATGCCCAGGGGTTCGTAGATGGACGGGCACGCGAACGCCGTCGCGTGGCTGAGCACCTGGATGACCTCGTTGCGGGGCAGCATCCGTTCGATCAGGATCACGCCGCTGCGCTGGCTCTGGAGTTCCTCGATCAGGCGTGCCGTCTCGGCGGCCAGTTCCGGCGTGTCCGCGGCACCGAGGCACAGCACCAGCTGGACGTCGGCCGGGAGCTTGGCGGCGGCCCGCAGCAGGTACGGTACGCCCTTCTGCCGGGTGTTCCGGCCCACAAAAACAACGCTGGGGCGCTCCGGATCGATCCCGAGCGGCCGGATGATGTCATCAGCCTCGTCCCGGTTCCACTGGCTGACATCAATGCCGTTGTGGACCACCTTGACCTTGGCCGGGTCGACGTCCGGATAGCTGCGGAGGATGTCCTGGCGCATCCCTTCCGAGACGGCGATGATGGCGGCAGCGGCCTCGTAGGCGGTCTTTTCCACCCATGAGGACACCGCGTAGCCGCCACCGAGCTGCTCGGCCTTCCACGGGCGCAGCGGCTCCAGGCTGTGGGCGCTGAGGACATGCGGGATGCCGTGGAGCAGCGACGCGATGTGTCCGGCCATGTTGGCGTACCAGGTGTGGGAGTGGACCAGGTCCGCGCCGGCGATATCCGGAACGATCCTCAGGTCCACCCCGAGGGTCTGGATAGCGGCGTTTGCTGAGCCCAGGTCTTCGGGCACGGAATACGACGTGACGGTCGCTCCGTGATACCCGGGCTCGCGGGGCGCGCCGAAGGCACGCACCTGAAGGTCCACGCGTTGGGCCAGCACCCTGCTGAGCTCGGCCACGTGGACCCCGGCGCCGCCGTAGATTTCCGGCGGGAATTCTTTGGTCACAATATCTATTCGCACATGCACCAAGGTAGTCGTTACGGTGGAACTGATCTAGTGTGAAGACGTTCGGGCATGCCGGACTGTATTGGGGAGTAACGAAGGCGTTCAGGAGCTATCACCATGCCGCATCAAAAGAGAGTTTTGGCAATTGTCCTCGCAGGTGGCGAGGGAAACCGGCTCATGCCGTTGACGGCGGACCGGGCCAAGCCTGGTGTCCCGTTTGCCGGAAGCTACCGGCTTATTGACTTTGCCCTTTCAAATCTTGTGAATTCCCGCTATCTGCAAATTGTGGTGTTGACGCAATACAAGTCCCACAGCCTTGACCGGCACATTTCCGAAACGTGGCGCATGTCCACCCAGCTGGGGAACTATGTGGCCTCGGTCCCGGCCCAGCAGCGCGTCGGCAAGAGCTGGTTCCTGGGCAGCGCCAACGCCATCTATCAGTCCCTGAACCTCATTCATGACGCCAATCCCGACATCGTCGTCGTGGTCGGCGCAGACCACGTCTACCGGATGGACTTCTCCCAGATGGTGGCCCAGCACGTCGCCAGCGGGGCGAAAGCCACAGTCGCCGCCGTCCGCCAGCCGCTGCACATGGCGGACCAGTTCGGTGTGATCGAAACCGATGCGGACAACCCGGAGAAGATTGCCGCGTTCGTCGAGAAGCCGTCGTCGACACCCGGCCTCGCGGCGGACCCCAGCCAGTTCCTGGCCTCGATGGGCAACTACGTGTTCAACGCCGACGCCCTGATTGAAGCCCTCCACGTTGACGCCGAGCGCCTCGACACCAAGCACGACATGGGCGGGGACATCATTCCCTACTTTGTGAACCAGGGCGAGGCCGGCGTTTACGACTTCACCCTCAACGACATCCCCGGATCCACCGAACGGGACCGCACCTACTGGCGCGACGTCGGCACCATCGATTCGTTCTACGACGCCCACATGGACCTGATCTCCCCCGTCCCGGTCTTCAACCTCTACAACTCCGAGTGGCCGATTTACACCCGCCAGACCATCTCCCCGCCGGCCAAGTTTGTCCGCGGCAAGTCCAACACGGTGGGCACGGCACTGGATTCGATCGTGGCCAGCGGCGTCGTCGTCTCCGGCGGCATCGTGGAAGGGTCCGTGCTCTCCAACGACGTCTACGTCGGCACCTCGAGCCGGGTCCTGGACTCGGTCCTGATGGACAAGGTCAACGTCGGTGAAGGCGCCGTGATCAAGCGCGCCATCATCGACAAGAACGTCAAGGTGCCGGCCGGGGCCACGATCGGGCTCGATCCCGACCTGGACCGCGCCCGCGGCTTCAAGGTCACCGACTCCGGAATCACGGTCCTGTCCAAGGGCCAGCACGTCCCGGACCCCAGCGATGCGGAACGGGCGCTCTCCGCGGCCAACCTGCGCCTGGTGCCCGACGCCGTCCGCACCGCAACCGAGAACTGGCCCGAACTGCGGGAGTCCGTGGACAAGGTGGCCGACGTCCAGGCCGCCGCTGTCGGCACGGACGGACCGGTCAAGCAATCACCCACGGCATAGGCAGGCGGGGGCCCGGCACGCTCGTCCGGCCGGGCTCCCCGCACCCTGTAAAATTAGGGCAATGAGCTCCCCCGATCTGTCCTCCGACGTTTCCGCCGCCGAGTCTGGTCTTGCCGGGTCTGGTCTTGCCGGGCTGACCCCGGAGGAAATCCAGGCCTGCCTGAAAGTCCTGAACACGATCCACGCCTATGACGAGGAGCACCCGGACTACGTCTCAGTGCGCCGCGCCACCGGGAAGATGTTCAAGGCCGTCAAGCGCCACCGGCGGGTCAGCAAGCGCGATGAGATCGCCGAGGCGGACCGCGCCGTGATCGCCCAGACGGCGACGGCGGCCCCCGACAGGATCGACGACGAAACGCGCGGCAACAAGCTCGCCACGTCCGCGACCGGGGAAATCGCCGGCCACCTGATCAGGTCCCGGCCGTGCTACATCTGCAAGCAGCACTACACCCAGGTGGATGCCTTCTACCACCAGCTGTGCCCCGAGTGCGCCCTGTTCAGCCACAGCAAGCGCGACGCCCGCACCGATCTGACCGGCCGCAGGGCCTTGCTCACCGGCGGGCGGGCAAAGATCGGCATGTACATCGCGCTCCGACTCCTGCGGGACGGCGCACACACCACCATCACCACCCGGTTCCCGAAGGACGCCGCCCGCCGCTTCGCGGCGATGGAGGACAGCGCCGACTGGCTGCACCGGCTCCGGATCGTGGGCATCGACCTCCGCGACCCGTCCCAGGTAATGGCCCTGACGGATTCGCTGGATGCCGCAGGACCGCTGGACATCATCATTAACAACGCGGCCCAGACGGTGCGGCGCTCCGGCAATGCCTACAAGCCGCTCGTCGACGCCGAAGACGAGCCGCTGCCCGCCGCCCTCCAGGCTGCCAACGGTGGCCCGGAGCTCGTCACGTTCGGCCACGCCCACGACAAGCACCCGCTTGCCCTGGCCAGCAGCGTGCTCGACCATCCGGTACTGGCCGGGGACGCGATCACGTCCCTGGCCCTGTCCACCGGTTCGGCGTCGCTGGAGCGGATTGCCTCCGGCACGGCAATCGACGCGGGCGGGCTGGTCCCGGACCTCGCCACCATCAACAGCTGGACCCAGGTGCTGGACGAAGTGGACCCGCTGGAGATGCTCGAAGTGCAGCTGTGCAATGTGACGGCTCCATTCCTGCTGGTCAGCCGGCTGCGGGGTGCCATGAAGCGATCCACCGCGCGGCGGAAGTACATCGTCAATGTCAGCGCCATGGAGGGCCAGTTCTCCCGCGCCTACAAGGGCCCCGGGCACCCGCACACGAACATGGCCAAGGCTGCGCTGAACATGATGACGCGAACCAGCGCCCAGGAAATGCTCGACGCCGACGGCATCCTCATGACGGCCGTGGACACCGGCTGGATCACGGACGAGCGGCCGCACTACACCAAAGTCCGCCTCATGGAAGAGGGCTTCCACGCGCCCCTGGACCTCGTTGACGGCGCCGCCCGCGTTTACGACCCCATCGTGATGGGCGAATCCGGTGAGGACCAGTACGGCGTCTTCCTGAAGGACTACAAGCCCAGTCCCTGGTGACCGGCGCCGGCGGGCCGCAGCGCGCGTCACTGTGGTGTCCGCTGCGGGACCTATGGCCCTAATCGGGATCCTGGCCGGCCCGTATCGTGGCTCGACATGGACTCAACCACGCCCTCGCCGGAATACTCGCTGACCATGGACCAGTGCTGGGCGCTGCTCGACACCGAAGTCGTGGGGCGCGTAGCGCTGATCGTAGACAACCATCCGGAGATCTTCCCGGTGAATTTCGTACTCGAACGGCGGGCGATTGCCTTCCGCACCGCCGGCGGCACGAAGCTTTGGGGCGCCATCACGGGCAAGCCGGTTGCATTCGAGATCGACGGCTACGACGTCCACGAGGAGACGGCCTGGAGTGTGATGGCGCGCGGCGAAGCCGAGGTCATCGAGAGCCAGGAGGAGAAGGACGAAGTGGACTCCTTGCTCCTGGAGCCCTGGCAGCCCGGGGAGAAGGCTTACTACGTGCGTGTGGCTCCCAAAGCCCTGACCGGACGACGCTTCAAGGTCAACCGGCCCGATATGTGGACCACCCGGCTCTCGGATCCGCGCCGGGCCACGTTCGAATAGGATCCTCCGGGCAGGCGTGCGGGGTCAGTCGTGTTCTGGCGAGTGGACCACCAGCACCGGGCAATGCGCATGTGCCACACAGGCGGAACTCACCGATCCCAGTAGCAGTCCGCCGAATCCCCCGTGGCCGCGACGGCCCAGCACGAGCATGTCCGCGGTTTTGCTCTCCTCGATCAGTGTGCGGCGGGGGTGTCCCTGGATGAGGCGGGTCTCGACGTTGTCCGGGGTGTCCGGGCCGAAGGCCTTCACCACCGCCTCGGCCAGGATTTCGCCGGCCCGGACGTCGAAGTCGTCGATCCCGACGGCGACATAGCCGTCGTACACCGGCGGGTAGTCCCAGCATGCCACCGCGACGACTTTGGCGGCCAGAGGCACCGCGAGGCCCTGCGCATGCCGTAACGCGGACACCGAAGCGTCCGAGCCGTCAACGCCTACCACGATCGTGCGGACGTCCCTGACTTCGTTCATCGCCATCCTTGCCCTCGTACCGGCCGAGCTTCCTGCGCCAGATGGCGACGCTCCCATGATTTCCCTCGGCCGGCACGACGCCTAGGGCCAAAGGGCATGCACCCACGCCGGCCGGCGGCTACCCGGAAACGCTCAGGGCAACTGGCCGGAGCCGGCCTGTCGGGCACTATGACCCTTGTTCGCGCCGCCCCAGTGCAGAAGAATGGCAGAGGCTGGGGTCAGCAGATGAAAACAGTATCTCGATACAAAAATCAGCGTGTTAATAAGAGCATTGAGCGGTCGCGCGAGCGGCCGGACGGGAGAATCATGATTGCCTGGGCAGACGCAGGTCTCACTGCACCTGATGGCGGGCAGGCGGTGATCCGCGTCTTTATACTTGATGACCACGAACTTGTCAGGCGCGGGCTGCAGGAACTTCTCGAAGGCGAGGGGTTTGCCGTGGTCGGCAGTTCCGGATCCGCGGTGGAAGCGACCCGCCGGATTCCCGCACTGCACCCTGATGTCTGTGTGCTGGACGCCCGTCTGCCGGACGGGACCGGCATTGAGGTCTGCCGGGATGTGAGGTCGGTGGACCCGTCCCTGAACTGCATCATCCTGACGAGCTTCGACGACGAACAGGCCCTGCGTGGCGCTGTCCTGGCCGGGGCGCGGGGATACGTGCTGAAGGAGATCGGCGGCACGGACCTGATCGGCGCCCTGCGGCGGGCAGCAGCGGGCGAGTCCCTCTTCGAGGAGGGCGTGGCCGCCGGCGTCGTGGACAGCCTGGTGGAGGCCGAAGAGGTCGACCCGCGCACGTCCTCCCTCACCCCCCAGGAGCGCAAGGTCCTGGAGCTGGTGGGCGGCGGACTGACCAACCGGCAGATTGCCGCCGAAATGTTCCTGGCGGAAAAGACCGTGAAGAACTATGTGTCGTCTCTGCTGGCCAAGCTCGGATTCGAACGCCGCACGCAGGCAGCCGTCTTCATCGCCAGCCCGGCATTTCCGTCGGCCGCCGGCGGGAGAACCGGCGAAGTAATCCGACCGCGCAGCGTCGGGTAGGCTCCGCGGTCACCGGGCCTCCGGGCGCGCCGGCTGCAGGAGCCGCGCCGGCTACAGGGGCACCGACCATTCCAGGCTGGTACCGGAGTCGGGCGCGCTCGTGATGGTGCATTCGCCGTCGAGCATGCGCGCCCGGTCTTCGAGGTTGCTTAGCCCGTTGCGTTTTTCGGGTTGGGCGAACCCGGCGCCGTTGTCACTGATCACCACAGTCACCCGGCCCCTGACGACCGCAACCGAGACCGAGATCGTATCCGCCCCGGAGTGCCGGATGGCGTTGCTGAGCCCCTCGGAAACCACGGCCACGACGTTATCGGCCTTGTCCGGTGTCACGGCATCCACCGGTCCGGTGATGGTCAGGCGCGGCGGGAACGGCATCGACTTCGACGAGCTGCGTGTGACCCGACGGATCCGGCCGCTCAACAGTTCGATCTCGCCTGTGTTGCTCTTGAGCGAGTAAATGGTGTCGCGCAGGCTGCGGATCGCTTCGTCGAGTTCGCCGGTGATGTTGCGGATGCGCTCCAGCGCCAGTTCCTCCTTGGTGAAACGGGTCAGGCTCTGCACGCTCAGCCCGGCGGCGAACAGCCGTTGGATGACGAGGTCGTGCAGGTCCCGGGCGATCCTGTCGCGGTCGGTGAAGACCAGGAGCTCCTCGCGCAGCCGGTGCACGCGGGCCAGTTCCAAGGCGAGGGCCACGTGGGAGCCGAAGACGGCCCCCATTTCGATGTCGGTCCGGGCGTAGCGCACCGACTCCTTGTCCCGTGCCAGCAGCAGGAGGCCGTGGTGGGCGCCCTGGGTACTCAGCGCCACTGCCAGCAGCGGGCCGGTGACGGCGCCGTCGACCTCTCCCAGCACTTCGGATGCGTCGTCGAACAGGACCGGCTCGCCGCCTTCGAGGACATCTTCCAGGAGCTTTGACTTTAAGTGCAGTGACCGTCCTGAAAACGCCGTGCCGCGCTCACCGGCGACGCCGATCACCACGTGGGCCACGCCGTTGGCGGCGGGGGCCACCAGCAGGGCGAGCGAGGACGCGGACTCCTGGAGCGCCCGGCCGGCGATCGGGTCCAGGCCGCCCGACGTATAGTCGCGGTCCGTGCTCAGCATCAGCCCGGAGACGTCCATGCAGGCCTCCAGCCAACGTGCCCGGCGGCGGGCGTCGTCGTAGAGCCGGGCATTTTCGATGGCTACGCCGGCTGCTGCCGCCAAGGCGACGGCCAAGGCCTCGTCTTCGGGGGAAAAGTCCTCCCCGCCTTCTTTTTCCGTGAGGTAGAGGTTTCCGAACACCACGTCCCGGACGCGGACCGGTACCCCCAGGAAGGACTTCATGGGAGGGTGGTGTGCGGGGAACCCGTAGGCCTCGGGGTGCTTGCTCAGTTCATGCAGCCGGAGCGGCCGCGGGTCTGTGATCAGGAGGCCGAGGACGCCGTGGCCGGTTGGCAGCGGACCGATCTGCCGCGCCAGTTTGCCATCGATGCCGACGGTGATGAAGTGGCTGAGAGCGTGGTCATCACCGATGACGCCAAGGGCGCCGAACCGGGCGTGCAACAACCGGCAGGCCGACCCGACCACGCGTTCCAGGACGGCATCAAGGCTCAGGTCCTCTGCCAGGGCGACCACGGCTTCCAGCAGGCCGGCGATGCGTTCCTTGGATTGAAGCAGCTCTTCCGCCCGGGCGCCGAACCCCTTCAGCAACTCCTCAACTACGGGATTTGGCTCGGACACGGTATGGCCTGAGCCCTCACCCGTTGACTGCATGTCATTGCCCCCAATCGCTCCGGCCAATGTAGACGCTGACGGCCCTATGCCAGAATAGCGCGAACGACTCAGGAAAGCCCCGGAATTCGGAGATAAACCCGGCGGCTGGGTCCATTTGCCCTAGCCGCCGTCAGCCCGGCCGCGTACGCTCGCCCGCATGAGCACTGAATCGAGCCCGGGCCGTCACGAGCCAAAGGACCAGACCCACGCCGTCGAAGAACTCGACCACCACACATGCTGGCAGCTATTACGCAGTGTCTCGGTGGGCAGGCTGGCGGTCTGGGTGGACGATCATCCCGACATCTTCCCCATTAACTACAAAGTGGACCACGGCACGCTGGTGTTCCGGACCGCGGAGGGCACCAAGCTGCAGGCGGCCACCGGCGGCACGCCGGTGGCCGTGGAAGCCGACGGCATTAACGCGGACACTGGAGTCGCCTGGAGCGTTGTCATCAAGGGCCAAGCCGCGCCAGTGCAGAACCCCCAGGAGGTCATGGACACGGTGGGCCTGTTGCTGTTCCCGTGGCAGGCCGGAAAGAAGGAACACTTCGTCCGGATCACGCCGGATACCGTCACGGGCAGGCGCTTCAAAGTGGTGCCGCCGCAGACGTGGTGGACACCCTTGGACGACGCCACGCGTTCCGGCCTCGAGTAACCCCCACAAACACCTCTTGCGCTATCAGACCGGGCTGCCCTGAGGGCTTCAGGGCAGCCCGGTCTGATAACGCAACGCGGGGCGTGGGGTGCGCTTACGCGACGCGGGTGATTTCCACGCTGACGCTGAGGGCCGATCCCCCGCCGCCGGACAGGATGCCCTTCAGCGGCGGCACGTCGCGGTAGTCGCGGCCCCGGGCCACGGTGACGTGGAAGTCCCCCGCCGGTTTGTGGTTTGTCGGGTCCCAGCTGCGCCATTCGCCGTCCCACCACTCGAGCCACGCATGCGACTGGCCGGCAACCGTCTCGCCGAGCTCCGCCGTCGAACGCGGGTGAAGGTAGCCGGACACGTAGCGGGCCGGGATACCGCAGCTGCGCAGTGACCCGATGGCGAGGTGCGCCAGGTCCTGACAGACGCCCTGCCGCTGGTTCCAGGCCTGTTCGGCGTTGGTAGTGACGCCGGTGGAGCCCTTCATGTAGGTCATTTCACCGCGCATCCAGGCAAAGATCGCCATGGCGGCCTCGTGCGGCGATTTCCCCTCGACAACCCCGGGAATGATGGCGAGCACTTCGGAGCCGGGACCTGTCAGCTGGGACTGCGGAATCCAGTCACTGAACTGGTTCAGCGTCTCCGGAGCGGACAGGACGTCCCACCCGACGATGTCGGCCTCGGCTGCGATCTTCTCGACCCGGTGCACCTCGACGGTGGTGGTGGACAGGACTTCGAGGTGCTCGTGCGGCATCTGCATGTCGAAGGCGGTCACCCGCGTGCCCCAGTAGTCGCGGTAGCTGCTCAGGGCCGCCTGTGAAGGCGAAACCTTCATGGAGGACTCCAGCACCACCTGCTGCGGGTCCGTCAGCGGGGTCATCCGGGCCTCGTTGTAGGACAGGGTGACGCGCTTGTTGTACTTGTAGGCCGTCTTGTGGACGATGTTCAGCCGGGTCATGAAACTTCTCCCACCCAGGCCAGCTCGTCTGCCTGATTGAAGTACTTACGGGAAATGGCGTCCGAGGCCTGCGACACGGCTTTTTGCACACGCTCCATGTGCTCCGGCAGCTCCGACATGAGGTCATCGGTGCGGTGGAACTCCAGGAAGGTGCGGGCCTGGCCGACGATCCGGCGGGCGTCGTTGATGAAGCCGACGCGCTGGGCCGAGGGGTCGAGCTTCGCCAGGCACTCGTCGGCGTCGCGCAGGGCGTAGACGATGGACCGCGGGAACAGCCGGTCCAGCAGCAGGAATTCGGCCGCGTGCTGGTCCCCGAACGCCGCCCGGCGGGTCCGCAGGAACGATTCGTAGGCGCCGGCGCAGCGGAGCATGTTCACCCAGGACATGCCGGCCGAGAGGACATCGCGGGTGGAGAGCATGCGCGCGGTCATGTCGGCACGCTCCAGCGACCGGCCCAGGACCAGGAACTGCCAGCTCTCATCATGGCTGACGGTGGTGTCGGCCAGGCCGCTGACCATGGCGGTACGCTCCAGGACCCAGTTGCAGAAGCGGTAAGTGCCCACCACGTCCTTGCGGTGCTGGTTCAGCCCGTAGTAGGTCGTGTTGAGGCTTTCCCAGAGCCCGGAGGAGACGGTCTCGCGGGCTCGGCGGGCGTTTTCCCGGGCGGCACCGAGGGAACCTGCAATGGAGGTGGCACTCTGCTTGTCGTAGGCGAGGGCGTTGAGCAGTTCGGGCAGGCCGAAATCATCGCTTTGTGCGCGGGCACCCATGACGGCCAGGAGTTCCTGCGCCACGCTGCGCTGTTCCTCCATGGGCAGATGGTTGAGCCGTTCGAGGTGGACGTCGAGGATCCGGGCGGTACCGTCGGCCCGTTCCACGTAGCGGCCGATCCAAAACAATGACTCGGCAATACGGCTAAGCATTCGCGGTTACCTCCTGCGCATCAGAAATCTGCTGCTGCTGTTGCTGCTCTTTCTGGCTGTCGCGCCAGTTGCTCTCCACCGGCCAGACCGAAACCCGCTCGCGGACTGCGATGGTGGGCCGCGGGATCACTTCGACGGGGACCTGCGGGGAGTCGGCCAGGACCCAGGTGTCCTTGGAGCCGCCGCCCTGGCTGGAATTGACGATCAGCGAGCCCTCCTTGAGCGCCACACGGGTCAGTCCGCCGGGGAGGACCCAGACGTCCTCGCCGTCATTGACGGCGAAGGGGCGCAGGTCCACGTGCCGGGGGCCGAACTTGTCGCCGCTGAGCGTCGGCACCGTGGACAGCTGCAGCACAGGCTGGGCGATCCATCCGCGGGGGTCGGCGATGATCCGCTTGCGCAGGGCATCGAGTTCGTCCCTGGAAGCGTCCGGGCCGATCACCAGGCCCTTGCCGCCCGAGCCGTCCACCGGTTTGACCACGAGCTCGTCCAGGCGGTCCAGGACGTGTTCCCGGGCCTCCTTCTCTTCGAGCCGGAACGTGTCCACGTTGGCGATCACGGGCTCTTCGTTGAGGTAGTACCGGATGAGGTCGGGCACGTAGCTGTAGACGAGCTTGTCATCGGCGACGCCGTTGCCCACGGCGTTGGCGATCGTGACGCCGCCGGCGCGGGCGGCGTTGACCAGGCCGGGGCAGCCGAGCATGGAGTCGGCACGGAACTGCAGCGGGTCCAGGAATTCGTCGTCGATGCGTTTGTAGATGACGTCGACACGCTGCTCGCCCGCCGTGGTGCGCATGTAGACCCGGTTGCCGCGGCAGATGAGGTCGCGGCCCTCGACGAGTTCGACACCCATGAGGCCGGCGAGCAGGGTGTGCTCGAAGTAGGCGCTGTTGAAGACGCCGGGGGTCAGGACGACCACGGTGGGATCGTCGACGCCGGAGGGCGCCGTCTTCCGCAGGGCGGACAGGAGCCGGCGGGGGTACTCCTCGACCGGGCGGATGAGCTGCTGGCCGAAGGCTTCGGGCAGGCCTTTGGCCATGGCCCGGCGGTTTTCGAGGACGTAGCTGACGCCCGAGGGCACGCGCACGTTGTCTTCCAGAACCCGGAATGTGCCCTCGGCGTCGCGGACGACGTCGATTCCGGAAATGTGGACCCGGACGCCCCCGGCCGGTTCAAAGCCGTGCACCTGGCGGTGGAAGTGGGCGCTGGTCGTGACGAGCTGGCGCGGGATGACGCCGTCGGACACCACCGTCATCTTGTCGTAGACGTCATTGAGGAAGGCTTCAAGAGCACGGACGCGCTGGGCCACACCGCGTTCGAGGACGCTCCATTCGTCGGCGGGGATCACCCGGGGGACGATGTCCAGGGGGAAGGGCCGTTCCTCACCGGCAAAGTCGAACGTCACGCCGCGGTCCAGGAAGGTCCGTGCCATGGAATCGGCACGGGCGCTGACGTCAGCCAACGAGAGTTCGCGCAGGGCCAGGGCCACCTGCCCGTAGGATTTCCGGGCCTGCTGGCCGGGGGCAAACATCTCGTCGTAGGCGCCGGTGCGGCCGGCGGCCTCGGAGTACTCCTGGAATAGGTCAGACATGGTCACTAGCCAACCACTTTTTCGTTACGAAATCATTTCGACGGCCCGCGCCGCTGTTCCCGGTGGCACGTAGCCGCCTGCCGGGATGGCGGCGGTTACGGCTTTTCCGGCCGGGTACGGCAATGTAGGGGCGTGCCCCCGAAGAGATCCGCCGCCGCGTCAGGCCTAACAGCGGCCGCGCCTGGCCTGACCGGCGCTGCGGCGGCCGTCGCCGTTGCCGTCGCCGTCCACCTGCTCCTCCCCGCGCTGCCGGCGATGACCCTGGCCGTCCTCCTGGGGCTGCTGGCGGCCAACCTGCCGGGCGTATCTGGCTGGACCGCCGGGCCGGCGCGGCCCGGGCTGGACTTCGCCGGCAAACACCTCATGCGGGCCGGAATCGTGCTGCTGGGCCTGAAAGTCAGCCTCGGCGACGTGCTGGGCCTGGGCTGGGCGGCGCTGCTGCTCGTGACCGCCGTGGTGCTGGCCGCCTTCGCCGGCACATACGGGATCAGCAGGCTTTTCCGGCTGCCTCCCCGCGTGGCGCTGCTGGTGGCCACGGGCTTCGCCATCTGTGGGGCCTCCGCGATCGGGGCGATGGCCGCCGTGCGCAAAATCCGGCAGGAAGAAACCGTGTTGCCCGTGGCGCTCGTAACCCTGTGCGGAACGCTGGCAATCGGCGTGCTGCCGTTGCTCGCGCGGCCGCTGGGCCTGGGGCCGGAGCTCTTCGGGGCGTGGACCGGCGCCTCGGTGCACGACGTCGGACAGGTGGTCGCCACCGCCCAGACCGCGGGCACCGCGGCCCTGGCCGTCGCCGTCGTCGTCAAACTCACCCGGGTGATCCTGCTGGCGCCGATGGTCGCCGCCGCGGGCTTCCACCACCGGCTGGGCACCGCGGCCGACGGAGCCAAGCGCCCCCCGGTGATCCCGCTGTTCGTCATCGGATTCGTGGCCCTGGCGGCCCTGCGAACCACCGGGTGGCTGTCCCCCGCGGTCCTGGATGCGGCCGCCGCCCTTCAGGACCTGCTGCTGGGCATGGCCTTGTTCGGGCTGGGCTCCGCCGTCCGGGTGCGGCAACTGGTGCACACCGGCGCACGCGCGCTGCTGGCCGCGCTGGCGTCCTGGCTGCTGATCGCCCTGCTGGGCCTGGCGGCCGCCTTTCTGATGTTCCCGCCGGCGTGACCGGGCGCACACGCTCCCGTGATTAGATAGCTGGGTGTCAAACCAGAATCTGCGCCGCGACGAGGCCGCGGCCCGCGCCGCCCTCATCACCACTCACAGCTACGATGTCTCCCTCGACGTCCGGCAGGCGGCCGACCCGAACGTCGCCGGCTACACGAGCCGCAGCATCATCTCCTTCTCGGCCAGCGAACCCGGGGCGACGACCTTCGTGGATTTCATCGCCGGCAGCGTGCACAGCGTCTTCCTCAACGGCAAGGGGCTCGCCGTCGCCGATGTCGTGGACGGATCCCGGATCCGGCTTGAGAACCTGCAGCCGGAGAACCAGGTCACCATCACGGGGACGGCCCTGTACAGCACCTCTGGTGAAGGCATGCACCGCTTCGTGGACCCCGCCGACGGCCAGTGCTACCTCTACACGCAGTACGAACCCGCCGACGCCCGCCGGGTGTTCGCGAACTTCGAACAGCCCGACCTGAAGGCCGAGTTCACCTTCCACGTCATGGCCCCCTCGGACTGGCAGGTGTCCTCCAACGGGGCGGAGGTGCTGCGCACCCAGCTCACGAGCGATCCCGCCACGAGCCGCTGGGACTTCGCGCCCACCAAGGCGATGTCCACCTATATCACCACCGTCCTCGCCGGACCGTACTTCAAGGCAGAGGACACCTGGCGCGGGACACTCGGCGACGGCACCGTCCTGGACGTGCCGCTGGCGCTCTACTGCCGCGCCTCCATGGCCGCGTCCTTTGACACCGACGCCCTGTTCCGACTCACCAGGAACGGGCTGTCCTTCTTCAACGAGCTCTTCGATTTCCCCTATCCGTGGGGCAAATACGAGCAGGCGTTCGTCCCCGAGTACAACCTCGGCGCCATGGAAAACCCCGGCCTGGTGACCTTCACCGAAAGCTACGTCTTCACCTCCCGGGCCGCCGACTCGCAGTACCAGGCCCGCGCCAACACGCTCCTGCACGAGATGGCGCACATGTGGTTCGGCGACCTCGTCACCATGAAGTGGTGGGATGATTTGTGGCTCAAGGAATCCTTCGCGGACTACATGGGCACCCTCGGCGTGGACCGGACCACGGACTGGGACACGGCCTGGGTGAACTTCGCCAACAACCGCAAGGCGTGGGCCTACGTCCAGGACCAACTGCCCACCACGCACCCCATCGTCGCCGACATCCCGGACCTGGAAGCCGCGAAGCAGAACTTCGACGGCATCACCTATGCCAAGGGCGCGTCGGTGCTGAAGCAGTTGGTGGCCTACGTCGGGTTCGAGGCCTTCATCGCCGGGTCCCGGCAGTACTTCCGGGACCACGCCTACGGCAACACCACCCTCGCTGAACTGCTGGCCGCCTTGAGCGCGGCGTCCGGCCGCGACCTCAGCGAATGGGCCCGCCAATGGCTCCAGACCTCCGGCATCTCCACCCTGTCCAGCGAGATCACCACGTCCACCGAGGACACCAGCGCGTTCAGCTCCGTCGCGGTCCTGCAGGACGCCGTAGATCCCGCCAACGGCCGGCAGGAGCCCCGGCCGCACCGCCTGCGGATCGGCCTTTACAATTTTGACGACGCCGGCGCCCTGGTTCGCACGGACAGCGTCGAGACCGATATCCGCGGTGCCAGGACCGACGTGACCGCGCTGGCCGGCAAACCGCGGCCTGCGCTGCTGCTGGTCAATGACGAGGACCTCAGCTACGCCAAAGTCCGGCTGGACTCGCGTTCCGAGGCCACTGTCCGCGGCTCCCTGGACAAGCTGGAGGACCCCATGGCGCGGGCGCTGTGCTGGACGGCGCTGTGGGACTCGGCCCGCGATGCCGTCACACCGGCCGCCCTCTACGTCGACGCCGTCCAGCGCTTCGGACCCGCCGAGCCGGGTATCGGCGTCCTCCTCAACGTGCTGGGCAACGCCTCGACGGCGGTGGAACGCTACGTGCCCCGGGGCCAGCGGGACGCCGTGCGCCACGGCTTCCTCACCACGGCCGCCGAACAGCTGCAGGCGGCAGCGCCGGGTTCCGACCAGCAATTGGCCTGGGCCCGGACCCTCGCCGCAACCAGCCGCTACGACGCCGGCCGGCTGGACCTGCTCCGGGGCATCCTGGACGGCAGCACCGTGATCGACGGCCTTGCGGTGGACGCCGAACTGCGCTGGAATCTCTGGCATGGCCTGGCGGCCAACGGCCAGGCCTCACAGGAGCAGCTCGACCAGGAACTCGCCCGGGACAACACGGCGGCAGGCAAGTCCGGGCACGCCACCGCCCTCGCCGCCCGCCCCGAGGAGACCGTCAAGGCAGCCGCCTGGGAGGCCGCCGTCCACGGCACCGGTCTGTCCAACCAGCTCCTCGGCGCCACAATTGCCGGGTTCAACACCGGCGCGGCCTCCCTGTTGGCCGGTTTCATCGACCCGTACTTCGAATCCCTCGAACACGTCTGGGCGGACCGCAGCATTGAGATCGCCAGCCGGATTGTCCGCGGCTTCTACCCCGCGGGACAGGACCTGGACGGCGGAACGCCCGAAACCAACGCCGTGATTGTGCGCACCGACCATTGGCTGGCCGCCCACCCGGATGCGCCGCGCGCCCTGCGCCGGATCATCATCGAACAGCGCAGCCAGCTGCACCGCTCCCTCACTGCGCAGGCCCTGACGGTACCGGCCCTGGCGGCGCACGCTCAGGCTGCGAACCCACGATAAACCCGCGATCGATTGCTCCGTAGCCGCCCTTCTGGCGGCCCAGCACGGCAGTTGGGCCCACGCCGGCAGGGTTCCCTGGCCGAGCTTGCGAGGCGAGGGGCCGCTAGGGGAAGGGCCGTTAGGGAACGGGCCGCTAGGGAACCCTGTGCAGCCACTCCGTGGTGCCGAACTTGGTCTCCACGCGGCGGCGGGCTGCCTCCAGCTCGGCGTCGGTGAGGACCGAGGGAGTTGCGCCGTAGCGTTCGGCGAAGACGTCCATCATCGCTGCAACGATTTCGGCGCGGGCCAGGCCGGTCTGGCGGCGGAGCGGATCGACGCGCTTCTTGGCGCTCCTGGTGCCTTTGTCGGACAGTTTCTCCTTGCCGATCCGCAGCACCTCCACCATCTTCTCGGCGTCGATGTCGTAGCTCATGGTGACGTGGTGCAGCATCCCGCCGTTGGCGAGCCGCTTCTGCGCGGCCCCGCCGATCTTGCCGTGCTCGGTGGCGATGTCATTGAGCGGCACGTAGAAGGCGCTGATGCCGACCTTTTCCAGGGCCGCCATCACCCAGGCGTCCAGGAAACGGTAGGAGTCAGCAAAGCTGATGCCGTCCACGAGGGTCTGCGGGAGGTACAGCGAGTAGGTGATGCAGTTCCCGGCCTCCATGAACATCGCTCCCCCGCCGCTGATCCGCCGGACCACGCTGATGCCGTGCCGGGCCACGCCTTCGGGATGGAGTTCGTTGCGGACTGACTGGAAGCTGCCGATCACCACGGAGGGCTCCTCCCAGTCCCAGAACCGCAGGGTGGGATTGCGCCGCCCGGCGCCCACTTCCTCGGTCAGGACCTCATCCAGGGCGACGTTGACGTGGGTGGGCAGGACGGACGGGGCGATGATGTTCCAGTGGTGGTCCGCCCAGCCGGTGGCCTTCGCCAGGGCGCGGCGGACGGTGACGGCGACGGCGTCGGCGGAAAAGCCGAACAGCACGGTGCCTTCGGGCAGCGCCGCCGTCACGGCGTCCGCGATATCCGCGGCGCTGGCGTCCATGGGCAGCCCGGTGAGCGCCCGGTTGATCTCCGGGAGCGCCTCGTCGGGTTCGAGGAAGAAGTCCCCGCTCAGTGAGACGTTGGCCAGGACGCCATCGACGACGTCGAAGTCGGCGACCACGAGCTTGCCACCCGGGACCTTGTACTCGCCGTGGTGGCGGCCGCCGTCGTCGTCGGTGCTGGGAGTGGTGGCGGCGGGATGGGAAGTCATGACCTCCATCCTGCCGCATGCGGCAGGGAACCCGGGAAACCGGAACCCGGTTAGCCGGAACAGCAGCAGAGACGCAGAAAGCCCGCACCGTTGCCGGTGCGGGCTTTCCATAAGACCTGGGGGAAGAAGGTTACTTCTTGCCGCCGAAGCCCTTGAAGCGAGCGTTGAAGCGCTCGACGCGGCCTGCGGAGTCCATGATGCGCTGCTTGCCCGTGTAGAACGGGTGGGACTCAGAGGAGATTTCGACGTCGATGACCGGGTAGGTGTTGCCGTCTTCCCACTCGATGGTCTTCGAAGAAGACACGGTGGACTTGGTCAGGAACTTGACGCCGGAAGCCAGGTCGTTGAAAACAACAGCTTCGTACTTCGGGTGAGTATTAGACTTCATAATTGGACCTTTGTTCGCACAACTGGATTTTGCCAGTTGCCAGGTATGAATGGGATGGCCGGCGGAAAGCACCGGACGGCCAGCTATCAATCATAGCCGATCCCCGGACCGCTGACGAACACCGTTGGCGCACGTCAGCGCGGCGCGGCCGCCGCACGATCCAGGTCGCCTCAGTCCTTCGGGCGGAGCTCCCAGAACGCCACCGCCGACGCCGCGGCGACGTTGAGCGAATCGACGCCCGGGCGCATCGGGATCTTCACGGCGAGGTCGACGGCGGCCAGGGTTCCTTCGCTCATGCCCGCGCCTTCCGTGCCCAGCACCAGGGCCAGCCGCTCCGGGCGGCGGGCTGCGAGCACGTCGAGGTCCACCGCGTCATCCGTCAGTTCCATGGCCGCGACGGTGAAGCCCTGCTGCTGCAGGACGGCCAGGCCTTCCGCCCAGTCCTCCAGCCGGGCCCACGGCACCTGGAATACGGTGCCCATGCTGACCCGCACGCTGCGGCGGTAGAGCGGATCCCCGCAGCGCGGCGAGACCAGGACGGCGTCCACGCCCAGGGCTGCGGCCGAACGGAAAATGGCCCCGACGTTTGTGTGGTCCACGATGTCCTCCAGCACCGCAACCCGGCGGGCTCCGGCGAGGAGGTCCGCCAGCGGCACCGGGGCGGGCCGGTGCATGGCGGCCATGGCGCCGCGGTGCAGGTGGAAGCCGGTGATTTCCTCCAGCAGCGCCGCGGAGCCGATGTAGGCCGGGACGTCCGGGAACTGCTCAAAGACATCGGCGAGGTCCCCGGCCCACTTCTCGGCCAGGAAGAAGGACCGCGGCCGGTGCCCGGCGGCCAGGGCCCGGCGCAGGACGCGGGAGGACTCGGCGATGTACAGGCCCTCGGCGGGTTCCCGGACTTTGCGCAGGTGCACGTCCGTGAGCTGCGTGTAGTCCGCAACCCGCGGGTCGTCGGCGGATTCGAGAAAGTGAAAGGTCACGGGCAGGTCATTCCTGTGAGGCTGTTGGAAGGGGCTATTTGAACAGGTTGGCGATCATGAATCCCAGTGCCACCAGGCCCAGGGTGAAGATGACCCCGCGCAGGACCGCCGGGGAGAGCCGGCGCCCCACCTTGGAGCCAATCACGCCGCCGATCAGGGAGCTGACGGCGATCAGCCCGACCACGCCCCAGTCGATCCGGTCGAAGGCGAACAGGAGGTAGGAGGCGGCGGCCACCACGTTCACGCCCAGGACCAGGAAGTTCTTCATCGCGTTGGCGTTCTGGATGGTCCCGGTCATGAACACGCCCAGGATGCCGACCAGCAGGATGCCCTGGGCCGCGACGAAGTAGCCGCCATAGACGCCGGCGAGGTACACCAGCACCACCAGCAGGACACTGTGGCGGCGGTCCCTGATCGCGTGCTCGGGGTTCTCCTCGCGGTTCCTCACCCACCGCTGCAGCCGCGGCTGGAACACCACCATCAGCAGGGCCAGCACGATCAGGACGGGGGCGGCGTAGTAGAAGACCTTCTCGGGCAGGTGCAGGAGCAGGTAGGCCCCGGTGACGGCACCCAGCAGCGAGGCCGGCAGGAGCCGGAGCAGCTGCTTGCCGCGGCCTTCGAGTTCCTTCCGGTAGCCCCAGGCGCCGGTGGCGTTGCCGGCCACGAGCCCCATGGCGTTGCTGATGGAGGCCGTGACGGGGGCGTAGCCGAGGGCGATCAGCACCGGGAACGTGACCAGGGTGCCGGATCCGACGACGCTGTTGATGGTGCCCGCCCACAGCCCGGCGAAGAAAATGAGGGCGCTATTGAGGAGCTCCACGCGCGGTCAGCGGCCCCGTCAGCGGCTGGCGGTCGCGGTGTACCGGCCCGCGTTGACGCTGACGTCCAGCGGCAGGCCAAACGTTTCACTCAGGTTTTCCGCCGTGAGGACCTCCGGCAGCGGGCCGGAGGCCACCACGCCGCCGTCGCGCATGAGCATCGCGTGCGTGAAGCCCGGCGGCACTTCTTCGAGGTGGTGGGTGACCAGGACGATCGCCGGGGCGGCGTCGTCGCGGGCGAGTTCGCTCAGGCGCTGGACCAGGTCCTCGCGGCCGCCGAGGTCGAGCCCCGCGGCCGGCTCGTCCAGGAGCAGGAGCTCGGGATCGGTCATGAGGGCGCGGGCAATCTGGACGCGCTTGCGCTCCCCTTCGGAAAGCGAGGCGAAGGGACGGTTGAGCAGCGGGCCCATCCCCCACTCGTTCAGCAGCCCGAAGGCGCGCCGCTCGTCGTCCTTCTCGTAGCCCTCGCGCCAGCGGCCGGTCACGCCGTACGCGGCGGTGACCACCACGTTGAGGACCTTTTCGTGCTCGGGGATCTGGCTGGCCAGCGCAGCGGAGGACAGGCCGATCCGGGGGCGGAGCTCGAAGACGTCGACGGCGCCGAGGACTTCCTCGAGGATGCCCGCCATTCCGGACGTCGGGTGGATGCGGGCCGCGGCCAGCTGGAGGAGTGTGGTCTTGCCGGCGCCGTTGGGGCCCAGGATCACCCAGCGTTCGCCCTCCTTGACCTGCCAGTCGACCTTGTCCAGGAGCGTCTTTGCCCCGCGTACAACACTGACCCCGGCCATTTCAAGAACATCACTCATAGGAGTAGACACTAGGACAAAAAAGCGGACGACTGATAACCGGCGCCGCGCCCTGCCGTGGAGCGTCACGCGGCGCCTGCCGGGGCGCAACGAATTCGGGCCGCCCGCCGCCCGCTCGCTAGGATTGAGGCCATGAGTTCGAACGTGACCGCAGTGAGCTACGGCCTGAAACTGTCCCTTCCCGACATCCAGCGGCTGCGTTCGCTCCTGACGGCCGCCGGGTTGGGCGTCGGGGCGGAAACCCGCACCGGCGACGCCCGCTTCGAGGTGTATGCGGCGGACTGCGCGCTGGATGCCCGCTTGGACGGTGCGCGCCGCGCGCTGGCGGCCGCCGGCATCGAGGGCGTCGACACGGCGCTGGTACCGGCAGCATTGCGCAGCGCGCCGCGGAAGTTCCTCATCATGGACGTGGACTCCACCCTCATCCAGCAGGAGGTAATCGAGCTCCTGGCCGCCTACGCCGGCAAGCGCGAGGAGGTGACGGCGGTGACCGAGGCGGCCATGCGCGGGGAGCTGGACTTCGCCCAGAGCCTGCACGCCCGGGTGGCGGTCCTCGCAGGGCTGCCCGCGGACGTCGTCGAGTCGGTCCGCTCCGAGGTCAGGCTGACCGAGGGCGCCGCCGAGCTGGTGGCGGCGTTCCAGTCCGCCGGCCATGCCGTGGCCGTCGTGTCCGGCGGTTTCAACCAGATCCTCCGGCCGATCGCCGAAGACCTGGGTCTGCACTACTGGATCGCCAACGAACTCGAAATCGTCGACGGCGCACTGACCGGGAAGGTGCTCGGCGACGTGATCGACCGGGCGGCCAAGGAGAAGTACCTGCGCGAATGGGCCGCGGCCGAGGGCATCCCGATGGAACACACCATCGCCGTGGGCGATGGCGCCAATGACCTCGACATGCTGGGCGCGGCCGGGATCGGCATCGCCTTCAACGCGAAGCCGGCCGTCCGGGCTGCCGCGGACGCCGCCGTCAACCTTCCCTATCTCGACGCCGTGCGGTACATCGCGGGAGTCTGATGCATTAACCGAGAAGGCACGTCCCGGCAATGCTTAGTGAAAACATTGCCGGGACGTGCCTTCTCGACGCGCCATTCCGGCGCTTGGCGGCCTGTCCCTAGCTGGAGCTCGTGTCCGCTGCCTGCTCTGCGGTCTTACCGAAATAATCCGCACCGCCGACGTATTCGGTGTGGCCGGTTTCGACGTCGGCCGAGGCCATCTTGGCGACCTCCGCGGCAAACTCCTTGACCGAGTACAGCTTGCCGGCTTCTGCACGGCGGGCCTCGATGGCGCCGGGGTTGGACCGGTCAAGCAGGGTGGCAGTGACGGTGCCCTCGATCATGTCGCCGGAGACCACCACGAGGGTGATCCCCTTGTCCGCCAGGCTCGGGACGAGGGCGCGGAGTGCGTCCTCGCCGGCCCGCTTGCTGCGGGCCACGGGCTCGTACTCGGGCATGGTGGGCACCGTGTCGATGAAGTGGGCCTGGTGGCTGGTCACGAAGACCACGCGCGAGCCTTCAGGCATGAGCGCGACGGCGGCGTTGAGCATGTTCACCTGGGCGTCGCGGTTCAGCTTCAGGGCGTAGCCCTCTTCCATGCCGGTCTCCATGCCGCCGGAGGCGTTGAGGACCAGGAGGTCGAGCGAGCCGAAGTTCTCCATCGCGGCGCTGGCCAGGGCCTGGACGCCTTCCTGGGTGGTCAGGTCCGCCCCGACGGCCGCAGCACGGCCGCCGTCGGCTTCGATCTCGGCGACAACCTTGTTGGCGCGCGGCGCCTTCTGGCGGTAGTTGACGACGACGGCCGCACCCTCGGCGGCGAGAATTTTGGCCACTTCGGCGCCGATTCCGCGCGACGAACCGGTCACGATCGCTGTCTTGTTCTCCAGCAGTCCCATACGAGCTCCTTTGTTCCAAACGTCCAAATACTGTGGGTCTGCAATCCATCATGCCAGCGGATCACGCCATTACAGTTGTTCAGCATCCACAAAGAAGCCCCGGCAGTGTAGTTCCGCCGTGCCGTGCCGGAAAGGCGCCGCGGCCGTTAGGAGCCATGGCGGGAACGTGGCGGCGACCGGGTCAGCCGCGGTCGATCCGGATCTTCGTCGTCGCTTCGCCGGTCACAACCTTGGGTGCCGGTGCGCGGACTTCCAGGACGCCGTCCTTGTACGTGGCGGTGATGTCTTCTTCCCTCACCCCCGCGGGCAGCGCAATGCTCCGGGCGGCCCGGCCGTAGCGGAACTCCGAGCGGTAACCGTCCTTGCTCTTGTGCTCGGACGACTCCCGCCGCTCCACCGCAATATTGAGCACGCCCTCGCCGACCGAGACGTCGACGTCCCGGTCCGGGTCGATGCCCGGCACTTCCGCCCGCACCACCAGGGTGGTGCCCTCCTGGAACTGTTCGATCTTGATCCCTGGCGCTATGGACAGATCACCGTCAAGGAAGCGGCGGACCGGTTCCAGCATGTCCGAGGGCGTCCATTTGCTGAGATCACTCATGATTTCCTCCTGCGTCCACGCCCCTGCCACGGCATGGTCAGGGGCTGTGAGCCCATTACACGCTCCCGAAGCCCCGGAGCCAAGGGCAAAAAGGCCCGGCGCGGAAAACTGCGGGTCCCTTTGTCGCCGGTTGCCGTTGCGGCGGATAGAACACAACGGACGACGGCGGAAGCCGCCGTCGTCCGTTGTGTTCTATCCGCTATGTCAGGAGGGCTCCGGCGTGGTCCGGGCTAGTGGCCCATTCCGAGGCCGCCGTCGACCGGGATGACCGCGCCGGAAATGTAGGACGCCTCGTCGCTTGCGATCCAGCGCACGACGTTGGCGACCTCGGAGGCCTCGGCGAAGCGGCCGGCGGGAACCTTCGTCAGGTAGTCCTTCTGCGTGGCCTCGGGCAGCTCGGCCGTCATGTCGGTGTTGATGAATCCGGGCGCGACCACATTCGCGGTGATCCCGCGCCCGCCGAGCTCGCGGGTGAGCGACCGGGCGATGCCCACCAGGCCTGCCTTCGAGGCAGAGTAGTTGATCTGGCCCGGCGCGCCGTACAGGCCGGAGACGGAGGAAATCAGCACCACACGGCCCTTGCGCGCCCGGATCATGCCCTTGGATGCGCGCTTGATGACCCGGAAGGCGCCCGTGAGGTTCGTGTCGATCACCGAGGTGAAGTCGTCTTCGCTCATGCGCATCAGGAGCGTGTCCTTGGTGATGCCGGCGTTGGCCACGAGTACTTCCACCGGGCCGTGCGCGGCTTCGACTTCCGCGAACGCAGCGTCAACCGAAGCTTCGTCCGTGACGTCCGCCTTGACGCCGAGGATACCCTCCGGCAGCGACGATTCACTGCGGAAGGTCACGGCCACTTTGTCGCCGTTGGCCAGGAAGGACTCGGCGATGGCCAGGCCGATCCCGCGGTTTCCGCCGGTGATCAGAACGCTGCGGCCGGTGGTGGATGTGTCAGTCATATGGGGCTCCGGGATTCTGCGGCAGGGAGGGCCGCGCTGGGGGCTGGATTTTTCCTGCCTCCGATCTTAGCGCCCGGTTCGCTTCCGTTTGGGCGGCTCCGCCGATGGTGAGAGAATCGAAGTAAGCCTTGGGAGCGTGATCTGACAGCCGTGACACTCAAAAACCGACCCGGTGCGCATGTACCCGGGAGGCCGGACTCCGAGTCCGGCGGTACCGAGGTGCACAGCATCACCGACGCCGCTGCTGCCCACTCGGACGAGATGCACCAGCGGATGGTCAAGTACGCCGTCGCCATGGGCATCCGCATGGTCTGCCTGATCCTGATTTTTGTCGTGGATGGCTGGTTCAAGCTCCTGCCGATTGCCGGCGCCGTCTTCCTGCCCTGGGTGGCCGTGGTGATCGCCAACGGCAGCGACAAGGCGGAAATCCACAGCGACTCGCTCCTGGACTACGCTCCGCTCGCAGAGCTGGACGCCCCGGACACCGCAGAGCCGGCCGGGCAGGATATCGATGACGGCGCAGACGGCGCGGGGACGCTGCTGCAAGGTGAGCTGATCGAAGATGAGAACGACGACGACCACGGACGGGCAGCTTCATGAACCTCTTTGACCTGGCCGGGACCGGTGGCGACACCGCCGCGGCCCCCGGCACCGTCTGCTCGCGGAAAGCCTGCCGCGCGGCGGCCGAATGGCAGCTGCTGTGGAACAATCCCAAGATCCACACCCCGGAGCGGCGCAAGATCTGGCTGGCGTGCGGTGAGCACCGGGCCTGGCTTGAGGACTACCTCCAGACGCGCGGCCTGTGGAAAGAGACTGTGGTCCTCGGCGCCGAGACCGTCCCCCTCCCCGGAGCGACCGCCCCGCTCGACCCGTCAGGCAGGATCGGCTGAATGTACCGCTTTCTCTTCTCCAGTAAATGGCTGGGGTACTTGTTGCTGGCCGCGGTCTTCGCTGCCGGCTGCGTTGGGCTGGGCCGGTGGCAGATGGACCGCCGCGCCGAGACCCTGGCCGAAATCAACCGGGTGGTCTCCAACTACTCGGCCACCCCTGTGCCGTTCGCCGGGGTCCGGGACGAGTTCAGCCGGCTGGACCCGGAGCGCGAGTGGACCCAGGTGGAACTGAAGGGCAGCTACGACGCCGCCGGCCAGCGCATCGTCCGCAACCGGCCGCTCAACGGCCAGCCCGGCTACGAGGTGGTGGTTCCCTTCAAGCTCCAGACCGGCGAAACCGTGGTGATCGACCGCGGCTGGCTGCCCATCGGCAACAACACGCCGGGACGGCCCGACTCGGTGCCGGCCCCGCCGCAGGGTCCGGTGACGGTGGTCGCCCGCCTCAAGCCGGCCGAGCCCGAGCTGCAGCGCGGCGCCCCTGACGGCCAGCTGGCCTCGATCGACCTCGCCGCCTATTCCGCGCAGCTGGGCTACCCGCTGCTGACGGGCGCCTACGGACAGCTGGCATCAGAGTCGCCGTCGGTGCAGGACATGCCGTTCCCGTTCCCCAAGCCGACCACCGATGAAGGCACCCACCTGTCCTACTCCCTGCAGTGGTTCGCGTTCGGCGTGCTGATGTTCGTCGGGTTCGGCTACGCGGCCAGGCAGCAGGCCCGCAACGCCGCGATCGACGCGGAGGACGCCGAAGCCGAGGCTGCGGCCGGCGGATTCCTGCACTCCAGCGGCCCGGCCGTGCGGCGCCGCCCCGCTCCGCGCAAGCGCAAGAACGCGACAGCGGAAGAAGAGGAAGACGCCATCCTCGACGCCCAGGGGTTCTAAACCATGAGCCCTGAGGCATATCCCCGACCGGTGGCAAACGTCAAGCGTGCCCTTACCGCCCTCGGCGCCCACGACACCGTCACAGTGTTCGATTCAAAAGTCCCGACGGCGGCAGCAGCGGCCGCCGCGCTGGGCTGCGACGTCGCGGCGATCACCAACAGCCTGGTGTTCGACCTCGAGGGCACCCCGCTGCTCATCCTGGCCAGCGGCGCGGCCAAGGTGGACGTCCGCAAGGTCGCGGACCGGCTGGGCGCGGGCAAGATCCGCCGGGCCTCCCCCGAGTTCGTCCTGGCGCACACCGGCCAGGAGGTAGGCGGGGTCGCCCCGGTAGGCCACCCGGAGAAGATCCGGACCCTGCTGGACGAGTCGCTGTCGGCCCACCGCGTGCTCTGGGCAGGGGCAGGGGACCACAACTCGATGTTCTCCATCAGCTACGAGGACCTGCACCGGATCACGGGCGCGGAAGAGATGCCGGTCCGCTGACCCGACTGACTCGCAGCAAAGGCCGTCGTGAGCGCTCACGACGGCCTTTGCTGCGAGTCAGCTCGGTGGCTTACGCCAGCGTGATGAGGTCCAGGTAGTCTTCGTTCCAGTGGTCCTCGATGCCGTCGGGAAGCAGGACAACGCGCTCCGGGTTGAGCGCCTCGACGGCGCCCTCATCGTGGCTCACTAGGACGACGGCGCCGGTGTAGTTGCTCAGGGCCCCGAGGATTTCCGCGCGGCTGGCGGGGTCGAGGTTGTTGGTGGGCTCATCGAGGAGCAGCACGTTTGCGCTCGAGGCCACGATGGTGGCCAGCGCCAGCCGGGTCTTCTCGCCGCCGGAGAGCACACCGGCGGGCTTGTCGACGTCGTCGCCGGAGAACAGGAACGAGCCCAGGATGTTGCGGACTTCCGCGTCGTTCATGTCCGGGGCGGAGGAGCGCATGTTCTGCAGGACGGTGCGGTCCACGTCGAGCGTCTCGTGCTCCTGCGCGTAGTAGCCCACCTTCAGGCCGTGGCCCGCAACGACTTCGCCGGTGTCCGGCTTGTCGACGCCGGCCAGCATCCGCAGCAGCGTGGTCTTGCCGGCGCCGTTGAGGCCCAGGATGACCACCTTGGAACCGCGGTCGATGGCAAGGTCGACGTCGGTGAAGATCTCCAGCGAGCCGTAGGACTTGCTGAGGCCGTCCGCGGTGAGCGGGGTCTTGCCGCAGGGTGACGGATCCGGGAAGCGCAGTGCTGCCACGCGGTCGGTCGCGCGCACGGCTTCGAGGCCGCCGAGCAGGCGTTCGGCACGCTTGGCCATGTTCTGGGCGGCGACGGCCTTGGTGGCCTTGGCGCGCATTTTGTTGGCCTGGTCGATGAGGACCTGGGCCTTCTTCTCCGCGTTGGCCCGCTCACGCTTGCGGGCGCGCTCGTCCGTTTCACGCTGCGTGAGGTAGCGCTTCCAGTCCATGTTGTAGAAGTCGATCTGGGCGCGGTTGGGATCGAGGAGGAAGACCTTGTTGACGGTCGCTTCAAGCAGCTCGGTGTCGTGGCTGATGACGATCAGCCCGCCCTGGTGATTCTTGAGGAACTCGCGAAGCCAGGAGATGGAATCGGCGTCGAGGTGGTTAGTGGGCTCATCGAGGAGCATGGTTTCGGCATCCGAGTACAGGATGCGCGCCAGCTCCACGCGGCGCCGCTGTCCACCGGACAGGGTCTTGAGCGGCTGGTTCAGCAGCCGGTCCGGCAGGGCGAGGTTCGAGCAGATCGCTGCCGCCTCGGCTTCCGCGGCGTAGCCGCCGGCGGCCAGGAACTCGGATTCCAGCCGGTCATAGCGGTTCATCGCCTTGCGCTGGACCGCGGGGTCATCGCTGGCCATCTCTTCGTGCGCCACACGGAGCTTGCCCACGGCAATGTCCAGGCCGCGGACGGACAGGATCCGGTCCCGCGCGAGCTGCTCCATGTCCGGGGTGCGCGGATCCTGCGGCAGGTAGCCGATTTCGCCGCTGCGGGTTACCTTGCCGGCGGCGGGCAGGCCCTCGCCCGCGAGCACCCGGGTCAGCGTTGTCTTGCCTGCACCGTTACGGCCGACCAGACCGATCTTGTCTCCCTTGTCGATCCGGAAGCTCACCTGGTCCATGAGGAGGCGGGCGCCGGCGCGCAGTTCGAGATCCTGGACGGTAATCAATGCAGCTAAGGCCTTTCACAACAGGGAATGCCGCGGCACAACGGGTGGAGTCTGGGCGGGGCCGGGGCAGGGCGGTGCGAGAGCACGGCCTCCCCAAGTCTACCGGCACTGCCCCGGCTCCATGACATGGGCACCTTTGGCAGTGGCCAGCCGCCGGCGCGATGCTGGTCCGGCCCGCTGGCAGTGTTCATTGGCGGCGCCCTCCAGCTTCCGGGCCGCCGGTTAGTGGGGCGCCTACAAAAAACCGTCCCCGCCGCGACCGTACAGTCAATATCACAGTCCATATTTCCGCCGCAGCACCCCGACAGGAACATCATGACGCAAACCGACCGTCCCGCCACAGCCAGGACCCCGCGCCGCCGGGGCCGCTGGAATGCCACCGACCTTGGCCTCATCGCCGTCTTCGCCGCCCTTGTGGCCGCTTCTGCCCTGATCGCCGCCATCCCCGTCGGCGGGCTCGGTGTCCCCATCACGCTGCAGACCCTCGCCGTCATGCTCACGGGGCTGGCCCTCGGCCCGGGCCGGGCCTTCGCCGCCGTCGGCCTTTACATGCTTCTAGGCTTTGCGGGCCTGCCGATCTTCAGCGGCGGCCGCAGCGGCCTGGGTGTGCTCGCCGGCCCCTCCGCCGGCTACATCATCGGGTTCCTGCTGGCCGCCACGGCCGTCGGCTGGCTGACCGTCGTCGTCCTCAAACGCACCGCCCACCGCACCGGCAGGCTGCGCGCCATCCTCCTGTTCGCCGCCGCCATGCTGAGCAGCATCATCTTCATCCACGGCCTGGGCATCCTGGGCATGATGGTCAACGCCAAGCTGGACTTCTCCAAAGCCTTCCTGGCCGATCTCGTGTTCTACCCCGGCGACATCATCAAGAACGTCCTGGCCGTCAGCATCGCCTTGGCCCTGCACAAGGCCTTCCCGGACCTGCTGCTGCGCCGCGTCCGGACGGTTGACCCCCGCCCGTGAGCATCATCGTCCTGGACCGGGTTTCGGTGCGGGTGCCGGTCGACGGCCGCCCCGCCCCCAAGACGCTGCTCCAGGAGCTCTCGCTCGACCTCACGGAACGGCGGATCGGGGTTATCGGGGCCAACGGCTCGGGCAAGTCCACCCTCCTGCGGCTCCTGAATGGGCTCGTGGCACCCAGCGGCGGCACCGTGAGAATCGACGGCGCCGATACTGTCCGGGCCGTCCGGGAGGTCCGCCGCCGGGTGGGCTTTGTCTTCACCGATCCGCTCTCCCAGCTCGTCATGCCCACCGGACGCGAGGATGTGGAACTGTCCTTGCGCCGCTCCATCCGCAACGCTACTGAGCGCCGGGTCCACGCGGAGTCGGTGCTGGAACGGTTCGGCCTCCTGCCGCTGGCGGACCAGAGCATCTACGAGCTCTCCGGCGGCGAACGCCAGCTCCTGGCGCTGGCCGCGGTCCTGGCCGTCGAGCCGGAGGTGCTGGTCCTGGACGAGCCGTCCACGCTGCTGGACCTGCGCAACCGCGAACTCCTGCGGCGCACCCTCGCCGGGCTCCGCCAGCAGGTGATTCTGTCCACCCACGACCTTGACCTGGCCCGGGACATGGACCGCGTCCTGGTGGTGGACGCCGGGAAGGTGGTGTTCGACGGCGAACCGGCGGCCGCCGTCGCGCATTACCGCGCCCTGAGCGCGGCGGGTTTGCCCTCGGCCGGCGGACCTGCGGGCGGCCGGCTGGAGCAGGCGTGAGCGGCCACGGCTTCCTGCTGGCGGCGTATGTGCCGGGCACGTCCCTGGTCCACCGGGCGCCGCTGTGGCTGAAATTCCTGCTGGTCGTTGGGTGTGGAATGACGTCGTTCCTGATCGCAGACTGGGCCGTGTCGGCCGCCATGCTGGTGCTGCTCTGCGGGCTGTTCCTGCTCAGCGGGGCCGGCCCTGCCCGGCTGTTTCGCGCGGTGCGTCCGGTCCTTCCGGTTCTCGTGGCGATCGGGCTCTTCCAGTGGTGGCAGCTGGGCGCACCGACCGCCGCCCGGATCGTGCTGAACGTCCTGGTCTGCGTCGTCGCGGCCTCAATCCTGACCGCCACCACCCCTGTGCAGGCACTCCTCGACGGTGTGGCCTCGCTGGCCCGGCCGTTCCGGCGCTTCGGTGCGGACCCGGAACGCTTCGCCCTGACCATCGCCATCATGCTCCGCAGCATCCCGTTCGTTGCCCAGGCCTACACGGACGTGCGCGACTCCGCCCGGGCCCGCGGACTCGAACGCAACCCGCGGGCTCTTGTGTTGCCCGTCTTCATCAGCACGGTGGCCTTCGCCCGGCAGACCGGCGAAGCCCTCGCCGCCCGTGGACTGGGCGAGCCGGAGGACCCGGAGGACTAGGCAGACTGGCCCCGTTCCCGCGGTCTTGCTCCCACGCGGGGTCGGTAACTAGACATGCCCTCCCGTGGCCGCAGCCAGTGGACATATGGCCGATATGTCCACTCCTCACGCCGAGGACTGGACATGTCCTCCTCCGGCTCCGGGCACGGGCATGTCCTTTCCCCTGCGCCCGGCCTGGACATGTCGCTTACCTAGTGCCAGGGCAGGGCATGTCCGCACTGGGCAAATGGGCCTCCCCTCCGTTGGCCGCAGCCAGTGGACATGTGGCCGATATGTCCACTCCTCGCGCCAGGGACTGGGCATGTCCCCTTCCGGTGGCTTGCATGGACATGTCGCTTACCTGGTGCCGGGGCAGGGGATGTCCGCATCGGGCAGATGGGCATGCCCTCCCCTGCCCGCAGTCAGTGGACATGTGGCCCAAATGTCCACTCCTCACGCCAGGGACTGGGCATGTCCCCCGCCGGCGCCGGGCATGGGCATGTCCCCCGGCGGGGGGTTACGTGAGGCGCGCGTAGCCCAGCAGTGCGGCCGTGCCCATGCCGCCTGCGATGCTGATCATCGCCAAGGCAAGCTGCCCTGGCTCCGGGGACCTGCGGGCCTGGGCCAGCAGCCGGGTGACCAGGACCGCGCCCGAGGCTCCATAGGCGTGGCCGAGGGCCAGGGCGCCGCCGTCGAGGTTGGCCCGCTCCGGGTCGATTCCCAACTGGTCAAAGCACGCGAGCGTCTGGGCGGCGAAGGCCTCGTTGAATTCCACCAGGCCCACGTCCGCGGCCGTCAGGCCGTGTGCCGCCAAGAGCCGTTCGGCCGCCGCGGCCGCGCCAATGCCCAGCAACTGCGGCGCCACCCCGGCGGTGTCGGTTCCCAGGACCAGCAGCCCGTCCGCGGCGCCCAGCTGCCGGGCCCGTTCCAGGGACGTCATGACGACGGCGGCGGCACCGTCGGCGTCGAAGCAGGAGTTCCCCGCCGTGACCGTGCCGCTGCTGGCAAAAACGGGCGGGAAACGGGCCATCAGGGCCGCGCCAAGGCTCGGCCGCGGCCCGTCGTCGGCTGCCGCGGACGCCCCGGGGCCGGCGGTGAGGGGTACGATTTCGCCGTCGAACTTCCCGGCCGCCGCTGCAGCGAGGGCACGGTGGTGGCTGCGGAGCGCGAAGGCGTCCTGGCGTTCCCGGCTGATGCCGAAGCGGCCGGCGACGTTCTCGGCCGCCACGCCCATGTCGGGGTCGCCGAAGCTCAGCGGGGCAAACTGGGCCCGGCTGTAAAAGTCCGGGCTGCCGTCTTCGTTGCGGTGCGCCCGGAGCGGAGCCGTGCTGATGCTCTCCACGCCGCCTGCGAGGTACAGGCCGCCGCCGCCCGCCGCGACCAGCCGGGAGGCCAGGACGATCGCGTCCAGACCAGAGCCACATTGGCGGTCCACGGTGACGCCGGGGACGGTGACGGGCAGGCCGGCCTCCAGCGCGGCGAGCCGGGCCACGTTTCCGCCGCCGCCCACGGCGTTGCCGATCACGACGTCGGTCACGGAGCCCGGCGCGGGGCCGGCACCGGCACCGGCACCGGAGAGCAGGCTGCGGAGCACCGGAGCCAGGAGTTCGTGGGCGCGGAGCTTCTTCAGGGCCCCGTTGGCCCGGCACAGCGGTGTCCGGCGCGCGGCAATGATCACCGGCTGCCTGTCCTCCGGCAGCAGCCCGGGGAAGGACAGCCCGGGGATCGGCCGCCCGGGTGGTGTCGGCGCCGTGCCCGCGCGCGGCTCAGCCAAGACGCCGGATCCTGGGATCGTTCCGGGCTACCCAGTCCAGCAGCAGCTGCCGGCTGATTTTGCCCCGGTCCGTCAGGGGCAGCTCCGTCAGCACGAAATACTCCAGGGGTCGCTTGTTCCGTGCCAGCACATCGTCGATCCCGGACCGCAGCTGGGTGGCGGTGACCGCCCCGTGTGAGGGCACGACGCCGGCCACGACGCGCTGGCCGCGGAGATCGTCAACCATGCCGGCCGCCACGGCCGCCGCGACGCCCGGGACGGAGGCCAGCGCCATCTCCACCTCATGCGGGTAGACGTTGGTGCCGGCGGTGATGATCATGTCGGAGCGGCGGCCGAGCATGTGCAGGGTCCCGCCGGAGAGGTAGCCCTGGTCGCCCACGGTGTACCAGCCGTCGAAGCAGCGCAGCGCCTGGCCGTCGTCACCCCACAGGTAGCCGTTGCTGACCATGCCGCTGCGGACGCAGATGTTGCCGTCGCTGCCGTCCGGGAGATCCGCGCCGCCGTCGTCGAGGATGCGGATAGCGACGCCGGGAAATGGCTTCCCGATGCCGGTGCCGCCCGGCTCAACGGGCTCGCCCGGACGCAACCCGGCGCCCGAGACGAAGCTGAGCTCGGAGGCGCCGTAGTACTCAAAAATGGTTGCGTTGGGGGCCCAGCGCCGGGCCGCCTCCAGCGTCCGGGCATCCAGCTTGGAACCGGCGCAGATGATGCTGCGGATGCCGGAGGCATCGACCCCGCCGGCCAGGCCCCGCTCGCTGAGCAGCCGGAGCATGGTGGGCACCAGGACCAGGCGGGTGATGCCGTCGTGGCTGACGGCCGCGTGGGCGGCGCCGACGTCGAAGTGGTCCAGGCTGTGGAACTCCGCGCCGGCATACAGGCATTCGGCGAGGGCATAGAGGTTCAGGCTTGCCGCGAGCGGGCCGGGAGCCAAAGACTTGTCGTCCTGCGTCAGTCCAAAGAACTCGATGGAGGCCTCGAACGATTCCTGCCAAGACCGCCGCGAGCGGGTGAACGCCTTGGGCACCGAGGTGGTGCCGGACGTCAGGCCGATCAGGAACGAGGTGTCAGGCGGCCCGTCAACCAGCTCGGTCCCCAGCCCGGGAAGTGCATGCGCCGGCCCCGTCTCCGTCCCGGCGATGCGGGCGGTGATGCCGTCCTGGAGTTGCTGCGGCCAGGCCGGGTCCAGCACGGCGCACTGCCGCTCACCAGCGATGGCCGCGGCGAACGCTACGGCGAAGCGGGTTGAATTTTGTTCGGACAGGACGGTGATGGCGGGAGCCGCGGGCACCAGGGCTGCCGCTGCGTCCCGCAGGCCGGACCAGCTGAGGTGTTCTCCGGCAACGACGACGGCTGTCTCGTCGGGACGGTCATCGGCCCAGCGCTGGAGTCTGTCGAGATAAGGCATCGAACCAACTTTACCGTTGCTGGCCGCGGCCGCGGCCTGTGCGGGATATTGTGACTCCATGAGCTTTAACGACAACGCCCCGCTGGATCCGTCGCAGGTCCAGGACCGCCGCGGGATGGGCCGCGGCCCGATGATCGGCGGCGGGATCGGCGGCGGCATCATCCTCCTGCTGGCAGCCCTCTTTGGCATCAATCCCCAGCTTCTCGAGGGTCTGGCCGGCACCGTCCAGGACCCCCAGACGCAGAGCCAGGGCTCTGCCCCCGCCTGCCAGACCGGCGCCGACGCCGACGCCCGCCTCGACTGCAGGATCACCGGCACGGTCAACAGCCTGAACGCCTTCTGGCCGGCCTATCTGGCCCAGTACAACACCAAGTACCCGCGGCCGAAGGCGGTGATCTTCGCCGGCGGAACCAACACCGGCTGCGGCGCCGCCACATCGGACGTGGGGCCGTTCTACTGCCCCGTCGACACCACGGCGTACTTCGATCCCGGCTTCTTCCAGGAACTCGTGGACCGGTTTGGCTCCTCCGGCGGCCCCCTGGCGCAGGAATATGTGGTGGCCCACGAATTCGGCCACCACGTCCAGAACCTGCTTGGCGACCTCGACCGGGCACAACAGGACCCCCAGGGCCCCGGTTCCGGAGGTGTCCGGGTTGAGCTCCAGGCCGACTGCTACGCAGGGCTGTGGGCCCACTATGCAACGACGCAGGCAGATCCCAAGACCGGCCAGCCCTACCTCGAACCCTTCACTGACCAGGATGTGAAGGACGCCCTGTCGGCGGCCTCGGCCGTCGGCGATGACCGCATCCAGAAGGCCGCCACGGGCCGCGTCTCACCGGAGGCATGGACCCACGGATCAAGTGCCCAGCGGCAGAAGTGGTTCTACCAGGGGTACACCACCGGGGACATCAACAAGTGCGACACGTTCGCGGTGGCAACGCCCTAGCCCCAGCGCTCCAGCCCCAATCCCGTGCCCTCACCCGCGGGGCCGGCGCCGGGCAGGGACCTCGACATAGCTGAAGAATCCGGCATGGCCCAGGTGCCGGTGCTTGGGATGCCACACCGGGCGGTACTGGTGCCCGAACGGGTCGGTCACCAGGACCGTGTCCAGCCGGTTGTTTCCGGCCAGGAGGCGGTCGACGTCGGCCAGCGCATTGCGCCGCGTGGCCAGACCGTCGATGTTCAGGCTCCAAAGCCCCAGCTCGACGTCGGTTCCGCGCTCCAGCTGCAGCGTTTCGAACAGGCCGGCCACGAGCCCGGCGAGCCCGACGGGATCAACACGTTGCAGCCGGTGAGACTCGGGATGCACGTCGCGTGCCTCGGCGAGGGCCTGGCGCAGCCAGTGGAACTCCACGGATCCCAGGGGCGGTCCCAGGCGCAGGTGGCGGTTCTTGTCCAGCTCCAGCCGGTACGTGGTGGCGCCGCGGTCAAGGATGCACGGAGCTTCGCCGACATATTCGAAGTCGGCCAGGAGGGCTTCCCGGGAGCGGTAGTAGGAGAACTCGCCGCTGTCCTCGACAACCACGAAGTCCCCGCTGGCACCGGAAGGCCGCGGCGGTGGAGTGGCATCCATATCCGTGTGCCTCCTGTTCGACGGCGTGCCCGGCCCGAAGCGTGTGGAGCCGTTGTCTTTATCAGACCACCGCCAGGACCATATGGGAACGGCGGCGGGAACACCGGAACGAAATGACGACGGCGGCCCCACCTCAATGAGGTGGGGCCGCCGTCGTACACGGTCCGGGCCATGCCGGCCCGCCGTGCGGTCCTGCTATGTGTGCGGATCTAGATGTTGAAGCCCAGGGCGCGCATCTGGTCGCGGCCGTCCTCGGTGATCCGTTCCGGACCCCATGGCGGCATCCACACCCAGTTGAGCCGCCAGTCGTCGACGATCCCGTCCAGGGCCTTGCCGACCTGCTCCTCGATCACGTCGGTGAGCGGGCAGGCGGCGGTGGTGAGCGTCATGTCGATGAGCAGCGCGCCGTCGTCGTCCGAGTACTTCAGACCGTACAGCAGGCCCAGGTCAACGATGTTGACCCCGAGTTCCGGGTCGATCACATCCTTGAGCGCCTCTTCGACATCCTCGAGGCCCGTGCGGGCCACATTGAGTTCGGTCATTGCGGAGTCCTAACTACGCCTGGGCTGCCGCCGAGGCGGCAGCGATGGTGGCCGCCCCTGCGCCGGTGGCGTAGCGGTCGTAGCCTTCGTCTTCGAGGCGGTCGGCGAGCTCCGGGCCGCCCTCTTCCACAACCTGGCCATCGACGAACACGTGCACGAAGTCCGGCTTGATGTAGCGCAGGATCCGGGTGTAGTGCGTGATGAGCAGGGTGCCCATGTTGCCTTCGCCGTGGGCGCGGTTGACGCCCTCGGAGACAACCTTGAGCGCGTCGACGTCCAGGCCGGAGTCGGTCTCGTCGAGGATGGCGAACTTCGGCTTGAAGAGCTCGAGCTGGAGGATCTCGACGCGCTTCTTCTCGCCGCCGGAGAAGCCTTCGTTGACGTTGCGCTGGGTGAAGTCGGCGTCGATGCGCAGCTGCGCCATGGCAGCCTTGACGTCCTTGGTCCACGTGCGCAGCTTGGGGGCTTCGCCGTCGATCGCGGTCTTGGCAGTGCGCAGGAAGTTGGTCATGCTCACGCCCGGGACCTCGACGGGGTATTGCATGGCAAGGAACAGGCCGGCGCGGGCACGCTCGTCGACGCTCATGGCGAGGACGTCTTCACCGTCGAGGGTGATCGTGCCGGAGGTGACCTTATAGCGCGGGTGTCCGGCGATGGTGGACGCCAGCGTGGACTTGCCGGAACCGTTGGGGCCCATGATGGCGTGCGTCTCGCCGGTCCTGATGGTCAGGCTGACGCCCTTCAGGATTTCCTTGGTGCCCTGCTCGGTGTCAATGCTGACGTGCAGGTCCTTGATCTCAAGAGTCGACATGTGTCTTGTTCTCCTCTGCACCGTGCCCTCGGCACTGTGCGTTTTCTTGGCGATAAGTTTTCTTGTGCGGGTTGCCGGCTGCAGGCAGCTAGCTGAAGGTTGGAGCCTCGGCGCCGTTCAGGACGTTGGTGAAGTCCACGTAGACCTCGTCATCCACGACTGTCACGGCAAACACGGGAACAGGATCATAGGCTGGCAGCTGGAGCGGCTCGCCGCTGCGCAGGTCGAACTGGGATCCGTGGCCCCAGCACTCGATCTTGCAGCCTTCGACCTCCCCTTCGGAGAGGGAGATGTCCGCGTGTGAGCAGGTGTCGCCGATGGCGTGGATCTCCCCCATCGAGTCCTTCACGATCGCTACCGGGTAGTCGTCGATGAGGATCCGCAGCGCCTGCTTGAGTTGGATCTCGCTGGCGTTGCAGACCAGCTCGCCCTTTGGCTGTTCAGTCATTGATGTAGTCCGTGTTCTCTAGTGCTGGGCACTAGTGGTTGGTCGCCGCGAGTTCGCGCTCGACGGCTTCCGTGAGGCGCTCTTCGATGGCCGGAACGTTGATCTTCTGGATGATCTCGTTCAGGAACCCGCGGACCACCAGGCGGCGGGCCACCTCTTCCGGGATGCCACGGGCCATCAGGTAGAACAGGTGCTGGTCATCGAATCGTCCGGTGGCGCTGGCGTGGCCGGCGCCGGCGATCAGGCCGGTCTCGATCTCAAGGTTCGGCACGGAATCGGCGCGGGCACCGTCGGTCAGGACCAGGTTGCGGTTGGCCTCGTAGGTGTCGGTGCCTTCTGCTTCCTTGCGGATCAGAACGTCACCGACCCACACGGTGTGCGCGTTACGGCCCTGCAGGGCGCCCTTGTACAGGACGTTGGACTTGCAGTTGGCCACGGCGTGGTCCACGAACAGGCGCTGCTCGAGGTGCTGGCCGGCGTCGGCGAAGTACAGGCCGAACAATTCCACTTCGGCGCCCGGGGCGGTGAAGCGTGCCGAGGGCGTGACGCGCACGAGGTCGCCGCCGAGGCTGACCACGATGTGCTTGAACTTCGCGTCGCGGCCGAGCTTCGCCTGCTGGGAGGAGGCGTGTACGGCGTCGTCGTTCCATTCCTGGAGCGAGATGACGGTCAGCTGCGCGCCGTCCTCAACGAGGATTTCAATGTTTTCCGAGACGACGGCGGTGCCCTGGTGGTCCAGGACGACGACGGACTTGGAGAACTTTTCCGCGACGATCACGACGTGCTGCGCCGAAGCGTCGGTGCCCTGGCCGGTCAGCAGCACGCTGACCTCGCCGTCCACCTGGACCTCGGACGGGACCGTGATGACGGTGGCCTCGGTGAAGTTCTCCCAGGCGTTCGCGGAGACGCGGTCCTCGGGGATGGCGGCGGAGCCGATCCGGCGGTCGTCACGGCCGACGGTCTCGACCTTGACGCTGTCCGGAGCGGTGACGCTCACGGCCGGTGCCGCACCGGTTAGGACCTCCGTGTGCAGGCCGCGGAGGCGCTTGAGCGGGGTGAAGCGCCAGTCCTCCTCCATGCCGGTCAGCGGTTTGAAGTCCGCCAGCTTGTACGACGTCAGGCGGCCGGCGCGTGAGCTGTCCGGTACGCCGACGCCGCCGCCGTGCGAGTGGCGCTTGACGGCTTCGCCGGCCAGCGGCGCCTTGGACTCAGCGGCGTTCAGCGGTGAGAGGCTTTCGCCTTCCTCGGTGAAGCCGTTGATAAACGGCTGGGCTGAGGGCGCGCCGATGCGGGCCTTTTCAGTAGTGATGTCAGTCATTAACCGACCGATCCTTCCATCTGCAGTTCAATCAGTCGGTTCAGCTCGAGGGCGTATTCCATCGGCAGTTCGCGGGCAATCGGCTCGATGAAGCCGCGGACGATCATCGCCATGGCCTCGTCTTCGCGCATGCCGCGGGACATCAGGTAGAACAACTGCTCTTCGCTGACCCGCGAGACCGTGGCCTCGTGGCCCATCGTGACGTCGTCCTCGCGGATGTCGATGTACGGGTAGGTGTCAGACCGGCTGATGGTGTCCACCAGGAGCGCGTCGCAGCGGACCGTGTTGGCCGAGTGCTTGGCGCCTTCGCGGACCTGGACCAGGCCGCGGTAGGCGGCACGGCCGCCGCCGCGGGCCACGGACTTGGAGATGATCGAGCTCTTGGTGTTGGGCGCGATGTGGACCATCTTGGAGCCGGTGTCCTGGTGCTGGCCTTCGCCGGCGAACGCGATGGACAGGGTCTCGCCCTTGGCGCCTTCGCCCACGAGGTAGACGGCCGGGTACTTCATGGTGACCTTGGAGCCGATGTTGCCATCGATCCACTCCATGGTGGCGCCCTCTTCGCAGATGGCGCGCTTGGTGACCAGGTTGTACACGTTGGTGGACCAGTTCTGGATGGTCGTGTAGCGGACGCGGGCGCCCTTCTTCACGATGATTTCCACGACGGCGGAGTGCAGCGAGTCCGAGGTGTAAATCGGCGCGGTGCAGCCTTCGATGTAGTGGACGTAGGAGTCCTCGTCCGCGATGATCAGCGTGCGCTCGAACTGGCCCATGTTTTCCGTGTTGATGCGGAAGTAGGCCTGCAGCGGGATGTCCACGTGGACGCCCTTGGGCACGTAAACGAAGGAACCACCGGACCAGACGGCCGTATTCAGCGACGCGAACTTGTTGTCGCCCACCGGGATGATGGTGCCGAAGTACTCCTGGAAGATCTCCGGGTGCTCGCGCAGCGCGGTGTCCGTGTCCAGGAAGATGACGCCCTGCTGTTCCAGGTCCTCGCGGATCTGGTGGTAGACCACCTCAGACTCGTACTGGGCGGCGACGCCGGAGACGAGGCGGCTGCGCTCGGCTTCCGGGATGCCCAGCTTCTCGTAGGTGTTCCGGATGTCCTCGGGCAGGTCTTCCCAGGTTGCGGCCTGCTTCTCGGTGGAGCGCACGAAGTACTTGATGTTGTCGAAGTCGATGCCGGACAGGTCCGCGCCCCAGGTGGGCATGGGCTTGCGGTCGAAGTACTTCAGGCCCTTGAGCCGGAGGTCGAGCATCCATTCCGGCTCGTTCTTCTTAGCCGAAATATCGCGGACAACGTCTTCATCGATGCCGCGCCGGGCGTTGGCCCCGACGTCGTTCTTGTCGGCCCAGCCGTACTCATAGGTGCCGATTCCGTGGAGCTCGGGATTCTTTTCCAGAATCTCCGAAATCACAGTAGAGTCAGCAACCTTCTTCTCTGATAGTTGGTCCGTCATCACGGCCTTTCTTGGAGATGGTTGGATACTTCGTCCGGGTTGACCGGTGCTGCGGGACTGGGAGTCCCGACGGCGGCCGGACGGCCCGTAGGTATGTGGGTGGTGCAGACGTGCCCGCCGCGCGCCAGAGTGGACAGCCGGCGCACGTCGACGCCGACCAGCCGGGAGAACACTTCGGTCTCCACGTCGCAGAACACGGGGAACTGGGCAGCCAGGTGCTGGATGGGGCAGTGCCCCTGACAGAGCTGGACGCTGGAGAGCGCGGCCGGGAGCGGGGCCTTGGCTTCGATCGACTGCGCCGAGGCCACGAACCCGTCGCGACTCAGGGCCGCGGAGAGAGCCTGGGCGCGGGCGGTGATGTCCGGTCCGGCCTGCTCGATCTCCGGTGCGTAGCGGCGCTCCATGTCGGCGAACCGCTCGACGGCGAACTGCCGCACGGCCTCGGGGCCTGCCGCCTCGCCCAGGCGGCGCAGCGCCACGGAGGCGATGTCGAGGTAGTCGTTGCCCAGGTTCGACTGGCCCTGGGAGCTCAGGACGTAGCGGCGGGCGGGCCGTCCGGCGCCGGCACCGGCGCGGGCAACCCGCTTGACCTCAATCACTCCGCTGCGCGCGAGGTGGTCCAGGTGTCGGCGCACGGCTGCCGGGGTGAAGCCCAGAAGATCGCCGAGTTCGGCTGCGCTGATGGGTCCATGCTCCAGCACCGCGTTCAGGACGCGGTCACGCGTGCGCTCTTCGGCGTCGTGCGTGTGGGTGCCGGCCGCCGCGGGAACTACGTCCGGAACGGCCGCCACGTGTGCCCGGGCGGACCCGACGCGCGCGGCGCCGCGGCCGGAGGGGACTGCGGACGCAGCGGCTCCGGACACAGAGGGGGTCATGGAATACACAACACAATCATGTCGTAATTTACTCCGGCATTCCAGTAAGGCATGGCTTGCCTGCGCGACCAGCCCCTCCGGGGGGCCGGCGTACTACATCGCGTAGAATGCTGTGGTGCGATCTCCCGAATCCCCCGTTCTGACCATCAACGGGCTTGTCAAGGATGTTGGTCCACTGCCCACCCTCGACGGCAAGATGCTGCGCGTGGTCAGCGGCCTCTCCCTCATCGCCGAACGCGGCCAGGTCACGGCCCTGCTCGGCGCCAATGGCGCGGGCAAGACCACCACCATCGAATGCGCCCAGGGGCTGCAAAAGCGCACCGCCGGCGCCATCAGCCTACTCGGCCACGATCCGGATTCGGCCGGCGCGGGCCTCCGCGCCCGGGTGGGGGTGATGCTGCAGGACGGCGGCCTGCCGCCGTCGGCCCGGCCCATCCCCCTGCTGCGGCACATCGCCGGCATGTACCAGGACCCCTGGCCGGTGGATGAACTCATCGGACGCCTGGGGATCGACTCTTTCAGCCGCACCAACGTGCGGCGCCTGTCCGGCGGGCAGAAACAGCGCCTCGCCCTGGCCGCGGCGCTGGTCGGCAATCCGGAGGTCCTGTTCCTCGACGAGCCCAGCGCGGGCCTGGACCCGCAGTCCCGCCAGATGGTCTTCGATCTCATCTCCGAACTGCGGAACAGCGGCATGGGCATCATCCTGACGACGCACCTCATGGACGACGCCCAACGCCTCGCGGACTACGTCTACATCATCGACGCCGGCCGCAACGTCGCCGAAGGCACCGTCGCCCAGCTCCTGCGCCACCAGCTGCCCGCCGGCGACACGTCGCAGCACATCCGCACCTTGCTCTTCGAAACCGAACCCGGCCTGGACTTCGCCGGCGTGCTGCCCGACGGCGTCGACGTCACTGAGGCGCGGGCCGGGAGTTATGCCGTAACCGGAGCCCTGACCCCCGCCGACCTTGCCGCGATCACCGCGTGGTGGGCCCAGCGCGGGATCATGCCCAGCTCCCTGAGCCTTGAAGCGCGCAGCCTCGAGGACGTCTTTTTGGACATCTCCGGAAGGGAGATCCGATGACCCGCGTAACAGGTGGCGCCCCGCTGGAGAGCGCGCGCCGTGCCGGCGCGCCCCCTGCCGCGCACGGCAGCGCCCCCGCTTCCCTGCTGCGCCGCATCCTGCTGCAGGGGCAGTACGAAACCGTCACCATGCTCAGGAACGGCGAGCAGCTGATCCTCGCGATCGTGCTGCCGCTGCTGGCCATGGTCGGCCTGACCGTGACGCCGCTGCTGGACGGGCTTGGTGCGACCCGCATCAACGTCGCCGTTCCCGGCATCCTGGCCTTGTGCGCCATGTCTACGGCCTTCACGGGGCAGGGCATCTCCACCGGCTTCGACCGCCGCTACGGCGTGCTGCGCTTTCTGTCCACGACGCCCTTGGGCCGCACCGGCCTGATCGCGGGGAAGGTTCTGGCCGTCCTGGCGGTGCTGTTCCTTCAGGTGCTCATCGTGACCGCGGTGGCCGTGGTGCTGGGATGGCAGCCCAACCCCGCGGGCTGGCTGCCCGGGCTGGCCATCCTGGTCCTCGGCGCCGCCGCCTTCACGGCACTGGGGCTGCTGGTCGCCGGGACGGTCCGGCCGGAGGCGACCCTGGCTATCACCAACCTGCTCTGGATCCTGCTTGGCGCGCTGGGCGGAATCGTGATCCCGGCCGAACGGCTCCCGGCGCTGGCCCAGGCCGTGGTGCATTTCCTTCCCTCCGGCGCGCTGGGCCAGGCGCTGAGGGATGCTTTCCTGTACGGCAGCGTCAATGGTGCCGCCGTGCTTGTCCTGCTGCTCTGGACGGCGATCGCCGGCGGCGCAGCAACCCGTTGGTTCAAGTGGAATTGAGAAAACTGTGAGCACGGCGTCACGAACTCCCCGGATTGTCTCCGGAATCACCTCCCGGCTGCCAGTCCGCGTCGACAAGACGATCAGGCGGCTCGCCGTGCTGTCCCTCATCGGCCAGATCGTCCTGGTGGTGACCGGCGGCGC
Organism: Arthrobacter sp. 131MFCol6.1; assembly: GCF_000374925.1. GTDB lineage: Bacteria > Actinomycetota > Actinomycetes > Actinomycetales > Micrococcaceae > Arthrobacter. The sequence continues at coordinate 762,483 of NZ_KB895541.1, forward strand.
CGTCCGCCTGACGGCCTCGGGCCTTGGCTGCCCCACCTGGCCGCGCTGCACGGAAGCGTCCCTGGCCACCACCCCGGAAATGGGGATCCACGGCATCATTGAATTCGGCAACCGGCTCCTGACGTTTGCGCTGGCGGCCGTCGCAGTGATGATGCTGGTCTACCTGTGGAACCTCCGCAAGGAGCGCCGCGACCTGTTCCTGCTCGCCCTCGGCCTGCTCGCCAGCATCCCGGCCCAGGCCGTCATCGGCGGCATCACGGTGCTGACCGGGCTGAACCCGTGGGTCGTGGGCCTGCACTTCCTCGTGTCCATGGCCCTCGTGGTCCTCGCGACCCTCCTCGTGAACCGAGCCTACGGGCGCACGGGCAAGGCCCGGACCGTGCAGCTTCCCGCCCTGCCGGGGGCTGCCCGCCCGGTGATGACCGCCGTCGCGGTCCTCTCCGCCGTCGCCGTCTGCCTCGGCGTGGTGGTGACCGGCGCCGGCCCGCATGCCGGCGACGCGAACGCCCCGCGCAACGACCTCGACTGGGACCTGTTCGCGCACATCCACGCTGCGCCCGCCTACCTGGTGACCGCCGGCGCGCTGTTCGCGTTGGTCCTTGTGGTCCGCGGCCGGATCCAGGGGCCGTTCCGCTCCGCGGTGTTCATGCTCCTGGGCGTCACGGTACTGCAGGCCGTTATCGGCTTTACGCAGTACTACAACGGCATCCCGGCGCTGCTCGTCGGCGCGCACATGCTGGCGGCGGCGCTGCTGATGAGCGCAGCGACCAACGCCGCGGACCTCGCCCGCTACAGCCCGGTGGACTAACCCGGTGGACTAATCAGCCGCAGCACCCCTGAACAAAGCATCGCGGGGTCACTTACCGCCCATCCGGCACGTCCGGACGGCCCGTAAGTGACCCCGCGTTTGCTGTCTGTGCACCCGTCCGGGCGCTGTGGCAACGATGTTCAGTACCGCATTCACTTCCCGGGGGCTGGCCATGACGGGATTTCCGGGTGGACTATGGGATGGCATGGACAAGGATCGTCGCGGCAGTGGGCTTTCCTCGTTCGTTCCCGTGACGCTGACCGGAAGGCCTTCTCTGATGCAAGCGACAGAACCGACCGTGCCTCCTTCACCCTCAGCCCGCCAGCGCGCGGCCAGCCTCAAAGAACGCGTCTACATCATCTTCACGAGCCTGGCCGTGGTGTTGGCGCTTCGGAGTCACGCGGACGAGACCACGCCGCTAGCAGCGGCGGCGACGCTCAGCATCGTGGTGATCGGTTCCCTGCTGGGGATCTTCGTCGCCGATCTCCTGAGCCACCTGACAGTTCATTCGAAGCTTCCCACCGGTGACGAGCTGCACCACATGATCGCGGTCAGCGCGGACGGCCTCGGCGTCCTGGTCACACCGTTGCTCCTCCTCACGGCAGCCGGCCTCGGTCTGTGGTCGACGGCCGTCGCCTTGGCGTGGGCGATCGTGGTCCTGGTTGTCTCGCTCGCCGTCGTCGGGTTCCTCGCGATCCGGCGCCTCGAGATCCCTCTGCGTCACAAGGCCGCCATCATGTTCGCTGAAGTCGTGTTGAGCCTGCTGGTAATCGGGCTGGAGCTGGTGGCCCACAATCTATAGAGAGGCCCAAGGCCTCCCCCCATTCGACCTCGGGTTACTGGCCGGTCACTTGTCCAAACGGGAAGGCGTTCGGAATACTGGATGGTGTGGCCCCTTTTTGGGCCTGCCCATTGGCCGGGCAGCCGCAGAGCCGGCGTCAGGTTTCGTCCAGCCAAGGCGGGAATACTTGGATAGGGCGCAGGACTGGCGCCGTAATCGCATCCATGGATAGAAGGACGGCTCGGTTTTGCCTTGATGCAGCTGGAATTGAAACCGGCCAGATAGAGGCACCGGAGGATATGTGGCGTTACTAGTCGGCGAAAGGCCCGCACAGGCGGTCCAACATACTGCAAAGCGCCCACGGCTGGACGGCCTGGACGTTCTGCGCGGTGCCGCTGTGGGCGCCGTCCTCCTCGGACATTCCTGGCCCGGCATATTCCAAGGCGCCGGCATCGTGGGTGTCATTGTCTTCTTCGTGCTGAGCGGCTACTTGATCACCAACGTGCTGGTCGGCGACATCGAACGGCACCGAAAAATTCGTTACGGACGCTTCTATGCGCACAGGGCCTTCCGGCTGGTGCCGGCCCTGGTCTCTCTCCTGGGCGTCTACGCGATCGTCGAATTGGCCACCGACGTCCTCGGTGACCGGTCCAAGGGAATCGTTGGGTACACCGTCCTCGCCGGTCTTGGCTACCTCAAAGACCTCCCCCTGCCCTTCGACGTCAGCATGGCGATCGGACCGCTCTGGACGTTGGCGGTGGAAGAACAGTTCTACCTGATCTGGCCCGCGCTGCTGGTGCTCGCCCTGCGGCGCAACCGCCAGGGACGGCTGGTTGGCTGGTCCGCCGCCGTCGCCCTCTTCCTCATGTCCGCCAGTGTGCTGGCAATGGTGACCCTGGCCCCGCAACTTCACTCGCTGGTTTACGCGCTGCCGACAACCTGGGGCCTGGGCCTGATCATCGGTTCGGCCCTGCGGCTCTACAGGGTCCATGTGTTCAGCTGGTTCACCGGCCGCTGGCCCAGGCGTGCGGCCCTGCTCGGTTCCGTGGCCGTCCTGGCCGCGCTGATCTTCTTCCCGAAGGCCAACGAAACGCCGGCCTTCATGTTCATTGGCGGCCCGCTGGCCATGGCCGCCTCAGCCGTCCTGGTCGCACTGGCCGCCTCCCGCACCGCAGTGATGCCCAAGTGGACGCGCCCGGTGCAGCTGCTGGGCACCGTCTCGTACGCCGCCTACCTCTGGAACTACGCCGTCATTCTCTGGCTCAACGGCGGCTCCACGGCCGATCTGCCGCCGTTCATCGCGGTGTCGGCGATCGTGGTGACCCTGCTCATTGCGGTCATCAGCTGGCACACTGTCGAACGGCTCGGCCGGATCGCGCGGGCCCGCTTCGACCAGCACTATTCGGCCCGGTACTATCCGGACCGGCAGCAGGCCGGCAGCGCCGCTTCCCGGCACGGTTAGGCGGGACTGTTCAGGCGGCAGGATTCACGCGGGACGGTTCCGCGGCACTGTTCAGTCGGCACTCTTCAGCCGGCAGAATTCAGTCGGCCCTGGTCAATCGCTGCCCGGGTCGTTCTCCAGCGTGCAGGCATCGGTGTTCGCCCCGCAGACGATCACCGCGACGCGTTCCCCTGCGGCGGGTGTGTATGCCCCTGACGTGAGCGCCGCGAACGCAGCCGCAGCCCCGTACTCGGCGGGGATCCGGTAATCGCTCCACAACCGTGACCTGGCGGCGACGATGGCGGCGTCGTCGACCAGCACAGAGGCCGGCGGGACGCGTGAGGCGATGCTGAAGGCGATCCCGCCCACGCGCCGGGCCCCGAGGGAATCCGCGGCGACGCCCGAAACGGCCACATCGACCGGGCGCCCGGCGTCGAGGGCCGCGTGCAGCGTGGGGATGGAGAAGGGCTCAACCGCGACGACGCGGGCCCGTCCCTCGGCAGCTGCCGCCACGCCCGCATAGAGTCCGCCGCCGCCGACGGCGACGACGATCGTGTCGATGCCGGGCTCGTCCTCGAGAATTTCCTCGGCCAGGGTGCCTGCGCCTGCCGCGATTTCCAGCTGGTCGTACGCATGGCAGAACAAGGCACCGGTATCTTCCACGTAGTCCATTGCGGCCGCGAAAGCCTCCGCGTATTCGGCGCCGATCTGCCGGACCGTGGCGTTATACGCGAGGAGTCGCTCGACCTTTATCCGCGGGGCGTTCTTCGGGATGAACACCGTCGCCGGCAGGCCGAGAGCCGCGGCGGCGTATGCGTTCGCCAAACCCGCGTTGCCGCCCGACGCCGCCACCACACCGACGGCCGGGTCAAGCTCCCCGCGCTCCAGGGCAGCGAGCTGCCGGTTGAAGGCACCCCGGGCCTTGAAGACGCCCGTGTGCTGCAGGAACTCACATTTGAACCAGAGCGGGGCGGCAGCGGTACCCCCGCGGAGCAATGGTGTGCGCCGCACGTGGCCACTGATGCGGTTCTGTGCCTGAAGTACATCGCTGCGGTTGATCACGGTCTCCCCTGGGGTTGTGGCGCCTGGCCGGTTCGTAAGGATACCCCGGGACCGAAAAGGACCGCCCCTCCCCTGATACAGCTGACGCTCCCCCACCACTGGTGAGGGAGCGTCAGGCACACGAACGGGGGGAATCAGCCGCCCATGATGGCCGAGCCGACGAAGGGGTCGACGGCCAGGGCAATGAAGAGCAGGGTCAGGTAGCTGATGGAGCCGTGGAAGACCTTCATGGCTCCCTTGTTCGACACGTCGCCCGCCTGGGCGCGGTTGTACAGGGCGTGCGACTCGTACAGGAACCAGGCACCGGCGCCCACGGCGGTCACCGTGTAGACCCAGCCGGCACCGCCGGCCGGGATCATCAGCAGCGAACACGCCACCATGGCCCAGGCGTAGAGGACCACCTGCACCGAAACCACTTTCGCGCCGGCTATGGCGCCCAGCATCGGCACGTTGGCGTTGCGGTAGTCCTCGCCGTAGCGCATCGACAGCGGCCAGTAGTGCGGCGGGGTCCAGAGGAAAATCACCATAAACAGCACGACGGCGGGCCACTCGACAGTGTTGGTGACGGCGGCCCAGGCAATCAGGACCGGGAAGCACCCGGCGGCGCCGCCCCAGACAATGTTCTGGGCTGTGCGCCGCTTCAGGATCATGGTGTAGATGACCACGTAGAAGACGATGGCGCCGAGTCCGAGCCACGCGGCGAGCGGGTTGGCCCCGAACCAGAGGATGGCGATCGCTGCCGCGCCCAGCAGCCAGGAGAAGATGAGGGCTTCGCGGGGCGTGACCTCACCGGTGACCAGCGGCCGGTTCTCGGTGCGGTGCATGAGCTTGTCGATATCGCGGTCGATGTAACAGTTGAAGGCGCCGGCTGAACCTGCCGCGAACGCGCCGCCCACAAGCGTCGCCAGGATCAGGCCGATCGACGGGAAACCACGTTCGGCATAGATCATGGTGGGCAGCGTGCTGACGAGCAGGAGCTCGATGACGCGGGGTTTCGTGAGCGCCAGGTAGGCCTTGGCTTTGCGGCCGAAGCCCATTCTTCCCGAGGCCGGGGAGGCGTTCAGCGGCGTATTAGTTGTGCTCACGGTGGCAGTCACTCTGTTCTGTCTGGCTGTGCAGTTCTGTCTGGCTGGGCAGCCCCGGGTGGATTTCGCAACGCACTGTGCGGCAGACCGGGCTCCGCGCTCGGCGCACGCCCGTGTCCTTGCCCCAGTCGAAGGCCACCACCCATCATACCGTGGAGCTCCGGGGCGGACGGCCGCCGAACGGCGCCCCATGATTCCGGCGCGTTAACGCCGGCTCACCGGCCCCACGGCGGACGGTGATTCATATAAGCGAAATCAGGTCCAATTGGTGAGATATACGCTGACCACAAAGTGGAATGGGACTAGGCTGTCCTTAGATCAGCGCACACGGGCACGCATACAGGCACTTGCCGGACACGCGGCTCTGCATCTGCGTCTGAATGATAGATCAACGTTTCGATGGTGAACGGCTGGTACGAACCGCAGCGGGCACCGAACTGTGCCCGGGCGGAAAAGAGCGTACCGCCGGCCGTCAGCACAGAGAGGGGCCCGGTTTTCGTGCCACATTTGGAAGAGCAAGAACTGTCATGGACTGACTTGGACCAGCGCGCGGTGGACACCGTCCGTGTGCTGGCCGCGGATGCGGTGGAGAAGGTCGGAAACGGCCACCCGGGAACGGCGATGAGCCTGGCTCCGGCCGCGTATTTGTTGTTCCAGAAGCTGATGCGCCACGATCCGGCGAACCCGGACTGGCTGGGCCGCGACCGGTTCATCCTGTCCCCCGGACACACGTCCCTGACCCTGTACATCCAGCTGTTCCTCTCCGGCTACGGCCTGGAGCTGAAGGACCTGGAGGCGCTGCGGACCTGGGGCTCGCTGACCCCGGGCCACCCGGAGTATAAGCACACCAAGGGTGTGGAGATCACCACCGGCCCGCTCGGCCAGGGCCTGGCCTCCGCGGTCGGCTTCGCCTATTCCCAGCGCCGGATGCGCGGCCTGTTCGACGCCGACGCTCCCGCCGGCACGAGCCCGTTCGATCACACCATCTGGGTGATCGCCTCCGACGGCGACCTGCAGGAAGGCGTCACCTCCGAGGCGTCCTCACTCGCCGGGCACCAGGAACTGGGCAACCTCGTGGTGATCTACGACGAGAACCACATCTCGATTGAGGACGACACCGATGTGGCGTTCACCGAGGACGTCCTGGCCCGCTACGAGGCCTACGGCTGGCACACCCAGCGCGTCGATTGGACCCGGACCGGCGAATACGTCGAAGACGTGCAGGAACTGCACGCCGCGCTGCTTGCCGCGAAGGCCGAAACCGGCAAGCCCTCCATCATCTCCCTGCGGACCATCATCGGGTACCCGGCGCCGAAGAAGCAGAACACCGGCAAGATCCACGGCTCCGCCCTGGGCGCTGAGGAAGTCGCGGCCCTGAAGAAGGTCCTGGGCTTCGACCCGGAACGCGCCTTCCAGGTCGACGAGGACGTCCTGGCCCACGCCCGGGCCGTCCAGGACCGCGGCGCGGCTGCCCGCACCGACTGGCAGGCCTCGTTCGAGGCGTGGCAAGCCGGCAACCCCGAGGCCGCTGCATTGCTGGAACGCGTCGAGGCGAAGAAGCTCCCGGGCGACTTCGAGGCCGCCCTGCCGGTCTTCGAGGCCGGCAAGGACGTCTCCACCCGGGCCGCCTCCGGGAAGGTCCTGAACGCGATCGGCCCGGTCATGCCCGAACTCTGGGGCGGCTCCGCCGACCTCGCGGAGTCGAACAACACCACGATCGAAGGCTCGCCCTCGTTCATCCCCACGTCCCGGTCCACCGCGGCGTGGAAGGGCAACCCCTATGGCCGGGTCCTGCACTTCGGCATCCGCGAGCACGCCGCGGCATCGATCGTGAACGGCATCTCCCTGCACGGGCGCACCCGGGCGTTCTCCGGAACGTTCCTGATCTTCTCCGACTACCAGCGCCCCGCGATCCGGCTCGGCGCCCTCATGGGCGTCCCGTCGCTGTACGTCTGGACGCACGACTCGATCGGGCTGGGCGAGGACGGCCCCACGCACCAGCCCGTCGAGCAGCTCGCCTCCCTGCGTGCCATCCCGGGCCTGGACGTCGTCCGCCCGGGAGATGCGAACGAGGTTGCCGCGGCCTGGAAGGCCATGCTGGAAAACCACGAAAACCCCGCCGGGATCGTCCTGACCCGGCAGAACATCCCCACGTACGCCCGCGGCACCGGCGTGGCCGACGGCGACACCTTCGGCTCCACGGCCGGCGTCGAGAAGGGCGGCTACGTCCTGGCTGAGGCGTCGAAGGACGGCAACACCGTCGACGCCCAGGTCATCCTGATTGGCACCGGCTCCGAGGTCCAGCTCGCCGTCAACGCCCGCGAAGTGCTGCAGGCCGAGGGCATCCCCACCCGTGTGGTGTCCATGCCCTGCGTGGAATGGTTCAACAAGCAGGACGCCGCCTACCGCGACGCCGTGCTGCCCCCGGCCGTGAAGGCACGCGTTTCGGTCGAGGCCGGACTGGCCCTGGGCTGGAAGGAATTCGTCGGCGACGCCGGCCGTTCCATCTCCCTGGAGCACTTCGGCGCGTCCGCGGACTACAAGCGCCTCTTCCAGGAATTCGGCATCACGGCAGAAGCAGTCGCCGCCGCCGCGAAGGAATCCCTCGCCGGCCTCACCAACTGATCCACCACCACGGTTCCGGGGGACGCTGTGCCCCCGGAACCCATGATTTCCAGGAGTTATGAAATGACTACCCCCACCCAGCAGCTCTCCGACGCCGGCGTCTCGATCTGGCTCGATGACCTCTCCCGCGGCCGCCTGCAGACCGGCACCCTGCGCAAGCTGATTGAAGAGAAGAACGTCGTTGGCGTCACCACCAACCCGTCGATCTTCCACGCCGCCATCACCGCCGGCCACGACTACGACGCCGTGATCGCCGCCCAGGCCGCGGCAGGCGCCACCGTCGAGGAGACCGTCTTCGAAATCACCACCACCGACGTGGCCGACGCCTGCGACCTGTTCGCCCCCGTCGCCGCGGCCACCAAGGGCGTCGACGGCCGCGTTTCCATCGAGGTCGACCCCCGCCTGGCCTGGGACACCGCCGGCACCATCGCCGAAGCGAAGCACCTGTACAAGAAGGTCAACAAGGACAACGTCCTGATCAAGATCCCGGCAACCCTCGAAGGCCTCGAGGCGATCACCGCCACCCTGGCCGAGGGCATCAGCGTCAACGTGACCCTGATCTTCTCGCTGGAACGCTACCGCGCCGTGATCAACGCCTTCCAGTCCGGACTCGAGCAGGCCAAGGACAACGGCCACGACCTGTCCACGATCCACTCGGTCGCGTCCTTCTTCGTCTCCCGCGTCGATGCCGAAATCGACAAGCGCCTCAACGCCATCGGCACCGAGGAAGCCAAGGCACTCAAGGGCAAGGCCGGCCTGGCCAACGCGCGCCTGGCCTACCAGGTCTACGAGGAGCTGTTCTCCACCGAACGCTGGGCCCTGCTGGCCGAGGCCGGCGCCCTGCCGCAGCGCCCGCTCTGGGCCTCCACCGGCGTGAAGGACCCGGCCTACCCGGATACCCTCTACGTCACCGAACTCGTCGCCCCCGGCGTCGTCAACACCATGCCGGAGAAGACGCTCGACGCGACGTTCGACCACGGCACCGTCACGGGCGACACCGTCACCCGCGGCTACGACGACGCCAACGCCACGCTGAACTCCCTCGACGCACTGGGGATTTCCTACAACGAGGTCGTCGCTCTGCTCGAATCCGAAGGCCTGGACAAGTTCGTGGCCAGCTGGAAGGAACTGCTGGGCGACGTCGAAGGCGCCCTGGCCTCTGCACGGAAGGCTTCCTAACCCACCATGAGCACACTCAGCTACGACGCCACCGGCGCAGCCCGCCAGGCACATGAGCAGCACCTCCCGGCACTGCTGGAAGACCGCATTGCCACCCGGATCTTCGCGAAGGACCACACCCTGTGGGGTCCGGACGCAGAGCAGGAATCCGCTGTCCGGCTGGGCTGGGTCGAGGCGGCCACCGTCTCCCAGCCGCTGGTCGGCGACATCCTCGAACTCCGCGACGCGCTGAAGGCCGAGGGCGTAACGCGGATCGTCCTCTGCGGCATGGGTGGCTCCTCCCTGGCGCCCGAAGTCATCGCGGGCACCGCTGGCGTCGAGCTGACTGTGCTGGACAGCACCGACCCCGAACAGGTCAGTGCCGCGGTGGCGGACCGGCTGGCCGAAACCGCAATCGTGGTTTCGTCCAAGTCCGGCTCCACCGTGGAAACGGATTCCCAGCGCCGGATCTTCGAGCAGGCGTTCACCGATGCCGGGATCGACGCGAAGAGCCGCATCATCATCGTCACCGACCCGGGGTCGCCGCTGGACAAGGCCTCACGGGAGGCCGGCTACCGCGCCGTCTTCAATGCAGACCCCAACGTCGGCGGCCGCTTCTCGGCCCTGACCGCTTTCGGGCTGGTCCCGTGCGGGCTGGCCGGAGTGGACATCCAGGCTTTCCTGGATGAGGCCGAAGAAGCCGCCGAGATCCTCAATGAGGACTCGGAGGACAACATCGGTCTCGCCCTCGGCACCGCACTGGGCGGCACCACCCCGCTGCGCAACAAGATCGTCATCGCGGAGGACGGGTCCGGGATCGTGGGCTTCGCCGACTGGGCCGAACAGCTCATCGCCGAATCCACAGGCAAGCTCGGCACCGGCGTGCTGCCGGTCGTGGCCGGTCCTGCCTCCCCGGAGGCCACCCTGGGCGCTCCCGACGTGCTGGTCATCCGGCTCGTCGCAGCGGACGCCGACGTGCAGCTCGGCGAGAACGAGGTCGCCATTGCCGGCGGCCTGGCCACGCAGATGATGGTGTGGGAATTCGCCACCGCCGTGGCCGGCCGCCTGCTGGGCATCAACCCGTTCGACCAGCCTGATGTCGAGGCAGCGAAAATCGCCGCCCGCGGCCTGCTGGACGCACAGCCCGAACCGACGCCGGCGAATTTCACCGACGGCGCCATCGAGGTCCGCGGCGGAGCATGGCTCGGCGACGCCGCCACCGCGGCAGAGGCCGTCGGCGCGCTGCTCGCCGAACTCGGCCCGGACAACTACCTCAGCGTGCAGGCCTACTTCGACCGGCTCGCCTACGCCAGCTTCGAAGGCGTCCGGGACGAACTGGCCGCTGTCAGCGGACGCCCGGTCACCTTCGGCTGGGGCCCGCGGTTCCTGCACTCCACCGGCCAGTTCCACAAGGGCGGACCCGCGATCGGCGTCTTCCTGCAGGTCACGGCCGCGTCCGCGGCTGACCTGGCCATCCCGGACCGGCCATTCACGTTCGGCGAGCTGATCTCGGCGCAGGCCGCGGGCGATGCCCAGGTCCTCTCCGAGCACGGCCGTCCGGTCCTCCGGCTGCACCTCACCGACCGCGCCGCGGGCGTGAAGCAGCTCCAGGAGCTCGTCACGTCCCTCGCCGGCCAGGCCGCATCCTCCACTGAAAGCTAAGGCACCCACGCAACCATGCCAGAAACCTACAACGGCGGCAGGAACACGGCCGGCCGGGGGCGCAATCCGCTCCGGGACCCCCGTGACCGCCGTCTGAACCGTATTGCCGGGCCGGCGTCGCTGGTCCTGTTCGGGGTGACCGGGGACCTCGCCCGCAAGAAGCTCATGCCAGCCGTGTATGACCTCGCCAACCGCGGGCTGCTGCCGCCGAGCTTCGCGCTGGTGGGCTTTGCCCGCCGCGAGTGGGAGAACGAGGACTTCGCGGCGGAGGTCAAGGAGTCCGTCAAAACCTACGCCCGCACCCCGTTCGATGAAACGGTCTGGAAGCAGCTCTCCGAGGGCATCCGCTTCGTGCAGGGCGAGTTCGACGACGACGAGGCGTTCAAGCGGCTCTCGGACACGATCGATGAACTCGACGAACAGCGCGGGACGCGGGGAAACCACGCGTTCTACCTCTCGATCCCGCCGAAGGCCTTCGAACAGGTTTGCCGCCAGCTCTCCAAGCACGGCCTGGCCCAGGCCGCGGGCGACAACTGGCGCCGCGTGGTGATCGAAAAGCCGTTCGGCCACGACCTCGAATCGGCCCGCCAGCTCAACGACATCGTCGAGTCGGTGTTCCCGCCGGACGCGGTGTTCCGGATCGACCACTACCTGGGCAAGGAGACGGTGCAGAACATCCTGGCACTGCGCTTCGCCAACCAGCTCTTCGAGCCGCTCTGGAACGCCAACTATGTGGACCACGTCCAGATCACCATGGCCGAGGACATCGGCACGGGTGGCCGGGCAGGCTACTACGACGGCGTGGGCGCGGCCCGCGACGTCATCCAGAACCACCTGCTGCAGCTGCTGGCCCTGACAGCCATGGAGGAGCCGATCTCCTTCAACGCCGATGACCTGCGTGCCGAGAAGGAAAAGGTCCTCGCCGCCGTCAGGCTCCCCCACGACCTCTCCACCCACTCCGCCCGCGGTCAGTTCACCGGCGGCTGGCAGGGCGGCGAGGAAGTCCTCGGGTACCTGGAGGAAGAGGGCATCCCCGCCGATTCCAAGACCGAGACGTTCGCCGCGATCCGGGTGGACATCAACACCCGGCGCTGGTCCGGTGTGCCGTTCTACCTGCGTGCCGGAAAGCGGCTGGGGCGCCGGGTGACGGAGATCGCCGTCGTGTTCAAGCGCGCACCGAACCTGCTCTTCACCGACCACGGCGAGGACGACTTCGGCCAGAACGCCGTGGTGATCCGGGTCCAGCCTGACGAGGGCGCCACGATCCGGTTCGGTTCCAAGGTCCCGGGCACCCAGATGGAGGTCCGCGACGTCACCATGGACTTCGGCTACGGCCACTCCTTCACCGAGTCCAGCCCCGAAGCCTACGAACGCCTCATCCTGGACGTGCTCCTCGGCGAACCGCCGCTGTTCCCCCGGCACCAGGAAGTCGAGCTGTCCTGGAAGATCCTGGATCCCTTCGAGAACTACTGGGCCGGCCTCGACGAACAGCCCCAGCCCTACGCTCCCGGCAGCTGGGGCCCTGCCTCGGCCGACGAGCTCCTTGCCCGCGACGGACGAACCTGGAGAAGGCCATGATCGTAGATCTTCCCGACACCACCACCTCCAAGATTTCCAAGAAGATCATGGCCCTGCGGGAGCAGGGCGGCGTGATCGCCCTGGGCCGGGTCCTGACCCTTGTGGTCGTCACCCGCTCCGGGCTCGAAGAGGAAGCCATCGAGGCAGCCAACGAGGCAAGCCGCGAACACCCGTGCCGGATCATCGTCCTCGCCGACGCCGGGGCCTCGGCCCCGACCCGGCTGGACGCCCAGATCCGCGTCGGCGGCGACGCCGGGGCCTCCGAGGTGATCCTGCTGCGCGGCTACGGCGAACTCGCCGAGGAAAGCGAATCCCTCGTCGCGGCCCTGCTGCTCCCGGACGCCCCGATCGTGGCGTGGTGGCCGCACGGCGCACCCAGGAATGCGTGCCAGACCTCGATCGGGGGCATCGCGCACCGCCGGATCACCGACTCGGCCAACGAAGCGGACCCGGTCGCGGCGCTGGAAAACATCCGCCGCACCTACAAGGCCGGCGACACAGACCTGGCCTGGACCCGGCTGACCAACTGGCGCATCCAGCTGGCTGCGGTCCTGGACCAGGTGGACGACTCGCCGGTGACGGCCGTGGCCGTCGAGGGCGCCTCGGACTCCCCCAGCACCGTGCTCCTCGCCGCCTGGCTCACCCTGGCCCTGGACGTTCCCGTGACGATCGTGGCGGATCCGGCCGGAACCGGCATTCGGCGCGTCCGGCTGACCCGGCCCGGCGGCGACATCCAGCTTTTCCGGCCCGGGCTCACCATTGCGGAACTGACCCAGCCCGGCCAGCCCGCGCAGCGGATCTCACTGCCCCGCCGCAGCCTCAAGGACTGCCTGGCCGAGGAACTCCGCCGCCTGGATCCGGACGAAGTCTTCGGTGAAGTGATTACTATGGGACTGCCGCGTACCAATCTAAGGAGTGTCCGTCCCAGTGAGCGCTGACCCGAGAGTAAGCATCCATCCTGATTCGACCGTTCTGATGGCTGCGATCGCAGCCCGCCTGATTACCAAGCTCGTGGATATCCAGGACCGGCACGGCGAGGCCACGGTGGTGCTTACCGGGGGAACGATGGGCATCGGCTCGCTCAAGGCCGTGGCCGAGTCGCCGGCGGCGCGGGCCGTCGACTGGTCCAAGGTGAATTTCTGGTGGGGGGACGAGCGCTTTGTGGCGGCAGACGACGCCGAGCGCAACGCCCGCCAGGCCCAGGACGCCCTCCTGTCCCATATCGGTGTTGATCCGGCGCGCGTCCATGTGCCCGGTTCCACCGATGACTTCGACAGCCCGGACGACGCGGCGGCCGACTATGCCCGCCGTCTCGCCGAGGCAGCGGCCGCCGAGCACGCCGCGGACATGTCCGACGACAGGCCGGAAATGCCGGCGCGGCTCCCCCGCCTGGATATTGTCCTCCTCGGCGTCGGGCCGGATGCGCACGTCGCCTCGCTCTTCCCGGAGCAAGCCGGCATCCGGGAGAAGGAACGGACTGTCGTGGGTGTCCACAACTCCCCCAAGCCGCCGCCGGCGCGGGTGTCGCTGACGTTGCCGGCGATCAATACGGCGTCCGAGGTGTGGATGGTGGTGGCCGGTGACGACAAGGCCGGCGCCGTAGGGCTCGCCCTGGCCGGCGCCAATCCGGTGCAGGTTCCCGCGGCGGGCCCGCGCGGCCGCCGGGAAACCCTGTGGCTGATTGACGAGAACGCGGCCTCACGGGTCCCGGAGCAGCTCGTCCGGAAGGGTGCGTCCTGAGCGTAGCCGTTCCAGCGCTCCGGCCAGCACGTCTTCGGCGTCCTGGCTGGAGCGCCGCTCTTTAACGTATTCCAGGTGCGTCTTGAAGCCCTCTGTCGGTGCTTCCTCCAGGGCAAACTTTGATTCGTCGCGGGTTGCGGTGCCGCCGCAGCGCCGGCAGTCCCAGACTCCGGGGATCTGTTCCTCCGGCAGCTGGGCGAACACGAGCGCGGTTTCATGGCCCTTGGCGCACCGGAAGGAGACACGAATACGGGGCTGGCGTACGCCGGCCCCGTTCAGTGGTTCATGGCGGGGAGATGCCCCCTCGGTGGCGCCCACGCGGATTCCCTTGAATCCGGAAGCAGAATGCAGCATCGGGAACTCCTGGCTACTTAGCTGGTGGAAGTGCAAGACGACAGCCACAGTGTAGTTCGTGAGTTCCCGATGCCGGGAGGGCCATAAGGACCCCATATGGAGTTTTCGGACGGGCGTCCTAGGAATCGGCACCCGTGCTGAACCGCATGAGCAGGCCGAGGGCGATGATCACCACTCCCCAGGTGATTCCCAGGATGACGGTGAACCTGTTGAGGTTCCGTTCCGCGACCCCGGAGGAGCTCAGCCCCGAGCTCATGCCGCCGCCGAACATGTCGGACAGGCCGCCTCCGCGTCCCTTATGGAGCAGGATGAGCAACGTCAGCAGGAGGCTGGTGATGCCCAGGAGGACCTGCAGAATGACATGAAGAACGTCCACGACGGCCTTTCAGAAGGATTGGATTGCGGGGGTCAGGCTGTGTCCGGACTAATCCGTCAACAGGTGACTCTCGAACCTGACAATATTAGCAAACTCGGCAGCGTCCAGGCTGGCACCGCCGACCAGCAAGCCGTCGACGTCGCGCTCCTTGAGGATCGACGCCGCGTTGTTGGCCTTGACCGAGCCGCCGTAGAGCAGGCGGGTCTTGGCTGCCACGTCGGCTCCGAAGAGGGTGGACAGTTCGGCACGGATAGCTGCACACATTTCCTGGGCATCTTCCGGGCCCGCGACCTCGCCGGTGCCGATGGCCCACACGGGCTCGTAGGCAACCACGAGCTCGGCGGCCTGCTCCGGGGTGAGGCCTTCGACGCCGGCGCGCAGCTGGGCGAGGGTGTGGTCCACGTGGGTGCCGGCCTGCCGGATCTCCAGGCCTTCACCGACACAGAGGACCGGGGTGATGCCGTGCCGGAAGGCGGCCTTGGTCTTGGCGTTGAGCACGGCGTCGGACTCGTTGTGGATGGTGCGGCGTTCGCTGTGGCCAACCAGGACGTAGCTGCAGGCAAGCTTCGCGAGGAACTGGCCGGAAATGTCGCCCGTGTAGGCGCCGGAGTCGAACTGGGAGAGGTCCTGGCCGCCATAGACGACGGCGAGCTCGTCGCCCTGGACCAGCGTCTGAACGCCGCGGAGATCCGTGAACGGCGGGAAGACGGCGACCTCCACCCGGCTGTAGTCGTGCTTGGCGTCGGACAGGGTCCACGCCAGCTTCTGCAGGAGGGTGATGCCCTGGACGTGGTCCATGTTCATCTTCCAGTTGCCGGCGATGAAAGGCTTGCGGTCGAATTTACCGTTGGTTGACGTGGTCACGTGATCTCCAGGAGTTCTTGGTGTGTGGGAGCAGCCGGCAGGGTGCCCGGTTCGTTGCGGAGGGCACCCTGCCGGCTCAAATGCCGGTGCTTTTAGCGGTCTGTGCTTCTAACGGTCGAGGACGCTCAGGCCGGGGAGTTCCTTGCCTTCAAGGTACTCCAGGCTTGCGCCGCCGCCGGTTGAAATGTGGCCGAACGCCTCATCGGCGAAGCCGAGGGTCCGGACCGCTGCCGCCGAGTCGCCGCCGCCAACGACGGTGAACGCGTCCGTCTCGGTCAGGGCCTGCGCGATGGCCCGGGTACCGCCGGCGAAGGCCGCGAATTCGAACACGCCCATGGGCCCGTTCCAGAACACGGTCTTGGCGCCCTTGATCCGTTCCGCGAACGCCGCTGCCGATACCGGCCCGATGTCCAGCCCGATGCCCTGCGCTCCGAAGCTGCCCGACTCGATGGCGTCGGCCGCGACGGTCTCGTGCTCGGCATCGGCGGCGAACTTGCTCGCCACCACAACATCGGTGGGCACAACGAACTCGGTGCCGGCGTCGGCGGCCCGCTTCAGGTAGTCCTGGACGACCGGGATCTGGTCCTCTTCGAGCAGGCTGCCCGCGACCTTGTGACCCGCGGCGGCGAGGAAGGTGAACAGCATGCCGCCGCCCACCAGAATCGTGTCCGCCTTGCCCAGGAGGTTGTCGATGACAGCGAGCTTGTCGGAGACCTTGGAGCCGCCGAGGACAACGACGTAGGGCCGCTGGGTGTCGGTGGTGAGCTTGCGCAACACTTCGACCTCCGTGCGGACGAGGTCGCCCTGGTAGGACGGCAGCCGCGTGGCGACGTCGTACACGCTGGCGTGCTTGCGGTGCACGGCACCGAAGGCATCGTCGACGAAGGCGCCGTTATCACCGGTGAGCGCGACGAGTTCGTCCGCGAAGGCGCCGCGTTCGGCGTCGTCCTTGGAGGTCTCCCGCGCGTCGAAGCGCACGTTTTCAAGGACCAGCACTTCGCCGTCCTGCAGCGCGGCGGAGAGCTCCTTGGCCGACTCGCCGACGGTGTCGGTGGCAAGTGAGACCTTGAACCCGGCAAGCTCGGCCAGCCGTGCGGCTGCGGGCTTGAGTGAGTACTTCTCCTCCGGGGCGCCCTTGGGGCGGCCGAGGTGTGCTGTGACCAGCACGCGGGCACCGGCGTCCGTGAGCTTCGCCAGCACTGGCAGGGAGGCCTTGATGCGGCCATCGTCAGTCACTGTAGAGCCGTCGAGCGGCACGTTCAGGTCACTTCTGACCAGAACGTACCGCCCGCGGACACCATCAGCGATCAGTTCGTTGAGGGTGTGAAATGTCATGAGTCTTACCCTAGCCCAGCTTGGACGCGACAAGCTCCGTGAGGTCCACGAGGCGGTTGGAGTAACCCCACTCGTTGTCATACCAGGACACAACCTTGACCTGGTCGCCGATCACCTTGGTCAGGCCGGAATCGAAGATGGACGATGCCGGGTCACCGACGATGTCCGAGGAGACGATCGGCTCGTCGGTGTAGGTCAGCAGGCCCTTGAGCTCCTCGGTCTCCGACGCTGCCTTGAGGGCGGCGTTGACTTCAGCGACCGTGGTCTCGCGGGAGACCGTGACGGTCAGGTCCGTGGCGGAACCGGTGGGGACGGGCACGCGGATGGCGTAGCCGTCGAGCTTGCCCTTGAGTTCCGGCAGGACCAGGCCGATCGCCTTGGCGGCACCGGTGGAGGTGGGCACCATGTTGATGGCGGCGGCGCGGGCGCGGCGGAGGTCCTTGTGCGGGCCGTCCTGCAGGTTCTGGTCGGCGGTGTAGGCGTGGATGGTGGTCATCAGGCCACGCTCGATGCCGAAGGCGTCATTGATGACCTTGGCCAGCGGGCCGAGGCAGTTGGTGGTGCAGGAGGCGTTGGAGATGATGTGGTGCGTGGCGCTGTCGTACAGGCCGTCGTTGACGCCCATCACGATCGTGATGTCCTCATCCGACGCGGGGGCGGAGATCAGGACCTTCTTGGCGCCGGCGTCGATGTGCTTCTGCGCATCGGCGGCCTTGGTGAAGAAGCCGGTGGACTCGATGACGATGTCGACGCCGAGCTCGCCCCAGGGCAGCTTCGCGGGATCGCGTTCGGCCAGGACCTTGATGATGTTGCCGTCGACGACGATGTTGCCGTCTTTGACCTCGATGGTTTCGGCCAGGCGGCCGCCCACGGAGTCGTACTTGAAGAGGTGAGCGAGGGCTTCCGGGCTGGTGAGGTCGTTGACCGCAACGATCTCAAGGTCTGCGCCCTGTGCGAGGGCGGCGCGGAAGTAGTTGCGGCCGATACGGCCAAAGCCGTTGATGCCAATACGGGTCGTCACGTTTTCAGTCTCCTTGGTGCTCTTGCGAGCACGACTAGTTGAGAAGGCGTTCAAGCCAACTAACAGATCCCGCACGCCATTGGGCAGAGATAATTACCAGATCGGAGGGCGACCAGCCACATTGCTGAAGGCTAACCGCCTTCCGTGATCCATCTTACGTTTAACCGGGACTGCCCCCGCAAGTGCAGGGGCAGTCCGTCCACATTTCGGGCCGACCGGCCCGTAATGTGAGGTTTGTTACAAACGGAAGTCGATTCCGTCACCCTGTGCAGGGTAATGGGACCTGCCTAGAGGGTAATGAGGCCCGTCGCGTTCTTGCGGGCGGCGTCGAAGCGCTTGGCGACGTCGGCCCAGTTCACGATGTTCCAGAAGGCCTTGACGTAGTCAGCCTTGACGTTGACGTAGTCCAGGTAGAAAGCGTGCTCCCACATGTCCAGCATCAGCAGCGGGGTGGTGCCGAGTGCGACGTTGCCCTGCTGATCGTAGAGCTGCTCGATGACCAGGTTGCCGCCGATGGGTTCGTAGGCCAGGAAGCCCCAGCCGGAGCCCTGCAGGCCCAGCGCCGCGGCGCTGAACTGGGCACGGAATGCGTCGAACGAGCCGAAGGCGTCGTCGATGGCCGCGGCGAGCTCGCCCTCGGGCTTGTCGCCACCGTCCGGGGAGAGGTTCTTCCAGAAGACGGAGTGGTTGATGTGGCCGCCGGTGTGGAACGCGAGGTCCTTGGAGAGGCGGTTGATGTTGGCGAAGTCGCCCTTTTCGCGCGCCTCGGCCAGCTGGGCCAGGGCGTTGTTGGCGCCGGCCACGTAGGCGGCGTGGTGCTTGCTGTGGTGCAGCTCCATGATCTTCGCGGAGATGTGCGGTTCCAGCGCTGCGTAGTCATAGTCGAGCTGGGGCAGTACGTACTCGGTCACAAAATCCTCCAATGTCGTGGACGGGTTGTCCGGTTCGGTAACTCTCGGATTGTGCATCCGGATGCGGGCATCCGGAAAATTGCGGTGGGATCCAACGGCGACAACCCACCGCGGCTCCCGGGTATTTCCATTCCCGGTATATTCCTGCTGTTGATTCTAGGGGCGGGCTAGTCGTCGAGCATTTCCGGCGTCACATTGGCTTCGGTGCCCGGGATGCCGAGGTCCTGGGCCCGTTTGTCCGCCATGGCCAGGAGCCGGCGGATCCGGCCGGCGATGGCGTCCTTGGTCATGACGGGGTCGGCGAGCCGGCCCAGCTCGTCCAGGCTGGCCTGCTTGTGCGCGACCCGGAGCTCACCGGCATACTTCAGATGGTCCGGGACGTCGTCGCCCAGGATTTCCAGGGCCCGGTCCACCCGGGCGCCGGCGGCCACGGCGGCCTGCGCGGAACGGCGCAGGTTCGCGTCATCGAAGTTGGCGAGCCGGTTGGCAGTGGCCCGGACTTCCTTGCGCATGCGGCGTTCCTCCCAGACCATCAGGGCGTCATGTGCGCCCATGCGCGTGAGCAGCGCGGCGATCGTGTCGCCGTCGCGGATCACCACGCGGTCCACTCCCCTGACCTCGCGGGCCTTGGCCTGGATGCCCAGGCGGCGGGCGGCGCCGACGAGGGCCAGGGCCGATTCGGGGCCGGGGCAGGTGACTTCCATGGCCGAGGACCGGCCGGGCTCGGTGAGCGAGCCGTGGACCAGGAATGCGCCGCGCCAGACGGCTTCGGCGTCCGCGGCGGAGCCGTTGACCACTACCGACGGAAGGCCGCGCACGGGGCGGCCCCGCGCGTCCAGCAGTCCGGTCTGGCGGGCGAGGGCCTCACCGTCGCGCACCACCCGCACCACATAGCGGCTGCCGCGGCGCAGGCCGCCGCCGGAGACGACGATGATCTCGCTCTGGTGGCCGTACACCTCGGCGATGGCGGCGCGCAGCCGCCGGGCGGTCGATGCGAGGTCGACTTCGGCCTCGATCACAATCCGGCCCGAGATGATGTGCAGCCCGCCGGCGAAGCGGAGCATGGCCGAGACCTCGGCCTTGCGGACTGAGGACTTCTTGATATCCAGACGGGAAAGTTCTTCCTTGACTGATGCTGTCAGTGCCATGGCACCTTTCCTAACTATTCCCGAAAATATCGTGATACGCCGTCGCCAGCCGCAACGGATCGTGGACCGGACGGCGACCAGACGCCCCCACTTTACCCAAGACCACCTCGGCGCCGAGCATTCCTGCCGCCGCCTCGAAGTCGGGCAGGTTCTGCACCGACGCCGGGTCGGCCAGGATGACGTCGATCGTGAACTCCGGCGCGTACTCGCGCAGCACCCGGAGGTGGTCGGCGGCGGTCATGCCGGCGGTCTCCTTGGTATCTGTGGCCAGGTTCATGGTCAGGCACCGGCGGGCGGCCGTGTTGGCGAGGGCCTCGCGCATTTCGGGCAGCAACAGGTGCGGCAGAACGGACGTGTACCAGGAGCCCGGACCGAGGATCACCCAGTCTGCCAGCTCGATCGCCGTCAGTGCCTCGGTGCAGGCCGGAGCGTTCTCAGGCAAGAGCCGGACGTGCTCCAGGGACCCTGCCACCGCGCACTTGGCCTGACCGGTGAGGGTCTGCAGTGCCGTTGCGCCGTCCGGGGCGGTGACCCGGACCTGGCCCTCGATGGTCAGCGGGACGCTGGACATTGGCAGGACTTCGCCGCGGGCGCCGAGCAGGGCGCCGGCCCACTTCAGGCCCGCGACGGTGTCGCCCAGGAGCTCCCAGAGCGTGACGATCAGGAGGTTACCCATCGCGTGTTCATCGAGGGAGCCGCCGCGGCCTTTGCCGGGCGCGAAGCGGTGCTGCATGACGTCACGCCACGTGCGGCCCCAGTCGGTGTCGTCGCACAGCGCGGACAGGGCCATCCGCAGATCGCCGGGCGGCAGGACGCCGTACTCTTCGCGGAGCCGGCCGGAGGAGCCGCCGTCGTCCGCGACCGTGACGATCGCGGTGAGCTCGGAGGTCAGCAGGCGCAGGGCCGACAGCGAGGCGGAGAGACCGTGGCCGCCGCCGAGCGCGACGACGGAGGGTCCTTTGTCCTGCTGGCTGGCGAAGGCCGCGCTGGCGGGCGGGACGAGGGGCAGCGGGCCGGTCAGCAGCGCCATTACTCGCGGCCCAGGTCCCGGTGCGTCGTGGTCACGGTGACGCGCGGATATTGCGCCAGCCTCCGTGAGAGTTCGACGGCGACCGCCACGGAACGGTGTTTGCCGCCGGTGCAGCCCACGGCGATGGTGGCGTAGTGCTTATTCTCCCGCCGGTACCCGTCCAGGACCGGTTCGAGGGCCAGCACGTAGCGTTCCACGAAGTCGCTGACGCCCTGGGCCTCCAGCACGTAGTCGCTGACGTCCTTGTCCAGCCCGGTGTGCGGGCGCAACTGCGGCACCCAGTGCGGGTTGGGGATGAAGCGGGCATCGGCCACGAAGTTGGCATCCACCGGGAGCCCGTACTTGAAGCCGAAGCTCATGACGTTGAGCCGCAGCGCCACCGGCCCGGTCTCGCTGAAGAGTTCGGTGATCGCGGTGGCGAGGCCATGGACGTTGAGGGAGGACGTGTCCAGGACAATGTCGGCGGTGTCCTTCAATTCACGCACCAGCTCGCGTTCGGCGGCGATGCCGTCGAGGATCCGGCCGCCGCCCTGGAGCGGGTGGGGCCTGCGGCCCTGCTCGAAGCGGCGCACCAGGACGTCGTCGTTGGCGTCGAGGAACAGCACGCGGAAGCTCACGCCCGTGGCTTCCAGGGCGCGGAGCGCCGCGCGCATGTCGACGAACAGTTCCTTGCTCCGGACGTCCATCACGACGGCGAGCTTGGACATCGAGTGCGGTGTCCGGGACACCAGTTCGGCGAGCGTGCCGAGCATCTGCGGCGGCAGGTTTTCCACGACATACCAGCCATGGTCCTCAAGGGCGTCCGAGGCGGTGCTGCGGCCGGCTCCCGACATTCCGGTCACCACGAGCAGTTCAGCCTCGACGGGTTTGACGGGTGTCATGCCGTCCGCATCCGTCTCGGATCCTGCCGTCGACTCTGCCATCAGTGAAGCCCCATCTCTGCCTGTGCGATTTGCTGTTCCGTCAGGTTTGCGCGCCGGCCGCGGTGATGCCGCGGCCGTGCCGTACCCAAGTCTTTACCCTAGCTAAGTTTGGCGGCGCTAGCTAAGTGTCGAGGATTTCGCCGGTGGTCATGTTGACGGCAGGAACCGTAGCGGCTTCCTCGAGGCCGCCGGCAGTGAAGTGCCGGACGATCGAGGCGGCCAGGGAGGGGCCGATCCCCTTGGCACCGGTGAGTTCCTCCTGCGTCGCGGCCTTGATCGCCTTGACGGAGCCGAACTCGGCCAGGAGGGCCTTGCGTTTGGACTCGCCCAGCCCGGGCACGCTGTCCAGCGCGGACACCGTCATGGCCTTGCCGCGCTTTTGCCGGTGGAAGCTGATGGCGAAGCGGTGGGCCTCGTCGCGGATCCGCTGCAGCAGATACAGGCCGGCGGAGGCGCGCGGCAGGATCACCGGGAAGTCGCTGTCCGGCAGCCACACTTCCTCGAGCCGTTTGGCCAGGCCGACCACATAGACGTCCTCGATGCCCAGCTCTTCCAGCGCCCGCGCGGCGGCATTGACTTGCGGCTTGCCGCCGTCGACGACGACAAGGTTGGGCGGGTAGGCGAATTTGCTCCGCGGCGTGGGCGTCGTGGAGTCCGCGACCGCCGCGGCGGTTGCCGCGTCCAGGGCCGCTTGGTGCGCCGGTTTGGCCGCGGCCGCCGCGTGCTCGTTTTTCTCCTGGAGATAGTGCCGGAACCGGCGGGTCAGCACATCGTGCATGGCCGCCGTGTCGTCGGTGGCGGCGGCTCCGGTCACGGCGAACTTCCGGTAGTCGGACTTTTTCGGCAGGCCGTCCTCGACCACCACCATGGAGCCGACTACGTTGGTGCCCTGGACGTGTGAGATGTCGAAGCACTCGATCCGCAGCAACGCCACGGGAAGCTCGAGCGCCTCCTGGATTTCCTGCAGGGCCTGGGAGCGCATGGTGAGGTCGCCGGCGCGCCGGGATTTATGGAGTTTGAGGGCGTGCTCGGCGTTTTCACGGACCGTGGACAGGAGGGCGGCCTTGTCGCCGCGCTGGGGGACGCGGATGTCCACCCGTGCCCCACGCAGGCCGCTGAGCCATTGTGCGAGTTCCGGGGCGTTGCTGGGTTCGGTGGGCACCAGCACTTCCCGGGGCAACCTGCCCTGCAGCCCGGCTTCCTCGCCGTAGACCTGCTGGAGCAGGTGTTCGACCAGTTCCGGGGTGGTGGAGTCCTCGACCTTTTCCACCACCCAGCCGCGCTGGCCGCGGATCCGTCCGCCGCGGACGTGGAAGACCTGGACGGCGGCCTCGAGTTCGTCTTCGTGCAGGGCGAAAACGTCGGCGTCCGTGCCCTCGGCCAGGACGACGGCGTTCCGTTCGAAGACCTTTTTCAGCGCCACGATGTCGTCCCGGAGCCGGGCCGCGCGTTCGTAGTCGAGCTCGGCGACTGCCGCGGCCATCTCCCGTTCCAGCCGGTTGACGAAGGGCTTGGCTTCGCCGCCCATGAACGTGCAGAAATCCTCGGCCAGGGCGCGGTGGTCCGCAGCGGAGATCCGGCCGACGCACGGCGCGGAGCATTTGTCGATGTAGCCGAGCAGGCAGGGCCGGCCGCTGGCTTCGGCGCGTTTCAGCACCCCGGGACTGCAGCTGCGCACCGGGAACACGCGCAGCAGGGTGTCCATGGTGTCCCGGATCGCGCCCGCGGTGTACGGGCCGAAGTACCGGGTCCCCTTCCGCCGGTCGCCGCGCAGCACCTGGACGCGCGGGTACTTCTCCCCCATCGTCACGGCGAGATACGGGTAGCTTTTGTCGTCCCTGAACATCACGTTGAAGCGGGGCGTGAATTCCTTGATCCAGGTGTATTCCAGCTGCAGCGACTCGAGCTCGCTGCCCACCACGGTCCATTCGACGCTGCTGGCCGTGTGCACCATCGCGTAGGTTTTGGGCATGAGCCCGGCGGGGTTGGCGAAGTAGGTGTTCAGCCGGGCACGGAGGTTTTTGGCTTTGCCGACGTAGATGACCCGGCCGTGCGGATCGCGGAAGCGGTACACGCCCGGATTGGTCGGAATTTCACCCGTCTGGGGTCGGTAACTCGCTGGATCTGCCACAGATCAAGTCTACTGAGCCTCCGGCGGTGCCGTTGCACGTGCACCGCCGCCGGCCGGGAGCAGGAAACCGCGGGCTATTCGGCCGACTTGCTCTGGTTGTAGCTGGTGGAGCGTTCCTGGCCGCTGAGGTCCGCGATGGCGTCCATGATGCGGTCCGTGACCTGGCGGCGGGCCGGCAGGGAATGGTCCGGTCCGGTCTTCTCGAAATACAGCGGCTCGCCCACCTTCATGGTGAAGTGCTGCGGTTTGACGGACTTGCTGTCCGCAGGCTGCAGGTGTTCGGTGCCGATCAGGCCCACCGGGATCACGGGCGCGCCCGTGGTGAGGGCCAGCCAGCCGACGCCGGTGCGGCCGCGGTACAGGATGCCGTCGCGGGAGCGGGTGCCTTCGGGATAGATGCCCACGCCCTTGCCGGAGTCGAGGATGTCCAGCAGGGTCTTCAGAGCCTGGACGCTCGCCGCCTGCTCACCGCGTTCCACCGGAATGGAGCCCACGGCCTCGAAGAAGGACTTCATGGCTTTGCCCTTGATGCCGCCGGTGGTGAAATATTCAGCCTTCGCGAAGAATGCCACGGGCCGCGGCATGAGGGCCTGGACGATCACGCTGTCCAGGAAGGAGAGATGGTTCGGGGCCACGATAAACGGCCCATCCTTGGGCACGTTTTCCAGGCCGATGACCGTGGGACGGCACGTGGTGGTTACCAGCCCCCGCGTGGTCCAGCGGATTGCGTCAAACATTGCCATCGGTGTGCACCTCGTTCAGGGCTGTGGTCCCCGGGCGTTCGGAGAGCCGGTTGATCGTCGCGTGTAGCGCCGTGGTGGTGTGCACGATCTCGACGGCACCGGCCGCGTGCAGTTCGCCGTCGGGCGCAAACCCCCAGCCTACGCCGATGCAGTCCAGTCCGTTCGCAGCGGCCCCGGCGACGTCCTGTGCCCGGTCCCCCACCATCACGGCCCGGCCGACGGCCGAAGGGGCAGCGTCAGCCAGGTCCGAGAGCGCGGCAGCGACGATGCCGGCCTTGCCTTCTGGAACGGAGCCTTCGGGGACGGAGCCTTCGGGTAGGGAGCCCGCGCCCGGACCAACGGCCTCGCCGGCGGCCTCGTCGGCGGCGGAGCCCCGGATGCTGTGGAAGAGCCCGGCGATGCCGTGGCGCGCCAGGACGGTGCGGGCAAGTCCTTCCGGCTTCTGGGTCGCGACGGCGATGGGCCGTCCTGCGGCGACAAAGTCCTCGAGGAGGCCGCGGATTCCCGGGTAGAGCCGGCTCTGCGCGATTCCCGTGGCAACGTAGTGCGCGCGGTAGATGCGGATGGCGTCTTCCAGCTGTGCGGCCGGAACACCGGCGATTTCCGTGAGGGAATGGCTGAGCTTGGGCCCAATCATGGCGTCCATCCGAGACTTGTCCGGAACCGGCAGGCCAAGTTCGGTGAGGGCCGCGGCGATTCCGTCGGTAATTCCCCCGGCGGGATCGACAAGAGTGCCGTCAAGGTCGAAGATCACGGGCACTGTTGTATGCGTCACCGGCTTAGTTTCTCACGAGTGTGCGGTTGCCAGAAATTCGCATGCTCCTTCAGGAATACATCGGGAATACATCACGCGGTACATCAGGGAATACAGCAGCGAATAGATCAGGCGGTGACATCCCCGCGGGGGGACGCGTGCGGCGGAAGCATGCCTGCCGCCGCACGGTCCCTGGCGGCGCGTGTTCAGGCGAGGAGCTCGGCCAGGAACGCGGCCGTGTGGCTTTCGCTGGACTTGGCCACCTGCTCGGGGGTGCCGGACGCGACCACACGGCCGCCACCGGACCCGCCGTCGGGGCCAAGGTCCAAGATCCAGTCGGCGCTCTTGATGACGTCGAGGTTGTGTTCGATCGTGATCACCGTGTTGCCCTTCTCCACGAGGCCCTGCAGCACCATGAGGAGCTTGCGGATGTCCTCGAAGTGCAGGCCGGTGGTGGGCTCGTCCAGGACGTAGACGCTGCGGCCGTTGGAGCGTTTCTGGAGCTCGGCTGCGAGCTTCACGCGCTGGGCCTCACCGCCGGAGAGCGTGGTGGCGGGCTGGCCCAGCCGGACGTAGCCAAGGCCGACGTCGACGAGCGTGTTGAGGTGCCGCGCGATCGGCGAGAAGGCCGCGAAGAACTCGGCCCCTTCCTCGATGGGCATGTTCAGCACATCAGCGATGGTCTTGCCCTTGTAGTGGACCTCCAGGGTTTCGCGGTTGTACCGGGCGCCGTGGCAGACCTCGCAGGGGACGTAGACGTCCGGCAGGAAGTTCATCTCGATCTTCAGGGTGCCGTCGCCGGAGCAGGCCTCGCAGCGGCCGCCCTTGACGTTGAAGGAGAACCGGCCCGGCAGGTAGCCGCGGACCTTGGCTTCGGTGGTCTCGGCGAAAAGCTTCCGGATGTGGTCGAACACGCCGGTGTAGGTGGCCGGGTTCGAGCGCGGCGTGCGGCCGATGGGGCTCTGGTCGACGTGCACCACCTTGTCCAGGTGTTCGAGTCCCTGGACGGACTTGTGCCGGCCGGCCACCTGCTTGGCGCCGTTGAGCTTGTTGGCGAGCACTTTGTAGAGGATCTCGTTGACCAGGGTGGACTTGCCCGAGCCGCTGACGCCGGTGACGGCGGTGAACAGGCCCAGCGGGAAACTGGCGTCGATGTTCAGGAGGTTGTTTTCCTTCGCCCCGACCACCTTGAGCTCGCGCTTCTTGTCGTATTTGCGCCGCTTCTTCGGGATCTCGATTTTCCGCCGGCCCGAGAGGTAGTCGCCGGTGAGTGAGTCCGTGTTTTCCAGCAGCGCCTGGTAGGAACCGGAATGGACCACCATGCCGCCGTGCTCGCCGGCGCCCGGTCCGATGTCCACCACCCAGTCGGCCTCGTGGATGGTGTCCTCGTCATGCTCCACGACGATCAGGGTGTTGCCGAGGTCCCGGAGCCGGGTGAGTGTCTCGATCAGTCGGCGGTTGTCCCGCTGGTGCAGGCCGATCGAGGGCTCGTCCAGGACGTACAGCACGCCCACGAGGCCGGAGCCGATCTGGGTGGCCAGCCGGATGCGCTGGGCTTCGCCGCCGGACAGGGTGCCGGAGGGCCGCTCCAGGTTCAGGTACTCGAGTCCGACGTCGAGGAGGAAGGTCAGCCGGGCCTGGATTTCCTTGAGGACCTGGTGGGCGATCTGGGCCTCACGGCCGGTCAGGACGAGGTTGTCGAGGAAGCCTGCGCATTCCCGCATGGGCAGCGCGGCGACCTCGGCGATTGATTTGCCGTTGATCAGCACGGATAGCGACGCGGGGTTCAGCCGTGCCCCGTTGCAGGCCGGGCACGGGACCTGGCGCATGTATTCCTCGTAGCGGTCGCGCGCGTAGTCGGAATCGGTCTCGCCATGCTTGCGGTGGACGTACTGCACGACGCCCTCAAAGCCGGTGCTGTACTTCCGTTCCCGGCCGAAGCGGTTGCGGTATTGCACCACCACCTTGTGGTCCTTGCCATGCAGGACGGTCTGCCGGACGTCGGTGTCGAGCTTCTCCCACGCCGTCGTCATGGAGAAGCCGAGTTCCTCGGCGAGCCCGGCCAGCAGCCGGTTCCAGTACTCCGTGGTGGCGGTGCCCAGGGACCACGGCGCAATGGCCCCCTCGGACAGCGAGAGCTCCGGGTTGGGGATGAGGAGCTCCTCATCGACCTCCAGCTTGGTGCCGATGCCGCTGCACGCACTGCAGGCGCCGAACGGGTTGTTGAACGAGAAGGAGCGGGGCTCGATCTCGTCGATCGCCAGGGGGTGCTCGTTGGGGCAGGCGAGGTGTTCGGAGAACGCCCTGATCCGCTCGGGATCGTCCGCTTCGAGGTCGACGAATTCGGCCAGAATGCGGCCCTCCGCCAGTCCGAGGGCGGTTTCGACCGAGTCGGTCAGGCGCTGGCTGATGCCTTCCTTGACCACGAGGCGGTCCACCACCACTTCGATGGTGTGCTTGAACTGCTTGCCCAGCTTCGGCGGATCACTCAGGTGGACGAGCTCGCCGTCCACCCGCGCCCGCGAGTAGCCCTTGGCGGTGAGTTCCTTGAAAAGATCCACGAATTCGCCCTTGCGGCCGCGGACCACGGGTGCCAGCACCTGGAAGCGCGTGCCGTCCGGGAGTTCGAGCAGCTGATCGACGATCTGCTGCGGGGTCTGTTTGGTCACAGGCTCACCGCAGACGGGGCAGTGCGGCCGGCCCACACGGGCCCAGAGCAGGCGCATGTAGTCGTAAATCTCGGTGATGGTGCCCACGGTCGAGCGCGGGTTCTTGGACGTGGACTTCTGGTCGATGGACACCGCCGGCGAGAGGCCCTCGATGAAATCGACGTCGGGCTTGTCCACCTGGCCCAGGAACTGCCGGGCATAGGCGGAGAGCGATTCGACGTAGCGGCGCTGGCCCTCGGCGAAGATGGTGTCGAAGGCGAGGGAGGACTTCCCGGAACCGGACAGGCCGGTGAACACGATCATGGCATCGCGCGGCAGGTCCAGGTCCACGTTGCGCAGGTTGTGCTCGCGGGCGCCCTTGACGACGAGGCGCGTCATGTCCGGACGTTTCAGGACGGGGCGGGACGGGACCGCATCCCGGACTGCCAGCGGCTCGACGGCGGAATGGACTTCAACGGCTGGATCTTCAGCTACAGCTTTAGGCACGAATCTAATGCTAATCGAAAACTTCTTCGAAAAACTATTCCGCGAGCCTAGGGCGGCACCGGATGTGCTACTGGCGGTCGTAGGCGGCGGCCAGCAATTGCACGGCCTCGGCAAAACTCGCGCCCTGGGCCTTGGCGGCCGCGGCGAACTCCTCGGCGGCGGCGGACAGCGAACTCCAGGCCGCATCGCGGGCACACACAACGGTGCCGTTGCGGCCCTTGGTCACCACAACGCCGGCCGCCTCGAGTTCCTTGTAGGCCCGCGCCACGGTGTGCGGAGCCACGCCCAGCTCGCCGGCGAGGCTGCGCACGGCCGGAAGCCTGGTGCCCGGCGCGAGCGTGCCGTTGTCGGCGCGTTCGATGACGTAGAGCCGCAGCTGTTCGAAGAGCGGGACGGAGCTGGCCGGATTGGTCCGCCAGGATCCCGGGAAGCGCTCCCCCGCGGCGTCCGCGGGGCTCACTGTTCGGCCTTCCGAACGGCCGGGACCTGTTCGCGGCCGGCGAACTGGGCCTCGTACAAATCCTTGTAGAGGCCCCGCCGCGCCACCAGCTGCTGATGGGTGCCGTGTTCAACGATTCGTCCGTGGTCCATGACGAGAATTAGATCAGCGTCCCGGACCGTGGACAAACGGTGCGCGATCACGAAGCTCGTATGACCTTGCCGCAGCTGCTCCATGGCATGCCGGATCTGCACCTCCGTGCGGCTGTCGACGGAACTCGTCGCCTCATCCAGCACCATGATGTTGCGCCCTGCAATCTGCGCCCGTGCGATCGAGACGAGCTGGCGCTGGCCCCGGCTCAGGGAGTCGCCGTCATTGCCGAGCATCGTGGCGTAGCCGGCCGGCAGGGACCGCACAAACTGGTCCACGTGGCTGGCGCGGGCCGCCGCTACGATGTCGGCGTCGGTGGCGCCGGGCCTGCCGTATTCGATGTTCTCCCGGATGCTGCCGGTAAACAGCCAGGCATCCTGCAGCACGATTCCGAAGGCGCGCCGCAGCTCGTCCCGCGGGATGGTGGCGATGTCCGTCGAGTCCACCAGGATCCGGCCGGAGTCGAGTTCGTAGAAGCGCATCAGGAGGTTGACGACGGTGGTCTTGCCGGCCCCGGTGTGTCCGACGATCGCCACCGTCTGCCCCGGGTCCACCGTGAAGGAGAGGTCCTTCACCACGGGGGTGCCGGGGCTGTAGCTGAAGCTGACGTGTTCGAACGTGACCCGGCCCGCTACTGCGCCGGGATCCAGCAGGTCGCCGGGCGTGGGCGGGGCAGGGGGTTTGCGTCCGTTGGAGGATTTGCGGGGGACATGGAACTTCCGCGCGGCCGTGGCGCCGCGCAGCTTGCCGGCGCCGTTGGCCGCAACGGCGGGCACGGCGCTGTCCGCAGGGATCTCCGGGGCGTCCAGCAGCTCGAACACGCGCTCGGCCGAGGCCAGGCAGGACTGCACGAGGGTCAGCATGCCGCCGATCTGGCTCACCGGCTGGCTGAAGAGGCGGGAGAACTGGACGAAGGCCTGGATGCCGCCGATCGTCAGGAGCCCCGCGGTGACCTGCAGCGCCCCCACCACAGCAATCGCGATGTAGTTGAGGTTGGCGACAAACACCAGCAGCGGCTGCACGATGCCGGACAGGTACTGGGCGCGGGTGCTGGATCGGGTGAGCTTCTCGTTGCGCTCCCGGAAGCTCGCCGCCGACTCTTCCTGCCGGCCGAATGCCTTCACCACTTCATGCCCGGTGAAGAATTCCTCGAGTTGGGCGTGCAGTGCCCCCGTACTGCTCCACTGCTCCTTGAAGTGCGCCTGGGAGTGCCGGGCCACGAGGACCGTGATGACCGTGGACACCGGCACCGAGAGGACCGCGATCAGCGCCAGCAGCGGCGAGAGCCACAGCATCATGGCGAGTGCGGCCGAGAGCATCAGGACGGACATGATCAGCTGGTTGAGGAGCTGGTTGAGCGCCTGGGAGATATTGTCGACGTCGTTCGTGGCCCGGCTGAGCACGTCGCCGCGGCGCTGCTCCTCGAAATGGCTGGACGGCAGCACATGGAGTTTTTGTTCCACGGAGCCGCGGAGGCCGTAGCTGAGGCGCTGCACCGCGGTGGCGGTGAGGCTGCCCTGGATCCAGCTGAACAGCGACGCCCCGACGTACATGGCGGAAACCGCCAGCAGCCGCTCGGCCAGCTGTTGCTCGTCGAGGGAGCCGCCCAGGAAGCCATCGACGACGACGTCGGTGGCGTCGCCCAGGACCTTGGGCGCCGCCACGTTCAGTGTCACGAACGCACAGGTGGCGGCGATGACACCGGCCATCCGCCATTTCAGCGGCAGCAGCAGGCCAAGCAGCCGGGCGGCGGTGTGCCATTTGATGCGCTCCGGCACGCCGGGTCCGGCAACGGTCCCGGCGCGGTGTGCCCGCGCGCGGCTCACGGGGCTTCCTCCAGCACCAGCTGGGACGCGGCAATTTCCTGGTAGCTGGGCGAGGACTCCATGAGCTCTCTGTGCGTACCCTGCGCGACGACCCGGCCGCCCTCCAGTACCAGGATCAGCCCGGCGTCCACGATTGTTGACACCCGCTCGGCCACGATCAGCACGGTCGCCGAGCGCAGCAGCGGCTCAATCGCCGCCCGGAGCCTGACGTCGGTGCCGTAGTCCAGAGCCGAGAAACTGTCATCGAACAGGTAGGCGGGGGCCCGCTTGAGCAGTGCCCGAGCGATGCACAGGCGCTGCCGTTCGCCGCCGGAGAAGTTGGTACCGCCCTGGCTTACGGGGGTTTCGAGCCCGAGCGGCAGGGCGCGGACAAATTCGGCGGCCTGGGCGGCTTCGAGCGCCTGCCACAATTCGGGCTCGCTCGCGGCTGGCGCCCCAAGCCGGAGGTTCTCCGCGACCGTGTCCGCAAAAAGATAGGACTGCTGCGGGACTATTGCCATCAGGCCGCGCAGGACGTCCAGGGGCATCGCCCGCACGTTGTCCCCGCCGATGCTGATCTCTCCGGCCGTCGCGTCGAGGAACCGGGGCAGCAGGTTCAGGAGTGTCGTCTTGCCGCTGCCGGTCGCGCCGATGATCGCCGTCGTGGTCCCGGCCCTGGCGGTGAATGAGACGCCGTCCAGCACGGGCGCTTCGGCTCCGGGGTACGCGAAGGACACGTTCCGGAACTCGACAGCGCCGGAGCGGTCCGTGGCGCCCGCATCGGCGGCCCCACCGGCGGGAGCAGCGGCAGAGCCGGCGGGAACGGCCGGATCCGCGATGGCCGGTTCCGTGTCCAGCACTGCGCGGATCCGTTCCGCGCACGCCGCTGCCCGGGGTGCGGTCATGAAGACGTACATCGCCATCATGATGGCAATCAGGATCTGCAGGATGTAGGCGATGAACGCCGTCAGCGCCCCCAGCCGCATTTCGCCGGCGTCGATCCGATGTCCGCCGAACCACACCACGAACACGGAAGAGATGTTGACCACGAACATGATCATCGGCATCATCGCCGCCACCAGGAGGGCGGACTGCAGATTGTTCCGGGTGAGGTCCTTGTTGGCTTCATCGAAGCGGCGGACTTCGTGGTCCTGCCGGACAAAGCCGCGGATGACATTCGCGCCGATGATCTGCTCCCGCAGCACCCGGCCGATCCGGTCCAGGAGGCCCTGGCCCTGGCGGTACAGGGGAATGAGGCGGCGCACGATCACCGTCATGATCACCGTCAGGACCGGGATCACCACGACCACGATCCAGGACAGCACCACGTCCTGGTGCACGGCCAGCACGATGCCGCCGATGAAGATCGCCGGTGCGGCAATCAGCATGATGAACACCAGGACGGCGAGGTTTTGGATCTGGGCGACGTCGTTGGTGGCCCGGGTCACGAGGCTGGGCGCGCCGAAAGCGCTGACCTCCTGGGAGGAGAAGGACTGCACCTTCGCGAACAGCTCCCCGCGCAGCTGGCCGCCAATCTCCATGGCGACCACAGCGCCCAGATATCCGGCCGCGACGGCCGTGATCACCTGGACGGCAGCGATTCCGGCCATCCAGGCCCCGAGGTGGAGGATCTCCCCGGTGTCCCCGCCGATGATGCCGTCGTCGATGATCGCGGCATTCAGGGTGGGCAGGAGCAGGTTGGCAGTGGCTTGCACGAGCTGCAGCACAACGATGGCCAGCACGGTCCCCTTATGCGCGGACAACAGCCGCGACATCAGGCCTATAAGCACTGAACCTCCATTACTAGCCCAGGGCCCGGAATGGTGATCAGCCTAACGGCCGCCCCACACCGCCACGTCATTGTAAGCCCCATTCCGGAGTGCTTCGTGTCAACCGGCAGACACGCCGCCTACCCGGTTTTCTGCGCCACCGCGAACGTGCGGCGGAACGGGAAGACCGTCCCGTGCCGGCCTGCCGGATATGCGTCGTCCAGCCGTGCCGAATACTCGGCTTCGAACTCCCTGGCCTCGTCCTCGGGGAGGGCCGCGAGGACCGGCCTGAGTCCGGTGCCGCGGACCCACTCCAACACCGGGTGGGCGCCCGGGAGCAGCTGCTGGTAGGTGGTCTCCCAGGCGTCGGCGGCACAACCGGCGTCGAGCATGATTTCCAGGTACTCCGCCGCTTCCCCCACCACGTCGTCGTGGCGCAGCACCCCGGCGAGCCGCCCCGCCCAGGCCGGAGATTCGGCCAGCTCCCGCATCAGGGTGTGCGACGGGGCATTGAAGTTCCCCGGCACTTGCAGCGCGAACCAGGCGCCCGGCTTGAGGGCATCGAGCCATCCAGGCAACAGCTTTCGGTGGCCGGGCACCCACTGCAAGGCCGCGTTGGTGACCACCACGTCCGTGTCGCCGGACGGCAGCCAGTGCTCAATGTCGGCCAGCTCGTAGGAAAGATTGGCCGCCGCGGCTGCGTGGTCCTTGGAAATGGCCAGCATTTCCGGCGATGAATCCAGACCGACCACCTGCGCGCCCGGCCAGCGGTCCGCGAGCGTCGCGGTCAGGTTTCCGGGACCGCAGCCGAGGTCCACCACGTGCCGCGGGGCTTCGGCATGGATCCGCCCCGTCAGATCAAAGAATGGCCTGTCCCGGTAGTCCCCGAACTGCACATATTTCTCCGGATCCCACTTCATGGCTGCCTCCAGTTCCCGGCACGTTGTCCTAACCGAAGCCTAGTCCCGGCCCGTGGGACAGCCAAGGAAGAGCGCCGGCGCTGCGTGCGGCGCACGGCCCGTCCGGTGCCGCGGGTACCACGCGGGCACTAAGCTGGACAGCAATGAAACTCGTTGATCAGCTCCCCGCCCCGGCCGCCCGTATCCCCGGCAGGACGGGCCTGGACCCGGACGAGCTCTACACCCGGTTTGTCGAGTGGACCGAGACCCGCGGACTGGCCCTATACACCGCCCAGGACGAGGCCATCATGGAGCTGGCCGCCGGCTCCAACGTCATCCTGGCCACCCCGACCGGGTCCGGGAAATCCCTTGTCGCCATCGCCGCGCACTTCCAGGCCATGGCCCGCGGACAGCGGAGCTACTACACCGCCCCGATCAAGGCCCTCGTCTCGGAAAAGTTCTTTGCCCTCTGCGAGATCTTCGGCGCCGACAACGTCGGCATGATCACCGGCGACTCCGGCGTGAACCAGGACGCCCCGATTATCTGCTGCACGGCCGAAATCCTGGCCAACATCGCCCTGCGTGAAGGTTCGGCGGCGCAGCTCGGCGCCGTGATCATGGATGAGTTCCACTTCTACTCGGACCCGCAGCGCGGCTGGGCGTGGCAGGTGCCGCTGCTTGAACTGCCCCAGGCGCAGTTCCTGCTGATGTCGGCGACACTCGGCGACGTCAGCCGGTTCGAGGACGGCCTCAGCGAACTGACCGGGCGCACGACGACGACCGTCAGTTCCGCGGAACGCCCCATTCCGCTGCACTACTACTACGAACAGACTCCGGTCCACGAGACCCTCGAGGAGCTGCTCGCCACCAAACAGGTCCCGGTGTACGTGGTCCACTTCAGCCAGGTCGAGGCGATCGACCGGGCCCAGAACCTGATGAGCATCAACGTCTGCACCCGCGAGGAAAAGGACAAGATTGCCGAGCTCATTGCCGGGTTCCGTTTCGCCGCAGGCTTCGGCAAGACGCTCAACCGGCTGGTCCGGCACGGGATCGGCGTCCACCACGCCGGCATGCTGCCGAAGTACCGCCGGCTGGTCGAACAGCTGGCCCAGGCCGGCCTGCTGAAGGTCATCTGCGGCACGGATACGCTCGGGGTAGGCATCAACGTGCCCATCCGCACCGTGCTGCTCACCGCCCTGAGCAAGTACGACGGCGTCCGCACCCGGCTGCTGAACTCCCGCGAGTTCCACCAGATCGCCGGGCGCGCCGGCCGCGCCGGCTACGACACCGCCGGGACCGTGGTGGTCCAGGCCCCGGAGCACGTGACGGAAAACGTGAAGGCGATGGCCAAGGCCACGGCCAAGTTCGGCGACGACCAGAAGAAGCTGCGCCAGGTGGTGAAGAAGAAGCCCCCGGAAGGCTTCGTGTCCTGGGGTGAACCGACGTACAAGCGGCTGGTCGAGTCTGTTCCCGATCCGCTGACGTCAAGTTTCACCGTGACGCACGCGATGCTGATGAACCTGATGGAACGCGCCGGCGACCCGTTCCAGGCCGCCCGCCGCCTGCTCACCGAAAACCACGAGACCCGCCCGGCCCAGCTGCGGCTCATGAAGAAGGCCCTGGGAATTTACCGCGAGCTGCTCGCTGCCGGCGTCGTGGAGCGGATCCCGGCCGGGGAGCAGGGTGCTGACGGCCGCACGGTCCGGCTCACGGTCCACCTGCAGGCCAACTTTGCCCTCAACCAGCCGCTGTCCCCGTTCGCGCTGGCCGCGCTGGAGCTGCTGGACCCGGAGTCGCCGTCGTACGCCCTGGACGTGGTGTCGGTGATCGAGGCCACCCTGGAGAAGCCGCGCCAGATCCTCTCGGCACAGCAGAAGAAGGCGCGCGGCGAGGCCATCGCGGCGATGAAGGCCGACGGCATCGAGTATGACCAGCGGATGGCAATGCTCGAGGAGGTCACCTACCCGCAGCCGCTCGCGGAGATCCTCGGCGAGGCCTTCGATGTCTACCGCAAGGCCGCGCCCTGGGTCGGCGACTTCGAGCTCGCGCCCAAGTCCGTGGTCCGGGACATGTACGAGCGCGCCATGAACTTCGGCGAGTTCGTCCAGTTCTACGGCCTCGCCCGCTCCGAGGGGATCGTGCTGCGCTACCTCGCCGACGGTTTCAAGGCGCTCCGCCAGACTGTCCCGCAGGATGCCCTCCGTGAGGACCTCGAGGACCTCATCGCCTGGCTGGGAGAACTGGTCCGGCAGGTGGACTCCAGTCTGCTGGACGAATGGGAAGAGCTCACATCCGGCGCCGCGCCCACACCGCACGACGCTCCCCCGCCCCCGCCGCCGTCGCTGACCTCCAACATCCGGGCCTTCCGGGTGATGGTGCGCAACGAGATGTTCCGCCGCGTGGAGCTGTTCGCCGATGAGGCCGCCACGGCCCTGGGCGAGCTCGACGCCGGCTCCGGCTGGGACGCGGAGCGCTGGGAAGATGCCCTCGATGACTACTTTGATGAGCACAACGACATCGGCACCGGCCCGGATGCCCGCGGTCCCGGGCTGCTGATCATCACCGAGGAGCCCGGGGTGTGGAAGGTGCGGCAGATCTTCGATGACCCCGCCGGCAACCACGACTGGGGCATCTCCGCCGACGTGGATCTGGCGGCCTCGGACGAGTCCGGGACCGCCGTCGTCCGTGTCACCGACGTCAACCGGCTCTAAGCGGGACGGCACGGGGCGGGCGCAGGCCTGAAAGCACGGCGGGCTTGAACGCAGGGCCGGGGCCTTCGCACCGCGGGTAAACTCGAACAATGAGTGTAATCCGCCCTGCCACAACGCATGACGTCCCTGCCATCCTGCAGATGATCCACGACCTCGCCCTCTATGAGAAGGAACCGGACGCCGTCCGGAACACCCCCGAGATGCTCACCGAGGTCCTTTTCGGCGACAATCCCAAGGTCTTCGCCACGATGGCCGAGAACGCGGCGGGCGAGGTCCGCGGCTTTGCCCTCTGGTTCCTGAACTACTCCACGTGGGAGGGCGTCCACGGGATCTACTTGGAGGATCTCTACGTCCGGCCGGAGGCCCGCGGCGAGGGCCACGGCAAGGCACTACTGCAGCACCTGGCAGCGACCGCCGTCGACCGCGGCTACGCGCGCGTCGAATGGAGTGTCCTGGACTGGAACGAGCCCTCCATCAACTTCTACAAGAAGCTCGGCGCCCTGCCGATGGAGGAGTGGTCCACCTTCCGCCTCACCGGAGCGGCTCTGGCGGCTTTCGGCGGCCGCCGCGCAGTTGCCGGTGCCGGCTCCCGCTCCGGTTCCCGCGAGGCGGCAACCCGTGGCTGATCTTCCAATGACGGGACTCATGGGAGCCTCCCTCCTGGAGACTGCATCCAGCGACGGGCGCAAAGTTCCGCACAGCGTCCGGGCACGCCACACCTACCGGGGCATGCGGACCGCGGAACACTACTTCCAGGTCCCCCTGGACCACTTCAGCGAGGCGGGGCGCCGCGGCGAAACCATCACCGTGTTCGCCCGCGAGTACGTGTCCACCGAACACAGCGAGGAAGCGGCCGCCGGGCTGCCCTGGCTGCTGTTCCTGCAGGGCGGTCCCGGCGGCCGCGGAAACCGGTTCCCGTCGCTGGGCGGCTGGAGCAAGGCCGCCGCGAAGGACTTCCGGATCCTCATGCTGGACCAGCGCGGCACCGGACTGTCCTCGCCCGTGGACCGCAACACGCTGCCGCTGCGCGGCACCGCCGCGGAGCAGGCCGCCTACCTGAAGCACTTCCGCGCCGACTCGATCGTCGCCGACGCCGAGGCCATCAGGGCCGCCTTGGACTCCGCCCCCTGGACCATCTACGGCCAGAGCTACGGCGGATTCTGCGCGCTCAGCTACCTCTCCTTCGCCCCCGAGGGGCTGCGCGAGGCACTCGTGACAGGCGGGCTGGCCCCGCTGGGCGGATCCGCGGACCGTGTGTACCAGGCCACGTTCCAGCGGGTCGCGGCACGGAACGCCGAATACTTTGACTGGTACCCCGAGGACCGGGCCGCCATCACCCGGATCGCCAGGCACCTGCGGGAAACAGAGGAGGTCCTGGCCGACGGCGGCCGGCTCACGGTGGAACGGTTCCAGATGGTGGGCTCGTTCCTGGGCGGCAATACCCGGGTGGACGCGCTGCACCACCTGCTCGAGGACGCCTTCGTGGCCACACCAGGCGGCGACCGCCTCTCGGACGCCTTCCTGGAACAGGTCCGTGGCCTCGTGTCCCGGGCCGCGAACCCGCTGTATGCGTTGATGCACGAGTCCATCTACGCCCAGGACGGTGCCACCAATTGGGCCGCCTGGCGCGTGCTGGAGGAATTCCCCGAGTTCCGCCCCGACGCCGGCGAGCCGCTTCTGACCGGGGAAATGGTGTACCCGTGGTACTTCGAGCAGGACCCGGCGCTGCGCCCGCTGCAGGAGGTGGCCCGGCTCCTGGCCGAAAAGGACGACTGGGCGCCGCTCTACGATCCGGAGAGGCTGGCACTGAACACCGTGCCCGTCGCCGCGGCCGTCTACACCGACGACATCTACGTGGACCGGGAGCTGTCCCTGGAGACGGCGGCCGCGGTCCGGGGCCTGCAGGTCTGGGAGTCCGGCGAGTTCCACCACGACGGCATCGCGGACGACGGCGAGGCGATCTTCGGGCGCCTGCTGGGGATGGCCCGTTCCGCCCGCCGCTGACCCGGCCGCCGGCCAGGCACGGTCTCGGCCCGATGATCCCCGGCTTAACAGTTAGCCGAAACAGGTACGGCGCTGGACCCGCGAGGGGCCAGCGCCGTACTGCTGTGCGCTGCCAGGCATGCGCTGCCGGGTACCCCCGGCGGTGCGGAACTAGTCGACGTCGCTCAGGCTCTTGCGTGAGTCCTCTTCCAGCCGGGCGTCCAGCTTCGACTTGGACGCCTTGGAGCTCACCAGGCTGGCGACCACCGCGATGACGATGGTGCCGATGATCACCCCGAGCGAGACGTAGGTGGGGATCTCGGGGGCCCATTCGATGTGCTGGCCGCCGTTGATGAACGGCAGCTCGTTGACGTGCATGGCGTGCAGGACCAGCTTCACACCGATGAACGCCAAGATCACGGACAGGGCGTGCTTGAGGTAAATGAGCCGGTTCATGAGGCCGCCGAGCAGGAAGTACAGCTGGCGCAGCCCCATAAGGGCGAAGATGTTGGCGGTGAAGACGATGAAGGCGCTCTGGGTGAGGCCGAAGATGGCCGGAATGGAGTCGACCGCGAAGAGCAGGTCCGTCATGCCGATGGTCACGAAGACGATCAGCATCGGGGTGAACACCTTTTCGCCGTCGACGACGGTGCGGAGCTTGCCGCCGTCGAACTGCTCGGACATCGGCAGGACCCGGCGGATCCGGGCGATCAGCGGGTTTTCCTTGTCTTCCTCGTCCTCGCCCTCGTCCTGGGCCTGCTTCCAGGCGGTCCAGAGCAGGAAGGCGCCGAAGATGTAGAAGACCCAGCTGAACTGCTCGATCACAATCGCGCCGAGCATGATGAATATGCCGCGGAGGATCAGGGCGATGATGATGCCCACCATGAGCACTTCCTGCTGGTACTTTCTCGGTACCGAGAAGCGGGCCATGATGATGATGAAGACGAACAGGTTGTCGATGCTCAGGCTGTATTCGGTCACCCAGCCGGCGATGAACTGGCCGCCGAATTCCGGGCCGGTGAAGGCGAACATGGCGCCGGCAAAGACCAGGGCCAGGGCCACGTAGAACGCGACCCATAGTCCGGCTTCTTTCATGGAGGGCTCATGCGGGCGTTTGAGGACCATCAGCAGGTCGATGGCCAGAATGACGCCGAGGACGACAAACGAGCCGATCTCGAACCACAGGGGAAGCTCGGGCACGGGGGAAATACCTTTCGTAGGGTACAGCTCAGCGGTGTAAGTCTCTCCGACCGCCGGCGCATGACGCTGCCTGGCTGCCCGCTACGCCCGGCACGGCATCGTAGCCGTGCGTGTTGACGATCGTAGCGTTTCGGATACTCCCCTACGTTTGACCGAGTTTACCCTAGGCGTGCCCCGCGGATTGCATTTGCCGCAGTTCCTTCTTCAATTCGCCCACCTCATCGCGCAGCCGGGCGGCCAGTTCGAACTGCAGCTCCCCGGCTGCGGCGTGCATCTGTTCGGTCAGCTGTTCGATCAGGCCGACGAGGTCCTCTGCCGGCGCGGCGGCGAGACCGTCCGCACGGATGAGCGAGGTGCCCTTGCCCTTGCCGCGGTTCTTCCCTGCCGCGGCCAGCAGCTCGCGGGTGTCCGCGTCTTCCTTGGCCAGCTGGTCGGTGATGTCCGCGATCTTCTTCCGGAGCGGCTGGGGATCGATCCCGTTCTCCGTGTTGTAGGCCACCTGGATGGCGCGGCGGCGGTTCGTCTCGTCGATGGCGTGGGCCATCGAGTCGGTGATCCGGTCCGCGTACATGTGCACCTGGCCGGAGACGTTTCGGGCGGCGCGCCCGATGGTCTGGATCAGGGACGTCGAGGAGCGCAGGAAGCCCTCCTTGTCCGCGTCCAGGATGCTGACCAGCGACACCTCCGGGAGGTCCAGGCCTTCACGGAGCAGGTTGATGCCGACGAGGACGTCGAAGACACCCATCCGCAGTTCGCGCAGGAGTTCCACGCGGCGCAGCGTGTCGACGTCGGAGTGCAGGTATTCCACCTTCACGCCGTGGCCCAGCAGATAGTCCGTCAGGTCCTCGGCCATCCGCTTGGTCAAGGTGGTGACCAGGACCCGCTCGTTCTTCGCGGTGCGGGTCCGGATTTCGCCCAGCAGGTCATCGATCTGCCCCTTCGTGGGCTTGACGACGACCTCGGGGTCGATCAGGCCCGTGGGGCGGATGATCTGCTGGACGAAGCCGTCGGACTTGCCGAGCTCGTACTTGCCCGGTGTGGCGGAGAGGTAGACGGTCTGGCCCACGCGGTCCTGGAACTCGTCCCATTTGAGCGGGCGGTTGTCCATCGCCGAGGGCAGCCTGAAGCCGTGGTCCACGAGGTTCCGCTTGCGGGACATGTCGCCCTCGTACATGGCGCCGATCTGCGGCACGGTGACGTGGGATTCATCGATCACCAGGAGGAAGTCGTCCGGGAAGTAGTCGATCAGGCAGTGCGGCGCGGTCCCGCGGGCCCGGCCGTCGATGTGCGAGGAATAGTTCTCGATGCCGTTGCAGAACCCCATCTGCTGCATCATTTCCAGGTCATAGGTGGTGCGCATCCGGAGCCGTTGCGCCTCGACCAGCTTGTTCTGGCTTTCCAGCACGGTGAGGCGCTCGGCCAGTTCGTCTTCGATCCGCTTGATCGCCCGGCCCATCCGTTCCGGACCGGCGACGTAGTGCGAGGCGGGGAAGACGTACATTTCGTTCTCGTCCCGGAGCACTTCGCCGGTCAACGGGTGGAGGGTCTGGATATTTTCGATCTCGTCGCCGAAAAACTCGATCCGGATCGCCAGTTCCTCGTACATCGGGATGATTTCCACGGTGTCCCCGCGCACCCGGAACGTGCCGCGGTGGAAGTCCATGTCGTTGCGGGTGTACTGCATGGAGACGAACTTCCGGAGCAGGTCGTCGCGGTTCATTTCCGCCCCCTTGCGGAGCGTCACCATGCCGGCGATGTATTCTTCCGGGGTGCCAAGGCCGTAGATGCAGGAGACGGTGGCGACCACGATCACGTCGCGGCGGGTCAGCAGCGCGTTGGTGGCGGAGTGGCGGAGCCGTTCGACTTCCTCGTTGACGGAGGAATCCTTCTCGATGAAGGTGTCCGTCTGGGCGACGTAGGCTTCCGGCTGGTAGTAGTCGTAGTAGGACACGAA
This sequence comes from Arthrobacter sp. 131MFCol6.1, assembly GCF_000374925.1. GTDB lineage: Bacteria > Actinomycetota > Actinomycetes > Actinomycetales > Micrococcaceae > Arthrobacter. The sequence continues at coordinate 804,078 of NZ_KB895541.1, forward strand.
GTATTCCACCGCGTTGTTCGGCAGCAGTTCTCGGAATTCGTTGGCCAGCTGCGCGGCGAGGGTCTTGTTCTGCACCATCACCAGGGTGGGCCGCTGGACCTGCTCGATCAGCCAGGCCGTGGTCGCGCTCTTACCGGTACCGGTGGCGCCGAGCAGCACGACGTCTTTTTCGCCGTTCTTTATGCGCTCGGTCAGCTCTGCGATAGCGGCCGGCTGGTCACCCGCCGGCTGGAACTCACTGATGACCTCGAAGGGCGCCACGACGCGGTTGATTTCCTGGGCAAGACTCATGTACCTAATCTACCGCCGGGCTGTGACAGGATGCCCTGATTCAGCTTTGGGCAGTACCGGGGCCGACCCCAGCGCCAGCGCTTTGTCCCGGCGCAGGGCCGGTGGCAGGTGCCGTGGAAGAGCTGGCGGCAGGTGCGGTTGCGGCGGCGCCGCCAACGGTGCCTGTACCGGCGTCGTCCGCTCCGGGGTTGTCCGTTCCGGTGTTGTCCGGGTACGACGGCGGCTGCCATCCCGTGCGCTGCACCCACGCTTCCATCCGGGGCGCGGCGTAGTCGGTGAACCAGCCCTCTTTGTCGGCCGCGTAGCCCGCGGTGGACTTGTCGACGTCGTGCAGCCCCGCGACCCGCTGCTTTTCGGCGACGTAGTCCGCCCGGGCCTCAGGATCGGCTCGCAGCCAGTCGCGGAAGCACAGCGCGTAGCGCCAGCCAGGCGAGCCGGCCGCGCGGAGGTGGAGATTCACCGGCCGGCCGGGGTCGGCGTTGCCGTGCAGCCGCTTGCCCCAGTCCGCAGGGTCCGGGTGCGAGGGCTTGGGGTTGTCGGCGATGATGCCGGGCCAGCGCGGGAATCCTGCGGCGGCCAGCAGCGGCGCGATCCGGTCCGCGGCGTCGAGGTCCCGGACGCTGAGCTGGAGGTCGATCACATCTTTGGCGTCGAGGCCAGGGACGGCCGTGGACCCGATGTGGTCCACGGCCAGGACATCCTGCGGAACCGCTGCCCGCAGCCGGGAGATCAGCCGGGCGGCCTGCGCGCCCCACGCGGGATCGGCCGGGGCGAGGACCGGCCCCGCCGTCCGCGGGGCAATCCTCTGCTCCTTGAGGTTCAGTGCGAACGGCGCCAGCCGCTCCTCCCACAGCGCGTCGACCGCGTGCCGGAGGTCCCCAAGGGTGCCTGAGTTATCCAGCACGACGTCCGCAGCGGCCAGCCGGTCCTCGCGGCCCGCCTGGGCTGCCATCCGGGCGCGCGCCTCGTCGGCGGTCATGTTGCGGTGTTCGGCCATGCGGTGGACCCGGACGTCGTCGGGGGCATCCACCACGACCACCAGATGGAAGTTCTTCCCTTGTCCGGTTTCGACCAGGAGCGGGATGTCCTGGACCACGACGGCGCCGGCCGGGGCGGCGGCGACCATCGCCGCGGCGCGCTCCCGCACCAACGGGTGGATGATCCCGTTGAGCGCGGCCAGGCGCTCCGGATCACCGAAGACCAGGGCACCGAGCCGTGCCCGGTCCAGCCTGCCGTCCGGGGTCAGGACGGCAGCACCGAAGGCCTCCACCACACTGGCCAGCCCGGGCGTACCCGGCTCCACAACCTCCCGGGCCAGCGCGTCGGCGTCGACAAGTACTGCTCCGAGGTCGCGCAGGCGCGCGGCAACCATGGACTTTCCCGAGGCGATTCCGCCGGTCAACCCGATCTTCAACACCTCACCAGACTAAACTGAACCGGTGGCAGATGCGGCGGAATCCCCCGAGAGCAGGACGGCCATTTACACCACCCTCGCCGCGGGGCCCGGGTTTCGCCACGAAATCGAGGTCAAGCGGTCCCGTTTCATCACCGTGCTGGCCCGCACGGCGGACGAGGACGCCGCCCGGGCCGTCTTGGGCCGGTTGCGCCGGGAATTCCATGACGCACGGCATCACTGCTTCGCCTTCGTGCTCGGTCCCGACCGGGACGTCCAGCGGTCCAACGACGACGGCGAGCCGTCCGGCACCGCGGGCGTCCCCATGCTTGAGGCGCTGCTGAAGCGGGAGACCGCACCCGGCGTCACCGACCTCAGCGACGTCGCCGTCGTCGTCGTGCGTTATTTCGGCGGCATTCTCCTGGGTGCCGGCGGCCTGGTGCGGGCCTATTCCGAATCGGTGTCCAGCGCGCTCGAGCTCGCTCCCCTTGTGCGGCGCCGCCGGCTGCGCATTTGCTCGGTTCCGGTGCAGCACGCCGTGGCCGGGCGGCTCGAGAACGATTTGCGCGCCGCGGGGTATGTCATGGCCGAAACCCGTTACGAGGCGCAGACTACTGTCCTGAGGCTGGCGCTGCCGGATGATCCGGAAGAACTGGCCCGGGCCGCGGACCGTGTGGCCGCCATGTCGGCCGGCAGCGCGTCGCTGCTGCCCGGAGAAACGGAGTGGATCGATGTCCCCATCAGTTGAGCCTGCGCCCGCGGTCGAGCTGCTTGACGTCAGCGAGGAGCTACTCGAACAGCTCCTGGAACTTGCGCTGCGGGACTCCGACGCCGACGAGGTCACCCCGCCGCTGGGCACGACCGCCGGCTGGAACACCGACCGGATCAGCTGGTTCCGCGAATTCCACCGCGCCGCCGCAGCCGGCCTGGACGGTCCCGCGGGGCAAAAGACGTGGGCCATCCGCTGCGACGGGCAGCTGGCAGGGTCCATCCGGCTCAAGCGGATGGACCCGGAGTCGGCAGAAGCGGGTGGCGGGGCCGGCGGTGGCGGGGCCGGCGGTGGCGGGGCGGGTAGTGGCGGTGGTACCGGGGCTGGTGATGGTGGCGGCGGGGCGCTGGAAACCGGGATCTGGCTCGCCCGGAGCTTCCGCGGCCGGGGTGTGGGCCGCGAGGCACTGCGCCTCGTAAAGGCTCGCGCCGCGTCGGCCGGGGCAGCCGTCCTGGTGGCCGAGACGACGGCCGGCAACGTCGGAGCCCTCGCGTTGCTGAAGTACGCGGGCGCCGAACTGGTGACCGGTGCTCCCTCGGAGACGGAGACGGTACCGGTCATAGGGAAGATCCCGCTGCGCTGAAGGCATGGCATCCGGGCCGGGTCTTCCTATGCCCATCCCACGTTCCCAACACTGGACATGCTCTCCTGTGGCCCACCCCCGGGCGCTGAACGACCACTGGACATGCCCCACCGTCGTCGCGGGAGATGTGCCGGCTCCTCCTATGCCCATCCCACGCACCCAACACGGGACATGCCCTCCCGTGGCCAACCTCCGCGTGCGGAACGACCACTGGGCATGCCCCACCGTCGCCGCGGGAGATGTGCCGGCTCCTCCTACGGCCAGGCCACGCACCCAGCACTGGACATGCCCCGCAGGAGAGTTTCAAGAATGGGCATGTCCGGCGGCCATCGCATGTTGCGGGCACCCGGCACTGGACATGTCCCGCGCCCAGGACCAGGACTCGACACAATCCACAAATGCCCACGGGCCAGCTCCAAAAATGGGCATGTCCGGCGCCAGGGCATGGCGTGTGCCTCCCAGCACTGGATATGTCCCGCGCCCAGGACCAGGACTGGACACAATCCACAAATGCCCACGGGCCAGCTCCAAAAATGGGCATGTCCCCCGGAAGAGGGTTCCACGAATGGGCATGTCCCCCGGAGAACAACGGGGGCCCAACGTGGCACAAAGAAAGGTGGCCGCCCCCGAGGGGACGGCCACCTTCAAGCTACAAACTGCCTGGCCTCAGGGAGCGGACTCCGTGAGGGACACGGGCAATTAGTTGCCGGTCAGCTTCTCGCGCAGAGCGGCAAGAGCCTCGTCCGAAGCAAGCGTGCCTGCACCGGTCTCGGCCGCAGCCGGCTCGGAGGAGTAGCTGGTGGTGCCGGAATCGCTCTCGCCGGACGTTGCAGCTGCAGCGTCGTCGGCAGCGTGCTGGGCAACCTGCTTCTTGTGTGCTTCCCAGCGGGTCTGGGCGTCAGCGTACTGCTGCTCCCAGGCTGCGCGCTGGTTCTCGTAGCCCTCAAGCCACTCGTTGGACTCCGGGTCGAAGCCCTCCGGGTACTTGTAGTTGCCCTCTTCGTCGTACTCTGCGGCCATGCCGTAGAGAGCCGGATCGAATTCGGTGCTGTCGGCGTCGACGCCCTCGTTGGCCTGCTTGAGGGAGAGCGAGATGCGGCGGCGCTCGAGGTCGATGTCGATGACCTTGACGAACAGCTCGTCACCAACGGAGACAACCTGCTCGGCCAGCTCAACGTGGCGCACGGCGAGCTCGGAGATGTGGACCAGGCCTTCGATGCCGTCTTCAACGCGAACGAACGCGCCGAACGGAACCAGCTTGGTGACCTTACCCGGAACAACCTGCCCGAGGGCGTGGGTGCGGGCGAAGGTCTGCCACGGATCTTCCTGCGTAGCCTTGAGCGACAGGGAGACGCGCTCGCGGTCCAGGTCGACCTCGAGAACCTCGACGGTGACTTCCTGGCCAACTTCGACAACCTCGGACGGGTGGTCGATGTGCTTCCAGGACAGCTCGGAAACGTGAACCAGGCCGTCTACGCCGCCCAGGTCCACGAAGGCACCGAAGTTGACGATGGAGGAAACGACGCCGGGACGGACCTGGCCCTTTTCCAGCTTGTTGAGGAACGTGGAACGGACCTCGGACTGGGTCTGCTCGAGCCATGCACGGCGGGAAAGCACAACGTTGTTGCGGTTCTTGTCCAGCTCGATGATCTTGGCTTCGATCTGCTGACCGATGTACGGAGCGAGGTCGCGCACACGGCGCATCTCGACGAGGGATGCGGGCAGGAAGCCGCGCAGACCGATGTCGAGGATAAGACCACCCTTGACAACCTCGATGACGGTACCGGTGACAACACCGTCTTCTTCCTTGACCTTCTCGATGTCGCCCCAGGCACGCTCGTACTGAGCACGCTTCTTGGAGAGGATCAGGCGGCCTTCTTTGTCTTCCTTGGTGAGCACCAGGGCTTCGACCTGATCGCCAACGGAGACGACGTCTCCGGGGTCAACGTCGTGCTTGATGGAAAGCTCGCGGGAGGGAATGACACCTTCGGTCTTGTAACCGATGTCGAGCAGAACTTCGTCGCGGTCGACCTTGACGACGGTACCTTCGACGAGGTCTCCGTCGTTGAAGTACTTGATGGTGGCGTCGACAGCTGCGAGGAAGTCCTCAGCGGTACCGATGTCGTTAATGGCGACTACGGGGGTACCGGGCTTCTCGGTGGAGGTGATGGTCATGTAGTAGGGGCTCCGTTGTGGATAGTGAGTCGGTCAGGCAAACGCTTCGCCGGCATTATGGAATGCAGGCCAAGAGCACGGCATCACAGCTAGCGATCCGCCGGGTCATCCTGATTTTGTGGATTGTAGATGCGCGCACGTAGTACGCGCCCGTTTAGTCTAGTCGTTTACGCGAACGCCGGTCAAAGCGCCCGGGAGTGTTCGCGTCGCCGGTGGCGCCGAAAGCGGGCCGGAGGCCTAGAAGTGCGTGAGGCAGTGCGGTGAACGTTCGACGGCGAACATGAGCCGCGCTGTCAGCGCCGCCCCGGCGGTGTGCTCGGTGATCCGGCCGGCAGCTTTCAGGGTTACAGGACAGACGGCGCCCAGGTAGATCGAGCCGAGGTCCGCGACATCAAGGGACAGGTCCGGTTCGGCCTCCGGAGCCGGCGTCACCGTGGCCTCTCCCCCGCTGACCGTGAGAGCGAAGGTGCCGGCCGCGAAGCCGAGACCGTCCCTGATCGCGAGAACGACCGTCCCGTCGGCCGAGTAGCGCCGGGCCCCCAGCACCCGGACCGGGTCCAGGACCCGCAGCCACAGCATGTCGCGGTGGTCCGAGGCCTCGACGCACCGCGGATCCTCAAGCGCCCAGGCCAGGGGGTCGTCCACCGGCGCATCCTGCCAGCTGATCCGGTCCACCAGGTCGATGCTGCCCAGGAACTGCCACAGTTCCAGGTAGGCGGCGTCATTCGCGGCCACGAGGTCCACGATCTCCATGGTGTACGGCTTGGCGTCCCACCCGGCGAACTTATAGGACACGTACCCGTCCACGGTGCCGTCGGCGTCGTAGTGCAGGGCGCAGCGGATTGCCTCGTCCTCGCCGCCGTCGCGGCCGAGCATGCCCGAGGACCGCAGCCGGTACGCCTCCTGCCGCGAGATCGATCCGGGCATGGAGGCGTGGAGCCGCCCAAAGACCTTGGGGGCCAGTTCCAGCAGGACTTTGCGGTCCGCAATCTCCACGGAGCCAGCGGGCGCATGGCGCAACCGGAAGCGCGGCCCGGTGTCGACCTTGATGCTGCGTTCGAAGGTGGCCACGCCGTAACCGAACCGGCCGTAGATCGAGGCCTCCGAGGCGGTCAGTGCCGCCAGCGCGACGCCGTCCGCCTTCGCCGCGGCAAGGTCCTCGGTCATCATCCGCCGCAGCAGTCCCTGCCGGCGGTGGGTCCCGCGCACCGTGACGGCCGTGACCAGCTGGGCCTCGAGCTGACGGCCGTAGCCGATGTTCAGCTCCTTGCGCAGGGTGGCGAAGGTCGCCACCGGGACGTCAGCCGCCAGCGAGTGGGCCGCGACGCCGTCGGCCTGGTAAACGCCGGTCATTTCGCGGTTGTCCACGAGATACATGGCCATGATCTTGTCCACGAAGTCGGCTTTGCGCGGCTCGTCGTAGAAGCCGATCCCGACCCCGTGCAGCCACGCCGTGCCTTGCGCGTAGTCCGCCGAGTCCTTCGCGACCGCGCGGAACCGCCTGAGCTCGTACTTATCTGCCATGTACTTCTCCCCCTGAGAATCCTGCGAATCCTGAAGTCCCGGCATTGCCGGAACGAAAACCTGCCGGAACCGGTAAGCGTTAGTGCCCCGCCTCGTACCAGCTGGAGCCGATGCCGATCTGGACGTCCAGCGGGACGCTGAGGTCCGCGGCCGAGCCCATTTGCTCGGTCACCAGCTTCTCCACGGTCTCGCGCTCACCTGCGGCGACTTCGAGGACCAGTTCATCATGGACCTGCAAGAGCATGCGCGATTTCAGGCCCTGTGCCGCTAGTTCCGCGTGGACGCCCAGCATGGCGCGCTTGATGATGTCCGCCGCCGATCCCTGGATGGGAGAGTTCAGCGCGATGCGCTCCGCATTCTCGCGCAGCTGGCGGTCGGTGCTGGTCAGGTCCGGCAGGTAGCGCCGGCGCCCCTCGATGGTCGCGGTGTAGCCGTCGATCCGGGCCTGGTCCACCACGCCGCGGAGATAGTCGCGGACGGCCCCGAACCGGTCGAAGTAGTCCTTCATAAGGGTCCGTGCCTCGTCAACGGAGATCTCCAGCTGCTTGGACAACCCGAACGAGGTCAGACCGTATGCGAGGCCATAGGACATCGCCTTGACCTTGGACCGCATGGCGCTGGTCACCTGGTCGGTGGGCACATGGAAGATGTTCGAGCCCACGAACCGGTGGAGGTCTTCGCCGTCCTTGTAAGCCTGGATCAGGCCGGCGTCGCCCGAGAGGTGCGCCATGATGCGCATTTCGATCTGCGAGTAGTCCGCGGAGAGCAGGCACTCGTAGCCCTCGCTGACCACAAAGATGCCGCGGACGCGACGGCCTTCCTCGCTGCGGATCGGGATGTTCTGCAGGTTGGGGTTGTTGGAGGAGATCCGGCCCGTGGCTGCGACGTTCTGCGCGTAGGTGGTGTGGATCCGGCCGTCCTCCGTGACGGACTTCTTCAGCGACTCCAGCATCTGGCGCAGCTTCGACGACTCCCGGTGCGCCATGAGCTGGACCAGGAATTCGTGCCCGGTTTTTTCCAGCAGGTTCTTGAGTGAGGCGGCGTCGGTGGTGTAGCCGGACTTGATTTTCTTGGTCTTCGGCAGTTGGAGTTCGTCGAACAGCACGGTCTGGAGCTGCTTCGGCGAACCAAGGTTGACCTCATGGCCGATCGCGGCGAACGCCAGCTCCTGGGCGTTGTCGATCACCTTGGCGAGGTCCGAGAGCTGCTCGTCCATGCGGGGCATGTCGATGGCGATTCCCGCGAGTTCCATATCGGCGAGGACGCGGCTGACGGGCAGTTCCAGCGTGGTGAGCAGGTCCTGGGCTTTGCGTTCCTTCAGTTCTGATTCGAAGAAGCGGCTCAGGGCCTGGACGACGGCGGCCACGTGGACCAGCGCACCGGCACTGGCGGCGTCGTCGCCGTCGAACGCCAGCTCTAGCTGGCCCGCCTTGGCCGCCTCGGTCGACACCGAGATGTTCAGGTGATGCTGCGCCAGCTCGGCGAGTTCATAGCTGCGGCGGTCGGGCTGGATGAGGTAGCCGGAGATGGAGGTGTCATCCACCACGCCCTCCAGTTCCAATCCGCGGGCGGTGAGGGCCTTCAGGGCAGCCTTGAACCCGTGCACCACCTTCGGTGCCTTGGCGTCACGCAGCCACGCTGCCAGGACGTTCTCGGCGGCAGCATCCTGGCTGGCCAGGTCGATGTAGACGGCGGAGTCGTCGCGGACGATCGCCACCGCGGCGGCGTCCTCGCCGATCCGGCCCGGCACGAGGTCCACCGCCACCGCGGAGCGCTTGCCGGCACCGGCCGCGAGGAACGCGCCGAGCTCGGCTGCGTCCGACGGGACCACGAAGTCGGGCGTTTCGAGGCTTTCCCGGTCGGCTTCGGCAACTTCACTGCCGTAGAGGGCAAAGAGCCGGGTGCGGATGGTTTTGAATTCCAGGGCGTCGAACAGCTCCTCGAGGGCGGCCTGGTCCGGCCGAGGGTCCGCGAGCTCGTCCAGTGTCACCGGCAGGTCCAGGTCGGTGTGCAGCCTGTTGAGGCGCCGGTTGCGCTTGACGTCGTCAACGTATTCGCGCAGGGAGTCCCCCACTTTCCCGCCGATCGCGTCGAGGTTCTCCAGGACACCCTCCAGGCCGCCGTAAAGGTTGATCCATTTTGCTGCCGTCTTGGGCCCGACGCCGGGAACGCCGGGGAGGTTGTCCGCGGACTCCCCCACCAGGGCGGCAAGGTCCGAGTACTGGGCCGGGCTGACGAAATACTTCTCCTGGATGGCGTCCGCGTCCATGCGGGGAATATCGCTGACACCCTTCCTGGGGTACAGGACAAAAACGTTGTCGGTGATGAGCTGGAAGGCGTCGCGGTCGCCTGAGACCAGAAGCACCTCGTAACCGGCTTTTTCCCCCATTGCGGCGAGCGTGGCCAGGATGTCGTCAGCTTCCCAACCGGGCATTTTGATGGTCTTGATGCCCCAGGCGCCCATGACCTTGTCGATGAGGTCGATCTGGCCGCTCATTTCCCGCGGTGTCTCGTTGCGTCCGCCCTTGTACTCGCTGTACTCGGCCTTGCGGTGCGTCGTGTCATCGGAGACGTCGAACGCGACCGCCACGTGGGTGGGCTTTTGCTCCTTGATCAGATTGATCAGCATGGAGGTGAAGCCGTGGACGGCGTTCGTGTGCTGGCCCGTGGCGGTGGAGAACTTGTCCGCGGGCAGGGCGAAGAACGCCCGGAATGCCATGGAGTGTCCGTCGAGCACCAGAAGCCGCGGCTGATCCGTGATCGGGATCACGGGGGCCTCGGTGGCGGAAACCGATGCTCCGGCCCGGCTGGATTTTCCGGCTGGCTTGGCCGCAACCACGGAATCCGGCTCAGTTGCCGGGATAAGGTCTGCGGAAAGGGGGGCAGCAGAAAGAGGGGCAGCATTTCGGGAGGCAGCACTTTTGGAAGCAAGGGCCGGTTTGGTAGTTTCACTCACAGGTGCCAGCCTAGTTCCCATGATGGACAATTTCACGCCCGGCCCGTACGCAGCCGAGCTCGCGGCGGCCGGTGTTCCCGAGGAGATGCACGATTGGCTGGGCCAGTACGGCGTCGGGGCCCTCGTGGTGAAGATGGGCATCCGCTTCCTCGAGATGAGCCCGGAGCGGACCGTGGCCACCATGCCGGTGGAGGGCAATACCCAGGTGGCCGGCATTTTGCACGGCGGTGCCCACGTCGTCCTGGCCGAAACCCTGGGTTCGTTCGCCGCGGGCCTGCACGCCGGTCCCAACCGCCAGGCGCTGGGGATCGAGGTCGGGGCGACGCACCACCGGGCTATCTCCGAAGGCATTGTCACCGGCACCTGCACGGCCATCCACCTCGGCCGGACCCTCGCCACCCACGAGATCGTGATGACCGACGAGCACGGCCGGCGGCTCTCCACCGCCCGGATCACAAACCTTATCCGCGATACCGCGCGCTAGGGGAACGCACCGCCTGCGGTACCGGATCTGGCCGGATCCGGCTACGTCCGGCCCGGGAAGCGGTACCGCAACTCGACGATGCCCCGGCCCAAGGTTCGGGAAGACGTCAGCTCGAGCGGCGGCGTCGGGCCGGCCATGGGCAGCAACGGCTTGCCGCTGCCCAGGACCACGGGAATGACCGAGACAATCAGTTCGTCCAGCAGCCCGGCGTCCGCGAACTGCGCCGCGAGCACGCCTCCACCCACAACCCAGACGTTCCGGCCGCCGGCTGCGTCTTTGAGGTCGTCCACGAACTCGCCCACGGCCCCGCGAACGAACGTCACATCTGCGCCCTCCGGGGCGGAGTGTTCGTGGCGGGTGAAGACCCAGGAGGGTGTGCCCGGATACGGCCACGTGTCCGGTTCATGCTCCCGGAGCCACGCGTAGGTCTCGCCGCCCATGACAATGCAGCCGACGTCGGCCATGAACGCGTCATAGCTGTCCTGTCCGCCCTCAAAGCCGTCGAACTGCAGCAGCCAGGCCAGATTGTCGTCGGCGGTGGCGATAAACCCGTCGAGCGACGAGGCCACGAAGTACTGGAAGCTCACCATGGCCCCAGCCTAGCGAATCCGGTAACCGGTTTCCCATCCCCGTGACGTACCGGTTGCACGGCCGCGCGGACGCCCTACTTGTGGACGCCCTACTTGTGAAAGTAAGGAATGATCAGGTAGAGCCCGTAGAGGATCGCACAGCCGCACACGGCGAAGCAGCCGTACGCGAGCGGCCGGGTCCACGACGGCGGCGAGTTCCGGATGTCGCCCGCGATGGCCGTGAGCCGGACACCCAGGGCATAGAGGACGACGACCGTCACTGCGGAGACAAGCGTGGCACCTGCCACACTGAACAGTTCCAACCATTTCATCGCTGGACACCACCGTTCTTGATCGCCTTCGCGGCGGACTTCTTCTTGCGGAATTGCACGGCCTGGCCGACTTCCTCGATCTGGACCGCGTTGTGGTGGCCGACATGGGATTTGCGCGAACGCAGGAACATGTAGGCCACGGCGGCGGTGCCGGCGACGGCCGCAATGACCACTCCCACGACCCCGGTTTGCACGAGCATCGCTGTCAGTGCGCCCACGATTCCGGCCGCGGGGAGCGTGAACAGCCAGCCAATGGCAATCCGGCCGGCGGTTCCCCACCGCACGGTGGTGCCGCGGCGTCCCATTCCGGAGCCGATGACTGAGCCAGAGGCCACCTGTGTGGTGGACAGGGCGAAGCCCAAGTGCGAGGAGGCAAGGATAGCGGCGGCGGTGCTGGTCTCTGCGGAGAAGCCCTGGGCGGGCTTCACTTCGGTGAGGCCTGAGCCCATGGTGCGGATGATCCGCCAGCCGCCGGCATAGGTGCCGATCGCGATGGCCAGGGCGCAGGCCGTAATGACCCACCACTGGGGGTCGGAACCGGCGGGCTGGGTGCCGGCCGCGATCAGGACCAGCGTGATGATGCCCATGGTCTTCTGGGCGTCGTTGGTGCCGTGCGCCAGCGCCACAAGGCTGGACGTGAAGACCTGTCCGGTGCGGAATCCGCCACGCTTCTGCGTGAGTTTGTCACCGGTTTCCGGGTCGTGGCGGGAGGTCAGGGCGTAGGCCAGCCGCGTGCACAAGTAGGCGACGCCGCCGGCGATGATCGGGGCGAACACGGCGGGAAGAATGACCTTCTGCAGGAGCGACTCGAAGTTGATCGAGTGGATGCCGATGCCGGCGATCGCGGCGCCGATCAGGCCGCCGAAGAGGGCGTGGGAGGAACTGGACGGCAGGCCCTTGAGCCAGGTGATCATGTTCCAGAGGATGGCGCCCATCAGCCCGGCGAAGATGATGTCCGGGGTGATCTGGACACCGTCCGAGCCTTCCTTGATGATGCCGCCAGAGACGGTCTTGGCGACTTCAGTGGAGAGGAACGCTCCCACAAGGTTCAGCACCGCCGCGAGGGCAACTGCTGTTTTCGGTTTGATGGCGCCGGTCGCGATGGGGGTAGCCATGGCGTTCGCGGTGTCATGAAATCCGTTGGTGAAGTCGAAGAATAGCGCCAGCGATATCACTAGCGCCACCATTACGGTGATTTCCACCTGTTGCCCAATCTGCAGTGTCCATGGTCAGCAGTTCCATCCCCGGCGCCGCAGGACGACAAACGTTCATCTGATGTCCGATGATTGTTTGTGGTCACTTAACAGCTTGAAACCTTATCGATGGTACGTGGGAAAGACGGCAGGGCAAAACATGCCGGAAGACCCTAATTCCCGGGGCCGCCCGCCGGTGGCCGGCAATCTTGGCGGCGGTGCGACGCCGGTCACAGGAGGCTAGACGGCCCGGCGGGCGTCCGGCGCCGGACCGGCGTCGAGCATCGAAGCGATCCTGTCCTCCAGCGCCGCGAGCGTCGCCTCGGGCAGCACGATGAGCCCGTCGAGTTCCCGGCGGGCGCGCCGGTAGGCCGTCTGCCGCTCGGCGGGAGTCGCGGCCGCGTCCGATGCGATCCGCAGAAGTTTCCGGGCCGTCTCCAGCCGCTGGCGTTCGGGACCGGTAAACTTGCTGTCCCTGATCCGCTTGGCTTCCCGTTCGGCGACGTCGAATGCGAGCTCAAAGCTGGTCACGGCCGCCCGGTACTCCGCAAGCCGTGCGGCGGTCCTGACTTCGGCCGGGGCGGCGGGCCGCAGCCCGTCGGCCTCGCGCTTGGCCCGCAGGAAAGCCACGGTGAGCGGCTCCCGGACATCCGTCATGACCGGATAGTCGATCAGCTTGCCCACGTCGAGTTCGTAGTCCAGCCAGCGCTTGTTGACGGTGTCGTGCGCCTTCATGAGGGCCAGCACGTCGGCCTGGCCGGCCTGCTCTGCCTGCGCCGCCTGGTTCTTGAGCGTGTAAAGCTCCACCCGGCGGCGGTGCCGGCGTTCAGCGGCTTTGGACCAGGACCGCGCCCACCCACCGGCCAGTCCGCTCAGGGGGAAGACGAGCCACCAAAAGTGAGTGACGAAATTGAAGAAGGGGTCCACGGCATCATCCTCCCATCCGTGGGCGACGCCGGAAAGCCCCCTCCAAAAGGGGGCCTTCCGGCCCGTTCCGGGTCCTGCCGGGCAACGGGTGGCCTGCCTGGCGGTCAGTCCCCGTGCTTGACCTTGTGCACCCGCGTGACGATGGTGGGGCACGGCACGTTGAGGAGCACTGCGTGTGCGGTGGAGCCGAGCACTGTCCGGGAGAACCCGCCACGTCCGCGGCTTCCGATCACCAACTCCCTGGCGCCGGCGGCGATATCCACGAGGGCCTTGGCCGGTTCGGTGTTCGTCTCCAGGCGCTGGTGGACCACCAGGTCGGGATATTTGTCGCCGAGCCCGGCGACCGACTCGGCGAGGACAATCCGGTCCTCTTCGACGATGCTCTCGGCGAGACCGCTGGTCGGCAGCTGCTTCTCGACCCACCGGGCGGGGCTCTTGAACGCGAGGACCACGGTGAGCTCGTCTCCACCCCGGTCAGCTTCTGCGGCCGCGAAAGCGACGGCCTGCAGCGACTCCTCGGAGCCGTCCACGCCGACCACAACGCCCTTTGCCCCGGCGGCCGGTTTCGCCGGCACGACCGCTACCGGGCATTCCGAGGCCGAGACGACCTGCAGGGCCCGGTCCGTCATGGGGCCGCCGCCCATCCAGTGTTTGTCGTGCCCGCCGACCACGATCATGGCGGCGTCCTTGGACACGTCCCGGAGCACCGAGCCGCCGCTGCCATGACGGAGCTGGATGTCCACCGGGACCTCCGGGGCCTGCTGCCGGGCGGCCTCCTCCGCGTCCCGAAGCAGTTCCATCCCCGATTCCCGGATGATCTCGTGGTACTGGAAATCCGGCGACATCCAGCGGTCGTCCACCGCGTGAACGACCGTGACCGGGAGCTTGTCCCGGCCGGCCCGTTCAAGGGCCCAGGCCAGGGCGGCGTTGCTGCCCGCCGAGCCGTTGATGCCGACAATGATTGCTTTGCTCATGCTGGTTCCTGCTTTCCTGGAATGCACACCGGCCTAGTATCCGGTGGGCTCGGTCTCGAACTCCGGTTCTTGGGGCGGGCCCTCATGGTGCACCGGCCGCAGCGGTGCGGTGTGTTCCAGCCAGATGAGGGCGTCGTAGCGCTCCCCCATTCGGGTCGGAACGTAGTTTCCGGCGTCCCTTTCCGGGTGGTAGACGACGCCGATCGCCCGGTGCCCGAGCCGTGTCGAAAGCCATGGCCCGGTCCTGTCGTCGCCGAACTCCAGCACTGCGGGCACCCCCAGGGCCTGGTGCAGGAAGTCTTCGTGGCTGCCCGGGCGTGCTTCCGGCACCGCCAGGATGCGTTCGGGGCGGCCCCACCCGTCGGAGGCGATCACAGAGCCGCGGTGGGCTGCGAAACCGACCAGCAGCACCCCTTCGCCCGCGTGGCGTTCGCGCAGCAGCTGCCCGACGTTGACCAGGCCGTCCTGCGCCATGTCGGTGGCCCGGGCGTCGCCGATGTGCGTGTTGTGTTCCCAGATCAGGCCCTTCGACGCCGGCCCCAGGTGCCTGCTGACCCGGTCGATGGTGTCGGCCATATGGTGGTCGCGGACGTTCCAGGACTGCCGGTCGCCGCGGACCATGATGCGGTAGTAGTGTTCGGCGTTGGCCGCGACTTCAGCGTTCTGGACGGCGTCGAAGGCATCCTCCTCATGGTGGCCGGGGCTGAAGGCCCGGTTCCTGACTTCGGTCAGGAGGGCCACGACGTCGGGCTCGCAGGACTGCGGAACAAGCCGCGTGCTCCAGGCATACTGGTGCGGGTCCTCATGGTGCGGCAGGAAGCACTGCCAGGCGCGCTCGGCCGCGGGCACGGCGTCGGGAACGTTCTCCTGCAGCCAGCCAATGATTTCGCGCAGCGAATCCCAGAGCGAGTAGACATCCAGTCCGTAGAACCCGACACGTTTGTCCAGCGGCCTGGCCAGGTTCCAGCTGCGCAGCCAGTCCAGGAACGCCGCGACTTCCTCGTTGGCCCACATCCAGGTCGGCCAGCGTTCAAAGCCGGCCAGCAGCGCGTGGACGCCCTGGTCCTTCCCGTCCTGGCCGCGGACCCAGCGGTTGATGCGCCAGCAGTCGGGCCAGTCCCCTTCCACTCCAATCCAGTTGTAGCCTTCCTCCGCGATGAGCCTCCTGCTGAGCGTGTCACGCCAGGTGTAGAACTCGTGGGTGCCGTGGGAGGCCTCGCCGATGGCGACAAAACGGCAGTCGGCCGCGCGCCGCACGAGGCCGCTGAGGTCCCGATCGGTTTTCAGCGGCCGGGCGAGGTCGTGGATCTCCTTGAGCACGGTGGTGCGGGTGACGGCCCCGGGAATCATCGCGGATCCTCGATATCGACCGTTTCCAGGTATTCGGGCACCCTGGCCCGCCACCCGAGTTCGCGTTTGATCCTGATCCGCAGGGCGTCCGACGCGTCCGGGTCACCGTGCGTGATATAGGTCATGCGCGGCTCTATTTCTGCCGCCCTCATCCACGCAATGATGGCGTCGCCGTCGGCGTGCGCGGACAGGCTTTCCATCTGGATAACTTCGGCCCGCACCTTGACGTCCTCCCCGTAGATGCGCAGCTCGCGTTCACCGGCAGCCAGGGTGGCCCCCCGCGTGCCGCTGGCCTGGTAACCGCTGAGGATGATGGCGTTTTTCGGGTCGGGGCCGTACGCCGCGACGTGGTGCAGGATCCGTCCGCCAGTCAGCATGCCGCTGGCCGAGATGATGATCATGGGCCCGCCGCGCAGGTTCAGCAACTTGGATTCGTCCACTGTGCGGGTGAGTTTGGCCAGCTTGTACATGTCCACGTATTCCTCCCGCTTGAGCCTGTGTTCTTCGGGGTGGCGCTGGTACATTTCGGAGGCGTCGATGGCCATGGGGCTGTTCAGGTAGACCGGGATGCGGGGAATCGCGCCCTTGCGCAAGAGCCGGGACAGGTACAGCATGAGCGTTTCGGCCCGGCCGACGGCGAACGCGGCAAACATGATGACCCCACCGCGTTTCGCGACGCGGTTGATGATTTCTCCCAGCAGCTGCTCCGGGTCCTCGGTGGAGTGTTTCCTGTTGCCGTAGGTTGATTCCGTCACCAGGATGCCGGTCTCCCCGAGCGGACGGGGCGGGTACATGAACGGGTCATCGGCGCGGCCCAGGTCCCCGGTGAAGTGCACCGACTGCGAGCCAAGCCGGACGTGCACCTGGGCGGCCCCCAGGATGTGCCCGGCCGGCACAAACGTCAGCTCCATGCCGCCGCCCAGATCGCGGGGAACGTCAAAATCGAGGATTTTGAATCTGTTAAGGGACGCAACGGCGTCCGCAGCCGTGTAGAGCGGCAGTGCGGGATCATGCGCGGATGACCCACGATGCGAGGCGTACCGGGCCTCTTCCTCCTGCAGGTGGCCGCTGTCCGGCAGGATGAGTTTGCACAGGTCTGTGGTCCCGGCCGTGGCATACACGGGGCCGACGAACCCGTCCCTGACCAGAGCAGGGACATAACCGGTGTGGTCCAGGTGCGCGTGGGTCAGCACCACGGCGTCGATGGACCGCGGCGGCACCGGAAAGGGCGCCCGATTTCGCTCGCGGCTGCGCTTGTAGCCCTGGAAGAGTCCGCAGTCCACCAGCACGCGCCCGCCGCCGGCGTCGATCAGGTAGCGTGAACCGGTCACAGTGTCGGTGGCACCAAGGAAGTTCAGGCTCGGCTGTTGGTGCTTCATGGCGCTCCCGTGGACCTTTTGCGTTGCGCAAACCCGTGAACTGCGCGAACCTGTGACCTGCACGAACCTGTGAACTGCGCAAACCTCTGAACTGCGCGGCCCAGAGAAATGCGCGGATCTGCGGCTCGCTGTGTACGCCCCAGCTTCCGCCCGGGCCTGCCAAGCGCCAAGGGCCAAAAGTCACCTCCGGGCCAGCGCCGCCCGCCGGAGTCCCTTCCCGCTGCGCGCGTCCGCACTGGCCCGCCCCGGTAGGATTTCCTGACGGGCCCGGCCGGGCCCGCGGCCGGGAGCCCGGCACAGCCCCGCACAGCGCAGCCCAGTGGCAAGGACACACCATGAGCACCACATCCGCAGGGGCCCGGCGTCCCGACCGCCCCTGGACCCGCCACTACAGCCCCGGCGTTCCCGCCAGCCTCAAGCTCCCGGAAGGGTCCCTGGTCGACCTGATGGACTCGTCCGTCCGGCGCTACGGGAAGAAGACCGCGCTCGAATTCTTCGGCGCGCGTACCAGCTACCGCGACCTCGGCACCGCCATCAACAGGGCGGCCGCGGGCCTGAAGAAGCTCGGCGTCCAAGCCGGCGACCGGGTGGCACTCGTCCTGCCGAACTGCCCGCAACACATCGTCGCGTTCCACGCGGCACTGCGCCTGGGCGCCGTCGTCGTCGAACACAACCCCTTATATACGGACCGCGAACTGCGCCACCAGTTCGAGGACCACGGCGCCACCGTCGCCATTGTCTGGGACAAGGCCGTGGACAAGGTCCGCCAACTGCCCGCCGACGTCGGGCTGCGAAGCATCGTCTCCGTCGAACTGATACCGGCGATGCCGCTGCTGCAACGGATCGCGTTGCGGCTCCCCGTACCGGCGGCCCGTGCGGCGCGCGCCGCCCTGGCCGCCGGCAAGCACCCGCCCCGGCCCGCGGCGCAGCCGGCACCCCGGACCGTGCTGGCGTGGAAAGACCTTCTTGGCGCCGGCAGCCTGAAGAAGAGGCATCCGCGCCCGGCCGCCGCCGACCTGGCCGTCATTCAATACACCAGCGGCACCACGGGCCGGCCCAAAGGCGCCATGCTGACCCATGCCAATCTGCAGGCCAACGCCGCGCAGGGCCGCGCCTGGGTGCCCGGGCTCAAGGACGGCCGGGAAACCGTATACGCGGTGCTGCCCATGTTCCACGCCTACGGGCTGACGCTGTGCATGACGTTTGCCCTGAGCATCGGCGCGAAGCTGGTGCTGTTCCCCAAGTTCGACGTCGACCTTGTGCTGAAGGCGCACAAGAAGTCGCCTGCCACGTTCCTGCCGGCGGTGCCGCCGATCTACGACCGCATCGCCGCAGCGGCCGCCGAGCGCGGTATTGCGCTGGACAGCATCCGCTTTTCCATCTCGGGGGCGATGAACCTGCCGACGGCGACGGTGGATACGTGGGAGAAGGCGACCGGGGGCTACCTGATCGAGGGCTACGGGCTGACGGAAACCTCACCCATCGCCCTGGGCAACCCCTTCGGGCCCACACGGAAACCGGGAACCGTGGGGGTCCCGTTCCCCCTGACGGACATTCGTGTGGTTGACCCGCGGAACGTTCTCCTGGACCGTCCCCCGGGCGCCGAGGGCGAGCTCCTAATCCGGGGCCCTCAGGTTTTTGCCGGCTACTGGAACCGGCCGAAGGAAACGGAGGAAGCGCTGCTGGAAGGCGGCTGGTTCCGCACCGGTGACATTGTCTCGGTGGACAAGGATGATTTTGTGACCGTCCGGGACCGGATCAAGGAACTGATCATCACGGGGGGCTTCAACGTCTCCCCCACGGAAGTGGAAGACGTCCTCTCCGCATACGCCGGTGTCCAGGACGTGTGCGTGGTGGGACTGCCCCGCCCGGGCGGCGGCGAAGACGTGGTTGCCGCCGTCGTCCCGTCCGCGGGCTCTGGCCTGGACCAGGAGGCGCTGCTGGCGTTTGCCCGGGAGAACTTGGCCGCCTACAAGGTGCCGCGCCGCGTTGCCGTCATGGACGAGCTGCCGCGTTCGCTGATCGGCAAGGTCCTGCGCCGCGAGATCCGGGACACCCTCGTGGCCGGCCGGTAGCGTTCCCCCTTGCCCCCCGGCCGGCCACTTGTGCGGTCAGTCCCCGGGCTCCTCAGTGTCCTGAATCATCGGCGCCTGTGTCGTGACTGCCTGTGTCGTCACTGGCCGTGTCCTCAGGGGCGGCGCCTTCGTTGTGCCCTGGGTGATCCACGCTGTCCTCAGCCGAGGGCTCCGGGGCCGGTTCCGGTTCGCGGGACAGGTCGACGCCCTCCCCGGTGGTCGAGCGGGGAACCAGTGCAACGGTTGCCGGTTCCACCCCTGCGCCGCGGGCGATGCCGTTCCGCACGGATTCCACCAGCGCGTCGCTGAGCAGCGGTCCCGTGTAGCTGACTGTCAGGGTTCTGCCCTTCTGGGAGGTCGCGTAATTGCCCAGCGCGTCCGACAGAATGCCTTCCTCGGCGATGGCATGGGCCGAGGCTGCCGGATCGGCCGCCTGTACCGTGAACTGGAGATCGTGGACCAGGACCGAGGCGGCATGGATGTGCTCCACACCGGGGTTGCTCCCCTCCGGGCCGAAGGCCCGTTCGGCCAGCTTCTGCGCATCATCGCTGGTGCTTCCGGGCGGCAGCGCCAGGATGAGGTCCGGAGAAAGGTGCTCAAGGACCCCTGGGTCGAGCACATCCGGGGAGATGCCGGACAGTACGGTGCCGCCGGCGGCCGCGGCCCGCTCGAGCCGGGCACGCAACGCGCCGAGGTCGGCGTCCGGGGCCGGGTGGACGGCGATGACGGCGCGGCGCCGCACCATCAGCCCGTCGTGGCTCACGGCCGGACGGCCGTTGCCGACGTCGGTCCCCGTCTCGAGCGAGACGGGCGCGGCGCTCGGCGCTGCCGTCGGCGAAGGCTGGGCCGGGGCCGGCGGCCCGCCCGTGCAGCCGCTCAGCGCCAGCACCAGCAGGGCCGCCACGCCCACTGTCTCAACGCGGCCCATCTCAGGTCCCTGCGGGCAGGCCGGGCCGGTACACCGGCGGGAACGCGTCCGGGGCAGTGGTGTCGAGGACCGGCGGGTCGGAGGTGATGGGGTCGTTGGTGCGGAGGTCGCCCACCGAGAACTGCACCATCATGTCGTGGTCCTCATGGACCAGGTTGTGGCAGTGGATCATATAGCGGCCGCCGCCGCCGGTACCGGTGTCGAACTGCATGAGGGCCGTGATGGACTCGTTCTCGCCGGCGTAGAAGACATCCTTGGGGCCCTTCTCCCAGGCAAACGGCAGGCCGCCGTTGGTGTTCCTCGCGATGATCTTGGCGTCAATGAGGTGGATGTGCACCGGATGGAACCATCCCCCGGACGCGTTGATGATGGTCCATTGCTCGACGTCGAAGGGCTGGGGGTTGCCGAACAGCTTGGTGAACCCGGATTTTTCCACATCGGCCCACGTGACGCCGTTGACGGTCCACTCTCCGTGGTCCCGGAAGAATTTCAGCTCGCGCTTCGCCTTCGCCATCGCCGGGGTGAGGCTCATGGTGGGGATGCCGCCCCGGGCCGCGTTGACGGAGCCGCCATCGTCCAGGGTGACTGGGATGCTGGAAATGGAACCGGTCCCCGAGCCGGAGTCGGTCACTACCTGGAAGCGCATGATCTTGCCGGTGTTCGCGAAGTCGATGTTGTTCTTATTGCTGAGGTTCCGCAGCTCGATCAGCTGGCCGGTCCGGTATTTACGGAAGTCGATCAGGACCTCATAGCGCTCGGCCGTCCCTTGCCGCCAGGACTTCACGGCCTGCACCTTGGGAACCATGCCGGCGTCGGTGCCCACCACATAGATGGGATCCCCCGTGGACAGCGTTGGCCGGTAGGACCGCGAAATCGAGGCGACGAGCACACGGAACCGGTAGATCCGGGGCTTGACCTTCATTGTGGGCCACGGAACGCCGTTGACCATGATGATGTCGCCCCAGAGCCCCTTCTGGTCGTTGTCGTTGTAGGCGAGCGAGCCGTCGGCGTTGAACATCGCGTCCGAGATCATGAGCGGTACGTCGAACTCTCCCTGCGGCAGCTGCGCCCGCTCGTACTTGTCCGACAGCGGATAGAAGCCCGCCAGGCCCGAATACACGTTCTGGGCGGTGATGTGGTGCTTGTGGTCGTGGTACCACAGGGTCCGTGCCGTCTGGAAATTCGGGTAGCGGTAGTTCTTGACGTTGCCCGGCACGGTGATGTCGTTGGCATAGCCGTCGTACTGCGGCAGCGACGCTGAGCCGTGCAGGTGGGTGACGGTATCAAAGCGGGCCGGCTGAACCAGCCCGGCGGCGGGCAGGGCGTTGCGGATCCGCACCTCGATCCGGGTACCCTGTCGGGCCCGGATGGTAGGACCCGGAAAGATGCCGTTGTAGCCGGCCACGGTGGTGTTCAGCCCCGGCACGAACCGGGCCTGGCCGAGCTTCTGGGTGAGGGCATAGCGGGCGAAAGGACGGGCGGGGTCGCCGCCGTCGAAACCCGTCTGAAAGGGGACGAGTTCAGGCGGGCGGCGGAAGACGCCCGCATAGGGAACAGGCATGTTTTCGGGTGCAAGTTGGCTGGCGGTGATGACCGGTGTGCTCGGCCCAGTAGCGGGGATGTCGTCATCGCCACCACTGAGTCCGGCAAGGCCGAGAGCGCTGACGGCGCCCAGTTTGAAGATCTCTCGTCGTGTAGTCATGGCCCCTCCAAGTGGGCAATAGAGCTGTATACCGTGTCGAAAAGTGGCTTTCCAACAAGTGAGGAAGCCGGCCGGCGGACCGCTACAGGCCCGCCGGCCGGCGTTCTCAGACTGCTGCTACAGTGCTGATCCCGTGGTGAACGTCCACCCGGTGTTGACCAGCGGGTTACCTGCCAAATCACGAATTGCGGCGGTGCCACCTTGTAGGTGGACAAGGTACTGCGTATTCGCGGTCAGGCTGGCTGACGGGTCGATAGTCAGCCTCCTTGTCACTGAGTTGAACGTGACGGTCGCTGTCACCCGAGCCCCGGCCGGATTGGTCAGCCAAGCAGTGGTCGACGAGAATCCGGTGATGGCCTCACTGAACGTGGCGGCCACGTTGCTGTTGCGCAGCACCCCCGTGGCTCCAGCGACGGGAGTCCTGGCAGTGACGGTGGGCGCCGGGCCCGTGGTGAACTGCCACGTGCTCGTCGCCATCGTGTTGCCCGCAACGTCACGGATCCCCGAGAGGGTCGCCGTGTACACCCGGTCTGCCGTCAGCGTGATGCTCGGGTCCAGAGTCGCAACCCGGGTGAGCACGTTGTAGGACACGACGGCGGGAACCAGTGTGGTGCCGAGCCGCAGCTGGAACGTGGTTCCGCTGACTCCCGTCACCGCCTCGCTGAACGTTGCCGTCACATTCGCCGTCTGGCTCACGGAGCGGGCACCGGATGCCGGTGTCCGCGCCGTCACGGTGGGAGCCACGAATTCCGTCCGTGGTGTCACCGCTGCGGTGCGGGCCGAGAATCCGCCCGTACCCACTGCGTTGACGGCGGCGACGTCGAACGTGTAGGCCGTCCCGTTGGTCAGGCCCGTCACGACGACGCTTCCAACGTTCCCGGTGACCGCCTGCGTACGTGCCAGGACAGTTCCGGCGAAGGCCCGCACCGTGTAGCCGGTGATGGCGGATCCGCCGGTGTTAGCCGGTGCGGTCCACCTCACGGTCGCCGAAGCATTCCCTGCCGTGACTGTCCCGATGGTGGGCGCTCCCGGTGCGGTGGCCGTCGTCGGGCTCACCGTGTTGGAGAGTGCCGAGAACGGGCTGTCACCGAGGGCGTTGCTGGCCAGGACCTGGAACCGGTACTGGGATCCGTTCGTCAGACCGGTAACCACCAGGCTGGTGGCGCCAGCCGGGGCGGCGCGCAACGCACCGACCTGGACACCGGCCGGGTTGGTCGTCACGTCGAGCACCTTCACGGCGAAGGCGTCGGCAGGGCCGACTGTCGGGGCCGTCCAGCGGACCGTTGCCTGCCCGGCGCCGGCGGTTGCCGTGCCGATGACCGGAGCGTTGGGCAGGACGGTGTCGGAGAACTGCAGGAACTCGATGTTGCGGATCGTGTCCGTGCCATCGGCGCCGACGTTGTCCACCACCGTGGTGGTCGAGCCCGCCGAGCCCACTGTGCCGTTCCCGCCGGTGGTGGTGACGGTGTAGTTGGCCCGCGGTCCGGTGAAGATCGCGACGTCCCGGTTGCCCGCGGTTTCGAGGGCGGTGGGGGTGACGATTTCACGGACGGCCACCAGGTTGCCCGGGTTGACCACGCCGGCCGCTACGGCGGCCGCCAGGGTCATCGGGTTACCTGTCTGGTACTGGCGCTCCATGAGGTCGGTCGTGCCGATCTCCGCTCCTGCGTCGTCCCGCACGCTGATGCGGATCTTCAGGGACCGGTCACCGTCGAGCACGTCGTTGCCGCCGCGGCCCTCGAGCTTGTCGCTGCCAAGGCCGCCGATGATGATGTTGCCATCACCCCAGACCGGACCGGTCAGCGGGCAGACACCCATCGGTGAGAGTGCTTCCACGGGTGCAAGCGGGGTTGTCGGCGCCGGGAGGATGGCTGCCAGGCCGGCGATCCGGTTGATGCCCGTCTGGTCGAGGACGTCGCAGCCGCTAAAGCCGGCACCACCTACGGTGCTGGGCACTTCGTCGTCACCTCGGATCACGTCGTCAAACTTGGAGCCCGAGTTGGCCTCCACTTCCTGCCAGCGGTCGCGGTTGACCACAACGGGCAGCGGAACACCAACGAGGTTGTTGTTGATCTTCATGTCGTCGTCGGCGGGCACGGTGTCGTACTGGTGGGAGGCCCAGTCGAAGCCAGCTGAACCGGCGTAGCGGTCGATCGCAGCGTTGCTCGTCATGATGTCGTCGCCACCCTCGGCGTCGTAGTCGTTCTCGCCAACCTGTCCGACGAAGATGTCGTTTCCGGGCTTCGTCTGGGCCGGGTCATCGAAGAACGGTGCGCCGTGGTCGCCGATCAGCAGGTCCTGCCCGGATCCGCCTTGGATCCAGTCATCGCCGCCGTCACCGAATGTGGCATCGGCACCGTCACCGGACTGCACGAAGTCGTTTCCTTCGCCGGCAAACGTTTCGTTGTCGTTGGCGCCGCCGTTGGTGAAGTCCTGGCCGTCGCCGCCCATGTTGATGTCGTCACCGATACCGGAGTTGAGGTAGTCGTTATCCGGACCGCCCTTGAGCACGTCGGCCCCCGAGAGATCGGTGATCCTGTCGTTGCCCGTGCCGCCGAGTGCGATGTCGTCGCCGCCCTGGCCTTCAATGACGTCGTTGCCCTCGTTGCCGAGGAACGTGTCGTTGTCGTTGCCGCCGGTGACCCGGTCAGCGTTGGCGGTGCCGTTGTAGACCGACTGGCCGTTGATGCCGCTCGGATCGACTGTGTTTTTCTCCATGTACTGGATGGTGCCGTCCGGCTTGCGCAGGAGCAGCAGGTTCTCCTGGCACTCGCTGGCCGGGTCATCGGCAACCGTGGCCCCCGATGCCGTGTAGCCCGCCGGAGTACCGGCCAGGTTGCCCAGCTGGAACTTGCAGTCGGCGGTGCCGAACGCATCGGCCTTGAGCGAGTGCGCGTTGGTGTTGCGCATGATCATCTCGGCAAAGGAGTTGCTCTCCAGCTGCGCCCGCAGGTTCATGCCCGGTGTGCGCAGCAGGTAGTAGAAGCGGTCGCCGTTCTGCAGGTCGGTCAACTGGTTCTCGAACACGTAGTTGAACGTGCTGCCCAGGAGGCCGCCGAAGAGGTTGGTCTTCTCCGCGAGGCCGCCAACCCAGAGGTCGACCTTGTTCAGGCCGGTCTCCTGCGTCGCCCACGGACCGGCACTGTTCATGAAGTCCGTCATGTCAGCCGTGGGAGGGGTTGCCAGGGTGCCGGGATCAACGATTGCCTTGGCTGCTGCCCGCTTGCCTGCCAGCGTGGTTTCGCTGGTGATGGTCGGGTAGGTGCCGTAGGCGGCTACAAAGTTGATCAGCGATTCCGGGTGCTTGAGGTTCTGCCCGAAATCCGCCCAGCTCGTATACGGAGCCAGTTGGGCGTCGCCCGTTTCGTTGTTGATCTGGCGCCGCAGCTCGTTGAGCGGCGGAACGCCTTCGGAACGGGCACGCGTCATGTTGATCGTCGCCAGGTCCAGGGGAAGACCCAGCAGGTTGTTGCGCAGGGTGCCCGTCACGAACTCGTCGAGTTCGTTGCCGACCTGGTCGCTCATGCCCATGACGATGCTCCCGGCGGCCTCTTCCGAGGTCAGGGACCCCGCCGATCCGCCGTTGGTGTACTCGGGCGGGTTCAGGAAACCATTCAGCAGGGAAATGGAGTTGTCGGTGCCGTCCGCGTTGGTCCTGGCGATCGTCTCGGTGAGCATCGAGTGCCCGAACCGGTAGACCGCGTGGGCGAACTCTGCCCTCACGGCCGCGTTGACGTCCGTGTGGTAGACGTGGAACGGCTGGACCGCAGGCTGGACCTTCCTGGCGAACTCCTCGAAGACAAGGTGCTGGTATTCCATTTCCGTGACGAACCGTGCCGCCTGGAACAAGCGTTCGCCGTTCCAGCCGTTGGCACCGGCGGCCAGCTTCCACTCCGCCAGCGCGGCGACGCCCTTGGCCGAAGTGTCGTTGGTCAGGGTGTTCTCGATGTCCGCGACGAGCCGGTCATGCTCGGAGTGGAACACCTGGTGGATCGTGGTCAGGCCGATGTTTTCGTTGACGCGGCCGTCACCGGCACAGAAGTGCGCGTTGAGCATTTCGTCGTCGTACGTCCCGGCGGGCTGGTTCGCAAAATCTGCGGAGGCCGTGTTGTCGGTGTCCGGGGTGGGCGCGACGGGCGGCGTGGCAGGGTTGTGGTCCGCGTCCTGAGGCGACGGGTCGGCGTTGTGCGCGATGTCGGTCAGGAACGGGGTGTCGAAGTGCCGCACGTTTGCCGGCACCGGGACAGGATTTGCCGTGTCGCCCTCAACGAGTCCGGTCAGCGTAACGTATTGCGGCAGGCCCCGGGCGGGGCCGGGAATGAACTTGCCGTACGGGTCAGCTGCGATCATCGGGATGTTGGTGACATCCTTGTCCTCAAGCTTGAGGCCAAGGAAAATCGCTGCCTGCGACTTGACGTCCGCCCACGTGGCCATGCCGCCGGCTGTGGGGCCGGCAGGACCGCCGAGGAGCTTGCCGGTTGAAACCGGCCTGCCGGCGGCGTTGTTGATGTACTCCCGCAGGAACACCTGGTGCGAGGGGTGGGATGTGTAGGTCTGGGACTGGTCCACGTAGGGCGAGTCCGTGTTGGCGGCTTCCTGGACGTCATCCGCGGTACCGAGGATTCCGTCGTTGCCCGGCTGGTTCTGGGCCCGGGTGAGCACCATGAACGCGTTCGGGCTGTTGGGGGCCACTTCGTCACCCGTTCCGGCCTTGCCATCAGGGCCCACGGTAATCAGCGGGTCGTCAGCCTTGAGCGGCACGAACACCGTTCCGCCGCCCTTGACCGTCTGATCCACACCGTGGTCGAAGAACTGACCGAACAGGGTGAACAGGGAGTTGTACGGCGGAGAGAGCCCGACGTCGGTGGTGACATTGGGGATGAACAGCGTGTCACCCGTGGGGACGCAGCCGGCCGGCACAGCCTCGACCGGCGGAGACGCCAAGGGGTCAGGATCAGTGGTGCAGGGGAACAGCCCGGGGGCGCCTTGGGTCCGGACCGGGAACCCGGCGGCAGCCACGGCGGCTGGATTGGTGGATGTCTGGTCCACGACCAGATTGCTGATCTGGCGGGGCTGGGAGTCGAACACGTTGCCCGACTTCTGTGCGTAGGAGGACGTGCCGGCAGGGCCGAACCCGGCGGGCACAGCGTCGGCGGTGCTAAATGACGGCGTCGCGTGGCGTGGGAAAAGCTGATCGGCGGCCCCAAACGTTTCGCGGCCCTTGATCAGGTTGTTGCAGGAGCCGTCAACCGTACGGAGGCCATAGGAGGTGAGGGCATCGGGAACTTGGTTGGGACCCGGCCCGACCAGCGCCCCGCAAGGGCCGGTGGCCGACGTCGTGTTGGCGACGTGCGCCTCGGCGACCTTGATCTGCTTGAGGATGTAGGCCAGGTCGGCCGGGGTGACGGTGAAGCCTGCGCCGATGGGTGCCGGCGCAGCGTTGGCGCCAAGCGCCGTTGTGGTGAGTCCGATAAAGCTGAGCAGGGTCATCGCTGTCCCTGCGGCAACTGCGCGGGTTGGCCGACTAAAGGCACGTCTTTGGCCGTCGACCTTCCTGCATGCGAACAAATTCATTGCACACCTGCCTCTTCGAGTGAGTGATGGTGCAAGAGTGCTGGGTGATTCCTTGGAGAAAACTGGACCCGGCCGGTAACTAACGATCCGGACCACGGTCCGGGGATTTCCGGGGCGTCGGGCCACGCGGACCGCGGGCTGGAAGTACGCGCGCCGACACCTTGGGCTACTCGCCCCGAGGCCGACGGCGGCAACGTAGCCTACGCGGGAACTACCGCGCTGACGTGGCGTCCGAGAATAACAGCCGGGTAACTACTACCCCTTGAGGACTCGAATTTTTGGCTCCCACTACCTGAGGCCGACGCACAGCAGATCCCCAGCTTGCGCCAAGGTGGTGCTGGTATGGGCGGTGCCGCATGGTTGCCGGACGGTGCACGGGATCCTGGCGGCATGGTCCCCCCGGTAGCCTAGGCAGGGCCCGGGGGCTTCGCGACCGTTTGCCCCTTTTGCACCAGCGGGCGACGGTCGGCGCTCATATGCCGCTGGCTGGCCAAGCCGCGAGCCTGAGGGACAGCGGCACACTGGCTATGTGCTGGCTATGCCCACTGCGTTCCTGCGACGTGGGCTCGTCGCGCTAGAACCCCCAGAGCCACGGCGAAACCTGATGAGTCCGAAGTTCTTCTCCGGAATTGCCATGGCAAAATACCAAACCATGCCGAGGGGCAGAATGATCAAGCTTGTGATCAGTGTGTAGAAAGGCATCAGCAATAGCCAGCGATTCCGATCTTTCCAGTGAATGCCGTAAATCATGCCGAAGTAGAGAACGGCTGCGGCCAGCAGCGACAGCCCGGGATGCACGAGCGCTTCCCACCGAAGAAGGAGAAAAGCAAACAGTACGACACTGCCGTATGTCCAGAAGAATGGATGCCAAAAGCAGAAACGGATATTCACAATATACAAACGGAATTCCCCGCCCGCCCAGGCCAGGCGCTGCCGCCACCAGGACCGCAGCGTCGCTGGTACCTCCGTGTTCACGGCGAACGGGATGTGTGTCATGCGGTATCCAAGGCGCTCACCGAGCAATCCTGTCTCAACATCATTCCCCTGGAAGAAGAGTGAATGCTGCGCCATAATGGCCCGCATCGCAGATGTTGTTCCTGCGTGGCATGCGCCGCTCAGAAGCCACGGCATGACGAACCGGAGACGCATGGCCAGGCGGTACTCATGCCGCTGCAACTGGACCAAGGCGGGCCCCTCCGCCTGTGGCACCAGTTCAATGGAGGCGACATCGTCACCCCGCCTCCGAAGCTCTCCCACCAGCTCTGACAGCGGGCGGACCGACGTCGAGTCCGCATCCAGGCATACGACATAGTCGGCTTGCACAACAGTGTTCAGCGCGTCCCTGATCACGCGGTCTCGCACGGTGCCGCCCGTCCGGCGCCGGGTTCCGGCCGCGGGAGGAGCGTAATCGCTGTAGAAAATCCGGAACCCGTGGTTCGCTGCTATTTCCTCCAGCGATTGCCGGAAATCGTCGGTTTCGCCGGAGGTCGTGCAGAGGATGATCTGTGGGCCGTAGCTATGGAGATAGTCCAGGTTGGTCAAATACCGGATGTCACCGTAAATGGGTACAAGTACATCGAACGACAAGCCCTGAAGGGACTCGCTTCCGGCTTCACGATGCTCCGTTCGGAAGCGGCTGCTGCGGGCCGCTCCGACAGCGTCAATTAAGACTGCCAGAAGGGGCAGTGCTAAGAGCGCCAGAAGAGAGGCTGTCCAGTCCATCGTTTACCTTTCCAGCAGTAGTGAATTCGAGGGCCTCGCGAACGAGTGCGGGGTGCGCGCCGTGATCTACGAGCTCGCGAAGCAGTGCCAGTGCGCCGTCAATCGGATACGCTCCGACGTCGACCTTCGAGATCCGCGGATGAGGCGTGGCATAGTGGGTTTCGCGCAGGTCGAAAAGTTCCTCGGACATCTTTTCGCCGGGGCGGAGCCCGGTGTACTCAACTTCAGGCATCGGGCAGTTGACCAATTCGACATACCGGCGCAGCAGCGACTCGATCCGCACCGGCGCACCCATGTCCAGCACGTACGTTTCCCCGCCGGAAGCGAGGCAGGCGGCTTCGATCACCAGGCCGGCCGCTTCGGGGATGGTCATGAAATAGCGTGCGACACCGGGATCGGTGATCCGGATCGTCTGTCCCGTTTGAATTTGCGTCATGAGCGTGGGCAGAAATGAGCCTCGGCTGCCCAGGACATTTCCAAAGCGAACACTGGCCACTTTGGTCGCCGAGGTCTCGGCGTACTTGCCAGCAACGTGCTCGGCGAGACGCTTGGACCATCCCAACGCCGACGTCGGATTTGCCGCCTTGTCCGTGCTGATGTTGACAATCCTGTCCACGCCCGCGGCCATTGCGGCACGCACTACGGACTGGGTCCCAAAGACATTGGTCTTGACGGCTGCTTCGGGTGCCCGCTCCAAGAGCGGCAGGTGCTTGTGCGCTGCGGCATGGAACACCACGTCCGGACGGACCTCCTGCATGATGCGCCGCATCAACTGCTCGTCACGGATGTCGGCCAGCCGGTAGACGTCATCATCCAGCAGTGCCATGCCTTCCAGGTCCATTTGCAGGTTATAGAGGGCGAACTCGTCGTTATCGACGCAGAAGACCTTGCCAGCTTCCAGCGTATTCATCTGGCGCACGATCTCTGACCCGATGGAACCCCCGGCGCCCGTCACCAGGATGGTTCTGCCTTGGATCAAGGCTTTCGCAGCAGACCCGTAAACGTGCATCGACTCTCTGCCAAGTAGTCGGTCGGCCCAAAACTTTTCCATCGCACTGCCCCCAAGTTCAAAAAATTGTTCGGCTTCTGATTGAGCAAATTCATCGCAGGACAGATCTCCTCGGCTCCGCCAAGGAGGCGGCCGAACGCAAATGAATACCCGCATGCCGCAGGGCCGTGACCCTGGAATCCGTTGGTTTTCCCCCACTGAGACCTTCCACCCCAACAACACACGGCTTTTTTCTCGGCAACACGAGTAGCTGGTACCTGTAAATGGGCGCGGGCACTACTTGGTAAGGAGGACTTGCCCACGGGCCCGGCCCGGCCAATTGCTTGCGGCGCTCCGGTCAAGCTGATAGGCCTGAAGGTAAGGTGCAGAGTGGCAGATCAGCACGCCGCCCCGTCCGGGTGGTGGTTGCAGAAGGGAATTTCACGTGACTCGCAAGACTCCTCATATCGAGGAACCGTCCGAGCAGGATCTCGTCGTCGGGGACGGGCCGAAGAGCTGGGCCGCCGGTGTCCCGGGCGTGTACCACTCCATGAAGCCGGCCATCGAACAGATGGGACTGAACCGGACCCGCAAGACCGTCATGGCGATGAACCAGAAGGACGGCTTCGACTGCCCGAGCTGCGCGTGGCCGGATCCGCACCACCGCAAGGCATTCGAGTTCTGCGAAAACGGGGCCAAGGCGGTGACCTGGGAGGCGACCCCGGTGGTGGTTCCCGAAACTTTCTGGGCCGAGAATTCGGTCAGCGACCTGCGCAGCCAGACGGAGTACTGGCTTGGCATGCAGGGCCGGCTGACCGAACCGGTGTACAAAGCCGCCGGCGAGGACCACTACAAGCCGGTCAGCTGGGACGAGGCGCTCCGGCTCGTGGCCGACAAGCTCAAGGGCCTGGACTCCCCCGACCAGGCGGCGTTCTACACCAGCGGCCGGACCTCGAACGAGGCCGCATTCCTCTACCAGCTGATGGTCCGCGGCTACGGCACGAACAACCTGCCGGACTGCTCCAATATGTGCCACGAATCCTCCGGCTGGGCCATGGGCCAGACCATTGGCATCGGCAAGGCGACCGTCAGCTTCGACGACTACGCCCGGGCCGACCTGATCATCATCATGGGCCAGAACCCCGGCACCAACCACCCCCGGATGATGACCGAACTTGAGGCGTGCAAGCGCAACGGCGGCGAGATCGTGGCCGTCAATCCCCTCCCCGAAGCCGGCCTGCGCCGGTACAAGAACCCGCAGCAGGTCAACGGGGTCATCGGTCACGGCGTCCAGATCGCCGACCAGTTCCTCCAGATCCGGATCGGCGGCGACATGGCGCTGCTGCAGGCCGTGTCCAAGCGCGTCCTCGACGCCGAGACCAAGAACCCCGGGACAGTCCTGGACCACGCCTTCCTGGCCGAACACTGCGAGGGACTCGAGGAACTCAAGGAGCATCTCGCCGGGCTGGATGAACGCACAGTACTCGAGGCCACGGGCCTGCGCAGCGAGGACATCGATGAACTCGCCGCCCGCTACCTCAAGGCTGAGAAAGTCATCATCACCTGGGCCATGGGCATCACGCAGCAGAAGAAGGGTGTTGCCACCATCAAGGAGATCATCAACCTCCTGCTGCTGCGCGGCAACATCGGCAAGCCCGGCGCCGGCGCCTCTCCCATCCGCGGGCACAGCAACGTGCAGGGCGACCGGACCATGGGCATCTGGGAGCAGATGCCGCAGTCCTTCATGGAGGCCCTCGGCGAGGAGTTCGACTTCGAGCCGCCCCGTGAACACGGCGCGGACGCCGTCGAGACCATCAACAAAATGCGCGCGGGCGAGATCAAGGTATTCGTCGCCCTGGGCGGCAACCTGGTGGGTGCCATCTCGGACACGAACGCCGCCGAGGCTGCCATGCAAAACACGGAGATGACGGTCCAGATCTCGACCAAGCTGAACCGCTCGCATACTGTGACGGGCCGGGAGGCCCTGATCCTCCCCACGATGGGCCGCACCGAGATCGACATCCAGGAATCCGGTCCGCAGTTCGTTTCGGTGGAGGACACCGTCTGCGCCGTGCACCCGTCCTGGGGCAGCGTCGAGCCGGTGTCCCATCATCTGCTCTCGGAGCCGGCCATCGTGAGCCGGCTGGGCAAACTCCTGGTGGGCGACAAGATCAGGGCCGACTGGGACGGCTATGAGAAGAACTACGACCTCATCCGGGATCACATTTCGCACGTGGTGGGCGGCTGCAAGGACTACAACCAACGGATCCGGCAGGAGGGCGGGTTTGTCCTCGCCCACGGTCCCCGCGACTCCCGCACCTTCCCCACGCCCACCGGCAAGGCCGTGCTGACAGTCAATGACCTTGAACTTGTCGAACGGCCGGAGGGAACCCTGATCCTGCAGAGCATGCGCTCCCACGACCAGTTCAACACCACCATCTACTCGCACAACGACCGCTACCGGGGCATCAAAAAGGGCCGCCATGTGGTGTTCGTCAACCCTGACGACATCGTCGAACTCGGCCTTGCGGACGGTCAGTACGTGGACGTCCGCGGCGTGTACGACGACGGTGAGGAACGCGTGGTGCGCAAGTTCCGTGTGGTGTCCTATCCCACGGCACGCGGTTGCGCTGCTGCCTATTACCCCGAAGCCAACGTGCTGGTGCCGCTGAACCACACGGCCGAAGGCAGCAACACGCCAGTCTCGAAGGCAGTCATCGTCCGGCTCGAGCCGAGCCTGGACCAGACGCCCGACGCCGCCGCAACAGCCCCTGCCCGGGTGGCCTCACCCTAGTCACCTGCCCAAGTCACCCGCCAGCCGGGGCCGGGCCGATCCGAACGAAAACGGCGGCCGGTCCCGAAGTGGACCGGCCGCCGCCGAATGGATATCAGGGTTGCATCAGGCCTTGGCCTTTCGCTTCACCCAGCCCCATACAGCCGTGGCCACTAGGAGTACCAGGCCGATGATGGCCAACCAGAGCAGGCCCTTCACGGCGAAGCCAAGGATCGAAAGAACAAGCCAAATGATAAGCAGTGTGATTATTAGTCCCATACCGAAAGCCTATGCCACCCGTGTGGCCGTGGTGGCGCAACGACGCTCCGGCCACCGGACACAAGCGCTGGACGCGGCCCGTCCTATGGGCCAGGTTTGAAAATCTGACGGCTCCGGGTGCTTTGGGATGGGACCTTCTGCCTTGCCCGGAGTGCGGGCCGCTTAGGCCGGTTCTGGATACCGACGGCGGAAACTATGCCCCCGAGTATCAACAACACCGCCGTCACCGCAACCATCCGGTGAAATCCATCGAGCTCAAGTTTGCCGCCCAGGACCAGGCCTACCAGCGCGATGCCGATCAGACCGGCTACCCTGCTGACGGCGTTATTCACTGCCGAGCCGATGCCGGCCTGTTGTTCCGAAACCGAACCGAGAATGGCGGCGGTCAGTGGGGCGACTGTCGCCGAGAGCCCGACGGCGAACAGGAGGATCCCAGGCATCAACTGGGTCCAATAGTTGACCGGGATCTCAGTCGCGAGCATCAGAAAGTAGCCGCCGCCGGCGAGTGCAGGTCCGAAGGCCATGAACCACCTCGGTCCGAAGCGCCCGGCCAGTGAACCAAACCATGACGCCAGGAGGATGTTGACGATGCTGACCGGAAGCAATACCAGCGCGGCCATCGTCGCCGGAAACCCTGCGACCTGCTGCAGGAAGAGCACGATGATGAATCCCCCGATCGACAATGCGGCGTAGATAAATGCCGTAGCCACGTTGCCGACGGCAAAGTTTCGGACGGAGAAGAGGCTGAGGGGCAAGAGCGGCTGATGCGCCGTCCTTTCCCGCCAAATGAATCCGGCGAGGCACAGGATGCCGAGGGCGAGGGGCATCAGAATGAGCGGACTCCCCCAGCCATAGTTGCCTTGTTCGATCAACGCGTAGACTGGCCCCGCCAACCCGAGCACACAGAGCACAGCACCCGGGTAGTCGATCCGCACGCCCTTCTTGCGAACATCCTTGGCCCGCAGCACGGCCAGCAAGTACAAAGTCACGGCAATGGGCAGGACGTTGATTCCGAAGATCCAGCGCCAGCCCACCGAATCTACGAGGACTCCGCCGAGCAGGGGTCCGGCGATGAAAGCCACGGTTGTACCAGCTGTCCACTGGCCGATTGCCTTAGCCCGGGGCGCTTCGTCGAAGTTTGATGTGATCAGGGCCAGGGAACTGGGCACCAGCAAGGCGCCCGCGACGCCTTGAAGCGCCCTGGCCAGGACCAGCCAGTCCGCTGTGGGTGCCAGCGCACACATCACTGATGTCGCGCCGAACCCGATCAGGCCTGCGCGGAGAACGACAACCCGGCCCAGCAAATCAGAGAGCGAACCGGCGACCAGGATCAGTGACCCCAGGGTGATCAGGTAGGCATCGACAACCCATTGCTGCGTCGTCAGTCCGCCGCCCAGTTCACGGGAAATGGCCGGCAGCGCTACGTTGATGACGCTGCCGTCGAGAAACGACACAAAAGAGGCGAGAATCGCGATCCACAGCACGAGCCTCTGCGTACGCGCCGACGGTAGGGAACCCACCCCTCAAGCTAACACCCTCGCCCCCTCCGACAGTCTCACCGGGAAGGATGGACTAGCCCTCCTGGGCCACGCTGTGCGGTGAGCTGGGCCTAGCGAGGTACTCTGCGACGATGCTGAACACCCTCAACCCTTGCCGCTTGTTCATCACGGGCGCCAGCGGATCTGGAACGACAACCCTCGGCCGGGCTATCGCCAACCAGTGGGCGGTACCCCACGCCGACGCCGACGACTACTTCTGGCAGCCGACGTCACCGCCGTACCGGGAAAAGCGGACGCCGCCGGAGCGCATATCGTTGATGCGCGAAGTCTTCCTGCCGCGGAGTGCCTGGGTTCTTTCGGGTTCCATCATGGGCTGGGGCGAGGACCTCGTGGAGAAGATTGATGCTGCAGTGCTCCTCACCCTTGATCCGGAGTCGCGCATGTCGCGGCTGCGGGCGAGGGAACGAATCAGGTTTCGCGAATTGGCCAAAACAGGCGGGATCGACGAGGCAGCCCATGCGGAGTTTTTGTCCTGGGCGCGAGGATACGACGACCCCGATTTCGCGGGCCGGAACCTCCGCCGACATGAACAGTGGCTGTCAACTCTGCCCTGCCCCGTCCTTCGAATCGACAGCTCCCGGCCGGTGGACGACCTCGTGCACGCCATTACCCGATAGGCCAGAAGTCCCGTCCCGCGCTGCGGCCGGGGACCACCGTCATAGTCGACCGAAACTTCACGCGTCGGCCCTACCTTGCCGGGCCGGATGGTGCTGGCTGCATCAATCTGAAGGACAGCTTCTGCCCGAACCCCCCGGGCCGCGGTTAGGCTTGCAGTCATGGCGATCATCCACCAGGCAGAACTGCAGCCGACGAAACTTGAACTTCTCGCAGAGTGGCTGCCCCGCCAGGCGTGGTTCACGGAACCCGACACGGCAGCGCTGCACAAAGTAGGCTCCTACCGGTTCGACGACCCCGCCGGCGAGGTCGGCATAGAAACCATCATCGTGTCTGTGGGCAGCTCCACTTTTCAAGTCCCACTCACGTACAGGGCCCAGCCCTTGGCTGGCGCGGAACCCTGGTTGGTCGGCACGATGCAGCACTCGGTACTCGGCCTGAGATGGGTTTACGATGCCTGCGCCGATCCAATCTACGTGGCAGCACTGGCGGCGAGCATCATGTTGGGACGCCCGCAGGCAGAGCAATACCTCCAAAAAGGGGAAAACCTGGAACTCCTGGCCCAGACGGTCTTCGTGCAAAGCACTGGACCGAAACTCGAGGCAGTTCCTGACGTCTCTTCGGCGGCACCGCGCGCCACCGACGCCGGCACCGCTATCGAGACTGCCGGCCTCAACTTGCTCGTTATCCGGCGGCTGGACCTAGATGAGCACCCTGTCGGCCCGCTCGCGCTCACCGGCACCTGGGAAGGTCAGAGGGACAACGTCAAACTCGCCGCCATCAGTGATGCCTGACTTTTCCGCAAGTTAGGGGCGCTCCACTCCGTCGGTGTCCCGATGACGGTTTTGGTCTTCCTGCGGTTCAGGCTGGTTCCCGTACTGTTCCCGCAGCTCGCGTCCGCGGCCAATGTCTTCTTCTTCGCGGGCCTGGAGCTTGTCGCTCTGTTTCGTATCCCGTGGTGGCAATTGGATGGTCTCTTCGGCCTCAATGCCGGATTGGAGTTGGCGTCCACGCTCCATTTCGGCGTCGAACTCGGCACCGAACAGCAGCGACATGTTCAAGATCCAGAGCCACAGCAGCGAGATGATGACGCCGCCGATCGCACCATAGGTCTTCTCGTAGCTGTTGAAGTTGGCCGCATAGAAAGCGAAGGCCAGGGACGCCAGCAGGAAGATGACCAGGGCGATAGCGGAACCCAGGCTCATCCAGCGGAACTTGGGCTGCTTTACGTTCGGCGTGGCGTAGTAGAGGATGGCGATCGCCAGAATCACGAGCAACAAGATCACCGGCCACTTGAGAATGTTCCACGCCGTCAGGACTGCCCCGCCCAGGCCGATCGCGTTGCCGACGGCCTCGGCCACCGGCCCGCTCAGCACCAGCATGGCCGAAAGCACGAGAACGATCAGCACGGTGGCAATGGTGACGGCGAGCATCGTGCCCCGAAGTTTGATGAACGGCCGGCCCTCGTCGATTTCGTAGATCCGGTTCATTGCCCGGCCAAAGGCCCCGACATAGCCGGAGGCGGACCAGAGGGCGGTGACGATGCCGATCAGCAGAGTGAGTCCAGCCGCGGAGGAACTGCTGAGCTGCTCGACTGGTTGTTTGATTGCCTCCACAGTTTCAGCAGGCGCGAATCCCTGGACGATCTCCAGGAGTGCGGACGTGGTCTTCTCTGCCTGCCCGAAGATGCCCAGCAAAGACACAAGGGCCAACAGCGCCGGGAAGATTGAGAGGACCGAGTAATAGGTCAGGGCTGCGGCGAGATCCGGGCACTGGTCCTTCGTGAATTCACGCAGGGTCTTCTTGGCGATGTACTTCCACGAGGGCTTAGTGACGTCGGCCGGGCTGTCCGGTTTGCGGGAGTCGTCCGGGGCGGGTGCCGTGCGGGCCTTGGCGGTGCTGCTCTCGTCCGTTTCGGCGTCGGTCATGGATTCATCTTCTGCCCTGGTTGGGTTCTTGGCCATGGAGATTCCTTCGTGGTGTTAAGGGAAATGGCCGGCCGCCCAGCGCATCAGCGAGGGCAGCCGGCCGTATTCAGACGCGGCCTCAGGCCTGCTGAACGTTGTCCTTGGCTTCGGCGGCGCGATACTTGACGTCCGCCACAGCGGTCTGCCCGTCTGCCTTGAGATGATCGGTGGCGTCCGCGGCAGTGGCCTTGACGTTCGCCATGGCTTCCTGGGCGGGCTCCTTCAGCCCTTCGGCCACGTGCTTGGCGGCATCCGTCAGTTCCGTAGTGAGGGGCTCGGCTGCCGATTTGAGGGCATCAGCGGCTTCACGCTCCTTTTGGCTGGCCGGGATCAGGGAGGAAACGAGCAGGCCTGCCCCGAAGGCGATCAGCCCGGCAGCCAGCGGGTTCCCCTGGGTCCTGTTCTTCAGCTGGCCCGGCGCGCCCGCAACCGCCGAGCCCGCGTCACTCACGTGCGCGCCGACGGTTCCGGTGGCGGAGTGAACGTGGTCGGCGGTGTGGTCTGCGGTTCCCATGACTTTATCCTTCACTCCGAAGACGGCGTCTTTGACGTTCTCTTTGACTCTGTCCGTCTGCCGCTGGACGATGTGCGACGGCGTGACCTTGTCAGCGACGGCGTCCACGTTTGTGCCCAGGCGGGCACGGGTTGCTTCAATATCTGCTCGGATGACATCCGGGTTTTCACTCATCGTGTTCCTCGCTGAATCTAGGAGTTGGGTTTTAGGGTGGGCGGGATTTCCTGGAGGGTTTCGGCCGTTCTCGGCATGCCCTTGATCGCGTTCAGTTCCTTGCGGCCCCTGGCTGCCAGCACAGCGGCGACAACTGCCCAGATGACGGCGACAACGACGCCGGACCAGCCCAGTCCCATCACATTCCCCAGCGCCCACCAAAGCGCCAAAGAAAGGAACAGGAGCACGAAGTGGCCAGCGACGCCGGCTCCGGCGAGCATGCCGGTGCCCTTGCCGGCCCGGGTGGCGGACTCCTTGAGTTCGACCTTGGCCAATTCCACCTCCTGCCGCATCAGGGTGGACATGTCCCGTGTGACCTCACCAAGAAGGTCACCCAGGGAAGTCGATTCAGCCTTTGCCTGCGCGGCTGTGGGAGGCATTTCGCTGCTCATCGACGGCCACCGTCAAAGGGGTCATCGCGCAGCGGATCAGCCTGCTGCAATGGCTCACCGGCCACGGACTCTGAGGACCGGCGGCCCTGCCCGGCGTCGCGGAGCGGATCGTGGGTGCCCAAATCGGAATCCAGCGGATTCGGCGGGTAGGTGTCCGCGAGGCCCGCCGTCGTGGTTTGCGGAGCGGGCATCTGCACGGGCGGCGGCGGAACCGCTACCCCGGTATCGGGGATCCGGCCAGCAGTGGACGGTCCGGCAGCGGTGGCGCCCGTCGTCTCGGGAGCACCGGCGCTCAGGCTGCGGCTCAGACGCCCGGCCAGTACACCGGCTCCGGCCGCGAGCAGGAGGAAGGTACCCGGGCGCTGGCGGGCAAAGGACTTTACCTCGGTCAGCAGCGAACCCGGGTCCCGGCCATCGAGCCAGGACGCAACAGCGGAGGACCGCTCGGCGGCTTGGCGGACGAGGTCGGTGGCCACGCCGGGCTGGTCCGAGGCGGCCGCCATGGAATGCAGTTCGCCGGCGACGGATCGCAGACCCTCGGCGACCTTCTGCTGCTGGGTTCCTGCCTGCTCGGTGAGATCGGACCTGGCCTGGTGCAACAGGTCCCGGGCATTGGTCTTGACTTCGGCGGCAACGTTGACTGCCTCGGTCTTGGCCGTCTCGGCGACGTTCTGGGCAGCGTCCGCCGCGTGCCGCGTTACGTCCGCAGCTTCGTCCCGGGCCGCT
The DNA here is from genome assembly GCF_000374925.1 of Arthrobacter sp. 131MFCol6.1. GTDB lineage: Bacteria > Actinomycetota > Actinomycetes > Actinomycetales > Micrococcaceae > Arthrobacter. The sequence goes on from NZ_KB895541.1 coordinate 843,004, forward strand.
TCCTGTTTCGAGTCAGCGCGTCCCGTACCTTGCGGGGGCACAACTCCAACGCCGGCGTACCGGTCCTGGGAAACTTCGGGTGTTGCCTGGGCCCATGGATTCTGTGTCATCGTTGCTCTCTTTCAGGAATGGTCCGCTTGGGATCGTGACTAGCGCTACCGGATGAAATTAGTAAGCACGGTTACTAACTAGATAGTAAGCACACTTGCTATATGGAGCGCAAGCCCTCCGTCGAAAATCGGACGGCCCGGCTCTCGCCCTCCCCACGACACGCCGTGCACCTGCAAGCGGCGTGCGAAAAATAGTAAGCATACTTGCCAAAAGAGTGTCCGGCATGCATAGGGTGGAGGTTCAGCGCCGGCGCTTTTTGCCGCCGTCGCGGGCAGCGTGACCTTCGTTGCCACCCAATCAGGAAGGCCTTCTTCGTGATCCTCGCCCGTGAGCCCCACGCCAGGGACGGCTACCGGCTTCTGACAGCAGCGGCCCGTTTAGTCCAACGCCTCCACGACGACGCGTTGGCTCCGCTGGGATTGACGCGTGCCGCCGTCATCGCCCTGGAAGCCGTGGCACCCCGCCCCATGTACCAGGAGCAGCTCGCCGCAAAAGTCCATGTCCAAGGCCAAACGCTCGGCCGCGTCCTTGCCCGGCTCGAGGACGGGGGGTTGGTCACGAGGACGCGAAACCCGGAGGATCGGCGCCAATTTCGGGTCGAGATTACCGACGCCGGCAACGCCGCACTGCAGGCGGCCTCTCGGGCTGAGCGGGCGGCCGTTCCTGCCGACTTCGACGGGTGGGAGGCCTTGTCTGAACAACTCGCCCGGTTTGTGGAGTTCTTCCAGGCTCCACGACCGGGAACTCCAGGTTCCAGCGGCCCACCGCCCACCCAAAGCCGGCCCCCAGCTTCAATGAACTAGCCTCCCCCGGCCAGTTCCCCTGAGCCGGCCACACCCGGGACCCACGGCCGGCCGCCGCTTCCCTTGGAGGCGGGAACGGAGAGGGACGAGCGAGATCCAAGGCCGCTCCGCCGGGTATTGCGCGTTACTACGCATGCTGATTAAATCGCCGTTACGGCCGGATTCCACGACCGGTATACCGAAAGGAAGTACAAAGATGGGAATTCTTGCTTTTCTCATTCTCGGCCTTATCGCCGGAGCTATCGCCAAGGCGATCCTTCCGGGCCGGCAGGGAGGCGGCTGGCTGATCACACTCGTTGTTGGCGTCGTGGGCGCAATCCTCGGAGGTTGGATCGGCTCGTTGATCTTCGGCGGAGGCCTCGCTGACTTCTTCGATCTGCGGACCTGGCTCCTCTCCATCCTCGGGGCCGTTATTGTGCTTCTGATCTATGGCGCCCTTGCCGGTCGCAGGACCAGGGCGTAGCAGGCTCGGCCCTTCGGATGCGGGGCTGCCCCTGAGGGCGTCCTGCAACGTCTGTTAGGCGGCTGCGGGCCGGTTCTGGAACGCCCCGGCAAGGAACTCCTGGTGTTTCACGGCCCGCACCCGCCGAATCCAACCTCATGCCGGGCCCCCAGCCCCGCCACGCTTCGTCGAGCACAAGCTCTGAAAGTCCTCAAGAGCAGTTCCCTCGGCCGGCGCCGGCGCCGGCGTCGCCGTCATAAGTAGTAGCCGCCAAAGCGGCCGATGTCACGGCTCCGCGCGCATCCGGCCTCACGGGACCAGCGATGCAAAACAGCAAGGAGATAGAGATGGACAACCTATTCCGCCGCACGGGCATCGACGTGCCCGAACCTGTCCGGCGCTTCCTGCAGGGCGAGACCGACACCTGGCTCAGAGTCGAAGAATACCGGGACGGAAACACCTTGGTGGTCAGAACCGACATCCCCGGCATCGATCCCGACAAGGACATAGATATCACCGTCACCGAGGGCAACTTGAACATTGTGGCCCGGCGCACGGAACCTGCGCACAAGGATCAGCCGGGTTACCGCAGCGAAGTGCGGTACGGCGAATATTCTCGCAGCGTCCCGCTCCCCCGCGGGGCGGACACTGACAACGTCGAGGCCAGCTACATCGACGGTGTCCTGGAAATTCGCGCCCAGATCCCGGAGCAGTCCGGAGCATCCGCCACGAAAGTCCACGTCTCCCGCGGCGGAAGCCAGTCACCGGAAGCACCTGAGAACTTCGTGACCTGACCGGCAATTCGGGCACTCGACTCAACCGGCACTCACCAGCGACCGCGGCGCCTTCCGGCATCCCTAACAGCAGCGAATCCCCTGCTCGACTAACTGGACAAGAACCAGACCTGCTCGTGCACCTTGCTCTCAGCCGTCGCCTCGCTCAAGGACCCACCTCGGACAGCGACGACGAGGTAATCCTTCACGAAGAGCGAGACATAGCCACCAAGGAGACCGTCCCGGTTGAACGGGTCCGCATCGTTACTGAAACGGTCACCGATGAAGTCACGAGCCGTGCCTCCGGGCACCCCTCGGCCGGCGGCGTCAACGGGATACCTTGGCCCCGTACGGCTATGGCCTCTTGCCTGCGGCAGTGCCAGTATGTTGGGCATCAGGCTCAACCACGGAGCCCCGGCTCCGGGCGGAAAGGACTCGAGGTCATGACCTACATCAACAACTTCAGCGATGTGGGGCGAGGCGACGTTGCCGTGGCCGGCGGCAAGGGCGTCGGACTGGGCGGCCTCAGCCAGGCAGGACTGCCGGTGCCTCCGGGGTTTGTGCTGAATACCGCAGCCTATGCGGATTATGTGGCTGCCAACCATCTCGGGCCCGGCATCCATGAGCTGGCCACCCTGTCGCCGACGGCGGCGCCCCAGGACTATGAGGAAGCCTCGAAACGGATCCGCGCCCTGTTCACCGGGGGCACCATGCCGGCCGGGATCGCGGCGGAACTCGGCGCCGCCTACGGGAGGCTCGGCAATGGGGACGCGGCCGTGGCGGTGCGCTCCTCCGCCACGGCCGAGGACCTCGCCTCAGCCAGCTTCGCCGGGCAACAGGAAACCTACCTCAACGTACGCGGGGAAGAGGCCCTGGCCGCGGCCGTGACCGAGTGCTGGGCTTCCCTGTGGACGGCGCGTGCCATGGCCTACCGCGCCCGTGAAGGCATCGGACCGGACACGGTGCGCCTCGCGGTCGTGGTCCAGCAGATGGTCGACGCCGAGGCGGCCGGGGTGATGTTCACCGCCAATCCGGCCAACGGGCGCCGCGACCAGACGGTGATCAGTGCCGCATGGGGTCTGGGCGAGTCCGTCGTCAGCGGATTGGTCACCACGGATGACGTCGTCGTCGAAATGGAGACGGGCCGTGTGCTGTCGCGCCGGACAGCTGACAAGGAGGTCATGACCGTCTACGCGGAGCGCGGCACCGTGGAGCAGCCGGTGCCGGCGGCGCGCCGTCGCCAGGCCGTACTGGACGACCGGGCGGCGGCCGAGCTTGCCGGCTACGGAACACGGATTACGGATCATTTCGGGGCGCCGCAGGACATCGAATGGGCACGCGCCGGTGGCGAGTTCTTCATCCTGCAATCCCGGCCCATCACCGCACTGCCCGAACCGGCAGCCGACGTCCCGGACACCTGGCCGGTGCCCTACCGGCACGGGCTGTACTTCCGGGCAAGCATCGTTGAACAGCTGCCCGACCCGCTCTCGCCGCTGTTCGCCGACCTCATTGACGGCTCGGTGTCCCGGTCGCTGAGGGCCCTGACGGCCGGCGCCGTCGGCAAGGAAGTAATCCGCGAGGACGACGTCGGGCTGCCCACCATCAACGGCTACGCCTATTACTACTACCGCAACTCGGGAATGTGGCGGGTGATGGGCAAGTCGCTGACCGCGATGCGCGCGCTGGCCCGCGGCAAGGCGCATATGGGAGTGGCCGGCTGGCGGGAATTTTCGCATCCCCGCTACGAGGAGGTGATCAAGGACTGGTCGGCGAAGCCCGTCGGGGAGCTCTCCGGCGAGGAACTGCTGGCGGGTGTGCAGACGCTGCTGGACGCCGGCACGGTGTACTACACGGCCGTGCAGTCCATCATTCCGATCGCCGCAACAAGCGAAATCTCCTTCCGGGCCTACTACGACAAGTTCGTTCGGCGCGACGGCGATCCCCCCGCGCAGACCTTCCTCCTCGGCTACGACAGCGAACCCATCCGGGCCGAGAAGTCGCTGTACGACCTCGCGGCCTGGGCCCGGGACGTCCCGGGGCTTGCCCCGGCGATCCTCAACGCACCCACCGCGGCACTGGCCGGGTCGCAGCGCACCGGGTTCCCGCCTGCCGGCGTGGACCCGGCACCCTGGCAGCGCTGGCATGCCCGTTTCCAGGAGCACCTCGGCCGGTTCGGCCATGCGGTCTACAACCTGGACTTCGTCAGCCCGGTGCCGGCCGACGATCCCTCGCCGCTGCTGGAGACGGTGAAGTTTTACCTGCGGGGACAGGGCAATGACCCGTACGAGCGCCAGCGGCTCTCGGCCGGCCGCCGCGAGGAGGAAACCAGCCGGATCATCGCCCGGCTCGGGCCGAGGCGCTGTGCCGCGTTCCTCCGGTTGCTCCGGTGGGCACAAAATGCAGCCCCGATCCGCGAGGATGCCCTGGCCGACGTCGGCCTGGCGTGGCCGCTGCTGCGGCAAATGCTGTTCGAGCTCGGACGACGGCTGGTCGGCTCCGGTGTCATCGCCGAGCCCGGCGACGTCTTCTGGCTGCGCCACCGGGAGTTGCGCAGCGCCGTCGAGTTCGGCCTTGCCGGGTCGGGCACACCGGCGGCCGTGGCAATTACCGGGGCAGACCGGCCCGTCCGCGCCGGTGCCGTCGAGGAGCGCAAGATGCTGTGGCGGGGCCAGGCCAAGGCCGCTGCCCCGCAACTGCTGCCGGAGAGCCGGTGGATGGAGCGGGCCTTCGGCTCCATGATGCCGGCGGGCCCACAGGACCAGCTCGGCGACGTCATCAAGGGCGCCGGCGCCAGCTCCGGGCAGGTCACCGCCCCCGCCCGCGTCCTGAGCGGGCCCCAGGATTTCGGCCTGATGGAGCCCGGGGACGTCCTGGTGGCCCGCATCACCACCCCGGCCTGGACGTCGCTGTTCGCGATGGCCTCCGCCGTGGTCACCGACGTCGGCGGGCCGTTGAGCCACAGTTCAATCGTGGCCCGCGAGTATGGCATCCCGGCCGTGCTGGGCACCGGTGTGGCCACCCAGCGGCTCACCAGCGGCCAGCGAATCCGCGTGGACGGCGACGCCGGCACTGTCACGATCTCGGATCAGGCCGATGGGCAGGGGCCGTGACCGGAAGCCGTCAAAACGCTCCTGCCGCCCGCTAGTGCGCGATGATGCAGGGCCTCCGCGGAACACTCATGCGCTCCTGCCCTTTGCCGTCATGCCTTGTGATTGTTCAACAAGTCACATTTATTCCGCGGGGTGGGCTACCCTCATCGGAAGACTAAGGGGAACTCATGGCGGAAATCGCGTTGACCTGCACAAACGCAAAGTTGGACCTGGATGCGGAGGGCACCTTCCACCTGACTTGGAAGCCCGGCTCCACGGTCTCGGCAGCCGATGCCGGCGCCGTCGTTGCGGCCGTCCAGGCGGTGAGTGGAAGCAGTCGGCAGCCGATGATTGTGGAGGTTGTGGACGTGTGCATGAGTCCCGGGGCGAGAGAGACGCTGTTGGCGAAGCGCTTCGTCTCAGCAGTGGCACTGGTCGGGACTTCCGTCGTGGACCGCGTGGTAGCCGCGGCGCTGCTGCGCCAACAGGATTGCCCGCACGGATATTTCACGTCCGTCGACGTTGCCAGGCAGTGGCTGGGACAATTGGCTGCCCCCGCAGCAGAAGAAGGATCCGCGGCATAACCGTGAGGGTCCACGCCCTCAGACTCGCGGCCAGCGCAGTTGCCCCGGCCGCCATCCACGAGGCACGAACACTCCGGCTCCGAAGCCTCGGATAACAGCCAGGCGCCACCGACCTGAAGGAGATCTTCATGGGCAAGCTGACAGTGACCGCTTTTTCTACTCTGGACAACGTTGCCGAGGAGCCCCAGCTCTGGTCGGGCCCGTTCTTCAGCGACGCCACCGTGGCCTTCAACGAACAAGTTCTGGCCGGGGCGGACTCGATGCTGCTCGGCCGGGTCACTTATGAGGGCTTCGCCGCCTCCTGGCCGTCACGGTCGGGCGACTTCACGGCCGACACATTCAACGCCATGCCAAAGTATGTCGTGTCCACCACCCTGGACCACGCCGACTGGAACAACAGCACGATTATCGCCGACGACATTATCGGCCAAGTCCGCGAACTTCGCGAGCGGGAGAACGTGCTCGTGTGGGGAAGCCCGACGCTGACCAAGACGCTCATGGAGGAAAACCTCGTCGACGAGTACGTTCTGCTGCTCTCCCCCATCGTGCTCGGGCGTGGCAAGAAGATGCTGCCGGAGGACGGAACCCGACACACGCTGCACATCGTCGAGCTTGAGCTCCTCGAAGGCGGGATGCTGGCCCTCCGGATGGCGCCGGCAGCGGCCTAAGGAGTGAGCCCGTCAGAGGATGCGCTCAGCTCTTGCGTGTGGGTGCAGCCCGGACGTGCGCGCGCTGACCTTGTTTGCCGATGAGGCTGAGGAATTCGACCGGCCCGGCGCTGGTGGCGCCGAACCAGTGCGGGGTTCGGGTGTCGAACTCCACGGCTTCGCCGGGCCTGAGGATCAGGTCATGTTCACCGAGGACGAGGCGCAAGGTGCCGTTGAGGACATAGGCCCAGTCGTAGCCTTCGTGGGTGCGCAGCTGAGGCTCCTGTCCATCCCGCCCCGTGGGGAGGATGAACTTGTAGGCCTGAATACCGCCTGGCCGGCGCGTGAGCGGCAAGATCGTCGACCCGTCTGCACCGGCGACGGGTCGCAGATTGAGCCGGGGGTCGCCGGTCGGCGGCGCATCGACGAGTTCGTCGAGGGTTACCCCGTGCACGCGGGCCAGTGGAAGGAGCTGCTCGAGGGTGGGCCGCCGCAGGCCTGCTTCGAGTCTGGAGAGTGTGCTGGCGGAGATGCCTGTCTGCTCGGCGAGGTCAGCGAGTGTGACGTCACGGCGGAGTCGCAGGCGCTTGAGGCGCGGCCCGACGGCGCTGAGTGTGTGGTCGAGATCGTCGCTCATGGGGCCATTTTGCCATTCGGCAATACCGCTTGCACGCCCACGTAATTGTTCACGACCATGGATTCTCAAGCGTAATCAGATCGGAAGGGGTTCCAGATGGCCGAGACGGCAGAGACATCGTCAGAGGAAGAAGCTGGGGGACGCGACGGGGATGAGATGACGCACAGCTTCGACAAGGACTACTGGCAAGGGCACTGGGCATTGGCCCACGGTGCCACGCAGGCAGATTCGGGAGGGAGTGCCCCGAACCCGCATCTCGTACGCGAAACCAGCGGACTCGCACCGGGTAGAGCGCTGGATGCCGGGTGCGGGACAGGGGCCGAGGCGACCTGGCTGGCCGCGCGCGGCTGGCAGGTCACCGGCGCCGACATCTCCGGCGCTGCCCTCGCTCAGGCGGCCGAGCGTGCCGAAGGGCAGTCCGCGCCCGGCAGGGTGACCTGGGTCGAGGCTGATCTGACGTCGTGGGCGCCGGGAGGCCGCTTCGACCTTGTGACCACCCACTACGCGCACCCGGCGATGCCGCAGCTTGCCTTCTACGAACGCATCTCACATTGGGTAGCCCCCGGCGGCACACTGTTGATCGTCGGGCACCTGCACGGTCCCGCCACCCCGGGGCACGGGCACCGTCCTCCCCCGGAAGCGACTGTCACCCTGGCGGACATCACCAGGGGTCTCGACTCTGCCGTATGGAGCATCGCGAGTGCCGAGGAGATCACACGGACGCTCCCCGGACCCGGTGACCGCGCTCTCCCGCTGCACGACGTCGTCGTGCGCGCCATCCGACACAGCTGACCTGACCGTTTCCCGCGCGCTATACCCCCGGTCCCGCTCAGTCCGGCAGGCTGGCATCGACCGGGAAGGTCATGAACGCCGGCGTCTCGTACGGATGAACGGACAGCGCCGCCTTGACGACGGCGTTACGGCGGGAGTGGGGGAAGATTGCCTCGATCCGGGTTTCCGACACCTCCTCGGGGGAACCGACGACGCCGACGGCCGGGTTCGCGCCGGGCAGCGGGGTAAAGCGCCCGGTGCCGTCGAGGCTGAACGAGCAGTGTGAGTAATTGCCCAGCCTGCCGGCCCCGGCGTCGCCAATGGCCTGCCGCACCGCGGACGCGGCGTCGGTGGGGACATAGATGACCAGACAATCCATGGGCTCCATGCCAGAAAGTCTGCCATGGAGCCCGGAGGAGTACTGGGCCATACGCCGGAGCGGGTGCGTGCACCGGGCGCCCGGGCGCACGCACCGGCCTATCATGGGGATCACGGAACGGAACATAAGCGGGAGGCCGCTTAAAATGACCAGCGAACGCGAACGCGCTGCGGCGCCAACGGGCAACGTTGCGCTCGTGACCGGTGCGAGCCGAGGCGTCGGCCGGGGCATTGCCCTTGGCCTCCTGACCGGGGGGTTTCGAGTTTACGGCTCGGGCCGCTCGATCAACGAGGCGGACCTGCCGCGGGAAATACGGCGACTGCGCTGCGACCATCTCAGGGACGACGAGACGGCGCGCGTTTTTGAAACAATCCGGTCCGAATGCGGCAGCCTCGATCTTCTCGTCAATTGCGCCTGGGGCGGCTACGAGAAGATGGTTGAAAGTGGCGCGTTCACGTGGCCAGCGCCGTTTTGGGATCAGCCGCCGCATCGCTGGACCGGCATGATGGACGCAGGCGTACGCGCGGCGTTTATGTGCTCGGCGCACGCGGCACGCATGATGACCCCGCAGCACTTTGGCGTCATCGTCAACATCAGCTTCTGGTCGGCGCAGCGCCACCTCGGCAACACGATTTACGGCATCGCCAAAGCGGCGACAGACAAGATGACGTCAGACATGGCTCTCGAGCTGAAGCCGTTCGCTGTCCCGGTAATCTCGCTCTACCCCGGCCTGGTTCGAACCGAGGCGGTCCTCGCCGCCGCCAAAAGCGGGGCATTCGACCTCTCAACCAGCGAAAGCCCCGAGTTCATTGGCCGCGTGATCAACGCGCTGTTCCACGACCCGAACCTGATGGCCCGGACCGGCCAGGTGCTTGTCGCCGCCGCGGTTGCTAGGGAGCTGGGCGTGCTGGACATCGACGGAAGTTCGCCGCCCGTACTTACCCTGGCGGACCTAGGCTTGGAGGGGTGAGCAGTTGGGCAGCGACACCCGTGGACCATTCCGGTGCCGTCGAACGGGGTCACTGCGGATTCGCTCTGCCGCCGCTTGCAACGCCATGCAACACTGGTCGGATGCCGGCGTTTAGCATCTTCACTTCCAGCGAGTTTTCCGATGCCGAGGTTCTCTCGTTGTACGAATCTGTGCGGTGGGCCGCCTATACCCGGGATCCCGCACTGCTCACCAGGGCGATCCGAAGTTCCTCGTTTGTCGTGACCGCCCGGAATGCGGAAGGTGAGCTGGTTGGCCTCGCGCGGGTTGTGTCCGACGATGCGACCATCTGCTATTTACAGGACATCCTCGTTCGGCCATCCTTCCAAGGCGCGGGAGTAGGGCGGGCTCTGGTGGACCAAGTCACGGCAAGATTCGCGCATGTCCGGCAAACAGTGCTCATCACCGACAATGAACCAGGGCAACGCGCCTTCTACGAAGCCATGGGTTTTACCGAGGGGTCAAACTTCGCTCCGGAACCCGTGCGTGTCTTCGCTCTATTTCGGTAGCGCGGGCGTTTCAGTGCGGAGGGACCCCTATTTCGCTAGCCCGGAACTTACTCGACCCGCAGGTCGACGGAGACATTCATCCAGCAGTGGAGGCGGCCCATCATCCCCTCTTCCTAACAGTGACGCGTTCTGCTGGAGCCTCGGCTGGCGCACCGGCCACGCCGAGCTCCGGAGCCGGAGGCTCTGGTTTGGCCAAGAAAGTACCGGCCCGTGCCGTCGCAGAAGTTGCAGTCGATCCACCGCTACAAGACGGTTGACCGCTTTGCTAGGATCGGAGCAGGCTTTCGTCTCCTACCTTTCAGTTGGCGACCGGTGGGTCCCGGAGTTGCGACAGTTGCGACGCGACAGAGGGTGGTTCAGAGAACGCCGGACGGCGGAACTCCCGATCAACTCGCGCAGCGGGTGAGTGAAGATCCTGCTTCCACGTCCCAGAGTTGAAGTTGAGGTTCATAGATGGTCCTTCAGGATCGCGCGAAGGCCACCCGCGGTGCCATTGTCGTCGGTGCCGCTGCAGTTTTTGAGGAGCACGGCTACGGCAGTGCCAGCTTGACCCAGGTCTCTGAGGCGGCCGGGGTGACCAAGGGCGCCCTCTATTTCCACTTTCAGTCCAAGGAAGATCTCGCCAGGGCGGTCATCGAGGAGCAGCATCGGATCGTCGTGGCCGAAAGCGAAAGCATCCTTGCCGGGGATTGGCCAGGCCTGACGGCAATGATCCTGCTGTGCCGCGCTTTTGGGCTCCAGCTCGTGCACGAGCCAGTTGTCAGGGCCGGCATCCGATTGACGTTTGAGGCGACGGCTTTTGGTCCGCCCGTGCGCGGCCCCTACGAGGACTGGATCGCCGTAATGGAGCAGCTTACCGAGCGGGCCAAGGCAGAATTGCAGGTCCGGCCTTCCATCGACGCCGGGACATTTGCCCGATACCTTGTTGCTTCGTTCACCGGGGTTCAGATGGTCTCCGGAGTACTCACCGACCGCGCGGACGTCATGCAACGGATCGAAGAAATGTGGGAGATCGTGCTGCCGGGGATCATGCATGACGATTTCAACGAGGACCCCCATGCCCTCTCCGGACTGGTTTCCACTGGAAGCCTCAGCCCGACAGGGATTCGTACCCCACTAGCACCGTGACCGCCTCGCACGGCCGCGAGGGCTGCGACTCCCGAGCAGGAGGTGCCTTGCTTGCCCTCCTCGGGACTTTCTGCGAGCCCAACTCCCCTAAACCGGATGACCGCCTTGTTTTAGCGCTGGTGGTCAATTATTCTTGTCTCGGATCCATTGGGGACTCCGCTCGAAGAGGGCTGTGTCGGCGCGCATTTTTTGGGGGGCGCCGGCACAGACCCCCGGACTGGACTGCCCGCCATGGCGATCCAAGGCGTTCGCGGCGACTGCCGCCGTCACGTTTGAACTTGAACAAGTCTCCGCCTATGGTTGTCGGAGGCGCCCCGATGCATCCCCCAATAGCATCGGGGCGTCCCCATGTTCCGAGGCTTGGAGCGGCACGAGTGAGGCCACTGACCGGCGCCAGAACAGCGCCTCTTACCATCGGGACTCAGACCTCAGAGGGAAAGTTTGAAGCCTACGTGCGACGCTTCGAAGCCAAGTCGCTCATAGAACCGGTGTGCTGCGACCCTGGACTGGTCAGACGTGAGCTGAACCAGTTGTGCGCCACGTCGGCGCCCTTCTGCGACCGTTGCATGGTCCCAACCACTTCATTTTCGGTCGAGACAACTACGAGAAGAAGCTGCGCGGGGTCCGCATCAATCGCCTGGAAAGCAAGATCGTAGGGATTCCGGTGCTCGATTGCAATCGAGTCGACAGAGGCTCGGAGCTGGTCGGCAGCCAGCAGCCCAACAATCGAAGCCACATCACATGATTCAGCTTTCCTGATTGTGAATCGGCGGCCGGGCAGTTCCAGTTCAGCGAGAGTCATTTCCTCAGTATTCCAGCCATCAAAATCAGCCAGGCGCGGCCCGCCGACGCGAGGCCAGCACTCCAATGATCGCGGTGGCGACGATGACACACGTTGCTGCTACTGACGCGTTGAGGACGAACGAGAGTTCCATTTGGTGCGGGAGAAGCATAGATTCGTCCCACCCCGCATTGTCGGCGCGATTGATGATGTCTGCGTCGATCGGATTCCACAGGATGGCGGCGACACTCGTCGCCACGAAGGCGCAGAGACTCAGTGCGAGCTGGACGACGGACAGTACTGACGGCTTTCCATTGTGGTTTGACGGATGTTTGTCCATAGCTTCCCCCGTTTAGTCTCAGTCGCGGCCGTTGCAGCCGCCGCTAATGCATTGCCCGTTGCCCACCGCCGGGGGCGACGTCAGCCGGCCCTGCCGCTTCGATAAGCCCTGAGTGCGTCTTCCCTGATCCACTTTCGGGTCAGGAAAGCGTCCAGAACGAAAGAAGCGCCGAGGGCCGTCCAGGAAGTCCATACTGGCGCAAGGCCGGCAATCACCCAGACCCCGACAGCAACAACGAAGCCGGCGGAGACGTAGCCATAGATTCGGCGTGCACGGGTCGCAAATCGTGCCTCTTGCGTCTCGCGAAAGTAGTTCAGCATCAGTCCCCCAAGGTTCGAATCGGAGCCTACAGCACCGGCTGCGCCAAATGGCGAAAATGGATGCGTGGGAGATACGGCTATAACCCACAATATTTCTGAATCACGGAGTTATCAGGCTCGCCACCCGCAGCGCCATATCTCCGCACCTCCTCCGCAGCACGGTTGAGGATCCTGCACCGGCACGTCGGGGCGTCGAGTGGCCTCGAACCACGCCCCATCTGGTTCGATGAGTGAATGGATCATTCGCAGCTGAAGCTGTCCGCCCCGAAACTCGTTGCGGGCGATCGGGTCGCGGTTCTCTCCCCGTCCTTCGCCGCCCCGGGATTCGCCCCGGCCGTGCATGCGCAGGCGATGCGGCTGCTCACTGCGGCTACGGGGTTGATCCCCGTGGAATTCCCGACGACTCGCAAGCTCGGATCCAGTCCCGAGGAACGGGCGGCGGACATCAATGCGGCGTTCGCCGATCCCAGCATCCACGCTATTCTCGCCACCATCGGCGGCGACGACCAGATCACGGTCGTACCTCATCTCGACGAGGCGGCCGTCCGGACGAATCCAAAGATCTTCATCGGATACAGCGACAACACCAACCTGCTCAACTGGTTGTGGTCACTCGGGATATCCGCATATTACGGCGGTTCGACCCAAGTCCACCTCGGCGCCGGGCCGGGTGCGGACGACGTCCACGTCGCTTCCCTGCGGGCTGCGCTGCTCACCGGGGGCGAGCTCGACATTACCGATCCCGGGGAGTCAGAGGACTTCGGGCCGGATTGGCTCGATCCGCGGGCACTCGTCGAATACGGCGACCGCGAACCCACCGAACCCTGGGCGTGGACGGGCGCCCAACGCACGGTCTCCGGTTACACGTGGGGTGGCTGCATCGAAGTCCTCGACCAGCTCGCCATCGCCGACAGGCTGCCCTCCGTCGACGCGCTCCGGGGCGCAATCTTGATCCTCGAAACCAGCGAACTGCTCGCTCCCGCAGATTGGGTCAAGCGATGGGTTCGTGCGCTCGGCGAGCGTGGTGTCCTGGGGGCGGTCGACGGCGTGATGGTCGCCAGGCCTCCCGTCAGCAGCCACGGGCAGGTTCCGCCTGCCGCCGAACGGGCTCGGCTGCGCGCCGCACAGCGCGATGTGGTCAGCACCGAAATCGCACGATACAACCCGGACGCCGTCGTGTGCATCGGGGTCCCCTTCGGGCACACCCGGCCGCAGTGGATCCTCCCCTACGGCGGTCGAATCCAACTCGACGGAGAAGCTAGGACGGTTACCGCCAGTTATGCCTGATCGTGGCTGGCGGTACCCAGCAAGGGATCTGATCGGGGAAGTTTCACGAGTGTGGCCCGCACCGCATAGCATCGCTTCATGACACAGGTTGCGGTGCCCATTGCTGCCCGCGACCGGTTGCTCGAACGATTCGGCCCCGCGGCTGCGTCCTGGATCGACGACTTCGGAACGATCGTTGGAGAGCTCTGTAAGAAGTGGGGAATGGAGCCCCGCACTGTCTGCGCGGGCGGGACCGGTGCCGTCGTCGAGTGCGTGTCGACCGCGGACGGAACGCGGTACGCGCTCAAGCTCTCACCCGACCCCACAATCTCAGAGCAGGAGGCCTCCGCGCTCACGTATTGGGCAAACGCGCACACTGTCGTCGACCTGGTGGACGCGGACGCCACTCGTGGCGCGATCTTGCTCCGTTGGCTCCCCGATGCCACCGAACTGACCGAAGCGTGCAGCATCGCGGAGGTTACCGGTCTCATCAGCGACCTCTACACGCCAAACAGAACACCGCCACCGAATGTTCCCCGTGCCCGTGAGCGCGTGGAGTTCGTGTTCGAGTTGTGGGATCGCCGGCGACGCGCTCTCCCGAACTCACCGATCGACGATGCAGTCTGGCGTCGATGCCACGCTGCTGCGATGGATATGGCAAATGACGGGGATTGGCTTCTTCACGGCGATCTTCACCCAGGCAACATTCTGCGGACGGGTAACGGCGGCCGAATTGTCGCGATTGACCCACGCCCGTGCATTGGTGATCCAGCGATGGACCTCACCGACCTGGCTATGTCTGGCGCGACCAGCGAAGCGGCCATCCGCAGCCGGTGCCGGCAGCTCGCTGATATTGCCAATCCAATCGACCCAGACCGGCTGTGGCTCTGGTGCCGCAACTTCGCCCCGATCATGGCTGTCTCACTCGCCCGCCGCGTTGCGGGGACCGCCACCATCATCACCATGCGCACCCTTGCCAACGCCCGCTGAGCACTCCCTGCCACGATCGAGGGCACCCGTCGAGTCAGCGTCATTTCCTATCCGGTGGGGCGCACGTTTTGATTTGAGCGGAAGAGGTTGATGGGGTCGTATGCGGCCTTGACTGCGGCCAGCCGATCGTAGTTCGCGCCGTAGGCTGCCCTCACCCGTTCCTCCCCTTCCTGGCCCAGATCGTTGACGTAGACACCGCTCGCGGCAAAGGGCTGCATCGCTTCGAAGAAGGCGCGGGCCCAGCCGACGTGGCGCTCGGTTTCTGCCGGATCAGACCACTGGGCCAGGATGAGGAGTTCGCTCTGGGACCGGCGATGGGGAAATGCCGTGGCTGCCGGGGGAACCCTCGCGGCCACACCGTGCAGTTGTTGCATTCCGATGCCGCTCGCCGCTGAAGGCATCTCGACCGCAAACTGGAGCAGGACATCGATGGCGCCGGCGGTGAAGTCAGTGAAGAAACTCGACTTCCAATAGTGGTTCCGGCCCCGCGGAAAGCCGGCGTCGTGGGCGCTCTGCCAAGCGCCATAGTCGGTTGGCACCACCTCGTCCACAGCTGGGCCAAGCTCGCGCAGGGGTCGGAGCGCCAGCGCCGCCTCATCATGCCCGCCGCTCCAGCAGACGCCGACGCCGAAAACAGGGCGCCCAGAGGCGTCACACCCCAGGCTGGCCGACATCGAGAGTTCGTCGGGGCAGGAAGCGGCGAATCCGGGATAGAACCCCAGGACCTCCCTTGTCCGTTCGGCCGGGAATGAGAGCGCTCCGGCAAGAACCTGCCCGACGGGATGCAAACCATAGGTGAAAGACGTGACAACGCCGAAGTTGCCGCCGCCCCCACGGATGGCCCAGTAGAGGTCTGCGTGTTGGTCGGGGCTCGCCGTCAGCAGCCTGCCATCCGAAGTCACGATGTCGGCGGCCAGCACGTTGTCGCAAGCGAGCCCGTGTTTGCCGTTGAGCCAGCCGATGCCACCCCCGAGGGTCAAGCCGGCGATGCCGGTAACCGACACGACTCCGAGCGGCGTGGCCAGGCCGTGCGCCTGAGTGGCGGCGTCAAGGTCGGCCAGGAGCGCACCCGCTCCAGCCACGGCAACCCGCCGTTCGGCGTCGACCTGAACGTGCTTCATGCCGGAGCAATCCAGCATGAGCCCATGGGCGCCGACGGCGTTCCCTGCCACGTTGTGGCCGCCGCCCTTAATGGAGACGGGGAGATCCTTTTCCCGGGCGAAGGTCACCGCACGGCGAATATCGTCGGAGTCGGCCGGGCGGACGATCACGTCCGGACGGCGGTCAATCATCGCGTTGAAGACCTTCCGGGCTTCGTCGTAGCCGACGTCTCCTGGACGGAACAGCGGGCCCCGGAGCGCCGAGTTCAGGCCATCGACGTCGGCCGGGTCAAGCGACGGTGAGGGGCTCCGGAAAGCCATGCCGCGGCACCTTTCTCGTTCGAGATCGTCAGGAACGCTCCCCGGCCCACGGCGTCGTGCTCATTTGACCGTCAGTGAGCCGTGCATGTTGGGGTGGTAGGTGCAGTGAAAGGCGTAGGTCCCCGGTTCGGAAGGTGCCTTGAATGTGGCCGTACCGCCGTTTTCCTTGACCTCGACATCAAAGAGAGTCACATTCTGGTCAGCGGTTACCGTGTGCTCGGCAGTGTCCATGTTGATCACCTTCACCTCAGCGCCGGGAGCCACGGCACCCGGGATCTCGTAGGCGAAGTTGCTGATCGTGATGGTCGCGGCGGCGGCGTTTGCCGCCCCGCTGCCCGATCCTGACGCGGCGGATCCGGCCGGGGCAGACGGTTCCATCGACATGCTGGGAGAGGTCCCGGCCGTCGTGGCGGGCGCCGGCGTCTGCGTTCCGCCGCCTCCGGCACAGCCGCTCAGCCCGATCAGTACCGTTGCCAGCACAAGTGCAGTCCGTGTCTTGTTGCTCGTCATGATGTGCCGTCCTCAACGCTGGAGGGGGCTGAGGAATCAGCCCGGCTTCCTTCCATTCTGCATCCGCCACCATCAAAAAGCACCGCTAAATAGCTGCGTCAGAGAGTACTGCCATCAGTCCTGCGTCCTTGCCTTTTGCAGGTAGGCCATGAGTCCGGCCAGTTGATCCGGGGTCCAGGGCAGATCGGTGCTGAGGGCAGCCTGATTGTCATGCCACATGGAATTGCCTTTCCAGGAGAGTGCGCAGCGCCCCCTGGGGACGGGCCGCCGGCTCCGGTTCCGTCCCCGGTCAGCCGGCCTTCCCGACGTCGGCCAGCCGGTTGTTCAGCCGGTCCACCTCGTCGAGGACTTCGGTCGCCGCCCAGGCGCGGCTGCGCTTGGACTGGGTGACCGGGGTGATGACTCCGGCGGTGGAGAGCCGCTGCAGTGCGGCGTAGACGGAGCTCTCGGCGACGCCGGCAATATGGGCAGCGCTGTGGGCCTCGAACACGGGCCGCTCCAGCAGCCACGGGATGATCTTCTCGTCCGCGGATCCTCTCCGAGGCCTGGCCAGCTCCAGCCACATCGCCGGCAGCGCATCGAGGGCGGCGACGGATTCCCGGGCCGCATCCGAGGCGCGGACAGCGGAACGGGCCAGGTAGAGCACGAACGGATCGGCATCACCGGAGCGGTAGTTGTTGACCAGGCTGAAATACGTGTCGACGTCGGCGACCATCGCCGACGCAATCGGGGTGACGGTGTTCTTGGTGAGCCCACGACGCCGGGAAATCGCACCAATGAGGGCCCGCCCGATCCGGCCGTTGCCGTCGGTGAACGGGTGGATGGACTCGAAGTGGGCGTGCGCGATCGCCGCCTGCGCCATGATCGGCACGTCGCGGCGGTTGCAGAAGACCATCAGGTCTTCCATCAGGTCCGGCACGAGCTCCGGCGGGGGCGGGACGTGGATGGCGCCGCGCGGTGAATGGTCGCTGCCGCCGATCCAGTTCTGCACGTCCCTGAGCCGGCCGGCGTGTGGGCCGTCCATCGGGTCGTCTTTCATGAGCGTGTGATGGGCGGACAGCATGGCCTCCAGCCGGATCTCGCCGGTTCGCCCGGCATCGTCGATCATCCCTTGCACAGCGTCGGCGGCAGCCACCATTGAGCGAGCGTCGTCACTGGCCTTGAGCCCGATCATGGCCCGGGCGTAGTCGTCGCGGTTGGCGTTGACGTGCTCGATTTTGGAGGAGGAGACCGCCTCGCTGCGGAGCAGGAACCCGCTGATGGCGGCCATCCGCGTGCCGGCGGTGACGTCCAGGGACGCTATGGCGACGGCGGCCTCCTCCAGTGCGACGATGGTCTCACGCCCCGGATCGAACCAGCTCCCGGCGATCAAGGGCGGCAGAGAGACCACAACCTCAGTGAATTCCCGGTCTTCGCGGGGCGGCCGCCCAGACGACTTCCACGGCATCGTCTTGCTGCCGTGCGCAGGCCAGCGGGTCATGGATCCTCCGGAAGTCTAAATAGTCACCTTGCTATTTAGACTTTAGGGGCTAAACATGAATAACGCGATGCGTGTTTGGGGAAACCCGCCGTGGCGGAGCACTCTGCGGTCGAATGGTCCAGCCTTAGGAGCCGGCTTGCCTAGCGTCCGGCCCCGTAGCTTCCTGTATGACCCAGCGGTTGCCGTCCGGGTCACTGAAGTAGGCGAAGGCGATTCCACCCATGTCTTGGACTTCGCTGACTTCTGCTCCCCGCTGGAGCAGCTCAGCCCGCGTGGACGCCATATCGGGGACCACCAATTGCAGGCCCTCCAGGCTGCCCGGCGGCATGCTGGTCATTCCCGTGCCGATGACTATGGAGGTGGCGGAGCCGGGTGGCGTGAGTTGCACGACCCTCATGCCCGGTATGTATTCGACGTCGTGGTCCAGGACGAACCCGAGTCGGTCCGTATAGAACGACTTGGCCTTGTCCACATCACTGAC
Organism: Arthrobacter sp. 131MFCol6.1; assembly: GCF_000374925.1. Classification (GTDB taxonomy): domain Bacteria; phylum Actinomycetota; class Actinomycetes; order Actinomycetales; family Micrococcaceae; genus Arthrobacter. The sequence continues at coordinate 861,454 of NZ_KB895541.1, forward strand.
GGGTACTTGTACGACCTCGAGGCGCATCTCCATGCGCCCCACAATACCCCGGCGGTCGCGCCGGAAGACAGGTACGGACAATGCCGCTGCGAGGAGGTCGGATGGCGCCTGCCGCGATTTTTCGAATACGCGAATAAGCTCTCCACAGCTACGACAACATGCATGAAGCGCCGGAGCGCAGCGCCGGGAAGAACCGGAGCGCAGCGCCGGGAGGAACCGGGTTCGCGAAGGCCCGGGAATTGCTCGTCAAGCTCGCGGCACGGTGGACACACGTTGCGGCTTGGGACAGCTACAAGGAGATGGATATTGATGCCGCTAGATCAGCTTTTCGCAATACTCGCCTGCACACTTCTGGCTGGCCTGAGCATTTTCCAAGGCGCGTTGGCCGCCGGTGCCCCGCTCGGGAGATTGGCGTGGGGCGGAAACTACCGTGTCCTCCCAGCCAAACTGCGAATCGGGAGCGCCGTAACCATTGCCGTGTACGCACTCTTCGCCTACGCCGCGCTCGCAAAGGCCGACTTTGTCCCGGCCTTGGTCAGCGAATCCTTTACGGCGGTCACCGTGTGGGTGATGACGGCATACTTCGTGCTTGGCGTCCTCATGAACGGGATCTCCCGCAGTAAACCTGAGCGTCTCGTCATGACCCCCACCACGCTTGCCCTTGCAGCCCTCTACCTGGGCCTTGCACTCCACTGATGTCCAGCAGGGGAATCAGCGAACATGGATCGTGCCGAATCCCACGCCGGACGTAGCGCGCCCCAACGGAAAACGCAGCCGCGACGACGGCTGCGTTTTCCGCTGATGGGGTGGCCGACTTGAAGGCGGTGGAGTCAGGCCCGGCTCAGCGCCTTGGCCTTAACTGCGTCGAATTCGCTCTGGGTCAGCGTGCCGGCGTCGAGGAGTTCCTTGGCCTTCGCGATTTCCTGGGACGGGGACGCCGTGGCCACGGAGCGGATGTATTCCGTTGTTGCCGCTTCTGCCTGCTGGGCGCTGCGGGCCTGGCGCTCGGCCATGCTGCGGCCCCGCGCGATCAGGTATACGAGAACCGTGAGGAACGGCACGAAGATCAGGAAGATGACCCACACGGCCTTGAGCCAACCGCTGAGTTCGTGGTCGCGGAAGATGTCGGTGATGACCGCAAACAGTGCGAAGAGGTACGCGATGAACGCGAATGACCAAAAGAACAGCCAAATGAAGTTCCAGAATTGCTCCACGGGAGCCATCCTTTCGTTCTGAGGAGGCCCTGCTGGCATCCCTTACCCGCCAAGCTAGCCCGACTGGGTTGCCCGCCGTTAGGACCAAAGGGCCTGATTTCAGCGGGGTGGCGGGCCTAGAAGAAGTGCAGCTCGCTGGCCGCATCCGGCGAGGGGTGCACCACGGGAGCCTGGCCAAGTTCGAGCAGGATGTCGTTAATGCTCAGCTGGCCGTCCAGCTGAGGATCCAGCTGCACCGGGACAACAGCCTCCGGAACGGCGTCGCTACTCATGCCACGATCATATGTGCGGACAGTCCCTGAGCCTGGGGGCCACGCCGACCGGGGTCCGGGGCTGGCACCGGGGGCGTCACGCGTAGTCCTCCTGCAGGGCGGCGATGGCCAGCGGGACTAGGCTTGGATGTATGCCTTCTCCAGCCCCCAGACTCCCCCGCCCGTCCGCTCAGGGCAGTCCACGTACCGGCCTCCGGCCCGCGCAGACAGCGGCCCTGGCCGCATGCGCGGATGCACTGCTGATTCTGCTCTTCGCAGCGATTGGGCGCGACGCGCACCAGCGCGGAGAAATCATCACCGGTGTCTTTGCGACGGCGTGGCCGTTCCTCACGGGCGCGGCACTGGCCTGGCTGGTCCTGCGGTTGTGGCATGACCCCCTGCGGGTGTGGCCCGCAGGCGTCGCTGTCTGGCTTGGAGCCGTCGGCGTCGGCATGCTCCTGCGGGCCCTCACCGGCCAGACGGTGGTGCTGCCCTTCATCATCGTGGCCCTGCTGAGCCTGGCCGTTTTCCTCTTGGGTTACCGACTGGTGGCCGCGGGCGTCCGGCGGCTGCGTTCACGCCGCCGCCAGGCCTAATGCACTAGGCTTGCAGAAGATGGCAGCGCCCGTGCAAGGGCCGCCGACAGGCCCGCAAACGGCGCAACCGATCCGGAAAGGCTCACACGTGGTCACCGCATTCGTCCTGATCAAGACAAACGCTTCACGCATCCCGGAGACCGCCGAGGAAATCTCCGCCATCCCGGGGATCAGCGAGGTCTATTCCGTAACGGGCGAGTGGGACCTGATCGCCATCGCCCGGGTCGCCAAGCACGAGGACCTGGCGGACGTCATCGCGGACAAGCTCTCGAAAGTGCCCGGCGTCGCGCACACCACCACGCAGATCGCGTTCCGCGCGTACTCCCAGCACGACCTCGATGCGGCCTTTGCCCTTGGTTTCGAGCAGTAGCGAACAACCCACATACCAGCAGCACACAGGACGGGCCCGGCAGAATCTGCCGGGCCCGTCCTACTTGATCTTTATGCGGTCTGAGACAGGGCAACCCACCTGTCCAGCACGGCGGCCGCCGCTCCGGATTCAATAGACTGCTCGGCGCGGCTAAACGCGGCGGCCATGCGCTCCGCCAGCGGACCCACGGCGTCGAGGTCGAACGCCACCAATCCGGCCGCGGCGTTGAGCAGCGCCGCATCGCGGGCCGGCCCCGGCGCACCGCCCAGGACGGCCCGGACGACGGCGGCATTCGCCACCGCGTCGCCGCCGCGCAGCTCCTCCAGTGTGGCCTTCCGGATGCCGAGATCGCGCGGATCAAACATCTCTTCAGTTACCTCACCGTTGCGGATCTCCCACACCCGCGACGGGCCGGTGGTGGTGAGCTCATCCAGGCCGTCATTGCCGCGGAAAACCAGGCCCCGGCTGCCGCGCTTGGCCAGCACTCCGGCCACCAGCGGGGCCATCTGCTCATTGGCGACGCCCACCGCCGATGCCTGGACATGTGCCGGGTTGACCATGGGGCCAAGGAAGTTGAACGCCGTCGGAACGCCGAGTTCGCGGCGGGCGACGGCGGCATGCCGCATCGAGGGGTGGAAAACCTGGGCGAAGCAAAACGTGATTCCCGCCTCTTCGGCGTTGAGCGCCACGCGGGGAATGGGAAGATCCAGCCGGACACCGAGGGCCTCCAGGACATCGGCGGAGCCTGACGAGGACGACGACGCACGGTTGCCGTGCTTGACCACCCGGGCCCCCGCTCCGGCGGCGATAAGGGCGGCCATCGTGGAGATGTTGACCGTGTTCTGCTGGTCGCCACCCGTGCCGACGATGTCCAGCTTCTCGCCGGCAATGTCAATGGGGTTGGCGTTGGAGATCATCGCCTCCACCAGGCCAGCCAGCTCATCCACGGTCTCGCCCTTAGCGCGCAGCGCCACCAGGAATCCCGCCACCTGGGCCGGCGTCGCCTCACCGGACATGATGGAGTTCATGGCCCACTCAGTGCTCCCGGCAGTGAGGTCGGCGCCGCTGATGAGAGCGTTGATGAGCCGCGGCCAGGTGTTGCCTGCCGCCTGTGCAGATGCCTGTGAAGTCACCTCCCGATGCTATCGAGGTCGGCCCCGCAAAGACCAATGTGAACCCCGCCGGGAACTTTTCCGCGCGAATTCGCGTCTTTGTAGAAAAAGTCCTCCGAAAACGCGGTTTGCGTTGGGCAGGACGGACTTTTATAGACATAATGTCTATGTGACATCTGCGACCCATGCCCCCAGTACCCCGGCGCACCCGACGCTGAACCGCCCGAACATGGTTTCTGTTGGAACCGTTGTGTGGCTGTCCAGTGAGTTGATGTTCTTCGCCGGTCTCTTCGCCATGTACTTCACACTCCGTTCGACTTCCGGACTGATGTGGGCCGAGGAGACAGCCAAGCTCAACTTCCCGTTTGCGCTCGTTAATACGATCGTCCTCGTGGCAAGTTCCTTTACTTGCCAGATGGGCGTCTTCGCTGCCGAGCGGCTCCAGCCGCGCCGGACCGGCGGACGCTTCAGCTTTACCCAGTGGGGGATGAACGGATGGTTCATCCTGACGTTCCTCATGGGTTCCTTCTTCGTCGCCGGCCAGGCGACCGAGTACGCCATGCTCGTTTCCGAGCATGTCTCGCTGTCCTCCAACGCCTACGGTTCGGCCTTCTACATCACGACGGGCTTCCACGGCCTGCACGTCATCGGCGGTCTGATTGCCTTCCTGCTCATCATGGGCCGCTCCTTCGCCGCGAAGAAGTTCGGACACTTTGAAGCGACTTCGGCGATTGTCACCTCGTACTACTGGCACTTCGTGGACGTCGTCTGGATTGGCCTCTTCCTGGTCATCTACGTCCTCAAGTAGTCAGACTTGACTCTTTTTCTACAAGAGGCAGAATTTCAAGAAGCGGCTCCCGGAGCCACCGCAGGATCGAATAAAGGAACCACCACGTGAAGGCACTCTCGCAGAAGCGACGTCACCCACTGGCAGCAATTGCACTGCTGCTGATGGGCCTCTTGGTCACGGGTGGGCTGTACGCCGTTGCCACCACCGTCAACCAGGCCAAGGCCGACACCACTACCTACAGCGCAAGCGACGTAGAGGAAGGCGGCAAACTCTTTGCCGCCAACTGCGCCACCTGCCACGGCATGGGTGCCAGCGGATCGCAGGCCGGACCGTCCCTTGTGGGCGTCGGCGCCGCCGCTGTTGACTTCCAGGTCGGCACCGGCCGCATGCCCATGCAGATGAACGGCCCGCAGGCCTACAAGAAGCCCGCCCAGTTCAATGAGGAACAGACCAAGCAGCTGGCTGCTTACGTTGCCTCCCTCGGCCCCGGCCCGGCCATCCCGGAGGCAGGTGTGCTCGATGAGAAGGGCGACGCCGCCAAGGGTGGCGAGCTGTTCCGCACAAACTGCGCCATGTGCCACAACGCTGCCGCTGCCGGCGGTGCCCTGACCCGGGGCAAGTTCGCCCCGGCCCTCGCGGGTGTCTCCGGCCAGCACATCTACGAAGCCATGGTTACCGGCCCGCAGAACATGCCGGTCTTCAGCGACGCGAACATCACCCCGGAGGGCAAGCGCGACATCATCACGTTCCTGAAGCAGATTGAGGCCAACGGTTCGCCCGGCGGCGCCGATCTTGGCGCACTGGGACCGGTTTCCGAAGGTCTCTTTGTCTGGATTGCCGGCCTGGGCGTAATCATCGCGTTCACCATCTGGCTCACGTCCCGCACGTCCTAAGCGGACCTTGCACCTGTAAGAATTTTCTGCTGACCCGTCAGCAGTTTGAATTGAAACCTAACTCGGCACTCGCCGAGACGAGAGAAGGATGAGGCGAATTATGGGCAACCATAGTGACGGCGGTCCGAACGACTCGGGCACCGTAGCTACGGCTGGTCAGAATGAGGTGGAGAAATTCCAGGATCCTGGAATTCCCCCGCACCGTTTGCGCCTGGCTGACACGGACCCGAAGGCCGCTAAAAAGGCAGAACGGCAGGTAGCCCTTCTGTTCGGCATCTCGGTCGTTGGCACCTTGATATTCCTGGTGGCGTATTTTGCGATCGATCTGGGGGATGATTCCACGATCGCCACGATCCGTCTCCAGAATGCACTGCTGGGCCTGGGTACCGCGTTCGCGATGCTGGGCATCGGCACCGGTATCGTCCACTGGGCCAAGGCCCTCATGCCGGACCACGAGGTCTCGGAAGAGCGCCACGCGATCCGCACCGAGGAAGACCGCCAGGCTGCCGTCCGCATCGTCGATGACATTGTGGAAGAAACCGGCATCAAGCGCCGGCCGCTGATCCGCAACACCCTGCTCGGCGCCGTCGCACTGGCACCCCTGCCGGCCCTGGCCATCTTTGGTGACCTCGGCCCCCGGCCGGATGACACGCTGGCCCACACCATGTGGGCCCCGCAGGACGGCAAACTCAAGCGTCTCGCCCGCGACCCCGATGGCACTCCGATCAAGGCCGCGGACGTTACTTTGGGCTCTGCTTTCCACGTCATCCCGGAAGGGCTGAACGAGCTGAGCGAAGGCAAGCTGAATGAGAAGGCTAAGTCCGTTGTCCTCCTCATGCGCCTGAACCCCGAGGAGCTCCACCCCTCTCCAGGGCGCGAAGACTGGGCCTACAACGGAATCGTTGCCTACTCCAAGATCTGCACCCACGTCGGCTGCCCTGTTGCCCTCTACGAGCAGCAGACGCACCACCTGCTGTGCCCGTGCCACCAGTCCACCTTCGACCTGACCCAGCAGTGCAAGGTGATCTTCGGCCCCGCCAGCCGCCCCCTCCCCCAGCTGCCGATCTCCGTCGACTCTGAGGGTTACCTCGTCGCCACGAGCGACTTCCATGAACCCGTTGGACCGACCTACTGGGAGCGTGAGCAGCATGTCCTCATCCCAAACTCCTGATGCCCCCGTCTTCGTCGCCAAAACCTCAGGCGGCCGCATCACCGACTTCGTCGACCAGCGTGTTGGCGGCTCCGGAATCCTCCGTGAATTCGGTCGGAAGGTCTTCCCGGACCACTGGTCGTTCATGTTCGGCGAAGTGGCGCTGTACTCCTTCGTCATCCTGTTGCTCTCGGGCACTTTCCTGACCTTCTTCTTCGATCCGTCCATGGCGGAGACGCACTACGCGGGCTCTTACGCGCCCCTGAAGAACGTTGAAATGTCCGTGGCGTACAGCTCCTCACTGGACATCTCCTTCGATGTTCGTGGCGGCATGTTCATGCGCCAGGTACACCACTGGTCGGCCCTGCTGTTCGTAGCCTCTGTCTCCGTGCACATGCTTCGCGTGTTCTTCACCGGCGCATTCCGCAAGCCCCGCGAACTGAACTGGGTGGTGGGCAGCGTCCTGCTCATCCTCTCCATGGCCGCAGGCTTCACCGGCTACTCACTCCCCGATGACCTGCTCTCCGGCAACGGCCTGCGCATCATCGACGGCGTCATCAAGTCCATCCCGGTCATCGGCACGTACACCTCGTTCTTCCTCTTCGGCGGCGAGTTCCCGGGCACCATGATCATCAGCCGCCTGTACATGCTCCACATCCTCCTGGTTCCCGCGCTCATCCTGCTGATGATCGTGATGCACCTCTTCATGGTGGTTGTGCACAAGCACACGCAGTACCCCGGCCCCGGCCGCAATGACGGCAACGTCGTCGGCTACCCCCTGGGACCGGTTTACGCGGCGAAGGCCGGCGGCTTCTTCTTCATCGTGTTCGGTGTCGTTGCCCTCATGGCGGCGTTCTTCACCATCAACCCGATTTGGAACTACGGCCCGTACGACCCCTCCCCGGTTTCGGCTGGCACCCAGCCTGACTGGTACATCGGTTTCGTTGACGGCGCCCTGCGCCTGATGCCGGGCACGATCGGTGACTGGAAGGTTGAGCAGATCTGGTTCGGCCACATGTTCACGTTCAACGTGCTGCTTCCGGCCCTGGTCCCCGCGGGCATCCTCTTCACGGTCATGTTTGCCTACCCGTGGATCGAACGCTGGATCACCAAGGACAACCGTGAGCACCACGTCCTGGACCGTCCCCGCAACGCTCCTACCCGTACGGCAATCGGCATGGCCGGTTTCGTCTGGTACTGCGTGATGTGGGCAGCCGCCGGCTCGGACCTCATCGCCACCCACTTCCACGTGGCCCTGAACGATGTGACCTATTGGCTGCGCGCGCTGTTCTTCATCGGACCGGTCATCGCGTTCATCGTCACGAAGCGGGTCGCCCTGGCGCTCCAGCGCAAGGACCGCGAGATTGCCCTGCACGGCCGTGAAACCGGCCGCATCGTGCGCCTGCCGCACGGAGAGTTCATCGAGGTCCACGCCCCGCTGGACGAATACAAGCGCTACAAACTGGTCGGCTTCGAGTCCCCGGCCCCGCTCCCCGCGGTGCCGAACGAGAACGGCGTCGTCGACCGCAGGGAAAAGCGCCGCGCGAAGCTTTCCCGCTGGTTCTTCGAGGACCGGGTTGCCCCGGCCACTCCGGCAGAGCTGGAGGCCGCTCACGGCCACCACGGCGCCCACGAGGCCGTCGAAGCTGCAGAGTCCCAGAAGACGCTGAGCCACTAGGCAGCACCAAGCAATACACAGGAAGGCCCGGTCCCCTTGGGGACCGGGCCTTCCTGCATTCCCAATGAAACAACAGCAACACTGGGTCACTTCGCGCAAGCCACCTTCGGGATGGGCGCGAAGTGAGCCGAGGTGTTGTGGCTAGGGGCGGTACCCCGAGGCGTAGTTGCGGGTAGGCCGGACGCCGGGGCGTTGCAGGGGCACCCAGAGCTTGTAGCGGTCAGCCCGGTAGTAGGACACGGAGTAGTCCACCATGGCGCGGGCCACAAAGGCGTGCCGCTGGATCTTCAGCAGCGGAGTGCCGACCTCGACGTTCAGAAGCCGGGCCGTGGACGGCGACGCCGCCGTGGCCTCGATCATGTCCTCGCCCCACTCCATCACCAGCCCGTAGCGTTCGCTCAGCACGTTGTAGAGGGACGTGGGCGGTTCGCCGTCCAGCAGCCCGGGAACCCGGTGGGCCGGAATGAAGTTCTCGTCCACGCTCATCGGCTCGTTGTCGGCCAGCAGGAGGCGCCGGAACCGGACCAAGGGTGTCCCTTCCTCCAACTGCAGTTCGCGGGCCAGGAACGCGCTCGCGCCAATCTGCTCGAAGCTCAGGACCTTGGCGGCGGGGACCATGCCGCGGCGCTGCATCTCTTCGCTGTAGGAGGTCAGCTTCACCTGGAGATCCAGCTTGGGTTTGCGCACAAACGTGCCCAGGCCCACGACGCGCTCAATCACTTCCTCGCCCACAAGGGCGTCGATGGCCTGGCGCACGGTCATCCGGGCCAGACCGAAGCGCTGGGCAAGGTCCCGTTCGGAGGGCAGGGCGGATCCGGGCGGGCAGGCGGCGGCGATGTGCGCCCGCAGGATTTCCCGCAACTGCACGTAGATCGGCACCCCGCTCTCACGGTCGATCTCGCCGATCATTTTGGCCGCGTTAGTGGACGCCATGCTTCAGCCTCCGGTCGCGGCCCGGCGCGGGAAAAACACTCATATCTCAAGGGTAAGCCCGTGGCCCGGCAGGTCTAGACCACGCCGCCGACTCAAGTCGTGCGGCGCACTCCCCCGCGGCTACCCTAGAAGGTAAAGACCGGTGCCGGGGCAAGGGCGCCCGCCCGGTCCGACGGAATGCCTGCCGAACGTCTCCACCTGGATCGCGGTCGGGTGGCCGGCCCGCCCAGTAGCAGCACGTACAGAACAACACCAGCATGAGGGAGTCCCGTTGCCAGTTCGCAAGGCAATCGTCATGGCCGCCATCGGCCTCCACGCCCGGCCGGCGGCAGTATTTGTCCGGGCGGTCACGGCGACCGGCCTCCCGGTGACCATCAGCAAGGACGGCAGGCCCGGCGTCGACGCCCGTTCGCTGCTGGAGGTCATGACCGAGGACTTCGAGTGCGGCTGTGAGGTGGAGCTGGCCGTCGCTGCGGACGCCCTACCGGCCGCCTGCAGCCCCGCAGAGGCCGAGGGTGCGCTGGAGGAACTCCGGATCCTCTTGGAGTCGGCAGCGGCGTCCTGAGGGGCGCACGCGGGCCGGACGCGCGAAGGCGCACCACACCCAGCCGGCAGGAACAAGCCCCGGCAGCAACAAAGAAGCAAGGCACAAACGACGGCGGCCCCCACCATTGGTGGGGGCCGCCGTCGTTTGTTCTGAACTTTTAGTCCGGGTGCGCGCTAGTGCGCGTGGTCACCACGGCTGTACTCGTAGACCCAGCCGACCAGTGCGACCACTGCCATTCCGCCGGCGATGAAGACGATCCACCAGCCCACGGCCAGGCCGAGGAACCCTGCGGCGCAGGACAGGCCCAGCATCAGCGGCCACCAGCTCCAGGGGCTGAAGTGTCCCTGCTCGCCGGCGCCTTCGTGGATCTCGGCGTCGTTGCGGTCCTCGGGGCGCATGCCCACGCGCCGGCCGGTGAAGCCGAGGTAGGCGCCGATCATGCCGGCGAGGCCGCCAACCAGCAGGATGGCCAGTGCGCCCACCCATTCGGTCCAGTTGGTCAGGTAACCGTAGATGAATGCCACGGGCACGAAGAAGAAGACGCCGAAGCCAAAGATCCTTGATTCGATTTTCACTTGGCGGTGTCCTTCTGGTCGGCGTTACCGAGAGCCGCTGCTGCCGGAGCAGGCGAATCCACGGTGTAGGACTGGGAAAGCTCCGGGTGGTGCAGGTCCAGGGCAGGACGCTCGGAGCGGATACGGGGCAGGGAGGTGAAGTTGTGACGCGGCGGCGGGCAGGACGTGGCCCACTCCAGGGAGGCACCAAAGCCCCACGGGTCATCAACTTCCACACGCTCGTTGCTGCGCCAGGTGATGTAGACGTTCCAGAAGAACGGAATCAGCGACGCGCCGAGGACGAACGAGGCGATGGTGGAGAACTGGTTCATCCACGTGAAGTTGTCCTGCGGCATGTAGTCGGCGTAGCGGCGGGGCATGCCCTCGACACCGAGCCAGTGCTGGATCAGGAAGGTGCCGTGGAAGCCAAGGAACAGCATCCAGAAGTGGATCTTGCCGAGACGCTCGTTGAGCATCTTGCCGGTCCACTTGGGCCACCAGAAGTAGAAGCCGGCGAACATGGCGAACACGACGGTGCCGAAGACCACGTAGTGGAAGTGCGCCACCACGAAGTAGGAGTCCGAGACGTGGAAGTCCAGCGGCGGCGAGGCCAGGATGATGCCGGTGAGGCCACCGAAGAGGAACGTCGCCAGGAAGCCGATGCTCCACAGCATGGGGGTCTCAAACGTGATGGAACCGCGCCACATGGTGCCGATCCAGTTGAAGAACTTCACGCCGGTCGGAACGGCGATGAGCATCGTCATGAAGGAGAAGAACGGCAGCAGTACCGAGCCGGTGACGTACATGTGGTGGGCCCACACGGTCACGGACAGGGCGGCGATGGAGATGGTCGCGTAGACCAGGCCCTTGTAGCCGAAGATCGGCTTGCGGCTGAAGACCGGGAAGATCTCGGAGACGATGCCGAAGAACGGCAGCGCAATGATGTACACCTCAGGGTGGCCGAAGAACCAGAACAGGTGCTGCCAGAGGACGGCACCGCCGTTCTCGGGGTCGAAGATGTGCGCACCGAAGCGCCGGTCCGCGCCGAGGGCAAACAGCGCGGCGGCCAGCGGCGGGAAGGCCATCAGGACCAGGATGGAGGTTACGAGGGCGTTCCAGGTGAAGATCGGCATCCGCCACATGGTCATGCCCGGGGCGCGCATGCAGATGATGGTGGTGATGAAGTTGACCGCGCCAAGGATGGTGCCGAAGCCGGAGAGCGCCAGGCCGAAGACCCAGAGGTCACCGCCCACGCCGGGGCTGAACGTGGTGTTGGACAGCGGCGCGTACGCGAACCAGCCGAACGACGCGGCACCCTGCGGGGTGATGAAGCCGGAGACGGCGATCGTGGAGCCGAAGAGGAAGAACCAGAAGGCCAGTGCGTTCAGTCGCGGGAAGGCGACGTCGGGGGCACCGATCTGCAGCGGCATGATGACGTTGGTGAAGCCGGCGAACAGCGGCGTCGCGAACATCAGCAGCATGACGGTGCCGTGCATGGTGAAGAGCTGGTTGTACTGCTCTTTGGTCTGCAGGATCTGCATGCCGGGCTCGAAGAGCTCGGCACGGATCAGCAGCGCCATGATGCCGCCGAAGCAGAAGAAGATGAACGACGCGATCAGGTACATGTACCCGATCGTTTTGTGGTCGGTCGAGGTGATCCAGTTGACGACGATGCGTCCCTTGGACTTCGGTACTACGGGAGCCTCGAGGATCCCGGCGGATTGAGTGTAAGTTGCCACGTCGCTCCCCTTACTTGGTTTCGGCCGGGGCCGGGTTGCGGTCGTACTCTTCACCGAGCAGGCCGGTGTTCCCGTCCTGGCGCAGCTTGTCCATGTGCGCCTGGAACTCCGACTCGGAGACAACCTTCACGCGGAACAGCATTTCGGAGTGGTACTCGCCACAGAGTTCGGCGCACTTACCGTCGTAGGTGCCCTCCCTGGTGGGCGTCAACCGGATGTAGTTGGTCTTGCCGGGAATCATGTCCCGCTTCTGCAGGAAGGCAGGGACCCAGAAAGAGTGGATGACGTCGCGCGCGTTGAGCTCGAGGTCAACAGACTTGTTGACCGGCAGGTACAGGGTGGGCAGCTTTTCCTTGTCCACGTCGTTGCCGGTCAGGTGCGCCTGGACGCCCGCTTCGTGCACGTCCTCGGTGACGACGTTGCCCTTCAAGTAGTTGAAGTCCCAAGCCCACTGCTTGCCGCGGACGTCGACGACGACGTCGGCCGGCGTTGAGCGGTCATCGATCGACTGCTGATCGCGGTCGGTGAAGTAGAAGAACACCAGGACCATGAACAGCGGGATCGTCAGGTAGAACACTTCAAGCGGAAGGTTGAAGCTGCTCTGGCGCGGGAAACCCACGGTGCCCTTGCGGCGCCGGTAAGCGACGATGCACCAGATCATCAGGCCCCAGGTGATGATGCCGACGACCAGCGCGGCAATCCATGAGTTGACCCAGAGGTCCATGATGAGGTCAGTGTGATTGGTGGTGCCACGCTCGGTGGGCAACCAGCCCTTCTGTACCTCTGGTGAACATCCAGTCAAAGCCAACGCGCCGGCTAGTGCCAAGCCAGTGATCGTAGTGATCTGTTTGCGTCGGCTGCCGGTTCGGTTCTGCGAACTCACAGACGGCCCTTCCTACTTGTTGCTGTTGCCCCGCAAATTACGGGCAGGGCAAACGAAAAGTTTTACTACTCGGTGTAGAGCTTACCGCTCCCCGGGAGTTTTCGCCCACATGTCCGCACCGTGCGTCGGGAGCTTTTTGTAGGCGCCGCTCGTTGAGGATCCTGCGGCACTAAGGCCGGGCAAAATGCCCGGCCTTAGTGGAAGGAATTAGTGGAAAGAATCTCCGCAGGCGCAGGACCCGCCGGCGTTCGGGTTGTCGATCGTGAAGCCCTGCTTGGCGATGGTGTCCTCGAAATCGATGCTGGCACCGCTGAGGTAAGGAACACTCATCTTGTCGACGACGACTTCCACGCCGTCGTAGTCGCGCACAGCGTCCCCGTCGAGCAGCCGCTCGTCGAAGTAGAGCTGGTAAATCAGGCCGGAGCAACCGCCGGGCTGCACGGCAACGCGGAGGCGCAGGTCGGTGCGGCCTTCCTGCTCCAGCAGGCTGCGGACCTTTCCGGCCGCGACGTCGGTCAGCATGACCTCGTGCGTGGCCAGCTCGCCGGTCTCGGCGGCAGTGTTGCCGGCGCTGTTTTCATTGGTTGTAGTGCTCATGGCCTACCTTCTTGCAACGGTGGTGGCGGCCCCGCTCGCACGGTGCCCGCCCCTACTTAAACGGTATGGGCTATAGCTACATGCTACTTCGCGCAGCCTTGTAGCTCTAACTCCTGACGTAACTGTGGGAGACGGCTGGATGTTCCCCCGGCCCGCCACTGCGCGGGGGCTAGAGCGCGCCCTCGTCGTTCAGGCGCGCGAGCAGCAGGGCCTCGGCGACGATCGCGTTCCGGAAGTCGCCCAGGTGCAGCGATTCGTTGGCGCTGTGGGCGCGGGAATCGGGGTCCTCGACGCCGGTGACCAGGATCTGCACGTCCGGGTAGAGGTCCGTCAGGTCCGCGATGAAGGGAATCGATCCGCCGATCCCCATTTCGACTGCGGGCACGCCCCAGGCCTCGCCGAGGGCCCACATGGCCACGGACGCGGCCTTCGAGCTCGTGTCGGTCAGGAAGGAATTGCCGCTCTCCCCCGGGGTGAATACGACCTGCGCGCCGAACGGGGCGTGGTCTTCGACGTGCTTGCGGACAGCCTCCATGGCGGCTTCCGGGTCCTGGCCCGGGGCCAGGCGCAGGCTGAACTTGGCCCGTGCCCGCGGCAGCAGGGTGTTGGAGGCTACGTCCACGGCCGGGGCGTCAAAACCGATGATTGACAGGGCGGGCTTGGTCCACATGCGTGAGGCAATGCTGCCGGTCCCGGCGAGCTTCACGCCGTCGAGCACGGAGGCGTCAGCGCGGTACTCCTCCTCGGTGAGGTCGACAACGACGTCATCGCGGCTCACCAGGCCCTTGATCGCGACGCTGCCCTCGTCGTCGTGGAGTGTCGCGATCAGGCGGGCCAGCAGGGTCGGGGCGTCGAGCACCGGGCCGCCGAACATGCCCGAATGCACGGCGTGGTCCAGAACCTTGACCTCGATGGTGCCGTCCACCAGGCCGCGCAGGCTGGTGGTGAGGGCCGGAATGCCGACCTTCCAGTTGCTGGAATCGGCGACGACGATCACGTCCGCGCGGAGCAGCTCGCGGTGGGTTTCCAGGAACTGCCGGAACGTTGGCGAGCCGGCCTCCTCTTCGCCCTCGAAGAAGAACGTCACGCCCAGGCCCAGTTCGTCCCCGAGTACGCGCGTCACTGCCGAGTAGGCGGCGACGTGGGCGAGGATGCCGGCCTTGTCATCGGCGGCGCCGCGGCCGAAGAGCCTGCCGTCGCGCTCGACGGCGGTGAAGGGGTCGGTTTCCCACAGTGCCAGGTCGCCGGTGGGCTGGACGTCGTGGTGGGCGTACAGCAGGACTGTCGGCTTGCCCTCCGCGGCCGGGCGGCGGGCGACGACGGCGGGCCCGCCGGGCGTCCCGTCTTCCTTGTCGCAGCGGAGGATCCGGACGTCGTCGAAGCCGCTGGCCCGAACGAGGCTGGCGACGGCGTCGGCGCTGCGGTTCAACGGAGCAGGATCAAAGCTGGGCCAGGCGATGCCCGGAATGGCGACAAGGTCCGTCAGCTGGCCGATCGTCTCGTCGAACGATTCGGCAACGGCCTGGCGGAGGGCCTCGGCATCGATGGTGCCGTCGTGGTCCATGGTGGTCTGCGGGTTCCCCGCGGTAGATGAAGTCATGGCCAAAACACTACCCGTGCTCTGAATCACTACAAACAGCGTCACGGCCGGGCCTGCACCGTGTGGGCTGGGTCTCGGGCCTGTGTCTGCGGGGTATTCTTTAGGGGTGTTTGGACGTAAAAAGGAAGCGCCATCGGCGCAGGACGTAGTTGACCAGCAGGCATCCGAGGCAGCAGCCCGTAGCGCCGTGACCGGCAAGGGCGCACCCACGCCCAAGCGCAGCGCCCAGGAGGCGGCCCGCAAGCGGCCCCTCGTGCCGGAGGACCGCAAGGCTTCCAAGGCTGCCGAGCGCGCCGCCGTCACGGAGCAGCGGCTCAAGATGCGGCAGGCCATGGACACCGGTGATGAGAAGTTCCTGCCGCTGCGGGACAAGGGTCCGCAGAAGCGGTTCGCCCGTGACTTCGTCGATGCCCGCTTCAGCCTTGGCGAGTTCCTCATGTTCGGGGCCCTGCTGTTTGTCATCATCTCCTTGCTCGTGCCGGCCTCCAGTGCACAGATGGTCTACGTCCTGGGCGCCTTCTGGGTCATGTTCCTCGCGGTCTTCGTGGACGTCTTCATCCTCTCCCGCAAGCTCAAGAAGCGTCTCGGCGAAAAGTTCGGCGACGTCGAGCGCGGCACCGTCTGGTACGGCTCCATGCGCTCCCTCCAGTTCCGCCGCCTGCGCCTGCCCAAGCCCCAGGTCCGGCGCGGCGAGTACCCCGCTTAACATTCCCTTCCACTATTTTTCAACCAAGAAGCCCCCGGCAGTCACCTGCCGGGGGCTTCTTGGTTGCAGCGAATGGTCCGGGCCCGAGTACCCCGGGAGCTTTAGCGCCGGCTCGGGTGGGTGGCCAGCAGCCGGTTGATGCGGGCGGCCCAGAAGGGGCCCTCATAAAGGAACGCCGTGTAGCCCTGGACGAGGGTGGCACCGGCGTCCAGCCGTGCCTGCACATCCTGCGCCGTTTCGACGCCGCCCACCGAGACCAGGGTCAGTGCTCCGCCGGTGACGGACTTGAGCCGGGCCAGGACCTCCAGGGACCGCTTCTTCAGGGGTGCCCCGGAAAGACCCCCTGCCCCGCACGCCTCGACCTTGTCGGGGCCGGAGGCGAGCCCGGTGCGGGCGATCGTGGTGTTGGTGGCGATGATGCCGTCCAGTTTCAGGTCGAGCGCCAGTCGCGCGACGTCGTCGATGTCCTCATCGCTGAGGTCGGGCGCGATCTTGACCAGGAGGGGAACGTGGCGGCCAGCGGCCTTGTCCGCCTCCTCCCCCACTGCGCTCAGCAGCGGGCGCAGGGTCTCCACGTCCTGCAGCAACCGAAGCCCGGGGGTGTTGGGCGAGCTGACGTTCACCACGAGATAATCCGCTGCGGGGGCAAGGCTGCGCGCGCTGATCAGGTAATCGGACACCGCGTCCTCGAGCCCAACCACCTTGCTCTTGCCGATGTTCACCCCGATCACGGGCCGGACGCCGGGGTGCTGGCGCTGCAGGGCGGCGCGGGCGGACTTGAGCCGCGGGGCCACCGCCGCGGCGCCGTCGTTGTTGAACCCCATGCGGTTGATGACGGCTTTGTCCTCTACGAGGCGGAAAAGCCGCGGCGCCGGGTTCCCGGGCTGGGCCTGGCCGGTGATGGTGCCGACCTCAACATGGCCGAAGCCGAGCTCGGCCAGCGCCTCGATGCCGAGGCCTTCCTTGTCGAAACCGGCCGCCAGGCCGAACGGCGACGGGAAGGTCAGGCCGAACGCCTGGGTCTGCAGCGACGCCGCCGGGGCGGTGAACTTCTGCAGCAACCGCCCGGCACCGCAGCTGTGGGCGAGGCGGATGGCCTTGAACCCGATCTTGTGGGCGCGTTCGGCGTCCATCCATGAGAAGGCCAGCCGGAAGAATGTGGGATATACGCGCATGCCTCTAGTTTTCCGGTTCGGGCCGCGCAGACCAAACCAGTGTGCCGGTGCCAGCCGGTTGTGACTGCCGTTGTGACTGCAACGCCGCACGCCCCTGCCCCGGCGGCCGAAGGGCACCGGGGCGAGTTAGCATGAAGCCATGACCAGCGATGAGGGCGTCGGAACGGGCGGCTATGGGGCATCAGGGCGCGGGATCGAGGCCGACGTCGTGGTGGTCGGCGCCGGCCTGGCCGGGCTCGTGGCCGCGGCCCAGGCCTATGCCGCCGGCCGCCGGGTGGCGGTGCTCGATCAGGAACCCGAGGCCTCCGTCGGCGGCCAGGCGCACTGGTCCTTCGGCGGCCTTTTCCTGGTCAACACCCGGGAACAGCGGCGGCTTGGGGTGCGGGACAGCGAAGAGCTCGCCCTCGCCGACTGGCATGCGTCCGCGGGATTCGACCGGCCGGAGGACGCCCTGGCGAAGGAGTGGGCGGCGGCGTACGTGAACTTTGCCGCCGGGGAGAAGCGTGCCTGGCTCGCCTCGCTGGGCGTCGGGCTGTTTCCCCTGGTGCAGTGGGCCGAACGCGGCGGCTACGGTCCGGACGGCCACGGCAATACTGTCCCGCGCTTCCATGTCGCGTGGGGCACGGGACCTGCGCTGGTGGCCCCCTTCCTTGCCAAACTGCGCGAAGGCGAAGCTGCCGGCCGCGTGTCCTTCCATTTCCGCCACCGCGCCACTGGGCTCGTGAAAACCGCGGGCCGGGTCAGCGGCGTGCGCGGCGAACTGCTCGAGGCCAGCGGCGCGGGCCGGGGCGAACGCTCTTCACGGCGTGTGGCCGGAAGTTTCGAGGCTGCGGCCGCGGCCGTGGTGGTGACAAGCGGCGGGATCGGCGGCAACCACGATACGGTCCGCAAGCAGTGGCCGGGCGGCGCGGCGCCGGAGCGGATGTTAAGCGGCGTGCCGGCATCCGTGGACGGGGAATTCCTCCCCGCCGTGGGCCGCGCCGGCGGACACCTCATCAACGGGGACCGGATGTGGCATTACCCGGAGGGCATCCACAACCATGCCCCGGTCTGGCCGCGGCACGGCATCCGGATCCTGCCCGGACCGTCGGCCCTGTGGCTGGACGCGACCGGGCGGATGCTCCCGCCTCCCCTGTTTCCGGGTTTCGATTCCCTCGGCGCCCTCCGCCACATCCTGGCCACGGGACATGCCCATTCATGGTTCGTCCTGAACCGCAGCATCGCCCTGAAGGAGTTCGCGCTGTCCGGATCCGAGCAGAACCCGGATCTCACGGGCAAGGATGTTCGGCGGCTGGCCTCACGACTGAAGCCCGGCAGCGACACGCCTCTGCAGCTGTTCCTGGACCGCGGGGTCGACTTCCTGCAGGCACGGGACCCCGCCGAGCTGGCCGGCCTGATGAACGAGTTGACGGGCGGGCAGCTCATCGACCCCGCGACCCTGGAGCAGCTGATCCGCGACCGGGACCGGCAGTTTTCCAGCGGGATGGGCAAGGATCCGCAGCTGGCGGCGATCCGGGCAGCACGGCGCTTCGCCACCGACAAGATCATGCGGGTGGCGCCGCCGCACCGGCTGCTGGATCCGCGGCACGGTCCGCTGCTTGCCGTCCGGCTCTCGGTCCTGACGCGCAAGAGCCTTGGCGGTGTGCAGACGGATCTGCAGTCGCGGGTCCTGGATGCCGGCGGGCAGCCGGTGCCCGGGCTGTTCGCGGCCGGTGAGGCCGCAGGGTTTGGCGGCGGCGGAATCCACGGCTACCGGGCACTCGAGGGGACGTTCCTGGGCGGGTGTCTCTTCTCCGGACGTTCGGCGGGCCGCGCCGCGGCGTCCGCGGCATAGCCGGCACGCAGCAAGCACAGAGTCAGCAGCGCAGGAGGAAAGTCGATGCAGTGGCGGACCGACATTCTGGGGGATGATTTCCAGGCGTGCGCCTTCGAGGCCGCCGGCCCCGACGGTGTGCTGCGCACTGCCACCCTGGTCCGCCATACCCCGCTCCCGCCGGCACCATCGGGACTGCCGGCCCGGGCCGTGCTGTTCCTGCACGGCTGGAGTGACTATTTCTTCAATGAGGAGCTCGCGGAATTCTGGGCGGGGCAGGGGTTTGAGTTTTTCGCTCTAGACATGCACAACCATGGCCGCAGCCTGCGCCCGGGAACCCACGGCGGCTACGTCGCGGACCTGGACAACTACGACGCCGAAATCACCGCAGCGATCGGGATCATCGGCTCGCTCCGGCCAGCCGGCGCGGCGCCGCAGGTGACGCTGATGGGACACTCCACCGGCGGCCTGATCGCTGCGCTGTGGGCCGACCGGCATCCGGGGGTGGTGTCACAGCTGGTCCTGGACAGCCCGTGGCTGGAAGTCCACGGCAGCCCCGCCCTGCGCCGGGCCGCGCGGACCATGGTGGAGCCGTTCGCCCGGTTCTGGCCAGAGTCGGTGATCCGGCTGCCCGAGCGGGCCTTCTATTGGCGCAGTATCAGCAGCGCCGCGGAGGGCGAGTGGGCCCTGGACGATGCCTACCGCCCGCCGCATGCCTTTCCGGTCCGCGCCGGCTGGCTCAGCGCCGTGCTCGCCGGACAGTCCAGGGTCGCCCGTGGCCTGAACATCGATGTACCCATCCTGGTGCTCATCTCGGGCGCCAGCGCCAACGGGATGTTCTGGAAGGAGTCCATGCGCCGCACGGACGCGGTCCTGGACGTGAACACGATCGCCCTCCGCGCGCTCAGCCTGGGCCGCACCGTGACGCTGGAACGGATTGACGGCGCCCTGCATGACGTCTTCCTCTCCGCCCCGCGGGTCCGGGCTGACGCCTATGCCCGGTTGTCCCGGTGGATCAGGGCATACGTCTACGATTGACGCGGATCAGCTGACCTGGCCGCCCGCGGCGGGAGCGGCATCGATGGCTCCTCCGTAGCGGCGGTCCCGCTGTGCGTAGATCTCGACGGCGTCCCACAGGGTCCGGCGGTCCACGTCCGGCCACAGGGTATCCAGGAACACGAACTCGGCGTAGGCCGACTGCCACAGCATGAAATTGGACAGCCGCTGTTCCCCCGAGCTGCGCAGGAACAGGTCAACGTCGGGCAGGTCGGGCTCGTCCAGGAACTTCTGAATGGTCCGCTCGGTGATGGCGCCCGGCTTGAGCCGGCCCTGCGCCACTTCCTCCGCGATCGCGGCGACGGCGTCGGCGATTTCGGCGCGTCCGCCATAGTTGACGCACATGTTCAGGGTGCAGGTGCTGTTGCCGCGGGTGTAGTCCTCGGCCTCTTCAAGCTCGCGGATCACCGAGCCCCACAGTTTCGGACGCCTCCCGGACCAGCGGATGCGGACCCCCCAGTCGTCGAGCTGGTTCCGCTGCCGGCGCAGCACGTCCTTGTTGAAGCCCATCAGGAAGCGCACCTCCTCGGGGGACCGCCGCCAGTTCTCGGTGGAGAAGGCGTACACGCTCACGTGCTCGATCCCCAGCTCGATCGCACCGGCCATGACGTCCAGCAGCGCAGGTTCCCCCGCCTTGTGGCCCTCGATCCGCGGCAGGCCGCGCTGGTTAGCCCAGCGCCCGTTGCCGTCCATGACGATCGCCACATGCCTCGGGATGAACTCCGCGGGAATCGCGGGCGGAACAGCCCCGGACGGGTGCGGATACGGAGCCACCACCGGGGTGGTCCGCCGCCGGCCGTTGGCCTGTTTCGCCTGGCTCTTCTCCAGGTTCTTTCCCAAGCTTCTTCCCAATGCCACTTTTACGTTCGCTCCACATGTTTGAGGGATTTCAGGACTCGTTCCAGGTGCCACTGGAGGTAGCTGGCCACCAGACCGGCCGCTTCCCGGCGGTGGACGGACGCGGAGGCATCCGCCGTCGTCCAGTTCCCGGTGAGCAGGGCACCCATCAGGAGCACCGTCTCCGGGGCCGGCGCGGGCGATCCCGGCGGCCGGCACGCGTGGCAGACCATGCCGCCAAGCGGCGCGGAAAAGGCGGTGTGCGGCCCGGGCGCACCGCACCGGGCGCAGTCGGTGAAGCTGGGCGCCCAGCCGCCGGTAGCGAGGGCGCGGAGCAGGTAGGAATCCAGGATGAGTTCGGGGGCGTGGTCGCCCCGGCTCAGGGACGCGAGGGCACCCACCAGGAGGTTGTATTGGGCGGTTCCGGCTTCGCCGTCGACGTCCGTGAGCTTCTCCGCTGTCTCGGTCATGGCGGCCGCCACCGTGTACCGGCCATAGTCCGCGGCGATGTTTCCGCCGTAGGCGCCCTTGGCCACGGCCTGCGTGACGACGTCCAGGGTGCGTCCGGAAATCAGCTGGAGATCGGCCACCATGAACGGTTCCAGCCTGGCACCGAACCGGCTGCTGGTGCGCCGGACGCCCTTCGCCACCGCCCGCACCTGGCCGTGGTGCTTGGTCAGCAAGGTAATGATCCGGTCGGCCTCGCCCAGCTTGTGGGTGCGCAGTACGACGGCGTCATCACGGTAGGCGCGCGCTGCGAAGGATTGTTGGACCACAGTTAATCTTCGCACTGTCTTTGCGGAATCACGGCATGGGCAGCACCGTCGAGGTCAAACGCGTTGGCAAAATACGGCGCCGCCGGAGTGTTCCGGCGGCGCCGTATGTGTTGGTCCGACAGTGCCCGCCCGTCCACTGACGGATCAGGCCGGGTCGGATCAGGCAGGGTCGGTTCAGGCAGGGTCGGTTCAGGCGCGGGCGTCCCGGATGGCACGGTTCACGGCCGAGATGACGGCCTTGAGGGCGGACGTGCTCGTGTTGGCGTCAATCCCCACGCCCCAGAGCACGCGCTCACCCACGGCGCATTCGACATACGCGGCGGCCAGGGCGCTGCCGCCCTCGGAGAGTGCGTGTTCGCTGTAGTCCAGGACCCGGACGTCCACGCCGTCCTCCCGCAGGATGCTCAGCAGGGCCGCAATGGGGCCGTTGCCGGTCCCGGTCCGGCGGACCTGGGTCCCGTCGATCTTCAGGGCGGCGGTCAGGGTCATGTCGCCGTCTTCGTCCGTCTCGGTGCTGATCGAGCCGAGGGCGTAGCGGCCCCACTGCGTATCGGCAGAGCCCGAGGGCAGGTACTCGTCCTGGAAGACCTGCCACAGCTGGGGTCCGCTGACTTCTCCGCCGACCGTGTCGGTCCGCTTCTGGATGACGCCGGAGAACTCGATCTGGGCGCGGCGCGGCAGGTCCAGGCTGTGCTCGTTCTTGAGCAGGTACGCGACGCCGCCCTTGCCGGACTGTGAGTTGACCCGGATGACCGCCTCGTAGCTGCGGCCAAGGTCCTTCGGGTCCACCGGCAGGTAGGGGACCTGCCAGGTGTAGTCGGCCACGTCCTTGCCCGCTGCGGCCGCGTCCTTTTCGAGGGCCTCCAGGCCCTTCTTGATTGCGTCCTGGTGCGAGCCGGAGAACGCCGTGAAGACGAGGTCTCCGCCGTACGGGGACCGCTCGGCCACGGGCAGCTGGTTGCAGTACTCCACCGTGCGGCGGATTTCGTCGATGTCGGAGAAATCGATCATCGGGTCGATGCCCTGGACGAACATGTTCAGGCCCAGCGTCACCAGGTCCACGTTGCCGGTCCGCTCGCCGTTCCCGAAGAGGCAGCCCTCGATCCGGTCTGCACCGGCCAGGTAACCCAGCTCGGCGGCGGCGACGCCGGTGCCGCGGTCGTTGTGCGGGTGCAGGGACAGGATGATGCCTTCGCGCGGGTGCAGGTTCCGGCTCATCCACTCGATGGAGTCGGCGTAGACATTGGGGGTGGCCATTTCCACCGTGGCGGGCAGGTTGATGATGACCTGCCGGTCCGCCGAGGCTTCGAAGACGTCGGCAATCGCGTTGCAGACCCGGATCGCATACTCCAGCTCGGTGCCGGTGAAGGACTCGGGCGAGTATTCGTAGGTGATGTGCGTATCGGCGAGGGTTTCCTCGTACTTCTTGCACAGCCGTGCACCCTGCAGAGCGATGTCCAGGATGCCGTCTTCGTCCTGGTTGAAGACCACCCGGCGCTGCAGTATGGACGTGGAGTTGTAAAGGTGGACGATTGCCTGCTTCGCCCCGACCAGGGACTCGTAGGTCCGCTCGATCAGGTGCTCGCGGGCCTGGGTCAGCACCTGGATCGTGACGTCGTCGGGGATGTGGTTGCCCTCGATCAGCTGCCGCACGAAGTCGAAGTCGGTCTGCGATGCCGAGGGGAACCCGACCTCGATCTCTTTGTAGCCCATCCGGACCAGCAGGTCGAACATCTTCAGCTTGCGGGCCGGGCTCATGGGATCAATGAGGGCCTGGTTGCCGTCGCGGAGGTCCACGGCGCACCAGCGCGGGGCCTTGGTGATGACTTTGTCCGGCCAGGTGCGGTCCGGCAGTTCAACGGTGATCTGGTCCTGGAACGGAACGTAACGGTGGACCGGCATTCCTGAGGGCTTCTGTGCGTTTCGCATTACAATCGGGGCCTTTTCTGTGATTCTTGGTGAAAGGGTGGCCGGGCAACACAAACTCCGCAGCGAGGGTGGGCCTTGCGCTAGATCGCGTCTGAGGCCTCGCCGCGGCAGCTAAGAAGGAGCAGTTCTGCGCGCACCTTTTCACAGTAACACGGGTGCGTAAGATGAAGGAGCCAGACCACCGTAACGTCCACCATGCAGACCGTGCGCCGGCAAACGCTCCGGGCCGGACTGCCTCTCAAAGGAGCATCCGTGCCACTTTCGGGGATCGATCTGTCCACCATCGACGCCAGCGTCCGCCCGCAGGATGACCTGTACCAGCATGTGAATGGCGGCTGGCTCAACAGCACGGTCATCCCGGACGACCGGCCGCTGGAGGGCACGTTTACTGCCCTGCGCGACGCGTCGGAGCTCGCGGTGAAGGAGATCATCGAGCAGGCCGCCGCACGCGGTGCGGAGGCTACCGGCATCGAGCGCAAGATCGGGGACCTGTACAACAGCTTCATGGACGAAGCGGCGGTGGAGGCCAAGGGCCTGGACCCGCTCCGGGCGCGGCTGGCGGAGGTGTTCGCGACGACGTCGGTGCCCGGTCTCGTGGCGCTGGCCGGGCGGCTGTTCCGCGCCGACGTCTCCGGACTTTTCTACATCTATCCCGCCCCGGATGCCGGAAACCCGGACCGGGTCCTGCTCTACACCGGCCAGGGCGGCCTGGGCCTGCCCGATGAGTCCTACTACCGGGAAGCGAAGTTCGCCCCGATGGTCCAGGCCTACCGTGCACATGTGGGGGCCATGCTGGGCCTCGCTGACGTGGCCGACCCCGAGGGGGCGGCCGGGCGCGTGGTGGCGCTGGAAACTGCACTGGCCTCGCACCACTGGGACAACGTGACATTGCGGAATCCGCAAAAGACGTACAACTTGAAGTCCGCGGAGGAAGCGGCGGAGCTGTTCCCCCTGCTGGCCGACTGGTTCGACGCGGCCGGCATCGAGCCGGAAAAGCGTGCCGAGCTGGTGGTGAGCACCCCGGATTTCTTCTCCGGCGCGGCCTCGCTGCTGGACTCCGAACCGCTGGCGACCTGGCAGGAATGGCTCGCCATGCGTGTGGTCAGCGCGGCCGCCCCGTACCTGTCTTCCGAGTTCGTGGACGCGAACTTCGCGTTTTATGGCACCACCCTGAGCGGTACGCCGCGGATCAAGGACCGCTGGAAGCGCGGCGTCGCGGTGGTCGAGGCGGCCCTCGGGGAGGCAGTCGGGCAGATCTACGTGACGAAACATTTCCCGGAGGGGCACAAGGCGCGCATGCAGACCCTCGTGGCCAACCTGATCGAGGCGTACCGGGAGTCCATCACCGGGCTGGCCTGGATGGGCGAGGCAACCAAGCTCGAGGCCCTGAAGAAGCTGGATTCATTCCGCGCCAAGATCGGCTTCCCGGACAAGTGGATTGACTACTCCGCCGTGGAGATCGACCCCGCCGATCTGCTCGGGAACGTGGAGCGTGCGCACAGCGCCGACGTCGACCGCCACCTCGACGAGGTCGGCAAGCCCGTGGACCGCGAGAAGTGGCTGATGACGCCGCAGACGGTCAACGCCTACTACCATCCGCTCCTGAACGAGATCGTGTTTCCCGCAGCCATGCTGCAACCCCCGTTCTTCACTGCCGACGCCGATGACGCCGTCAACTACGGCGGCATCGGTGCCGTGATCGGCCATGAAATCGGCCACGGCTTCGATGACCAGGGCTCGCAGTACGACGGCAGCGGCCTGCTGCGCAACTGGTGGACCGAGGACGACCGCACCGCCTTTGAGGCTCTGGCCTCCCGGCTCGTGGCGCAGTTCGATGCCCTCTCCCCCACGGCCGCCCCCGGCCACACCGTCAACGGCAAGCTGACCCTGGGTGAGAACATCGGCGACCTGGGCGGCCTCACCATCGGCTACAAGGCCTACCTGATCAGCCTCGACGGGCAGGAACCGCCCGTGCTCGACGGCATGACCGGGGTGCAGCGGTTCTTCGCGTCCTGGGCCGCTGGGTGGCGGCAGGTCATCCGGACTGAAGAGGCCATCCGCCGGCTCGCCACGGATCCGCACTCCCCCAACGAGTTCCGCACGAACGCCATCGCCAAAAACCTTGACGCCTTCCATGCAGCATTCGGCGTCACGGACCAGGACGGCATGTGGATGCCACCGCAGGAGCGCGTCAGCATCTGGTGACCCGAGGCGCCCGGTCACTGGCACCGACCCAGCCGGGAAGGATGTGCGTACACGCTTGCGTGAATACATCCTCAGCTGTACTTTCGGTTGATGGAAACGCTCACAAATGCCCCGGTGCTGGCACGGTTCGGTTATGCCGTGTCAGACCCGACACGGGCAGAGATCATGCTTGCCCTCACGGCTGCGCCGTCCTATCCCTCTGAGCTGGCGGATTCTCTTGGGGTATCCCGGCAGAGCATGTCGAACCACCTGACGTGCCTGCGGGGATGCGGTCTGGTCGTTGCCGTGCCCGAGGGGCGAAGGACCCGCTATGAGCTCGCCGATCAGCGCCTCGGCCATGCCCTCACGGATCTTCTGGGCGTCGTGCTCGCCGTGGACCCGGCCTGCTGCGCACCCGACGGGACGTGCACGCTGTGACGACATCCCTCCAGCTGTCGCCAGGCCCGGTCCGCCGTGCCGTCCTCAGCCGCCGGATCCGCCTGTTCGCGGCCGCCACCATCAGTTACAACCTCATCGAGGCCATTGTGGCTCTGTGGGCCGGGGGTACGGCCGACTCGTCGGCCCTCATCGGCTTTGGCCTGGATTCCATCATTGAGGTCGCGTCGGCGCTGGCGCTGTCGTGGCAGTTTTCCACCAAGGACCCCGAGCGGCGCGAACACCTCACCCTGCGGATGATCGCCGTTTCATTCTTCGCACTGGCCGCCTTTGTCTCCGCCGATGCGCTCAGTTCGATTCTCGGCGCCGGCCAGGCACAGCACTCGACCCCGGGCATCGTGATTGCCGCACTGAGCCTGCTGATCATGCCGGTCCTCTCCTGGCTCCAGCGCCGGGCCGGCCGGGAGCTCGGATCACGCACGGCGGTGGCTGATTCCAAACAGACCCTGCTCTGCACGTACCTGTCGGCGGTCCTGCTGGCGGGATTGGTACTGAACAGCACCCTTGGCTGGTGGTGGGCCGATGCCGGCGCGGCGCTGGTCATCGCCGCGATCGCCATCCGCGAAGGCATCAACGCCTGGCGCGGCGACGTCTGCTGCACGGTCCCCCATACGGCGGCCGGCAGCCTCCCGGCGGCGACGGAGCAGGCCTGCTGCGACGGCTGCGGCGCCGAAACAACACCTCCGCAGGCCGTCGCCCAGAACCCCTGACCAGAAAAAGGGTCCCCGTACAGAAAAGTCTGAACGGGGACCCTTTTTTGCGGGCGGGGTTAGCGCGTGATCAGTTCCGGGTTGGCCTGCTGGCAGACGGTGTCGCCGGCGGTCTGGTTGACGATGTCCTTGGGCAGCTGCGGGGCAGCAGCGGCGGCGGTCGGCGTCCCGTTGGCGAAGTCACTGCCCAGGTAGACCTGGACCCCGGTTACTCCGGCGGCCGGGAGCACCCGGTCCGGCGCCACGCCGAGCAGGGCCGCGACGTCCGCGGCGACGTCAGCGGAGTCCGCGCCGTAGTAGACCGCCGTCGCGGCGACGGACGGAGCCGTCAATTGGCCCACCTCGGTGAAGCCGGCGCCCTTGATGGCCTGCATGATTTCCTGGGTCCGGGCCGGAACGCCCGAGCCGTTGGCCACGGTGACGGGCTGCAGCGTCTTGTCATACGCCGGGGCGGTGGGGCTGGGAGTCGGCGTCGGCGTGGCGCTGGCACTCGGGGTAGTGCTCGGCTTCGCGGTCGGATCCGTCAGGTCCACGTCGTTGCGCATGGCGGCGAACAGCTGGGATGCCGCGGGCTCGGCCAGCTGCAGCCGGTTGATGTCCGCTTCGGCCGGGACTGTCGGGGTGGCAACGAAGGCTACTTTGCCGACGTCGATGTTCTTGAGCCGGTTGCCCACGGTCAGCAACGTCGGCACCGAGGCCAGGCCGTCGTCGATGGTCAGGTTCTTGGTGATCGCGTCCGCGATGCCAAGCATCCGGGCCGGGTTGGTGAGCGTGCCGTCGTCCTTGATCTTCCGGGTCAGGGCCGACAGGAAGCCCTGCTGGGCCTTGATCCGGCCGAGGTCGCCGCCGTCACCGAAGGCGTGCCGGGTGCGGACGAACGACAAGGCCTGCTCGCCCTGGACGGTGGAGGTGCCCTTGGGCAGCCGCAGCTTCGAATCGGGGTCGTATACGGCGTCGCTGACACACACTGACACGCCGCCGACGGCGTTGGAGAGTTCCTTGACGGCGTTGAAGTCGGCCATCATGAAGTGGTCGATTTCCAGGCCGGTGAGCTTGTTGACGGTGTCCACGGCGCAGCCGATGCCGGCCTCGGACATGGCCGAGTTGATCATGACACCGGTCTGGGCCGGGTACTCCTTGTTGGTTTTCGGATCCCTGCATTTGGGGATATCGACCAGCAGATCGCGGGGGAAGCTGACCACGTTGACCCGCTTGTTGTCCGCGGAGATGTCCATCAGCATCATTACATCCGAGTGCCCGTAGCCGGTTGCGTCATCGCTGGTGCCGTACTGCGAGTTCTTCCCGTCGCGCGTGTCCGAGCCAAGGATCAGGATCTGCATCCGGTCCGTCGAATCGTTCACGGCACCCTCGGTCTTGGTGCTGCCGGCGCTCAGCGGGGCCTTGGTGAGGTTGCCCTGGAGCCGGATGGCCCAGTAGGCGCCGAAAGCGATCACGCCGACCAAAAGCACGGCCACCACGCCTGTGAAGACTTTCAGCCAGGTGGGGGTCCGGCGGGCGGAGCCGAGGTGGCGGGCCGGACCAACGGCGGGATCGGCCGTGTGCCGGGCAGCGGCCGTTGACCGTGCCGGCGGGGCGGATCCATCGGCACGGTTGTCACGGGGTCGAACCACTTGTTGAGCCTTCCTAAACGAACGGGGAGTCAGCCCATTTTAGAGTCCGAATCTGAGAAAACGCCGATGGCCCTCTCTTGGGAGCGGCGGGAAGGGCCAACGGCCAAAATAGGGGCCTAAGAACAGCCCGGTTCAGAACCCCAGTTTGACGAGCTGCTTCGGGTCGCGCTGCCAGTCCTTGGCGACCTTGACGTGCAGGTCGAGGTAGATCCGGGCACCGAGCAGCGCCTCGATCGCCTTGCGCGCGTTGGTCCCGACCTCGCGGAGCCGGGCGCCGCCCTTGCCGATGATGATGGCCTTCTGGGAGGGGCGCTCGACGTACAGGTTGACACGGACGTCCAGGAACGGCCGGTCTTCGGGACGGCCTTCCCGCGGAACGATCTCATCGACGACGACCGCCAGGGAGTGCGGCAATTCGTCGCGGACGCCTTCGAGGGCTGCTTCCCGGATGAGTTCGGCGATCATCACCGCTTCCGGTTCGTCCGTCAGGTGTCCGTCCGGGTACAGCGGCGGCGACGCCGGCATGTGGCCGATCAGGACGTCGGCAAGGGTGTCGACCTGGAATCCGTCCGTGGCGGAGACCGGGACGATGTCCTTCCAGCCCTCCTCGCCGAGGACCTCGCGGCCCAGGGCAGCGACGGCGAGCAGCTGCTCGGTGAGCGCCTGGCGGTCCACGGTGTCGGCCTTGGTCACGATCGCGATGATTGGCTTGTTGGGGATGGCGGCGAGCTGGGCGGCAATGAACTTGTCCCCGGGGCCGATCTTCTCGTTGGCCGGCAGGCAGAAGCCGATCGCGTCGACCTCGGCGAGGGTGTCGGCGACCAGTTCGTTCAGCCGCTTCCCCAGCAGCGTGCGCGGGCGGTGCAGGCCCGGGGTGTCGACGAGGATCAGCTGGGCGTCGTCCCGGTGCACGATGCCACGGATTGTGTGGCGCGTGGTCTGGGGCTTGGCCGAGGTGATCGCGACTTTTTGGCCGACCAGGGCGTTGGTGAGGGTGGACTTGCCCGCATTGGGCCGCCCGACCAGCACCGAGAAACCGGCGCGGTAGCCGCCGTAGGCTGCTTCGCCGTCGGACTTATTCTGCTTGCTCACGTGAGACTCCCTGTTGGATTGGTGCGGCCTCGTCGAGAAGGTCTTCAAGGTCAGTTTGTTCTTTTGCCACGGCGGCCGCAATGATGTGGCTGACGCGGTTCCGCCGGCCCTCCAGCCTGTCGGCGCGGAGGGACAGTCCGTGGACCTGGACGGTGCTGCCGACAATCGGCACCCGCCCGAGGGCCTTGGCCAGCAGGCCGCCCACGGTGTCTACTTCGTCGTCGTCGAGCTCGAGGTCGAAGAGTTCGCCGAGGTCCTCGATGCTCATGCGGGCGCTGACCCGGTAGCTTCCGTCCCCCAGGGCCACGGCCTCGGCGCTTTCGGTGTCGTATTCGTCCACGATTTCGCCGACGATTTCCTCGATGAGGTCCTCGAGCGTGACCAGCCCCGCAGTTCCGCCGTATTCGTCAATGACGATCGCAACGTGCGTGGATTCTTTCTGGAGTTCGCGCAGCAGGTCACTGACGAGCTTCGAGTCCGGCACGTAGCGGACCTCGCGGGCCACCTCGTCCACGACCGGGGGTTCCTCGTCCGGGCCGAGGTTGTGGAGCGAGGCGGCAACGTCCTTCAAGTACACAATGCCCAGGATCTGGTCCGTGTTTTCGCCGATGACCGGGATCCGCGAATACCCGGAGCGCAGGAACAGGGACATCGCACGGTGCAGGCTGGATCCGGAGTCGATCGTGAGGATGTCGGTCCGCGGCACCATGACGGAGCGGACCAGGGTGTCCCCGAAGTCGAAGACCGACTGGATCAGCTCGGCCTCGTTGTCCTCGATCACGTCGGACTCGGTGGCCCGGTCCACGAGTTCGCGGAATTCCTCTTCGCTGAAGAACGCCTCGCTGTCGGCCGGCGCGCCGGGCGCTACGACGCTGCCGAGCCGCACCAGCCAGCCCGGGATCGGGCCGAGCACGGCATAGAGGGACCGGACCAGCGGGGCGCTGAACCGGACCAGGGCGGCGGAATGGACCCGGCCGAGCTGCCGCGGGGACACGCCGACGATCACGAAGCCGACCAGCGCCATGATGCCGGTGGCCGCCAGCCCGGCCAGCCAGACGTTGTCCAGCATGCTGTAGAGGAGGACGGTGACGGCGACGGCGGCGGCCATCTCGAACCAGACCCGCCAGAACCGCAGGGCGCGCATGTGCCCCACGGGATGGGCCAGGATGCGTTTGAGCGAGGTGCCCCTGCTGTTCAGGACCGCCTGTTCGGCGTCGTGCCGGGGCAGGAAGTTGAAGGCGGACTCGGCAGCGGTGAGCACTGCGGCAAAGCTAAGGAACACCAGCGCCATGCCGGCGAGGATCAGTGGGGTCACTGAACCGTCTCGGACGGGGCTGCTTTGCCGGTGAAGGCGGTCAGGAGTTCGCGCTGCAGCCCGAACATCTCTTCCTTCTCTTCCGGCTCGGCGTGGTCATAGCCCAGCAGGTGCAGGATGCCGTGCGTGGTCAGCAGCAGCATCTCGTCTTGGGTGGAGTGGCCGGCGTTGCGGGCCTGGACCTCGGCCACCTGGGGGCAGATGGCGATGTCGCCGAGCATGCCCTGCGGTGTCGGCTTGTCCGGCGTGCCCGGCGTCAGCTCGTCCATGGGGACCGAGAGGACGTCGGTGGAGCCGGGCTCGTCCATCAGTTCGAGGTGCAGCTTTTCCATGGCCGGTTCGTCCACCAGCAGGATGGACAGCTCCGCCTGCGGGTGGATGTAGAGGCTTTCGAAGATGAAACGCGACAGCGCCACGAGCTCGGACTCGTCCACGACGACGCCGGATTCGTTGTTAACCTCAATGCTCATGCGTGTTCTCCCCGCGTTTCCCGGGCAACGGAGTGCTTGACCCGGTTCCTTTGGACTTCGTCCCAGATGCTGTACGCGTTGACGATATCCCCCACGAGGCGGTGCCGGACGACGTCGGAGGCATCCAGGATCGAGAAGTTGACGTCCTCGATTCCCTGCAGGATCTCCTCGACAATCCTGAGCCCCGAGCGGGTGCCGAAGGGCAGGTCCACCTGGGTGATGTCGCCGGTGACCACCATCTTGGAGCCGAAGCCCAGACGGGTCAGGAACATCTTCATCTGCTCCGGCGTGGTGTTCTGGGCCTCATCGAGGATGATGAAGGCATCGTTGAGCGTGCGGCCCCGCATGTAGGCCAGCGGGGCGACCTCGATGGTGCCGGCTGCCATGAGGCGGGGAATCGATTCGGGGTCCATCATGTCGTGCAGGGCGTCGTAGAGGGGCCGCAGGTAGGGGTCGATCTTGTCGCTCAGGGTGCCCGGCAGGAAGCCGAGCCGCTCCCCCGCCTCGACGGCAGGACGGGTCAGGATGATGCGGCTGACTTCCTTCTGCTGCAGGGCCTGGACCGCCTTGGCCATTGCCAGGTAGGTCTTGCCGGTACCGGCCGGCCCGATCCCGAAGATGACAGTGTTCGCGTCGATCGCGTCCACATAGTTCTTCTGGTTCAGCGTCTTGGGCCGGATGGTCTTCCCGCGGGTGGAGAGGATGTTGGTGGTCAGCACTTCCACGGGGTTCTGCAGTGACTGGCTGCGGAGCATGGAGACGAGCTGCTGCAGCACGGCCGGGGTGATGACGGTGCCTCGGGCCACCAGCCCGCGCACCTCATTGAGCAGGCGCATGATGCGCGGCACGTCGGCGGCAGGCCCGCTGATCGCAAGCTCGTTGCCCCGGACGTGGAAATCGACGGCGGGGAACTGGTTTTCGATGAATCTTAAGGCTTCGTCATGGCTGCCCAGCGACTGGACCATCTGCTCTGAGTCGTCGAACAAGACCACCTCCGTCCGCAGCCCTGGTAGGGAGTGGGGAAATTCCCCTGCGGTGCGTTCTCGGGCGCTGAACCGGGCCTTGCCGTTCGCTGCTTCAGTCATGGTGTTGGCCCGCGGGCCTCTGGTCCCCTCCAGTATGAATATGGTCTGTCGCCGTGATCCGTACCGACGGCGGTTCGCACCGCCCGCGGCCGGGGTCAACGGGTCCTTCCATCTTACGCCAGCGCGGCGCGGCCGACGCCGGAGGGGATCCGGCGCCGGCCGTTACGGGTACGTATTACCGAAGACGACCCACCCATCCAGCCAGTGGGCGCCTGTTGCCGGGCACGGCTGTTCCGCGTTGCCAGGTTGCGGCTCCGGTTGCGGCTCCGGTTGCGGCTGCGGCTCCGGTTCCGGCGTCGACACGGTCATGCCACGCTCTCCAGCGCGCCGGCGCAGGACCGGACGCCCACGTAACTTCCCTTGTAGAAGAGCAGGGGCTCAGCATCGGGACGGGCGCCCAGGGAGCGGACAGCGCCGACGACGATCGTGTGGTCGCCGCCGTCGTACTCCTGGTGGAGTTCGCAGTCCACCCACGCCAGGGCCCGGTCCAGAACGGGGTTACCCAGCGGCGAAGGAGAGTGGCCGACGCCGGCGAACTTGTCCGTCCCCGAGCGCGCGAACTGCCCCGCCAGGTGCTGGTGCTCAGCGGGCAGGATGTTCACGGTAAACCGGCCCGCCGAACGCAGCAGCGGCCAGGTGCTGGACGTCCGCGCGGGGCTGAACGTGACCAGAGCCGGCTCCAGGGACAGGGACGCGAAGGACTGGCAGGTGAAACCGGCCGGCCCGTGCTGCGTTGCCGCGGTGATCACCGTCAGCCCGGTGGCGAAGTGTCCAAGAATGTGGCGGAGTGTCGTCGGGCTGAGATCAGTTTGTTCCGTCATGGCGGGTCCTTTCGAGCGCTGGTAGCCCCAATCAACCACCGCGGACACGGGTTCCCAAGCCGGCCGCAACGCACTGTCGCGCAGCGACACAACGCGTCACGGACCCGTTGCATGACGTAAGAATCGGGCGCCACGGGTTCGCCGGCCATGGCCGTTAGGCTCGGTTGATGGCAAACCACGAAAATTTGATGGCCGTCAGATCCGCGTACGACACGGTCGCCGAGACCTATTCGGCGGTGATCCCGGATACCAGCTTCGAGGCCACGCTGGATATGGCCATGGTGGACCACTTCATCGCGCACCTGCGCGCCACGGCAGGCCGGACGGTGATCGACGTCGGATGCGGTACCGGACGAATGGCCAGTTACCTCGGCCACGCGGGGCTGAACGTCAGCGGTGTCGACGTGTCGCCCGAAATGGTCCGGGTCGCGCAACAACTGCATCCCGGGCTGCTGTTCGAAGTCGGAGAGCTGGCGGACCTGCCCAAAGCCGACGCAGCCGCGGACGGTGTACTCGCCTGGTATTCGATCATCCACTCTCCCCCGACGGCGCTGCCGGCGATCGCGCGCGAGTTCTGGAGAGCGCTCCGCCCTGGCGGTTCGGCGCTCGTCGCTTTCCACGCCGGCAGCGGCCACCACACGATTGACCGCGCCTACGGACATGACGTCGAGCTCCGCACGGAACTGCACGCCCCCGACGAGGTGGCACTCCGGTTCACGGAACAGGGCTTTGCGATGCGCGCCCAGCTGGTGCGTTCACCAAGGGCCATGGAAAAACATCCGCAGGCCGCCATTCTCGTCGACAAACCCCTCGCCCCTTAAGCCCTTAGCCCCCTCAAACCCATAGCCCCTTCAAACCTGTAGCCCATTACAGGGGACGTTGGCGTGTCCGCAGGGCGGAACCAGCGGTGAACTGCTCTTCACGGCTGTAGTCGAGATAGTGCCCGAGGGACGGATCGTCGGTTCCCGGCATGGCTCCGGCCGCTGCCGCCTTCACCAGCCAGTCCACCTGATGCGGGATGGTCTGGGCATATGTCCCAACCGGCTCATAGGCCAGGACGAGGGAGGCCGTGGTGCTGAGTACCAGCGGGGGCCGAAAATCCCACGGGTGGTCGCCGAGGCCCGCGGGTGCGCTGTCATCCAGGAGCACCTCTTCCCAGTGGTGGCCCAGGTGGCGGGCGATTGCTGCGGCGATCTGCCGGGCATTCGGCGCATCTGGATCGGCGCTGTTGAGGATCCGTGCCGCGGGCACGGCGGCCACCCGTTCCACGAGGGCCGCCGTGTTCACCGCTGCCGTCGTGTGGTCCGCGCCCTGCCCCGCATGGGCCAGGAATACGGCCGGGCGCCGGTCGAGCACCCGTTTGACGAACATCCATTCCCGGGGCAGGGCCGCGCCCTCACCATGCACCTTGGAGGCCCGGATCACTGTCACCGGATGGCCGCTGTCCAGGAGGGTGTGCTCTGCGGCCACCTTGTTCGCGCCATAGCCTTCCCGGGAGTCGTAGTCCCCGGTTCCCGGCCGCATGGTCGGATTGTTCTCGAGGATGGGCTCATCAAAGCGGGGCGGTACATCGGAATTGACGTGATTGCCGGCGGCGTCAACGTACACGGCCTTGCTCGAGAGCATGACGGTCGAGGACACCGAGGCCAGGTGCGGCAGGAGTTGCCGGGCGTCGGCGTCGGTGTAGCAGACCGCGTCCACGAGGAGATCGGCGCCACCGGCTATCACCCCGGCCATGGCGGCGTCGTCACGACGTTCGGCGGCGATAAATCGGACACCGGCGGCAGCCAGGTCAGCCGGCATCTTGGTCCGGTCCCGGCCCGTCATGTCCACGGCCCAGCCGGCACGGATCAGCCGCCACGCAATCGCGCGGCCGAGAACGCCAGTGCCTCCAAGGATTACTGCCCGTTTCATTCGTCCGACTCTAACGGACGGGTGCTTTTGCTGACGCACCGCCAAAGTAGGGTACTTCCATGTTCATCATTCGCGAAGGGCGCCCAGACGATGTGCCCGGCCTTGCGACGCTAAGGGCCACGTGGGCGGCGGAACAGGACCCCGCACTCATGGACGATCCAGCCTTCGATGCCGCCTTCCGAGAGTGGATGACTGCCAGTCCCCGAAAGTTCTTCGTGGCCGACTACGGTGGCGAACTAGTCGGGATGCTCAACCTGATGATTTTCGAGCGGATGCCCAAACCGGGGACGGAATCGTCCCGGTGGGTCTATCTGGGCAACGCCTACGTCCTTCCGGAGTTTCGGAACGCCGGAGTCGGCGGCCAACTCGTGGACGCCTCGATCCGGTTCGCACAAAGCATCAATGCCGTACGGATGGTGCTTTCCCCCTCCGACGAATCACGCGGCTTTTACGCACGGCTTGGTTTCGAGCCGGCCGGGGAACTGAACATTCTCAGGTTCTGACGCCTCGGATCCGCCAGGCTGATGCGCCGGCTCCGGCATGATGGACCCATGGAATTGCAGACTGAGCGTCTCCTCCTGCGCGAATACACGATGGATGATTTTGCAGCGGTACATTACCACCTGATAGCGCACGGTCGGTGGGTGACCTCAGCCGACCGTCGGCGTGGATGTGCCCGGCTAAATGTCGGAGCGGACCATCCGCATCTCAGGTAGTTGCTCCCAGTCGGGTGAAAGCAATTTTCGTGTCCCATCGGGCTGAAAACCGTTCTTGGCATAAAGGGCCCGAGCGCGGGGGTTGGCCTCAAGCACCCACAGGTAGGCGGGTAAATCGCCGACGGCGGCCCTCAGCAGGGCCTCCCCGAGTCCAGTGCCATGGGTGCGCCCCAGTGTGTAGATGGAGTAAAGCTCAAGTTCTCCGGGTAAGTCATCGTCACGTCACGTGCCTGCGTCGGCAAATCCGACGATTTCATTGCCCTTGTCCAGGGCGATGATTCGAGGCTCGGCGCTGTCCAGATAAGGTCGGCGTTTTTCCACGCGCTCCGGGATGCTGGCACGGCGCGCATCGAAGAACGCCGGGGACAGAAGGTGGCCGTAGCATTCCTCATGGGCCCGGGTGTGCATCCGGACTACGGCATCAGCGTCCCCACCCGCGGCCTGGCGGATCTGGTATTCCATCCTCCCAGCATAGCTTTGACTTGAGGGGTTCCCAGGGTCACTTTCAGCCTGCCCGCAGAACGCTGCGGCGGTAAGGCAGCGACGCCGTCACCAACCGCCGCGCGTCGGTGTATGTCCCGTTCGGGCATCGTCGGGCATTGCCATTTCGGCCCGCAGGCCCAGGAGCCGGATCGGACGGCCCGCTTCGATTCCGGCTGCGAGGTCCAAGGCCCGCGAGAGGATTTCGTCCCGGTCGAATGTCTCGGGAATCTTCCTCGCGTGTGTCTTGGTGACGAACGGCGCGTAGCGAACCTTCAGGGTCAGTCCAACCACGGGCCGTCCTTCGGCCACAACATCCTCCAGGACACGCGCCGTCAGCTCCCTCACGGCGTCGTCCACCTGTGCGGGCTCGGTCAGGTCGCGCTGGAAGGTGGTCTCCCGGCTATGCCCGCGGGCAACCCACGGGGTGGCGTCCACAACGCTGGTGCCGTCCCCGCGGCCGAGCTCCGCGTACCAAGGTCCCATCCTGGGGCCGAACTCCGGCACCAGGTCTTGGGGGTCGGACGCGGCGAGCTCGGCGACTGTGTTGATGCCGAGTTTGGCCAGCCGGCCCGACACCTTGGTTCCGACGCCCCACAGGTCCTTCGTGGGCCGACTGCCCATGACAGCGAGCCAGTTCCCGGCAGTGAGACGGAAGACGCCGGCCGGTTTGCCGAAACCGGTGGCGACCTTGGCTCGGACCAGGGTGTCGCCGATGCCCACGCTGCAATGCAGCTGCGTGCGCTCCAGGACAGCGGCCTGCACCTGCCGGGCGTAGGCTTCCGGATTCTCTGTCTTGATGCCCACAAAGGCTTCGTCCCACCCCAACACCTGCACGGTGGCGCCGGGCTG
Organism: Arthrobacter sp. 131MFCol6.1; assembly: GCF_000374925.1. Taxonomy (GTDB): domain Bacteria; phylum Actinomycetota; class Actinomycetes; order Actinomycetales; family Micrococcaceae; genus Arthrobacter. The sequence continues at coordinate 898,379 of NZ_KB895541.1, forward strand.
CGCGCGCAGGGTAGCCATGACCGTTTCAGACGCCGCCAGGTAAGCCTCCTGATCGACTGGCAGGATCACGGCGTCGGGCACTTTCCGGGCCGCAATGCGTAAGGGCATGCCCGAACCGACGCCGAATGCCCGGGCTTCGTAGGATGCGGTCGACACCACAGCGCGTTCCGTGGGATCGCCACGGCCGCCGACAATGATCGGCTTGCCAGCAAGCTCCGGCCGCCGGAGTACTTCGACAGCCGCGATGAACTGGTCGAGATCGACGTGCAGCACCCACGGGATTCCGCTCACGCCACCAGTCTGCCCTAAACGACCCCGGCAGGGATCGCTGGCTGAGCAACGATGGGCGCCACCGGCGTCCGCGCCTGGAACCACCAGCGGGCCAATTTAGGTATCAACTTTGTATCGGCCTCATATCGTTCCCGTTGCAGTTCCGGCGCCGGGGCCCAAACCCGGCTGCCGCACCGTGCCCATGTGCCATGCTGGAATCCGGCTCCCCCGGGATCGCCGCGCCGATCTCCGGCCGGTGAGGGACGGGTGCGGCCGCCAGCGGCCGACGACGGCTACAAACGGATCATCACCGCGGAACGCGGGGCGTAAGACGAAGGGACAGCGGCATCAGCAAGCGTGGAGTTCAGCAGCCATCGGTGGGGCGCATCCGCCGCGCCGCGCTGGCGTTGGCGCTGCCTGCCGCCCTCGTCCTGTCCGGCTGCGTGGCGACGCCGCAGAGCGGCATCACGAATTCCAGCAGCCCGTCGGAACTCATTCCCGTCCCGGCGTCGGGCGTGCCCACCACGAGCGCTCCGCTCGAGACAGCCCAGACGTCGAACAAGGCTCCCGTGTATTGGATCGGCCGGGGCAATGACAACGCGTTTCTCTACCGCGAGTTCCGCGATGTTCCGGACCAGGACAATCCCGTCACCCGTGCCCTGCGGGTCATGATGTCGCAGAAGCCGCTGGACCCGGACTTTTTCACGCCCTGGCAGAATCCGAAGAAGCTGGCGACGTCGATTTCCGGCAAGAACGTCATCACGGTGGATGTCTCCGCTGATGCCTTCAACAGCAACGTGGATGCGGCCATGGCCGAGCGCGCCATCCAGCAGCTCGTCTACACGGCGACAGCTGCCGCGGCCAGCGCCGGCCTCATCGATGCCGGACAGCAGGTCCAGGTGGTTGTGCTGGTGGACGGTCACACGGACTACGTCGCCTTCAACCACGTCCGTCTGGGCGAGCCGACGTCCCGCAGCGCCGGGATGGTGGCCCCAGTGTGGATCATTGATCCGCAGGAGGGCACGTCCGTGGGCGACGGTTCGGTCAAGATCCGTGGCCGCAGCACCGTCCAGGGCGGGAAGCTCCGCTGGGCGATCCTCAAGGTCGACGGCGACGGCGACAACGCCAAGACCGCGTATCTCAACGGCAGCGCCACCGCCTCGGCCGATGCAACCCAGTCCGGGCTGTTCACCTTGTCCGTGAACCTCGGCCCGGGCAATTACGAGGTCCGGGTGTCCCAGGTGGACGCATCCGACAGCGCCAAGGAAGTATTCCAGGACACCCGCGGGTTCACGGTCAAATAACCGTCACCGTCAAATAGCCGCCACTGTCACCGGTGACGGCGGCTGCCGCGGGTCACCAGCGGCCGAGGATGTCGCTGGCCAGCACCGTGGCGGCGGGCCCCGCCGTGGACGAACGCAGAACATGGTGCCCCAAAAGGGCCGTGACCGCGCCGGCGTCGCAGAGCCGGGTCACCTCCCGCGGACTGATGCCGCCTTCCGGACCCACGATCAGCAGGACCTCACGGGATCCGGCATCGCCTGCCATGACCTCGCCGGGCTGCGCGGATTCCAACCAGGATTCCAGGACGAGCCGCAGCGGGCGCACGGCGTCTTCATGCAGGATGACGGCGAGATCTGCCGCCGCCACGGCCGCCTGCAGCCCGGCGCCGTCGACGGCGGCCCGGACCTCGGGAATCCATGCCCGGCGCGCCTGTTTGGCGGCGGCCGTCACCACCGACTGCCATTTGGCATGCGCCTTGGCGGCCCGCTCGGCCTTCCACCGCACGATGGACCGCTCGGCCTGCCAGGGAATGACGGCGTCGATGCCCAGTTCTGTCGCGGTCTCGGCCGCGAGTTCGTCGCGATCGCCCTTGGCGAGGGCCTGGACCAGGACCAGCCGGGTTCCGGGCCGCGGTTCCTCGGCAAGGTCCATGCATTCGACGGTCAGCTGCCCGGGAGCGACGGCGGTCACGGCGCCGGTCAGGCGTTTGCCGGCGCCGTCCGCGATGTCGACGGTTTCCCCGACGGCGATCCGCTTGACGGTGACGGCGTGGCGTGCCTCGCCGCCCTCAAGGACGAAGACCGAGCCGGGGACCTGCTGGTCCAGGGTGCCTGGTGCGGTGAAGAAGACCGGGTTACTCACCGCTACAGGTTACCGAGCCGGTCCCGCAGTTTGGCGAAGACGCCGCCGCTGGCCGCAAGCTTTCCTTCCGTGAGGTGCTCGCCGCGGTGCTTGGCCAACTGGCGGAGCAGTTCTTCCTGGACGTGATCGAGCTTGACCGGCGTTTCCACCTGCAGGTGCACCTTCAGGTCGCCGCGACCGTGACCGCGCAGGTGCGTGACGCCGAGGCCGCGCAGGGTGATGATCTCGCCCGACTGGGTGCCGGCCTTGACGTCGATCTCCTGCTGTCCGTCGAAGGTGTCGAGGGATATTTCGGTGCCGAGCGCGGCTGCGGTCATGGGAATGTTGAGGCTCGCGTGGAGGTCATCGCCCTCGCGCACGTAGGTGGGGTCGTTGTTGACCCGGATCTCCACGTACAGGTCCCCGGCGGGGCCGCCTGCAGGGCCTGCCTCGCCCTGGCCGGACAGCTGGATGCGGGTGCCGGTGGCGACGCCGGCCGGGACCTTGACGGTCAGGGAGCGGCGGCTGCGGATCCGGCCCTGGCCGCTGCATTCGTTGCACGGGTCCTTGATGACGGTGCCGAAGCCCTCGCAGGATCCGCAGGGGGCGGATGTCATGACCTGGCCCAGGATGGACCGCACGGCGCGCTGGACCTGACCGCTGCCGCCACAGATGTCGCAGCGGACCGGGTGGGTGCCCTCGCGGCAGCAGGACCCCTCGCACGTGGGGCAGATGACGGCCGTGTCGACCTCGAGCTTCTTGTTCACACCGAACACTGCGTCGCGGAGGTCGATGCGGACGCTGATCAGCGCGTCCTGGCCGCGGCGGACCCGGGACGCCGGGCCGCCCTGGCCGCCGCCGGCGCCGAAGAAGGTCTCGAAGATGTCCTGGAAGGCGAAGCCCTGGCCCGAGTAGCTGCCGCCGCCGAAGCCGTTGTCGGTGCCGTTCTCGTTGCCGGTGGTGTCATAGACCCGGCGCTTCTGCGGATCAGAGAGGACCTCGTAGGCGTGGGTGACGGCCTTAAACCTGTCCGAGGCATCTTCCCCGGGGTTCACGTCCGGGTGCAGGGTGCGGGCCAGTTTCCGGTAGGCCTTCTTGATCTCCTCCCCCGATGCGTCGCGGGAGACTCCAAGAACGTCGTAGTGGCTGCTCAAAGTGTGTATCTCTTCCTTTTCGTACTGCCTGTGGGGCACTGCCTGTGGGGCAAGAAGTCGTGTTCGGTCCCGGGCCTGTCAGGGCCCCAGGATCCTCGAAAGGTAGCGGGCCACCGCGCGGACGGCGGCCATGGTGGTGGGATAGTCCATCCGGGTGGGCCCAAGCACGCCGACCTTGGCCGTGGCGTCCGGCCCGTAGGCGGTGGCCACAACGGAGGCCTCGGCCAGACCGTCGTAAGGGTTTTCCCGGCCGATGCTGACCGTGACACCCCGCGGGTCTTCGGCCATTTCGCTGAGCAGGCGGAGCATGACCACCTGCTCCTCGAGGGCCTCCAGTACGGGGCCGATGCTGAGCGGGAAGTCCACGTTGGAGCGGGCCAGGTTGGCGGTGCCGGCCATGACCATGCGCTCTTCGCGGCTGCTCGTGGCCAGGGCCTCCAGGCCGCGGGCCAGCGCCTGGGCCGCTCCGCGCCGAGCGGGCGGGCCACCGGCAACGACGGCGGGCAGCAGCTGCGGCATCAGGCTCAGCGGGGTTCCGGAGAGGCTGGCCAGAAAGCTGGTCCGCAGTTCCGCCAGCGCGTCGTCGGGAAGGTCCTGCCCGACGTCGATCACGCGCTGCTCCACCTTGCCGGTGTCCGCGATCAGTACCGCCAGCACTTTCCGGGGCGCCAGCAGCACGAACTCGATGTGCCGCACCCGGGCGCGGCTGAGCAGCGGATACTGCACGACGGCGACCTGGTTGGTCAGGTGCGAGAGGAGCCTCACGGTCCGGTCAAGAATGTCGTCGAGGTCGTCGGATCCTTCCAGCAGCGCCTGGATGGCCCGGCGCTCGGCCGGGGACAACGGCTTCACCGCTGAGATCTGGTCGACGAAAAGCCGGTAGCCCTTGTCAGTGGGGATCCGGCCGGCGCTCGTGTGCGGTGCCGTGATCAGGCCCTCGTCTTCCAGCGCCGCCATGTCGTTTCGGATCGTGGCGCTGGAGACGCCGAGATGGTGCCGTTCCACGAGCGCTTTGGAACCCACGGGCTCACGCGAATGGACGTAGTCCTCCACGATGGCGCGCAGCACTTCGAGTTTGCGCGGTTCGCTCACGCTCCACCTCCAATCGACTGTCCCGCAGTCGGTGCCGTCCGCCGTGTCCGGTCCGGGTCCACAAGTGCTGCACGGACGGTCCGCATCAGGACAAGGGTTAGCACTCGACATGCCTAAGTGCTAACCAGTCTAATATGAGTCGCCGCGTTGTTAGCATTGGATTCGCTCCAGGCGTGGCCCGCGGGAACGCGATTCCCGTCACGCCGGTGCCGAGACCGTGGCAGCCGCTGCCGTTGCCGCGCCGTCGCGGTCCGGTTCCGGCCCCGGAGAGTTCCACCGACCGCCGTACATTCCGAGTGCAAAGTAAGCGTGTAGAGATGTCGTACCAGAACTGGGGACCCCAGGACCTGTCCGCCCCCGCCAAGACCCAGTTGCCGGAAGTCCCGGTGGAACGCGGGATGGTCCTCGAGGAGGTCCAGTCCGGCTGGGTGGGGGCCGTGACCCGGGTGGAGAAGTCCGGCGGCATGCACGTGGTGGCGTTGGAGGACCGGCGCGGCAAGTCGCGGTCCTTCCGCCTCGGCTTCGGCTTCCTCCTGGAGGGCCAGCCCATCCGCCTGATGCCGCCGGCCCCGAAGAAAGCGGCACCGGCCGCCGGTGCCGGCCGCACGGCGTCGGGCTCGGTGCGGGTGGCGGGGCAGCGCGCCCAGGTGGCCAAGGCCAGCCGTATCTGGGTGGAGGGAAAGCACGACGCCGAGCTCGTGGAGAAGGTGTGGGGCGATGACCTCCGGGTGGAGGGCATCGTCGTCGAACCCCTGCACGGCATTGACGACCTCGCGGCCGCCGTGGCGGAGTTCGGCCCGGGCCCGGGGCGGCGCCTCGGCGTGCTCGTGGACCACCTGGTGCCCGACTCCAAGGAGTCGCGGATCGCCGATGCCGTCATGGCCTCACCGGGCGCCGCCGGCAACGTCCTCATTGTGGGGCACCCCTACGTGGACGTGTGGCAGGCCATCCGGCCCGCGGTCCTGGGGATCGAGCAGTGGCCGGTGATCCCCCGCGGCGCGGACTGGAAGACCGGCATCCTGATGGCTTTCGGCTGGCCCCACTCCACAAAGGAGGACATCGGCCTGGGTTGGCAGAAACTCCTGGGTGCTGTCCGCAGCTACGCTGATCTGGAGGCGTCGCTGCTCGGCCGCGTGGAAGAGGTCATTGACTTCCTCACTGTGCCCTAGTCCGCCGCGGCGGCCGCCCCTGATCTCCATTTCCGGGCGCGAGCAAGTATTCTTGAAACGGCGGCCGCGCTTCCAGTGCGGTCCCGGCTAGTTCAGGCACAACCCAGGCAGCAACGCATCACCGCAATCCGAAGGGCTACACCGTGGCAGATAACGCACGCGAACACACGGGCAATCAGGCTGGCCATGGCCAGCCCCCGTACCATGGGGTTCCGGCAAACGCGCTGCCGCTGACGGCCAGCGAGGACCGCCAGTGGGCCACGCTCGCCCACTTCGGCGGCATCCTTGGCTGCGTGCCGTCGCTGCTGATCTACCTCATCTTCAAGGACCGCGGCCCGTTCACGGCGCAGGAATCCAAGGAAGCCCTCAATTTCACGCTGCCGCCGACCATCGCTGCAGTGCTGGCCAATCTGCTGGTCTTCATCCCGGTGGTGGGCAACCTCTTCGCCGTGCTCGCCACGGTGATCTGGATTGCTGTGACGTGCTTCTCGGTGGCGGCAGGCATCCACGTCAACCGCGGCCAGCCGCACCGTTACGAGTTCAACCTGCGCTGGATCAAATAGCCGGCCCGGACCAAGCTAAAGAGAGCCGGCCGCTGCCCGTATGGGGCAGCGGCCGGCTCTTTTTTGTGCCGCAGGCCGTCTGCGGCGCTGATGCGGGCAGCCAAATTGTGGAGGCTTTGCGGCCGGGCAGACTAGTCCGGCAGGATCCTGCGGACGACGGCGTCGGCCAGCAGCCGGCCTTTGAGCGTGAGGATGAGCCGGCCCTTGAACGCGGCCGCGGGGTCCACGAGGCCGTCAGCGATCAGCCCCGCGACGGCGTGCCTGCCGGTGTCCCCCAAGCCGCCGAGGCTCGGGATATCGAGTCCGGAGTTCAGCCGGGCCTCGAGCATGACGCGTTCCACGTGGCGGGTTTCGGTGTCCAGCGTTTCGCGTCCGGCGGCAGGTGAGACGCCGGCGCCGAGGCGGTTGGCGTAGGCGGTGGGGTGCTTGACGTTCCACCAGCGGACGCCGCCGACGTGCGAGTGCGCCCCGGGCCCGATGCCCCACCAGTCGTCCCCGCGCCAGTAGGCGAGGTTGTGCCTGCAGGCCTGTTCGGGGGTGCGGGACCAGTTGCTGACCTCGTACCAGGCGAGCCCGGCGGCGGAAATCAGCTCGTCGGCGAGTTCGTATTTGGCGGCGTGGTCGTCGTCGTCGATTTCCGGGACTTCGCCACGGCGGATCTGCGCGGCAAGCTTGGTGCCGTCTTCAACGATCAGGGCATAGGCGCTGATGTGGTCGGGGGCGTAGGAGAGTGCGGTCTCGAGCGAGTGGCGCCAGTCTTCCAGCGACTCCCCTGGCGTCCCGTAAATGAGGTCGAGGCTGACGGCGAGCCCGGCATCGCGCGCCCACTGAACCACCTCGGGCACCCGGCTCGGCGTGTGGGTGCGGTCCAGGACCTTCAGGACATGCGGCACGGCCGACTGCATGCCGAACGAGACCCGGGTGAACCCGGCGTCGGCGAGCAGCTGCAGGGATTCGGGCGTGACGGAATCGGGGTTCGCCTCGGTGGTTACCTCGGCGCCGGGCTGCAGGCCCCAGGCGCCGATCGCGGCTGTGAGGATGCGCGCCAGATCCTCCGCCGGCAGCAGCGTGGGGGTGCCGCCGCCGAAGAAGACCGTGCTGAGCGGACGGTCAGGCAGGCCGCTGCCCCTCAGGGCCGCGGCGGCGAACTCCACTTCCGCGATCGCGGTGGCGGCGTAGGCGTCCTGGGAGGCCCCGCCGCCCAGCTCGGTGGCGGTGTAGGTGTTGAAATCGCAGTACCCGCAGCGGACCGCGCAGAACGGGATGTGCACATACAACCCGAAAGCGCGCTGACCGGCGCCCTCGCGCGCCTGGGCGGGCAGGAGCCCGTCCGGCGGCGCCGGGTCGCCGAGGGGAAGGACGCTAGGCACGGGCCCGGCCTGCCGATACTGCAGCAACAGTCATTACCTGCACCGTTACTTCTTGGCCTTGTCCTTGGACTCGTCCGTTGTCAGCGCGGCGATGAAGGCCTCCTGCGGCACCTCGACGCGTCCCACCATCTTCATGCGCTTCTTGCCTTCCTTCTGCTTTTCCAGCAGCTTGCGCTTTCGGGTGATGTCACCGCCGTAGCACTTGGCCAGGACATCCTTGCGGATGGCGCGGATGCTTTCGCGGGCGATGATCCGGGAGCCGATGGCGGCCTGGATGGGCACCTCGAACTGCTGGCGCGGAATGAGCTCGCGCAGCTTGCCGGTCATCATCACGCCGTAGGCGTAGGCCTTGTCACGGTGGGTGATTGCGGAGAATGCATCAACCTGCTCGCCCTGGAGCATGATGTCAACCTTGACCAGGTCGGCCACCTGCTCGCCGTCGGCCTTCCAGTCCAGTGACCCGTAGCCGCGGGTCTTGGACTTGAGGATGTCGAAGAAATCGAAGACGATTTCGGCCAGCGGCAGGCGGTAACGGATTTCCACCCGGTCCTCGGAGAGGTAGTCCATGCCGCCCATGACGCCGCGCCGGCTCTGGCACAGCTCCATGATGGCGCCGACAAACTCGTTCGGCGCAAGGATGGTGGCGGACACCATCGGCTCGCGGACTTCCGCGATCTTGCCGGTGGGGTATTCGCTGGGGTTCGTGACGTGGACGACCTTCTTGTCCTCCAGCGTCACCTCGTATTCCACGTTGGGCGCGGTGGAAATCAGGTCCAGGTTGTATTCGCGTTCGAGCCGCTCGCGCGTGATTTCCAGGTGCAGCAGGCCCAGGAAACCCACCCGGAAGCCGAATCCCAGCGCGGCCGACGTTTCCGGCTCATACACCAGCGCGGCGTCGTTGAGCATCAGCTTCTCCAGCGCATCGCGGAGCACCGGATAGTCCGTGCCATCGAGCGGATACAGGCCGGAGAAGACCATCGGCTTGGCGTCCGCATAGCCGGGGAGAGACTCGGTGGCCGGCTTGGCCAGGTTGGTGACCGTGTCGCCCACCTTGGACAGGCGGACGTCCTTCACACCGGTGATGAGGTAGCCCACCTCGCCGACGCCAAGGCCCTTGGAGGGGGTGGGTTCCGGGGAGCTCACACCGATCTCAAGGAGCTCGTGCGTGGCACGGGTGGACATCATCTGGATGCGTTCACGCGGGTGCAGCATGCCGTCGACCACGCGGACGTAGGTGACCACACCGCGGTAGGTGTCGTAGACCGAGTCGAAGATCATGGCCCGGGCGGGGGCGTTCGGGTCGCCCACCGGGGCCGGAAGGTCGCGGACAATCTTGTCCAGCAGAACCTCGACGCCCATGCCGGTCTTGCCGGAGACGCGGAGCACGTCGTCGGGGTCGCCGCCGATCAGGTTGGCGAGTTCCGCCGCGTACTTCTCCGGCTGTGCTGCCGGGAGGTCGATCTTGTTCAGGACCGGGATGATCGTGAGGTTGTTTTCCATCGCCAGGTAGAGGTTGGCGAGGGTCTGGGCCTCGATGCCCTGGGCCGCGTCCACCAGCAGGATCGCACCTTCGCAGGCCGCGAGCGAGCGGGAGACCTCGTACGTGAAGTCAACGTGCCCGGGGGTGTCGATCATGTTCAGCGCGTAGCTGGTGCCGTCGAGTTCCCAGGGCATGCGGACGGCCTGGGATTTGATGGTGATGCCGCGTTCGCGCTCAATGTCCATGCGGTCCAGGTACTGGGCCTTCATGTCACGGGACTGGACAACACCAGTGAACTGGAGCATCCGGTCGGCCAGTGTGGATTTGCCGTGGTCAATGTGCGCAATGATGCAGAAGTTCCGGATGATGGCCGGATCTGTTGCGGCGGGCACCGGGGCGGTGCGGGCCATGGGAGACACGCAGGGTCCTAACTGTTGGCATTACTGTTGGCTTTTCCACGGCTCGGTGCGGATGCTCGTATGCCATCCTGCGACGTGGCGCATTTCTGTCCCTATAGTCTCCCACGTCCGGGTCAGTGGCAGTGCATCCCTGCGTTGCGTTGCGCACTCTGCCAGCTCCGGTGGGCTCTCGGCGGGATTCCGCCCGCGGGTCCCGCCTCGATTCTGCTGCGGTTCCGGCCGCGGCTCTGGCCTCGCTGGGTCGCTCCGGGGGCAGCATCCGCCGGCCGCCTGCCGCCAGCCGGGCACCGCCCCTCTCGCCCTCCCATACCCTGCCCCTTTCTCTGCCCTTCCCCTGCGGGGGTTGCCGGTATGGTTTCCCCATGGCTTGGAACTTACGATCGATCAGCGGCGCCGTCCGCGATGCCCTGCGCTTCCTGGACAAACTCGGCGGCTCCGCACCGGGGACCACCCGCGGGCCGGCGGCGAAACCCGCCGGAAAACCTGCGGCGAAGCGGCGGCCCGGCCAGGCACGTCCCGGCACCCCGACCCGCGCCACAGGCGGCACCCCGGCCGCCGGACTGACCGGGACATATCCCGGCGACTTCCGGGGGCGGGCCGCCGTCCGCTACGCCCCCGCACCCAACGGCCTGCCCGAGCCCGGAGAAATCGTCTGGACCTGGGTGCCCTACGAGGAGGACTATTCCCAGGGCAAGGACCGCCCGGTGCTGCTGGTGGGCACCAGTGGCCGGTATTTGCTGGGACTGATGCTGACGAGCAAGGACCACGACGGCGACTCCCGCCGGTCGGATGACTACGTGGACATCGGCACGGGACCCTGGGACCGCCAGGGCCGGCCCAGCGAAGCGAAGCTGGACCGGGTTCTGCAGATCAATTCCAAGGACATCCGGCGCGAAGGGGCGATCCTGGACGCAGGCCGCTTCAACCTCGTCGCGGCCGCGCTGCGGGAGAGCCGCGGCTGGAGCTGACCCGGCGGACACCCTGTGCGGCGGCGGATCGCCACCCGCACTCGTGCCTGCACGTTGATCTCTGCTATTATTTACAGCTGTGTGTCCGTGCAGGTCGACGGCCACAGATGGTTGGTCGCCATAGGTATCCCCACGCCGCTCAGTCAATGGCCAATCTGAAAGCCCTCTAGACCATTTTCCGCATTGAAAAAGAGAGTTCACACGTGGCTAATATCAAGTCCCAGAAGAAGCGCATCCTGACCAACGAAAAGGCTCGCCTGCGCAACAACGCAGTCAAGTCCGAGCTGAAGACGGCCATCCGCGCCGTCAACACCGCCGTTGAGTCCACCGACAAGGATGCTGCGGCTGTTGCACTGCTTTCTGCCAGCCGCAAGCTGGACAAGGCCGTCAGCAAGGGTGTTCTCCACAAGAACAACGCTGCAAACCGCAAGTCGGCCATCTCCAAGAAGGTCAACGCGCTCTAAGGTTTCCAGTTCACTTGAACTGATGATTGTGGCCGGCACCCCTTGGGTGCCGGCCACATCCAGTTAAGACGTACCGTCATGAACCAACTTCGCGCCCATTCGGGTACGCCGCCAACTGGCCGCGCCGGGTCCGGACCCGCAGGGCCGACAGGCCCGGACCCTAGGTTCGAACGCGGGTGTCAGGAACTTCGCGCTGAAGTGGCAATCACCGTCACCGCATGTTCCACGGCATAAACGGGATCCCGGGAGAGGCCCTTAACCTGGGCGTCGGCCTCGGCGGTGACCTGGATGGAGCGGACCAGCCCCTCGGGCGTCCAGCGCCGGACTTCCCGCTGGGCCTGTTCGACGAGCCAAGGCTGCATTCCCAGTTGCTTGGCGATCTGCGAGGACGACCCCTGCGCACCGGCCACCTTAGCCAGGGAGCGCAACTTCGACGCCAGGGCAGCCACGATCGGAACGGGGTCCGCGCCGGTGGCCAGGGCATGGCGAAGTGTGGAGAGGGCCAGGGGGCCGTTGCCGGCCATCGCGGCGTCTGCGACCTTGAAAGCTGTTGCCTCGACCCGGCCGCCGTAGTACTTGTCCACCATTGCCGAGTCCACGCCGGTGGTGGCGTCAGCGATCAGCTGGCTGCAGGCGGCGGCTAGTTCCGCGAGTTGCGCGCCGACGGCGTTGACGAGGGCGTGCACGGCGTCGGGCTCGATACGACGGGAGGCCGCCCGGAACTCGGCCGTGACGAAGGCGATTTTCTCGGCGTCCTTTTTGAGCGGCTGGCAGTCGACTACGGGCCAGCCCGCGGCCTTGATGGCGTCCAGCAGCTTCTTGCCGCGCACTCCCCCGCCGTGGCGGAGCACCAGGAAGGCGTCCGGTTCCGGCTGGGCCACATATTTCAAGGCATCGGCGAGGAAGGCATCGTTCATCGCCTCGAGCCCGTCGACCTCGATGAGCTTTTGTTCGCCGAACAGTGAAGGGCTGACGTTCATTGCCAGGGACCCGGCTGTGTAGCTGCCGGCATTGAGCCGCGTAATTTCGACGTCGGGCGCCACCGCGCGGACTTGCCCGCGGATACGGTCCATGGCTCGGGCACCCAGGTAGTCTTCCGGACCGCCCACCAGGACGACGGCAGCAGGTGTCACGTCGCGCCAGGTGGCGGTGTTCGACGCCGAGGTCCTGGGCCGTTGGGTCTGGGCAGCAGCCACTCGTGATTCCTCCCGGAAGTTGGTTTGCGGACTCTAAGCGTCCCACGCCCGGACCGGTGGTCCAAGCCGCGGCTATAGGTCTGCCGGGCGGCTGACCGTGCCGCCGCCTGCGACCGTCCGTCGAGGACGGCCACCACCCGCGCGTGCGCCGCCAGGACACCCCGAACAACCGCGGCCGGGTGCAGGGCGAGCCACGCCGTCGCCAGCACAGTCGCGGAAAAGAGTCCCATGGTGGCTGCGCCGAAGGCCCCTTCCGGCCAAGGCAGGGCGGCGCCCGGGAGGGCCGCGAAGAACCGCGCGACGCCCGCCACTGCGCCTGCGAAGACAGCAGCTGCGGCCATGAGGAGGCCCGCTGCGGCGGGGACAGCGGGCAGGAGCGCCGCGCCGGCCGTGCCGAGGAGTGTTACTGGCGCCACGAGCGCTGCAGCGGCCATATTCGCGGGCAGGGCGTAGGCGCCGAACTGCGGCTGCAACAGTACGATCGCCGGGGCGCAGAAGAGCTGGGCGGAGAGGGGGACGGCGACGCCGGCTGCCGCCCAGCGCGGCACCGAGGGTGGCAGCCAGTCCATGATGCGGCGTCCGGTGACAACGATTCCCAGCGTGGCCAGGACCGAGAGCAGGAACCCGAAGCTGGTCGCCAGGACCGGCTGCGCCACCAGCAGGCCGATGACGGCCACGCAGAGCAGGCTGAGTCCGCGCCCTGCCCGGCCAAAGGCCACGGACGCGAGGCCGATGCTGCCCATGAGCGAGGCCCTCAGCACGCTGGGATCGGGTCCCACCATGAGGACGAACAGCGCGAGCCCCGCGAGACTGGCCCCAGCGGCTGCTGTGCGCGGAAGCCGGAGGGTGCGGGCGGTGAGCAGCAGCGTCCCCAGGATCAGGCTGCAGTTTGCCCCGCTGACGGCTGTCAGGTGCGTCATCCCGACGGTCTTCATGGCGGCTTCCAACTCGGCGTCCAGGGCGCTGGTGTCACCGGTGACCATGCCGGGCAGCAGCCCGCCGGCGTCGCCCCCGAACCGTGCCGCCGCGGCGGTGAAGGCGCGGCGTAGCTCCCCGGGACCCTGCTGCCAGGGCCCGGGTCCACGCAACAGGGTCGGCGCGGACGTCGCTGCCATGAGTCCCGTCTCCGGCTGTCCTGGAGCGGCCGGCCGGAGCTTGCCTGTGGCGCGCAGGTGCTGGCCCGGAACGGCGTCTCCCCACGAGGCCCCGCCCATGACGACGAGTCGGGCGTCCCCTGCGACCCTGTGGCCGCCGAAGGTCATCGCGGTCAGCTTCACGGGAACTGCCCAGCGGTCGGCCAGGCCACCGGCCCCGGGAATCCTGAGCCGCCGCGGGGCGCTTTCAATTTCCAGTTCCGCGACGACGGCCGCGCGGGCGGCCACGGCTTCGGCGATTGCGCCGTCATGCCGCTGGGAGGCCTCGACGGCGGCGTGCGCGGCCGCCGCGAGGGAGAGCGACAGCGCCACTGCCACCGTGGCACGTAAGCTGCGCGGAGCCGCCTGCCCGGCACTGGGGCCGAGCCCGGCGCCGCCGCGCCCAATCCTGGCGCGCCGCTTCCCCTCCGGCCGGATCCCAGAACGGCCGAGTTTGACGCGGCCGGGCAAGAAGAGCATGATTCCGGCCGCCGCCGCCAGGGCAGTGCAGAGGCCGGCCAGTCCAGCAGGGGGCAACCAGTTCCCGGCACCGGCGGTACCCCAGACGAGGAGTGCCGGGAACACCAGCCGCAGGTCCGTCCGCCGTCTCCGTGCGATCTGGCGCTGACGAGAGGCGGTGTCACGCGCGGGTTTGAGTGCTTCGCGGATCTGGCCGGCGGCCACCGGATCATCGTGCTCCTTGCGGGCCGGGGAACGGACGGCCGCGTCGGCGTAGCGCTGCCATCTGCTCGGTGGGACCCTCACAGAACCCAGCCGGCTGGTCCGATTCACGCCGGGCTGTGCCACGTCAGATACCCACCAACGGGAGCAGGGCCTCGAGCAACTTGGGACCGATCCCGTCAACGGCGTCGAGCTCCTGCACGGTCTTGAACCGCCCGTGCTGCCGGCGCCAGTCCACGATCCGCTGCGCCAGCACCGGCCCGACGCGCGGGAGAGTCCCGAGCTCCTCGAGGCCGGCGGTGTTGAGGTTGACCTTCCCACCACCGCTGACTGGCCCTGTGCCGCCCGCACCGGAACCGGGCGCAGATGAGCCGCCCGCGGGCGCATCCGGCTCATCGGGTTCGCCGCGGATCGGCACCAGGACTTTCTGCCCATCCTCCAGGACGGCTGCCAGGTTGAGCCGGTCCGGGTCCCCGAGGCCAGCGGGTCCGCCGGCGGCCGCAATCGCCTCGTGCAGACGGCTTCCCGCCGGCAGTTGAACCACCCCCGGGCTGGCCACGGCACCGGCAACATGGACCTCGATGCTTTCCGGCTCTCCGGAGCCACCGTCTCCCGGAGGCGCGGTTGTCTCGCCAGGTGCGGGACCTGGTGCTTCCTCGGCGGCAGCGGCGGAGTCGCTGAGAGCCACCACCTGAGCGCCGCCGGTGCCGGCCTGCCACCAGAAGCAGCCGCCCAACAGCACTGTGAGGACGCCCAGCAGAGCCGCAGCCTGCACCCCGGTCCTGGCCCGCAATCGCAAAGTTGACGGGTGCCTCCCTGCACGGCGGTACCCGCGGGTTGCATCCGCATGGCGTGAAGGGTCGCCCCCAACGCGCCGTCCAGCAGCGCGGACGGCTTCGGCCGCCCGGGTCGGAACGGGGGTGTCCGGTGCCGGCACCTGCACCTCCAGCAGCCCCATGGAGTTGCCTGGTTCCCGGCCGGGATCCGGGAATTTGTCCGGATTCGCAGCGTCCCCCGCATCCCGGGCATCCCCGTGCGTCGCCGCCAGGCGTTCACGGGCAGCCCTAACTCCCGTGTCGGATCCAGCTCCCGGGTTGCGGCGTGACATGGAAACGACTCTAGGCAGCCCTCACGCCCGCTGATACCGGGGACCGGGCGTATGTGGAAATACCTGAGTAATACGCGTAGATCCCCGGCATCAGGCAAGTATTCCCTACGCTGGTGCCCGCCCGGACCCGGTGGTAACGTCTGCATCCAATCGAGAAGACTTTGCCGGCTGGGGGCAACCCTGATCGCCTGGATGTAAACATCAGGCGGCGAAAGCTGGTGTGCAATGAAGTGGTTGTTTGGGCCCGCGGCGGTTCTGGCGCTTGGCGGTGCCATGCTGCCGGCCCCGCCCGTTGTGGCAGATACAACGCAAGCCACTTCAACCCAGGTCGTGAAGTTTTCTCTGGAAAGCAGCTTCTGCCCTCAGCACGGTCTTTACGGCATAGCGCATGTTTCGGTCGACGGCACGGCGGGAATGAATGCCGACCAGAATTTTATCTGGACGACCCAAACAGCCGCCACATCCATCCATGCCGTTCCGCCGCAGGGCGCCGTCGCCAATGTCACGATTGTCTACCACTGCAACGTCCAGGTGCTCTGGTGGCTGGAGCCCGGCAGTGCCCACAGGGTGAAAGCGGCCCTTTGGGTCAACGGCTCAGGCGAGCAGCCCAGCTACACTATCGGGCCGAATCAGCCAGCCCCCGGGCCAACGCCTCCAACAACGCCCCCGCCAACGACTCCGCCTCCGACGACCGCGCCGGCGACCCTGCCATCAACCGCCCCGCCGACGTCAGTGTCAACAACCGCGCCCACGCCTTTGCCGACGACCCTGACGACGATCCCGGCACCCCTTGCGCCGACCCCGCCGCCGGCGGCCATACCGACCACCGAGCCAACGTCCGAGCCAACGTCCGAGCCAGTGACCGTGCCGACGACCCCGGCAACGCCCGCGCCGCCAACGTCCGAGCCAACGTCCGAGCCAACGCCAGCGCCGACGGTCGCGCCAACCACCCCGCCAACGTCCGAGCCAACGACCCTGCCAACGTCGGAGCCAGCCACCCCACCAGCCACCCCACCAACGTCCGAGCCAACGTCGGAGCCAACGACCCTGCCAGCGACACCGCCAACGGCATCGTCCACACCTGCGTCGACGGAATCGCCGACGCCCGGACGGACATCGCCCGTGCCTACCCCCTGAAACGCAGTTACGGCCCGGGGTTCACTTCTGATAGGTGATGTACGCCTCGTACTGCACCCGCCACTTGTCCGCGGCCTTGGGATCCGGCACCGTGGTGGTGAGGAACTGAACGCTGGTCACTTGGCCCTTGAGGTATTTCAGCCACTTGGTCACCTCTTCGGCAACGTCGCGGTCGAATTGGGCTACGTGGTGCACCTGCATTGCCATGGCGGCCTCCGGATTCGCATGTTCGCTGGGTTCGGTGGAGTGACTTTACCGCCGCCGCCCGTTCACGGCCAGAGGCCAGCGCCCGCGCAGATGGAGCGGATGGACCCGCCGGACTAGTCGCCGGCTTCCGTCTCTTCGGCCGCCGCCCCGCCAGGGCGCGCTTCCCCGCCCGCCGGGGCAGCGACGTCCCCGGCGAAGGCATCGGGCTTCGCTGCGGTTGGGGTGCTGCCCTCCCCCACGATCACCGCCAGCACACCGAGCCCCGCATGGGCCGCCAGGACGGCCGGGAGTGCGCTGATCTGGGCCGGCGGGCATTCCGGCAATGCCACGGCCAGGCGCCGGGCAAGGTCTTCGGCCTCGGCCTGGTTGCCGAAGTGGTGCACCGCCAGCCGTGCCTGCCCGGCAGGGCGGGTGGAGGCGTCAGCGGCCACGATTTCTTCGAGCCGTGCGATGGCCTTCCCCGCTGACCGGACCTTTTCCAACGGGATAATCCGGCCATCGTCAACCGCCAGGATGGGTTTGATCGAGAACATGGTCCCCCAGAGCGAGGCCGCCGCCCCGATCCGGCCGCCCCGGCGCAACTGTTCCAGGCTCGGCACATAGAAGTACACTTTGGTGCGGTCCAGCCTGTCCTGCGCGAAGGCCAACACCTCGGCCGCGCTCCTGCCGTCGGCGGCCGCGACCACCGCGCCCTGCACGCCCATCCCCTGCGCCATTCCAACCGTCCGGGAGTCGAGGACCTCTACCGGGATGCCGACCCGTTGGGCTGCCAGACGGGCGGCGTCGGCAGTCCCGGAAAGCCCTGCGGAGATGTGAATGGAGACCACGGACTGAAAGCCACGCTCGCTGGCCTCCCGGTAGGCGTGTTCAAACTGCCCCGGTGACGGACGCGAGGTCTTGACGGGCTTGCCGCTGGCCAGTGCCACGGCGATGGTCTCCGCAATGTCGTCCTCACCTTCGCCGTAGATTTCGGCGCCGACCATAACGGGCATGGGGACTACAGTGAGCCGACCGTCAGCAGCGAGAGCCCGGATCCAGTCGGCGGGCAGCGCGGCAGCAGAGTCCGTGACCACCGCAACCTGCACGACGGCGGCCGGAGCCGCTTCGGGGATGCCTCCCCGGGAACCCTGCCGCAGGCGAACAAGCCGCTCGCGCAGCCATGGCCAGCCTGACGGCTCGCGGTCTGGCACGAAGGACCTCCTGCTGTGGGGACGCATGGACTTTTTTGCCGGCGAGGGCAATCGTGCCCGTCCCATTGCCTGCACTGGTTGCCTGTACTGGCCGCCGGGGTCAACCGGCGGCCAGTGTCAGGCTAGTACGCCCGGCTAGGCCGGGACGATGTTGACCAGTTTAGGCGCCCGCACGATCACCGTGCGAAGGGCACGGCCGTCGAGGGCGCGCTGGACATTTTCCGATGCCAGCGCCAGTTCGCGCAGGTCTTCCTCGGAGATGTCCGGGGAAACCTCCAGCCGGTCCCGCACCTTGCCCTGCACCTGGACGACGGCGGTGACCGTGTCCTCCACGAGCAGCGCTTCGTCGTGGGTGGGCCAGCCGGCGTTGGCGACCGATGCCGGGTGCCCCAGGACGTTCCACAGGTCCTCGGCGGTATAGGGCGCAAACAGGCTCAGGATGACGGCTACGGCTTCCACGGCTTCGCGGACTGCGGGGTCTGCGCCGCCGGCACCGCCGACTGCGTCAATAGTCTTGCGGGTGGCGTTGACCAGTTCCATCAGCTTTGCCACAACCACGTTGAACTTGTTGTGCTCCAGCAGTGCCTGCGCATCGGCGATCGTGCGGTGGGTGACGGTGCGCAGGGCACGGTCACCGGTGGCGACGTCGACGCCGGGTGCGCTTGTTACGTCCTGGCCGAGGCGCCAGGCCCGGGCCAGGAACTTCGCGGAGCCCGACGGCGATACGTCCGCCCAATCGACGTCGTCCTCCGGCGGGGAGGCGAAGATCATGGTCAGGCGGACAGCGTCGACGCCGAACTTGTCCAGCTGTTCGCCGAGGTCGACGCCGTTGCCCAGGGACTTGCTCATGGCCTTGCCGCCGTTGAGGACCTGCCCCTGGTTCAGGAGCGCGCTGAACGGCTCGTCCGCCTCGATCATGCCGAGGTCGTGGATGACCTTGGTGAAGAACCGCGCATAGAGCAGGTGCAGGATGGCGTGCTCCACGCCTCCCACGTACTGGCCCACGGGCATCCAGTCGTTGATCTTCTCCGGATCGAACGGACCGCCGGTGTACTGCGGGGAGACGAAGCGCAGGAAGTACCAGGAGGAATCCACGAAGGTGTCCATCGTGTCCGTGTCCCGCTTGGCCGGGCCGTGGCAGTTGGGGCACTCGACATTGACCCAGCTTTCGACCGCGGCGAGCGGCGACGTGCCCTTCGGGGACAGGTCTTCGCCGCGCAGGTCCGCCGGCAGGGTCACGGGCAGCTGATCGTCCGGGACCGGGACCTCGCCGCAGGCCGGGCAGTGGATGATGGGGATCGGGGTGCCCCAGAACCGCTGCCGGCTGAGCAGCCAGTCACGCAGCCGGAAGTTCACGAACTTCTCACCGGTGCCCAACTCGCGCAGGATTTCGATGGCCGCCGGGATGGCCTCGGCCTTCGGCAGCCCGTCGAGGCCGCCGGAGTTAATCAGAGTCCCCTCGCCGGTGGTGGCGATGCCCGTGGCAGCGGGGTCTTCCTCGCCGGTGTCCAGGACTGCCCGGACGGGCAGGTCAAAGGTCTTGGCGAAGTCAAGGTCGCGCTGGTCATGGGCCGGGACGGCCATGATGGCGCCTGTGCCGTAGTCGGCCAGGACATAGTCGGCGGCCCAGACGGGCAGCTTTTCGCCGTTGAGCGGGTTGGTCGCGTAGCGCCCGGTGAAGACGCCCGTCTTTTCGCGCTCGGTGGACTGGCGCTCGATCTCGGAGAGCGCCTTGACCTGTTCGCGGTAGGCGTCCAGGGCAGCGGCGTGCTCGTCGGTGACCAGTTCGACGGCGAGCGGCGCGTCGGCGGCGACGACGAAGAACGTGGCGCCGTAGAGAGTGTCCGGACGCGTCGTGAAAACGGTGACATCCTTGGCGGCTTTGCCGCCGTCGGCCTCGATCACGAAGTTGACGTGGGCGCCCTCGGAACGGCCGATCCAGTTTTTCTGCATCGCGAGGACGCGTTCGGGCCAGTGCCCGCGCAGTTCGTCCATGTCATCGAGCAGGCGGTCGGCGTAGTCGGTGATCTTGAAATACCACTGGTTCAGGGACTTCTTGGTCACAGGAGTGCCACACCGCTCGCAGGCCCCGTTGACCACCTGCTCGTTGGCCAGCACGGTCTGGTCCTTGGGGCACCAGTTGACCGGCGAATTCTTTCGGTAGGCCAGTCCACGCTCGTAGAACCGCGTGAACAGCCACTGGGTCCAGCGGTAGTACTCCGGGTCGGAAGTGTGCAGCCGGCGGGACCAGTCCGCCGAGATTGCGTAGCGCTTGAACGACGCCGCCTGGGTGTCAATGTTGGCGTACGTCCACTCGCTGGGGTGCGCGTTGCGTTTGATCGCTGCATTTTCCGCGGGCAGGCCGAAGGAGTCCCAGCCGATCGGGTGCAGCACGTCGTAGCCCTGCTGGCGCAGGTAGCGCGCCACGACGTCGCCCATCGCGAACGCCTCGGCGTGGCCCATATGAAGGTCACCGGACGGATACGGGAACATGTCCAGCACGTAGCGGCGTTCCTTAGAGCCGTCATCGAGCGGCGTGAAGACCTTCAGGTCTTCCCAGACCTGCGGCCATTTGGCTTCCATTGCCGCGAAGCTGTAGGCACCTTCCTCGGGCCCCTCCGCCGCGGCTGCTGGCGATCCGGTCTGTGTTTCCGGCTGAACGCTCACTGCTGGCCTCTTCTGTTCTATGCGGCCTGTTATCCCAGGCCTGTCTACCTTCAGGCCTGCCTGCCGCCAGGCCTGTTCACCATCAAGTCTGCACTGTCACGGCCGGCTGCCCGGCCCTGACTCCATACTGTCCGTACGTGGTACTCCTGCTGTTACTTCGTGCGTTGCGGCCCGGAATGTACCCCGGACACACAAAAGCCCCTCGACATGGAGGGGCCGCCGCTCGGCAATCCGGGGACTCTTCGGAATCGAGGTCTCGTCGGGATGCCGGGCGGCTAGCTAAGCAGGAGCACGGCGCGCATAGGACCACTTTAGCCCCTCGGGCTGGTTCGCGCTGAACCGACGGGCCCCTTGCGGCCCGGTAGTCGCAGTCGACTCGCGCTCCGGCGCCCGGCGCGGGCCGCTATGTCCACAATTGTTACAAATGACATACCTATGGAATAGCGGTACTTACTGCCAATTGCTGGACGCATCGGGCGAGTAGTCACGACAGCAATTCGAGTAGCTCGGCGTATAAAAACAGGTAGAAAAATAGCGAATACTCGGGTGGCCGTCCGCGGGTGGCCGGCCCGTTCCACGCAATTCGATCCGAATGCGGATTATGAGCCTCCAGGCTGGGAGAAACCCGTGAAAACCCGGGGGTGAAGCTTAAAATTTGACCTTGCCAAACGATTCAAATGGGAACACTATTCGATAAAGATCAGCAAATGGGATCTCTTGGGGGGATTCGCAAATGGTCTCGGGTTGAGGAGCCTGTAATGTATCAATTGCGCAATTCTTCCGTGCAACTGCCGAAAACCCCCACCGGCCGCGATCGCGACGCCGGCTCCCTGGAACAGGGCTAGCCATGTTCGGCTGGATCACCCGTTTCAGTATGCAGTTCCGCATCCTGGTTCTTGCGATCGCCGGCGGACTCATTGCCTTCGGGGTAGTGAACGTCCCAAACGTCGCCATCGACAGCATGCCGGAGTTCGCCCCGGCCCACGTCGAGATCCAGACCGAGGCCCTGGGCCTCTCAGCTGCCGAAGTTGAACAGCTCATCACCGCTCCGATGGAAGCCGACCTCCTTAACGGGGTGGCGTGGCTCGATGAAATCCGGTCCAAATCAGTTCCCGGCCTATCCTCAATCGAGCTCGTGTTTGAGCCGGGCACCGACCTTCTGCGCGCCCGCCAGCTCGTGGCCGAACGCATGACCCAGGCCCACGCGCTGCCGAACGTCTCGGCACCGCCGCTGATCATGCAGCCGCTGTCGTCAACCAGCCGCGTCCTTATGGTCCGGATGAGCTCCAAAGAGCTCTCCGGGATCGAAATGTCGGTCCTGGCCCGGTGGAAGATCAAGCCGCGGCTGATCGGCATTCCCGGTGTCGCCAACGTTTCCATTTGGGGCCAGCGCGAGCAGCAGCTCCAGGTCGAGGTGACCCCCACGCAGCTGCGTGAGAAGGGCATCACGCTCGAACAGGTCATCAAGACCACGGGCAACGCCGTCTGGGTGTCGCCGCTGAGCTTCCTTGAGGCGTCAACTCCCGGCACGGGCGGGTTCGTAGAGTCGCCGAGCCAACGGCTGGGCATCCAGCACGTCCTGCCCATCCGAACGCCGGCCGACCTGGCCAAGGTCAGTGTCGAAGACGCCGGATCTCCCATGCTCCTGGGTGACATTGCCCAGGTAAAGGAGGACCACCAGCCGCTGATCGGCGATGCCGTCGTCGGCCAGGATGCTGGCCTCCTGCTGGTCGTGGAGAAGTTCCCCGGAGCCAGCACGCTGCAGGTCACCAAGGACCTCGAAGCTGCGCTGAACGACATGCAGCCCGGCCTTTCCGGAATCCAGATGGATACGTCCGTCTTCCGGCCCGCCTCCTTCCTGCAGGATGCCGTGGACGGACTCGGCCTGGCGCTGCTCGTGAGCCTCCTGATCGCCGTCCTGCTCTTCTGGGCCCTGTTCCGTTCCTGGCGTGTCGCCGTGATCGCCCTCGTGGCGATCAGCACCACGGTCATGGCGGCGGGAGTGGTGCTCTACTTGCTCGATTCCACACTGAATATCTCGATCCTCGCCGGCATCTTGCTGGGCGTGTCCGTGATTGTGGGAGACATCGTGGAGGATGTGCAGGCGCAGCGGCGCCGGCCGTTGCGGGCCACGGAGACCGAAACCGATGCCACCATCAGGTTCCGCATGGTCCAGCTTGTCCGCAGCGTCCGCACACCACTGTTCCACGGGTCCCTCATCATGGCCCTCTCCCTCGTTCCCACGCTGTTCGTTGCGGGAGTCGGAGGCGCGTTCTTCCAGCCCCTCTTCTGGTCCCTGGCGTTGGCGCTGGCCGTGTCAATGGTGGTGGGTTTGTCCGTGACACCGGTCCTGGCGTACCTCCTGCTTCCCGCCGAAAACTCCCGGCGGGCGGACTCGCGCAGCGTTGTCCGGGCCAAGTCCACTTACGACCGGGCCCTCGAGGGGGCACGTTCCCGCCGCACCCTCAGCCTCGTCGCCGTGGCCGTCGTTGGCCTGCTGGGACTCGCCGCCGCATCGCAGCTGGTCGGAAACCGGGCGGTCGTGCCGACGATTCCGGACCGAACGCTCCTGGTGCAGTGGGACTCGATGGCAGGCACGTCCAACGACGAGGTCCGCCGGGTGGCGTCCAAGGCGTCCGACGAACTGCGGACCCTGCCGGGTGTTTCAGGAGTCGGCGGGCACATCGGCCGCGCCATTTCCTCCGACCAGGTTGTCGGGAACAGTTCCGCGGAACTCTGGGTATCCATCACACCGGATGCCAACTTCAGCGAAACGGAGCAGGCGGTCCGTGACGTCGTCCAGGGTTACCCGGGCATCGCCCACAACGTGGTGAACTACTCCCAGCAGCAGATCGGTCAAGAGCGCAGCAGCATGGATCCCGGATTCGCCGTCCGCGTCTACGGAACCGACCTGACCGTCCTGCGCGAGAAGGCCGAAGAGGTCCGCAAGGCCATCGAAAAGGTCGACGGCGTGAAGAACCCGACGATCAACGCCAGCACCATGACGCCCGTCGTCGAAGTCGAGGTCAACCTTGAGGCGGCGCAAAAGGTCGGCATCAAACCCGGCGACGCACGGCGCGCGGCTGCCGCCCTGATGCAAGGCATCGTCGTCGGCAACCTTTTCGAACAGCAGAAGGTCTTTGAAGTGGTGGTGCGCGGCGCGGTGGACGTCAGGGATGACCTGACCAGCATCCGTGAACTCCTGCTCGACACGCCCAGCGGCGGCCAGGTCCAGCTGGGCCAGATCGCCGACGTCCGGCTCGTGCCCAGTGAAGTCGTGATCCTGCATGATGACACCTCACGCCGGATCGATGTCGTGGCCGAGGTCAGCGGACGTCCGCTCGCGGATATCCAGCGCGACATCAGCGCGGCGATCGAACAGGTTCAGTTCCCGCTGGAATACCACGCCGAAATCCCCACGAAGTACAGTGAACAGCTCGCCGGGGATTCCATGGTTCTGTGGATCGGCGCGGCTGCCCTCCTGGGCATCCTGCTCCTCCTCCAGACAGCCGTGCGGAGCTGGAAGCTGGCGCTTGCCGTCTTCCTGTCCCTGCCGGCCGCGCTGGCCGGGGCCGCCGTGGCAGCGTGGATCGCGGGAGGCGCCATCACTGTGCTGGCACTCACGGCCTTTGCCGCGGTGCTGGCGGTCGCTGCCCGCAACGCGGCGCTGCTCTCCGCCCGGACTGACGAGCTGTGGCGGGCCGCCCCGCACGAATCCCCTGACAAGGTCATCATGATGGCGGCCCGGGACCGGGTATCGCCCATCCTGAAGGCCGCCCTGATCACGGTGGCGATCCTGATCCCGCCGGGACTCTTCGGCGGCGCCGTTGGCGGGTCCTTCCTGGGCCCGATGGCCCTGATCATTGTCTGCGGACTCATCACCACAACTCTCATCGGGATCTTCGTACTCCCACTGCTCGCACTCTGGTTCGGGCCCAGTTCCGCCCCGGAAGAGTGGGCCGAAGTGTACGAGGCCGAAGTTCCCGTCCAGCCCGTTACGCAGGAAAAGGTGGAAGCAAAATGACCAGCCAACAGCCCTCGCGGCGCCTGCCCCTGGCGGCCGCTGTATGCGCAGCACTTCTGTTCGCATTGCCCGCCTGTGCCCAGACGACCGCGGCGGCCCCCGCCGCCGTGTCCGCCAACGAACCCGCCAAGGTGGAGAAGAATGCCGCAACCGGCATCGCGAAACTGACGTTGACGGAGAAGGGAATAGAACGCCTGGACCTGAAGACCGATACCGTCAAGGCCGGAAAGGGAACGGACGTCGTCGTACCCTACTCAGCCCTGCTCTACGACGCCAGCGGAAAGACCTGGGTGTACACCAACCCGGCCCCGCGGGTCTACCAGCGGCAGCCGGTGACGGTGGCCAAGGTGGAGGACGGAGTGGTCACGGCCTCAGCCGGCCCCGCGGTCGGCACCGCAATCGTGACGGTCGGCGCGGCTGAACTCTTCGGCGCTGAATTCGATACGGCGCACTGACATGCGCCGGATTGTCGCTGCAAGTCTGAGGTTCCGGTCCATCATCATTGCGATGGCGGCCGCCCTCATGATCGTGGGCGGCGCGCAACTGAGCAGTGCTTCGGTGGATGTTTTCCCGGAGTTCGCACCGCCCCGTGTCGAGGTCCAGACGGCATGTCTGGGTCTCACTGCCTCCGAAGTCGAGGAACTCGTCACGGTTCCGATGGAGCAGGCCTTCAACGGCATAGACGGCCTGGACCAGATGCGGTCGAAGTCTGTGTCGCAGCTGTCCGCCATCGTGATGGAGTTCAAGCCCGGGACCGATCTGCTCACCGCCAGGCAGCTGGTGTCTGAGCGGATGGCAACGGTCATACCAACCCTGCCTACCTGGGCCGCGCCGCCGGTGATGCTCCAGCCGCTGTCCTCCACCAGCCGTGTCATGAAGATCGGGCTGTCCTCCGAGACCCGCTCCCTGATCGAAATGTCCATGGTTTCCTACTGGAACATCCGGGCACACCTGTTGCGGGTGCCGGGCGTGGCGAACGTGGCGATCTGGGGCGAACGCCTTCAGATGCTCCAGGTCCAGGTTGATCCGGCCAAGCTGGCAGCCAACAACGTGACGCTGGAAAACGTCATGAACTCCACGTCCGATGCCTTGGACGCCGGGTTGCTCAAGTACTCACCCGGCGCCTTGATCGGCACCGGCGGGGCGCTGGAAACACCCAGCCAGAGCCTGACCATCAGGCACGTACAACCCATCACGTCTCCGGCGGACCTTGCCCAGGTGCCGCTTGAGGAACGTGAGGGATTGCCTCCCCTGAAGCTCGCCGACGTGGCAACTGTCGTGGAGGACCACCAGCAACTGATCGGTGACGCGGTCATCAATGGCGGCCCCGGACTGATGCTGATCGTCGAAAAGCTGCCGTGGGGCAACACCCTCGAAGTCACCCGCGGGGTCGAGGAAGCGCTGAAGGAACTGCAGCCCGGCCTGACCGGGATCGCAGTCGACACCACCCTGTTCCGGCCCGCCTCGTTCATCGAGGAATCGCTCGGCAACCTGAGCCTCGCGCTGCTGCTGGGCTGTTTCCTGGTGGTCCTGGTGCTGAGTGTCTTCCTGTTCCAATGGCGGACAGCACTGGTGAGCGTGACGGCGATCCCGTTGTCGCTGATGGCAGCGGCCCTGGTGCTGTATTGGACCGGAGGCACGATTAATACGATGGTGCTTGCGGGGCTGGTGATTGCCGTCGGGGTGGTGGTGGACGATGCCATCATCGACGTCGAGAACATCGTCAGACGGCTCCGGCACCACCGGGCCAGCGGCGGGACCGAAAGCACCGCCCGCGTGGTCGTCAATGCCTCCCTGGAAGTCCGTGGCCCCATCGTCTACGCCACTTTGATCATCGTCGCCGCCACGGTGCCGATCTTCTTCCTGGACGGACTGACGGGTGCCTTCTTCCGCCCCCTGGCCACTGCCTACACCCTGGCCGTGATGGCGTCCATGCTGGTGGCCCTCACGGTCACGCCGGCGATGGCGTACATCTTCCTGCGCAACGCCAAGCTGGAAGACCGGGATCCGCCGGTGGTCCGGGTTCTCAAGCGCTGGTACGGCGCCGCCCTGCGGCCCATTGTGAAGCGCCCGCTCCCGGGCTACCTCGCGGTGGCGGCACTCGGCGTCGTCGGAATCATAGCGGCACCGCTCCTGGGTCAGTCGCTGTTGCCCTCGTTCAAGGAACGTGACTTCCTCATGCACTGGGTCACGCAACCCGGCACCTCCAACGCCGAGGAAGTTCGCGTTAGCCAGCTGGCTTGCCGGGAGCTGATGACCATTCCAGGTGTCAACAACTGCGGGTCCCACATCGGTCAGGCTTTCGCCGCCGATGAGGTGGTGGGCGTCAACTTCGGCGAGAACTGGATCAGCGTTGACCCCTCGGTCGACTACGACAAGACCCTGGCCTCCATCCAGCAGGTCGTGGACGGGTATCCCGGCATCCACCGGGACGTCCAGACTTACCTCAAGGAACGTGTCCGCGAGGTGCTCACCGGCACGGGCTACTCGATCGTGGTCCGCGTGTACGGCGATGACCTGGACACGCTGAAGAAGCAGGCGGACAAGGTCAAGACTGCCCTGGCCGGCATCGAGGGGGCCATCGGCGCCAAAGTCGCCCTCCAGGTCAACGTTCCGCAGGTGGACGTTGAGGTGAACCTGGACGCCGCCAACCGCTATGGCCTGAAGCCCGGTGACGTCCGCCGTGCCGCGGCCACCCTGGTCTCCGGCGAGGAGGTCGGCGACGTCTACCGGGACGGCAAGGCCTACGATGTCCAGGTCTGGAGTCCTCCGGCAATCCGGACCAGCGTCACAAGCATCGAGAACCTCCCGCTGGACACTCCCAGCGGGCAGAAGATCCGGGTGGCCGATGTCGCCAAGATCACGGTCAAGCCCACTCCCAACGTCATTGAGCGTTCTGAAGGGTCCCGCCGTCTCGATGTCAGCGCCAACGTCAAGGAAGGCGATCTCGCTAAAGTCGTCGAGAAACTCGAATCCGATCTCCAGTCGGTGGAGTTCCCCACCGGGTACAGCGCCGAGATCCTGGGCGAATACGCGGAGCGGCAGGCCGCCTCGCAGCGGCTTCTCCTCTTCGCGATGGGCGCCCTGGTTGTGGTCTTCCTCCTGCTCCAGGCGGCATTCCGGAGCTGGCGGCTTGCCGTGCTGGGCATCCTGACGCTGCCGGTGGCACTGGTGGGCGGGGTGATCGCCGCGCACATGAGCGGCGGAATCCTGTCTCTCGGTTCGCTGGTCGGGTTCCTGACAGTGATGGGCATCGCCGCCCGCAACGGCATCCTGCTCATCAACCACTGCCAGCACCTGGAACAGTTCGAGGGAATGACCTTCGGACCTGCCTTGGTCCTGCGGGGCGCAGCCGAACGCTTGTCACCAATCCTGATGACTACGCTTGCCACCGCCCTCGCCCTGGTCCCGCTGGTGGTGATGGGCAACCGGCCCGGCCATGAGATTGAGCACCCCATGGCGGTGGTCATTCTGGGCGGCCTTGTCACGTCGACACTGGTCAACCTGTTCATCGTCCCATCGCTCTACCTGCGGTTCGCCAAGAAGGGCCCGTCACGCCGTGACCGCCAGCCCGGCCAGCCGGAACCCGTCCCTGTCGCCTAGTACCACCACCAATAAGGAGAGGCCAGTCAGATGACACCACTATCTAAGAGATTTACCGCTTACTGCTCCGCGGTCTTGCTGGTGGTGGCATCGCTGACGGCGGCGACGGCGGCCGCGGCGACGGCCGCCGCCGCGCCGGCGGCCACGAGTACCAAGGAACTGTGCGGCCCCGGCTCGGTGCTGAGGTTCAACCGTTCCGCGTTCCCGGCAAAACCGAATATCGACAACCAGTGGCTCAGGCTCAGGCCCGGGATGCAATACACCACAACCGGCAAAGTAATCTCCCCGGACGGGACGACCACCCGCACGGTTGTCAGCACCGTCACAGGACTAACCAAGGTCATTGACGGGGTCAAGACGATCGTGGTCTGGGACCGGGACTACTCCGACGGTGAACTCGTGGAGTCCGAACTCGCTTTCTTCGCCCAAACGGAGAAAGGGACAGTCTGGCTCTTCGGCGAATATCCGGAGGAGTACGAGAACGGGAAGTTGGTCGGCGCGCCCAGCACGTTCATCAGCGGCATCGACAGGGCCCGGGCCGGCATCGCCATGCAGGCCAAGCCGCACCGGAACACCCCTGCATACGTCCAGGCCTATGCCCCCACCGTGGACTTCCTGGACTGCGGGGACGTATTCGCGAAGAACCAACGAGTCTGCGTCCCCACGGGATGCTACAACGACGTGCTGGTGATTGATGAGTTCAACCCGCTCGACCCGCCAAGCGCCGGCCACCAGCGCAAGTTCTACTCAGCCGGGACCGGGCTCATCAAGGTGACAGCAGTCGGCGGCGAAGACCAAGAGTTCATGGACCTGGTCAAGATCACCAGGCTCACCAGCGCGGTGCTGGACAGGATCAACACCCGTGCCCTTGAGCTCGACAGCAGGGGCTACACAGTCAGCAAGGACGTCTACGCCAAGACGCCGCGTGCTGTCGTGCGGACCCCGTCTACGCGGCCCGTGCCCTGAGGGACAAACCCGACGCGGGACAGCGCTGACGCAGACAGTGAAGAGCTCCGGCCAGGTTTCCCTGGCCGGAGCTCTTCTTTGTCCGCCGAAGCCGTACCCGCCGGGGCGGCACCCGGCGGGTCGGTGTGTGCGCCTACTTCACGTCGTCATCAACCCAGTCCATGGACTTGGTGACGGCCTTCTTCCAGAGACGCATCTGGCGTTCCCGCTCGGCCTGGTCCATTTGCGGCTCCCACCGCTTGTCCTCGGCCCAGTTGGCCGAGCACTCGCCCAGGTCCTTCCAGAATCCGACCGCCAGGCCGGCCGCGTAGGCTGCGCCCAGCGCCGTCGTCTCGACCACCTTCGGACGGATGACCGGCACGCCGAGGATGTCCGCCTGGAACTGCATCAGGGCGTCGTTGGCGACCATGCCGCCGTCGACCTTCAGCTCCGTCAGCGGGACGCCTGAGTCGGCGTTGACGGCGTCGAGCACCTCGCGGGTCTGGAAGGCGGTGGCCTCCAGCGCCGCGCGGGCAATATGGGCCTTGGTAACAAAGCGGGTCAGGCCCACAATGGCGCCACGGGCGTCCGAGCGCCAGTACGGCGCGAAGAGGCCGGAGAACGCCGGAACAATGTACACCCCGCCGTTGTCCTCCACCGAGGCCGCGAGGGTCTCGACCTCCGGGGCGCTGCTGATCATGCCGAGGTTGTCACGCAGCCACTGGATCAAGGAACCGGTGACGGCAATGGAGCCCTCCAGCGCGTAGTGCGGCGCCGCGTCGCCGAGCTTGTAGCCGACGGTGGTCAGCAGCCCGTTCTTGGAATGGATAATTTCCTCGGCCGTGTTGAAGATCAGGAAGCAGCCCGTGCCGTAGGTGTTCTTGGCTTCCCCGGCATCGAACGCCGCCTGCCCGAACGTGGCCGCCTGCTGGTCGCCCAGGATGCCGGCCACAGGAACCTCGCGCAGCAACTGGGAGGTGTGCACCGTGCCGTAGACCTCGGAAGAGGACTTGATGGTCGGCATCATGGAGGCCGGGACACCGAACGCGTCAAGAATCTCCTGGTCCCATGACAGCGTCTCAAGGTCCATGAACATGGTCCGTGAGGCGTTGGTCACGTCCGTGACGTGCACTCCGCCGTCGGTCCCGCCGGTCAGGTTCCAGAGCACCCAGCAGTCGGTGTTGCCGAAGACGAGGTCACCGGCCTCCGCCTTGGCCCGGGCGCCTTCGACGTTGTCCAGGATCCACTTGATCTTGGTGCCCGAGAAGTAGGTCGCCAGCGGCAGGCCCACCTTCTGCTTGAAACGTTCCACCCCGCCGTCCTTCGCGAGTTCGTCCACGATCGGCTGGGTGCGGGTGTCCTGCCACACGATGGCGTTGTAGATCGCCTCGCCGGTGGTCTTGTCCCACACCACCGCTGTTTCGCGCTGGTTGGTGATGCCGACGGCGGCGATGTCGTGCCGGGTCAGGTTCGCCTTGGACAGAGCCGAGCCGATCACTTCGCGGGTGTTGTTCCAGATTTCAGCGGGGTTGTGCTCCACCCAGCCGGGCTGGGGGAAGATCTGCTCGTGCTCCATCTGGCCGGAGGAGACGATGCTGCCGCTGTGGTCGAACACGATGGCGCGGGTACTCGTGGTGCCCTGGTCGATGGCAACTACGTACTGGTTCATATTGACGTCCTTGTCTGTTTAGCGTGGCAGTTGATCTGGCAATCAGAGGGGTAGTACAGGGGGGATGATCGGCACAACAGCGGCCACGAGGCCGCCGAGGCCGCCACCGATCAGGGGTCCGACGACCGGGATCCAGGAGTAGCTCCAGTCGGAGGACCCCTTGCCCTTCATGGGGAGGAGGGCGTGCGCGATGCGCGGGCCCAGGTCACGGGCCGGGTTGATGGCGTAGCCGGTGGGGCCGCCGAGGGAAACACCGATGCCGACAACCAGCAGGGCGACCGCCAGCGGGCCAAGTCCGGACGGTGTCCCGCCGAAGGTCAGGATGACGAAGACGAGGACAAAGGTGCCGATGATCTCGGTGATCAGGTTCCACGGGTTCGAGCGGATCGCCGGGCCGGTGGAGAAGACGGCCAGCTGGCTGGCGGGCTCGGATTCGGCATCGAAGTGCTGCCGGTAGGCCAGCCACATGATGACGGCGCCCAGGAAGGCGCCGGTCAGTTCCCCGCCGAAGTAGGTCAGGGTTGAGGCGAAGTCGACCGGAACGCCGGGGGCGTACAACTTCTTGCCGTTGACCAACAGGCCGAAAGTCACGGCAGGGTTCAGGTGTGCACCTGAGATGGCGGCAACATAGACACCGGAGAAGACGGCAATGCCCCATCCCCAGGTCACCATCAGGAACCCGCCGTTGTTGCCCTTAGTGCCTTTGAGCGCAACGTTGGCCACCACGCCGCAACCCAGCAGGGTCAGCATGGCGGTACCGAATAATTCGGATAGGAAAACTATTCCAAGAGACATCTTTGACTCCTCTATTTTCTGTTGTCGGCGTCCGCGAGTTTGGAAGCCGTGGGGCCGGCAGCATGTTCGTGCTGCCGGCCAGCCACTGCGCCGGCCGCCGGGGCGGACCGCGCAGTGCTTGCACCCGGGCTTCCCTGCCCGGGCACGCAAGCAATATCAGGCGACCAGGCTGTGGACCCGGACACCGTGGAACCGTTGGAGCACCTCCTGTGCGTGGCTGATCTCTGTGGCCCGGCGTGCCGCGTCCCAGCCGAGCGGTCCGGAAAGGATGTCCGCAACTTCATTCAGCAGTTCCCCGGTCACCAGGCCGCGGAAAGCCAGGGACGTGCGGCGGATGAGGACGTCCACGAGGTGCCCGATCTGCTCGTGGGCGGCCATGAACTCCAGTTCGCGGGTGCTCAGCTCACGCGTCGAATGCAGCAGCCGGTCCGGCCCGCCGGCCGGCCCGTCCAGGAACCGGATGACTTCTTCGGCGCGAGTCCCGTAGCGGGTCAGCAGCCCGGTGACGCGGGCGGCGTCGCGGCCGGCCGACATGTGGGCCTTGATCCAGCGCTGGACGCCGTCCTCGCTGTCCGGGAACCCTGCTCCGCCGCCGATGGCGAGCTTCGCCGTCGAAACCTTCCGTTCCAGGCCGAGCTCGGCCAGGACGTCGTTGCTCAGGTGCTCGGCCAGGGCCCGGAACGTGGTCCACTTGCCGCCGACGAGGCTGAGGACGGCTCCGCCCGCCGCCTGCCGGCGTTCGATCCGGTAGTCCCGGCTGACGAACCCGGGCTGGGTGGCGTCATGCTTCGGCAGCGGGCGCACACCGGAGAACGAGTAGACAATCTGGTCCCGGCCCACCGGGATGTCCGGGAAGACGTGGCCGATCAGGTCAAAGAAGTAGTCGATTTCCGCCTCGGTGCACACGGCGTCCTGGGCCATGTCGGCGTCGACGTCGGTGGTGCCGACCAGGACGCGGTCCCCCATCGGATAGATCAGCACGATCCGGCCGTCGGTGTGCTCGAAGAAGATCTCGCGGCCGTTGCACGCCGCGAGCAGCTCCGGATGGTCCAGCACGATGTGCGAACCTTTGGTGCCGCCCATGAACGACGACGCCGCTCCCATGGCCTCGTTGGTCAGGTCGACCCAGGCGCCTGTGGTGTTCACGACGACGTCGGCAGTGAAGTCGAACATCTCGCCGGTCAGTTCGTCGCGCAACTGGACCGTGGTTCCGGGGGTGCCGGTGGTCCCGGAGCCACCGAGGGAGACAAGCGAAACGTAGTTGCTGGCGCGGGCGTGGCTGTCCGCACCACCGGCCTTCTCGCCATCCTGGAGCACGTCGAGGGTGAGGCGCTCGGGGTTGTGGACGGAGGCGTCGAAGTAGGTGGCCGCGTATTTGATCCCGGGGTGCAGCCGGGGCAGCTCCTCCAGGGCGCGCTTGCGTCCGCGGAACTGGTGGCGCGGGACCGTGCCGCCGTCGCGGGAGAAGAAGTCGTACATGCTCAGGCCGAGCTTGATCAGGAACGCCCCGCGTTCGGTGTGCTTGCCCTGCTTGTGGGTCAGGAAGCGCATGGGGGCGGCCAGGACTCCGGAGAAGGTGCTGAAGATCGGGATCGTGGTCTGCAGCGGCTTGACGTAGTGCGGTGCGATCCGCAGGAGCCTGTTGCGCTCGGTCACGGATTCCTGGACGAGGCGGAACTCGCCGTTTTCGAGGTACCGGATGCCGCCGTGGATCATGTGGGAGGAGGCGCCGCTGGCGCCCTGGCAATAATCGCCGCGCTCAACGAGCGCCACATCCACGCCCTGCAGCGCCAGGTCACGGAACGTGCCGACCCCGTTGATTCCGCCTCCGATGATCAGAACCTGCGCGTGCCGCCGCGTCCGCAGCTTCTGCACCGAGGCGCGATCGTTCGCCGGTGTGCCGACTGAGTCCTTCTGTCCCAAAACTGCTCCCTTGGGTTTGATTCTGTGCGGCACGCCCGTGGCGCGGCGCCGTTCAACACTATTCTTTGGACTAATGGAAAATGGAGTCAAGCACTATGCACAAACGTGCAGATGGGAAATTTCATGATGCATTCACGCCAGTCCGACGCCCTCCGCGCGGCCCAGCTGTATTACCTGCAGGACCTGACCATGGATGCCATCGCCCGCGAGCTCCGGACGTCCCGGTCCACGGTGTCGCGGCTGTTGTCGGCGGCGCGCGATTCAGGTCTGGTGCAGATCCAGATCCGCAGCCCGCTAGACACCGGGCCCGAACTCGAGGGCATGATCCGCGCCGAATACAAGGTGGATGTCCATGTCGTTCCGGTCGTGGACACCCTCAATGAGGCGGAAACACTGGACCGGGTGGCCATGCAGGCCGCCCGGACGATCGGACCGCTGGTGGACTCCAACGCCATCATCGGCGTCGCATGGGGCTCCACCCTGAGTGCCGTGAGCCGGCACCTGACGCGCAAGATCACCCACGACAGCGTGATCGTCCAGCTCAACGGCGCCGGGAACATGCAGACCACCGGCATCACCTATGCCTCCGACATCATGCGGCGGTTCGGCAGCGCCTACGGAGCACGGGTGGAACAGTTTCCCGTACCGGCCTTCTTCGACCACGCCGCGACCAAAAAGGCCATGTGGAATGAGCGCAGTGTTCAGCGGATCCTGGAGCTGCAGGCCCGGATGAGCATCGCCATCTTTGGTGTCGGATCGGTCGACGCCGACTACCCCAGCCACGTCTACGCCGGCGGCTACCTCGATGAAGACGACCTGAACGTGCTGGCGAACTCCGATGTGGTGGGCGATGTGGCCACGGTGTTCTTCCGCGCCGACGGGTCCTCGGGCGGCATCACGCTCAACGCGCGGTCCACCGGCCCGGGCCTGGCCCAGCTCCGCCAGGTCCGGCGCCGCATCTGCGTGGTGTCAGGTGCCTCCAAGATCAACGGGCTCAGGGGCGCGCTGGCGGCAGGACTGGCCACCGACCTGATCCTGGACGAGGCCAGCGCCCGCAGGCTGGTCCGGTTCGACGGACTGGGCTGAGCGGCCGCGGGGCACCGTGACGGGCGTGGTCTGCAGCAACGGCGGTCCGGCATCCGCCAGCGCCAGTGGGTAAAGTCTTTGTCATGAGACTCTCCCCCCGGCTGACCCTGAACAACGGCGTATTGATCGACCGGCTGGGATTCGGGCTGTACAAGGTCCCCCCGGCCGACGCCGCCAGCCTGGTGACCATGGCGGTCGAGACCGGCTACCGGCACTTCGACACCGCCGCCATGTACGGCAACGAGACCGGCGTCGGCAAGGGAATCGGTGCCCTATCCGGATTTGAGGGGACCGGCGGCGGCCCCGGGGAAACCGCACCCTATGTTTCCCGCCAGGACCTCTTCATCACCACCAAGGTCTGGAACGACGACCACGGCTACGACGCCACCATGCGTGCGTTCGACACCTCGATCTCCAACCTCGGCCTGGAGTACATCGACCTCTACCTGATCCATTGGCCGTGCGCGCGCCGTGGCCTGTTCCCGGAAACGTACCGGGCCCTGGAGACGCTGTACCGCGAAGGCAAGGTGCGCGCAATCGGCGTCTCCAACTTCCAGCCGCAGCACCTGGACCGGCTCCTGGAAACGGCGGAGGTGGTGCCCGCCGTGAACCAGATCGAGCTTCATCCCTGGCTGCAGCAGGATGAACTGCGGGAAAAGCACGAGGTCCTGGGCATCCGCACGGAGGCGTGGAGTCCTTTGGGCCGCGGCCAGGTCCTGAAGGACCCGGTGATCCTGGCCCTCGCGGCCGAACACGACCGCACGCCGGCGCAAATCATCCTGCGCTGGCACCTGCAGCTGGGCAATATCGCCATCCCCAAAGCCAGCTCGTCCGGGCGGATCCGCGAAAACTTCGAGGTCTTCGACTTTGAGCTCTCCCCGCTGGATATGACGGAGGTCGGCGGCCTCGAACGCGGCTTCCGGACCGGCTCCCACCCCGACAACGTCGCATAGGATTCGAACCAATGGAACAAGTGGATACCGGTCCCTCACGCGCGCCCCTGTTCAGCGGCGGACTCGACGCCCGCACCCGGGCCGCGGCCGTTGAGGTTGACGGCGCCCGGATCGCATACTGGGTCTACGAACCCGCCGAGGTCACCGCCGAGACGCGCACCATCCTGGTGGTGCACGGGTTCCGCGGCGACCACCACGGCCTGCTCCGGGTAGCCGACCAGCTGACGGACATGCGCCTGATCATGCCGGACCTGCCGGGCTTCGGCAGCTCGGCTGCCTTCGCAGGAACAGGGCACAGCGTTGCCGCCTACTGCCAGTTCGTTGAAGGCTTCATGGCCGCGCTGGGGCTGGGCTCGGACACGGTCCTGTTGGGGCATTCGTTCGGTTCGATCATTGCCAGCCATTTCGTGGCGGCCAAGCCCGGCGCCGTGGCCCAACTGATCCTGGTCAATCCCATCGCGGCGCCTGCCCTCGAAGGGCCCAAAGGCCTGATGACGAAGCTTGCGGTGCTCTACTACGAGGCCGCCGCACGCCTTCCCCAGCGGTTCGGGCTGGCCCTGCTGCGCAGCCAGGCGATCGTGCGGGTGATGAGCGTGACCATGGCCAAGACCGGGGACAAGGACATCCGCCGGTTCGTGCACGCCCAGCACAGCGCCTATTTTTCCTCCTTCGCGGACCGGGACAGCCTGCTTCAGGCCTTCAAGGCCTCGGTGGGCAGCAACGTCACCGAGGTGGCCTGCGAACTGACCCTGCCGGTGCTGCTGATCGCGGGAGAGAAGGACGAGATCGCCATGCTGGCGGACCAGCACAAACTCGCGGCGCGGCTCCCTGACGGGAGGCTGGAAATCATTCCCGGCGTCGGGCACCTGGTCCACTACGAAACCCCCGAACCCGCCGCCCGCTACATCCGACGCTTCCTGAAGGACCACGCCGCGTGAAGATTCTCATTGATGCCCGCTTCACCCGGCTGGACCAGCACGACGGGATCAGCCGCTACGGCGCCAGCCTGATCGCGGCGGCGGCCAAGATCGCCGACGTCTCGATGCTGATCAGCGATCCCCGCCAGCTCGCGCTCCTGCCCGAGGTTCCGTACACCGTGATCAACAGCCCGCTGTCCCCGGCCGAACTCTTCGTGGCGGCCAGGGTCAACAAGCTGGGCGCGGACGTGGTGGTGTGCCCCATGCAGACCATGGGCAGCTGGGGCCGGAAGTACGCCCTGGTGCTGACCCTGCACGACCTCATCTACTATGAGCACCCCACTCCTCCCGGATTCCTGCCGGCCCCGGTCAGGGTCCTGTGGCGGCTGTACCACAAGGCCTTCTGGCCCCAGCGGCTTCTGCTGAACCGGGCGGACATCGTGGCAACGATCAGCTCCACCACGGCGGCCCTGATGGCGAAGTACCGGCTCACCCGGCGTCCCGTCAGGATTGTCGGCAACGCCCCCCAGCACGGCCACACCCCCCGCGACCCCGGGGCGGGGGCCGACAAGACGCTGCTCTACATGGGTTCCTTCATGCCCTACAAGAACGTGGAGACCATGGTCCGCGGCATGGCGGAGTTGCCGGACATGACCCTCCATCTGCTCAGCCGCATCGCCCCGGAGCGGCGGGCCGAGCTCGAGGCCCTGGCCCCGGAGGGCGCAAACATCGTCTTCCACAATGGCGTGACCGACGCCGAGTACGAGGCCCTCCTGGCACGCACCACCGTCCTGATCAGCCTGTCCCGGGCCGAGGGCTACGGACTGCCGCTCGTCGAGGCCATGTCGCACGGCACGCCGGTCATTGCCAGCGACATCCCGATCTTCCGGGAAGTCGGCGACGACGCCGTCAGCTACGTGCATCCGGACTCCCCGGCGGAGTTTGCCGAGGCGGTGCGCACGCTTGAGGACCCCGCCCTGTGGAAAGCCCGTTCCCGCCGTTCCGTGGAGCGGGCGGCAGACTTCAGCTGGGACGAGTCGGCGCGGCGGCTCGTGGCCGTCGCCGAAGAGGCCGTCGCGCTCCGGAACCGGCCTCGCGGCCGGAGATAGCCGGAAGGGCCGTAAGCGGCCGGCTCGGAGATCGACTCCGCACTCGCGGCGGGGCCGGGATGACGCCGGGGCCATGGGTCCCCGATCACCCATTTGTCGCAGATGGCCGCAATAGGAGCCTCATTCCGGCCATCTGTGGCGAATGGCTGCCAGCAGGCAGGCCCGTTGCACGGGCGGGGCCGCCGCGCATGGTGGGGCCGCGGTCCAGGGTGGGCCGCCGCGCCGGGTGGGGCCAGGTGAACCGCGGGGACGCCCTGGAAGGTTCTAGAGGACGTCGACGCCGTCCAGGCGCAGCTGCACCGGGTCGTCGCTGCGCTTGGCTGCGGCCGCCGCCTTGACGGCCCGCATGACAGCCGTGGCGGCCGCGGCCTGGGCGTAGGGGATGAACAGAAGGGTCCGGACTTCCTCGCCGGAATCCCGGGGCGGCGTGCGGCCGGCCCCTGCGGCTGCCGACAGGATGACCGGCGCGGGCCCGGCAGTCCGGAGGACGGTTCCCTGCGCGGCCAGCTGCTGCTGAATGGCATCCGTGAAATGGCCGACGGCGGTCCTGCCTCCGGTGACGGAGGCGACACGCACGGCGGGCGGCAGCTGCAGCTCCTGCCGCAGTGCCAGTTCACGGCTGGCGTACCCGGCGGGATCCCAGCGCAGCAGGGCGCCGACCCCGGCGGCGTCGTCGGCCGTAATGACCACCAGGCCGCCCTCGGAAGCCGGCCGCACCAGGGCCGCGGCGTTGAACCAGCGGCGGACTGCG
Organism: Arthrobacter sp. 131MFCol6.1; assembly: GCF_000374925.1. Taxonomy (GTDB): domain Bacteria; phylum Actinomycetota; class Actinomycetes; order Actinomycetales; family Micrococcaceae; genus Arthrobacter. Next base: position 936,546 of record NZ_KB895541.1, read on the forward strand.
TCCTCCCCCGCCCTCAGGTTCTCCCGGCGCAGCAGCGAGTCGCCGTCGAGCAGCAGGGCTGCGGCGTAGCCGCCGGCGGCCACCGGTTCGGCACCGACGGTGGCCACCACGAGGGCCGTGGTCTCCGCAACGGTGGCCTTGATCTGGTCCCCGGAAGAGGTGATGACCGGTTTCCCCGGAAAGGCCCGGCCGAGCTCCTCCGCGGTGCGGAGGGCTCCCGTGGCGCCGCGCCGGAGCCTGGCGCCGTTGCACGTGCCGCAGCGCCATGCCGGGGCCGGTGCCGAGCACCAGCGGCACTGCGGCACGGCGCTGCTCCCGGCCGGGCCGGCGATCGCCAGGGGCCCGCTGCACGCGGTGCAGCGGGCAGGTTCCCGGCAGGTGTCGCACACCAGCGAGGGGGCGTAGCCGGCGCGGGCCACCTGGACCAGGACCGGACCGCGTTCCAGGCCCTCCTTGGCAGCCCGCCAGGCCGCGCCGGGGAGGCGGGCGATGCGGGCGAGCGGGTCATGCTCGAGTTCGTAGCTGTCGGCCGTGTTCAGGACGCGCGGGACTGTCCGCCGCAGGACGGTCCGGTCCGCTTCCACGGCCTGGGCCCAGCCGGAGCCGACCAGCCTCTCCGTCTCGGTGCTGCGCGAATGGGCCGCGAGCAGGCACGCGGCTCCTTCCTGGCCCGCCCGCAGCAGGAGCACTTCGCGGGTGTGCGCGTACGGTGACCGCTGCTCGATATGGAGGTCATCGCCGTCGTCCCAGCAGACCACGAGCCCGAGGTTCGGCACCGCCGCGTAGGCCGCGGACCGGGTACCCACCGCGACTCCGGCGGCGCCGCTGAGCACGCGCAGGAAACTGCGGTAGCGCGGCGTCTGGCCGTCGTCAGCGGTGAGCCGGGCGACGTCGCCGGCGGGAAGCAGTTCCAGCAGGGCAGATTCCACGCGATCGAGGTCCCGGTAGTCGGGCACCACCACGACGGCGCCGCGGCCCGAGATCCGGACCGCGGCCACGGCTTCGGCGATCATTCGCGGCCAGCTGGCGGGCCCGTACCCCTGCAGGGCGGTCAGCACGGCCCGGGGCGACTCCCCCGCGGCGAGGTGGGCGAGGAACGCCGCACCGTTGCGGTACCGGGTCCAGACGCTGCCGGCGGCCGGTGACGGAAGCGACACGTCGGTCGCCAGACCGAACATCTCAGTGCCGAAGAGTCCTGGGTCGAGCCGGCCGTCCGGGGCGAATTCCTTTTCGAGTTTGGCCATGCGCGGCGGCACGGCAACGCGCAGGACATCGCTGACGGTTCCGGCGTAGCGCGCGGCGATCCGGCCGGCGAGCTCGGCCACGGCGGGGGTCAGGACCGGCACGGCGGAGAGCACCTTGTGCAGCGGCACGAGGGGGTGGCCGGCGTCGGATCCGGCCGTGCGCTCCAGCAGGTATCCGGCCAGTTCCTGCCCGTTGAACTTGACCTTGACCCGGACTCCGGGCAGGGCTTCGGCGTCGAGGGCGGCGGGCACGCTGTAATCGAAGGGCCGGTCCAGGTGTGGGAGCGAGGATTCGATCAGCACCCGCGCCACCGGCAGGTGCGCCGCAAGGGCAGGCCCGGACGCTTCCGCGGCGGAGGCGGGAAAGCCCTGGAGCAGGGAGAGCTGCTGGGGTTCGCCGGGCGCGCCGCCGGCAGGACTGGGACTCACGGCTCGAACCTCCCCTCGGGCTAAATGGCGGTTTCTCAAATGCACTGTGATCCTGGAAAACTGTGATGCTAAGAAAAACTGTAGCCAGGCCACCGGAAGGCGGCCTGGCTACAGTGCATCACACAGGACTGACAAACTCACCATCAAAACAAACCGCCTGGACGGCTTCGGACGGTGTGGCCCGGCCTCAGGCGTTGAAGAACGCCTTCAGCTCGTCCACCCGGTCCAGGCGTTCCCACGTGAAGTCCGGGTCTTCGCGGCCGAAGTGTCCGTGGGCGGCGGTCTTGGCGTAGATCGGGCGCTTGAGGTCGAGGGCGTCGATGATGGCCCGCGGGCGCAGGTCGAAGATCTCGGCGATCGCGGCGCTGATCCGGGCCGGGTCCACTGTTTCGGTTCCGAACGTCTCAACGTAGGTTCCCACCGGGCGGGCCTGTCCGATCGCGTAGGCGATCTGGATTTCGGCGCGCTTGGCGAGGCCGGCGGCCACCACGTTCTTGGCGACCCAGCGCATGGCGTAGGCGGCCGAGCGGTCCACCTTCGACGGGTCCTTGCCGGAGAACGCGCCGCCGCCGTGGCGGGCCATGCCGCCATAGGTGTCGACGATGATCTTGCGGCCGGTGAGGCCGGCGTCGCCCACCGGGCCGCCAATCACAAAGGCGCCTGCGGGGTTGAGGATGTTGCGGGTCCGTGAGGTGTCCAGGTTGGACAGCGCCATGACCGGTCCCACCACGTGCTCGGCGAGGTCGGCCCGGAGCCGGTCGAGGCTGGTGCCCTCGGCGTGCTGGCTGGAGATGACGACGGTCTCGACCGAGACCGGACGGTCGCCGTCGTAGCCCACGGTGACCTGGGTCTTGCCGTCCGGGCGCAGGTAGGAGAGTTCGCCGTTCTTGCGGACCTCGGTCAGCCGCTCGGAGAGCCGGTGCGCGAGCCAGATGGGCACGGGCATGTAGGACGGGGTTTCATCGCTGGCGTAGCCGAACATGAGTCCCTGGTCGCCGGCGCCCTGGAGGTCGTAGTCGTCCTCCTGGCGGCCTTCACGGGCTTCGAGGGAGTTGAACACGCCGCCGGCGATGTCGTTGGACTGCTGGCCGATGGACACCGAGACGCCGCACCGGGCGCCGTCGAAGCCGTTGGCCGAAGAATCGTACCCGATGCCCAGGATGGTCTCCCGGACTATCTGGGGGATCTCGACGTAGGCGTCGGTGGTGACCTCGCCCGCAACGTGGACCAGCCCGGTGGTGGCCAGGGTCTCCACGGCTACCCGGGACTCGGGGTCTTTGTCGAGCAAGGCGTCGAGGATCGCATCGCTGATCTGGTCACAGATCTTGTCGGGGTGGCCCTCCGTCACCGACTCGGACGTGAAGAGCCGGAGCGCGGCGGGCGTGGACCCGTGGAAGGCGGGGATGTGCAGCGGTAAAGTCACTCAACTACCTTACTGGTTGGATAACGGACGTCCGGCGGCGTGTGTCCCCGTGCTAAGGAGATGTTGGTTACGCCGGGCTACGCCGGCGGTACAGCCCGGCTCAGCTCGGCGCTGATCCGGTCGATCACGGCAGCCGCGACGTCGGATTTGGAACCCGACGCCTCTTGGGGTTCGGAGCCGTCGCGGGAAAGGATGACTACTGAGTTCGTGTCCTCACCAAAGACCAAGTCCCGGCCCACCTGGTTGACGACCAGCAGGTCACAGGCTTTCCGGCGCAGCTTGTCCCGGGCATAGTCCAGGACGTCACCGCCGGCGTCGCCCGTCTCGGCGGCGAAGCCGACAATCAGCTGGTTCCGGGACGCGGCGTCGCGGACCTCGACGAGCTCGCGCAGGATGTCCGGGTTGCGCACCAGGTTGATCACGGGGTCGGCGACGTCGTCGCGCTTCTTGATCTTGGTCCCGGCGACGTCCGCCGGGCGGAAGTCCGCGACGGCGGCAGCCATGATGACGACGTCGGAGTCGGCGGCCGCGTGCAGCGCCGCCTCCCGCAGTTCCAGGGCAGTTTCGACCTGGACGAGTTCGACGCCGGCGGGCGCCGGGACCTCCATGTGGGCGGCCAGGAGGCGGACGCGGGCGCCGGCCGCACTGGCGGCCGCGGCCAGGGCCACGCCCTGCTTGCCGGAGGAGCGGTTGCCGAGGAACCGCACGGGGTCCAGCGGTTCCCGGGTGCCGCCGGCACTGATGGTCACCGTCAGCCCGGCCAACGGCGGGACCGCCGGCTGCGCCGCTGCCGGCCCGGCGGCCGGGGCGGTGTCCATGTCAGCCTTAACGGCCGGCATGGCCGCGGAAGCGGCGGATGCGGCGGCGCCGGCGAGGGCCATGGCGGCGGTGAAGATCGCCTCGGGCTCGGGCAGCCGGCCGGGGCCGGAGTCGGCGCCGGTGAGCCGGCCGCTCGCGGGTTCCAGCACCGTAACACCGCGGCTGCGCAGGGTTTCGACGTTGGCTTCGGTGGCGGGGTGTTGCCACATTTCGGTGTGCATGGCCGGGGCCATGAGCACCGGGCAGTCGCCGGCCATCAGCAGGGTGTTGAGGAGGAGGTCATCGGCCTGGCCGGTGGCCGCACGGGCCAGGAGGTCGGCCGTGGCCGGGGCCACGACGATCAGTTCGGCCTCATGGCCGAGCCGGACGTGGTTGACCGTGTGGACGGCGTCGAACACGCTGTTGCTCACCGGGTGCCCGGACAGGGCCTCCCACGTGGCGACGCCGACGAAGCGGGTGGCCGCCTCGGTGGGGATGACCGTGACGTCATGCCCGGCTTCAGTAAAAAGCCGGAGGAGCGATGCCACCTTGTAGGCGGCAATCCCTCCCCCGACTCCGAGGACTATGCGCACGTGATCTCCGTCAGCAGGCAGTCTGTTTACTTGGCTCTTCCCGCGGAGGGAATTACTCTGCGGTTTCGATCGGCGTGGAGACGAGCTTGCCTTCGTTGATCTCGCGCAGCGCGATCGACAGGGACTTCTCGTTCAGCTTGGTGTCTACCAGCGGGCCAACGTACTCAAACAGGCCCTCATGCAGCTGGGCGTAGTACGCGTTGATCTGGCGTGCGCGCTTGGCACCGAAAATCACCAGTCCGTACTTCGAATCGGCGGCCTTCAGCAGCTCGTCGATCGGCGGGTTGATGATGCCTTCAAGGTTCGTGGACACGAATTCTCCAAATTCTAACGGGCCGGTACGTCCCGGCGCCTAGCGCGGGTTCGGGGTCAGCCCCATGAGTGAAACAAGCTCGTCCGCTGCCCGACGAACGTCATCATTGATGACGGTGTGGTCGAACTCCGGTTCAGCGGCAAGTTCTAGTTTAGCGGTTTCCAGCCTCTGCTGTTGTTCTTCGGTGCTTTCCGTGCCGCGGCCGACCAGCCGGCGGACCATTTCGTCCCAGCTCGGGGGCGCCAGGAACACAAACTGGGCATCCGGGACGGCCTGCTTGACCTGCCGGGCGCCCTGCAGGTCGATCTCCAGCAGCACCGAGCGGCCCTCGGCAATGGCGGCGTCAACCGTGCTGCGCAGCGTGCCGTAGCGGTTCCGGCCGTGGACGACGGCCCATTCGAGCAATTCGCCGTTTTCGACCAAAGAATCGAATTCCTCGGCCGATTTGAAGAAGTAGTGGATCCCGTCCTGCTCCCCCGGCCGCGGCGGGCGCGTGGTGGCAGACACGGAGAGCCAGACGCCGGGATAGTTATCCCGGATGTAGGTGGACACGGTGCCTTTGCCAACAGCCGTCGGGCCGGCGAGGACTGTCAGTCCCGGTTTCTTGCTCACATATTCCTTTGGGCGGTGGTGGGCAACTCGGCGGACCGAGCTACTTGTCGTCAATAAAATCTACCAGCGCACGGCGCTGGTGGATTCCCAGGCCGCGGACCCGTCGGGACTGTGCGATGCCGAGCTGGTCCATGATGGCCGCCGCCCGGACCCGGCCGATCCCGGGCAGAGCCTCGAGCAGCTCCACGATTCTCATGCGGGCAATGGCGTCGTCGGATTCGGCGGCGCTGATGACTTTGGCGATGGTCAGCTCGCCCGTCTTGAGGCGCTCCTTGGCCTCGGCCCTGGTGGCCCTTGCGGCAGCAGCCTTGCGAAGGGCGTCGGAACGCTCCTGAGGAGTGAGTGGTCTCAAACTCACGGAAGGCCTCCCTGCATGGCGGGACGGGGCACTCATGCCCTTGCCCCGAACCTACCGTCAGGCGGCGGCAGAAATCAATGGAAATCTGCGCGCCGGCCAGTTCGGGAACGGAAAAGAGCAGTCCCCGGACGGGGCAGCCCGCGGTCCGGGTCCGTTAGCTCGGTCCCGGGCCGGTGTGGCGGCCGCCGCTAGGCGGCGAGGAGTTCGTCGAGGGTGCGCCGCGCGGCATCCCGGAGGGCCTGCTGCTGCGGTCCGGCGCCGAGGATGTCCCGGCTTGAGGTGCCCAGGACCTGGGGATAGGCCGCACCGAAAGTGCGGCGCAGGTCCGCGGCGGTGGCTCCCTGCGCACCCAGCCCGGGGGCAAGGATGGGCCCGCGGACCGCCGCCAGATCGAGATCCAGTGCGGTGAGGGCGGAGCCCACCGTGGCGCCGACCACCAGGCCCACGGAACCAAGGGAACCGTCATAGCGGCGGTTCTCCACCGCGGCCGCTTCCGTGATCCGCCGCGCCACGGAGTCCGTCCCGCCGACGTGCTGGACCGAGGCTCCCTCCGGGTTCGAGGTCAGCGCCAGGACGAACACCCCGCGCCCGGTCTCGGCCGCCAGGTCCAGGGCGGGCCGGAGTGATTCGAAGCCCAGGTACGGGCTCAACGTCACCGAATCCGCGGCCAGGGCCGAACCGTCCCGCAGCCAGGCGTCCGCGTAGGCGGCCATGGTGGAGCCGATGTCGCCGCGTTTGGCGTCCGCGATGGTCAGCACGGACGCTTCAGCCGCCGCCGCCAGGGTGCGTTCGAGCACGGCGATGCCGGCCGAGCCGTGGCGCTCATACAGGGCCACCTGAGGTTTCACCGCGGCAGCGAGGGAACCCACGGCCTCCAGCACGGTCAGCGAGAAGCGTTCCAGCCCGGCGGCGTCGTCACTCAGCCCCCAGCGCTGCAGCAGCGCCGGGTGCGGGTCGATGCCGACGCACAGCGGTCCGCGGGCCGCCATGGCCCGCCCCAGCCGGGAGCCGAAGGACTCCCGGCCGGCCGTTTCGGCGGCGGATGCCTCAGGCATCCTGGAGCGCCTTCAGGTTCGCGGCGTGCTCCTGCAGGCTCGTGACCGACCATTCGTAGGTGCGCAGCGCCTCGATGGCCTGGACGGCGGCGTTGAACTCGGCCACGGTGGTGATGCACGGGATCCCGATCGACGTCGCGGCGGCACGGAGTTCGTAGCCGTCGCTGCGGGCCTCGCCACCGGAGGGGGTGTTGAAGACCATGTCGATCTCGCCGGCGATGATGAGGTCGGCGATGGTGCCTTCACCCTCGGCGCTGGAGCCTTCGGCGACCTTCCGGACCGGGGTGGCCTGGATGCCGTTGCGGCGGAGCACGTCGGCCGTGCCGCCGGTGGAGACGATCTCGAAGCCGAGGTCCGAGAGCCGCTTGACGCCCATGATGACCGAGCGTTTGTCCCGGTTGGCCACCGAGACAAAGATCTTGCCCTCGGTGGGCAGCGCGTTGTTCGCGGCCGCCTGGCTCTTGGCGAAGGCCGTGTCGAAGTGCTTGTCGATGCCCATGACCTCGCCCGTGGAGCGCATTTCCGGGCCGAGCAGGGAGTCGACCACCTTGCCCTCGGGGGTGCGGAAGCGGCTGAACGGCAGCACGGCTTCCTTGACCGAGACCGGCGCGTCCAGCGGCAGGGTGGAGCCGTCGCCGCTCTCCGGCAGCATCTTGTAGGCGCTGCGGAGCTGGTTGATGGTGACGCCGGTGCCGATCAGGGCAGCGGCTTTCGCCATTTGCACACCGGTGGCCTTGGAGACGAACGGCACGGTGCGGGAGGCGCGCGGGTTGGCTTCGAGGACGTAGAGCACGTCGGAGGCCAGGGCGAACTGGATGTTGATCAGGCCGCGGACGCCCACGCCCTCGGCGATGGCCAAGGTGGCGGTGCGGACCCGTTCCAGCACGTTGCCGCCCAGGGTGATGGGCGGCAGCACGCAGGCCGAGTCGCCGGAGTGGATGCCGGCCTCCTCGATGTGTTCCATGATGCCGCCGAGGTACATCTCCGTGCCGTCGTAGAGGGCATCGACGTCGATCTCGACGGCGTCCTCAAGGAAGCGGTCGATCAGCACCGGGTGGTCCGGGGTGATTTCGGTCGCGTTGGCGATGTAGCGGGAGAGGTTGGGCTCGTCGTAGACGATCTCCATGCCGCGTCCGCCGAGGACGTAGGAGGGGCGGACCAGGACCGGGTAGCCGATCTCGTCGGCGATCTTCTTGGCGTCCTCGAAGGACACGGCGGTGCCGTTCTTCGGCGAGACGAGCCCGGCCTTGTCGAGGACGCGGGAGAAGGCGCCGCGGTGCTCGGCGAGGTCGATTGCCTCTGGCGAGGTGCCGAGGATCGGCACGCCGGCGTCGGCGAGCTGCTGGGCGAGCTTGAGCGGGGTCTGGCCACCGAGCTGGACGAAGACGCCCATGACCCCGCCGGTGCGCTCCTCGGCCGCGATGACCTCGAGGACGTCCTCCAGGGTGAGCGGCTCGAAGTAGAGCCGGGTGGAGACGTCGTAGTCCGTGGAGACGGTTTCCGGGTTGCAGTTGACCATCACGGTCTCGTAGCCGGCCTTGCGCAGTGCCATGGAGGCGTGCACACAGGAGTAGTCGAACTCGATGCCCTGGCCGATCCGGTTGGGTCCGGACCCGAGGATGATGATGGACGGCTTGGCGTGCAGCGCCACCTCGTCCTCCTCGTCATAGGAGGAGTAGTGGTACGGGGTGTAGGCGGCGAACTCGGCCGCGCATGTGTCCACGGTCTTGTAGACGGGACGGATGCCCAGGGCCTGCCGGACCCCGCGGACGACGTCCTCGGAGTTGTGGGTCAGCGCACCGATCTGTTCGTCGGAGAAGCCGTGGCGCTTGGCGCGGGTCAGCATCTCCGGGGTCAGCGCCGCGGCCTGGCGGATTTCGAGGGAGATCTCGTTCAGCAGCTGGAGCTGGTCCAGGTACCAGGGGTCGATCTTGGTCGCCTCGAAGAGCTGTTCGACGGTGGCGCCGCCGAGCATGGCGCGCTGCACCTGGTGCAGGCGCTCGGTGGTGGGACGCTTGGCCTTTTCGATCAGCTCCGCGACTTCCCATTCCGGGACGTGGCTGAAGTCCAGCTGCGAGCCCTTCTGCTCGAGGGAGCGCAGCGCCTTCTGCAGCGCCTCGGTGAAGTTCCGGCCCATGGCCATGGCCTCGCCCACCGACTTCATGGTGGTGGTCAGGGTGGGGTCCGCCGCCGGGAACTTCTCGAAGGCGAAGCGCGGGACCTTCACCACCACGTAGTCCAGGGTCGGTTCGAAGGACGCCGGGGTCTTCTGGGTGATGTCGTTCGGGATCTCGTCCAGGGTGTAGCCGAGGGACAGCTTCGTGGCGATCTTGGCGATCGCGAAGCCGGTGGCCTTGGACGCGAGGGCGGAGGAACGGGAGACGCGGGGGTTCATTTCAATCACGACCACGCGGCCGGTGTCAGGCTCGACGGCGAACTGGATGTTGCAGCCGCCGGTGTCTACGCCCACCTCGCGGATGACGGCGATGGAGATGTCGCGCAGCCGCTGGTATTCGCGGTCCGTCAGGGTCAGGGCCGGGGCGACGGTGATCGAGTCGCCGGTGTGCACGCCGACCGGGTCGAAGTTCTCGATGGAGCAGACCACCACGACGTTGTCGTTTTTGTCCCGCATCATCTCGAGCTCGTACTCCTTCCAGCCGAGGATGCTCTCTTCGAGCAGCACCTCGGACGTGGGGCTGTACTGCAGGCCCTGGCCGACAATCCGGCGCAGGTCCCCCTCGTCGTAGGCCAGCCCGGAGCCCAGGCCGCCCATGGTGAAGGAGGGCCGGACGACCATCGGGTAACCGAGGTCCCCGGCCGCCTCGAGTGCCTCGTCCATGGTGTGGATGATGTGGCTGCGGGCCGACTCGGCGCCGCAGCGCTCCACGACGCCCTTGAACTTTTCGCGGTCCTCGCCCAGCTCAATCGCGGCAATGTTGGCGCCGATCAGCTCGACGTTGTACTTCTCCAGGACGCCGTTCTTGTCCAGCGCGATGGCCGTGTTCAGGGCCGTCTGGCCGCCGAGGGTCGGCAGGAGCGCGTCGGGGCGCTCCTTGGCGATGATCTTCTCCACCACTTCGGGGGTGATCGGCTCGATGTAGGTCGCGTCAGCGAACTCGGGGTCCGTCATGATGGTGGCCGGGTTGGAGTTGACGAGGATGACCCGCAGGCCTTCCTCCTTGAGGACGCGCAGTGCCTGGGTGCCGGAGTAATCGAATTCGGCCGCCTGGCCGATCACGATCGGGCCGGACCCGATGACCATGACGCTCTTGAGGTCAGTTCTCTTGGGCATTACTTCGTGTCCTCAGTCTTGGAATCGGTGGCAGTCTTTGTGCCGGTCTCTGTCTTTGAAGAAGCGTCCGCCATCAGCTCGATGAAGCGGTCGAAGAGGTAGGCGGCGTCGTGCGGGCCGGCGGCCGCCTCGGGGTGGTACTGCACGGAGAAGGCCGGAATGTCGAGGCAGGACAGGCCCTCGACGACGTCGTCGTTGAGGCTCACGTGGCTGACCTCGACGCGGCCGAAGCGTTCCTCGGGGGCCTGGGTGGCGCCGTTGAGCGGGGCGTCGACGGCGAAGCCGTGGTTTTGCGACGTTATTTCGACCTTGCCGGTGCGGCGGTCCATCACGGGCTGGTTCAGGCCGCGGTGGCCGTAGCGCAGCTTGTACGTGCCGAAGCCGAGGGCCCGGCCCAGGATCTGGTTGCCGAAGCAGATGCCGAAGTACGGGATCTTCTCATCGAGCACGGAGCGCAGCAGCGCCACCTGGTTGTCCGCGGTGGCGGGGTCGCCGGGGCCGTTGGACATGAAGAAGCCGTCGGGGTTGACGGCCTGGACGTCGGCGAGGGTTGCCGTGGCGGGCAGCACGTGTACCCGGACCCCGCGCTCGGCGAAGCGGACCGGGGTCATGCGCTTGATGCCGAGGTCGATCGCGGCAATGCTGAACCGAGGCTCGCCGTCCCAGCCGAAGTCCTTGGGCTCCACCGTGTAGGCGGCGTCCACGCTGACTTCCTCGGCGAGCCGGGAGCCTTCCATCGGCGCGCTGGCCAGGACGGCGTCGACGAGGTCCTTGTCCGTGGCGCGGGCGGCGTCGCCGGAGAAGATGCCGGCGCGCATGGTCTTGTGTTCGCGCAGGTGGCGGGTGATGGCGCGGGTGTCGACGCCCTGGATGCCGACGATCCCCTGCTCGACGAGCTCGTCGTCGAGGGAGCGTTCGGAACGCCAGTTGGAGGGCCGGCGCGCGGCGTCGCGGACGATGTAGCCGGCCACCCAGATGCGGCGGGACTCGGCGTCGTCGGTGTTGACGCCGGTGTTGCCAATGTGCGGCGCGGTCTGGACCACGAGCTGGCGTGCGTAGGAGGGGTCGGTGATGGTCTCCTGGTAGCCGGTCATGCCGGTCGCGAAGACTGCCTCGCCGAGGGCCGTTCCGGCGGCGCCGTAGCTGGTGCCACGGAAAATCCGGCCGTCCTCGAGCACGAGGACTGCGGGGGTGGATGCTGCTGCAGCGGGTGCAGTGGGGGTTGGTGTCACTGTTTTTTCAATCACTGTTTTTTCTGACACTGCTGTTTCTGACACTTCGTTGGCTTCCGTCACGTCGTTACTTTCCACTATCGGCTTCTGCCTGAGGGGCTGCGGAGATCAAATTTCGGAGGGTGGTGAGGAGCACGGCTTTGTCCTCGGCGCGGCGCGTCCGGTAGCCGGTGTCGAGTTCGTGGGAACCGAGCATCCAGCTGAGCACCAGCAGGCCGTCCTTTTCCACGAACTTTCCGGCCATGCCGCTTTCCTGCCGCACACCGGTGAGGCGTCCGGCCGGGATGAACACCGGGCCGGCGCCCGCGCGCTCGAACAGCACGCCTTCGGGGTGCACGGAGAGCCTGGCGTTGGTGCGGATGCCCAGATGGTGCACGGCGATCCGGTCCAGCCAGTCACCGGCGGTGGTGGAGGCGACGTACTGGCCGTCGGCGGCGGCCAGCGGGGCGCCGAGTCCGGCCGGAACCTCGGGGAGGGGCTCGACGTCGGACTGGCGGCGCAGGCGGTTACGCCAGCCGACGGCGATGAGGGCAAGCGCGACGCCAATCAGGACGAGCGTGAAGAGCAGGGAAAGGTCCTTGACACTCACGGGCGGCGGCCCGCCGGTCCGGCGTCGAGCGCATCGACCGGCCACCGGTAGGGGGTGTTGAGTTTTCCGTCGAGAACGGTCGGGTGGCCCTTGAAAAACGTCGCCACTACCTTCCCCGGCAGTTCCCGGCCGGCAAACGGAGAGTTTCGGCCCATGGTTGCCATCTTAGAAGGGTCCACGGTCCAGCGCGCAGCCGGGTCCACGAGTATGACGTTGGCCGGCTCCCCCGCCTCGAGCGGCCGGCCCTGGTCCTGGACCCGGCCGATGGCGGCCGGCGCCGTAGAGGTCACACGGGCGAAGTCCTCCCAGCCCATCAGGCCGGTTTCGATCATGGTGTGCTGGACCACGGAGAGCGCGGTTTCCAGCCCGGTCATGCCCATGGCTGCCTGCGCCCATTCGCATTCCTTGTGTTCGCTCGGGTGCGGGGCGTGGTCGGTGCCGACGACGTCGATCGTGCCGTCGGCCAGGGCGGCCCGGAGGGCCTGGACATCGGCGTCCGTGCGCAGCGGCGGGTTGACCTTGTAGACGGGATCGTAGCTGCGGGCGAGCTCATCGGTGAGCCAGAGGTGGTGCGGGGTGACCTCGGCTGTGACGTTGACGCCGCGGGACTTGGCCCAGCGGATGATCTCCACAGACCCGGCCGTGGAGACGTGGCAGACGTGCAGGCGGGAACCGACGTGCTGGGCCAGCAGCACGTCACGGGCGATGATGCTCTCTTCGGCGACGGCCGGCCAGCCGGCCAGGCCGAGGACGGCGGAGACCTCGCCCTCGTTCATCTGGGCGCCGGCGGTGAGGCGGGGTTCCTGCGCGTGCTGGGCCACGACGCCGTCGAACGCCTTGACGTATTCGAGCGCGCGGCGCATCAGCACCGGGTCGTGCACGCAGATGCCGTCGTCGGAGAACACCCGAACATGGGCGCGGGAGTCTGCCATGGCGCCGAGCTCGGCGAGCTGCTCCCCCGCGAGGCCCACGGTGACCGCGCCTACCGGGCGGACGTCCACCCAGCCGGCGGTCCGGCCAAGGGTGAGGACTTGCTCCACGACGCCGGCGGTGTCCGCCACCGGGGTGCTGTTGGCCATGGCGTGCACGGCCGTGTAGCCGCCCAGGGCGGCGGCGCGGGTTCCGGTTTCGACGGTTTCGGCGTCTTCACGGCCGGGTTCGCGCAGGTGGGTGTGGATGTCCACCATGCCCGGGAGCGCGACGAGGCCCGCGGCGTCGATGACTGTCGCTTCCCGCACCCCGGCAACGTCGGCGTCCAGGTGCCGGCCGCGGGCGGCGATCACGCCGTCCCGGATCAGGAGGTCTTCGGCTGCTCCGCCCAGGATTGAGGCACCCCGGATGAGGTGGGCGCCGCTGTTGTCTGCGTTCTGGTGCTGATCGGCCATCAGTGGCTCTCCTGGTGGGAATAAGTGAGGTTCGGATTGGCGGCGTGGGCCGCGGGCGCGTCCGAAGACGCGGCCGCAGACGCGGCCGCAGAGGCAGAAACTGCTGCGGCGGCGGGCTCGCGGTTCTCCCCGGACAGCAGCAGGTATAGTGCCGCCATCCGGACCGAAACGCCGTTGCGGACCTGCGCCAGCACGGTGGAGCGGGGCGAGTCGGCCGCGGCCGCGGAGATTTCCAGGCCGCGGTTCATCGGACCCGGGTGCATGATGATGGTGTCCTTGAGCCCCAGGCTGTCGAGGGCACGGAGCCGGTTGTCGTCGAAGCCCCAGCGCCGCGAGTACTCGCGGGTGGTGGGGAAGAAGGAGGCATTCATCCGTTCGCCCTGGACGCGGAGCATCATCATGGCGTCCACGCCCTGCGCGAGGGTCTCGTCGAGGTCGAAGCTGACCGCGCACGGCCATTTTTCGACGCCGATGGGCAGCAGCGTGGGCGGCGCGACGAGGGTGACCTCGGCGCCGAGGGTGCGCAGCAGCCAGACGTTGGAGCGGGCCACGCGCGAATGCAGGACGTCACCGGCGATGGCGACGCGCATGCCTTTGAGGTCGGCGCCGGCCGACGGTGTTCCGGCCAGCTTCGACCAGTGCCGGCGCATGGTGAACGCGTCCAGCAGCGCCTGGGTGGGGTGTTCGTGGGTGCCGTCGCCGGCGTTGATGACGGCGGCGTCGATCCAGTCGGTCGCGGCGAGCCGGTGCGGGGCGCCGGAGGCCCAGTGCCGGATGACCACCGCGTCGGCGCCCATCGCCGCGAGCGTCTGGGCGGTGTCCTTCAGCGACTCGCCCTTGGAGACGGACGAGCCCTTCGCGGCGAAGTTGATGACGTCGGCGGAGAGCCGCTTGGCGGCGGCCTCGAAGGAGATCCGGGTGCGGGTGGAGTCCTCGAAGAAGAGGTTGACCACGGTGCGCCCGCGCAGGGCGGGGAGCTTTTTGACCTCGCGCTCCCCCACAGCCGCCATTTCCTCGGCGGTGTCCAGGATGCGGATGGCGTTGTGCAGGCTCAGGTCTTCGGTGGAGAGCAGGTGCCTCATGCGGTGGCCTCGATGACCACTTCATTGACGGGGGCCCCGTCTGTTGCCCCGCCTCCGGCAGAGTCGGTTTCCTCGAGCCGGACCCGGACCTTCTCCGATGAGGAGGTGGGCAGGTTCTTGCCGACATGGTCCGCGCGGATGGGCAGTTCCCGGTGGCCACGGTCGATCAGCACGGCGAGGCGGACAATCCGCGGCCGGCCGAGGTCGATGATGGCGTCCAGGGCCGCCCGGATGGTGCGTCCGGAATAGAGGACGTCGTCGATCAGCACCACAACTTTGTTGTCGATGCCGGTGCGCGGCAGCTGGGTGGGGTACGGCGGCCTGGTGGGCTGGTGGGAGAGGTCGTCGCGGAACATCGTGACGTCGAGTTGGCCGACAATCGCGGCGGCGTCCACGGTGGGATCCGCGGCGGCGATCTTGGCGGCGAGGCGGACGGCGAGGGGATAGCCCCGGCGCGGGATGCCCAGCAGGACGAGGTCCTGGGAACCTTTATTGGCCTCAAGAATTTCATGGGCGATACGAGTGAGGGCGCGGTCTATGTCAGCCTGGTTGAGGACAACCCGGGTGAGCACCACCTGCGCCGGACCCGGTGCTGAAGGCACGGAAGTCATGGCTCGTCTCCCCTTTCCCCGCCTCACGGGACGGAATTAAAAAAGGATTGTTTGCTCTTTCAAATTACCACAACGGCACTGCCGCCCCGTCGCCGCGGGAATGCGTTTAACCTCACACGGACATAGGCTCGGTTCCATGACGATGAACGAGCCGCAGCCGGGGCATGGGCACACCGGCGGCTCCCGCCAGCGGCCGCTGCCGGAGCAAGCGAACCCGACGTGGCTGGGGCGGGTCCAGCCGGCGTACTACCAGCGGCCCCCTGCCAACGACCGCAGCCAGTTCCAGCCGGCGCTGCCTCCCGCCCGGCCGGCGGGCGGCGGCCCGGGCTGGAAGAACGGCCGCAGTTCCGGCGTTTTCGGCCTCGTGCTGGCCGGCGGATTCCTGGCGTTCCTCGGCCTCTTCCTGGTCCTGCCCTTCCTGCTGGAGAGGACCGGTATCGCCGGCTTTGCTGTTGGCTTCGTCGCCTCACTGATTCCCCTGGCGACCGTGTTGCTGACGGTGCGCTTCATCGACCGCTGGGAACCCGAGCCGAGGGCCCTGCTGCTTTTCGCGTTTGCCTGGGGAGCCGTCGTCTCGATCGCGGTGACGATGCTGATCCAGCCCTATTTCTCACTGGTGGCGGGGCCCGCCTCGGGACTGGACTATGCTGCGTTCGCCGTGACGGTCCAGGCGCCGGTGGTGGAGGAATTCGCGAAGTCCCTGGGGCTGCTGTTGCTCGTGCTCTATGCCCCGAAACACTTCAACGGACCGGTCGACGGTGTGGTGTTCGCCTTCACGATCGCGGCGGGCTTCGCGTTTACCGAAAACATCCTCTACTTCGGCCGCGCCATCGCCGCATCCAGCGACCCCGGCACGGACCTCGCGGTGGTCTTCTTTCTCCGCGGGGTCCTCTCACCCTTCGCCCACGCCATTTTCACGGGTACCACGGGCCTGGTGATGGGCTTCGCCGCCAGCCGCGGGAACACCGGACTGTCCGTGCTGGCGTTCTTCGCCGGCCTCGTTCCCGCGATGCTGCTGCACAGCGCCTGGAACAGCATGGGCCGGGACTTCCTGGACCGGTACGTGATGGTGCAGGTGCCGATCTTCCTGCTGGCCGTGCTGGTGATCGCGCTGTTGCGGGTGGCTGAGCGCAGGCTCACACGCCAGCGGCTCAAGGAATACGCGGCCGCGGGCTGGTTCACCGCGGCCGAGGTCGAAATGCTGGCCACCGCGGCCGGCCGCCGTTCGGCGCTGCGCTGGGCCAAGTCCACCGGGCGGGGCGCACAGATGAAGGCCCTGCTCGATGCCGCCACCCAGCTCGCCCTCACCCGGCAGCGGATCCTCAGCGGCCGGGACGTGCCGGCCCACCAGCGCGATGAGCAGCACCAGCTCGCCCGGATCGCCGCACTCCGGGCCGCCGTCGTCGGCTAGGAAACGGCGGACGCCAGTGGAACCGGTGCATGACGGTTAACCCGGGGGAACAGAAAGAACCCCGGCCAGGATGTCCTGGCCGGGGTTCTTCGGGGCGCCGAGAGCTTACGCCAGCAGCGAGGGCTTCAGCTGCTGCAGCCGGCCCAGTAGGCCGTTGATGAACGACGGCGACTCGTCCGTGGAGAGCGTCTTGGCCAGGGCCACAGCCTCGCTGACCGCCACGCCGTCCGGGACGTCGTCGTTGTAGAGCAGTTCCCAGGTGCCGATCCGCAGGATGATGCGGTCCACGGAGGGCATGCGCTCCAGGGTCCAGCCCTGCGAATAGGTCTCCAGGAATTCGTCGATCGCCACCTGGTGCGAGACCACGCCTTCGACGATTTCGAGGGTGTACGGGTTGACGATCTGGTCGGTCTGCTCGCGGCGGGACTTCAGCACGTCGAACGCCGAGGCCGAGCGCTGCTCGGCCTCAAAGAGCACATCGAGGGCCCGGTTCCGGGCCTTACCGCGCGCACTCACTAGTCGTTGACCCGGCCGAGGTAGCTGCCGTCGCGGGTGTCGACCTTGACCTTGGTGTTGTTCTCGACGAACAGCGGCACCTGGATCTCGTACCCGGTTTCGAGGGTGGCGGGCTTGGTGCCGGCCGAGGAGCGGTCGCCCTGCAGGCCCGGCTCGGTGTAGGTGATCTCGAGGACGACGCTCGGGGGCAGTTCGATGTACAGCGGGTTGCCCTCGTGGATGGCGATGTTGACCATCTGGTTCTCGAGCATGAAGTTGGTGGCGTCGCCGACGGTGGCGGCCGAGACGGTGAGCTGGTCGAAGTCCGAGGTGTCCATGAAGACGAAGTCGGCGCCGTCCTGGTACAGGTACTGGTAGTCGCGGCGGTCCACCGTGGCGGTCTCAATCTTCAATCCGGCGTTGAAGGTCTTGTCGACGACCTTGCCGGACATCACGTTGCGCATCTTGGTGCGCACGAACGCGCCTCCCTTGCCGGGCTTGACGTGCTGGAACTCGATGATGTTCCAAAGCTGGCCCTCGAGCTTAAGGACGGTTCCGTTCTTGATGTCGTTAGTGGTTGCCACTGTATCCTCTTAGTTTCTCTCTGGTTCCATCAGGCCGGTGCTATCGGCCGGACGATCTATGCCGGGCCGGCATGCCAAGCGGCCCGCCAGCGCGTATTTGTCAAAAATCCAAGATCCATTCTACCGGTTCTGGCGGACAGCTGCCTGACGCAGGCTCAGGACTGCTGTTCCAGCACGTCCCTGGCGCGCTGCAACGCTACGGTGGAGGCGTAGATGAGGGCCGCGTCGGCGGACCCGGCGACGCGCAGATCCAGCGCCTTGGCGAAGGATTCGACGGCGGCGCCGATGTTCCCGCCGGCGAAGTAGGACCGGCCGAGGTGCTGGCGGACGGCGGCCTCCTCCAGGGTGCCCTGGGTCTCGGCGAGGAGCTGGCGGAACACCTCCACGGCCCGGTCGAAGCGGTTCGAGACCCGGAGCACGTCCGCCTCGAAAATCCGCAGCCGGAGCGAGCCGGGGTCCTTGTAGCGGGCCTCGGCGAGGAGCTCCGCGGCTTCGGCCGCGTGCCCCTCGACGAGCCGGACGAGGATCAGGTCCCCGGGGTCCGTCGAGGCTGACAGCGCCTCGGCCAGGACCTCGTCATTGACGATCTGGGGCATCAGGGACTGCGGGTTGATCCGGATCCCGGGAAATCCCGCGTCCGGCCACTCGCTCGTGCCGCCCTTGACCATGTGCATCAGGAGGCAATCTCCTGGTAGGCGGCAAACAGCAGGGACGTGTCCGGGACATCGAGGATCCCGGGCCGGCCGACGCCGTCGAGCACCACGAACCGCAGCAGGTCACCGCGGGATTTCTTGTCCCGGCGCATGCCGTCCAGGAGGGCCTGCCAGCGGTCGCGGCGGTACGTGATGGGAAGCCCGAGGCTTTCCAGGATGCTGCGGTGCCTGTCGGCGTCGGCGTCGCTGAGCCGGCCCACGCTGCGGGCGAGCTCGGCGGCGAACATCATGCCCACGGAGACGGCGGCGCCGTGCCGCCAGGAGTAGCGCTCGGCGAGTTCGATCGCGTGGCCCAGGGTGTGGCCGTAGTTCAGGATCTCGCGCTGGCCGGTTTCCTTCAGGTCCTCGGACACGACCCGGGCCTTGACGGTGATGGCGCGTTCGATCAGTTCCCGCAGGATGTCCGAGCGCGGATCGGAGACCGCGGACGGGTCCTTTTCGATCAGGTCCAGGATGGCCGGGTCGGCGATGAAGCCGCACTTGATGACCTCGGCCATGCCGGAGATGATCTCGTTCTTCGGCAGCGTCGCCAGCGTGTCGAGGTCCGCGAGGACGCCGGCGGGCGGGTGGAACGCGCCCACCAGGTTCTTGCCCTCGGCGGTGTTGATCCCGGTCTTACCGCCGACCGAGGCGTCCACCATGCCCAGCAGGCTCGTGGGCATGTGGATGACCTTCACGCCGCGCAGCCAGGTCGCGGCGACAAAGCCGGCCAGGTCCGTGACGGCGCCGCCGCCGACGGCGACGATGGCGTCGGACCGGGTGAAGTCGTTCTGCCCCAGCACCTGCCAGCAGAAGGAGGCGACCTCGATGTGTTTGCCCTCTTCGGCGTCGGGGATTTCCGCGGTCAGCGCGGTGAAGCCGGCGGCGGCCAGCTCTTCCCGGACGGTGTCCCCGGTCAGCCGCAGCGCGCGGGGGTGGATGACCAGGACGCGCTTGACGCGCTCGCCCAGCAGGCCCGGCAGGCTTGCCAGGAGGCCGCGGCCCACTACGACGTCGTAGTTCTCACCCGGCGTTTGTCCGGTGACTTTGATGACGGTTGATTCGGTACTCACTATTCAACTTCCTTTGTCGACGCCGGAGCGGGCGCCGCCGCGGCCTTAGCCGCGGCGTGCTCCCCCAGCGCATCTTCCAGCCGGTGAGCCAGCTCCGGAACGCTGCCGCGCCGGACATCGAGGACGAGGTCGGCGAGCCGTTCGTAGACCGGTTGCCGGGTGGCGAACAAGGTCCGCCACCGGCCCATGGCGTCCCCGGCCAGGAGCGGCCGGCCCGAATTTCTGGCGATGCGTTCCGCCACAGTCTCGGCGTCGCATTCGAGGTATACAACGGTACAGCGGCCCAGGAGCTGCTGCGTACCGGAGTCAAGGACGGCCCCGCCGCCGAGCGAAATGACGGCGGTGCCGCCCTGTGCCTCTTCGATGGCCTGGGCCACGGCCCGGGCCTCCATCTCGCGGAAGGCGTGCTCGCCCCGGCTGGCGAAGATCTCGGCGATCGTCCCGTGCTGGGCCACCACGAGGGCGTCGGTGTCGATGAAGGCGCACCCGAGGTGCTGGGCGAGCTGTTGCCCGATCGCCGATTTGCCCACCGCCATCGGTCCGATCAGGACCACCGGGCCGACGATTTTCGCGGCGGGCGCCGCCGCAACGGAGGGCCCGTCGGTGTTCCCGGCCGGCACTAGTGGCCGATCGAGTCCAGGGACGCCGGAATGCTGTCCAGGTAACCCTTGATGTTGCGGGCGGTCTCCTGCACGGAGTCACCGCCGAATTTTTCCGCGACCGCTTCGGCGATCACGAGGGCCACCATGGCCTCGGCCACCACACCGGCGGCCGGCACGGCACAGACATCGGAGCGCTGGTGGTGGGCCTTGGCGGCCTCCCCCGTGCTGACGTCGACCGTCCTGAGGGCGCGGGGCACGGTGGCGATCGGTTTCATGGCCGCACGGACGCGCAGGACATCGCCGATGCTCATGCCGCCCTCGATCCCGCCTGCGCGGTTGGAGGTGCGGATGATCTTTCCGTCCGCGTCTTTGACGATCTCGTCGTGGGCGGCGGAGCCGCGGCGGGCCGCGGTCAGGAACCCGTCGCCGACCTCAACGCCCTTGATGGCCTGGATGCCCATCAGGGCCGCCGCCAGCCGTGAGTCGAGGCGCCGGTCCCAGTGGACGTAGCTGCCGAGTCCCGGCGGGAGCCCGTAGGCGAGTACTTCCACGACGCCGCCGAGGGTTTCGCCTTCCTTGTGCGCGACGTCTACCTCGGCCACCATGGCGTCCGAGGTTTCGCGGTCGAAGCAGCGCAACGGGTCGGCGTCCAGGGCGATCACGTTGCCCGGGACCGGCAGCGGCCGGCCTTCCGGCACGGCTACGCTGGCGATGGACACGGTGTGGGAGACGAGTTCAATGCCGAGCTGCTTGAGGAACGCCGCGGCGACCGTGCCGAGCGCCACCCTCGTGGCCGTTTCGCGGGCGCTGGCGCGCTCCAGGACCGGGCGGGCCTCGTCGAAGCCGTATTTCTGCATGCCGGTGAAGTCGGCGTGGCCGGGCCGCGGGCGCGTCAGCGGGGCGTTCCGGGCCTGGTCGGCCAGGATTTCGGGCTCCACGGGATCGGAGGACATGATCTGTTCCCACTTGGGCCATTCGGTGTTGCCGACCTGGATGGCGACGGGACCGCCCTGGGTCAGGCCGTGGCGGACTCCGCCGAGGATCGTGACCACGTCCTGCTCGAATTTCATCCGGGCGCCGCGGCCATAGCCGAGCCGGCGGCGGGCCAGCGCCTCGCTGATGTGGGCGCTGGTGAGTTCCACACCGGCGGGCACGCCTTCAATTATTCCGACCAGTGCCGGGCCATGGGATTCTCCGGCAGTCAACCAACGCAACATACATTCCATCCTGCCATGTCGGGCGGTTAGAACACCCGTCGGGGCGCTCCGACTGCGTCACACATCACATCTGTGACTCCGGCCGGGAGGGCCTCGCCCAGCCCGGTGAAGTGCCGCACCTGCTCCACCGCCTGGTAGATCAGCATTTCCAGTCCGGGGACCACGGTGCCGCCGGCTGCCTGCCAGACCGCGGCGATCCGGCTGGGCCAGGGATCGTAGGCGACGTCCAGGAGGACGCCCGGGCTGCCGTGCGCCGGCAGTGCGCTCGACGGATTCGCCGCCAGCTCTTCGGCCAGTTCACCGGCCAGTGCGTCGGCCGCGCGGGGCGGCAGCGTGGAGATGACGACGTCGGCGGCTGCGACGGCGGCGGCCGCGCCGGCGAGGGGAAGGACCCGGACGGGGACGCCTACGGCGTCGGCAGCCGCGCGGGCTTCCGCCGCGCGGCTGACATCGCGGACGAACACTTCGGCGGACACCGCCCCCAGCTCCTTGAGCGCCGCGACGGCTGCTGCCGCGGTCCCGCCCCCGCCGAGGATCGCGGCGGTGGGCGCCGAGGCTGCCCCCGCGTGCCGGAGCGCGTTGACGATCCCGGCGACGTCGGTGTTGTATGCGACCAACCGGGTGTGGCCAGCACTGCCGCCGTCGGATTCGAACGCCACCGTGTTGACGACCCCGAGGGCGCGTCCAACGCCCCGGACCTCGTCCACTTCCGCCACCATGGCCGACTTGAGCGGCATGGTGACCGACAGGCCGCGCCAGGAACCGTCAGCGCGCACCTCGTCCCTGACGTGCCGCATGAAATCCGGCAGGGCGGCCTCGGTCACGTCAATGGCTGAGTAGGCAATGTCCACGCCGAGGTGGGCGTACGCGGCCCGGTGCAGCGCCGGCGACTTCGAATGGCTGATGGGATGCCCAAGGACGGCCGCCCGAAGCGTCATACGCAGCGTCCCGGGTTGGCCTCGCACCAGGCGTTGTACTGCTCCACGTAGCCGTTGTGTTCCGCCAGGGTCTTGGAGAACTTGGTCTCCTTGGTGTCCAGGTTGATGGTGACCCAGTAGAGGAAGTTGTTGGACTTGGGCTTGGCGGCGGCGTCAATGGCCGTCTTGCCGGGAGAACCGATGGGGCCGGCCGGCAGTCCCTGGTTGGCGTAGGTGTTGTACGGGTTCGACTTGTCAGCCTTCTGGGCCTCGTCGATGTGGAAGCTGCGGATGCCCAGCCCATAGGTGACGGTGGCATCGGACTGGATCAGCCCGTTGGTCTCGGTGTTGTTGGGCTTGAGGCGGTTGTAGATAGCCCCGGCCACGTCACCGTATTCGGCCTGGCCGCCTTCGGCCTGGACGATGCTTGCCACCGTCAAGACGTCGTACTGTTTCGCGGGATCGGTGACGCCCTGGGCCTTGAGTTCAGCCTGGGTGTTGCTGACGAGCTTCTGCATAATGTCCTTGGCGGAGGAGCCCAACGGGAAGCGGTACTCTCCCGGCGAAAGGTAGCCTTCGAGGTTCTTGGCTTTGGCCGGGACGCCGAACTGCCCGGGCGCATCGCTGAGCGCTTTCAGCTCCTGAACAGAAATCCCGGTGCCCTCGGAAATCGCCTGCAGGGATTCGCCGATCCGCAACCCGGCGCTGAGCGCAAAGTACATGACCTTGTCCTGGCCCTTGTTGAGCAGGACATCCACGGCATCGGAGTTCTTCATTTCCTGGCGCATCGAGAACGTGCCGGGGTTCAGGGCACCGCCCGAAGCGGTGAACTCCTTGAGGAAAGTGTCCGCGTTCGCCACGACCTTTTTCGACTGCAGTTCGGTGGCCACGGACCGCGGCCCGGCGCCGGGTTCGACCGTGATGGTGACCTCACCGGTTCCGGGGCCGGGGTAGTCGGCCATGGTGTCCCCGCCCAGGAGCGGCTTGAGGAACTGGGCGCCGACGGCGATTGCGACGACGAAGACCGTCAGGGTCAGCACCAGGGCCAGGAAGCGGCGCCGGCGGCGGACCTTCTTGGACGGACCCTTGTTGTGGCGGACCGCTCCGGCCATCAGCTCCTCTCCCGGGTCGCCGTGGTACTCGGCGTCCGGGTGCGGCTGTGCCTGGGGGTCACCGGAGTTGTCGTAGGCATGGTGCGCCTCGTCGAGGGGGTGCGGAGCGTAGCCATCGTGGACGCCGGCGTCATGGGCAGCCGCATCGTGGCGGGCCTCGTAGCCGAGCCGTCCCGCTGACGCATAGACGGCGTCCTCGTGGCCAACGTCTTCGCGGACGGGCTCGTCGGGGACAGGTACTTCGTGGACAGGTACTTCGCGCACGGGGATCAGCTGCGTGAAGTCTTCGTGCGTGGGCTCTTCGTGCATTGTTTCCCGGTGCACGGGCTCATCAGGCACGGCTTCCTCGTGCACAGTCTCTTCAGGAACTGCTTCTTCGTGCACAGGTTCTTCACGCACAGGTTCTTCCTGCGCGGCTTCTTCGTGCACGGGCTCTTCACGAACGGCTTCTTCGTGCACGGTCGGAGCCGCGTCGGGGAGTTCCGGTGCGGACTGCGGCAGTTCGCGGTCCTGTGCCGGTGGCGGGGCCGGGGCCGGCGTAGGGACGTCCGCTCCCGTCTCAAAAGCCTGCGGCGGGATCACGTTGTGACCTTGGGTGGCCAGAAGCTTTTCCCGGGCCCGGATTTCTTTGCGCGTCAGCGGTCGGCCGGCGCCACCAAGGGCGTCACCGGAGGAGTCATCACTGTTGACCGGGCTCACTGTAGCCTTCCATGTTCTGAAGAGTGCGTCTGTACTGCCGGGCCGGTCTGTGCGCCGTCTCCGGTCGGCCCCGGCGCAGACTCCGCGTACACGCGGGTTCCGACCTCCGTTCCCCTGGCCTTTTGCATATCAATCGCATGTTGCAGAATACCTGCCGCCGCAACCTGATCAACAACTGTACGGTGATTCCTGCTGCTCATGCCAGCCTCGTGCAGGTTGCGGTGCGCGGTCACAGTGCTGAGCCGTTCGTCAATCAGGCGCACGGGCAGCTCGGATCCGGCGTCGCGCAGGGCCAGTGCCAGCAGCTGTGCGTAGTCTGTGGCCATCCTGGCGGAGGCGTGTTCTTCGCCCTTCATGGTGCGCGGCAGTCCCACGAAAATCTCCACGGCATCCAACTCCACGGCCAGGGCGGCCAGGAGTCGCACGTCAGTGTTCTTTTTCACGTTCCGCTGCAGCGTGCGCAGCGGGGTCGCCAGGATTCCATCGCGGTCGCAGACGGCCACGCCCACGCGGACGGTGCCGACGTCCACCCCGAGCTTCACGCCCCGGGGATAGACGCCGGCCACAGCAGCTTCAGACACGTGGGATCCGCTATCGCCGGGTAATGGCGTCCACGACGGCGCCGAGGGCAGCGCCGACCTTGGCGACGTCGGTGCCGCCGCCCTGGGCGACGTCGTCCTTGCCGCCGCCGCCGCCGCCGAGGATGCCTGCGGCGAGGCGCACCAGGGCGCCGGCCTTGACTCCGGCTGCCCGGGCGGCCTCGTTGGTGGCGATCAGGATCACGGGACGGTCGTTGCTGACACCGGCCACCGCGACGGCGGCGGGCTCGGAACCGAGACGCGTCCGCAGGTCCAGGGCCAGGCCGCGCAGGTCGTCCGCGCCGCTGACCTGGCCGGCGTCGTGCGCAATGACCTTGACGCCGGCGGCGTCCTGGGCGGTGCCGACCAGCTGGGCAGCGGCGGCCGTGAGCTGCTCCTTGCGCAGCCGCTCAAGTTCCTTTTCGGCCGTCTTGAGCTTGGTCAGGGTGCTGGAAATCCGGTCCGCGAGCAGCCCGGAGGGAACCTTCAGCATTTCCGTGAGTTCGGTGACAAGTGCCCGCTCCGCGGCGAGGTGCCGGAAGGCGTCCATGCCCACGAAGGCTTCGACGCGGCGGTTTCCTGAGCCGACCGACTGTTCGCCGAGCAGGGACAGGCTGCCGATCAGCGAGGTGTTCTCGACGTGCGTGCCGCCGCAGAGCTCGCGGGACCAGGCACCGTCGATTTCCACGACGCGGACCTCGTTGCCGTAGTTCTCACCGAACAGCGCCATGGCGCCGAGCGCCTTGGCCTCAGCGAGTCCCATGATCTTGGTTTCCACCCGGAAGTTGTTGCGGATCGCGATGTTGGAGACTTCCTCGATCTCGGACCGGGTGGCGGCGCTCAGGCCCTCGCCCCAGGCGAAGTCGAAGCGCAGGTAGCCGGCCTTGTTGAAGGAGCCGCGCTGCAGGGCCTCCGGGCCGAGGATCTGGTGCAGGGCCGCGTGCACAATGTGCGTGCCCGTGTGGGCCTGCTCCGCGGCGTGCCGGCGTTCCCGGTCCACGGCGGCCTGAACCAGCGAGTCGGCACCGATTTCGCCTTCGCGGACGATTGCCTTGTGGACGCTGAGGCCCTTGACGGGGCGCTGGACATCCAGGACCTCGACGACGAAGCCGTCGCCGGTGATCAGCCCGGTGTCGGCAGCCTGGCCGCCAGCCTCGGCGTAGAACGGCGTCTCGGCCAGGACCAGTTCGATTTCATCGCCGGTGGAGGCCTGGGCGACCTTCCGGCCGCCGGACAGGATGCCGCGGACCTTGGACTCGCCCTGGAGCTCGGTGTAGCCGGTGAAGACGGTCTCGCCGGCGGACAGCAGCTCCTGGAACGCGCTGAGGTCCGCGTGCGAACCCTTCTTGCCCTTGGCGTCGGCCTGGGCGCGCTGGCGCTGTTCGAGCATGAGCTTGCGGAACTCGGGCTCGTCGACTTTCAGCCCGGCCTCTTCGGCCATTTCCAGGGTGAGGTCGATCGGGAAGCCGTAGGTGTCATGCAGGGCAAAGGCGTCGGCGCCGGAGAGCGGCTGGTTGGCGGCCTTGGACTCCTTGACGGCGTCCTCGAGGCGGGCGGTGCCGGAAGCGATGGTGCGCAGGAACGCCTTCTCTTCGGCGTAGGCAATCCGGCTGATGCGCTCGAAGTCGGTCTCGACGATCGGGTAGACACCCTTCATGGCGTCCCGCGAGGCCGGCAGCAGCTCCGGCAGGCAGGCCTTTTCGACACCGAGCAGGCGCATGGAGCGGACGGCCCGGCGGATCAGGCGGCGCAGCACGTAACCGCGGCCCTCGTTGGAGGGGGTCACGCCGTCGGCGATCAGCATGAGCGCCGAGCGGATGTGGTCGGCCACGACGCGCATGCGGACGTCGTCCGTGTGGTGCGGGTCCTCGGCGGACTCAGCGGAGGTGTACTCCCGGCCGGAGAGCGCCGCGGCCCGGTCGATCACGGGACGGACCTGGTCCGTCTCGTACATGTTCTCGACGTCCTGGAGGATCATCGCGAGGCGCTCCATGCCGAGGCCCGTGTCGATGTTCTTCTTGGGCAGCTCTCCGGTGATGTCGAAATCCACCTTGGAGCGGACGTTGTCGATCTGGTACTGCATGAACACGAGGTTCCAGATCTCGACGTAGCGGTTTTCGTCGGCGATGGGGCCGCCCTCGACGCCGTAGGACGGGCCGCGGTCGTAGTAGATCTCCGAGCAGGGACCGGCCGGACCGGGCTGGCCGGTGGACCAGTAGTTGTCGGCCTTGCCCATCCGCTGGATCCGTTCGCCCGGCATGCCGGTGTTCTTCAGCCACAGCTGCTCGGCCTCGTCGTCCTCTTCATAGACGGTGACCCAGAGCCGCTCCGGCGGCAGTCCGTACCCGCCGTCGTCCACGCTGGTGGTCAGGAGCTCCCACGCGAACTTGATGGCGTCTTCCTTGAAGTAGTCGCCAAAGGAGAAGTTGCCGCACATCTGGAAGAAGGTGCCGTGGCGGGCTGTCTTCCCGACTTCCTCGATGTCACCGGTCCGGATGCACTTCTGCACGCTGGTGGCCCGCTGGTAGGGGGCCTCCTCCCGTGCCGTCAGGTACGGGATGAACGGGACCATGCCGGCCACCGTGAACAGCAGGGACGGGTCGCTGGAGACCAGGGAGGCGGAGGGCACGGCGGTGTGCCCCTTGCTGACAAAAAAGTCGATCCAGCGCTTGGTGATCTCCTGCGACTTCATGAGCTGATTTCTTACCCTTCAATATTCACTGCGATATGTGGCCCGCGTCTGTGTTGCGCGGGACAAGCTGGGGACCGGCACTGATCCGGGCCCGTCAATCTGGTGCCCGCCACCGGGGGCGTTGGCGCGCCGTCACTCCCGGTGGCGGGCACCTTACTTACTAATTCTCTCCCGGCTAGCGCCGGACCGCATCCCGGCGGGCGACGGTGCCGCCGGAAGCCAGGTCCGTTGCGGTCTCGATCCCGAGCGCCGCGCGGAGTTCGGACTCCCGCTCGCCCATGCCGTCGCGGATGGCATCGGCGAAGTCGAGCAGGCCGTCCGCCAGCCGTCCGACTGCCCGGTTCAGGCCCTCGGGGCCGAGGGCGGACTGGGCTTCGGTGACCTTGCGGAAAGCGATGACGCCGATTGCGACGCCGATTCCCATCCAGATGATTCTGTTCATGTCAGGTGCTCCCGGAGGGTTAGCGGCTGCGGCGGCCGGTGGCGGGCTTTTTGCGGGTGCTGAAGGCGGAGCGCACACCGTAGCTGAAGGCTGCCACCTTGATCAGCGGCGAGCCAACGGTGGCGGCCATAAGCGAGGACAGCGCCGAGATGTTGGCGGAGGCGTCCGAGACGTTCGAGGAGATGCCGTCAACCTTCTTCAGCTGCTCGTTGGTGGTGGTCACCGTGGCGGTGACCTCGTCCATGAGCGGGGTGGCGCCGTCGCTGATGGAGCGGATGGTGGTCCGCATTTCGTCGAACACTCCCCCGAGCTTCAGGATCGGCACGGCGAGCAGCAAGACCAGCAGTGCAAACACTCCAGCCGCGATCAGGCCGGCAATATCGCCACCAGACATAGACACTCATCTCCTTGAACTGCAGTGGATACCTGCTTGTTGCGTCGGGTTCCGACGGTTTCGGCCGGCAGTTTAAACCGGCAGGCAGAGCCTGCTCCCGGGGAACTCCCCCAAGTACCTTACATACAAAGAAGCCCGCGGCGCTTGCCACGGGCTTCTTTGTAGGTGATGCCTTTTGAATTAGCGTGCGTAGAATTCCACGACGAGCTGCTCTTCGCAGGTCACGGGGATCTCGGAACGCTTGGGGCGGCGCACCAGGCGGGCCTGCAGGGCGTCAAGCTTGACGTCCAGGTAAGCCGGAACGATCGGCAGGACGTCGCGGTGAGCGCCGGCTGCTGCAACCTGGAACGGAGGCATGGTCTCGCTGCGGCTGTGAACGTGGACCAGCTGGCCCTCGCCGACGCGGAAAGACGGGCGGTCAACGCGGATGCCGTCAACGAGGATGTGGCGGTGCACAACCAGCTGGCGGGCCTGGGCGATGGTGCGGGCGAAGCCGGCACGCAGCACGAGGGCGTCGAGACGCATTTCGAGCAGTTCGATCAGGTTTTCACCGGTCAGGCCCTTGGTGCGGCGTGCTTCTTCGAAGGCACGGGTCATCTGGGCTTCGCGGATGCCGTACTGGGCGCGCAGACGCTGCTTTTCGCGCAGACGTACGGCGTAGTCGGAGTCCTGCTTCTTGCGGGCACGGCCATGCTCACCGGGGCCGTACGGGCGGCGCTCCATGTACTTGGCGGCCTTGGGGGTCAGAGCGATGCCGAGTGCGCGCGAAAGGCGTGCGGTACGGCGAGCACGAGTGTTGTTAGCCACTTGTGTCCTTCCAATATCTGCGGTGTGTCAGTGTTACTGGCCTCCACGATGGAGAGCATCGGCCAACCGCTGCCTTTTGCTACTGGGCACAGGGCAACCCTCATCAAATGCGAAGATTCAATGGATTGTGCGTCCGTACCTTGCCAGACAACGAACAAGCCTACCAGATCCGGCCGACGGACCGGCTCAGATCCGGGCGTGCAGTCCCCGGGCTCCGCTGCGCCCAAAGGACGCCGCCCCCAGGAATTCCACGGCCACGAACGGTTTCGGGCCGACCAC
Organism: Arthrobacter sp. 131MFCol6.1; assembly: GCF_000374925.1. Lineage (GTDB taxonomy): Bacteria > Actinomycetota > Actinomycetes > Actinomycetales > Micrococcaceae > Arthrobacter. The sequence goes on from NZ_KB895541.1 coordinate 965,556, forward strand.
CCATTCGTCGTGACCGGGCGGAATCGCGTAGGTGTCGTTGGCGTGGATCGTGGAGCGCAGCCCTTCGGCCGTTTCAACTTCCATCTCACCGGAAATGCAGAAACCGAGATGGTGGTGCAGGCAGACGTCGGTCTGCTCGTAGGGTCGGGTGTTAACCGACCAACGCCAGCCCGGGCCCAGGATCAACCGGGCCACCGAGTAGTCGTTCACCGTGCAGAGGTCGAATTCGGCCTTGTCCGGGCACCGTTTCTTGTCCGGCACATCGAAGGACTTCACTGCCATGGCTGTAACGAAGTTGATACTCATGGGGCACCTGCTGGGGAGGGGGCGGGAACGCTCGCGGTGGATGACCTGGGATGGAGCGAAGCCGGCTGCCGTTCCAGGCTCCGGGTAGCGGGAGCCGGCATGTGCCCGCGCTGTCCCCTGCGCCGCACGGACGGTCAGCAGATCCGTGCTGACATAATTCCACGTTAGACCTCTTGGCCCCTATGTCAACGGCGGATTCCGGCGCCGCGGCCCGCTGCCGACCAGCCGCTGGTCACGGGCGTTCGCGGGCGGTTCGCGAGCGGTTCAGGTGCCGCGGATGATCTTCCGAAGCCGCTCGAGCCGGGTGGAGATGTCGCGTTCGGCCCCGTTGCCGGTGGGTTCGTAGTAGTTGCGCCCGACGAGGTCATCCGGCGGGTACTGCTGGGTGGCGACGGCGTGCGGGGCGTCATGGGCGTATTTGTAGCCTTTGCCGTGGCCCAGCTGTTTTGATCCCGGGTAGTGGGCATCGCGCAGGTGGGCGGGGATGCCGTTCCCGAGCCCGGCGCGGACGTCGGCGATCGCCTGGTTAATGCCCATGTACGCGGCGTTGGACTTCGGTGCGGTGGCCAGATGCACCACGGCCTCGGCGAGGATGATGCGGCCTTCCGGCATGCCGATCAGCTGCACGGCCTGGGCCGCCGCGACGGCGGTCTGCAGCGCCGTCGGGTCAGCCATGCCGACGTCTTCGGCCGCCGAGATCACGATCCGGCGGGCCACGAACCGGGGGTCCTCACCCGCCTCCAGCATCCGGGCGAGATAGTGCAGTGCGGCGTCGACGTCGGAGCCCCGGATCGACTTGATGAACGCGCTGGCGACGTCGTAGTGCTGGTCCCCGGCCCGGTCGTAGCGGACGGAGGCGACATCCAGGGCGCGCTCCGTGTGCTTGAGGTCGATCTTGACCGGAGCCGCATCGGCGTCGTCCGCGTCCCCGAACGCGACGCCGGCGGCCGCCTCGAGCGCGGTCAGTGCACGGCGGGCGTCGCCGCCGGAGAGCCGGACGAGGTGCGCCAGGGCGTCGTCGCTGAGTTCTACTTTGCCGCCGAGCCCGCGGGCATCCGTCGCGGCCCGCAGGAGCAGGCCCTCGACGTCGGCGTCGGTGAGCGGCTTGAGGGTCAGCAGGAGGGACCGCGAGAGCAGCGGGGAGACGACGGAGAAGGACGGGTTTTCGGTGGTCGCGGCGACCAGCACCACCCAGCGGTTTTCGACGCCGGGCAGCAGGGCGTCCTGCTGCGCCTTGTTGAAGCGGTGGATCTCGTCCAGGAACAGCACGGTGGTGGTCTTGTAGAGGTCCCGGGCAGTGAGGGCCTCGTCCATGACGCGGCGGACGTCCTTGACTCCGGCGGTGATGGCGGAGAGCTCGACGAACTTCCGCCCCGGGCCCTTGGCAATCACATGGGCAAGAGTGGTTTTGCCGGTTCCTGGAGGCCCCCAGAGAATCAGTGAACTGGGGCCCGCGGGGCCGGTCGCGTCGGAGCCGGCCGCCAGTTGGCGCAGCGGGGAGCCTTGGCCGAGGAGGTGCTGCTGGCCCACGACATCATCGAGGGTGCGCGGCCGCATCCGGACGGCGAGGGGGCTCCGTGGCGACGCTGGCCCGGCGGCAGACCGGGCGTGGCCGGAATCGTCGGTGGCACCCTCGGCTGCGCCGAAGTCGTCGCTACCGTCGGCGTTGTCCCGCCCTGCACCAAAGAGATCATCCACATAGATAGGCTACTTCTAGTTCCTGCCGCCCCTCACCCTTATCCCCCGCAACGGAGTACCTGCCATGTCCAGCCCCGAGACCCGTGTGGCTTTCGTCTCCGGCGACCGGCTGCCGGGCTGGGTGGATCGCTTCGCCGCGAGCCACGGGGCACTGGCGGAGGAGGAGCTCGACGCCGGCCTGCAGCTGCGCGCCGCCGACGGCGCCGTGGCCGTCCTCCGGGCGCCCTGGCCCGTGGACGGCCGGCCCGGCAGCGGCCACGACGCCATCTCCCGGCTGGCCTCCCTGGCCGGGCAGCCCCGGAGCATCGGCACCGTCCTGGTCCGCCGCGGCGGATATTCGGTGGCTGTGGTCAGCGCCGGCGCCGTACTGACGTCCAAGACAGGCACGCGCCACGTCCAGTCGCGGACGGCTGCAGGTGGCTGGTCCCAGCAACGTTTTGCCCGGCGGCGCGCCAACCAGGCCGATGCCCTCGTGGAGGCTGTCGCCGAGCACGCCGGACGGATCTTCGCTGAGCACCGGGTCGAATACCTCGCGCCCGGCGGCGACCGGACCCTGGCGGACCAAGTGCTCGCCGAGCCCGTGCTCCGGCGCTACGCCGGCCTGACGCGGCTCGCGTTTCTGGACGTCCCGGATCCACGCGCGGCGGTACTGAAGAAGGCCGCCGCGGAGCTGTGCTCCGTGCGGATCCTGGTGACAGACCCGCAGTAGTTCCTGCCGTACAGGCTCCCGCCGGGTAGGCGCCGGCCCCGGATTCGGCTCATTTTGTGTCTCTTGCAGCGTCCCCGCAGTTTCTCTGCCCGGCAGCTCCGGCCGGGCGCGGGAGCACCGGAGGGGCGCTGACCTTGGCTTCCACCCAGTGACCAAGTAGTTCGGCGGGGTCCCCGTCCACCACCTGAGTACACCCCGCATTCCGGCGCGGTGCGAAGTCGAGTAATTTTTACTCGTTCCCCCTGCATTTTGCCGCCCATAGACTCAAACACATCCCTTTGTCACTGAAATCACACGCTAGTGGGGAATTCAATGTGCAACATTGACCATCCGATTCCCAGAATGACAAATACGGAATCAACGCCCACCGAAAACAGGATCTACAACGGCAGAATACGCAACGCACTGGATGCGGCGGGCCGTGAATAACCTACAACGCCCCCGGCGCCTCATAGCGCTCATCCTGGCGTTCCTTATTCCCCTGAACTTTATCGTGGGCGCCGCCGCTCTGGCAGCCGACCCCGTCAATCTCGTGAGGAACCCGTCTCTGGAGGAAGGTGCCGTGGACGCCACATGCTACAAGCGGGCCGGCTGGGGAACCGAAGGCGACTGGAGTTTCGTCCAGGGACGGCTCGGCGGCAGGGCTGCATCAGTCACTCTCCAGGGCCATACGGCGGGCGACCGCAAGCTCGTCCAGGAGGAGAGTACCCAATGTGCACCTACTGTGGTCCCCGGCCGCGGCTACACCATTCAAGTCTGGTACAAGTCCACGGCGCCCGTGTCGCTCACCCTGTTCCGCCATTCAGCCCAGGGCTGGAGCTACTGGGGCGATATCCAGCAGCAGGCACCGGCAGCGGACTGGACCCTCGCCACTGCCCCCACCCCCACGATCCCCGACGGAACGGATTTCCTAAGCTTCGGGCTGTCGCTCGCAATTGACGGGACACTGGCGACCGATGACTATTCCCTGACGGAAATTCCTGCGCCGACGCAAAACACCACCGAATTGATAATTAACGGAAACCTCGCGGACGGAACTCCCACACCAGCGTGCTTTATGCTGGCCGGTTGGGGAAACCGACAAATAGCGACTTCACTCTCAAATGACGTCCCGGCAAATTCACCCGCCGGAACGCGATCCTTCGCAATAAGTGCCAGCGCATATCAGTCCGGAGACGCAAAACTCATCCAAGCGGACGCGCCGGGCTGCGCACCCGCCGTCACACCAGGGGAACAATACGACTTCAAGGTCGATTACAAGTCCACCGCGGCCGGCCCGTCCGGCCTGACCGTCTTCAGCCATACAGTCAACGGCTGGCAGTACTGGACCGACCTGAAGGAATTGCCGCCCGTCCCCGGCTGGACGACAGGCCAGGCGCGAACACCGGCGATCCCCAACGGCGTCGACCGTATTGCCCTGGGTGTTTCCATCGCCGGCAACGGCACCTTGTCGACCACCAACTACTCGCTGGCCAAATACGACGCAGCGGGACCACCTCCGGTGGGCGGGCCGGACGCCGTCGGCTCCTGGGAAATCCTGTCATCGCAAATGCCCGTGCGGGCGCTGCATTCAACGCTGCTCCACGACGGACGCCTGCTGCTGATCGCCGGTTCGGGCAACGACGAGACGAACTTCAATGCAGGGTCATTCCGGGCCGTGGTCTGGTCACCCAGCACCAATGTCTTCAAGAACATCCCGGTGCCCTACGACATGTTTTGTGCCGGACACGTGACCCTGCCCGACGGGAAAGTACTCCTCGCCGGCGGCACCCAGGCGTTCCCCACCGCCAATGTGGGGCCCACCACCTTCCAGGGATCCAAGAAGAGCTACTACTTCGACCCCGCGGACGACGCCTTCCATCAGCTCTCGGACATGGCCGGGGCCCACTGGTACCCGTCACTGACGAAACTGGGCAACGGTGACATCTGGTCCGCCGGCGGCCTCGATGAAAAGGCCCAGGGCACGGTCCTGACAGAGATGTTCAACACCTCGGCCATGAGGTGGCTGCCGCAGAACCAGGTGCCGCAGACCTGGAGCTTCTGGGGCACCTACCCGCACATGTTCCTTCTTGAAAACGGCAGGATGTTCTACTCCGGGGGCCACACCTTCGGCAACGGGCTGCCGGGGACGGGCTCGTCGATCTACGACTGGGCAACCGCGCAGATCTGGGATGTCCCCGGGCTGCGGCAAAAGGATCTCAGGGACCAGGCCGGCTCCGTTTTCATCGGTCCGGTCCAGGACCAGAAGCTCATGATCGTTGGCGGCGGCAACGCCGACGGCAACACCCCCGGCATCAACCTGGTCGACATCATCGACCTCAAACAGCCGAGCCCGCACTACGTGCCCGGCCCAGACCTTCCCGGACCCGGCAAGATGTACGTCAACGTCCTGAACCTTCCCGACCGCTCCGTGCTTGCGGCTAATGGCGGGCAGTTGAACCGTTCTGGAAACATCCAGACGGCTGCCATCTACACTCCGTCGACCAACTCCTGGAAGACTGTGGTGGCAGACCCGGTTGGCCGCAATTACCACTCGACGTCGATTCTCCTGCCGGACGGCCGGGTGGCGGTCATGGGCTCCAACCCGCTGGATAATTCCTTCGAAGCCAGGATCTCGGTCTACAGTCCGCCGTACCTGTTCAAGGGACCCCGGCCGGCCATCACATCGGCTCCCGGCCAGGTGGGCCACGGGCAGAATGTGCAGATCGCTGTGACCGGCGATGTCGCCACCGCCTCCCTCATCCCGCCGATGTCCCAGACCCACCAGACCGACACCAACGCGCGCGTCGTCGACCTGCCGCTGGCGGGCACGGGCGCGGACCGCACCGTGCAAATCCCCAGCAATCCGAACCTCCTGCCGCCCGGGCCGTACATGCTCACAGTGTTGTCCGCTGACGGAATCCCCAGTGTTGCCCGTTGGGTGTGGGTTTCATGAGGCGCGGCACGGAAACTGCAGCGGGTGGTGCACGCGGGGCACGCGTCGTCGTCGCCCTGACGACGGCGGGCCTGGCAGCCGCGGCAGCCATGGTGTGGGGCGGGATGTCCGCCGTCGCCACGGTCGGTGCGGTCAACGCCGGTCCGCGCGCGAGCCAAATTCCACCGGCCGCCACGCCGGCCGAAGCGCCCACCGGCGCCCGGCCGGGGCCGTCCGCCACCACGGACGCGGCCACGGACCCCACCCAGGACGCCACCGGTTCCGGCAACGCAGTGAAACTGGGGCCCATTCCCCCGGTTTCCGTGGCGCCCCAGGCGTCCACGTCAGCAGGCGACGCACCCGAAGTCTCCCTGGCTGAGGCGGCACGGACGGAAGCCGGTGCGGCCGCCTCCTTGCCGGAGGGCGGCAATTCCATGGGCCTCAAGCAGCGGGGCCCCGTTGACCCGGCAGCGGTGCTGTCCGGCAAGAGCCTGTCCCTGGGCGGTTGTCTGCCCCAGTACGGCTCCGACGGACAGTGCCTTCCTGCCATTCCGCCGAGCATGAGCCGGCACCTGAAGGAAATGAAGGACGCTGGCCTCGACCCCGGGTCCATGCCGCATACATGGACCTGTACCGAGGTCCGTACGTACTTCAAGGGCGGACTCGCCGTGCGCAAAGCGCACGTCGATCCGCAAAAACTCGACGCCAACCATGACGGCGTCGCCTGCGGTGCGGCCGACTAGCCGCCGCGTCCCTTCCCGGGCCCGCCTGCGGTCCTGCTGACTGTCCACCCGACTGACGATCCCGCCCGTTTCCGAGATCCCCTGCTTCCACCTACCCCATTGGAGCTCCGTCATGTCCGCTACCTTCCTGGCCAGCGCCCTCGTCGTCATCATCGCCCTGGCACTCTTTGCCATCGCAGTGTCCACCCTTTACCTGAACACGTACGCATGGTGGGACCCCAAGACGCAGGTGCGGACCTCCTACTCCGGCCTTCAGGGGACGGAGGGACATTCGTTTTCGCTGATCATGCCGTGCCGGAACGAACGCGAAGAGGTCATGCGCGCCACCTTGGCCGCGCTCCTGGCACAGACCCATTCGCGCAAGGAGATCATCATCTCGGTCGGACATGACGACACCGAGACGGTGGAGGTCGCACACCGGCTCGCCCGGGAGTTCCCGGAGTTCGTCCGGGTCAGTGTCGACGTCAGCGAGCGGAAGAACAAGCCGCGGCAGCTGAACCAAGCGCTGTCAATGTGCCGCTACAGCGTGGTCGGGGTTTTCGACGCCGAGTCGATCGCGGCCGAAGAACTCCTGGCCCATATCGACAGTGTCTTCACCACCAAGAACGCCGACGTCGTCCAGGGTGCCGTGCAGCTGATCAACTACAAGGACACGTGGTATTCGCTGCGGAACTGCCTTGAATACTTCACGTGGTTCCGGTCCAGGCTGCACGCCCATTCCCGGCAGGGATTCATTCCCCTCGGCGGCAACACCGTGTTCATCAAACGAGAACTGCTGACGGCGGTGGGCGGCTGGGACGGCTCCTGCCTCGCCGAGGATTGTGATCTCGGTGTGCGCCTGTCGACGCTGCGCCGGAAGATCGTGGTGGCCTATTCGCCGCAATTGGTCACGCGCGAGGAGACGCCCGACAGCCTGTCCGGGCTCATCCGGCAGCGCACCCGCTGGTCCCTCGGATTCATGCAGGTCTTCGCCAAGGGCGACTGGAAGGCCCTGCCGTCCCGGCGGATGCGGACCATCGCCTGGTGGACCCTGATGCAGCAGCATTTCATGGCACTGGCCGGCGTCTGCATTCCCATCGCCATCGCGGCGGCTATCTGGGGCAATTTCCCGCTGGTGGTCACGTTGATCACCTTCCTGCCGCTGGTACCCACGCTGGTGACGGTCGCCTTCGATGTCTGCATGCTCCACGAGTTCGGCCGCGACCATAAGTTCGCCATCAGCTGGTACGACTACTTCCGCCTCGTTGCCGGCACTCCCCTCTACCAGATGGTCCTGGCCTTCGCGGCTCTGCGGGCTTTGTTCAAGTTCGGGCGCCGCGATTTTGCCTGGGAAAAGACCGACCATTCCGGATCCCATCTGTCCTACCTCGTCCCCAGCACTGCCGCACCGGCACGGCAATAGCACCCCATTGACATTGCAACGTCCCCTCAGGAGGCAGTCATGGCAACCACGGAACTAAAACCCGCTCCACCAGCGGCGGCCGGCACCCCGGGTGCAAAGGCCGAACGCGCGCCCAAACACCGCGGCACAGCGCACGGCCCCACGTTCAACCTCAGGTTCCTCCCGTTGTGGGACAAGGTTGCCCTCGCTGCGCTGGCCGTCGCCGCGGCCGTCCTCAGCCTGTGGAATCTCGACGGAGCGCCCAGCTACCAGGACGACGAAGGCACCTACACCTCCCAGGCCTTCGCCGTGCACTCGGGAACCCTGGCCCCCTACACCTACTGGTACGACCATCCGCCGCTGGGATGGATCCAGATAGCCTCACTGAACTGGCTGCCGAACCTGCTCGGGCTCGGCGACGGCACCTCCATCGGTGCCACCCGGTACGTAATTTCGGTGTACTTCGTGGCCAGTGCGCTGCTGCTCTACATGGTGGCCCGGCGGCTGGGCATGCGCATTCCCTTCGCGGCCCTGACAACGGTGCTCTTCATCCTGTCCCCGCTCTCCCTGGTGCTCGGACGGCAGATCTACCTCGACAACATCGGTGTGCCCTGGCTCCTGCTGGCCTTCTATCTGGCCCTGTCTTCGCGGGACGCGCTGTGGCACCACGTGGGAGCCGGGATCTGTTTCGCGATCGCCGTGCTCTCGAAGGAAACCCTGTCCATCTTCGGCCCCGCCCTGCTGCTGGCCCTGATGTACCGGCCTAAATGGAGCAACCGGCTATTTTCGGTGGTTGGCTTCCTCACCGCCGGCGGACTGCTGCTGGCCTTCTACCCGCTGTCGGCACTGCTGCGCAACGAGCTCCTCTCCGGACCCGGTCACGTCTCGCTCCAGGATGCCCTCGCCTACCAGCTGCTGAACCGTTCCGGCTCGGGCACCATCTTCGAGGCCGGCTCCAGCCGCGCGGAGTTACTCGCAGGCTGGCTCTACTTTGACAAGTACCTGATCGCGGCCGGACTGGTGGCCGCCGTCGTCTGCCTGCTGCGCCCGCGGTCCCGGATTCTCTTCGTCGCCATTGCCTCCTTCGCCACGCCGATTGTGCTCGGCCAGGGCTACCTCCCCGCGATGTACATCATCGGCGTAATCCCGTTCCTGGCGTTGGCGTGCGGCTCGGCCGTGGACATCGCCTGGAGCGGGGCGGAAGGGCTCGCCCGCCGCGCGCCGGGCCTGACCCGGCCGCTGCAGGCGGCGTTCGTTGCCGTGCTGTCGGCATCTTTGCTCCTGATGTCGGTGCCGCAGTGGTTTGAACAGGACAGAACGCTCCTTACCGCCCAGACCAATTCCAACTGGCGCAGCGCCATGACCTGGGTCCAGGACAACGTCTCACGGAGCGACGTCGTCCTCGCCCCCTACTCCATGTGGCACGACCTTAATTCAAGCGGCTGGAACAACGCCTGGACCATGATCGCCACGGAGAAACCGGACCTCGACAAGCAATACGACATCGAACGGCCCGGCGGGTGGCGGGAAATCCGCTGGATCATCGTCGGCCCGTCCGTCACGGCCAACATCGACTCCCTGGGCCTGAGCCGGGTGAAGACGGCCCTGCAGAACTCGGAGGAAGTCCAGACCTTCGGCGAATGGAGCGTGCACCGCGTCATCAATCCCCCGTCCACCTAGGACGCAGACGAACAGGACGGCAGTCATGAAACTTTCAGTCATCGTCCCCACGCGCAATGAGGCGCCGAACGTCCAACAACTGATCGGCCGGGCTGCCGAGGCCTGCCGTGAAATCGACGCGGAACTCGTGTTCGTTGACGACTCCACGGACAACACCCGGGACGTCATTGCGGCCGCCGCCGCGACGGAGCCAATGCGCATCAGGGTGATCCACCGGGAGGCGCCCGCCGGCGGCCTGAGCGGCGCCGTAGTGGATGGCGTGCGGTCCAGCGGCGCCGAGTTCTGCATGGTGATGAGCGGCGATCTCCAGCATCCGCCGGAGCTCATCCCCGCCCTGCTCGCGGAGCTCGAAGACAACGACGCCGACGTCGTGGTCGCCTCGCGCTACGGTGCCGGCTGCAGCGGCCGCGTCCCCGGCACTGGCGGCAGCAGCGGCGGCGTGGCGACCTGGTCCCGCCGTGTCCTCTCGGCCGGGGCCACGCGCATCACGCTGGCACTGTTTCCCCTGCGGCTGCGGGGCTGTTCTGATCCCATGACGGGGTTCTTCGGAGTGCGGCGCTCCGCCATTGAGTGCAGCGCGCTGCGGCCCAGCGGGTTCAAGATCCTGCTGGAAATCCTGGCCCGGCACCAACTCACAGTGTCCGAAGTTCCGTTTACCCTCGGACTGCGGACCGCAGGCAGGTCCAAGGCGGGCGTGGGCCAGGGGCTGCGCTTCCTCCGGCAGCTCGGCGAGCTGCGTGCGGGAACGGCCGCGCTGTTCGCCGCCGTGGGCGCTGCCGGGACCGTGCTGAACCTTGCGATCATGGCATTCCTGCTCTCCTCCGGAACATACTTCGTCGCGGCCGCCATCGTGGCCGCGGAGCTGACGATTGTCTCGAACTTCCTGATGCAGGAACACATTGTCTTCGGCACCCTGCCGCACAAGGCCAACGGCTTGCGGACCCGGTTTGCGCAATCGTTCTGTTTCAACAATCTGGAGGCCCTGGCCCGGCTTCCCGTCCTGATGCTGGCCGTGAACGTCCTGGCCATCGACGCCGTCCTGGCGCAGGCCGCGACGCTCCTGGCAGCGTTCGTGGTGCGGTATTTGTACCACTCGAGGATCGTGTACTCGGCTAAACCCGCGCGCACCCCCGGCGCCGGCCGGACGGCGTCCAACGGCGGGGGGATCGCCCGGGCCCGTGGACGCCTCCGTCGGCAGCCGGCCCGCGGCCCCGGGGCGCACAGCCTTGGGACGGGCGGGCTCGGAAATGGGCACGCCGGCAAGGGAACCTGACGCCTGCCGGACGGCCCGGCTAGCAGCCGGTCAGGTGCCGCTTGGGCCTGTCCTGACGGTAGAGGTAGCGGCCGGCTTCGCGGAAGCCGGCGCGGGCGTACAGCTCACGGGCACCGGCGTTGGAGGCCATGACCAGCAGCCAGTACCCCGCCAGGCCGCGGGCCCCGCCCTCGCGCAGCAGCGCCTGGACCACCCGGCCGCCGTGGCCCCGACGCCGTGCATCCGGCCGCGTTGCCATGCAGTACAGCCCGCCCCACCCGGGCCCGGACGGGCCGGTGTTGGGCAAGGCGAGGCGTGCGACGGCGGCCGGCGACCCGCCGTCGTCCCGGACGAGGGCGTACAGGGCCGGGCACCCGGCCAGGATGCGGCGGGCCACGGCGAACTCGTCCGCTCCCCCGCGGCCGTCGACGCTCCACCACAGCTCCAGCCATTCCGCCGACGGCTCGGCGGAGATTTCCACGGCAGGTCCGGGGCCGCCGGAATCCGGGCCGGGTCCGGACTCCGCCCAAGGGCCGCGGACCAGGACCAGGGTTTCGGACTGCCGGGTGAACCCTTCGTCATCGAGCATTGCGTGCAGCGCCGCATGGGGCGGGCCATCGAAGACCTGGAAAATCAGCGGAAGCCGGCGGTTCCGGTACCAAAGCCGGGCCTCCCGGAGCGCGGCCAGCAGCCGGTGCGGGTCATCATCGCCGGGAAGCCGCGCCCAGACCGAGTTTGCCCGTTGCGTCACGCCGGAGGCCGCCCGCAGCACCCAGCCGCCCGATTCCTCCCGTTCGGCAGCCGGCCATGCGGCATCCATCAGCCCTTCCAGCCCCGGAATGGCCAGGAGGTCCGATTCGGTGCCCACTTCCGGGTCCGGTTCGGGGCCCACTTCCGGGTCCGGTTCCGGGCCCGCTTCGGGCATCGGGGTCAGGTCCATCGAGGTTCTCCGTCCGGAACAGTTGCGGCCGATCATGACAGCGGCAGGGGCCTCCGGTTGCCCGGGGAGCCCCTGCCGCTACGGCTGATGCTTCCAGCCTGGTTTTGCCGTCCGCGGCCTACTTGGCCTCGGGCTTAAAGTCGACGCCGGCTTCCTTGCGCTGCTGCGCCGTGATGGGAGCGGGAGCCTGGGTCAGCGGGTCGAAGCCGCCACCGGACTTCGGGAACGCGATGACGTCGCGGATGGACTCCACGCCGGCCAGCAGGGCAACCACGCGGTCCCAGCCGAACGCGATGCCGCCGTGCGGAGGGGCACCGAACTTGAAGCCCTCCAGCAGGAAGCCGAACTTGGTCTGCGCGTCTGCCTTGTCCAGGCCCATGAGCTCGAAGACCCGTTCCTGGACGTCGCGCTCGTGGATACGGATCGAGCCGCCGCCAATTTCGTTGCCGTTGCAGACGATGTCGTAGGCGTAGGACAGCGCCGACTCGGGATCCGTGTCGAAGGAGTCCATGAACTCGGGCTTGGGCGAGGTGAACGCATGGTGCACGGCGGTCCACTTGCCGGCGCCGACGGCGACGTCGCCGGAGGCGACCGCGGCGGCGGCGGGCTCGAACATCGGCGCGTCCACGACCCAGCAGAAGGCCCAGTCAGCGGGGTTGATGAGCCCGGTGCGGTGGCCGATCTCGACGCGGGCAGCGCCGAGGAGCGCACGGGACGGGGTCTTCTCGCCGGCTGCGAAGAAGATGCAGTCACCGGACTTGGCGCCGACGGCGTCGGCGAGGCCAGCGCGCTCGGTCTCGGTGAGGTTCTTGGCGACGGGACCGGCGAGTTCGCCGTCCTCCTTGTAGAGCACGTACGCCAGGCCCTTGGCGCCGCGCTGCTTGGCCCATTCCTGCCAGGCGTCGAGGGCGCGGCGGGCCTGGGAGGCGCCGCCGGGCATGACGACGGCGCCGACGTAGGGCGCCTTGAAGACGCCGAAGTTGGTGTCCTTGAAGAATTCGGTCAGCTCGGTGAGCTCCTGGCCGAAGCGCAGGTCCGGCTTGTCCGAGCCGTAGCGGGCCATGGCGTCGTGGTAGGTGATGCGCTGGATCGGCGTCGGGATCTCGACGTCGATCAGCTTCCACAGGGCCTGGACGATGTTCTCGCCCAGGCGGATGATGTCGTCCTGTTCCACGAAGCTGGCCTCGATGTCCAGCTGCGTGAATTCCGGCTGGCGGTCCGCGCGGAAGTCTTCATCGCGGTAGCAGCGGGCGATCTGGTAGTACTTTTCGAAGCCGCCCACCTGAAGGAGCTGCTTGAACAGCTGCGGGGACTGCGGCAGCGCGTACCAGGAACCCGGCGTCAGGCGTGCGGGGACCACGAAGTCGCGGGCGCCTTCCGGCGTCGAACGGGTCAGCGTGGGGGTTTCGATCTCCACGTAGCCGTCCTGGTGGAGCAGTTCGCGGGCCACGCGGTTGGCTTCCGAGCGCAGGCGCAGGTTGCGGGCGGGGCCGGGGCGGCGCAGATCCAGGTAGCGGTGCTTCAGGCGTGCTTCCTCGCCCACCTCTACGTGCTCGTCGATCTGGAACGGCAGCGGATCCGAGGTGTTGAGGATGGTGACCTTCTCGGCCATGACCTCGATCTCGCCGGTGGGAAGCGCCGGGTTCTCGTTGCCTTCGGGACGCTGGGAGACGGTGCCGACGATCTGCAGCACATACTCGTTGCGCAGTCCGTGGAAGACCTCTTCTTCGCGGACCACAACCTGGGCGACGCCGGACGCGTCGCGCAGGTCAACGAATGCGACACCACCGTGGTCACGACGCCGGCCGACCCAGCCGGCGAGGGTTACGGTTTGTCCAATGTGCTCGGAGCGAAGTGATCCGAGGTCATGTGTGCGCAGCACAGCACGCCTTTCTGAAGAAGACAGAGGGAAAATCAAAAGCGATATTAAAACAATGACGTTCTAATAGGATCGCTACGGGAACGATCCCGTTCGAGTTTACCCGTTGGAAAGGCCCCTTCCGCCATGGCAACCCGGCACAACGGAACCCAGCCCGGTGGCCGGCCCGGCCCGCAGCGGCCACACCAGCGGCTGCAGCGGCGGCTCGGCGTGTTCGATTCCACGGCAATCGGCCTGGGGTCGATGCTGGGCGCCGGCGTGTTCGTCGTGTTCTCCCCCGCCGCCGCCCTGGCCGGGCCACTGCTGACACTCGCCGTGGCCGTGGCCGGCGTCATCGCCTACTGCAATGCCGTCGCGTCGGCGCAGCTGGCGGCAAGGTACCCCGCCAGCGGCGGCACCTACGTGTACGGGCGCCGGCAGCTCGGCCAGTGGCCCGGCTTCATTGCGGGCTGGGGCTTCATCACGGGCAAGACGGCGTCCTGCGCGGCGATGGCGCTGACGTTCGGGCACTACGTGGCGCCGGCCTATGCCACACCGCTGGCGGTCGCCGGCGTCGTCGCCCTCACGGGAGTTAATCTGCTCGGCATCACGCGGACCGCGTTGCTGACCAGGATCCTGCTGGCCGTTGTGTTGGCCACGCTCGTCTTCGTCGCCGTGGCCTCCCTGCTCGGCCCGCACCCGGCGGGCGCCCCCGCGGTGTCGGCGGCGCCGGCCTACCCCGCGCCGCCCTCCGGCGTCTGGGGCGTCCTTCCCGCGGCGGGGCTGATGTTCTTTGCCTTTGCCGGCTATGCGCGGATCGCGACCCTGGGTGAGGAGGTCAAGGATCCCGCCCGTACCATTCCGCGGGCCATCCTGGCCGCACTGGCCGGGGCCTTCGTGATCTACCTTGGCCTGGCCGCGCTGCTGCAGTGGCACCTGCCGCCGCAGCAGCTGGCGGGTTCGACGGCGCCGCTGCTGGACGCGGTGGAGGCCTCCCGCCTCAGCGGCGGAGTCCCGTTCGTCCAGGCCGGCGCGGCGGCCGCCTGCCTGGGCGCTCTGCTGGCCCTGATCACCGGGGTCGGCAGGACCACTTTGGCGATGGCGCGGGAACGGGACCTGCCCGCCCCGCTGGCCAGGGTGGGCCGCGCCCGCAGCGTCCCGTTCACGGCGGAACTGGCCGTCGCGGCCGCCGTCGTCGTCCTGCTGCTGAGCACCGATGTGATGACCGTGGTCGGATTTTCCAGTTTCGGTGTGCTGGTCTATTACGCCGTGACCAACGCCGCGGCTTTCACGCTGTCCGGCCGCCCCTGGCATGCGCCGCGGTGGCTCAATGTGCTGGGCTTCCTCGGCTGCCTGATCCTGGCCGTCACCCTGCCGCCGGCCTCCGTGCTGTTCATGGCGGCGGTGCTGGCGGCAGGGGTGGCCGGGCGGTTCCTCGTCGTGCTGGTGCGCAGGACGAGGGACAACAGCAGGCCTGCCCCGAAGGCCTAGCGCGCGGCGATGACGCGCACGTGCAGGTCCTCCTCGGAGGGCGTCCACGAGTCCGGATCGGCGTCATACTGCTCGCCCGTGCGGATGTCCTTGACCTGGTGCTTGCCGTCGTTGTCGGTGAACCAGACAAACGGAATGCCGCGACGGTCGGCGAACTTGATCTGCTTGCCGAACTTCTCGGCCTTAGCGGCGACCTCCGTGGCGATGCCCCGGCTGCGCAGCTGCGCCGCGACATCCTGCGCGGCAGCCCAGCTGTCGTCGTTGTTGAGCGTCACCAGCACGGCGGTCGGCACGGAGCGCGTGGCTTTGGCCAGGTCCTGGCTCAGGATCCGCGATACCAGGCGGGTCACGCCGATCGAGAGGCCGACGCCGGGGAACTTCCGGTTGCCCTTGCTCGCCAGGGCGTCGTAACGGCCGCCGGAGCAGATCGAACCCAGCTGCTCATGCCCCACCAGGACGGTTTCCACCACGGTGCCCGTGTAGTAGTCGAGGCCGCGGGCGATGCTGAGATCGGCTACGACCCGTCCCGGCGCGTGCTGGACGGCGGCCGCAATGACCTGCTCCAGCTCGTTCAGGCCTTCCTCCAACAGCTCGTTGGTAACACCCAACGCCCGGACCTGCTCCACGAAGGACGTGTCCGTGGTGCGGATGCCCGCGAGCTTCAGGGCAGCCTGCGCCTGATCGTCAGTGGCGCCGAGTTCCTCCTTCAGCAACTCGGCCACCTTCGCCGGGCCGACCTTCTCGAGTTTGTCGATACTGCGCAGGACGCCCGCGGTGTCCGTGAGGCCGATCCCGGTGTAAAAGCCCTCGGCCAGCTTGCGGTTGTTGATCCGCAGCAGGAAGTCGGGGATGGGCAGCGCGTTGAGCGCCTCGGCAATCACGAGGGCGATTTCGACGTCGTACCGGAACGGAAGTTCGCCGTCGCCGACAACATCGATGTCCGCCTGGGTGAACTCGCGGGCCCGTCCCTCCTGGGGACGTTCGCCGCGCCAGACCTTCTGGATCTGGTAACGGCGGAACGGGAACGCCAGGTAGCCCGCGTTTTCCACGACGTACCGGGCGAACGGCACGGTGAGGTCGAAGTGCAGGGCAAGGGCGTGCGGGTCAACCTTGGCAGCGGTGTCCGCGTCCTCGTCCTGGAGCCGGCTCAGCCCGTAGACCTCTTTATCGATTTCCCCCTTGCGCAGCAACTGGCCCACCGTCTCCACGGCGCGGGTCTCGATGGAGGAGAAACCATGGAGCTCGAAGGTCCGGCGCAGCGTGTCCAGCACATGGAGTTCCACCAGCCGCTCCTCGGGGAGCCACTCGGGGAATCCTGACAGGGAGGCTGTGCGTGCCATGGTGAAATTTTCTCCTCTGGTTACCACTGCGGTATCTCGTTGCTACTGCAGTATGTCTGGGCGCGGGCGTCAGGCGGCATTCTCACTGTCGAAACGTGACGAAGATAAGCGGCAGACCGGCCAGTCGTGCATAAACTGTGTGCGGCAGTCAGTTTATGCGTTCGGCGCCCGCTTCTTCCAACGGAGCCGGCCCGGCGGGGCTGCCTGCAGCTTGCTGCTGCTACCGCGACGGCGCCTACGGCCCGTTATGGTGGCGGCCATACAACCAGGAGGACCTTTGGCGGCCAGTTCACGCAGCGCACGCGAGGCGAAGCGGCGCGTCCAGCAGATGGAGGCCAGGCGCGGCCTGCGCCGGGACCAGGACAAGCGCCGCAAGCGCGACAACGTCTTCGCCATCAGCGCCGGCACGGCGGCAATTGGCCTGGCCTTGGTGCTGCAGCTGACCGTTTTCGCCTCCAACCCGACCGAAGAGGAGTTCGCGGCCGTGCAGGAGGGACTGAACAGCCCGTCGGCATCCGCTACACCCACCGCGGCCCCGACGAATGGCGCGAACATCCCCAAGCCGGAGACCGCCGCGGGCAAGACGTTCACGGGCGAGCTCAAGCTCAACCGCGGCACGCTCGGCGTCGAGTTCGACGGCACGAAGGCCCCCCAGGCCGCGGCGGTCTTCAAATCCCTTGCCGACCAGAAGTTCTACGACGGCGTCAGCTGCCACCGGCTGACCACGGCCGAGAACTTCGGCGTACTCCAGTGCGGGTCCAAGGCCGGCGACGGCAGCAGCGACCCGAGCTACACCTGGGGCCCGCTGGAAAACACCCCGCCGGACAACAAGTACCCCGCCGGAACGATCGCCGTGGCCCGGACTGGCGGGAACGCCAACGGCAACGGCACCCAGTTCTTCATTGTGTACAAGGACACAGTCATTCCAGCGGATGCCGCCGGCGGCTATACGGTGGTGGGCAAGGTGACCTCGGGGCTCGACGTGGTGGGCGGTATTGCCGCCGCCGGACTGAAGCCTGGCGACAACGCCACCGACGGCGCACCTGTGGAACCAGTCACGATAGACTCGTTCTCACTGAAGTAACCAGCCGCGGCCCTAAAGGCCGTGGTCCCGGTATTTCCCTCCAAGCGAAAGACTTCTAGCGGTGACAGACAGTCAGAAATCCGACGAAACATTGGCAACAGCAGCTGCCAACGAAACCGAAGCCGAGGCAACCCCAGCCGAGAGCGCAGGCGCTGCCGTAAACGCCGCCGGCGAGACTGCGGAACCCGCGGCCCCGGCCGCCGCAGGCGAGGAGCCCGCCGAGGCATCCGAACCCACTGTGTCGGCGGAAGCCGTCGAGGCTGCGGAGACGACGGAGACGGCCGAGGCTGTTGACGAAGCCGAAGCGACTCCCGCATCCGCTCCGACGCCGGGCCCCACGGCCGCGCGTCCCGCGCCGAGCCCGGCAGCGTTTGCCGCCCGGCCGAAGGCCAAGCCGTCAGCGGCCGCACCGGCTCCCGCGCCGGTGGCCGTGTCCTCCGCAGCCTCACTGGCCGAAGCGGCCCGCTGGGGCCGTGTTGAAGGCGACGGCCACGTCTTCCTGACCGTTGACGGCACGGAATACCCCGTAGGCCAGTACCCGGGGGTCAGCGCCGACGAGGCCCTGGGCTACTTCGCCCGGAAGTTCGACGACGTCGTGGCCCAGATCGTCCTGCTTGAACAGCGGGTGAGCTCCAAGGCGCCCACCGCGGACATGCAGAAGACCGTCACGCACCTGCGCGAGCAGCTCGCCGAACGGAACATGGTGGGCGACTTCCGCTCCGCCGAGGCCCGGCTGGACGCGCTGGTGACGCAGATCGGCGAGCTGGAAAAGGCCGAGAAAGCCGAACACGACGCCGTCCGCGCCGCTGAGCTTGCCGCCCGCGAGGCCATCGTGGCCGAGGCCGAGGAAATCGCCGGCCACGATCCCGCGCAGATCCAATGGAAGACCTCCAGTGCGCGGATGAACGAACTCTTCGAGAGCTGGAAGACCGCACAGAAGAGCGGCGTCCGGCTCGGCCGCAGCAACGAGGACGCGCTGTGGAAGCGGTTCCGCGCCGCCCGCACGGTGTTTGACCGGCACCGCCGCGCCTACTTCTCCCAGCTGGACAGCAACAATTCGGCGGCCAAGGCCGTAAAAGAGAAGCTGATCACCGAAGCCGAGGCCCTGTCCTCCTCGACCGACTGGGGTTTTGCCGCCGGCGAGTACCGCCGCCTGATGGATGAGTGGAAAGCCTCCCCCCGCGCCAGCCGCAAGGACGACGACGCGCTGTGGGCACGCTTCCGCGCCGCCCAGGACGTCTTCTTCACCAACCGGCAGGCAGCCAACGACGAGATCGACCAGGAATACGGTGCGAACCTGGTGGTAAAGGAAGCGCTCCTGGTGGAGGCCAACGAGCTCCTGCCGATCAAGGATCTCGCGGCAGCCAAGAAGGCACTGCAGTCCATCCGGGACCGCTGGGAAGAAGCCGGCAAGGTGCCGCGCGCCGACATGGGCCGCGTCGAGGCCGGTCTGCGGAAGGTGGAGGACGCTGTCCGCCACGCCGAGGACGAAAACTGGAAGCGCTCCAACCCGGAGACGAAGGCACGCACCAACAGCGCCCTCACCCAGCTCGAAGCCGCCATCGCCGGTCTCAAGGAAGACCTGGCCAAGGCGGAGAAGGCCGGCGACGAACGCAAGATCAAGGCCGCCCGGGAAGCCCTCGAGGCACGCCAGGCCTGGCTGGAGCAACTCGAGCGCTCAGCGAGCGAGCTCTCCTAGGCACGCTGCAGCCCAGTACGAAGTACACCAGCAGGTCAGTCCAGGCCCCGTTTCGGTTATCCACATGACCGGCACGGGGCCTGTTCTGTGTCCGGGGAACCGGGAACGATGGCGGAATGGTACCCATGCCCCGCGCTCCCGCCGTCCCGCAGGTTCCGGGCCGGCACGCCCCGGACCCGAGGGGGCCGGGTCCGGGAGACTGCGAACTCTACTCCCCCGGCGCTCTGTTCTCCTGGCCCGAGCTGCAGGCCATGGCCGCCGACGGCGTGCTGACGCAGCTGTATCAGCGCGGCTACCTGCCACCCGGGGCCAATGCCAGTCCGCAGCTTCGCGCGCGTGCCGCGTCCCTGGCGGTGGCGCCGGCAATCCGGCAGCGGGTCGTGGCGGGCCGGATGACCGCGGCATGGATCTATGGGTGTGCCACGGAGCCGGACCGTCTGGCGCTGCTGGTTGACGCCAACCGGCGGATTTCCAGCCTGCGGTCCGTGCGCGGCTGCACCTTCCACGAAGTTCGGCTGGGGCCGTTCGACGTCGTGAGCATGGGAGGCCTGATGGTGACCAGTCCGCTGCGCACGGCCGTGGACGTGGCGATGCACGTGGATGAGGAACGGGCCCTGCCGGCCCTGAGGGCGCTGCTGGCTCGTCCCGAACTGGGCGTGCGCCTGCGACTGCTCAGGCTTGCCGTTGACGCGAGTCCGCGCGTCCCGCACAAGCGGGCGGCCCTCGCGAAGCTCGCCGCCCTCGTGGCAGAGCCGGCGGCGCCGGATTGACCCCGTCCTCTCAAGGGTCGGGCCGAGCCGTGAACTGCCGGGTCAGCTGCGGCGGCGGTTTCCGGTGGTGCGGTACACGTCGAAGACGCCGTCGATCCTGCGGACCGCGCTGAGCACGTGGCTGAGGTACTTGGGGTCGCCCATCTCGAAGGCAAACTTGGAGATGGCCACCCGGTCCGTGGACGTGTGGACGCTCGCCGCCAGGATGTTGACGTGGTTTTCCGAGAGCACCCGGGTGACGTCGGAGAGCAGTGATTTGCGGTCCAGCGCCTCGACCTGGATCTCCACGAGGAACACGCTGGACTGTGTGGGGGCCCAGTCCACCTCCACGATCCTGTCCGGCTGGTCCATCAGGCCGCTCACGTTCGTGCAGTCGGTCCGGTGCACAGAGACCCCGGAGCCGCGCGTGACGAAGCCGAGGATCGGATCCGGCGGGACCGGCGTGCAGCACCGGGCCAGTTTAACCCAGACGTCGTCCACGCCGCGGACAACAACACCAGAATCGGAGAAGCGGGCCTTGCTGACCTGGGTCGGGATGGAGACCTCGGTGAGGGCATCGTCCGGGTGCTCGTTCCCGCCGAGGCTCTCCACCAGGCGTTCCATCACGGACTGCGCGGAGGTGTGGCCATCGCCCACACCGGCGTAGAGCCCGGAGATGTCGGCGTACTTGAAGTCCTCCGCGATCGCCGCGAGGGCGTCGTGGGTCATGAGCCGCTGCAGCGGGAGGTTTTGCTTCCGCATCGCCTTGGTCAGCAGGTCCTTGCCGCGGTCGATCGCTTCCTCGCGGCGTTCCTTGCTGAACCATTGCCTGATCTTGTTTCGGGCCCGGGCACTCTTGACGAAGTGCTGCCAGTCCTGGCTGGGGCCGGCGCCTTCGGCCTTCGACGTGAAGATCTCGACCCAGTCGCCGTGGTTCAGTTCGCTGTTGAGCGGAACGAGCTTGCCGTTGACGCGCGCGCCGATGGTCCGGTGGCCTACCTCGGTGTGCACCGCGTACGCGAAGTCGACGGGCGTGGACCCGGCGGGGAGGGCCATGACCTCGCCCTTGGGGGTGAAGACGAACACTTCCCGGGCGTTGATCTCAAAGCGCAGGGAGTCGAGGAATTCGCCGGGGTCCGACGTCTCCTGCTGCCAGTCCACGAGGGACCGCAGCCAGCCCATGTCGCCGTCGCGCGGGCTGCCGGGGCCGGCGGCCGTACGGTTCGGCTGGTCCTTGTACTTCCAGTGTGCGGCGACGCCGTATTCGGCCCGGCGGTGCATCTCGTGGGTGCGGATCTGGATCTCCACCGGCTTGCCGCCGGGACCGATCACCGTGGTGTGCAGCGACTGGTACATGTTGAACTTGGGCATCGCGATGTAGTCCTTGAACCGCCCGGGCAGGGGGTTCCAGCGCGAGTGCATCGCGCCCAGGGCCGCGTAACAGTCCCGGACTGAATCGACGAGGACGCGCACGCCCATGAGGTCGTTGATGTCGTCGAAGTCTTTGTCGCGGACGATCATCTTCTGGTAGATCGAGTAGTAGTGCTTTGGCCGTCCGGTGATCGTGGCCTTGATCTTCGCGGTCCGGAGGTCCTCGGTGATCTGGTTGCGGATGACCGCGAGGTTCTTTTCGCGCTCGGGGGTCCGGTCCCCCACCATGCGCACGATTTCCTCGTACACCTTCGGGTAGAGGGCCGCGAAGGACAGATCCTCCAGCTCCCACTTGATGGTGTTCATGCCAAGCCGGTGGGCCAGCGGCGCGAAGATCTCCAGCGTTTCGCGCGCCTTGCGGGCCGAGGACTCGGCCGAGACAAAGCGCCAGGTGCGGGCGTTGTGGAGCCGGTCGGCGAGTTTGATCATCAGGACGCGGATGTCCTTGGCCATGGCGACGACCATCTTGCGCACAGTCTCGGACTGGGCCGCCTCACCAAAGCTGACCTTGTCCAGCTTCGTGACGCCGTCCACCAGCATGGCCACTTCCGGGCCGAACTCGGTCTTGAGGTCGGCGAGGGTATAGGACGTGTCTTCGACAGTGTCGTGCAGCAGGGCCGCGGCCAGCGTGGTGCCACTGAGGCCGAGTTCGGCGAGGATGGTGGCCACCGCGACCGGGTGGGTGATGTATGGGTCACCACTCTTGCGCTTCTGGCCCCGGTGGCAGCGCTCGGCCACCACGAAGGCGCGCTGGATGAGGTCGAAATCCTCTTTGGGGTTGTTGGCGCGCACCGTGCGCAACAAGGGCTCCAGGATCGGCGAGTACGCCGGAGCACCACGGCCCGTCAGCCGGGCAAGGCGGGATCTCGTGCGTTCGCGACGGCCGGGGAAAGTGGGCCGGGCACCGGAATTGTCAACCGGCACGGGAACATCGGGGCGTCCGGGAGCCACCAGGCCAGTCTGTGACCCCTGGCCTTGGCCCTTGTCCGCTGGTGCCTCCGGCACCGGCGTCGAACGTTCTTCCAATGGAGCACCTCTCGCGACCGGTTAATTATTCAAGTGTATTCCCGCAGCAGGATACTTCGATAACCGACGGGGATACGGCGACGGGCCGGAGGCCGTCGAAAGGGACGGTCTCCGGCCCGTTTGTGGCCGCTTGGGACGGTTCAGGCCGTGGCGGGCGATGCCGGCGACGCGGTCTTGGCTGCCGCTTCGGCGCGCCTCTGCTCCACGCGCTTGGCCTGCTTGACCAGGTCGGGTTCGCCCTGCCGCAGCGCGGCGTACAGCGGAGCCGCGATGAAGATCGTGGCGGCAGTGCCGACCAGGATGCCCACGAACAGCGCCAGGGACAGGTCCCGCAGGGTTCCGGCACCGAGCAGCCCGGCCCCGATGAAGAGGATCGCACCGACCGGCAGGATGGCCACCACCATGGTGTTGATGGACCGGACCAGGGTCTGGTTGATGGCGAGGTTGACCTCTTCGGCGAAGGTCCGCCGGGTGGAGGCCTGCATGTCCGAGGTGTTCTCCCGGATCTTGTCGAACACCACCACGGTGTCGTACAGCGAGTAGCTGAGCACCGTGAGGAAGCCGATGATGGCGGACGGGGTCACTTCGAAGTCGCTGAGGCCGTAAACACCGGCGGTCATGAACATCGTGACGGCCATGCCGACAAGTGCCGAGAGCGACATCTTCCAGGTCCGGAAGTAGAGCGCCATCAGCACGGCGGCCAGGCCCACAAAGATTGCCAGACCCATCAGCGCCTGCTTCGTGACGTCCGCACCCCAGGTGGGGCCGACGAAGGTTGACGTGACTTCGTTATCCGTCACGCCGTAGGCCTTGGTGAGGCCTTCCTTGATCTGCAGCGTCTCGTCGTCGGAGAGCTTGTCCGTCTGGATCCGCATGGTGGTGCCGGCGACATTCGCCACGCGCGGCACGGACCCCGCCACGACGTCCGTGACGGCCTTCTCGCCGAGGGAGGCCTCGGTGGTCTTGACGTTGGAGACCGTGAACTCGGAGCCGCCGCGGAACTCGATGCCGAGGTTGAATCCACCCTTGGCGACCGGGATCAGGATTGAGAGCGCGACGGCGATTCCGGCGATCAGGAACCAGATCTTCCTGTAACCGACGAAGTCGTACGAGCGCTTGCCCGTGTACAGCTCATTGCCGAATGTTGAGAAGTTGACCATTTACTTGCCCTCCTTGGACGCGCTCTTGGAGGTACCGGCGAGCTGTGCCTGTTGTGCCTGATCCTGCTTTTCGGCGAGACGGCGTTCTGCAATGGTCATCCGGCGCTCTGCCTCGGCGGCGGCACCGGTGTTCTTCGCCCGTACTACTGCCACGGGCTTGTCCTCCGGGGTACGCATCCGGCCGGCACCGCGGTACAGCGGAACGGCGCCGAGGCGCTTCGGGTCCAGGCCCGAGAACCGGTGGCCTTCGCCGAAGAACTTGGTGCGGGCCAGCAGCTGCAGGGTGGGGTGGGTGAACATGAAGACGACGATGAGGTCGGCGATTGCGGTGAGGCCGAGGGTGAACGCGAAGCCGCGGACGTTGCCCACTGCCACGAAGAACAGCACGACGGCGGCGAGGAGGTTCACGGCCTTGGACGCGAGGATGGTGCGCTTGGCCCGCTTCCAGCCGTTTTCGACGGCCGAGACTAGGCCGCGTCCTTCGCGGAGCTCATCGCGGATGCGCTCGAAGTAGACGATGAACGAGTCGGCCGTCTGGCCGATGGCCACGATCAGGCCGGCGACGCCGGCGAGGGAAAGCCGGTAGTTTTCGGTCCAGCCCAGGATGGCGATGGCCAGGAACGTCAGCACGCCGGCGATCACGAGGGAGGCCACGGTCACGAAGCCAAGGGCCCGGTACTGGAACAGCGAGTAGATCACCACGAGCAGCAGGCCGATCAGGCCGGCAAGCATACCCATGCGGAGCTGCTCCCCGCCCAGGGTCGCCGAGATCTGCTGTTCGCTCTGGATTTCGAAGCTGATTGGCAGGGCACCGAAACGGAGCTGGTCGGAGAGGGCCTTGGCCGACTCCTCGGTGAACCCGCCGGTGATCTGCGGCCGGCCGTCGGTGATGACGGCGAGGGAGCGCGGGGCGGAGATGACCTGGTCGTCCAGGACGATAGCGAACTGGGACTTCGGATCCGAGCCGGTCTGGCCGCCGCCGGCGGCGTAGAACTGGTACAGGCGCTCGGTGATTTCCTTGAACTTGGTGGTGCCCGCGTCATCGAACTGGATGTTGACGGCCCATTCATTGGTCACGGCACCCTGGGCGCCGCGCTGCAGCTGGAAGGAGGAGGACTTGATGTTCGAGCCCTTCACCTCCACCGGACCGAGGATGTACTTGATGGCCGGCGAATTGGCCGACGCCGGCTCGCAGGTCACCAGCGGCTTGGTCGGGTCCGAGCGCTGCTGCTTGTCCTGGGAGGGGTTGTCGCAGTCGAGCGCCTCGAACTGCTTGTAGACCTCGGGGGTAATCCAGTTCTCGTCGCTGCTGTTGGCGGGTGCGGCAGTCGGCTTCGGCAGCTGGGCGTCCGGGGTCCTGGACGCGGCGGGGACCGCTGCGCCGGGACCGGTCTGGATGACCGGGCGGAAGTTCATGTCGGCGGAAGCCTGGATCAGCGCACGGGTTTCCTTGGCAGGGGTTCCCGGGAGGCTGACGACGACGTTGCGGCCGGACTGCGTGCTGATTTCCGCTTCCGCGACACCTGAGCCGTCCACGCGCTGGCGAATGATCGCCACGGCCTGGTTGAGCTGGTCTTCGGTGATACCCGAACCGCCCTCAACCTTGGGCGCCAGGATCATCTGGGTGCCACCTTCAAGGTCCAGTGCGAGCTTTGGAGCCCAGCCCGCCTGGCCGGCCATCGTGCCGCCCGCCAGGACAGCCGTCATGGCGGCGATGATTACGCCAAGCCAGACCAGCATCCTGATGGCTGAGTATTTGGGGCCAGTTCGTGCCATTGTCGATCTTTCTATTATTTACGGCGGATCCGCCGGCGCGGGCTCTGGGCCCCCGCCGGCGGATGCCCGCAACCGTTGCTTCGCGGGATAGCTCAGGAAGGCAGACTAGCTGTCTTTTTTGCCTTCGTCGTTGAGGCGGCGCAGGGTTTCCTCGGGCGTTTCGGTGCGCGGCGCGTCGTGGACCGGGGCGCTGGCGTCCGTGCCCTCAGCACCCAGCTTCTCGGTGGTCAGCGAGGACGCATCGTCGGGAACGACGGTCGGCTCCTCGGCAGCGACAACCGGCTCCACAATTTTGGTGACGGCCTGGCGGTGCACGGTGGCGGTGTTCCCCGGGGAGAGCTCCAGCGTGACCTTGTTCTCGGCCTCATCGATGTTCACGATCCGGCCGAACAGCCCGAAGCTCGTCATGACCTCGACACCGGGCTCGAACTTGGACTGAAGCTGTGCCTGCTGCTGCTGGGTCTTCTTGTTGCGGCGGAACATCATGAAGACGAAAAGTCCGAGCATGACGAACAGGAGAATCGTCATGATGTCGATGCCGCCGCCGGCCTGCGGCTGGGTCTGGGCAGAAATAAGTCCGAACACAGGGATTGTTCCGTTCTGTACTTGCATAGCTGTTTTTCAGCAACGTCCGTTTGCTCCGGGCGGCGCGGGCAGGGGTCTGCGCAGCAAACTGGCAGCGAGACCGTCCCCCAGACCGCCGGCGGCTACCTGCTCTCCGCCCACGGAAACAAAACCCGAACGTGCCGAGCGTCATACCAGTCTAAAGGGAAAAGCTGAAAGAACGGTGCTAGCGGCTGTTTCGGATCCATTGAGGATCGGTTTCTTCGCCAAGGTCCCCGCCGGGCACGCCCATAGGGCTCTGGTCCAGCTCGTCGGCCTGGAACAGCTCGAGCGGGTCCTGGCCGAAGGCGCCGGCCGGAACGGCGAAGCCCAGGTGCGTCCATGCCGGCGCCAGGGCAATGCGGCCGCGCGGCGTCCGGCCGAGCAGTCCCTCCCGCACCAGATAGGGCTCGGCGACCGTTTCCACGGTCTCCGTTTCCTCGCCGACGGCGATCGCGAGCGTGGACAGGCCGACCGGCCCGCCGCCGAACTTGGTAATGAGGGCCTCGAGAACGGCACGGTCCAGCCGGTCCAGGCCGCGCTTGTCCACCTCATACATGTCCAGGGCCGCAGACGCCGCCCGCGCATCGATTTGCTCAATGCCGTGCACGAGCGCCCAGTCCCGGACGCGGCGCAGGAGCCGGTTGGCGATGCGCGGCGTGCCCCGGGACCGGCCGGCGATCTCGCTGAATCCGGCGGAATTGACCTTCAGGTCCAGCAGGCCGGCGGAACGGCGCAGGACCAGTTCCAGCTCCTCGACGGAGTAAAACTCAAGGTGGCCGGTGAAACCGAAGCGGTCCCGCAGCGGCCCGGGAAGGAGGCCCGCCCGCGTGGTGGCGCCGACGAGGGTGAAGGGCGGCAGCTCCAGCGGAATGGCCGTGGCGCCGGCGCCCTTGCCGACGACGATATCGACGCGGAAATCCTCCATCGCCATGTACAGCATTTCCTCGGCCGGCCGGGACATGCGGTGGATTTCATCCAGGAACAGGACCTCGCCCTCGGAGAGCGAGGAAAGGATGGCCGCGAGGTCACCCGCGTGCTGGATGGCCGGGCCGCTGCTGATCCGCAGCGGGACGTTCATTTCGGCCGCGATGATCATGGACAGGGTGGTCTTGCCCAGGCCGGGAGGGCCCGAGAGCAGCACGTGGTCCGCGCTGCGGCCACGCATGCGCGAGGCCTCCAGGACGAGCGAGAGCTGCTTGCGGACCCGGTGCTGGCCCACGAAGTCGTGCAGGTTCTTGGGCCGCAGGGCGGCTTCGATGACCCGCTCCTCCGGCTCCTCTCCCCCGGCGACGATCGACGGCTCAGCCACGCGCGCCTACCCGGTTTCCGGCGCGGGCGCCGTCCTGGCCCAGCCAGCGCAGCGTCGCGCGGAGAATCTCCGCCACATTGCCGTTGGCGGCAAGGTCCGGGGAATCGGCCAGGGACTTGTCGATGCTGGCCGTGGCATCCTTTTCGGACCAGCCCAGGCTGGTCATCGCGGCCACCACCTGTGGCTTCCAGACTGATTCCGCGGACACGGCCGCGACGGGCGCGCCGGCAGTGCCGTGCGGCACAAGCTTGCCGGCGAGTTCGAGCACGATCCGGCCGGCCACCTTCGGTCCGATGCCGGGGACCTTCGTGAAGGCCTTGCCGTCGCCGGAGTGTGCGGCCACCCGGATGGCTTCCGGCTCGTGGACGGCCAGCACGGCCAGGGCGAGGCGGGGACCGACGCCGCTGACGCTGAGCAGCACGTCAAACACCTCGCGCTCGTCATCGCTCGCGAAGCCGAACAGGGTCAGCGAGTCCTCCCGCACGATCAGGGACGTGAACAGCTTTCCCTCCTCACCCACCCGGAGGCCACTGAGGGTCTGCGGTGTGGCGTTGACGCTCATGCCGGCGCCGTTGAGGTCGATCACGGCGGAGGACAGGCCAACATGCGCAACGGTTCCGCGAAGAAAACTGATCAAGGCCGGGCTCCTGGTCTAACTGGCGTCTGTAACTGGGGGATTAAAGAAAGTACGGCCCGGCACGCCGGCTATCCGAACATATCTACGAATACCCTACCAAGCTACGCGGCGCCACAGCCGGACATTCAGCGCGCACGGCGCGCTTTTGCCTCCGCGTCCGCCCACGCCCGCTGCGCCGGAGTGAGGGACTGGCTGCCCGGCCCCGTCGTCGAGACGGCGGCGCCGCTGCCGGCCCGCCAGGCATGGGTGATGGCCAACGCGAGGGCGTCGGCGGCGTCGGCCGGGCGCGGGGGCGCGTCCAGCCGGAGGATCTTGGTCACCAGCTTGGTGACGGCGTCCTTGTTCGAGGTCCCGCTTCCCGTCACGGCGGCCTTGACCTCCGACGGGGTGTGCAGCGCCACCGGGATGCCACGGCGCGCGGCGGCCGCAATGACCACGCCGGAGGCCTGCGCCACCCCCATGACCGTGCTGACGTTGAGCTGGGAAAAAACCCGTTCCACGGCGAGGACGTGCGGCTCGTACTTGTCCAGCCACTCATCGATGGATGTGGCGATGACCAGCAGCCGCTGGTCCAGGCTCTCCTCGGGGGAAGTTCCCACGACGCCGAAGGCCACCAGGGTGGCCCGCCGGTTCCGCTCGACGTCGACGACGCCGATCCCGCAACGGGTGAGGCCCGGGTCAACCCCCAACACGCGCAGCGTCACGATTGGGCCGTCAAGACCGGGCCTCAACGTCTCGGCGAGGTGAGCGCGTCACTCAGCTTCCAGTGCGGCCTGCACTTCGTCGCTGAGGTCGGCGTTGCTGTAGACGTTCTGGACGTCGTCGAGCTCTTCCAGGGCGTCCACGAGCTTCATGAACTTCTTGGCGGCGTCGAGGTCCAGCGGCACCTGCATGGACGGCACAAACTCGGCCTCGTCGGTGTCGTACTCGATGCCGGCTTCCTTGAGGGCATCGCGGATGGCCTGCAGGTCGGTCGGCTCGGAGTGGATCTCGAAGCTGTCGCCGTTGTCCTTGACTTCCTCTGCCCCGGCGTCGAGGACTGCCATCAGGACGTCGTCCTCGCTGAGGCCGTTCTTCGGCAGCGAAACGACGCCCTTGCGGGAGAAGAGGTAGCTGACGGAGCCGGGATCGGCGATCGTGCCGCCGTTGCGGGAGATGGCGAGCCGGACCTCGGAGGCGGCACGGTTCTTGTTGTCCGTGAGGCACTCGATCAGCAGCGCGGAACCCTGCGGGCCGCGGCACTCGTACATGATTTCCGTGTAGTCGACGACCTCGCCGGTGAGCCCGGCGCCGCGCTTGATGGCGCGGTCGATATTGTCAGCGGGCACCGATGTCTTCTTGGCCTTGGTGACGGCCAGTTCCAGGCTGGGGTTGCCGGAGAGGTCAGGGCCGCCCATGCGCGCCGCGACTTCGATGTTCTTGATCAGCTTGGCGAACGACTTGGCCCGGCGGCTATCAAGGATGGCCTTCTTGTGCTTGGTCGTCGCCCATTTGGAGTGGCCTGACATGCTTTACGCTTCTCCTCTGATCATTCGAATAAACAGTTCATGCACGCGCTTTTCCCCCGTCACTTCCGGGTGGAAGGAGGTGGCCAGCAGCTTGCCGGAACGCACTGCAACAATTCTAGCCGTCCCGTCCAGGGATTCGGGGTGGCCGGCTTTGGACGGTTCCACCTGGGCGAGGACTTCGACGCCGTCGCCGACGCGCTCCACCCAGGGCCCGCGGATGAAGACGGCATGGACCGGGGCCACTGCCCCGCCGGCGGCGCTGAACCCGAGCCCCCTGAAGTCCAGGTCCGTCTCGAAGGACTCGCGCTGCCGGCCGAAGGCGTTGCGGCGCACGGTGATGTCGAGTCCGCCGAACGTCTGCTGCGGGTTTCCGGCCAGGTCCTTCGCCGGGTCCGCGATCTCGTCCGCCAGCAGGATCATCCCGGCGCACGAGCCGTAGACGGGCAGGCCGGCCTGGATGCGTTCGCGCAGCGGATCCCGGAGCCCGAAGATCCTGGCGAGCTTGTCGATCGTGGTCGATTCGCCGCCGGGGATGATGAGCCCGTCCAGGCCGTCGAGTTCGGCGGGACGCCTGATCCCGACGCCCGCGGCACCGGCGGCTTCCACGGCATGCAGATGCTCCCGGAAATCGCCCTGGAGTGCCAGGACACCAATCCGGAGGCCCGAACCCGCGCGGGATTCAGGGGAAAAAGAGGGGGTGGTCATCCCCACAGCATAATGCGCTGCGCCGCGCCGCAGCGCATAGAAGGCGCATGGAAGGCGCCTGCAACGGCCCCGGGCGTCCGGGTTCCATGCCGCTGCTGGGATATATTACAGAGCATGCTTTACTTCAGCGTTCCGCTCGGCAAGTTCGTCCGCCGGGTCTCCCGGCTCAGGGGCGGAGGCTCGGCCCTCCCCGGGCTTGTGGTCGAAAAAATCGACCCCGATTTCATGCGGCGGACGTTGTCCACGCTGCCGCTGGGGGTCGCCGTTGTCAGTGGCACGAACGGGAAGACCACCACCACCAAGATGGTGGTGGAACTGCTCGAGAGCCAGGGACTGAAGGTCTTCACCAACCGCACCGGCAGCAACTTCACCCGCGGCGTGGCCGCGGCGCTCCTGGGCGAGGTCGACTGGCGGGGCCGGCTCGATGCCGACGTCGCGGTCCTGGAACTGGACGAGGCACATGCCGTGCACTTCGTCAACAAGGTCCCGCCGCGGTACAGCCTCCTGCTCAACGTCCTCCGCGACCAGCTGGACCGTTTCGGCGAGATCGACAAGACCGCCGAACTGCTCCAGCACATCGCGTCCAGGACCACCGGGACCGTGGTCCTGAACCGGGAAGACCCGCGCGTCGCCCGGATCGCGCAGACCCTGGACGGGCCGGAGGTGCTCTACTTCGGGCTGGACGATTCCCTGCTGAGCACCTTCCCCAACGACGACGACATGCGCGCCGCCCCTGGCAGCCCGGTGCCGGCCGCCCCCGCCCGGCCCGCCGCCGACGTCGTGTTGCGCCGCGTGGGCGCCGACGACGCCGATTTCGAGTACGACGGCGCGACGGTCACCACGGGGATGAAACTGCGCGGCGTCTACAACATCTTCAATGCCGCCGCCGCGCTGACCCTGGCCCGCGGCGTCGCGGGCGCCCGCGGCACCGGGACCGACCAGGCCGGCCTGCTGACGGCGCTGTCCAAGGTGGCGCCGGCGTTCGGCCGCGGCGAAAGCCTCGTGGTCGATGGCCTCCCGCTGGAACTGGTCCTGGTCAAGAACCCCAGCGGTTTCCGGCTCGGCCTCAAATCCTTCCCGGCCGCGGGGTACGCCACGATGATCGCGATCAACGACAACTACGCAGACGGCCGGGACATGTCCTGGCTGTGGGACGTCGAATTCGACACGCTCCGCGACGGCGGCGTGGACCAGCTCACGGGCTCCCGCGCGTATGACATGGCGCTGCGGCTGCAGTACGACGACGTCGCGATCGGCGCCGTCGACACGGAAATTGCGCCGGCGCTGGCAGCGTTCATCCGCGGCGGCGAGGGCAAGCCCAAGAGGATTTTCTGCACCTACACGGCCATGCTGGCCATCCGCCGCGAGCTGTCCAAAATCACCACAGTGGAGGTGGTCTCATGACCCCCCGGTCCCCCGAAACCCCGCACGAGCTGTCCTTTGGGCACGAACTTCCGCCCGAAGATTCCGCGGCCCCCAGCAAGGGAACCATCCGGGTCCTGCAGCTATACCCGCGGGACATGAACATTTACGGCGACTGGGGCAACGCCCTGGTCCTCGCGCAGCGGCTGCGCTGGCACGGCTACACACCGGAACTGCTCGAATACAACGTTGGTGACCCGTTCCCGGCAGACGTGGACCTGATTGTCGGTGGCGGCGGACAGGACAGCGGACAGCTCGTCATCCAGGACGACCTCCTCTCGCGCGAGTCCACCCTGAAGCAGATGGCCGACGACGGCACCCCAATGCTTGTGATCTGCGGGCTGTACCAGCTGTTCGGGAAGTTCTTCAAGACCCGGCTCGGGTCCGTCCTGCCGGGCATCGGCATCCTGGACGTGGAGACCCACGGCACCGATGAGCGCCTGATCGGGAACGTCACGGTCTCCTCCCCCGAATTCGGCAGCATCCTGGGCTATGAGAACCACAGCGGCCAGACCACACTGGGACCGGGCGTCGAACCGCTCGGGACCACCGCCAAAGGCACCGGCAACAACAGCACCGACGGCCAGGAGGGCGCCCGCTACCGCAACATCGTGGCGAGCTACCTGCACGGCTCGCTGCTGCCCAAGAACCCGGCCCTGGCGGATTTCCTGATCCGGACCGCCGTCGAACGTAAATACGGCAGCTTCACCCCGGGCACCCCGGACGACTCCTACGCGGTGCTGGCGCGGGAACACGCCGCCCGCCGGCCCCGCTGACCCGGATGGCAGGCACCGGCGGCGGCACGATCCAGATTGGGCGCGACACGCCGGGGCGGCAGGACGTCCTGCAGCTGCTGGGCGAGCACCTCGCCGACATGTACGCGACCTCCCCGCCGGAAAGCGTCCACGCCCTTGATCCCGCCGCGCTGGCAGGCCCCGGCATCAGCTTCTGGACGGCCCGGCAGGACTCCCGGCTCCTGGGCTGCGCGGCGCTGAAACACCTGGCTTCCGGCGACGCCGAGATCAAGTCGATGCGGACCGCGAATGCAGCCCGCGGGCGCGGTGTGGCCTCGGCTCTGCTGCGCCACGTTCTGGCGGAGGCCCGGGACAGCGGCTACGAACGCTTGTTCCTGGAGACGGGTAGCCAGGAGTTTTTCGCCCCCGCGCGGCGACTGTACGAACGGCACGGCTTCGTGGGCTGCCCGCCTTTCGCCGGCTACGAAGCCGACCCCAACAGCGTCTTCATGAGCCTGCGCCTCGACGCCGGGTAACAGCCCGGAAGCTTTCCACGGCCCGGCCTGCCATTACCGGCCCCCATTACCGGCTCCGAACGAAGGCCAGGACGTCGCGCGGCACCCGCCTGCTCGATCCCGCCCGGAGATGGCCCCACCGCTCGTAGACGATCAGGGTGCAGTCTGGAATCAACCGCGCGGTCTCCTCCGCAACCGTCCTCGGGAAGAACGCGTCCCGCCCGCCGCAGAGCAGCAGGACGGGCGGGCGAATGAGCGGCAGCACCGCCCGCGCATCGAACGCCAGCTCGGCACGCGCCTCCGTCAGGATATCCGCGGCGGGGCACCCGGCGGGGTCCAGCACGCGCCTGCCGACAACAGGTCCCAGCAGTTCCCGCAGCCACCGGGTCCGCGGGCCCGGTAAGAGGTACTCGGCCAGGACCGTGCCGGCGCGGCCCGGGTCTCCGGCCGCGACGGCGGCGGCCATCCGCTCGTCCACGTCCTTGCCCCACGCGCTCAGTTCGGCCGCCGTGACCACCATCGCGATGTGCCCGAAGGACCGCGGATGGCGGGCGGCCAGGTACTGCCCGATCATCCCGCCGAATGACTCGGCCACCACCAGGTCAACCCGGCCGCCGAACTCCTCGGCGATCAGCCGGGCATAGTCGGCCGCCATGTCGGCGCTGGTGTGCGACTCCGGCATGTTCCGCCGGCGGGTGACAATCCAGATGGCGTACCCGGCCTCCTGATAGGCGGCGAACTCCCGCCGGAACACCTGGCGCAGCACCCCCTGGGGCACAAAGCTCCCCGGTCCGCCCTGGACGAACAAGAGCGTCTTCGGGCCCGGGCCCCACGTCAGGTAGTCCATCCCGTTAGGGAACGTCCCGCTCCGGGATTCCCGATCCCGCCGGCCTGCCCGCGCCATGACGACGCTGGCCTACGGCGTCGTCAGGGGCTGCGGCTGCCGCAGCAGCTCCGCGAACTCCGCCGGCCGGGATGCCGGCCACCAGTGGCCGCTGTCCACCCGGATCACCGTGAGGTCATCCACCCAGGATTCCAATCCCTCCATGAGGTCCGGCGACAGGAAGGAATCCTTCAACGGCACCACCACCTGGACAGGCAGCGTCACGCGGCCGCCGGGCGGCCAGTTCACGGCCGAGAAAAAATTGGCGCGGTAGAGGGCCAGACCGCGGATGGGATCATCGCCGACGTCGCGCTTCGCCGTCTGCGCGTAGCGTTTGGTGAGGAACAGGCGCCAGGCGGCCTCCGGCAGCTTCGGCACAAGGAACGCGGCGATGTACCAGCTGCGGGCCAATTGACCGGCCAGCTGCGGCCACGCCCGTGGACGTGCATACCGGCTTCGCACCCACCGGGCGAAGTGCCGCAGGTCCGGGCCGGAGATGGACGTGTACCGGCCGATCAGCCCCGCGGCCCTAGGGTCCTGGACTGCGGCCCAGCCCTGGATCGATCCCCAGTCATGGCCCACAAGATGGACGTCCCTGGCTCCGACGGCGGCCAGCACGGCGAACATGTCATTCACGAGCGTCTTCAGGGTGAAGTCCCCGGGGAGGCCGGTGACGGCGGACGCGCCGGCGTTCCGGGTGTCGTAGGCGACCACGTGGTGGCTTCGGGCCAGATCACGGATGGCCGGCAGGTAGACCTGATGGTTGTCCGGATAGCCGTGTACCAGCAGCAGCGTCGGCACGTCCGGTCCCGGCTCCCTGCCATACTCAAACACGGCAAGCTCGGCCCCGTTGGCCGCGACGGTGCGCCGCCGTTCGTTGATCATCTCCATGCCGCCCAAGCTTAGGGCCCCGCGGTGAGAATAAGCTCATGGGCGCCCGCCGCCGCGGCGCCCATCGACTCCAGCACGGCCGTGGTGCGCCGGCGCGTGGCCGCGTCCGCCGCCGTTCCGGCACAACGGCCCTGCGGCGCGTCGGCCGCGACCGAACACCAGCGGTAGGGTCCGCGGACCATCACCGACGGCGCCCAGGCCAGGTCTGAGGCGGCCCAGGACCCGGCCGCGTCCTGGCTGAACTGCACCCGGACCAACAGGCCCTCGTTGTTGACGACGAACGACGGCGAGAGCTCGGTGATGCCGTT
Source organism: Arthrobacter sp. 131MFCol6.1 (assembly GCF_000374925.1). Classification (GTDB taxonomy): domain Bacteria; phylum Actinomycetota; class Actinomycetes; order Actinomycetales; family Micrococcaceae; genus Arthrobacter. Next base: position 1,000,311 of record NZ_KB895541.1, read on the forward strand.
CCCAAGCCCGTACACAATCCAGGTTCCCTTGTACTTCTCGATCGGCAGCATCGAGTGGCTGTGGTGGCCGTAGACCAGGCTGAACAGGCCGCTGTCCACGAGCGCATGGGCGACGTCGCGCTGCTGGGCGTCGGGCCTGTTTGAGTACTCCTGGCCGGCGTGCATGACCCCCAGCACGATGTCCGCGCCCAAAGCCCTGGCCTTGCGTGCTTTGGAAATCATGGCATCGGGATCGAGCAGGTCAACCTGCCAGGGCTGCTCGGCGCGCAGCCCGTTGAGGCCGTATGTGGCATCAACGACGGCGATTTTGGCCGCGGCGGTCTGCAGGATCAGGATCCCCTGTGACTCCGCCTCGGTCCGGTACGAGCCCGTGTGCCGGAGTCCGGCGGCGTCGAGGGCGTCCAGGGTGCGGATAAGTCCCGCGGTGCCGCGGTCAACGGTGTGATTGCTGGCCGTCGTGCAGGCCTGATAGCCCACGCCCCGCACGGCGGTGATGATCTGCGGCGGAACGTTGAACGAGGGATACCCGGAGAACGGACCGTCCGGGCCGGCCACCGGTGTCTCCAGATGGCAGATCGCCACGTCGCTCTGCTCGATGTAGCGCCGCTGGCCCTCCAGCAACGGCCCGAAGTCCAGCCCCGCCGCGCCGGCAGCGCGGGCGTCCTCGCTGGCCTGCCGCCAGAGCTGGGGGTGGACCAGCATGTCCCCGGTGACGAGGACGGAGGTGCACCGGGCAGCCGCACAGCCTGGACCCTTCCCGGGCGTAGGCGTGGGCGTCGGTGTGGGCGTCGGGGACTGCGTCGGGGTGCCCGACGGCGGCCGGGCGACGTCAGCCGCTCCCCCGGTACCGCCGGCTCCCGCCGTGGGACCCGGGGGGTTATCCGGCCCGGCAAAGAGTCCGCAGGATGCCAGCAGAGACGCGAGAACAACGGCCGTGGCGACAGCCAGCATCCGTCCCCGAGGCCTTGCGGTCGTGCTCCCCATGCCGCTCATCCTATGGTGGGCGGCATCACAACACACGGAGGCGATCGTTGAGAAGCGGCCGCCTGCATGAAAGAGTCATTTCATGACCAATCCCCTCCTGAGCCCCAGCACCCTGCCCTATGGACTGCCGCCGTTCGCGGATATCGAAGACGCGCACTACGCCGAGGCCGTCGAGGCCGGCCTCGCCGAGCACCTTGCCGAAATCCAGGCCATCGTGGACACCCCGGCGGCCCCGACCTTCGAAAACACAGCCCTTGCCATGGAGCGCTCCGGCCGGCTCCTGGACCGGGCCGCCGCCCCCTTTTTCACCCTGGTTTCCGCGGACGCCCCGGACACCATCAGGGACCTCGAGACCCGACTGTCCCCGCTCTTTGCCGCCCACCAGGACGCCGTCTACCTCAACCGCGGGCTCTACGAGCGCTTCGCGGCGCTGGACGCAACGGTCCTGGACGCGGAGTCCGCCCGGCTCGTGGAGGAATACCTCAAGGAGTTTCGGGCCTCCGGCATCCAGCTCGACGACGCCGGCCAGGAGCGCCTCAAGGAAGTCAACGCCGAGCTTTCCCGGCTCGGCACCGAGTTCGGCCAGCGCGTCAAGGAGGGCATGAAGTCCGCGGCCCTGCTGCTTGATGACGCCGACGACCTCGCCGGCCTGCCCGCCGACGACGTCGCCAGCGCCGCCGAGGCTGCCCGGACCGCCGGACACGAGGGTAAGTTCCTGCTGACCCTGATCCAGCCGAGCAACCAGCCCGCCATGGCCGCGCTGGCGAACCGGGATGTCCGCCGTCGCCTCTATGAGGCCTCCATCGGCCGCGGCAGCGACGGCGGCAGCTTCGATGTGCTCGATCTGGTCAAGGACATGGTCCGGCTCCGCGCCGAGAAGGCCAGCCTTCTGGGGTTCGCGAACTTCGCCGAACTCAGCGTGGACCGGCAGACGGCACCGGACTTCCAGGCCGTTCAGGCGATGATGAGCCGGCTGGCCCCGGCCGCCGTCCGCAATGCCGACGCGGAGGCCGAGGCGCTGGCCGAGGCCGCCGGCCACCCGCTCGAGGCCTGGGACTGGGCGTACTACTCGGCCAAGGTCAAGCGGGAGCGGTATGCCGTGGACGAGCAGGCCTTGCGCCCCTACTTCGAGCTTGACCGGGTTTTGAATGATGGCGTGTTCTTCGCGGCGAACGCCCTGTACGGCGTCACCTTCCACGAACGCGCCGACCTCGCCGGCTACCACCCGGACGTGCGAGTCTGGGAGGTGAAGAATTCCGACGGCACGGACCTGGGCCTGTTCCTGGGCGACTACTACACCCGTGACACGAAGCGCGGTGGCGCGTGGATGAATTCCCTCGTGGAGCAGTCCGGGCTGCTGAACACCCGTCCTGTGGTGATCAACAACCTCAACATCTCCAAGCCGCCGGCCGGCGAACCCACCCTGCTGACGCTGGACGAGCTGCGCACCACCTTCCACGAGTTCGGCCATGCCCTGCACGGCCTGTTTTCCGCCGTCACGTATCCGCGGTTCTCCGGTACGAACGTGCCGCGGGACTTTGTGGAATACCCTTCGCAGGTCAACGAAATGTGGATCATGTGGCCCGAGGTCCTGGCCAACTATGCCCGGCACCACGCGACCGGCGAGCCCCTGCCGCAGGAGACCGTGGACAAACTCAACGCCGCGCAGCTGTGGGGCGAAGGCTTTGGCACCACGGAATACCTCGGCGCTGCGCTGCTGGACTTGGCGTGGCATGTCCTGGACGGCTCCGACATCCCGGACGACGCCGTCGAGTTTGAAGCGAAGGCCCTGGCTGCGGCCGGCGTGGCGCACAGCCTGATCCCGCCGCGCTACCGGACCGGCTATTTCCAGCACATCTTCGCGGGAGGCTGGTACGCCGCCGGCTACTACTCCTACATCTGGAGCGAGGTCCTGGACGCCGACACCGTGGAATGGTTCAAGGAAAAAGGGGGCCTCAGCCGCGCCAACGGCGACTTCTTCCGCGCCGAACTGCTTTCCCGCGGCAACAGCCGGGACCCGCTGGAGTCCTTCCGCGCCTTCCGCGGCCGGGACTCGGATCTCGGGCCGCTGCTGAAGCGCCGCGGCCTCGACTGACCCGTCTGAACTGAACCCTCATCGACTGACCCCTCTTCGACTGCTCCGTAGGCGCCCTTTTGAGGCCCGATAACGGCAGTTGCGGAGCAATCGACGGGGAAAACCAACGACGCCGGGCGGCCACCCAAGAAGGTGACCGCCCGGCGTCGTCAATCAGGAGCGTCAGGCGAAGGGCGGTGTGATCCGGCAGCGTGCGTAAAAGGGGCCCCGCGCCCCGAGCAGCCTCTTAGCCGCCAACAAGGCGCGGGGAATAGCACGCCGAGGATCAGCGCCGTCCGGCGCCCCCAAAGGCCCGAACGTTACCAGCCGCGCTCGGCGAGGCGGTGCGGCTGCGGGATCTCGTCGACGTTGATGCCGACCATGGCCTCGCCCAGGCCGCGGGAGGCCTTGGCGATCTCGTCCGGGTCGTCGTAGAAGGTGGTGGCCTTCACGACGGCGGCGGCACGCTGGGCCGGGTTGCCGGACTTGAAGATGCCGGAGCCGACGAACACGCCGTCGGCGCCGAGCTGCATCATCATCGCGGCGTCGGCCGGGGTGGCGATGCCGCCGGCGGTGAACAGCACCACCGGGAGCTTGCCGGTCGCGGCAACTTCCTTGACCAGTTCGTACGGTGCCTGCAGTTCCTTGGCCGCGACGTAGAGCTCGTCCTCCGCCATGCCGGCGAGCTTCTTGATCTCCGCGCGGATCTGGCGCATGTGCGTGGTGGCGTTGGAGACGTCCCCGGTGCCGGCCTCACCCTTGGACCGGATCATCGCCGCGCCCTCGTTGATGCGGCGCAGGGCCTCGCCCAGGTTGGTCGCACCGCAGACGAACGGAACGGTGAAGTTCCACTTGTCGATGTGGTTGGTGTAGTCGGCCGGGGTCAGGACCTCGGACTCGTCGATGTAGTCCACGCCGAGGGACTGCAGAACCTGCGCCTCGACGAAGTGACCGATCCGGGCCTTGGCCATGACCGGCACGGACACGGCCGCGATGATCTTGTCGATCATGTCGGGATCGGACATGCGGGACACGCCGCCCTGGGCGCGGATATCGGCCGGAACGCGTTCCAGCGCCATCACGGCCACGGCACCGGCGTCTTCGGCGATGCGGGCCTGCTCGGCGTTGACGACGTCCATGATGACGCCGCCCTTGAGCATCTCAGCCATGCCGCGCTTGACGCGGCTGCTGCCCGTGACGTTCTTCGCGGACGCGCCGGCTTCGCTGCTTACATCAGGTGTAGACACAAAAACCCCTATGGGTAGATAGATGACCTCGCCGGGGGCGCGGACGGCACGTTCATGCCGTGTCTCGCACACACCGGATTACCGGATCCATTGGCCGGTAAGGCTAATACTATCCCCCGGCCGGGGCACGGCAGAATTCGGGTTACAGCAGTCGAATCCCGCGCGGGGACAGGGATTGGGCGCGGCCGCCGGGGCACCGTGTGGCGCCGTCAGGCGGGACGTTCGGTGGCGGTACCTTCGGGTTCCCCAAGCGACTGGCGGTGCACTGTCACGATGCGCTGGATCACTGTCACCAGGCTCGCCGTCGCGAGCAGGCACAGCGTCACCAGCAACACCACGGAGGGCAGGCCCAGGCCGGTGAGTCCCGTGACCACCAGCACGGACACGAGGCGCTCGGCGCGCTCGGCGATGCCGACGTTGGCGTGAAAACCCAGGGCTTCGGCCTTGGCCCGGGCATAGGAGACCACCATGCCGAGCACCAGGCAGAGAATGGCGGCGACGGCGATCGCCGGGTTGGCGCCGCCGGTGAAGAACCAGACGGCGACGCCGGCGAACAGGGCGCCGTCGGCCACGCGGTCAAGGGTGGAGTCCAGGAAGTTGCCCCACCGGCCGCCGCGCTGCTGCATCCGGGCCATGATGCCGTCGATGACGTCGGAGAAAATGAACGCCGTGATGAACACGGTCCCCCAAAAGAGCTGCCCGAGCGGGTAGAACACGAGGGCGCCGACCACGACGCCGAGCGTGCCGACCACCGTCACGGCGTCGGGAGAGACCCCGATCCTCAGCAGCCAGCGGGCAACCGGGGAAAACAGGGCGGTGAAGAAACCCCGGGCGTGCCTGTTAAGCATCCTTCTCCCCGGCTGTTTCCTGGTGCGCTGGTATTTGCTGCTTTGGTGTCTCCTGCGGCGCGGGCGTTTCCTGCGGCCAGGCGTCGGCGACCTGCTGGCGGACCTCGCCGAGGGTCTGCGTGACCGCCTTGGTCTGGGCAATGATGGGGAAGAAATTTCCGTCCCCGCCCCAGCGCGGCACCACGTGCTGGTGCAGGTGGCCGGCGATGCCCGCCCCGCCGGTGACTCCCTGGTTCATGCCCAGGTTGAAACCGGAGGGGTTGGCGACTTTGCGCAGCACCCGCATGGCCGTCTGCGTCAGTTCGGCGAATTCCGCCGTTTCCTCGACCGTGAGATCCGTGTAGTCGGGGATGTGCCGGTAGGGGCAAACCAGCAGGTGGCCCGGGTTGTAGGGAAAAAGGTTCAGCACCACGTAGCTGGTGCGGCCCCGGTACACGATCAGGGAGTCCTCGTCCCCCCGCTCGGGTGCGGCGCAGAACGGGCAGTCGTTGGGGTCCTTGAACTGGTGCTGGCCGCCCTTGATGTACGCCATCCGGTGCGGGGTCCACAGGCGCTGGAAAGCGTCCGGGACCCCGGCCAGGCCGAAGTCGTCCGTCACGGCGTGGTCGCCCGGATACTCCGGCCCGGCCCCTGTCGATTCCTGCACGCGCTGCCCTTCCGTCTGCCTAGCTGGTCCGGTTGCGGACGGCGTCGACGATCCGCTGGACGGCCTCGGCGACGGGCACACCGTTGTCCTGGCTGCCGTCGCGGAAGCGGAAGGACACCGCTCCCGCCTCGGCATCGTCCCCGCCGGCGATCAGCACGAACGGGATCTTGTCCTTGCTGGCCGTGCGGATCTTCTTCGGGAAACGGTCCGAGGAGATGTCCACCTCGGCGCGGATGCCGGCCGCCTTGAGCTGGTCCACGACGTCGAACATGTAGTCGTTGAAGGCCTCCGCGACCGGGATCCCCACCACCTGGACGGGTGCCAGCCAGGCAGGGAAGGCGCCGGCGTAGTGTTCGGTGAGCACGCCCATGAAACGTTCCACCGAGCCGAACAGGGCGCGGTGGATCATCACCGGCCGCTGCCGGGTGCCGTCGGCGGCCTGGAACTCGAGTTCGAAGCGCTCGGGCAGGTTGAAGTCCAGCTGGATGGTGGACATCTGCCAGGTGCGGCCGAGCGCGTCCTTGGCCTGGACCGAAATCTTGGGGCCGTAGAACGCGGCTCCGCCCGGATCCGGGATGAGCTCGAGCCCGGAGGCTTCGGCCACCTCGGCAAGGGTGCGGGTGGCTTCGTCCCACGCGGCGTCGTCGCCCACGAACTTGTCTTCGTTCTTGGTGGAGAGCTCGAGGTAGAAGTCGTCCAGGCCGTAGTCCTTGAGCAGGCCCAGGACGAAGTTCAGCGTGCTGGTGAGCTCGTCCTTCATCTGCTCGCGGGTGCAGTAGATGTGGGCGTCGTCCTGGGTCATGCCCCGGACGCGGGTCAGGCCGTGCACCACGCCGGACTTCTCGTAGCGGTAGACCGAGCCGAATTCGAAGAGCCGCAGGGGCAGTTCGCGGTAGGACCGGCCGCGGGAGCGGAAGATCAGGTTGTGCATGGGGCAGTTCATCGGCTTGAGGTAGTAGTCCTGGCCGGGCTTGCGGACCGTGCCGTCCTCGTTCAGCTCCGCGTCGATGTGCATCGCCGGGAACATGCCCTCCTTGTACCAGTCCAGGTGGCCGGAGACCTCGTACAAGTGACCCTTGGTGATGTGCGGGGTGTAGACGAAGTCGTAGCCGGCATCGACGTGGCGCTGGCGGGAGTAGTCCTCCATGGCCTTGCGGATGATGCCGCCCTTGGGGTGGAAGACCGGCAGGCCCGAGCCGAGTTCGTCCGGGAAGGAGAACAGGTCCAGCTCCGCGCCGAGCTTGCGGTGGTCGCGGCGCTCGGCCTCGGCAATGCGCTCCTGGTAGGCCTTGAGCGCGTCTTTGGTGGGCCAGGCGGTGCCGTAGATGCGCTGCAGCTGCTGGTTGTTCTGGTTGCCCAGCCAGTAGGCCGCCGAGGACCGGGTCAGCGCGAAGGCGTTGGAGATCAGCTTGGTGTTCGGCAGGTGCGGGCCGCGGCACAGATCGCACCAGACGCTGTCCCCGCTCTTGCGGTCCACGTTGTCGTAGATGGTGATGTCGCCGGCGCCGACCTCGACGCTGACGCCCTCGCCGGCATCGGCGGCGTCATTCTTCTTGCCCAGCAGTTCGAGCTTGTAGGGCTCGTCCTTCATCGCCTCGCGGGCCTCGTCCTCGGACACGACGCGGCGCACGAACTTCTGGTTCTGGTTGATGATCTTCTGCATCATCTTTTCGAGCTGGCGGAGGTCTTCCGGGGTGAAGGGTTCAGCGACGTCGAAGTCGAAGTAGAAGCCGTCCGTGATGTAGGGGCCGATGCCGAGCTTCGCGTCGGGGCGCAGCTGCTGCACGGCCTGGGCCATGACGTGGGCCGTGGAGTGGCGCAGGACGTTGAGCCCGTCCGGGGAATCAATGGTGACGGCCTCAACGTTGGCGTCCTCGGGAAGGGGCTGGTCCAGGTCCTTCAACTCGCCGTTTACGCGGGCCACAACGACGTCGCGGCGCTCAAAGAAGAGTTCCGCGCCGGTGGTCCCGGTAGTCACCTTGGTCTCTTCGCCGTCGACGAGAAGGGTGATCTGCTGGGCATCTGACACGGGTGTCTCCTATTCAAAGTTAAGGCTTCGTAGCTTGTGGCGTACGGGGACCACAGCCAGCCTCGTCCATGCTATCGGTTTCTCCAGAGGCCAACCAACGCGCCACGGGCGCAGCCGCAACCCAGCGGCGGCCCCGCCGCGGGCCGGTCAGCCGCCCAGCCCGGTGATGGCGAGGTTCCTGCTGATCCCGTCCAGGGGACCGTCCAGGGGGCCGGACAGGTAAGGCTCCTGCTGGCCGTCGACGCCGGATTCCGGGGCCGGGAACGGCAGGCTCTCGGGGCGGCTGAGGTCCCAGGCCATGGAGGCGCTGATACTTATCCCCCGCGGCCCGGTCCGGCGGGTTGTGCCGCGGATCAGCAACAGGCGGGTGCCGAACAGCAAGGATCCGGACTGCTCCTGCGCTTCGTGGAAGAAGACCGAATCCACGCAGCCCGTGCCGTCGTCGACGCTGATGAACACCACCCTCCGGCCGCCGCGCATGGGCGGAGTCTGGGTGGCCACCCGGACCCCGGCAACCAGCACCTCCGTGCCGTTGCGCAGGCCCAGCAGCTTGTCCGCGGTGGTGACGCCGAGCCGGTCCAGTAGCGGGCGGTGGCTGGTCATGAGGTGCTCGCTGACGTCCACGGCCATGAGGTCCAGCTCCGCGCGGACGTTGTCCACCATGCTGGGTGCGGGCAGCGCCGGCAACAGGTTCGTCAGCTCCACGTCCCCCAGCGGCAACGCCAGCTGGCCCTCAATGACCTCCACGCCCTTCCGCAGGGGGCGGGCCTGGAGTTTCTGCAGGTGCTGGACCAGATCCGCCCGGTTGGCGTCTCCCCCGGACGCCCGGTGCAGCGAATCGAAGGCCCCCAGCTGGGCCAGTCGCTGGATGCTGGGCCGGCTGAGCCGCGACCTGGCCCGCAGGTCCGCCAGGGAGTCGTAGGGCTGGCCGGCCACAATCCGTTTCAGCTCGGCGCCGGAGAGTCCGAAGATGCCGTTCAGGCTCAGGCGGATGCCCAGCCTGCCCCGGTCCGGCCCGGATTCCACCCGCTCCACCCGGTACTCGGCCTGGCTCCGGTTGATGTCGAGGGGAAGGATGGGGATCCCCAGCCGGCGGGCCTCGGCCACGAGCAGGCGCTTGGGGTACATGCCGGGGTCGTGTTCCCAGAGCCCGGCGAGGAAGGCCTCCGGGTGGTGTGCCTTCAGCCAGGCGGACTGGTAGGTGGGCACGGCGAAGGCGGCGCCGTGGGCCTTGCAGAACCCGAAACTGCCAAAGCCCTTCAGCGTGCCCCAGACCTTGTCCACCACCTCGGGACCGTAGTTCCTGGCCCGCGCCTCCTTCCGGAAGAACTCCTCCACCTTGGCTTCAAGCACTTCATTGCCCAGCGCACGGCGGAACTCGTCGGCCCGCGCCAGCCCGCACCCGGTCATGACGTCGAAGGTCTTGAGGATTTGTTCGTGGAAGACCGTGACCCCGTGGGTCTCTTTCAGGACCGGCTTGAGGTCGGGATGCGGGTAGACCTCGGGGGCGAATCCGTGCCGGTGCTCCAGGAAGGGCCGGACCATGTCGGATTTCATCGGACCCGGCCTGAACAGCGAGATGTCAATGATGAGATCGTTGAATTCCCGGGGGGCCAACTTGCCGATCAGTTCGCGCTGGCCCGGGGACTCGATCTGGAAGCAGCCCAGGGTGTGGGTGCTGCGGATCAGTTCAAAGGTTGGCTCATCATCGAGCGGGACCGCGTTGAGGTCGATGTGCCCGTCCCCTGAGATGTAATCCGGCCCGGTCCCGTCAGGGCCGGCCGGATGCGCGCCGGCGGCCACCACCTCGGCCTTGGAGGGGTGGAGCCGGATGACTTCCCGGACGGCGAAGGCCATGGCGCTCTGCATCCGGACGCCCAGGACATCGAGCTTGAGCATGCCCATGGGGTCCATGTCGTGCTTGTCGAACTGGCTCATGGGCAGGCCCAGGCCGCTGGGCTGCACGGGGGTGCGGTCCAGCAGGGTGGCATCGCCGAGGATGACCCCGCACGGGTGCATGGAGATGTGGCGGGGCAGCCGGTCCAGCCGCTCCGTGAGGTCCACCAGCAGGTCCAGCTGCTGGTTTTCGGTGAAGCCGCGCTGCTCCACCCGGTCCGCGAATTCCTTCAGCTCGGGTTTCTCCACGAGGGCTTCACGGAAATGCCGGGCCGAGAACCGCCACAGCTGCTTGGCGATTTCCCCGACCTCGCCGTCGTCCATGCCCAGGGCCAGGCCGGCGTCGCGCACGGCACCGCGAGCGCGGTAACCGTTCTGCATGCTCATCAGCGTGACGCGTTCGGCTCCGAAGCGCTCAAAGATCTTCCGGTAGACGTTGTGCCGTTCTGCGCTTTCGACGTCGATGTCAATGTCCGGCAGCGTGGCGCGGTCCCGGGAGAGGAAGCGTTCAAAGATGAGGTCGTGCTGGAGCGGGTTCACCTGGCTGATGTCGATCAGGTAGTTGACCAGGCTGGAGGCGCCCGAACCGCGCGCGGCCGCCCGGACGCCCAGGTCCAGGATCATCCGGGAGACCTCTGCGACGGTCAGGAAGTAGGAGGCGAAGCCCAGCGAGTCGATGATCCGGAGCTCGTGCTCCAACCGGGCCCGCAGCTGCTGTTCCCGCTGACCGGAAATTCCCGGGAAACGGCGGCCGATGCCGGCCTCACAACGCAGGGTCAGTTCGGCGAGCGCGTCGCCGTCGATCCCGATCACGGAGGCCTCCGGGACTACGGGCTGTTTCCAGCCCATGTCGGCTTCTGGATCCATGCGGCAGCGGTCCGCGAGCGCCTCGGTCTGGGCCAGGAGCCGCTTGAGGTCCGCCGTGCCGTAGCCGGCGGCGTGGATGATCTCCTTGCCCAGCTGCAGCATCTGGGCCGCCGATTTCAGCCAGCCCTGCCCGTTGGGCTGCAGCAGCGGGGCGGCGGAGAGCTCGGGGAGGGATTTCAGCGTCCGGGCCGAGTCCAGCACATCGGCGGTGGCTGCGCCGTCCTCGGCCACATACCGCACGGCGTTGCTCAGCACGGCGGGCACCCCGTGTTCTGCGGCGAGTTTGAGCATGCGCACCGCATGGGCGGTGCTCAGCGGTTCCCCGGGCGGGCTGAGCTGGGACACAACCTCCGCCGCGAGGGTTCCGGGGGGCATGGCGTCCAGCCAGCGCTTGAACAGGGTGCGGGGCCGCAGGTAGCGCCGGCCGCCCATGGCCCGGCCGACGTCGGAGTCCGGGCCGATCAGCACTGTGAGGACCGGCTGCAGGGTTTCCGGGTGCAGGGTGCGGGAGGCCAGTTCCGCCCGGGTGACGGCCACCGGCACTATTCCCCCGGCCTTGCCCGTGGTGCGGGCATGGGCGTCGGAGATCAGCCGGCACAGCGCCCGGTAGCCGGCGCCGTTGTTGTGTCCATGCGCCAGCACGACGACGCGTCCCCCGAGCTGGGTGCGGTGGTCGCCGTCGTCGTCAAAGACCGCAAGGTCCACCCCGACGACCGCATCCAGCCCGGCGGACATACATGCCTTCAGGTGCTTGACGGTCCCGTACAGGCCGTCACGGTCCGTGCAGGCCAGCGCGGTGGCGCCGTCTGCGGCGGCCGCGGCGGCGAGTTCATCCGGCCAGGAGACGCCATAGTGGGCGCTGAAGGCGGTGGAGACGTGCAGATGGGTGAAGTTCATGCTGATTCGGACTTCCGGAGGGGCTGCAGGGCGTCGTGGATCTTCAGGAGCCGCCACCGGCCGCTGCCTACGTGCCGGGTCAGGTCTAGGGTGAGGGTCGAATCCGCGGCGTGATCCCCGACGGCTCGCACCTGGACCCGCCAGATCTCGTGATCCACCAGGCCAGGCCCGCTCCCGAGCGGCGCCCGGCGTTCCTCCGCCCACCACTGGCGGCGTTCATACCAGCGGACGGGTTCCGCGCAGACCGTATAGCGCCGGCCGGCCCAGTCCAGGCGCAGGGGCTGGCCGGAGGGCGTGCAGACGACATCCACGGACTCGCTGAAAATGCCCACGTTGCCTCCCGACCCAGTCCGGGCTGGAGCCGGCCCAGTCCCCGCTTCGACTTCCTACGTCTATTCCGCTTCCAGCGCCTTGTGTTTCAGCGCCTTCTGTTGCAGCGCCTCTGTTTTTCGAGCCCTGTATTTATTCGAACATATCTTCGAATAAATACAGTCTACGTCGGAGAGGCGACAAAACCCAGATCGGGGGTGGACGGACGATTGCACAGGTAGCAGGATTGAGCCATGAGCTCCCATATCGCACTCCTGAAGCACGTAAAGATCGCCGCCAAGAATTCAACCTTGGTGGCGACCTTCGATATAGACGGAAATATCCCGGGGCAGGGCGCCTACGTGGTGGGCCTACTGGCAGCCGGGCCGGACTACTCCCATCAGCGCAGACTGGGCATTGAGTTCATGAACGGCGAGGCCGTGTCCTTCTACTACTTCAACCATGACGGCACGGAAGAGAACTTCGACCTCAAAGGCGTGGAACACTCAGGAAACACCATCACCGGGAACTTCCCCATTGCAACTGTGCTTGGCCTGCCCAAGGGCCATCTCATGACGGCCTTCAGCGACTGTGACGGCCGGGATTACCAGGCCAACGTGCCTGTTGAAGAGGCCCTCTAGGCAACTTCTTATGGGCTCCCGCTAGGAAGTGGACTTGTACACTTCCAGCTCGAGCGTGATGAAGGCATCGATCATCGCCCGGTAAGTCTTCTCGACAAGTTCGACGTCGATGTCCTTCTTTTCCGCCGTGGCGCGGACATGTTCGATGACCCGCTCCACACGTCCGGGCGCACGGACCTCGGCGCTGTCCGCCTTGAGGGTCCCCGCGATCCGGATCAGCCGCTCGCGGCGCCCGATCAAGGACACAATCTGCTCGTCCACCTCGTCAACAGCCACCCGCACGGCGGCGAGCTGTTCGCGGTCGGCCTGGGCGGCCTTGTCGTCTGCGTGATTTGTGGGCATGTGCATGACAGTATCGAAAGATGCAGCCACGAGTCGACTTCATATCGCTAGGTGTCCGCAGTGTTGACGCCTCACGCCGCTTCTACGTTGATGGCCTCGGCTGGCCGGCCCACCGGGAAGTCCCCGGGGAGGTGCTCTTCATCCAGGTCAACCACGGGCTCATCCTCTCGCTCTGGGACGCGGGCCAGATGCAGTCCGAAGCGGCCACAGATCCCCCTGCCGGCATTGCGAGCATTACGCTCAGCCACAACCTGGCCAGCACGGCGGAAGTCGACCGGGTGATGGCCGAAGCCGAGACCGCGGGAGCCCGCATCGTTGCGGCACCGAAGACCCAGCCCTGGGGCGGCTACACCGGCTACTTCGCCGATCCCGACGGCTACCGCTGGGAAGTCGCCTTCAACCCCGGCTGGTCGGTCGACGGCGGCGGCATAGTGACGCTCTGACCTCAGGGGCCCAACGCCCCCACGCGGGGCAGTCGCTGGATGTGCCGGGGCACCCGCTAGAACAGGCTCCCGACCGGCTGGATGAGTTCCGGTGAGTCATTCTTGACGTTCCCGACGGCGGTGCCGACGGCGTCGATCGTCCAGCCTTCCGCCACGTCGTGCGCCCCGGCCCGGACCAGATCCACGAGCCCGGCCGCGTCATCGGCCTGCGGGTCCAGCCAGGTCTGCATGGTCTCGCGGTTCATGGGCAGCGGAACCCTGTCGTGCAGCGCGGTCAGCTCGGCCAGCATTCCCCCGGCGTAGCCCTCCGGCGGCGAGTCGGTGGTCATGATCGAGGTCGAGAGCATCCAGCGCTCCGGGTCGCCCTCCGCCTTGGACGGGTCCCGCCACCATTCATAAAGCCCAGCGAAGACAATGGGGCGTCCGTCCTTGGGATGGACGTAGTAGGGCTGCTTGGTGCGGCCCTCACCCTTCCACTCGTAGTAGCCGTCCGCCGGGACGGCGCAGCGACGTGCGCGGGTCGCTTTCCGGAAGGCTGGCTTCTCCAGCACGGTCTCGCTGCGGGCATTGATCATCTTGGACCCGATGCCCGGGTCCTTGGCCCAGGACGGCACTAGGCCCCAGCGCGCAATGTGCAGTTGACGGACCGGCTCCCCCTCCACCAGCCGTTCGAGCAGGATCGGCACATCCGCCGTCGGGGCCACGTTCCACGACGGTGGAATCGCGATCTCATCCTCCATCCCGGCATCGAATTCGGCCAGCAGGTCTCCGACGGCCCGGGCCATCACGTAGCGTCCACACATGGCACCAGCATGCCACCGCACCCATTTCATGTCATCCGCCCCAGCCTCCCGGCTGAGCCCCGCCGAGGTCGCCGGAAACCTGCGATTTCGCCGGAGCTTTGCGGCGACTCCGCTGCTTTCCCGCGAATTCGCGTCCGGCGCCATCGTGGGCCACGCGCCTGCGGGAATAGCGGGGTGCGGGGTACGGTTGTTGGCAGTGACGTACGACTTCAGTGGGCGCCCGGCCCGACATGCCGGCCCCAACCACTTACTTGAGGAGAACTTAGTGGACTTCACCCCCGAATCCGGCACCATCACCATGTTTTCGACCACTTGGTGCGGCTACTGCAACCGGTTGAAGAAGCAGCTGGATGCGCAGGGCATCGGGTACACCGAGATCAACATCGAGGAAGTCGAAGGCACCGCCGATCTGGTCGAGCAGCTCAACGGAGGCAACCGCACAGTCCCCACCGTGCTGTTTCCGGACGGCACCGCCGCCACCAACCCCTCCGCAGCAGAGGTCAAGAGCCGGCTCGCCGCCTAGGCCCTTCCTGCATCCAAGGACACCACCAAACCACGACGGCGCGGCCTCCCAAAGGCCGCGCCGTCGCCCGTTGCGCCAGTATGTTGCGCCAGTAACCAGTAAGTTGTGCCAGTAATCCGCGTTCGAGAGCAGAGGAGCTTGTTTCATGGTCCATAAAGTCAAGGCCGCAGTAGTCCGTTCCAAGAATGCCGACGTCACCCTGGAGACAATCCTGGTGCCGGACCCCGGCCCCGGAGAGGCCCTCGTGGACATCCTGACCTGCGGTGTCTGCCACACCGATCTGCACTACAAGCAGGGTGCCATCAACGACGACTTCCCCTTCCTGCTCGGCCACGAGGCCACCGGTGTTGTCAGTGCCGTCGGACCCGATGTCACCGAGGTCGCCCCCGGGGACCGTGTGGTGCTGAACTGGCGGGCCGTCTGCGGCGAGTGCCGCGCCTGCCGCCGGGGCCAGCCGCAGTACTGCTTCAACACCCACAACGCCACCCAGAAGATGACGCTGGAGGACGGCACGGAGCTGACGGCCGCGCTGGGCATCGGTGCCTTTGCCGAGAAGACCCTCGTGGCGGCCGGCCAGTGCACCAAGGTGGACCCCGACGCCGATCCCGCCGCCGTTGGCCTGCTCGGCTGCGGCGTCATGGCAGGCATCGGCGCGGCGATCAACACCGGAAACGTCCAGCGCGGCGATTCGGTCGCCGTGATCGGCTGCGGCGGAGTCGGCGTGGCCGCCGTCGCCGGCGCGGCGCTCGCCGGAGCCACGACGGTGATTGCCGTCGACATCGACGCCAAGAAGCTCCAGCGCGCGAAGGACCTCGGCGCCACCCACACGGTGGACTCCTCCGCCGGCGACCCCGTCGAAGCGATCCGTGAACTGACCGGCGGTTTCGGCGCCGATGTCGTGATCGACGCCGTCGGCCGCCCGGAAACCTACAAGCAGGCCTTCTACGCCCGGGACCTCGCCGGCACGGTGGTCCTGGTGGGTGTGCCGAGCCCCGAGATGACACTTGAACTGCCGCTGCTGGATGTGTTCGGCCGCGGCGGCTCGCTGAAGTCCTCCTGGTACGGCGACTGCCTGCCTTCGCGCGACTTCCCCACGCTCATCAGCCTCTACCGGCAGGGCAAGCTGGATCTGGACGCCTTCGTGACGGAGCGGATCACGATCGACCAGATCGAGGAAGCCTTCACGAAGATGCACGCCGGCGCCGTGCTGCGCTCGGTGGTGGAGCTGTGAACGCCGGCTCTGTGAGCATCCGGATCGACCGGCTGGTGACCTCCGGGACGTTTTCCCTCGATGACGGGACCTGGGATGTCGAGAACAACGTCTGGATCCTCGGGGATGACGCCGAATGCGTCATCATCGACCCGGCCCACGATCCCGCTGCCGTGGCCGCCGCCGTCTCGGGCAGGAAGGTCACGGCAATCCTGCTCACGCACGGCCACGATGACCACATCCGCGCCGTGGGCGAGGTCCGGTCGCTCGTAAACGCGCCCGTGTACCTGCACCGGGACGACTGGATGCTGTGGGAGCGGGTCTTCCCCGGCACCGAGCCGGACCACGCCATTGCCGACGGCGACACGTTCGACGTCGCGGGGGCAAGGCTCGTGGCACTGCACACCCCCGGCCATTCGCCGGGTTCGGTGTGCTTCCTTCTCGAGAGCGAGGGCACCGTGCTTAGCGAAAAAACGGTGTTCAGCGGGGACACGCTGTTCCAGGGTGGCCCCGGGGCGACGGGCCGTTCCTTCAGCGACTTCCCGACCATCATCGAATCCATCCGGACCCGGCTCCTGCCGCTCCCGGCCGGCACGACGGTCCGGACCGGCCACGGGGATCCGACGACGATCGGCGCCGAGGCACCGCACCTTGAGGAATGGATCGCGCGGGGACACTGACCGCATCCAGGCAAAGGCCCGGTCCGCCGCTTCCGGACCGGGCCTTTCCGCCATAGGATGTGACGCCATGAGCTCTCTCCCCAGCAAGGATCCGGCAGTACTGACCGCGGACCTACGGACCCAATTCGATGCGTTCCTCGATGAACATCGTGCGGACCTGCACGCCTGCCTGGACGGGCTCACCGAAGAGGAGGCCCGGGCCTCGCTGGTGCCGTCGCGGACCACCCTCCTGGGGCTGGTCAAACACGCCGCCTTCGTGGAGAAGGTCTGGTTTGATGAGGCCATCACGTGCCGGTCCCGGGCGGAGATCGGCATTCCGGCCACCCCCGACGAATCGTTTATCCTGGCGGAGGAGGACACCATCGCGGGCCTCCAGGCCGACTACCTCCAGGCCTGCGAGGACTCACGCCGTCGGGCCGCTTCCCTCGATCTTGACGACCTTGTCAGGGGCAACCGGCGCGGACCGCTGCCGTTGCGGTGGGTCTACCTGCACATGCTCAGGGAACTCGCCCAGCATTGCGGCCACGCGGACATTCTGCGCGAGCAGATCCTCGCAGCGCGCACCGGACGGCACCGGCCGCCCGGGCCTGGAATCTACACCAGAAGAGCGGCAATGCACAATGGGTGCGGGTGAGCGCGGATGCGGCCACCCCCGATTGGTTTTCACAGGGCCGCATCCGCGCTGGTCTAGGGAAGGCCGGGTTCCAGCTCTGGTCCCGCGTGCCGGCGGCGTAATCGCACCCCGGTCGGCTCAGACACCACAGTGGGGGCACTCCAAGAACCAGGCCGGCCGGATGTCGTGCGCGATCCAAAGACGAACGCCGTGAACGGGGCGACGGCACTGCCGGCGACATCGACTCTGGTGGCCATGAGATAGGAACTCCCGCAACGAAGTGAGCAGCCTCTGCCTGACCAAAGTCAGAATATCAATTGCATTTGCCGCACAAAAGGAAAAGAGAGTAACAATCAATAGGCGGATTTTCCGGCCGGAAAGCCCGTAGCTCCCCCGTGCCGGCCTCACCATCCGCCGAACAGACACCATGCTCCGTACTTCCTCGTCAGAAGACCGGGTGCTGTTCCAGACCCCAGCGCGAGCAGTGGAGTGAGCGCCACGGCTGCAATTCCAGTTTTCGTTCCCTTATTCGTGGTTCCCCAATTGGCCAGAAATATGTTGGCGAGCCTGCCGCACGGGTGTCAGGTTTCCCGGGCGACGGTGATTTCCCACTCGGGCATGGAGTTTCAGCAGTTTGCCTCGCCGGAATCTCCAGTTCGGTCTTGATCGACTCCGCGGCCGTGGGAAACAATGTTCGCGGCGTAACGGTCCCCGGTGAAAAGGGTTTTCAATGACAGCGCGGGATACCTCCTCAGTCGGTGTGCCGTGCTGGGTCGATACCTGGCAGCCAGATCCCCAGGCCGCCAAAGACTTCTACGGTCCGCTCTTCGGCTGGACTTTCGACGACCCGGCTCCGATGCCGTCCGGTCTCGACGGCGCCTACTACGTTGCCCGCCTCCACGGTCAGCTGGTGGCCGGCATCGGACAGGCGCCGCCGCAATCGCCGCCGGGGTGGATCACCCATGTGCGTGTCGACGACGTCGGGGAAGCCCTGGTGCGTTCCGAACGGGCGGGAGGCAAGCGCTTGGCGCCGTTTGATGCCGGCGCGGATGACCGTCACGCTGTGCTCGTCGACGGCGCCGAACTGGCGAACGAGCCGAATTCCTGGGCCATGAGCTCGCTGCGGGGCGGCACCTTTGCCGTCAGCGCAGCCGCCGGCTGACGCTTGCTGGAGAGCATGAGCGCCGCACCCGATTTGCGGCGCTGGTAGGGTCAGCGCATGGATGAAATTTTGGGGAAGTTCATCGACAATTTCGCGCGGCTCGTGGAGCTTGCGCAGTCCGGGCAGCAGCGGGTGCAACCGGGAACCCAGCTGCTGACTACGCTGACTGAGCATTTGGCGGTCCGGGCCGAATCAGTGTCAGTAGTGGTTGAGGAGATTCCGCCGCACCGGTTCGTGGACGCAGACATCCTCATGGAGGAGCTCGCCACGGAGGATCCTGAGTTCCGGCTCGTGGGCATCGGCGGCGGCGACCAGCGCCACCATCACTCGCTGAGCGACATGCTGCAGCAGTCCCAGCTATTTCCGCAATTCCCCCTGTCCCAACCGGACTACGCCAACCTCGCTGTCGGGCCGGACGAACAGCGGCAGGCCGTTGCCCTGGGGCTGTGGCTGTTCAGCCACGGAGGCAGTCCCATCGCCGTGCTGCAGCGGGACGCCAACCCCCGGTATGGCCGGCAGTCAGCGTCCCTTGAAGTTTTGGCCGGCGCCACAGATAGGGCCGCCCGGTTCCTCTCGGAGTTCCGGCGGCGGATGCAGCACCGCAGCGTGCTCAAGGGGCAGGTCATTTCCCTGGTGATGGGTGAGTATGGTCCCAGCGCGGCCGGGGTGACCTTTCATGCGCGGCCGGTCCTTGCCGCGTCGGATGTCATCCTGCCGGACGGCCTGCTGGAGAAAGTGTCGGACCACGCGCTGGGTATCGCCGAGCACCGTGAGTCCCTGATCAAGTACGGCCAGCACCTGAAACGCGGCGTCCTGCTCTATGGCAGGCCGGGGACGGGCAAGACCCATACGGTGAGGTATTTGTTGAGTCGGAGCGAGGGTGTCACAGCAATCCTTCTTTCGGGGGGATCGCTCGCCAGAATCTCAGAAGCCGCCACCATGGCCCGGGCGCTGCAGCCCTCCATCGTGGTTCTTGAGGACTGCGACCTCATCGCCGAGGACCGCAGCTTCGGGCACGGGCCTCAGCCGCTGCTGTTCGAGGTGCTGGACGCCATGGACGGTCTGGCCAGCGACGCCGATGTGGCGTTCGTGCTTACCACCAACCGCGTGGACATGCTCGAACGAGCCCTGGCACAGCGCCCGGGCCGCGTGGACCTGGCCGTGGAAATTCCCATGCCTGCCCAGGCGGAGCGGGTTGCGCTGATCAGACTGTATGCCCGTGGTATTCCCTTCAGCGCGAACTCGATTGAAGATGCCGCCGCCCGCGCCGACGGCACCACCGCCTCGTTCGCGCGCGAACTCGTCCGCAGGGCGGTCGTTGCCGGCGCATTGGAAGGCGTGCCGGTGGCGGACATTCATCTCGAGAAGGCCGTGGATGACCTGATGGCCGACAGCGCCGCCCTCACCCGAAGCCTCCTCGGCAGCGGCGCCGGGAGCGACGCTGAGGGCATGGGAGGGCCGTTCCCCGGACCGCCGGCGACCTTTCATCCCGGGGGCTAGGAATGACCGCACCCAGTGTCTGGGCCGTCAGCGCCGCCACCGGTACGGCGTGGTTGTGGACACCCGGCGCAAACCGTAGCGTTCCAGGATTGGTCGCGAATATTCGGTCGAGTCACTGTGGATGAGTTTCTTACCGAGCGTTAGTGCGGCGCGAGCCCGGGCGGCGGTGAGGGCCCGGTAAATGCCCCGGCCGCGCCATTCGGCCCGCGTTGCCCCGCCCCAGATGCCCGCGAATTCTGTGTCAGGCACCGGTTCGAGGCGGCCTGCGCTCACGATCAGGCCTTCGTGTTCGGCTACCCACAGTTCCATTCCGCCGTCGTGTGCCACCCGACGCAGGATTGCCTCAGCGTTGCCGTCGGAGACGTTGGCGCCGAAAACCTCGTCCTGCATTGCGCTCATGGCACGGATGTCCCGTTCTGCGCTCACCCGCCGCAAGCTGACGCCGGGAGTGGCACATCCACGTTCAGCGAGTGGGCCGGCCCGATCATGACCGATTCGGTCTCATCAGGTTCAAATCCGTTGTCGAGCAGTGCGCCATGAAGTCCCGGCGCATGATCGTGACCACGGGTTTTCCACTCGACCCGGTCAATTGCGGGATCCTCGCGAAAAAAGGCGAGCGCTTCGGCCACCCAATGCGAGATCGTCCGGGCACTGGCCCCATCGAGGTCCTGATATGTCACGAAGCCGCTGCCGCCCGCGAAGGTCACCAGGCGCAGCGGGCCCAGCCGTTCGACCCCGATGGCACCAAGCGTCTCGGCATCCGTGCGGAGTTGCCGGTCGTAGGCCATCAGAAGTTCGTCAGAAAGAGTCATCGGCGTCCACGGTACAGCCAGAGAACTACCTCTTCCACGGCCAGCCGCCGAGGCTTAGACTCGATTCGCTTGACCAAACAGGGAGAAGTCCGGCATGAGGCTCGTCGTCGATCTCACAAAATGCCAGGGTTACGCACAATGCGCCTTCCTCGCCCCGGACGTCTTCACGATCCAGGGGGACGAGGCCCTGACGTACGACCCCGACCCTGACGAGGCGCAGCGCACGAGGATCCGGCGGGCCGCCGCGGCGTGCCCTGTACAGGCCATCCGACTCGACCAGCTTGAGGAGCCGCGCAGCCCGCGGCCTCCCATAGAAGCCCCAGGAACGGCAGCCGCAGGCGGGGGCAACGGGGGCATGTTCAAACGATCCGGAAGGATCGTCATCGTGGGCACGTCACTGACCGGGCTGCGCGCGGCGGAGCGGCTGCGCGAGGAAGGGTTCACGGGCTCGCTGACCCTGATCGGCGAGGAAACGCACGAACCCTATGACCGGCCGCCGCTGTCGAAACAGGTCCTGACCGGTACGGTGCGCTCCGATGACACGTCGCTGCCACGCCGCCGCACAATCGACGCAGACTGGCGTCTGGGCGTCGCCGCCACCGGTCTGGATCTGGCCGCCAGGCAGGTGCATCTCGCCGACGGCAACCGAATCGGATTCGACAAGCTGTTGATCGCCACCGGCGTGCGGGCCCGTTCCTGGCCAAACGCGGCGGAGGCGGCGCTGGCAGGCGTGCTGACCTTGCGGACCCGGGAGGACGCCGCAACGCTTCGGCAGCTCCTGGCCGCGCGCCCTCGCCGGGTCCTGGTCATTGGCGCCGGGTTCATCGGCTGCGAAGTCGCTTCGGTGTGCCGCGAACTTGGCCTGCCGGTCACCGTGGCGGAGGCTGGTCCGGCACCGCTCGGCGCGGCGCTGGGCAGCGTGATCGGTGCAATTGCCGGAGAGCTGCAGATCGAGAACGGCGTGGATCTGCGCTGCGGCGTCAGGGTCGTCTCGCTGGAAGGCGATGCCGGCGGACAGCTGCGCCGCGCCCGCCTCTCCGATGGCACCACACTTGACGTGGACATCGCGGTCGCCGCGCTCGGGACCGTCCGCAACGGTGACTGGCTCGCCGGTTCCGGATTGGCGAGCGGTGTGTGGGGCGTCGCGTGCGACGCCGGCTGCCGCGCTTTCGACGCCAACGGGCTGGTCACCGATGACGTCTTCGTCGCCGGCGACGTGTCCCGCGCCCCGCAGCCGATGTTCGGCTACCAGTTCCTCGCCGTCGAGCACTGGGGCAACGCGATCTCCCAGGCCGAGGTTGCAGCGCACAACATGGTGAGCGGCGAGACCGAACGGTGGCCGCACCTGGCGGTGCCTAAGTTCTGGTCCGTCCAGTTCGGCACCGAAATCAAGAGCGTGGGCGTGCCCTCGGTCGCCGATCAGGTCGCCATCGTGCAGGGAGCGGTTGCCTCGCGGAGGTTCCTGGCGGTTTACGGCTACAAGGGCCGCATCGTGGCCGCGGTGGCCTTCAACCAGAACAAATGGCTTGACTTCTATGAACCGCTGATCGAGCAGGCGGCGTCCTTCCCGCCCTCGTTCCACCACGTTGACGAGCCCGCCGATGCGCAGCCGGTGCAGGCCGGGTTCCAGCCCGCCGCCAGCCCGACCCAAGATGCGACCGTCGTGGTGACCGGCCACTATCCCAATGAGCGGCGCGCCAGATTGACTGACCGCCGCCTCCCGTAACGCGCCGCCCGGAGACCGGCACCCACCGGCCCCACGACCCTAGGAGCCTTCGCCATGGCCCAACCCACCATCTGGGAGCAGATCCTCGACACCGCCAACCGGGCGAACCCCTACCCGTACTACGAGGAGCTCCGCAAGACCCCTGTGACACGTCTTCCGGACGGAAGCTATCTGGTGAGCACCTACGCGGAAATCGCCGCCCTGTTGCACGATCCGCGGGTCAGCTCAGACATCACCAGGAACCCGGCAGCCGCCGCGGCGGGCGCCGCCGCCACCGGCGAGGACGGGGACGGGGACGGCGCGGGCATGACACCGACTTTCCTCAGCATGGATCCGCCTGATCACGACAAGTTTCGACGGATCACCATGCGGCACTTCGGCCCGCCAACGACTCCCGGCAGGGTGGCCGGGATGGAGGAGCGGATGGCGGAAATTGTCACCGACCTCGTCGACGACATGGCCGACCGCGGCCGGATCGACGTCGTCGATGACCTGGCGTATCCGCTGCCCGTCACGGTGATCTGCGAACTTCTCGGTGTGCCCCCAGGCGATGAACAGCGCTTCCGGGTCTGGGTGGACGTTGCCCTGCAATCCACGGATCCAGGTCTCGATCCCGAAACCCAGCAAAAGAAGAGAGTCGAGGCCGGCAAAGAACTACGTGCATTCATGCAGGAACTGGTCGACACCCACCGGCGGGCACCGGGGAATGACCTGCTTTCAGCGATGGCCACAGATGATGGCCCCGAAGGGCGCATGCCGGACGAACAACTGGTGAGCACCGGGCTTCTGCTGCTCATCGCCGGACATGAAACCACCGTGAACCTCATCTCCAACGGCGCACTGACGTTGCTCCGTCACCCCGCCGAGCTCCAGAGGCTGCGCGATGACCCGGGTCTGGCCATCCCGATGGTCGAGGAACTGCTCCGCTACGAGCCGCCTGTCCATTTCATCCCGTTCCGCACCGCCCTCGACGACATCGAGATCGCCGGCACCACCATCCCGGCCGGCGCCTCCTTGACCCTGGTCCTGGCCGCGGGCAACCGCGACCCCGCCCACGTCACTGACCCCGGCCTCTTCATCCCAGACCGGCGCAACAACCAGCACCTCGGCTTTGGTGGCGGCGTCCATCTTTGCTTCGGGGCGCCCCTGGCCCGCTTGGAAGCGCAGATCGCCCTCACCCAGTTCGCCACCAGGCTGGAGAACCCGCGGCTGGTCTCCGACCCGCCGCCGTACCGGCCGAGCCCTTTCCTGCGCGGCCCCTCCCACCTTCCGATAGACATCGACGGCGTCCTCGCCCCTGGCCAGGAGAACTGACGGTAGTCGTTGGCATCGCCAACGCCGGCTTCCCTGATGATCTGGTCCATGCCGACTGCCCGGATGCCCTGGTGGTAGAACAACGGGCTTGCCGAGGCGAACGCCACGGTCGCCAGCCGTGACCCGCAGCGCGCTGAGGGCACCTTCAGCGCGCCCGTGCGGACTTCAGCGGGTGACCGTCAGTGGCTTCATTGGCGCCGCACAGGACACCAGTGCAAGGCCGACCTCGCCAGCGCCTGCCACGCGGTTGTTCCTGCCGGTGTCATCGCACCAGTCAACGTTGTAGGGCATAGCGGTTACGACGGCATCCCCCACGGCCGTCCGGGCGGGTACGACAAATGTGTACGTGAACCCGCCGGCGTCGTTCATGGCGGCGGTGGTGTTGACGACTTCCACCCCTGTTGCGTCGGTGACGCTCACCTGGATGCGCGCGTTCTTGCCGTAGCGGGGATTGCAGTCAGCGTCCGGCGCTGCGACCGTCACGCTTTGCCCAGGCGCGGCCGTCGTCGGAGTCAGCGAATAGGCGGGCGGGAAACACGGCGGCTCCCCGTCAGTGGAGGACGCGCACCCCGAGATCGAGGCAACGAGTACCAATGCGCCCACCGTGGCACTGATCGCGGAGTGCCGACCACGGTCCTTCCAATGGAGAGCCATGCCGTCAGTGTCGCTGGTACGGCACCCGACGCCTACTGTTGTGCTGAATTCGTGCCCGGATCGTTGCCTGCGCGTGTACGCCACCGGCTGACTGCGCTCATCACCCGCCCCCATAGCGCCCAGTAGGCCACGCCCGCGGCCAACGAGCCTGCCACGGCCAAGGCGGGGCTGATCGCGGCCAGCGGCGGGTAGACCACCCAGTGGACCAGATACGCGTAGAGGGAGGCGCTGGCGAGCACCACCATGAGGCGGCGGAGGACCCTCGGCACCGGAATGCTGGGCAGCCAGATGAGCAGCAAGATCCCGGCGAGCAGCGTGGCCTCCCGGCCCGGATTCTCGAAGAATCCCGGAACGGTCGCTGCTGCAACGACAGAGACCAGGCAACGCTGGGCGATGGTCCGGGACCGTGCAATAGCCCAACCCAGCGCGAAGAGCCAGAGCGCAGGCGCCGTGTGCGGCACCCCGGGGTTCACCAGCTCATAACGGGTCAGGAGCCCCACGCCGGTCAGCGCCAGCGGAAAGAGCAGGGGGAAGCGCCGCTCGGCGCGGTCCGCCCACGGAATGGCCAGCAGTGCCGTCGCCGCGAGAAGCAGGTAGACGAGAATTTCGATGAACCAGAAATGCCACTGGGTGGTCACCGCCTCCGGCCCGAGGACGGCGTTGAGCAGCAGGATATTGGCGGGCGCGTAGTAGTCGGTGGTCAGGTACGCCACCGCAATGAACGCCATGCTCGGCACCACGATTCTTGCCACGCTGGACAGCTGCCGCCGCAGCCGTGGGACGCGCTTCCCGGAGAGCTGGAAGCGGGCGAAATTGTAACCGGCTACCGCCATGAGCACGTGGGCCGCACCCTGCCAGCTGAACAGACCGACGTGCGTGCTGATGATCAGGACGATCCCGACGGCCCGCAGCACGACGCTCGTTTCCACGGGCGTAACGAACCGCCGGCGCTTCCGGACCGGTGCAGTGCGCGGCGGCGGCTCCAGGTCCCGGACCGGCGTCACGTGCCAGTTGGGCGGGAGATGGCCCAGGGCCTGTTCCAGCCGCACCGACGCGGCCACGTAGGACAGTGAGTCCCCGCCCAGGGACACGAACGTGTCATTGGGCGCGATGTCGGCGCACTCCAGCGCGTCCTGGAAGATCCTCCGGACGCTGTCCGGAGGACTATTGTCCGGGCCGCGGATTTCCGCCGTGGGGGCGGGTGCTGGCACTGTTTTCGGCCCGCACAGGGCCAGAACGGCCTGGTAGTCGAGCTTGCCCGTTGCCAGGCGCGGGAGATGTTCGACGGCGTGGACCTCCAGGGCCGCCCGCGGCAGCCCCATGCCCTGGGCGAGGACCTTGCCCAGCAGGTGCGCGTCGTGGTCGCCTTCGACGGCGACGACGACGCCGTCGTCCGTCCCGGCGCTGGCCGCCTGCACACCGAGGTCGGCCAGGAGCCGCTCGACCTGTCCCAGGTCAACGCGCAGCCCCACGATCTTGACGAACCGGCTGCGCCGGCCCACGACTTCGTAGACGCCCGCCGGGTGCAGCCGGGCGAGGTCGCCGGTGCGCAGCTCCTCAACGGACCGGCCCGCGGCGAGGTCCGCCGGGCATTCGGCATAGCCAAGCATGACGTTGGCGCCGCTGTAGACAAGTTCGCCGTGTTCCAGCCCCGGTACGGGGTCGATCCTGAACGAGCCGCCGGGCACCGGGATGCCCACCGCGCCCGGGACTTCGGCCGCCAGTTCCGGAGGCAGGTACGCCATCCGGGCCGTCGCTTCGGTCTGGCCGTACATCACGAAAAATTCCCAGCCGTTGCGGCGGCCCAGTTCGGCGTATTTCCGCACCGATTCCGGCCCCAGCCGGCCCCCGGCCTGGGTGACGTAGCGCAGGCCGGGCAGGTCCATGTCCGCGAACCCGACCCGTTCCAGCAGGTCAAAGGTGTACGGAACGGCCGCGAAGGACGTAGCTCCCCGGCGTCGGAAGAGCTCCCAGAAGCATGGATCAACCACGGAAAGGTCGGTCAGGACCAGCCCGGCGCCGCGGAGCAGGTGGCTGTTGATCACGGACAGTCCGTAACAGTAGGACGTCGGCAGCGTCGTCGCGGCACGGTCGTCGGGCCCGATGTTCAGGTACTCGGCAATGGACTCGGCGTTGGCCTGCAGGTTTGCATGAGAGAGCCGGACGAGCTTGGGCGAGCCTGTGGATCCGGACGTGCTGAGCAGGAGGGCCAGGTCCGGGTGAAGCTCGTGGCGGGTGTCGGTCCGGCGTTCGTCCATCAGGAGCTGCCCGGCGCCGGACCGGACAACGACGTCAGGGTCGTAGGCCGCAACGAGGGATTCCAGGGCGGCCGGCTTGTCCTCCGGCAGGAGAATCAGCGGGTGGCCGCCGGCCAGGGCCGCCAGATAGACCACAAGGGAGTCGAGGTCGTTGGCGGCGGCGAGCGCCACGAGGCGCCGCGTGGTGCCAAGACGGAGGGAGAAGGCATCGACCCTCTCCGCCAGCTCCCGGTACGTCATTGCCAGGGTGTCGGTGAGTATGGCAGGGCTGTCCCCGTGGCTCGCAAGATCGGCGGCAAAGGGCACCCGCATGAAGTCAAGCTGCGTGGTCACCCGGATCACTTTATTAGATTAGGCTTACCTAAACCAAATTAGGGTACGAAAGGTTTGCGTAATCCCCGCCGATGGGTATCCTCCTTACTTAGGGGTGCCTAAATCGGGCTAGCGTCGGCGGTATTGCCGATGGAAGCCCACACGGTCCCGCACCCCCGGCTTCCGCACTCCAGCACAGCACTGTTCCACCCGTCCGATCCAAGGAAACACCCATGCCCAGCATCCCCCTGCCCAAAACCACTCCCCGGCTCCGGAAGACGCTTGCCCTGTTGGCCGCGGCAACCGCCGTTCCGCTTGCCCTGGCCGGCTGCATGGACACCCCAAAGACCCCGGGCGACGCCGCCGCCGGCCCCGTCCAGGTCAGCAGCAGTCCGGCCGTCGACGCCAAACTCCAGGCCCTGCTGGACACCGGCACCCGGCAGTACTCGGCTTTCGTCTTGGACCAGACCGATCAGCTGCTTGACGGCACGAAGGCGTTCGCGGCAGCTTACGCCGCCGGGGACGCAACGAAAGCCCGCGGGCTCTATGCCGACACGCGCATGCACTGGGAGCGCATCGAGCCGGTGGCCGAGTCTTTCGGGGACCTCGACCCCAAGCTCGATGCCCGTGAAGCCGACCTCGAACCCGGCCAGGAATGGACCGGCTGGCACCGGGCCGAAAAGGACCTGTTCCCGCCGGCCGGCTACACCCCCCTCGCACCGGCGGCACGTGCCGCCATCGCCACGCAGCTCGTTGCCGACACCGAGGACCTGGCCCAGCGGACCCGCACAGTGGAACTCTCCGCGGACAAGATCGGCAACGGCGCCAAGGAACTCCTGGACGAAGTAGCCACCGGCAAAGTCACCGGGGAGGAAGAAATCTGGTCCCACACCGATCTCTGGGACTTCCAGGCCAACGTTGACGGAGCCCGGACCGCCTTCGACAGCCTGAAGCCGGTGCTGGCGCAGAAGGACCCGGCCCTGGCCGCAGCGCTCGAGGCCAAGTTCGCAGCCTTGCAGGCCGGGCTCAAGAAGCACTCCACCGGCGACGGCTTCACCTACTACAACAAGCTCAGCCAGGCCGAAGTCCAGCAGCTCGCCTCCCTGGTGGATGCCCTGGGCGAGCCCCTGGCCAAGCTCACATCGGCAGTAGTCCTGTGACCGGCTGCCCCTTCGGCGGCAGCCCCGGCCAGACCCCCGACGGCGGCACTCCGGAATCAGCCAAGGCACCGGGAGCCCCGGCCTCGCCCGCGCCGTCCGCAGCCCCCGGTTCGGGAAAGGGCCGGCTGTCCCGCCGCGGGCTCCTGTCCCTCGCAGGAGCCGGCGGCGCGGGCGCCGTCGCCGGCCTGGCGGCGGGGCTCCTCAGCCACGACGCCGTGACGGCAGCGGCCGCGCCGCTGGCGGCGCCCGGCGACATCATCCCCTTCCACGGTGACCGCCAGGCCGGCATCGTCACGCCGGCCCAGGATCGCCTTCACATTGCAGCCTTCGACCTCGTCACGGAGGACCGCGCCGAACTCATCCGGCTCCTGAAGGACTGGACGGCGGCCGCCGCGGCCATGACCGCGGGGCGCAGCACGGGCAACAGCGGTGCCGTCGACGGCCCCTACGACGCCCCGCCCGAGGACACGGGAGAAGCCCTGGACCTGGGGGCCGGCAAACTCACCCTCACCTTCGGGTTCGGCCCCGGCCTGTTCGAGAAAGACGGCAAGGCCCGCTTCGGACTCGACGGGCGCCGCCCGGACGCCCTGATCGACTTGCCGCACTTCCCCGGCGACGACCTCCAGCCCGGACGCACCGGCGGCGACATCGTGGTGCAGGCCTGCGCGGACGACCCCCAGGTGGCCGTCCACGCGATCCGCAACCTTGCCCGCATCGGCTTCGGGCAGACCCGCGTCCGCTGGTCCCAACTGGGCTTCGGCCGGACGTCCTCCACGACGCGGGCCCAGACCACCCCGCGGAACCTTTTCGGCTTCAAGGACGGCACCAACAACCTCAAGGCCGAGGACACCGCCCTGCTCGAGGAGCACGTGTGGGCAGGCCAGGGAACGCGTCCGGAAGAGGGCTGGATGGCCGGCGGCACGTACCTCGTGGCGCGCCGGATCCGGATGCACATCGAAATCTGGGACCGCACCTCGCTGCGCGAACAGGAAGCGCTGATCGGGCGCACCAAGGGCGCAGGGGCCCCGCTCTCCGGCGGCGAGGAATTCACCGCCCCGGACTTCCAGCTCCAGGGGCGCAGCGGGGAACCGCTGATCCCGCTGGACGCCCACGTCAGGCTCGCGCACTCAAGCCAGAACGACGGCGTCAAGATGCTCCGGCGCGGCTACAACTACACCGACGGCTCGGACGGCCTGGGGCACCTCGACGCCGGACTGTTCTTCATCGCGTTCGTCACGGACCCCAGGACCCACTATGTGCCCATGCAGCTGGCCATGGCGAAGGAGGACACGCTGGCTGTGGAATACCTTAAACACACCGGCTCGGGTCTGTTCGCGGTTCCGCCGGGCACCAGGGCGGGAGGCTTCATCGGCGAAGGTCTCTTCGCATGATGGCAGCCGTCACCGCTGCCGGACTTCCGCCCGGTACCGGTGAAGCGGGCCAGCCCGATGGCACGGAACATCCCGGACGCGGCATCAGCGGGTCCGGCAGGCCCGCTGGCAAACCAACCCTGAAACTCGTGCTGCTGGGGATGGGCTGTTCGGCAGCGTGGCTGGCCTCCGTGCTGATCGGAGGGTCGTTCGACCCCGGGGTGCAGATCCACCGGGTGGCCCTCGCCGCCCATATCCTGGCCCTGGTGCTGTCCTTCGGCGCCATCCTGGTGCTCGACTGGGTCGGCCTGCTCTGGCTCCTTGGCCGCCGCGACGTCCACGACACACGCCGACTCGATTCCGCCGCGCAGCCGCTGATCTGGGGCGGGCTGGCGATCCTGCTCATCTCCGGGGCGCTGCTGCACCCCGATCTCTCCAGCCCGCCGACCCAAATCAAACTCGTCAGCATCCTGGTCCTCATGCTCAACGGGCTGGTCCTGACGAAGACCATGAAGCAACTGCATCAACTGCCGCCGGAAACCTTGTTCACGGCAATGGCAGCCGGGCTGCGGGCACGTTTGCTCGCGGCTTTGTGCA
Source organism: Arthrobacter sp. 131MFCol6.1 (assembly GCF_000374925.1). Classification (GTDB taxonomy): domain Bacteria; phylum Actinomycetota; class Actinomycetes; order Actinomycetales; family Micrococcaceae; genus Arthrobacter. The sequence goes on from NZ_KB895541.1 coordinate 1,030,228, forward strand.
TCTCGCAAACCTGCTGGTGGACGTCCGTGCTGGTCGGGCTGCTCAACAGCACGCTGCGGCGCTGGACGGGAACCTGACGCCGGTGAGACCTTTGACTACCGCGCGGGCGAGAAGATCCGGCTGTGGCGTTTCTCGGCCACAGCCGGATCGAATCTCGTGTCTTCCAGTGTCCCGCCGTCGTCGAGCCACCGGCGGTTGGTGTAGAAGCTGATGGCCCGATTGTTGCCTTTCTCCACCCAGAGAAATGCCCGGTCGTAGCCGAGGGCGATCAGCTGTTGTTCCGCGGCGGCGAACAGAACGGAACCTACGCCCTGCGCCCACCAGTCCGGATGCACATTGATCGCGTGGAGCTGACCGGTTTCCGGGTCCGCGTCGCCGGCAGCAGGGCCGAGGATGGCGAACCCCGCAACCTCACCGGCGCTTTGGACGACGAGGTGAATGGTCCCTTGCCTGGGTTCCAGGATGTTTCGGCGCCAGGCGGTGGCTGCGCGTCCGACGTCGAGACCGTCAAGGTACTCATCGGTCATGACGCCGCGGTAAGTGGCCCGCCAGGCCGCAATGTGGATCTCGGCCAGCCGTGCGGCGTCGTGCACGGTTGCGGCCCTGACGCTGATGTCCGGAGTGGTCATGGTCCAGAATCTATCAACTGGGGTCACCGGTGCCGTGCGGCGCGCACAAGGCGGCGGGCCAAGTAGCCGATGACGACGACGCTGGCTGTGGCGAGGAGCCACGTGCCCGCGGATCCAAGGGCTAGGCCGCTCACACTAGGGCCGATTCGTTCAGCGCGGTACCCTGCATTAACACCGTGCCGGCCTCCCCCGGCCACGTCGCCCGCTGCGGTCCCGACCGGCTAACGGAACCGTTTCTTGGAAAGGTCCACGCAATGTCAGAATCTGATCTTTCGGCGCTCCGGGAGCGGGCTGCCCGCGGTGACAACGACGCCATCGGCGAGCTCATCGAGCTTGCCGCGGAGCGGGAAGACTTCGACGAGCTGCGGCGCCTTGCGGACGGCGGCAGCAAAGACGCTGAGGATCAACTCGTTGAACTCGCAGCCGAGAAGGAAGATTTCGAAGAGCTCCGGCGCCTGGCATCCGCCGGCAATACGGACGCCGCCGACATCCTGGCCGAACTCAATGAGTAAGCACTCCCGTGCCCCGGGAGAATCTCCGCAGCTGAAAATTGACTAGGTGAATATTCGCTGAAGCACCTATGCTGCGCTGAGTCGTAAACACGGCATCGATACTGGGGGTTTGAAATTGGATCTTGGCTTGCTCGTTGCGGCCCTTTACTGGGCTGTTCCCGTGGCAGCGTTTTTCGTTCTGGCGCGAACCGTTTTCCGGCTGAACACGTTTCTGAAGTTGCGGATCGCCCAGCTTCGCGCAGAGGCCTCGCCCGCCGAGGCAGCAGAGCTTCCGCACTAATTTCAGTTCGCTGGATTGATTCCATATTGGCGAATAGTTCAAGGGAAAGAGCGCCCGTGACTCCTATAGCGCTGGTGGTGCGCGCAGCGAGGCCGGAAGACGCGGCTGAGGTGCGCCGGTTGTCCATGGCTTTCACCCCAGGCGCACAAGAGGTTCCGCCGGAAGTTTTCCATAGCCGTTTCGCCCGGTTCGTGGCCGACGCTTCATGGTGCCTCCCCGTGGCACATGCACAGGGAAGCGGCAGTCTGATCGGCTATGGCCTGGCGCAGGATTTCGGGCCAGGCCTGCGGGCTACGTACACCACAGGTCGCGTACATGACCTCTTTGTCGATCCTGACACACGCCTGGGCGGCACGGGAAGGGCCCTCATGGACTTCATCTTCGACTGGTCACGCGCCAGACCGCAGCCAATGATCCTGGACTGGCAGGCAAGTCCGTCAGCCATCGGCTTCTACGAGGCCCTTGGGTTCACGGCCGATCGCGTGGGCGACTTTCCCAAGTGCCCGGGTTTCACCCTTGACCACCGAGTCGGACACCGCGTGCGGTAGATTGCACTCATCCCGGCCACGGCTCGGGCAATGGAGGGGGACCATTGAAAGCATCACAAGAGCGGCAGCACCCGCCGCGGGCGGGCCGTGCGGACTCCGCCCGTGGAGGCAAAACGCACCGCTCGGCGTCGGGCCGCCCAGTGGCCGCTGCCGTTTGGGCCGCGGCTGCGGGCACCCTGTGGTGGCTGATGGCCGGCGGAGAATCCCGGGCCGCGATGGACGCTGCACCTTGGCTGGTGCTGGTGTCCTGGTTGGTCTATGTAGCCCAGTGGCGGCCGTGCCTGCGCGCTGATGGCGGCGGCTTTACGCTGATCAACGGCCTCCGCGACCACCGGATACCTTTCGAAACGGTCCAGGACGTCGAAGTCCGCTACGCCGTCACTGTCAGGGCCGCCGGCAAGCAGTATGTGAGCTGGGGCGCTCCCACCCCGCCGGGCTCGTTCGAATCCGGCTTTGAGCACGTAAGTGACCTGAAGAGCCGGCCCCACAGCATCTCGCCTAGCAATGAACGGTTCAGGCACCCACAGCCCGCGGTGACCACCGGCCGAGACGAGATCGCCCAGGCGTGGCAGGACGCCCGCGCCGCCGGGCTCCGCTCCTCCGACGGCACAGAGACCACAACCACAGTTACCCCAGCCACCGTATCCACGACATGGAACCGCCCGATGATCGCCCTCGGCGTCGTGGTGCTCCTCTGGGTGGTCGCTGCCCAACTGTTCTAGACCGAGCGGTAGCGGAGCGAGCCGGGAATCTCGCCGCGGGACCCGAGACCTTCCCCGTAGGCGAACCGTGCCCACAGTGCCCGCATGGCCCGGCCGTGGGCATTGATCTCGTCCCACGTCGCTCCCGCCAGGAGCCCGGCACCCTCCCACGTGCGCTGGTGGCCGAACAGCAGGGGCAGGTCAACTGTGTGCGCGGCACCATAGAGATTTCCCGGTGCGCGCCAGGACAACAGGTAGCTATGGGCCCGGCCGCCCGCCCGTACATGCCGCTTGGCAAACTGCCGCGCCGCTTTGCCGTACACCATTTCCGTGACCACCCATGTGACCGCCTTGAGCACGGCGCTGCCGACCACGGGAATCCTCACCACCCGGCCCAGGCGCGGGCTGCGCGGCAGAAACAGCCGGGCCTCCTCCGCTGTGTAGCCGATCAGGATGTCGATAGCCGGGGCAGCGGCATTCCAGGCCCGGTCAAGCCCGGACTCCTCGGGCAGGGGTGAATGCCCGTACTGGATCCCGAACGGCATGGCAGCCATCAGCCCGAACTTCCTCGCCGCCCGCGTCACGTCCTCTTCAATGGCGACGACGTCCATCGCCGGAGTCGCGGCGGTAACCGCCTCGGCGGCCACCCCCATGGCGGCGGTCATCCTTTCCCGCCCCCGGGTGATGCCCAACGGAGCACTTTGAATGATTGCGCGCTGGAAGAGCGACGCCGCGTCAGGGGTCGCCATGAGGTGCGCGACGGCGTCGCCCCCTGCGGATTGCCCGAACGCCGTGACGCGGCCCGGATCGCCGCCGAAGTATGCGATGTTGCGCTGCACCCACCGGAACGCCTCGATCTGGTCCAGCAGGCCCAGATTGGCGGGCCGGCCGGTGCTGGTGGACAAATATCCGAAGAGGCCCAGCCGGTAGGTCACCGAAACGACGATCACCCGGGTTTCGGCAACCAGCGCGGCCGGGTCGAAGATCGCCAGATCCCCGGAACCGGACGTGTAGGACCCGCCGTGCAGCCACACCATGACAGGCAGCCGTTCACCGTCGTGGAGATCGGCAGGCAGGGTGATGGTCAGGCGCTGGCAATCCTCGCTGCCCGGAAGTTCGCCGTAGCGGGTGCCGAGCACGTCATCCAGGAAGGGCACCGGCGCCTGCGGGCACGCCGGAGACAGGGATGTCGCCTCGAGCGTCTCGGACCAGTCGGGTGCCTGCGCGGGCGGCTGAAAGCGTTCCGCGGTGGCGTAGGGAATGCCGGCGGCACGCACGACGTCGCCGTCGCGCCATCCGGCGATCGGGCCACACGGCGGATCGAAGGAAAGGTTCACGTTTATTCCGGTCTAGCTGTTCTTCAGGAGGGCAACGTCGGAGACAAGATCAATGTGCTCGAGCATCGCCGCCGCGGCGGCCGCCGAGTCCCGGGACCTGATCGCGTCGGCGATCTTGCGGTGGGAGGCGAGCGACTGCTCCGGCCGGCCGGGCTGTCCGAGTGATTCGAGGCGCGTTTCCAGGACCATGCCGGCAATGAAGGTCATGAGCTGGGCCAGGACCGCAGAGTGGGCCGCGGCGGTGACGGCCTGGTGGAACAGCTCGTCGCCGCGTGCGCCGCGGTCTCCCGAGGCGACCTCTTCAGCCATGGCTTCGAGGGCGTGATCGATCGCGCTCATGTCCTGCTCCGTGCGGCGGGCCGCGGCCAGTTCGGCCAGCTTAACCTCCAGCGTGCTCCGCGCCTCAACGATCTCGGGCAGACGGCTCCGGTGCTCGCGGAGGCCTTTGATCACGGAAGGAACGTTCGGCCGGTAGACCAGCACCGCTCCGGTGCCGTGCTGGACGTCGATCACGCCAAGCACCTCGAGGGCCACCAAGGCCTGCGCCAGGGTGGCACGGGAAACCCCCAACCGCTCGGCAAGTTCCCGTTCGGCCGGCAACGTGTCCCCGGGGCCCAACTCTGCGGACTCGATGAAGTCCATGATCTGCTCCACCAGCTGCTCGTAAAGCCGGGGCCGCGAAACGCGGGAAATCTGATGCGTTGCCGCTTGCTTTGCCATGCGCGTCCTTCCAGCCTGCCTTGACTCCTAAGACTACCGGAGAACTATTGACAAAGACACCTAGTGTCTAGGAGGCTAGGCCACTAAGCCAGTACCAACCACTTCGATCCGGAGGAACAACGATGTCCGCTCCCGTCCTGTCCATCATCATCCTGGCGGTGATGTTCCTGCTGGCCACGGTGCTGCCGCTGAACATGGGTGCCTTGGCCTTTGTAGGTGCCTTTCTTCTGGGCTCCCTGGTACTGGGGATGTCCACCAACGACATCCTGGCCAACTTCCCCGGCGGCCTGTTCCTGACCATCGTCGGGGTTACTTACCTGTTCGCCATCGCGCAAAACAACGGCACCATCGACCTGCTGGTCCGGGGCGCCGTCCGGCTGGTCGGCAACAAGGTCGCCCTGATCCCGTGGGTCATGTTCGCCATCACCGCGGTCATTACCGCCGTCGGCGCCCTCTCCCCGGCCGCCGTGGCCATCATCGCGCCGATCGCCCTGAGCTTCGCCGCCAAACACAAAATCAATCCGCTCATGATGGGCATGATGGTGATCCACGGCGCGCAAGCCGGCGGCTTCTCCCCCATCGCCGTCTACGGCGTCACCGTCAACAGCATCATTGCCAAGACGGAGCTGGATGCCAATCCGATGGCGATCTTCCTGGCGAGTTTCCTCTTCAACCTGGCCATCGCGCTGGTGCTGTTTGTCGTCCTCGGCGGCGGCAAACTGCTGTCCACCCCGGGCGGGCGGTTGGTGGAACAGGCCGCAGAAAAGCGCATGTCCGTCAGCGTGGGTGCCCGCGCGGCCGGCGTCACGCTGCAGGGATCCGGATCCGACATCTCCGCGGCCGGCGTCTCGGCCAAAGGCACCTCAGGCTCCGGTGCATCCCCGGCAGCCGGTCCCGCCGGGGCCGCTGCGCCCCCGGCCAGCGGCGCCCGGGCATCCGTGCCCCAGCTCATCACCATCCTTGGCCTGATCGCCCTGGCCGTCATCTCGCTCGGATTCAAGGTGGACGTCGGCTTCGTTTCGATCACCATCGCAATCGTCCTCGCCCTCGTGTCCCCCGCAGCGCAGAAGGGCGCCGTTAACAAGATCAGCTGGTCCACCGTCCTGCTCATCTGCGGCATGCTCACCTTCGTGGGCGTCCTCGAAGAAGCCGGCACCATCGCATTCGTGTCCGGCGGCGTGGCGGATCTTGGCATGCCCCTGCTCGCCGCCCTGCTGATCTGCTACATCGGCGCCATCGTCTCGGCCTTCGCCTCCTCCACTGCCATCCTGGCGGCCCTCATTCCACTGGCGGTGCCGTTCCTGGCCACCGGCGAGGTCGGCGCCGTCGGCGTGATCGCCGCCCTGGCCGTGGCCTCCACGATCGTGGATGTGTCCCCGTTCTCCACCAACGGCGCCCTGGTGCTGGCCAACGCGCCAGAGGACGTGGACAAGGACAGGTTCTACAAGCAGATCCTGGCCTACAGCGGCATCGTCGTCGCCGTCGGGCCGGCCATCGCCTGGCTGGTCATGGTAGTCCCGGGCTGGATGTGACCCCTGGATGTAGCCGGCAAATCAACCAGCCGGGGCGAGCACACCGCCCGCACCCGCCAAGACCGACCAGAGCCCGCCAAGACCGACCAGAAAAGGAACACGTCCATGAGCACCGAATCCATGCCCGACGCCGAAGGCCCCCTCACCGGCTATCTCGTGGTGGACCTGAGCCGTGCCCTCGCCGGCCCGCATGCCGGGATGATGCTGGCTGACCTCGGCGCGCGGGTGATTAAGGTGGAGAACCCCGGCACCGGAGACGACACCCGCGGCTGGGGTCCGCCCTTCGTGGGCCCCGAGGATGATCCGCAGGCCACGTACTTCCTCTCCTGCAACCGCAACAAGGAATCCATTGCCCTGGACCTGAAGAGCGACGACGGGCGGGCAGTGCTGCGTGAGCTGCTGGAACGCGCCGACGTGGTCATCGAGAACTTCCGTCCCGGCGTCCTGGACCGGCTCGGGTTCTCCGCTGCGCAGATGCATGCCCTGAATCCGGCGCTGGTGGTCCTCTCCATCACCGGATTCGGGCACGACGGACCCGAAGCCCAACGCAGCGGCTATGACCAGATCCTCCAGGGCGAGGCCGGGTTGATGTCGCTGACCGGACCCGGGCCGGACGATCCGCAGCGGGTCGGGGTCCCCATCGCCGACCTCCTCTCCGGCATGTACGGGGCGTTCGGCACCCTCGCGGCGCTGCTCCAGCGTGAGCGGACCGGTCAGGGCCAGATAGTCCGCACCTCATTGCTCGCGGCCCTGATCGGGGTCCACGCCTTCCAGGGCACCCGGGCCACTGTTGCGGGCGAAGTGCCCAAGGCCCAGGGCAACCACCACCCGTCCATCGCCCCTTACGGACTGTTCCACTGCCGGCAGGGCAGGGTGCAGATCAGTGTGGGAAGCGAAAAGCTCTGGAGAACGTTCGCGTCGACGTTCGGGATCGACGCCGCGCGGCCGGAGTTCGCCACCAATGCGGACCGCGTGCGCAACCGCGAGAAAGTCATCGAAGAGGTGGAGCGGGTGTTCTCCGATTTTGAGGCGGAGCCGCTGCTCACCAAACTCAACGCCGCCGGCGTCCCGGCCGGCAAGGTCAGAACCCTGGACGAAGTCTACGAATGGGAACAGGTCCACTCGCAGGGTCTGGTGATCGACGTCGAGCACAAAATCCTCGGGACCGTGAGCCTGCCTGGCCCGCCGTTGCGGTTCTTCAGCGCCGCCGGCACCAACGAAACCACGTTGACGTCCCACACCGCACCGCCGCTGCTGGACCAGGACGGCGAGCAGATCCGGCGGTGGCTGGGGCTGACAGCCGGCACCCGGGCCGGCGCGGCGACAGTCACGGGCCAGAAGGGTCCCCGGGCATGCTGACCCAGCAGACGGTCCGGCACCTGGACGCCACCGAACTCATCGCCGCGGTCCTCGATCCCGGGTCCTACCGCAGCTGGGACGCTCCCGTGCTGGACCCTGATCCCGACCCCGGGTACCGGCAGGAACTGGCCGCCGCCCGGGCCAAGTCCGGCGTGGACGAGTCCGTCCTCACCGGCGAAGGCCTTATCCGCGGCCGCCGGGTGGCCGTGATCGTCAGCGAGTTCCGGTTCCTTGCTGGTTCCATCGGCCAGGCCGCCGCGGAACGGATCGTCGCCGCCGTCGAACGGGCCACCCGCGAGGGCCTGCCCCTCCTCGCCGGTCCGGCGTCGGGCGGAACCCGCATGCAGGAAGGGACCATCGCGTTCCTCTCCATGGTCAAGATCAGCGCCGCCGTCCGCACCCACCGCAACGCCGGGCTGCCCTATCTGGTCTACCTGCGCCATCCCACCACGGGAGGCGTCATGGCCTCGTGGGGGTCCCTCGGCCACATCACCGCCGCCGAGCCCGGCGCCCTGCTCGGCTTCCTCGGACCCCGGGTCTACGAGGCCCTCCACGCCACCCCTTTCCCGGAGAACGTCCAGACAGCCGAGAACCTCTTCGACAAAGGGCTGATTGACGCGGTGGTCCCGCCCTCGCAGCTGTCCGACGTCGTCGACCGCGCCTTGGGCATCCTGGTCACCGGCCCCCGCCCGACGGTCACCGCGCCCGCCACGCTGTCCGTGAAGCCGTCCGGCGCCGGCGCCTGGGAGTCGATCGGCATCACCCGCGACCCCCGCCGGCCGGATGTCCGGCAGCTGCTGGCGCACGGGGCCCGGGACGTGCTCCCGCTCAACGGCACCGGCCAGGGCGAAAAGGACCCCGGCCTTCAGCTGGCCCTGGCCCGTTTCGGCCGGGAATCCTGCGTCGTGATCGGCCACACCCGGCCGCGGGCCGACCGGCCGACGGCGATGGGGCCGGCGTCCCTCCGGGAAGCCCGGCGCGGCATGCGCCTCGCCGAGGAACTCGGGCTGCCGCTGGTCACCATCATCGACACCGCCGGCGCCGCCCTGTCCCAGGAAGCCGAGGAAGGCGGCCTGGCCGGCGAGATCGCCCGCTCCCTGCACGACCTCATCGGGATCAACGCACCCACGGTGTCCGTGCTGCTCGGGCAGGGGGCCGGAGGCGGGGCACTGGCCCTCCTGCCCGCGGACCGCACCATCGCCGCGCAGCACGCCTGGCTGTCGCCGCTGCCGCCAGAAGGCGCGAGCGCCATCGTCCATCGGAGCACCGGCTTCGCCGCGGCCATGTCCGAGGCCCAGGGCGTCAACGTCGCGTCGCTGTACGCCAACGGACTCGTGGAGCACATCGTGGACGAACGCCCCAATGCCGCCGACGAGGCTCTGGCCTTTTGCAGCCGCCTCGGCCGCGCCATCGAATACGAACTCGCCGCGCTCTCAAAAGCAGGAGTCGACGAACTGCTCCCCCGGCGCCTGGCAAAGTACCGAAACCTGGGCAGCGTCCTGGCACCGGCGGAGGGACGCCGCCCGGCCGGGACCGCCGCTAGGACAGGCTCGAGAACTCCGCGTAGCTGAGCGGGGCGTAGCGTCCGTAGGCGGCGATCACCGCGGCCTCGACCGCATCGACGTCGAGGCCCGGCACCAGGTCATCGGCCGCGCCGGCCGTCGCCGGGTCCCATTCGAGGCCGAGGGCGGCGTAACTGGCCTCCAGGACCGCGCGGATCGGGGCCGAGTCCGCCACCACGATCACGGAGCTGAAGAGCCAGCCGCCGGCGACCACGCGCTGGGCGGTGCCGACCAGCTTGATCCGGTGTTCGGGGAACTCCGGGTCGCTGCCGTGCACGCTGAACTCCCCGGGGCAGTACTCCCCCGGGATCTCACCGACGCCGGCATCCACGCCCGCGTCGCGCAGTGCCCCGGCGAGCAGTTCGCCGAAACGCGAAAACCGTCCCTTGGCCCCGGCTATCGCGTCCGCATCGGGTTCCAGATGGTCAATTACGAGCGTTCGCTCGTGGTACGCCGCCGCGCGGCCGCCGGCCTTGCGGACCAGCGGCTCGAAGCCCAGCTGCCGGCAGGCGTTGGCGGCTGCTTCGAAGCCGGGCAGGTGCGTGTCGCGCTGGCCGAAGGCGACCGTGGGAACCGGCCGGTACAGCCGCAAGGTGGGACCGAGTGAGCCCGTCTTGACCTTCTGGAGGAGCCCGAGCGCGAAGTCGAGGTCGGCCGCGGCGCCCAGTGATTCCTGCTGCCGCACCACCGTCAGTGTCCGGGACCCGGCAGGCGCCTGCGGCATGTTGTTATGCTCCCTTATGGTCATTCTGCAATTCCTCGTCGTAGCCGCCGCCTTCGCCGTCATCGACGCCATCTGGCTCAAGACGATGAACCCGTTCTACCGCCGCCAGATTGGTGGCCTGATGGCCGACAAGCCCAATCTAGGTTACGCGGTGGTGTTCTACGTGATCTACATTGCCGGGATCGTGTTCTTTGCCCTGACGCCAGCGCTCGACGGCGGCAGCTGGCTCAGCGCTGTGGGCTACGGTGCCGCGCTGGGCGTGTTTGGCTACGCCACCTACGACCTGACAAATGCCGCCACGCTCAAGACGTGGCCGTGGCAGCTGATCGTCGTCGACATCCTGTGGGGAGCCGTGCTCACGGCGCTGGCCACGCTGGCCGGCTGGCTCGTCTTCCACACGAACTAGGACTTGCGCAGCGTCAGGATCTGTTCCGCGCGTCCGAACGGGCCCGTGAGGTCATGCAGCACCGTGGAGGTGAGCCCGATCCCGTCCGTGCCGAACGTGACTTCGTTGTCCAGCCCCAGCCACTCCCCCTCCGGCTGCCGGTACATGTGGATCTGCAGGTCCAGGTTGGGGAAGGCGTAGCTGCCCTGGCCCGGCGGGACCCGGGCGGCAATGCCGTTCGCTGTGTCCACGAGGCCGACCAGCCGGGCGAGGTCGCCGCTGTCCGCCCGGTCGGTCAGCGGATAGTCGGTGCGGAGCCACACTGTCCCCGAGCCCGCCCGGTGGCCCTCGGCGATCCGCATGTGCAATGAGGCGATGTAGCCGCCGGGCCAGACGGCCGCGGCGTCGTACGGCTCGCAGTCCTCAGGGGCCGGAATCCGAGGGTCCTCGAAAGCCGCGATGGCGGACGTGTCCGAGGTGATCATCCGCCAGGCCGTGGCGCGGATGGCCGTGCGCCCGCCGGCGACGAGCTCGGCCTGCACCAGTTCGATGGTCCGGCCCGGGCGCAGGGTGGAGGTCACGATCTCGAACTCACCGCCGGGGATCAGCCCGAGGATTTCATAGCTGAGCCGCGCCATGCGCATATCCTCGCGAGGCTCATGCCGGGCCAGGCAGTCGGCCATGATGCCGGATGCGGGGGCCATGTGCTGCTCGTGTTCGTTCCAGGCGCCTTGGGCGTGGATGGTGGAGCGGAACCGTCCGTCCCCCAGGACCTCGTAGTAGAAATCGCCCTCGGCAAGATCCGGTAGTGCAGCAGTCAACGTCCGCCCTTTCGCATGGCTGGTGATTCCAGAACACACTATCCTGCTGCGCTTTTCGCAGCTCCCGGCCGCTGTGTTTCCGGCTCCGGTCCGGCGCGGTCCCGGGACGCGCGTTGCGGTTGTTCCCACTCGATCCGCTCTGGCTGGGTAGACTCGGGTGAGGTTTTAACGACTATTCACCGAAGAGGTGCTCCCCCTGCTTAGAGTCATCAGCTACAACCTCCGCAAGCACGCGGCCAGCGGCGAGCTGGTCGATCTGGCCCGTGATTTCGAGATTGATGCTTTGTGCCTCCAGGAGTGCGACACGGACGATCTGCCCGAAACCATCGGGGATCTGCATCTGGCCGATTCCACCAAGGGCAACCGGCTGGGCCTGGCGATCTATTACCGCATGAGCCGTTTCACGGCCTACGAGACCAAGACCTTCGCCCTCAAGAAGTCCATGCACGACCGTGTCCTCTCCCCCGCGCACGAGCGGCTCATCGGCACGCGGGTGACCGACAACGAGACCGACCACGGCCTCGTCATCGCATCGTTCCACGCGGCGCCGCTGACGGCGTCCAACTCACTGCGCCGGAACCAGATCCATGCCGCCCACGCCGAGCTGCTCAGCATGGGCGGCGGACTGATGTCCCTGATGGTGGGTGACTTCAACTATCCGTTCTTCACCAAGTCCCTGACAGCGCAGATGAAAGACGCCGGCTACGACCTCACCATGAGTGACCGACGGACCTACACCCGGTACAAGGTCTTCAAGGGCCATTTCGACTTTGCCACGTCCCAAGGCCTCGAGATCGAAAGCGTGGAAACGCTGGCCCGGGGCGCCTCGGACCACCTTCCCATCCTCATCACGGCCGAATATGGCCAGGATGGCAACGGCAACGGTGCGGCACCCGCGACCAGCTGACGGCCGCTCCTGAGGCGTCGGTCCTGCCGGGTAGGTCGTGCCGGGCGGGTCCTGCCGCTAGGAACCCGCATTGAAGACGTCCCCGCCGAAGCCGTTCAGCCCCGGCGCCCCGGCGTACCCGAGGCGCGGGAGCGAGAACGCGTCTTCGATGCTGGCCAGGAGGCTGAAGTGGTTGTAGGCCCGGTCCGACGTCGTGCCGCCTTTCGTGAACGGCGAGAGGACCAGCGCACCAATCCTGCCGCCGGCCGTCCCTCCGGGCAGCAGCCCTGAGGGCCCAACTGTCTTGCCCTCGGACTCGTCGAAGGTGATGACCAGCATCCCGTCCTGCCGGAAGGCCGGGGAGTCCAGGATGGCCGGGACCTGCTGGCTCAGCCAATGGTCTGCGGTGGCCAGTCCGCCTGCGCTGCCATCGACGCAGGGGTTGTCGTGGCCGTCATTGCAAAGATTGGGCGAGATGTAGGACAGGTTCGGGGTGGTGGCTACGGACTGGAGGTCGCCGCGGAGTTCGCTGAAGTCCACCACATTGCTCTGGCAGTCCGGTGACGAGGTGATGGCCTGGAAATACACGAACGGGTTGTGCCGCGTTGCGTATTGGTCACCCACCTTGGCGCCCTGGCTGGTGTCCTGCCCGCCGAGTTCGGGATGCCGGCACGGCGTGCCCATGTCTTCCATGTAACCCTTCCAGGTCTTGCCGGCGGCGCTGAGCTGCCCGGCGACCGTGGGGACCGAGGCCGGATAGACGCAGCCGGTGCCCTCCGCCAAGCCGAGCGCGCCGGTCCCCGTCAGCTCAAACGCGGCGTAGGTGGGGCAGTCGGCGCGGGTCATCGCGTTGGACGCCTGCCCGGAGATCTGGGCCAGGTAGTTCGGGTTCGAATTGTGAGCGATCCCGTAGTACTTGGAAAGCAGGACGCCCTGGCTGCGAAGCGTCTGCGACAGGTAGGGGGCCTCAGAACCTGCGCCCCACACCTTGTTGTAGCCCTTGTTCTCGAGATTGATGACGAACACGTGCCCGGGCTTCGACGCCGCCCCCGTGGTGGCGGTGCCCCCGGCCGTGGGAACCGGGTTGCTCCCCGGCGGCGCCGGCGCGCACGCCGCTGCCGACACGACCAGGACTGCTGCAGCAAGCAGCGCGGCGATTCGTCGATGAGTTTTCGTGGCAGTCCGGCTCATGGATTCAGGCTTTCTGATTGACCGATCAGCGTGGCCTTGGCGGCTTCAGTGTTTGCACTCTTTCACACCGCGGTCAAGAAAACCCGCGAGGACGCTGCACAGTTGCTGGGAATGAGTTCAGTAGTGAATGCTGTGGTGGTAGTTTGCACTCATGGGCGCACCATCGGATCCCATTCCGCTCCTGGATCTGAGCACCGCCAGGGGGCGCGACGGCACGTTTGACCCGGCGTTTATTGATGCACTGCGCGACGCCACGCACCGGGTGGGCTTTTTCCAGCTGACCGGCTACGGGGCCTCTGCCGCCGAGGTGGATGAGCTCTTCGACGTCACGCGGCGGTTCTTCGAGCTTCCGCTTGAATCACGGCTGGAACTGGACAACCGGCTCTCACCCCATTTCCGCGGTTACACCCGGCTGGGCCACGAAATCACCCAGGGGCGGCCGGACGCGCGCGAGCAGCTTGATTTCGGACCGGAGCGGCCCGCGGTCGCGGACTACCCACCGGATCAGCCGTATTGGCTGGTCCAGGGGCCAAACCTGCTGCCGGACCGGGCGCTGCCCGAGCTGCGCACCGTGTGCATGGCCTGGGCGGAGCAGATGTCCCGCGTCGGAGCCGAATTGCTCAGCGCCATCGCCGTGTCGCTGGACCTGCCAGAGGGATACTTCGACGAACCGTTCCGGGACTCACCGGCCTGGATGGCCAAGTTGGTCCACTACGTGGGCGGCGTTGTCGCGGACGCCGGACCGCAGGGTGTCGGCGCGCACGCGGACTACGGCTTCGTCACATTGTTGCTCCAGGATCAGGTCGGCGGCCTGCAGGTTCTCCCGCCGGGCACCGATGGCTGGATTCCGGTCGAACCTATTCCGGGGGCTCTGGTGGTCAATCTGGGCGAAATGCTCGAAGTCGCGACCCAAGGCTACCTGGCCGCCACCATCCACCGCGTCGAGGCGCCCCCGGCCGGCGTCGACCGCTATACGGTCCCCTTCTTCTTCTCGCCCCGGCTCGACGCCGTCATTGAGCCAGTGCCCCTGCCGCCCGCGCTGGCGGCCCGGTCACGGGGGGTTTCCGATGATCCGGACAATCCGATGCTCGCGTCCTACGGCGCCAACGTGCTCAAAGGCTGGCTGCGGGCCCACCCCGAGGTTGCCCGGATCCATCACCCCGAACTTATCCGGACCGCCGGGCAGTCCTGAGCGGCCGCAATTGACCGGCCAACACGCCGGGAATGACGAGCCGCCGCAGGGCGTCCCGGCGGCGTCCCCCCTCAGGCCTTTCGCTGTGCGACGGCGCCGGCCAGCGAGGCCAGGCCCTTTTCGAAGTCGGCGCCGACCATCTTGTCCATATTCATGAACAGGGCAAAGACCTTGCCAATGCCCTTGTTCTCCCCGGTCATCGTCCAGGTGACCTGAGTGCCGTCACCGGAAGGCGTGAACGTGAAGGAGGTGGGGTTGACCGCTTTGAAGGGCTTGGTGAACTCCAGACGGATCTTGATGTTGCGCGGCTCGGCGGTGTCCACGATTTCCATCGTGCCGGAGCCGGCCTTGCGGTTCCCGCTCCAGGCGTATTTGGCGCCGACCCCGGATTCGTTGCCGGAGTAGCTCCGTTCCATGGCAGGATCAACTGACTCCCACGGCGACCACTTGGTCCATTCGCGGAAGCTGTTGACCAGCGGAAAGATGTCCTCGGCCGGTGCGGGAATGACTGCGCTGCGGGTAACTTCGTAGGTAGACATGCCGCAATCCTAGGGGGTGATCGGCCCGACCAGGCCCAGGACAGGCAGGTCAGCCCTGCAGCGGGATGACCTCAATCCCCCCGTGCTGATCGGCAACGACCAGGACCCGGGCCGCCGCCACACCCTCCAGTGCGGCCGCCAACCGGTTCTCTTGGGTCCCGGCATCGCCCGCGGCTTCCCCACCGGCAACGCCGGCAACATCGGCAACGCCGGCAACATCGGCAACGCCGGCAACATCGGCAACGCCGGCAGCACTGGCACCAGCACCGCCGTCGGCCCGCTTCCACACGGTGACGCCGGCCCCGGTGACCTCGTCGATGACTCGCCGCAGCGGTGCGGGGTCGGATCCCGCCACGAGGAACACGTGGCCGATGGTGCGCGGACGGACCGGACCGGCCGCGGCGAGCACGGCGCGGTCCTGCCGCCACACCGCAAAGTGGTACCCGAACACGAGTCCCGTGGCCACCAGAAGCCCCAGGGGTGCGCGGATCCGGTCCACGAGGCTTCCACCGCTGACATCGCCCAGGAAGAACTCGAACATCCGGAACCCGATCACCAGCAAGGTGACCACCGCCACCACCGCGCTCAGGCCGAACACGGCCACCAGGTAGATCCGGCGCGCGTTCAGTCCGGCGCCGGTCGCCGACGACTGCTCCACGGGCCGCCACGCAAGCCACCAGACCGGCCCGCCAACCAGGAGCGAGCTAATTCCCGCAAGCAGCAGCGTCCGCGCCCCGGCGCCGGCCAGCGGCGTCGCCGTCATCGCGAGGACCGAGTTGACGATCACGCCGATCCCGGACGCTGCCGCGACCAGGGCGACGCCGGAGGTCACCAGCCTGCCGCCCTGCAGCGTTGCCTCTGTGCGCCCGCGCGCGATGTTGCGGTGGTAGACCCAGACGAGGC
The DNA here is from genome assembly GCF_000374925.1 of Arthrobacter sp. 131MFCol6.1. GTDB lineage: Bacteria > Actinomycetota > Actinomycetes > Actinomycetales > Micrococcaceae > Arthrobacter. The sequence continues at coordinate 1,046,049 of NZ_KB895541.1, forward strand.
AGCCGATGGCGGCCGCGGACACAGCCGGCGCGAGTGGCTCCAGCAGGAGCTCCAGCGGTTCGGAACGGTCGAACAGCAGGCGAAGGACCACGAAGAGCGCGACGCCGGCTCCGCCCAGGGTGAGAATGCCGGCGCCGAGCACCCCGACCGTGATGAGCGCGACGTCGGCCAGCCCGGTCTGCAGCCTCCGGCCGCCGTCGTGCTTCCAATGCCACCACCAGATAATGGTTCCGCCGACGGCCCAGACCAGGGATTGCAGCGCCGAAACCCACCACGGCTTGCCCACCGACACCTCAGTCGCGGCTCCCCGCAGGGCGGCATCCAGCAGTGTGGATAGGGCTGAGACGGCGCCGCCCACGCCCAGCACGAGCCCCAGCACCGAGCCGAGCACCGTGGGGACGTCGGAGAGGTCTGTCGGGTTCTTCCGGGGGTGATGCCACATCCACCGGTGCCAGGCCAAGACCGCGGCCCACACCAGACCGGTGGCCAGCGACAGCCGCCATTCCAGCCCCTGGCCGCCGATCAGCGAAGACAGAGAGTTCAGCACGTTGGTGGCGGCGATGAGCAGGGCGAGCAGGTAGGCGCCAGCCAGGTAGAGACCCCAGCCGACGGCGGACCGTTCCTCCGGGTCGTCGAGCCGCCGCCATACCGCCCACCACAAGAGGGCAGCGAGCGGCCCGCCAATCAGGGCGAAAGCCAGCGAGCGGGCGAGCCCGGCGACGTCGTCCGAGGCCAGCTCCGTCCCCGCCACCAACAGGCGGCCGAGCAGTCCGCTGAGCCCGACGGCGGTGATCACCACCAGCGCGAACAGCAGCGCGTAGGTGATGAGCCGGCGCACAGTCCGTTGGGCGCTCACTGCTTCACCTGGCCCGGGCACACTGTCAGCTGCCAGGGTGCGGTGTCGATCAGCCAGCCGTTGCCCGACCGAACGAGGTCGAACGCGTCCTCCACCTGGTATTCGGCACTGCCAAAGGGGCCGCCCGGCTCGGACACAGTGATGAGCACCCTCACGTCCGCGGATTCCGGCCGCTCGGTGGTAGATACCAGCGTGACTCGCAAATTCCGGGCCGTGGGGCGGGCGTCGGGTGTGCACTTGCTCCGGGCGGCTGGCGTCAGGTAGGCGGAGGCGGCCGCCTCATCCCCGGCAATGACGGCGGCGGCATAGCGCTGTGCGACGCCGGCGGGCGTTGACTCGGCCAGGGGCGCAGGTTCCCCGCGGGTGAAGACAACTGCCAGCGCGATGATCACGATCACCGCGATCGCGGCCAGGATGGCCAGCAGGGTCCGGTCAGGCCTGGTGCGGCGCGGCTCCCCCGGCTCCTCCGGCTTCTCCGGCTTCTCCGGGCCGGGTTCCTCCGGCGGTCCTTCAGGCTGCGGGCTCATGCCGCAAGTATGGACGCTGGTCCAGCGAACGGTCACGATGTCTTTCGTCCCCTTTCCGCGGCGTCCGCGTCGACGCAGCCGAAGCCAGCCACTACGCTCGGAAAATGGGATTCATGCGCAAAGCCCTCGCCGCTGCGGTTGTGCTGATGGCCGGCCTTCTCGGCGGGGCCCCCGCGGCGCTCGCCGTGACGCCGACCGCCGTCGTGGTTGAAGACCGCGCCGGGGTATTGGACCAGCGGACGCTGCTGCCGGCGGTACAGGCCACCGACTTTTATGAGCCCACCAAAGTTGCGGTCTACACGTACAACGGCACGGCCGCCGACAATCTGAACGAAGAAGTCCTGCGGTTCGCCCGCACCGAACATCCCGAATGGATCAGCGCCGACGGGCAGAAGTGGGCAGACGGGCTGTTCATCTTCGCCCTCGATCCGGTGGGCCGGCATGTGGGGACGTACATGGGCGAGGACCGGAAAGTCTCCCTTGAACAGCGCGAGGACATCCAGAACGCCGCCAAGGAGCTCCTTCGCGATGCGCAGTGGACCGAGGGCACCATTGCCGGGATCCGCCGCGGTGCCGAACTCATCAACCAGCCGTGGTACCGGTCCACGGCTTTCCTCGTCACAGCCTGGGCGGCAGTGGCCGCCGCAGTCTGCGCAGCCGCGGCATGGCTGATCGTGCGGTGGCGGACCAGGGTGTCCAGCCGGAAGGAACTGGCCCGGGGCGACGCCAGCTACGCCAATGTCAGCATGGACCTGCAGGTGACCGAGCTCAACGCCAGCACTATTCCCGAGTCGTCCCGGTACGGGAGCACGGTGCTCGAAAAACACCGCACATTCGTGAACCGCTACGGTGCAGCCACCGAACTATCCAACCAGGTACACGCCCTCAGCAGCCGGGACCTGAGCCGCCGGCCCAACCTCAAACTGGTCCGGAGTTACGCCGACACCGCCGCCGAACTCGACGCGCTGGACGACGTGATCGCCGATACCAATGCCTTGCTCAACCGAGGCTCGTCCTGGCCTGCCGCTTGGGACCGCCAGCTCGCGCCGTTCCGCAGTGACCTGGACGGCGTGGAAGACCTGCTGAGCCAGCGCCGCGCCGAGGGAACCTCAGCGACGGCAGCGGCCCTGCGGTCCTTCCGCGACGAAAGCCAACGTGACATGGAGCGCTGGTCGGCGGAACTGGCGGACGGCTCAATCACACCCGAAACGGCGCTGGACCGGTTGCGTGACGCCCGGACCCACCTCTCGGAGCTGCTGAAGAAACACGCCGACACCCTGATCCAGGCCTTTGCCCGCAATGAGAAGGAAGCCGGGCTGATGCGCGAGGAAATGGACAGCGCGCAGGCGGGAGCGAAGGCAAAATACGGCCGCACATACGAGCCGAGCATCCTCGGAACGGTGTACCCGTCCTACTACTTCTTCTCAGTCCCGAGCTTCAACACCGGCTTCACCAGCGGCGTCAGCAGTGTCAGTAGCGCGCGCGGCGGCGGCACCACCACGGGGTACGGGTCCAGCGGCGGAAGCTTCTCCGGGTCCGGGAGCTCATCAAGTTTCTAAGGCCACGTTTCCTGGGCCCACTCCTTGGGGCCGTACTCCCGGGCCCTTACTCCTAGGGCTCGGTCCCGGGCCGTTCGACGGCGAAATCACCACCGGGGAACATGATCGTCTCGTGCCCGTCGTCAAACCTGACGAGGTACGGCGGGGCACCATCGACCCCCCTGACCTCAACGATCTGGCCGTGTCGGTCCGTGGATTCGACCGTGGTTCCCCGGATGACAATGCGGTCCCCTGCGACTGCTTTCATGGCGATCACCTGTATCTCTATTGACGCCTCTGTGCCCGAAGATCATTATGACTCTTGACGGTGGGGGGCGCCATGGCCTTGGACTGAGGAGCCGTGCCGTGAACACCATCCGGGCATTTTCCACTGCAGAAAAAGCATTCAGCACCCATTTCCCCGAGTTCGGTTCCGCCGCCGGACCGCGTCGCCCGATCTCCTCGCTTCCCGGGCTCGTCGGTCCGGGCCACCGGCGACGCCGGCCCGGTGGTCGCCAATCCGCGGGCCCGGGCAACATGGTGGAGCCTGCGGGGTACCGGCCGTGATGGGCGCAATTCTCCGCTGGGTTCTGCAGTTCCGGATTCTGGTCCTGGCAGCGGCCGCGGGAATCCTGGCCCTCGGGCTCACCAGCCTGCCGAGCATGTCCGTGGACGCCTTCCCGGAATTCGCCCCGCCCCAGGTGGAGATCCAGACCGAAGCCCTGGGACTGTCGGCCGCCGAGGTTGAGCAGCTCATCACCTCACCCATGGAAGCCGACCTGCTGAACGGGGTCGCTTGGGTGGAGGCCATCAGGTCCAAATCCGTCCCCGGCCTGTCCTCGATCCAGATGGTTTTCAAGCCGGGGACCGACCTCCTCCGCGCACGCCAGCTGGTCTCGGAACGGCTAACCCAGGCACGCGCACTGCCCAACGTTTCGGCGGCGCCGGTGCTGATGCAGCCGCTGTCCTCGACCAGCCGGGTCATGATGATCCGGCTGACCTCCAAGGACATGTCGGCCATCGACATGTCCGTCCTGGCCCGCTGGACCATGAAGCCCGGGCTCCTGGCCGTGCCGGGCGTCGCCAACGTGGCGATCTGGGGCCAGCGCGACCAGCAGCTCCAGGTCCTGGTGGACCCGGCGCGGCTCGAAGCCAAGGGCGTCACGCTGGACGAAATCATCAAGACGACCGGCAACTCCGTGTGGGTCTCGCCACTGAGCTACCTGGAGGCATCCACACCCGGCACCGGCGGCTTCTTTGAGACGGGCCACCAGCGGATCGGGGTCCAGCATGTCCTGCCGATCACCACACCGGAGGACCTGGGCCAGGTCCCCGTCCAGGGTGCGCCAGGCCATCTCCTGCTCAAAGACGTCGCCACGGTGTCAACGGATCACCAGCCGCTGATCGGCGACGCCCTGCTAAGCAAGGAAGCCGAGCTGTTGCTGGTCATCGAGAAATTCCCGGAGACCAACACGATGGACGTGACCCGGGGCGTTGACGAGGCCCTGCACGCCCTCCAGCCCGGCCTGCCCGGCGTCGCGATAGATACCAGCGTCTACCGGCAGGCGTCCTTTATCGACGAAGAGATCGGGACGCTCGGCGCCGCCCTGCTGGTGACGCTGCTGCTCATTGTCGCCATGTTTGGGGCCTTCTTCCGTTCCTGGCGCACCGCCTTGATCAGCCTCATCACGATCCCGGTGTCGCTGACCGCGGCGGCGCTGGTGCTCGATTGGCGCGGCACCGGGATAAACACCATGGTCATGGCCGGCCTGGTGCTGGCCCTGGCGGTCATCGTGGGAGACGTCGCGGAAGACCTCAGCGGCATCGCCCGGGCACGGAGGGCCGAGGCCAGGTCCCGCCGCGAACCTTCCGACGGCGGGACGGAGTCTACGCCGGCACAGGACAGGCAGCCGCGCGATTCAGTGATCCCGGCCGCCCTGCGGGCAGCCCGCACACCAATGCTCTACTCACTGCTGATCATGGCTTTGGCCCTCACGCCCGCGCTGTTCATCCCGGGTGAGAACGGTGCCCTGTTCGGACCTCTGGTCCAGAGCTACCTGATTGCCCTGATTGTCTCGATGATCATCGCCCTCACGGTCACTGCAGCCCTCGCGTTCGTCCTTCCGGCGGCATCCAAGACCCCGGAGCGGCGGTCCCTCCGGCGGCTTGAAGGCGCGTACGGCAGGTACGTGAAGCGTTTGGCAGGGAAAACCCGGTGGGTATTCGCCGCCGCCGCGGTGGTGGCGCTGGCCGGACTGGCGCTCGCTCCCCAGCTGGCCGGGACCCATCCAGTGGTGCCCGTCCTGGCGGACAAGACCCTGGTAGTGCACTGGAGCGCGATAGCCGGCACCTCCGACCAGGAAATGAGCCGGATCACCGAGGCGGCAGCCGACGAACTGCGCACGCTGCAAGGGGTGGCCAACGTTGGAGGACACATCGGACGCGCGATCACCTCCGACCAGGTCGGCGACGTCAGCTCCGGCGAGCTGTGGGTGACCGTGGCCCCGGACGCGGCGTACGCCGACACTGCCGCCGCCGTCGACCGCGTGATCGCCGGCTATGCAGGCCTGACCAGCAAAGTCTCCACCTATCCGCAGGAACGCATCGACCAGATCCGGGAAGAAGCCGACAGTGGGTTTGCCGTCCGGGTCTTCGGACTCGACCCGACGATCCTGCGGCAGAAGGCGGCGGAGGTCCAAACAATCCTGGAGCACACCGCCGGAGTGGCCAATCCCCACGTCGACCTGCCCGCCGAACAGCCCATCGCGGAAGTCAAGGTGGACCTCGCCGCGGCCCAAAAGGCCGGCGTCGTCCCCGGCGACGTCCGACGCGCGGCAGCCGCCCTGCTGCAGGGCATCGAGGTCGGCAACCTGTACGAACAGCAGAAAGTCTTCTCCGTCATCGTCAAGGGCGCCGCGGCCACCCGCAACAGCCTGGACAGCGTCCGCAACCTGGTCATCGACACTCCCGACGGCGGCCACGCCCGCCTCGGCGACATCGCACAAGTGACCATGGTCGGGAACGAGTCCGTGATCCTGCACGATGACACCTCGCGCCGCATCGATGTGAAAGCCGACATCCAGGGGCGCCCCCTGGCCGACATCCAGCGTGACATCAACGCGGCCCTGCAGCAGATGCAGTTCCCGATGGCGTACCACGCCGAGATCCTCACCCAGTACGCCCAGCAGCAAAGCAACTACCAGTGGCTCTGGCTGCTCGCGGCAGTCGCCGCGGCCGGCATCCTGGTGTTGCTGCAAACGGCGACGGGGAGTTGGCGGCTCGCCGCCCCGCTCTTCCTGGGCCTGATCCTGGCACTGTCCGGCGGCGCGCTGGCCGCTCAGGCCACCGGCGGCGTCAACGCGCTGGTCGCCCTGGTCGCCTTCGCCGCAGTCCTGGGAATCGCTGTCCGCGGCGCCCTCCTGCTGGCAGGCCACGTCCGGGACCTGCGGGCAACAAATGCTTCGGCCCCCTGGCAGGCGCTGGTGGTCCGCGGAAGCAGGGAGCGGCTGGGACCTGTCCTGATGTCGACCGTGATAACGGCGCTGGCGCTAGTGCCCCTGGTCCTGCTGGGCGGGGTCGTCGGAACGGAAATCATCCTGCCGCTTGCCGTGATCATCTGGGGCGGCCTGCTGACAACAACGTTCTTCACGCTGTTTGTGGTGCCCGCTGTGCTGCTTCGGTTCGAGCCCCAGCAGGCGCCCAGCCCGCCGGCCGGCCAAGGCACCGCCGCACCAACTGAAAGTCGGGATGCGTCATGAACTCCACACTTTCGCCGCGGGGTAACAAGGTCGCGGTTTTCATCATCGCGCTGATCGTGACGGTGTTCACGGCGCTCTCGGCCACAGGTTGCGCCCAGGCGCCGGAGGCCGCACCCTCCGAAGGCGAACCGGCGGAGATCGCTGAAGTCCCCGGCACGGATCTTCACCGGCTCACCCTCACGGACCACGCCGTCGAACGGGTCGGGATCGCCACGGCGGTGACTGCAGTGGATCCCCAGACCGGGAAACTCACTGTCCCCTACGGTGCCATCCTGTACGACAGCTCGGGCAAGGCATGGGTCTACACCAACCCTGAGCCCCGGGTCTACGTCCGCCAATCCATCACGGTCCAGCGCATCAACGGCGACGTTGCCGTCCTGACGGACGGGCCGCCGGCAGGGACCGTGGTAGTCACCACAGGTGCCGAGGAACTTCTCGGCACCGAATTCGATACGGCCGAGTGACATGCGCTGGCTCATCGGGATCAGCCTCCGTTTCAAGACGGTTGTAGTCGCCCTCGCGTGCGCCGTGATGCTGCTAGGTTCCCTACAGTTGGGCGCAGCATCCGTGGATGTCTTCCCGGAATTCGCCCCGCCACGCGTGGAAATCCAGACCGCATGCCTCGGGTTGACCGCCCAGGAAGTCGAAGAGCTCGTCAGTGTGCCGATCGAGGCCGCCGTGAGCGGCATGCCGGGCCTGGACGAGATCCGGTCCAAGTCCGTACCCCAGCTGTCCTCGATCGTGCTGCTCTTCCATCAGGGCACTGACCTGCTCAACGCCCGTCAGCTCGTATCGGAACGGATGGCTTCGGTGACCGCGGCGCTGCCCACGTGGGCGGCCCCGCCGGTGATGCTGCAGCCGCTGTCCGCGACCAGCCGCGTGATGAAGATCGGGATGACGTCGTCGGAACATTCGCTCATCGAAATGTCCATGCTGTCCTACTGGACCATCCGGGCCCGGCTCCTGCGGGTCCCCGGGGTGGCCAACGTGGCCATCTGGGGCGAGCGGCTCCAGATGCTGCAGGTCCAGGTGGAGCCTGACAAGCTCAAGGCCCAGAACGTCTCCCTGAACCAGGTCATGGAAGTCACTGCCGGCGCCCTCGACGCCGGGCTGCTGAAGTACTCGCCCGGACGCTTCATCGGCACGGGCGGCTTCATTGACAGTCCGACCCAGAGGATGGGGGTCCGCCACGTCCAGCCGATCCAGACGCCCGCGGATCTGGCCCAGGTGACGATTCGGGAAAAGAACGGCGTGGCGCTGCATCTGGGCGACGTTGCCCAGGTTGTAGAGGATCATCAGCCGCTGATTGGTGACGCCGTGATCAACAACGGCCACGGGCTCATGCTGATCGTCGAGAAGCTGCCCTGGGGCAACACACTGGACGTGACCAAAGGTGTCGAGGAGGCCCTCCACGAGCTGCAGCCGGGCTTGCGCGGTATCAACTTCGACACCACGATCTTCCGTCCCGCCAGCTTCGTTGAGGAGGCGATCTCCAACCTCAGCATCGCGCTGTTGCTGGGCTGCCTGCTGGTAGTCATGATCCTCGTCGCGTTCCTCTTCCAGTGGCGCACGGCCCTGATCAGCATCATCGCCATTCCGTTGTCCCTGCTTACAGCCGCACTGGTGCTCTACTTCACGTCCAGTTCCATCAACACGATGGTCCTGGCAGGGTTGGTCATTGCGGTGGGCGTCGTGGTCGATGACGCGATCATCGACGTCGAGAACATCATGCGCCGCCTACGGCAGCGGCGCGCCGGAGGCGTTAAGGGCTCGGGCACCGACGAATCTGCGGCATCGGTGGTTTTGAAAGCCTCCCTGGAGATGCGGAGCCCGATCGTCTACGCGACCCTGATCATTGTGGTCGCCGCCGTCCCGATCTTCTTCCTGGACGGGCTGACCGGCGTCTTCTTCCGGCCGCTGGCCGTCTCCTACACCCTGGCCGTCCTGGCCTCCATGTTCGTGGCGCTGACGGTGACGCCGGCCCTTGCCCTGATTCTGCTGGGCAACGCCAAACTGGAAGAACGCGATGCGCCGCTGGTCCGGGTGCTCAAACGCGGCTACCACGCCGCCTTGTCCAAGGCCATGAACCGGCCCCGGTTCGGTTACGCAGGCTTTGGCGTTCTGGCGGTGGTGGGCCTGGTCCTCGCTCCCCTGATGGGTTCGTCCCTGTTCCCCACGTTCAAGGAACGGGACTTCCTGATGCACTGGATCTCCGAACCGGGAACCTCGGCCGCCGAAGAGTTCAGGATTTCCCAGCGCGGCTGTGAGGAATTCCTCAAGGTCCCCGGGGTCCTGAACTGCGGCACGCACATCGGGCAGGCATTCGCCGCGGACGAGATCGTCGGTGTCAATGCCGGCGAACACTGGATCAGCATCGACCGCCACGCCGACTACGACGCGACGGTGGCGGCTGTGGAGGAAGTGGTCAACGGCTACCCGGGGCTGCACCGTGACGTCCAGACCTATCTGAAGGAGCGGATTGAAGAGGTTATCACCGGCGCCAGCGAACCCATCCTGGTCCGCGTCTACGGAGACGACCTCAACGTGCTCCGGGAACAGGCGCAACGGGTCAAGACCATCATGGACTCGATCGAGGGCACCGAGGACCCGCATGTTTCGCTCGAGGTGGAAGTCCCCCAGATTGCCGTGACGGTTAACCTGGCCGCGGCGCAGAAGTACGGCCTCAAACCGGGCGACGTCCGGCGCGCGGCCGCGACACTCGTGGCAGGCGAGGAGGTCGGCGACGTCTTCCGGGACGGCCGGGCCTACGACGTCCAGGTCTGGAGCACCCCGGCCACCCGCTCCTCCGTCACCAGCATCGAGGATCTGCCCATCGATACGCCCAGCGGAACGCGGGTTCGCCTCGCCGACGTCGCGGACGTGATCCTGCAGGCGACGCCGAACCAGATCGACCGCACCAACGGTTCCCGCCGTGTCGAGGTGGGATCCTTCCTGGCCAACGGAGCGGATATGGGAACCGTGGTCGGTGAGTTGAAATCGCGGCTGGAGAGCCTGGAGCTCCCCACCGGCTACAGCGTGCAGCTGCTCGGCGAATACACCGAACGCGAGGCGGCAACGAACCGCCTGATGATCTACTCCGCGGCGGCACTTGTGCTGATCCTCCTGCTGCTGCAGGCGTCCTTCCGCAGCTGGCGGCTGGCAGTCCTGTCGCTGCTGACGCTGCCCGTAGCCCTGGTGGGCGGGGTCATAGCCGCCTACATGACCGGCGGAGTCCTGTCCCTCGGGTCCCTCGTCGGCTTCCTCACGGTGATGGGGATCGCTGCGCGCAACGGCATCCTGCTGATCAACCACTGCCAGCATCTGGAAACCTATGAAGGCCAAACCTTCGGCCGCGCCCTGGTGATGCGCGGGGCGGCGGAGCGGCTCTCGCCCATCCTCATGACCACCCTGGCCACCGGGCTGGCCCTGGTACCCCTGGTGGTCATGGGCAACATCCCGGGCCATGAAATTGAACACCCCATGGCCGTCGTCATCCTGGGCGGCCTGGTCACCTCCACGCTGCTCAATCTGTTCATCGTGCCCTCGCTCTATCTCCGCTTCGCCAAGTCCAGGAAGACCACGGAGAGGGAACGCGCTGCCGCCGGGCCGGCGACCGTCTGACGGCGGCCAGACTCAGAACAACGCGGCGGTCACAGTCCGGGTGAGCTGCTGAATGATCTGGGTGCGGGGGCCCATATCGGAGTAATTCTTGCCCCGGGTGTACACGACGAACACGAAGGCCCGGCCGTCCTTGTCCAGGACGGCCGCGTCATGCAGGTTTCCGAACAGCAGTCCGTACTTATGGTGAACCCCTACCCCGGGCGGAACCGCCGGCGGGATCAGTGTCTCAAAGTTGGTGTTCTGCATATAGGAAAGGAGCTGGGCGGTGTTGCGGGCATTGAGCAGCTGTCCCGTGTAGAGCAGTTGGAGGGTCCTGGCCATTTCTGCGGGCGTCAGCAGGTTGACCGTGCGGTCGTAGGTGATCCCGATCGACGCGGCGTATTCCGTGATGCCCCGCTGGCCGACCGCCCGCAGGATCAGCGCCCACGACTCGTTGTTGCTCTGCTGGACCATCTGGCGGATCTGGGCGCCGGCCGTCGAGGCGCCCATCCGGGCGGTCAGCGAGGCGCGGCCGGTTTCCACGAGATGGTAATACGCCGACGCGGCCAGGATCTTCGCCGTGCTGGCGGCCACAAACTTGCCCTGGGCCCCATAGCCGTGGACCACGCCGTCGGAGACATCGATCAAGGACACCCCCAGCGCGTAGGCGCTGTTGGCCGCGATGATCCCGTTGATCTGGCTCTCCAGTTCCGGGTCAATGGCCGGGACCGCGACGGCAGGCACGGCGGGGAGCTCAGCCGGTTTCCCGGCGGCCGCCGAGACGGTTCCCGCCACGGGCGAAGGAGTGGCGGGCAGGTCAGATGCCGGCGGAACGGTCCGGCCGGCATCGGTGACCGGCGCCGTCGCCGCAGCGGCCGGCGGGTCAGAAGGCAGCCCTGCCTGGACGCCCGCATAGACGCCGCCGGCGGCTACAAGGGCCAGTGCGACGGCGGCCGCCGTCGCATACTGTCGCCGGATCCTCCCCTCGCGCCGGGCGAGGGCCCGCGGGCCGGGCTGGGACCCGTCGCTTGCCCGGTGCCCGCCGGAGCGGTAGTGGCGCGGCGTCGGCTCAGGCATCCGGACCGGCCCCGTGCTGTTGTTCGAATCGTTCGCAGGCATCGTACTTCCCCGAAGGTGACTGACCGCGGTGGGGCCATAGACTTCCAGCATTCTTCCCGCTTGCGGTATCCCGCGCAAGGGCACGTCTCCGGGGAAAAGTGGTTCTGCCATCCAAAGCCGCGGCGTACTGTGGAGAAAACGTGAGGAGCGGAGATGCGAAAAATCGTCCTGGCCATGCAGGTGTCCCTCGACGGATTCTTCGAGGGCCCGGACCGCGACATCAGCTGGCACATGGTCGACGACGAGCTGCACCGCCATTTCAACCAACAGTTGAGCACCATGGGCGCCTTCCTTGACGGCCGCGTCACGTACGAGCTGATGGAAGGGTTCTGGCCCACCGCAGACAAGGACCCAGCCGGCGGCCCAGTGATCGCCGAGTTCGCCCGGATCTGGCGGGACATGCCCAAGCTCGTCTACTCCCGGACGCTGACATCAGCCGCCTGGAACACTACCGTGGTCCGGGATGTAGTGGCGGAAGAAGTGCTGGCCCTGAAGGCGCAGCCGGGCGGGGACTTGGCCCTCGGCGGGGCAGAACTGGCCGATACCTTCCGGCGGCTCAGGCTGATCGACGAATACTGGCTGTACGTCCATCCGGTACTGATTGGCCGGGGCAGACCGCTGTTCAAGGCTGCGGACAGCAGAGCCCAGCTCCGGCTGCTGGAGACACGGGCTTTCAGCAACGGAGTGGCGCTGCTGCGCTATGCCGCGTAGCCGGCGCGGCGGCCCCCTGTGGCCATCGCTGCTGCACTTTCTTAAGCATTTCTTAAACGGCTGACGGAAGAGTGGAAGTTGTCGCCTGTCCGGGCGCCCTTGTCCCGAGCCGGAGGATCCCATGACTGGACCTGCCCCTGTTAAGCGCGATACGCCGCCGGGCGGTGATGGAGCACTGAGCCGCAGTGGGGTACTGCGCCGTCCCGACGCCGTGCCTCCCACCGCGGGGCCCCGGCTGTGGGCCCTCCCCCGGGTCCGCCATTGGCTGGTGCTGGGCATTCTGCTGTCCGCCGCCGTCGTGGCGCTGGGCGTGGCGGCGCAGCTGACCCCCGGCTTTAGCGCCACCGAGCTCGGGATCGATCAGGATCTAAGCCGGCACCACGCCGCCGCCCTGACCGCCGTCGCGATGGCCCTGAACGTCGTGTTTGGCCCGGTGGCGGGCCTCGCGCTGATCGGCGCCACGGCGCTGTCCATCTGGCTGTTCCGCGGCGGCCTGCCCAAGGCGGTTGCTTTCGGCCTCGTGGCATCATCCGGCTGGGTGGCGAGTGAAATCTTCAAGCTCATCGTGGCCCGCCAGCGGCCCAACCCTGCCCTGCTGTTCGATCCCCTGGCGCCGGAAACGGGTTCCAACAGCTTTCCAAGCGGCCACGTGTCCTTTGCGGTGGCACTGGGATTCGCAGTGTACTTCCTGGCCCGCGGAACCCGCTGGGCCAAGGTCACGGCCGCCGGGGCGGCGGCGGTGGCCCTGATCGTAGCCTGGTCACGGCTGTATATCGGCGTCCACTTCCCCACCGACGTCGCGGCGTCGTTCCTGGCCGCGAGCGCAGCCGTGGTCTTGCTCGCGGGACTGTGGAACCGTGTCGCGCCGCGGATGGCGGATTGGCGTCGGGTGACGTCCGGCAGCCGGCCGCTGGGCGCTGAGGGGAAATGATAATGCCCGCCCTAAACGTTCTTGCCGTCCTTCCGGCCGCCCACGCCGCCGGAACACCGTCCCTGCTGGACCCGGCAAGCCTGCTCGCCGGGTTGGGTCCGGCCGCCTTGGGTGTGATCGCGGCCATGGTCTTCATCGAATCGGGCGTGCTCTTTCCCTTCCTGCCCGGCGACTCCCTGCTGTTCACCGCAGGCCTTCTGCACCAGCAGCTGCAACTGACGTTGCCCGTGCTGATCGGCGTCGTCACCGCGGCCGCGGTCGCCGGGGACCAGGTCGGCTACATGCTCGGACGGAAATTTGGCCGGCGCTGGTTCAAGGACGACGCCCGGATCCTGAAGACAGCGCACCTGACCACCACGGAGGACTTCTTCCGCCGCCACGGCGGGGCCGCCGTCGTGCTGGCGCGCTTCGTCCCCATGGTCCGGACGTTTGCTCCCCTGACCGCCGGAATCGCGCGCTATGACTACAAATCCTTCACCCTGTGGAATATCACCGGCGCCGCGGCATGGGCGGCCTCCGTGACGATGCTTGGCACCTGGCTGGGGCACTTTGACATCATCGCCAGGAACATCGACGCCATCGTCGTGGCCATGGTGCTCGTCTCCGTCGTGCCGGGGGTGGTGCAGCTCCTCAAACGCCGCCGCAACTCCCGCGGCGCAGCCGCATCCGCAGCCAACGCCGCCGGCGACACGGCGGAGGAACCCGGGGGCGGACGGCGGACTGAGGAAATGGCCGCGGAAGAATAGCTGACATGACTTCCGCTGAGCTTCCCTCCCTGCTGCTCGTCGAGGACGACGCCGTCCTGGGACCGCTCATCGCCGAGCTCCTGGACCCCGACTACCGGGTCCAGTTGGTCACCAACGGCCGCGATGGCCTCCACCAGGGGCTGACCGGGAGCTGGGACGTCATGATCGTCGACCGCGGGCTGCCCGCCATGGACGGCATCGCCCTCATCACGGCTTTGCGGTCGAAAGGCATTGCCACGCCCATCCTGATCCTGACCGCGCTGGGCGATCCCGACGAAAAGGTCAGGGGACTGGACGCCGGCGCCAACGATTACGTGACCAAGCCGTTCGACGCCGGCGAACTGGCAGCACGCCTGCGCGCACTGACGCGCTCCTTCCCTCCCCCGGCCCCGGCACCGGTGGCGATCGGGGACTGGGAACTGGACCCGACGCAGCGCTCCGTCCGTTCCGTCTACGGGCAAACGGTGCCGCTGACCGCGAAGGAAGGCCAACTGCTGGCAGCCCTGGCCGCGGAACCGGACCGCGTCTTCACCCGGGACGAGCTCCTCGCGGCGTGCTTCCACGCCTCGGAGCAGCCCGGCGTGATCGATACCTATGTCCATCACCTGCGCCGGAAGATCTCCAAAGCCGTGATCCGCACGGTGCACGGCCTCGGATACCAGATCGGCGATGCTCATGAGTGACGGCCGGCCGGCACGCGGAAATCCGGACCACTCCGTCCTGCGCAAGGCCTCCCTCAAGGTCGCGCTGCGGATCAGCGCCGCGTGCGCGGTCATGGTTCTCGGGCTGCTCGCCGCCACGGCGCTGTACCTCACGAACCAACTGGCCCATCCTGAAGTGCCGGGTTCGGCGGCGGCCGGGGCGGCCTACACATACCTGGATTCCAAGGATGTCCTCGAAGCCATGATCATCGCCGGGGTGGCGGGAATCCTGCTGGCCGGCATCGTCGGGTGGCTCAGCGCGCGCAGCGCCATCCGACCCCTCAGTGAGGCCCTGGCCAGGGAGCGGCGTTTCGTCCAGGACGCGAGCCACGAATTGCGCACCCCATTGACCATCCTGGACACCAGGATCCAGCTGGCCCAGCGCAACACTGTGCCCGGCTCCAGGCAAAGCCAGGACCTGGCCCGGATCCGGGAGGACGCCGCGACGCTGACCGGGATTGTCACCGAACTGCTCCTCGCGGCTACCGCGGAGGCCCCGGCCCACTCCGCACCCCCTGCCGACCTGGCCGATGCTGCCGCCAGCGTCGCCGTCAGCCTCCAGCCGGTGGCAGAGCAGCGGAAGGTGCGCCTGGAATTCTCTGCCGATGCCCGGCCGCTGGCCCGGATCGAGAAGAACTCGCTGCGCCGTGCCGTGCTGGCCCTGGCGGACAACGCCCTGGCCCACACGCCTCCGGGCGGCCGCGTGTCCATCACGACCTCAATCGAGCAGAAGCGCGCCGTGATCACCGTGGCGGACTCGGGGACCGGAATTACCGGCGTCGATCAGGCCCGGATCTTTGACCGGTTCGTGCGGACCGCCAGCACCGGCAGCTCACAGGGACAGCGGAGCTTTGGGATCGGGCTGGCCTTGGTCCGGGAGATTGCCGTCGCTGCGGGGGGCACTGTCGAAGTGGCCGCGACCGGGGACGAGGGAACGGTCATGAAGTTGACGCTTCCGCTCAGTGCGAGCGGGAATCCCTGAGGATCCTGTGCTGGAGAAAGGCGGTGCCGCCGGGAGCCCGGACCCCCAAAATGCAGAGACAGGAAAGACCGGCGATCGATTTGCCCCCAAGGGAAATCGATCGCCGGTCTTTCCGGACTGTCTGGCCCCGCTCGGGGCCATGCGGCTTAGGCGCGGACGAAGGTCACGCCGCCGGTCGCGGTGAGCCAGGACAGCGGGTGCACCATCGTCTGGTTCGAGCCGTTCATGCCGCCGCTGACCACCTGGCCGTTGCCGGCGTAGATGCCCACGTGGCCGGACTGGACCACCATGTCACCGGGCTGCGGCGTGGCAACAACGGCTCCAAGGCCAAGGAACGCGCGGGGACCGATGTCGCCAACGGGCTTGCCCGCGGCGCCAAGGGCCTTCTCCACCATGGCGGTGCAGTCCTGGGTGATGCCCACCTGGCTGTAGGCGGCAGAGAGCATGATGGCGTTGCGTCCGCCGGCAGCGGGCGCCGCGGCCGGCGCTGCTGCCGGAGCGGCCTGCACCTGGACGGTCGCCTTGGGCGCTGCCACCGGGGCTGCCGCGGGCGCTGCAGCGGGCGCTGCAGCGGGAGCCAGAGCTGGAGCCGGAGCAACGGGCTGCTCGATGACCGGCGCGGCAACAGAATCCACTGCGGGGCGCTCGAAGCTGATCTTGACGCTTGAATCGGCGCTGACGGGGGCGCTGACCTGTCCGGTGACGTCGATGTTCGACGCCGGAGCGGAGTCACGCTGCACGGGGGCGGTGGCGGCGTTGGCAGCCATTCCGCTGGTCAGGACCAGGCCGGATGCGGCGGCGAGGACGGCGGCATGGCGCGCAAAAGTATTGACTGAAGTCATGAATGTAGCCTCTCCCAATGCCTGCGAGGTGAGCTGTCGGATTCGGATGGGAGGCACCCGGCCGCACTCCCGGGCCCGTCGTGGCGGGCACTGTGCGGCTTCACCCCAAGACCTGCATATCAGCAGGTCAAAAGTGGTTTCCCCGTCTCTGCCGGACGTTGATGCGAGTTACCCCCGGGCCGCGGCAGAGTTAGGCAATCGGCTGGGGAGCGCCCGTATCGGAGACAACAGGCACTCATCAACCGTAGCGCGAACCGCACCCGAAAGTCACATTCAGGTAACGGAGGCGGTGAGGGCGTCCCGCAATTTGCCCATAGGGCGGCGCCGTTTCCGAACATAGGATGATGCCATCAGCACCACCGGAAGCGGAGGCCCGAAATGAACAGCCATTGTGTCGCCATCTGCCAGTTGAGCACTCAGCCCCAAGAGGATTTCGACGTCAACACCGAGCTGCTGATCCTGGACGGCGGGGACGTCCACGTAAGCACATGGGACGCGGAACCGCGCGACGGCGGCTTCGACGAGCACGTCCTGAATGACCGGGTGGACGCGCTCGGGTACATGGTTGTCAACGACTGGGCCTTCCTGGACGGGAAGGCCTACGCAGTAGTGGAACGGCGGTCGGGAACGGTGCCGGCGGGCCGCGGCGAACCGTGACCTTCCTGTCCCTGGCGCTGATCGCCATCATCGCCCTGGCTGGCCCCCTGCTGGCCCTGCCCGTGCGCTGGCACTTGCCTGTCATGCTGGGTGAGCTGCTGGCCGGCATCGCGATCGGGCGCTCAGGCCTGGCCCTTGTGGACCCCGCGGACCCGACATTCACCCTGCTGGCCAATATCGGCTTTGCGCTGATGATGTTCGTGGCAGGCACCCACGTTCCCGTGCGGGATCCGCACATCCGTGGCGCCCTCGGGAAGGGCTCGCGCCGGGCGATTGTGGCCGCAGCGGCAGCGGTGGTGGTCGGAACCGGCATCGGGCTGCTGTTCGGGACTGGACATGCTCCCCTCTACGTCGTGCTGCTGGCGTCTTCGTCGGCCGCCCTGGTGCTTCCAATCGTCGATTCCCTGCGCCTCGGCGGGCCAGATGTCGTGGACATGACAGCGCAGGTGGCAATAGCCGACACAGCCTGCATTGTGGCGTTGCCGCTCCTGGTGGATCCGCCCCACGCAGTCCAGGCGGCGCTGGGCGTCCTCGTGGTGACCGGGTGCGCGGTGGTGCTCTTTGTCGGCTTGCGCTGGCTGGAGCGCCGGGGAATCCGCCGGCGCGTGCACCGGCTCTCGGAAAGCCGCAAGTTTGCCCTGGAGCTGCGAATCCAGCTGGCCGTACTCTTCACCCTGGCCGGTGTCGCAACGTGGAGCAATGTTTCTGTGATGATGGCAGGCTTTTCCTTCGGCCTGGTGATGGCTGCCGTCGGCGAACCGCGGCGGCTGGCCCGGCAACTGTTCGCGCTCAGCGACGGCTTCCTGGGTCCGCTCTTCTTCGTCTGGCTGGGTGCCTCGCTGACGCTCAGGGACCTGGCCGGACACCCTGACATGATTGCCCTCGGCCTGGCACTGGGGGGCGGGGCCCTGCTGGCGCATGCCGACCTGGCTTTCCTGGGACTCCCGCTGCCCCTCGGGGTGTTGTCGGCGGCCCAGCTTGGCGTACCGGTGGCCGCGGCGAGCATCGGCACGCAGCTCCAGGTCCTGCTCCCGGGCGAGGCCGCGGCCCTGCTGGTGGGAGCGCTGGTCACCATAGCCGCGGGCGCCGTCGCCGGGTCACGGGCGGCGAGGACTTTCGCGCTGCCGGCAGGTGCCGGCGGCAAGTCCGGGGATTCCGGCAGCACCGTCGGGCAGGGCGATCCGGGAGATCCGAAGGGCTGACAGTCCGGATGTCTGAATGTCCGACATGTCTGAATGTCCGAACCAGCCGGATCGTCATGCCCCAACGGACGTGAATTGCAGTTCCGGCCTCCGCTTTGCCATCTCCGCCAGGACCCGGGAGACCGCGTCCCGGACAGCCATGCCGTCGGCGTCGAACTTCCCGCCAGGCTCGCCGAGCACCGCGTTGGCGTGCCGGACAAACCTGTCCCAGTCCCCCGCGCCCGCGCGCAGCGCCAGCAACGGCGAGAGCAGCGCGGCCCGGCGCAGCCAGGCATCCGGCTCGCGCACCCATCGGTCCAGCACGCTGTCGGCCCGCACCCTGGCCAGGACATCGAGTCCGTCCACCAGGGGCCCGACGACGTCGACGGCGAGCGGATCCACAAGGTCCGGCACCCGCGCCTGCCGGATGAACCCCTCCAGCCGGGTGAGGTCGGCGTTGGTCAGCAGCTTCACGTTGTTCTGCAGCAGGACCACGGCGGCCAGCCGGCGCTCGAAAACCGGCGCTGCCCGCAGATCCGAGCCCGCCAGATCGGAGCGCTCCAGTTCCGAGCCCCACAGTTCGGAACTCAGCGCAGCGACCTCATCACGGGAGAGTCCGGGATAGCGGCGGCCGGCATCGCGGACCGTGCCACGTACGGCACCCACGGAGGTGCCGTAGAACCGAAGGCCGCTGCCCGCTGGCTCCGTTTCCAGCCGCGCCTGCAGCTGCTCAGCGCGGCGCCAGGAAGCTTCCCGCTGCAGGGAGAGGTCGATGAACTCGCCGGCTTCACTCACGGGTCCATTCTTTCCCCTCCCAGCTCACGGTGGAAACGCGGTGCCAAGCCGTCCTGAGCGGCGGGCGTGGACCGTCCAGATCCCCCGCCGGCCCTGCTTGGCAGGTCACCCTTATCTTCGCGGGAGGCTTGCGGGCTGAGGTAACGGTCCGGTAACGTTGGCCGCTGGCCGTGAGGCCCGGCCCGAATGCAGGGCCCCGGACCGCCCCTTCGCAGGGCCCCGTTGCGCCGTTCGGCGTCTGCTCGCCCATGCCTTGCGGCAGGGGCCGGATGAGACTTTCCGCACTATCCGCCGCCCTGGCAGCGTCGGTTGTGTGTGCCAGCCACGAAAGCCCGGAGGGGTCCGTTGTTCAAGAAACCGCTGTTCAGTAAATCAACGTTCAATACATCAACGTTCAAGGATGCACGGCCGAAGGCACGCCTCTCGGCACCACAGCTGAACAAGGTAGCGATTGCGCTGAGCCTGGGCGCACTGTCCCTGACCGGCTGCAGCGCTGGTCCCACCTCCGGCGCCGCAGCCGTTTCCCCGGCCACCGAGGCCGCGTATTCTGCTGCGGACTCCACGTCCTCGGCGGCAACCCAGGCCTCGCATCCTGCCGCGAAGGCCACGGCCTCGGCGGCCGCAACGCCGAAGCCGGCGGCCCCCTCGGCCCCCAAACCTGTCTCCGGCACGGCCGCTGCACATCCGGCCCCCGGAGCCGGTGCGGCACCTGCACCGGCTGCCGCGGCAGCCGCCCCGGCAGCTGGCGCACAAGCGGCAGCCGCTCCGGCGCCGGCACCGGTAACGGCGGCCGCCGCGCCCGTCGCGGCCCAGGCCGCCGTCGCCGCGACCGGCGACGGGTCCCAGGCCGCCACGGCCCGGGGCTGGGGTGCGGTTGTTGCGGGTGACGAGTTCTCCAAGGCCGGCGCCCCCGACTCCACCAAGTGGAGCGTCTTCAAGGGATCCGGACATGCCGGCAAGGGTGTCAGGAGCCCGCAGGCGTGGTCAGTCGCCAACGGCGTGGCCACCGTCAGCGGTGACTCGGCCGGCACCACGGGCGGCATGTCGGCCAAATTTGCGCAGCAGAAATACGGCAAATGGGAGACGCGCATGCGGACCAACGCCCGGGACCCCGAGTACCACCCCGTGCTGATCCTGTGGCCCAACAACAACACCTCGCCCAACTGCGCCGAGATTGACTACGCCGAGGGCAGCACCAACACCACGCAGATCAAGTTCTTCCTGCACTACGCCTGCGGCGGCTCGAACTTCCAGACCACGGCGGCCAAGACGATCGACACCACCCAGTGGCACAACTACGCAGTGGAGTGGACTCCTGCCGGCATCACCGGTTACATCGACGGCGTGAAGACCTTCTCCGACACGAACCCCGCGCACCTGCCCTCCGTGGGCATGCATCAGACGTTGCAGCTGGACTGGTTCCCCGACGGATCGGCCACCAAGCCTTCACAGATGCAGGTTGACTGGGTCCGCGTCTACAAATAGGACCGACACCAGGCAGCCCCGCGCCCTGTTGCGGCGCGGGGCTGCCGTGGCGTTGGACCCTGGTTCGCCGTCACAGGCGGCCGGACTCAAACCTCCTGAAGTTCCCGGGCGAGAACTGCTGAGACGAGCATCGAACCGGCCGCCGTCACGGCGTCGATCACCGGAACCCCGAGCCGGCGGCGGAGCACGTCCGCCATGCCGATGCTGCTCAGGCCCGTGCTGGCCTGGACGATCACGTCGGCACCGGCGTCAACCAGCATGTGGGCCGCAGCGAGGGCGTCGAAGATCCCGGCAGGCATGAGGAACGCGTCGGGTGTCTCGACCCGCCCCTGCCCGTCAATGAGCAGCATACGGTCGCCCAGTGCATCCGAGATCGGGCCCGGTACGTGTGCGCCGAGTCCCAAAACTCCAATCCGGCCGCCGAAGGTCAGAGCCGCGGCCGCGGCTGCGGAGCCCGCCCCGATGACCGGGATATCCACGGCTGCCCGTGCGGCGGCCAGCCCGGGGTCGGACGCGCAGCTGATAATCAGGGCGTCGGCGTCCCCCGCCATGTCCCGCGCCAGCTGGACAACTTTGGGTGCCGCAGACTCGAGCGACGCCTGGTCGTAAACGCCGGACGGCTGGTCCGGAATACAGCGCGAGGTGACGGTAAATCCGAATGCTTCCCGGAGGAGTTTCCCGTGGGCGTGAAGCAGGCGTCGGTCCGACGTCGTCATCACCCGGATCAGTCCAACACGCATGGCGTACTACCTTTCGAACGGAGTGCTTGGTGCGAGGCTACCCGGCGAGTATTTCCGCGTCTTTTCGGGCAGATGACCAACACAAGCGCTGCAGCGGATACGCCCCGTGGCGCCAGCGGCCGTTAGCATTCCGCGGGCAGCGGCGACGTGACTTGTGCATGAAACTTGGCGAAAACTTCGCTCCCGTGTGGGGTTGGTGGCCCGGCGTCGTTGTAGGTTTGTCACGGTGGCCCGTCTTAGGACCCGGGTGCAGTACCCGGGATTGGGGGAAGGCGGCAGGCCGGTTCCGGACTCAGCCGGAACGTTGACCAAAGGAATAGCCATGTCGGTGGAGCCGTCGTCCACTCCAGGACGCCTCGAAGAACAGAATCCCGAGAACCTGGTATCCGGTGCGGAACATGCCGCATCTGCCGCCGGAATCCGACATCAGGCCGCCAGGATCATTGACGCCGTCCTGGACGACACTGCCCCGGAACAAACCCGCGCACGGGAACTGCTGCGCCAGCAGTTGGCTGCGCATCCCGGACATCCGGAACGGGCCCTGTTGGAGCACCTTGCGGCGTTGAAGGCTTTTGACGGGCACCGCGAAGGGACGTCGGAGGCTGGCGGCCCGTTCCGGCCGGAATTTGCCTCCGGCGAGTAAGCGCAACACTTACTTGTAAACGCGGATCCAGTCGACCTGCATCTGGCTGGGTTTGGTGGGCGTGCCGTTGGGAAACCAGTCCAGCTGCACTGTTTGGTGCATGCCCACCGTGGGCTGGTGCGCCGGGTTCGTGTCCGCAAACCACAATGACCCATCGAGGTATCCGGTAATTCCGGCGGGGGTCCACTCGACTGCATAGTTGTGCCATTGCGTCGTGTCGAGCGGCCGGGCTGCCCGGGTCTGGAAGCCCGGTCCGCTGCAGGCGTGGTGCAGGTTGAACCTGATCAGAGTGGTGTCCGCAGTGCCTTCCGCATAGTCGATCTCGGCACAGGTGGGTGAACTGTTGTTGTTCGGCCACAGGATCAGGACCGGATGGTATTGCAAATCCCGCGCACTCGTTTTCATCCTGGCCTCCCAGCGGCCGTACCGCTGATTGGCAAACCTGGCGGACATTCCTCCCGTGGTGCCTGCCCCGTCGCCGCTGAGGGTCACGACGCCGCAGCCCACTGCAAGGGCATTCGGACTTCGGATCCCCTTGCCCGCGTGCCCCGGGCCCTTGTAGACCTTCCATTTCGCCGGGTCAGGCGGCCCTGCATAACTAAACTCATCCCCGGCCACCACCGGTCCCCAGCCGCGGACGACGGCGGCCTGGGTCCCGTCGGAGGCGAGCGTCACGGCCGTGGCGACTTCGGCGGGCCGGTCCATGCCCGGCGCGGCGCCATACCCGCCAAGAGTCAACGCGCCCGCCGCGGCCAGGGCCGCCGTCGTTCGTCCTACGGTCATCGTGCCTCTATCCGGTCGGGAGGTATCTCCGGGCCCTGTCGCTCATACGTATTTGCCGAACCAGGCGAGCGTGTCGTTCCATGCGGCCGTGGCCTGCTCCTGGTTGTAGCGCGGCCCGGTGTCATTGTGGAAGGCGTGGTCCACGCCGGGATAGATCTTGAGCTCGTTCCGGACGTCGGTTTTGGCCAAGGCATCCCGGAGCGCCGGCATGGCGCCGGTGATCCGCTGGTCCAGTTCGGCGTAGACGCCGAAGACAGCCGCCTTGATGGCGGTGACCTTGTCCAGGTCAGGCGCGGGTCCATAGAATGCTGAGGTCGCTTTCAGTCCCGGGATCGCGGTCGCCGACTGCCACGTGATGCCGCCACCGAAGCAGAAGCCGTTCATGGCGATGCGACCCTGATCAACGAAGTCCTGGGCGTTCAGGTAGTCAAAGCCCGCTGTGAAGTCGGAAACGTGACGCTGCGCCCCGGCCTGGGTCAGCGCGCCCGGGACAGCGTCCGGGTCCATACCCGCGGTCCCGCCCTCCCGGCTGAGCAGGTCCAGGGCCAGTGCGGCGTATCCGGCTTTGGCGAAGCGGCGTGCCACATCCTGGATATGGGGTGTCAGCCCGCGGTTCTCGTGGCAGATCAGCACGGCCGGCCCGGCGGCCCCCTGTGCAGGCCGTGCGAGATAGCCACTGATATCGGTGCCGCCCGAGGCGAATTGCACGGTCGCCGTTGTTAGTCCGGCCGCTCCCTCCGGGACCGACAGCGGGCTCTTGGCCCCCGGCACCGCACCCGCGGACGCGGCGCCGGACCCCGGAGCGGACAGTGTCGGCGTCGGCATCGGATCGGTACTGCGGGGAACCTCGTCGGGCGTGCAGCCCACCAGGAGCATCGCCGCCGAGGCCGCTGCCATGCTGCCCATGATGAACGCCACACGGCGCGTGAACGTGTGCTGGCTCATGGCGCCGGCGCGGTAGTCGTCGAAGAATTCCTCGATCAGATACTTTTCAAACTTGCCGAGCTGGGTCATGACGGGCCTCTTCCAGTGTGCCGATCATCCTCCTCCGAAGTCAGAATTCCGGCAAGGGTCCTGCACGCAGAGCCACCGCGGCCGGGCGCCCGGCTACTACCCAACTTCCCAACAACGACGACGACGGCGGCGGCCCAACCCGGCGCCGGCTCGGTAGCGGCAGGCTCCCGTCACCGGCACCACGCCAAATCGCTCAGACGCGCGCGTAGCCTTCCTTCAGCCGCCTGGGGCCCGCCGCCTCAGTCCCCGCGACCACCCGTGGGCCGGTCCGGCCGGCGGCCCGTTAGCGTATGGACTGCCTCTGCAATGCCCACGTCCCCCCGTTCAAGCTCTTGCATGTAGAGTCTTCCGCTCGTAATGAGGCCGTCCTTGATCTCGAAGATCGTTACGCCGCGCATGTCGAAGGACCGTCCATCGGTGCGGGTGCCGAGCCAGGTCCATTCGCTCCATGTGCTGTTACCGTCGTCCACGGAGCGGAGCAATTCTGCGTGAAAATCGGGAACGCCAGCGAATATCGCTGCCCAGTTCGCGTGCATCTGCGCCCGTCCCACAAATGCCCTGGCCGGGTGCACCGGCTGCACGCTTTGGTACGACTCATGGAACAACGCGGCCGCTGCCTCAAGGTCGTGGTCGTTGAACGCAGCAAGCAGGCGCTGGATAAGTTGGCTCATGTGATCACTCCTCAGCTTGGCGGGCTCCTCCTCGGTTTCAATCTGCAGGCTCGTTGGCGGCCCGCGCCACTGCCGGAAACCGGTCGGCCCGGATCTTCAATTTACGCCGCAGCCGTCGCCCGCTTCCAGACCACTCAGGTCGGACGGTACAGATCCGGACCGACCGGCGTTCGGACCGATAAGGTCCAGACGCCAATCGGTCCGGGAGGATCTGACGTGACGTGCCCCCGCTATCCGGTGACCTTCTTCAGTGTTGCGTTCCATGTCAGCCGCCCATATTGGAAATCCGTCGCCCGACCGACGGATACCGTGTATGAGTCGCTCGTGGGATATCCCAGCCGGCTCGTCTCCCAGCCCAGTGACGCCCACTTAGACCGGATCGCACCGGTCACCGGGTGCGCCAGGGTCCTCGGCGTCCAGTAGATCGACGCCGAACCGGAGAAGTGGTTGTAGCGCCCCACTTTATCGGGGGTGCCCTTCTCGTCCGTGATCGGGTAGCGCAGCGGGCCGGTCTCCCAGCCAAGTGCCGCCCATTTGGACCGGATGGCACCTAAGACAAAGTGCGCCCCCGTCGTCGGCGACCAGAAGATCGAGTTTCCACTTCCACCTGAGAAGTGGTTGTACCGTCCCACCCCGTCCGCCGACGCCGTAGTGTCGGACGTCGGATAGCCAAGTCCGGTCTCCCAGCCCAGCGACGCCCACTTGGCGCGGACGGCCCCTGTCACCGAATGGGCCTTGGTTGTCGGTGTCCAGTAGATCGACGCCCCACCCGCACCGGAGAAATCGTTGTACCGTCCCACCCCGTCCGGGGCCCGTTTCTCGTCGGTGATTGGATAGCCGAGCGGTCCTGTCTCCGCGCCGAGTGCCCTCCATTTGGACCGGATCGCACCGGTGACCGAGTGCGCTCCAGTGGCCAGTGAATAGTAGATCGAGGTCCCGCCCGCACCAGAGAAGTCGCTGTACCGCCCCACCGTGTCTGGCGACACCTGCTCGTCCGAGGTCGGGAAGCCGAAGCGGCCTCCGGCGCCGCCTTCGGCCTTGTAGCGCTTGTAGATTTCATTGAGGACTGCATGGGCCCCGGTCTTCGGTGACCAGCAGATCACCCCTCTGGTGTAGTCCTGGCATTTGCCCACGCCCACGGCGTACTCCGCGGTCAGTGACCGGCCGAGGCTCGACCCGGGGCGGCCGGCATTAATCTTCCATGCGTAGGCAGCGATGGGGTCATCGGTACCGTTCCCGGTGAGCATGACCTTCTGGGCAGCTTGGCCGTCGTTCGCCGTGATCAGGTAGTAAGTTTCGGAAGTTCCGGCCTGCCCGACGGCCGTGGGTGCGAAGGTTACGGTCTGGTACGCGGTTTCACCGGCGGGAATTTTCAAGCCCTCGGAGATGGGATTCGTAGTGGAGAAGACGCCCTGCGGCGCTTTCGCCTTCGTGATGGTCATTGGAATGTTGCCGGTGTTCTTGATCTCGAAAGCCCGCGTAACCGACGTCCCGGCGGGGACGTCACCGAAGTCCAAAGAGCGCGGCAACTCCAGGTGCGCTGCGCCCGAGACTGCGGTCGCGGCCACCTTGACGGTCACCTTCCCTCGGTTACTGGCGACTACGAGCGTATCGGTCACCGGACTCGCCGAGGTGGGACTGAACGTCATGGACACCGCCACCGACGCGAGGGGCTGGATGCTCTGCCCGACGCCCGGCACCGTGGCGGCGTCAACGCGGAGCTGTGCGTTGGCCGGCAGAGTGACGCCGGTGATCTTGGCGACGGTGGTGCCCGTGTTGACGATGTTGACGGTCTGCCGGCTGACAGTGTTTGTCGGGACGTCGGTGAACTGGACCGTGGCCGGAGTCGCGCCCAGGCCCTCCTTCGTGCCGACGCCGTGGACGCCGAGGAGGACGGTCTCGCCGTCGGCTGTCTTGACCCTCAGGGTGCCATCCGCCTGACCCGGAACGGCCGGCGAGAAGGCCACAGGTACCGTCATGCTTCCGCCCTTGGCCAAGGTCCGGGGCAGGGTGAGCGTGGTTCCGATCCTGAACGGGGTGCTTGTTGTGATGGAGCTCACCGTTACCGCCCGCGACGCGGTGATCGTCACGTTGCCGGTCACGGTCTTCCCCACCGCGACGGTGCCGAGGTCGGTGTTCTTCGCCCCTACCGCTGATGTTGTCGGGGCGCCGAAACCCAGGACGTGCCCGTCCCGGGTGCCCACGTAGACGCGGCCTTTGTCCGTGGCCACCGAGGAGAACTTGGCCCCTATACCCAGTGGTGCGCTAAACACTTCCTTGAGGTTCCCGGTACTGTCCGGAATTGCACGGTAGGCGCGCAGTTCGGCCCCGGCCCCGGTGCCTCCGCTGACATAGACCACCCAGACCAGGGCGGAGGACCCGTCCGTGCCGGAGGACGTCACCACCGGCGAACCGGAGCTGAACCCGAACGTGCCCGCAGAGGTCCCGACGGCGGCGAGGCTGACCCCGCCATTGGCGCCAGGCACGAGCTTGAAGGCGCGAAGGTACCCGTTGCTTTCGACGACGTAAAGGTAGCCACCGTTGCTGGTCCCGAGAAACGCGGGCTTTCCCCACACTCCGCTGTACGGACCGGCCTTGTCCAGGACGGCGTCGGTGCCGCCGGCCCCCTGCGCCATGCCCCCCAGGTTGTCCCGGTCCAGGAGATACATGGTGCCGTCTTTACCGATTTGGGCCAACAGGTGGGGGTGTGCAGCAGTGCCATAGCCATCCGGGATCGCGACGGGAGCGCCGGAGCCCAGATCGGCGTCGTTCCGGTTAAGTTTTGCGTTGTCGGCCGGGCTGAAGAAGTCGGTGGCTTTCAGATTGCCGTCACTGCCGACCCGGAGCCGGACCACCGCCTCCGCCAGTGTGGTTGGGGGATTCGATCCCGGGCCGGGCTTCGGGGAAATGCCGTTCCCTGTGGTGAGCAGGATGTTGGCGGGACCGTCGGACACCAGTCCTCCGCCGGATTGCCAGATTCCGCCCTCCGCGTTGGCGTTGCCTGATTCGGTGGCCCACATCGTCGTCTGCCGGCCGGCGGTCGATACGCCGACGACGTAGCCGACGAAGGGGGTGTAGTCGCAGTGGCTGGCAAATCCTGCATATACGACCCCGTTCAAGAGCAGCAGCCCTGGGCGCTGCATCGCCGTCATCGGGTTGAACGGGCGGGCCGGGTCATTGGTCGGGGCGCCTTGGATCTTGACGGGGAAGCCGGGTTTCTCCGCGCCGGTCGCCACATCCAGGGCGTGCATGTACCAGTGCGGGAACAGCTTACTTGCCCCGTCATTCGTCTTGGCCAGCAGGTAGACGCTTTTCGTCGCCGGGTCGTAGACCGGAGTGGACGTGATTCCGATGTTGGGAGTGAGGTCACCGCAGCTCACCGTCGACGCCGGCCACGCCGGCCCGAGTTTGCGCGTCCACTTTGCCGCGCCCGTGGCGCTGTCCAGCCCGTAGACGGCATTGTTTTCCGTGGCGGCAATCACGGTGGTGCCGACTACGAGCGGCTGGGCGTAGACCTGCCCGTCCACGGTTGCGGAGAACAGTTTGCCGAAGTTTGATGATGCGACCGCCGACGGCGAGAGCCCGGGCTCGTCGCGGTCCCATCCGGTCCGCAGGGAATCGTGGGCGATGGTCCCCACGTCCGCGACGGCGGTCCCGCCGACCGACAGCCCGGCGAGGGCGAGCGTGGCCGACAGCAGCGACGCCCACGCGCCCCGGGACCACCCGCGGTGTCGGGGCGACGTTGCGTGGATTGCGGCCGCCCGGTGCTTCCGGGGATGCGGTGGCCCACCCGTCCGTTTACTGCGCAGACGGCCCTGAAAATGGCCGGACGACACTCGAGATTCTGTTTGATCATGCATGGCTGAGACCCGATCCTGACCATTACATTGACTTTATTAACCCAGTGCTTTGGAGCCTAGAAGCGGGGGTTGGTGAGCGCGCGAGTGGAGGGTACTCGACTTTTCGCGTGCGATTCCCGTATTCTTCCGGCTGCTACTGGCCTTGTACTTGGGCGGACACGATTGCCTACTTGCCGGGCGTGCGGAAACGCCTCAGCGCTCCGCGCCCGCCCGGGCCGCTGACTGCCCCGGCGTCGCGTTAGGCTCCTCTCATGTCGCCCGATCGATTCCTGGCCGAGCTGGCCAGCTCCCTGGACCACCTCGGCACGCTCGCCCGGCAGCCGCGGGACACGCTTGCCCGCAACGTTCCCGCGTGCCCCGGCTGGTCGCTCGAGCAACTCTTCGGGCATCTCGGCTCAATCGAGCAGTGGGCAGCAGCTGTGGTTCGGACAGGCACCTTTGCCCCGGAACCTGCACCGCTGGCTGAGGGCGCCACAGCCTGGTTCCTGGCGGGCACCGCCCCCTTCCTCGAGACGATGACGGGCCTGGATCCCGAGAAAGAATGCTGGAACTTTGGCCCGCGGCCCCGCACCGCCCGGTTCTGGCTTCGGCGACAGGCCCACGAACACGCCATCCACCTCGTCGACGCCTGCCAGGCACTTGGCCTGGAGATCCCCGCGCTGGCGGATGACTTCATGCTCGACGGTGTCGACGAGGTGCTGGCAATGTTCGCGCCGCGGCAGCTGCGCCTGGACCGGATGCCGCACCCGGACAAAGCCGTGACCTTCCAGGTGCCGGGGGCCACCAGCTGGACGCTGGGCCCTGGTCCCGCCGTGGCATCGATTTCCGCCCCGTTGCCGATGATGTATCTGGGTCTTTGGGGTCGATCCAACCTGGCAGACAGCGCCCTCATTGAAGGTGACGCCGCCGCGGCCCTGCGCGTGCTTCGGGGTCCGCTCACACCGTGAGTCCCGGTTTTCGGGCTTAGGATACGAACACGTCCCGGGAAGCCGTGGACACTCCACGAGCCGCCCGATGCTTTCGTGACCGCATGTTCGAAGGGAACCCAAACGCATGTCAGAGCACGCCACAACCGGCACCGCAGATCTCTCCACGCCCGTGGCCAGATGGGGAATTCTTGGCACCGGGTTCATCGCCGGGCTCCAGACGCCGGACCTGATCGACAACGGCTCAGTGGTCCAGGCCGTGGGCTCCCGGACCCTGGCATCCGCGACCGAGTTCGCCGCCCGGTTTCAGATCCCCACGTCCCATGGAAGCTACGAGGACCTCGTGGCCGACCCGGACGTCAATGTTGTCTACATTTCGACGCCGCACCCGTTCCACCACGAGAATGCGCTGTTGGCCCTGGACGCCGGTAAACACGTGCTGATTGAAAAACCCTTCGCCATGAATGCCTGGCAGGCCCGGGAGATTGTGGAGCTCGCCGAGGCGAAGGGACTGATCGCCCTTGAGGCCATGTGGACCCGCTACCTTCCGCACATGGTCCGTATCCGTGAGCTGATTCGGTCCGGTGCCCTGGGCGAGGTCCGGACAGTGATCGCGGACCACAACCAGAATCTGCCCAGAGACCCGGCGCACCGCCTCAACGACCCGGCGCTGGGCGGCGGAGCGCTCCTGGACCTGGGCATCTACCCCGTGTCCTTCGCCTTCGACGTCTTCGGGGCGCCGACCGGCATCCGCGCTACGGCCAGCATGACTGAAACCGGTGTGGACCGGCAGACCGCGATGATCTTCGAATACGGTGACGGGCAGCAGGCCGTGCTGCAATGCGCGCTGGACACGGCAGGACCAAACCAGGCCGCGATCATCGGAACCGGAGGCCGGATCGAGATCCCGTCAGTCTGGTACACGCCGTCGGCCTTCACCAGGTACGACGCCGACGGAAACGTCATCGAGCGCTTCGATGAACCAGTCGCCGGCCGCGGCATGCAATACCAGGCGCGGGAAATGGAGCGGCTCATTGCGGCCCCCGCCATTGCCAACGACATCCTGCCGCCCCGGCAGAGCGTTCAGGTCATGGAGGCCATGGATGAAGTCAGGCGCCAGATCGGCCTCGCCTACGCCAGCGACGCCAAGGACCACGGGCGCGCCTAGTTCCGGTGCTCCGGCAGCCCCGGTGTCCAGGGGAGGCACGGCCCGCCGCCGCTCAGCCGCGCCCGATCAGCCCGGCCACGCGATCGAGTTCTTCTTCCAGATTGTAGAAATGTACCGCCAGCCGGATCCTGCCCTCGCGGACGGATGCCACGACGTTGGCCTGGCGGAACCGCGCCAGGACCGCCTCGGCGTCTGTCACGGGCACGGAGAAGATCGTGGAACGGTGCTGCTCGGCGAACGGCCGGAACGCGGAGCCCTGCGCCACCAGGGCCTCCTCCAGGCGAAGGGCGAGCCGGGCGTTGCGATCGAGCAGGGCCGTGATGCCGAACCGGGTGAAGATGCCAAGCGCCGCCTGCTCGGCCAGGGCGGGAAACCACGCCAAGGAGGCATCGAGCTTCGAAGCCGTGGGTGAGAGGTCCATAGCCGGTCCGTAGAAGCTCTCGGCCGGGTTGCGAGCGGCCTTCCAGCCGGGACCGACGGGCTGGATCCGGTCAAGCAACCCGCTGCGGACATAGAGGTAGCCCATGCCCCTGGAGCCGAGCAGGAACTTGTGGCTCGCGGCGGCCAGGAAATCCACGCCGTCGCGCACCACATCCAGCGGCACCGCGCCCGCGGCCTGGCAGGCGTCGACGAAGAACCAAGCGCCGGAGCGGGCCGCGACCCGGCTGAGCGCGGCCAGGTCGGCCCGGTAGCCGTTGGCCGAATGAACGGCGCTCACGGCGATCAGGCGGGTGCCGCCGTCGGCCGCCTGGCCAAAGGCCTCGGCCGTCACGCCGTCGCCGCCCGGTGCCACGGCCCGGACCTCGTAACCGCGGTTCCGGAGCAGGAGCCAGGGGTAATAGTTCGAGGCGAATTCGTTCCCGGCGACCACGACGTTCTCCCCGCGCTTCGCAGGCGGCAGGTTGGCGGCCACTATTCCGGCGGCGGAGCTCACGGCCGGGACGATCGCGATCTCCCCCGCCGTCGCCCCGACGACCTCCGCGAACATGCTGCGGGCCTCCTCCCCTGCCCGCTCGGCATCCATCCAGTCGAACGTGCCG
This sequence comes from Arthrobacter sp. 131MFCol6.1, assembly GCF_000374925.1. GTDB lineage: Bacteria > Actinomycetota > Actinomycetes > Actinomycetales > Micrococcaceae > Arthrobacter. Next base: position 1,077,323 of record NZ_KB895541.1, read on the forward strand.
GCGGACCAGCGCTCGACGGCCAGCTCGTAGGCCTCGCGGGCGGGGGCGCAGCCGACGTTCATGGAGGCGGTGTTGAGATAGATGGTGTCCTGTAGCCCCGGGAAGAGCCCGCGAATATCGGCCGCCTGCATGGCCGGGACCGCCCTAGCCGTGCCCATGCACGGAGTTCAGGCCCTTGGCGTAGGCCGCCTGCCCCACATGCTGGAGGCAATCGGCAATCGTGCTCACCAGCCGCACCCCGAGGGTGACGGGCGGGTCCCAGCGGGTATCGACGATGCGGTCGAAGTCGTCGTCGCCGAGGTTCGCCAGGAAATTCGAGGTCTGCCGGTGGACGGCGTCGTAGTATTCGAGCAACAGTTCCGGCGGTGCCTGCACCGCGTCCACCTGGGCGCTCGTATGGCCGTAGCCGGTGTCCCGCTTGGAGAGCGGCAGGCCGAAGCGGGCGGCAAACCCCTCCGAGGTCCAGACCTGGTCCAGGCCCGCGGCGGAGGCGACTTGGGCGTCCTCGACCCTGCTGAGGTGCCAGATGAGCCAGGCCATTGAATTCCCGTTGCCTCCGGGCCGTCGGAGCAGGGCGGCCTCATCGACCCCGGCCAGGGCCGCGGCCACCGTCTCACGGATCCGGCCGAAGGCATCCAGCAGCAGTTCATTGGATTTCATCGAGTCCCCTCGCTGTGCGTGATCGAAGTGCTGTGCATGATCGGTGATCCCCATGCTTGCATGGAGGCCGCACCGGCGGATAGGGCCGCGCGTCAGGCGCAAGCGGACACCCTCGCGGCGTCAACACTGTCGCGCGCAGTTCCGCAGCCCGCGAGGTCTTGGCAGCGGCGACCCCCCGCGCCTACCCTTACGGATTATGAGCAACTTGTTGCCTGTAGCGCAGCCGGTGCGGGCGACGTCCAGTCGCTGGGAACGCCGGGACAAGTTCCATCTCGCCGGCATCACCGGCTTCGTCCTCCTGCTCAACGTCGTCGGCTGGAGTGTGTTGACCCTGGCCGTGGCTCCACAGAACTTCACGCTGGGCCGCTCCGGTGTGTACGGGGTAGGGCTGGGCGTCACCGCCTTTCTGCTGGGAGTGCGGCACGCGTTCGACGCCGACCACATCGCCGTCATCGACAACACCACCCGCAAGCTGGTCGGCGAGGGAAAGGCCGCGCTGGGGGTGGGCTTCTGGTTCTCGCTGGGCCACTCGACCGTGGTGTTCGGCGCGGCGCTGCTCCTGGCCCTCGGCGCGAGGGCCATGGCCGGCACCGTGCAGGACGGGGACTCGGCCCTGATGCAGACGCTGGGACTGGTGGGAAGCGTCGTGGCTGGAACGTTCCTGATCCTGATAGGTCTGATGAACCTCGCCTCGGTGATCGGCATCGCCCGGGTGTTCCGCGGGATGCGGACCGGGGAACTGGACGAGGCCGAGCTTGAGCACCAGCTCAACAACCGGGGCTTCCTGGCGCGGCTCCTCGGCGGAACCATCCGGCGGATCACCAAGCCATGGCACATCTATCCCGTCGGCCTGCTGATGGGCCTGGGATTCGACACCGCGTCCCAGGTGGCCCTGCTCGTGCTCGCGGCCGGTTCCGCGGCCTTCTCCCTGCCTTGGTACGCCATCCTGGTCCTGCCGGTGCTGTTCGCCGCCGGAATGAGCATTTTCGACACCGCCGACGGCGTGTTCATGTCCCGGGCTTACGGGTGGGCGTTCCTGAAGCCGGTCCGCAAGGTCTTTTACAACCTCACAGTCACGGTGCTCTCGGTGATTGTGGCCCTGGTGGTCGGGGTTACCGTGCTGCTCGGGGTCGTGGCGGACAAGCTGGGACTCGAATCCGGTCCGGCTTCCGCCATTGGTTCGCTGGACCTCGGAAACGTCGGGTACATCATTGTCGGACTGTTTGTCATCATCTGGCTGATCGCGCTCGCCGTCTGGAAATTTGGCCGGATCGAGCAACGCTGGAGCCAAGCCGGCACCAGCTGAGCCGCTTCCGGCGCAAGATGGGTCAGCAGTTGGGCGAGTCGAACTCGTAGGCCCCCGAATCGGCAGCGGCCGTTCCGTTGCAGTCCCCGTCCTGGGGCACCGCACTTCCGGCAAGGTCGACGGCGGACAGGCTCGTTCCAGCGCGGTCGATGGCCGGGCTGGTGCCGGTCAGGTGGAGATCGGCCGGTGCGTTCACGAAGCGGGCCGACGCGGTGGTGGACGTGCTGTTCGGGACAAAGTTGACCGGGCCGTTGAGGACGTTCTGCTTCTCGGTCCAGCCCGAGCCGTTGATCCACAAGGAGTTCTTGACGCCCGTCAGGATGTTGCCACGGATCACGGTCGATGCCGGGCAGCCCGCATGGCAGACGACGGCCTGGGATTGCGGCCCGTTCAGATACACGGTGTTGAACTCGAACACGGTGCCGTTCGTCGGCCCGAAGGACGTCCCTGCACCGCGGGCGATCAAGCCCTTGGCCTGGGCACAGTTGGCACCACAGGTCGACCGGACCAGGTTGTAACGGTAGGTGTTGCCGTCCGCAGTTCCGGAGGACCGGCCGATCTCCGAGAAGTTGTTGTTGTCCAGGGACACATTGTGATGGATGTAGTTCCGGCTGCCGTTGTAGATTTCGAAAGAACCGCCGTCGCGAGTGTAATCGTAGGAAAACGCGGTGGAGCCGCTGACCGTGTTGCTGGAGAGTTCGTTGTCATTGCCGTTGATCAGCACACCGGAAGCGCCAGAATCGTCACTGCAGTTCACCGCCTGGGGTGTCCCGCAATTCGTGCCCTGTGTCAGGACGTTCATGATGTTGTTGTTGGTCAGCACATTGCCGGTGTATTTCCCGAAGTCAGACCCGGTCCCTGCTTTGATGCCGACGGCATTGTTGGAGGCGCTGGAATTGCGGACCGTATTGCGGTCGCCGGTGACGCTGATGCCCGCGTAGCCGCAGGAGACGCCCCGAAGCCCGTCAACGGTGGTGAAGTTGCCGTTGATCCTGATGCAGTTTCCTGACTTTCCGCCGGTAATGATCGGAGCGTTGCCGGGCCCGTAGCCGATCAAGGTGATGGGCGCTGCCTCGGTCCCGCTCTGGGTGGTCACGACACCTCCGGTCCAGGTGTCGCCCCTGCGGAAACTGACGGTGTCGCCGGGCTTGAGGACGATCGAGTTGACCTTCGACAATGACTTCCAAGGCGCAGCGCTTGACGTTCCCGAATTCGTATCGCTCCCGGCCGCACTGACGAAGTACGTGGTGCCCGCGGCCTGGGCCGGCGCCGGGAGGCCCACCGCCAACCAGCCGGCCGTCAGGAGCAGGGTGGTCAAGGCTGTGAAGGCGGAATTGATTCTCATGGCCATCCTCGCGGGTTTGTGGGTGAACGGAGGAGAGCTCCGCGACCTTGAGTGTGTCCGCTCCGGCGCTTCGACCATAAGTCGAGACAGGTCATCCGCCGAACCTAGTGGGCCGGGGTTGTAAAAAGCTGGGGACGGGTCCGGGCATAGCCTCATTCCAGGCCGTTCTTCAGAGTGGCCCGCGGACCATCCGGTTCGGGTGAGGCGGCGGCCGGAGGAGCGGTCCTATGGTCAGGGAATGGGACTACTGCGGCACCGGCCTGACGAACCCGTGGGCGAGCGGTTTCAGATGCGCGAGAAGCTGCTGTCGATCGGGGATGACTTCTGGATCGAAGACAGCCAGGGCAGACGCGCCTACAAGGTCAATGGCAAGGCGTTGCGGATGCGGGACACTTTGGTTCTGGAGGACGACTCCGGCAACGAGGTGGCGCGCATCCAGGAGCGCAAGCTCTCGATCCGGGACAAGGTCGCCGTCGAGCGCGGCGAAGACACCGCCGCAACGGTCCACAAGGCGTTGATAGGGCTCCGTGACCGCTTCTCGATCGACGTAAAAGGCGGCCCCGATATGATGGCGCACGGCAACATCGTCGACCACGAGTACGAGATCGAACGCGACGGCCATACGGTCGCCACGATCTCCAAGAAATGGTTCCGTGTGCGCGAGTCCTACGGCGTCGAAATCGCGGCGGGCGAGGACGTTCCGCTCCTCCTGGCGATCACCGTCGCCATCGACTCGTTGACCTAGCCTGGCCAGGCACCATGGCGCCCAGGAAACGCACCCGATCCCGGCTAGCCGTGACCCTGTGGGGGCTTTTCGGCTTCTTCACAGCGAGCGCGGTCTGCGGCGTCCTGGCCGCCAGCCTCCTGGTCCCGACCGTGGCCGCCGCCGGCGTCGCCGTCAAGGAATCGATCGTCCTGTTCAACAGCCTTCCCTCGGAACTGACCGTTGATCCGCCGTCGGAGTCGACCAGGGTGCTCAGCGCCGACGGGAAACCGATCGCCACCTTCTACGCGGAAAACCGCGTGAAGGTCCGCCTCGACCAGATGTCCCGGTACATCAAGGACGCGATCGTCGCGATCGAGGACCGCCGCTTTTACGAACATGCCGGCATCGACCCCCAGGGGATTCTCCGGGCCCTGGTGTCCAACCTGACCAGCGGCGGCAGGCAGGGCGCCTCCACCCTGACCCAGCAGTACGTCACCAACGTGCTCAACGACTCCCTCGTGTCGGCGGATCGGGGCGATCAAATTGTCCTCAACGGGCAAAAGAGCATGGCCGACAAGATTCGCGAGATGAGGCTCGCCGTCGAACTGGAGAAGAAGTACACCAAGGACCAAATCCTCGAGGGGTACCTGAACATCGTGTTCTTCGCCCGGGACGCCTACGGCATCGAAGCCGCGTCCCGCTATTTCTTCAACACCACGGCCAAGGACCTCACCCTGCCGCAAGCTGCCCTGCTGGCCGGCCTCGTGAACAGCCCCAGTTTCTACAATCCTGACGTCCATCCGGAGAACGCCGTCCAGCGCCGCAACCAGGTTCTCGCCAGGATGCTCAGCTACGGCGCCATCACGCAAGTGCAACACGATGCGGCCGTCGCCGCCCCGGTGGATCTCAAGATCACCCCCGGCAGGCAGGGGTGCGCGGGCGCGGAAATGGCACCGTACTTCTGCGACTACGTGTCCCACCTCATCCTCAACAATCCGGCCTACGGCGCGGACATGGCCGAGCGGGAACGGAAGCTGTTCCGCGGCGGCCTGACTATCACCACCACCCTGGACAGCCGGCTCCAACTGGCCGCCCAGGCGCAGGTCGATGCCACGGCCGGGGCCAACCCGGACAAATGGGGCGCGGCGATGGTCTCCATCGCACCCGGTACCGGCAAGATCCTGGCGATGGCGCAAAACACCGTCTTCCTCCCGGCGCCCGGGAAATTCGATACGCAACTGAACTTCAACGTCGATTCCAAGGATGCCAACGGCAACGACCTCAACGGCGCCGGCGGGTTCCAGCCCGGCTCCACCATGAAGCCGTTCACGTTCGCGGAATGGCTCAACGAGGGCAAGTCCCTGGCCGCTATAGTCGACGCGTCCCGGCGCTCCTATCCGCTCGGGTTCCGCTGGAGATCAAGCTGCGGCAGGGTGCTCGGGGCCTACAGCACCAGCCAGAAGAGCCTCGGCGCGGCGGACGACCTCCAGAACAACGACGCCGGGTACTACCGCCGCATGCGCGTGGACTACGGGCTGTATAACTCCATCAACACCGCCACCTTCGCCGAGGCCGCGCAACTCGATTTCTGCGGCATCCAGAAGATGGTCGATGCCGCCGGGCTCCACAGCGGCGTGGACAACGCCCAAATCAACATGCACCAGCTGGGCAATCTGCTGGGCGCCATCGGGGTGGCGCCGCTCCATCTGGCCAACGCGTTTGCCACGTTCGCCAACGACGGCAAGTACTGCGCACCGATCGCCATAATGTCCGTCACTGATGCGGGGCGACGTAAGCTTCCGGCCGAGACCAGCGCCTGCCGTGATGCGTTCAAGCCCGAGGTCGCCCGGGGCGTGAACGCCGTGCTGCAGGACGTGTTGAAACGCGGGTCCGGCGTTTACATCAAGCCCAAGGTCCAGGAGCGGTTCCCGGTTGCGGCCAAGACCGGCACGTCCAATACCAACGGCGCCACCTGGGTGGTGGGCTACACGAGCGGCCTCGCGACGGCTTCCTTCTTCGGCGACGCCCTGGAGGGCCAGAAGCGGCCAGGACAAAACATCACCGTCAACGGCAAGTTCTATAAGGCCATTGACGGGTACATGCTCGCCGGCCCGCAGTGGGCGAACTACATGCTTCAGGTCGCCCGGTATTACCCCACCGCCCCCTTCCCGGCGCCGCCTGAGTCCATGACCCGGTCGCCCTTCGCGAGCCGGACTCCCCCTACGACCCGCACGCCGTGCTTCCCCGGTGTTAATGGTGCGTTGTTGTGTCGCTGACACTGGCCCGAAATGCTCTGGATCCAAAAGCGCACTCTATGCCTTCAGGCCTGGAGCCTCTATCCTCTTGCCATGGGAGACGGGGCCAAATTTCCGGCGAGGGGAACCGCGCCACCGCGCGCAGGTGGCTCATGAATCCCGATAACGCCCAGCCCCACGACAATTACGACGCGTTCCTGTCGAGGCTTGACGCCGCCACAACCAGCCTGAGCACCCGGGCCGCGTCGCTGGACAAAGCACTGGCAGCCGTTTCCCTCCTCTTGGGACCATCTGAGTCCGCCGTCCGGAAATGGGAACGACGGCGCCATTACGTCAGTGAGCAGCTCGCCGTGCACTCCGGGTCCCCGCAGTCCTACACCGCGCTGTGCGAGCTCCACGTCGTGGCAGGAAAAATGGAATCGATGCTCCGCGGCCGTGTCCAGCGTGTCACCGAGAAGCTGGCAGTCATGCAAGGGCGTCGAGAGGCCATCGACAAGTCACTGCTGGAGCTTGAGCTGAGCAGAATTAAGCTGACTTCGTCCCGGATGCTGTCACAAGACCGCGAAAAGTTGAGCAGCATCTTTTCCGAAATCGCCGGCTCCACCGTGGCCACAGGAGCCATTCCCGATATGGGGTTGCTGAGCGATCTCAAGGAAGCACGCCAGGCAATCATCCTGGCCGAAGCGCTCATGGAAGTGAAGGGGTACTAATCATGGATATTTCACGGCGCGATCAGCCCCGAAAGGACATCGTCGCCCTCGTTCGCTGGTCAAAGAAACCGGGCGAAAACCCCGTTTTCAAATTCATCATGTCGAGTATTTTGGGATTGATTCTCTGCCTGTTCCTGATGATCTTTCTGCCCTTCCTCAGAAGCTTCGGTGCCCTGGTGTTGTTCACCCTCTTCTTCGCCGCGCTTCTGACGGTGCGCACCGTCATGGCCCAGCAGCGCTTCATGCGGGGGCTGACCAAGAGGATCAATGACACCCTCGCCGAGGTCACGAACAGCCCGGGCGACCAACTGTCGGTCAGGCAATTCCGGCACATGACCAAGACCGGGGAGCAGCTTCCGCTCCTTGTCAGCGGCGTACCCGGGCTGAACCTGCATGTGGCCCGGGCGTCAACGCTGGAGAGACATGCCCCCGAGAAGTGGGTTGCGGTCTTCACGGTTGTGCCTCCGGAGAACGGGACCGCCAGCTTCGACCGCCTGGTGGCGGCGGCCATCAACGCCGGCCCCGGTACCACCAGCGCGAAGGCCTCCTAGCGGCGGGAGCTGGCCGCCGTCGTCACTCCACATTTTTCGGCGCCGCTGGCGGCTGGCTCCTCGGCTATGCAGAGCGGGCAAGTGGGACGTTCTGCCCTAGCGTCTAAGCCATATAGGCCCAACAGTGAGGACATGACGACCAAGTCGGGTCGCAGGCTGTCTCTGCTCAGCAACTTGTGGGTCGCTGTTTTCTTCCCTCCAAGGAGTACAGAGAATTCAAAGATCTGGTTCCGGGGACCGAAAATGACGCCAAGACAACATGTTGACCGGGTGAGTGCCGAGGACATGATGTCCCTGGACGCCGATATCGGCTCAGCACCAATGCAAGTCGGGGCCATCCTCATGCTCAGCGAGGAAGGCGGCGAAGGTCCGGCACCCCTCCTGGATGCACTGGCGCGTCGGCTCGGCGCTGTCCCCCGGCTGCGTCAACGGCTGGTCTCTGTCCCCTTCGGCTGCGGGCGGCCCATTTGGGCGGAAGATTCCGGCTTTGATCCGGCACAGCACGTGGGCGTGATCGCCTGTCCGGCCGGCGGCGAGGAAGCCGTGCTCAACATTGCAGCCGAAATGCTCGCCACGCCGCTGTCCCACGACCGTCCTCTCTGGTCAGCCAAGCTCATTACCGGCGTGAGCCAGGACCTGTCAGCGCTTGTTGTCGTTTTTCATCATGTCCTCACGGATGGAATTGGAGGTCTTGCCGTCCTGGAGGCCCTGGCCGCCGCGGAAGAGGGATGGCATGGCCGCCGGGAGCCAGAGATTCCATACTCGGCGCTGCAGCTGGCCATTGATGCTGCGAGAAGCCGATTCAACGCACTGGCCCGGCTGCCGGCCGCACTTCGGACCGCAGCCGCCGGAGCCTCCGAGTTGCGAGAGACGGGCAAACCCCGGGCTGCCCGCACCTCACTCAACCGCCCGACGGGTCCGCAACGGACGCTTGCTGTCCTCCGCTGCGACGTGGAGGCCGTCAGAACCGCCGCACACGTGCAGGGAGCGACGATCAACGATCTGATCCTCACCGCCGTCGCGACGGCCTTGCACCGCGTGCTGCTGGCGCGGGGCGAATATGTCGAAGAGTTCGTCATCTCCGTGCTGTTTTCGGCACGCCGCCACACAACAGTCACCTACTTGGGGAACCGGAGCGGCATCATCCCGGTGACCGTTCCCGCGGTCGGTCCGACCAACAGACGGCTGGCAAAAGTGGCCGCAACAATGATGAGTGTCAAGCAGCGGCCTCCCGGCGCCTCCACTGCAATCATCGGCCCCGTATCCCGGATCGCAGCGCACCTTGGCGCCTACCGCTTCGTCATAGACCACCAACACCTTGTCCATACATTCGTCACGAACCTGCGGGGGCCCGAACGTGCCCTGGAGATCGCGGGCAGGCCGGTAACCGGGATCATTCCGCTCGGAGCGATCAGCGGTAACGTAACGGTTGCATTTGCTGTCCTCTCCTATGCCGGCACGCTGACCATCACCACAATCGCCGATCCCGAGACATGCCCGGACCTGACACGACTTCGTGACGAACTTTCCAGCGCACTTGAGGCTCTGATGGAGACTGGGCCCGCATGAGCTTCGACCCGGGAATGTCCGGACATGGAGGGCATCCGGCCGGGCGCATTCTGCGCGGGTGGGAACCTAACTGACCTGGCGCTGGCTAACGCCGTTTATCCAAGCGTTCACGGACCTTTGTCCAGAAGCCCGGACCGGCGCCGTCGTGATTCATCCGCCCGGTCCAGTGGCTCTTCGGGGTGTCCCTCCGGTAGACATGACTGTGAACGGTTGGGTCCGTACTCAGCAGCCAGTCCACGACGCCCCAGAATTGGGCCAGCAAGTCCTGCTGGAGCGCTTCCTCGCGTGAGAGTTTGTGGCCCCAAAGGGGTGAGTCAGGATACGGCTGGGCTGCGTCCACCACAGTCGCCGCCGGTTCTGCGGCTCCCGCTATGGGACCGACTCTGCAGCCGAAGCTCACTCGCCCGCCGGTGGAGTCGTCCCCGAATGGGCCGAATATGACATCGATCCACGCCTCATGTTCGTCGCCATGGTGATGAAGTGCTGACTTCGCAATGGCATGGGTGCGGCCATCCATCAGGATGAAGTGATCCACAACGACAAAGGTCGCCCCGCAACAGGAGCATTCCTGCTCACGAATGTCCGGCGCGCCGTCCAAGCTCAAGGTCATGCCCCGACCCTAAGCGATGGACGGGGTATCCTGCCGGCAACCGGGGCAAACTTGGGCATTTGGACCGCGCCCTCGACCCCGACAGCTAGTGCTCTGACACCTTAGGTAGCCACCTCGCCGTCAGGCGGTGAAGATTTCCCTGGCGACCGTGATGGCGGACATCGCTTTGGGCCAGCCGGCGTAGAAGGCCAGGTGGATGATGGCCTCTTTGAGTTCGGTCTCGGTCAGGCCGTTGGCCTTTGCGCGTGCGAGGTGTCCGCGGAGCTGGTCGGTGCTGCCGCTGGTGACCAGGCTGGCGACCGTGATGAGGCTGCGGTCCCTTGGGGAGAGTTCGCTCCGCTCCCAGACGTCGCCGAAGAGCACGCTGTCGGTGAGGTCGACGAGCTTGGGGGCGAAGTCGCCGATGAGTTGCTGGGCCCGGGTCTGGTGTGAATTGCTCATGCTGGAGTCCTGTCGGGAAGTGTGTGCAGTGGATGGGGATTGGCTGCGGGCAGCTCACCCCGCGGGGCTTGAACGGTCCTGGAGCAGTCCGGTGCGGCGCAGCCAGGCCTCGGCAGCCGGCCCGGCGTCCCGGACGTCCTCGCCCCGCACCGCGAGCCCTTCGCCGATGGTCGCCCCCGGGCAGGAGCGGGCGTAGTCCCGTTCGGTGGTGCCGAGACCGCTCATGGCGTGGGTGGTGACGGCGTGGATGGTTTTGCCGGTGAAGTCGTAGCTTTCGGCGAATGTCGTCATGATCATCGGCGCCCGGACGTTCCAGATCCCGCTGGCCAGCAGTACGGTGTCGTACTCCTCGATCGAGGCAAGCGGGGAGGCCATGGCCGGGCGTGCGTTGCCGTCCTGCTCGCGGACGTTGCGCGCGACGGTCGCGTCGTAGCCGTCCGGGTAGGGGTCGGCGGCCTCGATGCGGTGTACGTCGCAGGCGATGAGATTGCCGATCGTGCTGGCCAGTACTTCGGTGTTGCCGACGTCGAGGTTGGTGCGCCCGCCGTAGTAGTAGTTTTCCCCGGCGCGGGAGAAGTAGGCGAGCAGGACCCGCCGGCGTTCCCGCGCTCCCGGGGTGATTTGTGCGGAGGGAGACGTGGCTGGCTCTTGTAGGGGCATGGGGGCGTCCTGTTCTCGCGGGCCGCAACCCGAGATTCCGGCCGTGATCATGGCGGCGCCCAGACCGCTGACGGCCGAACGCAGGACTGCGCGCCGGGCAAGGGGCTCCAGGCTGGTGTTCATCACGGGTCTCTCTGGTCGTGTTTGCCGCCCCGGGGCCGGCGGTGGCCCGGGGCAATGGGGTCCGTCCGGGTGCCGGGTCGGGTCACCCGGACGGAAGGCGGGGGTGGTTAGTCGATCCGGCGTCCGCCGAGCCAGCTGACCATGGCGGGGTCGCGGTGGTCGAAGAAGAGGCTCGCACCGGTGTCCAGGGTGGCGATCCGGCTCATCTGCTCGTCGGTGAGCTCGAAGTCGAAAACATCGAGGTTCTGGGCCATCCGCTCGGGCCGGACTGATTTGGGGATGACGACGACCTCGCGCTGGATGAGCCAGCGGAGGACGACCTGGGCCACGGACTTGCCGTGCGCCTCGGCGATGGCGCTGAGGAGCGGATCGGTGAACAGGTTGTTCTTTCCCTCGGCGAAGGGTCCCCAGGACTCGATCTGGACGCCGCGTTCGCGCATCAGTTCCTGGTCGGTGGCGCGCTGGTGGAAGGGGTGGGTCTCGATCTGGTTGACGGCCGGGACGATCTTGTTGTGGTCGATGAGGTCGACCAGGCGGTCGGGGTGGAAGTTGGACACGCCGATGGCGCGGGCCAGGCCTTCTTTGTTGATTTCCTGCATGGCCCGCCACTCGCTGTAGTAGTCCCCGAGCGGCTGGTGGATCAGGTACAGGTCGAGGTAGTCCAGTCCGAGCCGGTCCAGGGACTTTCCGAAGGCGCGCCTGGTGTCGTCCTGGACGTTGCCGGTGGGTGCGTGCTGGATCCAGAGCTTGGTGGTGATGAAGAGTTCGTCGCGGGCGATTCCGCTGGCCTTGATCGCGGCGCCGACGGCCTCTTCGTTGCCGTAGGAGGCGGCCGTGTCCAGGTGGCGGTAACCGGCCGCGAGGGCGGCTTCGACGGCGGCCTGGGTTTCGTCGTCGGGGATCTGGAAGACACCGAAGCCGAGGATCGGCATCTGGACGCCGTTGTTGAGGGTCACGTTATTCATGGGATTTCCTTTGTGCGGGGTATCGGTTGGTTGCGGACGGGGCCGTGGCGGGGCCCGTGGCTCTGTCACGTTTGGGGCCGGGGTGCTTCCGCATGCCGTAGTCGCAGCGACGCGGCGATGAGGACGACGAGGACGACGGCGGTGGTGCCGAGGCCCAGGCGGAGGCCGGCCATGAAGTCGTGCCCGGCGAGCAGGGCGCCATAGATGGCGACGCCGAGGGAGCCGCCGACCTGCCGGGCGGTGTTGATGACTCCGCTGGCGGTCCCTGCGTTCTGTGCCGGCACGTGGTCCATGACGAGGGCGATGATCGGGGGAACGGTGAAGGATCCGCCGACGCCGACGGGGACCATGACGAGCGCCACGAGCAGGGCCGGCGCGTCGGCGGGGAGCACCCACAGTCCGGCCAGGCCCAGCGCCATGAGCAGTTGGCCGGCGGCGATCATGGCCACGTTGCCGAACCGGGCCATCAGCCGGGCCGCGAGGGGGTTGAGGATGGCGACGAGGCCGGTCATGGGCAGGAACAGCAGGTTGACGAAGAAGATCAGCCGCCAGTCGATCTCGGTGAGCACGCCGCCGAGCACCGGACCTGCCGCCGCAGCGACGGAGCCTCCCAGACCCCAGTACACGATGGCCCGGCCGCGACTGGCTGCATCCTGGTAGGCCTCCCGGATGAGGGCCAGGGAGCTGGGGGTGATCATCGCCGCGCCGATGCCCTGCAGGATGCGGCCGGCAATGAGGACCGGCAGGCTCGGGCTGAACCCGCACGCCAGGGACGCAACGGTGAACAGGATCATGCCGAGGCCATAGGCGCGGCCTGCCCCCGCCCGGTCGGAGAAGGTCCCCGAGAAAAGCTGCAGGGCGGAAAACATCAGGGTATAGCCGGTGACGATCCACTGCAGTCCGGACAGGCCGCCTCCGAGGTCGTTGCGGATCTCTGGCAGGGCGACGTTGACGATCTGGGCATCCAGGGCAACGGCGAAGAACCCGAGCATGGCTACCGCCAGCGACGCGCGCGGCCGGGCCACCGTTCTCGAGGGGCTGAGCGTGGATAAAGACATGGTGTCCTTGCAGGATGGGGAGACTGGACTCATTCAAGAAAACCAGCCGTTTCCTGAGCGCGGGAGTACCTGCCGTGCGGTGTACTGCCAGTTCCTGTTAGGCCGGACCGGGAGGTCGTAGCGTAGGGGCCATGGAGAACAGCCAAGACGTCCGCGAGTTCCTCATGAGCCGGCGCTCGCGCATCACTCCCGCCCAGGCCGGGCTGCCCGCCTACGGCGGGACGAGGCGGGTGGCCGGCCTCAAACGCGAGGAAGTGGCCATGCTGACCGGCGTCAGCACCGAATACTATGCCCGGCTCGAGCGTGGAAACCTGCGGGGAGTATCCGAGAGCGTCCTCGAATCCCTCGCCGCGGCCCTCCAGCTCGACGAGGCCGAACGGGCCCACCTGCTCGATCTGGCCAGGGCCGCCGCCCCATCGCGGGAACCGGGGAAGCGACGGGTCCGGGCCGAAGTCCGGCCCAGCATAGAGCGGATATTGTCCGGAATGACCGGCACGCCCGCCTATGTCCGCACTACCCGCATGGACATCGTGGCTGCCAACAGCCTCTGCTTCGCCCTCTACGGCGGCATTCTCAGCCCCGAGACCCTGCCGCTGAACCTCGCACGGTTCATGTTCCTGGACCCGCGTTCCCGGGACTTCTTTCTCGAATGGAACACCGTGGCAGATGACCTCGCCGCCGCGCTCCGCACCGAAGCAGGCCGCAGCCCCCACGACAGAGCCTTGAACAACCTCATTGGTGACCTTGCCACCGGAAGCACGGAATTCTCGACACGCTGGGCACGGCACAACGTCCGCTTCCACCGCTCGGCCCGCAAGACACTGCACAACCCGCTCATCGGAGACATCGAACTCACCGGCGATTCACTCGAAATCCCCGGAGAGGGCCTGACCCTCATCGCCTACACCGCCGAACCTGGAAGCCATGCCGAGGAACAACTCGACTTCCTCACCAGCTGGAGTGCCGCCGGAAAACGTCCCGCCGAACCGGCTGCAGCCACCGCAGCGACCATGCCACCCGAAAGCGACTCGCAGGACCGACCCTGAGCATCAAATAGCGCCGCGAAAAGCAAACGGGCCGGACCCCGCCTAGGGGGTCCGGCCCGTCCGCCGTTTGGGAGCCGCGGGCGCTTTCTAGGAGAGGGCTCCGTCCGCCTTCACGGCAAGGACAGGCCGATCGGCCTGCATGAGGATGCGCTGGGCGTGGCTGCCCAGGATGAATTTTCCGACCTGTGAGCGGTGCCGCAGGCCAATGACGATGAGGGAGGCGTTGACCTCTCGGGCGACGTCAAGGAATTCATCGGCGAGGTCCTCACGGTACGGCGGTTGGATCACCGTGGCCCTGATGCCGGCCTCCGTGGCCCGGCGGCCGGCCTGCTCCAGGATGTCGGAGGCGGCAACCGACTTGTCCACCAGTGCGCCCTCGCGGGCGGAGTTGACGATGACCAGGTCTTCCTTCCGGAGCACGGCTTCGGCGATGCCGGCGGTCAGCGCGGCTTCCCCTGCCGGGGTGGGGACGAAACCGACGATGATGCTCATACCTTCTCCTTGATTTTCGTGGTGACGGGTTGTCCGACTGGCACTGTCTTGCGTTTGGCGAGCACGGTCCGGATGCCCGGGAGCACCGCCACCAGGACGAACACGAGGAGCAGCGTCGCGGAGATGGGACGGGTGAGGAAACCAGTGGGATCGCCGCCGAACACGAGAAGTGAACGGCGCAGCGAGCTCTCCAGCAGGGATCCGAGGACGAACGCCAGGACCAGCGGCCCGGGTTCAAAGCCGAACTTCTTCATCAGGTATCCGACGATCCCAAACACCACGACAAGCGTCACATCGAACATGCTGTTGTTGATGGTGTAAGCGCCGAGCAACGTGATGAGAGCGGTGACCGGGGCCAGGATCGCGGCCCGGACGCGGAGGATCTTTACGAAGATTCCCACGAGCGGCAGGCTCATGATCAGCAGGAGGATGTTCCCGATGTACATGGAGTTGACGACGCCCCAGAACAGCTCGGGGTCCTGCTCCACCAGTTGCGGCCCCGGTGTCACGCCCTGGATCAGCAGGGCACCGAACATCAGGGCCATGGTGGCGTTGGCCGGGATTCCAAGGGTCAGCAGCGGAATGAACGACGACGTTGCCGCCGCGTTGTTTGCCGTTTCCGGCCCAGCGACGCCTTCGGGCGCGCCCTTGCCGAATCGTTCCGGCTGCTTTGCGCGCTTCTTCTCCATCGCATAGGAGGCCATCGACGCGATCGTGGCGCCCCCGCCGGGCAGAATCCCGAGGAAGAACCCCAGGACCGAACCGCGGGCGATCGCGCCTGAGGCCTGCTTGAGATCCGTGCGTGAAGGCCAGACGTTCGTGACCTTGGACGGCGCCTTGGCCGCCCGGTGACGCTCCTCGAGGTTGTAGAGGATTTCGCCCAGGCCGAAGACGCCCATGGCGATCGGCACAAAATCGATTCCGTCGGCCAACTCCAGGTTGCCGAACGTGAAGCGGCTTTCGCCGGTGAAGATGTCCCGGCCGACCGTTGCCAGCAGCAGTCCGACGGCGGCGGCGATGAGTGCCTTGGTCTTGGCACCGTTGCTGATGGTGGCCACCAACAGGATCCCGAGCAGTGCGAGGGCGGAATATTCTGCCGGGCCGAAGTCGAGGGCAAAGCTCGCCACGATGGGGGCCAGGAAGGTCAGGCCGATGATCGCGGCGGTTCCGCCGATGAACGAACCGATGGACGCCAGGCCGAGTGCGGTGCCGGCCTTGCCCTGTTTGGCCATCTGGTAGCCGTCGAAGACCGTCACCACTGAGGATGCTTCGCCGGGAAGCCGGAGGAGCACGGAGGTGATGGTGCCGCCGTACTGTGCCCCGTAGAAGATTCCCGCGAGCATGATGATGGCGGTGACGGGTTCGACGTTGTAGGTCAGCGGCAGCAGGATGGCGATGGTTGCCGCCGGCCCCAGGCCGGGCAGGACACCGATCAACATGCCGATGACGACGCCGATCAGGCAGTACAGGAGGTTGCTCGGCTCCAGGACAACGGCGAATCCGTTGATCACGGGATTTAGAAAATCCACGGGGTTCTCCTAGAAGAGGTGGGGAATGGAGGTGTTGAGCGCCAGGACGAAGATCGCATAGAACGCGGCCACGACGATCGCGCTCACCAGCACGGTGGAGCGCCACGTTTCGCCGCCCAAAAAGCGCATCCAGATGACGCATAGGACCAGGGCGGGCAGTTCAAAACCGATCACGGGCATGAGCGCCACCATGGCGGCGAGGGTGACGAGCCCTGTGAGGGGTGCCAGGGACATGCGGGTGAACTTCTCCGCGTCCCGGTTGTGCCGTCCGATGATCAACTGGAAGAGTCCCAGGACCACCATGACGCAGCTGATCATGAACGGCCACAGCCCGGGCTGCGGGGCCGCCGGAGTCCCCAGGCCCATCACAACGGACAGGACCAGGGCGCCGGTGCCGACGCCGACGACCACCAGGGAAGATGCCGCATTGGCGAGCGCCCCGGCGGCGGGAGGCTTTTCGTCCTCCCACTGCGCGGCGAGCTGCTCCGGCGTCAGGTCCTCCAGACGGTCGTCGGCAGGCGTGTCGGGGGCGTCCCCGCCGGAGGGGGCGGCCGGGTGGCGTCCCCCTCCGGCGGGCACTGCAGGTGTTGCCGTCACTTGGATCACTTCGTCCCGCTGAGGCTGATGTCGTACTTCTCCACCAGCGACTTGTACTTGGCGGCGTATTCCTTCCACTGGGTGACGACTTCCTCGCCGGAGATTTCTTTCGGCGTCAGCATGTTCTTCTTGTTGAATTCCTTGTACGAATCGGACTTGAAGGTCTCCTGGATGGCAGCGAGCAGCTTGTCCTTTACGTCCTTGGGGGTCCCCTTGGGAGCGGCGACAGCGCGATACTGAGCCACAGGAACGTCGTAACCGGATTCCTTGGCCGTGGGCACGTCCGGAAGGAAGGAGTTCCGCTCTTCCGAGAAGACCAGCAGCGGTGCTACCTTCCCGGCCTGGATCTGCGGCATGGCTTCACCAAGCTGGATGGTGGACACTTCGACCTGATTGCCAAGGACGGCGGTGAGGGCAGGCTTGCCGCTGTCGAACGGAACATCGGTGCCCTTGACGCCGGCCTGCTTGAAGAGGACGGTCTGCGCCAGCTGGCTGCCGGTACCCACGCCGGTGGTGCCGAAGGTGATGTTGCGTCCGGCTCCGGTCAGGTCCTTGATGCTGTTGAAGCCGGAGGCCTTGCTGGCGACCAGCACGTAGTCGTCCTGGGACAGGCCGGCGATGATGTCGAGGTCGTCGATGTTGACGGCCTCATCCGCGGTGACCGCCAGCGGGGTGATCGTGACAAGGGACGCGGTGACCAGCAGGAGGTTCTGGCCGTCGGCAGGTTTGCCGGCCACTTCCTTGGTCGCCAGGGCCCCGTTCGCGCCCGGCTTGTTCACCACAGGCATCGGGGCGCCGAGGGATTTGGACGCGCCCTCGGAGATGGCGCGGGCAATCAGGTCGGTGCTTCCGCCGGCGGCCTGGCCTACGGTGAGGTTTACGGGCCCGTTCGGATATTTTGAAGAATCGGAACTGCCGCCGGCAACATTGCCGCAGGCCGTCAGCGCCAAGAGCGTGACGGCGGATGCCGCTCCAAGTACGGTGCGGCGCGAAGGGAAGTGCATCATTGAAACTCCTCATTGATGGTCAGGGCCAGCGCCCCGGAAGCATGTGAACCGCGTCACTGCCGGTTCGCTGTGTCGAGTGTAGGGAGCGGCTATGATGCATGTCTAAGCCCAAATATGCATCGAGTGATACCGGGAAGGCATCATGTTTACCTTTGACCAGCTGGCCGGATTCATCGCGGTGGCAGAAGAACTCCACTTTGGCCGCGCAGCGGAACGCCTAAACATGACCCAGCCTCCGCTGAGCCGGCAGATCCAGAAGCTGGAGAAGACCGTTGGCGCCGAACTGCTCGAACGGGACAACCGGAGGGTCCAGCTGACCCCGGCAGGAACCGCGTTCCTCGACGAAGCCAGGCGCCTGCTGGCCCTCGCGGAACGGGCGCCGGTCACCGCCCGCCGGATCGCTTCGGGCCGCTCCGGCCTGCTGCGAATCGGCTTCACCGCCGCCAGCGGGTTCAGCATCCTGGGACCGCTGCTGGAGGAGATTTCGGCGATTCTCCCCGACGTCGACGTCGACCTGCAGGAACTGGTGACCGGCGAACAGATCCAGGCCCTGGAAACGGGAGAACTGGACCTGGGGCTGGCACGACCGCCGTTCGACAAGGACGTTTTCGATTCGCGGCTTCTGTACCGCGAATCCATGATGGTGGCGGTCCCGGCCGGCCACCGCCTGGCCCGCCGCGGCGGAATGGTTGGGAACGAGGACCTCAAGGACGAGGCCCTCATCATGCATTCGCCGCTGCAGGCCCGGTACTTCTACGACCTCGTAATCCGCATGCTGCCAGTGCAGCACGGGAACGTGGTCCACACCGTCAGCCAGATCCTGACCATGGTCTCGCTGGTGGCCGCCAAACGCGGCGTCGCCTTTGTGCCCCGCTCCGCCACGGCACTCGGCATCCAGGGGGTCGAATTCCTCCCGCTGGCCAGCAGCCATGGCGAGCCCGTGGAGCTTCATGCCATCTGGAGCCGGAAAGTGAGCAATCCCGCCCTGTCGCGGCTTCTCGGCAGCCTGGACTTCCAGCTGGACTGAAGCCGCGACCATGCACTGAAGGTATCAATGCATTCAATAATGCACTTGGACAGGCATGAGGCGCCAAACCTAGGGTGAAGGGGAACCGCACTTCCCCGCCGACTCGGCGCATATCCGGAGGACCATACCGTGGCAAAATACACACCCCAGGAACTGGCGAACGTCCTCAAGGACGGCCTGCTCTCCTTCCCCGTCACCTCGTTCGATGCTGAGCTCCAGTTCGACGAAGAGAACTACCGCAAGCACCTCGCCTGGCAGGCCAGCTTCCCGGTCGCCGGACTCTTCGCCGCGGGTGGCACCGGGGAGGGCTTCTCGCTGACCCCGACCGAGTCCGGGCGCGTTGTCCGCGCCGCCGTCGGGGAAGTCGGCAGCATCGTCCCGGTCCTGGCCTCCGCCGGCGGCTCCACCGCCCAGGCCATCGAAAACGCTCGCGCCGCCGAGGAAGCCGGCGCCGACGGCATCCTGCTGCTCCCGCCGTACCTGACCGAAGCAGACCAGGGCGGCCTGATCGACCACGTCAGCGCCATCTGCCGGTCCACCTCCCTCGGCGTCATCATCTACAACCGTGCGAACGCGATTTACAAGGACACCACGGTCGCCACGCTGGCCGACCGCCACCAGAACCTGATCGGTTTCAAGGACGGCGTCGGCGATCTCGAACACGACGCCCGGGTCTACGCCAAGCTCGGTGACCGCCTGTTCTACCTCGGCGGCCTCCCCACTGCCGAGACGTTCGCGCTCCCGCTGCTGCAGCTGGGCATGAGTACCTATTCGTCCGCCATGTACAACTTCGTGCCCCAGTTTGCCCTGGACTTCTACCAGGATGTCCGCAACCACGACCGGGTCGCCGTCAACCGGAAGCTGAACGAGTTCGTGATCCCCTACCTGGACATCCGCGACCGCGTGAAGGGCTACTCCGTCTCGATCGTCAAGGCAGGACTCGACGCGATTGGCCGCTCCGCCGGCGGGGTCCGCCCACCGCTGCAGAACCTGGCGCCCCAGGACCTCGCAGACCTCAAGTCCCTTATCGCCACCGTTTCCTAGGAGGACGCACCGTGACACTCACCGGACGCTCACTCATTGCCGGCCAGGCCGTCGCCGGGGACGGCACGACGGCGTACGCCTTCAATCCCGCCACAAACGAACGGCTCGAACCCGGCTACACGCTGCTCACCGAGGAACAGCTGAAGGACGCCACCGCAGCGGCCGCCGCGGCCTATCCCTCCTTCAGCACGCTCGACCCGGAAACCCATGCCCGGTTCCTCGAGGCCATTGCCGGGAACATCGAGGCGATCGGCGAGGAACTCATCACCCGCGCGGGCCTCGAAACCGGGCTGCCGGCCGCCAGGCTCCAGGGTGAGCGGGCGCGCACCACCGGCCAGCTCCGGCTCTTCGCCGGCGTCGTACGCCAGGGGGATTTCCGCGGGGTCCGGATCGACCCGGCGCTGCCGGACCGCGCTCCGCTGCCGCGGGCGGACATCCGGCAGCGGCAGATCCCGCTGGGTCCCGTCGCCGTTTTTGGTGCGAGCAACTTCCCGCTGGCCTTCTCGACGGCGGGCGGCGACACCGCCTCCGCCCTCGCCGCCGGCTGCCCCGTGGTTTTCAAGGCCCACAATGCGCACCCGGGCACCGGCGAACTCGTCGGCCAGGCCATCACCAAGGCCGTCCGCGACACCGGGCTGCACCCGGGCGTGTTCTCGCTGATCTACGGTCCGGGCAGCAGCATCGGCCAGGCGCTCGTCGCCGATCCGGCCATCAAGGCCGTCGGCTTCACCGGGTCGCAGTCCGCCGGCATCGCGCTGATGCGCACCGCGGCCGCCCGGCCAGAACCCATTCCTGTCTATGCGGAGATGTCCTCGCTCAACCCGGTGTTCGTCTTCCCCGGCGCTCTCGACGGCGACGCCGAAGAAATCAGCGCGCTCGCCCGGCAGTACGTTGCCGCCGTCACCGGCAGCTCCGGGCAGCTGTGCACCTCCCCCGGCCTCCTGTTCGCCCCCGCCGGTGCGGCCGGCGACGCCTTTGCCGCCGCCGTCGGCCGGGCCGTGTCCTCCTGCGCCGGGCAGACCATGCTGACCGAAGGCATCGCCGGGTCCTGGCACGCCGGAGCCGATGCCCTGGCTTCCGCCGGGAACGTCGGCGTCGTCGGGCAGGGCGCCGACGGCGCGACGATGAACGCCCCGGCTCCGGCCATCTTCGGCACGTCCGTCGCCGAATTCGTGGCCAACCCCGTCCTGCACCAAGAAATCTTCGGCGCCGCCAGCCTGGTGATCCGGTACTCCACCACCGGGGAGCTCGTCGACGCCGCCCACCGGCTCGAAGGCCAGCTCACGGCCTCCCTGCAGCTCACCGAATCGGACTACCGCGCCGCTGCCCCCCTCATCCCGGTACTGGAGCAGAAGGTCGGCCGGATCATCGTCAACGGCTGGCCGACCGGCGTCGAAGTAGGCCACGCCATGGTGCACGGCGGCCCGTTCCCCGCCACATCCGACACCCGGACAACGTCCGTGGGTACATTGGCAATCAACCGGTTCCTGCGCCCCGTCGCCTACCAGAACCTGCCACAGGAACTGCTCCCGGCGCCGCTGCAGGACCCCAACCCGTGGCGGCTGAACCGCCGGATCGACGGCGTCGTTCAAGCCCCGGCGGCAGAACAGACTGCAACAGAGAAAGCAGAGGCCAACGCGTGAGCACGCAGCCCACCATTGCCCACGTTGAAGTGGTCCCCGTTGCCGGGCACGACAGCATGCTGATGAACCTCAGCGGCGCGCACGGCCCGTTCTTCACCCGCAACATCGTTCTCATCACCGATTCGAATGGCCGCACCGGACTCGGCGAAGTGCCGGGCGGGGAAAAGATCCGCGCCACCATCGAGGAGGCCGGCGCCTTCCTGGCCGGCCAGCCGGTGGCCCGCTACCGCTCCCTGCTCCGGGACGTCGCGGCGAAGTTCGCCGACCGCGACG
Source organism: Arthrobacter sp. 131MFCol6.1 (assembly GCF_000374925.1). Taxonomy (GTDB): domain Bacteria; phylum Actinomycetota; class Actinomycetes; order Actinomycetales; family Micrococcaceae; genus Arthrobacter. Next base: position 1,098,940 of record NZ_KB895541.1, read on the forward strand.
CCGGCGGCCGCGGCCTGCAGACCTTTGACCTGCGCACCACCGTCCATGCCGTCACCGCGATCGAATCCGCACTCCTTGACCTGCACGGTCAGTTCCTCGGCGTCCCCGTCGCGGAACTGCTCGGCGACGGCCAGCAGCGCAGCTCGGTGCCCATGCTCGGTTATCTATTCTTCATCGGCGACCCCGGCCGAACGGATTTGCCGTACCTGGTGGAGGACGCGCCGGCGGACCGGTGGGAAGAGCTCCGCCGGCGGGAGGCCATGACACCGGACGCCGTGGTGGCCCTGGCCGAGGCCGCCCAGGAACGCTACGGCTTCAGCGACTTCAAGCTCAAGGGCGGCGTGCTCTCCGGCGACGCCGAGGTGGATGTGGTGACGGCCCTGGCCGGGCGTTTCCCGGAAGCCCGGATCACCCTTGATCCCAACGGTGCCTGGCTCCTGGAGGAAGCCATCCGGCTGGGCAAACGCATGCAGGGCGTTGTGGCCTACGCCGAGGACCCCTGCGGCGCGGAGGGCCGTTTCTCCGGACGCGAGGTCATGGCCGAATTCCGCCGTGCCACCGGGCTTAGGACCGCGACGAACATGATCGCGACGGACTGGCGCGAAATGTCCCATGCCATCCGCAGCAACGCCGTGGACATCCCCCTCGCGGACCCGCATTTCTGGACCATGCACGGCTCCGTCCGGGTGGCACAGATGTGCGCCGAATTCGGCCTGACCTGGGGATCGCACTCGAACAACCACTTCGATATCTCGCTCGCCATGTTCACCCACACCGGGGCGGCCGCCCCCGGCGAGATCACGGCGCTGGACACGCACTGGATCTGGCAGGACGGCCAGGGGCTCACCAAGGACCCCCTGCAGATCAAGGACGGTGCGATCAGGGTTCCGGACGCTCCGGGCCTCGGAATCGAACTGGACCGCGACGCCCTGGACAAGGCACACCAGCTGTATCTGGAACACGGTCTCGACGCCCGCGACGACAGCATCGGCATGCAGTACTACGTTGACGGCTGGTCCTTTGATCCCAAGCGGCCCTGCCTCGTGCGCTAGAAAGCAACCATTCCTTCTGCACGGCCGGGCATCCTCCACACCAAGAGGCCCGGCCGTGCAGAGCCACGCGTACTTAGCGCGTACACAGATTATTAGAAGGACCAATCTTGGGCGGCGTTCTCACCGGCATACTGATCGTCGCCTCCGTCATCGCCGTCGGCTATCTCTCAGCCCGGCTGCGGATCCTCGGACCGGAGGTCCAGGGCGCCCTGACCCGCACCGCGTATTACATCACCAACCCGGCACTGCTGTTCACAGTGGTGGCCGGCAGCGATATCCGGGCCGCGCTCGGAACTGATGCCCCGCTGGCGCTGCTCTCCGCGGCGGCCGTGGGGCTGCTCTATGCACTGCTGAGTTTCCTGTTCTTCCGCCGGCCGGTGGCAGAGACAGCCGTCGGCGCGATGGCCAGCAGCTACGCGAACGCCAACAACATCGGGATCCCCGTCTCCCTCTACGCCGTGGGAACTGCCCAGCACGTGGCTCCCGTCCTGTTGGCCCAGATCCTCGTCCTGGCGCCGGTCTATTTGACCCTCCTGGGGCTCGCGTCGGGGTCCAGGATCTCCTGGCGGAAACTGCTGCTTCAGCCCTTAGCCAACCCCATGATTATTGCTTCCGGCCTGGGTGCGGCGGTCGCACTGACCGGCTGGACCGTTCCGGACCTGCTGCTGAAACCTGTCGACATGCTCGCCGGCGGCGCCGTCCCCATGGTGCTGCTGGCCTTCGGACTGTCCCTGGCCGGCAAGGCCCCGCTGCAAAAGGGCGACGGGCGCACTGAATCGCTCGTCGCCACCTTCCTGAAGATCGCAGGCATGCCGGTGATCGTCTGGGCGCTGGGACGCTTCGTCTTCGGCCTCGAGGGGCAGCACCTGCTGGCCATCGTGATCATGGGGGCGCTGCCCACGGCCCAGAATGTCTTCCTCTTCGCCTCCCCGTACCAGCGCGGCGTGATCGTTGCCCGGGACGTCATCCTGTGCACCACCCTGCTCTGCGCCGGCTCCCTGCTGGTCATCGCCTGGGTGCTTGGCTGACTGCGGCGCAACACTGTTCCGATACTTGTTATACAAGTATATAACTTGTAACCTAAGTTGAGCGAGGCGGAGTTGCCCCGCAGGAACTTCAGGGAGAACCATGACCAGCGTTGATCTCATCCGCCACGTAAAGCTGTCCACGGCCAGGCTTCCACTCGCCGTTCCGATCAGTGACGCGAAAGTGTTCACCGGACGCCAGAAGCCGATGACCGAGGTGGTGTTCCTCTTCGCCGAAATCACCACCGAACAGGGCCACAGCGGAATCGGCTTCAGCTACTCCAAGCGCGCCGGCGGGCCGGCCCAGTACGCCCACGCTAGGGAAGTCGCCGAAGGCATCATCGGCGAGGACCCGAACGACATCGGCCGGCTCTACACCAAACTTCTCTGGGCCGGGGCGTCCGTGGGCCGCTCCGGCGTGGCCACCCAGGCGCTGGCCGCAATTGACATCGCGCTCTACGACCTCAAGGCCAAGCGCGCCGGCCTGCCGCTGGCCAAGTTCCTGGGCGCCTACCGGGACTCCGTGCAGACCTACAACACGTCGGGCGGTTTCCTCCATGCCTCCCTGGCCGAGGTCAAGGCCCGCGCCACCGTCCTGCTGGACGAAGGCATCGGCGGCATCAAGATCAAGGTCGGCCTTCCGGACACCGCCGAGGACCTGCGCCGCGTCGCCGGCATCCGCGAGCACATTGGCTGGGACGTGCCCCTCATGGTCGACGCCAACCAGCAGTGGGACCGCGCCACCGCACTGCGGATGGGCCGCCGGCTGGAAGAATTCAACCTCGTCTGGATTGAGGAACCGCTTGACGCGTACGACTTCGAAGGCCACGCGGACCTCGCCCGCGCCCTGGACACCCCCATCGCCACGGGCGAGATGCTGGCCTCGGTCGCGGAGCACAAGGGCCTGATCAGCGCCAACGGCTGTGACATCATCCAGCCTGATGCCCCGCGCGTCGGCGGCATCACCCAATTCCTGCGCCTCGCCGCCCTGGCCGACGAGCGCGGACTCGGCCTGGCCCCGCACTTCGCCATGGAAATCCACCTCCATCTCGCCGCCGCCTACCCGCGCGAGCCCTGGGTGGAGCACTTCGACTGGCTCGATCCGCTGTTCAACGAGCGCCTCGAAACCAAGAACGGCCGCATGCTGGTCCCGGACCGCCCCGGGCTGGGCATCTCCCTCAGCGAGCAGGCGCGCGCCTGGACCACAGAATCTGTGGAATTCGGCAAGTAACCTTGAATCCATGAGCCGGAACCTGACCGCGGACCTCGCAAGCGATCTCCGCCGCCGCATCGTCGACGGCGTCATTGTGCCTGGCGCGAAGCTGCCCAGCGAAAACACCCTGATCAGCGAATTCGGCGTCAGCCGGACCGTGGTCCGTTCGGCCCTGACCCGGCTGCAGGCGGAGGGGCTCGTGGAAACCGAACGCGGGCGGGGCAGCTTTGCGCTGACCCCGCCGCCGGACGGCCCGCAGCACTCGGCCGGCAGCCGCCCCGTGGCCAGCCTGGAAGACCGCCTGTGGCAGTTGGAGTTCCGCATCGCGGTGGAGTCCGAGGCAGCCGCCCTCGCCGCCCGGAACCACACAGCCCGGCAGCTGAACGCTGTCCGGAAGGCTTTTGAAGAGTTCATGGACAGCGCGGCCCACCCGGCTCACGCCATGAAAGCCGACTACGAATTCCACCAGGCCATTGCCGCAGCCTCCGGGAACCCCTTCTACTCCGACTGCCTCGCATCCCTGGGGCCGACCATGATCGCGATGCCCCGCGCCCGGCTCGTGGGCGGCGGTGAGCCTGATGCGCGCGAGCATTTCGACCAGGTGGTGCAGGAACACGAATCAATCGTCGCCGCCATCGCGGAAGGCGACGGACCGTCGTCGTCGGCGGCGATGCGGAGCCATCTGGCAAATTCCCGACGGCGGCTGCGCGCCGCCGCTCCCGGCAACGGCTGACCCCAGGGCCCGGGCGTCGGCGGAGACCTCCAGTCCCTCAAGGTATCCATCGATGCAATTAATGTGTTGGACGGGCATTACCGCCGCCGAATAAAGTGAAGAATCGCTGTGGCGCGGGCCACAATCAACTGCCCGCCCCGGCCGACCAGCTTCGCCAATTCAAAGGAAATCTCCATGCAGTCTGTCGACAACGCTGTCACGGACGTGGCCTTGGCCACGAAGAAGTTCTTCAAGCGGGTGCTGCCCATCATGCTCGTCATGCTGGTCTGCAACCAGCTCAACCGTTCCAACATCGGCTATGCCCAGGAGCATCTGCACGCGGATGTCGGCATCGGCGCTGCCGCCTACGGGTTCGGGGCCGGGCTGTTCTTCATCGCCTACGCAATCTTCGAACTGCCCAGCAACGTGATGATGGAGAAGTACGGCGCCAAGGTCTGGCTGGCCAGGATCATGATCAGCTGGGGCATCGTCTCATTTCTGATGGTGTTCGTGCAGAACGAGACCATGTTCTATGCCCTGCGGTTCCTCCTCGGCGCAGCGGAAGCCGGCTTCTTCCCCGCCGTCATCTTCTACTTCGCCCGCTGGGTTCCGGCCGGGCAACGGGGCAAAGCAACAGCGATCTTCATCGCCGGCTCCTCGGTCGCCGCGGCACTCTCCGGCCCGATCGCCGGAATGCTGCTCAGCCTCCACGACGTCCTGGGATTTCGCGGCTGGCAGTGGCTGTTCGGCTTCGAGGGGTTGCTTTCCGTGGTTGTCGGCATCGCGGTGTTCTTCGTCCTGGACGCCAAGATCGCGGACGCCACATGGCTGACAGCGGGCGAGAAGTTTGCCCTCACCGCGGCGATTGCGGACGAGGACGCCCAGCACGCCGACGCCTCAGGCGGAAATCCCAGCGGGAAGGTCAACCGCTGGAAGATGCTCCTGAACCCGCAGATTCTCCTCCTCTGCGGCATCTACTTCTCCGTGCAGCTCTCCATCTACGCCAACACGTTCTGGCTGCCCAGCATCGTCAAGCAGATCCCGGGGACCACGGACCTGAGCGTCGGATTCCTCTCCGCCATCCCCTGGGTCTGCGCCGTGATTGCCATGTACTTCGCCGCCAAGTGGCAGGACAAGGCCAAGTCCAAACGGCCCCTCCTCGTCGCTGCTCTCCTGGTCGCCGCCGTCGGAACGCTGGCAGCCGCCGTCGCGTCCCCGGTCCTGGCCCTCGTGTTCCTGGCCATCGCCGCCATGGGATTCAAGAGCGCGTCACCGTTGTTCTGGACCATCCCCCAGTCAGGCCTGCACCCCCTCATCCTCGCGCCGGCGATTGCCATCATCAACTCGCTGGGCAACCTCGGTGGCTTCGTGGCCCCGCTTGGTTTCGGCATCATCAAGGAGCAGACCGGCAGCGTCATCCCGGGGCTCTTCGCCCTCGCAGCGGCATCGACAATCGCCGCCGCGCTCGTGTACTTCCTCAAGGAGCGCCAGACCGAAGCCGCGGCAGGGCCCACGGCTGCGCCCGAGGAGTCGTCGCCGTTAGCAGTGGCCGCCAAATAGACGGACGCAGAAAGGAAAGGCAGGCGCCCCTTCGGGCGCCTGCCTTTTCCGTCGCCTATGCCGCGCTCAGTGGCTCTTGCGTGCGTCCTGCAGGTGCCGGTCGAGCTTTTCTTCGGCTTCGCGGCGCCGCTGACCGATGATGCGCAGCTGCTGCGTGATCGGATTTCCGTAGCCATCAACGTCGCGGTGATGCGTGCCCTTCAGGCGCTCGGGGCCGGAGGGCAGGGTCAACCGCGGTTCAGTATTTTCGCCCATACCGGGATGATCCCACACTGCCCGCCGGCTGAAAAGGGACTGTTTTAGCCTCGAAAATTGGCCGGCACGCCTGGTTCACTCCCGGCTCGTGTCCCGATGCAGGTCCGTGTCGAGGGCATGGCCGCTGGCCAGCCTGGCCAGCAGGAGCCCCAGCTGCGCAGACTGTTCGTTGGTGAGCGGGGCCAGGAGTTCGGCCTCGTGCCGTTCGGCGATTCCGCGCAGTGCTCCGAGCACCTTCGTGCCCTCGGCTGTCAGCCGGAGCTCGTAGTTCCGCCGGTCGGCGCTGCTGCGCACGCGCGCCACGAGGCCCCGCGTTTCCAGCGAGTCGATGAGGGGAACAACGCGGCTCGGCACCGCTCCCAGGCGGTCGGCCAGGGACCGCTGGCTCAGCCCGGGGGTGCGGCCGAGCAGGCGGAGGACGCCCGCGTCGCTTGGGGTCAGGCCGAGCTCGCGGGTGCGTTCGGCGAAGCGTGCCGATGCCAGCGCCCCGAGCTGGGACAGCAGGAAAGCGGTTCGCTTCGGCCGCGGCGGATCCGGTGAGTCCATGCTCCAATATTACGCCATTGACAGAATCATTCAACAGGTGAATCATTTTAATTGTGACGTAATTATCGGAAAGAAGCGATCATGACCGACCTGTCCTCCCACCACACCGTTCCCTCGACGCAGTCCGGCGGTCCCAACCCGGGCATCCTGGCGGCCGTGAGTCTGGGACTCACAATCGGAGCCCTGCTCAGCAGCACGATGCTCACCAACGGGCAGACCTACGTCTCGCCCTTCTCCCCCGCCGGCCAAGTCGCGGCATATTTCCATGGAAACCCCGACGCCGTGCGGCTCGCCAGCCTGTTCCAATTCGGTTCAGCGGTACCGCTCGGCATCTTTGCGGCCACCGTTTACGCCCGGCAGCTACGGCTTGGCGTGCGCGTCCCCGGGCCCGCAATCGGCTTCTTTGGCGGCATCACCGCCTCGGTGTTCCTCATGGCCTCGGCCGCCGTGGGGTGGGTCCTGAGCCGCCCGGAAATCACCACCGACGTGACGCTGACCCACGCACTGTCGTTTCTCGCGTTCATCACCGGCGGCGTCGCCTATGTCGTCGGCCTGGGTCTCCTCGTCGCCGGAATCGCCGTCCCCGCCCTCATCCTGCGCTTCGTGCCGCGCTGGCTGGCCTGGGCTGGTCTGGTGATCGCCGCCCTGTCCGAGCTGAGCTTCCTCTCCATGGTGATCGAGCCGCTCCAGTTCCTGCTGCCCGTCGGGCGGTTCGGCGGACTCCTCTGGCTCGTTGCGGTCGGATTCCTGTTGCCGCGGAGCCGGGCTGCCGCGAATCGACGGGAACCCTGAGCCTCTCGAACTGGCTTGCCCGGCCTAGGCACCCTCCCCGGAGACGCCGCCGAGCACGCCTCCGTCCGTGCGGCCATATCGCACGCGCTCAGTGGGACGATGATGCAGGAGGGGTTGGCGGGCGGCCGAACGGCGACCTGGCGACCGTCCGGCGCCTGGCCTCGATGGCTGCGCGGGCGTTTCCGCCGCCGCTTCATCCGTGACGAGTGTCAGGTCGGTTCGCCGGCCCTGGGCAGCTTCTTCCCGGAGCGCGATCAGGTGTTCCGCCAGCGCAACTTCCGGCCGGCCCGGGTTGGCCTGCAGCAAACGGCACAGCTGATCCCGGGCACGGGCCTGCCCCGGCGAAGAATCAGACAACACTTCGGCGATGATCTCGGCGGCCTGCAGGCGTATCCCCCGCGCCCGGCTGTCCTCCGGCTCGTTGACCAACGCGTCCGTGGGTGTGTGTCCGTGTGAGGGTTCCGCACGGGACGACAACTCAATGGACATTGGCATTCCTTTGTTCCCGTTCCGGCAGAGCCCGGAACCGGCCACGATCCCGAGAGCCCTGCGTACATTCCTGGAGCCGGCGGGGCGGAAGACCGTGAAGACACTTTACAACGGGAAAGACCGGTCTGTCTCGGGTCGGGGGCGGATTTGATGGCGGCGCCGGGCCTTGTGGCAATGCTTAATCGCGGCTCTGGATGACTTCCTGCAGCCATGCGATTGCGTCGGTCCTGGATGTAAAGAACTCGTGCGGGTACTTGGTCTCCCGGCTCGTGGCGGAAGCGATGACCCTGTCGACTGTGCTGGATCCGAGGACCGCGATGGCCACCACGCCCCTGCTCTGTGCGAACTGGTATCTGGCCGCCGCGCTGAACTCCACGTCGGTCATCTCGGAGAGCATTGGCATCGGCGTCCCGCCACTGATCCGGTCCACGGCAAGCATGGCGTCCCGGGCGTCGTCGGCGTCCACAAAGGAACCCGGGCGCCAGAGGCTCTTGAGTATCCCTGCATCGACGCTGAGCGAGTTCTTCCCGTCAGCGGCGTCGATTGGTCCCTGCATCATTCCGTTGATCCTAGGCCCGAACTGCGGCGGCGCCCCGCACCGCGCCCATGGGATGGCCGGCGAACGCCGCACGGCGTGGATTCTGCCCCCGACTGTGGAACAACCGCGGGGTGCCGTACGTTGCACTTAGCCTAGTTAAGACTCGAGAAACGAGAACAAGCCAAGTGGCAACCGATTACGACGAAGTCCGCTCGGACGTCAAGGAAACCCAGGAAAACTCCCTGGAAGCACTGCAGTCCGCCAACGCGCCGGACGCCCGCAGCGTCGTCCAGGAACTCGACGAGGCCGACGGGCTGGATGGGGCCGGAGTCCCCGGCGGCGAGTTCATTGCAGAAGAGCTGATTGTCCAGGTCATCCCGCAGGCTAACGACGAGTTCACCTGCAGCTCCTGCTTCCTGGTCCGGCACCGTTCCCAGATCGCCCGGCAGTCTGGCAACGATATCTACTGCACGGACTGCGAGGGCTAAGAGACAGACTGCCCTGGCCGAGGCCGCCGGCGCGAGAGCGTGGTCCCCCGCTGACGCGTTGTTTCGGACAGATCATCGGCAGGCTTTCGCCGGCCTCCTGCCATTCCCTCGGACAGGTACCAAGGTTTTCCAAAGTTGCTGTGGGGATCATGGGCGACATTCCACAACGGCATTGGGGGCGCGGTCATGAGGCAGCACTTCAGAAGGCTCCTGCGCCGTGCAGCGGTCATCGTCGTGCTGGCCGTGGCCAGCGCCGGCGCAATCAGCGGGACTGCGCAGGCCGCCCCCAGTCACGACAGCCCCCGTTACACGGCGGGCGCTCCCGGCAGCGGCGACGAGTACTTCCCGTTCGCCGGCAACGGCGGCTACGACGTCCTGAACTACGACCTCGCGCTCCGCTATGCGCCACCGACCAATCCCGCGGTGCTCGCAGGCCGCCTCAGCGGGGTCGCGACTGTCACCGTCCGTGCAAAGCAGAACCTGGAGTCGCTCAACTTCGACCTGCGCGGCCTCGGCGTCACCTCGGTCCAGATCGACGGCAAAACCGCCAAGTGGTCCCAAGTGCAAAACGACGCGAACCGGACCTGGGAACTCACCATCGGGCTGCGGCCGAAGCTGAAGGCCGGACAGACGACGTCGATCGTGATCGAGTACGGCGGAATCACCGGCCGGCCGCTCGACACGACCGGGGCGCTCTACGGTTGGGTCACCACCGCTGACGGCGCCATGGTCGTCAACGAGCCCGAGGGTGCGGCGACCTGGTACCCCGTGAATGACGACCCTGAAGACAAGGCGACCTACACGTTCCGCATCACGGTGCCGGCGGGGAAGACGGCTGTGGCGAACGGCCTGCCTGTCGGCAGGCCGGCGACGAAGGCCGGATGGACCACATGGACGTGGAAGGCCTCGGACCCGATGGCCAGCTACTTGTCGACGGCGAACATCGGCGACTTTGCCCTGTCCTACGACGTCGGTCCGCACGGGCTGCCCATCATCAACGCGATCGACGCGGACGTGACGGGCGCGGCACTGGCCGAGACGAAGGCGTCGCTTGCGTTGCAGCCCAAGATGATCGCATTCCTTGAGGGCCAGTTCGGTCGGTACCCGTTCGAGGCCTTCGGCGCGATCGTCGACGACGACACGGTCGACTATGCGCTGGAGACGCAGACGCGGCCGGTCTACTCGGAGGTCGCGGACGAATACACGGTGGTGCACGAACTCGGGCACCAGTGGTTCGGAAACGCGGTGAGCCCGTCCGACTGGCAAGACATCTGGCTGAACGAGGGCTGGGCGACGTACATCGAGTGGCTGTGGGCCGAGCACCAAGGCACGGCCACGATGCCGGAACAGTTCGGGGACGCGGTGACATACCTCGACGCGAACAACCGCTGGGCGCTCAACATCGCAGACCCGGGCCGCGACAACTTGTTCGCGGGCCAGGTCTACCTCCGCGGGGCGGCTGCCCTCTACGCGCTGCGCGCTGAGATCGGCGACGCGGCATTCCTCCGCGGCACCCGGATGTGGTTGAGCCGCTACAACGACTCGACGGCGACGACGGAAGACTTCGAAGCCGTGATGGAAAAGACCTCGGGCCAGCCGCTCGACGCGTTCTTTGACGACTGGCTGCGCCAAGGCGACCGCCCGGCGATGCCACAGCAAGCGGTAGCGAAAACTCACGTGATTCCAGGACCGGCCCCGACGCATTCCCACAACACGCCAAGGACCACACTCCGGTAGCGGAGGGCTCCTGGACGGCCGTGGACACCAGGTGTACCAACCGGAACCCTCGACACCTTGCTGGCTGGTGGAGCCTCAGGCGCGCGGGCGCATGAGCGGTGGGTTGAGCACGGCCCGTACTGGCTGACCTGCTGCCTGGCGGGCTGCTTCAGCGAGCCGGAAGAGCGCGGCAGGGCGGCCGGCGTCCCCTGTCGTCATCCGCCCGGTGTCTTCCAGGAAACCAGGCGTTCCCGTGGCCTTGCGGTGGAAGTTCCGGGGGTCCAGCCGCGTGCCCCAGACGGCCTCGTACACGGCCCGGAGCTGGGCAATGGTGAACTCGTCTCCGCAGAAGGCCGCCCCCAACGGCGAATATTCGAGCTTTGATTTCGCCCGCTCCAAGGCGTCGACGAGGATCCGCTCGTGGTCGAACGCGAGCTGCAATTCGCCGTCCAGCACCTGGCTGACCGGGTACCAGGCAGCGTGCTCGGCGTCGCTCCCGGCGGACAGGACGGGGAAGTTTGGCGCGAGCAGCAGGTGCGCCACCGTGAGTACATCCCCCCGTGGGTCGCGGCCCTTCGGGCCGTAGCTCCCCAGTTGTTCCAGATGGCCAGGAACCCCCACGACGCCGGTTTCCTCGGTCAGCTCACGGCCCGCCGCCGTCGCCAGGTCCTCCCCCGCCAGCACGAAACCGCCGGGCAGGGCGAGCCTGCCGCGGAAGGGCTCAATGAGGCGGGTGATGAGCAGGACCTTCAGGACGTCGTCGGTCACGGTGAGGGCGACGACGTCGACGGTCACCGGGAAGCGCGCGGGCGCCGGGTGGGATTCAGGCATGAACCCATCGTAGATATTTATCGTCATATTGACAATAAATCGGGCAAGGCCCTACAGTTCAGTTATCGTCAAATTGACGAGAACACTGAATGGTTTAGGAGAATCCCATGGCCAGCATCAAGCGCTACCCCTGGATCAGCCACTTCCTGGGCAGCCCCACCGGCTATGTCGTCCACCTGCAGAAGGGCGAGGTCAGGCACCAGGGAGTCGGCCAGGCCTTCTGGTTCCGGCCGGCTAACTCAGTGCTCAGCGAGGTTCCCGTGGATGATCAGGAACTGCCCACCCTCTTCCACGCCATCACCCGTGACCACCAAGACGTCAGCGTCCAGGCCAACGTGACCTACCGCTTCATCGACCCGGTGGCCGTCTCCAACCGGCTGGACTTCGGCCTCCAGCCGGCCGGCGCGGCGCCGGCGACCGGGAAGGAGCAGGTGGCCACGATTATCGGCCAGCTGTGCCAGAGCCACGCCATTGACCAGATCGCCACCACGACGCTGGCCGAGGCGCTGGAACGCGGAGTCAGCCAGCTCCGCAACGTCCTCACCGAGGCCCTGCGCGCTGACACCCGGCTCCTGTCCACCGGCATCGAGATCCTTGGGGTGCAGGTCCTGGCGGTCCGGCCGGAGTCCGACGTCGAACGGGCCCTGCAGACGCCGGTCCGTGAACAGCTCCAGGCCGAAGCAGACCGCGCCGTCTACGAACGCCGGGCAGTCGCCGTCGAGCGCGAACGGACCATCTCCGAGAACGAGATGGCGAGCCAGATCGAACTGGCCACCAGGCGCGAACACCTGGTCGCCCAGGAAGGCGCCAACGCTCGGCGCCAGGCCGAGGAAAAGGCCGCAGCGGGACTCATCGAGGCGGAGGCTTCGGCCGAACGCAAAGGCATCGGCGCCTCCGCCGAAGCGAACCAGATCCGGCTCGTAGGCCAGGCGGCAGCGGCGCGTGAGGCCGCCACCATGGAGGTCTACAGCGGCATGGAACAGGCCACTCTGCTGGCTCTGGCCCTGCGCGACGCAGCCGGATCACTGCCCAACATCGGCAACCTCACCATCACGCCAGACCTGCTCAGCGGGGCACTTGCCGGGCTGTTCAGGGAGCCCGCGGGCGGCGCGGTTCCGGCTGCTGCCGCCGGCGCGGTGGCAAGCACCGCCGGCAGCTTCGAGAACTAGGCTCCTGACATGGCAAACCCCCGCCTCGTCATCGTCCACCGGCGGACCGAACTCCAGGAACTCCTGGACCGGCACGCCACCCGCGGCCAGGCCGAATTCTTCCTCCGCACCCGCGGCCGCACCCTCCAAGACGTGCAGGAGCGCCACGACCGGCTCAACGCAGCACTGGCGACAGTCCGCGCCGCAGTTCCGGCCGAATGGCGGCACGCAGAAGTGGAACGCGCGGACCTCAGCAGGTTCCTGCTCACACCGGAGGACGTCATCGCCGTTGTCGGTCAGGACGGGCTTGTGGCCAACACGGCGAAGTACCTCAACTCCCAGCCCGTCATCGGGGTCGACCCGGAACCGGAAGCAAACCCAGGCGTCCTGGTTCGACACACACCCAAGGCGGCAGCCAGGCTCCTGCACGAGGCCGCTGCGGCCGGGACTGCGGAGCGGCTGCAGTGCCAGGAACTCGCGACTGTGACGGCACGGCTCGACGACGGGCAGGAACTCTCGGGGCTCAACGAGGTTTTCATCGGGCACGCCTCCCACCAGTCGGCCCGGTACCGGCTCACGACCCCGGCGGGCCGGGCCGAGCGCCACTCTTCGTCGGGACTGATCGTCTCGACGGGCACGGGCGCCACGGGCTGGTGCGCATCCATCGCCCTCGACCGCGGCGGACGCCCCCTGCCGGCGCCAACAGACCCCCGACTGGCATGGTTCGTCCGGGAGGCATGGCCCTCCCCCATCACCGGAACCTCCTTGACCGAGGGGGTCCTGGAGGCAGGCGAAACACTCCGAGTCACTGTTGCATCCGACCAGCTCGTGGTGTTCGGTGACGGGATGGAAGATGACCGCCTCACCGCATCCTGGGGACAGGAAATCACGGTCCAGTTGGGCGCACGGCCGCTCCGGCTGGTGGGGTAAGAGCCCCGCTGACGCCCCTTCCCCGACTTCCCCAAGCTGCGCTGCCTACCTCCGCGACGCCTTAAGGGCCATCGCGGATCCGCCGCCGCGCCGCACGGGCTCGGCGGCTGCGACCATGCCGCCATCGGGCAGGAACTCGATGGCGGTCGCGGCGCCGATCTCCGCTGCCGAGGTGAACGCATCCCCCGACGGCGTGAACTGATGGCCAAAGGGTGCCAACTGGCTGCCGTACTTGGCGATGAACTCCGGCTCGGCCGTGACCTTGGCCGCGTTCCGTTGCGAGGCCCGCGGTGCCGCGATCGCCTCGGAGATGGTCATGCCCAGGTCCACCCGGTTCAGGATGGTCTGCAGGACGGTGGTGATGATGGTCGATCCGCCGGGCGAGCCGAGGGCGAGGAACGGTTTGCCCTCCTTGAGGATGATGGTCGGCGACATGGACGAGCGCGGGCGCTTTCCCGGCTCGATCCGGTTCGGGTCGGCCGGGTCGTAGACGGTCGAGAAGTCGGTCAGCTCGTTGTTGAGCAGGAAGCCGCGGCCGGGGACCACCATGCCGGACCCGCCGGTCTGCTCGATCGTGAGCGTGTAGTCCACCACGTTCCCCCACTTGTCCGCGACCGTCAGGTTGGTCGTCGAGATGTTCTCCGTGTCCTTCTCGACCGCAGGCGCGACGGCGGCGGCCGGGCACGCGCCGTCGTACGCGGACACGTCCCCCGGCGCAACAGGCTTCGCTGCCGCGTGCAGCGGGTCGATCCGGCAGGCGCGCTCCTTGCCGAACAGAGGGTCAGTGAGCGCGGCGGTGGGGACGCCTACAAACGCGGGGTCACCCACGTACTTGCCACGGTCCGCGAAGGCAAGCGCGCTGGCCTCGAGGTAGTGATGTAGGGCGCCCGGAGTGGACATCCCGGACAGGTTGGAGGGGTCCAGGATGTTCAGCGCCTCGCCCACCGTGGTGCCGCCGCTGCTGGAGGGCGCCATGCCGTAGACGTCCAGGTCGCGGTAGTCCACGTGCGTGGGCGCCTGGTCAAGGGCGCGGTATGCGGCGAGATCCGCGGTCGTCAGGTGGCCTGCCGGAACGGGCAGTTTTGTTTTAGAAGTCTTAGGTGGAGCCTGCACCGTGGCCGCGATCTCGGCGGCAAGCGGTCCGCTGTAGAAGCCGCTGGTGCCCTTTTTCGCGAGGAGCCGGTATGTCTCGGCGAGGTCGTGGTTTTGGAAGACACTGCCGACGGCGGGGGCGTCGCCGCCCGGGAGGTAGAGGCTGCTGGTCGAGGTAAAGGCCTCGAACCGGGCCTTGTTGTCGAGGGTCTGCTGGCGGAACGTCTTGTCGACCACGAACCCGCGGGTCGCCACGTTGATGGCAGGTTTCAGGGCCTCGCCGAGACTCAACGTGCCCCACCGGTCCAGGGCACGCGCCCACGTGGCCGGGGTGCCCGGGACGCCAACGGAGACGCCGCTTGTGACGAGCTCGGGAGTGAAGTTGTACGGCTTGCCGGTCGCCGGGTCGATGAACGCGTCGTGCGGCATGCCTGCCGGCGCGGTCTCGCGGCCATCGATCGTGCCTACCTTGCCGGTCTTCGCGTCGTAGAACACGAAGTAGCCCCCGCCGCCGATTCCGGCACTGTAGGGCTCAGTCACACCAAGGGTCGCGGCTGCGGCGACGGCGGCGTCCGCCGCGTTGCCGCCCTTGCGGAGGACCTCGATCGCCGCAGCGGACGCCTCCGGGTCCACGGTGCTCACCGCACCGCCGTACCCAGTGGCGGTTGACGTCTTTGCGATTTCCCGCGGATCGGCCTGCGCAGGGGCGAGGACGCCGCCCGTCACGCTCAATGCCAGGGCCGCCGTGACAGCCACCAGCCCTCGTGTCATATGTGCCATGATCGCTCCCGAGTCCGTGTTACGCCTGTTGACAGTTCCTGTCACGCTACTACGCGGGCGTGCGACACTCAACACTCGTGGACGGCATCCTCTGCCCTTTCGCAGCCGTCAGAAGTGGCTGCCGGGTGCTCGGTGGCGTCGGCGGGGTCCGGGGCGCGGCGTGCACTCCCGGTCAACCCCGCGCCCGGCATTTCCAGCCGCTCCCGGCACTCCGCCCGCGTTGGTCGTTGGCGGCTTGCCGCAACTGAAATCCGCGGACGTAAGTCAGCGCCTTAGGCATGTGGCTGGAAGACCGGTCTCATCAAAAATTGTCGGTGCCTCGTGATTTGCTTGGGGTATGGATCGCGGGACAGCGCGGGGTGCGGAGATGTGGAGTGCGGAGATGTGGAGTGCGGAGAGCGGTGCGGCCGTGGAGGCCGTCGCCGAGTCCGCTGCCGTGCTTGCTGCCTTGGCCGGAGCGGCCGCTGACGACGCCGATCCGCCTGCCGACCCGCTGGAAGCCGCCGATCCGTTGCGGCGGCTGGCGGACGGGTGCCTCGACGGGCTCGCCGAGGTGGCCCGGCTGGAGGCCCGGACCGCGGCACTGAAGGTCCAGCTGGCCGCCGACTACGCGCAGGCGGCCAGGTTTTTGGCGCCGCCGGCGCCGTCCGCGCGGGACCGTGCCGTTCAGGAGATGGCCCTGGTGGCCGAGGTCGCGTGTGTCCTGACCGTCAGCGAACGCAGCGCCGGCGCCCTGCTGGCTGAGTCCCGGGCCCTGACGTCGGCGCTGCCGCTGACCCTGGCCGCGCTGCGGGCCGGCACGATCTCCTGGGCCCACGCCCGGATCCTTGTGGAGGAAACCGCCGGCCTGGACCGGGCCGGCGCGGCCGGGCTCGAAGCGCATTTCCTGGACCCCGCCGCACCGAACGCGGCCCGCGGCTGCCCGGCCGGGGACCTCGTTCCGGCCCGGTTCCGGGCCAAGGCACGCACCTGGCGCGAACGTCACCACCCGGCCAGCATCGAGACACGGCACGCCACGAGCGCCGCGGACCGGCGGGTCGAGTTCGTCCCGGACCGGGACGGCATGGCCTGGCTCTCGGCGCACCTTCCGGCCGACACCGCCGCCGGGATCTGGGAACGGACCACCGCCGCGGCCCGCGCCCTGCAGGGCCCGGACGAGGCCCGGACCCTGGCCCAGCTCCGTGCCGACATCACCGCCACCTGGCTCCTCACCACCGGCACCCAAAGCACCGGAATTGACGGCGGAACGGCCAACCGCGGCACCGGGACCGGGACCACCGGCGGCATGGCTGCGGGGGCGGGAGCGGGTGCGGGCTTGGCAGGGGGTGGTGTTCCGTCGCCGCGGGCGCAGGTCCTGGTCACCGTCCCGGTCCTGTCCCTGCTGGGCGCCACGGACGAACCGGCCGTGCTGGACGGGTACGGTCCGATCCCGCCGTCGATGGCCCGCCGCCTCCTCATAGACGGCGGCGGCTCCTTCCACCGGGTCCTGACCGACCCCCGGGACGGTGCCCCGCTGGAAATCGGCCGGACCAGCTACCGCCTCACGACAGCCCAGCGCCAGTGGCTCCGGCTCCGCGACGGCAGGTGCCCCTTCCCCGGCTGCGGCAACCACTCCCTGGACAACGAAGCAGACCATATTCTGGCCTGGGCCGACGGCGGCACCACCGGCATCACCAACCTCGGCCAGCCCTGCCCCAAACACCACCGCCTCAAACACGCCTCCGCCTGGACACCGGCCGGGGCCAGCAAGGACCACCCGCCGGGCTGGACCTCCCCGGCCGGGCGGCACTACCCCAGCGAACACCAGGACTGGGAACCACCCCGCTGGCCCGAGGACTGGCTGCCCCACATCCCAGCCACGGACACACACCCGAAACCAGGCCACGACCCGGACCTGCCCGAGGATCCGTACCCGGCCCCGCCCGAGGATCCGGAGCCAGGCCTGCTCGAGGATGCGGACCCGGGCCTGCCGGAGGATGCGGATTCGGACCTGCCCCCGGACCCCTTCCCGGACTGGCACCTATTCACCGCCGGGCACCCACTGCCCGATCCAGTGCCGGAATACCGCTTGCTCCAATCCATCTGAACGGCCAACTGTCAATGTCCGGTCCATCAGTCTGCCCTCTGCAGGCCCTGTCCGCCACACCCGCGCCGGACTACGATTTTGCCTGTTGACCAAGTACCCGTGACCAGCACAGGCGGGGCAAACGCAGAGCGAGGAAGACGCTGTGACCGGAACGACGATGATGAGTGGACCGCACTGGCGGCGAGTAGTGGCAGCCCTCGCTAACACGGACGCTCGGACCGCCTACGCGCAAATAGTGCTCGGCGCCAAGCTCCCCGACGTGCTAGCTGACCTGAACGACCACCGACGAAACCGAGCCACCACTGCCCTCCTTGAGTCGGGACTCGTCGAACGGAATGCTGCCAACGAACTGGTGGCGCCCGAGGCGATCTTCCGCGACCTTCTCACACAGCAGCCCCGGCGACAGCCGCAAACCGGATTGGCCCGCTTTATGCGCTTGGGGAGGATCGAGAGGTATCCAGCCAACATGACGGATCGGCGGGAGCTCCTGGCTTGGATCGTCAGCGAAGCCATCGAGCCGGGCGAACACCTAACGGAAAAGCAGGTAAATGAACGGCTCCTCAACTACACCGATGACGTCGTGATGCTGCGCCGCTACATGATCGACTTCGGACTACTGGACCGGACGCCCTCCGGCTCCTCCTACTCCCGGCACGACGAAGCCTAGGCCTGGAACCTGGCATTCTGACAGCCTCAAAACCTGTCCGAGCGCCAACTCAGCGCAGACGGGACGCAGTAGTCTCTTTTGCCACCGGGTATAGAAGGGCAGCTTTGCTGCCCGCCCAAAAGAAGAATGAGAGATGTAGGTCTATTTGGAAGATTGTCCAACAGTTGACCGGGACATGTTGCGCGGTAGGGGACGGGGATGTCAGCGCCAGTCGTCGATCACGTAGGCGTCGGGGTGACTGTAGCCGGGCTCGTTGGGCCGGTGCATGGTCACGCCCTGCATTCCGGTACGGAAACCCCGGGCGACCATGCGCTGATAGGCATCCGGGCGGCCAAGGTTCATCCCGGCCTCGAGCTGACCCAGTCCGCGCTCGGCGGCCAGTTGCTCGCAGGCGTCGAGTAGTCGTTCGAATCTGTCACCGGCCTGCCGGCCGGGGCGTACGGCGCCGAACTTGACGAAGCACACATCCGCGCCGGCCTCCGTGCCCGGTCCGCAGTGACACACGGCCAGCCCGTCGAGTCCCGACTTGCCCGGCAGCAGCACGGTGTCGCCGGGTCCCTGCGCGTGCGTGGCCACGATCTCGCGTTCCAGGTCCAGCCCCTCGTACACGGCGTCGGTCAGGGCACGACAGGCGTTGAGGTAGTCGGGCCGCTCGGCGGCGGGCAGTTCGGCATACGTCACCCGGCCTGGCACCGCGCCGCGGGCTTCGACCGGTTTACGCATGACGGCGGTCAGGAATCGGGGCCAGAAGCCGTACCGGCGGTAGAGCTCGAGGTGTTTGGGACTGTGCGCGAAGGTGAACAGGCCGAGGTGGCTATTTCCCCAGGTCTCGAAGCAACCCATGATCGGCTCCATCAGGCTTTTCCCGACGCCGTGGTCCCACAGGTCCGGACGCACGGTCAGCGGCCCGAAGAACCCGACGCTGCCCCAGTTGGCGGCGAAGTTCGATCCGGCGAGCTCGCCGTCGACCGTCGCGGCGAAGGCGGCGTGCGGATCGGCGGCAAAGCGAGTACGGACATAGTCGGCGGTCCCGAACGGATCGGGGATCCCGAGGAACGTCCCGAACGCCGCCCTGCAGATCTCGTCGGCGCGATCGAGGTCCGTTTCGCGCAGCGGGCGGACCGACACCGGGCCCCCGATACTCTTTCGCCCGGTTTCCTGTGCGGTCATGACTCTCTCCCTCCACGACGTCTTCCTGCCTCCAACCCGTGAGTTGGGTGGCCTCCTCCAGCACCCGCGCTTGCTCATCAAGATCCCCGCGCAGCCCCGAACCCTTGAGCTGACGGAAGCTATGCCTCAGTGGTCTGATAATGCTTTGCCCGTTCGTCGAGAACGGCAGTGGCCATGGCTAGGCGCCCGGGGAGCGGAACCAATGCCTCCCGGAGCCAGATGGTGTCCGAGTAGGCATGGAACCGGTCCGGATTTACATGCAGTTCCTGGGCTACTGCCAACACCTGATTGTGAGCCGTAAGGTAACGTGCCGACGACAAGTCGTTCCGTCGCCGGTGTAGCTCCAAGCGCACATCCATCTTGGCCAGATCGCGGGCCGCCTCTGCTTGGGCTCCTTCGTCAAAATCCAGCAATCCGAGCGGGGACCGATCGTCGACTACGATGATCTGCTTGCTGTGCAGGTCTCCGTGGGACCACACCAGCGGATCCGGGGCCGTCCGAAGCAAATTCTTCGTCACATCCTCCGCTGCGGCCCGCAAGGCACTGACTTGAGGCGACATTTCCGGCACGTTTTCGAAGTGACGCAGCCAGCGGTTCACGCATCGCCACAGATACGCCGCTTCCACCTCTGCTGAGCGGAGCGGCAGACTGTTCAGAACGCTGCGTGCGGCGTTGCCGGGCGGGACGCTCAGCAGAGCGACCCACGAGCGCGCCCATTTCTCCCATGCCCGTGCGAACGATTCATCGCTGGTCGTGTAGTCATCCTCACTCAGCTCGTTCAGGGTCGGTCCCGGGACGGTGCTGAAAGCGATGACGTCCTCGGAGCTGCGGAGGATCCTGGGGGTCGTGAAGGTGCCGCCGGCGTCCAGGAGAATGGTCACGCGAGCGCAGCGTTCGGCGGACGCGATGGCCTGCCCTGGCCGGAAAATCTTAATGTAACGGCCCTCCGCCCGGACCACCGCACGCCTGTGGGGCCGATACGTAATAAGTTCGCCTTCCTGGGCTTCCGCCCGCAAGGCGGGCAGTTCGGGATCGTCCAGCGGCACGAGTTCAAAGCGCCCCTGACGCAGATAGGCTCCACGGAGAGCGCGGGTCCGGCCCTGGCTCACGACCTCCAGCACGTAGTTTCCTGGCTTCTTGTCGAACCAGGCCCGGCTGACGCGCCAAGTTGTGCCCGTAGCTTCGTCGGCATATTGCGGGACGGGCAGGTACCAGCTCATCGGATCAGCTCCAAGTGCCGCTTCAGATTGTGTGACCAGCATGAACGAAGAGCATGAGGTCCAGATGAAGTGCGCATTAAGGAACCCTCATGAATGGACCGCCGTCGGATCGCTCATTTTGCCTGGTGACCAGGCACGCGGTGACCATCACAGGCGGGTGCAGACGCAGAGTGAGGAAAACGCTGTGACCGGAACGACGATGATGAGTGGACCGCACTGGCGGCGTGTAGTGGCAGCCCTCGCCAACAGCGGTCAGCCCGCGCCCTGGCCCTCGCGGGCCACCTCTTCCAGAATCCTGGCTGTCGGCGCTGCCGTCATCAGCTGCCCTATCACCTCCGGCTTGTCCCACACCTGGCTGCGCAACTTTTCCAGAAAGCCGGTCGCGGCGTCGCTGGTGTCGAAGTCAAGGAGCACGGCCACGCTGTTCTGGTCCTCGGTATCCCGGAACAAGCGGACAGACCGGGCGCCTGAGGCGGCGCGGCCTGCGGGATCACTGTCGAAGACGTTCTTGAAAGCCTCATAGTCCCGGACCGGATAGCTAATCTGCAGGGTGAACATCGTCGTTCCTTTCCCTCGGGCTGTGTCAGGAACACGATAGGCCGACCAGCGCCATCCCGGTAGGGCCAGAGTGCGGCTTTGATCCGGTCGGTGACATTAGGCAGCACAGTCGCTACGTTGAACATCGGACACTAGTGGCCTGGGTTCGGGCGCCGAAAGAAGGACTGAGTGGACAGTGATGCTGGTACGTGGTTTCTGAGCCGCGCTGAGCGGGGGAATTTGGCCACAGACGTGCACGCGGGCGGTGCCGGATCGCCGCCGTGGTCGGAGGGCAATCTAGTGCGGCCCCTGATTCATGGTGCGACCTACTTCGCCCGGCTGCACGAGGAGTTGACGGCTCTGAAGGCGGGAGACCGCGTGTGGTTCACCGACTGGCGTGGCGACGCCGACGAGCGGCTGCTGGCGGACGGACCGTCGATCGGCGACGTGCTCGCGGGGTTGGCCGGCGCGGGTGTGGAAGTGCGGGGCCTTGTTTGGAGATCCCACGGAGAGCGCGTGTCGGCCCCGATCAGCGGCCGATCCAATGAGCTCCTGAGTCGCCAGGTCAACGACGCCGGCGGAGAGGTGCTTCTGGATCAGCGTGTACGCCTGTTTGGCTCCCATCACCAAAAAATCTTCGTCATCCGCCGTCGTGACAATCCGTCGCGGGACGTCGCGTTCGTTGGCGGGATCGACCTTTCCCACAGCCGTCGGGACGATGCCGACCACGCGGGCGACCCCCAAGCCGTGAGCATGGATTCCCGGTACGGGAAACGACCGCCGTGGCACGATGCCGCCCTCGAACTGCGTGGCCCCGTGGTGGCAGATGTGCTGGCAGTGTTCGCTGAACGGTGGAACGACCCCCATCCCCTGGACCGACGCACCCCCTACCGGATGCTGCTGCAACGACTGGCCCGTATGCCCCGGCACCCCGAACCGCTCCCGGCCACTGCTCCTCCGCCACCACCGGCGGGCCCCCACGCGGTGCAGCTGCTGCGCACCTACGGCGTTAGGCGTCCCCCGTTTCCGTTCGCGCCTGGTGGGGAGCGCAGCATTGCCCGCGCCTACACGAAAGCCTTCGCCCGTGCCCGCACGCTGATCTACGTCGAGGATCAGTACCTGTGGTCGAAAGAGGTCGCAGCCGGAATCGCGGAGGCCCTCGACCGGAATCCCGACCTGAACGTGATCGCCGTCGTCCCCCGTTACCCCGACGCTGATGGGCCGCTCGCAGGGCCGGCGGCCCGGATCGGGCAACTGCGTGCCATCAGCATGCTGCGTCGGGTCGCGCCCGACAGGGTCGGCGTGTTCGACCTGGAGAACCGCGCGGGAACTCCGATCTATGTCCACGCCAAGATTTGCATCATCGACGACACCTGGTTCACCTGCGGCTCAGACAACTTCAACCGCCGGTCTTGGACCAACGACAGCGAGCTCACCTGCGCCGTATTCGACACGACTGTCGAAAACCGGGACGCGGCCGGCACTGACAACAGCCACGACACTTTCCGGCCTTTGGCTCGCGGGCTCCGGCTCCAACTCTGGGCCGAACACTTGGGCCTGGACCAGAACGACCCCCGGCTCGTCGACCCGGCGGCCGGGCTCAAACTTTGGAATACCACCGCAGACACTCTCGACCGCTGGCATGAAACCGGCTGGGGCTCACCCCGACCCGCCGGACACGTGCGCCACCACACGCCAGAGCCTGTGTCGCCGCGCCAACGCCTCTGGGCAGATCCGATGAGCCGCCTCCTCATGGACCCAGACGGCCGCCCCCGCCGGCTGCGCGGCACCACCCAGTTCTAGGCACATAGCGCTTCACGACAGTGACGGCGTGTCACTCGTTGCTGCCGGCCGCACAAGGCCGGTCAGGGCTGCTCCCGGATCAGCGCACCGAATAATAACTGCTGGTTGTGGTGGCAGTCGTATAGCCGGGCTTGGCACCGGTAACGCTGACGGTGAGCTTGGCACCTTTATCGGCGGTCCGGACCTTGTAGGTCGAATACCAGGCTCCTGAGATCGGGACGCCGTTGCGCAGCCAGCGGTACTTGAAGGCCGTGCCCCAGGTCCAGGCGCCCCGACTCACAGACAACACATTCCCGGCCTTGACGGTGCCGACGATCGTCGGCGTGGACGAACTCAGGGTCCCCGCCGCCACCTTCGCCGAAGAGAAGGCGCCCTGGGTCTTCAAGATCCTGCCATTCAACGTCGAGGTGACCCAGATGTCGATCTTCCTGCCCAAATCGGCAGCCACAGGCGTGTAGTGGCGACCAGTGGCCCCGGCGATCGTCACGCCGTCACGCATCCACAAGTAGGATTCGCGCACCACGTTCATTTCATTACGTGCCCAGAGACCGGGGACGACGGTCAGGGCCTTCCCCACGGTCGGCGTGCCTTGGATGTAAGGCGGTCTGGTCTGGGCCGGGTCACGCAGGGTCACGGGCTTGGGCGCCGTGACTCGCACCTGGGCGGTGTCGTAGCCCGCGGCCGCGACCGTCACGAGGACCGTGACGGTCGCACCGACGTCGGACACGCCGGGCGTGAACCTCGGGCCGCTGGCCAATACCTTCCCGTCCGGAGACAACCAGTCGTAGGTGACCGTCAGCTTGTCGGACGGTTCCGACCAGGTGCCCGCCGTCACCTTCATCACGGAGCCGGTCACGAAGGTCCCGGTAACGATCGGCTCGGTGACGTTCGTCAGCTGCATCAGGCCCGCGGCCGCAGGCACAGCTACCGCGTTGGAGTAGGCATCGATCGGGATGGCATGCATCGGGTCGTCGGCGTCGGCGTGGGCCGGGACGGCGAGGCCGGCAAGCGAGAGCGCGGCGAGTGCCCCGGCGATGCCGAGACGGATGGTCTTCTTGTTCAATTGTTCCCCCAAAGTCTTCGGGCCGGTCCCCCCGGGCCCATGATGATAGTAGCGCCCGGGACCGGTCTGCGACTACGTCGCTGCAGGTCAGGGTGCAGGATTGACGGCGTAACGTCTCCAGGTCACCAACGAGCGCAAGGGAGTCTGGGCGACACCAGGACCCTTTGCCTCGCACCAGGTGGGGCCTGCGGTCAGCGGGCGAAGTACGCTCCGCTGGTCTGGGTGACGGTCGTACAGCCGAGCCGGGAGCCTGTGACACGGACGGTAATCCTCTTATCCCTGTCGGCCGTCCGGACCTTGTAGGTCGAAGCCGTTGCACCGTAGATCGGGACGCCGTTGCGCAGCCAGCGGTACTTGAACGCAGTGCCCCAGGTCCAGGTGCCGGGCTTCGCGGTCACCAGTGTTCCGGCCTTGACGGTTCCGGCGATCGTCGGCGTGGCCGAGCTCAACGCCGCAGCAGCCACCTTCGCCGTAGCATCGGTCGACTGGGTCTTCAGGATCCTGCCGCCCATCGTGGACGTGACCTTGACAGAGATTTTCTTGCCGAAGTCGCCGCCCACCAGGGTATAGTCCCGGCCGGTGGCCCCGACGATCGGGGCGCCGTCACGCAGCCACTGGCGGCTCTCTGTCAGTCCCTGTGCATAGCCTGACCAGGTGCCGGTGGAGACGGTGAGCTTCTCCCTCACCGTCGTGTTGCCCCGGATGGCCGGGGCTTTGGTCTGGGTCGGGTCCGGCGCGGTCACGGGCTTGGGCGCGGTGACCTTTGCCCAGGCGGTGGTATAGCCGGGAGCGGTGGCGGTCGCTATGAGCGTGACCGTCGTCCCAAGCTGGGTCAGGTTGGGTGTGAAGGTCGGGCCGGTGGCCGATACCTTCCCGTCCGGGGACTGCCAGTAATAGATGACAGTCAGATTTTCGGCAGGTTCGGACCAGGTGCCGGCCGTCGCCGTCATCGCCGTGCCAATCACGGCGGCACCGGCCAGGACCGGCTTGGTGACATTCGTCAGCGGCTTCAGCTCAACCTTCGGGGGCTCCGGGGGCGCCGGGATGACCGTGCCCGCGGCCGGGGGGACGGCCACTGAATTGGAGCTGGCCTCGGGGCCGCCAGACGTGGTCACGAGCTCCAGGGTGTGGCCCTGGTCCTCGGCGGTGATCGTATAGGTCAGTTCGTTGGCGTCGGGAATCTGTATGCCGTCGCGCATCCACTGGAAGCGGTGCTCATTCCAATCGCTGGTGTTCCGGTCGGTGTGGTCAAACCAGGGAAGGTCGACAGCGGTGAGGGTGTCCCCCACCTCGGTGCCGCCGGTGACCACAGCGCCGGGCGTCTCGGGGGTGAAGGTGCCGCGCCTGGCTGCGGAGGTCACGGAGACCGGGTCGAGGCCGGCGGCGTAGCCGGTGACCCGGAGGCTGAGCAGCCCCGTCGGGCCCCACGTTGTCCTATCAAATCTTGGGGCGGTGGCACCAGGGATGGGCGAGCCGTCACGGAGCCACTGATACCGGAACTGAACGCCACTCGGCCCCCAGTCCCCCAGTTGGGCGACGACGACGGGCCAGTATTCACCATCTTCTGCGCCCAGGGATTCGAAACCCACATACCCCGCCCGGACCGTCGGAACGGCGCCGGCGGCGTCCGAGACCGAAGGCGTCTTGGTCGACTGGACGGTAGTTGCTTTGAACTCCGGAGCACGGCCCGTGGTCCTAACCCGGATGCCCTTGCCGAGGTCCGACCTGGTCAGCCGGTACGTGGTACCGGTGGCGCCCAGGATCGGTACGTCGTTGCGCAGCCACTGGTGCGTGAGCGTCGCGTTGGAGGGACCCCAAACGCCGTCGTAAACGGTGAGGGTGTTGCCGACCAGTAGGGCGCCCCCGATAAGCGGCCGCGGGCCGGCAACCGGGGTGTTGACCATCACCGGCTCCTGGCTCCCGTCCGGCGCCGTGCAAAGCTTGATCGAATCAACGATCGGGCCGCAGGACGGTACGAAGCCTGCGTGCGCCGGAACCGCGAAACCGGCCAGCGACAGGGCGGTAAGCGCCCCGGCGGCGCCGAGACGGATGGCCATCTTTTTCAATTGTTCCCCCCAGGGTCAGCGGGCCGGTCCCCCGGGCCCATGATGATCGTAGCGCCCTGCCTGCTGTTTTCGGCACTGTTGCTGCAGGTCACGGTGCCGGGATGATCTCGAACTGCTCCACACCCACAGGTTGTCGGCCAAGGCCGCCGGAGTCCACGACCAGACATGGACCCAACCGTGTTCCAGGCCTTGCGCTCCTCACCGGTGATCCCGCAACGTAGGCCAGATGGTTTTGCAGGCCCAGCAGGTGTCATGCCTCAGGGCCTCGTCGCAGAACTGGGTGCCCATCTCGATGCACTTCTCGAAGTTGATGTAGGTCCGGGGTTCACGGCGAACGTGTCAACAGCGGTGGTCCCCGCGGAGCGCTTTGCTCGGCTCCTGAACAACTACACGTAGCCACCCAGTGTTGCGACGATGGAAGGGCCGCAACGGTTGGTCTTGATGACTGCCTCGAAAAAGTGAATACGGAACAACTCCTTCCTTGACAGTGACCTTAGGCACCAAGAAGTCCCCTAGGCTGCTACGTTGTTCCCAGCTGGGGGCATTGGGGACTCCCTGCACTCTCAAGGGGAACTCACATGAGCACTGAATATCCGCACCCGGGCTACTCAGCCATTGCAGCAGAGACTGAAGACGCCAAGCGTTCCCGTAAGGGACGGACCGGCATCGGAATCGGGCTCCTTGCAGTGGGTGCGCTCGCCGCGTTTGGCATGGTCTGGTTGTACACGCAGTACGGCCCC
This sequence comes from Arthrobacter sp. 131MFCol6.1, assembly GCF_000374925.1. GTDB lineage: Bacteria > Actinomycetota > Actinomycetes > Actinomycetales > Micrococcaceae > Arthrobacter. Next base: position 1,125,459 of record NZ_KB895541.1, read on the forward strand.
CTCATCGGCACCCTCAGCGAGAGCGAGAGGGCCGAAGTCGTCATATTCGACGCCCTTAATGTCCTTTTCATTCTCGCCCTGCTCGTTGGCGGGATTTGGAACATCTCAGCACGACGCAGCAAATCCCTGGCTCCCCCTATTGCAGCGCTGGCCCTGTCCGGCATCGGCCTAGCACTTGCAATCACCAATCTCCTGGACACCTTGAATACGGTGGGAATGAGGCCAAACTTTGTCGCGTTTTTTCTCTACTTAGGCATCCTCGTGCAGACAATCAGGCTCATACGGGGGCGTTGATCAGCTTCGAGCCGATCTTCAGGTCCTTCGCCGGGGTCTTGCCGGGGGCCGGCTCGGCAGGTGTCAGTTGGCCAACTGTTGTGAACCGTGGCCATTTGGGTTGGGAAATGGAACAGAACGGCCCCGCACGCGTGTGCGTGCGGGGCCGTTCCGGATCGATCGACTCACCGGCGGGAAAGAAAGAAAGAAGAAAGTGTAGATGGACAGGCTACTTGGTACCGAGGACCACTTTCGCTACCGCGCATTTCCGCGATCGCAGGAGCCCGTGCGCGCCATGACATGGACAAACCAGATGGTCCTTTATGCTCCTGTCGTGGTTCCGGATCCGCCTCCTTTTGCTCGCCCTGAGATTTAGAGGCGCCCAGTCGTGACACCAGGGACTCGATTCTCCAACTGCCCCGCACTGTACGGCCGGAACCTCTCGCGACGCCGAGGGTTTATGTCCCACGTCGGTAGCGAGCCGCCGATGACCTGACACAGGCTGGGCCGTGCTCCAATTCCGGCCAGAACGGAATGAAGGTGCAGGGTGGAAATGGGGGTGGTCCTGACTCAAACCGTCACAAGCAACCGGCGAGTCGTGGGTGGTCCTGGTTCAAGCCGTCACACCGGTCCTGAATCAAACTGCCATAGTCAGAATTGGGACTGAGGACCACGCAGCCAATACCGGAACCCGAGGCGTCCGAAGCCGGCCAACCAGCCTAGAGCCGACGAGCGGTCGAGCCGCGAGAACGACGCGCGCCGCAGGCGCGAAGAAGAGGCCGAAGAGCGTCGTCGCCAGCAAAACTTCGACCGCACTCTGCTTCTCATTGACAAGTACGTGATTCCGTTGACGAAAAATTACCTCATTCCGGGTGCGACTAAGTTGTGGGACACCAAGGGCAGACCATTGTGGGACACCAAAGTCGTGCCCGGGGGGAAACGGCTTGCGCAGCGATTGTTCCGCCCGAAGCTGAGCGAGCCAGAGGTCCCAACCGTGAACGGAGATGCTCCTGAGTTCGCAGCCGAGACCGCCAACCCGCACGCGGCCTTCCGGCACAGTACCAACCACACAGTCGAGATGTCGGCCGAAAAAGAGGCCGTTGAAGACACGGCCGTCGCTGACGTCATCCAGATAGATAAATACCAGGACTGCCGGTCCGCGTAGGGGGTCGGCGGCGTTTGACCTTATGGAGGGCAAGCTGACGTACTGCCTCGAACGTCAGAGTCACGGCGCTGGGCAGGGTGGCCTCACTGCCCGGGAAGCGGCGCAAGTGTTGTGCGCACCAGCAGATGCCCGCCAGCGGGACGCGGTAGGACGGACGGCCATACAGGGAGAGCGCGGTTGATCAGGCCAAGTATGGTCAGCAGCTTGATTAGTTCGCGTTCGATCAGCACGCAGCACACTGAAGCGGAGCCAGGCTAGCCCGTGTGGGAAGGCGTGGATATAGGGGAACTCATCAACCAGAGCAAATCAGGGCGAAGCTTGTCGTAGGCGGCCCGATGCTCTGCAAGCCCGGCGCCAGGTTCTCACCAAGGGATTGGCTAAAGGGGTGGCCGCGGGTCCTTGGAGGAGCCCAATGCCGCCGAAGATTATCATCCAAGTGCTTGCGCGACCGTGCAGTTGTTTCAGCTGCAGGTTCCGCGGTTCGCAAAAGGCGGGCACATAGACTTCCTTCCATGCGCGTCTTCGACATTGCCTTCAACTACCTGCTCGACACCACGCCTCCAGGAAGGGACCCGGACTCCCATAGTCCGCGGCTCAAGGCTGACCATCAGCTGCTCTGGAAGAAGGAGCTATGCGAGGGGCAGCTGTTCGAATTGGCGGTCTCGGAAGTTCCCAAGGTGCGTCGGAAAAACTACCTGATGTTCGAGCAGACGCCCGACAAGTGGTTCACGGTCGGCAGTGACGCCATCACGAACTCCTACACCAGGTGGGGGAAGCCCAAGGCCTTGGTCGAGGCTAAGGCCGAGTTGAGTGAGGAGCAGAAGCGCCGCTATTTCGACCCGCCGTACACGATCGGCAGCGCCATGATCTGGCCCGTCAGGACAATACACCTGCCCACCCTCAACACCGCCAGGGGAATGCGGATACGGATTGCGGACCGGATGGACTTGACTCTAGAATGCATCCGGCGCCACTACGCCAAGGAGCCAGGCAGCCCCCTCGCCGACGTCACCACTAACTATGGGGACTTCTTCGAACTCTTCTGTACGTTCGAGAAGTTCGTGGAGTTCTTCCACTTCCAGGATCTCGTGACGCCGGAGGGGAAGATCGACTTCTTCCTCGAGGAGGATGAGGACAAGGTCTTCACGCGCCTCGGCGTCCCGGTCACGAAGGACGAGTACGTCAGGGTTCAGGAAGCCTCGCTGAAGTTCATAGCGCTGCGGGGCAACCGGATGGCCGACTGGGTCGAGAAGAACCACCGCGACATTGAGGTCCGACGGCAATAAACACCGGCCTGTCCCTACCCGAGAATGCGAGAACAGGCGACGAATCACGGCGCTCCGCCTGTCACAGCATCTAGGAATCTCCCCAGGAGATCGGCCAGTTCGCCTTGCTGGCCTCTCGTTTGAGCAAGTGCTGCAATTCGGTTGCAGGAGAAGCCTCGAAGCGTGGTAGTTGTCTCCCCTATTCCAGGAACCGAGCAGGCGGAAAACTAGCCTGCTGCCGCTTCCAGGCGGTCCGAAATTAACAATTGTTAAAGTGCGGAAAATCTACACGCGGACCTGTTAATCTTCGGGCGTACTGGACAACCAGTGTCCAATACGGCCAAAGATTAACAATCGGTCCTTGTGGTTACGGCCTTTTCACGCGGACACTAACAACCTGTCAGACCGGCTTTCCGCCTGTAAGTTAGCAAATCGGACCTGGGCGGCGGAAGGCTCGACTCTACGACTAGGAGGCGCAGCATTTCCTTTCAAACTGTTGAGATGCCCGTCCAGATTCCTGACGAAACCGGCGACCATTGCGCGCTGATCTGCATCGATGCCAAAGCGAAGAACTTTGATCGCCATGGTACTCAGCAACGCCCTGACCAGGAGGCGGTCTCAGACCGGGCTTGGCCGACTCAGCAGGCTGCCTGCGGAGGGACTTTGAGAGCCATGCCTATCCAGAAGACACATTTGAGCGTAAAAGGATGTTCATGGGTGCCTTGCCTGCTTGGTGGCGGACGCGTCTTCGTCTGATCGGTGCCGCGTTTTCCGCGGTTTTGCTTGTCGCTGTGAGCGGTTGCGTGGGAGCCCCTCCCGGCCAGGCCCCTTCCGGGCCGGCTCCGCCGAGCGTCTTCGCGACCCAGGCAGCGACGGATTCTCTGGAACCCAGAATCCAGCACTTCATGGATGGCGGGGCAACGTCCTTTGTTGTGCAGCTGAGATGGCCTGGTGGGGAATGGTCCAAGGCCTACGGGGTGCGAAACCTGGAGAGCAAGGACCCGGCTCAACCCCAGGACCGGGTATCCGTTGCCAGCATTACGAAATCGATGGTCGCCGTCTCCGTCTTGAAACTCGTCGACCAGGGACTTATCGGGCTCGATGACCCGGTGAACGATGTCCTGGAGAGCTTCCGAACCACGCTGCGGCCGCCCGGACCGATCACTGTCCGCCAGTTGCTGAACCATACCTCCGGCATGCCCGATTACGGAGACTCAGAATACGCGGCGGGACCACTGAAGCAGGTTGCGAACACACGACTCAGCATGCAGCGAGGACTCGAACTGGCCGCCACGCTCCCCTGGGAGTCCAAGAATATGGACCGCTTTGCATACTCGAGCTCCAACTACCTAGCCCTCGGCCAGCTGATCGAAAAACTGCGCGGACGGCCCGTCGCCGACGTGCTCCATCAAGACATCTTCGCGCCCCTGGGACTTCAGCACACGTCGCTGGCCGAACCGGACCGCGGGGCTCCGGACAACATCCACGCCTACGTCATGGATGGCGGCGAACGGGTCGATGTCACCCAGCCCGAGGTCTTTGTCGGCTCCCCCGCAGGCGGCGTCATCTCCACCATGCAGGACGTCAACGACTTCTACCGGGCCCTCCTCCGCGGCCAGCTCCTCTCCCCCGGCATGCTTGAGGAAATGAAGAAGAAGACCGAATTCTGGGACTACGGACTCGGTCTAGAGCGGTATCCTGACGCATGTTCCGGCGACTTCCGCTACGGCCATACAGGGCACATATTCGGCTACATGAGTATTTCCATCACGAGCGCCGACGGCGGCAGCCAGATCACGATGACCATGGCGCACGCCCCGCTGCCTTGGCAGGACCCCGCAACCACGCGCCGCATCGACCTGCTCCAGACGCAGATGGAACAGGCCGCCCAGGAAACCCTCGACCGCCTCTGCCAGTAAACAGAATGGGGAGCCGGGCCCGGGTGGAGCCCCTACCGTTGTGAACACGGCGGCCGTGGCCGGGGACCGTCTGGCCTGCGGGCCTATCCCATCCCAGCAATGCCAGCCCAGGTCCCACTGCCGCCGGTCCCGCCACCGCCACGGTCGTCGTCCTTACCGCAACGTCTACAGCGCTTGTAGCGGCCGCCATCCTCGGTGACTTCCGTGTGCCAATCGTGGCGCATGTTCAACCTACACAACAGGGTCCTCAGCATGATGCTCTCCGATCTGAGGCACGCTCCCCGCAAACCGCGGTCCCTACCCAGCCAATGCAAGTTTAAGCCTGCCCCCTTATCCTCACCAGTGAAACTCCCGTAGCACTCCACCAGGAACGGGCACACGGACAAGGAACAAAGGACATTCTCGGCTCGGGACCCCCGATCCATCGCCAACATTTGCCCCCACGCAGCGTTTCCTGTGTTGGACCCTCGACACGAGCTAGTCAGTACCTGGCAAGGGCTTGCGTAGCGTTCCAGATGCCTGCACTCCGAAATGTCCGCTGAACCCAACTTCCTGCGCGGTCGTCATCAAGCCAAGGACTGTTGAGAGCTCACAAAGCGGGCCCTGCACGATTTACCGTGCAGGGCCCGCTTTAGTGGCAGCTACTACATAGAAGACTTCCAAATAGAGTGCCGTTCATCCAACTAGATCGACAGCTCACAGAAGCTGTAGATTGCCAGGCCAGTCGGTCCCGAGGACCATTCCCTTCCCCCGTGTTGACGCAGCGGCACGAGCCCGGCCGCATCTTCCCGCGGTCAAACTAGTTGGTCCTTTTTGCGTCGGACTCTGCCATTGGTCGGCCGGACCCGACTTCTCGTCGGTGTACCGGACGGCCGCGGCTTGAGTCGCGCGGCGTGCAGAACCTCGACGCCGCGGGCACCGCGGCACTCTTCTCAGCGGAAGGAGCTGCGTGACGTGGACGTGTTCCCCGACTTCGCGGACAGGCCGAGTTGCACGCCATCGTCGGCGCGCTGCTGACCGTCGTGCTCATCTTCGCTGCGCTCATGCTCGTCATCTGCGCCGCAGCGTGGGCGATCTCATCGCCGAACGGCAACCTCTCATCAGCCGTCCGCGCACGCACCGGATTCCTCGTCTCCGTCGGAGCCGCCGCCCTCGGGGCCACCTGGGTCAACTTCCTGCTCGGCGTCGGCGCGAGCATCTGATCCTGCCGATGGAGGTCAGGAGCGGCGCGCAAGGATTCCGATGGAGCAGTCGTCCTTGGTTGCCTCGCGGAGCCTGGTGTCGACCACCCGCCGCAGTCGCTTCTTGTGCTCCGGGCTTTTCACTTGTCGCGTCGGAGCGACCGCGACCGCCTCGATCAACTTCGCACAGGCAGGGGCCAAGGTTTTCGAGCGGTTGTCGAACAGGCTCGCACTCGTGCCATCGCTCATCAAGATGAAGCCGGACACACCCTCTGTCGCACCTCGGAACAACCGCGTCGAACTCGCGGCGTCAGGGGACGTGACGAAGGTGGTCTGATTTGCGAATTCGGCGTTGTCGGGTGCTGATACGACACGCAGTTCGCCATTCTTGACGTAGCCAATTACGCCGTCCCCGATGTGCACGACGACGAACCTCTCCGCCGAGACCGCGACAGCGAGGAAGGTCGACGCCAGATCCGCGAACGTGCAACCGAGCCGCCGACCCACACCCGCGAGACGCTCGTGCAGGCGTTCGAGAATCTCCTGCCGTGCTTGCTCTGCATCGGCACTGGTGTCGAACTGCCCGAACTGCTCGATGAGCAGCGCGCAGCCTTCTTCCACTACTGCCTGAGCGCCGAACTCCGATTGAGAGGCTGAGCCCGCGCCGTCAGCGAGGCAGAGCACTTGGATACCGCGGCCGGACAGGTAGGCGGTCCTGTCCTGTCCGCGCGTGCCGTCTAGTTCGTGCCCGCGTCCTCGCACTTGATAGTGGAACTCGTTGAACACCTAGAGCTCCGCCCAGCCAGCCAGCCCCTCGAGGTCCGGCTTGACCGTGTCGCCCGGCGTTGAACGAGAGACCCGAGAGACCGACTTCGACAGCCACTCGAAGAACTCCTTGAAGCTCAGCCCGCGCAGCCGCAGCGGCGGGCGGTTCGGGCTGAACTTCGCCAGCACGTCCATGTCGGCATCAGTACCGATGCCGATCGGGAACACCGTCAGCTTCTTCTGCGCAACAAGGTCGGTCACACGCTGGACCGCCCGCTCCAGTTCGACGGCGCTACCGTTCGGCTGTCCGTCCGTCATGAGCACGAGCCAGGGCTGGTAATAGAGGACGCCCGCGCCTGAATACACTGACTTGCGCTTCTCCAACGTGTCCAGCGCAAGGTTCACCCCTTCCCCGAGAGCCGTGCCGCCTGTGGCGTCAATCGCGTCCCTGCGCTGGAGCCGCTCGACGCTGGAGAAGTCCTGGATCAGGCTTGCCTCGGAGTTGAACTTGACGATGCTCACCTCGGCGGCATCATGGGCGTCATCGTCCTCGTCGATGGCGTCATAGAAGAGGTTGACGCCCCGCACGAGTTCTCGGATCTTGTCGCCCATCATTGACCCGCTGGTATCAAGGCAAAGGATTACGGGAACCCTTGGCGTCGGGTTCTCTATGAGGTCATCGGCGCCGATTGCGAGTGCCATGTCACTAGTCCTTATCAGTTCGGATGGTTCGTGAGTGCTGTTCGGTTATGACTTCCACCACTCCGCGAGACGCTCCCAGAGGGACTTTCTGGGTGCGGTGCTCTGCGGACTGGTCGAGGTCGCGGTTGGGCGCGACGGACGCGGACTTGCCGCTGGCCTCAGAGGGCACGTCTTCCTGATCGCGGCATGCGCCTTTGGAATGTCGAGCCCCTTGCTCGTGAACCAGCTCGCGTGGTCGAAGGTGATGAAGGGCTGGCGGCAGTCGGCGCAGAGCCTCGCAGGGTCGAGCTGTGCCGCCTTCGTTGCACAAGAGGCGCAGCGCCCATACGTCAGCTCAGTCTTGGGAGTAGGCGTTCCGCAGTCCTTGCAGACGACGAGCTGGCAGTTGGAGCAGCGGCCGTCGATGAGGTACCGGCGTGGTGTGTCCTTCCCGCAGTTGCTACAGGCGGCGTAGTTCCGCTTGCGGTTGCACTCCCAGCAACGCCCGTCTCGCAGCGCGTCGGCAGGCTTCGGTTTGCCGCAGTCCGAGCATCGGGTCTGGTTCTGGCGACAGTCGTCGCAGAGCTTTGGAGTCCAGTAGCTTCGCTTATCCTCCTGCCAGCGCCCGATCATCGAGGTACCGCACTGAGCGCACTCGTACTCGGGTGTCTCCGCGTCCTTCTTCTTGAACCGATTGGGGTAGACATCGTGCGACATCTGATCGAAGTCGTCGAACCCGCCGAAGAACTGCTCGTACTCGCGGAACACCCGCAGCCACTCGTCCGCGGTCGGACGCTTGGAGTACCTCAGCCCGTCGCGGTGGAAGGTATTCCAGAACGTGCGCTTCACGGGAAAGGGCAGGTGACTCCACATGTACTTCCAGTTGCCCTCCGGCTGATCCCGGTCGGAAGCCCCACGGAACTGGAACGCGAACTTGCCCTCCTTGATGAGCGCCGCAAAGTCCCCGCCGTCCGCACCTGCCCGCGCGTAGGGGAACTGGCCGGTGATGAGAATCATGAAGAGCATCGTGGCGACGGCAAACAGTTCCTCCTCTTCCGTGCGCAGAGCGTCCGCGTAGTCTCCGGTCATGGTGGGAGCGGTGAACATCGGCGTCCCTACTGGACACGGGTATCCCTCCAACTGCCACGAGTCAGCGTCGATGATCCAGACATCCTTGTTCGCGTCGACCATGACGTTCTTCGGGTTGATGTCGCCGAGCAGGATGTTGAGGGAATGCAGGTAAGAGACCTTCTCCAGGAAGGAAATGCAAACGTCGACGAGATCCGCCTTCGTCCAGTTAGGATAGGTCTTCTTGAACCGGGCGGGCCGCATGACCGTCGCCTGGAGTTCCTTCCCCGTGGCCCGCGGCATGGCGTAGCCGACGAATTCACCGTCGCTGTTCGTGATGAGGCTTGTCGGGAAGCCGATGCATTCCCGCTCGAATCCGCGCGCCAGGAGCAGGGTCAGCTTCTCCTTGCGGTGCCATGTCCGGTGTTCGGCGTCGAAGACCTTGACGACGCTGTTCGCCGCACCGTCGACTGCGTAGACTCTCCCCTCGCCGCCCTCACCGAGCATCGCACCGAGCACAAGTATCCCGGTGTCTCCGCGAGCCGATGTGAAGCGCACGGTATCCCCGGCCGCGGGCAGGACTGCGCTCCCCTCCAGCACGCGGTCAGGAGCCTTGATCGCCGCCGAGGGGTTGAAGGCACCCGGGACGCCTCTCACTGTTCCGACCGCGGAGCGTTGCTGCCGCGTCGTTCGGCGTGCGCCAGGCGCGGCGACGACCGGGGCGACCGCGAACGTCTGCTGGAAGTCGGGGAGCAGCAGTGCGAGCTCTTCGACGTCTTTCTGGTCCTTGTCGGTGCCAAGCCCCTGCTCGACAAGCCTCGTCAGGCGTGCGTGCTTGCGCGAGGCTCGCTCATACAGGGCCTGATCGCTATCCACCTCGATCAGCCCGTCCTTGGTGAGAACCCCGGCGACGAGACGCCGATCCGTCTCCGCCGCGACCAGCCGAATTCGCAGCCGCAGAGTGGTGTCGTTCGTCAGAAGGCACATCTCATAGCGGTGGGCTGCACGTTTGAAGACCTCGACAAAGAGGTCGTCTGCATAGGGGTTCGATACATCGCCGAGGTCCGTTCGGATGAGTCCCGCGCCCACGGCCGCGTCGAGGAACACCAGGGCATTGCCGGCCTTCGTGATCGAGCCCACGCGCTGTTCGCTCAACCCGGAGGTGTCGATCAGACTCTGCTTAGTCAGTTCATCGACGACCTTACTCGGGACCACGACGGGATTCTCGTGCGCACGGATTGCCTCAGCGCATCGCTTGAAGAGTCTCTTGAGCCCACCCTCATGTGCCGGGTCCGTGTCCATGAAGACGTTCGTGTCGATGAACAGCCTGTGTTCCGGTTGCACGAAGTCCTCTGGTGTGATCGCGACCACCGCGGTTTCTATGGCCACTAGGACTCCCGCCCCTCTCCGAGTGCGCGCTGAAGTCTCGGCGCATCAGCACGGAAGGTCACGTTGCTCTGGAAGCCGGTCGATCTCGGTGAGAACTCGGTAAGCAGTTCTGCGGCCCTTTCCTGGCTCACCTGGCGGGCACGCTGGAACGCAACCAATTCGTCGACAGGGATGCGGTGGTGCGTCCCAACTTTCACAGCTTCGATGCTGCCTGATTCGATGAGCTTCATGAGCGTTGCCCGAGAGACACCGAGCAAGTTCGAAGCTTCTGTGGTCGTGTATTGCTCCTTAACGGGAACGACGACGGCACCTGATCCATGCTCCGATTCAAGGAGTCGCAGAATGTTCTCTGCGCTCGTGCGCGAGAGCGTGAGCGTTACTTGCACGTGACCGCTAGCTTCTCGGAGCGCGCGGCGTAGCACGTCGATCGAGTCTTCTTCTTGCCCGGCCATACCGCCTCTATTGCCACAACTGTCCTTAACTGCTGTTACTGTAAAGCGAGGTGGCTTGTACCAACGCGCCTTACTTCTCGAATCCGTTCAATCTTCAGCGAGTGTTCACTGTAGATTTCGAGCCTGCTGATCAGAAGGTCAGGGTTGGACGTCGATCCTCTTGTTGCGTGCACGGATGAAATCCCTGCTGCGTTGTAAATACTCAAGGTATTCGTCGGGGGTCTTTGGAACTGCCGGTGTCCTGAAGTTGTCGAACGGGTGGAAGAACCGGATGGTGCCGTCCTCATTGATGAGGTCCTGCAGTAGGAAGAATTCAACGTACCCGTCAAAGTCCTTGAACAGGGTGAAGAAGTCTGCATACCTGTCCAGGACTTCTCCGAATTTGTTCGACGGCTCGCCTGAATAGTGGCGGCGGATGCATTCCAAGGTCAAGTCGAAGCGGTCGGCGATGCTGGGGTTGCATCCCCGTGCACTATTGATCTCCATTTTTCCGCCGATGCGGTTGCCAGGAAACACAAGAGCGCTGCCGGCAGTGTAGCCGCCGTATTGGGGCAGTTCATGGGCCGGAATTTTCGCGATGGCTTTGGACGCCTTATCCTTCAGCCTGGTAGTGATGGCGTCGCTGGCAAGAAGGAAGACACCCAGCTCGGACCGGTGCACGAGGTACCTGCCAGGCTCCTGTACCAGATCGAAGTGTCCTCCGCCGTAGGGCAGATCCTTGCTCCACAGCAACTGGTGATGCCTGCGCAGGGTCGGGCTGTACTTGTCGGGGTCCTTTCCCGGCGGAGTATCCGAGCGGTAGTCAAAGGACGTATCAACGCCTGCGGTCATAGTGTTTCTCCCCCTGCTTGCCCGATTCAGCGGACATGCCGTCACCGGTTCAGCAGCGTCGAGGCTACTGAGCGTGGACAGTTGCCCGGCCGCCACAAAACGAGACTTTACCTCGCCGCCGCCCTCCCGAGCGTTAGCCACACACATGTTGCATGCATTGCATTCCTAGCGGCATCGACACGACTCCAGTTTGAGTTCTCCAGCTTTCCGGTGAGCAACCACCGCGAACTGCAGCAGCACTGCCGTTTTGTGCACGAATTCGTACCCTGTCAGGAACTCCTATCAAAGAGTGTTGCAGTTCGCCGACATTCGGTTATGCGCTGCATTCAGCCACCATCTATGCAAAAGACCGTCAACGATCAGGCTGGGGAGGACTACTGGCTACGGGATCGCGTCCCGAACTTCCCACGCCGCACTGCCACCAGGAACCGTCCCCTCAGGCATCCACTCCGACTCGACATAGTCGCGGTCATCAAGGATTGACGGGTTCAGATGGAAAAGGGCCTCGGTCCTCGTAGTTGAACGACGCCTGCAGCAGGCCGGTGGACTTCCCAGCGTTCATGGCGCCGTAGCGGAAATGCAGCTTGGCCAAGGTGGTCCTTTCGACGGCGGCGGCGTCGATTCTACGCACCGGCGTACGGCGGGGCCGGCCGGAGCCGTACGGTAGCCGGATGGAACGCTTTACAGGCTTCATCGCGGGTCTGGGCACCAGCGCGGGTCGCCGGCTGGTGGTCGGGCAATGGACGGACTCGCCGCTCGGCGCCTTCACGGACGTCATGACCGAGGACCGCGACGGGCTGCGGACGCTGCTGGCCCCCAACCGGGCGGTCGCCGACTATGTGTCCGCGACCTACCGCTTCGATGAGGTGGTGGTGGCACCGCTGGATGCCAGCCTGAGCCCCGCCGGGGAACGGGGCACGGAACCGGGGAACGAACCCGGGACCGCCGCACTGGTCCTCCGCGTTTCCGGTCGGCCCGCTGGTGCTGCGCGCCGACCTGGGCCCCGTGACAGCCCTGGGGCGGATGCTGCAACTCCCCGCCCGGATCGCCGTCTACCCGGCGTGGCTGACGGCCGTGAACCGCGCCGCGGGGATCCTGCTCCCGGGGGTGGCCACCGCCGGCTCCGCCGGAGGCGGACGCCGGGAGTACTATGGCGTGCGCTCCATCCGTGGCATCAAGCGCGCCGCGGCGAGCTGGAACGGGGCCGAACTCGGGCCCCTCGCGCCGGTGGATCCGCCCGTGCGCTTCGGCTTCAGTTCCGTCCCCCGCACGCCGCAGGCCGTGGCCGTCACGACGACGGTCCTTCCCGCCCGCCGCTGAAGCGGGACCGGTGGCGGAAGGGGGTTAGCGGCGTTCGTTGCCGGAAGCAACAAGACCTTCCCTTCTCAAGCTCGGGCGTTGCCCGCCCGCCCGCCGCATAAAACGGTCCTTCACCGCACCACTCCCCTGCCAGTTGCCGACAGACAGTTAGTAAGGAGCGGATTTCCGGGCTCTCTGGTCGTTTCTTCCAACTAGGCCGGCACCTCACACCAACCCTCAAGTTGGATGACGTCCCTAACTAGTCACGACTATGTCGCGAGTACGTTCTCAAAAGTCGCGCAAACTCTGCAAAAGTCGCAACTAGACGTTCACGTCATACGGCCCCGCACACCTCAGCGTACGGGGCCGTATGAGAGTTCATTGAGAATGACTGGAGACAGGGAACGGAACCGCCAACTAGGCCGACGTTCGCAAACTTCCAGGGGAGATTCCGCCAACTATCCATCTATGTTGTAGATAGGCAGGCTATTTGGTCCTGAGGACCAACGCTCTCGTTGTACCCGGGCGACGCCCTTGAAGCTTCCCATGGACAGACTTTTTGGTCCTTTTGCACCAGGAAGCCTCCAGATCAGTCCCTACAGGACCGATTCGCCTCAGGCAGCGGCGACCCGGACAACGAATCCTCGTTGCGGGGGGTGCTGTTTCTGACCCCCGCCATGGCTGCTTCCTGAATCGAATGTCAGAGCAAGCCTACTGTCTTCAGGGCAGGCACTTCTTGCTGATCCATGACCGTGTGCCCGTTCTCAATGCTCTTGAGGCGAACCGTTCCGTTGATGCATGCGTCCACATGAAAGGTTGAGATAGTTCGGCACTGGGGACAATGTCGAACTACGACGAAGGGGCGCAGTAGGTGCCATTTGCCGTCGGGGTCAAGTATGTAAAGACTGTCGGTTTCGATGTCATTGGCTGACACCTGGTCGGTTTCAGATTTTACGACCCAATGATCTCCTATCATTTCCCGATAGGTCACAGTAGCCACGCTGGCGAACGAGTCCCACGAAGCCGCAGTCACGTGCCTCAGAGGCATATCCACCAAGAATGCCGCAGCCAGCGTCAGTATCCGAAGATCTGTCAGAGCTGAGTCAATCGCTTCGGCCAAATCAGCGGGTTCGACCCGCCGGTTGTGAGCTTCGTCGTTCCGGCGGTTGCTGAGCCTGACCCGCGCAGCCTCAACATCAGCAGTACGGAACATGCCGATGATGTTGGCCAGGCCCGATTGGGTCACGCCCACGGCAAAGTGCTTGCCGCTGGTTTCCTGAAGTACAGCTGCCCAGTCGCCCATCCCGGGGCCGGATCCGCCCCCGAGTTTTCGTTGGATGGCTTCTACCGCTTTTACTTCGATGCCGGCGGCTCGGGCTAGGACGAGGACTACTTGCGCCAGAAATGTCAACACAGATTCAGCCGTGTCAAGAATCGACGTATACCCAGAGCCGGGGGGACCCCCTGAAAGGGAGGCTTCCATAACCCTCCATCGATGAGCTATGGGGTATGGGAATGCCCTCCTTACTACAAAGTCCGGATCGTCGAGGTTGGCAGCCTCGCGGTTCCTCCAACGAACAAAGCGCCCCGCCTCGATAATTTTGGGTCGCGCTTCCTTGACGGACGGGTAATCAAAGATCGAATCAATTACCCGACCGGCTTCGTCAGCCCATTCCAGGAAGTTGTTCTGAGCTTCTCTAAGATTACGCAAAGCGGCCAGAATCTCTTCGTCAGGTATGGGTACCGTAAGTTCCCCGATCTCCCGCCCCAAGTGGAAGGTTGAATTATAGGCGGAATGCAACTGTGTTGCGGCTGGCGACCGCAGGTAGGCGACGGCGAAGTCGATGACTTCCGGGGGCACAGACTCGAGCGGACGCAGCACGAGAACGTTGCTATTCCAAGTTGCAGGATATGTGCCGCAGAACTTTGCGACTTTAAATCCACGCTTATCGGACTTAACTGAGATAACTGGGATAAGGAAGTCATTTGCCCGCAACAAGTCCGGCTCTTCAGAAAGCATCCACGTTGCTTCCGCATCCGCATCAGTTATCGTTCCGTCGAGCCTGAGGTCACGCCCGGCAAGGACACGTGCTGCACCTAGAGCATTAGCCTCACAGAGTTGTCCCCTATGCGCGACGGGATGAAATTTTCCGCGGCGGATTTCGAACAGTTCCTCCAAAGGCGCCGTGTAACCAAAGTGAGCGAGATCTTGTCTTTTTGCCTCTATTTTGGGGTCCCGCAAGCCGTAGGCCAGACTATCTCCTGCCTCAAGGTCGCCTCGAAAGACGTAGCCGAACTCGGTTGTGCTGCCCTTCATCCTCTGTAACCTGTTGAAGTCAGCAAGAACGTCGGCAGCGCCAGTATCCTCTGCTTTCCCGACTTCGAAGAACCTGACCAAGGGGTCAGCGTGTCCTCTCGGTACAAGGCACAACAGCACGCCTTCGAAGGACGTATGGACGTTGGGAAAGACGTCGCGAATGTAAACGGCGTGCGTAACTTGCCAGTTGGCCATCAGGTCGCTGCGAAACAACCGGAATCGTTCAGATCGTACGGTGGATGCCGGCAATAGCACGCATAGAACCGCGTCGACATCGGGCGCCGGGCAGTGAAGGAGTATCTCCTCCTGGAATTCGAGCAAGGACCGTGAGGCCGTGCTATAGCTAAGCAGCCTCCTTTCCTCACCTTCCTGCTCGCCTGCGACAGTTGATCGCCGCCCCCACGGTGGAATCATTAGCACGTTATTCCCGGAGTTCAGCAGCGACTTCGTCTGGGTCGCCATCTCGTCCCAGTTCACAACATGTTTGCTCCATCTCTCCGGCAATCCAGGCACAGTTACGGATGGTGGAGTGCCGTCCTCAGACTGGGAAGTCACTACTGCAACCGACCGCTCGGTCTCTCCAGTCGCAAGAAGACTGCCTATTATTTCAACGAGCACGCATTCGGGATGCCCGTCTGCCGAACTTACATTGCTGCCCATGAGGCGTAGTACTCTCCCATTTCTTGCTAGACACAGCACTTCTAATGACTTTGTCAAGGTTTTTCGCACAGGGTGCACCGACCAGCTTGAACAATAGGACGATCCCAGGCCAAATTGGGCGGTATGGAGCATCTGGCTTGTCCATTGCACGGCTTGTAGAGGTTGCAGCGGGCCAAGGGAGGAGCAGGAGGTCATAGGTGGCTCCTGCCGTCTTGTCCCACCACTTGGCCGATTGCCCTTCGCTATGCGAGTTCGGTGCCTGATCTATCCCCCAACTGCAGGAGGCTCCGAGTCTATGAGGATCTGAAGGTCCTTTAGGTGCTTGCCCGTGAAGTGCACGAGCGTGGTGTTACCGGCGAGGTTCACAGGTACTTGGGCCGAAAGTTGCCCTTCGGTCAACGGGAAGGTGGCTATTTCTTCTTGCCAGTCGGCATCGCCAGCAATGCGCCAGGAACGGAACTTCGCCGCGCACACAGGGCAAAGGGCCAGTGCGTTAGAGCTTACGTCGTGACCGTGTTCTACACATTGCACTCCCTCAAAATAGTCTCGGCCATCGGGAGCCTGGAATGGCATGGGTTCATGACAAGCCTGGCAAATAACAGACCCATGGCTTTCGTATGCTGTCCTCAAATAGGTCCTTCGGCCTTCCCGATTTGCCGCTGCGTCCACACGCACCGATCGTTGCCGTAAATCGTACGAGCGCGTTGGCGCTGTTTGGTAGCTTTCAGCGGTTCGGCTCGCCCTCCGGTCACCGTAGGCAGCATCTTCTGGCAGGGGTGCTCGGGCGTCTCTCTCTCTCAGAAGCTGTTCAATTCCGTCTCGCCCCAGCGCTTCGGCCAACTTGCTAAGCTGCTCAGCCTCCGAGGCATCCTTGAAGCCAAATCTCTGGGCTGCTTCTTCCAGTCCCTGGCGCTCCAAGCGACGTTGCGCGGTCCTGGATCCGAATCCGATGGCCTTCAGCATGGGTGTATCCCGCACAGGAAAGTCCGGATGGATCGTTCCCTCATCGAGTTCCTCGGGCTTGCAGAGATTTTCATCCGTGTCAGGTAGCCATGCTGTGTCTCTTAGCATTTGCACGAGGCTAGAAGTCATTCGTCGGATCGGGGCGGAACCGTTGGGTCGATAAACAGCCTGAGACTTGGCTAGCGGAGCTGTAAGGACTATCTCCCAGACTTGCCGTCGAAGGACACTATCGCCGTGGCGCAGGATGCTTTCTCCTAGTTCAAGCTGCCAGTCCGCGCTTTGTTTGTAATGAGTCTGTTTTGAATAGTCCGGTGCCCCGAATTCAAGGTTCTTTCGCGGATCTACCGCGGAGACTCGGGGGTGGACAAGCACACCGCAATCACGTAAGAAGTCTGACAGCCCGTCAAGGCCGGCATACCCGTCCCACACTTGGCAGAACTTGTCACCTGCAATTGAAAACCTGTCGATGACGGAGCTCCACCCCGTTGGGCTGGTCGTGGGTTCATCGACGTACAGTCGCCACGGCGGGTATCGAACTAAATGTCCTTCTGGATGACGTGCCACCAGAAAGGGAACCTTGCGAAAACTGGCCGACCGCTGGGAGGAATCTTGAACCTCGTGTATGTACCGACGCAGTCTTTCCACTTCATGTTCGCCGTCGTCACCTTCCAGACTGGATGTTATTACCTCAGGGAAAAAGTGTGCGAGTTCTTCCCTGAGTTGCGTTTCGGCGTTCCAGACACGCACGCCGATGTCTTTCAGGAATGTCCAAATGGCAGGTCCCAGTTCATCCTCACTGTCGCCGAGGCGCCAAATCAAGGGAGAAACCTGCAAGTCAGAACCGGTCTCGACCGCGTCAGGGAGGATGGCATCGGAAGGAACCACGTGATCGGGTGCGCCGTCCCCGGCCACGCGGATGATGGGGAGCCCCGAAAGTTCACTGGTCCACGTTGACACCCAGCCGCTCCGGTTGAGCAATGCGTATAGTTGACGCAGTTTGTCGTTGGAAAAGCTCGAAATCCATGACTGGATATTCTTGGTTACGACCTCGTCTTCTTCGTCTTCTGGGCCTTCCCATTCTTCGCCGAGGGCAACGAAGTAGTCCAGTACGTCGTTCTCGTCGATTTCCGAATTGAACAGCTGTCTGATGAAGCTTCGAGCACGGTCCCGCGGGGGAAGTTTCGCCAGAAGGGGAGACGCCATGAGTTCAGGATCCTCAGGGGAAACTTCGCCCACGGCCTTGAGGAACGCCAGGTCGGCATCGTTGAGCACCTGCGAAACGCTAGGTTTCGCCAGTTCAAGTCCAGCTGCTGGCGCGTAGCCTCCACTGAGACACGGGGTAATCGGTTGAGTTCTGAAAGCCTGGACCACGGCATCGCGTATGGGGACAAACGAGGGCCCGACTTCGTCGGCGAGTGGTAGCGCACTTAGCAGTCCGTCGTTCGTGATCCCTGCCAGCGCCATATCGACTACCGTGTCGGCGACGAGCTCGCCAATCAGAGCTATGAGTCGTTCATTCACCGGCGTGTCTCTAATGGTGTCTCGTGCCACCGTGGACTCAAACGGGGCATGGATGTGGAACTTAAGTCCTGACTGCTCCTTAACTGCTGGGAAGAAGATACATACGGAACCAGACTCGACCGGCTCTATGAGCCGATCTGTCGGCAGAGCAACCTTCTTCGGGTTCGACGTGGCCGTAGACGGCCCAGGTGTGAAGTCCGCGACACGGAAGGCTGCCGCAACTGTTGCGTCGACATACTCCCCGTTTTCGATCTCCACGCTGGCGGTCCGCTCAACCCTCAGCCAGTTGGTTGCCCGGACGTCCTCGCCTCTCGTCGTCCGGATCGTCTGGCGGCCGTCGCCATTTCCTATACGCTCGATGACTCTAGTAGGTACCGCGGGAGCCGCAAGAGTGACTCGGCTGATATTCCTGAGGAAAAGAAGCGATGATGCCTCCAGTTCTTCAAGTCCTGACCAAATCTGGGCGAAGGCTTCATCAGCAGGTTTTTCGGTACGGTTGAAAGGCAACACGAAAACTGTGCCCATGCCCTGCGTCTCCGACGCCGGGAGTGTCGGAATATCGTCATCGGGGTAGAAGAGATCAACGATTCGGAAATGGTAATCACCGGAATGAATTTCGGGGGTGCTCGTGAAGTCGTAGACAGCCTTGAAACCCACCCCAAATTTGCCGATCCGTGTAGGGTCGTCACGTTTGGACGAGTCGGCCACGTTTGTAATGGAGTCGATGTCGCCTAAATCGAACAACCGGGTGCCATCGTGTGCGAACACCACGCGATCACGATGAAGTGTAAACGTCACATTTCTGGCACCGGCGTCTTCAGCATTCTGAAGTAGCTCGTACAGGAAGTGCGCCTGGTCCGGGTACATCTGAGTGAGGAGATTGCGAAGGCCACTCCCGCCCTTTGCCCTAAGGCCATCAAGCAGCAGCCGGCTGTTCCGCTGAATACCCGCGAGGCTGTCCGGAGTGACCCGCCGCTCAACCTCGCTCACGCGACAACCTCGAGAAGTACCGTCGCAAGCAAGTCAGCTTGGATGTCGGAGCGATTCCGGATGCCCTCCAGCCGGGCAAGTCGTCGTTGGTAGTCCGCTCTTGCAGATTCGATCTGCGATGTACGCATCCGCCGTATGCGCTCCTCACTGGCGCCGGCCAGTTGATCCTCGAGGAGCAGAAGATTAGCCTGCGATGTAGTCGTGAGCGAAGCGATCAACGATTCTGCCCATTCGGCGGTTCGCTCTCGGTGCTTCGCACTGGAGTCCCGCCAAGCGCTGTAGTGGGCGGCCTCAAGCTGATCCAGCTCCGTGTCCGACATGTGGGCTGATCCATCAACGCAGTCAGAGTCGCGGAGCAGTTCAGCGAGCATCTCTGGTTCCACAGTGCTGCCAGCAATCAATCGAAGTTGATAATCATCCCGAATGCCCAGCCGACTCCATCCGTGGATGGCCACCGGATACCTTCCTGCTGGGACTTTGGTGCTTCGTACACGTGCTGACACCATAACTGGTTCATTCAGTTGGACCTCCTCGGTCGCGCATCTGACGAGGGGGTGCGTGGGCGACAGAAGGTGCGCCCCTTCCAGCTCCGGGGTGACCGTTAATCGTGCAACGGAGTCCTCTGACTTCAGCCATGCTGTCCACTCCCGATCTGAGGGAAGAGTCTTAGGGAGACCCTCGTACTGACGCAGAAGCCGATCCTTAGCTGAGCGCGAAAGCCTCAGCGTGGCGGCTCGATCGGGGCGTAGGTTGATCCGCTTCCCCGACTCGATGCTGGTCAGATACTCGACCACAAGGTGGCAAAGAGCGTCAGCAGTCATCCAGGGGCTTGTGGCATTCCGGACTTCCGCGCCGTCGTCGGTGGGGACTTCCAGTCCAAATAGCTCCGACTGCTGATCCTCCAGCTTCAGCTGCTCTTCGATCACGTTGATTTCGTTGTCAGCCAACTGCTGAAGCCTTAAACGTTGCTCTTCCAACGTGAGCGTGAGGTCGCCGGCGATCGCTCGTATGCCAGTGGTGATGTCCCCAAGGATCGCCTCACTGGCCCCCAGTGCTTGTTCGAACACCCCGATCCTCCAGAGGCAACGGTGGTATATCTCCGCGTCGACAGTTCCTGCAGTGACGAAATTCAGTATCGCTACGGACTCGGACTGTTGGCCATACCGATCAATGCGGCCGATGCGCTGTTCAATGCGCATCGGATTCCACGGGAGGTCGTAGTTGATCAGCATGTCGCAGAACTGGTAGTCCAGACCTTCGGTACCGACCTCTGTGGACAGGAGAACGTCGATTGCGTCGGGGTCGCTCGATGGAAGCTTGAATCGACGCCTGACCGTCCGACGCGCCTCGTCGTCTATTCCGCCGTGGACCTGCGCCACACGAAGTCCGCTAGCCGTCAGCCGATCGAAGAGGTACCCGACGGTGTGCAGGTAGGAGGTGAAGAGGATCGCCTTCGGATTGGGCATCTCCAGCTTCTCGACGAGAGCACGCTCGAGCGCGTCGAATTTGGGGTCGTCGTCCCTCAGTGCTGAAGCCAGATCCAAAAGGTGCCTGAGTTGAGGCTGAAAGGTGTCGATGACGTCAGGGCTCAGGTCATTCGCCCCGTCCGTGTTCTCGCCGTATTCATCGAAGGCTTCAAGCCTGCGGTTGACCAAGTCGTAGAGTAGCGGTGCGAGCCCGTTGATGCTGCTTGCAGCTTGCCTTCTCAGTCCGGAGATTAGAAAGGCTACGGGTCCGGTTCCGTGGCGCGCCTCCACTATGTCGCCGCACAACTGCAGCAGCTGGTCGTGCAGTTGTTGTTGCCCGGATGTGAACGGGACTTCTATGGTCCGGGGCTTACGGGTTGTGAAGGCTCCGATGTCGCGACGTCGCGTTCGAGTGATGAACCCGGAAAAGGTGTGTAGATCCTCTAAGAGCCGGATGATCTTGACTCTTGTCTCTGCTGTCGGGAGGACTTCGAGCAGGTCTCTCAGCTCATGAGTACGAGGGTCATGGGCGAGAACCCCGTGTCCCCAGACTGTGTCAAGCGCCGTGGCGAGGTTGGTTTTTACGGTATCCACCCACTCGACGCCCGCGCCTCGCGCTGCTGTGGCCGCCGCATTGAGAGCGGGATTCGGAGCCCCAATGCGTTCAAAATCGTGTGGGTCTGAAATGACGTCGGGGCGGAGTAAGTGAAGAAGGTTGAAGAGATCCTGCTCGCGCGTTTGGATCGGTGTTGCAGTCAGGAACACAACGGCCTCCGCATTTTCCACGAAGAATTTGACGTTACGGTGTCGCCAGGTCTCGGTGTTACGGATGTGGTGTGCCTCATCGACGATGACGAGGTCAAACTTTGGTGGCTCGTCCAAATCAAGAAGTCCTCGAGTCACCCTGCGGCCCTGGGTGTCACCAAGCATGAGTTTCTCGTCCAAAAGTGAGAATGGGACAATTGCCTGGGAGAACCGAGACGGCCATGTGCCGTCAAGATAGGTTTCATTGATGCAATGGTTGAGCGTCTCACCGTTGAGATGGATGAAGGATTCATCAAACCGCTTCATTTCGTCCAACCACTTGCGCTCTGTAACCAGCGGCTTTGGACAGATAATCAAGACGGACTGAATTTCGCGCCGTGCTTGCAACTCCTTGATGATGAGTCCAGCCTCAATAGTTTTGCCAACACCGACTTCGTCTGCGATAAGCAGCCTGGGTCGATCGGAGCGAATGAGCTTCATAACCGGCCGGTATTGGTACGGGATGAACTGGATACGGGAGGACCCCAGCGAGTACAGATGCTTTGCAGACGGGCGCGCAAGCTGAGTCGCCGTCAGCGCAGCCTTAAGCCGATCAACGGTAGACAGCTCCGCCGACGCCGTTTCGACAGCGATTTCGAGCTGTGAAGCATATAGAGACCGTGTCCGCCCGTCACCACAAAAGACCTCCAGCTTCGGATCGCCGACACTACTGATTTCGCGGACAACTATGCCAATGATTGACGGATCGGCACGCAGAACTACCTTGGCACCTACCGGATAAGGATTCACAGCTGGTCCGCCCGGGTGAGCGTCGGCGTTCCGGCCTCATCATCTCGGCCGGAAGCGGCCAGCATTTCTTCCACGTTTCCCCTTATATGCGCATCACGTCATCGCGAATCACCTTGAATCATATGGCCAGACCCGAAATTTCTGGCGCACGTGGCGCCGTTCAGGCCGCTGAGTATTTGACGCCTTGGGGGCCGCCAGGGTCGCAAGGCTATGAATGATGCGCGTCTCCCGTCGAACATTAAGGGTGCAGGCAATCGACAAGCATAGGGATTTGCGAGGCGCGTCGTGGATAAGTTCAACTCGGACAGAATGTCTGGTAGATCCAACGCGGGCACCTATCGCCTCGATGTGCGGACCGGGTGACGCTGCGTTGAACCTTAGTTGAGCTGGTCGAGGCGTTCCCAGAAGGCGCGGCGCAGTTCCCGGCGGATGCCCTGATAGTCGGTTTTCTGCTCTCCGATCCGCTGAGCGCAGTCCTTTAGGAGGACGCGGTCGATTTCCTGCGGCAGGAAGGGCCGGTCAGCGACCAGTTCACGCAAGAGGCCCTGGGTGGTGTTGTTGTACCAAGACTCAGCGACGGCGTATCCAACCTCGCAAGCGGCGCCCACGGCGGACTCCTCGTGTGCGGCGCCAGCGCCGCCCGTAGCGGAGCTATAGACCAAGTCAGCGGTTTCGGGGCGCTGAACCCGGTACACGGGTGCCGGGAGGCCCGGTCGGGGCGAAGCGGAAGGCTTCGGACGGACGGCACCGCCGTGCTCAGCCGAGACAGTGGCCGCGATCGCCGCGGCAGGCGACGCTGGCTCCAAAACCGGCGCGGGCGACACCACCGGGACAGACGAAGTGACCGGCGCCAACGGAGCCGCCTTCACCTGCTTTGTGAAGCACTTCTCCACCAGCTCCACCGGCAACGTGATGATGCTGTCCACCCGCAACGCCAAGTGTTCCGCGACCGAGGTCACCCCGAGGCGGTGACTGGTGTTCTCCAGGCCCACTAGGACAACCTTCACGCCAAAGTCCTGCGCGGCTTCGACAGCTTCGGCAAGGTCGTCATCGCCGGAGAGGAGGAAGACGGTACTGGCGGCCTTGTTCCGGGCGACGCCGACAAGGTCCAGCCCCAGCTTCAGGTCCACGCCCTTCTGTACGCCGTCCACTGACATTCGGCCCAGACGGACCTTCACCCCGGAGATCATGCCGATGCGTTTGTGCTGGTCGGTGAAGAGCGCGTCACGGGACGCGTCATACCAGTAGGTGCGAAGGGTGGGGAGGCCGCTGAAATCTTCGGTGCACTTGAGGATTCCCTCGATAAGGGGTTCAAAGTTGACGATGGACGCTGAGCGTAGGGAGGTGCCTGCGGTTTGCATGCCTCCGACGGCGAGGAGAAATCCGGCGTCGATAAAGATTGCTTGCTGGTCCATGCGTGGTGGCCTTTGTCTGGGTGTGGTGTTCATATGGTGTTGAGTGGTTGGAATCGGCAGGTCGGCGGGCTGCAGAAAAGCCCTGCAGCCCAAAGGGTGCAGGGCCTTTCCGTCTACGCGTAGACGGTGTTCTCAACCTTCCACTGCATCAGCCGTGGGTAGACCCAGAAGGTGTAGATTCCCAACGTGATGATGCTCAGAAGCAGCCACTTGAGCCACAGCCCGAAGATTCCCCACCCAGTGCCGATGAACTGAAGCTGCCGGCCGTGGAGGTACGTGTTCTTGGCCCGCCACCGTTCCACCAGGACGACGGCGAACGGGTAGCAGAGCCCAAGAGTGCAGACCGTTATCAATACGCCGAGGATCTGCGTACCGAACCAGGATGCTGCCCCGCCGCGGAATTGGTAAAGCTGGAGACCGGGAACGGTCCCCGCGCCGGCGGCCACCATTGTGCCCTGTCCTGCGGCGGGCATCTGCCCGTGTGCCGAAACTTGCTCGTGGTTGATGCTCAAGGATTCCCCCAAATAGATAATGCGAATGACCAGTTGAACTGTAAGGGCTAACTGAGGAGCCGGGCCCCCGGACACGGCTTCCCAGCAGCGTTACGCCGGAATCTGAATGCGCGCCGCTTCCTGCATCAGCGGGGTGGAGATCATTACTGTCGACGCACCGGGGGCAATGTCAAAAGCAATGAATCCCCGCGCCTTGTCCCCCGGCAGAATGCTGCCCGAGGCGAGCTGGTTGTCAGCGAACAGGCTCAGGTCGGCCTTGCGCCCATTGGTGTCCTTCGCTGAGAAGTAGAACGGGTTGGAACTGGTTTTCCCTGCTTCCGTTTCCCAGAGGACATCCAGGAGAAGATAGGTCCCGTTCTTCGCTGCCGTCGCGAAGGCCGTGGTGGTGACAGCGTCGGTCCGAACAGCCGAGACAATCGTGATCTTGGCGACGTCGCCGTTCCCCATCTTGACGCTGAACGGGACGCCGACGGCGTGCGCGGCGGGCGCCGGGGCAGCGGCTGACGCCGCAGCCGGCGCGGCAGCGGCCGGTACAGCAGTTCCCGGAGAGGCAGCTGTCGCCGCCGCAGTCGCCGAGGTCGCGGCGGCCGGGCCGGCGTCCCTTGCCTGCTTGGACCCACCGGAGCACGAGCCCATGGCGATGCCAAGCACCAGAACGCCGGCGGGGATGAGGAAGCGCTTCTTCTTGAAGAACGGTCGAGGCTGAGGCGCTGCAGTCGGAGCAGGCAAGGGCTGGGAGTAATTCTCGTGGGACATGGTTATGCCTTTCTAAAAGTAAATGATGCTTAGGAGTGCGGGTGTTGCTACTGCTTTTCCCATTTCCCGCAGCGGCTGGACTTGAAGTCCTGCCCGGCAGAAATAGCAACCGAGGGCCGGCCGCCGCCGGGGAGGTCGTTGTCGATGATGTTGCTGCCGTTGCTGCCGGTCGCGTAGATGCCCCAGTAACAGGAAGAGCCGACGTCGGCCGCTGCCCGGTACGTGCCCGGTTCAATGTCGGTCCCGACTGTCCAGGTGCCGTCACCGATAGTGTTGGCAGCCTTAGTCTTCTCGGCGCCCGTCACCGCGTCCTCGCGAGCCTTCACGGCAGCCTCGGCGGTTTTCACGGCCGCGTCGGCCTTACCGACTTCGCCCTCCTTTGCCGTGACCTTGGCTTCGCGGGCTGCCATGCCGTTCTGCAGAGTGTCGTACTTCGCTTTCATCGACTCGTAACTGGCTTTGGCCGAGTCGCGGTCCGATTCAACGGTCGCCTTCTCCCCCGCCAGTGCCTTGTACGCGTCGCTGGACTTCGGGTCCGGTAGCGTGGTGCCGATACCCACCGCGCCGACCAGCAGCGCCAGAACGCCCACCATCAGGAGCACTTTCCTCTTCCGTGCCGCCTTCGCCTCGTCCGGAGACTGCTGCCCCTCCTGGCGAACGTCTTTGATCTGCCGCGCATCCGCCTGGCTGGTGTCGGTATTCAACATGTTCTCTTCCTCTGTTCACGGGTAGCTGCTGAGCGGCGGCGGGATACCGATCCCCCAATGCGTGGTTCCCCGCCGCCGTCACAGCTCGGGAGGATTCCTTCGTCGCTGCAGAATCGAAGCTACGGCCGCGCGCAACCCCCGGAGTCAAACAACGCTGATAACCCCCGTTATCAGAAGTTCAGCAGTAAAGGCACGATGGGCCGCTAGGCTGAGGGTCGACGTCGTAAGGAGGCGGAATATGAACGAAGCAGAAGCGCTGCGCATGAGCCTGTCCGACGTTGCCTCTTTGGCCCAGGTCCAGCGCCCGGTCGTATCTATGTGGCGCAAGCGCAGCGCCGGATCGACTCACCCGTTTCCCGAGCCCACAGCTCTTGAAGGCGGCCGAGAGCTGTTCGACGCCGACAAGGTCGCCAGCTGGCTGCACGCAACGGGTCGCGGCAACAATCCGGAGGCCCGCAACGACGTCGCCGCGTTCGCACGGACGCCCGCCACCGCAACCTACGGCACAAGTGCAACCACACTGAACGCCCTCACCGCGCTGCTGACGCTCAAGGCCATGACGGGCACGGCGCTGGGAAGTTTGAGTCCGGACGAACTGCTGGACCTCGCAGACGAGTGCGATCCGGACGATTTGTTCCTGTACTCGGAGCTGGAGGCTGTGGGTGCGGCGCTTGCTTCCACGGCGGCGTTCGCGGACCGATTGGTGGACAGCGCCTACAACACGACCGCCGCCTTCGAGCAGCTGCTGGCCGCCAGGTTCCGGGCGGGGCTCCGGGAACACTCGGACACCGCCCTCACCGATTCCGCCGTAGATCTGGTCGCCTCGGCTGCGGTCGAATTAGCGGCAACGCTCGGTGGAGATTCTGTCTTCGCGGATTCCACGCGCGGGGGCAGCGACCTTTTGATGGGCGTCGTGCAAATCTCTGGGGAGAGTTCTGCTCTCACCTTTTTGACAGCGGACGACGACGGCGGCGCCGCTCGCCTGGTGCGTCGCCGCCTTCGCGTGCATGGCGTTGACGGCGGACAGATCCGTGTCGACTCCAGCGGCGAGTTTGCCGTTCACGGGCCTGTGGTTCACGTGGCGCAATACCCTTCCCCAGGCCAACCGGCTATGGATGCTGCCGAGATTCTCTCAGCGGTGGAACAGGTTGTTCTGCAGATGGACGATCATCAGCGGGCAGTCCTCATCGCGCCCGCACGCGTTCTCTGCGATGTCCCGCTGACGGCCTCGGCCGCCGGCCTCCGTTCAGGGCTCCTGCGAACAGGCCGAGTCCGTGCAATTGTGCGGCTGCCCCAAGGCCTGCTGCGTTCCAAGCCACGCGAAGCTCAAGCCCTCTGGGTGCTGGGACCATCCTTTGCGGAAGTGCCCATTGCCGAGCGCTGGACCATGGTGGCGGACCTCAGCGCACAGGAGCTCACAGAAGACGTCAAACAGGACGTGGTCAGCGACATCGTCGCGTCCATGGGCGACCGCGCCACGGTCCGCGCGCACTCCTTCCGTTTTGCCCGGCTGGTGCAGACCCGTCTCCTGCTGGCAAGTAGGAAGTCCCTGGCGGTAGCGCACCCAAGCGGTTCGACGCCGGCTTCCGGCGGCGCCGAGGCAACCCTTCGGGTGGAGGAACTCGTGCGCCTGCTGCAGGCCAGCGAATCCGGCCAATCCGTTGCCGTGAACGTTCTGCCCGCAGATCTGAACACGAAGGCTCAGCCTGCCTCCGTCCAGGAACTCCTCGCCGCCGGCAACCTCAAATACATCAAAGGAAACCGACTCGAGGACGCGGATCTGGCGCCAAGCGGCGGGCCTCGCGTCCTGGGGCCGGCCGACCTTCTTAGCCCGCATACGGCCCCGCCCCGCCACCTCAGCCTCCTGGACTTCGCGGCCAGCAATCCTTCCGGGCGCCTCACCGAGCCCGGCGACGTCGTCTTTTGTACCAGCCCGCGGCCCGCGGCACTGGTGGATACGGAAGGCGGCTCCGTCGTCGTATTTCCCGCTCGAGTATTTCGGATCGACGCCGGTGACCCCGGCGGGCTGGTGCCCGACGTCGTCGCAGCGGACATCAACAATCTCCCCGCCGCGGACAAGTCCTGGCGCCAGTGGCGCCTCCGCCGCGTCCCGGACGCCCAGCGTAAGAAACTGGCCGATTCCCTCGCCCGGCTGCAACACGAACAGCAGCAAGCCCGCGAACGCCTCGGGCGGCTCGAAGAACTCGCTACCCTGATTACGGACGGCGTAGCGGGCGGAAGCCTCACCCTGACAGACCCCAGCACTAAGCTCGCCGAACCACAGACCGAAGGAACCCAGTAATGCCCCCGAAATTGAAGGTGGACCTCGCCCCGTCCACCATGAAGGAACTCAAGGACACGCTCTGGAAGGCCGCGGACAAACTGCGCGGTTCCATGGATGCCTCCCAGTACAAGGACGTGATCCTGGGACTGGTGTTCCTGAAGTACGTCTCGGACGCCTTCGAGGAGCGCCGCGGGCAGATTCAGGCGGAGCTGGAGGCGGATGGGCTCAACGAGGAACAGATCGCCCAGCTGATCGACGACGTGGACGAGTACACCGGCCGCGGCGTGTTCTGGGTCTCGGAACGTGCCCGATGGGCCCACCTTGCCGAGAACGCCAAGGGCTTGCCTGGGATGGACGGTGAGCAGCCCAAGTCGATCGGCCAGCTCATCGATGAAGCCATGGACCTAATAATGGCTGACAACAAGTCACTGGCCGCCACACTCCCCCGCATCTACAACCGGGACAACGTGGACCAGCGCCGCCTCGGCGAACTCCTGGACCTGTTCAACTCCGCCCGCTTCACCGGCCAAGGGGCCAGCAAGGCCCGCGACCTGCTCGGGGAGGTCTACGAATACTTCCTCGAGAAGTTCGCCAAGGCCGAGGGCAAGCGCGGCGGCGAGTTCTACACCCCCGCCGGCGTGGTCCGCGTCCTGGTGGAAGTCCTGGAACCGCACCGCGGCCGCGTCTACGACCCGTGCTGCGGCTCGGGCGGCATGTTCGTCCAGGCCGAGAAGTTCCTCGCCGCGCACAATATGGAGGGCTCGGACATCTCCGTCTACGGCCAGGAGCTCAACGAGCGCACCTGGCGGATGGCCAAGATGAACCTCGCCATCCACGGCCTCAACGCCAACCTCGCCTCCCGCTGGGGCGACACCTTTGCCCGCGACCAGCACCCCGAGCTGAGCGGGACCAACGGCGCGGACTTCATCATGGCCAACCCGCCCTTCAACATCAAGGACTGGGCGCGTTCCGAGTCCGACCCCCGTTGGAAGTACGGCGTGCCGCCGGCCGGGAACGCCAACTACGCCTGGATCCAGCACATCATTTCCAAGCTGGCCCCCGGCGGCAGCGCCGGCGTGGTCATGGCCAACGGCTCCATGTCCTCCAACTCCGGCGGCGAAGGCGAGATCCGCGCCCAGCTGGTCGAGGCGGACCTGGTCTCCTGCATGGTAGCCCTGCCCACCCACCTCTTTCGCAGCACCGGCATCCCGGTCTGCACCTGGTTCTTCGCCAAAGACAAGACCGCCGGTATGAACGGCTCCGTCGACCGCGCCGGGCAGGTACTGTTCATCGACGCCCGCAACCTCGGCTACATGGTGGACCGCGCCGAGCGTGCCCTGTCAGATGAGGACATCGCCAAGATCGCCAACACCTATCACGCGTGGCGCGGGACTTCCTCCGCAATTGAGGCCGGCCTGACGTACGACGACGAAGCCGGCTTCTGCTACTCAGCCAGCCTCGCGGAGGTCAAGGCAGCGGACTATGCGCTTACGCCGGGCCGGTATGTCGGGGCGGCGGACGTTGAGGACGACGGCGAGCCGATTGAGGAGAAGATCGCACGGCTGTCCGAGGAGCTGTTTGCGCAGTTAGAGGAGTCGGAGCGGCTGGCTGCTGTCGTTCGTGACCAGCTGGGGAGGGTCTCATGAATGTCACCCGCGTCGTGAGCATCGGGGACCTTGTGTCAGCCGGCGTGCTCCAAGTCGGAGACGGATACCGTACTAAACGAGCTGAACACGGTCACCCTGGTTATCGAATTATTCGTGTTGCCGATGTGATGGACGATGTCGTCCGGCTCAACGGTCCGGACTTCGTCTCGGACGAATATGCCACCGCGATAGGAGGGAAAGCAGGCCAAACGGGTGACGTTTTGCTGACTACTAAGGGGACCGTTGGCCGCGCGGCCATACTGCCAGAGATAGACGAGAGAGTCGTCTACAGTCCGCAGCTGTGCTACTTCCGAGTCTTGGAAGACGAGGCGATCACACCCCGTTTTCTGCGCTATTGGTTTAGCAGCACTGAGTTCTGGGGTCAGGCAGTCGACCGTATGAACAACACGGACATGGCTGCCTACATCAATCTGGCTGACATCCGCTCTCTCAAACTGACCCTTCCTGAAGTTTCCGAACAGCGGGCGGTTACAGAGGTACTGGGGGCACTCGACGACAAGATCGCCGCAAATTCCCGACTCATCGCAAAGGTCGGGGAGGTCCTAGAAGCGACTTTCGCTTTGCTTTGCGGGCAGCCCGACGGGATGATCCCGTTCAGCGACATTGCGACTATCACGAAGGGCGTGTCATATCGAAGCGCAGACCTTTGTGATTCGTCCACTGCCCTTGTCACATTGAAGTCATTCGACAGAAACGGCGGGTACTCCCTCAGAGGACTCAAGGAGTATTCCGGCCCGTTCAAGCCTGCTCAACAGATCGCACCTGGCGAATTGGTCGTGGCCCAAACAGACTTGACCCAAGCGGCAGAAGTGGTCGGACGAGCGGTGCGCGTCCCACGAGCCTCCGGCTACGAAAGGCTCGTCGCAAGCTTGGACCTGGCCATCGTTCGTCCGAGCCAGGACTCGCCAGTCGAATTCCTGCTTGGCGTGATGTTGCAGGGGCGCTTCAGAGCACACTGCAGGAGCAGAACAAGCGGCACGACAGTCCTGCACCTAGCATCTGATGCAATTCCATCGTTCCAGGCACCCTTGGTTTCGCAGGACATACAGGAGAACTACGCTGCCGTGGCGCGTCCGATGCTGCAGCTTCGAGACTCGCTCGAGTACGAGATGGACTCGTTGGCATCAACCCGTGACGCTCTCCTCCCCCAGCTCATCTCCGGCATGCTGCGCGTCAAGGATGCCGAGAAAGTGCTGGAGGTCGCGGGGGTATGACGGTCGGGCGAGGGTGCGCGTCAGCTAGCAATGCCAACGCCCTTCGCTGAAGCCTAGGCGGCCAGAAAAATTATGCCAGTGCCGCTTACACCATTGCATTGGAACCACTACTTCGCCCTCGGGCTACCCAGTTAGTAGTGACTCGGGTCCGAACTTTCACACGACATTTAGCATGACATCCGGTTTATCAGGGGGAACCACCGTGACAGCAGCACCCGCAGTAGCCTTTTCCGAAGCCGATTGGGAGGGCATGGCCCTAGACCGTTTGGCCGAGCCGCTCGGCTGGAAACCGGTATCCGGGCAGGACATCGCGCCCGGCAGGGGCGAGCGGGTCTCTTGGGACGAGCTGCTGATCCGGCCCCGGCTGCTTGCTGCCCTGCAGCGCTTCAACCCTACGGTTCCAGCTCAGTATTTGCAGCAGGCCCTGGCCGAAATTGCCTCGCCCAAGTCCAACGACGCCATCACCGAGAATCACCGCCTGCACAACTACCTCGTGGACGGTTACCGGCTCAGCTACATCGACTCGGACGGCAACGAGGCCAACCCCACCATCCATCTGCTCAGCTCGGACCCGGACCAGAACGACTGGCTCGCCGTCAACCAGGTCACCCTGGTGCAGGGCGACTACAAACGCCGCTTCGACGTCGTGCTCTACTGCAACGGCATGCCGGTCAGCATCATCGAACTGAAGAAGGCCGGCAGCGCCACCGCCGACGTCGCCTCCGCCCACGCCCAGCTGCAGACCTACCTGCGCGAGTTCCCCATGGCATTCCGTTTCTGCGTGTTCACGCTCGCCTCGGACGGGATCCAGGCCAAGTACGGCACGCCGTTCACTCCCCTCAACCACTTCTCACCGTGGAATGTCGACGACGACGGCATCCCGGTCGCGCCCGGGTTCATGGAAGACGGCGAAGCCGTGACCGCATTGGAGACCGCGCTCAACGGCCTCTACAACGTGGATCGTTTCCTTCAGCTGACTCGCAATTTCACCGCGTTTGATCAGAGCTCGGACGGGCTCAGCAAGCGGATCGCCAAACCGCACCAGTATTTCGCCGTGACCAAGGCTGTCGGCAGCACCGTTACGGCCGTGGAAAGCAACGGCAAGGCCGGCGTTGTCTGGCACACGCAGGGCTCCGGCAAATCCATGGAGATGGAGCTCTACGCCAACTTGGTGGCCCGGAGTTCAAAGCTGAAGAACCCGACCGTAGTGGTCATCACAGACCGCAACGAACTCGACGGCCAGCTATTCGAAGGGTTCAGCCGGAGCCTACTGCTCGCGGAATCCCCCAAGCAGATCAAGAAACGCTCCGAGCTCCGAGACGAATTGAGCAACCGCACCACCGGCGGCATCTATTTCACCACGCTGCAGAAGTTCGGCCGCAGCAAGTCGGAGAAGGACGCCGGCTCGGACCACCCGCTGCTGTCGAACCGCCGCAACATCATCGTGGTCGTGGATGAGGCCCATCGCTCGCACTACGACGATCTGAACGGCTACGCCCGGCACCTGCGGGACGCGCTCCCCCACGCAACTCTGATCGCGTTTACCGGCACGCCGCTTTCCTTCGCCGACCGCAATACTCGAGAGGTTTTCGGTGATGACATCGACGTGTACGACCTCTCCCGTGCGGTGGAAGACGGCGCCACGGTTCAGGTGTACTTCGAGCCGCGGCTCATCAAGGTGGGCCTGGCCTCGAACATCACGGAAGAAGACCTGGACAAGTCCGCCGACGAGGCGACTGCCGGTCTGGACGACACCGAGCGGGCGCGCATCGAGGCGAGCGTCGCCGTCGTGAACGCGGTCTACGGTGCGCCGCAGCGGATCGCTGCGCTTGCGGCCGACCTGGTGTCGCACTGGGAGAACCGCAGCGCCCGCATGGGCAAATTCATCGAGGGCCCCGGCAAGGCCATGATCGTGGGCGGGACGCGGGAAATCTGCGCGAAGCTGTACACGGCGATCGTGGAACTGCGGCCCGAGTGGCATTCCGACGACTTGGCCAAGGGCAAGATCAAGGTGGTCTACTCCGGGAACGCATCCGATGTGCCGCCGGTCTCCGACCACGTGCGCCGCGATTCTGCGAATGCAACGGTGAAGGAGCGGCTCAAGGACATTGACGACGAGCTGGAGTTGGTGATCGTCAAGGACATGATGCTCACCGGCTTCGACGCCCCACCGCTGCACACCCTGTACCTGGACCGGCCACTCAAGGGCGCGTTGCTGATGCAGACGCTGGCGCGCGTGAACCGCACGTTCCGCGGCAAGGAGGACGGGCTGCTGGTGGCGTATGCTCCGCTGGCGGAGAACCTGGCCAAGGCGCTGGGAGAGTACACGCAGTCCGACCGGGTGAACAAACCCGTGGGCAAGAACACTGACGAGGCCGTTGTGGCTGCACGTGGTCTGGTGGATTCCCTGCGCGAGCTGCTCGCTGGCTACGACTGGCGGGCAGTGCTGATGAGGGGCGGCCCGAAGGCGTTTGTGTCCGCGGCGACGGGGGCTGCGAACTACCTACGCAGCCCGGAGACTCCCGGAAACCAGCCGGCCGCCGGCGAGGAGACGCTCGCCTCGAAGTACCGGCGGTTCTCCAGCAAGCTGTCCCGGGCGTGGGCACTGTGCTCCGGATCCGAGACCCTGGCAGAGCTGCGACCGGAAATCCAGGTCTACGAAGAGACCCGCGTGTACATGGCCAAGTTCGACGCCGCCGACCGGCAGGCCAGCGGCGAGCCGGTGCCGGAAGAGATCCAGCGGCTGCTGGGCAACCTGATCGCTACCGCAACCTCCTCCGGCGAGGTCCTGGACATCTACGAGGCCGCCGGCATGCCCAAGCCGTCGCTTGATGACCTGACACCCGAGTTCATTGCAAAGACTCAGCAGGCGCGGAATCCGCAGCTTGCAATCGAGGCTTTGCGGAAGCTCATCGCTGACGAGTCCGCTAAGACCACCCGGAACAACGTAATTCGACAGCGGGCCTTCTCCGAGCGGATCACCGAGCTGATGAAGAAGTACACCAACCAACAGCTGACATCGGCGGAAGTGATTGCCGAACTGGTGGAGCTGGCCCGTGAGGTTGCCGCCGAGGGCCACCGCGGCGCCCAGTTCACTCCCCCGCTGAATACAGACGAACTTGCCTTCTACGATGCTGTGGCTTCGAATGAATCGGCCGTAGAAGTCCAGGGCGAAGGCGTACTGGCTGACATCGCCCGTGAACTGGTCTCAGTGATGCGGCGGGACGTGCGCACCGACTGGACCGTCCGCGACGACGTCCGCGCCAAGCTGCGATCCTCGATCAAGCGACTCCTGGTCCGTTTCGGATACCCGCCGGACAAGCAGCCCGAAGCCATCAAGCTGGTCATGGAGCAAATGGAATCAATGGCCCCGCGGTTTGCCGAGGCACGGAGCTAACCACACCAGAGATTCCGCCGTCTGGCGGTGGCACTAGAAACACGAAAAATGGAGAAATGACTACTAACGAAACATCCACTGCAAGGCCGGTTTCTGCACCCCCGCCGGCTCCCGACCGGAAGAATTCTTTGATGAAAGGCATCGCGCTTTTGGTGCTTGGCGCACTAGTGGCGCTAGCCGGAGTCACTGCAGCGAATGCGTTTGGGCTCAATCCATTCCAGTCGCGTCAGATCGACCGGAGCCAGCCCACGCTGCTGAAGTCGATTCAGAACGTCAGCCGGTTCCAAGCCGCAGTCGGAAACTTCGAAAAAGTGATTGATATCGAGGATGACATTGCGGGGGTGCCCGCCATCATCGCCGGACGGCGGACGCTTTTTGTCGCAGCGGGCACAGTGAATGCCTATGTTGACCTTTCCGGCCTTACCGACAAAGACCTAGAGCTGTCGCAGGACGGCAAGACGGCGACGGTTCGGCTGCCCGAGTCTCAGCTCGAGAAACCCAACCTCGACTTTGACCGATCCCATATATACGATCAGAACCGCGGAATCTTCGACCTGATCGCCGACGGGTTCGAGGCGCCGGATCAGGCGAAACTCTACAAGCTCGCCGAGACGAAGTTTGCTGCCGCGGCGGCGGAGTCGGAGCTCCGTAAGCAGGCCACCGAGAACACCAAGGCATTTTTGACCAGCTTGTGCGGCAGGCTCGGACTCCAGGTCACTTTCCGCGACTAGGGCGGACGAATCAGGGCGCGCTCGGCACAGGTAGAAAGCTCAGCCGTTCTGGCCGACATCCGGAATGCTGGCCGACACGAAACGACCCCGCACGCTCCTGCGTGCGGGGTCGTTTCTGCTGAACAGACTAGAAGTCCCAGTCGTCATCCTCAGTATTGACAGCCTTGCCAATCACGTACGACGAACCCGACCCCGAGAAGAAGTCGTGGTTCTCGTCAGCGTTCGGCGACAGGGCCGAGAGGATCGCCGGGTTCACGTCGGTGACGGAGGCCGGGAACATGGCCTCGTAGCCCAGGTTCATCAGCGCCTTGTTGGCGTTGTAGTGCAGGAACTTCTTGACGTCCTCGGCCAGGCCGACGGAGTCGTAGAGGTCGTGCGTGTACTGGACCTCGTTCTCGTACAGCTCGAAGAGCAGCTCGAACGTGTAGTCCTTGATTTCCTGCTTGCGCTCCTCGGACAGGCCCTCGAGGCCCTTCTGGAACTTGTAGCCGATGTAGTAGCCGTGCACGGCCTCGTCGCGGATGATCAGGCGGATCAGGTCGGCCGTGTTCGTCAGCTTGGCCCGTGAGGACCAGTACATCGGCAGGTAGAAGCCGGAGTAGAACAGGAAGCTCTCCAGCAGCGTGGAGGCCACTTTGCGCTTCAGGGGGTCGTCGCCCTGGTAGTAGTCCATGACGATCTGGGCCTTCTTCTGAAGGTTCTCGTTCTCGGTGGACCAGCGGAACGCCTCGTCGATCTCCTTGGTGGAGGCCAGCGTGGAGAAGATGGAAGAGTAGCTCTTGGCGTGCACGGACTCCATGAACGCGATGTTCGTGTAGACAGCCTCTTCGTGCGGGGTGAGGGCGTCTGGAATCAGCGAGACGGCGCCGACGGTGCCCTGGATGGTGTCCAGCAGGGTCAGGCCCGTGAACACGCGCATAGTGAGCTGCTGCTCGTCCGGGGTCAGCGTCGCCCACGACTGCACGTCGTTGGACAGCGGCACCTTCTCCGGCAGCCAGAAGTTGTTGACCAGGCGGTTCCAGACATCCACGTCCTTGTCGTCCTGGATGCGGTTCCAGTTGATCGCCTCGACGTGGCTAAGCAGCTTGACCTTTTCGGTCATGTCATCCCCTAAATGTTGGGTTTAGTTCTTAGTTAAAGCGTACGACGGCGGGCGGGCGCCCGCCGTCGTACTGTCACGATTTAGTTGAAGCTACAGCATGCAGCTGACGCAGCCCTCTACCTCAGTCCCTTCAAGCGCGAGCTGGCGGAGACGGATGTAGTAGATGGTCTTGATGCCCTTCTTCCAGGCATAGATCTGGGCCTTGTTGATGTCGCGCGTGGTGGCGGTGTCCTTGAAGAACAGCGTCAGGGACAGGCCCTGGTCCACGTGCTGCGTGGCGGCGGCATACGTGTCGATGACCTTCTCGTAGCCGATCTCGTACGCGTCCTGGTAGTACTCCAGGTTGTCGTTCGTCAGGTACGGCGCCGGGTAGTACACGCGGCCCAGCTTGCCTTCCTTGCGGATCTCAATCTTGGACGCCACCGGGTGGATCGAGGAGGTGGAGTTGTTGATGTAGGAGATCGAGCCGGTGGGCGGCACGGCCTGCAGGTTCTGGTTGTAGATGCCGTGCTCCATGACGGAGGCCTTCAGCTCGCGCCAGTCATCCTGCGTGGGGATGTGGATGTTCTTGAACAGTTCCGCGACCTTCTCGGTCTGCGGGACCCATTCCTGGTCCGTGTACTTGTCGAAGAACTCGCCCGAGGCGTACTTGGACTTCTCGAAGCCGCCGAAGGTCTGGCCGGTCTGGATGGCCAGCAGGTTGGAGGCGCGGACCGCGTGGAACACCACCGAGTAGAAGTAGATGTTGGTGAAGTCCAGGCCCTCTTCGGAACCGTAGTGGACCCGCTCGCGCGCCAGGTAGCCGTGCAGGTTCATCTGGCCGAGGCCGATCGCGTGGCTCTGGTCGTTACCGCGGGCAATCGAGGGCACCGAGGTGATGTTGGACATGTCCGAGACGGCCGAGAGCGACCGGATGGCCGTCTCGATGGTCAGGCCGAAGTCCGGCGAGTCCATGGTCTTGGCGATGTTCAGCGAACCCAGGTTGCAGGAGATGTCCTTGCCGGTCTGGTCGTAGGACAGGTCATCGTGGTACGTCGTGGGCTGGGAGACCTGGAGGATCTCGGAGCACAGGTTGGACATGATGATCTTGCCGTCGATCGGGTTTTCCCGGTTCACGGTGTCCTCGAACATGATGTACGGGTAGCCGGATTCGAACTGGATCTCGGCGAGGGTCTGGAAGAACTCGCGCGCCTTGATCTTGGTCTTCTTGATCCGGGAATCGTCCACCATCTCGTAGTACTTCTCGGTGACCGAGACGTCGGAGAACGGCATGCCGTAGACCTTTTCGACGTCGTACGGGGAGAACAGGTACATGTCCTCGTCCCGCTTGGCCAGCTCGAAGGTGATGTCCGGGATGACGACGCCCAGCGAGAGGGTCTTGATGCGGATCTTCTCGTCCGCGTTCTCGCGCTTGGTGTCCAGGAAGCGGTAGATGTCCGGGTGGTGCGCGTGCAGGTACACCGCGCCGGCACCCTGGCGGGCGCCGAGCTGGTTGGCGTAGGAGAAGCTGTCCTCGAGGAGCTTCATCACGGGGATAACGCCGGAGGACTGGTTCTCGATCTGCTTGATCGGCGCGCCGACCTCGCGGATGTTGGTCAGCGCGAAGGCGACGCCGCCGCCGCGCTTGGAGAGCTGCAGCGCGGAGTTGATGGACCGCCCGATCGACTCCATGTTGTCTTCGATGCGGAGCAGGAAGCAGGAGACCAGCTCGCCGCGCTGGCGCTTGCCGGCGTTCAGGAACGTCGGAGTGGCCGGCTGGAAGCGGCCCTCGATGATCTCGTCCACCATCTGGGTGGCGAGCTTCTCGTCGCCGCGGGCCAGGTGCAGGGCCACCATGCAGACGCGGTCCTCGTAGCGCTCCAGGAAGCGCTTTCCGTCGAACGTCTTTAGGGTGTAGGAGGTGTAGAACTTGAACGCGCCGAGGAAGGTCTCGAAGCGGAACTTCTTCTTGTACGCGCAGTTGTAGAGCTCGCGGATGAAGTTCATCGTGTACTGGTCGAGGGTTTCGCGCTCGTAGTACTCGTTCTTGACGAGGTAGTCCAGCTTTTCCTCGAGGTCATGGAAGAACACGGTGTTGTTGTTCACGTGCTGCAGGAAGTACTGGTGCGCGGCCTCGCGGTCGGCCTCGAACTGGATTTCCCCGTTGG
The DNA here is from genome assembly GCF_000374925.1 of Arthrobacter sp. 131MFCol6.1. Classification (GTDB taxonomy): domain Bacteria; phylum Actinomycetota; class Actinomycetes; order Actinomycetales; family Micrococcaceae; genus Arthrobacter. Next base: position 1,163,150 of record NZ_KB895541.1, read on the forward strand.
GGCCGTAGAGGTTCAGCATGGCGTTCAGCTCGTGGTAGCCCAGGCCCTTGTAGGCGGCCGGCATTTCGTGCTTCTTCTGCTGTTCCTGCTTCTCAACAGCGGCGGCGCCGGTGCCGGTGTGCAGGCCTGCGCCTTCAGTTACTGCTTTGTCTGCGACAGTCGTGTCCAAAACTCTTCCAATCCTTGTTGTACACGGTTGACGTCTTCCGGCGTCCCCATGAGTTCGAAGCGATATAGGTGCGGGACCTTGCACTTGGCGGCGATGATGTCCCCTGCCATGCAGTAGTTGTCCCCGAAATTGGTGTTTCCTGCGCCGATCACTCCGCGGATCAGCTTCCGGTTGCCCGGATCGTTCAAAAACCTGATGACCTGCTTTGGAACAGATCCCTCTCCCCCGGTGCCGCCATAGGTCGGGAGCAACAAAACGTAGGGCTCCCGGGCCACCAGCGGAGCGTCCCTCGGGTAGAGGGGGATCCTGGCGGCGTCGACGCCCAGCTTCGTTACGAAGCGTGCGGTATTTTCGGAGGTGGAGGAAAAGTAGATGAGCCGGCAGTGCGTTGTGGTGGCCGGTGCTGCCGTGCTGACCGCTTCCCCGCTGTCAGCCGTGGCAGCCACCCGATCTTCAGTTATTAGAGCCACGGTGGTCACCTCATCTACCGTGAATTCTTGCCTGGTAGCGGCGTCCTGGGCTTTTCAGGCGACAGGGCGTTTCAGGCTACAGCTACGGCGGCAGCCTGCGCCAGTTCTTCGATCTTGTCCGGGCGGAAACCTGACCAGTGGTCCTGGTCGGTGACGACAACGGGGGCCTGCATGTAGCCCAGGGACTTCAGGCGCTCAAGGGCTTCCGCGTCCTGGGAAATGTCGACGCTCTGGTAGGCGATGCCCTTCTTGTCCAGCGCGCGGTAGGTCGCGTTGCACTGAACGCAGGCCGGCTTCGTGTAAACCGTAACGGTCATGGTCCTGTCCCCTTTGTTGAAGTCTTCTGTGGAGCGCAATCCCGGCTCCGGATGTCCCGCGCTGATGCTCTGCTGGAACTGTATGTCGATACTACATGTAGTGCAAGAGCCTCATGTGGACCCCAAGATGATGTATTACAAGTATGTCATTTAACCCACCTTTAATCCACAGGAGGGTGTCCTCCAAATGTCCGGATTTCCGCCATTTTCGCGGACGAAATCCACACCCTGTGGAGTAGTTAGCCACATTAATCACCCCCGCGTGTCGCACCGCAGACGGCGTGTCGCGCGCCGCCGCGGGGATCCGGATCGGTGGCGCCGGCCACTACATCTGGTGTCCGGGCACACGAAAGAGGCGGGCACCGTGGTGCCCGCCTCTTTGGTTCGTGATTGTTCTAACAGCCGTCGAGCACGATCTGCTGCACGTCGAGGTAGCCCGTTTCAAACCCGGCCCGGGAGTAGCAGAGGTAGAACAGCCACATCCGCTGGAAGACCGCGTCGAAGCCCATGGCCCCCACCTCGTCTTCGCGGGCCATGAACCGCTCCTCCCAGAGCCGCAGCGTCTGGGCGTAGTGCTCGCCCATGGCGAGGCGTTCGCGCACGCGCAGTCCGGTCTGCTTCGCCGTGATGTCTTCAATGGCGCGGACGGACGGAATGACCCCGCCCGGGAAGATGTACTTGTGCACCCAGGTGTAGCTGGTGCGGGTGGCCATGAGCCGGTCGTGGGCGATCGTGATGGCCTGGATGGCCACCTTGCCGCCCGGGGCCAGGACCCGCTCGATGGTCTGGAAGTAGGTGGCCCAGTATTCGAAGCCGACGGCCTCGATCATTTCGACCGAGACGACGGCGTCGTACTCGCCCTCCACGGCGCGGTAGTCCTTGAGCTCGATCGTGACGGCGTCGGCGTAGCCGGCCTCGGCCACGCGCTGGCGGGCCAGTTCCTGCTGCTCGCTGGAGAGCGTGACGGAGTAGACGGTGGCGCCGCGGGCGGCCGCGCGCAGGGCGAGCTCTCCCCAGCCGGTGCCGATTTCCAGCACCCGGGTGCCTTCCTTCACACCGGCCTTGTCCAGCAGCCGGTCAATCTTGGCCTGCTGCGCGGCGGCCAGCCCGTCCCAGGCCACGTTCCGCAGGGCGTCGCCGCTTTCCGGGAAGAGAGCGCTGGAGTACGTCATGGTGCTGTCCAGGAAGGAGGCGAAGAGCTCGTTGGAGAGGTCGTAGTGCCGCGAAATGTTGGAACGGGTGTTCTTCTCCGTGTTCCGTTCCCTGCGCGGCTGGCGCGGCAGGTACAGGCCGCGCAGCTTCTGCAGCGGCTCGGGCACGAGCGTGCCGACGCGGGAGGCAAAGACCTCCATGACGGCGGTGAGGTCATCGGCGTCCCAGTCGCCGGCCATGAAGGACTCGCCCAGGCCGATCAGGCCGCCGTCGCCGAGCCGGGTGGCGAAGGCTTCGGGCCGGTTGATGGTCATGACGGGATAGGCGGCGGCCGCCTCGTCAGAGGAAGCTTTGCCCAATACTGTGCCGTCCGGGTACCGGACTTCCAGCGGCAGCCTGCGCACGGCCGCCTTGAAGATGGCGTCCGCAGCGCGTCCGGCCACGCGGGCCTTGAGGCTCGAGGGCACCGTGGCGATGCTGGGCCAGATGGCGGCGTCGATGGTGGCGGGAGGCTGGGGAACGGTGTACGGCACCCTGCCGGTGACGGCGCTGCCGTTTATGGCGCTGCTGCGCGTGGTGCCCTGTGCCCGTCCCGTACCGGATCCGGTCGCTTCGGTCATTGTCACTGAACTGCCTCCTGTGAAGGGTGGTGTGGTTTCTTGATGATGGGCAGGCGGCGCGCCCACAGCTTGATGCCCTGCCAGCGGATCTGTGCCGCGACACGCAGCGGGGCCGCGGGGACGGCGAGCGCCGCGGACACGATGTTCCGCACGCTCGCTTCGTGCCGTACGCCGTCCATGGTGGCGATGAAGGGCTGCTGCCCCTCCCGTTCCAGGACGATCGATACGGCGAGCCGTTCGCCGGGCTCGGGGAGCTTCATACGGTATTCGCCGTCAACGTCGTTGAACGGCGAGACGTAGAACGCCTTCGGGACGCTCGCCCTGCCCGTGGCGTCGGTTTCGAGGAGGTAGCAGTGCCGCTCCCCGTACGTGTTGTGGACCTCGGCGACGACGCAGCGCAGCTCACCGGAGGCGCTGTGGCACCAGAACACGCTCAGCGGGTTGAACACGTGCCCGAACACCCGGGCGCTGGCAAGCATGGTGATGCGTCCGCCGTCGAGCTTTATCCCCTGGGTGGCGAGGTAGCTTTCCACGTTGCCGCGCAGGGTGCCGCCCGGATCGCCGAGGTGGTCCTCCACCCGGAAGCCGGCCAGCGGCCGGAGCAAGCGCGGCAGCCGCGGGAGGTGGTCGACGTCGACGTACCAGCTGTAGCTGCGGTAGGTAAACGCGTTGCGCAGCGGGGTGCGCCGCACATGGGCGATGGCGGTGCGGTAGATGGCCGCGCCGTGGAGGGCGGCCGGGTGGATGGTGGCCGGCGCGCTCATGGCACCTCCACCGTGGCCGGTTGAACTGTGGCCGGCTGGACTGCGGCCGGCTGGAGGTCCGGGTCCACGGCCACCGTGCCGATATTAACGGGGAGCTGGTCCCAGTCGCGGCCGAGCCGGGCGGCGGCCTTGAGGCCGGACAGGGCGCCGTCCTCGTGGAATCCCCAGCCGTGGTACGCACCGGCGAAGGCCAGACGCTCGTCGCCGAGTGCGAGGATCCGCTGCTGCGCCGCCAGCGACTCCGGCGTGTACTGCGGGTGCTCGTAGACCATCCGGTCCAGGACTGTGGCGTCGTCGATCAGCTCGGATTCGCCGAGGCTGACGATGTACCGGCCGCCGTCCACGGGGTCCAGCCGCTGCAGCCGGGTCATGTCGTAGCTGACCAGGACCTTGTCCGGCCGGGCGTCGCAGGACGGCAGCCGGTAGTTCCAGGAAGCCTGGGCGTTGGGACTGGCCGGCAGCACGGCCTCGTCACGGTGGAAGAGCGTCTGGTTCACCGAGTACGGCATGCCGCCAAGGGCGGCCCGCTCGGCGGCCGAGGCGTCGGTGAGCATGCGCAGGGCCTGCGCAGGGTGGGTGGCGATGACGACGGCATCAAAGGTCTCGCGCACGGTCCCGGCGCCGAGAGCGGACGTGACGTCGACGCCGTCGGCGTGCCGCTGCACCGCGGTGACCGGGCTGGCGAGCCGGATGTCCGGCAGGGTCGCGGCGACCTTGTCGACGTAGCTGCGCGAGCCGCCGGTGACGGTCCGCCATTGCGGCGAGCCCTTGACGCCGAGCAGGCCGTGGTGGCCCAGGAAGGTGAACAGGTAGCGGGCCGGGTAGGCCAGCGCAGTGGTGGGGTCGCAGGACCACACGGCGCTGACCACGGGGGTCATGAAGTGCGAGATGAAGTAGCTGCTGAACTTCTCCCGCGCCAGGAACTCCCCGAGGGTGAGCTCGTGTCCGTCGGCTGCCGTGCCTGTGGCGGGTTCGGCCAGCAGGGCACGGGCCCGGCGGTGGAACCGGGTGACTTCCAGCAGCATCCTCAGGTAGCGGCCGCGCAGCAGGGTGGACGGCCGGGGAATGATGCCGCTCCCCTTGGCCCGTGCACCGGCGTATTCCAGGCCGCACCCGTCGCAGCGGACGGACATGCTCATTTCGGAGTCCTGGGTTTCGACGCCGAGCTCGGCGAACAGGCGCAGGAGGGTGGGATACGTCCGCTCGTTGTGGACGATGAAGCCGGTGTCCACGCCCAGGGTGGGCCCGTTCTGCTGCGGCACATCGTGGGTGTGGGCGTGGCCGCCGAGCCGGGAGTCGGCCTCGAAGAGCGTTACCCGGTCCTGCCCGTTCAGCACGTACGCGGCGGTCAGCCCCGCCACTCCGCTGCCGATGACGGCTACCCGCCGGCCTGCCGGAATCCCTGCTGCTTGCGACACTGATCTGCTCCTGTTGTCTGGCCCGAAGTCTCTTATGGGCAATTCGTGGCCGTCGGGCGGCCGGATGAGTATGAATCTGGGATTTTTTAGTTCTGCCGTCAGACCGTCGCCAGTGACGCCATCATCCGTCCCTTGGGTTGGGTTCCTCGGATTCTCCTGCATCGGCCCGGCCGCGCAGCGCAGACATTCCGTGCAGTCCCTCCGACAGACATCCGGCAGATTTACCGGCACGGCCGCCGGAGGGCCGGATATGCCACAATGAAGCGGGAATTCCGGTCCCGTCTCCGTGGACCCGCAACCAGGCGAAGGGCAGCCCTTGATCAACCCCGTCCATCTCCGGACCCTTGTGGAAGTGATCCGGCTTGGATCGTTTGCGGCCGCCGCCACCCGGCTCGGCTACACGGCCTCGGCCGTCTCCCAGCAAATGTCGGCCCTGGAACGCGACACCGGCGTCACCTTGTTCCAGCGCGCGGCCCGCAGCATCCAGCCGACCGAAGCCGCCGTCGTGATGACCCGGCACGCCGCCAAGGTGTTGACGGACATCGAGACGCTGATGGCCGCCGCCTCCCGGGCGCAGGAAAGCCCCAGCCAGGAGCTGCGGCTGGGCATCTTCCCGAGCCTCGCCACCTATGTGCTGCCGCCGATCCTGCAGAACCCGGCCTGGAAGAAGCTCGGCATCGACCTGCGGGTCTCGGTCGCGGAACCGGCCCAGACCATCCAGGGGCTGCGGACCGGCGGCGAACTCGACGTCGCCCTGGTGTACCAGGTGGGACAGTCCGGCCTCGCCTGGCCGCACACCGTGGACCGGCAGTGGATCGGCGACGACGACTTCCGCGTGGTGCTGCCGGCGGCCTGGGGCATCGGCACGGATTCCAAGGTGGCCGCGCCGCACCTCTCGGATATGCCCTGGATCATGCACCACCCGGGCACGTCCGATGCCACGGTAATCGAACGGCTCTTCGCGAGCTGCAACCTGCACCCCCGCGTGGTGGCCTACAGCGATGACTTCCACGCCAGCCTCGAGATGGCCGCCGCCGGGCTCGGAGCCGCCCTCGTCCCCGAGCTCGCCTTGCGGCACCGGCCGGCCGGCGTGGTGGTCCTCGATGTGCCGGAGATCCGGCTGGCACGGAATGTTTTCGCCCTGCTGATCAACGAGAAGCGGACGGCCCAGGTCCAGCTGTTCGTGGAGCTGCTGGCCGAGACGATGCACCGGCTCGGGACCGCGCGCAAGGACTGAGCTCAAGGGGACTGAGCTGAAAGGCCTGGGCTGAGGGGCCTGGGCTGAATGGCCGGCAGCGGTGGGCCGACGTCGGCTGGGAGGTCAAAGGGGACGGCGTGGAGGCCGGTCAGCCCGGCGGGCGTTCAGCGCTTCCTGGCCCGCTTCCCGACCGGCGCCACCAGCGCGTCGATGATCCGGTGCTTGGTCCGGGTGTACGGCGGGTAGATCGCTTCCAGCGTGTCCGGCCAAAGCGGCTTGTCCAGGGTGGGGCGCTCATGCGAGAACGTCCGCACCGAATGTTCCCCGTGGTAGGCCCCCATGCCGCTGCCGCCGACCCCACCGAACGGAAGCCCGGGGATGGACAGGTGGGCCGCCGGAACGTCGACGCACAGGGCCCCGGACGACGTCCGCCCGGCGAAGGCGCGGCGCGTCTGTGGATCCTTGCTGAAGACGTAGAGTGCCAGCGGCTTGGCGCGCCCGTTGACCTCCTCGATGGCCGCGTCGAGCCCGTCCACGGGCACCAGTGGCAGCAGCGGTCCGAAGATTTCTTCCGCCATGACGGCGTCGCCGGGCGCCGGCCGCAGCAGGGTCGGCGCAAAGTAGCGGCTGGCGGCGTCGCGCTGTCCGCCGTGCACCACCGTGCTGGCATCCGCCAGGGCAGCGAGCCGTGCGAAGTGGCGGTCATCGACAATCCGGCCGTACGACGGGCTCGCCGCCGGGTCCGTTCCGAAGAGCGCCGTAACGGCCTTGATCAGCTCGGCCTGCAGCGGCTCCAGGACCTCCTCCCGGGCCAGGACGTAGTCAGGTGCGACGCACGTCTGCCCGGCATTCATGAACCGGCCCCAGGCGATGCGTTTGGCCGCCGTGGCCAGGTCCGTGGACGCGTCAACGTACGCCGGGGACTTGCCGCCGAGCTCCAGGGTCACCGGGGTCAGGTGCTCGGCCGCCGCGCGCATGACCACCTTGGCCGCGGCTTCTCCCCCGGTGAAGAAGATGTGGTCGAAGCGTTCGGCCAGGAGCGCCGTGGTCTCCGGGATGCCGCCCTCCACCACCTCGGCGGCGCCGGCCAGGTATTCGGGAATCCAGCGGGCCAGCGCCGCCGAGGTGGCCGGGGCGTGTTCGCTCGGCTTGAGCACCACGGTGTTGCCCGCGGCCAGGGCTCCGGCGAGCGGGGCGAGCAGCAGTTGCAGCGGGTAGTTCCACGGCCCGATCACCAGCACCACGCCCAGCGGGGTGAGTTCGGTCCAGGCCCGGGCCGGCCGCACTGCCAACGGCACCGGCACGCGGCGGGGCCGGAGCCAGTCTTCGAGATGCCGCTCCAGGTGCGCCGCCTCGGCGTCTACGAACCCGATCTCCGCCAGCTGCGCCTCGGTGTGGTGTTTGCCCAAATCGCGGGCGAGGGCCCCGGCGAAGTCCGCGTGCCGCTCCGCCAGCATGCGCCGCAGCCGGCCCAGCTGATCCAGCCGCCAGATGAGCGGACGGGTGGTCCCGGCGTCGAACGCGGCCCGGGCACGGATGACGGGTGAGATTACATGCTGCATCCGATCAATGTACAGTCATGCGGCCGTCCGCCGGCCGGGGACTGGATATGACGCCACGGAAAACTCTTCAACGCTGGAATGGTCCGGTTTTCAGGACTATGTTGAAGATATGAACAAGGTAGCGAGCAAGCACTTCGGCGAGGTCGAGCTCAACCACGGACGGGAGCATAATCTCACCGCCACGCATGAGCTGGCGGGCCAGACCGTGGAGCTTGACCTGAATGTCAACGCGCATGACCATTTTGATGAAGCTGCCATGCATAAAGTTGACTACCGCCTGCGCTTCCTGCCCGAACTCGTGGACCAGGTCCGCGAAATGATCGCCGAGGAACTGGACCAGGAAGGCACCAGCCCGCAGGAGTACCGCCACTTCCATTGCAACGCGATCAAGGACGAACACCTCAAAAAGGTCTTCGGCGTCGAGGACAAGAGCCAGCTGACCGACGAGGTCTTCCTCAAGGCGCTCAAGCTCGGCCACGTGGGCATCTACCCCGGCCAGCCGGAACGCTACTTCGTCCTCGATTTCACGCTGGGCCAGCACTTCACCGACGAGATCCTCGTCGCTTCCGCGGATGAGGACGGCGTCGTCGACGACGAAATCCTCTGGGAGTCCTGACTCGGGAATCCTGGGTCGCTGCTAATCCTGCGTCGGTTGCTCCGAAGATGCCCTTCTGGGCGCTCAAAACGGCGGCTGCTCAGCAATCGATGATCAAGAACGTACGACGCCGGCCGGCCACCTTGCGAAGGTGACCGGCCGGCGTCGTTTGTGCGTGGAGCCAACTCCTTGGCGGCTGCCTATTTAGCGGCCCCCGCTTAAGGGGTTCCACTATTTGGCCGCTGCCTACTTGGTGGCCTGTGTTACTTGGCAGCTGAGAGCAGCTCGGCGCGAACCGTCCTGGTGGCGGTGACCAGGTTGCGCAGGGACTCTTCCGTCTCGGCGTAGCCGCGCGTCTTCAGGCCGCAGTCCGGGTTGACCCAGAGCTGGCGGGACGGGACGTGCTTGACGGCGGTGCTGAGCAGTTCGGTGACTTCCTGCTCGCCCGGGACGCGGGGCGAGTGGATGTCGTAGACGCCCGGGCCCACGCCGCGGCCGAAGCCGTGGGACTCGAGGTCGTGGACGACCTCCATGCGGGAGCGGGCGGCCTCGATCGAGGTCACGTCGGCGTCGAGGCCGTCGATCGCGTCGATGATGGCGCCGAACTCGGAGTAGCACAGGTGCGTGTGGACCTGGGTGGCGTCCGCGGCGCCGGCGGTGGCGAGGCGGAAGGACTTCACCGACCAGTCCAGGTACGCGGCCTGGTCGGCCTTGCGCAGCGGCAGGAGCTCGCGGAGCGCCGGCTCGTCCACCTGGATGACCTTGATGCCGGCCGCCTCGAGGTCGGCGATCTCGTCGCGGAGGGCCAGCGCCACCTGGTTGGCGGTCTCGCCGAGCGGCTGGTCATCGCGGACGAAGGACCAAGCGAGGATGGTGACCGGGCCGGTGAGCATGCCCTTCATCGGCTTGCTGGTCAGGGACTGGGCGTACTCGGCCCACTTCACCGTGATCGGGGCGCTGCGGGTGACATCGCCCCACAGGATGGACGGGCGGGTGCAGCGCGAGCCGTAGGACTGGACCCAGCCGTGGACGGTGACGTCGAAGCCTTCGAGGTTCTCGGCGAAGTACTGGACCATGTCGTTGCGCTCGGGCTCGCCGTGCACCAGGACGTCGAAGCCGAGCTCTTCCTGCAGCTGAACGACGCGCTTGATCTCGTCCTTCATGAGCTGCTCGTACTGCTCCGTGGTGAAGTCGCCGCGGTTGGCGCGGGCCCGGGCGGTACGGATTTCCGAGGTCTGCGGGAAGGAACCGATGGTGGTGGTGGGCAGCGCCGGCAGGTGCAGCGCCTTCTCCTGGGCTGCCTCGCGGACGGCGTAGGCGGAGCGGTTGAAGTCGGCGCCGGTCAGTGCGGCGGTGCGTGCCCGGACGTCGCCGCGGCGGACGCCCTCGGCCTCGGCGCGGGAGGCGATGACGCGGGTGGCCTCGTCGATGGCGGGCTGGACGGCTGCTTCGTCGGTCAGCAGGCCGGCGAGGGTGACGACTTCAACGGCCTTCTGGTCGGCGAAGGCCAGCCAGCTGCGCAGCTGCGCGGAGAGCTGGACTTCCTCGTCGACGTCGTGCGGGACGTGCTGGGTGGAGGTGGAAGTGCTGATGGCCAGCTTGGCCACCGACGTCTTCAGTTCGGCGATCTTCTTCGCGGAGGCGGCGAGGTCGTTGCGCCAGATGTTGTGGCCGTCCACGACGCCGGCGACGAGGGTCTTGTTGCCCAGCGCGGCCAGGGCCGCGGCGGACGGGACCTCGCCCTTGAAGACGTCCAGGTGCAGGGCGTCGATGCCGGTGGCGGCAAGGGTGCCGAGTTGGCCGTTGAGCGCGCCGTACGGGGTGGAGACGAAAAGCTGCGGGCGCTGGGCCGCGGCGGCCAGGGCCTCGTAGGAGCGGGCGACGGCGGCCTGGATTTCCACGGCCGGGGTGTCCTGGTCCACCACGAGGGCGGGCTCGTCGAGCTGGACCCAGCTGGCGCCGGCGGCGGCGAGCTTCTGCAGCAGCGCCGTGTAGACCGGGAGGACGTCCTCCAGGCGGGACAGCGGGCTGAAGCCGGCCGGGGCGTCGTCGGAGGCCTTGCTCAGCAGCAGGAACGTGACCGGGCCGACGATGTACGGGCGGGTCTCGACGCCGTTGGCGAGGGCGTACTCGAATTCCTCGACGATCCGGTTCGAGGTCAGCGCAAAGTTGGTCTCCGGACCGATTTCCGGCACGAGGTAGTGGTAGTTGGTGTCGAACCACTTGGTCATTTCCAGCGGCTGCTGGTCCTTGTTGCCGCGGGCCAGGGTGAAGTAGCCGTCGATGGCGAGCTGCCCCTGCGCGTTGAGGAGGTTCCCGAAGCGGGCCGGCACGGCGCCGAGGTGGGCGGCGGCGTCGAGCACCTGGTCGTAGTAGGAAAAGGTGCCGGGGACGGCTGCGGCTTCGGTCAGGCCCAGGCCCTGGAGGCGCTTGGCGGTGCCGAGCTGGATTTCCTTGGCGGCAGCGTCCAGGGCTGCGGCGTCGATTTTGCCGGCCCAGTAGGCCTCGACGGCCTTCTTGAGTTCGCGGCGGCGGCCGATGCGCGGGTAGCCGAGGATCGAGGCGGACGGGAAGGGGGTGATGGGAAGTTCAGTCATGGGAAGTCCTAGGTGTTGGTGGTTCTGTACGGAGGGAAGTTGTTGTGCCTAGCTGGCGAGCTGGCCGCTGGCGGCGCCCCGGGATGCGCTGATGCGGCCGGCGCCGTGCCGGTTGCCGCTCTGCCGGCTGCCGCTGTTCTTGTTGCCGCTACGCGGCCGGGGCAGGGCGAGCTTGTCCAGCACGTCCAGGGCCGCGGCGTGCTCATTGAACGTGTAGAGGTGGATGCCGGGGGCTCCGGCGTCCAGGGCTGCGTTGGCGAGATCAACGGTGGCGCTGACCCCGATCCGGGTCCGCTCGGCGTCGGTATCGGCGGCCGCGAGGCGTTCGATGAGTTCCGGGGCCGGTTCCACGCCGGTCAGTTCGCCGAGCCGGGCGAGCCGCCGGAGGCTGGTCAGCGGCATGACCCCGGGAATGATCGGGATGGTCACCCCGGCCCGGCGTGCCCGCGCCAGGAGGTCGGCGTACTGTTCGGTGTGGAAGAAGACCTGGGTGATGGCGAAGTCGGCGCCGGAGCGCTGCTTGGCCAGCAGGACCTCGACGTCGTGCGCCTCACTCGGGGATTCCGGGTGCCGGGTCGGGTAGGCGGCGACGCCGACCGCGACCCTGCCGGCGCACAGCAGTGCCGAGCGGCGCTGCTCCACGCGGCGGATGAGCTCGATCAGGTCCTGGGCGTACCGGAGCGATCCCGGCGGCGGGGTTTCTCCGTCTTTGGGCCGGTCGCCGCGGAGGGCGAGGATGCCGCGGACGCCGACGTCGAGCAGTTCGCCGATGATCTCCGCCAGCTCCTGCGGGGAATTCCCCACGCAGGTCAGGTGGGCCAGGGGCCGCAGCGTCGTTTCCTGCACGAGCCGGTTGACGAGATCGACGGCGGTGCTGCGGTTGGAGCCGTTGGACCCGTAGGTCACGGACACGTAGTCCGGGTCCGTGGCTTCCAGTTCGCCGATGGTGGTCCAGAGGGATTCGGCGGCTGCGGGCGACCGCGGCGGGAACAGCTCGTAGGACAGCGCAACAGGGGCCGCGCCGGCAAGATTGGGATGGGTATCGATAAGGCTTGGAGGTGACATTTGCGTCCTTGGCTTTGAACACTGCCGCCGGGAGATCCGGAATCCCGGCGGACCGGAACCAGAAACGGAAACTCCGTCGTCAGTGAATTGAGTTTGGGGAACACGGAGGGAACTTCAGCAGGGCGCAGCCGCGACTGTTACGCCTGATACGAAGTTGTCCGTGAGCAAATGTCAGGCCCACATGGGGGCACCCACACCCTCCTGGGCCGCCCGGGGGCAGCTTTCAGCGGAGGATCGCTGACACGTTACTGAGGTAACTTGTATAGAACTCTAAGACCCGGCCGGGGTGCCCTTCAAGTCGGCGTCCGAATTAAGACGCACCTTTACGGGCGTTTGCGGCGCCGGGCAGAATAATGTTCGCCGAAGGCGCCAATTTCGCCCCGCGCGGCCCGCTCTCCCCAACGCACCTGGTCAGGACTATCCTGTTGCCATGATTCAGCTTCCAGCCAGCTACCAGCAGTACCTCGCCGGCAAGAGCGAGAGCTTCATCAACACCGTCCGGCCAGTCCTCATGCAGTCGGCCGCAGAGAGGTTGCACGGGGTCCGGATTCTCGTGCTTCCGCATGGCCACCAGGCGCATCTGGATGACACCATCCCGTATGGGACGGTGGTTGAGGACATCGACTGACGTCCGGTCAGCCCCTGCCTAGTCCCCCAGGAGCAGCCGCTGGGAGCGCGGGGCCAGTGTGTGTTCGAGCACCAGGCAGGCCGCACCGACGGCGCCGACGTCCTCGCCTACCCCTGTGCCCACGACTTCGATCCCATGGATCCTCCGGGTGGCACTGTTTGCCTCGACGAGTCCGGGGACCAGCTCGAGGTAGGCCGCTGAGAGGCATGTCCAGAACGGGCCGCCGAACACTACCCGGTCCACGTCCAGGGCGTTGGTGACGACGGACACCGCACGGGCCACGAGGACTGCGGACCCTCGAATGATTTCCTTGGCTTCATCGTTGCCGGCGTCGGCGATCGCGCACAACTCGGCGAACCGCTCCTGGACTGCCGGTGCGCTCCTGTCCTGGAGTGAACCATCCAATATCCCGGCCGCCTCGGCCTGCGCCACGAGGACCTGCGGGATGGCGGAGGACTTCACGCATCCGTGCTGCCCGCAGTCGCAGAGGGCGCCGCCCGGGTCGACGACGATGTGTCCGATTTCCCCGGCGTTGCCCGAGGTCCCGCGGACGACTTCGTCATTGAGGACGATCCCGCAGCCGATCCCGGTCCCCATATACATGAAGACAAAGCTGCCCTCTCCGCTGGGGCCGCCGGCCCAGGTTTCGGCCACGGCTGCGCTGGTGACGTCCTTGTCCATAAGCGTGGACAGGCCAGTGGCTTCCGCCAGGGCATCCCGCAGCCCCACGTGGTCCCAACCCGGCAGCAGCGGCGGGTCCACGACGGCGCCCTCGTTGAGGTCGATGGGGCCCGGCGACGCAACCCCGAGCCCGGCGATCCGGTCCGGGTCCACCCCGGAGTCCAGGATGAGCCTCTTGATTTCGCCCGCGATGGTTTCGATGACAGCCCTGGGGTCGGTGCCGGGCGGGGTGGTGATCCGTGAGTGCCGGACGACGGCGCCGAGCAGGTCCAGCACGACGAACGTGAGGACGGCCGGGTCCAGGTGGACGCCCACGGCATACATCCCCGCGGGATTCAGCCGGAGCATGGTCCTGGGCTTGCCCGGCCCGGTGCCTTCCTTGCCTGCCTCGACGATCAGGTGCTGGTCCAGCAGGCGGCGGGAAATGTTGGAGATAGTCTGCGGCGAGAGTCCGACAATCTGGGCGAGTTCCACCCGGCTCAGCCCGCCCGGCGTGCGGCGGATGGCGTCCAAGATGACCGTGAGGTTGAAGTCGCCCATCTTCGGTAGGTTGGTCCCTCGCCTCGGCGAGGGTTGCCGGAACTCGGTCACTGATACCTCTAAACGTTTTGGCCACGCACAGCAGTTGTCAGAATCGTACGTTACGTGCAGGCGTGCGCCCACACTTGCGCTTTACTGACACAAAGTTTCTTTCGTCAAGGCCGCCGGGTGCTGGCCGTGACGGTGAATTTTGGATTCCTGCCGGCCTCGCGTGTGGGCCCGATCAGCCGTTCCAGGGCCGGCCGGTAGTGCAGGTGGCTGTTGAACACGGTCCAGAGCTCCCCGCCCGGGGCGAGCACCCTGCCGGCCGCTTCGATCAGCTTGATCCCCGCGCCGGAGTGGACCGCCGCTTCCAGGTGGAAGGGCGGGTTGAGCAGGACCAGGTCCGCGCTGGCGTCCGGGAGGGAGCTCATGGCGTCGTCCTGGAGCACGTCGATCCGTCTGTCCAGGCCGTTCGCCCGGGAGGTGGCCAAGGCTGAGTCGACTGCGGCGGCGGACCGGTCGGTGGCGGTGACGCGGGCACCGGGGTTGGCGCGGGCGTACATCGCGGCAAGGATTCCGGTGCCGCAGCCAAGGTCAACGGCATGGGTGGCGTGCGGCATCCGGGGCAGGAAGTCCAGCAGGAACCTGGTCCCGATATCCAGCCCGGTGCCGGCGAAGACGGCGCCCCGGGCGCAGACCGTGAGCCCCAGTCCGTCGTTGACCTCAGTGACCGGGAAGGGCAGCGCTGCCGGGACCGGCTTGGGGCTCCGGGCCAGCAGGAGCCGTGATTTCTGCCGCGCCAACTGGGGCTGGACGTCGCCGAAGTAGCGGCCCAGGACGGCGTTCATGCCCAGGCTCATGTGTTTGACGCGTCCGCCCGCGACCAGCACTACCTCGGGCGCCGCGTAGCGGGCCACGGCGTCGGCGATCTCCTCAAGTTCCGCCAGGGACCGCGGCAACTGCAGCAAGACCAGGGAGGCTCCCTCCAGCAGTTCGGCGCCCAACGGGAGGTGCTGGAAGCCGCCGTCGATGCCCAGGGCCTCGGCGTTCGCCCGCAGCGCCCGTTCACCGGTGATGAGGTCCTGCTGGACCCGCACGGCCTCCGCCCCGAGGGTCAGGGCGCCGAGGGTCAGGGCACCGTACCGGTCCCCCACCACCGCGAGCCGGCCGCCGGGCGGCAGCAGGCCGGCCGCGCGCATCTCAAGTAGTGAGTCCAGCAGGAGCCTGTCCGTGGCGTCCCAGGCCTGCAGGTTGTCGGCCTCCACATCCGGGAATCTACGCAGCCGGGCAAAGAGGGATTCGAAGCTGTTGTCCGCCACGCGCGTTGTGCCGCCGTTTCTTCTCGGGTGGGAATTTAGCTGGGTGTTTGGAACTTCGGCACTGCACTTCAACGCGGGGTCACTTACGGTCCGTCCTGCACTCCGGGATGGGCCGTAAGTGACCCCGCGTTGCTTTAAGTTATACCGGTCCGGGCCAGCAGTGTGACGATTCCGGCGACGGCGGCCCGGCCGGCCCGGTTGGCGCCGATTGTGGACGAGGAGGGCCCGTAGCCGACGAGGTGGACCCGGGGCTCGGCGGCGACCTGGGTGCCGTCCATCGCGATGCCGCCGCCGGGTCCGCGCAGGTGCAGCGGGGCGAGGTGTTCGAGTTCGGCCCGGAATCCCGTGGCCCACAGGATGACCCCGGCGGCGAGGAAGCTGCCGTCGGCCAGCCGGACGCCGTCGGGTTCGATCGCGGTGAACATCGGGTGCCGGTCCAGGACGCCGCGCGCGGCGGCGGCGCGCAGGGCCGGGGTCCAGATCAGGCCCGTCACGGAGACGACGCTCTGCGGCGGCAGGCCCTGGCGCACCCGCTCCTCGACCAGGGCGACGGCGTCGTGGCCGGCCTGCCGGTCGAAGGCGGCCTCGCGCCAGACCGGTTCCCGGCGCGTGAACCAGGTGGTGGTGGTGACCCTGGAGATCTCATCGAGCAGCCCGACGGCCGAGATCCCGCCGCCGACCACGATGACATGCTCCCCGCGGAATTCGTCGGCGGACACGTAGTCGGCGACGTGCAGCTGCCGGCCGCGGAAGCTGGCCCTGCCCGGATAGATGGGCCAGAACGGCCGGGTCCAGGTGCCGGTTGCGTTGATGAGGGCGCGGGCCGAGAACCGTCCGCGGGAGGTTGCGATGCTCAGCCGCCCGGCCGGATCATCGTCCTCCCGGCTCACCGACTGCACCTTCACCGGCCGCTCGATCGCGAGGCCGAGGTCGTGTTCGTACCCGCCGAAATAGCGGGTGAGGAAACTGGAGCTGGCCTCGGCGGGGTCCACGTCGGGCTGCGGGATTCCCGGGAGGTCGCTGATGCCGTTCACGGTGGCCATGAGCAGGCTCTTCCACCGGTGCCGCCAGGCCCCGCCGGGCCCGTCCTCGGCGTCGAGCACGATGTATGTCCCGGCGGGGGCCGGGCTGGCCGCGTCGGGGCCGGCCGCGTCAGCTGCGGCCGGGACGAAGCCGCGGCGCTGAAGGTGGTAGGCCGCCGACAGTCCTGCCTGGCCGGCGCCGACCACGACGACGTCGGCCGCCCGCACCGTCTCAGCGGTCACGGTCGCGTTCCCGGTCAGATCTTCTTGACGACGCTGGACTTGAGCTGCATGGGGCCCACGCCGTCCACCTTGCAGTCGATGTCGTGGTCGCCGACACCGTTGACCAGGCGGATGCCGCGGACCTTGGTGCCGACTTTGATGACGGTGGAGCTTCCCTTGATTTTCAGGTCCTTGACCACGGTGACGGTGTCGCCGTCGGCGAGGACGTTGCCTACCGCGTCCTTGATGACGGCGGCCGCTGGGGCGTCGGCTTCTGCGTCAGTCTCCGCGGACGCGGACCATTCGTGCGCGCACTCCGGGCAGACCAGGAGTGCCCCCATTTCGTAGGTGTATTCGCTGGAGCATTCGGGGCACGGGGGCAGGGAGTCGTTCACCCGACCAAGTTTAGCCGCCGCTTGTGCCCGCCCGTGCTGGCGGCCTTCTTCTCGCCGCGGCCGGGCGCCTTAGAACGGGTTCAGCAGGCGGTCCACGAACTGCCGCGTGCGTTCCTCCCGCGGGTCCCGCAGCACGGTGTCGGGGTGGCCGCGTTCGACCACCACGCCGCCGTCCATGAAGATGACCTCGTCGGCCACCTGACGGGCGAACGCGAGCTCGTGGGTGACCACCACCATGGTCCAGCCTTCGTCGGCGAGTTCCTTGATGACGGCCAGGACCTCGCCCACGAGCTCGGGGTCCAGCGCAGAGGTGGGCTCGTCGAAGAGCAGCAGTTGCGGGCGCAGGGCGAGGGCTCGGACAATGCCGACGCGCTGCTGCTGGCCGCCGGAGAGCTCGAAGGGGTAGCTGTTTTCCTTGCCGGTCAGGCCGACCCGGGCCAACAGGTCCCTGGCCTCCTGGATCGCCTCCGCCTTGGGCCGCTTCTGCACCTGGACCGGGCCCTCGATCACGTTCTCCAGGACGGTCTTGTGCGGAAAGAGGTTGTAGTGCTGGAACACCATGGCGCTGCGGTCCCGCAAGGCGAGCACCTGCTTCTTCGCCACCGGTGTGGCAAAGTCCACGGTCAGTTGCCCCGCGAATTCGGCGACGCCGGCGTCGGGCACTTCGAGGCCGTTCAGGCAGCGCAGGACTGTCGTTTTTCCTGATCCGGACGGCCCGATCAACGTGACCACTTCGCCGCGCCGCACTTCAAGGTCGATGGATTTGAGCACTTCGTGCTGGCCGAACGCCTTGCGCAGGCCCGTGACGGTCAGGAGCGGCTCGTCCGGGACAGGAACATCGGAGGGTTGCGGTTCAGTGGGCGACATAGCGGTCCAATCTCTTCTCCAGGGCGGACTGTCCGCTGGCGAGAACGAGGCAGATGATCCAGTAGATCACGGCTGCTTCCAGATACAGCAGCATGAATTCCTGGCTGAAGGCTGCCACCTGCTGCGCCACGCGGAACAGTTCGGTGACGAGGATCAGCGACGCCAGCGAGGTGTCCTTGACCAGGCTGATGAAGGTGTTGGACAGTGGCGGAACCGAGACCCGGGCGGCCTGCGGCAGGATGATCCGCACGAGCGTCTGCCGGCGCGACATTCCGATGGTGTGGCCGGCCTCCCACTGGCCCTTCGGAACGGACAAGATGGCCGCCCGGATGACCTCCGCGGCATAGCCGCCGACGTTCAGGGAGAACGCGATAATGGCGCTGGGCCAGGGGCTGATGGTGATTCCCACGGAAGGCAGCCCGTAGAAAATGACGAACAGCTGGACCAGGAGCGGGGTTCCTCGGATGACGGAAATGTAGGTCCGCGCCACCGCGGAAACCAGGCGGTTGCGGCTCAGCCGCATGAGGGCCACCACCAGCGCCAGCAGGAGGCCCAGGCTGAACGATGCCAGCGCCAAGGGGATGGTGCCGAAGATCGCACCCGTCAGGAGGGGGCCCAGCGATGACCACACGAGTTCCCAGTTGATGCTCATGCCCGGACGCGGCGTTTCTCTGCGGCGTGCACAGCGCTACTTCGAGACGTCGGCGTCGAAGTACTTCTGGGAGATCTTCGTCAGGGTGCCGTCGGCCGCCAGCTCGCCGAGGGCCTTGTTGATGGCGTCGGCCAGGCTGGTCGATCCCTTGCGCAGGGCGAACGCGCTCAGCGACTTGTCAGTGGTCTCGGCAGCAATCTTGATGCCGGTGTCGTGGTCGGTCTTCTGGTAGTCCAGGTACGTCAGCTTGTCGTTGATGGTGGCATCGACGCGGCCCTGCTTGAGCAGTGTGATCGCCTGCGCCCAGCCCTCGACGGCCTCGACGTTCGCGCCGCTCTGCTGCGCCAGCTTGTACCAGTTGCTCGTCAGGGACTGCGCCGTGGTCTTGCCCTTGAGGTCCTCAAAGGAGTGGATGCTGTCGTTGTCCGACTTGGTGACAACGACGCCGGTGCTCACCGTGTAGGGGGTGGAGAAGTCATACTTCGCCTTGCGCTCATCGGTGATGGAAACCTGGTTCGCGACGACGTCGAACCGCTTGGCGTCGAGGCCGGCGAAGATGGCGTCGAACTGCGTCTCCTGGAAGGCCGGCTTGACGCCCAGCTTCCCGGCGACGGCGTTGATGATCTCGACGTCGTAGCCCGTCAGCTCACCGCTGCCGTTGGCGTGGAACGTGAACGGCTTGTAGGTGCCTTCCGTGCCGACCTTGAGCACGCCTGCGCTCTTCACATCGCTGAGGGAGGTGTCCGCACCCGCTGCCGGCGCTGAGCTGGCCGGGGTGGTGGACGCCGACCCGCAGCCTGCCAGGGCGAGCCCTGCGGCAGCAATGAGGCCGATAACGGAAAGTCGTGTGCGCTTCATGATGTTCCTTAGTCGTGGAGCCGGAAATGGCCTTCCAGCTAAGCCGCATGGCGGCTGTCTCCTAGCGACGATAGCAAGGTCCCGCTCAGGGTGGAGAGCCTAAATGACAGTTTATGACGTCCCGTCATGAGACGGTCTTGACGGATGCAACTCCTGAAGGCCAGCCCCAGTGCGGGGCACGAAAAAGGGAACCACCGCCTCGCGGTGATTCCCTTTCTGGTGGAGCTGAGGGGACTCGAACCCCTGACCCCCTGCATGCCATGCAGGTGCGCTACCAGCTGCGCCACAGCCCCTCATTTGCCCGGAAGTTTCGTCCTCCCTGAAGCAACCTGAATAGCCTAAACCACAAATCGCGTTCGCGCTAATCGGCGCGTTGACTCATGGGAAAGGTTCGTTGACTTCCAGGGTCTTGCCCGGATCCTGGCACAAAAAAATCCGCCGGAATCTTTCGATTCCGGCGGATTATCCGGTGGAGCTGAGGGGACTCGAACCCCTGACCCCCTGCATGCCATGCAGGTGCGCTACCAGCTGCGCCACAGCCCCGAATTTTCGCTGCTCCGAGCATGTCTGCTGACGTGCAAAGCTCCGGTTTTCTGTCCGGATCTCTCCGAAGCAACTCAAATATCTTAGACCAGCCCGTCGGAAAATTCCAAATCGGGCATATTCGGCTCTTTTTAGCGTCCGGACGTGGCCTGAGCGCGGGTGGCTACTCCGTGTCGGTGCCGGCGGTGGCCTTGGCGGAGGCGTCGTCGCCGAGCTGCAGATCGACGACGGGGCAGTCCTTCCACAGGCGCTCGAGGGCGTAGAACACGCGGTCTTCCTCGTGCTGAACGTGGATGACGACGTTGGAGTAGTCCAGCAGCACCCAGCGACCGCCGGAGCGGCCCTCGCGGCGGACGGGCTTCTGGTCAAACTTGGAGAGTTCGTCCTCGATGCCGTCCACGATTGCGTTGACCTGGCGTTCGCTCGGGGCCGAGGCAATCAGGAAGACGTCGGCCAGGGCCAGCCGTTCGCTGACGTCCAGAGCCACGATGTCCTCGGCAAGCTTCTCCGAGGCAGCGCGGGCTGCGTGGCGGGCGGTAGTGATGGATGAATCGGTTGCAGTCACGGGACTCCTTGTAGTGATGAAAAACTATGGTGATGAAAATGTGGGCGCCGGTGGCGGCCTGAGACCTAGTGGGCCAGCCCGGTGACGATCAGCGTGATGCCGGCGATGAGGGCAACAATCCCCACCGCCAGGACGCCGAGCTGGAGCATGCGCAGGCGGCGCGCCCGGCCGAGCCCGGCGGTGGCGGCATCCAGGGGTTCCAGCCCGTAGGCGGCATTCGCGGCCACGGGTTCCCCGCCCACGAATCGTTCGTCGGACTCCCCCGCGGAAATTGCTGCGCTTGCCGGCCGGGCTGTTCCGGCTTTGGCGGCTGCTTCCGCCCGGGCCAGGACGCCGGCTCTGCCAGCGGCAGAACCCATAGCAGGACCTGCGGCCTTCTGGCGGGAACTGCCCGGCCGCCGCAGGCCGGGCTTCCGTGGCGAGTCCACGCGCGGACCCGGGTTGGTGACAACCGGGACATACGACGTGGCAGGGCGCTTCATGACGGGCCGCTCCACGCCGGGAATCTTCTCAAATTCCAAGGGTGTAACCATGGCCAGGTTGTTGGCCGTGGTCGGATCGTTGCGAGGCGCCGGCGGCTGGCTGTTTTGTTCGGCAAGCTTCTGCTTGGCGGCGGCGCGGCGGTTCAGGATAGCGGCGCGCTCGGCGAGGGCGATCTGCTCGGCCAGGACGGCCGGATCAACGGCATCCGGATCCGTGGCCGCAATGTGTTCCATCTTGGCCACTTGGTTCTTGGCCTGCTCCGCGAGGAGCTCGCGGGCGGCCAGCGCCTGCTCCACGGTCATGCCCTCGGGCGTCGTGCCGCCCGGTCCGGCGCCATCGCCAGCGGGAGCCTTGGGCGCAGCGGGGGCCTTGGGCGCCGGGGCGGCTGACGCAGCCGGGGACGTGCCCTTCGGGGCAGCATCCTTCGGAGCAGCGCCCTTCGAGGCGGCGTCCGTGGGGGCGGTGTCCTTCCCGGCCGGGGAAACCACCGGAGTGGCCCGGGTCCGCGGCGACACCGGGACAATGGTGTTGGCCTGGGTGGCCGGGGCGGTTTCGGTCGCCAGCTCCAAAAGCCTCAGCTGGCGTCGCGTGGGCGGCCCGCCGCCGGCCAGCTGGCCTTCCTTTTCTGCGAGTTCCTTGATGGTGCGCAGTGCGGCGCGGTCCCGTGCCCGGACCTGTGAGGACCGCTCTGTGCCGGCAGGCACAGAGCCAGCGCGCACAGAGTCCACCGGGGCGTCGGCAACGCGACGGCTCCGGCCAGTGATTTCGGCCTCCGTCGGCTCGCCCGGGCCCGGTGTGTCCAGGCGTTCATCTCTGGCCTGCCGCAATTCGCGGCGGCTGCGGATGGGAGGCTGTTCCTGACTCATGGCAAACTCATTCAGTGCTGGCTGGTTGGGTTATCTCAAGGGCTGGATCGTGCTGTGCGGGGTCAGTTTCTGCCGCGCCGTTTCCGGCGTTGGCGGTCCCGGCGTGTCCGGCTTCAAGGCGGTCGGCGTCGGGGCTGGCGTGGTACAGGCCGTACTTGGCGATGTACTGGACCACCCCGTCCGGCACGAGGTACCAGACGGGGTTTCCTTCGGCCACCCTCGTGCGGCAATCCGTGGAGGAAATGGCCATGGCCGGGACCTCCAGGAGGCTGACGTCCTTGCGTCCCATGCCGTCCAGGACGTGGCCTGGCCGGGTGACGCCCACGAAGTGCGCGAGGGACCAGAGTTCATCGATGTCTTTCCAGGACAAAATCTGGGCCAGGGCGTCCGCGCCGGTGATGAAGAACAGGTCGGCGTCCGGACGCAGGGTCCGCAGGTCACGCAGGGTGTCGATCGTGTAGGTCGGTCCCGGACGGTCAACGTCCACCCGGCTCACGGTGAAGCGGGGATTCGAGGCCGTGGCGATGACCGTCATGAGATACCGGTGCTCGGCTTCGCTGACCTTCTTGGCCATCTTCTGCCACGGCTGGCCGGTGGGCACGAACACGACTTCGTCGAGGTCGAACTTGGCCGCGACCTCACTGGCCGCGACAAGGTGTCCGTGGTGGATGGGGTCGAACGTGCCGCCCATCACACCCAGACGCAGGCGGCGCTGGGCGCCGCGCTGCTTCGTGGGGGCGGAAATATTAGTGACCTTGGCCGTGATCGTGCTTGTTCGGGTGCTGGCGGTGCGGGTCCGCGTGCTCCTCGACGGCCACGTGGCGCCGGCCCAGGTTGGAGTAGGACAGCGTGATCAGCAGCAGGACCACCAGGATCGCGAACATGGTGGCGCCAATGACAAACGGCGGTGCAATGAGCGGTGCGAGTTCCTCGTGGCCCGATTCGCCGGCGGCGGCGACGAAAGTGGCGATCTGCTGCGACAGCATGTTCTCCCCTAGTGAGTTCAAAATTTGACGACGGCGGAGGTGTCCGCCGTTCCGGTCTTCCGTTCCATGTTACAGCGTTGCTAGCCCCGGATCTGGCCCTCGCCCTGCACGATCCACTTGGTCGTGGTCAGCTCGGTCAGCCCCATGGGGCCGCGGGCATGGAGTTTTTGGGTGGAAATCCCCACTTCGGCGCCGAGGCCGAGCTCGCCGCCGTCGGTGAAGCGGGTGGAGGCGTTCACGATCACGGCGGCCGAATCGACATCGGCGATGAAGCGCTCGGCGTTGGCGAGGTCGTTGGTCAGGATCGCTTCTGTGTGGCCGGTGGACCACTTGCGGATGTGCCTGACGGCCTCGTCCAAGCTGTCCACCATGGCCACCGCCAGGTCCAGGTTCATGTATTCGGTGGCCCAGTCATCCTCCGTGGCCGGCACGGTCTGGACCGAGGCCGGCAGGGCGGCGCGGATGCGCTGGTCCACGTGCAGGGTGACCCCGGCAGCCCGCAACGCGGCGGCGACCGCGGGAAGAACGGTGGACTTGGAGTGCACCAGGAGCGTTTCGACGGTGTTGCAGACGCTGGGCCGCTGGGTCTTGGCGTTGAGGAGGATGTCCACGGCCATTTCCTCGCTGGCGGAAGCGTCCAGGAAGATATGGACGTTGCCTTCACCGGTCTCGATGACCGGTACGGAGGAGTTCGTCACAACGGCCTGAATGAGCTCGCGGCCGCCGCGGGGAATGAGCACGTCCACCCGGCCACGCGCCCGCATGAGCGCGTTGGCGCCGTCGCGGCCGTACTGGTCCACGGTCTGGACGGCGTCGGCGGGCAGGCCCACCGATTCCAGCGCATCCCGGAGGATGGTGATCAGGGCGGCGTTGGTGGCAGCGGCGGCGGATCCGCCGCGCAGGATGACGGCGTTGCCGCTCTTGAGGGCCAGCCCGGCGATGTCGACCGTGACGTTCGGGCGGGCCTCATAGATCGCGGCCACCACGCCCATAGGTACGTTGATCTGGCGCAGGCGCAGCCCGTTGGGGAGGGTCTGGCCCCGCACGACGTTTCCTACGGGATCGGGCAGGGTGGCGAGGTTTTCGAGTGCGGCGGCGAGGGCCGTGATGCGTGAGTCGGTAAGCGTCAGGCGGTCCAGCAGGGCGGCGCTGGTGCCGGCGGCCCGGCCGGCCGCGACGTCCTTGGCGTTGGCGGCCAGGATCTGGTGCTTGTGTTCCACCAGCGCCTTGCCGATGGCGCGCAGGCCCCGGTCCTTCCAGGCCCGGTTGGCACGCGCCATCTTGTGGGCAGCGTTGCGCGAGCGGTCTGCGATCGCGTGGACGGCCGCTTCGGTCCCTGTTGCGGTGCCAGGGGCGGGTGCCGGATCCGGGGCCGCGGCGAACCCTTGGGCGGGCGCGGCGTTACCGGCGGGAACGGTGCCGGCAGGCACATCAGTCACGGCAGCGGAAGTCAGGGCCTCAGTCATGCTTCCAGTTTAGGCGTCGGGGGAACCTAGACCAGCACCAGGTCGTCAACATGAACAACTTCGCGGTCATATCCGCGGCCCAGTGCCTTGCCGAGCTCATGGGTGGACCGGCCCAGCATTTGGGGCAGCTCGGCGGCCGAATAGTTGACCAGCCCGCGGGCAATCACAGTGTTGTCCACTGACACCATCTCCACGGCGTCACCGGCCTCGAAGTCGCCCTTGACCGCTGCGATTCCGGCCGGCAGGAGCGAGGTGCGGCGGTCGCGGACGGCCTTGACCGCGCCGTCGTCGAGCACCAGGGTGCCGCGCACGGATGCCAGGTGGGCCAGCCACAGGAGCCGGATCGGCTTGCGCGCGCCGTTGACGGAGAACCACGTGCCCACGTCCTCGCCGGCCAGCGCAGCGGCCGCATTGGCCGTGGATGTTACGAGGGCGTGGATGCCCGAACCGGCGGCGATGCTCGCGGCTTCGACCTTGGTGACCATGCCGCCCGTGCCCACGCCGGCCTTGCCGGTGCTGCCGATCGAGACGCCGTCGAGGTCGTGGGGGCCGGAGACGTGCGGAATCCGCTTGGCGCCGTGCGACGGCGGGCCGTCGTACAGGGAGTCGACGTCGGAGAGCAGCACGAGCGCGTCGGCGCGGACCAGGTGCGCCACCAGGGCCGCGAGGCGGTCGTTGTCGCCAAAGCGGATCTCGTGCGTGGCTACGGTGTCGTTTTCGTTGACCACCGGGACAACGCCGAGGTTCAGCAGCCGGTCCAGCGCGCGGAACGCGTTGGTGTGCTGGCTGCGGCGCATAAAGTCGTCCGCGGTCAGCAGCACCTGGCTGACGGTGACCCCGTGCGCGCCGAAGGCGTGGGTGTAGCGGGCCATCAGCAGGCCCTGGCCTACGCTGGCCGCGGCCTGCTGGGTGGCGAGGTCGCGGGGGCGCTTCTCGAGGCCGAGCGGGGCGAGGCCGGCGGCGATCGCGCCGGAGGACACGAGGATGATCTCCGCGCCCGCGTTGCGCTTGTGCGCCAGGGCGTCGGCGAGCCCGGTCAGGGCCTCTTCGGAGATCCCGCCCTTGATGGAGGTCAGCGAGGACGAGCCGACCTTGACGACAATCCGGCGCGCCCCGGACAGCACAGTGCGGTCCGGGGCGTCGATGGTCTGGGCCTTGAGCGGCTGGGACCGGTGCTCGACGACGGTCTTACTCGTCATCGGCTTCGCCCAGTCCACTCTCCTTGAGCGGCTGCCGCGCGCGGCGGCCGCTGACGGATTCGGTCCAGATGCCGGCCTTGCGTTCGGCTTCGAGCTCGGCGCGGGCGGCGGCCTTGGCGTCGCGGCGTTCCTGCTGTTCGTCGCGCTTCTGGCCACGCGTCGGGCGGTCGCCGATGTCGGCGAAGCGCACGTCGGTGCCGCGGGGCGAGGCGAGCAGCTCGGCACCGGCCATCATGGTCGGCTCCCAGTCGAAGACGACGCCGTCGTCCTCGCCGATGACCACCATGTCGCCCGGCTTGGCGCCCTGCTTGAACAGTTCATTTTCAACGCCAAGCTTGGCCAGGCGGTCGGCGAGGTAGCCGATCGCTTCCTCGTTGGTGAAGTCGGTCTGCTTGACCCAGCGCACGGGCTTGTCCCCCAGGACGCGGAAGAGCGGCTCGAGGTTCTTTTCCTCGCGGCGGATCGTGAAGCCGGTCTCGTTGACGGCGCGGGGGCGCAGCACCGGGGCGTGCACCTTCGGCGGGGTCGCGGCGACGGCGTCGCGGGCGGCCTTGACGATTTCGGCCATGGCGAAGCCGAGCTGGCGGAGGCCTTCGTGGCTCGTCGCCGAGATTTCGAAGACCTTGTAGCCCCGGGATTCGAGCTCCGGGCGGACGAACTCGGCCATGTCCTTGCCGTCCGGCAGGTCGACCTTGTTCAGGGCCACGAGGCGGGGGCGGTGGTTCAGTGGAACGACTTCGCCGTCGGACCCGCTGTAGCTCATGTCCACGGCGTACTTCTCCAGCTCGGCCTCGATGATGGCGAGGTCGGAGAGTGGATCGCGGTCCGATTCGAGCGTGCCGCAGTCCAGCACGTGCACCAGGGCGGCGCACCGCTCGACGTGGCGCAGGAAGTGGTGGCCGAGGCCCTTGCCCTCGCTGGCGCCCTCGATCAGGCCGGGGACGTCGGCAATGGTGAAGCGGACCTCGCCGGCCTGGACGACGCCCAGGTTGGGGATGAGGGTGGTGAAGGGATAGTCCGCGATCTTGGGCCGGGCGGCGGACATGGCGGCGATCAGGCTGGACTTGCCGGCGGAGGGGAAGCCGACGAGGGCGATGTCGGCGATGGACTTCAATTCCAGGACAACGTCGCTGGATTCGCCTTCGATGCCGAGCAGCGCGAAGCCGGGCGCGCGGCGCTTCTGGGAGGACAGGGAGGCGTTGCCGAGGCCGCCAATGCCGCCGGCGGCGGCGATGTATTCGTCGCCTTCGGCCACGAGGTCGGCGATGACTTCGCCGGACTTGGACTTCACCACGGTGCCCACCGGGACCGGAAGGATCAGGGTTTCGCCGTTCTTGCCGCCGCGCCAGTCGCCCATGCCGGGGCCGCCGTTGGTGGCGTGCCGGTGGGGCGCGTGGTGGTAGTCGAGCAGGGTGGTGGTCTGGGGGTCCACGCGCAGGATGACGTCGCCGCCGTTGCCGCCGTTGCCGCCGTCGGGACCGCCGAGGGGCTTGAACTTCTCGCGGTGGACGGAGACACAGCCGTGGCCGCCGGTACCGCCGGATACGTGCAGTACTACCCGGTCTACAAAGCTCGCCACGTGGATCTCCTCAGTGCTGTTCCCCGGACCCCCAAAGAGGCCCAAGATGATTGTAATGCGGTTAAAACACCGGTGGAGCGGACCTAATGGCCCGCCCCACCGATTTAGAACTTATTGTTACTCTGCAGCTGCAGCAGCCACGATGTTCACAACGCGGCGACCACGGCGGGTGCCGAACTCGACAGCACCGGGGGTCAGGGCGAACAGGGTGTCGTCCCCGCCGCGGCCTACGCCGGCGCCCGGGTGGAAGTGGGTGCCGCGCTGGCGGACGATGATCTCGCCTGCGGAAACTACCTGGCCACCGAAGCGCTTGACGCCGAGGTACTGGGCGTTGGAGTCACGACCGTTGCGAGTGGAACTCGCGCCTTTTTTATGTGCCATTTGAAATGCCTGCCTTCAAAAATTCTGGGGAATCTGCTGGAACCTGAACAGTAACGAAGAGTTACTTGATACCGGTGATCTTGACCTTGGTCAGTTCCTGACGGTGGCCCTGACGCTTCTTGTAACCGGTCTTGTTCTTGAACTTCTGGATGACGATCTTCGGACCACGGAGGTCTTCGAGGATCTCAGCCGTAACCGTTACCTTGGCCAGGTCCGCAGCAGCAGACGTGACTTTGTCACCGTCCACCAGGAGCAGTGCGGGCAACTCAAAGGTGCTGCCGGCTCCACCGGGGACGCGGTTCAGGGTAACGAAGTCTCCAACGGAAACCTTCTCTTGGCGGCCGCCTGCGCGGACAATCGCGTACACCACTGGGGAACTCACTTCTCTCGACGTTTATTACTAGATTTGCGTGCGGAACCAGGGGCCAAATTGTTTGGACCGGCTCACGCTGTGCCTCAACGCCGGTGGATTCCCCGGGGGAACCCATGAGCTATCCCCGGAACAAATCCATTTGGAATTCCAAGCGGACTGTTCTCAGGGTCATAACCCAAGTGTTGGCGTAAGCACCGAAGATCTAGAATACGCTAATTTTGCCTTCGGCCGCAAATGAGGCTGGTTCCGGCGGGTAGTCCGTGATAGGCGCCACAACCTCCTGAGGCAAGACCCTGTCAATGTTCTTGACCGGGATCTTGACCATCCTGAGCTGTGTTGCCGCAACGACTTCCGGAACCGTGCCCCACCATCGTACCGGTAGTCCGGGCCAGCTCGTGTCAGGCGTATAGCCGCGGCGCGTCGAAGAAGTCCACTTCGTAGCGCGATGACTGCCGGAAAGCCAGGGCCATGGCCTCCCGTTCGCTCTCCGATGCCCGCCTGGCCGCCGTGTCCGTGTACGCGATGGCCTGCCGGGTCGCGGCAGCGAAGTCCTCATCGGCGTAGGTCCGCAGCCAGTCGGCGTAGGGGTGCTCCCCGGGGGCGCCGCCGGCCAGGAATTCCCGGTGCAGCGTGGAACCGACCTCGGCGTAGAGCCAGAAGCACGGCAGTGCCGCCGCCACCAGGACCCCGTAGCTGCCGGACACCGAGGCGGCCAGCAGGTGGTCCACATACGATTTCGTGACCGGGCCCAGGGTGGAGTCCGTGGGGCGGGTGCTGAGCCAGGAACGGTGCAGCTCGGATTCGACTTCCAGGCAGGTCTGCGCCGAACGGGCCCAGAACAGCTGCTCGGCCTCGGTGGGGGCAATCGCGGCGGCCCGGGCCAGGACCCGGGAGTAGCCGTTGAGGTAGATGGCGTCCTGGGCGAGGTAGTACGCGAACTCGTGCTCGGGCAAGGACCCGTCGGCCAGTCCGCGGACGAAGTCCAGGGCGTAGATGGCTTCAAGATCGCCCGTGGCTCCTGCGCGCAGGGCTGCGGCGAACTCCCCCGCTGCCGGACCGTGGCCGGCCGGGCGGCACTGTCCGTCGGTGAGTTGCTGCCCGTCCTGGAGTTGCTGCAGGTGGTGGAAGTGGTGGACCGGGCCGTTGCCGGTGCCGACGTCCAGGACCGAGGCTTTGCGGAGCGCGCCCAGCAGCCACGGCTTGACTTCCCGCAGCGCCGCTTCCCAGTCCCCCACCCGGGCCTGCACGGTGGCCATGGCCGAGGACAGCGAGCAGCCGGTGCCGTGGCTGTTGCGCGTGGCGATCCTCTCCCCCGGTACGACCACTGTTTCCTGGCCGAGCAGGCCACCGGTGTTGACCAGCGCATCCGGGCAGCCGGCGGCGTCGTCGTCGGCGGCGTCGGGCTGTCCGCCCTGGAGGTGGCCGCCCTTAACCAGGACGGTGGTGCCGGTCAGGGCGGCCAGCCGCTTGCCCTGCGCCAAGGCCTCGGCCCAGTCAGCCGCGACGGGTTCCTTGAGCAGGATGGCGAGTTCGGCGAGGTTGGGCGTGATGAGGTCCGCCAGCGGCAGGAGGGCCTGCAGGGCGGCCTCGGCCGATTCCTGCAGGAGCCGGTCCCCGCTGGTGGCGACCATCACCGGGTCCAGGACGACCACGGCGGGGCGCACCTTTTCCAGCCAGCCGCGGACGGCGTCGATCACGGCGGCGTCACCGAGCATGCCGATCTTGACCGCGTCGATGCCGATGTCGTCACTGATGGCGTCCAGCTGCGCCGTGAGGAACGCTGCCGGGGGGACGTGGACGGCGCGCACGCCCTGGGTGTTCTGCGCTGTCAGGGCGGTGATGGCGGCCATGCCGTAGCCGCCGTTCGCCGCGATGCTCTTCAGGTCGGCCTGGATTCCGGCCCCGCCGGAGGGATCGGAGCCGGCGATGGCCAGCACGCGGGGAATGCGCGGCGGCGCCGGCAGAGACTCGCTGTGCAGAAAATTGGCCGGCAGAAACTCGCTGGGCAGGAACTCGGACGGATTCGATCTCGCGGACAAGGCAGACATCCCTTCGCCGGTGCTAACCGGACAGGTTCAACGGGTCTGGATCTCAGCCGGCCCGATGCCCGGCACCCCGTGTCAGTGTTCCAGCCTAGCCGCTGCCACCCTGTGGCCCCGTTAACGCACGGGCGGGCCCGGGCCTGGACGGACGTATGTTACGTCTGCCCTGACCCGGACCCGCAGCCCGACCAGTCGAAATAGTGACCGGTCGGGGATGTGGTCAGTCGCGGAGGACTACAGCTCCGACGCCGGCACGCCGACGCCGAGGATGATCGGCTCGTTGCCGGCCGGGACGGACGCAGGCCTGGCCGCAGCGGGAGCCTTGGCCTCGTGAACCGATCCGGCCGCGGCCGGCCGGGTTGCCTCGCGGTGTTCCACGGAGGTTTCGTTGGCTGCGCCCTGGGCGCGGCTGGCACTCCGGTTGCGGCGCCCGCGGCGGCCGCGCGTGGTGTCGGCTGTGCGTGACGCCGGCGCCTCCGCCGCGCGGACGGCCGACGGCGCCTCGGGCGCCGTGGCTTCCGGGGCGGCAACAGCCGCTGCCTGGCCGGCGGCCTGGTCCTGCTTGCCGGCCTCGGCCTCGCCCAGGTTGGCGAAGGCCTCGGTCAGCAGGTCCAGGGTCAGGGCTGGTGACGGCGCGTCCTCGGCGTGCTCGACGAAGGGCAGGGCCACCTGCTCGCCGCCAAACGTCAGCACCGTTGCGGGGCGGCCGGCTGCCTCGTCGGCGGCTGCGAGCTGTGTGACGGCGTCGACGGCGGCCTGGCGGGCCCCGGCGTCGCTGGCTGCGGCTGCCTCCCCGTCGTGCAGGTGCGCGGCGTGCGCCGCGGCAGCGATGTTGGCCAGCGCGGCACGGGTGGCTTCGGCCTTGGCGTGGCGTTCGGCCTCGGTGGGCTCGGCGTGGACGGGTGCGGGTGCGGCCGGCGCGGTCTCCGCGCCCTGGCCTCCCCTGCCGCGGCGACGGCTCTTGCGTTCCGTGCGGGCAGCAGGCTGCGCTTCGGTGCGCGGCACGTAGTGCTCCGCGGCGACCGTGTTGGCGCGGCGGTGTTCCACCGGCTCGTCGTGGGTGACGATGCCGCGGCCCGCACACGTTTCGCATTGCTCGCCGAAGACTTCCAGCAGCCCGGTGCCCATCCGCTTGCGGGTCATCTGCACGAGGCCCAGCGAGGTCACCTCGGCCACCTGGTGCTTGGTCCGGTCCCGGCCCAGGCACTCCACCATGCGGCGCAGCACGAGGTCGCGGTTGGATTCGAGCACCATGTCGATGAAGTCGATCACGATGATGCCGCCGATATCGCGCAGGCGCAGCTGCCGGACGACTTCTTCGGCCGCTTCCAGGTTGTTTTTGGTGACCGTTTCCTCGAGGTTGCCGCCGGAGCCGGTGAACTTGCCGGTGTTGACATCCACCACGGTCATGGCTTCGGTGCGGTCGATTACGAGCGAACCGCCAGAGGGCAGGAAGACCTTCCGGTCCAGGGCCTTGTGGATCTGCTCATCGATGCGCCAAGCCGCGAAGATGTCCGTGTCCTTGGTCCACTTCTCGAGCCGGCCTACGAGGTCCGGTGCGACGTAGGTGACGTAGGCCTCGATGGTGTCCCAGGCTTCCTCGCCGGAGACGATCAGTTTGGAGAAGTCCTCGTTGAAGACGTCCCGGACCACCTTGATGGTCAGGTCAGGTTCGCCGTAGAGCAGCTCGGGGGCGAGGATCTTGGTGGACGTCGACTGGCTCTCGATGCCTTCCCACTGCGCGCGGAGGCGGTTGATGTCGTGGGTCAGCTCTTCCTCGGACGCACCCTCGGCGGCGGTGCGGACAATGACGCCCGCGTCCTCGGGCAGGCGGTCCTTGAGGATCCGCTTGAGGCGGTTGCGTTCGACGTCGGGCAGCTTGCGGGAGATGCCGGTCATGGAACCGCCGGGCACGTACACGAGGTACCGGCCGGGCAGCGAAATCTGGCTGGTGAGGCGGGCGCCCTTGTGGCCGACCGGGTCCTTGGTGACCTGGACGAGCACGGAGTCGCCGGACTTCAGCGCGTTCTCGATCCGGCGCTGCTTGCCCTCGAGGTTGACGGACTCC
The DNA here is from genome assembly GCF_000374925.1 of Arthrobacter sp. 131MFCol6.1. GTDB lineage: Bacteria > Actinomycetota > Actinomycetes > Actinomycetales > Micrococcaceae > Arthrobacter. Next base: position 1,194,794 of record NZ_KB895541.1, read on the forward strand.
CAGTTCACTTCACCGGCGTAGAGCACGGCGTTGCGGCCGCGGCCGATGTCCACGAAAGCGGCTTCCATGGAGGGCAGCACGTTCTGGACCTTGCCCAGGTACACGTTGCCGATCAGGGAATCCTGCTGGGTCTTAGACACGAAGTGCTCGGCGAGGACGCCGTCTTCGAGGACACCGATCTGGATTCTGTCGTCGCGCTGGCGGACGATCATCTGGCGGTCCACGGACTCGCGGCGGGCCAGGAACTCGGCCTCGGTGATGACGGTGCGGCGGCGGCCCGTGTCGCGGGATTCGCGGCGGCGCTGCTTCTTGGCTTCCAGGCGGGTGGAGCCCTTGACGGACGTGACGCGGTTGTTGACCGGCGCCTCGGCCATCGCCCGCGGCGCACGGACGCGGGTCACCGTGTTGGGCGGATCGTCGCCTTCCCCGCCGGTCAGCTCCAGGTCCTGGTCACCGCGACGACGACGGCGGCGGCGGCGGGAGGTCACACCGTCTTCGAGGATCACCTCTGAGCCTTCATCGCCCTCTTCTTCGGTGCCTTCGGTCTCGGTATCGGACTCGGCAGACGTGCGGGTGCGGCCGCGCCGGCCGCGGCTGCGGCGCCGACGGCGGTTGCCGGCGTCCTCGTCCTCGTCGCCTTCTTCGTCCTCGGGCTCAGCTGCTGCCGCGGCAACGGGGGCCTGACGCACCACGGTGCTCAGGTCCGGGGCCTGGAAGATCACGGAAGTGAGGGCACCCGGTTCCATGAACAGCGACGCGGCCGGGCTTTCCTCGGGACGGGCTTCCGGCTCTTCGGGCTGGGCTGCGGCGGGCTGGGCTGCGGCGGCGTCCGCAGCGGGTGCTTCCGTAGCGGGCGCTTCTTCGGCCGGGAGTACTGCCGCGGGTGCTTCTTCGGCCTTCGGGGCGGCCTTGGCACGGCTGGCGCGGCGCCGGACCGGCTTCTCTGCAACCGTCTCTGCAACCGTTTCGGCGGCGGCAGCTGCGTCAGTGCCACCTGCTGCTGCGGGGGCCTCAGCCACGGCAGGTGCGGCCGCTTCGGCGTCGCCGGCGAAGGCAGGCAACGGTTCCGGGGCGGTTACAGCTTTCCGGGTCCGGGTGCGCCGCGCGGGCGCCTTGGCCGCAGTGTCAGGTGCGGCAGTGTCAGATACGGCAGCTTCTGGTGCGGCTGCTTCGGGTGCGGCGGCCTCGACGCTGGCTGCCTTGCGGCGGCCCCGGACGGGCTCATCTGAGCCGGCCGCGTCGGCCAGGGCGGCGGCTTCGGCCACAGCCTCCGCAGCCTCCGCGGCGTTGACCTTGGCGACGGGCGCCTTCCGGCGCGTCCGGACGGCCCTCTTCGGCGCTGCCGGAGCCTCTGCTTCCGCAGTTCCCTGCGCTTCCCCGGCGACTGCTACTTCTTCGTTTCCGGCTACAACCTGGTCATTATCCATATGTGGCGACACTCCTGCCCCTGATGCGCCGCCACATTCGGCGCCCCTTGGGGCAAATATGCGTCAACACCCGCAGGCATTGACAGAAGTCAATTGGATACCCTCAGGTTCGCACCGGCAGTGGGGTGCGGCAGCCCTGGAGGGCCGGCGAGATTGTTTTGGAACCCGTTGACCTACACGCCACAACCAGGTGCCGTCCAATGGCATTGCGGGACAGCTGGAATCAGAGGATCCGCAGCTCCCTGCTCATCATTGGCGGTCTTGAAACAAAATCGCCGGACCGGAATCCGGATGTGGATCGGGTTCCAGCCACGATCATTGTCTCACAGGAGCCGTCAAAGCAGGCGTAGGCGGGGCCGGAAGCGCACCAGGTGCGGCCGGGCACGGCGGACGGGGCCATTTTCCGGCGCTGTTCAGCCTGCGGCGTTACAATCGGGGCAAGAAGCACCCGGTCAAGACGACTAAAAAGGACTCAATTTCCATGCCCAGCATCTCCAGCACTGCCGGCGACGCGACCGTGCACCAACCGGGTTCCGGCCCGGCCCCCGCGGAGCGGTCCCTTCCCTCGATGACCCGCGACCGCCCGTTCGCCTGGCTCCTGCTGATCACCGGCGTCATCGGCTGGCTCGCATCCGGTGCCCTGGTGCTGGAGAAGCTGGAGGTCCTGAAGGACCCGAACCACGTCACGGTCTGCGACGTGAACCCATGGATCTCCTGCGGGCAGGTCATGCAGACACCGCAGAGTTCCGTGTTCGGCTTCCCCAACATGTTCATCGGGATCGTCGCCTTCGCCGTGATCATCACCACGGCCATGGGTATCCTCGCCGGCGCCCGGTTCGCCCGGTGGTACTGGCTGGGGCTGCAGGCGGGCGTGACGCTGGGCTTCGCGTTCGTGGTCTGGCTCTGGTCCCAGGCCCTGTATTCCATCCACATCCTGTGCCCGTTCTGCATGATCGTCTGGGCCGTGATGATCCCGCTGTTCGTCTGGGTGAGCGTCCGGAACGTCTCCCACGGCGTGATCGCGCTGCCTGCCGGCCCCACCAAGGTGATCGGCGACTCGGGCTGGATCATTACGGCGCTGCTGTACGTCGCCGTCATCGCGACGATCTTCTTCGCCTTCATCCAGGTCTTCATCGGGACCTCCGGCTACTAAGGGCGCCCAACCGCACCGAGGTGACAGTTAAGGCCAATGCTCGCGCTGAGCATTGGCCTTTGCTGTCACCTCGGTGACATGGTCCGGGCCCATGTCGGGACTTATGGCACGACCCCGCGCGCACAGGTTGGAGAAGGCTGGAGAAAGGAAGACAGGAGGCTTCATCGTGACTGTTCTTGTTGCCTATGCAAGCGCCTTGGGGTCCACCCGGGAGATAGCCCAACATATGGCGTCCCGGATGGCGGTTGTGCTGGGCGAGGTGGAGTGCCGGTCCGTGGAGGAAGTCGAGGCCGTCTCGCGCTATGAGGCTGTCGTCGTCGGCAGCGCCATCCACAACCAGGCCTGGCTGCCCCCGGCTTTGCTGTTCTTCAAACACCATGCCCGCGAGCTGGCCAATCGACCCGTCTGGGCCTTCAGCGTAGGGATGGCGGATGCGCTGCCCAAGCCGTTTCGCCGTCGCGGCGCGGCACTGCAACAGGAACGTCTGGCCGAAGTCCTGAACAAGGAAGTTTCGCTTCGGGACCACAAAATCCTCTCCGGCGTCTACCAGGCCGGCCAGATGCCGGCACCGCTCCGGATGGTGTTCCGGCTAGTCGGCGGCCGTTTTGGGGATTTGCGGGACTGGGCGGCTGTCGACGACTGGACGGACCAGATTACGGACCAACTCGCAAAACCTGCTTCGTCCACATCTTCAGGCAGCATCACAGGATAATGCCATCGAGACTGCACAGTCCGGCCCGGCCGCCTGGCGGGGTGGAGCGTGCCCGGGAGGCCCCATGACGGTTGTGAGCATTCGCACCGAACGAGGGGACATGCCAGCCTACGCGGCGACGCCGGCCGGTGCCGGTCCGTGGCCCGGGGTCGTCGTCATCCATGACGCACTCGGCCTAAGCCGTGACACCAGGGGCCAGGCCGACTGGCTGGCCAGCGAGGGGTTCCTCGCCGTGGCGCCCGACTTGTTTTACTGGGGCAGCAGGGCCACTTGCTTGTGGTCCCTCATCCGCGGCTGGCGGCCACTCGGCGACCTGGACGCCAGCCGCGCCTGGCTGGCCGGACAGGACGGCTGCACCGGCCGGATCGGCGTGATCGGCTTCTGCATGGGCGGCGGGTTCGCCCTCATGCTGGCCCCGGACCATGACTTCGCCGCGGCAAGCGTCAACTACGGCGGACTCGATGACGAAACCGCCCGCGCAATTTCCCGCGCCTGCCCCATCGTTGGCAGCTACGGCGGCAGGGACCGCTGGCCCGGAGTGCGCAAGGTCCCGGCCCGTCTGGAGCCGCTGCTCGCCGAGGCCGGAATAGACCATGACATCAAGGTCTATCCCGACGCCGGTCACGGATTCCTCAACAGGCATGGCCCGTCGGATCTCACGTTCGGGGACAAGTTGCTCGCGAAGCTGGTCGCTGCCGGTTACCACGAGCCCTCCGCCGAGGACGCGCGCGTGCGCATCCTCGGCTTCTTCCGGGAACACCTGACCACCCCTGAGGGGGAAGCTAGATAATGCACCCTGCACCGAGGGGATCCCTGCTGGCAGCCGGTGCCGTGGCCGTTTTCACCACCGGCTACCTGGCCGTTGTGCGGCCACGCCTGCTTCGCTGGGGTGCGACCGTTGACGAAGCGCGGGGACCTTACCCGGGCGCCGGGTTGATTCCGGGCAGCACCCGAAGCGCGACCATGGCCGTCACCATCGATGCGCCCCCTTCCCGCGTGTGGCCCTGGCTGGTGCAGATGGGAACGGATCGCGCCGGCTGGTACAGCTGGGACCGTCTCGACAACTTCAGGCGCCGCAGCGCAGAGAGCATCCATCCGGAGTGGCAGGACATCGCCATCGGTGACCGTCTGGCGGCGAAGCCCGACGGCAGCGAGTGGTGGGCGGTCGCGGCGCTTGAACCCGAGAGGTTCCTGGGCCTGCGGATGTCGGTCGATCTCCGCGGGCGTCCATTCGACCCCGCACGAACCCGGCCCCGCTATTACACCGACTCGCTCTGGGGATTCGAGTTGCGGGAGGCCCCGGGTGAGCGCACCCGGCTGGTAGTCAGCGGGTACTGGTCGCTACGGCCACAATGGCTGCAACCCATCATGAGCATTGCCATGCTGGAGCCCGCGCACTGGGTCATGCAGACCCGTCAGTTCTCGAATCTGGTGCGCCTCGCCAGCCGTTGAGAATGCACCCGGCCCGGAAGGCCCGGAGCGCGCAGCGAACCCCTCCGCCGCGAGGTGCCCGATCGCGGCGGGACAGTTAAGGCCAATGAACGCGTGCGTTCATTGGCCTTAAACTGTCCCCTCGGTCCTGAGGGTGTCCCGAAACCTGGGCTAGAACCAGATCTTGATCTCGCGCTCGGCGGATTCCGCCGAATCCGAGCCGTGGACCAGGTTCTGCTGTACCTTCAGGCCCCAGTCGCGGCCGAAGTCGCCGCGGATGGTGCCGGGCGCCGCCGTCGTCGGGTCCGTGGTGCCGGCGAGGGTGCGGAAGCCCTCGATCACGCGGTGGCCCTCGAAGATCGCGGCGACCACGGGGCCGCTGAGCATGAACTCAACCAGCGGCTCGTAGAACGGCTTGCCGACGTGCTCCTCGTAGTGCTGCTCCAGCAGTTCGCGGCTCGCGTCGACCTTCTTGAGCTCGGCCAGGGTGTAGCCCTTGGCTTCGATCCGGCTCAGGATGGCGCCGGACAGGTTGCGGGCGACGCCGTCGGGCTTGATCAGGACGAGGGTGCGCTCAATGCTCACAGCTGCTCCAATGTGTTGGGGTGGGATTCGGGTCAAGTCTACGGGGTTCGGGCCAAGTGCCGGGGATGGACGTTCAGGCGCTGTTACCGGGCGCGGGGCCCTGGGGGTGGGCGGCATCCCAGTCAGCCTGCTCGCGCTCCCGTTGGGCGGCTTCGCGGTCAATCCGGATGCCGGTCCGGATCCCGTACCACCACGCCACGGCGAAGAGCGCGCCGACGAGGTACATGGCTGGTTCCACGATGCCGCCCAGGATCAGCACGAGCTGCAGGATCCAGCCCAGGGCCACTCCCCACGGCTTCGAGAGGACCGCGCAGGTGAAGACGAAGACCAGGCACAGGCCGATCCCGACCGAGAAGACCAGGGCCGCAGGGTATTCGTTCCGGTGCAGTCCAAAGACGGCCAGTGTCCCGAAGAGCACCACGAACGCTTCCAGCAACAGGACCGTGGAGGCGAACATGACCTTCGTGGAACGTCGTTTCTTGGGCATACCCGGGCGCCATTCGCGCTGGGCTTTGGTGAGTTTCGCCATCGCCTACGCGTCCGCCTTTCCGAGCAGGATCCGGGCGTCCGCGACGAGCGTGATCGAGCCCGTCACGAGGACCCCGCCGGCGAGCTCGTCGTCGGCTTCGGCACGTTCCACGGCCCATTCGAGGGCGTCGTCGAGCTTCTCGGCGACGTGGATGTTCTCCTCGCCGAAGCCCAGGTCAACCGCGATCTCGGCCAGGTCCTCGGCCGGGACGGCCCGGGGCGAGTTGGACTGGGTGAAGCAGTATTCGGTGGCGAGCCCGCCCAGGGATTCCTTGAGCTGGCGCAGGATTTCCTCGGCGTCTTTTTCCCGCAGCACACCGACCACCACCACCAGCTTGGTGAAGTTGAAGGCCTCGTGGATGGCCTCGGCGGAGACCCGGATGCCCTCCGGGTTGTGGGCGGCGTCCACGATGATGGTCGGCGCGGTGCGGACCACCTCGAGCCGGCCCGGGGAGGTGACGGAGGCGAAGGCCTCCTGCAGGATCTCGGCGTCGATCGCCTTTTCCCCGCCGAAGAACGCTTCCAGCGCGGCAATGGCGACGGCGGCGTTCTCGGCCTGGTGCGCGCCGTGCAGCGGTACCAGCAGGTCCTCGTAGCGGCCCGCGATGCCCTGGATGGTCACCATCTGGCCGCCCACCGCGACGGTGCGGGATTCAACGCCGAACTCCACGCCCTCGAAGCGGAACGGCACGTTGACTTCCTTGGCCTTCTCCAGCAGGACCTGGGCCGCGTCGACCGGCTGCGCCGCGCTGATGAGGAAGCCGCCGGGCTTGATGATGCCGGCTTTCTCATAGGCGATGTCCCCGGTGGTGTAGCCCAGCAAATCGGTGTGGTCCAGGGAGATCGGGGTGATCACGGCCACCTGGCCGTCGCCGACGTTCGTGGCGTCGGTGATGCCGCCCAGGCCCACTTCCATGACCGCGACGTTGACCGGCTGGTCCGCGAAGACCGCGAAGCCCAGGATGGTCAGGCACTCGAAGTAGGTCAGCCGGGGCTGGCCCGCCGCCTCGAGTTCGCCGTCCACGATCTGCAGGTAGGGTCGGATCTCGTCCCAGATCCGGACGAACGTCTCATCCGGCACCGGGGCACCGTCGATGCTGATCCGCTCGGTGACCTTGGACAGGTGCGGGCTCGTGTAGCGGCCGGTGCTCAGGCCGTGGGCGCGCAGCCCTGCCTCGATCATCCGGGCTGTGGAGGTCTTGCCGTTGGTGCCGGTGACGTGGATGATCGGGAACGCCTTGTTCGGCTCCCCCAGGATTTCCATGGCCCGGTGCAGCGGGGCGAGCCGCGGCTCCATTTTGTTTTCCGGCGCCCGGCCCAGGAGCTCGGCGTAGACGCTTTCCACGGAGAATTCGTCGGTCATGGCTTAGGCTCCAACTTTCTTGGCGACGCTGACCTGCGGGTCCTTGACGTCGGCCGCCAGGGTTTCCAGCTCGACGGTCAGGGTTTCGGTCTTGACCAGCTCCGCGTTGGCCAGCAGGGCCTCGACGACGTCCTGCTTCGCCGTGACGGACGTGCTGATCCGGTCGCTGACATTGAGTCCGGCGTCCTTGCGGGCCTGCTGGATGGCGCGGACCATGTCACGTGCCATACCTTCGGCCTCCAGCTCCGGGGTGACCTCGGTGTTGAGGACCACGAACCCGCCGCCGGGAAGCACGGCCGCCGCGCGGGATCCTGCGCCCTCCGCAGCTTCCGCCACGACGGTTTCCAGGGTGTACTCCTGCGGCTCGAGGTCGAGGCCGCCGGCGGTGACCACCCCGGCGTCGCTGACGGACCAGTCACCGGACTTGGAGCCCTTGATGGCCTGCTGGACGTTCTTGCCCAGGCGCGGTCCGGCGGCCCGGGCGTTGACCACGAGCTTCTGTTCGATGCCGAACTCCTCCGGGGAGGCGTGCTCGGCGTCGAGCAGGCGGACCGAGCGCAGGTTCAGTTCATCGGCGACGACGGCGGCGAAGCCTCCCAGCGCGTCCGCGCCGGGTGCCACCACCGTGAGTTCCTGCAGCGGCAGGCGCACGCGCAGGTTTGCGGCCTTGCGCAGCGAGGAGCCGGTGGAGCAGATCTGCTGCACGCGGTCCATGGCCTGGACCAGTCCCGGATTGGCCGGGTAGAGTCCGGCGTCCGGCCAGTCGGCCAGGTGCACGGAGCGCCCGCCGGTGAGACCGCGCCAGATCTCCTCGGAGACCAGCGGCAGCAGGGACGCGGCCACGCGGGTGACGGTTTCCAGCGCGGTATAAAGCGCGTCGAAGGCGTCGACGCTCTCGTCGAAGAAGCGCTGGCGGCTGCGGCGGACGTACCAGTTGGTGAGCATGTCCAGGTAGCTGCGGAGCTCGTCGCAGGCTCCGGAGATGTCGTAGCTGTCCAGCTGGGCGGTCATGTTCCGGACGAGGTCTCCGGTGTTGGCCATCAGGTACTGGTCCAGGGTGTCGGCGTAGCCGTCGTAGCGGAGCTTCGCGTCGTAGCCGTTCCCGCCAGCCGAAGCGTTCGTGTACAGCGTGAAGAAGCTGTACACGTTCCACAGCGGCAGGATGACCTGGCGGACGCCGTCGCGGATGCCCTGTTCGGTGACCACGAGGTTGCCGCCGCGCAGGATCGGGCTGGACATCAGGAACCAGCGCATGGCGTCGGAGCCGTCACGGTCCAGGACCTCGGAGACGTCCGGGTAGTTGCGCAGGCTCTTGGACATCTTCTGCCCGTCCGAACCCAGCACGATGCCGTGGCTGATGACGTTGCGGAAGGCCGGGCGGTCGAACAGCGCGGTGGAGAGGATGTGGAGCATGTAGAACCAGCCGCGGGTCTGGCCGATGTACTCGACGATGAAGTCCGCCGGGTTGTGGGTGTCGAACCATTCCTCGTTCTGGAACGGGTAGTGGACCTGGCCGTAGGGCATGGACCCGGAGTCGAACCAGACGTCCAGGACGTCCTCGACGCGGCGCATCACGGACTGGCCCTCTTCCGGGGTGCGGGGGTCATCCGGGTTCGGGCGGGTGAGCTCGTCGATGAACGGCCGGTGCAGGTCCACCTGGCCGTCGTTGTTCAGCGGCAGGCGGCCGAAGTCGGCCTCGATCTCGGCCAGGGAGCCGTAGACGTCGGTGCGCGGGTAGTCCGGGTCGGTGGACTGCCAGACGGGGATGGGGCTGCCCCAGTAGCGGTTGCGGCTGATGGACCAGTCGCGGGCGTTGGCGAGCCACTTGCCGAACTGGCCGTCCTTGACGTTGCCCGGGATCCAGTTGATGTCCTGGTTGAGCTCGGACATGCGGTCCTTGAACTTGGTGACCTCGACGTACCAGGAGGACACGGCGCGGTAGATCAGCGGGTTGCGGCAGCGCCAGCAGTGCGGGTAGCTGTGCTCATAGCTCGCCTGGCGGACCAGGCGGCCCTGGGCGCGGAGCACCTGGGTGATGGGCTTGTTGGCCTCGAACACCTGCAGCCCGGCGATGTCGGCGAGGTCGCCGTGGCCGAAGAGCGGCAGGAACTTTGCGCCCTCGTCGACCGAGAGGACCACGGGGATGCCGGCCTCTTCGCAGATCTTCTGGTCGTCTTCGCCGTAGGCGGGGGCCTGGTGGACGATGCCGGTGCCGTCGGTGGTGGTGACGTAGTCAGCCACGAGGAAGCGCCAGGCGTTCTCGGTGCCGTACTTTTCGGCGTCGTGGAAGTAGTCCCAAAGCGGCTCGTAGCTCAGGCCGTTGAGTTCGGCGCCGGTGTGGCGGGAGGAGATGGCGGCTTCCGCGGCGGCGGCGCCCTCGGCCCCGTCGCCGTAGCCGAGGTCCTTGGCGTAGGCGGCCAGGAGGTCAGCGGCGAGGAGGAAGCTGCCCGTGACGGGCGCGTCGGCTGCGGCGGCCTTGATCCCGTGCGGGCCGGCCGGCAGGACCACGTAGCTGATGTCGGGCCCGACGGCGAGCGCGAGGTTGGTCGGCAGCGTCCAGGGCGTGGTGGTCCAGGCGAGCGCCTGCACCCCGGCGAGCTGCCTGGACAGCTCCGACTCCCCCGCCGTGATGGGGAACGTGACGGTGACGGTCTGGTCCTGGCGGTTCTTGTAGACGTCGTCGTCCATGCGCAGCTCATGGTTGGACAGCGGCGTCTCGTCCTTCCAGCAGTACGGCAGGACACGGTAGCCGTTGTAGGTCAGGCCCTTTTCGTGCAGCTGCTTGAAGGCCCACAGCACGGACTCCATGTATTCGACGTTGAGCGTCTTGTAGTCGTTCTCGAAGTCCACCCAGCGCGCCTGGCGGGTGACGTAGCTCTTCCACTCGTCGGCGTACTTCATGACGGAGGCGCGGCAGGCGTCGTTGAACTTGTCGATGCCCATGGCCTCGATCTGGGTCTTGTCCGTCATGCCGAGCTGCTTCATGGCTTCCAGCTCGGCGGGAAGTCCGTGCGTGTCCCAGCCGAAGCGGCGCTCCACCCGGCGGCCGCGCTGGGTCTGGTAGCGGCCCACGAGGTCCTTGGCGTAGCCGGTCAGGAGGTGGCCGTAGTGCGGCAGGCCGTTGGCGAAGGGCGGGCCGTCGTAGAAGACGAATTCGTTGCTGCCGTCTTTGCCGGCATCGCGCTGGTCGATGCTGGCCTGGAAGGTACCGTCCTGGTCCCAGTACTTGAGGATGCGCTCTTCGATCTCCGGGAACTTCACGGAGGCGGACACGCCTGAGGTGGTGGAGGCAGAAGTGTTGGAAGCAGCGGTGGAACCGGCGCCTGCGGGTGCGGCGGAGGCCTTGGGGTAGTAAGTCATCTCGACATCCTGGGTTGAGCGGCGAACACATGTATTCATTCAGGATGCGAGGACGGCCCCTGCACTGTCTTTCGACAGCACCGGCTCCGCGGTACCACCTCACTTACCGCCACCGGTTCCCACCCTTCCGGGAAAGGGTCTGCACCGGCGTCGGCCGCTCATTACTGCTGTGACGGGCTTACCCGTCCGGTTCTACTGGCCCAAGCACGCACTGTGGCGACTGAGTCTCCACTGCATGCGGGGGTTTTCTTCCGGAAGCTCACCGGTGATGGCCGGGTCAAAGCTGCTACGTCGATGTTACTGCAAATCACTGGCCCAACGCAGTGACAGGCAGTGACAGGCAGTGACCCTCCGTTTTACAGCGCGGCAATCTCCGCTGTGAGGGGGGCGACGTCGGCGGTCCGACTGCATAGACTCTTGCCATGACCGTCCCCCGGCCGCCCCGGGCCTACCCGTGAAGCGCCGCAGCGCCAGCCGGCGGTGGCACGTGTCCTCTGCCCTCTGCGCCGCGCCCGTTGCGGTGGTCTCCATATTCCGGGCGGTCCCGGCGCCGTGGCCGGCCCCTGTGGTCCAGCTCGTGGCCTACACGCCCTGGTTCGTGCTCCCCGCGGGCGCGGCCCTCCTGCTCGCGCTGCCGGGCCGGCGTCCCTGGGCGGTCCTCCCGGCCGGCGCTCTCCTGGCCCTCCAGCTGCTGTGGCTGTTCCCGCCGGACCGCGTAGCGGACCGGTTCCTGGCCCGGCCGGCGGACCCCTTACAGGGGCAGGAACAGGACACGGCACGGGACACGGGACAGCGGCCGGCGGCGGAACTGACGGTCATGAGCCTCAACGCCTGGAAAGGCCAGGCGGACGCCGCGGAAGTGGTCCGGCTGGTGCGTGAAAACAGCGTCGGGTTCCTTGCCGTCCAGGAACTCTCGCCGGCCCTGGAAAAACGGCTGGACGCGGAGGGGCTGGGCGCGCTGCTTCCGCACCGGATCAGCCGTTCGAGGGACGGCGCGGGCGGCGGTGCCGTGTACTCCTCCCGCCCGATGATTCCGGTGGACTCCGTGGACGGTTCCGCCTTCCACATGCCCACAGTGCAGTTGGAGCTCGACGCCGGCGGCCGGCCGGCCCCCCTCACCGTCACCAACGTGCACACCAAGGCTCCGGTGTGGGGCCGGGCCGGGCAGTGGCGGAGCGAATTGGCTGCCCTGGGCCGCCTTGCCGCCCGTCCCGGCAACATGCTGCTGCTGGGCGACTTCAACGCCACCCTCGACCACGCGGAGTTCCGCCAGATCCTTCAGGGCCCGGACGGTACCGGGCCCGATGGCCCCCGCGTCGACGCCGGCGCCGCCGCCCTGGCGCGGCTGGTGACGACCTGGCCCATGGCCGGGCCCCCGCTGCCGGGCGTGGTGATCGACCACATCGTGACCGGCCCGCGGGTGCGCAGCAGCGGCTATGCCGTGCTGCCGGTGGCCGGGACGGACCACGCGGCGGTCCTGGCCACGTTGTCCGTCCCGGCGGCGGACTAGCTGCGCGGCAGTTTCATGCCGGACTCGGCCATCACGTCCCGGAGCCGGTCCGGGTAATCGGTGATCAGCCCGTCCACGCCGGCACCGATGAGCGCCCGCATGGTGGGCTTGTCATCAACGGTCCACGGAATGACCTGCATGCCGGCCGCATGGGCACGGCGGACCATGTCGGCGGTGACGTACGGAACATAGCCCGGATCCGTCACGGCGCCGTTCTGCGGCGTGCCGTGCACCGGTGAGATGGCATCGAAGCCCAGGGAGGAGGCTGCGGCGACGAGGTCACCGCCGAAGTCATCGGCGTCGATGCCGCCCAGCCACGGCGACTTGCCCGGCTGGCCTGCCTGGAGGAAGTCCTTGTTAGTCAGGGCCACGGTGCGGATCTGGGGATCCTGCTGCTGCACCAGGCGCAACGAACCCCAGTCGAAGCTCTGGATTGAGACACGGCTCTGCATGTGGGCGGCCTTGATTTCGCGGAGGGCGACGTCGACGAACTGCTCACGCGGCGCGGTTTCCTGCGGCGCACCTGCCTCCACCTTGGTTTCGATATTGAACTTCACCCGGCTGGCGCGGCGGGAGTCCGCCAACGCGAAGACCTCGGCCAGCGTGGGCATCTTGGCCGCCGGCGAGGCCGCCTGGCCCGGGAACTGGGGCAGCGTGAGGCTCCCGCAGTCCAGGCTCCGGACCTGCGCGAACGTCAGGTCCTTGATGTATTTGCCCACGTAAGGGAACTGGGGGTCGTTCGGCGTGACAGGAGCCGTGTCCAGGCACTTCTGGCCGCTGATCTTGCGGTCGTGGGTGATGACCTCGTGGCCGTCCTTGGTGATCTGGAGGTCAAGCTCAAGGGTGGAGACGCCGGTCTCGATCCCCTTCGCGAACGACGCCAGGGTTGACTCGACGCTCAAGCCGATGCCGCCTCGATGGGCCTCGAGGTCAAAGTGGTTGTCCTGGCCGTTGGGGTTCGTGTCGGCAGCGTTTGCCTGGGCGGCGGCGGTGAGGAGCAGGGCTGCGCTGAGTACGGCAGCGCCGAGCTTCGTCGGGGTTCGCATGGGAAAGATCTCCACTCTGGTGGTGTGCAGTTGCATGCGCAACCTTGCCCAACCCCGGCCAACTACGGACCAGCAATGCCTGACCTCCGCCCCACGCGGCGGTGAACGTCCGGTGTCGCCGCCGGACGCCCGCCGTCGGGCCTGGCCCTGGGCACGGCCTGGACCGGAGCCCAGCGCCCTTAGCCCTTAGCCCTTAGCCCAGGTCCGGGCCCTACTGGCTCTTGCGGATCAGCTTGTAGTTGGCCGCTTGCGCTACCGGGCGGATCACGATCTGGTCCAGGTTGACGTGGTGTGGCGCCACGACGGCGTAGCGGACCACATCGGCCACGTCCTCGGCGGTCAGCGGCTTCTCGACTCCCTGGTACACCTTGGCTGCCGCGTCCTGGTCGCCGAGGCGGTTGAGGGCGAACTCCTCGGTCTGCACCAGCCCGGGGGCCACCTCGATCACGCGGAGGTTGTGCTCGGCCTCTTCGAGCCGCAGGGCGCCTGTCAGGGCGTGCTGGGCGAACTTGGCCGCGTTGTAGCCTCCGCCGCCCTCATAGGCCGCGAGCCCGGCCGTGGAGGTCAGGTTCAGCACGGTGCCCTCGCCGCAGGCACGCAGCATGGGCAGGAACGCGCGGATCAGCTTCATGCTGCCCAGCACGTTGACCTGGAACATCCATTCCCAGTCCTCGGTCTTGGCCCCGGCAATCTTGTCGGCGCCGCGGGCACCGCCCGCGATGTTGATCAGCGTGTCGATGCCGCCGGCGCGGGTCACTGCATCGAGCAGCCGGGCCACATCGGCGTCGTCGGTCACATCGGCGGGAAGAGCGACGGCGCCGGTTTCGGCGGCGAGCGCTTCGAGCCGGTCGGCACGGCGGGCGACGGCGAACACGGTCCAGCCTTCCTTGCGGAGCGAACGCACCGTGGCCTCGCCGATTCCGGTGCTGGCGCCGGTGACCACTGCTGCTTTGGCCACTGCTGCGTTGAATTCCTGTGTCGTGAATTCTTGTGTGTTGTTGTCGATTCCCTCAGTCATGGCACCACCCTAACGGCAATCGCGGGCTCATTTCCTGCTGTTGCGGCCTCGCTCCAGGAACTCCTGAAGCACCCGGGCATGGTTGGTCTCCGGGTCCCGGGCGCCGAAGAGCAGCGTCACTTTCCCGTGCTCCGCCGCGAGTCCGTACAGCGTCTGCACCGCGGGGTTGGTTTCCAGCTCCGCTTCATAGGCCGCCCGGAACTGCGCGAACCGCTCCTGCATGTGCGCGAATTCCTTGCGCAGCGGCGGTGACGGCGCCACGTCCTTGAGCCAGAGCTCCAGTTGGGCCCTTTCCTTGCTGACTCCCCGCGGCCAGAGCCGGTCCACCAGGACCCGGCAGCCGTCGTCGTCGGAAGGATCCGCATAGACGCGCTTGATCGCGAAGGCTCCGGCAGAATTTCTCTCAGAATTGCCCATCTGCGCATGCTACTTCACGTTACTTCGGCGGCTCCCGCACCCGGAGAACCCGCCGCCGGTGCGTTCCGGTACATAAGGGGATGGCAGTTAGTGGAAGAATTGGCCCATGGCTGAAGACAATCAGGGTACAGACACGCCCACCACCGCCCCCATCAACGTTCCGGACAAGCCCGCCCTGGAGGGGCTGGAAGAGGCGCTCACGCGGCGCTGGCTTGAGGAAGGGACCTACAAGTTCACCCAGGACACCACCCGGGAACAGGTCTACTCGATCGACACTCCCCCGCCTACCGCGTCGGGATCCCTCCATGTCGGACACATGTTCTCCTACACCCAGACCGACGTCCTGGCGCGCTACCAGCGCATGACCGGCAAGAACGTCTTCTACCCCATGGGCTGGGACGACAACGGCCTGCCCACCGAGCGCCGCGTCCAGAACTACTACGGCGTGCGCTGCGACCCGGCGATCGCCTACGACGCCGGCTACCGCCCCCCGGCCGAGCCCGCCAAGAACCAGCGCGACTTCGACGTCATCTCCCGCAAGAACTTTATCGAGCTGTGCGAAGAGCTCGCGGTCGAGGACGAGAAGGTCTTCGAGCACCTCTTCCAGACCCTGGGCCTGTCCGTGGACTGGGACCTGACCTACCGGACCATCGATGACAAGTCCCGCGCCATCTCGCAGCGGGCCTTCCTGGCCAACCTGGCCGCCGGCGACGCGTACATGGCCGAGGCCCCCACCCTGTGGGATGTCACGTTCCGCACCGCGGTGGCCCAGGCCGAGCTTGAAGACCGCGAGGTCGCTGGCGCCTACTACCGCTACCCGTTCTTCACCGAAGACGGCGAGAAGATCTTCATCGAGACCACCCGCCCCGAGCTGCTGGCCGCCTGCGCCGCGCTCGTGGCCAACCCCGATGACGAGCGCTACAAGCCGCTGTTCGGCAAGAAGGTCACCTCACCGCTGTTCGGCGTAGAGGTGGAGGTCAAGGCCCACCCGCTGGCCAAGGCGGACAAGGGCTCCGGCGTCGCCATGGTCTGCACCTTCGGCGACCTCACCGACGTCACCTGGTGGCGCGAGCTGCAGCTGCCCACCCGCGCGATCGTGGGCCGGGACGGCCGCATCATCGGCGAGACCCCGGAGTGGATCACCACCGAAGAAGGCCGCGCCAACTTCGCGGCCATCGCCGGCAAGACGGTGTTCAGTGCCAAGGAGTCCGTGGTGGAGCTCCTGGCCGCCGCGGACCTGCTCGACGGCGAGCCCAAGAAGATCATGCACCCGGTGAACTTCTTCGAGAAGGGTGACAAGCCTCTCGAGGTCGTCACCTCGCGCCAGTGGTACATCCGCAACGGCGGCCGCGACGAGGACCGCCGCGAACGGCTGATTGGCCGCGGCAACGAGATCGAGTTCCACCCGGCGTTCATGGGCTCCCGCTACGAGAACTGGATTTCGGGGCTCAATGGCGACTGGCTCGTGTCCCGCCAGCGCTTCTTCGGCGTGCCGGTGCCGGTCTGGTACCCGCTCGATGCCGACGGCAACCCCGAGTACGACGCGCCGATCGTTCCGTTCGACGCGCAGCTGCCCGTGGATCCCGCGGCGGATGCGGCCCCCGGCTACGAGGAAGCCCAGCGCGACGTGCCGGGCGGCTTCACCGGCGACGCGGACGTCCTCGATACCTGGGCCACGTCCTCGCTGACCCCGCAGATTGTGGGCGGCTGGAGCACCGACGAGGCGCTCTTCGCCAAGGTCTACCCCTTCGACGTGCGCCCGCAGGGTCATGACATCATCCGGACCTGGCTGTTCTCCTCCGCCGTCCGCGCCGACGCGCTGCAGAAGACCGCACCGTGGAAGCACGCTGCCATTTCCGGCTGGATCCTGGACCCGGACCGGAAGAAGATGTCCAAATCCAAGGGCAACGTCATTGTGCCCACGGATGTGCTGGAGGAGTACGGCTCCGACGCCGTGCGCTACTGGGCTGCCTCGGCCAAGCTCGGCGCGGACACCGCCTACGAGATCGCGCAGATGAAGATCGGCCGCCGCCTGGCGATCAAGCTGCTCAACGCCTCCAAGTTCGTCCTGAACCTGGGCGCCACCGAGGACTCGGTCGTCTCCGGTGACCTGTCCGTGCTGAGCAACCCGCTGGACCGGGCCGTCCTGGCCCAGCTCGCCGACGTCGTTCAGCAGGCCACCAAGGCCTTCGAGGGCTACGACTACGCCCGGGCGCTGCAGATCACCGAGAGCTTCTTCTGGAACTTCACCGACGACTACGTGGAGCTCATCAAGGACCGCGCCTACGGTGCGGCCGGCGAGGAGCAGCAGGCGTCCGTGCTGGCCGCCCTCGCGACGAGCCTGGACACCCTCCTGCGGCTCTTTGCGCCGTTCCTGCCGTTCGCCACGGAGGAAGTCTGGAGCTGGTGGCGCACCGGTTCCGTGCACCGCGCCCAGTGGCCCTCCGCCATCGCGGTCGACGGCGACACGACCCTCCTGGCCACGGTGGGCACCGCGCTCAGCGGCATCCGCAAGGCGAAGTCCGAGGCCAAGGTCAAGCAGCGCACCGAGGTGCTCTCCGCGACGATCACGGCCTCGGAATCCCTCACGACCCAGCTCAAGGCCGGCCTCGCCGACCTCAAGGCCGCGGCCAACGCCCGTGAACTGGCGCTTGTCGCCGGCGAGGGCGAACTGGCCGTCAGCGACGTGGTGCTGGCACCGGCCGAGCCGGCCGTCCAGGCGTAAGGCCTGCGCGGCCCGTCCGGGGGCAGACGTTTGGGTCTGGCCTCCGGAGACTGATGAGGGCGCCGTGCCGGGGAAACCTGGCGCGGCGCCCTCGCTCGTCCTCAGGGGCAGAAGCGATCCACGCCGAGGCCTACCTCCGCTGGGCCGCCGGGCAGTCCCACTGCCCGGGCAACCTTCCCGTCACCACCGCCGAACAGACGGAACAGGACCGCGGGCCCTGCCCCGGGTGCATGAGGTCACCCGGTGCGGGTGAGGCGCCGCACCTCACCGGGGGCACAGAATGAGATGCAGCGGTCCGTCGGATCGCCTTGAACCCCAAGAAGAAGCGGAGGTCATACGCATGACTGAGACACTCGATGAACTGGGGCCAGTGGACTGGATCGTCGTTGAATTCCCCGGGCCCGACTTCGGCAAGGGCCAGATCGCCCCGTTCCTGGAGGACCTGGTCCAGCGTGACCTCGTCAGGGTGCTCGACATGGTGTTCCTGAGGAAGACGGAGGACGGCACACTCGAGACGGCGGAGATCTCCGACCTCGACCCGAGCGAGCTCGGCGAGGTGCGCACGGCCGAGGCCGACCTGGCCATGGTGCTCTCTGAGCAGGACGTCATGGACCTGGCCGAGACGATCGCGCCCGGCCACTCCGCCGCGGTGCTCGTCTGGGAGAACCTGTGGGCGGCCCCGTTCGGCACGGCAGTCCGCAAGGCCGGCGGCCAACTCGTGGCCAGCGGCCGGATCCCGACCCAGGCCGTCATCGCCGCCTTCCAGGCCGACGCCGAGGCCGAACAAACGACAGAAGGAGCCTGACATGCCACTGGCAGCACGCCGCAGACGCAGGACCGCCGCCGCCGTCGGCGGGGCCGTTGTGGTCGCCCACGGGATCAACCGTCGCCA
Organism: Arthrobacter sp. 131MFCol6.1; assembly: GCF_000374925.1. Classification (GTDB taxonomy): domain Bacteria; phylum Actinomycetota; class Actinomycetes; order Actinomycetales; family Micrococcaceae; genus Arthrobacter. The sequence continues at coordinate 1,212,961 of NZ_KB895541.1, forward strand.
CGACCGGCGGGACGACCGCCGGGACGACCGCGGCGACCGCCGGGAAGACCGACGCGATTAATACCCGCGACTAACACCCGCGGCTGACCCCACGGAGCCAGCCCCGGGCACGCGCAGGTGCGCATGACCCGCCTTGGGTCATGCGCACCTGCACAAGGCCCACTCCCCACCCGGGGAAGCGCCCCGGGACAGCGATCTGACGAATTTTGGGCACACTTTTTGGGGACTGTTTTTGGGGAAACAATTTTGGTCACCCTGATTTGGGCAAGTCACCCTGTTTTTGGGCAAAGGGGAAGCCCCATCAGCGTTAGCCGTTGGTGGGGCTTCGACTTTTCGATTGTCACGTGACGTCTTAGACAATCTGGCGGGATCCTTAGACTTTCAGGTCTTCCTACCTCGTCACTGGTAGCCATCATCTGACTTTGCCGAAGGCTGCGTCGGATGAGTGTCACTGAATCTTTGGTTCCTGCGTCCCTCTTCTTTCGAAGTGGGTAAGTTCTATTGTTGTCCCCCGGCCCGCCGTGCACAAGAGCCCCGGCAGAACTACATAGGAGTAGTTCTACCGGGGCTCCTGGCAGGCCGGGCAGGGGGCCAGGCCCGGCGTGTTCAGGCCTAGTTGAACACCGGGCTTTCGGTGCGGCTGCGCTTGATTTCGAAGAAGTACGGGAAGGATGCCAGGGTCACCGTGGCGTCCCAGATCTGGCCGGCTTCCTCGCCGCGCGGGATGCGCGTCAGGACCGGGCCGAAGAAGGCCGTGCCGTTGAAGGCGACGACGGGTGTCCCCACGTCCTGTCCAACCAGCGAGATGCCTGCCTCGTGGCTGGCGCGCAGCTGCGCGTCGAATTCGTCGCCCTGGCCCGCGGCCGCAAGCTCGGCCGGCAGTCCTGCCTCGGCCAGCGACTTGGCGATGACCTCGTCGATATCCGTGATGCCTTCGTTGTGGATCTTGGTGCCCATGGAGTCATAGAGCGCCTTGATGTATTCCGCACCATGCTGTTCAGCGGCGGCGGTGATGACGCGGACCGGAGCCCACGCCTTCTTCATGAACTCGCGGTACTGCTCGGGCAGTTCCTCGCGGCCCTCATTGAGCACGGCGAGGCTCATCACATGCCACTCGGTCTTGATGTCGCGGACTTCTTCGACTTCGCCGATCCAGCGGGAGGTGACCCAGGCGAAGGGGCACATCGGGTCGAACCAGAAGTCGGCTTTGTTGGTCATGGTTTCAGACACAGGTGTTCTCCTTAAGAAGTCTGCTTGGGACTGCGCCGGGGCAGATCACACACACGGCGCGCAAAAGAATACAGCGACCTTGGCCGCGTTTATATTCCGGATCAGGCCGACTTGCGGCGCTTGACCTCGTCGTGGGCGATCATCGTGGGCGCGGCCTTCTTGGTCACGACCTCTTCCGTGATCACGACGCTGGCGACGTCGTCGCGGCTGGGGAGGTCGAACATGACCGGGAGCAGGACTTCCTCCATGATGGCGCGGAGCCCCCGGGCTCCGGTGCCGCGCTCCAGCGCCTGGTCGGCAATGGTGTTGAGGGCCTCGTCCTCGAAGATGAGCTCGACGCCGTCGAGCTGGAACATCTTCTGGTACTGCTTGACGAGGGCATTCTTCGGCGTGGACAGGATCTGGATGAGGGCGGCGCGGTCCAGGTTCGAGACGGTCGTGATGACGGGCAGCCGGCCGATGAATTCCGGGATCAGCCCGAACTTGAGCAGGTCTTCCGGCATGACCTCGCCGTAGGAATCCGTGGTGTTCTTGACCTCGTTGAGAGGGGCGCCGAAGCCGATGCCCTTGCGCCCGGACCGCGAACCGATGATGTCCTCGAGCCCGGCGAACGCGCCGGCCACGATGAACAGCACGTTGGTGGTGTCGATCTGGATGAATTCCTGGTGCGGGTGCTTGCGTCCGCCCTGCGGCGGGACCGAGGCCACGGTGCCCTCGAGGATCTTCAGGAGCGCCTGCTGCACGCCCTCCCCCGAGACGTCCCGGGTGATGGACGGATTTTCGCTCTTGCGTGAAATCTTGTCGATCTCATCGATGTAAATGATGCCCTGCTCGGCCTTTTTGACGTCGTAGTCGGCGGCCTGGATGAGCTTGAGGAGGATGTTCTCCACGTCCTCCCCGACGTAGCCGGCCTCCGTCAGGGCCGTGGCGTCGGCGACGGCGAACGGGACGTTGAGGCGGCGGGCGAGAGTTTGGGCCAGGTAGGTCTTGCCGCAGCCGGTGGGGCCGATCAGCAGGATGTTGGACTTGGCGATCTCGACGTCGTCGTGGTGCACGCCGTCGGCGAGGTTGCCGCTCTTCGGCGCGTGGCCGGCCTGGATCCGTTTGTAGTGGTTGTACACAGCGACGGCGAGGGATCGCTTGGCCGGTTCCTGGCCAATCACATATTCCTGCAGGAAATCAAAGATTTCGCGGGGCTTGGGCAGCTCGAAACTGCCCAGGTCAGCTACTTCCGCGAGTTCCTCTTCGATGATCTCGTTGCAGAGTTCGATGCACTCGTCGCAGATGTAGACGCCGGGCCCGGCAATGAGCTTGCGGACCTGCTTCTGGCTCTTTCCGCAGAAAGAACACTTCAGCAGATCTGTGCTCTCGCCAATCCGAGCCATGTGTGAACCCCTTTAGTAGCTTGCTGCTGGCTGTGACATGTTCCACTCTAGGTCACTTTGGGCCCGTTGGGTGGAAAGCGGACGCCGGTGCGGCCAAGTAAAAATGCCGCACCGGCGCCGCGGATTGCTGATTAGCGCGCGATTGCCTGGGGCTTGATCTTGCGGGAATCCAGGACCTGGTCAATGAGGCCGTACTGCATGGCCTCGGCGGCCGTGAGGATCTTGTCCCGCTCGATGTCGTTGTTGACCTGCTCCGGCGTGCGGCCGGAGTGCTTGGCCAGCGTGTCCTCGAGCCAGGAGCGCATGCGCATGACCTCGGCGGCCTGGATCTCCAGGTCCGAGGCCTGCCCGCCCTGTCCGCCGGACAGTGAGGGCTGGTGGATCAGTACGCGGGCGTTCGGCAGCGCGAGGCGCTTGCCCGGCGTGCCGGCCGCGAGCAGCACGGCGGCGGCGCTGGCCGCCTGGCCGAGGCAGACGGTCTGGATCTCAGGCCGGATGTACGTCATGGTGTCGTAGATCGCGGTCATGGCGGTGAAGGAACCGCCCGGGGAGTTGATGTAGAGCGTGATGTCGCGGTCCGGGTCGGTGGACTCGAGCACCAGCAGCTGGGCCATGACGTCGTCGGCCGAGGCGTCGTCGACCTGCACGCCAAGGAAGATGATGCGGTCCTCGAACAGCTTGGTGTACGGGTCCTGGCGCTTGAAGCCGTAGGGGGTGCGCTCTTCGAACTGGGGCAGCACGTAGCGGCTGCTCGGCAGGTTACCGGCAGTCGAACCGAAGTTGTAGTTCATGTTCATTGCTCCTGAATTCATTGCTGTCTACCTGCCGGTCAGTTCTCGGTGGCTGTCGCAGCGCCGCCGCTGTTGCCGGAGCCGTTGGCGTTTGTTCCGCCGCCGCCGGCCACGGATCCGGCGTGCGCGGCGATCTTGTCGAAGAAGCCGTATTCGAGGGCTTCCGGGGCCGTGAACCACTTGTCGCGGTCGTTGTCCTTGAGGATGGTTTCCACGGTCTGCCCGGTCTGGTCGGCGGTCAGTTCGGCCATAACCTTCTTCATGTGCAGAATCAGCTCGGCCTGGATCTTGATGTCCGACGCCGTGCCGCCGATGCCGCCGGAAGGCTGGTGCATGAGGATGCGGGCGTTGGGGGTGGCGTAGCGCTTGCCCTTGGTGCCGGAGGAGAGCAGGAACTGGCCCATGGACGCCGCGAGGCCGGTGGCAACCGTGACAACATCGTTCGGGATGAACTGCATGGTGTCGTAGATGGCCATGCCGGCGGTGACGGAGCCGCCGGGTGAGTTGATGTAAAGGTAGATGTCCCTTTCAGGATTCTCCGCCGAGAGCAGCAGCAGCTGGGAGCAGATCGCGTTGGCGTTATCGTCGCGGACCTCGGAGCCGAGCCAGATGATGCGCTCTTTCAGCAGGCGGTTGTAAATGTAGTTATCCTGGGCTGCCGGATCGACCGTGGCCATCCGGGGTGCCCCTGCTTGCTGTGACATATGTACTTACCTCTCGCTGGCGACGGTGACGCCACTGGACGACATCACTGAACTTTCCTACAGCGACACTAACCGTTTTCACGCCCGCTTTGTTCGCTGGCGCCGGGCTGTTCGCTGACGGCGCACGATTGCCGGAACCCCTCGCGCCGGGTCCCGGATGCGGGGCGTTCGTGGCCCCCGAACCAACCGTGCCGGCCGGGCGTGGCCGCAGGCGGGGACTTAAAGCGGTCGGCCCCCGGATCGGTGATCCGGGGGCCGACTGTTCTAAGTCTCAGGGACTGCTAGAACTTCACTGCTGCGGGGTCATCGCTCGGCGTGGCCTCGGTGGTGGCTTCTTCCGAAGCTGCTTCGTCCTCAACGGTCTCGGCGGCCGGGGCAGCCTCGTCGCCGGGGCGGACGAAATCGCTCAGGTCAACCTTGTTGCCCTCGGAGTCTGTGACCTCGGCCTGGCCCAGCACAACGGCCAGTGCCTTGCGGCGGCGGACCTCGGAAACCATCATGGGCACCTGGCCGCTCTGATCGATGATCTGGGCGAACTGGTTCGGGTCCATGCCGTACTGGCTGGCGGTGGTGACGATGTAGTCGATCAGCTCATTCTGGCTGACGTTGACTTCTTCCTTCTCAGCGATGGCATCGAGGATGATCTCGTTCTGGAAGGCGCGCTCGGTGTTGGCCTTAACCTCGGCGCGGTGTTCCTCGGTGTCGTGCTCGCCTTCACCGTGGGCGTTTTCGGCGCTGAAGTGCTGCTCAAGCTGCTCTTCGACGATCGACGCCGGGACGGGAACCTCGACGAGCTCAACGAGCTTGTCCAGGACCTTGTCGCGGGCCTCGACGCCCTGGTCAACAACCTTGGACTCGGCGGCCTGCTTGGCAAGGTCCTCACGGAGTTCGGCCAGGGTGTCGAATTCGCTGGCGAGCTGGGCGAAGTCGTCGTCGGCGACGGGGAGCTCGCGCTCCTTGACGGCCTTGACGGTGACCTTGACCTGGGCGGACTCGCCGGCGTGCTCGCCGCCGACCAGCGTGGTGTCAAAGATGGCGTCTTCGTCGGCGCTGAGGCCGGTGACGGCCTCGTCGAGGCCTTCAAGCATGGTGCCGGCGCCAACCTGGTAGGACAGGCCGGAGGCGGAGTCAACATCGGCGCCGTCGATCGAGGCTGCGATGTCGATGGTCAGGAAGTCGCCATCGGCGGCCGGGCGGTCCACGGACTTCAGCGTGCCGAAGCGGCCGCGGAGCTCGTCCAGGGCCTTGTCGACGTCGGCGTCCGAAGACTCGGCGGCGGCGACCTCAACCTTGATGCCGGCGTAGTCCGGCAGTTCGATCTCGGGGCGGATGTCAACCTCGGCGTGGAACTTGAGTTCGCCGTCGGTGGCGGACGGGTCCGGAACCTCGGTGATCTCGACCTCGGGGCGGCTCAGGGGGCGGATGCCGGTTTCCTGCACGGCGGCCTGGTACCAGCCGTTGAGGCCTTCGTTGATGGCCGTCTCCAGGACGTAGCCGCGGCCAACGCGCTGGTCAATGAGCTTGGAGGGGACCTTGCCCTTGCGGAAACCGGGGACCTGGATCTGCGAAGCAACAGTCTTGTATGCCTCTGCGATGCTGGGCTTCAATTCCTCAAAAGGGACCTCAACATTGAGCTTGACCCGCGTGGGGGTGAGGTTCTCGACAGCGCTCTTCACAGTCTAAGTACTCCTGGTGTGGGGGGTATGGGGTTCTGCATTGCCACGTGCTGGCAGTGCTTGCAGAGTCGGGGTGACAGGATTTGAACCTGCGACTTCCTGCTCCCAAAGCAGGCGCTCTAGCCAAGCTGAGCTACACCCCGTAAGTGCACAGAACAGTCTACGGTCATACTGTGCTGATTTGCACATTTGACACCGGGGCCCTGAATTGGGTTTAGTTGTATCCGGCTTGAACAGCCGCCCGGAAGTTTTACTGGAGTTCCAGTGAGATCCCGGGGACGTAGCTTAATGGTAAAGCCTCAGTCTTCCAAACTGATTACGCGGGTTCGATTCCCGTCGTCCCCTCGGAAATATGACGAAACAAAGCCCCTCCGCGGAGGGGCTTTTTTCATGCCCTTGGCCGTCGATTGCTCCACAACTGCCCTTCTGGAGGCTCAAAAGGGCTGTTGCGGAGCAATGGATGCGGCTGGGCAGGCGTACCGGCTCAGGCCTGCTGGCAGGCGGGGCACCAGTACAGCTTCCGGGCGCCGAGCTCGGTCAGCGCCACCGGCGTTCCGCAGTCGCGGCAGTCGAGTCCGTGCCGCCGGTAGACGAAGTGGGCCTCCTCCGGAGCGGGCAGCACGCCGCGGGCTTCGCCGGCTCCGGCCCCGTTCCAGTACTGCGGCGTCGTGGTGATGATCCGTCCGTCCCTGACGCCGTCGGACATCATGGCCGCGGTGTCGTCCCAGAGCCGGCGGGCCGCGTCCGGTGACAGTTCAGCGCCGGGCAGCCAGGGGTTGAGCCGCTGCCGGAACAGCAGTTCGGCCCGGTAGACGTTCCCGACGCCGGCAATCACCTTTTGGTCCATCAGCAGGGCAGCCAGCGGTGTACGTTTGCCCGCCACGGTGGCGGTGAAGGCGTCCCGGTCGCCCGAAAGGTTCCGCAACGGGTCCGGGCCGAGCCGCGCCAGTACGGCCGCCGCTTCCACGTCCGTGATCGCCTCGCAGGTGGTCGCACCGCGGAGATCGGCCCAGCCGTGCACGCCGGCGAGCCGGACGCGGACGGCACCGACCGGCGCGGGCGGGCCCACGTACGCGGCGGGACCGGCCGCATCACCGTCGTCGTAGACTTCCCGCTCCCCCACCTTCCGGGGCGCGCCGATGCTGGACGCGCCGCGGAAGGTGTCGTCGCCGCCGAAATCCCAGGCGCCGTAGAGCCCCAGGTGGACGTGCAGGAGAAGCCCGTGCCCGAACTCCAGGAAGAGGTGCTTCCCGTGCGCCACGGAACCGACGAGGGTGTGGCCGTCCAGCAGCGCCGCGCCTTGGGCAAACCGGCCCTGCGGACTGGAGACCGCGAGCCGCTCCCCCGCGAAAACGTCCCCGAACTGGCGGGCCAGCCGGTGGACGGAATGCCCCTCCGGCACTAGTCGATAACCTCGCCGGTGCGCTCGTACGTGGCGATCTTGCCGATCCGGCGGACGTGACGCTCATCGTTGCTGAAGGGTTCGGCCAGGAACGCCTCGATGATTTCCGTGGCCTCGTCGACGCTGTGCTGGCGGCCGCCGACGGCTACGACGTTGGCGTCGTTGTGCTCGCGCGCCAGCTGGGCGGTGGACAGGTTCCAGGCCAGCGCGGCACGGACGCCCTTGACCTTGTTGGCGGCGATCTGCTCGCCGTTGCCCGAGCCGCCGAGGACGATGCCGAGGGCGTGGGTTCCGGCTTCCTGGTCCGCAACGACGGCGAGGGCGGCGTTGATGCAGAACGACGGGTAGTCATCCAGGGCGTCGTAGACCTTGGGTCCATGGTCCACCACCTCGTACCCCTTGGCGCTGAGGTGGCTGACCAGGTGGGCGCTGAGCTCCATTCCGGCGTGGTCGGTGGCAATGTGCACGCGGGGCAGGTCAGAAATGGTCACGGCTGTTCCGTTCGGTTGCGGCGCCGGGCGGCGGCCGGGGGCGGTTGGGGTCTGGTCCAAGCGTACTAGGCCGGGTCTTCCGGGACGGTTCCGCAGCCGGCCGGACGCCGCACTGGGCGGTCGTGTTACACAGGCCCGGCACGCCGTCGTACTCCGCTGTCGTGCTCCACCGTTGATCTACACCGCGGAGCGACACCGCCGTGCTACACCGTTGATCTACACCGCGGAGCGACACCGCCGCGCTACACCGCGGGGGTCCCGCCGTTCCGCCGGGCCCTGTCCGCCACCCGGGACAGTGTTTGGGCGATGTTGTCGGCCGCGGTGGCACTCCCGCCGCTCACCGCCAGCCGGCGCCCGTCCGAGCGGTCGATGACCACCGCGGGGCCGCTGCTGACCAGCATCGCCGTGGTGTTGCCGTGGATCCGGTAGCCCCACCCGCCATAGTCCGCCGCCGTGACGTCCCTGGGCGTGGCGGCGTCGATGGCCGCGGCCGGAACCTCCATGACCCGGACGAACCCTGCCGCGAAGACGTGCAGGCCGCCGCGGTCAACCCGGATCCGGGCCACCAGGAACGCCGCGGCCACCAGGGCCGCCGCCACCAGGAGGACTGACAGCCACGGCACGGCAATGGTCAGGAGGGCGGCCGGCAGAAGCGTTGCGATGCCGAGCATGACGAAGATCGAGCTGCGGGCGTGGACCCAGAGGCTGACCCGGTCCCGGGCCAAATCAGGATCCTGTTCGCGCTCGAGCGCCTGCCGGACGGCGAGGTCGTCATCGACGGACCAGCGCTCGTCGGCTTTGAAGACGAAACCCATGACGATGCCCAGGCCGAGGGCCGCGCCGCTGCCGAGTGCCAGAACCGAGGCGTCCACATGCGATCCCCGCGCATCGGGCAGGCCCAGCTGGCCCACGAGCACGGCGGCGAGGACTGTGGTGACGAAGAGGCTCATGGACAGGCCGGCGCCCATCATGATGCGGCGCATCATTGCGGGGCGGGACAGCGGCACGGCCTGCAGCAGCACGGCCCAGCCGATTACCACGATCAGCGAGGCCCCGGCTCCCACGACCGTGCCGAACGGCGCGAAGTCGGCGGCACCGGCGGCGGTCCAGCGGACGGCGAGCGGCTCGGGCAGATCCCGGCGCACCAGAAGCGCACACACCACGAATCCTGCCGCCAGCATCAGGGGGAAACCGATGGCAAAGCGCAGCGCCCTGGCATCGACTGAGTCACGGATCTTTCCCATGCTCCAACGCTACCGCGGACGCACCTTGAGGGATCTGGGGACGTGCGCAGGTCAGGACGTGGCCGCCCCACACCGCACCCATCTGACGCGAATGGCCGCTAAGGGCAGCGGCTTAGGGGCCTTTCGTGGCAAATCGTGGACTGGGTGCAGAGGCCTTGGGGCCGGACATTGTGATCGGGCTAACTTGCCAAGGGCGGCTGACGTGAAAGAATAATTTCACAGTATCGCCGGCGGCTGCGGCCGGCCGGCAGTATCCATCTTCTTCTGGAGGCCCCTTTGCCCGGTATGAACCTGACCCGCGCCGAAGCCCGCGAGCGCGCCGCCCTGATCGACGTCGACTCCTACGAGGTCAGCCTGGACCTGACCCGCGGCGAGAAGGTCTTCGGCTCCACCACGGCCGTGAAGTTCCGTGCCAAGCCCGGCTCGTCGACCTTCATCGACGCCGTGACCCACGCCGTGCAGAGCGTGAGCCTCAACGGCCGCGAACTGGATCCGGCCGAGGTCTCCGACGGCATCCGGATCCAGCTCCCGGACCTGGCGGCCGAGAACCACCTGCTCGTGGTCGCCGAGGCGCCGTACATGAACACCGGCGAAGGCCTGCACCGCTTCGTGGATCCGGTGGATAACGAGGTCTACCTGTACACCCAGTTCGAGGTCCCGGATTCGCGGCGCATGTTCGCCGTCTTCGAACAGCCCGACCTGAAGGCCAGCTTCACGTTCACCGTCACCGCACCCTCGCACTGGGACGTCGTGTCCAACTCCCCCACCCCGGTGCCGGTGGAGACCATCCCCGGCGCGGATGGGGGCGCCCGCTCCGTCTGGGAGTTCACGCCGACTCCGCGGCTGTCCTCCTATGTCACCGCACTGATCGCCGGGCCGTACCAGTCGGTGCGCAGCGAGGTCACGTCGGCGGCGGGCAAGGTCACCCCGCTGGGCATCTTCGCCCGCAAGTCGCTCATGCAGTACCTCGATGCGGACAACATCTTCGAGCTCACCCGGCAGGGCTTCGAGTTCTTCGAGGCCCAGTTCGGCTGCCCGTACCCGTTCGAGAAGTACGACCAGCTCTTCGTGCCCGAGTTCAACGCCGGCGCCATGGAGAACGCCGGGGCCGTCACCATCCTGGAAGGCTACGTCTTCCGCGGCAAGGTCACCGACGCCCAGGTGGAACGCCGCGCCATCACCGTGCTGCACGAGCTCGCGCACATGTGGTTCGGCGACCTCGTCACCATGCGCTGGTGGAACGACCTCTGGCTCAACGAGTCCTTCGCCGAATACATGTCCCACCTGGCCGCCGTGGAGAACACCGAGTTCGGCCACGCCTGGACCACGTTCGCCTCCGTGGAGAAGTCCTGGGCCTACCGGCAGGACCAGCTGCCCACCACGCACCCGATCTTCGCCGAGATCAACGACCTCCAGGACGTCGAGGTGAACTTCGACGGGATCACCTACGCCAAGGGCGCCTCGGTGCTGCGCCAACTCGTCGCCTGGGTGGGCCCGGAGCAATTCATGTCCGGGGTGCGGGAGTACTTCAGCAAGCACGCCTGGCAGAACACCGAGCTCAGCGACCTCATGGCCGAACTCGAGAAGGCCAGCGGCCGCGACCTGGAACGGTGGGGGCAGCTCTGGCTGGAGACCGCCGGCGTCAACACCCTGACACCGGAAATCTCGGCGGCCGCGGACGGCACCATCGAGTCGTTCGCCATCGTGCAGTCGGCGATCGAGAGCGAGCCGACCCTGCGCCCGCACCGCCTCGCCGTCGGCTTCTACAACCTCAACGGCGCCGGCAAGCTGGAGCGGGTGCACCGCGAGGAGCTCGACGTCGACGGCGAGCGCACTGTGGTCCCGGCCCTGGCCGGCCTTGCCCAGCCTGACCTGGTCCTGCTCAACGACGATGACCTCGCCTATGCCAAGGTCCGCCTGGATCCGAAGTCCCTCGCCACCGCAACGGCCCACCTGAAGGACTTCAGCCAGAGCCTCCCCCGCACGCTCGTGTGGGGCTCAGCCTGGGACGCGGCGCGCGACGGCGAATCCCCGGCCCGCGGGTACGTGGAGCTAATCCTCGCCAACATCGCCGAGGAATCCGATTCCTCCGTGATCCTGGTCCAGCTCCGGCAGCTGGCCACCACGCTGACCTTCTACGTGGCCGAGGAACACCAGGAAGCCACGGCCGTGGCCGCTGCCGACAAGCTCTGGGAGCTCGCCTCGGCGGTGCCTGCTGGCTCGGACGCCCAGCTGCAGTTCGTGAAGTCCTACGCCCTGCTGGCCCGCAGCGCCGGGCAGCTGGACACGGTGTCCGGGCTGCTGGACGGCTCGCTCACCCTCGACGGGCTGAGCGTGGACCAGGACCTGCGGTGGGAGCTGCTGGCCTCCCTCGTGGCAGGCGGCCGCGCCGGGCAGGAGCGGATCGATGAGGAACTGGAGCACGACAACACCTCCAACGGCCAGAACGCGGCGGCCCTGGCCAAGGCCGCCATCCCCACCCCGGAGGCCAAGGCCGAGGCCTGGGAATCGATTGTGGTCAAGGGCGATCTCTCCAACGCCCTGCAGGGCTCCGCGGTGACCGGCTTCACCCGTGTCCTGGACACGTCCCTGCTCGAGCCGTACGCCGAGAAGTACTTCGAGGCCGTCCCGGGCATCATGGCCGGCCGCACCCACGCGCTGGCCTCGCAGATCGTCGTCGGGCTCTACCCGGCCCAGCTGACCACGCAGGCCACGGTGGACCGCACGGATGAGTTCCTCGCCTCGCTGCCCGAGGGCAGTTCGGCGCTGCGCCGGATGATGCTGGAGAACCGTGACGGCGTTGCCCGTGCCCTGCGGGCCCGCCAGGCCGACGTCGGCTAACGACCGCGGCACCGGCATCCCCGGCCAGCCTGGAACCCCGGCACCGCCCCTGTGCGGCGCCGGGGTTCCGTCGTTCTAGGCTGGAGTCATGAACCTTGACGAACACCGCTATGCGCTGACCGTCCGCTGGACCGGGAACCTCGGGGCCGGGACGTCCACGTACCGCGGTTACTCGCGCGACCACGACGTCGAGATCCCCGGCTTGCCGGTGTTGCACGGCTCGGCCGATCCGACCTTCCACGGGGACCGCGGGCGTTACAACCCCGAACAGCTGCTCCTGGCCGCCCTCTCGCAGTGCCACATGCTTTCCTTCCTGCACGTGGCAGTGAAGCACGGCGTCGTGGTGACGGCGTACGAGGACCGGGCCGAGGGCCTGATGCGGACCAACCGGGACGGCAGCGGGCAGTTCGAATCCGTCACGCTGAAGCCCCGGGTGACGGTGGCGGAACCGGCGGCACCGGATGTTCTCGAGGAACTCCACGTCGAGGCCAACAAGGTCTGTTTCATCGCCCGCAGCGTCAACTTCCCGGTGCTGCACGAGCCGACGGCTGTGGTGGAGGGCCAGGCGGACTGAATAATTCAGGCGGCGCCGTCAGCCGGGCCGGACGAGGCCCCTGACCGGTACGCGGATACGATCCGGCGCTCCGCCTCCGGGCTCATCCCGGCCTTGCGTTCACGGCCAAGTCCGCGGCGGCGTTCATCCGCCAGGGTGTCTCGCAGCGTGTCCATCCAGGGCCGCAGCCGCAGCCCGGCGGTACGGGCGGCGTCATTGCTGCGGGTCGCGAAGCCCTCGTGGCCGGGCGGCAGCCACAGCGGCAGCGAGTCCGGGCCGGCCCAGTAGTTCGCGCCGTGCGACGCCAGCCAGTCCTCGGGGGCGACAACAACCTCGGAGTCGGCGTCGGCGAGCTGGCGGGCTTCCCCCAGGTAGGCGGCAAACGGCACCGGCTCACCGACGGCGTTCAGCGCCCCGGTGGTGCCGTTTTCAGCGGCGGTGAGGATCCAGGCTGCGAGGTCGCGGACATCGATGACCTGGGTGGCGTCGGCGGGGATGTCCGGGACAAGGACGGGATCATCGTCGCGGGCAAAACGGGCCGGCCAGTACCCGTAGCGGTCGGAGCCGTCCCCGGGTCCGCCGATCAGGCCGGCGCGGCAGAGGTGCGCCGTGTCCCCTGCCAATTCCCGGGTCAGGTGTTCGATCGCGGACTTGGCTTCGCCGTAGTTTTCCATGGTCAGCTCCGTGCCCGGAGCCAGCGCCGGGAGCACCTGGGCGTCCTCGGCCTCGCCGGCCACGGAATGGTCCGCGTAGACCGAACAGCTGGAGATGAAGGTCCAATGCCGGGCCGAGCCGGCCAGCGCCTCGAGGGCCTCCCGTGCCTGGTCAGGGTCCCGCGAGACGTCGACGACGGCGTCCCACCGGCCGCCGTCGGCGGCTGCCTCGTAGGCGGCCTTCCCCTGCGAGCGGTCAGCGCGCAGCCAGGTGGCGCCGTCGGGCGGTGCGGACGCGGTGCCGCGGGCCAGGCAGGTGACGTCGTGGCCGGCGGCCAGGGCCTGCCGGGCTATTTCTGCTGACAGGAAGACCGTCCCGCCGAGGACCAGGATGCGCATGGGGCCACGCTACGGCGCTAATGTTGAAGTAGACCAGAGTGTTATGCGCCCGGCGAACGCCGGGCGCCTGTCCGGACGACCAGCCCTGCTGCCGCCCGGCAACAGGGACGCCGTAAACAAGGAGTTTCCCCCGCCGATGATCAGCCTGACCACCATCGAACCCATCACCGCGCCGGATATCTCGGCCGTCAACCTGCCAGGTGGCCTCATCAGCCTGGGCATCGGCGTCGCCGTGTGGCTGGTGGCATCCTTCGTGATCACCGGAATCACCAAACGGGTTGCGGCGGGCAGCACACTTTTCAAGAAGTCACACTTCCGCTGGGTGGCTCCGGCGTTCCGCGCACTGGACCACGAACGCCGCGTCCAGCGGGCAGAGACAATCGGTGCACTGCTCCGCAGCGTGGTCGGCGTCCTGATCGCCGTCCTCACCATCGTGTACGTGCTCAAGTACCTGAACGTGGACGTGGCACCCATCCTGACGAGCGTCGGGATCCTCGGTGTGGCCATCGGCTTTGGCGCCCAGCAGTTGATCCGCGACTTCCTCGCCGGCATCTTCATTACCTTCGAGGACCAGTACGGCATTGGCGACATCATCGAGACTTCCGAGGTGGTGGGCACGGTCGAGGCCATGAACCTGCGGATCACCCGGGTCCGGGCCGACGACGGCACCATCTGGTACCTGCGCAACGGCGAAATCCTGCGCGTGGGCAACCGTTCCCAGGGCACGTACATTCCACCCGAGGCGTCCCCGGCGGACGAGGCCGACAGCGCACCTCAGCAGAAGGCCGGAGAATAGTGAAATGACGATTCCCAGCGCCAGCGAACCCGGCCAGCCCAGGCAGCTGCTGCAGAACGATCCGTTCAGCCAGCCCGGCTACACGGACAACTTCTATGACGCCGTGGGCGGCCACGAGACTTTTGTGAAGCTCATCGATGTCTTCTACGACGGCGTCGCAACAGATCCGCTGTTGCGCGCCATGTACCCGGAAGAGGACCTTGGCCCGGCCAAGCGCCGCTTCCTGATGTTCCTGGAACAGTACTGGGGCGGGCCGACGACGTACGGCGAGGAGCGCGGGCATCCGCGGCTGCGGATGCGCCACATGCCGTTCCGGGTGACGCCGGAGGCCAAGGAACGCTGGCTGTTCCACATGCGCGCCGCGGTGGATGCCCTGGAGCTGCCGCCGTTGTACGAGGGGACACTCTGGGACTACATGGAGCGGGCCGCCCTGTCCATGGTGAACAGCCCGTCGGAGGCCTAAGCGCGGAGGAGTGGGCGCGGAGGACTGGGCGCGGAGGACTGGGCGCGGAGGGTGCCGGAAGCGTCCTAGAGACCGGTACCGGTCCGGACCAGCACGTGGCCGCGGGTGCCGCTGAGCCGGTACCAGCGCCCGGCCCGGTAGAGCCGTTGTTCGCCCTCTGCCAGGAAGCCCAAGGTGAGCGCGGCGAACGCGGCTCCGCCCGGCAGGCCGCCGGCGTCGGGCAGTTCCCGGCCCCAGACCGTTGCCCTGGCGTTGTTGACGATTAACGCGCCGGGCTTGTCCGGGATGATCGCGGCGATCTCCCTGATGCCGGCCTCGGCTGCGGTCCGCAGGGCGGCGTCCTCGACGGTGCCGAGCAGTTCCCAGCCGGCCCGCGGCGCGCCAATCCCGGCCCACGACTCGCTGACGGTCACCGGCGGGACGGGAAGTTCGACGTCGTGCTCCCCCGCCCGCGCCAAACGGTCCAGGACCGCGGACAGCGGCACCGTCACGTCAGTGTCCGCCGGCTGTGCCAGCGCCATGGTCCGCAGGCCCAGGATGGTGGGGGTGGATTCGCCCAGGAGCCGGGGCCGCAGCACGCAGACGTAGGCGGCCAGGACCGGTCCCGTGGCCTGAAGCCGGATGGCGCCGTCGTCAATGGACTTGGCGCGGGTGGCGAAGGTGCGCAGGTCGTCGAGGTCGCGGGGATCGGTGAACTGCAGGGGCTGGGTTAGGACATCAGACACACTACTGACTCTACCGGCTGCGCTTCTTTGGAGCGGCGCCGGGCGCCGTCTAGAGTCAAACCATGACTGAAGCCGAAGCCGGACTGTTGGGGCTCCCGACCCAGGACCCCACCTCCTCGCTCATCCAACTCCTCAACCTCGGCGAGCTCGAGGGCGCCCGGACGGACGAGGACATCTTCATGGGTCCCTCCCAGCAGCAGCCCCAGCAGCGCGTCTTTGGCGGCCAGGTGCTGGCGCAGTCCCTGATAGCAGGCAGCCGCACCGTCGATCCGGACCGCAGCGTGCACTCCATGCACGGTTACTTCCTCCGGCCAGGAGACGCCAACAAGCCGATCACCTTCGGCGTGCAGCGCCTGCGCGACGGCCGGTCCTTCTCGGCCCGCCGGGTCCACGCCTATCAGGAGGGCATGCCCATCCTGTCGATGATCGCGTCCTTCCAGGCTGAGGACGAAGGGATCGAGCACCAGTCCGAGATGCCCGCCGGGATCCCGGACCCCGAATCGCTGCCCAGCACCGCCGACCTGCTGGGCAAGTTCGACCACCCCGTGGCCCGGCACTGGGCCTACGAGCGGCCGTTCGACATCCGCCACGTCGATCCGGCGCTGTATGTCTCGGCCAACGGACCCCGGGAAGCCCGGAACGCCGTGTGGATGAAGACTTTCGGTCCGATGCCCGACGACGCCGGCCTGCACCGGGCCGCGCTGGCCTACGCGAGCGACTACACCCTGCTCGAATCCATTCTCCGCAAGCACGGGATGAGCTGGATTACGCCGGGGATGTCCGTGGCGAGCCTGGACCACGCCATGTGGTGGCACCGGCCGGTCAGGGTCGACGAATGGCTCCTGTACGTCCAGGAATCGCCCAGCGCGCAGGGCGCACGGGGCCTGGCGACGGGCCGGATCTTCAGCCGGGACGGCCGGCACGTGGCGACGGTGGCCCAGGAAGGCATGATCCGCGTCCCGAACGACTTCGCGGACACCGGCCTCAAGAACACCGGCTTCAAGAACACGCAGAAGGGCGGCGTGCAGGCCGCCGTCTAATCGGCGGCGGTGCAGCACGAGCTCCGCGAGGCTTAGGGCTGCTGGCATTCCCATTCCGGCGGGTGGCATATAGCGCCCGCCGCCCACATCGTCCCCGGCACACAAAAAAAGCCGGCTCCCCTTGAACTGGTTCAGGGGGAGCCGGCCTTTTTCGTGGCGCTGTAAGCCTTGCGGGCTTAGTCGCGGGTGAGGCGGCGGTGGGTTACCCGGTGCGGCTTGGCCGCGTCCGGGCCCAGGCGCTCCACCTTGTTCTCCTCGTAGGACTCGAAGTTGCCCTCGAACCAGTACCACTTGGAGGGGTTCTCCTCGTCGCCTTCGTAGGCGAGGATGTGGGTGGCCACCCGGTCCAGGAACCAGCGGTCGTGCGAGACGACGACGGCGCAGCCCGGGAATTCGAGCAGGGCGTTTTCGAGGCTGCTGAGGGTTTCGACGTCGAGGTCGTTAGTCGGTTCGTCGAGGAGCAGCAGGTTGCCACCCTGTTTGAGGGTCAGTGCAAGGTTGAGGCGGTTGCGCTCACCGCCGGAGAGCACCCCGGCCTTCTTCTGCTGGTCCGGGCCCTTGAAGCCGAAGGCGGCCACGTAGGCGCGGGACGGCATTTCGACGTGGCCGACCTGGATGTAGTCGAGGCCGTCGGACACGACTTCCCACAGGGTCTTGTTCGGGTCGATGCCGCCACGGCTCTGGTCGGCGTAGGAGATCTTGACGGAATCGCCGATCTTCAGTTCGCCGCCGTCGAGCGGTTCCAGGCCCACGATGGTCTTGAAGAGCGTGGACTTGCCGACGCCGTTGGGGCCGATGACGCCGACGATGCCGTTGCGGGGCAGGCTGAAGGACAGTCCGTCGATCAGAGTGCGGTCATCGAAGCCCTTCTGGAGACCCTTGGCCTCCAGCACGAGCCCGCCCAGGCGCGGTCCCGGCGGGATCTGGATCTCTTCAAAGTCGAGCTTGCGGGTGCGGTCCGCCTCGGCAGCCATTTCCTCGTAGCGGGCCAGGCGGGCCTTCGACTTGGTCTGGCGCCCCTTGGCGTTGGACCGGACCCATTCGAGTTCCTCGGTCAGGCGCTTGGCCTGCTTGGCGTCCTTCTTGCCCTGGACTTCCAGGCGGGCGCGCTTCTTTTCCAAGTACGTCGAGTAGTTGCCCTCGTACGGGTACAGGTGGCCGCGGTCCACTTCGGCGATCCACTCGGCCACGTGGTCGAGGAAGTACCGGTCGTGGGTGACGGCAAGGACGGCACCGGAGTAGCTGGAGAGGTGCTGTTCCAGCCACAGCACGCTCTCGGCGTCAAGGTGGTTGGTGGGCTCGTCGAGCAGGAGCAGGTCCGGCTTCTGCAGCAGGAGCTTGCACAGCGCGACGCGGCGGCGCTCACCACCGGAAAGCAGGGTGACATCGGCGTCGGCGGGCGGGCAGCGCAGTGCGTCCATGGCCTGTTCCAGCTGGGAGTCGATGTCCCAGGCGTCGGCCGCGTCGATCGCTTCCTGCAGCTGTCCCATTTCCTCGAGGAGGGCATCGTAGTCAGCGTCGGGGCTGGCCATTTCCTCGGAGATCGCGTTGAAGCGCTGGATCTTGCCGTAGATTTCGCCAACGCCTTCCTGGACGTTGCCCAGGACGGTCTTGTCCTCGTTCAGCGGCGGCTCCTGCAACAGGATGCCTACCGTGTAGCCGGGGCTGAGCCGGGCCTCACCGTTGGAGGGAGTGTCCAGGCCAGCCATGATCTTGAGAATGGTGGACTTACCGGCACCATTCGGGCCGACAACGCCAATCTTGGCCCCCGGGAAGAAGGACATGCTCACGTCATCGAGGATGAGTTTTTCGCCAACAGCCTTACGGGCCTTGGTCATTGTGTAGATAAATTCCGCCATGCCTACAAATCTAGTGGTTCGGCCGGGATAACTCACATTCCGTGAGCCCGGATCGGCCACTTGACGGCCGCCCTGTCGGCCGCCGATGGTTCTGCTCAGTCCCGGACGCCCACGAGGCAGCCGCCGGAGTCCAGACCCGGCAGCACAGTGACGGCAACGGTGCCGGTGCGGATCTGGGCCACAATGCAGTTGCTGCCGTCGCGCACGGCGGCCTCGACGGCGTCGGCAGCCAGACCGGTGGGCGTCCGCCCGGCGGTGACTTCCACAGCGTCGGCCGGAATCCCTGCGTTAACCAACGATGCGCGGATGTCCGCCGTTTCGGGCCGGCCCCCGCCGCGGACCACGGCGTTCAGGGCCGTCTCGACCGTGGATTTCGTGGCGGATTCCCTGTCGGGTTTCATGCCGGGTTTCATGCCTGGTTTCATATCGGGGCTGGCTGTCCCGGCCCCGCCGGCGGGCGGCCCAACCAGGTCCGGGGACACTGCGGGTGCCCGGGACGCTGCGGAAGGTGTGCCTTCAGAATCCGGGGCTCCAGCGGCCCGGGCCCCGCTACTACCGGCCGCCGTCGCACAGGCGGAGGCCGACAGCAGGAGGACCAAGGTTGCGGCGACCGGAACGGCCCAGCCGCCGCGACGTGCTGCCCCTCCCCCGGCGGGGGTGGGCGCCGCCCGTCCTGCAGTGATCTTGGCGTGTTGCATCGGGCAATTCTGCCACGCGGTGGCGTCCCGTTCCGGTGACCCCCGGCGCTGCCCGCCGGTCCTGCGGCATTCAGGCAGCGGCGCCTTTCAGTTCTCCGGTTTCCTGGTCCACCTCCTCTTCCTCACCGCTCTCGTCATCGATGAAGGTCCCGTGGTGGTCGGTGCCGCCGTCGCCGTCCGCGCCGGCATCCTCTGGCTGGCTCTGCGGTCCGCCGCCGTCCCGGTCCCCAATGCCGGGCGCACCTGGGGAACCGGGTCCGGCAGTCGTCTGGCTGCCGGCCCCGGCTGAACGGGTGAAGTTGGCAGAGCCCCACATGAGGTCGTGGCCGACTGACTCCGCATTAATTTCGGCGTCGTGGTAGACCCTGCCGTCCTTCTCCCAGCTCCGCATCTTCAGCCTGCCAACCACGATGACCCGCTGGCCCTTCTTGATGCTGCAGCCGATGTTGCCGGCCAGTTGCCGGTATCCCTGAACGGTGAACCAGTTGGTGTTGCCATCCACCCAGGTGCTGGAGCCGCGGTCGTAGCGGCGCTCGGTGGCGCCGAGCCGGAAGGACGCCGTGGCCACGCCACCGGGTGTGGTCGCGCTTCTGATCTCCGAGGCGACGAAGCCACGGACCGTAATGTTGTCGCTCATTCTCATGTCCTCTGTCTCGAATTGTCGTGCCCTGCCGGGCAGTTCCAGCATCCCGCCGCCGGCCACGGCCGGGGAGTGCCCGGCTGTGCCATGTGGAAAACCGGCGGCCGGCAACGGCGTGGGGGCCGTGTTGGGGACTAGTCCGGTCCGGCGGGAGCGGCCACCGGCCGCCGTTGACCCGCACCGGCCGTCCGGCACTGTAAACTTTTTGAGGCGTCACCGGCAGCAGCCGGTGGGCACCAGCGCGCCCCAGTAGCTCAGGGGATAGAGCAGCGGCCTTCTAATCCGCCGGTCGGGGGTTCGATTCCCTCCTGGGGCACAAGAGAGCGGCTCTGACCTGCGACAACGCACGGTCAGGGCCGCTTCTTGATTCAACTCATATTTCAAACAGAGCATCAGATCCACTTGTTGTGCTTGAACGTCAGGAACAGGATCCCGCCCATGCCGATCATGAGCCCGAGTGCCATCGGGTAGCCGAAGATCCAGTCGAGTTCGGGCATGTCGCGGAAGTTCATGCCGTAAATCGACGCGATCAACGTCGGCGCGAACAGGATGGCAGCCCACGACGAGATCCGCTTGACCTGCTCGTTTTGGGCGAAGCTCGACTCCGTCAGGAGCCGCATTTCGTCGTTCTGCCGCTGGGCTACCAGGGCTGCGTTGACGGCCAGCGCATTCTGCAACAGCGCCCGGAAGGCAGATACCCGCTCCCCCAGCCGGATGGCGTGGTCCAGGACGTCGCGGAAATGGTCCTGCAGTTCGGGGTCCGGCACCCCGTCCGGTCCGCTGCCCATAAGGCTCTGCAGGATTCCGGCCAGCGGGGCCGTCGCACGCTGGAACGTGATGACCTGGCGGGAGAGTTCATAGATCCTGCGCGATACGCCGGGATCGGCAGCGAACAGGTCGTCTTCGATTTCATCGATGTCGTTTTCCAGGCCCGCGGCCACCGGCTCGTACTCATCCACCACCTGGTCCAGAATCGCGTACAACACCGCATCCGGTCCGAGCGCCAGGAACTCCGGCTCGGACTCCATCCGCCGGCGCACCCGGGCCAGGTCGGGAGACTCCGCCCGGCGGACAGTCACCACAAAGTCCGGGCCGGAGAACACATGGATCTCGCCGAACTCGACCTTCTCCACATCGTCCAGGTACCGCGCGGGCCGCAGCACCAGGAACAACGTCTCGCCATAGTGCTCAAGCTTGGCCCGCTGGTGGCCGGCGAGCGCGTCCTCCACGGCCAGGTGGCTCAGGTCAAATTCCTCGGCCACTGAGCGCAGCTCCTCGGCTTCGGGCCGGTAGAGCCCAATCCAGGCCATGCCCTGGCGCTGCCGCAGCAGAAAGTACGTCTCCTCGAGCCCTTCCGGGTCGGCGGTCCGGTGGCCGTCCACATAGACGGCGTTGTCAATGATCGTCACGGCCGCGCCTCCTCTTCAAGGCATTCGCTTTGCTGTGACGTTATACCGTCCCCCGGCCGGTGCCAACAGCCTGCACTGCCCCGCGACCGCCGCTGCTTCTCCGGAAAGGTTGCCGGAGAGATTGCCGGAAAGATTGCCGGAAAGATTGCCGCCCACCGGCGGCCGCCAAAGACCACGAAAGCAAAGAAGTTGGTGTGCGGGGGATCGACCGGACCGTGCCGCCCACTGCCCGGAGCCCCGCCAGCCCTCAGCACGCTTAGTATTGAGTTGACGGGCAGGCCGGCAGCGAAAGCCTGTGCACCCTGCCCGCAATCGAAAGGTACGGCCGCCATGACCGAAACACCCCGCAGATTCGACCCCACCAATCCAGACGACGCCCCCACCACCCAGTACGCGGAGGCAGCTGACGCCACAACCGGCCCCGGGTCCGCCGAGCAGGTCCCCGGCACCGATGGCCCGGCGGGCAGCACCGATGTGGCCGCCACGACGGCGGGACGCGCCGAACCCTCCCGTGCCGAGGCACCCACGGAGCCGGCTCCCGCCCGCGCACCGGAAACGCGCCAGGTCACCCGTGCCGGAATGGTCTGGGCCGCGGTTGCCTGCGCACTGGTGGTGCTGATCCTGCTGATCGCGTTCATCCTGCAGAACCAGGAATACGTGCAGGTGAAGTTCTTTGGCCTCGAAGGCGCGGTCCCGCTCGGCATCGCGTTGTTCATCGCGGCAGTCGGCGGCGGAGTGCTGGTCGCCATCGCCGGAGCCGCCCGCATTATCCAGCTCCGGCTCGCCGCTCACCGTATCCGCCGCCAGTCGAGCCCGGGCACCCGCACGCGCTGACGCTGACGCTGACGCCGCCAGGCGCTACCCTCTTTTCCATGCGCGAAGCAGAACTCCGGACCCAGGCAACCATCACCACCGCCGCGGCGGACTGGCCCGATGTCGAGCGTCTCTTCGGCGTCCGCGGCGAACCCTCACGCTGCTGGTGCCGGTTCTTCGCCTTGACCGGCCCCCAGTGGTCCGCGTCCACCCCGGATGAGCGGAAGAACCAGTTGCGGGAGAAGTTCGGCGGCGGCCAGCCGGAGCCAGGGGTCCTGGCCTTCCGCGACGGGAATCCCGTGGGCTGGTGCGCCGTCGAGCCCCGCGGGTGCTACCCAAGGATCCTGCGCTCGAAGGTGCTGGCGTCGGCCCCCGACGCCGCCAAGGATCCCGGCGGGCACCAGGTATGGTCCGTCAGTTGCTTTGTGGTCTCCCCCGGCCACCGGCGGACCGGCGTGGCGGGAGCGCTGCTTGCCGCCGCCGTCGAACACGCCCTCGCGCACGGCGCAACCGTAGTGGAGGGATATCCGGTCGACCCCGCGCAACGGCCCAAGGCCGGCCCGGCGGATCTCTACCACGGCACCTTGGGGCTCTTTTTGGCGGCCGGCTTCACAGTGGTCAGCAATCCAGTGGTCAGCAATCCAGTGGTCAGCAATCCAGTGGTCAGCAACGCGGTGCCGGGACGCGCCGTCGTCCGTCTGACGGTGCCCCCGCCCGGCGGGGACCGCGGGCGCTAGGGCAGGGTCAGGATCACCGGCCCGTCGGCGGTGATGGCCACGGTGTGCTCGCTGTGCGCGGCGCGGCGGCCGTTCGCTGAGCGGAGGGTCCATTCGTCGTCGTCATGGTAGTAGTCGTCTTTGCGGCCGAGAATCAGCATCGGTTCGATGGCGATGACCAGGCCCTCGGTCAGTTTGATGCCGCGGCCGGGACGTCCGTCGTTGGGAACGGGCGGCTCGGCGTGCATGGTCCGGCCGATGCCGTGGCCGCCGTGGTCGGCGAGCAGCCCGTAGCCTGCCCGGCGCGCCGCCCCGCCTATCGCGTAGGCGAGATCCCCCATCTTGTTCCCGATCCTTGCCGCGTCGATCCCCCTCGCCAGGGCGGCGTCCGTGGCGTCAATGAGGGCCTGGTCCACCGGGTCCGCGGTCCCCACGATGAAGCTGATGGCCGCATCGCCGCACCACCCGGCCAGGAAGGCGCCGCAGTCCACGCTCAGGAGGTCCCCGTCCTGGAGCCGGTACTCGTTGGGGATGCCGTGCACGACGGCGTCGTTGACGGACGTGCAGATGACCCCGGGAAACGGCACTGATGCCCAGCGCGGCCGGTAGTTCAGGAACGCCGGGGTGGCTCCGGCGTCGGCGATTGACGCTGCGGCGACATCGTCCAGCTCCTTGAGCGAAACGCCGACGGCGGCCGCCTCCCGGACCCGGGCGAGGGTGGTGGCGACCACCCGGCCGGCCTCGCGCATCAGTGCGATCTCTTCGGGACTCTTGATCATGGACATGGCATTCCCTTCCGACGCGGAGCCGCGGCTTGCTGGATTCAACTCTAAAGCCCGCCGCGGCATGTCTACAGTGGCCTCATGACCACCACGGAACTGATTGACGCGATCCGCGGCAGCCTGCAAGCTGCTGCCGATCCTGGGCGCGCCGCCGGGGCACAGGCTTACATGAAATCGCAGATGCCGTCCCTGGGCGTGAGGGTTCCCGAAGTCCGCAGCATAGTCAGGGCCGCGGCCGCGGACCACCCGCCGGCCAGCCTGGCGGGACTGCAGTCCACGGTGCTCGCGCTGTGGCGCAACGCAAGCCACCGTGAGGAACGCTACGCCGCGATCGAGCTCACGGGACTCAAGCCCGCTGCCGGGGAACTGAGCATGCTGGCCATTTATGAGGAAATCATCCGCACCGGAGCCTGGTGGGACCTGGTGGACGGGGTGGCGCACCGGTTGGGCGCCCTGTTGCAGGCCCACCGGGCGGAACTGACGCCGGTGCTGGAACGCTGGAGCCGGGATGAGGACTTCTGGGTCCGGCGGGCCGCCATCACCGCACAGCTGGGGGCGAAGGCCGCCACGGACACGGCCCTCCTGGCCGCTGTGATCGAGGCCAACCTCGACGATCGGGAGTTCTTCATCCGCAAGGCGATCGGGTGGGCGCTGCGCCAATACGCCAGGACGGATCCGGCCTGGGTGCGGGCGTTCGTGCGGCGGCATGCCGACGAGCTCAGTGCGCTCTCGCGCAAGGAAGCGCTCAGGAACCTGCCGGCCTAGATGATCGGCCGCGTGGTGACCGGCTCGTCCGACTTGGTGAACAGCAGCTTGGTCTTCGGGTCCAGGAAGATCAGGTACAGCGCGAACAGCAACGCGATGATCGCCGCGGCGTTGCGGGCCAGCGCAAGGGCCAGGCCCAGGTCCGCGGTCTGCAGGTACGGGAAGACATCGAGCTGGTCCGAGATCGCGTAGACCATGAAGAAGGACACGATGAAGTACAGCGCCTTGACCTGCCAGTCGTCGCGGATGCCCGTGACGGCGAAAAGCGGGATGAGCCAGACGATGTACCAGGACTGGATCATCGGGGACAGCAGCACGACGGCGGCGAACGCCAGGGTGAGCCGGCGCATCAGGCGGTCGTAGTCGCCGCGGAAGATCTGCCAGGCGACGATCCCGACGGCGAGCAGCTTGCCGGCGTCGAACGCCCACTTTGCCAGCCCCCAGCCGTCGAGCCCGAAGGCGTTGGAGATGGAGGCCACGATCAGGCCCACCAGGCCGACGGGCGCGTACCAGATCCAGATGCTGCCCGGGGCGGACAGCCCGTTGATCCAGCCGAAACCGAAGCCATTGACCCGGCTCATGAGATACAGCAGGGCCAGGCTGAGGCCGGCCGTGAGGGCCCAGAAGACGAACTTTCGTGGCCAGCTTGCACCCTTGCCCGCCCAGAGCAGGCCGATGAACGGCAGGAAGACCACCGTGATGGGTTTGACGGAGATGGAGAGTGTGACCAGCACGATTCCGAGGATGACCCGGCGCGTGGCGCAGTAATAGAGGCCGGCCAGGGCCAGGCCGATCATGAGGGCGTCGTTGTGGACGCTGGCGATGAAGTTGGTGAGGAACAGCGGGTTGGCCGCCGTCAGCCACAGGGCCCGGTTCGGGTTCACGCCGTGCAGCTCGGCCAGTTTGGGCACGTAGATCACGCAGAGGACCACGCCCACCAGGGCCGCGATCCGGAACAGCATGATGCTGCCTTCGGGGTGCACGTTGGTGGCCCAGACCACGAACTGTTCGATCCACAGGAAGAGCTGCCCGTACGGGACGGGGGCTTCGGTCCACATTCTGTCGGCGCCCAGCTGGAAGTAGTTGGACAGCGCCGAAATGCCGTTTTCGTAGGGGTTGAAGCCCTCCACCATGAGCCGGCCCTGGCCGATGTACGCGTAGACGTCGCGGCTGAACAGCGGCACGGAGAACATCAGCGGCAGCCCCCACGCCACCGTCGCCTGGAGCGTGGCCTTGCGGGCGCCGGCCCCCCAGACCCGGACGCGCTGGCCGAGCCGCAGCCAGGCGCGGACCAGCAGCATGCCGCCGAAGGCCAGCAGGACAATGCAGAGGGCGACGCCCAAGGCCTCGGTGCGCATCCAGATGAACAGCGGGACGCGGCGGAGTTCGGACGCGGGGGCAAGCCACCCGACGCCGATCGAACCGATCGTCATGAACAGGGAGCCCAGGAACCCGGCAAGGATCGGGGACCGCGGGTTGTCGACGTCGCCGGCGGCCTCCCCCTCAGGGGAGGCCGCAGTCCGGGCAGACGCAGAGGGGCGGGACGTGGACGGGCTGGACGTACCGGCAGCCGTTTCCCCCGCCGCAGGCACAGGCGCCGTCATGTCAGGATCGTCCAATCTGTTGTGGGCCACAATTCCGCCCACAGCCGGCCGCATTGTCCGGCCCGGGGCGCCGCGTTGAAGAAATAAGTGCCGAAATAATTCGGCGGCCGCGTATTCGAAATCCTAGCACCGGACGGCTCTGTGGCGTCGGAACGGTAGGCTGGGCGGGTGCCTATTACTAACGAACGCATCGTCTGGATCGACTGCGAAATGACCGGCCTGGACACCAAGAATGATGCCCTTATCGAGGTGGCCGCCCTGGTCACCGATTCGGAGCTCAACATCCTGGGAGACGGGGTCGACGTCGTGATCAAGCCCGACGACGCCGCGCTGGCCCAGATGAACGACTTTGTCCGCGACATGCACACGCGCTCTGGCCTGCTGGCGGAGCTTCCGCACGGCAAGACGATGGCCGAAGCGCAGGCAGCCGTGCTCGCCTACATCAAGAAATGGGTGCCGGACCCGCGGAAGGCCCCGCTCGGCGGCAACTCGGTGGGCACCGACCGCGTGTTCCTTGTCCGCGACATGCCCGACGTGGTGGAGCACCTGCATTACAGGGTGATCGACGTCAGCACCATCAAGGAACTCTCCCGCCGCTGGTTTGCCCGGGCCTATTTCCAGTCCCCCGCCAAGCTGGGCGGCCACCGGGCACTCGGAGACATCAAGGACTCCATCGACGAACTCCGGTATTACCGTGAGGCCGTGTTTGTCCCCGCGCCGGGCCCGGACAGTGCCACGGCGCAGCGGATCGCCAAGCGCGTCATGGGCGGCGAAGCAGCCGAGCCCACCCCGGCCGGTTAGCGGCCGCACACCCTCGCCCTCGCTGCGGGGCCGATGAAACGTCGCCGGGACGTGGCGCAGAAAAGTAATCTGCGCCACGTTTCGCGGAAATTTTGGCGAAAATCGCAAAAGTGGCAAAACCACCACCAAACAGCAGGTAAGCTATTTGTCGTTGCCTTTCCAGCCAGCCGGTTCGCCGGAGGGCCTGATATGGCACATGGTGGGCGTAGCTCAGTTGGCAGAGCGCCTGGTTGTGGTCCAGGAGGTCGCGGGTTCAACCCCCGTCGCTCACCCTCATGAAGGACGGCAGTGATTGTCCGACCTTTTCCAAAGGCCGCACCGGTTATCCGGTGCGGCCTTTGTTGTCTGTATGGGAAGGAATCGCAGTGAAGCGCAAGCTCTTTGAAGAAGACCACGAGATGTTCCGTGAGATGGCCGCCGAGTTCAATGCGCGCGCCGTCGCTCCCCACTACACCCAGTGGGACGAGGACCACATGATGTCCCGGGAACTGTGGTCCGCGGCCGGCGAGCAGGGCCTGCTGGGCCTGGCCGTGCCGGAAGAGTTCGGCGGCATGGGGATGTCCGACTACCGCTTCCGGACAGTGCTCGACGAAGAATTCGCCAGGAGCAACCACCTCGCGGTCGGTCTGGCCTTCCACCTGCACGATGACATGGTCCTCCCCCACCTGCTGGCCTACGGCTCCGATGACCTCAAGGCCCGCTGGCTCCCGGGCATGGTCTCCGGCGAAAAGGTCACCTCGGTCGCCTGGACCGAACCGGGGGCCGGCTCCGACCTGCGCGGCATCCGCACCAAGGCAGTCCGCGACGGCGACGACTGGCTGATCACCGGCCAGAAAACGTTTATCGGCAACGGCATCTCCGGCGACGCCTCCCTGGTCCTGGCCCGCACCGACGGCGGCACCGGACGCGGAAACCGCGACTCGTTCTCACTTTTCATGGTCCAGAAGGGTGAGGGCTACAACACCGGCAAGCAGCTGGACAAAATGGGCCTCAAAGCCTCCGACACGGCCGAGCTGTTCTTCGACAACGTCCGTGTCCCGCACGCCGACCTCGTCGGCGAGGAGGGCAAGGGCCTGCAGTACGCGGCCGAACAGCTCCCCCAGGGCCGGCTGGCCATCGCCGTGGCAAGCTCCGCCGTCGTGCGCGCCACCTACGAGGCGACTGTCCGCTACACGAAGGACCGCAACGCGTTCGGCGAGCGGATCATCGATTTCCAGAACAGCCGCTTCGAACTGGCCGACATCCTCACGGAGGTCGAGGTCACCGAAGCATACGTGGACCAGGCCATCCTGGCGTTCAACGCCGGAGAGCTCGATGCCGCAGGCGCTGCCCGTGCCAAACTGTGGGCGTCCGAGCGCGCCAAGTCCGTCACGGACCGCTGCCTGCAGCTGCACGGCGGCTACGGCTACATCATGGAATACCCGGTGGCCCAGGCCTACCTCGCCGCCCGGCTGCTGACGATCTTCGGCGGCACCAACGAAATCATGCGCGACGTCGTCGGCCGCACCATCGCCGGCTGACCGGCCGCGACTCCACCAGCACCCGAGGAACTTTTCTGATATGACCGTCCTGCCCATCACGATCTGGGGCGAGCCCGTGCTGCACCGCCGGGCCGCGGAAGTCGAAGTCTTCGACGACGAGCTCCGCACCCTGATCGCCGACATGTTCGAGACCAACGACGCCGCCAACGGCGTCGGGCTGGCGGCCCCCCAGGTGGGGGTCGGCAAGCGGCTCTTCGTGTACAAGTACGACAACGACGACGGCGCCCCGCCCACCGGCGTCGTGGTCAACCCTGTCCTGACACTTTCCAAGGTCTCCGGCGCCCTCCCGGACCCCGACGAGGAAGAGGAGGGCTGCCTGTCGTTCCCCGGTGGCCAGTATCCGCTCAAGCGGGCCGAATGGGCGAGGGTCCAGGGCTTCGACGGGGACGGGAAGCCGGTGGAATTCGAGGCGACCGGCTGGTTCGCCCGGGTCATCCAGCATGAGTACGACCACCTCGACGGCAAGCTCTACGTCAACCGGCTGATTGACCGCTATGCGCGCCGGGCCATGAAGCAGGCCAAGCGCAGCGGCTGGGGCGTTCCCGGCCTGACCTGGATGCCGGGAGTGGACCCGGACCCGTTCGGCCACTGACGGCCGGGGCCAGCTGGATGCTGGCGGGGATGGTGGAAGACCGGCGGGCTGGCGCCCGGCCGGGGTCAGTTCCCCGGGGTCCGGTCGACGGCGGCCAGGATGGCGGCGCCGAGCTCGGCCGGCCTGGTGAACTGCGGCCAGTGGCCGGTGGGCAGGTCCACGTAGTCGACCTCGCGGATCCGTCCGAGCTCGGCCACGTACGGGTGGCCGCCGGCAATCATTTCCTTCAGCATCGCGGACGGGAATTCGCAGGCGATGACGGTGACCGGGACCGCGTAGCGGCGTTCATCCGTGAGCTGCTGCCGGTCCTGGGCCACGCCGCGGGGCTGCGGGATGGCACGGGCACGGAACATGGCGCGCAGCTCGTCGGTCAGGTCAGTGAGGTCCTCGTCCTCGAAGAGCTCCCACGGCGGCAGCGGCACGTCGTCGCCGTCGGCCGGAAGTTCGTCATTGATGACCCCGCCCTCCCCCAGTGGCCCGCTGTCCACGTAGATTGCCCGGGCCACCCGGTCCGGGCGGGCATCGACGGCGCCGTGGATGATGGCTCCGCCGCCGGAGTGGCCCACCAGGACCACCGGGGCGTCGAAGGAATCGATCTTCGCCACGACGGCGTCGATGTGGGTGCGCAGGCCGATGCCGGCGCGCGGCGCATCGGCCGACTCCAGTCCCGGCAATGTCAGCGGGTAGATCTTGTGCCCGGCCGCGGTCAGCGGCGGGGTGACGTCCGCCCACGACGAGGCGTCCAACCAGAATCCGGGTACGAGGATGATGTCCATGCCGGTACCCTACCGGTGGAGTTCCAGCTCCACCACCTGATAGGGGTCCTCGCCCGGGACGAGGTTGTGCATGGTGATGCGTCCGCCCGGGCCATCCGCCGGGTGCAGGTGGATCTGCCAGCCCCAGTCCGGGCCGGGCGGCGCCGGATAGGAGCCGTTGAGCCGGAGGACACCATCGGCGCCCACCGTGCCGGAGAACTGCATCAGCGCCTTGCCCGTGTGCCAGGAGTCCGCCCACACCGCGGTGGCGGGATCCGCGTCGGACGCCCCGCCGGCCAGGAGCAACAGGCCTTCCTGCGGGTTCTCACCGTCTGACCAGGTGTAGGCGACACTCGCGAAGTGCGCCGCGGTCACCTTCACCGTGGCGGTGGCCGCCGAACCCTTGTACTCGTCTGTGGGCATGAGCCGCAAGCGGTTTTGTCCCTGCCAGGTGCCAAGGATCGGTGTTACGTATTTCACAATGTCCATGCTGCAGTCTACTGATCCAGTCGATCCCGCTCAGTCCTCCGGCGGCTTTTCCAGGCTTGCCGCGAAGTCCGGGACATAGCGGAACAGTTCCCGCGGCGGACGCGTGTAGTTGACGGCTTTCGGCCGCTCCGGCAGGGTCACAGGCTCTGTCCGTACTTCTTTGTAGTCGATGCTGGAGAGCAGGTGGGCGATGAGGTTGATCCTTGCCCGGCGTTTGTCTTCGGCTTCCACCACGTACCAGGGTGATTCCGCGGTGTCCGTCTGCATGAACATGTCGTCCTTGGCCCGCGAGTAGTCTTCCCACCGCAGGATTGCCTCCCGGTCCATCGGCGAGAGCTTCCATTGCCGCATGGGATCATCCAGGCGGGATTTGAACCGCCGCTCCTGTTCCGAATGGCTGATCGAGAACCAGTACTTGAAGAGCAGGATGCCGTCCTGGATAAGGAGCCGTTCAAAAACCGGGCACTGGGCCATGAAGCGTTTGTGCTCCGCCGGGGTGCAAAAGCCCATCACGTGTTCGACGCCGGCACGGTTGTACCAGGAGCGGTCCATCAGGACGATTTCCCCGGCGGCGGGCAGATGCGCCACATAGCGCTGGAAATACCATTCACCACGTTCGCGCTCCGTCGGCGCCGGCAATGCGACTATCCGGGCAAACCGCGGATTCAGGTACTCGGTGACCCTTTTGATCGCACTCCCCTTGCCGGCTGCATCCCGACCCTCGAAGATGATGAGGACCCGCGCCCCGGTGCTCCGGACCCACTCCTGGAGCGCAACCAGTTCTGCCTGGAGCCGCAGAAGCTCGGCCTCGTAGATTCCGGCGTCGAGCCGCGCCTGCCGCCGCGCAGAGCCCTTCTTGTGACCGGCCTTGTGACCGGCCTTGTGGTCGGTGTGCCCCTTGCCTGAATCGTCCGTGCGATGTGCCATGGTTTCCGTTCCAGCATTCCGGCGCGCGGTTTGTCCCGCCGCGCCCATTCTCGCCGGGCAGGAGACCGGCTGCAAGGGTCCTCCAGCCCGGAAGCCGCGACGCGTCCTCACCGCGGCACAATCGTCTGCTGCCCGGGGCACAAGGTCAGGATCCGTTTCATCGCCTCCTTTTCTGCGGCCGTGACCCACAGCCGGTAGGCCGCCTTGACCGAGATTTGGCGGGCCACATAGTGGCAGCGGAAAGCCTTGTTCGGCGGCAGCCAGGTGGCGGCGTCAGAGGCGCTCTTGTCCTGGTTGGCGGGACCGTCGACGGCGATCAGGTTGAGGGGATCGTTGGCCAGGTGTTCGCGCTGCTGCACTGTGAGCTGCTGGGCGCCCTTTTGCCACGCGTCCCCCAGCGCCACGACGTGGTCGATCTGCACCGCGGCACTGGTTTCGGCGCCGCGCCGGAACGCGATCATGCGGCCGGTGTACGGTTCCTGGAACGTGCCGCCGGCCACCTGGCACCGGGAGCCGCTGGCGAATTCGGCGGCCGCCAGGTCGCGGCGGAGGATGTCGTTGCGCGTATCGCAGCCGTTGCGGTCGACGTCGAGCCACGCCTGGCCGAAGGCGCCCCGGTCATAGTTGTTCTTTGCCGCCCGTCCCTTGACCGCGAGGGTGTCGAGCACTCCGGCAGCGCTTCCCTCCGGCACGGCCCGGACGGCATCCACTGCGTTCATCCACCCGGCGGCAACCACGGGGGCCTCGCTGGGGCCGGCGATCTGCGGCTCCGCGGCAACAAACTGGCCGGCCGTGAAGAACCAGGCGAGGCCGCCAAGGACGGCCAGGCCTGCTGCGGCCAGGAGAATCCAGGCCTGGCGGGAGTGTCGGCGGGCGCGGCGGAATTCCATCCAGGTGACGGTCATGTAGGCGGCCGCTCGCGGCGTTCTGGCTGCACGCCCTGAGCCTACGCGGACGGACCGATACCAGGGCGGTTGTCCACAGTGTTGGGGACCAGTGGCGCGGAACGCCGGGGCCTATTGCTCCCGTGTGACCCGTTTCAGGTCTTCGTTGGCCAGATCCAGCAAGCCCTGGAGCTGGGTCACTCGGTCGTCGTTGACTTCACCGGACTGGCGTTTGACCAGGGCGTCGTCCAGCAGCCGCTTCGCTTCCTTCGCGTTGCTCCGCGCGACGTCCAGCGCGTGTTCCAGGGTGGTCTCGTGTTCAACAGCCGGGTTCGGTTCCATGGCTCCATTGTGGGTCCCTTTCCCGGCCGATTCCAGTGCATCGGCCGGGAAAGGAGGAACCAGTCCCGGTCAGGGACCTTGGCCCTGGCTAGACCTCGACGGGCAGGCCGGCGGCCTCGAGGATGGACGCGGCGTCCTTGGCGGGGAAGGACGGCGGGTTGACCCCGGCCATTTCCTCCATGACGCGGACCACCTGGCAGCTGTAGCCGAACTCGTTGTCGTACCAGACGTACAGGACGAGGTTCTTGTCGTTGGAGATCGTGGCCAGTCCGTCGACGATGCCAGCCCGGCGTGAGCCGACGAAGTCCGTGGAGACAACCTCGGGCGAATCGATGTAGTCGATCTGCTTGCGCAGCTCGGAGTGCAGCGACATTTCCCGCAGGTAGTCGTTGACCTCGTCCTTGGTGGTGCCGTTCTCCAGGTTCAGGTTCAGGATGGCCAGCGAGACGTCCGGGGTGGGGACGCGGATGGAGCTGCCCGTGAGCTTGCCGAGCAGTTCCGGCAAAGCCTTGGCGACGGCCTTAGCGGCACCTGTCTCGGTGATCACCATGTTCAGCGCGGCAGAGCGTCCACGACGGTCACCCTTGTGGAAGTTGTCGATCAGGTTCTGGTCGTTCGTGAAGGAGTGGACCGTCTCCACGTGGCCGTGGACCACGCCGTAGCGGTCGTTGATCGCCTTGAGCACAGGGGTGATGGCGTTCGTGGTGCAGGACGCCGCCGAGACGATCGTGTCCGAGTCGGCGATGGTGCCGTGGTTGATGCCGTGCACAATGTTCTTCAGATCGCCCTTGCCCGGTGCGGTGAGGAGAACGCGGGCAACACCCTTGCTCAGCAGGTGCTGGGACAGGCCCTCGGCGTCGCGCCAGCGGCCCGTGTTGTCCACGACGAGCGCGTCGTGGATGCCGTAGGCGGTGTAGTCCACCGTGGAGGGGTTGTCCGAGTAGATGACCTGGATCTGGACGCCGTTGGCCGTGATGGTGTCGTTTTCGAGGTCAACCTTGATGGTGCCTTCGAACGAGCCGTGGACGGAGTCGCGGCGCAGCAGGCTCGCGCGCTTGCTGAGGTCGTTATCGGAACCGCGGCGGACCACGATGGCGCGCAGGCGCAGGCCGTGGCCGCCGCCCGCCTTTTCGATCAGGAGCCGGGCCAGGAGCCGGCCGATGCGGCCGAAGCCGTAGAGGACGACATCGGTGCTGGTGCGGTCGTCGCCGCCGCGCTTGCCGACAACCTCGGCGAGTTCGGCGCGGAGGAACTCATCCAGGCTGGCGCCGTCGCCCTCGGCGCGGTACTTCTCGGTGAGGCGGGCAATGTCGATCGCCGCGGCGCCGAGGTCCAGCTTGGTCAGGGCCTCCAGCAGCGGGGCCGTCTCCTCGAGGCGCAGTTCTTCCTTGCTCATCCGGCGGGCGAAGCGGTGGGCCTTGAGGATATTCATGGTGGACTTGTTGATCAGGCTGCGTCCGTGGATGGAGGTCACCACGTTGTTCTCGCGGTACAGCCGGCCGATCACGGGGATCATCGCCTCGGCGAGCGCCTCACGGCCCATCCACGTATCAAGACAAGAATCTGACGTCTGGCTCACAGAACTACCTTCCTAGAATCCACCCCCTACGTCCTCGTAGGGGGAAGTCGGCCGCCGGAGGGTGTCCGGTACCGGGCACCGGCGGGGATTCGGTCCACCCCGGGCGCCTCATCGAGCGCAAAGAAAAACCGCCGGCTGCGAACGCAGACCCGGCGGCAGAACTTCTACGTTCACCATCAATTCTACGGGCGGCCAGGCCGGGTGGGGTGCCTGTTGCGCGTGAATTGACTCACACACCGTCCGGGGCCAAGGAGGAGCCGGCCAAACCACTCACTCCGGGCGCCAGCCGGGCTGCGTCCTCCAGGATCATGTCGACGGCCTTTTCCGCGATCATGATGGTCGGCGCCTGCGTGTTGGCACTGACCAGGCGGGGCATGACCGAGGAGTCAACGACCCGCAGCCCCTCCAGCCCGTAGACCTTCAGCCGGGGCGAGACGACCGAATCGTCTGTGGCCCCCATGGCGCACGTGCCGACCGGGTGGTAGGAGGTCCGTCCGTAGGAGCGCACGAAATTCACGTATTCGTCGCGGGTTGCCACGCGGGAGCCGTCGCCGATGTGCTCCTTCTTGATGAACGCCGCCATCGATGACTGCTCCATGATCTGCCGGCTCTGCTGCACGCCGGCGATCGTCATCTCCAGGTCATAGTCGTCCGCGAGGAAATTCGGATCGATGAGCGGCGACTGTGTGGGGTCTGAGGATGCGACCCGGACTGTCCCCCGGCTGCGGGGGCGCAGGAAATAGGAGTTCAGCGTCATGCCGAACCCGGGCTGCAGCGACGCTATGCCCGGCTCCGACCTCGCTGCGGGCAGGAAGTGGAACTGCAGGTCCGGGGATTTCTCAGCTGTGTTGGCGTAGCTGAAGCCACCCGCTTCAACGAGGTTGGATGCGAACGGTCCCGAACGGAAAGCCAGATACTCGAGGCCCGCCAGGACAGTCGCCGGGCGTACCCGATTGAACCGGTCCAGGCTGTGGTCATCGGTGAGTTCGTAGATGATGTCAAGGTCAAGGTGGTCCTGCAGGTTCTTCCCGACCCCGGGCAGGGCGTGGATCACGTCGATGCCGGCGGCAGCAAGGTCTGCCGGGTCGCCAATGCCTGAAAGCTGCAACAACTTGGGCGAACCAAACGCTCCGCTGGCGATCAGCACCTCGCGCCGGGCACCGTAGGTTCGCGCGACTCCGCCTTCAATCGTCTGGATGCCTACGGCGCGGCCGTTCTTGATGACCACCTTGGAGACGGTCACGTTGACGCGCACCGTGAGATTGGGCCGCTTGCGCGCGGGTTTCAAATAGGCAACGGCTGCGCTGCACCGGCGGCCGTTCCTGGTGGTGGTCTGGTAGAAGCCAACGCCGAGCTGCTTCGCCCCGTTAAAATCGCTGTTGTAGGGCAGCCCGAACTCCTGGCCCGCCTGCACGAAGGCCGCCGAGAGCGTGTGCGGACGCCGGAGGTCAGAGACGCCGAGGGGCCCTTGGGTTCCATGGTGCGGTCCTGAGAGTCTGGAGTTTGATTCCGAGCGGATGAAATACTTGGACACCTCGGCGGCGGACCAGCCCTCGCATCCGTAGTCCGCGACCCACCCGTCGTAGTCCCCAGCCACGCCCCGGGTGAAGACCTGGGAGTTGATGGAGCCGCCGCCGCCGAGTCCCCGGCCCTGAGGAAGCGCGATGCTGCGGCCGTTGCTGTGTTTTTGCGGAACGCTGTTGTAAGCCCACTGATACGGGCCCCCCTTGAGTCTCGGGAAGCCCGCGGGCATGTGAATGAACGGATGGCGGTCGGATCTTCCTGCCTCGAGCAGGAGCACGCGTATCGAAGGGTCCTCGCTAAGTCTGCCGGCCAGGACGCTGCCGCCTGTGCCACCACCGGCGATGACATAGTCGTATGCTGCGTCATCCGGCACTATGACTCCTCAACCATCGCATGCACCGTTACCTGAAGCGTTCATTGAAGTGTCGGGGCCCGCCGGGATGATGTCAAGCATGCCTCAAGGTTTTCCCAAGCTTGCAACCGTGCACGCACGCGCCCGGCTGCCGGCAGCCTGTGACGGCCGGATCCCGCTCCGGGCAGGACAGGGTAACCCGGCGGTTTGGGTGGATGGGTTGACCGATACGCCGGGTTCTGTGTTCCCGCGCTGTTGCCGGCGCGGGAGTAGCGGCCATCCATCTACGGACGCCGTTGCCGACGCCCTCCAGCGGCCTACCCGGACACTCGGGCGAGCAGCCCTCAAACGTGCCCTGTCTGGCCTTGCTCCGGGTGGGGTTTACCTAGCCTTCCCGGTCACCCGGGAAGCTGGTGGTCTCTTACACCACCGTTTCACCCTTACCTGCCCTGCAGCCTGTGCAAGCACACGCCGCACGCAGGCGGTCTGTTCTCTGTGGCACTGGCCTGCGGGTTACCCCGAGTGGGCGTTACCCACCACCCTGCTCTGCGGAGCCCGGACGTTCCTCGAGCCACTTGCGTGACGCGCGGCCGCCTGGTCAACCCATCCGCTGTCCATTCTACGGTCACGGCGAACGCATCCGGTGACACGTCCGCGCCGCGGCCTTTTGGGGCAGCCCGTGGGAGAATTGGAGCAGGATTCCTGCTAGTCAAGGAAGAGATCCCAATGAACTGGATCGCCATCATCATCTGGCTGCTCGCGATCATCCTGGTGGTGATTATCGCCAAGATGTCGATCAAGATTGTGCGCCAGTACGAACTCGGCGTCCTGTTCCGACTGGGCCGGGTGGTGGCGGTCCGGAGCCCCGGGTTGCGGTTCATCATCCCGGTTGTGGATCGGCTTCAGCTGGTGAGCCTGCGGATCGTGACGATGCCGATCCAGTCGCAGGGCATCATCACCCAAGACAACGTCAGCGTCGACATCTCGGCAGTGGCTTATTACCGGGTGATCGACGCCGTGAAGTCCGTTGTGGCAATCGAAGACGTAGCGGCGGCCATCAACCAAATCGCCCAGACCACCCTGCGCAAGGTCGTGGGCCGGCACAGCTTGGACCAGACGCTGTCCGAGACCGAGCACATCAACAGTGACATCCGGAAAATCCTGGACGCCCTGACCCTGGAGTGGGGTGTCGAAGTAACCCTCGTTGAACTCAAGGACATCCAGCTTCCGGAGAGCATGAAGCGGGCGATGGCCCGCCAGGCGGAGGCCGAGCGGGAGAAGCGGGCCAAGATCATCGCGGCCGAAGGAGAGGCGATCGCCGCCGTGGCGCTCGGCGCGGCATCTGACACCATGATGGCCCACCCGGTCGCCCTGCAGCTGCGGAATCTCCAGTCCCTCGTGGAGATCGGGGTGGACAAGAACTCAACCGTCGTCTTCCCGGCGCCCCTGATGAGCACCATCGCCGAACTGGCCGCCTTCCTGGCCCGCGAGGACCATGTGGCCAGGACAACGATGTCGGCGGCTGCACCCGCAGCGACACCGGCGGAATCACCGGCGTCACCGATCAAGGCCGCGTAGCGCGTGAACCTAGGAGTAGCGCCCCGGACCGGCGCGCCTATTATCGAGGGATGGACGAGTCTGCCCTGACCCGGCGCCGCCTGCTGGGGCTGGCAGGGATCGGTTTGGGCGCCTCCGCCCTCGCGGCGTGCACGGGCGGGCTCGCGCCCACCGAAACGTCCCGGCCGGCAAGCCCCGCGCCAGCGAGCCCCACGAGCCCGACGACACCGCCGGCCCCCGCCGGCCCGCTGACGGTCCGTACCAGCACGGGTTCGTTCGTCTCGGCTTACCGCCCGGGGACCGCGAGCCACTGGTCGCTGGCGACGCCGGAACTGCCGCCCGGCGGCGCGCCGCCCGAACTGCCCCTGGCCGTGTTTCTTCACGGACTGGGCGGCAGCCACACGGCTCTGCTGGAGGACCTGGCGGCCCACGAGGCCCTGCAACGGCACCTCGACGCCGGCGGCGCGCCCTTCGCGATCGCGGCCGTGGACGGCGGAAACACCTGGTGGCACCCGCGCGCCGACGGCAGTGACACGCAGTCGATGCTGGTGAAGGAATTTGTTCCGTTCCTCGGCGGCCAGGGCTTCGACCTTGGCAGGATCGGCCTCGTCGGCCTCTCGATGGGGGGGTTTCGGTGCCCTGCTGCTCGCCTCGCAGGGCCGGCTACCCGGGGTCCGGGCCGTCGCGGCCATGAGTCCTGCGGTCTGGGACCATTACGACCCGCGCCAGGATACCGCGTTCGACGGCCCGGAAGACTTCGCCGCCCACGACGTTTTCGCACTCCGGCCCCGGCTCGCAGCGCTGCCCAAACGGATCGACTGCGGCACCGGGGACGAGCTTGCCGCCACTGTTCGCCACTACCGGGCGGGACTCCCGGGCGAAATCGAGGGCGGCTTCCAGCCAGGTGGCCACGACTACGGCTACTGGCGCACCATCCTGCCCGGCGTCGTGTCCTTTCTCGGCTACAACCTCGCCTGAACCGCCGCCAATCGCCGGCCCCCGGGCCCTGGACGGCGGTCCCGGGAAGGCAGCCGCCGGTAAGATCGTACGGTGCTAATTCTGCTGCCGCCCTCCGAGGGCAAGACTCCCGCGACCGGCGGGGACGCCGCCGACTGGACCGCGTTGAGCTTTCCCGCCCTCAACAGCTCCCGCGCCAAGGTCCTGGAGGCGCTCGGTACTGTCAGCGCGCACGAGGACGCCCTGGCGTTGCTGGGCGTCGGCGCTTCCCTGAGTGCCGACGTCGAACGCAACACACGGCTGCACGCAGAACCTGCCGCCCCGGCCCACCAGGTGTATTCCGGGGTGCTCTTTGACGCCCTCGGCTACAACTCGCTGACCCCGACGCAGCGAAAGAGGGCCGACGAATCGGTGCTGGTGGTCTCCGCCCTGTGGGGCGCCATCCGCTTCGCGGACCGTGTGCCCGCCTACCGGCTGTCGATGGGGACCTCGCTGCCCGACGTCGGACGGCTCGCCTCCTTCTGGAAGCCGCAACTGGGCGACGCGCTGGCCGCGGCCGCCGCGGGCCAGCTGCTGGTGGACTGCCGGTCCAGCACCTATGCCGCGGCCTGGACTCCCCCGCCGGAACAGACGGTGGCCGTGAACGTCTTCACCGAGACCGCCGGCGTGCGCAAGGTGGTCAGCCACTTTGCCAAGCACACCCGGGGCGAGCTGGCACGCCATTTGCTCAGCCGCCGGGGCAAGGCCCCCCAAACCCCCGCACAGCTGCAGAAGGCGGCGGCGGAGAAATGGGTTGCCGAACTTGTTGCGGGCACGGCCCGGAAGCCGCACACCCTGAACATCATCCTGCCGGGCTAGGAACTGCTCAGGCCCAGTCGGCCGAGCGGACCAGGATGCAGCCGGAGTCGGGGCAGAACACGATGTCGTCCTCGGCCGCGGCCTTGATCTCGGCCAGGTCGCCCGGGCTCAGGTGCATGCCGGAGCCCTCCGAGGTGCCGTGGAAGAGCCGGGCGGCGCCGACGCCACGCTTGGCGAGGGTCTTCTCGTAGACGGCGAGCATTCCGGCGTCGAGTCCGGCGGCGAACTCGGCACGCTGCCCGCGCACCACCGTGGCTTCGGCGGCGATCTCGGCCAGCTGCTCGTCCAGCTCGGCACGGATGGAGCCGAAGGAGCCCTGGATGTCGTCCACGATCTGCTGCTGGGCCGCCTGGCGGGCGCGGAGCGAGTCGAGCCGTTCGAGGACTTCGAGCTCGACGTCCTCGAGGTCCGAGCGGCGCTTGTTCAGGGAGACGAGGTCCCGCTGCAGGGCGACGAGGTCCTTGGACAGCCCCGTGCCGCTGTTGAGCCTGGCCTCGTCGCGTTCGATCCGGGAGGCAACCTGCTCGACGTCGGCCTCTGAGCGCTTGAGTTCCAGTTCAGCGTCGTGGACGGCCACCTTGGCGGCACCGAGCTCACCGTTGGCCACGCTGAGGGCGGCTTCCAGGTCCGTGATGCGGGAATCGCTTTCAAGGCTTCGCCGGCGGTTGGACAAGGACTTGAGCTTGGCATCGAGTCCCTGCAATTCGAGCAACTTCAACTGTTCCGCCGGTGCTGCCTTGGCCACTATTTACCTCCGCTAAATCCAATCCGGCCGAAGCCGGGCACCGTCCCGGCGCTCCTTAGACTCTAGCGCCTAGCGTACTCCCCGGCCTCGCTACGCTCACCCGGGGCCCCTCGCACGCCAGGCTTAGCCCGGAGTCAGAATGAAGTCCCACGGGTCGCTGTTGGTGGCACTGACCCGGATCTCGACGTCGTGGCCCTGGTCGGTGAGCACATTGCCCAGCGCTTCGGCGGCCGCAGGCAGCCACAGCCACTCGCTGGCGAAGTGGGAAACGTCGATCAGGTACGGCCGGTCGTTGACCGCCGCCTCCCGGGCTTCCGATGCCGGGTGGTGCCGCAGGTCCGCCGTGACGTAGACGTCCGCGTTGCTGGCCCGGACCTCGCCGAAGAGGGAATCGCCGGCGCCGCCGCAGACAGCCACCCGCCGGATCAGCCCGTCCCGGTCCCCCGAGACCCGGACGCCGCCGGCCACCGAGGGCAGGATGCCGTACACGCGGGCCGCGAAATCACCCAGCGTCAGGACCTCTTCAAGGTCGCCGACGCGGCCGATGCCTTCCTCGGGGAGCCCGTTCGCTGCGGGCGTCAGTGGGGCCACGTTCTGCAGGCCCAGCGCGTCGGCCAGGACGTCGGAAACTCCCCCGACGGCGGAATCACCGTTGGTGTGTACGGTCAGCAGCGCGGTCCCGGACTCGATGAGGCGGTGCACGGCCTTGCCCTTGGCCGTGTTCGCGGCAACGGACGTCACGCCCTTGAGCAGCAGCGGATGGTGCGTGATGAGCAGCTCGGCACCGAAGTCGATGGCCTCCTCGATCACGTCAAGGGTCGGATCGACCGCGAACATGACCCGGTGCACCTCGGCGTTCGGGTGGCCGGCCACCAGGCCCACCTCGTCCCAGTCCTCGGCGAGGGATTCGGGCCAGAGCTCCTCCACTGCCAGCTGGATCAGGCCCAGCGTCGCGGCGCCTGTGGCCTCCCCGGTGCCGCCATCGCCGTCGACGGCGGCAGCAGGGCGGTCGGATTCCGCTGAAACATCGGTGTTCACAGGTTCCATACCCCCATTTTTACCCTATCCGCGGGCGGCCCGGTCACTCGTAACACTCTCGTAAGGTGGATGGGGAATCATCGGGGCCCTCGAACCATTGAAGAGATCATGAGAACTTTTGTCCTCGGCGGAGGCTGCTTTTGGTGCCTCGACGCCGTCTACCAGAAAACCAAGGGTGTCAGCTCGGTCGTATCGGGCTACACCGGAGGCCATGACCGCAGCCCCGACTACTACTCTGTGTGCTCCGGGACCACAGGCCACGCCGAGGTGGTGGCGGTGACGTTCGACGAGGACATCATTCCCGCCGAGGTCATCCTGGACATGTTCTTCGCCCTCCACGACCCCACCACGTTGAACCGGCAGGGCTACGACGTCGGGACCCAGTACCGTTCCTCGATGTTCTACGAGACCACCGAGGAGAAGATCCTGTTCGAGGAGGCGATCGAGCGGAACCAGGCCCTGTGGCGGCACCCGATCGTCACCGAGGTCAGCCGGCTGCCGCAGTTTCATGTGGCCGAGGAAATCCACCAGGACTACTTCGCCAAATACCCGGAGCAGGGCTACTGCCAGGTCATCATTAACCCGAAGCTGGCCAAGGCGAGGAAATATTACTCTGCATGGCTTAATGCTTAGCTAGCGCCTGTAGGCGCTCGTTAGGCTGACCTCAGTCAACCCTCTTCAAAGACAGGCATACATACATGGCACCGATCTATGACGATGTAACCCAGCTGGTAGGCGGAACTCCGCTGGTCCGGCTGAACCGGCTGACCGAAGGCCTTGACGCCACCGTGGCCGTCAAGCTGGAGTTCTACAACCCGGCCAACAGCGTCAAGGACCGGATCGGCGTCGCGATTGTTGACGCTGCCGAGAAGTCCGGTGCCCTCAAGCCCGGCGGCACCATCGTCGAAGGCACATCCGGCAACACCGGAATCGCCCTGGCCATGGTGGGCGCGGCCCGCGGCTACAAGGTCATCCTGACCATGCCGGAGACCATGTCCACCGAGCGCCGGGTCATGCTGCGCGCGTACGGCGCCGAGATTGTCCTGACCCCCGGCTCCGAGGGCATGCGCGGCGCCGTGGAGAAGGCCCAGGAGATCGTG
The DNA here is from genome assembly GCF_000374925.1 of Arthrobacter sp. 131MFCol6.1. GTDB lineage: Bacteria > Actinomycetota > Actinomycetes > Actinomycetales > Micrococcaceae > Arthrobacter. The sequence continues at coordinate 1,254,681 of NZ_KB895541.1, forward strand.
GCCAACACGGAGAACTCCATCTGGGCACAGCAGTTCGCCAACGAGGCCAACCCGGAGATCCACCGCCGCACCACGGCCGAGGAAGTCTGGGCCGACACCAACGGCAACGTGGACATCTTCGTCGCCGGCGTCGGCACCGGCGGCACCGTCACCGGCGTCGGACAGGTCCTGAAGGAACGCAAGCCGGAGGTCCAGATCGTCGCCGTCGAGCCGAAGGACTCCGCCATCCTCAACGGCGGCGCCCCGGGCCCGCACAAGATCCAGGGCCTCGGCGCGAACTTCATTCCCGACATCCTGGACACCAACGTCTACGACGAGGTCATCGACGCCACGCTGGAAGATTCCGTCCGGGTGGCGCGCGATCTCGGCATCAAGGAGGGCATCCTGGGCGGCATCTCCTCCGGCGCCATCGTCTGGGCGGCCCTGGAGCTCGCCAAGCGGCCGGAGAACGCCGGTAAACTCATTGTTGCCGTGGTGTGCGACTTTGGTGAGCGCTACATCTCCACCGTGCTGTACGACGACATCCGCGGCTAAGTCCGCTGACCCACGATTGCCCAGAAAGGTCTTTGTGAGCTTCTTCGCAAGACTGAAGGAAGACCTCGACGCCGCCCGGTCCCACGACCCGGCGGCTCGAGGTTCTTTTGAGAACTTCTTCGCCTATTCCGGCCTGCACGCGATCTGGTTCCACCGCCTGACGCACCGGCTGTGGCAAAACCCCGCCCTGCGCTTCCCGGCGCGGCTCATCTCCCAGCTCGCCCGGTTCCTGACCGGCATCGAGATCCACCCCGGCGCGACCATCGGCCGGCGCTTCTTCATTGACCATGGCATGGGCGTGGTCATCGGCGAGACGGCGGAGATCGGCGAGGACGTCATGATCTACCACGGCGTGACCCTCGGCGGCCGCTCGCTCGCCAAGATCAAACGCCACCCCACCATCGAGGACCGCGTGGTCATCGGCGCGGGCGCCAAGATCCTGGGCCCCATCACCATCGGCCGGGACAGCGCCGTCGGCGCCAACGCCGTGGTGGTCAAGGACGCCCCGGCCGAATCAATCGTCACCGGCGTGCCGGCCACCTGGCGGCACCGCGACGCGCAGCGCGAGACCAAGCCCGCCGTCGACCCGGCCGAATACCTGATCGAATACCGGATCTAGACGGACTCCAGAGCGGCTCCTGACGGAATCTAGAGCGGACAAAGGATCTAGGCAGCCCTTCCGGGGAACCGCTTGTAGATGTTCCACAGGACGGCGTCGAACGCCCGGTCCGGCAGCAGGTGGCGCAGCAGCAGGATCCCGCGGGCGCTGGCACCCACCGGGTACCGGGTCTTGGGCCGCCGGGCGGTCGCGGCGTGCAGGATTGCTTCGGCCGCGAGCTCGGGCCGCGACGACGTTGCGGGGTTGTCCGTGGTGCCCAGCGCCGCCGCCACCACCTTGGCCTGGGCCGCGTAGGGGCCGTTCCCGGAGCTGGCCAGCAGCCCCTGCGCCGCAATGGCGCCCCACTCGGACTGCGTCCCGGCCGGCTCGATGATGGCCACATCGATGCCGTGCGGCTTGAGCTCGATCCGCAGCGAATCGCTCAGGCCTTCCACGGCGAACTTGGTCGCGTGGTACCAGGCGCCCAGCGGCTCGTACATTTTGCCGCCGATGGATGAGATGTTGATGATCCTGCCCGCGCGTGCGGCCCGCATGGCGGGGATCACGAGCTGCGTCATGCGCGCCAGGCCGAAGACGTTCACGTCGAACTGCCGCCGGCCCTCGGCCAGTTCCACCTCCTCGAGCGAACCGTACGTGCCGTAGCCGGCGTTGTTGACCAGGACGTCGATCCGGCCGTGCGCGGCCAGCACGTTCCCGACGGCGGCGCTCATCGAGGCCTCATCGGTCACGTCCAGGGCCACCACCTTGACCCCGGATGCCTTCAGCGGTTCCATTAGCTCCACCCGGCGGGCCCCGGCATAGACGGTGAAACCGGCGGAGGCAAGCTTTTTCGCGGTTTCGAAGCCGATCCCGGTGGAGGCACCGGTGACAAACGCTACGGGCTGGGGCATGGGCTGAACTCCTTGGGCGCTGAACTCCTGGGGCAGGAGCAGCCGGAAACACGGACGGCCGGCGCCTCCCAGAGTAACTGGAAAGTGCCGGCCGTCGCGTCGGAACCGGGGTGGGTCAGTGGGTGTCGACTGCCTCGATCTCGGACTTGTCCTCGCCCCAGAGGGTGTGGAACGTGCCCTCGGCGTCGACGCGGCCGTAGGTGTGCGCCCCGAAGAGGTCGCGCTGGCCCTGGATGACGGCGGCCGGCAGGCGCTTGCGGCGCAGGCCGTCGTAGTAGGCCAGCGAGGAGGAGAACACCGGTACCGGGATGCCGAGCTGCACCGCGGTGGACACCACGCGGCGCCAGGCCGGGAGGACCTCGGCGATCGCCTTGGTGAACGCCGGGGCGAAGAGCAGGTTGGCCGGCTTCTCCGCGGCGGCGTAGGCCTTGGTGATCTCCTTGAGCAGCTCCGCGCGGATGATGCAGCCGCCGCGCCACAGCGACGCGATTTCATCCAGCTTCAGGTCCCAGCCGTATTCCTTGGCCGCGGAAGTGAGCATGTCCAGGCCCTGGGCGTAGGAGACCAGCTTGGAGGCGTAGAGCGCCTGGCGGACGTCCTCGACGAAGCTCTCGGGGACCTCGACGGCGGCCTCGCCGCCGGCCAGCAGCTCCTGGGCCAGCACGCGCTGCTCGGCCTGGGAGGACAGGGCCCGGGCGAAGACGGACTCGGCGATGCCCGACGTCGGGGAGCCGAGTTCGAGCGCGGAGATGACCGTCCAGCGGCCGGTGCCCTTCTGGCCGGCGGCATCCACCACGACGTCGACGAACGGCTTGCCGGTCTTCGCGTCGACGTGGCCGAGGACCTCGGCGGAGATTTCGATCAGGAAGGAAGCGAGGTCGCCCTTGTTCCACTCTTCGAAGATCTTGGCCTGCTCGGCCGGTTCGATCCCGGCGCCGGAGCGCAGGAGGTCGAAGGCCTCGCCGATGACCTGCATGTCGGCGTATTCGATGCCGTTGTGGACCATCTTGACGAAGTGGCCGGCGCCGTCGGTGCCGATCCAGGCGCAGCAGGGCTGGCCGTCGACGTGGGCGGCGATCTTTTCCAGCAGCGGGCCGAGGGCGTCGTAGGACTCCTTGGAACCGCCCGGCATGATCGAGGGGCCGTTGAGGGCGCCTTCCTCGCCACCGGAGACGCCGATGCCGACGAAGTGCAGGTCCTTCTTGGCGAGCGCAGCCTCGCGGCGGCGGGTGTCCTCGTAGTGCGAGTTGCCGGCGTCGATGATGATGTCGCCCGCTTCCAGCAGCGGCTCGAGCTGCTCAATCACGGAGTCGACCGGCTTGCCGGCCTTGACCATGATCAGCACGCGGCGCGGCTTCTCCAGCGAATCAACGAGTTCCTGGAGGGTCTCGGTGCGGACGAAGTCGCCCTCATCGCCGTACTTGGCGAGCAGGGTGTCTGTCTTTTCCACGGACCGGTTGTGCAGGGCAACGGTGAAGCCGTTCCGGGCCAGGTTGCGTGCGAGGTTGGCCCCCATCACCGCGAGGCCGGTAACACCGATGTGTGCTGACATCAAAACTCCAATTCATTTCTGTACACCAGGGATGTACGGCGATTCGTCTCAGACGTTCATCTAGGACCCGGCAGGTTGCGCCGCGGAGGGCGGAACCCGCTCTTAAGGATTGTGGCTGTCCTTAAACCATATGTATTTCCGCGGGCTGCGGGAAAGCCGCGCCCACGGAGCGGAAAACTGCGCGTCATAAACAGTCTATGATCACCGGCGTCCGCCCCTCCGGTCAGCCCGGACCAGGCCCACCGCATTATGCTTACGACTATGTCAACCAGCCTCCACCACCGTGCCATTGAGCACCTCGGGACCCGGATCGTGGCCGGCGAGCTTCCGCCCGGCCACGTCATGCTCGCCGAGCACCTTGAGGACGAACTCAAGGTCTCCCGCTCGGTGGTCCGGGAGGCGGTCCGGGTCCTCCAGTCCCTGGGCCTGGTGGAAACCATCAAGCGCGTCGGCATCCGCGTGCTGCCCTCGAACCGGTGGAACCCCTTCGACCCGCTCGTGATCCGCTGGCGGCTGGCCGGCGAGGGCCGCGGCGCCCAGCTGCGCTCCCTGGCCGAGCTCCGCACCGCCGTCGAGCCGGTGGCCGCCGAGCTGGCCGCGGCCAACGCCCCCGAGGAGCTCCGCCGCGAACTCGTGGAGATCTCGCACGCCATGCGCGACGCCGGACAGGCCGGGGACGTGCCCCGGTTCCTCGAGCTGGACATCCTGTTCCATTCCCTGCTGCTGACCGGCTCCGGCAACGAGATGTTCGCCAACATGGTGGGCCAGGTGACCGAGACGCTGACCGGCCGCACCATCCACGGCCTGATGCCGGACCACCCGCGCGAGACCGCGCTGCGGTGGCACGTCGAGGTCGCCGAGGCCATCGCCGCCGGGGATGCCGCCGCCGCCCGCGAGGCCTCGAACCGGATCATGCGCGAGACCATCTCGGAGATGGAGCCGAGCTGGAAGAACCAGCCGCGGGTGTTTGTCCCGGTCGAGCGCCACTAAGCCACTGGCCGTCCGGGCGCCGGCGGCGGCGCCCCTCACGCCGGGACCGGCCTGAAGTCCAGCAGCACCTTCCCCGAGACAGCCGCGTTCCTAGCGACCTCGAACGCTTCCAGTCCGCGGTCCAGCCCGAAGGTGTGGGTCACCACGGGATCCACCCGCAGGGAGCCGTCGGCGAGCGCCGTTATGACGTCGTCGATTTCGTCATTGAAGCGGAAGGAGCCCAGCATCTCCAGCTCGCGCGTGATGGCCAGGGAGATCAGGACCGGCTGCGGGCCCGAAGGCAGCAGACCCACCATGACCACCCTGCCGCCACGGACCGCGCCCTGGATGGCCGAAGCCAGGCCGTGGTGGCTGCCCGAGGACTCGATGACGACGTCCGCTTCAACCGCGGCGATCGCCCCGGCGTCGTCCCCCTTGAGGACCACGTCGGCTCCCACGGCACGGGCTATCTCCAGCGGCCGCTCGTGCATGTCCACGGCCACGATCCGGCCGGCGCCGGCGCGTTTGAGGACGGCGACGGCGAGGGCCCCGATGGGGCCGCTGCCAATCACCAGCACCGTCTTTCCCGCCACGTCCCCGGCGCGCGAGACGGCGTGCCAGGCGACGCTGGCCGGTTCCGCCAGGGCCGCGGTCCGCAGCTCCAGCCCGGCCGGCAGCGGCCGGAGCATCCGGGCCGGCAGCACGGCGAAGCGGCTGAACGCCCCGTCCGTGTGGGGAAACCGTGCGGCGCTGCCCAGGTAGGTGCAGCCCGGTGACAGGTTGGGACGCTCTGCCGGGTACCGGGCGCCGCCCGGGCCCGGCGTGGCGGGATGCACCGCGACGGCCGTGCCGGGCGCCGGCCCCGAGCCGTCAGCGGCCGCGCGGATCACGGTCCCCACGATCTCGTGGCCCAGAACCATGGGAGCCTTGAGAACGGATTCGCCCGCGGCGCCGTGCAGCCAGTAGTGCAGGTCGGAGCCGCAGATGCCGCCGAAGGCCACGTCGACGACGGCTTCATCGGGCGCCGGTGCGGGCACGGGGATGTCCTCGATCCGCAGGTCGCCCGCCGCGTGGGCCACCACCGCCGCGGCCGTGGCCGGAAGTTCTGCCACGGCGCCCATCAGACCACCACCGTCATTCCGCCGTCGATGAAGATGGTCTGGCCGTTGACGAAGTCCGATCCGTCGGAGGCCAGCCACACGGCGGGTCCGGCCAGGTCCTGCACGGTCCCCCAGCGGTGCGCGGGGGTCCGGCCCAGGATCCAGGAGTTGAACTGCTCATCGTCGACGAGGTTTTGCGTCATCTCGGTGTGGATGTAGCCGGGCGCGATCCCGTTGATCTGCAGGCCCGAGGCGGCCCATTCCGCGGTCATGGCCCGGGTCAGGTTCCGCAGTCCGCCCTTCGCCGCAATGTAGGGGGCGATCGTGGGCCGGGCGAGGTCGGTCTGGACCGAGCAGATGTTGATGATCTTGCCCCGGCCTCGCGGGATCATGTGCCGGGCCGCTTCCCGCCCCACCAGGAACGCGCTGGTCAGGTCCGTGGAGATGACCCGTTCCCAGTCGGCCACGTCGAGCTCAAGCATCGGGACCCGGTGCTGGATGCCGGCGTTGTTGACCAGGATGGCCAGCGGGCCCACGTTCTCCTCCACCCAGGCGATCCCCCGGGCGGCTCCGGTGTCGCTGGTGACGTCGAAGGCGCAGCTGTGCACCCGGCCCGGCGCGTAGTCCGCGGCCATCGCGGACTCGGCGGCCTTGAGCCGCTCGGGGTTGATGCCGTTGAGCACCACGGTGGCGCCGGCGTCGGCCAGCGCCCGGGCCAGGGCGTTGCCGATCCCCCGGCTCGAACCGGTCACCAGGGCCACACGCCCGGTCAGGTCAAAAAGTCCACTCATGGTTCACTGATCCTCATTTGGTCTTTGCTGCTGGAATGGCTGTTGTGCTAGTTGTGGTGTTGCCTGTCGTGGTGGCGCTCCCGCTGCCGGTGCCGCTGAGATTGGCGATGGCCTGCCGCACCACGGCGAGGTCCCGGTCCCCCAGCCCCTGGCGCTTGAGTTCCGCGTAGAGCTCGACGCCGGCGGCCGCCATCGGTACGGCGGCACCGGCCGCTGCGGCGCTTTCGAGCACGAAGGAGAGGTCCTTGTGCATGAACTTGGCGGGCCCGGTGGGCTCGTAGTCCTTGGCGGCGAGCCGTGGCCCCACGATGTCCAGGACCCGGCTGCCGGCCAGTCCGCCGGCGAGCACCTCGAAGAGGGCCGGCACTTCCATGCCGGAGCGTTCGGCGAGCTCCGCGGCCTCGGCGAGCGCCGCCGTCGTGGTTCCCACGATCAGCTGGTTGCACGCCTTGGCGAGCGACCCCGATCCCAGCGGTCCGAGCCGCCGCACCGTGCTGCCCATCGCGCCGAAGAGCGGCTGAAGCCGGCGGAAGTCATCTTCGCTGGCGCCCGCCATGATGGCGAGGGTCCCGTCCGCCGCGCCCTGGGTCCCGCCGCTGACGGGCGCATCGACGACGACGGCGTTGCCTCCGCTTGCCTCCGCGACCCGCGCCCCGAAATCCCGCACCCCGGACGGCGAGACGCTGCTCATGACCACGACGGCGGTTCCGGGCGCGGGCGGGCTGGCGCCCCAGCCGGCCAGGAGCGCGGCACTCGCGTCCTCAATGTCGGACAGATCCGGCAGCATGAAGACAATGACGGGCTGGTCGCGGAGCGCCTCGACCCGGGCCACGCGGGAGCCGCCCAGTGCCTCGAAGGCGTCCAGCGCCGCCGGCGAACGGTTCCAGGCAGTGACGGTCCATCCTGCCGCGAGGAGGTTGGCGGCCATCGGCGCGCCCATCAGTCCGAGGCCGACAAACCCGGCCTCCCTGCGTTCCAGCTCCATGCGTTGCCTCACTTCGTCGTGGTTAATCTAGGAATTCTGTTCAGCATCCTAGCCTCCATTCAGTATGATGAACACTATGACGACCAAAACCACCGTCGCGATCGCCGTCCCGCTCGAACCAGAGCTGGTGGACCGCATCCGCGCCGTAGATCCGTCCGTGACCGTCCTCTATGACCCCGAGCTCTTGCCGCCGGAACGTTTTCCCGCCGACCATTCGGGTGACCCGGATTTCCGCCGTACGCCGGAGCAGGAAGAGCGGTACTGGGACATGCTCAACAAGGCCCAGGTCCTGTACGGGCTCCCCAACGAAAGCCCGGCAGGCCTCGCCCGGATCGCCGGCAGCAATCCCCGGCTTGAGTGGATCCATGCCATGGCGGCCGGCGCCGGCGGTGCCGTGAAGGCATCGGGGCTGGATGCCGCGACGCTGCAGAAGGTCAAGGTCACCACCTCGGCCGGGGTGCACGCCCTGCCGCTCGCCGAGTTCGTCGCCCTGGGCATCCTCAACGGCTTCAAGCGCAGCGCCGAGCTGGCCCAGGACCAGGCGGCCAAGCTCTGGCCCGAGCTCCGCACCCCCACCCGCCTGGTCAACGGCTCCCACCTGGTGGTCACCGGACTGGGCGAAATCGGGCTCGAGACCGCACGGATCGCCCGCGCCCTGGGCATGAGCGTCAGCGGGACCAAACGGACCGTGGAGGCCATCGACGGGATCGAGACCGTCACGGACAACGACGGCCTCGCCGGCCTCCTGGGCAGCGCAGACGCCGTCGTCAATACCCTGCCCGGCACGCCGTACACCGAGAAACTCTTCAGCCGCGACGTCTTCGCCGCCATGAAGCCCGGAACGGTCTTCGTCAACGTGGGCCGCGGCACCGTGGTGGATGAAGAGGCGCTCCTGGAGGCACTGGGCAACGGCCAGGTCTCCTATGCCTGCCTGGACGTCTTCGCCGTGGAGCCACTGCCGCAGGACAGCCCGCTGTGGACCCACCCCAGGGTGATGGTGTCCCCGCACACCTCGGCGCTCAGTGCCGCCGAAAACCGGCTGATCACCGAACGCTTCTGCAGCAACCTGCGGACCTACCTCGACGGCGGCGAACTCCCCCACCTGGTGGACACGGTGCACTTCTACTGAGCCCACCCTTTCCCAGCCCTGCGGCCAGCGCCGCAGCGACACCAGGGCGGCCCCGCCGGAAACGGCTGGGCCGCCCTTTGCGTTGCGTTGGGCGACGCGGGTTCGGCTCGCGTCCCAGAAACGGCCGTGGCCCCTTCCTGCGTGGAAGGGGCCACGGCCTGAGGTGCCGCGGACGGCGGGTCTGCAGCCCGGATGCCGGCTAGTGCGCATCCTCCGTCAGGAGAAGGTCGCGTCCCACCGTCTCGGGCGTGAAGAAGGTGGTGACGAATGAGATCAGCGCCAGGACCAGCGAGTAGATGGCGAGCACCAGCCAGGAATGGTCCGTGGCGGCCAGCAGCGCGGCGCCGACCAGCGGGACGAGCCCGCCGGCCAGGACGGCGGAGAGCTCCCGGCTCATGGCCACGCCGGTGAAGCGGTACTGCGAGCCGAAGAGTTCAGGCAGCAGCGGGCACTGCGGTCCGAGCATGGACTGGACGCCGAGGGCGATACCCACCACCATGACAATCCAGACCAGCGTGACATTGCCCAGCGTCACCAGGTAGAACGCCGGCAGCGCGATGAGCGCCTGGAACAGCGCGCCGTAGCGGTAGACGGGCACCCGGCCGAACCGGTCGGACAGCGCGCCGAACGTGATCACCATGACGGCCGCGAAGCCCGCGGCGATGAGCAGGCCGACCGGACCGATGAACTTGTCGCCGGGAAAAACGCCGTCCTTGGCCGCCAGGAACGCGATGAGCAGGGCGGAGTAGATCGAGGAATTGCCGTTTTCGCCCATCCGCAGGCCGATGCCGATCAGCACGTTCTTTTTCGAGTGCTTCCACAGCTGGCCGAGGGGGTTCTTGACCACATTCTTGTGCTTTTCCAGTTCCTGGAAGACGGGCGTTTCCTTCAGGCGGAGCCGAATGAAGATGGCCACCACAACCAGGAGCACGCTGGCCAGGAAGGGCACCCGCCACAGCCAGCCTTCCAGGACGGCCTTGTCGGCCATGGCAATGAGCGCAAACGTTCCGGCGCCGAGCAGGGTGCCCAGCTGGATGCCGACGAACGGGAGCGAAGCGAAGAAGCCACGACGGCGGCGCGGCGCGACTTCGGAGATCAGCGTGGTGGCACCGGCCTGTTCGGCGCCGGCACCCAGTCCCTGCAGGATGCGCAGCGTCACCAGGAGCACGGCGCCCAGCATGCCAGCCTGTTCGTACGTCGGCAGCAGGCCGATGGCGAAGCTGGCGGTCCCCATCAGGCCGATGGTGAGGATCAGGACCATTTTGCGGCCGAACCGGTCGCCGATGTAGCCGAAGACCATCCCGCCGAAGGGCCGGGCCGCGAAGCCCACGCCGTACGTGGCAAAGGATGCGATCAGGGCCCCGTCCTCGCCGAGCGGCTTGAAGAACAGCGGGCCGAAGATCAGGGCCGAGGCCAGGCCGTAGATGTAGAAGTCGTAGTACTCCAGCGCGGAGCCCACGGAGCTGGCAAGCGTTGCCCGTCGCAGCTGTTCCGGATCGACGACGGCGCCGTCCGCTTCAGCGAGCGGTGTATTAGTACTAGTTGTCACAAGCACTCCCTCAAGAACACTCCAGACCCCCGTTGGTCTGGTGGGTGTGAGCAACCCCCAAAGGAGTCGATCACTATGCTGAACAGAGTACAGCATAGTGATCGACTAGCCAATGAATAATCAGATTTATTCCCGGGGCGTGCAGGACCGTCCCGCGACAGGGACCCTAGCCCATGGGATTGCCGAGGGACCGGGCGAGGTCCTGGAGTTCCTTGACCATCATGGCGCCCTGCTCGTTCGAGTAAGTCGCCTTCAGCGCGGTGACCGAAAGGCCGAGGCTGGGCCCGTGGGCGCCCCGGGTCGGGACGGCAACGGCCAGGCACACGACGCCGGTGGTGGATTCCTCGTCCTCGAACGCGTACCCCTGCTCCCGGATGAGCGTGAGCTGCGCCTTCAGCTCGGCTCCCGTGCGCAGCGACTTCGGCGTCAGGACCGGAAGGGCAGCGTCGTCGGGAAACATCTCGTCGACGTCATGGTCATGCAGCCGCGCGATCAGGGCCTTGCCCACGGCACAGAGGGACACGGGCATCTTGTCGCCGATATTGGACGTCAGGCGGACCGCCGGGTGCCCTTCGTAGCGGGCGAGGTAGATGACATTGGTTCCGTCCAGCATGGCGATCCGGACCGTTTCCCCCGAGAGCGTCGGGGCCTGTTCACAAAAACGGTAGAACTCCTGGACCTCGTCGAGCCGGCTGAGGTAGGCAGCGCCGAGCTCAACCAATTTCCGGCCGAGGGTGAACTCCGCACCCTGGCGGTTGATCAGCCTCGCCTCCTCGAGCGCGAGCAGGAGGTTGGAGGTGGAGGACTTCGGGATTCCCAGTTCCCTGGCCAGATCACTGAGCGTGAGCCGTCCCGTCGCGGAAGCCGCCAAGGCTTCCAGCACGGCGGCGGCACGGGTGACAGCCGGTGCGGGTGACGCGCTCCCCAATCCGTCGGAGGGTCGGGAAACTCGGGAATCGGCCATGATTCTCCTTCAGGTATCGCGCGCCAGTCGCCGCGCCACTCGTTCGAATGCCGTCCAGTCAGCTGAACAGTAACCATCATAATGTCTTGCGCTGTGAACCGGGACCCGGCGGGGCCCGCGCACCCGCCCCCATGCTCCCCGGTCAGCGGTCCTCGCCGGGGACCGCCGGTCCGTCAGGCGGCAGACACCACGGGATTCGTCAGCTCGCCGATGCCGGCGATGTGGCACGTGACGGAGTCGCCGGGAACGATCGGCGCGCACTCAGCGGGGAATCCCGTCAGCACCAGGTCGCCCGGGTGAAGGGTCATGAAGGAGGTGAGGTAGGTGAGGATTTCCTCCGCCTTCCAGCCAAGGTCGGCGGAGCTGGCTGCCTGGAGATCCTGACCGTTGTGTCTGATGCCGATCGCCAGGTCTTCACCCTTCAGGTCTGTGACGATCCAAGGCCCCACGGGCGTGAACGTGTCCTGGCTCTTGGCGCTGATCCACAGCTCGTCGGATTCCTGCAGGTTCCTGGCGGAGACGTCGTTTCCGATCGTGTAGCCCAGGACTGCGCCCATGGCGTTGCCGGGCGTCAGTGCGCGGGCCCTGCTTCCGATGACGATTGTCAGTTCGGCCTCCGGCTCGACGCGGCCCACACCCGGCAGGAGTTCAACGGCGTCCCCTGGGCCGACCACGCTGGTGGCCGCCTTGTGGAAGGCCTGCGGCGGAAGTCCGCGGCCCGCGGCACCCGTATTGTGCGCCATGCCCAGGACGTTGGCCGGGACACACGGCGCGAGGAACGTGAAGGACGATTCCTCCACCGTCGCGCCGACTTCCCAACCGCTGCGGGGCAGGCTGCCGGCGTTGGCAGCAGAACCGGGGAATGGAGAGGTGGTCACCGTCCACACTTTGCCGGCCGCACTGCCAAAGTCCGCTGCGTCGTTGGCGACGAAGAAGTATTCGTCCCCGGCAGCAGGGAAAAGGGGGCGGACTCTGGCGATTCGGCGGGCACTCGTGGCGGTCATGAAAACATCCTAGGCGGCGGAGTTCCGGGGCCCTCGATTAGGCCATCGACTGGCGTAATTCTGGCGCACAGAAACGCCGCCGGTGTTTCACATTTCCAATCGTTCACGGTATATTCATTACAAGCCTTCCACCGCGGCATCCCCCAATAGTCGCGGTGGAAGGCTTTTCCAATGCCCGGGTGATTCCAGTGTCCGGGGCCCCATTATGAGCGGGCCGGATTCGCCGATCGATGCCCGCGCCGGCAGCCTACGCGGCGTCCGCAACGGCCCCCCGCAGCCGCCAGCCCCCGCCGAGGCCGTCCCGGATCAGTTCCATGGTGGTCAGGGCCGAACCGCGGTTGCGGCCGAGCCTTGCCTGGACCTGCCACACCTCGACGTCCACGCGACTCAGACCCTTGGGCATCCGGCGCTCGGCTTCCCACCAGCTGACCCGCTCGAACCAGCGCACGGGCTCGGCCCCGATCAACCATTCCCTGCCGCCGCGGACCACGGCCAGGGGCCGCCCGTCCGGGCCTGTTTTCACCATCACGTGCTCCATGCCCGTCACAGTAGGGCGGAGCCCTGACATTTTCGGATCGAAGACATTTCGGGTGCGCCCGGGCGGCCTCCGGTCGTTAGTCGGCGGCGTGCACCGCAACGGTCTTTAGTCGGCGGCGTGCACCGCAACGACGCGCGGCTGGCGCAAGCGGATGAAAACCTCTGCGGGCTGGCGATTCTTGCCCTTGAGTGTGATGCCGGAGATGCTGACGCCTTCGGGCAGCAGAAGGCTTTGACGCACCACGCCGTGCGCGCTCTTCGACCACGCCTGACGATTCAACCCATAGACGGAGCTCTCCCGCAGCCCGAGCTCCTCGGGATCGATGCCCTCCGCACCTTGAAGCTCATAGGTGACCACGGCAAATCCTCCCTGGAGCCGGCTCCTCGACTCGAACTCAAACTCGAACTCGACCAGCCCCGCCTCAATTGTCGAATCCAACGGAAAAGTCAGCACCGTGTCCTCGGTCAGGCGCAGGGGTTCCGCGCCCGGCGCGGAAAGCTCGTGCGGCACAGGTTCGCCGCGGACGATGTCCTCGATGAGACTCGGCCATTTTTCCGCCGAAATGTCGGCCGACCGCACCGCCGGAAGCTTGTCCAGCCGCGCCAGAGAAGCTGCGACGCGCTCATGCGGGGTTTCGTTCAACGTCGAGTCCTGATCGCTGTGACGGACCTGGAAGAACATGTGCTCCCGGGAGTCAAGGATGGTCGGCATCACCTGGTCTACACCATGGTGCGGACCGGGCGTAACGATCGAGAGGCTGCGCTGGCGCGGGTCGAACGCTGACACGAAGGCCATCCCCTGGGCGGACTTCGGGTGGTAGAACTCCCGGAGGTTCACCAAGTCATGTTCGCCCTTGTAGGCCGTCAGGCCGAGTCCGAATGAAATGGCCATCCCCACGTGGTTCAGCGTCCGGTACACCTCAAGATGGGTCAGATAGTCGGCGGCGAGCAGGTCATCGTCATCGAGACGGAACCACGCGACCGGCTGCACGCCGGCGTCGGCGTCGAACTTGCTGGCGAGGTCCTGCTCAATCAGGGGCTTGACTTCTTCGATGCCTGTTCCCCGGACGACGTCGTTCCATTCCACCGGAACCAGGAACGGGTACCTGGCCGCGGCCGCGAACAAAATTTCCTGATGCCGCTTCGGGAGCAACTCGGAATACATCACAAAGTGTTTGTAGTCATGGTTTTCAGCCATCGCGGAAAGGGCAGGCACGGCCTTCTCGAAGAACATCTCAGCTCGAAGACTAAGGCGCTTTTCCGAGAACAAGTACTGCATGTAGTCCTCCGGGGTCTTGAAGACGCCGGAGCGCGACGTCTTCCAAGAGTGCGATCCGGGAGAGAAAAGGCTGTAGCGCGTGACGCCATAAAACATGGTGGTCCCCATGGTCTTTCGAAGCTGAACAAAATCACCTAACTGTACTCTGCTACCACCATGCCTTAGGGACGGGTCCGCCCCTAACCTCCCCTCGCTGATGTCAGACATTTCGGACCACGTGACCGCGCACGCGCATCGCCCGGGTCAACTATCGTTGGCAGCATGAACCTTGCCACGCAGACAATTCCACGCTTCAAGGAGTTCGCACCCGGAGACAAGCCGAACGTCGTTGATCCGATCAGCTCCCGGCAGAGGACGGCGTGGAATGAGGTTCCTGAAGTCGCGGACCGATCGTGTGACGTTGTTGTCGCCGGCGGAGGTCTATCGGGGGTGACTGCGGCCATCGCCGCCACCAGGCGCGGTGCCTCCGTGATCATGGTGGAACCGACCCACATGGTCGGCGGGCAGGCAACAGCCGGCGGCGTTTCCGCCTTTGACATCACCTTCCACTACGACCACGCGCTCAATGACTTTGGCATCTGGTCAGAGATACTCGCCCGGATCCAGCACATCTACGATGTCGACCTCAACCGGCCCGTGAACGTCGGCCATTACAGGAAAATCTCCTTCACGCCCAACGTGGCTGTGGTTGAACGAGTGCTCACCGAGATGCTCGATGCCGCGGGCGTACCCGTGCTCCGTAACACCGGGATCAGTGCTGCGTTCCGCGAGGCCGGCCGGGTCACCGGCCTCCTCACCACCGCGGGACCGATCGAGGCGAAGATCGTCATCGATGCCACCGAGGACGGGCAGGTTCTCGCCCTCGCCGGGGTCCCCCACCGGCTGAGTAACGGAGTCTCCAACGGAACAACCACCCGCGGGATCACTTCCCAACGGCAAGCCATTCAGGACATTACCTACACCGCGATTATCCAGGCCTATCCCGGGGGCATCCCCGACGAACTCCGCGTCACCGTGGCGCCGGAAAACTACGACACGTATGCAGCGGAATTCCGCAGCGCATACCCGCCAGAAGGCGGCTTCGATAGCCTCAAGAAAAAGCCCGGGCCGCTGGGATTTGCAGGCTTCCGTGCCGCCCCGGACCTGAGTTCCGAGAACATGCAAACGGGCGACGAGTACAACGCCGTAACCCGAACGAACCTGAATCATTTCAACGACTTCCCCGTCGGCGCCGACTACCTCACCGATCCGGATGCCCGCGCCCGCTACGAGGCCGAGGCGAAGCTGAAAACGATCTGCATCATCTACTACTTGCAGAACGAGCTCGGCCTGCCTTGGTCTGTCGCAACGGACGAGGGCTACGCTGAGGGGCCGACACCCCCGCGCAACCCATATGTGCCCCAGGTATATATCCCGATCGAGCGGCATATGCCACTCATCCCCTACATCCGCGAATCACGCCGCGTGATCGGGACAGCAATCATTACGGGCAAGGACATCGTCCGTGAACCGAACCGCACCGAAGCGCCCTGGCGCGACGACAGTGTGGTTGTAGGCACGTACCACCCGGACCTCCACGGCGGCCGGGCCGAGACGGACTTCGAGAATTATCTCGGCGAGTCCCTGGCCGACAAGCCCACCGTCTGGCGGGAGGGTCCGTTCCCCATCCCGATGGGAGCACTCATCCCCGAGTGGGTGGACGGGCTCCTCGCGGCGGAGAAGAATATCTCCACCACTCGGCTCGCGTCCGGTGCGATTCGGCTGCACCCTACCGTGTCAGGCATCGGTGAAGCCGCTGGCACGGCGGCTGCGTTGGCCGTGCACCATGGCGTGCAGCCGGCAGAGATTCCGGTCGCGGCCGTCCAGCTGTCACTGGCCGAGGGTGGCGCATTATTGACGCCTCTGGCCGTGGAGGGGCTGGACCGAGGGTCGCCCGAGTTCATCGCTGTCACGCTGGCCCTCGCCAGAAACAGGGCTGCCAAGGAGATCCTGCGTCCGAAGAACATGGAACCCTACATCATCACCGACACAGAGGCTGCTGCGGCCGCCGGGCAGGTGTCGATCCAGTACCTGAAGGACTGGCGGGTCAGCATTCAACGCTAACGAAGGGCGCCCCAGGCCGCGGAGTCCGCTGCCTGGGGCCCTGCCGGGCCGGCACAAAAAAACTCCGCCGTCCCGGAGATATTCCAGGACGGCGGAGCTTGAATAAGTGGTGGGTCCTACCGGGATCGAACCGATGACATCCACGGTGTAAACGTGGCGCTCTACCAGCTGAGCTAAAGACCCAAACCGCGGTTTCCGCGCTTCAGCGCTTCAACCAACGAACAGTTACTGTACCGGATGTCACCGGCCCAGCGCCAATCGGCCCGGCCGTCGCTACAACGGCGGCAGCTCGGCGGCGAGCCAAGTCAAGGCCCCGCTGACGCCTGCCTCCAGCTTGATGGTGGCAAGGCCGTCGCCGCGGGTCGGTCCTCTGTTGATGATGACGACGGCTTTGCCCTGCTTCGCCGCGTGGCGGACAAAACGCAGGCCGCTCATCACGGTGAGTGAGGAGCCTGCCACCAGGAGCGCCCGGGCGGCGTCGACCATGGCGTAGGAGCGCTCCACCCGGTCCTTGGGCACGTTTTCCCCGAAGTACACGAAGTCCGGTTTCAGGGTGCCGCCGCAGGCGGGGCAGCGGGCGACGACGAACGACTCAATCAGTCGGGTGTCCTCGACGGCGGCATCGGCGTCCGGCGCCATTTCAACCACCCCGGCGGCCTGCGCGCGTTCGAGGAACCCGGGGTTGAGTTCCTCCAGGACACCGGCCAGCATCCGGCGGCTGAACCGCCGGTGGCAGTCCAGGCACACCACCTGGTCGAACCGGCCGTGCAGGTCCACCACGTTGACGCTGCCGGCGTCCTCGTGGAGCCGGTCCACGTTCTGGGTGATGAGTCCGGTGAGCAGCCCCTGCTGCTCCAGCCGGGCTACCGCGGCGTGGCCCGCGTTGGGATCCGCCCTGCGCAGGTGTGACCAGCCGATGTGGTTGCGGGCCCAGTAGCGCTGCCGGTTTCCCGGCTCGCCGATGAATTCCTGGTAGGTCATGGGGGTCCGCGGCGCGGCGCCGGGCCCGCGGTAGTCCGGGATGCCTGAATCCGTACTCAGGCCGGCGCCGGTCAGCACGGCAAACTGGCCCCCGGACAGGAGTCCGTGGATGTCCTGCAGGGCCTCGAGTTCGGTGCGCTGGAGCTCCGCGGCGGTCCCGGCGGCCGTGACCGGCGGGAGACTGGCAAACCCGGTCATGCCGATTCCTGGCCGCCGCTGCCTCACCGGGTCAGTTCCCGCCGAGTCCCGCGAGGGCAGCCCGGTATTCGGCGAAGTCCCGGGCCTGGCCGCGGGGATTCACCACGACGTAGCGGACAATTCCCGCCGCGTCAATGATGAAGGTGCCGCGCAGCGCCATGCCGCTGTCAGGGTCGAACACGCCATAAGCCGAGGCCACGGCGCCGTGCGGCCAGAAGTCGGCGAGCAGGTCGAAGCCATAACCTTCCTTTTCGGCATAGGCCCGCTGGGCGAACTTACTGTCCACCGAGACCGCCAGCACGACGGCATCGGAAGCCTCGAACAGTGCCAGGTTGTCCCGGATTTCGCACAGTTCCCCGGTGCAGATGCCGGAGAAGGCGAACGGGTAGAAGACTATGACGACATTGCGGCCGCGGAGATCCGAGAGGCGCACCGGTTCGCCGAATTGATTGGCGAGCTCGAAATCCGGTGCGGCATCGCCGACGCCGGGTACCCCGCCGGGAACAGGACTCATTACGGCAGACACCGCAGAGGCCTCGTGCTGGACCGCCTGGGTCACTTGTTCTTCCGCGTGACCAACCGGGTGGCGCTCCAGTCCTTCGAGACGCCGGCGGAGGTGGTGTAGTGAAGACCTGCGGTGGGCGCGGCGTCCTGGATGTCCGCGGGCGAGACGTAGCCGTCCCGGCCGGACTTGGGCGTCAGGACCCAGACCACGCCACCCTCGGTGAGAGTGGTCAGCGAGTCGACCAGCGTGTCCACAAGGTCTCCGTCACCTGCCCGCCACCAGAGAATGGCGGCGTCGACCACCTCGTGATCGTCCTCATCGAGAAGCTCAGAGCCCGTGAGATCTTCGATATCGTCCCGCAAGTCGAAGTCGACATCGTCGTCATAACCGAATTCCTGAATCAGGTCCCCGTCTTTGAAACCCAGTTTCTCCGCCACATTTACCGAAGTGGCGGCGTCGGCCTCGCTCACGTGTTGCTCCTATGCTTTTTGAATTGCTTCATGTTTTCAATGGCACTAGTGATTTCCATTACTCCAAGCCAACACCCTTTGCGCTCTCGCTTCAAGCTGTTGGCACCGCGATCCGCCATATTCTGCGTCACACGAGGCGATCCGGAGGCTGCAGGGCAGCGCTTCGTCACACAACCAGTATGCCCGTGAAATACGGCGGCGGGTCCATACGGCGGCTACGCATCCATCAGTCCGCACGGCTAGAGTGGCTGATGACGACTACGCCTGCGCGGGCAACCGCCCGGCTGATACAGGCAGGCGTACCGTGATTGGACCTTGCCCGGCGCATACGACCGGGCTGTTGTAACCGATATGTCGCACACGTCGCGTTCACGCCAGGCAGTCACCCTGCCCGGAGCTGAGGGTGCCGATAGATGCGCTCAAAGAGAGGTTGGACGTGGCTGCAGGAGAAGATACCTCCCATATCCTCAGCGGGTTGACAAACCAGCTGCCTGATCGTGATCCGGAAGAGACCGCCGAATGGCTGGAGTCCCTGGATACCCTGATTCAGGAACAAGGCACCGAACGTGCCCAGTACATTATGCGCAGCCTGCTCCAGCGGGCCGGCGCGCAGAGCGTGGGTGTTCCGATGGTCACCACCACGGACTACGTCAACACCATCCCGGTCGACCAGGAAGCGGCATTCCCTGGCGATGAAGAGATCGAACGCAAGTACCGTGCCTGGCTGCGCTGGAATGCCGCCGTGATGGTGCACCGGGCACAGCGGGCGGACATTGGCGTCGGCGGCCACATCTCCACCTACGCCGGTGCCGCGACCCTGTACGAGGTTGGTTTCAACCACTTCTTCCGCGGCAAGGACCACTCCGGCGGCGGCGACCAGGTCTTCTTCCAGGGCCACGCCTCCCCCGGCATGTACGCCCGCGCCTTCATGGAGGGCCGGCTCTCCGAGGAGGACCTGGACGGGTTCCGCCAGGAGAAGTCCAAGGAAGGGCACGCACTGTCCTCCTATCCGCACCCGCGCCTGATGCCGGAGTTCTGGGAATTCCCCACCGTCTCGATGGGCATCGGCCCGATGAACGCCATCTACCAGGCCCAGTCCAACCGGTACCTGCACAACCGCGGCATCAAGGACACCTCGGACCAGCAGGTCTGGGCGTTCCTGGGCGACGGCGAAATGGACGAGCCCGAGTCCCGCGGCCTGCTGCAGCTCGCGGCCAACGACAAGCTCGACAACCTCAACTTCGTCATCAACTGCAACCTCCAGCGCCTCGACGGTCCCGTCCGCGGCAACGGCAAGATCATGCAGGAACTCGAAGCGTTCTTCCGCGGTGCCGGCTGGAACGTCATCAAGGTCGTCTGGGGCCGCGAGTGGGATGACCTGCTGGCCAAGGACGAGGACGGCTCGCTCGTCAAGATCATGAACGAGACCGTCGACGGCGACTACCAGACGTACAAGGCCGAATCCGGCGCGTTCGTCCGCGAGCACTTCTTCGGCAAGACCCCGCAGACCAAGGAAATGGTCCAGGACCTGACCGACGACCAGATCTGGAACCTCAAGCGCGGCGGGCACGACTACAACAAGGTCTACGCCGCGTACAAGGCCGCCACCGAGTTCAAGGGCAAGCCCACGGTCATCCTGGCGCACACGGTCAAGGGCTACGGCCTGGGTACCCACTTCGAGGGCCGCAACGCGACCCACCAGATGAAGAAGCTCACCCTTGCGGACCTCAAGGCCTTCCGCGACCACCTGCGCATCCCGATCACGGACGAGCAGCTCGAAGCGGACCTCTACCGGCCGCCGTACTACCACCCCGGCATGGACTCCCCGGAGATCCAGTACCTGATGGACCGCCGCAAGCAGCTCGGCGGCTTCGTCCCCGAGCGGCGCTCCAAGCACGCCGACGTCACCCTCCCGGATGAGAAGGTCTACGAAGTCGCCAACCGCGGCTCCGGCAAGCAGCACGCCGCCACCACCATGGCATTTGTCCGGCTGCTCAAGGACCTCATGCGGGACAAGGAGTTCGGCAAGCGGATTGTGCCGATCATCCCCGATGAGGCCCGCACCTTCGGCATGGACGCGTTCTTCCCGACGGCGAAGATCTACAACCCGAACGGCCAGAACTACCTCTCCGTGGACCGCGAGCTCGTCCTGGCGTACAAGGAGTCCATCTCCGGCCAGATCGTGCACGCCGGCATCAACGAGGCCGGGTCCGTGGCAGCCTTCACCGCCGCCGGCACGTCCTACGCCACCCACGGCGAACCGCTCATCCCGGTCTACGTCTTCTACTCGATGTTCGGGTTCCAGCGCACGGGCGATTCCTTCTGGGCAGCCGCCGACCAGATGACCCGCGGGTTCATCATCGGCGCCACGGCAGGGCGCACCACGCTGACCGGCGAAGGCCTGCAGCACGCCGACGGGCACTCCCCCATGCTGGCGGCAACCAACCCAGCCGTCGTCACCTACGACCCGGCATACGGTTACGAGATGGGCGTCATCATGCGTGACGGCCTCAACCGGATGTACGGTCCCGGCCCTGACGACAACGACCCGTCGCGGAACGTGATGTACTACATCACGGTCTACAACGAGCCGATCGTGCAGCCGCCGGCACCGGCGGAACTCGACGTCGAGGGCATCGTCAAGGGCATCTACCTGCTGGCGCCGGCCAAGATTGACGGCCCGCGCACGCAGATCCTTGCCTCGGGCGTGTCTGTTCCCTGGGCCCTCGAAGCCCAGCGGGTCCTCGCCGAGGACTGGGGCGTCTCAGCGGACGTCTGGTCCGTGACCTCCTGGACCGAACTGCGCCGCGACGCCATGGCCGCCGAGGAAGATTCCTTCCTCAACCCCGGCCAGCCCGCCCGCGTCCCGTTCGTCACCCAGCAGCTCGCCGGTGCCACCGGGCCGATCGTTGCGGTCACCGACTACATGAAGGCCGTGCCGGACCAGATCCGGCAGTTCCTCCCGAACGAGTTCGCCTCGCTCGGCGCGGACGGCTTCGGCTTCTCCGACACCCGTGCCGCGGCACGCCGCTTCTTCAAGAACGACATCCACTCGATCGTGGTCCGTTCCCTGCAGATGCTGGCCCGCCGCGGCGAGGTCGACGCCCAAGCGCCGGCCCAGGCGATCGAGAAGTACCGTCTGCTCAACGTGAACGCCGGCACCACCGGCAACGCGGGCGGCGACTCCTAACCGCGCCGCACGCCACCACAGTTCGACGGCGGCTCCCACCGAACGGTGGGGGCCGCCGTCGGGCGTTTAACCGCCCCGCCTGCCTCCTTCTCGCTTTCCATCTCCCCTCCCGCCTCCCTCCGGCCTCCCTTGTTGCGCACGCTTTGGACTGCTGCGGGACGCTGTGATGCAGGACAAGGGCAGTTGTAGCCTTCGCACAAATGGAGCTTGGGCGGCCCGCCCCGTATGCTCAATGCATGGCAGAGCCGATCACCACTCCCGAAAAACGCAAGCCGAGCTCGAGGGCGATGACTCCGGAGAAAGCCGAAACCCTCAAGAAGCTCCGGGCCAGCGTGGGCCAGCTGTCGACGACGACGCTGCGCCAGTTGGAGAAGTCCCTGCCGTGGTACGGCCGGCTGAACTCGGATGAACGTTCCGCCCTGGGCATGGTGGCCCAGAACGGCATCGCGGCTTTCGTCACCTGGTACGAGCGGCCGAGTTCGCCGTCGTGGATCCTCTCCGACGTCTTCGGCACCGCCCCCACCGAGCTGACCCGCTCCATCAGCCTGCAGAAGGCGCTCCAGCTGATCCGGATCGTGGTCGAAGTCGTCGAGGACCAGGTCCCGGTGATCGCCCCGGAAGCGGACCAGGGGGCCCTTCGGGAAGCCGTGCTGCGCTACTCGCGGGAGGTCGCGTTCGCGGCCGCCGACGTTTACGCCCGCGCCGCGGAATCCCGCGGCTCCTGGGATACCCGGCTGGAGGCCCTGATTGTCGATGCCATCCTCCGCGGCGAAAACACCGACGCGCTGCGGTCCAGGATCGCGGCCCTGGGCTGGAAAGCACAGGAGCGCTTCACCGTCATGGTCGGGAATTCCCCGTCCGAACCAAGCGCCAGCTACGTCAGCGAACTGCGGCGCACCGCCGGGCGCTTCGCCGAGGACGCCCTCGTGGGGATCCAGGGCGACCGGCTCATCCTGATCCTCGGCGGGGTCCACGACCGGGAGACCGCGTACCTGAAGCTCAGCGAACTCTTTGCCCCCGGCCCGGTGGTCTACGGCCCGGAGGCCGGGTCCCTTCTCGAGGCCAGCGGCTCCGCCCAGTCGGCCTTTGCCGGCCTCACCGCGGCCCGCGCATGGCCGTCCGCGCCGCGCCCGGTGGCGGCCGATGACCTGCTCCCCGAGCGGGTGATCTCCGGCGACGACGCCGCCCGCCGCTCGCTGGTCAAGAACATCTACCGCCCGCTGCTCGCCGCCTCCAACGGGCTCGTGGAGACCCTCGGCACGTACCTGGAACTGGGCCATTCGCTCGAGGCCACGGCCCGGGAACTCTTCGTCCACGCCAACACGGTGCGCTACCGGCTCAAGCGCGTCTGCGACGTCACCGGCTGGGATCCGCTGCTGCCGCGGGAGGCGTTCGTGCTCCAGACCGCCCTCGTCGTGGGCCGGCTTTCTGCCCCGCCGAAGGCCCCCACGGAGCGGCAGCCTCCCCGCAACGGCTCCTGAACCGTTGTAGACTTCCTACAAACTGACCCAGTGAGCTTGGTGCATGAAAACACGAATGTTCACGCGGTAATTTGGAAAGCTGGTTACGTGCTTGCAATCGTTTGCCCTGGACAGGGCTCCCAGACCCCTGGTTTTCTGGCCCCCTGGCTGGAACTGCCACCCGTCGCAGGCCTCCTGGCCTCCCTCAGCGAAATAGCAGGCATCGACCTCACCGCGCACGGCACCACCTCCGATGAGGAGACCATCAAGGACACCGCTGTCGCTCAGCCGCTGATCGTCGCTGCGGGCCTGGTGACCGCAAAGTCGCTGTTCGACGTCGAACTCGGCACACTTCCCGTCATCCTCGCCGGCCACTCCGTCGGCGAAATCACCGCGGCTTCCCTCGCCGGTGTCCTGTCGGAATCTGAAGCCATGACGTTTGTCCGCGAACGCGCCAACAGCATGGCGGCCGCTGCTGCCGCCACCCCGACCGGCATGAGTGCCGTCGTGGGCGGCGACCCCGCCGAGGTCCTGGCAGCCATTGGCGCCGCGGGGGCCACGGCCGCCAACGTCAACGGGGCGGGCCAGACCGTCGCCGCCGGCACCCTGGAGCAACTGAAGGCCCTGGCGGAGAACCCGCCGGCCAAGGCCCGGGTCATTCCGCTGAAGGTCGCCGGCGCGTTCCACACCTCACATATGGCCCCCGCCGGCGCGGCCCTGCAGGCCCTGCGTCCGTCGCTGCACCCGAAGGACCCGCAGGTACCGCTGCTGTCCAACTTCGACGGCGCGGAAGTCACCGACGGCGCCGCCGCCGTCGACAGCCTGATCGCCCAGGTCTCCCGACCGGTCCGCTGGGACCTGTGCATGGAGACGATGGTGCAGCGCGGGGTGACCGGCGTGATCGAACTGGCTCCCGCCGGGACACTGGCCGGCCTGGCCAAGCGCGGCATGCCCGGCGTCAAGACAGTCACCGTCAAGACCCCGGACGACCTTTCCGCGGCCCTGGCCCTATTTGCAGAACTGGAGGGAGGGGCATGAGCGTTCCCACTCTGAAGCAGGCACCCGTGCAGGCAAACACCCGCATCATGGGTATCGGCGCCTACCGGCCCAGCGTGATCGTGACCAACGAGGACGTGTGCCAGTGGATCGACTCCTCGGATGAGTGGATCCGCCAGCGCACGGGCATCATCACCCGGCACCGCGCGCCCGCCGATGTCAGCGTTATTGACATGGCCGAGGGCGCCGCACGTGAAGCCCTGCAGAAGGCCGGCATCGAGGCCTCCCAGCTCGGCGCAGTGATCGTCTCCACGGTCACCCACCCGTATGCGACCCCGTCCGCTGCAGCGAGCCTCGCCGACCGCCTCGGCGCGACGCCGGCCCCGGCCTTCGACATCTCGGCGGCATGCGCCGGCTACTGCTACGGCATCGCCCAGGGCGACGCCCTGGTGCGCTCCGGCGCGGCCTCCTACGTCCTGGTGGTCGGTGCCGAAAAGCTCTCCGACGTCATCGACAACACCGAACGGACCATTTCCTTCCTGCTTGGCGACGGCGCGGGCGCCGTCGTGATCGGCCCCTCCGACACCCCGGGCATCGGCCCCTCGGTGTGGGGTTCGGACGGCAGCAAGTGGGATGCCATCGGCATGACCCACTCCATGCTGGACATCCGCGAGCTCGCCCTGACCGGCAAGCACGGCGCCTCCGTCAGCGATGAGGAAGCGGCCGTGACCGACGCGTCCCTGTGGCCGACCCTGCGCCAGGACGGCCAGACTGTCTTCCGCTGGGCCGTGTGGGAGATGGCCAAGGTGGCCCAGCAGGCCCTGGACGCCGCCGGCATCCGGTCCGAGGACCTCGCCGCGTTCATCCCGCACCAGGCCAACATGCGCATCATCGATGAGATGGCCAAGAAGCTGCAGCTGCCCGAGACCGTCAAGATCGCCCGCGACATCGCCGACGCCGGAAATACGTCGGCGGCGTCCATCCCCCTGGCCACCCACCGCCTGCTTGAGGAAAACCCCGAGCTCAGCGGCGGGCTGGCGCTGCAGATCGGCTTCGGAGCCGGTCTGGTCTTCGGCGCCCAGGTGGTCGTGCTTCCTTAGGCAGCCACCGCTTTTCCGAACTAAATACGTTCCGCCCGTTTCACCCTTGCACCGCATGTCCTTCTTTCAGGGCTCGCCCGCATGCTGTGCTCGCAAGCATTCCCGCACCAAGCCGAACCCTCGGTTTGAATCATTTCCGCCCTTAGGCTGCCGGCAATTCGCCGGCAGCCGAGGGCAATAACCAGAAAAGGAGCCATCAATGGCTAGCAACGAAGAAATCCTGGCCGGCCTGGCTGAAATCGTCAACGAAGAGACCGGCCTGGCCACGGAGGCTGTCGAAATGGACAAGTCCTTCACCGAGGACCTGGACATCGACTCCATCTCGATGATGACGATCGTCGTCAACGCCGAAGAGAAGTTCGGCGTCCGCATCCCGGACGAAGAGGTCAAGAACCTCAAGACCGTCGGCGACGCCGTCAGCTTCATCGCCAACGCCCAGGCCTAGTCTGGCTTCCGCCGGCAACGGCGGACCCCGGTGCCGGTCCGGGCGCTGCAGCAGCGCCCGGACCGGACCACCAGCAATAGAACGACCCCAACGTTTTCCCCTCGCAGGCCCCGGCCATCCCCTTCGCGGTTCCGGATACGGCAGGCGCACCGACAGAGAGTGATCCCATGGCACGCAAAGTAGTCATTACCGGTCTGGGTGCCACCACACCCATCGGCGGCGATGTCCCCACAATGTGGAAGAACGCGCTCAAGGGCGTCTCCGGCGCGCACACGCTTGAGGACGACTGGGTGGCCAAGTACGAGCTGCCTGTCCACTTCGCCGCACGCGCCTCCACCCCTGCCCTGGACGTCCTGACCCGGGTCGAGGCCAAGCGCATGGACCCGTCCACCCAGTTCGCCGTGGTCGCAGCCCGCGAGGCGTGGGCCGACTCCGGCATCACCGAAATCGACCACGACCGCCTGGCAGTTGCCTTCGCGACCGGCATCGGCGGCGTCTGGACCCTGCTGGATGCCTGGGACACCCTGCGCGAAAAGGGTCCCCGCCGCGTCCTGCCCATGACCGTGCCCATGCTGATGCCCAACGGCCCCGCCGCGGCGGTCAGCCTGGACCTGGGTGCCCGCGCCGGCGCCCACACCCCCGTCTCCGCTTGCGCGTCCGGCACCGAGGCCGTGCACGTGGGCCTGGACCTGATCCGCGCCGGCAAGGCCGACGTCGTCGTCTGCGGCGGCGCTGAAGCCGCCATCCACCCGATGCCGATCGCCGCCTTTGCCTCCATGCAGGCCCTCTCGCGCCGCAACGACGATCCCGAGCACGCCTCACGCCCCTACGACCTTGACCGCGACGGCTTCGTCATGGGCGAAGGCGCCGGTGCCCTGGTACTCGAGGCCGAGGAACACGCCCTGGCCCGCGGCGCCCGGATCTACGCCGAACTGGCCGGCACGTCGGTCACCGCCGACGCCTACCACATCACCGCCCCGGACCCCCAGGGCCTGGGCGCCACCCGCGCGCTGAAGGCTGCCATGTTCGATGGCCGCATCCAGCCCGAAGACATCGTGCACGTCAACGCGCACGCCACCTCCACCCCGGTCGGCGACAAGCCCGAGTACGCGGCCCTCAAGGCCGCCCTGGGCAAGCACGTGGACTCCGTCGCGGTCTCGGCCACCAAGTCCCAGATGGGGCACCTGCTCGGCGCCTCCGGTGCCGTGGAAGCCGTGCTGACCGTCATGGCCATCTACGACCGCAAGGCGCCCGTGACGATCAACCTCGAGAACCAGGATCCGGAAATCCCGCTCGACGTCGTCACGTCGGCCCGCGACCTGCCGGCCGGCAGCATCGCCGCGCTGAGCAACTCGTTCGGCTTCGGCGGCCACAACGCCGTGATCGCGGTACGCAGCGTGTAGCTGCTCCTGCCCGCTCCCCCCGCCCGGAACGCAGATGGCGGCAATGTTCTTCGTGAACATTGCCGCCATCGCTCGTTTGGCGCCTAGCTATGGAATTGCTGCGGTGGTGCGCCCGGTGAAGCCCTAGCCGACCTGGTGGAGCCAGCGCACCGGGGCGCCTTCGGCGGCGTGCCGGAACGGCTCGAGTTCCTCGTCCCAGGCCTCGCCCAGGGCGAGCGAGAGCTCGTGGTAGACGGCCGAGGGGTCGCCGGCGCCGGATTCGTAGGCGTAGCGGATGCGGTCCTCGGACACCATGATGTTGCCGTGGACGTCGGTGGTGGCGTGGAAGATCCCCAACTCCGGGGTGTGCGACCAGCGGCCGCCGTCGACCCCCTGGCTGGGTTCCTCAGTGACTTCATAGCGCAGGTGCGCCCAGCCTCGCAGAGCGGACGCCAATTGAGCCCCCGTGCCCGGCGTTCCGGTCCACGACAGCTCGGCCCGGAACATTCCGGGCGCGGCAGGCTGAGCGGTCCACTCCAGGTCCGTCCGCTTGTCCACGACAGACCCTATGGCCCACTCGACGTGGGGGCACAAGGCAGTCGGGGCCGAGTGAACGAACAACACACCGCGGGTCAGTGCAACAGACATTCCATCCTCCATAGCTGTAGGTACGTCTTCCCCAACGACCTGTGCCTGGATGTCTGTCTGTTGCGCGGATCCGAAATTGTGCCGGCGGTCCCTGCCAGACTACTAATATACAACCGGGTTCAAAGCTGGGACGTGTTGCATTCCAGCTTCAAGTTCAACTTGAAACTTCCCGGGCGTGAGTTTTATTCTGCCCTACCCCTCCTAATTACGCCAGTGCGATTCGGCGCGTCTTTTGCGGCGCGCCGTGCCCGGTTCAGCAGACCTGTAGACGGACCCTGGTCCGCTTGGCGCGGGGCCGGTTTGCGGGCGGAATCCCGGGCAGGAATCCGCGCCGGATTGTGGGCCTTTCCGGCCGCCCGGACGCGCCGCGCCGGCGATCATCAGGCCCGGGGGTGGGCCTGCTGGTAGCTCTGCCGCAGTCGATCGACGGACACGTGGGTGTAGATCTGGGTGGTGGCCAGGCTGCTGTGCCCGAGGATTTCCTGCACGGCGCGCAGGTCTGCCCCGCCGTCGAGCAGGTGGGTCGCTGCGGAGTGCCGCAGCGCGTGCGGCCCGGTGGCGGCGGTGTCTCCCAGCCGTTCCAGCATCTCCTTGACCACGCTGCGGACCTGGCGCTGGTCCACCCGTCCGCCGCGCGCGCCCAGGAAGAGCGCCGGGCCGCTGGTCCCGGTTGCGAGGGCCGGCCGGCCGCGGCGGAGCCAGTCGTCGACGGCGAGCGCCGCCGGCAGCCCGTAGGGCACCGTGCGTTCCTTGTTGCCCTTGCCAAGCACCCGGAGGGTCCTGCGGTCCGGGTCGAGGTCGTCGACGTCCATGCCGGCGAGCTCGCCGACCCGGACGCCGGTGGCGTAGAGCAGCTCCACCATGGCGCGGTTGCGCAGGGCCAGCGGATCCCCCTCGGCCGAGGCGGATTCGGCGTCGTCGACGAGCCGCCGGACCTGTTGCTGGTGCAGGACGCCGGGCAGGGACTTCTCGCGCTTGGGGGCCTTGAGCCGCAGGGCTGGGTCGGCTTCGATCAGCTCCTCGCGGACAGCCCAGGCGGTGAAGGCCCTGGCGGTAGCGGCGCGGCGGGCCAGGGTGGCGCGGGACTTCCCGGACTCGCTCTGGGCGCCAAGCCAGCGCCGCAGGGTCCCGAGCTCCAGCCCGGCAAGGTCGCGGACCCCCTCGGTTGCGGCGTGCGCCAGCAGGCTTTCGACGTCGGAGAGATAGGCCCGCACTGTATGGGCGGACCGGCCCCGCTCGGCTTCCAGGTAGCGGCCGAAGCGTACGGCGGCGATCTGCATATCGCCGTCGGGCGCGGCAGGCGGGGCAGCGGGGGGATCCTGTGTAGACACCCTCTTACTCTGGCAGTATTCCCCCGGCATTCAAGGAGCCGGTCGGCGAGCCGCTTCTTCCCGGTGAAGCCAGCCATCTCAGTCCGCCTTCCCTGAGCGTTTCCAGCCGCCGTGCCGGGATTCGGCCAGCCCCAGCAGCCCGAGCCGGCCAAGGCCTGCGCGGACCGAGTCCGGGCTCAGCCCGGCGACCGTGGCCAGCTTCTCAACCGAGGTGGTGGTCCGCAGCGGCAGGGCATCGAGCAGGATCAGGTCCTCCAGGGTCAGGCCATCGTGAGCCTGGGACCGGCCTGCCTTGTCCGGGGGCATCGCCTCGCCGCTCGGGGAGGCGAGCTCGGCGATCTCCCCGGCATCCGTGACGCACACCGCGCCGCCTTCACGCAGAAGCCGGTGGCAGCCGGCGGAGTTGGCGCTGTGGATGGATCCGGGCACGGCGCCCACGGACCTGCCCAGGCTCTCGGCATGGTGGGCCGTGTTGAGGGCGCCGGAGCGCCACCGGGCCTCGACCACGACCGTGACGGAGGCCAACGCCGCAATGAGTCGGTTCCGCTGCAGGAACCGGTAGCGGGTCGGCGCGGACCCGGGCGGGACCTCGGCCAGCACCGCGCCGTGGTTCGCCACGGTCCGCAGCAGGTCCTCATTGCCGGCTGGGTAGAAGCGGTCCACTCCCCCGGCCATGACGGCAATAGTGGGCACACCGCCCGCGCTTCCGGCCAGGGCCGCCCTGTGGGCATGGGCATCAATCCCGTAGGCACCGCCGGAGACGATGCTGAAGCCACGCTGGGCCAGCGAGTAGGAGAGGTCGCCGGTCACCGATGCCCCGTAGCTGGTGCTGTCCCGGGAGCCCACGAGGGCTATGGACCGGGCCGCCGGGGGCAGCTCCTGTTCCACGCCGCGCCACCACAGGCAGAGGGGCTCCTGCAGTCCGAGGTCCGCCAGCTGCCGCGGCCACAGGTCATCCGTGGGAATGATGAGCCGTCCGCCGAGCCTCTGCATGGTGGCCAGGTCCCGCTCCGGTGCGAGGTCGGGCGCGCGCGGGGCCCAACGCTTCAGCGCCTCGTTGAGGCCGGACCAGCCGCTGCCTGAGCCGCTGTCCGCCAGGATTCCGGTGACCTCCTGTTCGAGCCCGGGACCGGCGGCCAGAGCGCCGCTGGCAATCCGCAGGGCGTCCTGCACTCCCGCCGCCTGGACCAGCGCCAGCGCCGCCGCGTCCTGCGGCTCGAACAGGCGGGACAGGGCGGCCCGGGCTGTTCGTTCGTCATCGATCATGGTGGTGCCTTTCACGGGGCTGGGGTGGGCTTCGTACGGGCCGGCTCAGGGTGAGACCGCGGCGGCCTGGCGGAGGCCCAGCGCCTGCCCGACGTCGTCTGCGTCCGGGACGTCGTGCCGGGACAGGTCCGCAAGGGTCCAGGCCAGGCGCAGCACGCGGTCGTAGCCGCGTGCTGTCAGCACTCCACGCTCCAGCGCGTAGTCCAGGATGCGGGTGGTGGGGGCATCGAGCCGGAGGGCCCCGCGCAGCAGCCGGCCCGGCACCTGCGCGTTGGTTTCCAGCCCGAATGGCAGCAGCCGGTCCAGCTGGCGGGTCCGGGCCGCCCGGACCCTTTCCGCGATGCTGGCGGTACCTTCCTCGGCCGCAGGTTGGCCGAAGCCGGCGAGCGAGACCCGCTCGACTTCGAGCTGGATGTCGACCCGATCCAGCAGCGGCCCGGACATCCGGGCCTGGTACCGGCGGCGCATCGTGGGCGTGCAGATGCAGTCCACTCCTTTGCCCGTCGCGTTGCCGCAGGGACAGGGGTTGGCGGCAAGGACCAGCTGGAACCGGGCGGGATAGGCCGCGGACCCGGCCGAGCGGTGGATGACCAGCTCACCGCTTTCCAGCGGCTGCCGCAGGGCGTCCAGGACGCCGCGGTCGTATTCCGGGGCCTCGTCCAGGAAGAGCACTCCGCGGTGCGCACGGGACGCTGCCCCGGGCCGCGGCAGCCCGGACCCGCCACCGATGATGGCCACCGCCGTCGCGGTGTGGTGCGGGTTCTCGTAGGGCGGGCGGCGCAGCAGCTGCACGGAGCCCGACGGCAGCGAACACAGCGAGTGAATTGCGGTCACCTCCATGGCCTCGGTATCGCCCAGGTCCGGCAGCAGCCCGGGCAGCCGCTCGGCGAGCATCGTTTTCCCGGCCCCTGGCGGTCCCGTCAGCAGCAGGTGGTGGGCTCCGGCTGCGGCCACTTCCAGGGCACGCCGCGCCGCGGCCTGGCCGGAGACATCGCACATGTCCGGCGCCAGGGCGGGACCGGTGACGGATTCGGGGTGGTCGGAGTCCTCGGTCTCGGGTTCGAAGTCGAGGGCGAGGTCCTGCGGGTCCGCGCCGCAGTCGAACGCAAGCCGGGCCAGTGTGGCGTAGCCCCGGACTTGCGCGCCGGGGACGAGCTCGGCCTCGGCCACATTGGCCCGGGCCACGACGACCTCGGAGTAGCCGGCCCGGACCGCGGCCATCACGGCCGGGAGGATGCCGCGCACGGGCCGCAGCCGGCCGTCCAGGCCGAGTTCGGCGATGAAGACCTTGCGGCCGGTGGGCCGGACGTCGTTCGCCGCCAGCAGCACGGCCATGGCGATGGCGAGGTCGAATCCCGAACCGCGTTTGGGCAGGGATGCCGGGATGAGGTTGGCCGTGATCTTCCGGCGGCTCAGCGGGATTCCCGAGTTCTGGGCCGCGGAGCGGATCCGTTCCTTGGCCTCGTTCAGTGAGGCGTCCGGCAGGCCCAGGATCACGAACGCCGGCAGGGTCTGGCCGATGTCGGCTTCGACCTCCACGATGTAGCCGTTGAGGCCCACGAGGGCGACGGAGTAGGTCCGGCCCAGGGCCATCTACCCCACCCCCTTGAGGTGCTCAAGGGCGGGCTCGCCGATGCCGTCGTCGACCACGGCGATCACGTCCACGCGGCACAGCGGCATCCGCAGCCCCTGGGCATGGCACCACGCCGCTGCCAGCCGGTGAAGCCGGGCGAGCTTGTCCGCGCCGACAGCCTCGAAGGGATGGCCGTACGCGAGGGATTTGCGGGTTTTCACCTCGGCGATGACCAGCGCGTCGCCGTCGAGCGCGACAATGTCGATCTCGCCCTCGGGGCAGCGCCAGTTCCGCTCCACGATCCGCATGCCGTGGGCCTGAAGGAAATCGGCGGCGAGCTCTTCCCCGCGCCGGCCCAGCACATCCTTAGCTCTCATGCCTCCAGCGTGAAGCGCCGCCGCGGACGAACACAGGGCACACTTCGGCTATGTGGAAAACGTCGCCCCAGCTGCAAGCGCACAAGCCTGATGAGACGAGTATCGGCAGCGGGTTCAGCGCTGCCGATCGCATAATCAAGGCAGGACGAAAGGGCTGCAGGAGGAACAGGAATGAAAGTACTTTTCCTCGATATTGATGGGGTCGTCAACCGCGTGGGTACGAGACAGCGCTATCGCGGCTTCACCGGCATCGATCCTTTCCTGGCGTCCAAGGTCGGCCGGATCATCCTCGACACTGATGCAGCCGTTGTTCTTACGTCCACATGGCGGCATTTCCAAGGCGGCCGTGAAGAAGTCGACCGAAACGTTTACAAGACCTTTGACGTTACTCCGATAGCAGACACAGGTTTTCGTGGCGAGGAGGTGAAGATGTGGCTGGACCGGCATCCGGAAGTCACGCGGTATGCCATTGTCGACGATGACACTGACTTCTATGCCGATCAGCCCTTGTTCAAAACGAGCTGGCAAACGGGAATCACCGACGAGGTTGCGCAGCAGGTAACCGAATTTCTAAACAGCGGAGATACCCCATGAGTGAACATCTACCAACGTTGGGAAACTTCGCCAAAGCGCCTGCCGAAGGCCCGGGATCCCGGGCGGGCCCTACCGGCGATCTAATCCGTGGCGGCATTGACAGGACGTGTTGAGGCGATTGTCAGGCAACGAAACGTAGCCAATGCCCGCACGGCCCACCTAGGCTCTTTCCCAACCCCCGCGAATTCCGCGGGGCGCCCGTATTCTCTCCTGAGGATCGGCCGAAGGATCGGCTATGGAATATCGAGCGGCCCAACCGCTGGAGACGCAGCAGCCTATTGAACCGGGTCCGCCCGGCGGGCAGGCTGGCCCCAGCTGGCCCCCAGCAGCGCGGCTTGCGCCCGGGCCCCCACCAGCGCGGGCTGAGCCCGGGCACGGCACCGCGCCAGCACGGCCTGAGCCCGGGCCCGAGCCCGAGCAGCCGGCGGCAAAACGCACGCACCGGCTGCGTCGGCTCCTCGCCAGGGTCTTCAAGCTCGTCCTCGCCATCGTTGTCATCACAGTGCTTGCCGCCGTCTCCTTCATCTGGTTCGCTCCCCCACGTACTGCCTTCATGCTGCAGACCGGCGGCCCAATCGCCTACCAGTACGTATCCCTGAACCACGTCAGCCGCTATGTCATTGCCGCGGCCGTCGCCCACGAGGACCAACAGCTGGGAACGCGTGTGGGCGCGTTCTCCGTTGATGATTTCCGGGACAGGGCCGTCGCCTACCTGCAGGGGAAGGATGACCCGAGCGGTTCCACGGTCCCGCAACAGCTCGTGAAGAACATCTTCCTGTGGCCTGACCCGAATGCCCTGAGGAAGGGCCTGGAGGCGGGCCTCGCGACCGAGTTCAGCCTCACCCTGACCCCGCAACGGATCATGGAGCTTTATCTGAACTACGCGCAGTTCGGTCCAAACCTGTACGGAATCTGTGCGGCGAGCTGGTACTACTTCGACGAACCGCCGTGGAACATGTCCGAGTACCAGGCCGCGCAATTGATGGGGGTTCTGCCACTGCCCACCCTCGTCACCCGCGCGGCGGAAGGCGGCATCTATCTGGGCCCGGGTGTCCACCCCAAAGTGTGGGACTACGTCAACGGTGCGGCCAACGTGTGGGTCCCCCTGCAGATCGAAGGGCTTGGCGGATGGAGGGCGGCCGTCGCAACCATCGGCATCGGCGACACAGCGGCCGACCACGCCGCCGAGCGGGGAGCCGCAACCCCGGATGGCTGCAGTTCGTATCCGGAGAGCGTGCTGGACCTGCTGCGGCAGCAGGGCATTGCCCTGGACAGCAACGGGAACCCTGCGCCACCCACGGATTAAGAATCGTGGATCAGTTGCCCAGGTCCTCGACCTTGGGCAGGGCGAGTTCCTCGCTGCGGGGCAGTTCCTCGACGTTGACGTCCTTGAACGTGATGACGCGGACGCTCTTGACGAACCGGGCGGAGCGGTAGACGTCCCATACCCAGGCGTCCTGCAGGGTCAGGTCGAAGTAGACCTCGCCGTCGGCGCTGCGGGCCTGCAGGTCAACGTGGTTGGCAAGGTAGAAACGCCGTTCGGTCTCGACCACATAGCTGAACAGCCCGACGACGTCGCGGTATTCGCGGTAGAGCTGTAGCTCCATGTCGGTCTCATAGTTTTCAAGGTCCTCGGCACTCATGGTTCCATCTTGCACCATCCGGCGCCGGCCGCGCGCCACACGACGGGCCGGCCGCGCGCCACCGGCGGGCCGCACCCCCACGCCGGAGCGGCTAGAGCAGCTGCCAGCTGACCCGGTGGTACGGCGTGGGACCGCCGGTCCGGAGCGCTTCCTTGTGCGCTGCCGTGCCGTAGCCCTTGTTCACGTCCCAGCCGTACGCCGGGTATTGGGTGTGCAGCTCGCACATCATCGCATCGCGCTCGACCTTCGCGATGATGCTGGCCGCGGCGACGCTGAGGCACTGCATGTCGGCTTTGACCAGTGTGTGCACCGGGGCGTCGCAGCCGGGCTCGGCGGGGGCATCGTCAAACAAGGAGGGCTGCAGATCCGGCGAGAGCCAGTTGTGGCTGCCGTCCAGCAGGACAACCTCGGGCCTGACGCCGGCGGCTAGCACGGCAAACCAGGCCCGGTTCCCGGCAAGCCGGAGCGCTGCGATGATCCCGAGTTCGTCGATCTCGGTCGCGGACGCGTGCCCTACGGCGGAGGCGACGCTCCAGTCCCGGACCAGCGGCACCAGCCGCTCCCGGTCCGCGACCTTGAGGAGCTTGCTGTCCCGGACATCGGCCAGGAGCTTCTGCTGCTGCAGGTCCACGACGGCGATCCCCACGCTGACGGGACCGGCGAGGGCACCGCGGCCGACCTCGTCGATGCCCGCGAGGAGCCGTGCGCCGGAGCTGCGGAAGCGGCGTTCGTAGTCGAGGGTGGGGGCTGCTGACATGACGGGCGGCTTACTTTCCGGCCGGGGCGGGGACGCTGCGGAAGACGTCCGGGTAGTTGTCCAGGGCCGACATCCTGTTCAGCGGCCACGCGATGACGGCGGCCTTGCCTTCAATGTCGGATTCGTTGACGAAGCCGCCGTTGGTGTCCATATGGGCGCGGGAATCCGCGGAGTGGTTGCGGTTGTCGCCCATGACCCAGACCTTCCCCGCGGGCACGACGACGTCGAAGTCGCGGACCTGGGGAATCTCCGCGGAATTGATGTAATTCTCGTCCAGCGGCACGCCGTTGACGGTGAGCTGTCCGCCGGCGTCGCAGCAGACCACGTGGTCGCCCGGGAGCCCGATGACGCGCTTGACCAGGTGCTGTTCGGAGTTGTCCGGCAGCAAACCGACGAACGTCAGCCCGTCCTGCACCCAGGTGAACGGGCCCTTCGTCTTCTCGGCCGCGGGGGCGAGCCAGCCCTGGCTGTCCCGGAACACCACTACGTCCCCGCGCTGGAGCGCCATGGGCTCGGGCACCAGGAGGTTCACGAAGATGCGGTCGTTCACATCGAGGGTGTTGACCATGGATTCGGACGGGATGTAGAAGGCCCGGAACAGGAAGGTCTTGATCAGGAAGGACAGCACGATCGCCACGATGACCACCGTGGCGACCTCCTTCAGCCACAGGAAGAGCGGGCTGCGCCCTTCACGGGCCTTGGCCTTCCGGGCCCGGCGGGACGTCGGGCCGGCGTGGGCGGGGCCGTCGGCCCGGTCCCGCTCCGCCCCCTCGGCCCCGGCCCGGTCCGTGCTGGCAGCCTCGGCCTCGGCCCGGTCCGTCCGGGCAGCCTCCGTCCGGGCAGCCTGGATTCGGGCAGCCTCGGTCCGATCAGCGCGCTGCGCTCCGGCGCTGTCGTCCTGCACCGCCGACGCCGGAGCCGGCGCACCAGCCGGTGGATCCGCCGGCTCGTCCGCCGGGATCGCCGAGGCGGTAACCCGGGGTCGGTCCTGGCCCTGCGGATCAGGAGTGCGCGGTTCGGTCTCGGGCATCTACTGTCCGTTCGTCGTCGTCGTTGTCGCAGCCGGTTCGGGCCGCGCTACTGCTGCAAATCTATCAAGCGGCCAGATGATCTGTACCGGCCGGCCAATGACGCGTTCCAGCGGCACCATGCCCCCGCCGGGGGCGCCCAGCAGGCTCCGGGAATCGGCCGACATGGAGCGGTGGTCGCCCATGAGCCACAGCCGCCCGGCGGGCACCTGGACGGCGAACTTCACATCGCTCGGAGTGTCCCCCGGATACACATACGGTTCCGCAACTTGCTGGCCGTTGACTGTGAGCCGGCCGCCCGCATCGCAGCAGACCACACGGTCGCCCGGCAGTCCGATGACGCGCTTGACATACGTGGTGTCGCTGCCCGCCAGGCCAAGCCAGCGTCCGGCTTCGGCGAGGGCATCCACCACGGGGCCGTTGCCGCTGTTGAGCGGGGCGAAGGAGCCGCGCCCGTCAAAGACGACGACGTCGCCCCGGCCCAGGGGCTCAGCCTGGAAGCCGGCCCGCGCCACCACGATCCGGTCCCCCGTGTGCAGGAGCGGCTCCATGGAGGCGGACGGGATGAAGAAGATGTCCACCCACAGGGAGCGGACCACGGCACTGATGGCCACGGCCAGCACCAGGGCCAGCAACGCAAAACGCCAGCCCGGTTTTCTGGGCTGGCGTTTTGGCTGTTCCATGTTCCGTATCCCCTGGCGCTGTCGTGACCTAATGTGCGCTGTTGCGGATAGCTCGGGCGCCGCACTAGCTGACGCACCGGGTACGGTCCGTGGATCCGCGGTGAAAGACTGCGTTGGAAGTCTGGGAAGACTTACTTGGCGGTCTGGAAGTCGCGCTTTTCCTTGATCTTCGCGGCCTTACCACGCAGGTTACGCATGTAGTAAAGCTTGGCGCGGCGCACGTCACCCTTGGAGACGAGCTCGACCTTGTCGATGATCGGGGAGTGCACCGGGAAGGTACGCTCTACGCCGACACCGAAGGAGACCTTGCGGACGGTGAAGGTTTCGCGGACGCCATCGCCCTGGCGGCCAAGGACGAAGCCCTGGAAGACCTGGACGCGGGAGTTCTTGCCTTCGATGATGTTCACGTGAACCTTGATGGTGTCACCCGCGCGGAACTCGGGAACATCGGTGCGCAGCGAGGCTGCATCTACGGAATCGAGGATATGCATTGATCCACTCCTGGTGAACGCCACAGGTCACTCACGTTGGGTTACGGCGGCCAAGCCCGGTGGCATGCGCCGCCCGGAAATTTCCGCCGAAAGTTTGTCAATCCGGCCCTGTCAGGAGTAGACGGGGCCGGGGTGCCGGGCTGTTGGTAGCGCTCCCCCTGTGGCAGGTTCGCAACCCAGCAGGCACAAGGACTAATTTTGCCACATTTTGTGCGGGTTAGCCCAATCCCGGCGGTTAGGCGTCGGGACGGCGCAGCAGGCGGCCGTCAACGACGTCGTACCCCAGATCGGAGAAGGCCGTGCGGTCCGCGCGCGGCAGCTTGCCGGCGTCGAACTCCACGAGGAGGTCGGGACGGCGTTCGGCGGTGCGCCGGTACTGCTCATGCCGGCGCCACTGGGCGATCTTGCCGTGGTTGCCGCTCAGCAGCACGGCCGGGACGTCCCGGTCCCGCCAGCTGGAGGGCTTGGTGTAGACGGGGTACTCGAGCAGCCCGTCCGAGTGGGACTCCTCCACGAGGGACTCGGGGTTGCCCACGACGCCGGGCAGCAGCCGCCCGATGGCCTCGACCATGGCCAGCACGGCGACTTCGCCGCCGTTGAGGACGTAGTCTCCCAAGCTCATCGGGCGCACCGTGAAGTGCTCCGCCGCCCATTCCAGGACCCGTTCGTCGATGCCTTCATAGCGCCCGCAGGCGAACACCAGCTGGTCTTCCTCCGCGAGTTCGTGCGCCGTCGCCTGGGTGAAGCGCTCCCCCGCCGGCGACGGGACGATCAGCACGGGTTTGCCGGCCGACCCGGGAGTGCCCGGTGCGCCGGCGTCGCTTGCGTCCCCGGCGTCCTCGGACCGCCCGGCGGCCACGGCGGTGAGGGCCTGCGCCCAGGGTTCGGGCTTCATGACCATGCCGGCGCCGCCGCCGTAGGGGGTGTCATCGACCGTCCGGTGCCGGTCGGTGGTGAAGTCCCGCAGGTCATGGACCTTGAGGTCCAGCAGGCCGTCCTGGCGGGCCTTGCCGATCAGGGACAGCTCCAGCGGGGCCAGGTATTCCGGAAAGATGCTGACGACGTCGATTCGCATCTACGCGTTGCCCCCGGCGGCGGTGCCCTGCGCTTCGGGGTCCTGGGTTTCCTGGGCTTCGGGGGCCCGGGTTTCGGGCGCCTGGGCTTCGGGCGCCTCGTCCGTGTTGATCTCGAACAGTCCAGGCGGCGGGGTGACGAGGACGTACTTTTCAGCCACGTTGACCTCGGGCACAATCTGCTCGACGAACGGGATCAGGACTTCCTTGCCGTCGTCCGTGGTGACCACCAGCAGGTCCTGGACCGGCAGCGTGTGCAGCGCCGAGACCTTGCCGACCACGTTGCCGCCCACCCGGACCTCCAGGCCCACGAGCTCGTGCTCGTACCAGCCCTCGTCGTCGTCCTCGGCGCTGATGTCTTCGGTTTCGATGAACAGCTTGGCGCCGCGCAGGGTCTCGGCCTCGTTGCGGGTCTCGATCTCATCGAAGGCCAGCAACAGGATGTCCTTGTTCCAGCGGGCGCTGAACACCGTCAGCGGGCCGGCCGAGGCGGGTTCCACGATGAACTGCGTGCCGGGGACAAAACGGTCGCCGGGCGCGTCGGTGAGCACCTGGACGGTCACTTCGCCGCGAATGCCGTGGGGCTTGCCGATTCGTGCCACCTGGAGCTGCATCTGTTCCTCTGTTCGGGGTTGGTGATTCTGTGTTCTCTGGTGCGGAAATGCGGGAAAACAGTCCGGCCCCTCCACCATTATCTGGTGAAGGGGCCGGACTCAAGACAAGTAGTGCTGAAAGCGTTACCGGCGGCGGTCGGTGTCGACGACGTCGACCCTGACCGGCTCGCCGTCCGCCAGCGCCGCAACCACAGTGCGCAAAGCACGTGCGGTCCGGCCCTGCCGGCCGATCACCCGTCCGAGGTCGTCCTGATGAACGCGCACCTCGAGGGTTTCCCCGCGGCGGTTGTTCTTCGCACTGACCTTGACGTCCTCGGGGCTGTCAACAATCCCGCGGACCAGGTGTTCGAGCGCTTCTGCCAGCAATTTACTCAGCCTCGGTGGTCTCTGCTTCGGCGGCGTCGGCGGGAGCCTCGGCAGCTTCGTCCTTCTTAGCCTTCTTGGTGATGGCTTCCGGGATGATCACGGAACCCTTTTCCGGGGTAACGAAGGCAGCCTTGGGAGCCTTGGTCTTCAAGGTGCCCTCCTGGCCGGGGAGACCCTTGAACTTCTGCCAGTCACCGGTGATCTTCAGGATCGCGGCGACCTGCTCGGACGGCTGTGCGCCGACGCCGAGCCAGTACTGGGCACGGTCCGTGTCGACCTCGATGTACGAGGGCTCTTCGGTCGGGTGGTACTTGCCGATCTCTTCGATAGCACGGCCATCACGCTTGGAGCGTGAGTCCATGACGACGATGCGGTAGTACGGTGCGCGCATCTTACCGAAGCGCTTAAGGCGAATCTTTACGGCCACTTTTGTGGTCACTCCTGTTTCTGAAACGGGGTCGAGCCCGGCGTTCTGCACCCGTGGGGCGGGCCGTACTTGGGGGTTCTAAAGGACAAGATCCAGACGCGGAGAGAGGGGCCACGCAGATCGAGTACCTGTTCATTGTGCCAGATCACCGGCAGGATTTCGACTTGACACGGGCCCGGCGCACCGGCGCGCGTCCTGGCAGCGGCCCTGGGGGCCGGTCAGGACGTCCAGACGTAGAGGCCGGACCTGGTAGCGGGGTCGACGCCGGCGGCGAGCTCGGCGATCCGGCGGACGTAGCCCCGGGCCTCGTCCGAACCGAAGGGCATGTCCTCTTCGGCGGCCCAATTGGCGGCGACATCCTCCAGGACGTCACCCTCCCCTTCCGTTTCATAGCTGAGCAGTTCCGCCAGCGTGCGGACCATTGCCGCCGGGACGCCGAGCAACGAGTCGCTGGCCACGTCAACCATGGCCAGTTCATAGTCCGCGCCCGGGGCGTGCACGGCGACGCC
Source organism: Arthrobacter sp. 131MFCol6.1 (assembly GCF_000374925.1). Taxonomy (GTDB): domain Bacteria; phylum Actinomycetota; class Actinomycetes; order Actinomycetales; family Micrococcaceae; genus Arthrobacter. The sequence goes on from NZ_KB895541.1 coordinate 1,294,793, forward strand.
GGCGAGGTCGCCCAGCCGCTCCACCTCGAAGTCACTGATCTCCGGGATGCGGACGGCCCCCTGCGCGGCCGGGGCGCCGCCTTCCAGTGCGCCGGCGCGCTTGAGGGCTTCTTCGTGGGTGGACACAAAGAGTTCGGTGAATCCCATGCAGCTGGTCCTTAGGGTTCGGCGGTCCGCGGACCGCTGTTTTCGACGTCGCTTCAGCCTAGTCGCTTCAGCGCGCGGCGACGCCCCGGCTGTTGGACATGCCCTCCGCGACGGGCCGAAGCTCGCCTCCCTTGCGTGTGGACATGCCCTCCCCTGACCGTGAGCAATGGACATATGACAACTATGTCCAGCCCTGGTTGCGACCGATGGACATGTCCAGCGGCCCCGTCAGCGAACAGTGGACATGTCCTTCGCAGGCCCGGGGAAACTCGGCCCCGCCCGCGGACATGCCCTCCCCCGGCCGCGAGCAATGGACATATGGCAGCTGTGCTCATCCCGGCCGCGACCGGTGGACATGTTCCGAAGTGTTCCGAAGTCCTACGGCGAACAGTGGACATGCCCTTCGCTGGCCCGGGGAAACTCGGCCCCGCCGCGGGCATGCCCTCCCCCGGACGCGAGCATTGGACATATGGCAGCTGTGCGCATTCCCGGCCGCGACCGTTGGATATGTCGAGCGGTCCCGCCAGCGAACAGTGGGCATGTCCAGCGGGAAGCTGGGCACGCCGTACATGTCCAGCCGTCCCGTCAGCGAACGGCTTGCCTGGGCAGAACTTCTAGCGCACGGCGACGCGGATCCGGTTGCGCCACGGATCTTCGAAGCGCAGCTCGGCGCCGGTGTGGTGGGATTCGACGCCGGCAACCTTGAGCCGGTCGGCCAGGGCCGCGACGTCGTCGCCGGAGGGCACTTCAATGAGGACTTCGCCCAGCCCCAGCGTGTCGCGCCGGGGGCCCGCGCCGCGGCTGTTCCACACGTTCATGGCCATGTGGTGGTGGTAGCCGCCGGCCGAGACGAACAGCGCCTGGCCGTGCCAGCCCGCGGTCTTCTCGAAGCCGAGCGTGCCGACATAGAAATCATGCGCCGACTGGACGTCGCCGACCTGCAGGTGGACGTGCCCGACGCCGGCGGCGGCCTGGCGCTGGCCGGTCACGGACTCCTCAGTCAGGTATTGCTGCAGGTAGCGCTGCGGCGGCAGGGCGAGGCTGTCCATGACGACGTTCTTGCCCTCCCAGGACCACGCCTCCCGCGGCCGGTCCCAGTACAGCTCGATGCCGTTGCCCTCGGGGTCGTTGAAGTAGAACGCCTCGCTGACGAGGTGGTCCGCGCTGCCGGTGAAGGACTGGGGCTCGTACTGGGCCGCGCTGGCAATGGTGGCCGCCAGGGAGTGCTGGTCCTCGAAGAGGAGGGCGGTGTGGAAGAGCCCGGCCTCGCCGCGGGAGGGAAGATTCAGGCCCGGGGCGGGCGCCAGGTGGACCAGCGGCTTCTGCTGGCGCCCAAGGTAGAGCCCGCCGTCCTGTTCGGCCACAGTCTCCAGGCCGAGGGCGCGCTGGTAGTAGTCGGTCATGAGCTTCATGTCGCCGACTTTGAGCATCACGGTGCCCATGGTGAGTTCGGCAGGAAGGAGGTCCTGGGTGCTGGCTTCTGCGGTCATGGCAACGCTCCGTGGATTCTGTAGCCACCGGCTTTCGGTGACCCTTACATAAAACTAAATTACTTGAAGCTTCAATTTATTCCTAACGGATGGGATGACCCCGAAGCACAATGTGCTGCAGTTCCCGGAGCGTGGCCGGATTGCTCCGCGGATCCTCGGCGCAGAGCAGGACATCCGCGCTTGCCCCTTCGCCGATGGACTCCGCGCCGAGCCAGGTCCGCGCGGACCAGGCCGCGGCGTCGAGGGCGGCCGCGGCGGGAAGGCCGGCGGCGTGCAGGGCCTGGATCTCGTCGACGATCCTGCCGTGGCTGATCACGCTGCCGGCGTCGGTACCGGCGTAGATCGCCACCCCGGCCTCGTGGGCTTCGAGGATCCGCTCCGCCCGCCGCTCCCACAGCGAGCGCATGTGGGCGGCGTAGCGGGGGAACTTGGCCTCCGCCCGGGCCGCGATGTCCGGGAACGTGGCGATGTTAATCAGGGTGGGCACGATCGGGACGCCCTGTTCGAGGAAGCGCGGCAGATGCCGCGGCAACAGCCCGGTGGCGTGCTCGATGCAGTCGATCCCGGCATCGAGCATGTCATCGAGGGTGTCCTCGGCGAAGCAGTGGGCGGTGACGCGGGCCCCCTCATCGTGGGCGGCCTGCACGGCGTCCTTGACCGTCCCGGCGGGAAAGCTGGCGGCGAGATCGCCGGCGTCGCGGTCGATCCAGTCCCCAACGAGCTTGACCCAGCCGTCGCCCGCGCGGGCCTGCTTCCGCACGGCCTCGACAAGATCCTCCGGCTCGACCTCGACGGCCAGGCCCGGCAGGTAGCGCCGGGTCCTGGCGAGGTGCCGGCCGGAGCGGATGATCCGGGGAAGGTCCGCGCGTTGCTGGAGCCAGCGGGTGTCGTGGACGGCGCCGGCGTCACGGACCAGCAGCGTCCCGGCGTTGCGGTCCGCCAGGGCTTGGGATTCCGCGGTGTCCTCGGTAACGTCCCCGCCCGGGCCGAGGCCGATGTGGCAGTGCGCGTCCACGAGGCCGGGAATGACCCAGCCGTCCAGCACCAGCTCCGGCGCGGCAGCGGGCCGGTGGAAGGTCAACCGGCCCTCCACCGACCACAGCCCGTGGCGGACCTGGTCCGCCGCCGTGAGGATGGGGCCGCTGAACTCGATGATGCTGGTCATGGCCTAAAGCCTAATCCGCATGACAATCCGCGGGCCCAGATCATCGAGCCCCAGCTGCGCTTCGTGGATCCGCAGGGCAGCCAGCGCCGGCCCCGGCCGGGCGAATTCCTCGAACCCGCAGCTCGCGTAAAACAGGGCATTGAACGGAACGGCTGCGAAAGTGCAAAGCGTCATCCAGGGATAGCCACGGCTCCGGGCAGCGTCGAGGGCCGCCTCCACCAGGGACCGTCCGATCCCCCGCCTGCCGGAGTCCGGCTGCACGGAGAGTTGCTCCAGATGGGCCTGGCCGCCGAGTGCGTCAACGCGGGCAAAGCCTACGGGCGGGGTTCCGGCGACCAGTATGAACAGCGGCTCGACCGGCGTCGTCAACTCCGGAGCCGGGAGCGCCCGGTTCCCCAGTTCCTTTATCAGGACGCCGTCTGCCGCGGCCTCGATAGCCGGCAGCGCCGGGAGATCTTCCGGCGCCGCCGTCCTGATGCGGGGCACGGCCTTGGGCGGGGTCACAGTGCCACGCTAACACCGCGGTCCGACCGTCCGCGTCACACTCGACGGCCGGCCGGAGGCGCGTGGTAGCTTCGTCTACGACCACACGGGTGCCCCTGCAGGGGCTGAGATCGGGCTGACGCAGCCTGCGACCGTTGAACCTGTCCGGGTAATGCCGGCGAAGGAAGTGAGTATTTCCGTGAACACCCAACTGACACAGCACAGCCCTGTCCACAACCAGCCTGCGGCCCCCACACAGTCGCTGAAGTCCCACTCGCTGGCCTTCACCACGGACCCGGACCACGGCATCCGCGTCCCGGTGACCGAAATCGCCCTGGAACCCTCGCCGGGCGGCGTCCGGAACCCGCCGTTCCGGGTGTACCGCACGGCAGGACCGGGCAGCGATCCGGTCCGCGGGCTGGAGCCGTTCCGCACGCCCTGGATTGAGGCCCGAGCGGACACCGAACCCTACGCCGGCCGGGAACGGGAGCTGCTCGACGACGGCAAGTCGGCGGTGCGCCGCGGTGCGGCGTCGGCCGAGTGGCGGGGCGGCCGGCCGGTGCCGCGCCGGGCCGTTGAGGGCAGGACCGTCACGCAGATGCGCTACGCCCGGGACGGTGTCATCACCCAGGAAATGCGGTTCGTCGCGCTGCGCGAGAACTGCGATGTGGAGCTGGTGCGCAGCGAGGTGGCCGCGGGCCGGGCGATCATTCCCAACAACGTCAACCACCCCGAATCCGAGCCGATGATCATCGGCAAGGCGTTCCTGGTGAAAATCAACGCCAATATCGGCAATTCCGCCGTGACCAGCTCCATCGCCGAGGAGGTCGACAAACTCCAGTGGGCCACTCAGTGGGGCGCGGACACCGTCATGGACCTCTCCACCGGGGACGACATCCACACCACGCGCGAGTGGATCATCCGCAACTCCCCCGTCCCCATCGGAACGGTCCCGATCTACCAGGCGCTGGAGAAGGTCAACGGCGAGGCGAACGCCCTGACCTGGGAGATCTTCCGGGACACCGTGATCGAGCAGTGCGAGCAGGGCGTGGACTACATGACCATCCACGCCGGGGTCCTGCTGCGGTATGTGCCCCTGACGGCCAACCGGGTCACCGGCATCGTGTCCCGGGGCGGTTCCATCATGGCCGGCTGGTGCCTGGCGCACCATCGGGAAAACTTCCTGTACACCCACTTCGACGAGCTGTGCGAGATCTTCGCGCGGTACGACGTCGCCTTCTCCCTGGGCGACGGGCTGCGGCCGGGCGCGACGGCGGATGCCAACGACGCGGCACAGTTCGCCGAACTGGACACCCTGGCCGAGCTCACCCAGCGGGCCTGGGAATTCGATGTGCAGGTCATGGTGGAGGGCCCCGGGCACGTGCCCTTCCACCTCGTCCGGGAAAACGTGGAGCGTCAGCAGGAACTCTGCAAGGGCGCCCCGTTCTACACACTCGGGCCGCTGGTCACGGACATCGCACCGGGATATGACCACATCACCTCGGCGATCGGCGCCACCGAGATCGCCCGCTACGGCACCGCCATGCTCTGCTACGTCACGCCCAAGGAACACCTCGGGCTGCCGAACAAGGACGACGTTAAGACGGGCGTGATCACCTACAAGATCGCGGCCCATGCCGCGGACCTCGCCAAGGGCCACCCCGGCGCGCACGAACGCGACGATGCCCTGTCCAAGGCAAGGTTCGAATTCCGCTGGCGGGACCAGTTCGCGCTGTCCCTGGACCCGGTAACGGCAGAGGCCTTCCACGATGAGACGCTTCCCGCCGAGCCGGCCAAGACGGCCCACTTCTGCTCGATGTGCGGTCCGAAGTTCTGCTCCATGCGGATCAGCCAAGACATCCGGGACGAATACGGCACCGGCAACTATGGTGCGGCGGACTCCGCTTCGGCGGATCCTGGTTCGGCGGAACAGCAAGCCGCCCTTTCCGAGAGGGCGGCCGGAATGCGGGCGAAGAGCAACGAATTCCTCGCCTCGGGCGGCAAGGTCTACCTGCCGCAGCCCTCGGTGGGCGGACCCGCAGCTTCCTAGGAGGCCCGGGCGTGCTGGCGCCGGCTGACCTCGGCGATGTAGGAGCGGATGGCCCGGTCCCCTTCGGCTGAATCCTGGGGCCGGTGCCCTCCCGGGGCGGTGCGGTGCAGGGCGCCGGTCTCGCGCAGGTAGCCGGCGATTTCCTCGTACAGCGGTTCCCAGCCGCCGGTCAGGACCAGGGTCGGCACGCCCGGCACGATCTGCAGCGGGGCTTCCCAAGGCGGCGCCTGCAGGCGGAGCCGGCGCGCCGCCCGGAGGGCCTCCGGCGTCGTGGCCCCGGGGGCGTCCGCCGCGAACGCGCGGCGGATGAACTCCCGCTGGAAGTCGTCGTCGCTGAGGTTGTGCCGGACGTCGAAGAGCGGCTGCATGAGGGCCCGGTGCGCGGCGGTGGCCGGGAGTTCGGCGGTCAGGGACAAGCAGGCAGGTTCCACCAGGGTCAGCGACTGGACGAGGTCGGGCCGCTCGACGGCGGCCATCATCGCGGCGATCGCGCCTTGCGAGTGGGCCACCACGTGGCCGCCGGCCTCGCCGCGGCCGTCGTCGGCCAGCGATGCGAGCACGATGGCGGCGTCGGCGGCGAAGTTGGATTCGAGCGGTTCGGCGACGGCGTCAAATCCGTGCCGCCGCAGGAACAGGGCGTCGTAGTCCAGCGCCATTCCGTGCTGTTTTGGCCACGCGGCGGCGCCGAAGCTGCCGTCCCCGTGGACGAAGACTACGCGCTGCTTGAACATTGTCTAACCCTATGGCACTTCAGTGCTGATGCCGCCGGCGACACAGTGCCGGCGGCCGTCAGCACTTGCGGTTACTTGCTGCCGCCGAGGAACTTGTCGAAGCCCTTGGGCAGGTTCAGCTGGGACGGGTCGAAGTCGCCGCCCTGCTGGCCGAACGACGCCCCGGTGGGCAGGGCCTTCGGGCCGGCGGCACGCCTGGCCTCGGCGTCGCGCAGTTCCTGCGCCGCCTTGGCCGGGTTGCCGGAGCGGGCCTTCTTCTTGGGCGCGGGCTTGGCGCCCTTGCGAGCCCCGCCGCCCATGCCCGGCATCCCCGGCATGCCGGGCATGCCGCCGCCGGCGGCCATCTTCTTCATCATCTTCTGGGCCTGGGCAAAGCGTTCCAGCAGTCCGTTGACCTCGGAGACGTGCACGCCGGAACCGCGGGCAATACGGGCCCGGCGGGAGCCATTGATGATCTTCGGAGCCACGCGCTCGTGCGGGGTCATCGAGCGGACAATGGCCTCGACGCGGTCGATCTCGCGCTCGTCGAACTGCTCCAGCTGCTGGCGGATGTTCTGCGCACCGGGCATCATCATGAGCATTTTCTTCATGGAGCCCATGTTGCGGATCTGCTGCATCTGGGCGAGGAAGTCATCGAGGGTGAAGTCTTCCTGGTCGGCGAACTTCTTCGCCATCCGGGCGGCTTCATCCTTGTCCCAGGACTTCTCGGCCTGCTCGATCAGGGTGAGGACGTCACCCATGTCCAGGATGCGCGAGGCCATGCGGTCCGGGTGGAAGAGCTCGAAGTCGTCCACGCCTTCGCCGGTGGAGGCGAACATAACCGGTTTGCCGGTCACCGACGCGACGGAGAGCGCGGCACCGCCGCGGGCGTCGCCGTCGAGCTTGGAGAGCACGATGCCGGTGAAGTTGACGCCCTCGTCGAAGGCCAGGGCCGTGTTGACGGCGTCCTGGCCGATCATGGAGTCGATCACGAACAGGACTTCGTTCGGGACGATCGCGCGGCGGATCTGGCGCGCCTGCTCCATCATGTCGGCGTCGACGCCGAGACGGCCGGCGGTGTCCACGATCACGACGTCGTGGAGGGTGCGCTTGGCTTCCTCGACGCCGGCGCGGGCGACGGCGACAGGGTCGCCGGCCGGGTGGTCCAGTTCGGTTGACGTGGCGCCCGGGTGCGGGGCAAAAACGGGTACGCCGGCGCGCTGGCCGACCACCTGCAGCTGGGTGACGGCGTTGGGGCGCTGGAGGTCACAGGCCACCAGCATCGGGCTGTGGCCCTGGGACTTGAGCCACTTGGACAGTTTGCCGGCCAGGGTGGTCTTGCCGGCGCCCTGGAGACCGGCCAGCATGATGATGGTGGGTCCGGTCTTGGCCAGGCGGATCCGGCGGGTCTCGCCGCCGAGGATCTCGACGAGTTCCTCGTTGACGATCTTCACGATCTGCTGGCTCGGGTTCAGCGCCCCGGAGACCTCGGCGCCGAGGGCACGCTCGCGCACGCGGCCGGTGAACTCCCGGACCACGGGCACGGCGACATCGGCGTCCAGGAGGGCACGCCGGATCTCGCGGACTGTGGCGTCAACGTCCGCCTCGGTCAGGCGGCCCTTGCCACGCAGATTCTTGAAGGTTGCTGTCAACCGGTCAGAGAGTGAATTGAACACGCGCCGTGCACTTCTTTCAGTGGATCTACAGGTGGCGGCCGGTGCGGCACGCCAGCGTCGCGACTGGTATTCGCCTGGACGAACCGCCTCGACAACAGGACTCGACTATCTAGGGTACCAAGATGCGCCTTCAAGATGGCATGCTGGCGTAGGTGACCAGCCAAACAACTGTAAAAACCCTGCTCATTCTGGGCGCTTCCGGCGATCTCACCGGAAGGCTCCTGCTACCGGGGCTTGCCCGCCTGGTGGCCCGGGGCCGCGCCGACGGCCTCACCCTCGCGGGAGCGGGATCGGACCCCTGGACACCGGAGCAGTGGCTTGGCCGGATCGAGGAGTCGTTCGCGGACGAGGACTCCACGGCCGACGCCCACGGCAGGCGCGAGCTCAAGCGGGTCCGCCAGGAGAGCACGTACCACCAGCTCGATGTGACCGCCGAGGGCCAGCTCGCCGGGCTGCTGGCGCAACTGGAGGGGCCCGTGGCCGTCTATTTCGCCCTGCCGCCGCGCGTCAGCCAGCTCGCCTGTGAGGCCCTGGCGCCGGAGGACGTGCCCGCCGGCACCCGGCTGGTCATGGAGAAGCCGTTCGGTTCCGACGAGCAGTCGGCGCGGCACCTGAACACGACGCTGGCCGCGCTGGTCCCGGAGGACCACATCCACCGGGTGGACCACTTCCTCGGCAAGGCAACGGTCCTGAACATCCTTGGCCTGCGCTTCGCGAACACGTTCCTGGAGCCGGTGTGGAACCGGCAGAACATCGAAAAGGTCGAGATCATCTTCGACGAGGACCTGGCCCTCGAAGGCCGCGCCCGCTACTACGACGGCGCCGGCGCGCTCCGCGACATGATCCAGAGCCACCTGCTGCAGATCATGGCCCTCATGGCGATCGAGCCGCCGGCATCCGTGGACGAACGCGACCTTCGCGATGCCGTCGCCACCGTGCTGCGGGCCAGCAGCATCAAGGCCCCCTACCGCCAAAGCAGCCGCCGGGCCCGGTACACGGCGGGTTCGATCAACGGCCGGGACATTCCGGACTATTCCCGGGAGGAGGGCGTGGACGCGTCCAGGGGCACCGAAACCCTCGCCGAGGTGGAGGTGGGGATCGACAACTGGCGCTGGCAGGGCGTGCCGTTCATCCTGCGCTCAGGCAAGGCGCTGGGCCAGAAACGCAAGGAGGCTGTGGTGACCTTCCGGCCGGTGCCGCACCTTCCGAAGGGGTTCACCGGTGTGGACGCCCCCAACCAGCTGCGGATCGGCTTTGGCCCGGACACGCTGCAGTTCGACGTCGACGTGAACGGGCCCGGCAATGTCCTGAGCCTGGACCGGGCCACGCTGCGGGCCGAACTGAGCGCCTCCGAGCTCCTCCCCTACGGTGAAGTGCTCGAGGGCGTGTTGACCGGCGATCCGCTGCTCTCGGTGCGGGCGGACACGGCCGAGGACTGCTGGCGCATCCTGGCGCCGGTGCTGAAATCCTGGACCGCCGGTCATGTCCCGCTGGAGGAATATCCGGCCGGGACCCCGGGGCCGGAGGGCTGGCCGGCCTAGTTCCGTCGCAGCAGCGCCCGCGCAGATCCGGCGCAGGGCGCCTGAGCCGGAGCGCCCGTGCAGATCCGACCAGGCCGCACCCGGAGACGACACAGCGGGCCGGATACCTTCCCAGGTATCCGGCCCGCTGTGTCAGTGCTGTGTCAGTGCCGTGTCCGTCTCCCGGTCAGGGAGTGGAGCGGGGAGCAGCTAGATCGCTGCCGCACCGCGCTCTCCGGTGCGGACCCTGACAGCCTCGAACACATCCATCGTCCAGACTTTGCCGTCGCCGGCCCGGCCCGTGTTGGAACTGGCGATGATGACATCGAGGATGTCGTCCGCCTGTTCGTCGGTGGCCAGGACTTCCACCCGGATCTTGGGCAGCAGGTCCACGTTGTACTCGGCCCCGCGGTACACCTCGGTGTAACCGCGCTGCCGGCCGTAGCCGCTGGCTGCGCTGACCGTGAGGCCCTGCACGCCGTAGGCTTCCAGGCCTTCGCGAATAGCCTCAAGCTTTTCCGGTCGGACGATTGCCGTGATCAGTTTCATGCCCCCACACTTTCCTTGCCCGTTGCGTTCTGCTTGCCGTTGGACTCGGCGTCCACCGGCACTTCGGCGGCTGCCTCTTCACTCATCGGCTTGCCCGTGATCAGTTCGTGCAGCGGCTGGAAGCTGCCGCCGTGCCCGCCGACGCCGAACTCGTAGGCGGTCTCTGCGTGCAGGCTCAGGTCCACACCGACAACTTCCTGTTCCTGGGAAACCCGGAAGCCCATGAGCTTGTGGATCGGGAAGGCGATGATGAAGGTCATCACGGCGGTGAAGACGATGGCCATCAGTGCCGCGAGGGTCTGGGCGACCAGCTGCGTGGTGCCGCCGCCGTAGAACAGGCCCGCGGTGCCCTGGGTCGGGGTGGCCAGGAAGCCGATTGCGACCGTGCCGACAACACCGGAGACGAGGTGGACGCCCACGACGTCAAGCGAGTCGTCGTAGCCGAACTTGAACTTCAGGCCGACGGCGAGCGCCGAGGCCACACCGGCTGCGACGCCGAGGGCGATCGCACCCAGCGGGGAGACGTTGGCGCAGGCCGGGGTGATGGCCACCAGGCCGGCGACCACGCCGGAAGCGGCACCGAGGGAGGTCGGGTGACCGTCGCGGAAGCGCTCCACGGCGAGCCAGCCAAGCATGGCGGCGGCCGGGGCGGCCAGGGTGTTGATCCAGATCAGGCCGGCCTGCTCCACAGTGGCGGCGGCACCGGCGTTGAAGCCGAACCAGCCGAACCACAGGATTGCGGCGCCGAGCATGACGAACGGAATGTTGTGCGGGCGGTGGTTCGGGTCCTTGCCGAAGCCCTTGCGGTTGCCGATGATCAGGACCAGGATCAGGCCGGCGACGCCGGCGTTGATGTGGACCACGGTGCCGCCGGCGAAGTCGATGACCGGCGCGAACGTCTGGCCGAACCAGCCACTGGCGGAGAAGAGTCCTCCACCCCAGACCATGAAGGCCAGCGGCGCGTAGACCAGGGTGGCCCAAATGGGCGTGAAGACCACCCAGGCGGAGAACTTGGCGCGGTCGGCGACCGCACCGGAGATCAGGGCCACCGTGATGATCGCGAAGGTGGCCGCGTAGCCGACCTTGAGCAGGTCAGCCGGTTCGGTGAAGCCGTGCAGGCCGAAGTGGCTGAACGGGTTGGCGAAGATCTGGTAGAAGTTGTCTTCGTTGCTCGTAGCCATCGAAGCGCCCCACAGGATCCACATGATGCTGACGGTTCCAATGGCGACGAAGCTCATCATCATCATGTTCAAAGCCGACTTGGCGCGGGTCATGCCGCCGTAGAAGAATGCCAGGCCCGGGGTCATGAACAGCACGAGTGCCGCGGCGACCAGGAGCCAAACGAGACCTGCGGTGAGTTCCATGGTCTACGTCCTCTCTTGCTATTAGGTGCGGAGTAGTCCGCCGGTCCCAACGCATTTATTTGCGTTCTAGAAAGAGTTTCGCGGGGCAGTGTTTCGCTGGCGGAGGATTTACATTGCCGGGTTGTTACAAGAACCTCCCGGACGTAAATGGTGCATCTCACACTTGTTACGGTTATGTTTCAGCGGATCATTCCCGCACTAGTTGGACCCGCCGCCAGCCGGCCCCGCATCTTCCCAAGGACGAACGCATTATGAGCAAGACCTCCCGCCCCGCCGGCGACGCCGCAGCCAAGGTGCCCTCCCGGGCCCCGGGCCGCTCCCGGCTGCCCCGGGACATCAAGGTGATGCTGGTGGCGGCCTTCCTGATTGCGATCGGTTTTGGCCTCGTGGCACCGGTTCTGCCCCAGTTCGCCACCACGTTCGACGTCGGGGCGACCGCGGCGGCCGTGATCGTGAGCATCTTCGCGTTCATGCGGCTCGTCTTCGCTCCGGCCGGCGGCGCCCTGATCGTGAAGCTGGGCGAACGGCCGGTCTACGTGGCCGGGCTGCTGATCGTCGCGGCGTCCACGGCGGCCTGCGCCTTCGCCCAGGACTACTGGCAACTGCTGGTCTTCCGCGGCCTGGGCGGGGCCGGTTCGGTGATGTTCACGGTGGCGTCCATGGCGCTCGTGGTCCGGCTCGCGCCGCCGGAAAGCCGCGGCCGGGTCTCCGGGGCCTATGCCTCCGCCTTCCTGATCGGCAACGTCTGCGGCCCAATCGTCGGCGGGATGCTCGCCGGCTTCGGTTTGCGGGTGCCGTTCCTGGCCTACGCGGCGGCCCTGGTGCTGGCCGCCGTCGTGGTGCAGACCCAGCTCAGCCATGTCCCCGCCGCCTCGCGGCAGCCCGGCGCCACAGCCCCGGCGATGGCACTGAAGGACGCGCTGCGGGACAGCGCCTACCGGGCCGGCCTGTTCTCGAGCTTCGCCAACGGCTGGGCCACCTTTGGCGTGCGGATGGCCACAGTGCCGCTCTTCGCCGTCGTGGCGCTCGGCGCCGGGCCGGAATCCGCCGGCTGGGCCCTGGCGGTGTTTGCCGGCGGCAACGCGGTGGCGCTGACGTTTTCCGGCCGGCTCGCGGACAGCCTCGGCCGCAAGCCGCTCCTGCTGGCCGGACTGCTGGTCACCGGCACCGCCACGGCGGCCATCGGGTTCACGCACCAGCTGCCCTGGTTCCTGCTCGCCTCCGCCTGCGCCGGGATCGGCTCCGGACTGCTCGGACCGGCCCAGCAGGCCGCCATCGCCGACGTGATCGGCAACGAGCGCTCGGGCGGCCGCGTCCTGGCCGTCTTCCAGATGGCCTCCGACAGCGGCGCGATCGTCGGACCGGTGGTGGCCGGGCTGCTGGCGGACCGGCTGGGCTACGGCTGGGCCTTTGGGGTCACCGGCGGCATCCTGTTGGCCGCCGCCGCCGTGTGGTTGCCGGCCCGCGAAACGTTCCGCCGGCCGGCGCCGGACCGCGCCTGACCTGCGGCGTTGCCGCCACTGGTCGGCTCTGGGCAATGCCTCCACCGGAACCCTGTCCGTGACCCTGCACAGGACGTCGTCCTGGGCCTGCCGGTCAGCGGCGCCCTCCGCCCTTGGCTAAGCTGGGGGCACGTGCCACAAACTTCCGGAGGTAATCCCCCATGGCCAAATTCGACTCTTCCCCCGGGAAAGCCGAAAGCCCCGACCCCGCCCAACCCGCCAACGCCGCTAAGAGCGCGGGAAACAGGAAGCGCGCAGGGTTGATCGCCGGCGCCGGAATTGTCGCCGTCGCCGCAGCTGTACTGGTTCCCCTCGCCCTCGGAAACCCGACGCCGGCACCGCCGGCCGCTTCTTCCCCCGCCCAGTCGGCACCGGCGCTCGCCCCTGCCGAGGCGGGACCGCCCGTCACCTATTACGCACAGCCGGGTCCGCCGGCCGGGTCGCCGCTGGAAAAGGTTGAGCCCCTCAAGGTCGATGTCTCCAACGACCTCGTGGGCACCTCCCTGAACAAGGGCATGACGGGAATTTCCCTCGAGGCCACGGATCTGGCCGATCCCGACCTCAGCAGCGACAACGCGTCGATGGTCAAGCTGCTCCAGGAGATCGACCAGCCGGTCCTGCGTTTCGGCGGCAACGCCGTGGACCGGCGCTTTTTCTGGACATCCAGCGGCGAGGCCGTCCCCGCCGACTACAAGGGCGACAAGACGCACCCGGTCAAGGCCGTGGGCCCGGCAGACCTGGTCCGGCTCAAGACCCTGCTGGAGGCCGGGGATGCCGAGGTCAGCCTCACAGTGGACCTCGGCCACTACAATCCGGCCCGGGCAGCGGACATGGCCAAGAACGCCTCGGCGATCCTCGGCAACCGGCTGCTGAGCATCACCGTGGGCAATGAGCCCAACGGCTTCGTGTTCAATGACGTCAAGGCCGGCAACGGCTACAGCCTGGAGCAGTACATCCGGGAACTGAAGGACTACGCGGCCGCAATCTATGCCATGGCGCCCAACGTGCCCATCTCCGGCCCGGGCGCCTATGACCAGAAGTGGTGGCAGCCGTTCGTCGACGCGGACCTCCCGCAGAAGAAGATCCTGACGTTCCACCACTACCCGCTCTCCAACTGTGACGGCGGCGTGCCCCAGGACTCGCCCACGCTGGCAAACGCGATGAGCCGAACGATGCACGACCGTGGCGTCAACTACCAGAAGGCGGCCCTCGCGGTGGGTCAGGCCGCCGGCCTGGAAACCTGGATTCCGGAAACCGGGATCTCGGCGTGCCCCGGTTCCAATGAGACCTCCCGTACCCACGCATCAGCGCTGTGGGCGGCAGACTATGCCCTCACCGCCGCCCAGCTGGGCATCACCCGAATCGGCTTCCACAGCTCGTTGCTGACGTGCAAGGGCGGCCCGCCCCTGTCCGCCATCTGCAGCGCCGGAGCCTACCCGTTCGGCAACGGCCAGATGTCCGGCCGGGCCAACTTCTTCGGCATCTCCATGGTGGCCGAGCTCGAGGCCGGCAAGTTCATGAAAGTGAACAGCTCCGGAGGCGGCCCGGCGTTCAGCTACGCGCTGCAGAACGCGGACGGCAGCACCAGCGTGGTGATCATCAACGAAAACGACCCCGAAAAGGCCGCGCAGACTTCCGTCACCCTGACCCTGCCGGGCAAACCGGTCACCGGGACCATGACCCAGCTCAGCGGCCCCAGCTACTCAGCCGAGAACCAGACCGTCATCGACGGCGCCAAGACCGAGCCCAAGCCCCTCGCCAAGCGCGCCACGGTCCCGGGGTTCGCGTACAAGTCCCAGACCCAGCAGTTCCAGCTGACCGCCGGAACCGTGACGGTCCTGAACTTCAAGTACTAGCCACTTAAGCAAAAAGTGCCCCGGTCCTGTCTGAACTGTCCAGACAGGACCGGGGCACTTTTTGTGGCGGTGCGTACTAGTTCAGCAGCGCATCCACGAAGCCTTCGGCGTCGAACGGCGCGAGGTCGTCGGCGCCTTCGCCCAGGCCGATCAGCTTCACCGGGACCCCGAGGGATTTCTGGATGGCGACGACGATCCCGCCCTTGGCGGTGCCGTCCAGCTTGGTCAGGACGATCCCGGTGATGTTCACGACCTCAGAGAACACCCGGGCCTGGTTGAGTCCGTTCTGGCCGGTGGTGGCGTCCAGGACCAGCAGCACCTCGTCCACCTCGGCCAGCTTTTCGATGACCCGCTTGACCTTGCTGAGCTCGTCCATGAGGCCCACCTTGTTCTGCAGGCGCCCGGCGGTGTCGATCATGACGACGTCGACTTCCTGGTCGATGCCGGCCTTGACTGCCTCGTAGGCCACCGAGGCCGGGTCCGCGCCGTCGATGTCCGACTTCACGGTGGGCACGCCGACGCGCTGGCCCCACGTGGCCAGCTGCTCGGCGGCGGCGGCGCGGAAGGTGTCGGCCGCGCCCAGCAGCACGTCCTTGTCCTCGGCCACGAGCACGCGGGCGAGCTTGCCCACGGTGGTGGTCTTGCCAACGCCGTTGACGCCGACAACCATCATGACGGCGGGCTTGTCGCCGTGGCGCTCGACGTTCAGGCTCCGGTCCATGGTGGGGTCCACGAGCTTGATGAGTTCCTCGCGGAGCAGGGCCTTGACGTGCTCAGGGTCGCGCGTGCCCATCACCTTGACGCGTTCGCGGAGCGAGTCCACAAGCTGCATGGTCGGTTCGGTGCCGAGATCGGCCAGCAGCAGGGTTTCCTCGACCTCATCCCAGACGTTTTCATCGATCTTGTCCGCCGAGAGCAGGGCCAGGAGCCCCTTGCCCAGGATGTTGTTGGACTTGACCAGCCGCTCGCGCAGCCGCATCAGCCGCCCCGCCACCGGCAGCGGGGTCTCCACCGGCACGGTTTCCAGCCCGGCTGCGTCGTCCGGAACCTCGAGGGTTGGTTCTTCGAGTTCGACGCCGTCCGGCGAGGTCCGTGCCGGTGCCGGTGCCTGCGCGGGACGGTCCTCCACAAGGGTTCCGGCTCCGGGGGCCTGCACGGGGTCGTTTGCGTCCCGCGGGCCGGTGTAGGTCTTGGAGCTCTTCCGGGTCTTCATGAGCACCGGGATCAGCGCACCGAGGACCACCAGGACAGCGAGAATGGGCAGAATGATGGGGAGGATGTCGTTCACTCCCCTAGCTTCTCACAAACCCCAAATGGGCCGTGGCCAGCGCTTTTGTTGCGCGTGGACGCCGCCCTGCCGGGACTTGGACGTTTGCCTAGATCTCCGCATTGAGCCGCTGGCTGATCACCGTGGAGACGCCGTCGCCGCGCATTGTGACGCCGTAGAGGGCGTCGGCGACTTCCATGGTGCGCTTCTGGTGCGTGATGACGATCAGCTGGCTGGATTCGCGGAGCTCTTCGAAGATGGTGATGAGCCGGCCCAGGTTGGTGTCATCGAGGGCGGCCTCGACCTCGTCCATGACGTAGAAGGGCGAGGGCCGTGCCTTGAAGATGGCCACCAGCAGCGCCACGGCCGTCAGGGAGCGTTCGCCGCCGGAAAGCAGCGAGAGCCGCTTGATTTTCTTGCCGGCCGGGCGGGCTTCGACCTCGATGCCGGTGGTGAGCATGTCGGTGGGGTCGGTCAGGACCAGCCGGCCCTCGCCGCCGGGAAACAGCCGGGCGAAGACGCGGACAAACTGCCGGGAGGTGTCCTCGAACGCCTCGGCGAAGACCTTCTGGACGCGGTCGTCGACTTCCTTGATGATGTCCAGCAGGTCCTTGCGGCTGGACTTCAGGTCTTCGAGCTGGGTGCTGAGGAACTGGTGGCGCTCTTCCAGCGCGGCGAACTCCTCCAGCGCCAGCGGGTTGACCTTGCCGAGGGCGGCGAGGTCGCGTTCGGCGCGTTTGAGCCGTTTTTCCTGCTCGGCCCGGACGAAGGGCTTGCCTTCGGAAATCTCACGGCCGTCCTCGTCCACCGGGGCGCGCAGTGCGGCCCATTTGTCCGCGGAGTCGCCGGCCGGGACCGGGACGGGCTGGTCGGGTCCGTAGTCGGCCACGAGCTGCCCGGCGGTCAGCCCGAGCTCCTCCACGCTCTTCAGTTCCAGCGCCTCGATCCGCAGCCGCTGCTGGGTGCGGGCGAGCTCGTCGCGGTGCACGGAGTCGGTGAGTTCGGCCAGTTCCCGGGCCAGGGCGTCGTTGCCGGTGCGGACCCCGGCCAGTTCCCGGTCCATCGCGTCCTTGCGTTCCTCGGCGCTGTCCCGCTCCCGGCGGGCCAGTTCCACGGACACGTCAATGAACCCGATGACCTGCTGCACGGCGACGGCGACGGCGGCGGCGCGCCGGGCCTGGAGCCTGCGGCGGCGGGCGCGTTCCGCGGCTTCCTCGCGGGCGCGGCGTTCGGTGGCGGCGGCGCGTTCCAGCGAGGCCGCCCGGTTGCGGGTGGCCGTGAGTTGTTCCTCGGCGCTGCGCAGGGCGAGCCTGGCCTCCATCTCGGCCGTGCGGGCCAGCGAGGCGGCCAGGGCCAGGGCGTCGCGGTGCTCCGGGGAGGGTTCCTGCTCCGCGGGGGCCTCGGTGGCCGCGGCGAGCCGGGCCGCCACCGCTTCCAGCGCACGTTGTTCGCTGACGATCTGGGCCTCAGCCTGGGACAGGGACGCGGCCAGGCGCTCACTTTCGGCGACGGCGCTGCGCAGCACGGCGTTCAGGTGGCCCAGGCGTTCGGCGACGGCCGCGAGTTTCGCGTCGGAGTCGTGGAGTTTCGCGAGGGCCGCGTCGGCACGGTCCTGGGCTTCGGCGCGCCGGGTCCGGGCGGTGGAGAGGGCGAAGCGGTTGCGTTCGAGCGCGGCGGTGACGGCGGCCAGCTTCGCGGCGGCGTCGTCGACGGCGGCCTGGACTTCCAGCAGCGACGGCGCCGACGCGGACCCGCCGGTGACGGTCAGCGCCGTGAAGACGTCCCCGGCGCGGGTCACGGCGGTGAGTTCGGGACGCGCGGCGATCAGTTGCGCCGCGGCGTCCAGGTCCTCGACGACGGCGACGCCGGCCAGCAGGGCGGCCAGCGGCAGGCCGGCGCCGTCCGGTCCCGCGGCCGAGACCAGTTCCGCGGCCCAGCGCGCGCCTCCGGGAAGCGTGCTGCCGCCGGTTAATGCATCGGCCGATTGCGCACCGGCCAACAGCGGCGGTGACGCGGCCGGGGTGCCGGCGAGCAGCAGCGCGGCACGGCCGGCGTCGTCCGCGCGGAGCAGCCGCACGGCAGCGGAGGCCGTTTCCTGGTCCCGGACCACCACGGCGTCGGACGCGCTGCCGAGTGCGGCGGCGACGGCGGCCTCGAATCCGGCCTCCACGGTGATCATGGACGCCAGGGGTCCCAGGACCCCGCCGGCCAGGTCCCCGGCGGCCGTGCCGAGCACGTGCCCGGAGCCGTCTTTGCGGTTCAGGCCCAGCTGGAGGGCGTCGCGGCGGGCCATGAGGGCGCCGCGTTCCCGCTCGCCCTCCCGCTCGGCCGCCTTCAGGGCATCAATGTCGGCGATGATCGTATCGAGGGCCTCGCTCGCGGCCTCGTAATCGGCGTCGAGCGATTCCTCGCCGTCCTCGACCCCTGCCACCTGCGCTTCCAGGGCGGTGAACTCGCTGTGCGCCTGCCGGCGGCGCTCCTCGCCCGCTTTTTGCGATTCGCGGAGGCGGCCGAGCTCGGACTGGGCGGACTCGACGCGGGACCGTGCCGCGCCGACCTGCCCGGCGAGCTTGGCCAGGCCTTCACGCCGGTCCGCGGCGGCCCGGAGCAGGGCGGCGAGCCGCTTGTCCTCGGCGGCGGCGGCCTGTTCGGCGTCGTGTTTGGCGGCTGACGCGGCGTCCAGGGCTTCGGTCCGGTCCAGGATCTGCCGTTCCAGCCCGGCCTGCTCGTCGCGGACGCGGGCGGCCTGTTGTTCCAGCTGGTCCGGATCCCGGCCGGTATCCGGAGCCACGTCCGCGGCGCCGAGCAGCCGGCGGCGCTCCTCGGCGAGCGAGCCGAGGGAACGGAGCCGTTCACGCCCGGTGGAGAGCGAATACCAGTTCTCCCGCGCGGCGTTCAGCGCGGGCGTGGCCTCGGCTGCGAGCCCTTCGAGGACCGCCTGGCGCTGCCGCCCGGCCTCGAGGTCCCGTTCGACGACGGCGCGGCGTGCCTTGAGCGCCGATTCGTCCGCTACGTCCTGCGCAAGCGCGGACTGCAGCTGGACGAGGTCGTCGGCCAGGAGCCGTGAGCGGGCGTCGCGGACCTCGAACTGGACGCTCTGGGCGCGCCGGGCCACTTCCGCCTGTTTGCCCAGCGGGGTCAGTTGCCGCCGGATTTCGCCGGTGAGGTCGCTGAGCCGGGACAGGTTGGCCTGCATGGCCTCGAGTTTGCGGACCGTTTTTTCCTTGCGGCGGCGGTGCTTGAGGATGCCCGCGGCCTCCTCGATGAAGCCGCGCCGGTCCTCGGGGGTGGCGTGCAGGACCTTGTCCAGCTGGCCCTGGCCCACAATCACGTGCATCTCGCGGCCCAGGCCGGAGTCGGAGAGCAGCTCCTGGATATCGAGCAGCCGGCATCCTGCACCGTTGATGGCGTATTCCGAGCCGCCGGTCCGGAACAGCGTGCGCGAGATCGTCACCTCGCTGTATTCGATCGGGAGGGCGCCGTCGCTGTTATCGATGGTCAGCGAGACGTGCGCCCGGCCCAGGGGCGGCCGGCCCGAGGTGCCGGCGAAGATCACGTCTTCCATCTTGCCGCCGCGGAGGGTCTTGGCTCCCTGTTCGCCCATGACCCAGGCCAGCGCGTCCACCACGTTGGATTTGCCCGAGCCGTTCGGGCCCACCACGGCGGTGACGCCCGGTTCGAATTCAAAGGTCGTCGCGGAGGCGAACGACTTGAATCCCCGGACGGTCAGACTTTTCAGGTGCAAGGCGCTTCGGTTCTCCTGGTCGGCGGACTGGCCCGCTGTTCGACGAAAGCATGTTTCGGACGGACGCGGGGGTTCGGGGCGGCCCCGGATACCTACAATCTACTGCGCATTTGCGGCCATTCCGCGCAGAACCAGTGCGAAGCCGCGGCGGATGGCGTATGCCGCATATGCGGGAATTGACCTGCACGGGGCATAGTTAAGCTCTCGGGCTTGTGAGCGGCCACCGCCGGAGCGCAGGACGGACATGAACAGGGGCTTGATTTTGGTAGGCAATGCAACATTCCGGCACAGCAACACCGCTTTACTTTCGGTGAGCAGCGTCGAAGCTCCGACGATCGTCAGTTCCATGGATTTCGACCGCAAGCTGGCTTCGACCCTGCGGCGGCTGGGGGTCCCCCCGAAGCTGCTCGAACGGGTCGCAGGCATCACGCACCGGCGGTGGTGGGCTCCCGGGACGTCGTTCGACGACGCAGCCATCGAGGCGGGCGCCAAGGCCCTGGCCGAGTCCGGCATCGAAGCGTCCGAGATCGGTCTGCTGATCAACACCTCCGTGACGCGGCGCAACCTCGAACCTTCCGTCGCGGTGAAGATCCACCACGGACTGCAGCTGCCTTCGTCGGCCATGAACTTTGATCTGGCCAACGCCTGCCTCGGATTCGTCAACGGAATGACGCTGGCGGCCAACATGATCGACTCCGGCCAGATCAAGTACGCGATGATCGTCAACGGTGAGGATGCCCAGGCAACGCAGGAGGCCACCCTGGCCCGGCTGCAGCGGCCCGAGACGACCCGCGAGGACTTCAACCGCGAGTTCGCCACGCTCACACTTGGCTCCGGAGCCGCTGCGGCCGTCCTGGGCCCGGCGGACGAGCACCCAGGGGCGCACCGGATCCTCGGCGGCGTGATGCGTGCCGGCACCGAGCACCATGAACTGTGCGTGGGCAGCATCGACGGCATGGCCACCGACACCAAAGGGCTGCTCGACGGCGGCCTGCAGCTCGTGGTCGACGCCTGGCACGAGGCCCAGCCGGAGTGGAACTGGGCCTCGATGGACCGCTATGTCACGCACCAGGTGAGCACTGCCTACACCCAGGCCATCATCAACGCCATTGACCTGGACCCGGACAAGGTGCCGATCACGTTCCCGCACTGGGGCAATGTGGGCCCGGCTTCCCTCCCCATGACCCTCGCGGCCGAAGCGCAGACTCTCGCAACCGGGGACCGCGTGCTGTGCATGGGCGTCGGTTCCGGCCTGAACACCGCCATGGTGGAAATCGTTTGGTAACCGCGGACTGGCCCGGCGTCGACCCTGAATGGTCGCGCGAAATCGATGTGGCGTCCACCTCCGCCGCGGACGAGCCCGGCACCGTGCGCCGCTGGCACCTGCTGGACAACGGTGCCCAGCTCGACCGCCGCGGCCTGACTCCTGCCGGCACCCTGCTGTGCGTGCACGGCAACCCGACCTGGTCCTACCTGTGGCGGTCCCTGCTGGCCGCCGGATCCGACCCCGCACATCCGTGGCGGGTGGTGGCGGTGGACCAGCTGGATATGGGCTTCTCCGAGCGCACCGGCACGTTCCGGCGCCTGGAGGACCGGATCAACGACCTGGGTGACCTCACCGCCGCGCTCGGCCTGGACGGGCCCGTCGTCACCGTCGGCCACGACTGGGGCGGCGTAATCAGCCTCGGCTGGGCAGAGGCACATCCCCAGCAACTCGCCGGCGTGGTGCTGACCAACACCGCCGTCCATCAGCCCGCCGGCACCCCCATCCCGCCGGCGCTGCGGCTCGCCCTGCACCCTGCCGTGCACCGCTGGGGAACGACGACGTCGGATGCGTTCCTGCGGGTGACCCACGCCCTGGCCCATCCGCCGCTCGCTGCGGACGTCCGGCGGGCCTTCATGGCCCCCTACCGCGGTGCCGGCCGCCGCGCCGGCGTGGGGCACTTTGTCGCGGACATTCCCGCCGACGCGTCCCATCCCAGCTTCCCGGCGCTGACCCGCGTCGCGGAAGGGCTGCGCGGGCTGAGGACCCCGGCCCTGATGCTCTGGGGCCCGCGCGATCCGATCTTTTCCGACCGGTACCTCAAGGACCTCATCGGCCGGCTGCCGGACGCGAAAGTCCACCGCTTCGAAGGTGCCGGCCACCTGGTCGCGGAAGACCGGGACATCGCCGCGCCCGTCTTCGAGTGGCTTGCCGAGTGCGTCCGGGCCAACGGAGACGGCCTGCAGCGGACAGCCGCCCCGGCCGTGCGGTCAGCCGGCGGCCCGGCCGCCCACCCGCCGCTGGACTACGGGTCCGGACCCCTGGAGCCCGGCACCGGGATCCCGCCCCTTTGGGCGCCCCTCACCGAGCTGGCGGCGGGACCCGCAGCCGGGGATACCGCCGTCGCGGAAATGGGCACGGACGGCAGCGTCGCCCGCTCGCTCAGCTGGCGGGAGCTGGAACAAAACATCGCCGCCCTCGCGGCGGGCCTGCAGGAAGCCGGTGTCGGGAACGGCAGCCGGGTGAGCCTGATGGTCCCGCCGGGCGTGGACCTGACCGTGGTCCTCTACGCCTGCCTGCGGCTCGGCGCGGTGGTCGTCGTGGCCGATGCCGGCCTGGGCACCCGCGGCCTGAGCCGCGCCGTGCAGGGCGCCACCCCGGATTTCCTCATCGGAATCGGCAGGGCCCTGGCGGCCGCCGCGGTACTCGGCTGGTCGGGACGGCGCATCAGCGTGCGGGACCTGCCGGCCGCCCGCCGCCGCCTCCTCGCCGTCGAGACCTCCCTCGCCGCCCTCGCCCGCCGCGGAGCCGGCCTCAGCCCGGAACTCCCCTGCCCGGGTCCGGCCCCGGTTCCGGACCCGGACGCCCCCGCCGCGGTGCTGTTCACCTCCGGCTCCACCGGCCCCGCCAAGGGCGTGCTCTACACGCACCGGCAGCTGGCCGCGATGCGCGACACCGTGGCCGAAACGCTGGGGATCGCCCCGGGCGCGCGCCTGGTGGCGGGCTTCGCGCCGTTCGCCCTGCTGGGTCCGGCGCTCGGAGCTGTCTCGGTGACGCCCGCCATGGATGTCACTGTGCCCCGCACCCTGTCGGCCAGCGCGCTGGCCGACGCCGCGGCAGCCATCGACGCCACGGTGATCTTCGCCTCGCCCGCGGCGCTGCGCAACGTCCTCGCCACCCGGGCCGGCCTGAGCCGGGCCGGTTACGATGCCCTGGGCCGTGTGGAGCTGCTGCTCTCCGCCGGCGCGCCGGTCCCCGAAGCCCTCCTCGCAGAGGTGCAGCGGCTGCTGCCGCGGGCCTCCCTGCACACCCCGTACGGGATGACCGAGGCGCTGCCCGTCACGGACATCAGCCTCGAACAGATCCGCGCCGCCGGGGCGGACGCCGCCGCCGGAACCGTGGCGGGGGCCGGCAACGGCGTGTGCGTGGGCCGGCCGGTGCACGGCGCCCGGGCCGCCATCATCCCGCTCGCTGCGGACGGCACCGCACCCGGGAACGAGCCCGTCACGGAGGCTGGAGTGACCGGAGAGATCCTCGTCAGCGCCCCGCACGTGAAGGATACCTACGACAGGCTCTGGCTGACCCAGCGCGAGAGCGTCCGCACGGCCGGATGGCACCGCACCGGCGACGTCGGGCACCTCGACGCCGCCGGCCGGCTCTGGGTGGAAGGACGCCTCGTGCACGTCGTGACGGCGCCGGGCGCTGTGGTGACGCCTGTGGGCGCCGAGCAGGCCATCGAACGCCTGGACGACGTCGGGATGGCCGCCGTCGTCGGGGTCGGTCCGTCCGGGACCCAGGCCGTCGTCGCCGTCGTCGAAACCGTTCCGCCGGTCCGCCGGGCCGGCCCCGCCGAGCCGCAGCTGGCGGGCCGCGTCCGGGACGCCGCCCGTGCGGCAGGCGTCAGCGTCTCCGCCGTGCTCGCCGTCCCCTCCCAGCCGACCGACATCCGCCACAACGCCAAGATCGACAGGAGCCGCCTGTCCCGGTGGGCTACGGCGGTGCTGGCCGGCGGCCGTCCGGGCACGCCGTGAGGGTCCTCGTCACCGGCGCGAGCGGACTGCTCGGCCGGGAAGTGGCGCGTCTGCTGGTGCGGCAGGGCCACGCCGTCAGCACATTCCAGCGCCGCCCCTCCGGCGTCGACGGCGCTACGGACCTCCAAGGGTCCCTAGCGGACGAGGACGCCGTCCGCCGAGCCGTCTCGGGCGCCGAGGGCGTCATCCACCTGGCCGCGAAGGTGTCCTTCACCGGCCGCGCCGCGGAGTTCGACGCGGTGAATGTCGAAGGCACGCGCCGCCTGCTCCGGGCCGCCCGCGAGGCCGGCGTGCGGGAACTGGTGTTCGTCTCCTCCCCCTCGGTGGCTAATTCCGGGGCCGCGATCGCCGGGCTGGGGGCCGAGGCGGCGGACCCGGCCCGCGCGCACGGCGACTACTCCCGCACCAAGGCCGAAGCTGAACTGCTGGCGCTGGCCGCGGACTCGCCGGATTTCCGGGTCGCGGCGGTGCGCCCGCACGTCGTCTGGGGCCCGGGCGACACGCAGCTGGTGGAGCGGGTGCTGGAACGTGCCAGCCGCGGCCGCCTGCCGCTGCTCGACGCCGGTGCGGCCCTGATTGACACTACCTACGTGGACAACGCCGCCTCGGCCATCGTCGCCGCGCTTCACCGCATGGAGCACGTCCACGGCCGGGCGCTGGTGGTCAGCAACGGCGAACCCCGCCCTGTCGGCGAGCTGCTGGCGGGCATTTGCGCCGCGGGCGGCGTCCCTGCGCCGTCCTGGACGGTCCCGGGCAGCCTCGCGCGCGCTGCAGGATCGGTCGTGGAGAAGCTCTGGTCCCGGTCCGGCCGGGCCGGGGAGCCGCCGATGACCAGATTCCTCGCTGAGCAGCTCTCCACCGCCCACTGGTTCGACCAACGCGAGACCCGTGAACTGCTCAACTGGGCCCCCGCCGTTTCCCTTGACGAGGGCCTGGCGAAGCTGGCCGGGCACTACACCCGCACTCCCCCTACCAGCGCCCGTTCCGCGGCCGGGGCTGGCAGACGGGGCAGGTATACGAGGACCGGTTCATGAACTGTTCCCGCTTGAGCAGGCTGACCCGGCCGGCGGCGGCGCAGCGCTTGCACTCGAGGCCCTCCCGGCCGTAGGCGTTCAGGGAGCGGTCGAAGTACCCGGAGGCTCCATTGACGTTGACGTAGAGCGAATCGAAGCTCGTGCCGCCGGCGGCCAGGGCATCCGCCATGACCTCGCGGGCGGCGTCAAGGACCCGCAGCGCGTCGGCGCGGCGCAGGGTGTCGGTGGGCCGGGCGAAGTGCAGCTGCGCCTTCCAGAGGGCCTCGTCCGCGTAGATGTTGCCGATCCCGGAGACCAGTCCCTGGTCCAGCAGCGCCCGCTTGAGCCCGGTCTTGCGGGCCCGCAGGCGCCGATAGAAGGTTTCGAAGGAGAACCAGGGGTCCAGCGGGTCCCGGGCAATGTGCGCGGCTTCCTCGGCGATGAGCGGCAGCGGCGATTCGGCGAGGCCGCCGGGGCCGCCGTCGTCGGTCGGGATCAGCGTGGTGAGGAACAGTCCGCCGAAGATGCGCTGGTCCACGAACCGGAGTTGGCCGGGCATACCGTCGGCCGGGCTGAGCCGCAGCCTGACCTTCAGGTGTTTTTCGTCCGGAACCCCGGGGTCCTGCATCAGCAGCTGGCCGGACATGCCCAGATGGGCCATGAGCGCGACGGCGGGGGCCGGCTGGTCGGCCAGCTCGTCGGCCGGGATACCGTTTCCGGACGGGGCCGGCGTGTCAGCCAGCGGCATCCACAGGAATTTGCCGCGGCGGACCACGTCCAGGACCCGCGCGCCTTCAAGGTTGCCGGCAAAGTCTTCCGGGCCCAGGGCGTGCCGGCGCAGGGAGCGCGGGTCCAGCACCTCGACGGAGGTGATGGTCCGGCCGCGCACCCAGCTCACCAGGCCGCGCCGGACCACCTCGACCTCGGGCAGTTCAGGCAACGCCGCTGCCTAGCTGCCGGTCTGGGACTGCAACTGCTGCGGATCAGGCGCGGACGGGGCGGTCAGCCGGCGCCAGGCATCAGCGGCGGCTTCCTGCTCGGCCTCCTTCTTGGAGTTGCCGGTGCCGGTGCCGTAGTCCGTGCCGCCAATCCGCAGCACGGCCTCGAACGTCCGGGCGTGGTCCGGCCCGGAGCCGTCGACCGCGTAGTTGATGGTCCCGAGCTGCCGGCTGGCGGCCAGCTCCTGGATGGAAGTCTTCCAGTCGGTGCCCGCGCCGAGGGCGGCCGCGTCCTTCAACAGCGGGCCGACCAGCCTCATGACCAGCTGCCGGGCCGTCTCGATGTCGTTGGAGAGGTAGGTGGCGCCGATCAAGGCCTCCATGGTGTCCGCCAGGATGGAGGCCTTGTTCTTGCCTTCGGTGAGCTTTTCGCCCTGTCCAAGGTAGATGTAGTCCCCCAGCCCGATGCTGCGGCCGATGCCGGCCAGCGCCCGGGTGCTGACGACGGCGGAACGGCGCTTGGCCAGGTCGCCTTCGGGCAGCGTGGGGTTGTCACGGTACAGCGCGTCGGTAACGGAGAACCCCAGGATGGAGTCGCCCAGGAACTCGAGCCGTTCGTTGGTGGGGATGCCGCCGTTTTCGTAGGCGTAGGAACGGTGTGTGAGCGCAAGACGAAGCGTCCCGGCGTCAATAGTGACACCGAGACGCTTCAGAAGCTCTTCAGTTGAAGACATCTTTTTCAGCCTGTTGGCGGATTAGACGTCTGCGACCTTGCGGCCCTTGTACTCAAGGAACAGCGCAGTGCCAGCCGAGTCGGTAACGACCTTTGCCTGGTGCGGCAGGCTGTACGTGACCTGGCCGTTCTCGACAGTCTTCACCAGGTGGGGGGCAGTTGCCTTCCACTGGGAGCGGCGGGCGCGGGTATTCGAGCGAGACATTTTCCGCTTCGGGACAGCCACGGCTAACTCATTTCTCTCTAGAAAAACACTTACAAATCAGTTTTGCCGGTCAGGCTTAGCCAAGTCAGCCAGGGCGGCCCAGCGAGGATCTACGACCTCGTGGTGATGCCCCGGCTCGTCTTCCAGGCGCACTCCACATTCGGAGCAAAGGCCCTGGCAGTCTTCCCGGCACACCGGCTGGAACGGCAGTATGGTGACAACTGCGTCCCGCAACACCGGCTCAAGATCGATCAGATCGTGCTCGACTCGACGTTGCTCTTCTTCGTCTTCTTCGTCGGAGAACACAGCATCCTCGTAGAAGAAAAGTTCTTGCACATCAACCTCTTGGTCATACGCAAGGGGATCCAGGCATCGGCCGCATTCGCCAGTAACTTCAACGTGCGCGGTTCCTGATACCAGAATTCCTTCGTGTACGGCCTCAAGCCGCAGGTCCAGCTCGACATCCGAGCCTTCCTGCACGCCAATGAGCGCCACACCAAGATCACTTGGCGCGGGTACATGTTCCGTCAGCGTCCGCATGCTTCCCGGACTGCGTCCGAGGTCCTTGACGTCGAACGCCAAGGGCGAACTAGCATCTCGTTTAATGAGAACTCCTGTTGAACATATGACCGACGTACTATCTTAGCCTGAACTTCCGGACGGACTCAAACCGGGGCACGCCGGCGGTTCACACCACAAGCGGCCTCGGATTCGGGCCACGCAACCGGCAGCAGGCCGCCGAGTACCGGTCAAGCTTACACTTTGCGCGCCCGGTTCGGGACCGGCTCGCCCGGGGCCAGCCGTTTCAGCACGGACCGGGGAACAAAGTCCGAGACGTCCCCGCCCAGGGCGAAGACCTCTTTGATGAGGGTGGAGGACAGGTGCAGGTAGTGGCTTTCCGCCGGCAGGAACACAGTCTCGACGCCGGTCAGCTGCCGGTTCATCGTGGCCATCGGCAGCTCGTAGTCGAAGTCCGAGGACGAACGCAGGCCCTTGACGATCGCGGACACGCCGCGCTGCCGGCAGTACTCGGCCAGGAGCCCCTCCCCCACGGGTTCGACCACGATCCCGCGCAAGGACGCGAACGTTTCCTTGGCCATGTCGATCCGCTCCTCAAGGCTGAAGCGGTACTTCTTGGAGTAGTTCGTGGACACGGCCACGATCACCTCGTCGAAGAGGCCCGCGGCACGCGCAATGACTTCCAGGTGTCCATTGTGAATGGGGTCAAAAGAGCCAGGGCAAACAGCGCGTCTCATGCTTCGAACCTACCGTATCCGCGCCGAAGCCCGGGATAACATGGCTGAATGTCAGCATCGAACAATCGCGCGGCCCGGCCTTCCACTGTGCCGCCCTTCACTGCGCGGCCTTCCACTGTGCCGCCTTTCACTGTGGACGGCGGCGTGGCCCTGGTCACCGGTGCCGCCATGGGCATGGGCCGGCTCTACGCCCTCCGCGCCGCCCGGGAAGGCGCCGCTGTGGTGATCCTCTGGGACGTCGACGCCGATGCCCTGGCCAGCACCGCCGCTGAAGTTGCCGCCCTGGGCGCCCGCGCCGTCCCCCGCACGGTGGACCTCGCGGATCGCGCCGCGATTGCCGACGCCGCCCGGGAGGCCCGGGCCGAGGGGCCGCTGGCGCTGCTGGTGAACAACGCCGGGATTGTCCGCGGCGCGTACTTCTGGGACCACGCCCCGGACCGTGACATCGCCCTGACCATGGACATCAACGCCCTGGCCCCCATGTACGTCACCCTTGAGTTCCTGCCGGACATGATGGCCGACGCCAGCCGCCCGCGCCGGATCCTCAATGTTGCCTCTGCCGCCGGCACGGTCTCGAATCCGCGAATGAGCGTGTACGCGGCCTCGAAATGGGCCGTCATCGGCTGGAGCGACTCGCTCCGGCTCGAGCTTGAGCAACAGGGCTACGGCCACCTGAAAGTCACCACCTTCTGCCCCAGCTACATTTCCACCGGCATGTTCGAGGGAGCCCGCGGTCCCCTGCTGACCCCGCTCATGACGCCCGAGGACGCCGTGGACCGGGCATGGCGCGCTACGGCCGCCGGACGGCCGCAGCTGATCGCCCCCGCCATGGCCAAGCTGGGGAAAGTACTCAAAGGCATCCTGCCGGTGCGGGCGTGGGACTTCGTGGGTGGAAAGGTCTTTGGGATCTACACCACCATGGACAGGTTCACCGGCAGGCCAGCCGCCGCCGCCAGCTCCGATACGGCAGGTTCCCGGTGACCGGCCCCGCCCAGCTCCCTGCCCAGTTCCCGTGGCAGCGCGCCGCAACCGGCGCCAACCTGCTCTCCCCCGACGGTTCGCTGGGCGTCACGATCTTCGAGGAGATGACCACCCTGGCCCTGAGCACGGGCGCCATCAACCTCGGCCAGGGCTTCCCGGACGAGGACGGCCCTGTGGAGATCAAGGAGGCCGCCCAGGCCGCCATCGCCGCCGGAGCCAACCAGTATGCGCCCGGCAAGGGCATCCTGCCGCTGCGGGAGGCGATCGCGGTGCACCAGCAGCGGTTCTACGGGCTGACCCCCGATCCCCAGACCGAAATCATCGTCACCACCGGCGCCACGGAGGCCATCGCCGCCTCCCTGCTCGCGCTGGTAGGTCCGGGAGATGAAGTGCTCACGTTCGAGCCGTTCTACGACTCCTACGGCGCCATCATCGGGCTCTCCGGCGCCACGCACGTCACCGCCCCGCTGCTGGCCCCGGATTTCATGCCGGACCTCGCCGCGCTCGAGGCCGCGTTCAGCAACCGCACCAAGGTGGTGCTGATCAACAATCCGCACAACCCGACCGGCGCGGTGTTCCCGCGCGAGGTGCTTGAGCGCGTCGTGGAACTGGCCGCTCAATACGACGCCGTCATCGTCACCGACGAAGTGTACGAGCACCTGACGTTCGGTGTGCGGCACATCCCGATCGCGACACTGCCCGGGGCGGCCGGGCGCACGCTCACCATTTCCTCGGCTGGCAAGACGTTCTCCTTCACCGGCTGGAAGATCGGTTGGCTCTCCGGGCCGGAGGAGCTCGTGGCCGCCGCCCGGACGGTCAAGCAGTTCCTGAGCTACAGTTCCGGCACGCCCTTCCAGGCCGCGATCGCGGTGGGCCTGGGGCTTCCGGACGAGTTTTACGCCGGCATTGCCGACACCCTCCGGTACAAGCGCGACATCCTCAGCGAGGGACTGCGCGCGGCCGGCCTCGACGTCCTGACCCCGCAGGGGACCTACTTCGTGAACGTGGACACCTCACCGCTGGGGATCACCGATTCGGTGGAGCTGGCCCGCAGGCTGCCGGCCCTCGTGGGCGTCGCCGCGATCCCGGTGCCTGTCTTCTGCCACGCCGACGGCGCCGAGCGCACCCGCAGCCTGCTCCGCTTCGCGTTCTGCAAGCAGCTGCACGTGCTGGAGGAGGCCGCCGAGCGGCTGGCGACCTTGCGCGACAGGCTGTGAACATGGCCGGGCAGCAACCCGGGGCCTCGCGGTTCCTGCGGACCACCGGACAGCACGCCGTGATCGAACCGGATCCCTTTACCGAGGGCGGCTTCGTGCTGAGCATCGGCGGCGCCGAGCAGTCCCACGTCAACCTGGCCGACCCCGCGGATATCTTCTACGAATACCTGCGCAGGATCGGGCACGTCGTGGACCTTGCCGCCCCGTGGGGCGAGCCGATCACGGCGCTGCACCTGGGCGCGGGGGCCCTGACGCTGGCCCGGTACATCCAGGCCACCCGGCCCGGCTCGGTCCAGTACGCCGTGGAGCTGGAGCGGGAACTGCTGGACTTCGTGCTCGCGCAGCTGCCCCTGCCGGAGGGAACCGAGCTGCACACGGTGATCGGCGATGCCCGCGACGCCCTCGCCGGGCTTCCGGCGGACCTGCGCTTCGACGTCGTGATCCTGGACATCTTCTCCGGGCCGGAGGCGCCGGAACACATCGCGTGCACCGGCTTCTACCAGGAGGCGGCGGCCCGGCTGACGCCGCGCGGTGTGTTGATAGTCAACGTGGGCGACGAACCCGGGCTGACCCTGGTCCGGAGCCAGATCGCGGCCATGCGCCAGGCCATGGCCGACGTCTCGGCCTTCGCGGAGGCCGGAATGTTCACCGGCCGGTACCCCGGAAACATCATCCTGACCGGGACGCAGGGGCCGTGGCCCGAGGTCTGGACGGCGGCGCTCACGGCGCGCGGTCCGCATCCGGCCCGGCTGCTCGCCGGCGTCGATCTGGACGCGCTGGCCGGCTAGTCCCCGGCCTCCAGGTCCACGGCTTCCACGCCGGGCTCGGCGAACCACAGCCGGGTTTCGCCATACTTCTTCTCGGCAAACCGTTCCATGCCCTCGGGCCACGCCGGCTCGGGACTCCGGGACGAGCGTTCCACCACCACGACAGCGCCCTCGCCCAGGTGCGGCACCAGCTTGGCCAGCACGGCAGCGAGGGCCGGCTCGTCCAGGGGGTAGGGCGGGTCCAGGAACACCAGGTCCCAAATGGCGGAGTCGGCGGTCCGGTCCAGGAAGGATTCGACCTTGGAGCGGTGCACGGAGACCACCTTGCGGCCCGTGACGGTATTGACGAGGTCGGCGTTCCGCTGGCAGACGGCGCTGGCCTTGGCGTCGAATTCGACCAGGTCCACGCAGTCCGCGCCGCGGCTGCCGCTTTCCACCCCCAGCGAGCCGGATCCCGCGTACAGGTCCAGCACGCGGGCGCCGGCGATGACGTTGAAGGCATCCAGCCGGGAGAACAGGGCCTCCTTGACCCGGTCCGTGGTGGGCCGTGTCAGGTTCCCGGGCACGCTGTTCAGCGTGCTGCCGCCGGCCGCGCCGGCAATGATCCGGCTCATGCGCGATCCCCCGCGGACGTGTTTGCCTGGCTCGTGGTCCTAGCCGCGTTCAAGGAACGCCTCCTTCTCGGGGTTCAGGTATTCGTCGATCGCGGCCGCAAGCCTGGGCTGGCCCTGCAGCGAGGGATCGGCGGCGACGATCCGCTGGGCGTCCTGCCGGGCCCGGGCGATCACGTCCTCGTGTTCGAGCACGCGCAGCAGCTTCAGGGTGGAGCGGCCGCCGGACTGCGAGGCGCCGAGGATGTCGCCCTCCCTGCGGAGCTTGAGGTCCTCCTGGGACAGTTCGAAGCCGTCGGTGGTGGCAGCCACGGCATCCAGGCGGCGCCGGCTCGGATGGCCCGGCTCCAGGGTGGTGACCAGCAGGCAGGTCCCGGGCAGCCCGCCGCGGCCCACCCGGCCACGCAGCTGGTGGAGCTGGGAGATGCCAAAACGGTCCGCGTCCAGGATCACCATGAGCGTGGCGTTGTGCACGTCCACGCCGACTTCGATCACGGTGGTGGAAACCAGGAGCTTGGTCTGGTTGGCCGTGAAGGAGGCCATGGTCTCGGACTTCAGCACCGGGTCCTGCCTGCCGTGCAGCGGCGCCACAGTGATCCCGGCCAGGGCCGGTTCGTCCTGGAGGTGTTCCACGACGCCGGTGACGGAGGCGAGTTCCCGCGCGCCGTTCTCGCCTTCGAGGTCCGCGGCGGACGGTTCGGCCTCGCCCGGGGTGAAGTCGCCGTCGTCGTCCGCGCCGATCTTGGGGCAAACGACGTAGACCTGGTGGCCGGCGTCGATCTCCTCCCGCGAACGGGACCAGATGCGGGTGGCCCACCCCGGGTGTTCCGCGAGCCCCACCACGTGCGTGGAGATTGGGGCGCGGCCGGCGGGGAGCTCATCGAGCACGGAGGTTTCGAGGTCGCCGAACACGGTCATGGCCACGGTCCGGGGAATAGGCGTGGCGGTCATGACCAGCAGGTGCGGCGGTTTGCTGGCCTTGGCCCGGAGGGCGTCGCGCTGTTCCACACCAAAGCGGTGCTGCTCGTCCACCACGATCAGGCCGAGGTCATAGAAGGACACGTTGTCGCTGAGCAGGGCGTGGGTGCCGATCACGATTCCGGCCGTCCCGGAGGCCGCGTCCAGCATGGCCTGCTTCCGCGCCGCGGTGGGCATGGAGCCGGTGAGCAGGGTGACCTGGACGGCGTCCGGGCCGAACCCGCCAAGCATCCCGTCGCGGGAGAGCGGTCCGAGCGTGCGCCGGATGGATTCATAGTGCTGGGCGGCGAGGACTTCGGTGGGGGCCAGCAGGGCAGCCTGTCCCCCGGCGTCCACCACCTGCAGCATGGCGCGCAGCGCCACGATCGTCTTGCCGGAGCCCACCTCGCCCTGGAGCAGCCGGTTCATGGGCGAGTCCCGGGCGAGCTCGTCGGAGAGCGTCTTGCCGACGGCGGCCTGGCCGGCGGTCAGCGTGAACGGCAGCTGGCGGTCGAAGGCGGGCAGCAGCCCGTCGGGTGCCGGGCGGCGGGCCGTCGCTTCCTCGGCGGCGAGTTGGGCGCGGCGGCGGGCCAGGGCCGACTGCAGCACCAGGGCTTCCTGGTAGCGGAACCGGTCGCGGGCGCGCTGGAAGTCCGCGGGGGTTTGCGGGGCGTGGATCAGCCGGTAGGCATCCGCGACCGGCAGGAACTTCTCCCGCGCCGCGATCTCGGCCGGCAGCGGGTCGCCGAGGGTTTCCAGCTCCACGGTGTCCAGCAGCGTGGAGATGACCTTCTGGATGGACCAGCTGGTCAGTTTGGCCGTGGCCGGGTACACCGGGATCGGCATGGCGGCGAGCTTCTCCGGGTCGAGGCCCGGCGTTTCGGGGTCCTCGTCGAGCAGCAGGAAATCCGGGTTGGTCAGGCCGAGGGATCCGGCGTAGCGGGTCACCTTGCCGGAAAACATGGCGCGCCGGCCCGGCTGCAGCTCGGCCTTGGCCCGGAACCCGTTGAAGAAGCTGACCTTGAGCGTGCCCGGCAGTGCGCCGGCGGCCCGGGCGGAACCCGTTCCGGCGTCGTCGGAGATCACGACGTCGGTGAGGGAGCCGCGCCGGGCGCGCATGGAGCGGGTGCTGTTGGAGACCACCCGGGCGATCAGGGTCACTTCCTCGTCCAGCGGGACTTCGCTGATGGGCGTCAGCTCGCCGCGGCTGAGGTAGCGGCGGGGGAAGTAGTTCAGGAGCCCGCCGACGGTGGTGATGCCGAGGTGTTTTTCGATGACAGCCGCGGAGCGCTTGCCGATGCGGCGCTCCAGGCCCAGTTCAAGTTCAGCGTGCATGTCCGTCGGGGTTTCGGGTTTCGGCGGCAGCTGCGAGAGCATCGGGGGCAGCAACGGTGGCGGCAACGGTGGCGGCCGGTGCCTCCGGGTCGCGCGGCACTGCGAGCTCGCTCACGGAAATGTCCGTGGGCTCGCCCAGGGAACGGATCAGCGCGACGGCGGGGTCCGCGTCCAGGACGTGGACGTGGACGCGCCAGCGGTAGCGCCCGGCGGCATCCGCGCCGCCGCCAACCTGGCTCATGATCACCGAGTCGCCCATTTCGTCGAGCCGCTGGCGCATCATGGCGGCGTCCAGCGGGGACAGGGAGATGGTGCACATGACTTCGACGCCTTCGTCGCGTGGCATGCCGACGTGGATATGCGGATCCTGGACATCGTAGCCGTGCAGCCCGTCCAGCAGTTCGCTCTGGAGTTCCTCGCCCAGCACGGCGGAGCGGAGGCAGTCGAGGATCAGAAGCATGCCCACGCCGCCGGCGTCCACCACGTGGGCGGCCTGCAGGGCATCGAGCTGCTCCTCCGTGCGCACCACGGCGGCCAGGGCCGCCTCGACGGCGGCATCCAGGGCCAGCCCGAGCGTCTGGTTGCTGTCATCGCCGTCGTGTGCTGAGTCCACGGCGGCCGCGGCCCGGGCGGCAGCCTCCATGACGGAGAGCATGGTGCCGGGCACGGGATCACTCAGCGCCGACCAGGCCCGGATCTGGGCCCGGTTCAGGGCCGCAGCCAGCAGGGGTGAGCTGATCCGGGTGTGGCCGGCCAGGGGTTCGGCGGCGGCGCAGAGGAAGACGGCGAAGAGGGTTCCCGAGTTGCCGCGGGCCTGCTCCATGGCAACCTCGCCGGCCTGCGCCAGGACGGCGCCAACGTCATGCAGGGACGGATCCGGTGCCGCGTGCGTCGCCCCGACCGGATGTCCCGGCACGGCGGCGTCGGCTGCGTGGGCCGCGGCGCGGACGGTCAAGTAGAGGTTGGTGCCGGTGTCGCCGTCGGCCACCGGAAAGATGTTGATGGCGTTCAGGCGGTCGCTGTGGTTGCCGAGCGTGGTTTCCGCCTTGCCCAACCACCGCTTCATCGCTTGCGCGTTGGCGGCAATCTTAGTCTGCAAAGTGATCCCATCCCACAGCGTCAGCGGGCCTGCCCGCGATCGTTACTCCCGTGCTTTCGGTTGGTGCAGGGGCCTCTACCGAGCCTATCGCAGTGAACCCGGGAGGGAGCGGAACCCCTGCCGGGAAAGTGGCGAGCAGCCCGTGGTCTTCACCGCCGCCGAGGACCCAGGCCATCGGGTCGGCCCCCACCAGCTCCGAGGCCGGCAGCAGCGGGGCGGCCAGTTCCTTCAGCGCGGCGGCTTCCAGATTCAGCACCGCGCGGCTGGCGGCCGCCATGCGGTTTCCGTCCCGGACCAGGCCGTCCGAAATGTCCATCATGGCCGATGCTCCCGCCTCACGCGCCAGCGGTCCGGCCGCGAGCGGCGGCTGCGGCCTGCACTGGATGTCCAGGAGGGAGCGCTGCCCGGCGGTCAGGTCGCCCACGGGGACGTCCGACTCCAGCAGCGCCAGCCCGGCGGCGGCCCGGCCCACAGTTCCCGCCAGGGCCACGGTGTCCCCCGGCCGGGCCCCGGAGCGCAGGACGGGCTCTTTGCCGTCCAGGGTCCCCACGATGGCAACGCTGACCGCCAGTTCGCGGCCGCGGCCGAGGTCGCCGCCGGCCACCGCGCAGGCCGGAGCCCCCAGCTCCCTGATGCCGGCCACGAGGCCGTCCGCGAAATCCTCCACCCAGGAGACAAGGGTCTCCGGCGGCATGGTCAGGCTCACCACAAGGGATGTGGCCCGGGCGCCCATGGCATTGATGTCGCTGAGGTTTTGTGCCGCGGCCTTCCAGCCGACGTCGTACCCGGTGGTCCGGTAGCCATTGTTCCATTCGAGCCGGAAATCCTGGTCCGCCACCTGGGTGTCGATGCTCAGCACGGTCCGCCCGTCCGGTGCGGCGACAATCGCGGCGTCGTCCCCCGGGCCGAGCAGCAAGTACGACGCCGCCGCCGGGCCGCCATCGGGCTGCGGGATCGTCAGCCGCGGGAAGATGCGCCCCAGCAGTTGGGACTCCGAGAGCCCGGCAACAGTCAGTGCGGCGTCCGCCGGCAGGGATCCGGACGCAGCGGCATCAGGCACAGTGTCGGGCGCAGGAGTTTCAGGCACGGGAGATTCAGGCACAGCCCTACGCTACCGCGAGGGACTGACCGTGCCGGGCTGTGGCTCCAGGGAACCCTTCACATGGTCAGTAGGTTAGGGACTGGCACCCCAGCGCGGACACCCCGGTCCGCAGGACGCCGGCCCCGGCGCTGGAGACACAGACGGTGTACTTGCCCCGGGCCTTGATGGGAATGGCGGCACGGTAGCCGTGGTTGCCTCTCACGTTCAGCGCGCTGTTCACATCCAGCCGGTAGATGTTGGCCGAGACACTGTAGCTCTTGGAGCTCGAATCCGGAGACTTGACGGTGACGCGGACCGGGACGCTCTGGCTCGTGAAGCCCGGATCCATGGCCCAGCCGGTCGCCAGAATCGTTCTGCTGGTGCTGGTCCCGGACAGGCGGGCGGTGTCCAGGTAACCCCGCACCGGTGCGGCGGGCTGCGCAACCACATCCCGGCAGCCGAGCAGTGTGTTGCCCGCACTCAGCGGGCTCACTGAGATGCCGTAAGCGCACACGTGGTAGCGGCCGGACAGGGTGATCGGGATGCTGTTCCGGAATCCGTGGTTTCCGGTCAGCGAAAACGCGGCATTGACGTCCGGCCGGGTCCCGTTCGCGCTGAAGGGGTAGCCCTTGGTCTTGCCGTCCGGGCCCGTGACGTAGATGTGCACGGCGTTGGACGCTGCCGGCGTGCCGGGTTCATAGGTCCAGCCGGACGCCGTGATAACCGCCGACGGCGTCTTGGTCTGCACCACGATGGCGTCCACGTAGCCGACCGGCCGCGCAGCGGGGGCCGCCGTAGCGTTCACGCAGCCCAGGAAGCCGTTGCCCTTGGTCAGGGGGGCGACAGCGATTCCGGTGGCGCAGACGCGGTACGTTCCGGCCTTCGTCACGCTCACGGATGTCCGGTACCCGTGCGAACCGGCGATCCCCATGGCGGCGTTGACGTCGCTCCGGGCAGCGTTGGCGGTGGTGGTCACTGTCTTCGTGCTGCCGTCCGGGGACGTGACGCTCAGCTGGACTGGGATCGACGCCGACGGGACGCCGGCGTCGAAGGACCAGCCTGCGACGTCCAGCCGCGCCGAGGACCCGGCGTTGATGAAGGACACGGAATCCAGGTACCCGGTGGGCGGGTCACTGACAGCCACGGGGACGTTGCGGCAGCCCAGGGTGGTGTTACCGGCAGCAAACGGGGCGACGGGGATGGCGTAGGCGCAGACCCGATACGTGCCGGTCTCTGTTGCCGGGATGGTGATCGCAAACCCGTGCGTGCCGCTGACCCCCAAGGCCTTATTGACGTCCAGGCGCTGCAGGTTGGCGGTGAAGGCCTGGCCGGTGGTGGCCCCTGCAGGGGTGGTCACGTAGACGTGGACCGGGATGGATGCGCCTGGCTTGCCGCGGTCCACTGCCCAGCCCCGCAGCTTGATGGACGGTTTGCCAGACACCATGGCCGTGCTGACCGCATCGAGGGATCCCTCGGGTGCGGGAGTGCTGGCCAGGGTGACGGTCCGGCAGCCCAGTGCTGTGTTGTTAAAGATCCCGATCGCATAAGCGCAGGCTTGATACTGTCCGGCCGCCGTGACGGCGATCGACGCCTGGAAGCCGTGGTTTCCACTGATGCCCAGCGCCGCGTTGACGTCGGCGCGCGGTTTGTCCGCGGTGAAGGCATGGCCCGTCGTCGTGCCGTCAGGTGCTGTGACATAAATGTGCGTCTGCGTTGAGGTGGAGGCCGCCGCCGGATCCACCGACCATCCGCGGACGTTGATGGTGGCGCCGGACGAGGTGACCGCGAGGGCTGCGCTGTCGAACGAGCCCTTCGCGGGCGCACCCGGCGGACGGATCGTCACGGTGGCCCCGGTGTTGCTGACGGCGCCGATGGAGACCTTGGTGCCGGCGTGCGTGGTGAAGGTCTGGCCGGCCTGCCAGGCCTGGGTGTTGCTGTAGTAGCCGTTGAAGGCGGTTGCCCGGGTATTGGGCGGAAGCAGGATCGAGGAGTTGCCTCCGCCCTGCTGGGTGATCTTCACGCCGCGGTTTCCGTTCTGCGCAATCACGGAGTCGTAACCGACCGGAGTGCGGAGTTCCAGGAAATACACCTCGCCGGATTTCGGGTCCGTGAACTTCGCTGCGCGGTTGGCACCTGTTCCGGCCCACGGCTTGAGGTTCACCGTGCGGGGGGCGGACACCGTGCCCAGGTTGGCGATCTCGTTACCGTTGCCGAACCGGCCCATTTCCCAGAAGCTGGCGCTGATTTCCGGCATGATGTCGAAGTGCGAGATACCCATCAGATCCAGGTTGTCGCCGTAGGTCTTGATGCTGCAGGTGGCATCCGCAAACCCGGCGAACGGCCCGGAGGCCACGTCCATGGCGCCGCTGCCGCACAGCAGGCTGTTGGCATGGTCCATGCCAAGGGCGTGCCCGAACTCATGTGCCAGGACAGGCGTGGAGAGCCGGCTGTTCTGCGGCATCAGGATGCGGCCGCCAATGTTGCCGTTGCTGTAGGTCATGCCCGCGGCGCCGTTGGTGAGGTAGGCGCCGGGGATGAACATGACCAGTGCCGTGTAGGAACTCTGCGTCCAGCCCAGCTCCTGGGAGACGATGTCCACAATCTGCGCCGGCGACTGCTTGGAGGTCGCGGCGGACTTGTGCAGCTGGCGCGACGAACTCAGCGCAATGTCCACCCGGCCCGCTGTGGCGAAGGCCCAGTAGCGGTTGGCGGAGCTGAGCGAGGCCTTCGCCGCCGCCATCGGGACGGCCGTGTCCGTCTCGGCTGCAGACTTGTCGGCCAACTGCACCGTCACCAATGTGGTTTTCAACGTGCCGGCGAGCGGCGCGCTGACGTAGGTGTATTCGGACTTGGCCCTGCCTGCGGGCGGCTCCGGGCGCACAAAGTCATCCACCGGCCCCTGGGGGCTCGGGTCCGACACCGCCGGCACGGCACCAGTCTGCACGGCAGCCGACGGCGCCAGTGCGCCGGCGGACACCTGTCCAGCGGCCGGCACCTCGACAGCGGCCACGGCGGCCTGCGGCAAGGTTGCTGCCAGCATCACGGCGGCAATCACGGTTGCCGCTATGTTTAGTTTTCGCAAGATTGCTCGCTTAGGGGTGAGACCGAAGGTGGATACCTGTGGTGGGAGCGACGTAAGTTGCCTATAGCATAAACGGCAATCCACATCTGTCACCCCAGTAACTTTGATCTCCAGAATCACAACTGCATCACGCATTCTTTTGTGCAAGTTTTGGCGCAGCACCGGCGCACCATTTCGCCACCTGAAAACCGCGTGCCAAACTCTTAGCCGTGCCTCCTTCCGTCGCCGCGGTGAATACCGCCACCCGCAGGGTGCTCGCGGTCGCCGTCGGGGGCCTCCTGCTGTGGCTGATCATCGCCCTTCAACTGTTCGTTAACGTGGACCCCCTCAGCGTGCACCGGACGGACGCCGTCATCATGCTCGGCGGCGCGGCTTCCGAACGCCTGCCGGTGGCGCGCCAGTTCCAAGCCGATTTCCACGTTCCGGTCCTCGTGATCTCGCACACGGACACGTTTGGCAACCGGGTGGCGGATGAGGCGTGCAATTCGGCCGTCTTCCCCAACGCGT
Organism: Arthrobacter sp. 131MFCol6.1; assembly: GCF_000374925.1. GTDB lineage: Bacteria > Actinomycetota > Actinomycetes > Actinomycetales > Micrococcaceae > Arthrobacter. The sequence continues at coordinate 1,334,113 of NZ_KB895541.1, forward strand.
CCGTCATCTGCTTCCGCCCCCCGGACCTGGACACCCGCGGCGAAGCACTGGCCATATCCGGCCTGGTCAAGGCCAACGGCTGGAAGTCCGTCACCGTAGTGACGTCCAGTTATCACCTCACCCGCGCGGGGCGCCTGATTGGCCAGTGCACGACGGCGGACGTACAGATGGTTGCCTCACATCCGGACCTGGATTTGGGCCAATGGTTGAGGCGGTTTGTGATCGAAACCGGAGGACTGATCGATGCTTCCTTGCGGCCGGAATGCGCCAATCAGTGAACGAAAATGTAACAATTGAACCTCATCCGGCTGAACTGGTCAGCCGGTCCGGGCATCTGACCCAGGCGAGGAGGACATGCTGGAACACACTCCTGACGGCCCTCCCCCGCTGGTTGCCGCGCCCCGGCACCTGCGCAGGCGCCGCATGCACGCGGAGATCGCAGACACCCTCCTGGTGCCCGGGGCGGAGCCGCTTCCGCTCAAAGAACCGCCCGCCGAAGCGCCGGCTCCTGCAGAACCGGAGACCGCAAACCACGACGCCGCGGACCTGGACACCGCAAGCCAGGATGCCGCAGACCTGGACACCGCAAGCCAGGATGCCGCAAACGCGGCGACAGAAGCCCGAGACAAGGAATCCCAGCAGCTCCTCCGGGACGCGCAGTACCGACGCAAACGGCGGGTGGCACTCCTGGGCGTTCTCTTTGTAGCCATAGCTTTGCCAGCCATCGTGCTGGCGCTGCTGCTCGGCTGAAGCCGGGCCATAAACCTTAGCAACCGCTCGCACACCCTTGGGGAAAACCATGCACAGCATCATGCCGATCTTCGGAACCAGGCCGGAAGCCATCAAGATGGCCCCAATCGTCAGCGCGCTGCAGGAGTCTGAACTCTTCCGGTGCATCGTGACGGTCACAGGGCAGCATCGTGAAATGCTGGACCAGGTCAACGAACTGTTCGGCATTGTTCCGGACCACGACCTCGACATCCTGCAGCCAGGGCAGTCCCTGTCGGCCATCATGACGCGGACCATCGACGGCCTGGAGACGCTCTTTGCCGGGTCGAGGCCGGACGCCGTCGTTGTCCAGGGCGATACCACCACCTCCACGGCCGCGGCCATCGCAGCGTTCTACCACGGCATCCCTGTGGTGCACGTCGAGGCCGGGCTGCGCAGCGGAGACCTGCTCTCGCCGTTTCCGGAGGAAGCCAACCGGAAGATCACGAGCCAGATCGCCCGCCTGCATCTGGCTCCCACCTCCACTAGCCGGGAAAACCTGGAAAGGGAAGGCATAAGTCCGGAGGACATCGTAGTGACCGGCAACACGGTGATTGACGCTCTCCTGGCCACGGTGGACAAACAGCTGCCGTTCACGGACCCCCGGCTGGAAGAGCTTGCCACCAGCGGCCGCCGGATCCTGTTGGTGACCACGCACCGCCGTGAAAACCAGGGCGATGCCATGCGCAACATGGGCCGGGCGCTGGCCCGGATCGCCGACGCCGAGCCGGAACTGACGATTGTTCTGCCCGCCCACAAGAACCCGGTGGTGCGCGAGGCGGTGCTGCCCGCACTGGACGGCAAAGCAAATGTGCTGGTCACTGAGCCGCTGGCCTACGGTGAGTTCACCCGCCTGCTGTCCCGGGCGCACATCGTGCTCACAGACTCCGGCGGAGTGCAGGAGGAAGCGCCCAGCCTCGGCAAACCCGTCCTGGTGATGCGGGAAAACACGGAGCGGCCCGAGGCACTGGAGGCCGGAACCGTGAAGCTCATTGGCACCGACGAGGAACGGATTGTTGCCGAGGTGAGCCACCTCCTGCACGATTCCGCGCACTTTGCCGCCATGGCAAACGCAGTGAACCCCTACGGCGACGGCAAAGCCGCCGCCCGCACGGTGGCAGCCATCGAGGAACTGCTCGGCGTCGGCTACCGGACCGCGGAGTTCACCGGGGCGTAGGTACCTGATCACTGCCTGCTGAGCCGCTCGATAGCCTCCTGACCTCGTTAAACACGTCGAACAAGAGGCGTGATTCGTGAAACAATGAGTGTTCAACAGGCAAGGATGCGGGTTGCCGGAATTTCGTTCCCTGACCACGGATCTGGCTCCCTCGGATTCAGGCCAGAATCCGAAACGCCAGGGGGTGCACATGGACCGCAGGACCTTTCTTACCGTGCCCCTCGCCGTCGGCGCCGCCGCACTGGCGGCATGCACCCCTGACACGGCACCCGCGCCTCGACCGCCCTCGAGCCCGTCCACGTCGCCCGCGCCAACCGCTGCTCCGCCCACACTAAAACCCCGCCGACGCAAGTCCGATTATGCGAGCAAGGGCATCGGCATGCCCCGGTTCGAAGGATTCGGCTTCGATGAGCTGAATTCCCTGAACCCGGACTGGTTCTACAACTGGGGGCCGGGCTACCCCCCACTTCGGCCGGCTTCGCAAGAATCCGCTGAATTTGTGCCGATGATCTGGGGTCGCGGATCCTTGGAGCGCAACGGCGTCGCGCAAGTCCGTTCCGAGGCGCCATGGACGGGGGCTGAGCATCTCCTCGGCTTCAACGAACCCGACCACGAGGGCCAGGCGGACATGTCAGTGAGCACCGCCATCAAACTCTGGCCGCAGCTGGAACAGTCGGGCCTCAGACTGGGATCTCCTGCGCCGGTTCAGGCCTTGGGCGACTGGCTCGGGAAATTCATGGACCAGGCAGCAGCGAAGGACCTGCGGGTGGATTTTGTCACGATGCATTCCTACGCTCCGCCCAATGCAGACTCGTTCCTGGAAACGGTGCAGAAAGTGCACGAACGCTACGGGAAGCCGATCTGGATTACGGAATTTGCCGTTGCCGACTGGAAAGCCACCGAATCCTCGCCCTCCCGATTCACGGAGAAGGAAATTTTGGCCTTTATGAAGGAATCCGTTGCCGGACTTCGCAAGATGCCCTACGTGGAGCGCTTCGCCTGGAAGACCAGGGTCCACGGAGACCCCATTATGGGAGCCTCTGCACTGTTCCGGAACAACGGGTCGCTGACCCCCACCGGGCAGCTCTACCGGTCGCTCTAGGCCCCTCCCCCCGCCGGCCGCACGAGCCCTCCGGCAGCCCCGGCGAAACTTGCGTATTTCCTGTGTAAACCCGGGATTTTTCCTGCGCGTTGCCGTGCTAAATTGACTTCAGTCACAACTGAAACAGAGATCCCACAGGCCAGAGCAGCCACTCTCCGCCGCACCGGTCACTCCGCTTCATGGATACTGGGGCGGCGGATCCCCGTCCGCCCTGGCTTTGTTCCTGCCCACCACTTTGCCTTGGTCTGCTCACTCGCATTCGTCTTGGAGATGTTCGCCGGATCCGGTCCGGTCATCCTTCCAATGAAAGGAACACATGGAACGCCGCAAGTTTCTCACCATGCCACTGGCCGCGATGGCAGCGCCGGGTGCACTGCTGGCCGTCAACGCCGGGACGGCCCATGCCGTTACCGCCCCGACCGCCATCCCAACCGTCCCGGCCATCACCACTCCCGCCAACACCCTCAAGGGTTTGGGGCATGGCGGCAAGGACGCCCTGGCGCTCCAGCAGATCAATAGCCTCAAGCTGAAGTGGCACTACACGTGGGGCTCACACCCCAACGTCGCTACGACCACGCCCTTTGTCCCCATGATCAAGAGTGCCAGGACCCTGCTGGAGCAGGATGCCATCGGCTACGTCACCCGCCAACTGGCCGAAACGAAGACCAAGCACCTCCTCGGCTTCAATGAGCCCGACCACGAGGACCAAGCCAATATGTCCGTGGACCAGGCCATCAGCCTGTGGCCCAAACTGCAGGCAACCGGGCTACGGCTTGGGTCACCCGCTACCACAGGGCCCGCCAGCCCCTGGCTCGCGGACTTCATGGCCAAGGCCAAGAACAAGGGACTGCGCGTTGACTTCATGACCATGCACCGCTACGCCTGGCCCAAAGCGGACGAGTTCTTGACGAAGGTCACGGAACTGCATGAGCGGTACGGCAAGCCGATCTGGGTGACCGAGTATGCGGTGGCTGACTGGAACGCCACTTCCACCCGGCCAAGCGTTTACTCCCGGGCCCAGACCGAGGACTTCATGCGCGCCACCGTGGCCGGCCTGCGGGCCATGCCGTTCGTTGAGCGCTTTGCCTGGAAGACCCGGCCGGCCCTTGATCCCAAAATGGGCTGCTCGGCCCTTTTCCACACGAACGGCTCCCTAACCAGCACAGGCAGGCTCTACGCGTCCCTGTGAGGCGCCATGGGGCAGTCATTCAGGGCGTAATGCCCTTGTGTTTTGAACCACAGGCGGGCCGGGTTAAACCTTCGCAAGTAGGCTTATGGGCTAGACTCAAGTCCCACTGGACAGACATATGGCGCGTCGCAGCGCGCCGAGGGGATACATGAATCACTCCGCGGACCAATACCCAACCATTATCAGCTTCGCCATCGGCGCACAGTACTACCACGACGGCGCCGAGCGCCTCGTCGCTCAGTGCGAAGCCCTTGGGCTGAACCACTCAGTTGAGCACATCGAGGCAGTCGAAGACTTGGATTGGGCGCAGATTTGCCGACTCAAGATCCAGTTCTACCGCAAGAAATTGCTGGAACTGGACACGCCGGTTATGTGGATCGACGCGGACACCGAACTGCTGAACCGTCCGGAGACTCTCCGCAACTCCAACGCCGACTTCTCTGCCATGCTGCGCACTGGCTATTTGAACTCTTTTGACCCTTACGTTTCAGCCCGGATGTGGGCGCCTCAGGTTCTCTACTTCGGCAACACTCCCATGGCGGCCAGGTTCCTGGATCATCTCGCGGACGTTGAAGCGAAAACCGCGGGGCCCGTGACGGACGACTACGTCTTCCAGGAAGCCTGGTCCTCCTTCGAGGAACAAATGTCCGTTCTGCTGCTGCCTCCCACGGTCCAGTCGCGAACCATCGAGGCGTCGGGGCCGAGCACCTGGATTCTTCACGGCGACAGCGGGAACGTCCAAGATTTCAAGGACAAAGTCCTCCAGCACGGAACGCTGAAGAACAGGGGCGGCATCCTGACGGTCATTGCCCAGGACCTGATGAAGACCGGTGATTTCGCCGGTGCGGAACAGCTGCTCCGCACCGCTGAAGCTTATGGTTTCGAGAGCATCGAGCGTGTCCGCAGGCTCGCCGAATCCATCCGCCGACAAGGACGGGTGGACGAGGCGAAAGCTGTCATCAAGAATTTCCATCTGGCCCACCCCCTCAACGGCGACGGTAAAATCGCCTATGCCAGGCAGCTCATGAAGGAGCAGAAATTCACCTCGGCTGAGCGCCTTTTCAGCGAGGTTGAAGCATCAGGGGACCCCCGGTTGTCCGGTCTGGCTACTTCCCTCCTCTTCGACCTCGCACAGGAGCGCAAGGCAAAGCGCCTGAAGCTGGAACCCCGGGACCGGACCAGAGTCTGGTGGATGAAGCAGCCGTATCCCGGTAACCTCGGCGACATCCTCAACCCGTACATTGTCGAAAAACTCACTGGCATTCCACCGCGACTGGCCCCGCGCGGTAAGGGCATGTTGGCGATCGGAAGCGTCATCAAGTTCGCACACGATGGCTGCGATGTCTGGGGCACTGGCACCCCTCGCCTGGGCGATGTCCTCAACCCCAACGCCAAGTACCATGCCGTACGTGGCCCGCTCACGCGCCAGCTCGTCCTCGACTCCGGCGGAGAATGCCCCGAGGTGTACGGCGATCCGGCACTTCTGATGCCTCTCCTCTACAACCCTGAAGTCAAGAAGAAGTACCGCCTCGGCGTCATCCGGCACGTCAGGCACCGCGGTCTCGGCGAGATCGCCGACGGGGTCAGGGACCTCAATCTGTTGCGCGTGGGCTACGAGGAAATCGAAAAGTTCATCGACGAGCTCCTCGAATGCGAGATGGTCGTCTCGACTTCGCTCCATGGGATCATCCTTGCGCACGCCTACGGGATTCCCGCCCGCTGGGCTGAGTTCTCCGACACCGCACTCAAGATTCAAGGCGACGGTACGAAGTACATCGACTACCTCAGGTCCGTCCAGCTGCCGGATCAGACGCCCTTGGACCTGTCACAGTTCAGTGTCTTGGACGAGTCACTGATCGAGCACATCGATCCGGACTGTGCCATTACGTTCGATGCCCGGGCACTCCTAGACGCCTTCCCCGGGGGACTGCCTTTCAAGTAGGACGGGAGTCCCGACCCAGGCCAGGAGCACGTCCCGACGTGCTCTTTACCAAAAGCGATCTTGCGGAGGCGACGTCAGTGCCACCAACCAGCGACCCCCTGGGCAGCAAACATGGGAAGGACCCGGACGATGCCATTCTGGGCACCGTCCGGGCGCTGGTTTCGGCGAAACAGCTGTTGGAGGCCCGCTCCTTCGCTCTCCAGGTTGCGGACCACCCTGCGACCCGCGACGCCGGCCGTATCGGCGCCGCCATCGTAGCGTCGAAAAACCGGCTGATCGACCTCGCGGCAGCCTACCTACGCCTCGTCCCGGACGAAAAGGCGCTTACGCTGGCTCCGACGGAGTGGTATCAAGTCCAATTCAACCTGGATCCGGATGCCGCCCTTAAGCACTTCCGCGACAGCGCTGAAAGACACTTTCCAAGCGCAACATGGGTTCTTGTTATCAAGAGCAGCCTGCGCCAGGGCCTGCCGGACGCGGCTGCGGAACTTTGCCGCTTGTTCCTGGAAAATCCGGCGCATGCGAACGAGGAGTGCCAGGCGGACCGGGCCAGCATCCAGTTCATCGATGATTTCCTTCGCGCCCGGCAGGAGCCTGACTCCAGCAGCCGGACGGGCGGGCAAAGCGATGTGACCGTCGGCATCTGGGACAGCGCGCAACCAGATATTGCTGGTCCGTCAGCGGACCTCGGGATCCATCTTGAATCGGTTCTCCTGCTGTTGCGGCTCCGGGGAGTGGCTTCACTTGCCCCCGGGAAGGCTGGACTGGCGCGCGCTCTGCAGGGCATTGAAGGACCCGACAACGATACGGTCACCCGAGACGAGCCGAGGCGCCAGGTCCGGATTGTCGCCGTTCCCCGTTACGCACCTCGGGAGCAGGATGTCCCCAGGTTGACATGGACGGTGTTTCACGGACGCTTTGGCCAGAAGGTCCTCGGGGCGCGTCCGCCGTTCCCAGTTGCCAGCAATATCAGGCCCATATTCTTTGGATTCGAGCTCGCTGACTTGAACAGTGATCCCGAGATGATGACGCTATTGCGGAAGTACGGACCCGTTGGTTGCGCGGACTGGGCGACCACGTACGCCATGCTGAGCCAGGGCGTAGACGCCTTCCTCTCTGGGCCACTGGCCAACTTGGCCACGCCCATAAGCTCCGGGTATCAGAACAGTGCCGGCTTCGCGGGTGACACCGATATGTCCGGGCTGGTTTCCTCCGAACCCGGCCGGAAGAACCTTGTTCGTGCGCAGCAGAAGAGCGCCCGCCTCCGATCGGCCACTCTGGGCAGCAACCTTGAGACCGCTCTTGAGTACCTACAGACGCTGGAAACTGCTGAGGCGGTTTCCACACCGCATCCGGAAACTCACGCCATCAGGAGAGCGCTGGGCCTGGAGGTCCACTATGCCCCGCCGGGCCGGGCCAACACTACAGAAGCGCCGGCCGACGAAGCCCCGGAGGCAGACCGGCCGCCTGCCTCAGTGTCAATCCCACTCGACGCCGTCCTGGAAGAAATATCCGCCGGAGCCGGCGAGACGGCCGTTTACGAGACGTGGTCCCGCGCTACTGCCGGGCTGGTGGCCGAGGCGTGGAGACGCTATGAACAGCCACCGGTTGTCCCCCCGACAGGCTTCGACGTCGAGTCCATCAGCAGCGTCCTGCGCGAAAATACCGTTCACGCGGGAAAGGCGGAAGTCCGCCAGGCCCCCGCCACTGTGCATGTGGCGATGGCGTGCGATGCCAACCTGTTCGGCCAACTTGCTGTGGCGATCGGGAGCCTGCAGCGGGGCACCGACCGCAAGCTGCAGATTCATCTGCTCTGCCGCGGCCTGGGCCCAGACAACTTCACGTACCTGGCCTCGCTGTTTCCGGAAATCGCCTTTGATTTTATCCCCTGCGACAGGGTCGACTACGGGACCGTGCTGAGCACCGGCGGCCACTTGACCGTCTCATCGATTGACCGGTTGCTGTTGCCCGCGCTCCTGAGGGGGATACCACAAGTTGTCTACTTGGACGTAGATCTCCTGGTGCTCGCAGACGTAGGAAAACTCTTTGATATTGACCTGAAATCGGTGCCGCTGGCAGCGTGCTCGGCGACGGCGGACTGGTCGAAGAGCGGGTACGGCCATCTGGGCGCGGTCGCGCAGCGGCTTGAACCGACCAGGTCGGAGGAACTGAAGCACCTCATGCTGCGGATCCATCGCAAGGACTTCCTGGCTTTCAACTCGGGGGTCCTTGTACTGAACCTTGAGCAGATGCGCTCGGATAATTTCTGCGCGCGGTTCCTCGGCTACCTGTCCTATTTCGACATGACCGACCAAGACGTGCTGTACTGCTACACCGGCAGCAACTGGCGGGCCCTGCATCCCACGTGGAATTGCATACCCTCTCAGGTTTACGTTTCCCGTCCGCTCATCGTCCACTGGGCCGGACCCGCGAAGCCCTGGCATGAGCTTCGCATGCCCTATCAGGGCGCTTGGTGTGAGCTCGTGCAGGACCTTGCGGCAAAGGCCGCAGCCTGTGGGCTGGATGCCGCACCGATTGCGGAATTGGCCCAAGCGGCCGTCTAGCTTCTCACCTGGTCTCAGCCGACGTCAGGGACCAGAAATCAGTAACGCCCGGTTCGGTCAGTGCCAGCAAGGATTGCACGTTGCCATCCAGCCGCTCACGGGCTGCGCCTTCCATGGCGTTGATAGCGGGTCGCAGCCTCTCCCTGATCTGTGCCCGGTCCCGGAGCGTTGCTGAGATGACGTTGAAGAGTTCACCGGCGGGGGCATCTGGTCCGACAAGCCGGTCGCTCTCACCGGCCTCGCGGAAATAGTCAGAGATCTTGGCCTCATACGACAACCCGACCGCGGGAACACCTTGACGGTGTCCCAGGATCGAAGCATGGAGCCTCATGGACACCAACACGTCGACGCTGCCGAGGTCCGCAGCAGCCTGGGCGGGATCCATGGTAAACGGAAGGACGACGCTTTCGCGGGCGCCGACTGCATCGAACAAAAGACGCAACTCCGACTCGTCTCCGCTTTGAAACGGAACCCCGATAAATGCGCAATTGAAGTCGTTCTCGAGCCTCCGGAGGCTCTCGGCCAGTCCGGGCCACAGGTGGTTTGCTGCGAGCGGATCTGTGTTGTCCATTGCCCGGACATTGACGCCGACGCGCAAGGGGGCTTGGACGTGCGTGCCTGGGCGCGGCGGCAAGACCGGTACCGCCCATGCGAACGCGAGGTCACCGTCCTGGCTTGGCTCGGCCCCGGCGTGGGCAAGCTCTTCAAGCAAAGACTGAGAATTGGAATCGCGCACGCTGATGACGCTGCACAGCGACGCCATGAGGCGCACGTAGGCCCGTCCCGAACGTTCCCGCAGGGGTCCCACTCCAAGACCCAGACCAGCAATGGGCTTTCCCACCGCCTGGAAAAGGACCGGCAACGTGGCCAGGTTCACCACTGAATGCCGGGGATTCTGGAACAACCCGGCGAGCCCGCCGTTAGTGTCGGCCGCTTTATCGTTCCAGATGCCCCCGCCCCCGATGATCAGAGCGTCTGCGTATTGAGCCAGCTGTGCCATGCTTTTCATCTCATGGCGCGGCATGGCGGCAAGGCCGTGGTCCTGCTCGACGCGAGACGGGCGCGGGGCGGCGACCACTACCTGGCCGTGCGGGTTGACGCGCCGGAGCGCTTGCGCGAGGACGTCCAAGATTAGTTCGTCGCCGATATTCCGTTCTCCGTACCATCCTGAAATGGCCACGACCGGACCCCGTGGCCGAACAGAGGCAGACCAGCGTTCCTTGATGCGTTGACGCACGCCCGGAGCAAATGCCCCCAAATCCGCCTGGGCGTAGTCGCGAATCGCTTCAATGAGGTGGTGGAACTGGTCCTCATACAAGTAGCTGGACTGAAGAATCGCCGCGTCCTGGTTTGCTGCTTGTCCCAGGTCGCCGGCGTCGACCTTCAGCCGCTGGAGCAGTTCCTCCAGCCCGGACTCCCCGCGGTAGGTGAACACGGCGGACAGCGCGGCAAAATGGGCAGGCAATCGCAGTTTTTCTGGCACCACTACCGCAGAGCCGGACAGAAGCGAGACCATGCACCGCCAGAGGGTCTGGCGCTGGGAAGGGATAACTGGTGGGTAGATGTGGACGAGGGCACGGGCAAGGTTCTCTGACTCTGCGGAGTCTGGGGCCGGCTCTCCGGCACCACGGAAGTCGGCGTCCGCGGCCAACTTCGCGGACAAATCAGGATAGGACTGCGCCATCGCGCTTCCGTCCATCACGGCAAAGGACAGCGGTGCGGGATCCCTGGGAGTGCGGCTGAAAGCCAGCGAGGCGTCGGCGCCCAGGTAGAACGGGAGGCTGAGGGCAGCGGAATCGGCGGAACCGCCCCCCGCAATGACATCGTAACGGCGCGGCCCCGCCGTCCCCTCGGCCTTTGGCAAGGTGTCGAGGAAAAGCAGCACGATTCCCCTTCGGGATGCCAGTTCCTGACTGGATGCCTCTACCGAGTAGCCGGCGTTCGGGACGAGGACGACGTCTGGATCGAAGGTGTCCAGAATTGGAGAAACCGGCTTGAGATTCACCGAACGCGTCGAGCTCCCGCCCGATTCCGACTTACGAATCAGCCCGTCATGGCGGGTCGCCGAGACAGTGAAGACGTGGTGGCCCAGCATGCTCAGGGCCCGTCGGAGACTCTCAACCTGATTCCTGAGACTGGGATCGAGAGGCATGACCAGGAGGATCCGCAAGCACGGCCCATTGTTTCGCCGGGCCTTTATCCTGGCCAGGACGTCTGGCTCAGGCAGCCCCAGTGCGGAAAGATCAGTCATCGCCGCTGGTCCTCCAACCGGGGTATCCGAGTCCGTCCCACGACCTGATGGCTTGTTTCTCGAAAAACGCGCTGTCGGGGTTCCAGGTGTGCATTCGTTCGCCGTCGCCCCGGCGCATCAGATAGTTCATGCCGTGCGTGCGGTAGACAGTTCCACCGAGCTTGCGCAGCGACTCGTGCAGAAGCCGGTCCTCGGCGGTGCCGACAGGACTCCAGCCTCCCACCTTGCGCAGTGTTTCCCTCGACAGGAGCATGGTGCCGCCGGTGACGGTAGCGCCGTACATTTCACTGTTGGGACGTCGCTGTATTGTCTTCCCGGACACTTCCAAGTACACGAATTCCGCCTTGCACCCCACCAGTTCGGCCCCGGAATAGCGCGCTGCTGCGAGTAGGTCGGCAAGGTGGTGCTGGGTGTACAGGTCGTCGTCATCCATCTTGGCGATGTAATCGCCACTCGCTTCCACCGTGAGTTTGTTGAGGGCCTCTCCCAGGTTGAAGTCGGCGTCAACCTCGATGAAGCGGACGTCGGTCCGGGACTGGAGCCAGGGAGACGCCGCGAGGAGTTGTTGCCGGCTGTAACCGTGCAGCCCAACCAATACCTCGCGGTTTGTGTGGCTCTGATGGACGGCCTGCCGCACGATCGACTCAACGAATTCGGGACGGCGGGACGGGATGAGAACAGAAATGGAATCATCAGTGCCGCAACTTTCCGAAGGACGGCGCGGAACGATGCCTCGCAGGATCTCCTGCTGAGAATGCACGCGCAGCGCATGCCGCCGCGTGTCCACGGACCAAGCCTGCCGGGTCAAGTCGTCTTCCAGGTCAAGCTCTGGCAGAACGGAGTACTGGCCCCGCAAGTCCGCGCCGATCCCCCAGGCTCCCGCTGGGGGCAGGTCATCAATCTGCAGGGGGACACCAGCACAAGCCATTCCGGCAAGCAACATGGCCGCATGCCGCGGGTCCGCTTCTCCGGCCTGCTGCAAACGAGCCTGGCGGTAAGGGCGCAAGTCGGCGATCACGTTCTCGTTCAGGCCAGCGCTGACATCGTAGACCCGGGATCCCCCGTTCCCGGGACGCAACGTCAGAAGGATCCGACGCTTTGCGTGCTCCAGCTCAAGGTCAACCACGCCGAGACGGGGTTCAGCCTCAAAGCCGGCAGGTGAGATCCAGCGGGTATCGACGGGCTGCAGTGATGACATGTCAACGTCCACGACAGGTACACCAAGTTCACCCAGCAGCCTGCGGCCGGCTTCATCGAGCGCCACGTCGGTCGAGGCTTCGGTGTTGGTCAGGAACACGTCAAAAGGAGGTATGGAGTCCGGCTCCATCGGCACGGCGCCGAGTCCGACGCCGATCTTGTGGCTTCCTCCCGCCAGCCGGGTCATTGAGGCTTCCTCGACCGCCACGCGGGCGGAGAGGAGTAGCGATCCTGGGCACACGAGCTTTGACACGGCCTGGCCGATGTCGATGGAGCAAGTATCGGAAACGGCCGTGAACACGAACCCGGTGTCCGACACCTCGACAGTGTTCCGGCTGCCCGCCCTGGAGGGGGGCACGTTGAAGTTTGACCGTTCGAGCCGCGAGGTTCTCTCCAGGACGACAATCAGGCGACTTGCGTAGCCTTCGTGCGCCAAAAGCTGGCCGGAACGCTCAAGGTCGACGAGCGAAGCGCACACGAGGACGAAAGTTCCCCGCATGCGTTTGTCTTTTCCTTTGACCGTACTGCCCGGGGTTCGCGGGTCGTCTTTACGCAGCTTCCAGCCGGAGAAATCCATACCCAGGGTTCGCGCGGTTTGTGCCTTTGTGACATTCCCCACCAAGGCGATAATGTCAACAGCCACCAATTACCACCTTCGGCCAGGCAAAGCCGCGCCCACCCCGGGCAACCGTCAAAGAATCAGGCATCGAGACTAGTCAACCGACTTCCGGCCGAGGGTTCGGGTGGTCCAGCCGGCGGCTTCCCATTCCTGCCAGTCCAGGACGTTTCGGCCGTCGATGATCTTGCGGGACTTGACCAGGCCGGCCAGGTCGGAGGGGCCCAGTGCTTTGAACTCCGGCCATTCCGTAAGCAAGAGGACCAGGTCGGCCCCCTGGACCGCTTCTTCGGTGCTGTCGGCGAAGCCCAGCCGGGGGAACCTCTTTGCGGCATTCGCGTTGGCCTTGGGGTCGTAAATGAAGACCTCCGCACCCTGGTTGAAGAGCCTCGCAGCGATGTCCAGAGACGGTGAGTCCCGTACGTCATCACTTTCCGGCTTGAACGCAGCGCCGAGCACCGCGATGCGTTTCCCGACAACGTCATTATCGAGGAGTTCGTCGGCCAGGAACACCGCCCGGTCGCGACGACGGAGGTTTATTTCATCCATCTCCGTCAGGAAGCGCATTGTGCGGTCCAGGCCGAGCTCACTGACACGGGCCTGCAGTGCCCTAATATCCTTGGGCAGGCAACCGCCGCCGAAGCCCACGCCCGCGTTCAGGAAGCGACGCCCGATCCGCACATCATGGCCGAGCGCGTCCGCCAGCGTGGAAATGGATCCGCCGACCGTCTCAGTAATTTCGGAAATTGCGTTGATGAAGGAAATCTTCGTCGCGAGGAATGCATTAGCTGCAGTCTTCACCAGTTCGGACGTTTCAAAATCGGTGGTGATCACGGGCGTGTTACGGGAAATTGCGTCCGCGTAAATCGTCCGGAGCAATTCCTCGGCGGCCGGGGAATCAACGCCGAACACAAGCCGGTCGGGCCGAAGTGTGTCCTCGACCGCAAAGCCTTCCCGCAGGAATTCAGGGTTCCAGGCCAGGTCGATTGACAGGCCCGGGGCGCTGAGTTCTTTGACCATTGCCTGAAGGCGTCGTGCGGTGCCGACAGGAACCGTCGACTTTCCAATGATCAGTGCGTCACGCTTGATGAGCCGGGTGAGTCCGGCCACAGCCGCATCCACGTACGTGAGATCGGCGCCGGTGTCACCAGCGCGCTGGGGGGTGCCCACCGCAACGAAATGAACATCCGCCGCCTCTGCGGCAGTTTCCAGCTCGGTCGTAAAAGTCAGGCGACCGCTGGCGATGTGCTTGCGGAGCAATTCGGGCAGGCCTGGCTCGTAGAAAGGCAGATCGCCATTGGCCAGGCTCTTGATTTTCTGTTCGTCCGTGTCCACTCCAATGACGTCGAAGCCGAGTTCGGCCATCGCAGCAGCATGGGTGGCTCCAAGGTAGCCGGTACCAATAACACTTACTGTCAGGCTCACTGGGTAATCTCCTGTGTATCGTCGGATGCGACGCGCAAGTCGCTCTCCATGGGGGTGAGTGGGTGCTGCTGGTAGATCATTTCACGGGTAATGGCCCGAAATTGTTCGTCAGGTCGCAGTGCGGCTGGAGCAAAAGTCATTTGTCTGCATCTGCCTGGATAATGAGCTCTTCACCGAAGAACTCCGCATGCGCCTCTTGGATATTGCGCAGGAATCGGTGACGTGCGGGCGGCTCGTGGCCTTTCGACATCGGCTCCAGCACCAGGCGGAGCCGCCCGGAAGCGTCCATTCCGCCAGTTTCAGGATCAATTGAGCGCACCTCGGCGAACGGTGCATAATGCTCCTTCAAATGATCCAGGTCATTTGAATTCTGGACGTAGCGCACGTAGTTGGGGATTTCTTGCTCCGCGTAGAGGCGACGGAGGTTTACCCTCTCAGGAAAGTCAACTTCCACGGCATCAATGGTGTCATAGCCGGGGAAAGCAGCCTTTACCAAGACTTTGTGAACCCAAGAGATGTAGTCACCAACGCGAGTCTGGGGTGAGAAACTAACAGCCGCAGAACCTGGTATGCGGCGCGAAATTGCCATCGCGGCATATCCCCCGCCGCTGGACCCGGTAAGAAGAATGCGCTCATAGCCGCCGTCGGCTGCCACTTGTTTGACAACGGCAGCGATCTCGTCGGAAAGGTCTTGCTCGGCAGTACCGATATACCAACCGAGGGGAACCTTTTCACCCATTTCGAGGGTGGTGTCAGCGATCAATAGAACGCCGGCCTCCAGGTTTCCGAGCGTCCGTCGCCATTCAAAGCGTGGAAGCGTGAACTTGGACCGGACCAGCGAGCCATGGAAGCTAACGATCAGCGTTTTCGAAACTTTAGGGGCGTAGAGGGCCACGACATCAAGCGGCCCCCCGGATCGTCCCGCCACAACATATTCGCGCGGCTCCGCCGCCTGGTGGTCGATCTCGCTGGCCGAATCGACCCGGCGGATCTCGACTGCGTTCCGCTCGTCCCAGTCCAGGCCGGTGGTGGTGGTGTTCGGTGTATTCACGGAGTCTCTCCTGCTTCAAAAGCGCCCACGGTGGAGCTTGTCAGTGCACGCGGAGCTTCCTCCGCCGGGGTGTCGGGAATGGTGAGCGGGTCCGATGGCGCTACATGGTCACCGATGGACTTCTGTCCATGTCCGGACTCGGTGATGACCCGCAGTGTCCGTTCGTTGAGCGGAATCCAACGGATAGGAGCGCCAAAGACCTGCAACAGGTTGCGTTCCACCGTTCCGACCTCGTACTTGTGTTCGTCCGTTTCCCAGTTGTAGGGCGGCTCGTCCGTCCATACGGACAGTTGTTCCGCAGCGTGCCCGCTGCGCAGCTCTCGGCTGTACTGGAACGCCGTCGGATCATAGACGTTGACTGTCGCAGACCGCACGCGGTCCGTGACCTCCACGCGGACAAGACTCCCGTCGTGGAAGGCGTCCATGAGCTCGTCTGAGAATGACCGGTCGATGGCGGCCGTGTGAAGGAGGCTCGGATAGTGCATAAGCCCAACCCGTTCTCCCTTCTCTACTGCGGCCGCAAGATGTTCCTTCATCAGTACGCCCACCAGGGAGTCCGCGCCGAAATCGCCGACCAGCAGGATATCAAGTTCCAGGTCCTGTTGTTTGGCACCGGCCGGAAGGAACCGGGACGGGGCCGGGAACGCCCGCCTGGCAAGCGGGAAGTCCAGGTAGCCGGAGTGTTTGCCCGTCTGGATCATCTTGTGCCAGTGTTCGTAAGAATCGCGGTAGGACACCCGGTCCGGCGACCTGTAGCCGAGACGGAAATCTTCCATGGAAAGGTTCGAGGCGCCCACCAGGGACAGCGTCAAGGGTGCCTCGCACACTTCGAAAGGCTCTTCGCCATTGACGAGGGCCTGGTAGCGGAGAATGAACTCCGTGTCCGCGGCCTTACGGACGGAATCCCAGTGACCCAGGTGCTTCCGAATGGTGGGCGTGTGGAACATGGTGGACACGTGGGCCGGCGTGATGAAGGCTCCGCGCCATCCGCGGTAGTGGAAGAAGAGGTCCTCGTCCGCGCGCGTCCAGGGAGCGGAAACGAGCCTTCCGTCGGTCTGTTGCAGGGCGCCCTGAACCAGGAGCTCGATCTTCTGGGGGTGCTGCCAGTCGTCGCCGTCGAAGATCGTGATGAACTCGCCCTGAGCCATGGAGTAGCCGATGTTGCGCGACGTGTACGCGCCGGCGTTGGGCTCGTTCAGCACCAGCTTGACGCGATCGTCCGCAGCCACCCACTTGTTAAGCCGTTCAGCTGCGTCCCCGCCGGAACCGTCGTCAACGATGATGATTTCAATGTTCCGGTAGCTCTGCTTGAGCGCCGACTGGATCGCAAGATCCGTGTATTCGTCCGGCTTGTAGACGGGCATGACGATGCTGACCAGCGGCCCCTCCGTGACCGTGACCGGCCCTTCGGCCTGCAGGCGGAGGAAAGCCGGGGCGGTGCCTTCGGCCAGCGAAAGCCGGGACAGCCCCGCCCGCTCATAGATCCCGTTGATCTCGGCGAGCCACTGGTCGGCGTCAGCTGCATTGTCCTTGAACGGGTTGGCTGCGTTGGCGCGGTACAGGTGGAGGTCGTTGGCGTTCATTTCGTCGGCCCTGTAAAGGTGTTGAAGCCTGAGGACTTCCTCACCCTGACCGGTCCGGGCAAGGGCGTCCAGGAAGAATTCCCCGCGCCGCTTTTCCCGGAAGGGCTTGGCACCGAGCCGCTGGAAGACGTACTTGTACAGCGTGGCCGCGTTGAGGATGTCGTCCTGGAGAGCGTTCTGGCGGAAGCAGAGGTCGCCGAGATGCAGCAGTACGGAGCGGGGTGTCTTGTCCAGGACGTGCTGAACGCTCCGCCGGGTCTTCCCCCCGATCCGGTACATTTCGAGGGCCACAGCCATGTCCCGCCAGCCCCACTGGCCCGTGGTAGCCGTACTGACCAGGACATCGCGGCCGTCAACGGAACGGAGCTTGGTCAGGCGCTGGGCAAGCCGCGCCTCCGGGATCCGGGAGCGGGCACCCCACTCGACGAGGGCACCAGGGCGCGGGTCCGGCAAAGTTGCGGCCAGCTTGGACTGCGCGGCGATGGCGCGTTTGGTAGCGCGTCGGGACGCCTTCAAGAGCCTGTCCATGTACAGCACGCCGGCGGCCAGCGCAGACACGAAGACCACAACCAGGAGGCCCAGTAGCCAAGGGCTGCGCAGGTACGCAGCCAGCACCACCAAGGCGAACAGGACGGCGAAGGAAGCGGCTGCCGCCTTCTTTTTCGTGGACAGGCGCGCAATTCTGCGGAGAGCTTGTAGAAATTTCATTCCTGAGCCTTCTGGATGTGCGATTGAATGGATCGGGCGGACTGGGACGGGACGGGCACCGGTACCCGGGCGAAGTGGCTACGCAAGGCGTCGAGCCGTGCTCCTGCAGGACGGTCCGAAACAGGGCCGATCTGTGGCGGCGGCTGGAACCCGTCCCATTGTTCGGCAACGCTTTGCAGGAAGATGCTGTCCTCTGGGTTCCAGGTGTGGCCGCCGTGCGAATCCGCCCCGGAGTGGCGTTGCATTACGTAGTTCTGGCCATGGGAGCGGTAGATGAGTCCCCCGGCGGCCTGGACGGCCTGCAAGAGGCATCGGTCGACGGCACGATGAACGGGCCGCCACCCTCCCAGCTGACGCAGCTCATCCCTGCCGAGCATCATGGTGCCGCCCGCAACGTGGTCCGAGTACTGCTCGCCGAGCGGAGGCCTGCGGGTGGTGATGTCCAGGCTTTCCAGGTACACGAATTCGACTTGTGCCCCCACTAGGATGGCACCGCTGAAGTCCTTGGCGTGAACGAGGTCCCGCAGGTGGTGCGGGCCGTACCAGTCGTCGTCGTCCATCTTGCAGATAAGATCGCCGCCGGCGGCGCTGACACCGGCGTTCAGCACGTCGCCGAAAATCATGTCGGCCGGAACGGAGCGCACCTGCAGCTGGCCGGGATACGCCTCCACAGCCCGGCGGACTTCGGGGAGGTCCGGGTCGAAGCCGTGCAGCACCACCACCACTTCCACGGCTTCCCAGCTCTGGCATGCCAGCTGCTCCAGGGCCGAAGCCAGCTTCTCCGGCCGGCGGGTGGCCAGAACCACGCTCACGGAGGGTACGGGAAGCAGCGGCTTGCCGAGCCGGCCCAGCAGTGTGTTCCAGACGGCGCGCGGGCTGTAGAGGTCCAGCGCCGTCCGGCGCAGGTCGATCGACTTTGATTCCCGCACCACCGGCGCGTCACCGGCGTCGAAGGCCTCGATGCAGTCCACCAGCCGGTCACCCAGCATGGACCTTACCGGGGACGGCAATGCACGCGTCAGCATCGGCACGCCGGCGACGGCGAGCTGACTCAGGCGCCGCGCCAACTGCCGGTCCAGGCCGCCGAAGCGGCTGCCATCAACCTCGACATAGTCGTGCGGGCGCAGGGCGGCGAGTCCGGTTTCGCTGAGGTCTCCCCCTTGGCCGAGCTCCCTCGGCTCGAGCGCACGAGCCGGCTTGTCCGGGTAAGGCAAGAACCCCATCGGAGAGACGACGGCGGTATCAACAGGAGGCAGCACGGTCGCCGACGGAGTCCAGACCGGCGGGGTTACCCGTCGTGGCTGGGCGGCGATCTGCTCACTGAGCCGCTGCGCGAGCACGGCGGGACCGATCAAAACGTCGACGGAATAGATGTCATCCGGCTCGGGCTGCAGGAGCTGTTCCGTCATGAAGCTGCCCAGCGAGTCGCCAGCGAGCCAGGCCCCGTCTGAGGGGTCGCTGATACCGACGCGCAGTCCGCCCAGCACCGGCCGCGGCGCGGCCGGCGAGCAACAGCCCAGTGCGGCGAGGGCGGCAGCGTGCACATTCACCCATTTGCCGCCTTCCACCACCACGGCGAAGCCGAGTCCCGGCACGGTCAGGGCGGACGTGCCTGCCTTGACCTGGAGGCTGCGCGGCGTCCAGACCGGCAGATCAGCTGCCGGGAAGAGACCCCGGATCACGAGGACGAAGCGCTGCGCCCGTCCCTCGCTGCGGAACAAGGGAAGCAGCGTCCTGGCCTCGGCGAGGGACTCGGTCTGCACAACGTACTGATCCCACCACAATTGATCCGCAGGAACGGCGTGTTCCCAGTCGGACGCGGTCTTGGGGTCGCGGTGCTCCCAGTCCGAGCGGGCGTAGTCCAGTCCAAGGTCCAACGCCAGCTGCGCCATGGAGTGCTCTGCCGGGCCGACGACAACGCTCTTGATCTGCATGCTGCTAGCTCCCCGCCCCGCCCGCGCGGGACTTGAGCTGGCCAAAGATGTAGGCCGGGCCCTTACGGGCAATGGCACGGGCGCGGGAGAGGCCGCGGTTCGGGGCCATCCCCTGCTCCAGGCGGCGGCGCTCGATTTCGGACTTCTTCAGCCGTGCCTCGAGGTGCCGGATCTTCTGCTCATAGTCGAGGCGGGTAGCGGCGTCGGCCAAATCCCGGACCACGATATTGAGGTCAAGGGTTGCCGCGGCGCCTTTGCGCAGGTGCAGCTTGGGTTTGGGCCGCCGGAAGTCGTGCAGGCCCAGGGCACTCCCCGAGACCCACCGTTCACCGCCGGCGCTTCGTGCGGATTTCTCAGGGTCACCGGTTTCTGACAGCTCCCGGAGGGTCGCCGTCTGCCACAGTTCCATCGCGCCGGACTGCCCGTCCACCAGTGCCCTCAGGACAAGTGCCTGTGTCTGGCGCAGGGTGTCGATCATCGCCTCCAGCGAGTGCAGGCCGATGGCCGTTCCCGCGCTGAGCACCAGCGTGTAGGCGGCCCCAGCAGGCTGTCGTCCGTCCGTTCGGGGAAATGAAAAGCGGCGGTCCGTGACGAGCCACTCCTCCAGCTTCGGCCGCCTGTCCTCCACGAGAACGTCCACGGTGAAATCCTGGCACGCGGAGCCGAATAGCGATGCGACGGTCCCTGCAATCTCCAGGTCCGTGGCCTTCGCGGCCGGGATCAGGATTTTGACGAGTGGGGTCTCCTGCCGCGGCGTGTGCAGGGCTTTGAGCGCGAAACCGGCGTGTCGCAGCTCGTCTTCAATAGCCGCTGCCGCTGACTGGGCGTGGCTTTTCTTATCCACTGACGGAGGCCCCCACGGGCGCGTGCAGCCGATTGGGCTCGGAGGGCTCCTGCTGGTTCCAGATGCCCTTGGTGTCGATGACCTGTTTTCCTTCCAGGGCAACGGAGTCAAGGGCCAGGAATTCATCATGGTCCACCAGGAGCATCACGAGGTCCGCCGCCGCTACGGCCTCCTCCATGCCGTGGAGCACGGAGAGGCCGGATGCTGCCAGCGCCGTCGGGAGTTCCTCGACGTTCGGGTCAACCACCAGGATGGTGCTTTCAGGCAGCTGCCGGACGAGCTCCTGGACGATCGTCACGGACGGCGACTCGCGGACGTCGTCGATGTTGGCCTTGAAAGCCAGGCCGAGGACAGCCACGGTTGCCCCGGGCTGGTCGGCCAGTGCTTCTACAGCCTGCCGGACCACATGGTGCGGCTTGGCGTCGTTGACTTCGCGGGCGGTGCGTATCAGGACGGAGTGTTCCGGGACGGCGTCGACAATGAACCAGGGGTCCACCGCGATGCAGTGTCCGCCTACACCGGGGCCGGGGCGAAGGACATTCACGCGCGGGTGGTGGTTCGCCAGTTCGATCAGCTTCCACACGTCGATGCCCAGGTTGTCGCAGATAAGCGAGAGCTCGTTAGCGAAGGCGATGTTGACGTCGCGGAACGTGTTTTCTACCAGCTTGGTCATTTCGGCCGTGGTGGCGTCCGTGACCAGGATTTGGCCCTGGCAGATGACCTCGTAAAGCCGCTTGGCCAGCTGGGCCCCCTCTTCGGTCAGGCCTCCGATCACGCGGTCGTTGGTGACCATTTCGACCATAATCCGCCCCGGCAGCACCCTTTCCGGAGAGTGCACAACGTGGACATGGTTCAGTCCGGGACCCGCTTCGAGCGACAGGTCCGGCCGCAACTCCGTGAGGTAGGCGCCCAGGCGGTCCGTGGTGCCCGGAGGCGACGTGGACTCCAGGACCACAAGTTCGCCGCCGCGCAGCTTGGGGGCGAGGGCCTCGAGAGCGCTTCGGAGATAGGAGAGGTCGGCGCCGTTGCCCTCCGCGAGCGGGGTGGGCACAGCGATGATGAACGCGTCGGCCGCAGGTACGGTGGACATCGCAACGAGGTTCCCCAGGCTGACCGCGCCCGAAACCACCACGCCCATGTCGGGTTCCACAAAGGGAACCTCTCCCCTGTTGACGGCGTCGATGGTCGACTGCTTTACATCGACGCCGGCCACGCGCTTGCCTTTGGCGGCAAAGCTGGCCGCTGTGGGCAAGCCGATGTAGCCAAGTCCGATGACGGCAACATCAAAAATCGTCTCGTCCATGTCTCCCCTAAACTAAAATGTGGTCTTCGGGCGAGCCGAAGAACTGAATCTTTGAAGAAGCCAGAAGCTCTTCAGTGGTGATGGGCCAGGTGTGGGACGCCACGTCGGCGCCCCGCATTTGGCAGTAGTTGAAGCGGTCCGCGGAGTACACCCGACCGCCCGACTCGATGACGTCGCCCAGGAAGCGCGAGTCCTCCCCACGCTGCACGGGATGGAAGGGTATGCGCCTGAACGTGTCGGTGGCAGCGAAAATCGTCGGTCCGGAGACTGCTTCCACGAACCGGTGTTCCAGTTGCGGGTTGCGCAGGATCGTAGCACCAGCCCCGGCGAGGTGCATGTAATGCGCCCGCTTTCCCACCACCTCGGCCTCGGAGTACATCATGGCGTTGACCTGGTCGCCCAGGTACATGGGGCTGTAAATGTCGTCGTCATCCCATTTGGTGGAGAACCGGCCATCGGCGCGCGCCACGGCGGCATTCAGGCACTCACCGAGCAGCGTTTGCCCCGGTTCCTGAAGAACCACGACGTCGAGAATCCCGGCTTCCAGGCACTTCCGCCGGAATGCCGCATCGTCGACCTCAAACCCGTGGGCGAGGTAGACCAGTTGGACATCCACGCCCTGCTGGGCGGCGACGCCGGCAATGACATGGTCGAGTTGCTGCGGACGGAAACTAGAGACGAGGACCGATACCTGGGCCCTGGGCGCCGGCGCGGCCAGGGCAGGCCGCGCCGCAGCCGCGATGGACTGTGCCCGGTGGCTGAAGGTGTGTTCCGCCCAGATTCTGCGCTGGGCCTTGTGGACCAGGCGCTGTGCGTAGTCCGGGTTGGCCGTCAGCGCCTTCAACAGGTGCGCGGCATCGTGCCGGTTGTCTGCCGTGGGAATTTCATTGCCCGGGAAGAATTCCGCTATGGCCGCGCTAGGAGTAGAGACCACGCAGGAGCCGGCCGCCGTGATCTCGAAAATGCGCCGGGCACACATCGACGGCGAATCCGTGACGGAGTTGACGTTGAGGAAGACCTTGTACGCCTTATAGGCGGTCAGCATCTGTTTGTAGGACAGGGATCCCACCACGTGCTTCTTGAGGATTCCCGGGAACTGATACTGCGGCTGACTGCCAAGCTGGCGCGAAAAGATTTCAAAGCCTGGACGCTTGCCCGCCGTCGCGTCCACGGCCGCTCCCAGCAAGTACTCCATCTGGCGCCGACGGTCCTCATACTTGTGCGCAAAGTACATTCCAGCGAATGCAATCTCGCGGGCGTGCCAGCCGTGCCGGGGGCGGGCCGGGTTGTGGATGCGGGGCTGCGCGGCAAAGGGCAGCACGGAAATCCGGCTGTGGCCCAGGTCCGCCCGGTAACGGGGAAGCATGTTGGCATCGGTGGTAAAGACGTGGTCGAACAATCTGGCTGCGGGGAGAAAGTCCTCGTAGTGCGGCGGGTCTTCCTTGTTCCAGAAGACCGCAGGAAGCCCGGCCGCCCGGCATCCTTCCACCAATTCCTGGAAGACTGCTGCGGGGCCGGCGGGACCCGTGATTTTGCCCCGCCAGAGTCCGGCGTTACCGGCCCAGGCGGATTCGACCACGACAAAGTCCAGTGCCTCGTCACGCAGCTGCTGGGCCCAGCTGTCCGGCCTGAGCGCCACGACGGTCCACTCGGCGGAGAATGCCGCCGCGGAAAAGTCGTCCATGATGATGCCGACTC
This sequence comes from Arthrobacter sp. 131MFCol6.1, assembly GCF_000374925.1. Classification (GTDB taxonomy): domain Bacteria; phylum Actinomycetota; class Actinomycetes; order Actinomycetales; family Micrococcaceae; genus Arthrobacter. Next base: position 1,357,465 of record NZ_KB895541.1, read on the forward strand.
GCAGGTCCGGGTTCCGCGGCTGCGCGACGTCAATGGCCGTTTCACGGAAGATCAGGTGCCGGCTGCGTCCCAAGCCGCGCCAAGCACCTTCCGCGCCGCGAACTCCGGACATACTGGCCTCGTCGCGCTCGGCCGTGCTGCGGTGGAGATAGCTCTTGACCTGGGACATGCCGCCCCGGCGGGCGTGCCAAAGTGCGCGGCGCCAGTACGCCGTCTTGTTTCGAAAACTCATTCGCTACCTGGACCGCTTCCAGCCGTTGGGCAGCAGCGTGGTCCGCATTTCCGGAAGGCTTGCCATCAGCTCTGCCCGGATCTGGCGGCCGTAGTCGGCGTTGCCCTCGTTCATGCGCCAAATGAAGTTCCGGTATTCCTTGGCGACGTCGTCCGGGGTTCCGTCCATGATGAAGTCGCCCTTGTCGATCCAGATGGCGCGGTTGCACATGCCCGTAATGGTCCCGAGGCTGTGACTGACAACGAACACGGTTCCGGCCTGGTTGGTCACGTGCTCCATCCTGGCCTTGGAGCGATCTTTGAACTGGGCATCACCGGTGTTGAGTGCTTCATCGATGAGCAGGATCTCGGGGTCCACGGCAGCGGCGATGGCGAAGCGGAGGCGCGCGCCCATGCCCGAGGAATAGGAGTTCATCGGGTGGTAGATCTCGTGCTCCAGGCCGGACATCTCGACAATGTCATCGAACTTGGCATCGATTTCTGCGTGGCTCATGCCCATGGCCAGGCAGCCGAGCCGAATGTTCTGGGCACCGGAGATGGAGCTGATCAGTGCCGCGTTGACACCGAGCAGGATGGGGTTGCTTGAGGCATAGACGGTGCCGGTGTCCGGGATGATCAGCCCGGCAAGGACCTTCATCAGGGTGCTCTTCCCGGACCCGTTCCGGCCGATAATGCCGATGGAGTCACCTTGGTTGGCCACGAAGGAGATCTTGTTCAACGCCCTGGTCTTGACCGCCTTGTCGCCGAGACGGCGGTTCCTCAGGCTACTCAAGACGGAGGAGCGGGCATTGGTCCGCCCTGGAGTCTGGTTCTTGGTCCGGTAAACGACCGAAATGTCGTCCACCACTACTGTTGGCTCGGCGATGTGGTCGCCCGTTACCTCAGACACGTCCATAGCTTTCCTCTCCGCGCCAGAACACAAACAGCCCCGCAGCAACGGAACCCAACGCCCACAGTGCCAGGACAGCCCATGACCGCCAGGCCGGCGTGGTTTCGTAAAGGACCGAGTCACGAATGATCTTGATGACCTGGTAAATCGGGTTGAAGTCCATGATGGTGCGCATGACGGGGTATTTACCGAAGCGGCTCTCGGCAAAGAATACGGCAGAGACATACATCAAGAATCGAATGATGAATGAGAGCAGGTGGCTTAGGTCCGGGATTTTGAGCAGGAGCGGCGCCAGCAACATGCCAATCCCGAGATTGAACAGGAATTGCAGCACGAGCGCCGGAACGATCAGCAACCATCGCCAGGTGATTTCCTCGGCCGGTGCCGTGAAGATGACGAACAACAGCATGACGATCGTCACGGGAACGTTGGAGAGGAACTCCCGCACGTTGACGGCAATGGGCAGGGCCGCCCGCGGAAACTGGAAGGCCCGGATCATTGACGTGTTACTGGTGAGCGACTTGGCTCCGCCCAGAATGGACCGGGTGCTCATCTGGAAGGTAAAGACGCCGATGATCAAGTAGCCAATGAAGTTCTCAATGCCCTTGCTGGTGCCTAGGAATACGCCGAAGATCAGGTAGAAACTCAGGCCGTTCAGCACCGGGGTCAGGACAAGCCACGCGGTACCCAAATGGGTTTTGTCGTTGCCGCTTTGAACCCGCGCGCGGGCGTCGAAGAAGATGAAGCTCCTTCGGTCCCACAGCTGGACCAAGTAATCGAGGAAGTCGGGCCGCTGCCCCACCTTGCTTAGCCGGACGAGGTTGACTGGCACAGAAATCGTGGGTGTCTTGGCCTCGTCCGCCTGGGTCTGCTCCTGGACGCTCATCTGTTAGTTACTCCCAGCATTTCCAACTCTCGTGCCAGGGCAACCGCGTTGGCGGCCCATGTTCTCTCCTGCAACACGCGTTCCCTGCCGGCAGCTCCGAATTTTGCTGCGAGCTGTGTCTCGGAGAGCAGTTCCCGGATCGCCGTGGCGATTGAGACAGGATCCCCCGCCTCCGCTAAAAGGCCGGTTACGCCGTCTTCGACGATTTCCGTCAACGCCGGCAAGTTGCTGGCCACCACGGGCCGGGCACAGGCCATGGCCTCCACGGGTTTGAGCGGTGTCACGGAACGCGTCACCTCCAGGTCCTTGCGCGGCACAACGAAAACATCCAGCGCTTGATGGTACAGGGCCGCCTGGCCCCGAGGCACCCGGCCTGTGAAGATGATGCGGTTGATGAATCCGCTCCGCTGCGCCTGAACCTGCAGCGATGGCATGGAGGAACCGGCTCCAACGATCAGGAGTCGGAGCTGAGGCATGTCCGCCGCAAGCAAAGCAAACGCGGCCATGAGGTCCTCGATCCCTTCATAGGGTACCAAGCTGCTCACCGTGCCGATAAATTGTCCGTCTTCTGCGAGACCGAGCTCACGCCGGGCACTGGCCTTGTCCAGCGGCTCGGTAAGGAAGTCACCGCCAACAGCGTTGGGGGCAATGAGGACCTTGCTCTCCGGGACCCCGGCAGCAACGATGTTGGCCTTCATAGCTGTCCCGAGCGTCAGCACCAGATCAGCATGCTGCATGACTTCTGCTTCCCGGCGCTGAAACATCCGGTACTTTTCGCTGCTCCGGGCCTCGGGCCCGCGGGTGGACGCCCAGGTGTCGGCCAGTTGACCGCGGACCTCGTAGACCCAGGGAATCCCGAGGGCCTGAGCCACGGCACGTACCACGAGTCCGTTGACGTAGTGCGTGGTGGTATGAAGAACGCTCGGCTTGAAGTCCAGGGCCACGGCCAGCAGTTCCTCCGCCTGCTGCTGCAGCCGGGCGTCAATGGACTGGGCCATCGTGCCCGGCAGGAGCCGCTGGTACCGGATCCCGTCCACGGTGTCCGTGGATTTTGCGAGGAGTTTACCGACCTGCACGGGGTAGCCCATCCTGGTGACGGCAAGCACGTCCCAGCCGGCTTCCTGCTGGGCCAGCAACGTCGAGTGGGAGCGCTGGGCATAGCCGCTGGCGGTGTGCGGCAGCGAATTCGTCAGCAGATGAAGAATCCGGCCGGGAACCGGTTCGTAGGGTCGGCGTTCCAGGGAGGGCGATGCATCCGTCAGGATGGCCGCCTCAGCGGCCAGGCGGGCACGTTGCCGCTGTCCCGCCGCTCCTGAGCCATTGAGGGCCTCGACCGCGCCGCTGACGTCGCCGTCATACCAGAGGCGACGTGCCCGGGCCTGTTTGAGACGCTGCGCCGTACTTGCCTTGGTCAGGAAATCGTCGGATAACGCCGGGAGGTTCGCGGCAAGGGCGACGTCGGCCAGGCGTCGCGCCCGCTCCCCCTCGACGGAGCCGTCGGCAGCGATGCGCAGCCGCCGTTCGAGGTCGGCGCCGTCACCGGCGGCGAGGGCCGCGAACAATACGGCCGCGGAGGTGGAGTTCTTCGGCGCCAGCTTGCACAGGCGCTTGGCGAGGGGAAGGACGGCCGAGGGCAGCCTGCGCGAAAGCTGCAGGAACAGGATGACGGGATCGTCTGTCAGGTGTTGGCGGACAACACCCTGGGCCAGCCGGACGTTTTTGAGCAGTTGCATCATCGGTTAGGGCGGGCTTCCGCGAGCAGTTCGGTGATCAGTTCCATGTAGCGGCCGGCGAGTTGCTCGTACTCGGCGTTAGCTTTGACCCACTGGCGGCTGTCGCCGTTGCGGACCAGGCGGCCGCGGTCGGCAGCCAGCTCACGCCACAGTGCCGCCAGCTGTTCCGGATCGCTGGCCACGATGTCGCCGGCCTCGGCGTCCGAGACGATTCGGGCAGCTTCTCCCTTCACCACAGCGGTGACGTGCCGGCCGATCGCCAGAACTTCGTAGGTCTTAGACGGCACGGTGGTCTCAAAGGATTTCCAGTCATCCCGCAGGGAGACGATGCAAGTGTCCGCCGACGCGTAACGTTCCAGCATGGCGTCTCCGGTCAGGGGCGGGTGGAACGTGACAGGGGCTTTCAATTTGCGGGCCAGTTTCTCCAGCGCCGGCCTCTGGGTCCCGTGGCCCACCATGTGCAAGTGCATGGAGTCCCCCACGAGGGCGCTTGCGCGGATGGCGACGTCGAGCTTTTGGCTCTCGCCGTGGTTCCCCAGGTACAAGGCCTCGAAGACGTCCCGCTCGGGCTCCGGCGGCCCGACCACGGGGATGGCATCCAGATGCACTCCGTTGCTGACGGTCGCCACGTTGCGGACACCGCGCGACCGCAGCGTGGCGGCGAAGCCCTCCGTCACCGTGACTACGAGGTCCGCCCGGTGCTGGACGAAGTCCACCACATGCTCCACAACGCTTTTGACACTGCCTTGCACGAGGCGGGCGTCCCGGGCCAGGTCCGGCCAGGCATCACGCATTTCCACTATCAGGGGTACACCGCGCAATTTGGCGACGACATAGCCAGCGGCAAGCGAGGGGAGGCCGGGGGCGGTGACAATGACGACGTCCGGCTTGCGGACCATCATGCCGCCGGGAATCGACAGAAAGGCCGAAAAGCACTGGTCCAGCAGCCGCGCGGCGCGGGAGTTGCCGTGGCGCAGGTAAGGGACGTGGAGAATTTTTTCGGTGAATTGGCCGTTGCGCAGCCGGAACGGCCTGCCAGCCATCCAACGCGGGAGGGCCCGGCGCCCGAAGGGGTAATGTGCCACCGGAGTCACGACGTCGACGTCCCAGCCTGAGTGCGAGAACTCCTTGATCATGGCGGTCCAGCGGCGCTGTGGAGGGCTCTGTTCCGGCCAGTAGGAGTGCGTAATCAGCGTGACCCGCAGGCTTTCACTCACGGGATCAGGCGCAGTCGACTCCACCAGGGCTTCATCCTGCATGGATGTCAGGACTTACCAGTGCGCGGAACGCCGGTGACTTTTTTGGAACCGATGAACCGGAAGTAGGCAAAGCCCATGCCCAGCAGCACCAGTACGGTGATGGCCTGAACGGCCAAGGGGCTGCCCGTGGCAACGGCCACTGCCGCCTGGACCTCCGACTTCACCATGACCGGAGGTTTGGTGGGAGTAGCGATGATGGCGGGCGCCGTGGACTGCGCCGGTGTGGGTGTTGGGGTCGGGGTTTCCGAGGGAGTCTGCTCGGGGACCGGGACAACCGGAGCTACGACGGCCGGCGCTACCGGTACAGGAGCGGGAGTTACCACCGCAGGAGCGGGCGCGGGAACCGGAACAGGTGCTGGCGCGGGAACAGGGGCAGGTGCTGGTGCAGGAGCCGGAGCGGGCGCTGGTGCAGGTGCAGGAGCCGGGGCGGGCGCTGGTGCAGGAGCGGGCGCAGGAGCCGGGGCGGGCGCCGGAGCCGGAACAGGTTCGGGAGGGACCGGAACAGGTTCAGGAGCAGGCTCAGGAGCGGGGTCCGCTGGCTGAAGAGGATCACCGGAGCCGGGCGAAGGAGCCGGCGTCGTGGTCAGGAATCGGACGAGAGGGTGGGGAACGGCTACCGCAGCATTGGCGGCTGTCGCCGTGCCCATGACTGAAGCGGCTAGAAGCAAAGCTCCCAGCCCGATCCTTATGGATTTCTTTCGGCTGCACGACGTCATCGACAGTCCCTCCCCCACAGTGCGAGATTGAATCAGGTGTGCGTTATGCGGCCAACACTAACGTCTTTGTCGGCAGAGCCCCAGAGGTGCACGAGGTCCCAGTCTACTCGAAGGCTAGAGTCAGGCTGTTTCAAGTGATGTTACCCGCACTCCTGAACCCGTAACCGTAGCGCCACGCGGTCCCGGCTAAGCTGGATAAATGCTCCGATTCAGCCGTCCGGTTTCCGCGCGCCTTGCCATTACTTTGGTCACCGTCTCGGCCGCCGTCGCACTTTCATCCTGCTCGCCGGTGGTCGACGTCACGCCCGCCAAGGATGCCGCGAACGCGGCCTGCGCGCCGATGATGCTGGCCCTGCCGGACGCGATCGGCGATGCCAGGCTGCGGAAGACCAATGCCCAGGCCACGGCGGCCTGGGGCGATCCGTCCCAAGTGATTCTGCGCTGCGGGGTAAACGTTCCCGGCCCCACGACGGACCGCTGCGTCAGCGTCAACAACGTCGATTGGGTCATCAAGGAAGGCAACCCCGTGTGGACGTTGACCACGTTCGGCCGGGAACCGGCCACGGAGATCCTGATGGATCCGGACAAGATCAGTTCGGCCACCGTGCTCGCGGACCTCTCCGCCGCCGCGCTGAAGATCCCGGCCACCCGGAAATGCGTCGGGCAAGAGGACCTGCAGGACCTGCCGACAAGCAAATAGGTTCCAGCCGCAGCCGGCGAACCGATTCCACTGTGGCAGAGCCAATTCATGGCCCCACTCTCCGGGACGGAAAGTGGGGCCATGAGCTTTAAACGCTGACGGGCGTTCTGACCTCGATCCTCCACGGCTCGAGGTATCCGATGGAGTGTTCTCCGGCGGCTATGGCCTCGGTCAAATCCGCCTCGATTCGCGGTTCTTCGGCACGGGGTCGCACAATTGGCATCGGGACTCGCTTCCTCGCGATCGCCAGCGTCGCCTTCACGAACTCGGGCGTGCCCTTGTCGACACCGTCCACGAAGAGAGGTGTAAGCAACACGCCACCCTCAGCCAGTGTCAGCTGAACAGCCGCGACGGGGATCTGCCTGGGCTGAACCCCGTACTTCACGCAAATTGCCGCTATGGCACCTGCAGCTTCACCGATTGCTGAAACTGTCGGGTGAACCCGGGTCGCGCCGCTTGCCAGCCGCGAAGTTGAAATGTTCTTCTCCGCCGCAAGGAAGCCGTCGACCCACTCCGGGATTAGGGTTCCCATGGGAATGGGATAGGGGCCGAACGTCTCTCGCACTGGCTTGTCGGCGATGCTCTCGCCCAGGTACTCCTCGAAGTCAATAGGCCGGCGGCCGCCATGCAGATCCGGGTGGTACGTGCCAACCGCGATGCTGTCCGAGCGCCACGGCGCTTCCGTGTGCATAGCCCTGCGGAACATCATCTTTCCGGTCAAAGTGACATCCCCGATGAGGCGACGCGATTCGCGGATATACGGAATAAGAGGCATGTGCTTCTCAATTTCCGAGTAAATCTCCGGCACGTACGGGTTGTGATGCGTCTGGGGTCCGTCGTTGAATCCTTCATCGGTAACCACAGACCAGGGCAGACCCAGTTCATTCTGGAGGTAGTAGATAATGCCAATCGTTTTCAGGATGGCTTCCGACTCGTACTTGAGCCTCGAATCAGGGTCCGTCAGGTAGGTGCCGTGAACCGGGTGATCGTTGTAGTAGTTCAGGTTTGTTCTGGTGACCTCGTCCCACTGGGTTCCGATCTGCATGTTGCTGATCGATAGATCCACGGCCGCGCGGTAGCCGGCGAAACCGTGTGGTCCAAACCTGCCCTTTTTCTGCGGATTCTCCACACCCTGCGGCGGGTAGAAGGTGCGGAAAACTTTAAGCCACCCATCGTAGCCGCGCGGGGCCTCGGTGATCTTCAGGGCTTCCGGGAGACCTTCATCATAACGGCGGATTGTTGCCGTGTAGGTGATGTCCTGAATCCGGCCTTTGTAAGCATTGGAAGGCTGATACGTGAGTCCGTTCGAACGACCGTTCGCTACCCTGTGGGGAACGCCGGCCAGTGCCAGGATTTCGCCGGTTTCAGTCGCATCGATGACAATCTTTCCCATGACGGGACCCGCGGTTGTTTCGATTCCGGTGACCAAAGGGCCGGACCGGTAAGCCCCGGTGAATGCGGTGTTCCGGAGTACGGTGATTCCTTCATCGCGAAGCATCTCGAAAAATACACGCTCGACGACGACCACATTCGGCCCGATGGACCGAAGCAAGTAGTGGCAGACGTTGACCGGGCGTTGCAGCTCTTCGTCATAGATACGAATCACACGTTCCATGATCTCGGACCAGATGCCATGGTCGTTTAGAGCATGGTCGTAGTTGTAAGTGATGTCGAATGCGGACACCCCGGCTGCCGTGCCCTGTCCGCCCAGCATGTGGGTCGGCTCCACTACTATGACGCTGCAACCGCGTCGCGCTGCCGCAATTGCGGCAGCGATGCCTGAAATACCGCCGCCTGCGACGACAACGTCTGCACTGCGGTCCATCGTTTCAGGAATTTCAAGCCAGGCGGCTGCCTGTTCAGGTGTTCTAGGATCAATGAGATTTGCGATTGCGCCGTCGGGATAGATCTTGAATCTTTCCGCCGGCTTGTAGATGCTCGAGGTCATTCGCTAATCCTAGCGCCGGCCGGCAAGCACCTTTGGCTGATTCAGACGGCCTGCCGCCCCCGGTACGCCCTACCGTCAGAAGGGCCTAGCGCAGGCCGGTCTTGCGGTGCAGGGCCAGGTGGATCAGCTCGTCAATCAGATCGGCGTAGCCCAGCCCTGAGGCCTTCCACATCTGCGGGTACATGCTCTTGGGCGTAAACCCGGGCATCGTGTTGATCTCGTTGATGATCAGTTCGCCATCAGGGGTGTAGAAGAAGTCAACCCGGCTCAGTCCCTCGCCGCCGAGGGCGTCGAAGGCGACGGCGGCCAGTTCCCGAACCCTGGTGATCGCTTCTTCGGGGAGGTCGGCCGGGCAGCTGAGGGCCGCGGCGTCGTCCACATATTTGGCGTTGAAGTCATAGAACTCGTGCCCGCCGCCCGCGACGGAGATCTCGCCCGGCATCGATGTCCGGGGAGCATCGGTCCCCCGGCCCTCCAGCACGGCGCATTCGATCTCACGGCCCGTGATGCCGGCCTCGATGACCAGTTTAGGGTCGTGCTCGCGGGCGATCTCTATGGCGGCGTCGAGGCCCTCGAGGGAGTCCACCTTGGAGATGCCCATGGAAGACCCTGCCCGGGCGGGCTTGACGAAGACCGGGAAGCCGAGCTGGTCCACGCGCTTGCGGACGGTCTCGGGATCGTTGCGCCACTGCCGGTCGGTCACGGCGATGTAGGGTCCCACGTGGAGCCCGGCCGATTCAAAGACCACCTTCATGAAGTGTTTGTCCATGCCGACGGCGGACGCGAGCACGCCCGCGCCCACGTATCGGGTGTCGGACAGTTCCAGGAGGCCCTGGATGGTTCCGTCTTCGCCGAAGGGGCCGTGCAGCAGCGGGAAGACGACGTCGACGGCGCCGAGCTCCTGCGGAACAGTATTCGGGGCTGCGACGATCAGCTGGTGCTCGCCGCCGATCTCGGCCAGGGTCACGGTCTGCGCCGAGGGTGCCACCTCGGGCAACGACGAGGCGGAGAGCGACCACTCGTCGGTCCCGCCGGAGGCCAAAACCCACTGGCCGGTCTTGGCGATCCCGATCGGGATGACGTCGTACTTGTCCTTGTCGATGGCGCCCAGCACCCCGGCAGCTGTCACGCAGCTGACGGCGTGCTCGCTGGAGCGGCCGCCGAACAGCACCGCCACGCGGGGCTTGGGCTGGCCCTTACGGCCTTCTGTGCTCATGTTGTTCTCTGACACTCTCAGTGATCGCCTTCGGGTTTCAGGTCCCGGGACAGCAGCAGCGGCCCCAGTTCGTCTACGGACAGTTTTCCGGCAAGGACCGCGACGACGGCGGCCGTGATCGGCATATCGACGCCGAGCTTTCCGGCAAGTTCGTGGACCGCCTGGCTGGACTTGATGCCTTCGGCCGTTTGCTTCATTTCGGCGGTGACCTGCTCGAGCGTCAGCCCCTTGCCCAGCAGTCTGCCGGCCGTGTGGTTTCGGGACAGGGGTGAGGAACAGGTGGCTACCAGGTCACCCAGTCCGGCAAGCCCCGCCATGGTCCGGGCTTCGCCGCCCAGCGCGAGTGTCAGCCGGGAGGTCTCCGCCAGGCCGCGGGTGATGACCGAGGCCTTGGTGTTGTCGCCCATCTGCTTGCCTTCACAGATGCCGACGGCCAGGGCAATGATGTTCTTGACGATCCCGCCGATTTCGACGCCGATCACGTCGCTCGTGGTGTACGGGCGGAAATAGGGCGCGGTGCAGCTGCGCGCGATCCAGCCTGCGGTGACCGGTTCCGTGCAGGCCACGACGGATGCCGTTGGCTCTTCCCGGGCGATCTCCATGGCCAGGTTGGGGCCGGATACCACGGCGACTCGGTCCGCAGGCAGGTCCAGCTCCGTGCAAATGACCTCGCTCATACGGGCGTCCGTGTGGAGCTCGAGGCCCTTCATCAGGGACACCACGACGGCCCCGGGCGCCAGATGCTCCTTCCAGGCCTTCAGTTGCGGCCGCAGGGTTTGTGCCGGCACGGCCAGAATGACCAGCTCCGCGCCCGCCAGGACCTCGGAAACGTCCTTCGACGCCGTGATGCTGGACGGCAGCGTGATGCCCTTCAGATACTGCTCGTTGCGGTGCATGGTGTTGATCTGGTCCACGACTTCGGGCCGCCGGCCCCAGAGACGGATGTCTCGTTCGACGCCGGAGGCTGTGGCGGCGTCGGCCACGACCTTGGCGAAAGTCGTGCCCCAGGAGCCTGCCCCCAGGACGGCCACTGTGGCGGCGGACCCGGATTCGCGGTTGGCTGACATCGCCAAATCCGCCGTCACGCTGTGACGTCCGGGTCTATACGGCCGTGCGTTGGCTGGTTGTGCGCTGCTGGGTTCCACCGCTCGGCGGGCGGTTGTTCTCCGCGCAGTCCCGCCAGGAGGCCAGTGATGGCGTCCATGATGGCATTCGTGGCTGCGTCGAGCGTTGCCTTGTCCAGCGGGCGGCCCTCAAAGGCGCTCAGGTCCACGGGATCCCCGACCACGAGGCGGGAAGTCTTGCGGGGGAAAATGTAGAAACGCTTCGCATACCGCGGGAAGACCTCTTGAGCACCCCAGTGGGCGATAGGCACCACGGGAATGCCGCTCTCCAGCGCCATGCGCGCCGCACCGGTATGCCCCTTCATCGGCCAGAGTGCCGGGTCCCGGGTCAGGGTTCCCTCCGGGTAGATGATAATCGCCCCGCCTTCGCTCACGATCTCTTTGGCGAGTTGCAGCGAACGGTTCGCCCCCGTCGTCGAACGTTCCACCGGGATCTGTTTGGTGGACCGCAGGACAGCGCCCAGTACCGGCACCTTGAAGAGGCCGGCCTTGGCGAGGAAATGCGGCATCCGTTTCTGGTTGTAGAGCATGTGCCCCACCACGAGCGGGTCGATCTCAGTGCAGTGGTTGGGCGCGGCAATGAAGCCCCCGGCGGGGAGCTTTTCGAGGCCTTCCCACTTCTTTCCCATGAGGAGGTTCATCACGGGACGGATAATCCCGGCGACTGTCACGAACGTGACGTGGCTCTTGGCCGATTCCTTCACAGGTCCCCCGCTACTTGACCGAGGTGATGTCGAAATCGGCGCCGAGGCCCGCGAGCTTCTCGGTAAAGCGCTCGTAGCCGCGGTTGATGATGTCGATTCCCGTGACGCGGGAGGTGCCGGTGGCGGCCAGGGCGGCAATGAGGTGGCTGAATCCGCCGCGCAGGTCCGGCACGTCGATGTCGGTGCCCTTGAGCTGCGCCGGACCGGAGATGACGGCGGAGTGCAGGAAGTTGCGCTGCCCGAAGCGGCACGGCACGCTGCCGAGGCACTCGCGGTGGACCTGGATATTGGCGCCCATGCGGATCAGTGCATCGGTGAAACCGAACCTGTTCTCATACACGGTCTCGTGGACGATCGAAACGCCCTCGGCCTGGGTCAGTGCGACGATGAGCGGCTGCTGCCAGTCCGTCATGAAACCGGGGTGCACGTCTGTTTCGAGGACCAGGGGGTTGAGCTTGCCGCCGCGGTGGTAGAAGCGGATGCCGTCGTCGCCGATGTCCATGCCGCCGCCGACCTTGCGGTACGTGTTCAGGAAGGTCATCATGTCGCGCTGCGTGGCGCCTTCGACAAAGATGTCGCCGCGGGTGACCAAGGCCGCGGAAGCCCAGGAGGCGGACTCGTTGCGGTCCGAGAGGGCGCGGTGGTTGTAGCCGCCGAGGTCCCGGACCCCTTCGATGCGGATGGTGCGGTCAGTCTGGACGCTAATGATGGCGCCCATCTTCTGCAGCACCGCGATGAGGTCCACGATTTCCGGCTCGGTGGCCGCCCCGGAGAGTTCGGTGATGCCTTCGGCGCGCGTGGCGCTCAGCAGGACCTGCTCGGTGGCGCCCACGGACGGGTAGGGCAGCGCAATCTTGGCGCCCTTGAGCCCGTTGGGCGCGGAGATGTGGATGCCGCCGGGGCGCTTTTCCACGACGGCGCCGAACTGGCGCAGGACATTGAGGTGGTAGTCGATCGGACGGTCGCCGATCTTGCAGCCACCCAGGTCCGGAATGAAGGCCTCGCCGATGGCGTGGATCAGCGGCCCGCACAGCAGGATCGGGATGCGCGAATCGCCGGCGTGGGCGTCGATGGCCGTGCTGGAGGCCGTCTTGGCGCCCTTCGGGTCAAGCGTCAGATCGCCGGTCACGGGATCCTTGTCGACCCTGACGCCGTGGAGCTGGAGCAGGCTCGTGACAACCTCGACGTCCTTGATTTCAGGCACGTTGCGCAACACCGATGGCTCGTTGCCCAAAAGGGCAGCAACCATGGCCTTGGGGACAAGATTCTTGGCCCCGCGAACGGTGACGCGGCCAGTTAGCGGGACGCCTCCGCGGATTGTCAGAACACTACTCATATACCGGTTTCCTCACGACTACTCGCCCCCGAATCCTTACAAAGGCTCCAGCTAAGCATAGGAGCATCCGTTACCGATCTGAAATACAGAGCGGTTCCAGCGGCCTCGTGTTGGCCCTGTCGGCACGGATGCGGCACCGCTTTCGGGCCTGCGGACGGTGCGTCGGGTGGGCGCAGAGGGCCCTCCGGGTGGGACCGAAGATAGAACCGGCTCCTCCGAAGAGGAGAACCCTTCGAATACGATCGTGAGATGCCTCGCCTTATCGCTCCGGACGTCAGTTATCACTCCTCTTGGCTGGAAGGATCCGCCGAATTTGACGGTGCCCACCGGGACGGCGCGGGTGCGGAGGACTGGCCACTGGAAGAACTCGTTGACGACCACTCGTTCCGCCGCTTCGTCGATTCCCTGGTCAACGATGCCCGGCCGGAGAGCCCGCGGAAACCAGGGTACGTACCCTGCACGTACCTGTGGATCATGGACGGTGACACCTTTCTTGGCTCATTGGCCATCCGGCACGAGCTGAACGATTTCCTCCTCAACGAGGGTGGGCACATCGGCTATAGCGTGAGGCCTTCCGCACGGCGCCGCGGCCACGCAGCTGCTGCTTTGGCCAGCGCCCTGCCAATTGCCCTAGAACTGGGCATCTCCCGGATTCTCCTGACTTGCGATGAAGATAACGCCGGTTCCCGGGCCACCATCGAAAAGAACAGCGGCGTCTACGAAGACAGCCGCAACGGCAAACGCCGCTACTGGATCGAGCCCGCCTAACCGGAAGCACATGTAGAGGGAACAACCTGATTGTCGTGCCCCAGAGGAGACTGGTTTCGTGGACGGCAATCAGGGGCCCGACGCGGTTCCGGCGGGGCACGGCGGCGCCGGCCTCGGCCGCGCCCGGGGCGGAGCGGCCGGCGGGCGGGGTATCGGCGCCACGGGTGGCGGTGCCGGAGTGTGTAATGCCGCCATCGGTGCGGTGACCACCCACGGGTCGCCGCGGTCTGTCCGCCCGTCTCTGTCTCCGCTAAATGTCCGTCCCCCGGAGGAGACTGTATTCATGGACGGCAATCAGGGGCCCGAAGTGGTTCGGGCAGGACACGGCGACGGCGGCTTCGGCCGCGCCGGGAGCCGTGCCGCCGCCGGCTGGGCGCCGGACCGGGCCCCATGGACACGGCCGTCGCCGACGTGGCGGACCTGGCGGTCCTGCTGGCTGCCGTCGGCCCGGCCGCGGACAGTGCCGGGATCATTGACCGGATCCGGGAACTGGAAGACCAGAAATCCGCCGCGTCCGCGGAACAGGCCCGGCTCGCCGTGGCCTTCGACCTGCTCCAGCGCCGCGAACAAGCCCGGCTCGGCGTCCCGGCCGAGAAGCTCGGCGCCGGGATCGGCGCGCAACTCGCCCTCGCCCGGCGCGAATCCCCGGCCAGGGGCGGCCGGCTCCTGGGCCTGGCCAAAGCCCTCGTGACCGAAATGCCCCACACCCTCGCCGCCCTGCAGACCGGGCAGCTCAACGAATGGCGCGCCACCCTGCTCGTGCGCGAAACCGCCTGCCTGACCCCCGCCGACCGGGCCGCCGTCGACGCCGATCTCGCCGCTGACACCGGAACGTTCGCCGGCGCCGGGGACCGGTCCCTGGTCGCGGCGGCCCAGGCCGCTGCCTACCGGCGTGACCCCCGCACCGTGACCGAACGCGCCGCGCCCGCCGTATCCGACCGGCACGTCAGCCTCCGCCCGGCCCCCGACACCATGTGCCACCTGACCGCCCTGCTGCCCGTGACCGCCGGCGTCGCCGACTACAAGGCCCTCACCGTGCACGCCGACACCCTCCGCGCGGCCGGGGATCCGCGGGGCCGCGGGCAACTGATGGCCGATGCCATGGTCGAACGCACCACCGGCACCCCCGGCGGGATCAGCGGCATCGAGATCCAGGTCATCATGACCGACCGCACCCCGTTCCAGGGAGACGCCGAACCCGCCCGGCTCACCGGCTACGGCACCGTCCCCGCCGGCTGGGCCCGCGCCCTCATCAACCCGGCCCCGGGCAGGGCACACAGCGGCGAGGGCGGCACTCCCCCGGGGCACAGTGGTCCCCCTGGGCCCGGCGCCGCGGCCACCAACACAGACACAAACGTTGACGGCCAGTCCGGCAGCCCCATCAGAACCGGTGACGCGTCCCGGGCCGCCGATGACCCCGCGTTCACCCTCTGGCTCCGCCGGCTCTACACCCACCCGCGCACCGGCGAGCTCGTCGCCATGGACTCCCGCGCCCGGCTCTTCCCACCCGGCCTGCGCCGCTTCATCCAAACCAGGGACGACACCTGCCGCACCCCCTACTGCGACGCCCCGATCCGCCACCTGGACCACATCATCCCCTGGCACACCGGCGGCCCGACCACCACAGACAACGGCGCCGGCCTCTGCGAAGCCTGCAACCACACCAAAGAAACCCCCGGCTGGACTGCACGCCCCCGGCCCTGAAGCCGAACCCGGCAACGGCAGAAGCAGGCACACTATCGAGCTCACCACCCCCACCGGCCACACCTACCACTCCACCGCACCACCCCTGCCGGGGACGCCGCTTCGCCCATCAGCCACAGATCAGCCAAGGCCCCGCCAGCTTCACCTGATCCGGGTTCGGGCGAAGGCCCTCAAGAGCCGCAAACGCGTTGCCGTCCCGGCGGCCTGAGCGCGGTGAGTGCCGAACAAAACACGGGCACCGCACAAACACGAGTGCCGCCGTCGAGTCTTGCAACTCGACGGCGGCACGTCATTACCAGGCGCATCACCAGGCGGCTTCCCGAAGTTCGGAGGCTCGGAGCCCCCCGGCCCATGCCCCAGAAGTCTCAGGTCTGGGACTTTAAGACAACCGGGCAGGCAGCGTCTTGGGCTTGAAGGAAGGCCGGGTGGCCTCGTACGCGGTGATATCGGGTTCGTGCTTCAGGGTCAGCCCGATGTCGTCCAGGCCCTCCAGGAGGCGCCACCGTGTGTAGTCGTCAATCTCGAACGGCGCCACAATGTTGCCGCACTGCACGGTCTTGGACACGAGGTCCACCGTGACCTCGGTGCCCGGGGCGTTCTCTAGTTCCTTCCAAATGAGCTCGATGTCGTCCTGGGCGACCTCGGCGGCGAGCAGACCCTGCTTGCCGGAGTTGCCCCGGAAAATGTCGGCAAAGCGGGAGGACAGGACCGTCTTGAAGCCGAAGTCCTTCAGCGCCCAGACGGCGTGCTCGCGGGAGGAACCCGTGCCGAAGTCGGGACCGGCCACCAGAACGGATCCTGCGTTGAACGGTGCCTGGTTCAGGATGAAGGACGGGTCCTTGCGCCATGCGGCGAAGAGGGCGTCCTCGAATCCGGTACGCGTGATGCGCTTGAGGTACACGGCGGGGATGATCTGGTCCGTGTCGACGTTGCTCTGGCGCAGCGGGACACCGATTCCGGTGTGAGTGGTGAACTTTTCCATGGCGGATCCTTCGGGACTGTATGGATCGAGGCTGTGTGGATCGAGGCTTCGGATCTGGGCGGGGAAGGCGGTGACTACGCGGCGGAAACTACGCGGCGTCGACTCGGACCGCCGCGGACTCCGGAGCAGGGTCCAGATCCGACGGCGAACTCAGGGTGCCGCGGACCGCCGTCGCCGCAGCGACAACCGGCGAGACGAGGTGGGTGCGGCCACCCTTGCCCTGGCGCCCCTCGAAGTTGCGGTTGGACGTGGAGGCGCAGCGCTCCCCCACCTCCAGCTGGTCCGGGTTCATGCCCAGGCACATGGAGCAGCCGGCAAAGCGCCATTCGGCCCCGAAGTCCTTGAAGACCTTGTCCAGGCCCTCGGCTTCAGCCTCGAGCCGGACGCGGGCGGAACCGGGCACCACCAGCATCCGCACGGCAGGGTCCTTGGTCCGGCCCCGGATGATGTCGGCGGCGGCCCGGAGGTCCTCCATCCGGGAATTCGTGCAGGAGCCCAGGAACACCGTGTCCACCCGGATGTCCTTCATCGGGGTGCCCGCCTCGAGGCCCATGTACTGCAGGGCGCGTTCGGCGGCGGCTTTGGCGTTCTCATCGCCGAAGTCATCCGGCGAGGGCACCTTTGCGGACAGGGACACGCCCTGGCCCGGGTTGGTTCCCCACGTCACGAACGGTTCCAGGGTGTCGGCGTCGAGGTCCACCTCGACGTCGAACGCTGCGTCGTCGTCCGTGTGCAGCGTGTTCCAGTATTCGACGGCGGCATCCCAGTCGGCGCCCTCGGGCGCATGCGGGCGGCCGTGCATGTAGTCGTACGTGGTCTGGTCCGGAGCCACCAGCCCGGCGCGGGCGCCGGCCTCGATGGACATGTTGCAGATGGTCATCCGGGCTTCCATGGACAGCGCACGGATGGCGGAGCCGCGGTATTCCAGCACGTAGCCCTGCCCGCCGCCGGTGCCGATCTTGGCGATGACGGCCAGGATGATGTCCTTGGCGCTCACGCCGGGGCGCAGCGTGCCCTCAACGTTGATGGCCATGGTCTTGAACGGCTTCAGGGACAGCGTCTGGGTGGCCATGACGTGCTCCACCTCGGAGGTGCCGATGCCCATGGCGAGCGCCCCGAAGGCGCCGTGCGTTGAGGTGTGCGAGTCGCCGCAGACCACGGTCATGCCGGGCTGCGTGAGGCCCAGCTGGGGGCCCACCACGTGCACGATTCCCTGCTCGGCGTCGCCGAGGGAGTGCAGGCGGACGCCGAACTCCTGGCAGTTGTTGCGCAGGGTCTGGATCTGGGTCCGGCTGGTGAGATCGGCAATTGGCTTGTCGATATCCAGCGTGGGAGTGTTGTGGTCCTCGGTGGCGATGGTGAGGTCCGGCCGGCGCAGCTTGCGGCCGGGGAGCCGCAGACCTTCAAAGGCCTGCGGCGACGTCACCTCGTGCACGAGGTGGAGGTCAATGAAGAGGAGATCCGGCTGGGCGTTGGCTCCTTCGCCGTCCCCCTTGCGCACAACGTGCGCGTCCCAGACTTTCTCGGCCAGTGTCTTTGCCACGGCCTGCTCCCTTCACTGCGGTAAGTATTGTGCGTTCCGACGGACTATCTCTTCCACTGAACCAGCACAGCCAAGTAATACGCCAGCGCGTTGACTTGCATCTCAGATAATGAGACGTCAATATCATTACATGGACAATTCTAGTGGAGTCGGTGTCATCGATAAAGCGGCCCATGTGCTTGACGCACTTGAGGCCGGCCCCACCACCCTGGCGCAGCTGGTGGCGGCCACGGGACTGGCCCGGCCCACCGTGCACCGGCTGGCCCTCGCGCTGGTGCACCACAGGCTTGTGAGCCGCGACATCCAGGGCCGCTTCGTGCTCGGGAGCCGTCTGGTGGAACTGGCCTCCGCCGCCGGCGAGGACCGCCTCATCGCCTCCGCCGGCCCCGTGCTCATGCAGCTGCGAGACGCCACCGGCGAAAGCGCCCAGATCTTCCGCCGCCAGGGTGACTGGCGCGTCTGCGTGGCCTCCGCCGAACGCCCGATCGGGCTGCGCGACACCATCCCCGTCGGCACCCAGCTGTCCATGAAGGCCGGCTCCGCCGCCCAGGTGCTGCTGGCGTGGGAGGACCACGACCGCCTCCTGGAAGGCCTCCAGTCCGCCCGCTTCACCCCCACCGTCCTGGCGGGAGTACGACGCCGGGGCTGGGGCCAAAGCCTCGGCGAACGCGAGCCGGGCGTCGCCTCCGTTTCGGCCCCCGTCCGCGGGCCATCCGGCCGCGTGATTGCCGCGGTGTCCATCTCCGGCCCGATCGAGCGCCTGACCCGCCAGCCGGGGCGGCTGCACGCCGAAGTAGTCTGCAACGCCGGCCGTGTCCTGACTGAAGCGCTGCGCAAGACCAACGACTAAGTATGCTGTGCCCATGAACAGCTATGCGGTGTTCCTGCGGGGCATCAACGTGGGCGGCATCAATATCAAGATGGCCGATCTCAAGAACGCCCTGAAGTCCCGGCCATTTTCGGGCGTCGTGACCCTGCTGGCCAGCGGGAATGTCGTGCTGGCCAGCGAACTGGATCCCGCCGGCGTGAAGCAGGAATTTGAGGCGTGCCTGCGGGAATCCTTTGGCTACGACGCCTGGGTGGTGGTGCTGACCGCGGACCGCGTGGCAGCGCTGGTCGACGCGTGCCCCTACCCGGCCGACGACGCCTCCACCCATACGTACCTGACGCTCGCCTCCGACGAGGCGGTGCTCTCGGAGCTCTTCGAGTCAGGCAGTGCCCTGGCGGGGGCCGAGCTTACCCGGCTGGGCCCCGAGGCCATGGCCTGGCTCGCCCCCGCCGGCGGCACCCTGGACAGCCCTTTCAGCAAGCTCTCCTCGAAGGCCAAGTACAAGGCCGCCACCACCACCCGCAACCTCCGCACCATGATCAAGGTCCGCGACGCCGCGGCCGGGATCTAGGCGGGGCTCCCGCCGGCCGGCCCCGCACGAATGGCTCACTGCCGACCCGCGGCGGCCTTCAGCGCAGCGGTGAATGTCGCCAGGCGGCCGACCTCACGTTCCACGGGCGCCACGACAAGTTCCTCCGCGACGGCGGCGACGGCGGCTGTCAGGCGCTTCCGTGCCACGGCACTCCGTGACGCCGCCGCGGCTCCGGAAATGAACCGCGCCCCAATCGCCAGGACGATGCCCAGCAGCACTCCCCCGGCGATCATCACGGTAGGAACCGGCCAGCCCTGGACCCGCGGGACCTCCGGCACTGGCAGTTGCAGGTAGCCGAGCGCAGCCAGGACTCCCAGCCACGCGAACCCGGCCAGGGCCGTCACCAGGGCGAGCCACTGAACCGCATTGAACACACCCCACCACCAGGACTTCCTGCCGGCGGACAGATCTGTGGAGGCAATCGCCTGGTCCAGGGCGTCTGGCAGCCGGCCACTTCCATCCCGCGCGGCGCCGCGGATGACCGCCCGCCACGGCCCGGGCGCACCGGCGGACGCCGCCTCAGCGAACTCCCTGACGGCGGCATCGGCCCGCGCCTGCTCCGGCGCCCCCGCAGGAGGCAGCGACGTCCGGTTCAGCTCAGGCTTGGCGCCCTCGCGGCGCAAGTTCAGACGCCGCAGCGGATCCGGCCGGAACCTGGCCAGCCAGCGGGTCACCGGCCAGCCCGTGCGCCGGGTTGCTTCCAGCCGGTAGGACCGGGCGACGGCGTCGACCACCAGCGGCACGTTGGCGGCCACAGCCAACTCCCCCGCCAGCCGGGCCTTGGACGCGGCCGTCGCACCGGCGGCCGTCGCACCGGCGGCCGCCCCGCGCCCAGCGGGCTTCATGCCACCCGTGGACACGCCGGACGCCTCGGCCAGCCGGGCGGAGGCCTGCGTGACATCTGCCGCAAGTCGCTGCGACATCGCCTTCCGCTGCATCGCCACCTCACGGATCGCGGCCCGCACTTTGTCCACCCCCGTTCCCAGCACCGCGGAAGCCCCGAGGACCTGCACTTTGCCCAGCCCGTCCCGCGCCAGGATAGCTGTGAGGGATTCCAGGACCGGCCGGACCTCGTGGTCCGGGAGCCTGTCGATCTGGTTGAGCACAACGATCGTCACGGCCCCGTGCGAGGACAGCGGAGCCAGGAAGTCGTTGTGCACGGCGGCGTCGGCGTATTTCTGCGGATCGAGGACCCAGACAAGGACGTCCACGAGCCCCACCATCCGCTGCACAATCTCCCGGTTGGCGGCCCTGGTCGAGTCAAAGTCCGGCAGGTCCAGAAGGATCAGCCCGGTGTCGTCGTCGGCGAACCCCTCGATGGCCGCCGCAGCGTGGCGCTTGTGGACCTCCAGCCAGTCCAGCAGCGGATCGCTGCCCTGGACGCCCCAAATGCCAGCCAGCGGCTCGGTGGTGGTCGGCCGGCGCACGGCCGCCGTCGCGACCTCCTCGCCGCTTACGGCATTGAAGAGCGATGACTTGCCGCTGCCGGTGGCACCGAAAAACCCAACCACCGTGTGGTCGCCGGACAGCGACCGCCGCGAACTCGCGCGGTCGAGCACCTGCAGGACACCGGCCAGGGTCTGCTCCGGGAGCACTCCGGACGCAAGTTCCCTGGCGCTGTCGAGCGCTTCCAGCCTGCGATCGAGCTGGGACGCCTCGCGGGCGGCGCCATGACGGCTCATGACGTGGCCGCCAGCCGGCGCAGTGCTGCCGCATGTCCGGCAATCGCTGCGGGCGGCACGCCGCCGTCGACCTCCAGCAGGGTCAAGAACCGCTGGCACTCCGCGGCCAGCAGGCCCTGGCACCGCAGATGCAGGTTCTCGCGTGCGGTCCGGGCGAGCCGGCGGACGGCGTCCTCCCCGAAAACCGCCTCCAGGAGGCGCCGACCCACGACGGCGGTGCCGCCGGCGACTCCGATCTCAAGCCCAGTCAGACCCGCGGTCATGGAGAACACCACGATCATCAGTGCAGCGCCGAGGCCGTTGATGCCGAAGGACAACCAGCGGGCCTGGGTTCGCTTGCCCTGGCCTTCGGTGCGGATGAGTTCCATCAGGCTCCCCTGCCAAGCCCGGATCTCGGCCGCCACAGCGTCCGCGAAGCCCTCGGACGCACCGGAAAGATCGTCGGTGCCCAGCAACTGCCTGCCGGCAGGGTCTGAACGCCACCGCTGGTCGGTGTGCTCCGCGGCCTTGGCGGCCTGATCGACAATGACGGCCTGCAGTCCCGTTTCGATCGCGGTTTCCACCCTGACCGCAGGCGCCGGTTCACCCCGGACGAACGCGCCCACGCGGTCACGGAAGCGTCCGATGTTCTGTTCCATGGCGCGGAAGAACTCCCCGGTCCCGACGAAGTCCTGCCAGCGCGCCAGCACTTCGCCGCGCAGCAGCGCGCCGTCGCGGGTGGCCTCAAGGATCCTGGCCACGGCGTCGTCATAGGCGTTGCGGGCGTCGGCTGCGAGAACATCAGCTGCGTGCTGCTGTTCGGACAGCGCCTGCTCCGCCGCGTCGACGCGGTGGGCGAGGGCGAGGAGGGTGCCGTTGAGGGTGCGCCGGGCAATTCCTGCCCGTCCCGCGGCGTCCCCCGCCAGCTTCTCGAGCCAAACGTGCAGCGGCTCGACCGCCTCTGCCGGAAGCATCCCTGCGGCATCCAGCGACAGCTCCGGCACCACGAACAGTTGGGCAGCACCCAGGCCTTCCCGGTTGAGCATGGCCTGCAGATCCGCGCTAATTTCCGCTTCCGCCGCTGGCGGTACCCGGTCCAGGACCACAGCCACCATGATGTCGCGGGAGGCCGCATCCAGGAGCAGGCGCCATGGCACGGCGTCGGCATAGCGGTTGGCGGTGGTGACAAACACCCAGAGGTCGGCGGCGGCAAGTAACTGTCCGGCCAGCTGGCGGTTGTTCTCGGAAATGGAGTCGACGTCGGGCGCGTCCACCAGGGCGATTCCCGGCGGGACCGCGGAGTCGGAGACCAGGACCAGGGAGCTCACCGGGCCGGAATCCAACGCCGGATCAGTCGGGGCCGGCGCCCGGCCATCCACGAGGGCACCCCGGATGCGGCCCAGGGCCGGCAGCACCCGTTGGCCCTCAAACCAGGCGGCGTCGGCGGGATGGTGCAGCAGGATGGGCTGGCGGGTTGTGGGCCGGATCGCACCGGCCCGAGTGACGGGGTGGCCCACCAACGCGTTGACCAGGGTGGATTTCCCGGCCCCGGTGGAACCGCCAACAACGGCCAGCAGGGGCGCGTCGAGGCTGCGGTACCGGGGCAGGATGTAGTCATCAAGTTGAGCCACGGCATTCCGGAGCTCCAGGCGCGTGTGGTCCGTCCCGGGCAGCGCGAGCGGGAGCCGGATGGCCGCCAGGTCCTGCCGCACTGCCTCAAGGAGGGCCACGCCGGTTGCGGCCTCGGGTCCGGTTTCATGGGAGCTCACAGCATCATCATGCCAGTTCAGAACATGGTTACTGCGGGGGGCACTCCTGCGCGGGACCAAGGCGCCATGCATCGGGAGCCGGCGCCCCCGGCCAGCCGTCGCCTATCGATGGGGCCCGGCAGCCCAGCAATTCCGGGAAACGAAAAACGGCCCCGGGCTGATGCCCGGGACCGTTTCCATTGTGACCCCAGCGGGATTCGAACCCGCGTTACCGCCGTGAGAGGGCAGCGTACTAGGCCGCTATACGATGGGGCCGCGTACTTCCTGAACAGCATTTCTGCCATTCAAGCCAAATGATTGTTTCATACATTTGGCCGCCGTTTCAAATCGGACCAGCCGATTCAAAACTTCCGAATTTCAGCGGAAACCCGCGGAACTTCAGAGCTGGGATACCAGGACTCGAACCTAGAATGACGGTACCAGAAACCGTAGTGTTGCCAATTACACCATATCCCAAAGGCACTTTCGCTCCGGATGTTTAGGCCTAAACCCTCGCTCCCGGCGCCTCAGCACGAGTAATTACTTTACCCGAGAGTTTTCACTTCCACAAATCGGGCGCGCGGCGGCGGGGTCGGGCTGCCGGGGCGGGCCGCGTCCGGCGTCAATGGCGGCAATACCCGCGCCATCCCTTGCCAATCCGGCGGAAACGAGTTTACGCTCGGTAAGTTACCAACGAGTAACCACCCCTCCCCCACTCCGCTGCGGGCAGCTTTGCGTTCATTTTCCAGTGTTAGCTGCGTCACAGCTACCGGGGTGGCCGGCAGCAGAGCCGCTGCCGGCGGGAACGTCGAGAGGAATCATGTGCCACAGAGTCGTGCCGCTATCAGCAAGACCCGGACCCGTGCGCAGCAAATCGCCATCGCCGTCCTGGCGTTGCTGCTCATTGCCCTGCTGGGGTTCTATACCCTCGTCACGGGCCGCATCACGGACGGTTCGGCCAAGCTCAAGGACGGGGCCGCCCAGGCGTCCGCCGGAGCCGGTCAGCTGGACGACGGCGCCGGAAAACTCGCCAACGGCGCCAGCCTGGCCGATACCGGGGCCGGAAAGCTTTCCGCGGGGGCGGAAAAGATCTCCTCGGGCATCAGCACCAAGCTGGCACCCGGGGCGGACATGCTCCAGGCCGGTGCCGGCAAGTTGGCCGAAGGTGCCGTCAAAATCGAAGCCGATGTCACCAGCAAGCTGGCGCCCGGCGTTTACAAAGTCGACGACGGTGCGCAGAAGCTCGCGGCGGGGGCCGTGCAGCTCTCGGCCGCGCTGACGCCGACGCCGGCGGGCAACGCCGAGAACAACCTCGCCGACGGGGCCACCCGGCTCGACGGCGGCGCCGCCCAGCTGGCCGGGGGCTCGGCCGCGCTGGCAGGCGGCACGGACCAGCTCAAGGGCTACCGCGGTGCCAACGACAATCCGGCAGCCGGAACCGGGACCGCGGCCCTGGCTCAGGCGCTGGAACTGCTGGAGGCAGCGGCGAATGACCCGGTCCAGAGGCTCGTTCCGCTGTCGGTGGTGAAGGACAAGATCGCCAAGATCACCGCGGGCGCGCGCAAGCTCGACGCCGGCGCCAGCCAGCTGCAGGCCGGCGCTCAGCGGCTGCAGGACGGCGCGGTCCAGCTGAACGCAGGAACGGGCAAACTCAAGGCCGGATTCGCAACGCTGGCCGGAAAGCTCAACAGCCAGGACCCCGGCAGCCCGGGCGTGGTACTGGGCACCCGGCTTCTGGCCGACGGCACGTCCAAGATCCGGGTCGGGATGGACGGCGTCCCCGGCGATCCCGAGCACCCGGGCCTGCTCAAGGCCGCCGCCCGGATGACCGAGGGCAGCTCGCGCCTTGCCGACGGAACGGTGGCCCTGAACGCCGGCATCAAGGGCAACCCGGCTGATCCCGCCAACCCCGGCCTGCTGGGCGGCTCCCAGGCCTTGGCCTCCGGCGCCTCAGAACTCTCGGCCGGCAGCACCAAGCTGGCGTCCGGCTCCTCGCAGCTGGCCACGGGAGCGGACAAGCTCGCGGATGGCAACGCCCGGATTGCCGATGGCACCGGCACGCTGCATGCCGGAGCAGCCGCGGTCTCGCCCACCAGTCTGCTCCGGCAGTCCGACGCCGCCACGGCACTGGGACTCGTCGCAGTGCTGGCCCTTGGCTCTGTTGGCGCCTTCCTGGCGCTGCGGAGGAGGCAGGCCGGTCCCCGGTAACTTCCGGGGCCGGTTGCGGCGCCGGTTACAGCGGCGGCTACGCCAGCAGGTCCAGCAGGGAGCCAACCTCGCGGCCCAAAAAGCCCGGGGCTGGCTCCCCGCCGCGGTTCAGCCAGACGCCGAGGAGGCCTGCCGCCGTCGAGCCTTCCGCGTCGAGCAGCCGGTTGTCCCCGATGTACAGCGTTTGGCCGGGGCCGGTACCGATCCGGCGGACACCCTCGAGGTAGATGGCCGGGTCCGGCTTTGCGGCGCCGACGGTGTCGGTGCCGACCAGAACGGTAATCCGTGCCAGCCCGGCCGCGTCCAGCTTCACGCGCTGGTAGTCGTGGACATTGTTGCTCACGGCCCCGTAGGGAATGCCAGCGGCGTCCAGGGCGTCCAGGAGGGGTCCGACGTCGTCGAACGCCCGGATGTAGCCGTGTTGGCGGCTCGCGTAGGAACTCACCCAGTGGTGGGCCTGTTCGCCGTCGGCAAGTTCGACGCCGAAGTACCCCAGTGCCGCCCGGCCGCGGAGCAGGCGCTGTTCATTGAACGTGATCTCGCCGGCCAGGTAGCGGTCGTAGAAGTGGGTGGTCTCTCGGGTGAAGATCCGCCCGAACCTCTCCCACCCGGCCTCGTCCAGGCCGGGCAGGAGGTGCTCGCTGACGTCGCGGAGGGCCGTCGTCATGGCGAATTCAAGGTCCACCAGGGTGTCGTCAATGTCGAACAGGACCCCATGGACTGCGCCGCCGCCAAGGCCTGCCGCCAGCATGTCAGCCGCGGAAGGCGCGCAGGCGGGCCAGGGATGAATCCTTGCCCAGGATGACCATGGATTCGAACAGCGGCGGGGAGATCCGCCGGCCCGAGATGGCCGTGCGGACCGGGCCGAACGCCAGGCGCGGCTTGACGCCGAGGCCTTCCACGAGGGCTTCCTTCAGGGCGGCCTGGATGTTCTCGGCCGTCCAGTCGGCAACGGGCTCCAGGGCGGCCAGGGCGGCGTCGAGCACCTCGGTGAGGTGCTCCGGCAGGCCCTTGCGGGCGTCGTCGGCGACGTCGATGGCGTCGTCGGCCTTGAACAGGAACGCGATCATTTCGGGGGCCTCGCCCAGCAGCGAGATGCGTTCCTGGATCAGCGGTGCGGCCTCGGACAGGATCTCCTCCTCGCGGTCCGTGAGGCTCTCCCCGACGAAGCCGGCGGCCTGCAGGTAGGGCACCAGGCGGCCGCGGAAGTCCTCAGCGCCGAGCATGCGGATGTGGGTGCCGTTGATGGCTTCGGCCTTCTTGATGTCGAAGCGGGCCGGGTTGGCCAGCACGTCATTGACGTCGAAGTGCTCGATCAGCTGGTCCACGGTGAAAATGTCCTCGTCGGCGGAGAGGCTCCAGCCGAGCAGGGACAGGTAGTTCAGCAGGCCTTCGGGGATGAAGCCGCGGTCCCGGAGCAGGAACAGGTTGGACTGGGGGTCGCGCTTGGAGAGCTTCTTGTTGCCCTCGCCCATGACGTACGGCAGGTGGCCGAAGACCGGCATGTAGCTGGCGACGCCGATGTCCATCAGCGCCCGGATCAGCACCACCTGGCGGGGCGTGGAGGAAAGCAGGTCCTCGCCGCGGAGCACGTGGGTGATGCCCATGAGGGCGTCGTCCACCGGGTTGACCAGGGTGTAGAGCGGGGAGCCGTCGGCGCGGACAATGACGTAGTCCGGGATGCTGCCGGCTTTGAAGGTGATCTCGCCGCGGACCATGTCCGTGAACGTGACGTCCTCGTCGGGCATCCGGACGCGCAGCACGGGCTGGCGGCCCTCGGCCTTGAACGCGGCGAGCTGGTCCTCGGAGAGTTCGCGGTCGAAGTTGTCGTAGCCGAGCTTGGGGTCGCGGCCGGCGGCGCGGTGGCGGGCCTCGACTTCCTCCGGCGAGGAGTAGCACTCGTAGGCGTAGCCGGCGTCGATCAGCTTGGCCACGACGTCCTTGTAGAGGTCCAGCCGCTGTGACTGGCGGTAGGGCTCGTGCGGGCCGCCGACTTCCACGCCCTCTTCCCAGGTGATGCCGAGCCATTTGAGGGCCTCGAGCAGCTGCTGGTAGCTCTCCTCCGAGTCGCGGGCCGCGTCCGTGTCCTCGATCCGGAACACAAAGGTGCCCTTCGTGTGCCGGGCGTGGGCCCAGTTGAACAGGGCGGTGCGGATCAGGCCGACGTGCGGGGTGCCCGTGGGTGACGGGCAGAACCGGACACGGACCGGGGTGTCAGCGGTGACTTCACCGTTGGAGGCGGCAAGCGGGGCGGAGCTGGGAGCAGTAGTCATAGTGGTACCAACATTACCAATCTCTACAACCGCCGCCCGCCCGGAATTCCGCGTGCGATTTCGGACAGCCGCCCCGCGGATCCACGGTGCGGCTGTCCGAAATCGGCGCGAAAAACGCTTAGCGGCGGACCACCGGGTTGGAGAGGCGTCCGATGCCCTCGATCTCGACCTCATAGCGGTCGCCAGCCTGCACGGCGCCGACGCCGTCCGGGGTACCGGTCATGATGACGTCGCCGGGCAGCAAGGTGAAGGCCTGCGAGACGATTGAGACGAGCTCCCGGACGCCGCGGATCATCTGGTTCGTGCTGCCGTCCTGGCGCAGTTCGCCATTGAGCCGGCCCTGGATCTGCAGGTCCTCGGTGTCGAGCTCGGTCTCGATCCACGGCCCGAGCGGGGCCGAGGTGTCGAAGCCCTTGGCCCGGGCCCACTGCAGGTCCGTCTTCTGGACATCGCGGGCGGTGAGGTCGTTGCCGCAGGTGTAGCCGAAGATCACGTCATCCACCCGGTCCTCGGGCACGTCCTTGCAGATCCGGCCAATGACGACGCACAGCTCGGCCTCAAAGGAGACGTCCTCGGAGAACTCCGGCAGGACAATGGGATCGTTCGGCCCGATCACGGACGTGTTGGGCTTGAGGAACAGCAGGGGCTGCGCCGGGACCTCGTTGCCGAGTTCCCGGGCGTGCTCGGCGAAGTTGCGGCCAACGCCGATCACCTTGCTGCGCGGGATGATCGGCGCCAGCAGGCGGACGTCCTCCAGCTTGTGCTTCATGGGGGTTCGTTCCACGCCGTGGAAGAAGGGGTCGCCCTTGATGACAGTGACTTCCTCACTGCCGGGCTCACCTTCCACGATGCCGTAGAGGGGATCAGAATCGACTACAAACCGGGCGATACGCATGGTTCCTAGCCTACCGTCCCGCCAGTGCGCAGGTAGTCCAGCTGCGCCGCGACGGAGAGCTCCGCGGCGCGGCGGACGGAGGGGTCGACGTCGGCGTACACGACGTCCGTGACGGCTCGGACATCGGCGTCGGCGCCCAGTGCCGCGAGGGCTGCCCGGACCTGTTCGAGCCGGCCCTGCCGGTGGTCCCGGTAGGCGCGGGCGACGGCGTCCAGTGCCGGCAGCACCGGGCCGTGGGCCGGCAGCACCGTGGCCGGCCCGAGGCGTTCCAGCCGGTCCAGCGAGTCGAGGTAGTCCCGGAGGGTGCCGTCGGGGTAGTCCAGCACGGTGGTTCCGGAGCCCAGAATCGTGTCCCCGGTCAGCACGGAGCCGTGCGGGCCGTCCTGCGGCAGATGGAAGCACAGCGAATCCGCGGTGTGGCCCGGCGTCGCCAGGACCCGGATGTCAGTTCCGGCTGCCCGGATGGTTTCGCCGTCCCGCAGCGGGGGTGCGCCATGGCAGTGGGCGGGGTCCGCGGCCCGGACCGGTGCGCCCGTCAAGGCCGAAAACCTCTCGGCGGCCGCGGTGTGGTCCGCGTGCCGGTGCGTGATCAGGATGAGTTCGACCGGTCCCTCGCCGGCCAGCGCCTGCAGGTGCGGCTCGTCGAGGGGCCCGGGGTCGACGGCGACCCTGGCCGCCGCCCCCGGGGCGGCAATGAGATAGGAGTTGGTTCCGTCCAGGCTCATGGGGCCTGGATTCGGGGCGAGGCGGAACCGGGTCAGCTCACTGCTGCGGACAATGCCGCGGGATGTCTCGGAGGTCACGGACCCATCCTTGCATTGAATCGGACGCCGCTGGCTCCAGCCCGGACCACAGATGCCGACCACAGACACCGACGGCGGCCCTCACCGGAAGGTGGGGACCGCCGTCGTGCGCTATGACATGCTGTGGCTACGCGGGATTCTGTGGCTACGCCAGGCGGGTCAGCCAGCCGTGGGTGTCCTCCACGGTGCCGGTCTGGATCCCGAGCAGCTGGGCGCGGATGGCCAGGGTGGTCTCCCCCGCCTTGGCGTCCTCGGAGCCGATGAACTCGGTGGCGTCCTTGAGCACGCCGATGGGGGTGATGACCGCGGCGGTGCCGCAGGCGAAGACCTCGGCAATGTCTCCGGAGGCAACACCGTCGCGCCACTCATCCAGGGTGATCTTGCGCTCGGTGACTTCCCGGCCCATGTCCCGAGCCACCTGAATCACGGACATCCGGGTGATCCCCTCCAGGATGGTGCCGGAGAGCGCCGGGGTGACGAGCGAGCCGTCCTTCATGACGAAGAAGACGTTCATGCCGCCGAGTTCCTCGACGGCGTTGTCGTTGAACTGGTCCAGGAAGAGGACCTGCTTGCAGCCGTTGGCCTCGGCCTCCTGCTGGGCGATCAGCGAGGCGGCGTAGTTGCCGCCGCACTTTGCGGCGCCTGTTCCGCCGCGGCCGGCGCGGGCGTATTCGCGCGAGATCCAGATGGAGACGGGCTTGAGTTCGCCGCCGAAGTAGTTGCCGGCCGGGGAGGCGATCACGCGGAAGGAAACCTCGCGCGCTGCCCGCACGCCCAGGAACGCCTCGGTGGCGATCATGAAGGGCCGCAGGTACAGGGCTTCGCCGTCGCCTGCGGGGACCCAGTCCTTGTCTGCCGCGACGAGTTCGCGGATGGCGCCGAGGAAGTATTCTTCCGGGAGTTCGGGCAGGGCCAGGCGCCGGGCGGACTTGTTCAGCCGGGCGGCGTTGGCCTCGGGCCGGAACGTCCAGACCGAGCCGTCGGCGTGACGGTAGGCCTTGAGGCCCTCGAAGATCTCCTGGCCGTAGTGCAGCACGGCGGCGGACGGGTCAAGGGAAATCGGGCCGTAGGGCTCAACCCGCGCGTCGTGCCAGCCGCCGTTGCCGGCGGCGTCGACGCTGTAGTCCACAATCGCCGTGTGGTCGGTGAAATAGTCGCCGAACCCCGGGTTTGCCAGGATGGCGGCACGCTCTTCAGCAGACTTCGGGGTCTCCGACAGGTGCTGGGTGAATTCGACGCCATGGGCAGTCTGAGTCATGGTTCCTCCACGATCGGCTGCCTGGTGTGGGAACGTGGTTCACCCTCGGACCACGGCAGCATATTGGTGATTCGAAACAAGCTTACGCCCGTTGGCAGCACGGTTTTGCGGTGTCTGCAGTCGCCTGCAGTCGCAGGAAATACAGCCAGGTCCTACAGCGCCGCCGCGATGGCGTCGCCGATCGCGCTGGTGGTGCGGACGGCGCCGTCGCGGGCTTCGACGTCGGCCGTGACGGCCGCCTCGATCTTCCGGGCGGCGCCGGCGAAGCCGAGGTGGTCGAGCAGGAGCGCCGCGGAGAGGATGGCCGCGGTGGGGTCGGCCTTCTGCTGGCCGGCAATGTCCGGGGCGGACCCGTGGACCGGTTCGAACATGGACGGCGCGGTGCGGTCCATGTTGAGGTTGCCGGACGCGGCGAGGCCGATCCCGCCGGTCACGGCCGCCGCGAGGTCGGTGATGATGTCGCCGAACAGGTTGTCGGTGACGATCACGTCGAAGCGGGCCGGATCGGTGACCATGAAAATCGTGGCGGCGTCGACGTGAAGGTAGTCGTGCGTGACGTCGGGGAACTCCTGGGCCACGGCCTCGACCGTGCGCTTCCAGAGCTGGCCGGCGAAGACCAGGACGTTGTGCTTGTGCACGAGGGTGAGCTTCTTGCGGGGGCGGTCGTTGGCCCGGCGGAACGCGTCGCGGACCACGCGCTCCACGCCGTGGGCGGTGTTCAGGGACACCTCGGTGGCCACCTCGTGGGGGGTGCCGGCGCGCAGCGTGCCGCCGTTGCCCACGTACGGGCCTTCGGTGCCTTCGCGGACCACGATGAAGTCGATCTCGCCGGGGTTCGCGAGCGGACTGCCGACGCCGGCGTACAGGCGGGAGGGGCGCAGGTTGACGAAGTGGTCCAGGCTGAAGCGCAGCTTGAGCAGGAGTTCGCGTTCGATGATTCCGGAGGGGATCCGGGTGTCGCCGGGCGCCGCCCCGACGGCGCCGAACAAGATGGCGTCGCGGGTGCGGAGATCGGCGAGGGTGGCGGCCGGCAGGGTCTCGCCCGTCGCGAGCCAGTGCTCCGCACCCAGCTTGTAGTGGGTCTGCTGGAGCACGATCCCCTCCGCGGCCGCGGCCTTTTCAAGGACCTTCAGGGCTTCGGCCGTGACCTCCGGGCCGATGCCGTCGCCCGGGATGACTGCCAGATCAATCGTGGATGCGCTCATATTTTCAGGGTAGCCAAGTGATCCACATTCTGGTCAAGTTGTCTCACTATTCGATCACCCCTCTTCCCGGGAAAAAGCAAAACGCCCCGCTCCCCCGGATCAGGGGGTGCGGAGGCGTCAGGCTGTGAGGGCTCAGGCCTCGGCGGGTTCCTCGTACTTCGGAAACACCGGGGCCGGGGCGGGCAGTTCCGTGCCGGCGGCGATCGGCGTGCCAAGGGCCGAGAACTGGCGCGCCCCGCCTTCGGGCTGGCCGAGCGTGTGCAGGATCGCCGCCGTCGCCACCGGCATGACCGGCTGGGCCAGGATCGCGACGATCCGGAGCACCTCGAGCGTCACGTAGAGCACCGTGTTCATGCGTTCGACGTCGGTCTTGCGCAGCACCCACGGGGCCTGCTCGGCGAAGTAGGCGTTGGTGTCGCCCAGGACAGCCCAGATGGCCTCCAGCGCGCGGCTGAACTCCTGCTTCTCAAACGCGGCCCGGGCGGCGTCCAGCAGCCCGTTGGCCTGGGCCAGAATCGCGGTGTCCTCGGCGGAAAATGCGCCGGGCGCGGGCACGCGGCCCTCACAGTTCTTGGCCACCATGGACAGCGACCGCTGGGCCAGGTTGCCGAAGTTGTTGGCGAGGTCGGAGTTCATCCGGCCCACGATTGCCTCGTGGTTGTAGTTGCCGTCCGCGCCGAACGGGACCTCGCGCAGGAAGAAGTAGCGGACCTGGTCCAGGCCGTACTGGGCCACGAAGTCCGCAGGGGCCACCACGTTGCCCAGCGATTTGGACATCTTGACGCCGTTGTTCTGCAGGAAGCCGTGGATCATGATCCGCTTCGGCAGCCCCAGTCCGGCGCTCATGAGAAACGCCGGCCAGTAGATGGCGTGGAAGCGGGAGATGTCCTTGCCGATCACGTGGACGTCGGCCGGCCAGAACTTCTTGAAGGAGTCCGAGTCGACGTCCGGGTAGCCGACCCCGGTGAGGTAGTTGGTCAGCGCGTCGACCCACACGTACATGACGTGCTTGTCGTTGCCGGGCACGGGAACGCCCCAGTCGAACGTGGTGCGGCTGATGGACAGGTCCTCCAGCCCGCGCCGGACGAAGCTGATGACCTCGTTGAAGCGGGACTGCGGGGCACCGAATTCGGGGTGGGCCTCGTAGAGCGCCAGCAGCTTGTCCTGATAGGCGGAGAGCCGGAAGAAGTAGCTCTCCTCGGCCGTCCAGGTGACCTCGGTGTCGGATTCGCGCGAGTAGCGGATCCCGTCGTCCTTGACCACGGTCTCGTCCTCAACGTAGAACGCCTCGTCGCGGACCGAGTACCAGCCTTCGTACTTGGACAGGTAGATGTCCCCGTTGGCCTCCATCTTCTTCCAGATGGCCTGCGATGCCGCGTAGTGGTCCGCGTCCGTGGTGCGGATGAAGCGGTCGTACGAGACACCGAGGGCGGCGTGCGCAGCCTTGTAGATCTCGGCGTTTCGGTCCACGAGCTCCTTGGGCGTGACGCCCTCCTTCTCGGCGGCCTGGGCGATCTTCATGCCGTGCTCGTCGGTTCCGGTCAGGAAGAAGACGTCGTACCCGTCCAAGCGCTTGAAGCGGGCCATCGCGTCGGTGGCGATGTACTCGTAGGCGTGGCCGATGTGCGGCACGCCGTTCGGGTACGTGATGGCCGTGGTGATGTAGAACGGGGTTTTTTCTGTTGAAGTCACGGTCTAAATCTAGATCAGTTCTGTGAGGGTATCGCTCTGGCGGACCAGTTCGTGGTCATGTGAAGCCACCAGCACCGCAATGCCGTCCGAGGTGGTGTCCTTGAGGATGCTGATGATGCGGTTGGCCGCGGCGCGGTCGAGGCTGGCCGTGGGCTCGTCGACCACCAGGACGCGGGTGCCGAGGATGAGCGCCCGGGCGATCGCGACGCGCTGGCGTTCACCGCCGGAAAGCTGCGCGGGGCGGTGTCGCATGCGCCGGCCCAGGCCCACGAGGTCCAGGAGGTCCTTGGCCATGTCGCGGCGCTTCTCGACCTCACCGTCCGGCACGGCCGGCAGCAGGACGTTCTCGAGCGCGCTCATCCCGTCGATCAGGGCACCGCCCTGGTCAACGTAGCCGATCAGGGCCCGGCGGCGGTCGGCGATCTCGTCGTCGCCCATGGTCTCAAGCGAGTCGCCTTCCCAGAACACCCGGCCCGACGTCGGCAGGGTCAGCCCCGCGCCGACGGTCAGGATGCTGGTCTTGCCCGAGCCGGAGCGGCCCGCGACGCAGTGCATTTCGCCGGCATGCAGCGTCATGTTGAAGTCGTCCACGACGTTGACGGCCTCGGCACCGCCCTTGCCGCCGCCGTAGTGGATGGTGATGTTGCTCAGTTCCAGCGGGGTGGCGTGGTCCGTGGCCTTCACGATCGTGTTGGCGCGGGTCTTGTGCGCACCGCGACGGGTGCTGGCGGTCATCCGGTCGTGTGCCTCCCGGTCAAGGTTCAGCTCGTTAGTCATTGGACCACTTTCGTTGCAATCGGAATCCAGCAAAGTACAGCTACGAGACCGGCAATTGCGGCCCACAGCGCGGCATAAGGGGCCAGGAGGAGGCCGATGCCGAGGGCGCCCACAACACCCAGCGGCAGCGCGACGGTTCCCACCATGGCGTTTTCAAAGAAGCGGACCTGGCCCAGCATGTCCGGGTTCCAGCCCATGGCCCGCAGCGTGCCGAGGTACTGGCGCTTGGCCTGCAGCTCGAAGCGCCCGGTGACCATGGTCAGCAGAAGGCCGACGGCGACGCCGGATACGCCCAGGATGATGCTGGGCAGGGCGATGCTGGCCGCGGCCAGCCCGCTGAGGGCGCTGGCGCCCGCGGCCCGCGGAATGTCGATCAGCAGGGCGACGAGTCCGCCGACGGCCGCGGCGAAGACACCGACGGCAACGGCCAGCGAGATGGTGTTGAACTTGTTCGTGCTCAGCTGCCGGTTGGCGAAGGTCAGCGGGGAATCAACCGCGATGAGCCGTTCATCGTGTTGCGGCTCCTGGTCCACGACGTCGCGGTGGCGCAGCTGCTGCGCGGCGACGAACGCCGCACCGGCGTACAGCGCCAGGACCGACGCCGAGACCACCGCGGTGGCGGTGCTCCAGCTGATCAGGCTCAGGACGATTCCGACGACGGCCAGCAGCGCGGCGCCGACGCCGAATTCGGCCAGCACCCAGGAACGGATCTTGCGCTGGGTCCAGCCCATGGCGCGGAGGGTTCCGGCCTCGCTGCGCCGTTTACGGATGTAGCTGACGGTCGAGGCGCCGGTCAGGAGGGCGGCGCCGCAGAGGGTCAGGAACAGCAGGGTCAGGTTCGTGGCGGTCAGGGAGCCGGACACGGCGTCCGCGGCGTCCTGGCGGACCCACGACTGCTGCACGGTGCCCAGCGGCGATTCCTTGCCGGCGTCGTCCTTGGAGTAGCCGGGAACGGCGATGCTGGCGTCTTCGCGGGCCGAACCGGCCACCACGGTGGCCTGCAGGCCCATGTCGCGGATCTCGTTGGCGAGCTTCTCCACCTCCGGCTGCGCCTGCTTCCAGCTGCCGGGGACCTTGGCGCGGACCCGGACGGCGTCGATCACGTTGGCGTTCGTGTCGTAACCGCGGGCGGCCGCGAGGCCGTAGTAGTCGGTGATGGCTCCGGCGGACTGGCTGACCAGGCCCGTGGCGCTCAGCGAAGGCTTGAGTTCGGTGTTGACGTCCTTGCCGGACGCGTCCTTGGTCAGGGTGAACGGCGCCGGGTCGTAGCCGCCCAGGGGCAGCCGGTTGACGTCGCCGGCAGCTTCCTTGACGTTCGCGGCGTCGAAGGTGCCGTAAACCATGGCCAGCGGCGTGGCCAGCTTCTTGCCGGTTTCCAGGTTCTGGCGGTAGGAGCGCTCGTCTACCGGCTCGCGCTGGGTCTGGTCGACGGCTTCGCCGTTGGCGGCCTTGTCCGGCAGCCGGTTCACGGTGACCCAGTCACCGGGCGTGGCGCTCTTGTCCACGGCGCCGTTGGCGGCGGTTTCGCCGTCCTTGTACGTCGGGGCGGCGGCAAAGTTGGTGGTCCAGGTGGCCGGGTTGTAGAGGCCCTGGCTGAAGGATCCGGTGTCGCCCATGAGCTGGGAGAGGTCCTTGGACCCGGGCCAGGCGAGGGCGAACGGGGACTTGGAGACGAACGGCAGGTAGTCCTTGTCCAGCGAGCGGGTCACGGTGCCGACGTCCTTGGTGACGTTGCCGGAGTCGTCGATTTCCTCGATTTTGACCGAGTACTTCAGGTCCAGGGCGGTGCCCGAGCGCACGATCAGCGGGATGGCCTGCGAATCGTCGGTGAGCTGGCCGTCGCGCTTGGCCTGCTGGTACTGGGTCATCAGAGGTGCCCAGTACTTGAGCTTGACGCCGAGGAAGTCCGGGCCTTCCTTGAGTTCGTCCATGCTGATGCCGTTGGTGAAGAGGCTCTCGAAGTGCCGGCCGATCGCGCCGGCGTTGCGGGCGTCCGCGGGCGGGGCCTTCTCCAGCGGGGACAGGAAGTCACCGGCCGTGCCGAGCAGCGCGCGTTCGGAGACGGGGTCGACGGCGACCACGGATTCGGTCACCTGCGGAGCCATCGGCAGGGAAACGGAGAGGTTGAAGAGGTTGTGCTCGGAGCCGCCGGCCGGGGTGGGGAACTTGATGCCGGTTTCGCCGTCCGGGCCCTGAATGCGGACGTTCTTGCCGCCTTCCACCTGTTCCTCGACCAGCTTCGCCTTGCCAAGGGAGCCCTCGGCCGTGGTCTTGAACAGGGTCTGGCCCGCTTGGCCGTCGGAACTGACGGCGCTGGCCGTGAGGCGGTACTTCTTCGGCGTGTCGCTCAGCACCGATTCCGCGGCCGGCCATTTGCTCGGGTCCGTGGCGGTCGGGTCGCCGGAGGTGCCTGCGAGGCCCGCGTTGAAGCCCAGGTAGTCGGTGGCGTCCAGCCGCGGCGACTCCAGGTTCTGCGTCACGCGCGAGACCAGGCTGATGGGGGCGGCCACCGAGGTGCCGGAGAGCTTGCGGATCGACTCCAGCTGCTCGAAGCTGATGCCGCCCTGGCCGGTGGCGATGTCCGGCTGCATCAGGCCGCCGTCATCCTTCGCCTTGGCCTGCACCAGGACGTCATAGAGCCCCCGGGAGTTTTGGTCCACGGTTCTGCTCAGCGCCGCCTGGGACTGACCCTGGACGAGCACGGACAGGCACATGGCCACGATCAAAATGGACGCGGTCAGCAAAAGCACTCTGCTTCTGATGAACCTCTGGACGGCGTTCATTGGGCTCCTGAAAGCTGGATTGCGTGCGCACGCCGCAGTTCATTTCCTGAGGAATTGAAGGCGTCCCGTGCCGGGCGTGCAAAAGTAAAGGCCGGTCTGCCGGCCAAGACCTGAAATTCGGTCCTAGCCATTGTACGCAGACCGGCCGGCCGCTTGTGGCCGCCGGCGGCGGTCATGCCGCCGCCGGGGCCCTGCGGGGAGGATTTTAGTCCTCGAGGTCAACCTCGCGGACCATGTCAGCGCCGATCCCGGCCTTGATCGCGTCAAGGACCTGCTGGGGAACGGAACTGTCGATGGTCAGCAGGGCCAGCACCTGGCCGCCCTCTGCCTGGCGTGCCACCTGCATGCCGGCGATGTTGATGTTGTTCATGCCCAGGATGTGCCCGATCGTGCCGATCACGCCGGGGCGGTCCGTGTAGGCCACCACCACGAGGTGTTCGCTGATCGGGATTTCCACCTCGTAGCCGTTGACGCCGACCAGTTTCTGGATCTGCTTCGGGCCCGTCAGGGTTCCCGCGACGGAGATCTGGCTGCCGTCGCTGAGGGCGCCGCGAAGGGTCAGGACGTTGCGGTACGACTCGGTGTCCGGGGTCGTGATGAGCCGGACGTTGATGCCGCGCTGCTCGGCGATCACGGGGGCGTTGACGTAGGAGACCTGCTCGGTCACGACGTCGGCGAAGATGCCCTTGAGCGCCGCGAGTTCCAGGACCTTGACATCGAGCGAGGAGATCTCGCCGGCCACCTCGACGTCGAACTGGGTGAGGGAGGCATGGGTCAGCGCGGTGAAGATGCGGCCCAGCTTTTCCATCAGCGGGATGCCGGGGCGGACGTCCGGGGCGATGACGCCGCCGGCGACGTTGACGGCGTCGGGGACCAGTTCGCCGGCCAGGGCCAGGCGGACAGACTTGGCGACGGATACGCCGGCCTTTTCCTGGGCCTCGTCGGTGGAGGCGCCCAGGTGCGGGGTCACCACCACGTTGTCGAGTTTGAAGAACGGCAGGTCGGTGCTGGGTTCCTTGGAGAAGACGTCGACGCCGGCGCCGGCGATGTCACCGGCCTGCAGCGCGGTGTAGAGGGCTTCCTCGTCCACCAGGCCGCCGCGGGCGACGTTGACGACGTACGCCGTGCTCTTCATCTTCTTGAAGGCCTCGGCGCCGAGCATGCCGACGGTTTCCGGGGTCTTGGGCATGTGGATGGTGATGAAGTCCGACTGTGCCAGGAGCTCGTCGAGCGTCACCAGCTGCACGCCGAGCTGGGCGGCCCGGGCGGAGGTGATGTAGGGGTCGTACGCGAGGATCTTGGTGTCGAAGCCCTTCAGGCGGGCAGCGACCAGGGCGCCGATCCGGCCCAGGCCGATGATGCCGATCTTCTTCTCGAAGAGCTCGATGCCGGTGTACTTGGACCGCTTCCACTCCCCGTCCTTGAGGGCGGAGCTGGCCTGCGGGATGTGGCGGGCGAGGCTCAGGATGTGCCCGACGGTCAGTTCGGCGGCGGAGACGATGTTGGAGGTCGGCGCGTTGACCACCATGACGCCGGCCTGGGTGGCCGCCTTGATGTCCACGTTGTCCAGGCCGACGCCGGCGCGGGCGATGACCTTGAGGTTCTTGGCGGCGGCGATGGCCTCGGCGTCCAGCTGGGTGGCGGAGCGGACCAGGATCGCGTCGACGTCGGCGATCGCGGAGAGCAGCTGGGAACGGTCGGAGCCGTCAGTCTGGCGGATTTCAAAGTCCGGGCCGAGGGCCTCGACTGTGGCGGGCGAAAGTTCCTCAGCGAGGAGTACGACAGGTTTGGTGCTTGTCACCGGTGACCTCTTTAGCTCTCTTGTGTATCTGGTGGGGATTTTGGTGAATCGGGTGATGCGGGTGGTGCTGGACAGCAGGGAAGCCGGACCCCATGATGTGGTGTCCGGCTCCCCTGCCGGGCAGTGCCTAGCGGGCAACTGTTCCTTCGGTGTAGTCGTCTTCGTTCTTGATCCAGGAGAACAGCTTGCGCAGTTCGCGGCCGGTGGCCTCGATCGGGTGGTCCTCACCCTTCTTGCGCAGCGCCTTGAACTCCGGTGCGCCGGCGTCCTGGTCGTCGATGAAGCGCTTGGCGAAGGTGCCGTCCTGGATGTCCGCGAGGACAGCCTTCATGTTTTCCTTCACCTGCGGGGTGATGACGCGGGGGCCGGAGACGTAGTCGCCGTATTCCGCGGTGTCCGAGACGCTCCAGCGCTGCTTGGCGATGCCGCCCTCGACCATGAGGTCGACGATCAGCTTGAGCTCGTGCAGCACCTCGAAGTAGGCCACCTCGGGCTTGTAGCCGGCCTCGGTGAGGGTCTCAAAGCCGTACTGGATCAGCTGCGAGGCGCCGCCGCAAAGGACAGCCTGCTCGCCGAAGAGGTCGGTTTCGGTCTCTTCGGTGAAGGTGGTCTCGATGACGCCCGCACGGGTGCCGCCGATCGCCTTGGCGTAGGACAGGGCCAGTTCCTTGGCCTTGCCCGACGGGTTCTGCTCGACGGCGATCAGGTCCGGCACGCCGCGGCCGGCTTCGAACTCGCGGCGCACGATGTGGCCCGGGCCCTTGGGGGCGACGAGGGCGACGTCCACGTCGGCCGGCGGCTGGATGTAGCCGTAGCGGATGTTGAAGCCGTGGCCGAAGAACAGGGCGTCGCCCGGCTGCAGGTTCGGGGCGATGTCCTCGGCGTAAACGTGGCGCTGCACCTGGTCCGGGGTCAGGACCATGATGAGGTCGGCCTCGGCGACGGCGTCGGCAACGTTCAGGACCCGCAGGCCCTCGGCCTCGGCCTTGGCGCGGGACTTCGAGCCTTCCTTCAGGCCGACGCGGACGTCAACGCCGGAATCGCGCAGGCTGAGGGCGTGGGCGTGGCCCTGGGAGCCGTAACCGATGACGGCGACGGTGCGGCCCTGGATGATCGACAGGTCGGCGTCGTCGTCGTAAAACATTTCAGTCACTGGGGTGTCTCCTTTTGAGTGGATTCTTCGTAGATATTGTCTGTGGTGCTGCGGTACAACGGGGCGGCTCCGCCTGCGCGGTTTTTTACGCGGTCTTACGCGGTCTTACGCGCTGCGGAGTGCCCTGTCACTCATGGAGCGGGATCCCCGCCCAACGGCCAAGGTGCCGGACTGCACGATTTCGCGGATGCCGAATGGCTCAAGCACTGACAAGAGTGCTGTGAGCTTCTCGGGGTGGCCCGTTGCCTCAATGACCACCGACTCTGTGGAGACGTCGACCACTGAAGCGCGGAACAGGTCTGCAGCCTGGGTGACCTGCAGGCGTGTTGCGGCATCCGCACGTACCTTGACCAGGATGTGGTCACGCTGTACGGAAGATTCGGAGGTGAGCTCGACGATCTTGATCACGTTGACCAGCTTGTTCAGCTGTTTCGTGACCTGTTCGATCAGCTCGCCATCGGCGTCGACCACCACGGTCATCCGGGACATGCCCGGGACCTCGGTGGGGCCGACGGCCAGGGAATTGATGTTGAAGGCCCGGCGGGCGAAGAGGCTGGCGACGCGGGTCAGCACACCGGGCTTGTCTTCGACCAGAACGGACAATGTGTGGCGGGTCATGTTCAGTCCTCCTCTTCCCATTCCGGGGTCATGTTGCGGGCAACCTGGATCTGGTCGTTGCTGACCCCCGCGGGGACCATCGGCCACACCATCGAGTTGGGGCTCACGACGAAGTCGATGACCACCGGGCGGTCATTGATCTCCAGTGCCTTCTGGATGGTGGCGTCGATGTCCTCGTCGCGTTCGCACCGGAAGGCAGCGCAGCCGTAGGCGTCCGCCAGCTTGACGAAGTCCGGGATGCGGACCGTGTCGTGTCCGGTGTTGAGGTCGGTGTTGGAGTAGCGGCCCTCGTAGAAGAGGGTCTGCCACTGCCGGACCATGCCCAAGGAGGAGTTGTTGATGATGGCGACCTTGATGGGGATCTTGTTGATCGCGCAGGTGGCCAGTTCCTGATTGGTCATCTGGAAGCAGCCGTCGCCGTCGATCGCCCAGACCACGCGGTCCGGTTCGCCCACTTTGGCGCCCATGGCCGCCGGCACGGCGTAGCCCATGGTGCCGGCGCCGCCGGAGTTGAGCCAGGCGTGCGGGCGTTCGTACTTGATGAACTGCGAGGCCCACATCTGGTGCTGTCCGACGCCGGCGACATACACGCCTTCGGGTCCGGTCAGGGCGCCGATGCGTTCGATCACGCGCTGCGGGGCGCTGAGGCCGTCCTCGGGTTCGGTCCAGCCGAGCGGGTAGGTTTCCTTGAGGTTGTTAAGGAATGCCCACCAGGCGGTCAGGTCCGGGGTGCCGAAGGCTTCGAACTGCGTGCGCAGGGCCTCGGTCAGTTCCGGGATGATCTCCTTGACCGAGCCGACGATCGGGACGT
This sequence comes from Arthrobacter sp. 131MFCol6.1, assembly GCF_000374925.1. Lineage (GTDB taxonomy): Bacteria > Actinomycetota > Actinomycetes > Actinomycetales > Micrococcaceae > Arthrobacter. The sequence continues at coordinate 1,398,311 of NZ_KB895541.1, forward strand.
CAGCCGTGCGGTTCTTGGAGATTTCCGCCGGATCGATGTCGGCGTGGATGACCTTGGCGTTCGGGGCAAAGGACTTCAGGATGCCGGTGACGCGGTCATCGAACCGGGCGCCCAAGGTGATCAGCAGGTCCGACTGCTGCAGGGCCGTCACGGCGGAAACCGTGCCGTGCATGCCCGGCATGCCCACGTGCTGCGGGTGCGAGTCCGGGAACACGCCCCGGGCCATCAGGGTGGTGACCACGGGGGCGCCGGTCAGCTCGGCCAGTTCGCGCAGCTCGGCCGAGGCGTGGGCCTTGACCACTCCGCCGCCGACGTAGAGCACGGGCTTGCTGGCGGCGGAAATGAGCCGGGCGGCCTCGCGGACCTGCTTGCTGTGGCCGCGCACCACCGGCCGGTATCCCGGGAGATCGATCTTGGGCGGCCAGGAGAACGTCATCTGGCCCTGCTGGGCGTCCTTGGCGACGTCCACGAGGACCGGGCCCGGGCGTCCGGTGGACGCCAGGTGGAACGCCTCGGCCATCACATGCGGGATGTCGTTGGGGTCCGTGACCAGGAAGGAGTGCTTCGTGATCGGCATGGTGATCCCGACGATGTCCGCTTCCTGGAAGGCGTCGGTGCCGATCACCCCGCTGGAGACCTGGCCGGTAATGGCCACTATCGGCACGGAGTCCATGTGGGCATCCATGATGGCGGTAACGAGGTTGGTGGCACCCGGGCCCGAGGTGGCGATGCAGACGCCAACCCGTCCGGTAACCATGGCGTAGCCTTGCGCGGCGTGGCCGGCTCCCTGTTCGTGACGGACCAGAACGTGGTTCATTTTGGAGGCCATCAAGGGGTCGTAGGTGGGCAGGATCGCGCCACCGGGCAAACCGAAAATGTCCTGGACGCCGAGTTCTTCGAGCGAGCGGACAATTGCTTGCGAACCGGTCATGACCGTCGGGGGTACGACGTTGTTCGGTCCGAGGACAGGAGAGACGGCAGCAGAGTCGACGCCGGCGTCAGCCGGACGTTCGACGCGTTCCGGAGCCTTGTGGGCTCCAGCGGACTTGGTGGCCATCAGCGAGGGGCTGATCGGCGATCCTTTGCTCATCGGACTCTTCCTTTGTGGATCTTCGGTGATCGTGGAACTACTGGGTTGTTCTGGTGGTGCGGGAAATAAAAAAACCCCTCAGCCGGCGGGCTCTTCGAGGGGTTGCGCGTGACGGTTCGTTACCAGTGAAGGCTATTGAGCCACGCGCTTGGTAAGTACGACGGAAACACCCGCAGTGCTCTCGACTGCAGGGCACTCAACTGCGGTGACTCCGGCTGTAACGATCTCGATCATGCGTTCAGTTTTCCCTCTGAGTGAGACGGGTGTCAACGAGCCCGGCCCGCGTCTCACTATTTGGACAACGGTGTCCACTGGTTGGGACCCTCGTTTTCCCTTGGCCCCGACGCTGAACGGCGAGCCGCCCATTTTGGCGGCAGGGCTTAATAAGGGAAACGCCGAGGGCCCCGGAGTGGGCGGCGCCCAGCGCCGTCCACTCCGGGTAGGCGTTACCCGTCAGCCGCAGTACGCGCCCGTGGAGGCGCTGTGGACGAGCTTGGCGTACTTGGCGAGCACACCCTTCGTGAACTTGGCCGGGAGCGGCTCCCAGCCGACCTTGCGGGCCTCGAGCTCGGCGTCGTCGACCAGGAGGTCGAAGGTGCGGGCCGCGATGTCCACGCGGATCCGGTCACCGTCCTTGACGAACGCGATGGGACCGCCGTCGACGGCTTCCGGCGCGACGTGGCCGATGCACAGGCCGGTGGTTCCGCCGGAGAACCGTCCGTCGGTCAGCAGCAGGACGTCCTTGCCCAGGCCCGCGCCCTTGATGGCGCCGGTGATGGCGAGCATCTCGCGCATGCCGGGGCCGCCCTTGGGGCCTTCGTAGCGGATCACTACGACGTCGCCCTTGTGGATCTCACCCTTATCCAGGGCATCGAGCGCGCCCTGTTCGCGTTCGAACACGCGGGCCGTGCCCTCGAAGACGTCGGCGTCGAAGCCGGCGCTCTTGACGACGGCGCCTTCCGGGGCCATCGAACCGTGCAGGATGGTGATGCCGCCGGTCTTGTGGATCGGGTTGTCCAGTGCGCGCAGGATCTTGCCATCCAGGTCCGGCGGGTTGATCGCGGCGAGGTTCTCGGCCACGGTCTTGCCGGTGACGGTGAGGCAGTCACCATGCAGCAGGCCGGCGTCGAGCAGTGCCTTCATGATGACCGGCACACCGCCGATCTTGTCGACGTCGGTCATGACGTAGCGGCCGAACGGCTTGAGGTCGCCCAGGTGCGGGATCTTGTCGCCGATCCGGTTGAAGTCTTCCAGCGTCAGCTCCACTTCGGCCTCGCGGGCGATCGCGAGCAGGTGCAGCACGGCGTTGGTGGAACCGCCGAAGGCCATGGTGACGGCGATCGCGTTCTCGAACGCCTTGCGCGTCATGATGTCGCGGGCGGTGATGCCCAGGCGCAGCAGGTTCACCACGGCTTCGCCGGACTTGTGCGCAAAGGCGTCGCGGCGGCGGTCCGCGGAGGGCGGTGCGGCGGAGCCGGGCAGGGACATGCCCAAAGCCTCACCGATGCAGGCCATGGTGTTGGCGGTGTACATGCCGCCGCAGGCGCCCTCGCCCGGGCAAATTGCCTTTTCGATGCGGTCCAGGTCCTCGCGGCTCATCTTTCCGGCGGCGCACGCACCGACGGCCTCAAACGCGTCGATGAGGGTGACTTCCTTTTCGGAGCCGTCCTCGAGCTTGACCCAGCCGGGCATGATGGAGCCGGCGTAGAGGAACACGGCGGCCAGGTCCAGGCGGGCCGCGGCCATCAGCATGCCGGGCAGCGACTTGTCGCAACCGGCCAGGAGCACGGAGCCGTCGATCCGCTCGGCCTGCATGACCGTCTCGACGGAGTCGGCGATGACTTCACGGGACACCAGGGAGAAGTGCATGCCCTCGTGGCCCATGGAGATGCCGTCCGAGACGGAGATGGTGCCGAACTGCATGGGGAACCCGCCGCCGGCGTGGACGCCTTCCTTGGCGCCTTGGGCGAGCCGGTTCAACGAAAGGTTGCAGGGGGTGATCTCGTTCCACGAGCTCGCCACGCCGATCTGCGGCTTGGCGAAGTCGTCGTCGCCCATGCCGACCGCCCGGAACATGCCGCGCGCGGGGGCGGCGTGGATTCCATCGGTAACGACCCGGCTGCGGGGCTTGATGTCCGGCTTGGTGTCTGCTGCTGTTTGGGTGTCCTGACTCATGGCTCAAAGTCTAGGGCTCGGCCACAGGCGCCAACGACCCAAGAACGGAGCGTTAAGCGGAAAACCGGGAATATGTCGATCAAATAGTGGACTCTCGTCTCACATAATGACACCGGGGCCTGATTTGCCTTAGGCCCGGTGAGCCGCGTCACGCAGTTCCGGGGCTTCGGCGACACCCTGGGCCTCGGCCTTGAGCATCGCCAGGACCTGCTGGATGGTGGTCCGGGCCGCGACGTCCGGACGGGCCAGCGCCACGATGCTCCGGCTGGCCTTCACGCCCTCGAGCGGGCGCAGGACGAACCCACGGCCCTGGTTGCTGACCGCCGTGTACCGCGGCAGCAGGCTCAGCCCATGCCCGGCGCTGACCAGGGCTTCCAGGACCCGCAGATCCGGGAACTGCTGGGCCCGGACGGCCTGCGCGTCGGCCCGTACCTCGATCTGGCGCAGCACGGTGTCGAAGGGAAAGCCCTCCGGGACTCCCATCCACGGAAAGCCGACGACGTCCTCGGCGCACAGTGTGGCTTTGCCGGCCAAAGCGTGCCCGGCCGGCAAAGCCACATCCAGGGGTTCGTCCAGCAGCGGCACCACCGTCAGGCCCTGGCCGCCGAAGACTTCCGGACCGTCGACGCTGTGCGCCAGGACGATGTCGTAGTCCGCGGTCAGCCCGGCGAACCCGGCAACGCCCGGGTCCTCGAAGTGCGCCTCGAACCGGAGCCCCTCGACGGCCTTGACCCGGTGGAGCATGCCCGGCAGGAACATCTCCGCGGCGCTGGGAAAGAAGGCTGCCAGCACCCGCGTCTGCCAGCCGCGCCGGTACGTGTCGATGGTTGCTTCCGCCCGCGCCATGGCCGTCGAGACGTCGGCGGCGGCGCCGGCCATGGCCAGTCCTGCCTCGGTAAGGCGCACTCCCCTGCCGGACTTCTCCACCAGGACGACGCCCAGTTCCTCCTGCAGGGTCTTCAGCTGCTGCGACACTGCCGATGGCGTGACCTTCATGGCCTCGGCCGTGGCGCCTACGGTCCCGCGGCCGGCGAGTTCGCGCAGAATCTGCAGTCGCTTGAAATCCATGAGGCGAGGCTACACGCCGGGCCGGGTTTGATTCCGGTTCGGGGCTGCTCACCAGGCCGGAGATCCGCTCCAGGCATGCCCGGCATTTGGCCGCCGGGAGGGTGGACAGCCGGCTTTGCCCGGACGTAACGTCAAGCATCGGCAACCATGTCTCATGGGCTGAATACGGACTGAAAGGCTCTGCTATGGACTGGATCGTCTGGCTCGTCGTCATCATCGTGGTGGTCGCTGTGGTTTGGTGGCTGCTGAACCGAAACAAGAGCCGCCCGGGCGCAGATTCCTCATCCGCCGCAGGCACCAGCACCAACACCGGCACCTCTGCCCGTTCCACGGCGGCGTCTGATTCGGAGGCAGCCAGTCCGACGGCGCCGAGTGGTTCGGCGGCCAGTCCGACGGCGGCGGCGGGTACGGCAGCGATGGCCGGCCCGGCAGCGGCCGGGGCCGCGGGTCCGACGGCGGCCGCCGGTGCCGCAGCGATGGCCGCGCCCAATGCAGCATCTGCACCTGAGCCGGACGCACCTGCCCGGGAGGCCACGGCTGCCCCCGAGGCGGCGGGCGCCGCGGCCCCGACAGTCGAGCCGGGCGCCAAGGCGGCCCCAGAGGCAGCGGCCGCAACGGGCAATGCCGAGTGGGAGACCCAGTGGTCCGAGACCGCCCCGCCGGCGGAGACGCACACCGCCGGAGCCCACGTTGAGCCGGCCCGCGGTGCGCACGCTGTGACGGCCGCCGAGCTTGGCGCGGCTGCGGAGACTGGCGCGGCGGGCCTGCCCGTCCACCACCCCGAATACACTGAGCCCCACGCGCCGACTCTGCCCGGGGCGGAATCGGCAGCCGCGGAACCGGTCGACGACGAGGACTCGGTTACCGGCACGGCCACTACAACCAGCACTGGCGCCGGCACCGTCCCCGCCTCTGGCACTGGCACGGCGATGCCCGCGGCACCCGACGCCGGGACTGGCACGGCGATGCCCGCGGATCTCGCTGAGCCGGAAACGACGCAGACGGCAGCCTCGCCAGCGGCGGCCGGGGCCTCCGCCAGCCAAACGGCCGAGCCCACCGGCCATTTGGCCACTGAGCAGCCCTACGGGGAGGGGTCAGCGGCTCCGGCGGCGGACGGAAGCGGCCCGGAGGGTTTCACCGTCAAGGGCAATGCCTCGTCGATGATCTACCACGACGAGACCAGCCCGGCGTATGAAGAAACCCGGGCTGAGGTGTGGTTTGCCTCCCCGGCCCACGCCGAAGCGGCCGGGTTTCGGCCGCCGCGCCGGACACGGCTGTAGCCGGCGGCCCGGGCCGTCGGCCCACGCCTTCCCATCGCGTCCGTTGATGCTCCCCCGTTTCACCCGCAGGCGCTTCATTGGCAGGGCAGCGGCCCGGGCCACCGCGCTGGCCGTTGCCCTGTTTTTCTTGAGTGCCTGTACCGGCGGCTCAACCTCGCCCGTGGTTCAGCCGGGAGACCGCACTGCCACCGGCGCAACAGCTACGGCCGGGGCAGCGGGTGAGCCCACCGTTGCGGGGCGGGTTAGCGGGCTGCAACTGCCGTGGTCCACGGTCTATCTACCCGACGGCACCGCGGTCATCTCCGAGCGCGACACCGCACTGCTCAGGACCATCAAAGACGGGCAGCTGGGTACGGTCGGCAAAGTGCCCGGCGTCGTTCCCGGCGGCGAAGGCGGCCTCCTGGGCCTTGCCCTTTCCCCCGACTTCGCGTCGGACCGGTACCTCTACGCCTACTTCACCGCGGCGGCGGACAACAGAATCGCCCGCATGCGGCTGGACGAACGTGGCGGCCGGCTGGAGCTCGGCGCCCTGGAACCGGTTTTCACCGGTATTTCCAAGGCCGGCACGCACAACGGCGGCCGGATCCGCTTTGGGCCCGACGGTTTCCTGTATGTGGGGACCGGTGACTCCCAGCGCCGGGAGCAGCCGCAGGACCGCGCGGCGCTGGGCGGGAAGATCCTCCGCCTCACTCCGGATGGCCGGCCGGCGCCGGGAAACCCGTTCGGCGACAACCCGGTCTACAGCTTTGGCCACAGGAACGTCCAGGGACTGGCCTGGGACAGCGCGGGCCGGCTGTGGGCCAGCGAATTCGGCCCCGACGTCAACGACGAGCTCAACCTGATCGTGCCGGGCGGCAACTACGGCTGGCCCGAGGTGACGGGTGCCCCTCACCGCCCCGGTCTCCTGGACGCCAAAGTGGTGTGGCCGTCGACGGCGGAGTCCTCCCCCAGCGGACTCGAAATTGTCGGCAGCATTGCCTATCTGGGCGCCCTTCGCGGTCAAAGACTCTGGGTTGTACCCCTCAACGGCGAATTCGCCGGAGATCCTGTGAGCTATTTCACAGGAAAGTATGGCCGGGTGCGCAACGTTTCCCTCGCTCCTGACGGCCGTCTGTGGCTCCTCAGTAACGGCCAAAACCCTGATTTCGCGCTGATTTTGAACCTCCCCGGCTGACGTGGACCATCCAGCGCCCCTCGATTTCACACGACAGCCAATCTCGTGTAGAGTTTCATGTCGTTGCGGAGAACAACGCGGGAAATAAAAAGCCCCGGTGAACGAAAACAACAGATGCACCTCTAGCTCAACTGGCAGAGCAATTGACTCTTAATCAATGGGTTCCGGGTTCGAGTCCCGGGGGGTGCACCAACGAAAACCCCGTCTTTACTGGCCTAACGGCTGGCAGAGGCGGGGTTTTGTTTTGCTCCGTATGGCTTTGGGGGATATTTATGGGCTATGTATTCTGGCCCGACCCCCGGCAGCGGAAGCCCAAGGCCGCCCACACAGCTTCATCCGGAAGGTCCTGAAGGCGATGGGCCCGGCAGCCGGCACCGAAATGGCATCACGTGGACGGCGCAACCCTGCTGCGCGTCAACGGCAAGCTGTCCCCGAGCGTGAACGCCCAGTACACCGCCGCCTTCGGCAAATAGTCCCCCATACCCGCACAGAAGCCCGGTCACCCCTCGAGGCGGCCGGGCTTCTCCACGCCTTGCCAGCTACGGTCAGTCCTGCCTAAACCGCCGTCAGGATTTGTCGCCGCTGTTGCACGCCTACGGCGCCAGAAGCTGACAGACGTCGGTCACGGTGCCTGGGCCGGTGAGTCCCGCGTTCGGGTATACCGGTCCATTCAGAGTCCAGGTCTCCAGACCCACTGCGAGGAAGACGCCAGGCGTCCCGTAGACCTTCGGAACCGTGATCAGGTTTCTTCCCGTCGACGTGATGACAAAGTCGCCGACGTTGAAGTCAAACGCCCACCGCACGGTCCCGTTGAGTGCGGTCCTAACCACTTTCGAGGCCGGGGCAGGGCCCGTCAGAGTAACCGCGGTAGAAGCATTTGTGACGGCAAAAAGCCTTATCTCAGAGGGAGGGGAGGGATGGATGAAGTCAATATACTTGCTCTTGCTCGAGCCGATGACCTGGACATCAATCTGGAAGCCGGGGCAGTCGAGTTGGAAGGGGGACGTGTCGTTAGGTATCGGGGGCGCGGCGACGGCGGCGCCCGTCCCGGCGAAAAGTCCGACTCCGACCGCGAGGGCGATGGGTATGAGTGCGCGCTTCATGAGGTGGCTCCTTCGTAGCTTGCGAAAAAGTCCCCCCATGGGCACGGGAAAATCCCTGACGAACGTCCGCGCATCATAGGCCCGCGGCGCGGGGCCAACAAGCGTAGGGCCTACTTGTCGGCCGGCGAATCGCCCGCGGGAGGCCGAGCCCACCAGGGCCACTACCTGAATCTTGTGCCAGACCGGCAGCCGGTGAGGCACAGTCCGTCTTCCGCACACATGGGGCGCATGACCGCCCTTCGTGATGAAGCCCAGAACGCCGAGACCGCCCCGGGGCGTCTTGACGAGCTCGCCCACCTCCCCGGGGACCGGAGAAGAGGTCACGACAGCTGCGCTCTGGGAATTGCTCACCGGCGCCTACGAGACGATCATCCTGGACGAGGACCGGGAAGTCTGGGTTCTAATCGACGCCGCCGCACCTCAGCCGGTCCGTCCGCCACGCGGCGAGGACTCCCCCGACTACCTCACCCGCGCCCGCCTCGGGGACCGCAACAGCGAATGGGTCACCCACGCGAGCCTGGCCGAGGCCCGCACCGAGATCGAGTCCCTCATTGGCGGCGGGACCGCCGCCAATGACATGGTCATCTACGCCCGCGAGGACAAGGATCGCATCGACTTCTACCCCGTCGCGCGCATCGAGGCAGGAACAGCCCTCGGAGAGCTACCCTGGCAGACAGCGAGCAGGCCTTAGCCAGAAGGGCCAAACCAGTCCAGATCCGCCGTGACTACAACTGTCAAGCCTTCTGATCTATCCACGGACTCGTTCAACGCTTAGCGTGACGCCTATAACTTCTGTTGACATGGGGGCGTCGATGTTGCGGATAACAAAGTTGGAATTTCCTACCGTCGTCGGATTCCTGGGCGGATTCGTCTCGGGACTCTTCGCCCAATTCATTGACGTCTCCCAGCCCTTCTGGGTGGTGCTAAAAGTTGGGCTTCTCATCGCCACGTTTGGGTTTGCTGCTGCAAACCTCATCGGTCTCGCTGTCGTTAGGAATCGCCGCTCGTCCAGGAATGGAGACGGTTAGGCCAACGATGCGAAGATGCTGAGCCCCGAGACAACACGGTCGTTCGTCGTTGGACCGGCTTGTTGTCGCCGGCGCAGCCGCCAACGGCGTAAGTCTGGCCGTCAACGCGAGAATCGCCATCAAGGATCCCGCGATAGACAACAGCACTGGTGAATGCCGCAGCGCTGGGCAGTGAAGGGGAATTCAAGGTGCACGTAGATCAGCGGAAAATCGGCAGGGCAATCGTAGGCGGATTCATTGGAATGGCGGTGGGATTCCTCATCGCCCTCCTGATTTATGGGCTTCAGGTTGCTGACGCGCTCGTGGCTTTCCTCTGGTGCCTGCCATTTATTGCTGTCATCGCGTTCATGTATGTGAGGGAGAAACCATACGGCATTGAGCGGCATCCGGGTGAAGACGAGTAGGGAGACGGCGTGGCGTGCTTTCGTCCGAAGTATTCGGACCCGTGAAGACTCCGAGACCTCGACAATGGGCAACCGGGCGGTGAGGGCTGCGGGCGTCTCCGCATCAAAGCGATCCGCGAGGAGCGGTTCCAGGAAACAGCGGCAGCGGCCAAGTCCCTGATGGAAGCCGCCTACGACGGATGAACCGCTGACACTGCACCCTGTCGGGCGTCTCCGTCATCGAGGGCCCGTCAGAATGTACCGCGTCTCCGTGTGCAGGCCCGGCTGCGGCCACCTGAGCGCCGAGCCAGCTTCGGGCGGAGACTAGGACCGTGCTCTTTGTTGGCGATGAGCTTCCGGGCACGCTCACGAAGCGGGCCGCGGTGCAGGCGTCACCATCCACCGGGAAGCCGTCGGGGTAGCCGTCAATGGCGGTTGCGCCGCTTTCGCATACGGTGATCAGGATCTTCATGGCACTTTATGCGCACGGCGGCCCGCGCCCCGCTCGCCCGCTCAGACTCCGGGCCGGCACTCCCCTTGGCCGAGGAGGGCCAGGCCGTTGAGGTCCCCGGCCTGGTAGCTGTTCAGGCCGGCAGCGTCGGACGGGTTCATCAGCTGGGTCGGGTCCTGGACGTGGTCCAGCCCCACGACATGGCCGAGTTCGTGTTCGATGGTGCCGAGGGCCTGGGCCGGGCCTTCGAACTTGATCAGGGTCTGCAGGCCGGTCGCGTTCAGCTCCAGCTGGCCGCTGACGTAGGTGAAGTCCGTGTCTCCGATACTGACGGCCTCGCTGCCGCCCCGGCCCAGTATGGTGTCCCCGTCATGGAGGTCGGTGAAAGTGGGTTCCTCGGCGGTGGTTTCCCAGGCGATGAGCACGGGCGCCCACCGGTCCCCGTAGCGGGCCGGCTGGTAGGAGTCGCGCTGCGCTGACGGCGCCTCTGTGGTGGGCCCGTCGTTGATGAACACCAGCCCGGTCGCGCGGGAAACCGCGTCGATTGCCTGCTGGATGAGTTCCGGCCCGGCGGCGGGCTCGTTGGCGGAACGAGTGACGTAGTGGATGGGCCGGCACGGATCGTACTTGACCGGTTGCCCGTCATCGTCGGTATCCATGAAGGCGTAGGCGGCGGACGTGGCAGGCACCGGTGCGGGCCGTCCGAGCGGGGCAGCGCCCTCTTCCCGGCCCGGGGTCGGGTAGTCGGTGAGGGGCCCGGACCCGGCGGCGTCCGCAGGATAAGCATCTGCCGGAGACGGGATCAAAGGTGCCAGCAGGTTGGGCATGCCAAGGTCGGGGGCTTGACCGGGGCCGCCGAGGAACGCCGACGGCTTCAGGTCACCGTGCAGGTAGAGGCTGAATCCGGCCAGGAGCGCGCCGGCTGTCACGACGGCGGTGACCTTGAACAATGCCCGGAAGAGGCGGATCGGCCATGGGGCGCGGCGGGCCCAGGCGTCCCGGACGGCGGAGGAAGAGGTGTGCACCTGACCCGCGTCCCAGGCCGGTAGCAGCGGTGCGGAATTACCGCGCCAGCCCTCGGGCGGGGCCGGGTTGCCGGCCATTTCTTCAAGCTTCCACAGCGGAATCCGCTTCGGTTCCCCCAGCTCCCCCGGCTCACCCATCTGCGCCTGTACCCCCATCGTCGTCGGCTCCGGTGTCAGCGTAAGGGAAACTGAGGCGGCGCACCACGTCCAAGGCCGCTTTCACTCCGGCCTGATAGGTGTCGGCGGCGTCGCCGCGGGGCGCGGCCCGGACCGCCCAGACAGCGGCTGCGTATTCGCGGTGAATCCGTTCGCGGGCTTCGGTGAGCTCTTTTCGGCCGCCATCCGCAGTTCGTGCGGGATCTGGTCCGCGGAGCGGCAGAACGTGAGCAGGTATCGGTGGCTGTCCGAGGGGTCGATGACTGGCATTCCCAGATAGCTGGCCGCGTCGGAGAACTCCTTCGCCCGCCTCGACGAGCTGCCCGAGGCGGCCGCCGGCGGGCTGCGCAACGATCATTGCGGTCCCAGATCCTGGAGCCGGACGGTCCGTTCTTGCTGGTTCCCTGGTGGTCATAGTTGCAGTGGGAATCGCGTTCAAGTTGCATTCAAGGCGGCGCGATGACGATGAAGACAAGTCACCGACCGCGTAGCCGCAAACTGGCACGTCCTGTCCTACTAGCGCCAGAAACGCCGCGCCTGCACACCTGTGGAATAGGGCGGGTGACCGCAATGCAGGTGCAGCGGGCGGCCCTTTGTGATCAGCGAGGATCCCTAGCTGGCTGACGTCAATCAGCCCTGACTGGGGCGAACCGGATGAGTTTCGTCGTGGAGGTCGGGCCGGCCACAAAGTGCTTGGTCAGGTGTCGCCTGATTCCCGGGATAACCCGATGCCCATGACGATCAGAACCGGGACTGACAGCAAGAAGTTGAAGAAGAACATGCCGACACCGGATCGGCCGGCAAGGTGGAGGACACCGACAAAGAGGGCGAACCCTGCGAAGCTCAACACGGTGACGGGCGCGCCCCTCTCCCAGCCCCGCTGTTTGGCCAACAGCACAATGCCAGCTGTGAGCGTCCCGCCCGCAGCGACGAGTGAAAGGAAGGCCAGGAAACCGAGTCCTTGGGATGCTCCGACCAGAAATTGCAGGAACAGCCAGGCGCCCAGCACGATCGACGTAGTGCCTGCCGCGATACGGTATCCAGAGGACCTCGAAGCCGGCGTGTACGTCCATCTGCCGTCCGGTGAATACTGCAGCGGCGGTGCCGGCGGGTAGGCCGAATACGGCTGCTGAGCCTGGTACAGGTACGGCTGCTGGCCGTAAGGCGGAGCGTAGGTCTGGGGTGCAGCGAGATGCGGCTCGTTGCCCGGGACGGGACCGAACTGCCCCTGCCGCGGGTGGGGCGGCGTCTGGGCATACGGCGGTACTGGCGGGACGGCCGGGATGTTCTCAGTCAAGGTTCCCCATTACGTTGCGAGCGATTCGAAGTCAGATTACATGCGGCTTGCGGATTAGGCCATGACGGGAAGTGCAGTCCGCCGGGGCTCGGAACTCCGCACTCCTCAGCGAGGTAACTTGACCATGCGCGGACATCTTGTTCGGGTCGAAGGGCGGGGCCACGCGGTGTCGTCGTCCGCGAGGCATGGAGGAGGTATCCGCAGGCGCCTGCCCGCCGGGCCGGGATGACTTGTAATCCAAAGGACTGACCGTAGACTCTGCCCATGTCTGGACCTGGGGGAACGAAAACAGTCCGCGTCGCTGCAGGACTCATTGTTGGCATGCTTATGGCCGGTGGCGTGGCCGCCTGCGCCTACGAGGACGACGGCGATCCGCGGCCGACGGCGGCCGGGCAAAGCCACCGGCCGGCCCCCGCCGCCCCGACGAAAGATCCGGGGGTTCTGGGCGTGGAAGCGAGCAACTACGCCGAACTGCATAAGCGTCTGGCCGAGGCGCCAGGGTCCGCGCTCCTCTCCGACGCCGGTCCGGCGGACGGGCCAGGGGTTGGCTTCACCAAAGCCGCAACGGTGACGGTTGCCGGTCCGCACACAGTCACCGCGGCCTGCGTGGGCGTCCCCCATGCCCAGATCTACCTCTCCCAAAACTCGCCGGCCGGAACAGAGCACACGGTGTTGGATGTCGATTGCTCGCGAACCCAATCGCAGGTCGTCCAACTGCAGAAGGGCTACGTCAGTGCCCAGTTGACCCGCCCGGACCCGACCGGCGCCTGGACCGGGGCGGTCGCCGGAATCAAAGTCACGGGCCAGTGAGCCACCCGACGACGGCCCCCGTTACGAACGCAACGAAGACGAGCGCTTAAGGGCGCTGCAAGGGAGCCGCGCCGGGCCGGGATTCCCTGGCTGCCGGCGGTTTAACCCTACGATGGTGAGGATGAACTCCATCCGGAAGGCCTCGTACGCATCCGCCGTGGCCCTGCTGCTCGCGGCCTCGCCGTTAGCCCTTGCGTTGCCCGCGGCGGCCGGGCCCTGTAAGCCGGCTGGCCTTCTTCCCGTGAAGATCTGCCCCGCCTCGCCGACGCCTGGCCCTCCGTCCGCTTCCCCGACGCCCAGCGCGACTGCCCCGGGCAATGCAGCGCCGCCGTCGGAACCCGCACCGTCCCAACCGCCGTCACAGCCGCCGTCTCAAGGCCAGGTTCCCGGGCAGGTCGCGGCTCCGCCGACGCCGGGCACCGCCCCCTCCGAAAGCCACGGAGCCGCTGCCGCGCCGGCCACGGGTGCTGTTCCGGCCCCAGCTACGGCGGGCACGCCCGCGCCCCAGTCACCGGATGCGGGCCAAGGCTCAGAGCCTTCAGAGCCCTCAACGGCGAATCCTTCCGGAGCGGCGGCCGGCCGGGGCCGGGTTGGTCCCGGACCCGACGGGCAAGGCGGTCTCGCCGGAGGATTACTGCTGGCGCTCAGCGGCCTGCTCATAGGCCTCTCCGCGGCCATTGGCCTCCGCCGGCCCGCCCGGCCATGAAACGGCCGCCGAACCGTCACAGTGAACTGTGTGGTTCAGCGGCCGCCTCATGCACATCGATTTATCAGACCTTCTCGCGGGACCGGTCGCGTACCTTCTCCGGCTCTTCGACCGTGAACTCCTTGCTGCGGCGGGGGAAGGCCCAGAACCTGAATTCCGGCGCCTCCGCCCGGGTCTCCGGGCGATCCTCAGATTCCTTTGCGGCATCCTTCCTGGTATCCCGCCAGGAATCCCTGTTATACGAATAGCACATCACTGACCTCCTTCATGGTGATTGCCTATTAATCGTCCTCCCGATCCGCTGGCGCGTCGATACTTCCGGACTGCCCTTTGTGCCCGGGCGGCAGGCTGGCCCCGGGGTCCAGCGGACGGGTCTGCGCCGTCGGCTGGCCTTCCCGCCGGCACGGGCCGCGGTTAGACTCCATCCAATGCACCACTGCGACCAATGGGGGAATCATGGAGTTGCTCATCCTGGGCATTGCGGCCGTTCTCATCGTGATCGCGACCATCATCCGCGACCTGCGGCAAAAGTCCTGTCGCATGCGCACCGGCTCGGACCCGGAATCGGAACGGGCCCTCAGGGATTTCAAGCACGGGAGGACCGTTGGCCTCTCGCATTTCGTCGGCCTCGACAACACGGGTCACCGCCGCTGACGCCGCTCCCCCTTGCAGCCACCCCTGTACGCTTTGTCCCAGAACAGAACAAGCGAACGCGCCACGCCCCGCAAAGGATGAACAGCCATGACCGTCCCGCCCAACGCCTCCGCCCCTGGCCCTGGCTGGTATCCGGACCCGGCAGGCTCGGGCCGGCTTCAGTGGTGGAACGGTTCGGCCTGGACCGGCCAGTTCAGCGCACCCCAGTTCCAGGCGCCGGCGCCCCGGCACCCGGTGGCACCGCGCAGGCGCATCAGTGACCGGACACCGGTCTACAACGCGTACATCTGGACAATTGTGGCCCTGCCGCTCGTGCCGCTCATCCTGCTGATGTTCTGGAACCCTGTGCTCCGGCTGCGCACCGTGGGCCCGCGGCAGACCCAGACAGTTGATCCGGCGTCGATTTTCACGGCGCCTTACTTCCTCTTCATAGCCATCAGTTTCGTGGCCTACGGCGTGTCCGCCCTCCTGGCGTACCTGGACTGGGACCGGCTGCGCAAGGACGGCGTTGTCCGGCCGTTCCACTGGGCGTGGGTGTTCCTCAGCAGGGAGGTCTACGTGATTGGGCGCTCCGTGATCGTCCACGAGGTCGCCCCGCGGCGCGGGCTCGCCCCGGTGTGGGTCACGATCAGCGTCGTCTTGCTCACGGCGGTGCTCACCGGCCTCAAACTGTCCGCCATCGTGGCCACCCTGGCGAACCAGGCAGTAACGGTGTAAGCAGCGTCGGTGCAGGCAGCGTCAATCCAGGCAAGCAGCCAACGTGCCGGGGCTGATCCGATCGCCAGCATCCTGGCTCCTGAAACGATCCGTCCGATTGCGGCAGAAACAGGGTCTTTAGTGCATTTTGGGAGTCAATGCAGGGGCGTTGACTGGAAAGGTGCTCCAGGCAACTGTCCTGGAAGGACAGGTCTTGCAGACCCGGACCGACAACAAACCGCCGGCCATAGAGCCCGACGCGACCACCAAAGATGACACTCAGATCTCCCGGTGCCCTCACTGAGGATCGCGTCGGCAGACACGGAATCATGGGCCCCGGCAGCATGCCTGCACGGCCCGCCCCGGTGCCAGGGAAATCGATCTCCGTAAGGACCAAGTTTCATGAACAAGGCTATTCGCATCATCGGAACAACCGCGGTGACCGCCGCACTGGGCCTTGGCGCCGGCGCCCTGCCTGCCAGCGCCGCCGCTACCATTTCCACCACCTCCGCCAGCTCCTGGAGCCAGTCCTCATTTGAGAACCGGCACCACATGCGGGACAACAACCGGCACGACACACGCAATGGCTGGTGGGACGGAGAGAACCGGTGGCATGACAACGCCGACGGATGGGGTTGGCGCGACGACCATGGCAATTGGCGTGACGACAACGACCACCGCGGCTCGTGGACGGGCCGGGACGGCTGCCGGCATGACAAGGACGGGTTCTGGGACCATAACGGAAACCGGCACGATAACAAGAAACACAACCACCACAGGAACCCTTGGTGACCGGTCACCACTGAAGGCCTCGAGAACGGGATCTATTGGGACGGCGGGAAACCCTGCCGTCACGTTCCCCGTTTCCCCACAGCGGGGTTGCTAATTCACCGGGGTGGCCCCGGCAGCGGCGCCCGGCTCGGCGCCCGTGACGATGGCCTTGGCCTCCGGCGAGGAGGACCTGGTTGCCAGCACCCTGACCACGGCCTGGAGCTCCTGGCGCAGCAGGTCGGGGTCAATGGGCGTGGCGGCGAGCACGGAACGTTCCATGTCGGCGGCCGCGGCAACCGCCTGGCGCCCCTGGTCAGTCAGCGACACCACGTGGCTGCGCCGGTCGGAGGTGCTGCGGTGCCGCGAAATGTGGCCGTGCGCTTCCAGCCGGCTCAGTGTCTTGCCCATCGTCTGGGCCTGGACCCGGACGAGTTGGGCCAATTGGGCTTGCGTCATCGGCCCATTCGCCGAGAGCACCTCCATGGCGATCACCCCGGCATGGGTCAGGCCAATGGCCCCCAATTTTTCGTTCCAGGAGTGTTCTACAAGACGTGCTGCCGTGGACAATAGGCGGCCCGTGGGCCAGCGATCCATATCAGGCATACCCAAGAGTATAGCGAGCAGCGGATTCGTCCGGCGCCGATCGCGTCACTACGCTGGATTACCACCCCCATTTCATGACGAACCTCACCAAGGAGACACCCGTGCCTGAGCGACTCACCGCCGGTGCCACAGCACCGGATTTCACCCTCAAGAATGCCGAAGGACAGGACGTCAGCCTGCGCGATTTCCGGGGCCGGAAGACCGTGATCTATTTCTACCCGGCGGCCGCCACGCCCGGATGCACCAAGCAGGCCTGCGATTTCCGGGATTCCCTCGGCGCACTACAGGCCGCTGGTTATGAGGTGGTGGGCATCTCGCCCGACCCCGTCGGGAAGCTTGCGGCGTTCGCGGCCGCCGAAGGGCTGAGCTTCCCGTTGCTCTCCGACGAGGACCACTCCGTCGCCGAGGCCTACGCGGCCTGGGGCGAAAAGAAAAACTACGGCAAGACCTACCAAGGCCTGATTCGCTCCACGATCGTCGTCGACGCCGACGGCCAGGTTGCCGTCGCGCAGTACAACGTCCGGGCCACCGGGCACGTCGCCAAACTTCGCCGGGACCTGAAACTCGACGCCTAATCCCCGGGCCTCTGCTCCGTCCGCCCGCGGGCAGCCGTTGCAACCAGCAAACCGGCAATAGGTACAATAGAGCCTGGCGTCCGCCGCCGGGGTTCTTTCCCGGGACGACGACGGCGCCGCGCGCGAGTGGTGAAATTGGCAGACACGCAGGATTTAGGTTCCTGTGCCTTCGGGCGTGGGGGTTCAAGTCCCCCCTTGCGCACAGAGAGAACCCCGGTCTTCGGACCGGGGTTCTTGTCGTTTCCGGCGCTGTTCCGGGTTTTTCCCGGAGTTTTGAAGCCGCCAAAAAGAATTTCACATCCGCACCCATCCGTTTCCTCCGAGCAGCCGAATACCCATTGAGACACCAACCAAGGGTCGGTGCCCAACAGTCGGGAAAGGGCCGCAGCGGCAAATATTCGCCGCCGGCAAACATCGGCACAACAAAGGAGAAACCGAAATGCAGAACATCAAGCGCACCACGTTCGCCGTTGCAGGTATCGCAGCTGCCGCCATGCTCAGCCTCACTGCCTGTGGCGGATCCAGCGCCTCATCGGCCCCCGCCTCCCCGGCACCGTCCTCCGCACCGGCGGAATCCAGCATGGCGTCGCCCTCCACGAGTGCCTCCGCCGCAGCCATGGATCCGGCCGCCAACCTCGTCGGCTCCGGCTGCGCCGCGTACGCCGCCCAGGTTCCCAGCGGTGCCGGTTCCGTCTCCGGCATGGCGCTTGACCCGGTAGCCACCGCGGCGTCCAACAACCCGATCCTCACCACCCTGACCGCCGCCGTTTCCGGCAAGCTCAACCCCAAGGTCAACCTGGTGGACACGCTCAACGGCAGCGAATTCACCGTCTTCGCCCCGACCGATGACGCCTTCAAGAAGATCGATCCGGCCACGATCGAGGCCCTGAAGACGGACGACGCCACGTTGAGCAAGATCCTGACCTACCACGTGGTCCCCGGCAAGATCACCCCGGACCAGATCGTCGGCACCCACAAGACCGTTCAGGGCGGTTCGGTGACGGTCACCGGCACCAAGGATGCCCTCAAGGTTGACAGCGCCAACGTCGTCTGCGGCGGCGTCCAGACCGCCAACGCCACTGTCTACATGGTCGACTCTGTCCTGATGCCCAAGTAGGCAGCCCTTTTGCACTCCTGCCCGGCTCCAGCCTGACTCCCTGGACCACTAGGAGAAGCGGAGGCCCGCACCACCTGGTGCGGGCCTCCGCTTTTTTGCGCTGCCGTGCGCCGTGCGGCGGTGTGCCACAAGAGCTGGCGGACCCGGCCGTCAACTAGACTGGGGCTGGTCCGCAGCCGGCGGACCATCCAGTTCCCAGAGGTGATTCTCGAGTGCCCAGCAGTACAGTGCCCAGCAGGACAGTGCGGCGGATTGCCGCCAGCATCGGGGCCGCCCTCCTTGTCCTGCCGCTCGCGTCCTGCACGGGCAGCCTCGGCCCGGCACCCAGTTCCCCCACCGCCTCTGCCACCGCCAGCGCGGCCCCTGCCGCGGTTTTCACCTTCGGCACCGGCTCGGAGCCGCTCGGGCTCGATCCTGCCCTGGTCTCCGACGTCGAGTCCTACCGCGTCACCCGGCAGGTACTGGAAGGCCTCGTCGGCGTAGACCAGACCACCGGCCAGCCCACGCCACTGCTGGCCACCGAATGGTCCCAGAGCGATGAAGGCCGGACCTACGAGTTCAAGCTGCGCGGCAACGTTAAATTCCAGGACGGGACGCCGTTCGATGCCGCCGCGGTCTGCACCAACTTCAACCGCTGGTTCCACTTCTCACCGGCCCTCCGCGAACAAGCCACCGGCACCACTTTCAAGGGCGTCTTCAAGGCCCATGCGGACCAGGCGCCGCTGTCCATATACAAGAACTGCACCGCCGTTGCGCCGGACAATGTGCGGATCGGCCTCACCCAGCCCTTCACGGGTTTTCTCCAGGCCCTCACCCTCCCGGCCTTCGCGATCTCTTCGCCCAAGGCCCTCGCCGCGGAGAACGCCGACATCCTGAACCAGAGCCGGGGCGGGCAGCCGGTGTCCGCCTACGGCCTCCACCCGGTAGGCACCGGGCCGTACGTTTTCGACTCGTGGGACTCGGGCAGCGTCTCCCTGGCCAGCAACAAGGACTACTGGGGGGACAAGGGACAGATCGGGACCATCAAATTCGTGACCTACGATCACCCGCAGACCCGGATGCAGGCGCTCCTGGACGGCAAGATCGACGCCTACGACGCCGTCACCGTAGGAAACTTCGACCAACTGGTCAAGAGCGGAAAGCAGATCATCCAACGGGACCCGTTCTCCGTGATGTACCTGGGCATGAACCAGCAAGTCCCCATCCTGCAGAACCTCAAGGTGCGCCAGGCGATTGAAATGGCGCTGGACAAGGACACGCTGATCCGCCGGTTCTTCATCGACAACACGGCCCAGGCGTCCCAGTTCGTTCCGCCCAAGCTCAGCGGCTTCAACAACAATGCCGCGGCGCTCGGCTACAACCCAGGCAAGGCCAAGGAACTCCTGGCCGAGGCCGGCTACAAGGGCGAGGAGCTGAAGTTCTACTATCCGCTCAACGTCACGCGGCCCTACCTGCCGACGCCGGAAAAGGTGTACGCCGAAATCAGCCGGCAACTGACCGCCGTCGGGCTCAACGTCAAGCCCGTACCGGTGGACTGGGCTGACGGCTACCTGCAGAAGGTCACCTCCCCGGGCGACCACGCCCTGCACCTGCTGGGCTGGAACGGCTCGTATTCGGACCCCGACAATTTCGTGGGCCCGCTCTTCGGCGAGAACACCGGCGAATTCGGTTACCAGGATCCCCAGGTCTTCTCCAAGATCGCCCGGGCCCGGGGCCTGCCGGACGGCAAGGACCGCACCGAGGAGTACCAGACCATCAACGGACAGATCGCGGCCACGGTGCCCGCGGTTCCCATTGCCTTCCCGATCTCGGCCCTGGCGCTCTCGGACCGGGTGCTGAAGTACCCGGCGTCGCCGGTGCTGAACGAAGTTTTCACAAAGGTCGAGCTAAGGCCTTGACGCCCGGGGCCAATTTCAGTTAGTGGGCGGTGCGGGATATTCTGTGACAGCCAGAGCCGCTGCTATCGGAGACTGATTGTGACTTTCATTTCCAAGACCCAACACGCCGACGTCGTACTGATTGGCGGCGGCATCATGAGCGCCACGCTCGGCGCCTTCATCAAGCAGCTTGAGCCGAACTGGACCATCTCGCTCTTTGAGCGGCTGGACGAGCCGGGACTGGAAAGCTCCGACCCGTGGAACAACGCCGGCACCGGACATGCCGCCCTGTGTGAGCTTAATTACTCCCCCGCAGCCAAAGACGGCTCGGTGGACCCCGGCAAGGCCCTGAACATCAACGAGCAGTTCCAGCTGTCCCGCCAGTTCTGGTCCCACCTCGTCTCGAACTCGCTGATCGGCTCCCCCAAGGGCTTCATCAACACCGTTCCGCACATGAGCTTCGTGATCGGCGAGGACCACACCAAGTTCCTCCGCACCCGCTACGAGGCACTCAAGCCGAACCCGCTGTTCCGTTCGATGGAGTATTCCGAGGACCACGCGCAGATCGCCAAGTGGGCCCCGCTGATCGTCAAGGGCCGCGACCCCAAGCAGCGCGTCGCGGCAACCCGCGCCGTCGAGGGCACCGACGTCGACTTTGGCGCCCTGACCCGCGAGCTGACCACATACCTGGGCAACAACGGCGTGGAGATCAACTACGGCCACAACGTCAGCGACATCAAGCGCGCGTCCGGCGGCGGCTGGGACCTGTCGCTGAAGCACGCCAAGAGCGGCGAGCACGGCTCCATCCACGCCAAGTTCGTGTTTGTCGGCGCCGGCGGCGGGGCACTGCACCTGCTGCAGGCCTCCGGCATCCCGGAAGGCAAGGGGTTTGGCGGTTTCCCGGTCTCCGGCCAGTTCTTCCGCTGCACCGACGAGACCATCGCTGCCCAGCACAGCGCGAAGGTCTACGGCCAGGCGTCTGTCGGCGCCCCGCCCATGTCCGTGCCGCACCTGGATACCCGCTACGTCAAGGGCAAGCGGTCCCTGCTGTTCGGCCCGTACGCCGGCTTCTCCACGAACTTCCTCAAGAGCGGCTCCTACCTGGACCTGCCCCTGTCCATCCGCCCCTCCAACATCATCCCGATGCTGGCCGTGGCCAAGGACAACATGGACCTCACCGCCTACCTGATCAAGGAAGTCGCCAAGCGCCACGGCGACAAAGTCGAGGCCCTGCGGGAGTACTACCCCGAGGCCAAGGACGGCGACTGGGAGCTCATCACCGCCGGCCAGCGGGTCCAGATCATCAAGAAGGACCCGAAGAAGGGCGGCGTGCTGCAGTTCGGCACCGAGGTCATCGCCGGACGCGACGGCACCATCGGCGCCCTGCTCGGCGCATCCCCCGGCGCGTCCACCGCTGTGCCGATCATGATCGAACTGCTCCAGAAGTCCTTCCCGAAGAACTTCAAGGGCTGGCAGTCCAAGCTCAAGGACATGATGCCCGGCTACGGTGTCAAGCTCAACGACAACCCTGAGCTCGCCGCCAAGCTGGAGGCCGAGACGGCCAAGACGCTGCAACTCGAACAGGTCACCGCCAGCAACTAAGCCGGGGCCCGGCCGCGGCTGGTTTACACTGCTGGTTTGGGACCGCTGCAACCCGTGACGTCCCCGTTTTTTGATGTCCCGTAGTGCAGGACGCCCCGACCCACCAGGAGACCATGAGATGTTCCGGCTCGCAAAGCTGTCTCTCGCCAACCGGGCCCTGATCGCGCTGATCACGGTGTTCGCTTGCGTTTTCGGCGTGATCACGATGTCCTCGCTGAAGCAGGAGCTCATCCCCTCCATCGAGTTCCCGCAGATCACCGTGATCTCCTCGATGCCCGGCGCGTCGCCGGAAGTCGTGGACAAGCAGATCAGTGCCCCGTTGGAAAAGGCGCTGAACAGCGTCGAGGGGCTGGAGTCGACGTCGTCAACGTCCCGGAACGGGGTTTCGCAGATCTCCCTGGCGTTCACCTACGGCTCCAACCTGGACCGGGCCCGGAACCAGATCGACCGCGCCATCTCCAACGCCAAGCAGGCCCTGCCGAAGGACGTCCAGCCGCAGGCGATCGCCGGGAGCATCAGCGACTTCCCGATCGTCTTCCTGGCCGTCTCCTCGGACAAGCCGCTCAGTGAACTCAACGCCGATCTCGCCCGGCTCAGCGTCCCTGCGCTGCAGAAGCTCGACGGCGTGCGCGGCGCCGACGTGACCGGCGGCGCCACGCAGCACATCCAGATCCTGCCGCGGCCTCGAGACCTGGCGGCATCGGGCGCGAGCCTCCAGTCCATAAGCGACGCGTTGAAGAACAACGGCGCATTGGTTCCGGCCGGCACCATCGAGGAACAGGGCAAGACCCTCTCGCTGCAGATCGGCAGCCCGGTGGACTCCCTCGACGCGATCAAGGCCCTCCCCCTGGGCGCGGCCCGCGATGCGGCGACGATCGGCAGCGTGGCGGATGTCAGCCTGGTCGAGGACGCCCGCACGTCAATCACGCGGACGAACGGCAAGGAAACCCTCGCCCTGTCCGTGACCAAGAAGCCCGAGGGCGACACAGTCGCGATCTCCCACGCGGTCAAGGACGCCATCCCGCAGCTTGAGGCCGAGCTTGGCTCCAATGCCAAATTCACCCCGGTCTTCGACCAGGCGCCGTTCATCGAGAAGTCCATCAAGGACCTCACCACCGAGGGCCTGCTGGGACTGGGCTTCGCCGTCCTGGTGATCCTGGTGTTTCTGATGTCCGTACGCGCGACCCTGGTGACGGCCGTGTCCATCCCGCTGTCCCTGCTGATCACGTTCATCGGGCTCTCGGCCACCGGCTACTCGCTCAACATCCTCACTCTTGGCGCGCTCACCATCGCAATCGGACGCGTCGTGGACGACTCGATCGTGGTCATCGAAAACATCAAACGGCACCTGAGCTACGGCGAGGACAAGATCACCGCGATCGGGACCGCCATCCGCGAAGTCGCCGGCGCCATCACGGCGTCCACCCTGACCACCGTGGCCGTCTTCCTGCCCATCGCCTTCGTCGGCGACCTGGCCGGCGCGCTGTTCCGGCCGTTCGCTCTGACAGTGACCATCGCCCTGCTCTCCTCGCTGCTGGTCTCGCTGACCATCGTGCCGGTCCTTGCCTACTGGTTCCTGCGCGCACCCGCCGTCACTGGCTCGCCGGCTTCTGCCGCTGGCATTGCCACCAAGGCGCACGAGGCCGAGCAGAGCACGCTCCTGCAGCGCGGCTACCTGCCTGTCCTGTCCGGCACGCAGCGGCACCCAGTCCTCACCCTGGTCGCCGCGGCCCTCGTGCTTGCCGGCACCGTGGCGATGTCCCCGCTGCTCGCCACCGACCTCCTAGGCCGCTCCGGCGAGAACAGCATGACCGTCAAGCAGGCCCTGCCTGCAGGGACCAGCCTCGACGAAGCCAGTGCCTCGGCGATCCGCGTCGAGGACACGCTGCGGGGCATCGACGGAATCAAGGACGTCCAAGCCACCACCGGCAACGCCCAGACCGGCTTCTCGGCCCTGCTCTCCTCCGGCGCGTCGAATTCGACGTTCACCGTGGTGACGGACGAGAAAGCCAACCAGGGCAAGCTCCAGGAGACCGTCCGCAGGGAACTCTCCAAGCTCGGCGACGCCGGAAAGATCACGGTCGGTTCCCAGCAGGGCGGCTTCGGCACTTCGTCAACCGTGGACATCACCCTCAAGGCCGCCAGCACCGCCGATCTCCAGACCGCCAGTGACGCGATGGTCAAGGCCATGGACGGTGTCCCGGGCAGCAGCGAGGTGGCCACCAACCTGGCCGCCAGCCAGCCGGTGGTCCAGGTCAAGGTGGACCGCGCCAAGGCCGTCGCGGCCGGCCTGAACGAGGAGCGCGTGGCCGGGGTTCTGGCCGCCACGATCAGCCCAATTCCCGCCGGCACGATCCGCATCGACACCAACGACTTCCCGGTCCGGATTGGCGAGGGCACCCGCTTCACGAGCATCGAGGCCGTCCGGGACATCCCGCTCCCGACGGCGGCCGGCGCCGTCCCGCTCGGCAGCATCGCCTCGGTGGAGCAGGTGGACGTCCCCGTCTCCATCACCGCCAGCAACGGCCAGCGCACCGCGCGGGTCTCGGTGACGCCGTCGGGCTCCAACCTCGGCGCGGTCAGCACCGAGGTGCAGAACCGGCTCAAGTCAGTCCAGCTGCCGCCCGGGGTGACCGCCACGATCGGCGGCGCCACGACGCAGCAGGCCGATTCGTTCCGCCAGCTCGGACTCGCGCTGCTGGCAGCCATCGCGATCGTCTACGTGATCATGGTGGCTGCGTTCAAGTCGCTCGTGCAGCCGCTGATTCTGCTGGTCTCCGTCCCGTTCGCCGCGACAGGCGCAATCGCCCTGCTCGTGGTGACCGGCGTGCCGTTGGGCCTGCCGTCCCTGATCGGCATGTTGATGCTCGTGGGCATCGTGGTCACCAACGCGATCGTGCTGATCGACCTCATCAACCAGTACCGCCAGCCGCGCAACGGCGAACCCGGGATGAACGTGGCGGACGCCATCACGCACGGCGCCCGCCAGCGCCTCCGCCCCATCCTCATGACGGCGCTCGCCACGGTGTTCGCCCTGACACCAATGGCGCTGGGACTGACTGGCGGCGGCGGCTTCATCTCCCAGCCCCTGGCGATCGTAGTGATCGGCGGCCTGATCTCCTCCACGGCCCTCACACTCATCCTGGTCCCGGTGCTGTACCGGCTCGTGGAAGGCCGGCGCGAGCGCAGGGCGCTACAGAAGCCGCTGCGCCGCGGACGCCATTCCGGGCCGGCCGTGGCCGAAGACTTCCCCGACGACTTCCCCGAAGACGCTCCCCTGCCAACCGGTTCGCACTAGGAACCAGAACCTGGCGTCCCTGCCTTTTTCCGCGATGCCCGGTGCGTCCCGTGGGCTGCGTTGGCTGCAGCACGGGTCCCGCGGGCTGCGTCGGATGCAGCACGGGTTGCGTGGGCTCCGTGGGCGCCGTGCGCACCCTTGGAGATTTTAGGCCGGCCGGCAGCTGCCGCGGCTGCGTCCCGGTGACGGGGCCCGCGCGATGCCAGGGCCGCGAGGGTTGCGGATGCGGCGGGGTTCATCACCTCGCGGGCCGGGTTCCCGGAATACGTTGCACCTTCCGGGACATCTTCGCCTTTCATCAGAAAGGCGTCGGCGCTGAGGGACGAACCTTCGCGCATCGTCGCCCCGTAGTTGACCCAGCCATCGACGCCGAGGGAGCAGTGGTTGCCGAACACGATGTAGTCGGACTTGAACGCGCCGTCTTCCATGGAGTGGCCCTGGACGTGTGTTCCCTCGTTGAACGTACAGTGATCGCCGATCGTGACGAGGGTTTTTTCCGGCATGTTCAGGCCGGCGTCGTAGAGCCGCTTGCCCACCTTGACGCCCAGCAGCCTCCACATCAGGGCCTTGAACGGGGTTCCATTGAACGGCGCCCCGGCCAGCAGCTTCCAGAGACGCTCATGCCGCCAGAAGTACCGGTCGTAGATCGAGCAGTATTCCGGCTTCAGGCGGCGGAAGCCCATGACCGAACGCTCCACCAAAGCGGTAAACAGCACCCGGAACACCAGCAAGCCAAGCATTGCCGCGGCGATGGCCAGCACACCGAGGAAGCTGTGCGCCGAAACGGCTACAGCGCCGGCCAGTGTGGCAGCGAGCAAGAGGACCCATTTCACGGAAAGGAACAGCACCATGCTCAGGATGTTGTGCCGGTTCTTGGCCGGGAGGATCCGTTTCACGGCTTCCGGGGTATTGAGTTCCTCAAACTGCGCGTCACGCTGGACCGACCGGGGAATCTCAAATGCGGGTGAGCCGAGCAGCCCCACGTCCCTCCGGATCGGGCCGTCAATCGGAATCATAACTTTCGAGGCCAGGAGGCAGTTCTCACCGACATGGGCACCGATCGGAAACGTGATGTTGTTTCCGAGGAAGTTGTGGCCGGCGATCTGGACCTGCGAGAGCCGGAAGGAGGAGCTCGTGTAATCGGCGTTCATCATGTTCAGGCCGTCTGAGACCATGGTTCCCGTTCCTACAGAGCACAGGAATGGCGATTCGTGGCCCAGTGTGGGGCCGAAGTTTGAACCTGTTTGCTGCACGTTGCCCAGTTTCCAGCCCAGGGCCTGCAGGTAGTAGATGATGTAGGAGCTGTCGCCGAAGGTGTCTTTGTACGTTTTGATGTTCGAGACGCGGGATATCAGCCGGTGGATCGAAAAATGCCAGCCATAGAGCGGATAGACCACATCAGGCTTAATGAAGTGGTTCAGCAGTCGCGGCAGGCAGAGGACGGTCACCAGGCCGGTGATCAGCCCGACAATGAACAGGACCAGTGTCACCACCACGACGTCGACAAAGAACGTGAAGGCTCCCAACTGAAGGTGTCCTGTGCTCAGGTAGGGCGGCAGCAGCGCGGCCAGCCCGAGGACGCCCGCGGGAACAACCAGGACGAGGCGGTTGAACAGCTGGAGCAGGCTGTAGATGACCCTCCGGCGGGTGCTGCATTGGACGGCCGGGACCCGCAAGTAGTTTGTGCTGGCACGTGCGGCGGGAGAACCGTGCCAGACCTCGCAGTCGGGTACCGCCTGCGAGGTCTGCAGCGATGAGGCATGTCCGAGCTGCGTGTCATTGCCCATCGACGTTCCAATGTCGAGGGTGGTTCTCTCCGAGATGAGAACGTTGCTTCCCAACGACACCGGGCCGATCTCGATGATGCCCGCATGTGCCCGGTAGCACAGGAACGAGGAGTCTTTGTTGATGACGGTGTTGTCACCGACGGTGAGCAGGTCCGGGCACGCGGGCACCTTCCGGGAGAAGATCACGACCCCCTTGCCGATCTTTGCGCCCAGTAGCCGGAGATACAGCACATAAAGCGGCGAACCCGCGAACGTCACCAATGGGTTTGCCCTCGTAAGTGTCTTGACCGTCCAAAAACGGAGATAGGCCAGGCTCCAGATTCGGATGGTGCCGGGCTTCCACCTCCCGACGAGGACCCATTTGGCGATGATCGGGGTCACAGACAGGACCACGAAAGTTGCGACACCGAACCCGATGGAGCGAAGCCACATGTCCAAAGGTGTGCTTCCCCCCAACACCCATTCGTAGCCAAATATCAGCAGCCAAGCGGCGTACATCGTATAACCGAGGAAAATCAGCAGTTGGATTGCACCACACAGGGCGTACTGGAACGAACTCACCGGGGGCATCGGTGCGGGGCGCGCAGCGTCGGCCGCCGGTACGTCCGCGATGTGAATAGATTCACTGTGCCTGGCTTCGAGGCACGCGGCGAGCTGCCGAAC
Organism: Arthrobacter sp. 131MFCol6.1; assembly: GCF_000374925.1. GTDB lineage: Bacteria > Actinomycetota > Actinomycetes > Actinomycetales > Micrococcaceae > Arthrobacter. The sequence goes on from NZ_KB895541.1 coordinate 1,425,700, forward strand.
CGTCGGGTGCTCGTAGATATCCTGCATCGCCGCTGCGGGCAGGGCGGTTTCTTTCCTGATGCCGGCGCAGTAGCGCGCCATCAACAACGAGTCGGCACCGAGGTCGTTGAAGAAGTGGGCATCGGTGGAGACCTTGTCAAGGCTCAGCACGGCGCCGAGCTGGGCGGCCAGGGCCTCTTCGGCGGCGGTTGTCGGGGCGGTGTATGACCCCGAGCCCGCCCGGCTGATCCTGTGCTCCGGACGGGGCAACCGCTTCCGGTCCACTTTGTCACTGGCCATCATGGGAATGGCGTCCAGCTGTTCAAAGTAAGCAGGAACCATGTACCCGGGAAGCCTCGTGCGCAGCATCCGGTGGAGGTCATGGGCATCCACGCCCTCCACGTCCTGACGCAGGGTGTAGTAGGCCGCCAGCTCCACGGTTCCTTGTTCCGGCTCATAGGTCTGGACGACTGCCTGCGCAATGCCCGGGAGCTGCAGGAGGACGGATTCTATTTCGCTCAGTTCGATCCGGTAGCCGCGAATTTTGACCTGGGTATCGATCCGGCCGAAGTATTCGAGTTGCCCGTCGTCGTTTACCCGTCCAAGATCTCCGGTGCGGTAAATCCGGCCGGAGGGATTGTTCTCAATCCCCAGGAAATCCGGGACAAAGGCCCGTTCCGTCAAGTCCTCACGGTTCACATACCCGCGCGCCAGGCCCACCCCCGCGAGGCCGATTTCTCCCGTTTCACCGCGCGGGAGGGCCCGAAGCTCAGCGGGATCCACAATCACCGCGGTGTACGTGGGCAAGGGCACCCCGAGGGACACCGGCATGTCCGGGTCGAGGACCGACCAGGTCGCGGTAACGGTCGCCTCGGTGGGGCCGTAGACATTCAGGAAGCGCCGGCCGGGGCGGTGCCAGCGCATCACGAGGTCCTTGGGACATGCCTCTCCGGAGACCAGCAGGAACCGCAACCCGGGCAGGTCTTCGTCAAGCGTCGCCAGCAGCGTTGGAACGCAGCAAAGGGCGGTGATCTTTTTTTCCTGCAGGTACTCCGCGAGCTCGGCACCCAGCATGCTGGACCGGCCCGGCTTGGGCACCAGAGTGGCTCCGACCATCCAGGCAACCCAGATTTCCTCCACCGAAAAATCGAAGGCGATCGTCATGCCTTGGTACACGCGGTCCGTGGACTCAATCCCGTAGACGTCAGAGGCCACGCGGACAAAATTGCAGATACTGGCCTGTTCCACTGCCACGCCCTTGGGGCGTCCGGTCGAACCGGAGGTGTAGATGATGTAGGCCAGCTCATCCTTCGTTCCGCCATGGTCCGCGCTTCCCAGGCGGGAGGGATCCTTGGCGTCGATCTGGGCCTGCACATCATCAACGCACACCGTGACGGCGGCTACCTCAGGCAGCAGATCCCTCAGATGGGACAGAGACAGGACCATGGACACGTTGGCGTCCTCGACGATGTACTGAAGACGGTCAGGGGGAAATCCCGGGTCCAGGGGAACATAGGCCGCATGGATCTTCAGAACGGCCAGCATCGCCACGTAGGCCCGCCATGGCTGGTCAAACAGCAGGGCGATGCGGTCACCAGGCCGGGCACCGCACACCAGAAGATGCCGCGCCAGCTGGTTCGCCCGTTCATCCAGCTCCGTGTACGTCAGGACAACGTCCCCCGCATCGACGGCAACCTGGTCGCCGCGCCCCTGTTCCCGCAAGCGGTCGCAACTATCCTCAAACAGCCGGTCCAAACGCTCGCCCCGCCGCCAGCGAGCGGCCTGGTCGGGCGCGGCCGACGTCAGGACAGTTCCGCCTTCCGAGCCGCCGATCATCGACATTATTCCCCGCAACTCGGGAGGTCTGGTGAGGCCGTTGCCGATCCTCGCGGTCTTGCCCATCCTTTAGCTCCTTCGCTAGAAGTGACGTGCCACAGTTCTGTCGCCCTGGGAAACAGGGGTCATATCCTGGCCAGAAATCGCGACCCACGTCTGAAGCGGGGGGCCCCCAGCGGGCGTCAGATGGCCTTCATGACCCGCCGCCGTTGCCTCGTCCGCCGGGGCCATGCCGAAGGCCCGCCGGACAGCGCGCTCGGCATCCGCGAGCCGGCTGGCGTGCGTGACAGCCCCCACGGACGTCTCGGAAATATCAACCAGATCGAGCTCCACATCGGCGTCGGACAGGGCCTTGAGGAAAGTGCAGAAAATTTCCGGGGACGACCGCATGCCCAGACCCGTGATGGACACCCTGCCCACCTGGCCGTCATGCTGCAATCCCTGGAATCCAATGGCTCCCTTTTCAGCATCCAGCACCGCAAGGGCGTTGCCGGCGTGGGCCGCCGGCACGATCAGGGCAACGTCGGAACGCCTCGGGCCCTTGCCCGCCGAATTCTGGACGATCGCCTGGACGTGCGCACCCGAACTTGAGAGGACGTGCAAGATGCGTGCCATGGTGTCCGGCTGGTCCGGCATTCCCACGACCGTGATTTTCGATGCCGAGTTGACCCCTGCTACTCCGGTCACCTCGGGTTGTTCCCTGGCGGACTGGAGGAGTGGATGTCGGTCAAGGCCAGGCAGAATCAACGTCCCTGGCTCCGGCACAAAGGATGACCTCACATGGATTGGAATGCCGAACCGGCGGGCATACTCAACACAGCGCAGGTGCAGTACCTTGCAGCCGGAGGCGGCGAACTCAAGCATTTCCTCGCTCGAGAGGACCTCGATCTTCCGCGCTGTCGGGACGACGCGGGGGTCCGCGGTGTAGACCCCGTCGACGTCGGTGTAGATTTCACAAATATCGGCCCCGAGCGCAGCGGCCAGGGCGACCGCGGTAAGATCCGAGCCGCCGCGGCCGAGCGTGGTAACCCTGTTCCGTTTCTGCGTCCTGCCCTGGAACCCTGCCACGATGGGGACCTCACCACGGGCCAGACTGCTGCGGACGCGGTCCGGCCTGACATCAGTGATGTGTGCCTTGCCGTGGATGCTGTCGGTAATGAGGCCGGCCGCACTGCCGGTAAATGTGCGGGGCAGCTGGCCAAGATCCGCCAGGGCAATCGCCAAAAGCGCGGAGGACACAAGTTCGCCGATGCTCAGCAGGGCGTCAAGGTCCACAGGCAGGGGCCGGGCGGAAACCTCCGCGGCGAGGTCGCAGAGTTCGTCGGTGGTATCGCCCATGGCGGACACCACCGCCACGACCCGATAGCCGTTGGTCCGCGTTTTGGCGATCCGCTCGGCTGCCCGGAGGATACCCGCGGCATCCGCCAGGGACGAACCGCCAAACTTTTGTACAATGACGCTTCCCGGGGGAATCGCCCGGTCGGTTTCCGCTAGATCACTGTCGTTGAAATCTGTTGCCTTGCGGGTACCCATTTTGCTCCCCGAAATCTACTTCGATTCTTGCTAGGGGCACTGGCCCCTGTGAGCCGTTTTGCCCTGTTCGGATGCTCAAATGGTTGATCCCAAGGCGACCGGCTCTCCGGTTACAGTCACTGCGGCTGCAGCGAGAATATCGAGTCCCTTCTGAAGATCCTCTGGGCTGATAGTCAGCGCGGGCATCGCCTTGACCACCTCACCTTCGGGGCCGGACGTTTCCACGAGCAGGCCCCTGGCGAACGATTCAGCTGCGATCCTCTCCGCAGTCTGGGGGTTGGGGTAGTAAACCCCCGCGAGCAGTCCCCGGCCACGGACCGTGGCGCCTTCGACGCCCGCGGCGATCTGCGTCAGCCCGTCGTGGAGCTGCGCAATGAGCCTCGCAACGGTTGACTGGAAGCTGCCGTCCTGCCAGTAGTACTCCAGGGCAGCTGCGCCGGTGACGAATGCCGGGTTGTGGCCCCGGAATGTTCCGTTGTGCTCGCCCGGCTTCCAGATATCCAACCCGGGTTTGAACAGTGTCAGTGCCAAAGGCAGGCCAAAGCCCGAGATGGACTTCGACAGGCAGACGATATCGGGAGTGATCCCAGCCTCCTCAAAACTGAAAAAGGTCCCCGTCCGTCCGCACCCGGCCTGTACATCATCAACGATGAGCAGGATGTCATGTTGACGGCACAGCTCTGCAAGGCCTCGCAGCCAGGACGCCCGGGCGGCCCGGAGCCCGCCCTCGCCCTGAACGGTTTCCACGATCACCGCTGCGGGCTTATCGATGCCCGAGCCCCTGTCTTCCAGTGCTTGCCGGAGCCACAGGAAGTCCGGCATCTGACCGTTGAAAAACCCGTCATAGGGCATGCTCGATGTGTTCGTCAGGGGGACGCCGGCTCCCTGACGTTTCATTGAATTGCCCGTGACTGACAACGATCCCAGGGTCATCCCGTGAAACGCATTGGTGAAGCTCAGGACATGCTGCCGGCCGGTTACCTTCCGGGCAAGCTTCAGGGCAGCCTCCACTGAGTTTGTTCCCGTCGGACCGGGGAACATGACTTTGTAGTCCAAATTTCTGGGTTGGAGGATCAACTCCCGGAAGGTTTCCAGGAAGCGCCGCTTGGCGGGTGTTTTCATGTCGAGTGAATGCACAATGGCGCCGGAGCGAAGATAGTCCAACAGGGGCTGCAGCAGCACCGGGTTGTTGTGCCCGTAGTTCAGGGCGCCGGCGCCGGAAAAGAAGTCCAGATATTCCCTGCCGTCTTCGCTGAAGAGGCTGCTTCCGTGCGCACGCTCAAACACCGTGTCCCAACTGCGGCAGTAGCTGCGGACCTCGGACTCTAAGCTTTCGAAGATATCCATCTGGCGATGTCCCCCCGTACTTCCGACTAGCGAAGTTTCCCGGGCGTGAACACGACCCAGGCTTTCCGGATGACGGGCGCGAAAAGGAGACAGCGCAGCATCTGTGGCGCACTGACCGTTGCTTTCACGGGGCCCGTATTTGTTCCCGTCGAGCGATTGTTCAGACGGGACTGGGCAGATCATAGGCGCCTGCCCAAATGCTTATCCGTTTCTTATCGTAATCTCAGCAAACTCTCAGCACCTGAGTAGCGGGTACCTGTCTTTTCCCCTCAAATGGCTGATTAACTACCCGATCCGGCGCGGGTCCCGCACCGTTTGCAGCCGCGGGCTACTTGGAAAAAAGCCGGCCGCCGGGCATCCGGTGGACATAGGCGCCGGCGCCGTGGACATCCGACATCCTCGGCGAACGGGACGGCCAAGCGGGCGGCGAAGCGGGCGTTCGAACGGGACGGTGAAGCGGGCGTTCGAATGGGACGGCCAAGCGGGCGGCGAAGCGGGCGTTCGAACGGGACGGTGAAGCGGGCGTTCGAACGGGACGGCCAAGCGGGCGTTCGAACTGAACGGCGAAGCGGGGTGTTTAGCCTGTCTTGGCCATCGCGTAGGCCAGGGTGCCGTAGGCCAGGGCCCCGGACATTTCGGTGAGCAGTTCCGGGTTGGTGTTGGCGATGGTGTCGCAGGCCTCGTGGTAGCAGGGGTCGAGGTCCTTTCCGGCCTCCCCGCCATAGGTCTGGGCCTGGGCCTGGGTCTTCCTCTTCTCATCGCCGGTGAACAGCCCGCCGCCGGGAATGCCGGCCGAGAGGAAGGCGTCGTAGTCGGACCCGCCGTCAAAGGGCGTGGTCTCGGCCGGCAGCGCGTTCTCCTGGAAGT
>NZ_KB895542.1:0-305455 GCF_000374925.1 Arthrobacter sp. 131MFCol6.1
CGGAGTGGTTCCTTGCAGCGCGTGGAGTAAACCCGCGATCCGCCTATGGGCAGCCGGCAACGGCCACGCCCGACATTGCTAGACCAGCGGTAGTCTCCAGCCGAACACCTCGTCCTGCGGTACTCAATCCGCGCATATCAGTCTGACCGCGCCGTCGCCTTTGACACGCTGACTACCCCGCCAGACCAACCGGCATCCCAAAAGGAAGCGGTCCCGGACAACCCAGTCCGGGACCGCTTCCCCACGCCCTTGACAGACGAACACCACATATCAGGCGGCGGCGCGGGCCCGTTTCCGGGTCACGGAGTTCTTCCGGGCCGTGTGCAGCATGTCCACGGTCAGTACCAGCAGCGCCAGCCAGACGACGCCGAAACCGGCCCAGCGGTCCGGTGTCATGGTTTCCTTGAACACCACGAGCGCCACAATGAACTGCAGGACGGGGGCGAAGTACTGCAGCAGGCCGATCGTCGTCATCGGCAGACGGCGCGCTGACGCGCCGAAGAACAGCAGCGGCACCGCGGTGATGACGCCTGATGCCACCAACAGCCAGAAATGTCCCGCACCGTGTGCGGCCAGAGTTGCCGCCCCGCTGACCGCGAGGAAGATCATGGTCGCGGCAGCTACGGGCGCCAGCACGATCGTCTCCACGGTGAGGCTCGTGATCGCCTCCGCCCGCGGGCCCACGCGCTTCTTGACGAATCCGTACAGGCCAAAGCTCAGCGCGAGCGTCAGCGCGATCCAGGGGAGCTTGCCGTAGGAGACCGTCAGCACCCCGACGGCCACGAAGCCGATGCCGACGGCGGCCCACTGGAGCGGCCGCAGCTTCTCCTTCAGGACGAAGACCCCCAGCAATACGGAGACCAGCGGGTTGATGAAGTAGCCCAGGGAGGCCTCGACGGCCTGGCCGGTGGTCACGCCGTAGGTATACGTCAGCCAGTTCACCGCGATCAGGGCAGCGGCGATGGACAGCGGCCCAATCACAGTGCGGTCCCGGAAAGCAGCAGCCAGAACCCGCCAGGACCGCGTGACGGTGATGAGCAGGACGCAGAACAGGAGCGACCAGACCACCCGGTTGGCGACGATCTCGACCGCGCCGGCCGGCTGCAGAACGTAGAAGTACAGGGGCAGCAGCCCCCAGAGCCCGTAGGCGCCGATACCAAACAGGATTCCCGCCGTCGTGTCCTTGTCCACCGGTGCCGGTCCGGCCGGCCGGACCGGCGCCGGCCCGGCTTCAACGGCTGGGCCGGGCGGCGCTGTCAGTGGGACGGGGGAGAAGGATCCTTCGGGCTTAGGCACAAGACCAATAACACCACCTGCGCGGCGCCTATTCCTGCCAATCGGAGCACGAGCGGGCGGGGCACATTTAGAATAGGGGCCTGTGCGCTGTATCTACTGGCGCTGTCCCTAAGACTCAGAAGGGCTCCCGGTGTCCAACTCGGCCGAATCCACATCCTCTCGTCCCCTCCGTGTCGCGATTGTCGGCGCCGGCCCGGCCGGCGTCTACGCCGCGGACATCCTGACGAAGTCCAATGAGGTCAAGGACGGCGACTTCCAGGTCAGCATCGACCTCTTCGAGGCATATCCGGCGCCCTACGGCCTCATCCGCTACGGGGTGGCTCCTGACCATCCGCGGATCAAGGGGATTGTCAACGCGCTCCACAAGGTCCTGGACCGCGGCGACATCCGGTTCCTCGGCAACGTCACTTATGGCCGGGACCTGACGCTGCATGACTTCCGTGCGTTCTACGACGCCGTCATCTTCTCCACCGGCGCCATCAAGGACGCGGACCTGGATATTCCCGGGATCGGCCTGGAGGGTTCCTTCGGCGGGGCTGACTTCGTCTCCTGGTACGACGGCCACCCGGACGTGCCGCGGGACTGGCCGCTGGAGGCCAAGGAGATTGCGGTGATCGGCAACGGCAACGTGGCCCTCGACGTGGCCCGCATGCTGGTCAAGCACGCCGATGAACTCCTGGTCACCGAAATCCCGGACAACGTCTACCGGGCGCTCAAGGATTCGCCGGTCACCGACGTCCACGTGTTTGGCCGCCGCGGCCCGGCCCAGGTGAAGTTCACGCCGCTGGAGCTGCGCGAACTCAGCCACGCCAAGGACGTGGACATCGTCCTGTATCCGGAGGACTTCGAATTCGACGAGGCCTCGGACGAGGCCATTCGCAGCAACAACCAGATCCGGACGATGGTCAACACCCTGACGAACTGGCTCGTCGAGGAGCACGCCGAGGCCGAGGAACCGTCCTCGCGCCGGCTGCACCTGCACTTCCTGCACAGTCCCGTGGAAATCTATGGAACAACAGATGACGCCGCGAACCCCGGCAAAGTCGCCGGCGTCAAGTTCGAACGCATGCAGCTGGACGGCACCGGGAACGTCAAGGGCACCGGTGAGTTCCTCGACTACCCGGTCCAGGCCGTCTACCGCGCGATCGGCTACCACGGGTCGCCGCTGGATGAGCTGGAATACGATGCCCGCCGCGGCGTCGTCCCGAATGAAGGCGGCCGCGTGCTCGACGCCGAGGGCAACGCCGTTCCCGGAATCTACGCGACGGGCTGGATCAAGCGCGGCCCCGTCGGGCTGATCGGCCACACCAAGGGCGACGCGCTGGAGACCATCGGCTTCCTGCTGGAGGACCGGCTGACGCTTCCGCCGGCGCAGAACCCGGACCCGCAGGCCATCATCGACCTGCTCCATGAGCGCGGCATCGAGTACACCACGTGGGAAGGGTGGATCAAGCTCGATGCCCACGAGCTCGCCCTCGGCGCCGAGTGGTCCGCGGCGGAGTCCGCCAACGGGATCGAACGGGAGCGCATCAAGGTGGTGCCGCGCGAGGACATGATCGAGATTTCCCGCGGATAGGCTGTGACCACCGGAAGCGGCAGGCCGGTGCGTATCCAAACGCCCCGCGCCGAACTAGACTGGGCCGGACGAGGCGGCCTCTGGCACGCCGTCGAGCCCGTCCGGTGGGAGTTCAATGAGGAAACTGGTCCATCCCGCAGCACTGTTCCCGCCGGCAGGCGGGGTCACCGCAGCGCTGCGCCAGCAGCATGCCAGCGCCGGGCACGAGGAACTCGACTCGCAGGGGCTCGTTTCCCCGGAAGACCTGCGCCTGCCCGGGCTTAGCAGCCTGATCCAGGAGTCGTGGCGGCGTTCGGCGCAGCTGCGCGCCAACCCGGACAACCCCGAGGCGCCGCTGGCCATGGACCGCGAGGAACTCGAGGAATACCGCCGCCAGCATCCGCTGGCCGCCATCATGCCCGTGATCCACAAGCTTCTGGTCCTGCCCAGCCACGACAGCGGAATGCTGGTAGCCGTTGGGGACGAAGTCGGCAGGCTGCTCTGGGTGGAAGGGGATGCCGCCCTGCAACGCCGGGCCGAGGGCATGATGTTCGTCCCGGGCGCCGACTGGTCCGAAGCGACAGTCGGCACCAGCGCCCCCGGCACCGCGCTGGCCCTGGGCCGGGGAATCCAGATCTCCGGCGCCGAGCACTTCAAGCGCTCCGTGCATCCGTGGAGCTGTACGGCCGTGCCGTTCCACGATCCTGATTCCGGTGCCCTGCTGGGAGTCGTGGACATCACCGGCACCGAGTCGGCCGTGGCCCCGCATACGTTGTCGCTCGTAGAGGCGACGGTCGCCGCGGCCCAGGCGCATCTGCGGGTGGAGCGGCTGCAGCTGGCTGCCGCGAGCCAGTCCGCGCCGTCCCGGCGGCGGAACTCGGGGCCGAAAACGGCCGGGGGCCCGGGCGCCAACAGCCTCTACCGCAACAGCCTCCAGCTGCTCGGCCGCGACCAGGCGCTGCTCAGCATCGACGGGCGCACCGTGGCCCTGTCCGCCCGGCACAGCGAGATCCTGGCCCTGCTCAGCACCCACCCCGCGGGGCTCAACGCCGAGGAGCTCTGCGCCCTCCTGTACCCCGGGGATGCCTCCACCATGACGCTGCGCGCGGAGATGGTGCGGCTGCGCAAGGTACTTCAGCAGCTCAACCCCGGCGCCGTCCCGCAATCACGCCCTTACCGGCTGCCGCTGGACCTGGTTCCCGACGCCGGCCAGGTGCTGGACTGCCTGCAGCGCGGCGCCCACCGGATAGCGCTGGAAATCTACCGCGGCGCCGTGCTGCCCCGCTCCGAGGCGCCCGGCATCGTGCAGCTGCGGGACAGGGTCTCCGCGCTGATGCGCGAGGCTCTGCTGACAGACGGCAGCGCCGAATCGCTGTTGAAGTACGCCGCTCTGCCCGAAGCAAAGGACGACGTCGACGTCCGCAGCGCCGCGTTGAAGCTGCTGGCGCCGCGCTCGCCCAAGCGCGCCGCCGTCGTCGCCGACCTGGAACGGCTGGACCGCGAGCTGAGCGCCTGACCGGCGCGGCCGCCGGAATGCACCGCCAGTGACCTGGCTCACTTCGGTTGCAACCTGACTGCAACCTTCGCGCGCCTACGCTGGGTGCAACGGGGGCCGGAAGCGCCTTGCTACCCCCCATCTTGCACAGCAAAGGAGCTAGCAATGACTGTTTACGCCCAGCCCGGAACCGAGGGCTCGAAGGTCACCTTCAAGGACCGCTACGAAAACTGGATCGGCGGCGAATGGGTTGCCCCGGTCAAGGGCCAGTACTTCGAGAACATCACCCCCGTGACCGGCAAGGCCTTCTGCGAGGTGGCGCGCGGCACCGCCGAGGACATCGAACTGGCGCTGGACGCCGCCCACAAGGTCGCGCCGTCCTGGGGCAAGACCTCCGTGGCCGAGCGCGCCGCGATCCTGAACAAGATTGCCGACCGGATCGATGAGAACCTCGAGATGCTCGCCGTCGCCGAATCCTGGGACAACGGCAAGCCGATCCGCGAAACCCTCAACGCCGACATTCCGCTCGCCGCTGACCACTTCCGCTACTTCGCGTCCGCCGTCCGCGCGCAGGAAGGCCGGCTGTCCCAGCTCGACGACGACACCACCGCCTACCACTACCACGAGCCCCTCGGCGTCGTCGGTCAGATCATCCCCTGGAACTTCCCCATCCTGATGGCCGTCTGGAAGCTCGCCCCGGCGCTCGCCGCCGGCAACGCCGTCGTCCTAAAGCCCGCCGAGCAGACCCCGTCCTCGATCCTGGTGCTGATGGAGCTCATCGGCGACCTGCTGCCGGCCGGTGTCCTCAATGTGGTCAACGGCTTCGGCGTCGAGGCCGGCAAGCCGCTGGCCTCCAGCCCCCGCATCCGCAAGATCGCGTTCACCGGTGAAACCTCCACGGGCCGCCTGATCAGCCAGTACGCCAGCCAGAACCTGATTCCGGTCACGCTGGAGCTCGGCGGCAAGAGCCCGAACATCTTCTTCAACGACGTCGCGGACTCCAATGACGCGTTCTACGACAAGGCCCAGGAGGGCTTCACGCTCTTTGCCTTCAACCAGGGTGAAGTCTGCACCTGCCCCTCCCGAGCCCTCGTCCAGGAAGACATCTACGATTCCTTCATGGCCGACGCCGTGGCGCGGGTGGAGAAAATCATCCAGGGCAATCCGCTGGACACCGAAACCCAGCTTGGTGCCCAGGCCTCCAACGACCAGTTGGAAAAGATCCTCTCCTACATCGACATTGGCAAGCAGGAGGGCGCCAAGGTGCTCACCGGCGGCGCCCGGGCCGAAATGCCCGGAGACCTGGCCGGCGGCTACTACGTCCAGCCGACCATCTTCGAGGGCCACAACAAGATGCGGATCTTCCAGGAGGAAATCTTCGGACCGGTGGTGTCCGTGACCCGTTTCAGCGACTACAACGACGCCATGGGCATCGCCAACGACACCCTGTACGGCCTCGGCGCCGGCGTCTGGTCCCGCAATGGCAACGTTGCCTACCGCGCAGGCCGCGAGATCCAGGCCGGCCGCGTGTGGGTCAACAACTACCACGCCTACCCGGCGGGGGCCGCGTTCGGCGGGTACAAGTCCTCCGGCATCGGCCGCGAGAACCACTCGATGATGCTGGACCACTACCAGCAGACCAAGAACCTCCTGGTCAGCTACAACGAGAACAAGCTCGGCTTCTTCTAAGCCGCACTGACCCGGGCGGGGCGGATCGTGCATGATCCGCCCCGCCCGCACCACTTGTGCACCTACACGGAGGGACGCCGGCTCACTGCACATGCCCTTAAGCCACACCCAAGTTTGATGACGCAAGGATTTCGCTATGACGACGACAACGACGACGACGACAATGCAAGCCGCGGTAGTTACCGAATTCGGCAAGGACCTCCAGATCCAGACCCTCCCCGTTCCCGTGCCGGGCCGCGGCGAGGCACTGGTCAAGGTCCTCACCACCGGGGTCTGCCACACCGACCTGCACGCCGCGGAGGGAGACTGGCCGGTCAAGCCCTCACCGCCGTTCATTCCCGGCCACGAAGGCGTCGGCGAGGTCCTTGCCCTCGGCGAGGGCGTCACGGATCTGGCCGTCGGCGATTTGGTCGGCAACGCGTGGCTCTGGTCGGCCTGCGGCGACTGCCAGTACTGCCGGACCGGCTGGGAAACCCTGTGCGAGGCGCAGCAGAACGCCGGCTACAGCGTCGACGGTTCCTTCGGCGAGTACATGCTGGTCGACAGCCGCTTCGCGGCCAGGATCCCGGCCGGCTCGGACCCCGTCGAGGTCGCACCTGTGCTCTGCGCCGGCGTGACGGTCTACAAGGGCCTGAAAATGACCGAGGCCCGGCCCGGCCAGTGGGTCACCATCTCCGGGATCGGCGGACTCGGCCATATCGCTGTCCAGTACGCCGTCGCCATGGGGCTGCGGGTCGCGGCGGTGGACATCGCCGATGACAAGCTCGCCCTGGCCAAGAAACACGGCGCCGAGCTGACCGTCAACGCCCTGCACGAGGACCCGGCCGAAGTCATCCAGCGCGAAACCGGAGGTTGCCATGGAGTCCTGGTCACGGCAGTGCACCCGTCAGCATTCGGCCAGGCGATCGGGATGGCCCGGCGCGGCGGAACGATCGTATTCAATGGGCTGCCGCCGGGGGACTTCCCGGCGCCGATCTTCGAGATTGTGCTCAAGGGCCTGACCGTCCGCGGCTCCATCGTCGGAACCCGGCAGGACCTGGAGGAAGCACTCGACTTCTACGCCCAGGGAAAGATCCACCCCACGGTATCCACGAGGGAACTCTCCGAAGTGAACGCCGTCCTCGACGAGATGAAGCACGCCAAGATCGACGGCCGTGTGGTCATCAAGTACTGACAAGGAAGGACGCTGATGCCTGACACCAAGCTCCATGCGGCAGTGACCCGCCCGGGCGAGGATTTCTCCCGGGTGGCGCTCACCCCGGAAGCGGTGGAGCTGCTGCGCAAGCTCTGGCTCCAGCACGGACCGCTGATGTTCCATCAGTCCGGCGGCTGCTGCGACGGTTCCTCGCCCATGTGTTATCCGGCGGGGGAGTTCATCACCGGGGACTCGGACGTGCAGCTGGGCCTGTTCGACATCTCCGACGGCCTGCAGCCGCAGCCGATCGACTTCTGGATGTCCAAGGAACAATTCAACTACTGGAGCCACACGCACCTGACCGTCGACGTCGTTCCCGGCCGGGGGAGCGGGTTCTCGGTGGAAGCGCCGGAAGGCAAGCGGTTCCTGATCCGCTCGACGCTGATGGAAAACTGGCCGGTCTAGGCGGTCCGGATGCTCTGATACGGAGCAGCTGCGCGCAAGCGGGCCGTGCAGGGGAAACCCGCACGGCCCGCTTTTGCGTCTCACTATGTGGGATAAAAATGGCCGTCCAGTGGATGGACACTACAATGGATAGGTCTGTTTCCAAACCAGTTATCGAGATTGCGGACTTTTCTAATGAACCTTTTCCGGACCAAATCCATCGAGCAGTCCATGTCCGACGCCGATGAACCCGGACGCAAGCTGAAGCGCTCGCTAAGCACGTGGGACCTCATGATCATGGGGGTCGCGGTAGCCGTGGGCGCCGGGATCTTCTCGGTCGGTGCCAAGGCCGCCGCGAACTTCGCCGGGCCCGCCGTCACCATCTCCTTCGCGATTGCTGCCGTCACCTGCGCGCTCGCCATCATGTGCTACGCCGAGTTCGCCACGGCCATCCCGGTGGCAGGCTCCGCCTACGTCTTCACGTACGCGACCATGGGTGAGATCCTGGCGTGGATCATCGGCTGGAACCTGATCCTCGAACTCTTCACGGCCGGCGCCGTGATCGCGAAGTACTGGGGCATCTACCTCAGCAAAGTCTTTGCGCTCATGGGCGTGGACATCCCGCCGTCGATTTCCCTGGGCGGCGTGGACCTCTACTGGGGCGCCTTCCTGATTGTTGCCATCTTCACCGTGCTGCTGGTCCTGGGGACCAAGCTTTCCGCCCGTGTCGGCAACATCTTCACGCTCATCAAAATCGCAGTGGTCCTCTTCGTGATCGTCGTCGGCTTCACGTACGTGAAGTTCGAGAACTACGCCCCGTTCGTCCCGGCCTCCGAGCCGACCGGGGGCACCGGAACCGCGGATGTCCTCAAGCAGTCCTTCTTCGGCTTCCTGACCGGCGCGGCCCCGGCCCAGTACGGAACCCTCGGGATCTTCGCCGGCGCCGCCCTGGTCTTCTTCGCCTTCATCGGCTTCGACGTCGTCGCCACCTCGGCCGAAGAGGTCAAGAACCCGCAGAAGACGCTGCCCCGCGGCATCTTCGGCGGCCTGGCAATCGTCACCGTGCTGTACATCCTGGTGTCCCTGGCCCTGACCGGCATGGTGTCCTACACCCAGCTCGCCGAGGCCAAGAACCCGACGCTCACCACCGCCTTCGAGGCCGTCGGCAACACCGACGCCGCCAAGGTCATCGCCTTCGGCTCCCTCGTGGGCCTTACCACCGTGATCATGGTGCTCCTCATGGGCCTCTCCCGCGTGGTCCTCGCGATGAGCCGCGACGGGCTGCTGCCGCGCTCCCTGTCCAAGACCAGCACCATTCGTGCGACGCCGGCCCGCCTGCAGATCATCTGCGGTGCCGGAGTGGCACTCGTCGCCGGCCTGACCAACGTGGACCTGCTCGAGGAAATGATCAACATCGGGACCCTGTCCGCCTTCGTCATGGTGAGCCTCGGCATCCTGGTGCTGCGCAAGAAGCGCCCGGACCTGAAGCCGGCCTTCCGTGTCCCGTTCGGCAAGGTGCTCCCGATCGTCTCCGCCGTCCTGTGCCTGTACCTCATGACGAACCTGGCCGTGGAAACCTGGATCTTCTTCGCCATCTGGCTCGTGATCGGTATTGCGATCTACTTCGCCTACGGCCAGCGCCACTCCCGGCTGAACGAAAAGTTCGCGGAGGCCCGCGCCTCGGTGAACGGCCCGGGCGCGGCAAGCGCTGCCGGAGTGTCCGCGGAGGACGACGAGGACGCGCTCACCCGCGCCTGACTCCTGAACGAGCGGCCCCGCCACATCGAAGTCGCCGGAGCAGTGCGGATTCGCTGGAAATTTCCGGCGTAGTCGCACGGCTCCGGCGACTTCGGCGTTCGGGCGGCGCTCCCTAAGATGGACACATGGCCCGCCCAGCAAGACCGGAACGCAAATCAGAGTTGCTGTCGGCAATTCTCGATTACCTCATGGACAAGACCCTGGCGGAGCTGACCTTTCGGAGCCTTGCCGACGGGCTGGGCGTCAGCAGCTACGTCCTGGTGTACCACTTCGGGCACCGCGAACAGCTGATCAACGAGATCATCCGCGGCATCGAATCCCGGCTCGACAGCATCCGCGCCACCGACGTCAGGGACATCGACCGGGACGCGTGGCGGGCCTTCCTGCTTGACTCCTGGCAGTGGACCATGGCGCAGCGCAACCGGCACCTGGCCCGGCTTGAATTTGAGGCCACGGCGCAGGACATTGTGGCGGCGGTGCCGCGCGGCACTGCGCAGGAGCACTTCCGGATGCTGCACGAGAAGGCCCGGGACTGGCTGGTCATCCAGGGCATCCAGCCGGAATTTGCAGACACGGACGCCCGCCTGTTCACGGCCGCGTTCTACGGGCTGCAGTTCGATTTCGTCGTCAACAACCAGCCCGAGGAAGCCAGCAAGGCCTTTGAGCTGATGATGCTGGTCTTCTTCAACAACCTCGACAGGCGCCTCGCCACCGACGGCCAGCACATCTGAGCTGAACCTCAGGGAGCGGCGTAGCGGCCCTCCCATTCCACGAGGGGACGCAGTTCCTCCCAGCGCCGGGCTATTTCCTCGACCGCCCCGGGCCCGGCAAGCCAGCCGGGCTGGCCCACGTTGACCCCGGCCGTGAGGGATTTGTGCTTGAGCAGCCCGGCCCTCGGATGGTCCTTGTCGAAGCCCCGCGGCACCGTCTTCAGCCGTTCGCCCTCCACCGCGAACCCTGCCGCCTCGACGTTCCGCACGATCGCCTGCAGGGCATCGCCGCTGTCGGGATCGTCCACGGCCAGGCGAAAGCGTGCCAGCTGGGCCGGAGTGTGGGTGTGGCAGCCGCCGCCGATCAGGAGGCCGTCGGCGCTGAGCTGGATATAGAAGCCCACGCCCTCGTCCACCGCAGCGAAGGCCCCCTGCGCGGTCTTATAGGGTGACTTGTCGGGCGAGAACCGGACATCCCGGTTGGGGCGAAAGAGCTTGGCCGGGCCGAATCGTGGCTCCAACTCGGCCAGCAGCTGGGTCAGTGGCCCCTTCACCGCGGCATCGTAGACAGGCTTGTGTTCCAGCCACCAGTCCCGGTTGTTGTTCTGTTCAAGATCGGCGTAGAACCGGAAGGCGTCACTTGGAATGCCTGCGAATGGAATGCCTGCGGATGGAATGCCTGCGGATGCGGTCATGCCCAAATCCTACGGAGCCGCGGCGCACGGTGGCGAGGGGCACGAGCACCCATGTGGATAACGGCAAAACGCCCCGCCACGGAAATCCGTGGCGGGGCGTCCTGTTGGCTCCAACGGTCACTGACGGCCGGTCACTGAAGGCCGGTCACCGAAAGCCGGTCACTGAAGGCCGGTCACTGGCCGCCAAAGCGGCCGTCAAGGCCGGCCAGTCAGGCAACCTTCGACGCAACGATCAGACCTTGTTGGCGGCCTCGGCGTCGGACTCAACCTGGCCGGCACCGAGGTTGGCGCGCAGCTTGGCGCCGAATTCGGCGTCGACGTTGGTCCAGTACTGGATGGCGCGTTCCTTGATGTCGGCGTTCTTGACGCCGCTGACGGCGCCGGTGACGGTCTCCAGCAGGCGGGCCTTCTCGCCGTCGTTGTACACCTCGCGGTACAGCGTGCCGGCCTGGCCGAAGTCGCCGTCCTCGGCGTGCAGGGAGTGCGCGGAGAGCGTGAGCTCGCCGTCGTTCTCCCAGCCGCCGCCTGCAACGCCGGGCTCAACGGCAGCCGGGCCGCCCACGGAGTTCGGTGCGTACACGGGAACTGACGGGGCGTTGAAGTGGTAACGCCCGGCGCCGTCCTGGCTGTAGTTGTTGACCTGGCTCTTGGGCAGGTTCACCGGGAGCTGGGCGTGGTTGGTGCCGACGCGGTAGCGGTGCGCGTCCGCGTAGGAGAAGATGCGGGCCTGCAGCATCTTGTCCGGGGAGGCGGCGATGCCGGGCACGAAGTTCGACGGCGCGAAGGTGGCCTGCTCGATCTGCGCGAAGTAGTTCTCCGGGTTCTTGTTCAGCTCCATGGTGCCGACCTTGATCAGCGGGTAGTCCGCGTGCGGCCACACCTTGGTGAGGTCGAAGGGGTTGAAGCGGTACGTCTTGGCGTCCTCGTACGGCATGACCTGGACGTGGAGGTCCCAGGAGGGGAAGTTGCCGGCGGCAATGTTTTCCTGGAGGTCGCGGATGTAGAAGTCGCCGTCGGCGCCGGCGAGGGCCTCGGCCTCGTCACCGGTCATGGACTTGACGCCCTGGTTGGACTTGAAGTGGTACTTGACCCAGAACCGCTCGCCCTCGGCGTTGATCCACTGGTAGGTGTGCGAGCCGTAGCCCTGCATTTCACGCCAGGAGGCCGGCAGGCCACGGTCACCCATGAGCCAGGTGACCTGGTGGGCGGACTCGGGGGAGAGGGTCCAGAAGTCCCACTGCATGTCGGCGTCGCGCAGGTGGCTGCCGGGGAGGCGCTTCTGGGAGTGGATGAAGTCCGGGAACTTGATGCCGTCGCGGATGAAGAACACCGGAGTGTTGTTGCCGACGAGGTCATAGTTGCCCTCGGTGGTGTAGAACTTCACGGCGAAACCGCGGGGGTCGCGCCACGTGTCGGGGGAGCCTGCCTCGCCGGCAACGGAGGAGAAACGGATGAGCATGTCCGTCTCAACACCGGGCTGGAACAGTGCGGCCTTGGTGTACTTCGAGACGTCCTCTGTGGTCTTGAAGGTACCGAAGGCGCCACCGCCCTTGGCGTGCACGACGCGCTCCGGGACGCGCTCGCGGTTGAACTGCGCGAGCTTCTCGATCAGGTAGTGATCGGTCAGGATGATCGCGCCGTCGGCGCCGACGGACTTGGAGTGGGCGTCGGAAGTGACGGGAGCCCCGGACTGTGTCGTGGACACGGCGGGCGCAGAGATGATCTCAGTCATAGTTCTCCTTGGGTTGGGTTTCTTAGTTTCGTTCGGAGGGAAGCTGTTGGGTGCGCTGGCAGTCCTGGCAGATGCCCTGGTACAGCACGTCCGCGATCTGGATGGTCATGGGCTTGGCGTCCGGGTTCCAGTGCGGGGTCAGGCAGGGCGCGTGGCCGACGGCGCATTCGACGTCCTCCACCCGGCCGCAGCTGATGCACACGGCATGGTGGTGGTTGTCCCCGACCCGTGTCTCGTACAGCGCGGGCGAGTGCGGGGGCTCAAAACGGCGCAACATGTGCAGATCGGTGAGATCACCGAGGACCACATAGACCGACTGGGCGGTCAGGTCCGGCAATTCCTGCCGGGCGGCGGCAAGGATTGCCTCCGCCGGCGAATGCGGGTGATGTTCGACGGCGGCCAGCACGGCCAGGCGCTGCTTGGTCACCCGGCGGCCGTGGGCACGCAGGGCGGCTGCCCATGCGTCGTGGGTGCCCGAGGAATCCGTCATACCCTCATTCAAGCACTTATTATGACTGCCTCACAATAAGGCGGGGCTAATAATGTCCGGCCGTGTCACAAGGTACTCCCGGTTCGCCACTAGAGTTGCCCGGTGGGGACATTGTTGGCGGACATTGCGCCGTTGCGTGAAAGTCCGGCCTTCCGCCGTCTGTGGCTGGGGTCCGCCGTCTCCGCCCTGGGCAGCCAGCTGACCCTGGTGGCGGTCAGCCTGGAGGTCTACCGGCTGACCCAGGACAGCCTCTACGTGGGGCTGCTGAGCCTCTTCGCCCTGGTGCCGCTGGTCTTTGGAGGCCTCCTGGGCGGTTCGATCGCCGACGCCCACGACCGCCGCACGGTAGCCCTCCTGGCCTCGTCCGTCCTCTGGCTGACCACCGCCGCGCTGGCCCTTCAGGCATGGCTGCAGCTGGGCAACGTGTGGCTGCTCTATGCGCTCGTGGCGGTGCAGAGCGGTGCCCAGGCCATCAACCAGCCGGC
Source organism: Arthrobacter sp. 131MFCol6.1 (assembly GCF_000374925.1). Classification (GTDB taxonomy): domain Bacteria; phylum Actinomycetota; class Actinomycetes; order Actinomycetales; family Micrococcaceae; genus Arthrobacter. The sequence goes on from NZ_KB895542.1 coordinate 13,485, forward strand.
CCGCAGCGCCATCATCCCGGTGCTGGTGCGCAAGGAGTTGCTGCCGGCGGCGAATGCCCTGAGCATGATGATTTTCGGGCTGACCATGACCGCCGGCCCGCTGCTGGCCGGCGTGCTCGTGGCGTCGGTCGGGTTCGGCTGGACGTACACGATCGACGTCGTCAGCTTTGCGTTTGCGTTCTGGGCTCTCCTGAAACTGCCTTCCATGCCGCCGGGCGAGCACGCCAGACCGGCCGGGCTGCGTTCCGTGGTGGAGGGTTTCCGTTTCCTGGGCACCCGGCCCAACCTCCGCATGACGTTCGTGATCGACCTCGTGGCCATGGTCTTTGCCCAGCCCCGGGCGCTCCTGCCGGCCATCGGCGCGTTGATGATCGGCGGCGGTGAGGCCACGGTGGGGATCCTGTTGGCCTCGATGGCCGTGGGGGCGTTCCTGGCCGGCCTGTTCTCGGGGCCGCTGGGCGGCGTCCGCCGGCAGGGCGCCGCGGTGGTGTGGTCCGTGATGGGCTGGGGCGGCTCGGTGGCGGCCTTCGGCCTGGTGGTGGTCCTGGCCGGTCATTCCGGCGACGACGGCGTGGGTGTGTGGCTTTTGCCGGCCGCCCTGTGCTGCGCGCTGGCCGGCATCGCGGATTCCGTGAGCGCCGTCTTCCGGACCACCATCCTGCAGGCCTCCACCCCGGACCACCTGCGCGGGCGGCTGCAGGGCGTCTTTGTGGTGGTGGTTGCCGGCGGACCCCGGATCGGGGACATGCTGGCAGGCGGCGCGACTAAACTTTTGAACGAGGGCTGGGTCCTGCTGCTCGGCGGCATGTTGTGCATAGCCGTGGCCTGGACATTGGCCCGCCAGCAGTGCGGATTCCTGCGGTACGACGCGCGGAACCCGGTACCGTAGCGGTTCGTTTTCCTTGGTAGGTCAGTGAAATACAGGGCATCAGCTTGCAGTACACGGATCAGGAGGACCAGTGCACAAGCATCACAACGGACTGAAGACCGCGGCGCTGTTCGGCGTGCTGTGGGCGGTCCTGCTGGGCCTGGGGGCGTTCATCGCCGCGGGGACCCGCAGTGCCGCGCCGATCTGGATCATGGCCCTGATCGGCGTCGCCACCACGGCCTACGGGTACTGGAACAGCGACAAGCTCGCCATCCGTGCCATGCAGGCCTACCCCGTCACGGAGGCCGAGGCGCCCCAGCTGTACCAGATCGTCCGCGAGCTGTCCGGCCGGGCCAATCAGCCGATGCCGCGCATCTACGTCTCGCCCACCATGGCGCCGAATGCCTTCGCCACCGGCCGGAACCCGCAGAACGCGGCCGTCTGCTGCACCGAAGGCATCATGCGGCTGCTGGATGCCCGCGAACTGCGCGGCGTCCTCGGCCATGAACTGATGCACGTCTACAACCGGGACATCCTGACGGCGTCGGTGGCCGCCGCCGTCGCCGGCGTCATCACCTCGGTGGCGCAGATGATGCTGCTGTTCGGCGGCGGGGACCGCCGCAACGCGAACCCCTTCGCCGCCATCGCCATGGCACTGCTGGCCCCGTTCGCCGCGTCCCTGATCCAGATGGCCATCTCGCGTACACGGGAGTACGACGCCGACGAGGACGGCTCGTCGCTGACCGGAGATCCGCTGGCGCTCGCCTCCGCCCTGCGCAAGATCGAGCAGGGCGTGCAGCTGGCCCCGCTGCCGCAGGATCAGCGGCTGGTCAACGCCTCGCACATGATGATCGCCAATCCGTTCAAAGGCGGAGGCGTGGCCAAGATGTTCTCCACCCACCCGCCGATGGCCGAACGGATCGGGCGGCTGGAGCGGATGGCCGGCCGGCAGCTCCACTGAAGCTGGCTGCGGGTCTGGCGATGCGCGAATAATTCCGTGACACGCAAAAGGGCTGGCGACACCGGAATACCGGTGTCGCCAGCCCTTTTGCGCGTCGTGCGGAACTTTGCGCCGCGGACGGGCAGCTAGCTGCGGAAGTTCACGAACTGCAGGTCGGCCTCGTCGAAGCCCTTCAGCAGGTTCATGGTCTCCTGCAGGTCATCGCGGGACTTCGACGTCACGCGGAGCTCGTCGCCCTGGATCTGTGACTTGACGGACTTGGGGGCCTCGTCCCGGATCAGCTTGTTGATCTTCTTCGCGAGGTCCTGGGCGATGCCCTCCTTGATGGAGGCCTCGAGCCGGAATTCCTTACCGGAGGCGTAGGGCTCGCCGGTGTCGAGGGATTTGAGCGAAATGCCGCGTCGGATGAGCTTGGACTGCAGCACATCGAGCACTGCGAGCACGCGTTCCTCGGAGTTGGCCTTCATCAGGATCTTCTCGCCGCTGAAATCGACCTCGGCGCCGACGCCCTTGAAGTCGTAGCGCTGGGCAATTTCCTTCTGCGCCTGGTTCAGCGCGTTGGCGACTTCCTGCTTGTCTACCTTGCTGACGACGTCGAACGTGGATTCGCCTGCCATGACTTTCCTCCTGATGGTTGCCGGGTGCCTGCGTGGGGCCGGGATGTCTGCATTCCAGACTAGTACGGATGCCCCCGAAGTGGCGGCCGGGCTTGCGTCCCGGGTTTCACAGTCCGCTCATGGCTCAATCACGGCGGGAACGAAGCCGGGCTGGCCAGAGTTGCAAGAGTTGGAACCGCTGCTGAAAGGCAAGAACATGCACCAAAAGGCCGTCCGCTACGTAAACCGCACCACCGCCGCCGCTGCCAGCACCCTGGCCGCGACGGCGAGCTCCGTTGCCGCCGCCGCGCTGGCGGCGTCCATCATCCTGAGCCCGGCTGCCGACGCATCAGTCCGCATGGACGGGGTCCACACGGACCTGGCCCGTGCCGTCCAGCTGAACCAGGTCACCGCCGAGCAGGCGGCCCGATTCGAGGCAAGGCTGGCGGGGCGGATTCTCGGCGAGGCCTGAAATTCCGCGGATTTTGGCCCATTTTTGGCCCTTTTTTGATCCACTGAAGCGCCGATTCGATTCTTCGGCGGAAGTTCTGTAAAGTTGTCTTGCCCGCGGGTGCTGGAAGCGGAACGGACTGGAAACAGGCGTTCCGGGACTGGAAACCGCGAGTGATCTTCTTTTGAAGTTCGGCAGATTACCCGAGCGGCCAAAGGGGGCTGACTGTAAATCAGCTGGCAACGCCTACGGGGGTTCGAATCCCTCATCTGCCACCCTTGGAAAAGCCTCCGGAACCATTAGGTTCCGGAGGCTTTTTCTTTGTCCCCGGCTCAATGGCCCGGCTCCACGGTGCAAAGGCCTGTCTCAAGGCCCTGCTCAGTCGATCGGTGGATTTGGAATGGCCACCGTCGCACCGGCGGGCGGAATCCATTCGCCGCCCGTCAACAGGTCCAGGTTGGCTATCCGCAGGGCATAAAGCGGAACGCCGTAGCGGCTCGCGATGCCCGCGGGAGTGTCTCCGGCGCTCGCCCGGTACAGGAGCCGTCCCTGTCCGTCCTGCCCGGTCACGCTGCCGCCGGCCCCCAACTGGGGCACGTCCACCCCTCTGAGGTCGATGATCGCTCCGGCGGCAACGGACTCCGCTTCGTTGAAGCTCCTGAGGATCTCCGGAGTCATCCGGAAGTGGGCGGCGATGCCCTCCCAGGTGTCGCCGTCGACGGCCGTGTAGCGCATCGGCTGGAGGAATCCGTTCAATTCGGTCGTCCCCTGCAGGCCTCCGGACGCCGGGGATGTTGCGGGGGCGGACACCGCCGGCCGCCCCGCCGACACTCCGCCCGGGGCATCCGTGCCGGAAGAACAGGCTGCCAACAGAATGGCGAGAGCCGCCGCGAGAACCGCGGCAAGAAGAACTGCGGCGGCCGGCCGGACCCGATGTGCACCGGAATCGAGATTCACCCTGGGTGTCCTGACGCTCGGGGCCTCCCCCCGAGGCCCGTTGCGCCAATTATTCCACACGTTTTATGAAACCTCGCGTACCGGCAGGCAGCGCCCGCACGTTCGGTATAGTGCCGGTCATGGACGACAAAGCGATCTTGCACACCTACCTGCGCACCCGGCGCCAAGACCTCCTCGGGAAGCTCGAAGGCCTCAGCGAGTACGACGTGCGCCGGCCCCTCACACCCACGGGCACCAACCTGCTGGGACTGGTCAAGCACGTGGCCAGCGTCGAACTCGGCTACTTTGGCGAGGTCTTCGGCCGTCCCAGCGAGCTGAAGCTGCCGTGGTTCGCCGACGACGCGGAGCCGGATGCCGACATGTGGGCAGCCCCCGGCGAGACGCGGGAGCAGATCACTGAGCTGCACCGGCTCTCGGCGGCCCACAGCGATGCCACCATCGAGGACCTTCCGCTCGACGCGCCCGGTGTGGTTCCCTGGTGGCCGGACGAGCGCAAGCACGTGACCCTGCAGCAGATCCTCGTGCACATGTGCGTGGAGACCGCCCACCACCTTGGACACGCCGACATCCTGCGCGAACTCATCGACGGCAGCGCAGGCCAGCGTCCGGGGGATCCGAACCTTTCGTCGCGCACCGCCGAGGGGTGGGCCGTGCACCGGGCCCGCATCGAGGCAGCCGCCGTCGCTGCCGAAGCGGGAGCGGCAGGCCGCTAGTAAGGCCGCTAAAACGGGCACGTAGCGGCAGCCAACAGCAGCCGGCGAACACGGCCGCGACGGATTGCCGCCGACGCCGCATCGTTTCTGCAAGCAAAATCTCAGTTTTCGGTGCGGAGCCATCGTAGTGTAGTCCGGTCCGCTGTTGAAGAAGAAGGAGCATTCGTGAAGTCGTTTGCCTGTGGTGATGTGGTTCCCGGTTGTGACGCCCGCTGGGTGTGCAGCACCGACGATGAAATTCTGGTCAATGTGGCCGCCCACGCGGCGTCCGCACATGGGCTGGAGGAGCTGCCGGCCGACGTCGTGCAGTCGATCCACAGAGCCATCGTTCCCGTTAGTTGATTCACGAGGCAGGCGGCCTCCCGCCCGACGCCGGGGCCGCACCGGGCCCGGACTGGGAGGAGCAGCTGGCGGCCGCCTGCCGGGGTGTCGGCCTTTCCGCGGCCTACCAGCCCATTGTTGATACCGCGCGCGGCACAGTGGTGGGCTATGAGGCCCTCGCCCGGTTTCCGGGTTTCGCCGAAAAAAATCCTGAGGTGTGGTTCGCCGCCGCGCACACGCATGGCCTGGCGGCCGAGCTCGAGGCCGCAGCCTTGCGGGCGGCGCTCGCGGCGCGCCCCACCCTGCCGCCGAACTGCTTCCTGACCCTCAACGTCTCACCGGAGCTGCTGCTGACGGAGGAGATCCGTGGCATCTGGCGCGGCCAGGGCAATCTCGGCGGGCTGGTGGTCGAGCTGACGGAGCAGACCCCGATCAACTCCTATCTGGAGCTCGAGCCCGACCTCAACCAGCTGCGCGCCGCCGGCGCGCTGATCGCCGTCGACGACGCCGGTGCCGGCTACGCCGGGCTCCGGCACCTCCTGGCCTTGCGGCCCTCGCTGATCAAGCTCGATCGTGAGCTGATCCAGGATGTTGACCGGGACGAGGCCAAGCGTGCCCTGATCTCCATGCTCGGAACCTTCGCCAGCCGCGTCGATGCCTGGATCCTGGCCGAGGGAGTGGAGCGCGTTGAGGAACTGGACGCCCTCGTTGCCCTCGGCGTGCCCCTGGTTCAGGGGTACTGCCTGGCCCGGCCCGGTCCGGCGTGGGAACAGATCGATCTTGACGTTGCCCACCGTCTGGCGTCCAAACCCCCGGCCACGCAGCGGAGCATCATCCGGGACATCGTGGAACCCGCGACGACGGCCGCCACCACTGCGACGGCGGCGGCCGCGTTTGATGACAACCCCGCCCTGCAGTCAGTGGTGCTGATGGGCGAGCATTTGCGGCCCGTTGCGGTGCTCGACCCCTCCGCGGCGGCCCTGGGCGTGGTGAGCCCGGGAATGCGGGTCAACCTGGACACGCCGCTCAGCGAGGCCCTGGCGCGTTCCATGACGCGGACCCAGGCCAGCCGGTTTGACCCCCTGCTGGTGACCGACAACGCCGGCCGCTTTGCCGGCGTCGCGCGCATGGAACGGATGATTACGGCGCTGGCAGCTCACAGCTAGCCCGTCGGGCCCGGACCGCCGGGTTCTCCTTCCAGCGGCTGGTATTCCAGCAGCTGGTCTGTGGCGGGATCGGGCAGGCCATCGAAGTAGCGGTCCAAGACGTCCCGGAACACGGGTTCGCCGGGCGCGGCGCGCCGGAACAGCGTCATGGACGAGTGCAGCTTCCGGGTGTCGATGCCGCCGAAAATTTGCACCGCGGACCGCCCCTGAAGGTCGGCCACTGCGGCGGCAGCCTCCCGGAGCCGCGGGCCAAGGACGCCGTGCCGGCAATAGGCACGGGCCTCGGCCAGGGAGGAGATGGCGTACTTGCGGGCGGTTTCGCTGCGGCCCAGGCCCGCGAGCTGGGGGAAAACGAACCACATCCAGTGACTCCTCTTCATGCCCGACCGCAACTCCGCCAGGGCGTGCCCGTAGGTTCCGCCGGCATCTTGGGCCGCCACGAACCGTTCAAGATCGTAAGGGTCTTCCATGCCCGCTAGGCTACGTCCCCCGGTGCCGGAGTGACAGCACCGCGACAGGCCGCCCGCGGGCGAAGGGGTCATTCGGCCGGGCCTAATGTGCCGGTCCCGGGCGTATCGTGTCCCCCATGGCGAATGTCTTGGAGATGGTCGGCGTTGTGAAGCGGTTCGGGCCCGTGGTCGCCCTGAACGGGTTGGATTTTTCAGTCGAGGCGGGCGAGGTCCACGGCTTCCTTGGACCGAACGGTTCGGGTAAGTCGACAACGATTCGCCTGCTGCTGGGCATGCTTCGCGCCAGCGCGGGCTCCATCCGGGTGCTGGGCCTGGACCCGTGGCACGACGTCGCGAGCCTCCACCGGCGCCTGGCGTACGTCCCCGGGGATGTGGCGTTGTGGCCCAACCTGACCGGAGGGGAGGTCATCGACCTCCTCGGCCGCCTCCAGGGCGGCCAGGACCTGGCCCGGCGGGCCCAGCTGTTGGACCTCTTCGACCTCGATCCCACGAAGAAGTCCCGGGCCTACTCCAAAGGCAACCGGCAGAAGGTGGCCCTGGTCGCTGCGCTGGCCACCGACGCTGAGCTGTTCCTGCTGGACGAGCCCACCAGCGGCCTGGACCCCCTGATGGAGGAGGCCTTCCGCGGCTGTGTCCGGGAACTGCGGAACCAGGGCCGCACGGTACTGCTCAGCAGCCATATCCTCAGCGAGGCCGAGGCGCTTTCGGACCGCGTGAGCATCATCCGTGAGGGCCGGGTGGTGGAGACCGGGCGGCTTGATGAACTCAGGCACCTGACCCGTACCTCCGTCACTGCCGATCTCGCGGCGGTACCGGCAGGCCTGGATGCCCTGCCAGGCGTCCACGATGTCGTCGTCACGAACCACCGCGTCAGCGCCCAAGTGGAACCGTCCGGCCTGGCCCCGTTCATGCGGGCGCTGACCGATGCGGGACTCGTCGCGCTGACCAGCCAGCCGCCCACCCTGGAGGATCTCTTCCTGCGCCACTACGGCGCGGCGGTGCCCGTGGCCGCGGCAGGGTCGAGCAGCGGGGGCACCGCTGATGCGTGAAACGCTGGCGGGGACCGGAGTCCTGATCAGGCTCGGGCTCCGGCGCGACCGATGGCTGTTGCCGGCGTGGATCGCCGGATTCGCCGCGACAACGTATTCAACCGCGGTGGCCGGCGCCGAGCTCTACCCCGATGTCGGGAGCCGGGTCGAGGCCGCGACGGCCCTGAATGCCACGGCCTCGCTAGTAGCCCTCTTCGGCAGGGTCTACGACCCCTCATCCCTCGGTGCGCTGTCCCTCATCAAGTACACGGCGTTCATGGCTGCCATCCTGGCCGTCCTCATGGTGTTCATCACCGTCCGCCATACCCGCAGCGACGAAGAGTCCGGGCGGCTCGAGCTCCTGGGCGGCGGCCGGCTGGGCCGGGACGCGCCGCTCGCGGCCGCCCTCGCCATCAGCTTCGGAGCCAGCATTGTCCTGGGGCTGGTCACGGCGGTGTCTTTGGCAGCCGGCGGGCTTCCGGCCGCCGGCTCGATCGCGTTCGGACTGGGCTGGGCCGCCACCGGCATGGCGTTCAGCGCCGTGGCCGGGGTCACCGCCCAGCTGACGGCCAGCGCGCGGGCGGCCACGGGAATGAGCCTCGGCGTCGTTGCCGTGACCTATGCGCTGCGGGCGGTGGGGGACCTCGCCGAACCGGGGCCCTCCGCCCTGTCCTGGCTTTCGCCGATCGGCTGGAACCAGCAGATCCGGGCCTTCGCCGGGGACCAGTGGTGGGTGCTCGCCCTGCCACTGGCACTGTGCGCCGCACTCGTGCCCGTGGCGCTGGCCCTCCGCGCCCGCCGGGACCTCGGCTCCGGCCTGCGCCAGGAGCGCCCCGGCCCGGCACGCGGCTCGCTCCGCGGGGTCGGGGACCTCGCCGTGCGGCTCCAGTTCCGGCTGTTGGCGGCCTGGGCGGTCGCCTTCGTGGTGTTCGGCGTGGTGATCGGATCGCTGGCCGGCAACGTCACGGATTTGCTGAGTTCGCCCAACGCTCAGGACCTGATCAGGATGCTGGGCGGAACCCAGGCCATGACGGATGCCTTCATTGCCGCGGAGATCAGCATCATGGGACTGCTGGCCGCTGCCTACGGACTGTCCGCGGCCAGCCGGCTCCGTGACGAGGAGACGGACGGCCACGTCGAGGCGCTGCTGGGCACCGCCACCACCCGGCCGCGGTGGGCCACCAGCCATTTCGCCCTGGCGCTGGCCGGCGTCGCCGTGCTCATGCTGCTGGCCGGAGTGTCCGTCGGGGCCGGCGCAGCCACCGTCCTGGCCGATGCCAATCAACTCGGCCGCGTCACCCTGGCCGCTGCCGCCCAGATCCCCGCTGCCTGGGTCATGACCGCAGTGGTGCTGGCGGTGTTTGGCTGGGCGCCCCGGCTCACGGGGACGGTCTGGGCTCTGCTGCTGCTGTTTGTTGCCCTGGGAGAGTTCGGCGTGCTGTGGAACGCCCCGGAGTGGCTGATGGAGCTCTCCCCATTCCGGCATTCGCCGCTGCTGCCCTTGGATTCCGGCGCAGTCGGCCCGTTGCTGGGACTCACTGTGACGGCCGCTGCGCTCGCTGCGCTGGGATACGCCGGCTGGCGCCGCCGGGATCTGGCCCCGTGAGCGGAACAGACCCACCACTACTCGCCAATAGAGGGCAGCGGTAATATCAGATTCGAGAGTTCCTGGCGCATTCCGGCACTGACCGGACGCCACTCTCGGGCCGGGTCGGAGGGCGGGATGCAGGACGCATACGGGCTATACACCCCGACCACGCTGGTGGAAATCGGGCTTCTGCTGGCGACATTTATCCTCTGCTCCCTGATTGGCACCGAGCGGCAGGTCCGGCAAAAGGTCGCTGGCTACCGCACCCACGTCCTGGTCGGGCTCGGATCGTGCACGTTCACCCTGATCTCCGCCTACGGCTTCGCCGCCGTCCAGACCGGGGGCACCGTGGACCCGTCCCGTATTGCAGCCCAAATCGTCAGCGGCATCGGTTTCCTCGGCGCCGGGGTGATTTTCAAGGGACGGAACGTTGTCCGCGGCCTGACGACGGCCGCCAGCATTTGGGTTTCTGCCGCCGTCGGCATGGCGTGCGGGGCCGGAATGCTGTCCCTGGCTGTTTCGCTGACCGCTTTCCACCTCATCACGTTGTACGTCGTCTCTCCGGTGATCAGGAAGATCCCGACCCCTGACGCGCACCGGGTCCTGCACCTGGGCTATGCCGACAACAAGGGCGTGCTGCGGCAAGTGCTGGAGATCGCCACCAACATGGGGTTCAGCTCCTCAATCCTGAGCATCAATAAGGCGGGCGATGAACAAAAGCCAATCGTCCTCATGGACATCCGCTTCCATGGTCATCTTCCGCTGCGGGAACTCGTCCCCTACCTCCTGGATGTGCCCGGCGTGCAGAGTGTGAACGTTCGCGACACCGACCCGAACGAGGACGACGATGACGCCAGCGCTTGAGAATCCGCCGCCACGCACACCACCGAAACTCCCGTGACTGCCGCACGCTGATTGAAGCCGATCGGGGATGACCGTTAGAGTCTGCGGATGACCGAGAACACCGTCGCTTTGACGGATACCGTGGGCGTGCGGGTGCTGCGCAGGTCCGACGCCGGACCTTTGGCCGACGCCTACCTGCGGAACCGGGAGCACCTGGCGCCCTGGGAACCGCTGCGGTTTGAGGAATTCTTCACCGCCGAGGGACAGGCGGCCAGCATTGAATCCAAGCTCGGGTTGTTCATCGCGGGAACGGACGTGCCCTGGGTCCTCGTGGAAGGTTCCCGCATCATCGGGGTGATCAACCTCAGCGGGATTGTCCGGGGGCCATTCCTCAGCGCCCACCTCGGCTACTGGGTGGACAAGGACATGACGGGGCGGGGAATTGGCTCGGCCGCGGTGGAGTTCGCCCTCCAAACCGCGCGCAACGAACTGGGACTGCACCGGCTGCAGGCCTCTACCCTCCCGCACAACGCCGCGTCCCAGCGGATCCTGAAGCGGGCTGGCTTTGCGGAGATCGGTTTGGCAGCCCAGTACCTGCGGATCGCCGGATCCTGGCAGGACCACGTCCTGTTCCAGCGGATACTGTTCTGATGGCTGATATTCCGGTTACACCTGGTCCGGTTGCACCAGTTCCAATTGCGCCGGCGGACTTTGGTGCCCTGCACCATGTAGAACTCTGGGTGCCGGACCTGCAGCGGGCCAGGGACCAGTGGGGCTGGCTGCTGGCCCGGCTGGGCTACGAGGCCTACCAGGACTGGGCCCACGGGTGCAGCTGGCGCCGCGGGGCGACGTACATCGTCGTCGAGCAGTCCCCGGCACTGACCGGAACCGCGCACGACCGCAAAGCACCGGGCCTGAACCACCTCGCGTTCAGCGCGGGGACCCGGGCAGACGTGGACGCCATAGCGGCGGAGGGCCCGAGCCACGGTTGGGCGGAGTTATTTCCGGACAAGTATCCGCACGCGGGCGGCCCCGATCACTTCGCCGCCTACCTCGTGAATGCGGACGGCTATGAAGTGGAGCTGATCGCGGCCGCCTGATCGCGTCGGTGCCCTACGGGTTGGTTGTCGGCGGTGCCTGTTCAGCCTTGAGTTCCTCGCCGTGGGCGATGATCGCGTAGATGATCAGCACGTCCATGGCGATGACGATGACGGACCACCACGGCTGCGCCGGAATGAGCATCAGTTGAACGACCGCGCTGAAGCCGGCAACGACGACACCGACGACTCGAGCCCACGTTGCACCGGAGAAGAGCCCGACGGCGGTGAGGATCAGGAGCACCCCGAGGGCGACATTCCACCAGCCCCAGCCCTTCGCATCGAAGAGGAACAGGGTTCCCGGGGTCGACAAATAGTAGGTGTCGGGACCGGTGAGAGCGACGAGGCCTTGAAGGCCGCTGAAAACGCCGTTGATGATCAGAATCACTCCGGCGAAACGGACCCAGCCGGTCCAGCCAGTCGAAGCAACAGGATGATGGGCAGTAGTCATAGTGCCGACCGCTTTCCGTTGAATGCTCTGCCGTCGGCCTCATGGTCGGCGCAGTCGTGTCGTGAAACTAGTACCGATTCCGATTATGTTCCTCAGCCTCCGCGGCGGTCAATCGGCACAGGAACTTTGGCGCCGCCGCGGCCGTCGCATTGCGATTGCCCTGGATCCGGGTACGTTGAAGCATGACCATCCTGCTTGTTGGCGGCGGCCCTGACACCGTGACCGTTCCTGCCGTCTTCGACCGGTTCGTCAAGGAACTCCGGCGCCGGGCCCCCGGCAGGATTTCCCGCGTCGCTATGGTTCTCTTTGACCATGAGGGCAGCTCTGAATATTTCCTGCCTGCCTATGTGGAGCCGCTGGAGTCCCGGACAGCCTGCGAGGTCGTCCCGGTCCTCCTCGGCTTCAACCGGGGCGCGGACCCCGCCGCGTTCGACGACGTCGACGGCATCGTCGTCGGGGGCGGGCCGACGCCGGGCTATCTGGAAGGCCTGCTGCCGTCCGCGCACCCCATCCGCAGTCTGGTCTCTGACGGTGTGCCGTATATGGGATTCTCAGCCGGCGCGATGGTGGCGCCAGTACGGGCGATCGTGGGCGGCTACCGAATCCGCGGCACCGAGGTCTGCCCGGCGGATTGGTCGGAGGGTCTGGATGAAGTGGAGATCCGCGACGGGCTGGGCCTGGTGCCCTTCGCCGTCGACGTGCACGCCGCGCAGGCGGGGACCCTCGGCCGGGCCGTTGGGGCGGTGGCAAAAGGTCTCGTGGACCGCGCGGTCGCCGTGGATGAGAACACTGCCCTGGTCCTGCACCAGGCGGACCTGGAGGAGCTGGACGTGATCGGCGCCGGGAACTGCTGGACGATTCGCGGCGCCGGCGCCAAAGCCACCGTCTCGGTTCTGTCAGCGCACAGCTAAGTTCCGAAACCACCCCTTGGCACGCTTGTTACTCGCGGGTAACATATGATTCATGCATCTCCTGTTCCGGACCCTCCTGCTGCTGTTCACGTCCTCACGCCGCCCACCGCTGAGCATCTGGGACAGCTCCTCGCTGCCGCTGCGGGTACTGCCCACGGACATCGACATCGCCATGCACGTCAACAACGGCATGTACTTCTCGCTCATGGACCTCGGGCGCTTCGACCTCATGGCCCGCAGCGGCACCTGGAAAAAGATGCGCCGCCGGGGCTGGACCCCGGTCGCGGCGGGGGAGACCATCGCGTTCCGCCGTTCGCTGCAGCTCTGGCAGCAGTACACGATCGAATCCCGGATTATCGGCCTGGACTCGAAAGCCATCTACTTCGAGCAGCGGATGGTGGTGGACGGCGAGGTCTACGCGCGCGCCTATATCGCCACCCGGCTTCTGAGCAAGGGCAAGCCCGTCAGTCAGGAGGACATCATCCGCGAGTTCGGCGCCCCGCCGGCGGATCTGGAGCTGCCCCAGTGGATCCACGAATGGCGCGAAACCAACGCCCTGCCCGGCGCCAGGCGTCCGGCCCCGCACGCCTGGGCGTGACCCGCGGCCGCCCCCGCCCGGATGTGCCAACAGCGAAATGCCGGGGACAATCCACGGCTGCTCCCGTACCGTTGACTCATGGCTACCGTAGACATCACAGGTGAACAGTTCGCATCGACAGTCGAGGATAACGACATTGTCCTCGTCGATTTCTGGGCCGAATGGTGCGGCCCATGCAAGCAGTTCGGCCCCACATACTCGGCGATCTCCGAGAAGCACCCGGACGTCGTCTTCTCCAAGGTCGACACCGAAGCCGAGCAGCAGCTCGCCGCCGAGGCCGGCATCACGTCGATTCCCACGCTGATGGCCTTCCGCGAAAAGGTCCTGGTGTTCTCGCAGCCTGGCGCCCTGAACGCGCAGCAGCTCGAGCAGGTGGTCGACGCCGTCAAGGCCCTGGACATGGAAGAAGTCCACGCCCACGTGGCCCGGTCCCAGGCCGAGGCCGCCGCAGCCGCGGCCAAGCAGGACGGCACCCAGATCCCGGAAGCCTGAACCTCCACGGCTTAATCCCACGGCTTTAAAGCAACGCGGGGTCACTCCGCGCCCATAAATCCCTTAGGGATGGGCGCGGAGTGACCCCGCGTTGTGGTTGGAAGGGCGGGTTAGAGCTTTTCCAGCTTGACCGGCTCTGCCAGCAGTGCGCTGAGGGATTCGTTCAGGTCCTGGACGGCCGTGCCCTTGGAGTGCTTGTCCAGGTCCGCCTGGCTGGCCCACCGCTCGGTCAGGACGAGCTTGTCCTCGCTGGCCTCGGTGAGCTCGTAGCGGATGCAGCCGGGCTCGTTGACCACCTCGTCAATCGCGATGTCCAGGGCGAGCTTCACGCGGAAGAATTCGCCGTCGTTGGGGATGAAAATGGCCTGAAGGTCAACGGGTGCACTCATGGCAATCACCCTACCGGGCCGCCGCGCAGGCGCAGGAACATGACCCAAGATTTCATAGGACTTCCAAGCTTTGCTCTTCTTTTGCCTCCGCACTGTTGGTAGCGTCACACCATGCTTGCTTACACAGCCGGGGACACTGACGTCCCGCTGCTCGAGGAAACCGTTGGCGCGAACTTCGAACGGATCGCGGCGCGGTTCCCGTACCACGATGCCCTGATCGAGGCGGCCGCGGTGCCCGGCGAAGAGGCCCGGCGGTGGAGCTACACCAAGCTCAACGACGACGTCGACCGCCTGGCGCGTGCGCTCCTCGCCTTGGGCGTGACGAAGGGCGAGCGGATCGGCATCTGGAGCCCCAACTGCGCCGAATGGACCATCCTGCAGTACGCCACCGCGAAGGTCGGGGCGATCCTGGTCAACGTCAACCCCGCCTACCGCAGCCATGAGCTCGAGTTCGTGGTCACGCAGAACGGCATGCGCATGCTGGTCACCGCGCCGTCGGACAGGAACAGCGACTACACCGTGATGGCGCGGCAGGCGCTGGCGGCGTGCCCGGACCTGCGCGAGCTGGTCTTCCTCCCGGACGCCGGCTTGGACGGGCTGACCGCCGGCGAGCCCGGCACGGAGGCGGAGCGCACCTATGCCGAGCTGCTCAAGCGGGCCGACGACGTCGGGCACTCCGAGCTGAAGGCGCGGATGGCGGAACTGGACCCGCATGATCCCATCAATCTGCAGTACACCTCCGGCACCACGGGGTTCCCGAAGGGCGCCACGCTGACGCACCACAACATCCTTAACAACGGCTCTTCGATCGGCGAGCAGCTGGGCTACACGGAACACGACCGCGTGGTGATCCCGGTGCCCTTCTATCACTGCTTCGGCATGGTGATCGGGAACCTCGCGGCGCTCAGCCACGGGGCCGCCACCATCATTCCCGGCCGGTCGTTCTCGCCGGCCGCGGCGCTGGAGGCTGTGCAGGACTTCGGCGGAACCTCGCTGTACGGCGTGCCCACCATGTTCATCGCCGAGCTCGCCCTGCCGGACTTCGCCTCCTACGACCTCTCGACACTGCGCACGGGCGTCATGGCCGGCTCGCTGTGTCCCATCGAGGTGATGAATCGGGTCATCACGGAAATGAACATGAAAGACGTCGCGATTTGCTACGGCATGACGGAGACCTCGCCGGTGTCCACGATGACCCGGAGCGTGGACACCATGGCCCAGCGCACCGAGACCGTGGGCCGGACCATGCCGAACCTGGAGAGCCGGGTCGTGGATCCGGTCACGGGCGAGGTGCTGGAGCGCGGCGGGATCGGCGAACTCTGCACGCGCGGCTACGCCGTGATGCGCGGGTACTGGAACCAGCCGGACAAGACAGCCGAGGCGATCGATGCCGACGCCTGGATGCACACCGGGGACCTCGCCCGGATGGACGCGGACGGGTACATCGTGATCGAAGGCCGGATCAAGGACATGGTGATCCGCGGCGGCGAGAACGTCTATCCGCGCGAAATCGAGGAATTCCTCTACACCCACCCGGACATCCAGGACGTGCAGGTGATCGGTGTCCCGGACGCGAAGTACGGCGAGGAGCTGATGGCCTGCGTCATTTTGAAGCCGGGGGCCGCGCCGATGGACGCCGCCAGCCTCGCCGAGTTCTGCCGCGGCAAGCTGGCGCACTACAAGATCCCGCGCTACGTGGATGTCCGGGAGAGCTTCCCGATGACCGTCTCCGGCAAGATCCGCAAGGTGGACATGCGCCAGGAGGCCGCGGCCCGGCTGGGCCTCCAGGCCGACGCTTAACCACATCGCGGGGTCACTTACGGCCCATCCGGCGGCTCCGGAAGGGCCGTAAGTGACCCCGCGATGCGGCGATTCCTGAGGGCCTGTGGATAACCTCAGCGCCGAGGATGATCTGCGGTCACAATGGTGCGCATGGTCCGCATCGTGCCTCTCCCCGGAAGCCTCGTCCAGACACCGTTCACCGTGTATGAGTCACGCGCGCTGGGCGTCCGGCCCAAACGTCTGCGGGCCCATGATTTGTCCGACGGCGGCCGCCTCATCTATCTGCCCGCCGGCCGGCACCTCGAGATCGCCGAACGCGCCCGGGTCCTCGCCGCCGCCACCCCTGGCGCCTGGGTTTCCCACGAAACCGCGGCAGTGCTGACCAGCCTCGGACTGCCACCGTGGATGGGCGAATGCCCGACCATCCACCTCAGCAAGCCCCATGAACTGCCCAGGGTCCGCCGGGCCGGGGTCACAGGCCACCGCGTGCGGTGCATCCCCGGCGAGCTGACCGAGGTCGACGGCATCCCGGTCACCGCACCACCCCGGACCTGGCTGGATCTGGCGGCGGAACTGCCGCTCAACTACCTCATTGCCTTGGGCGACCAGCTCATCCGGCAGCCCCGGCCCAGCCTCGAACTGAGGTCGGAACCTTACGCCTACAAGGACGGCCTGCGGCTGCTGATCCGCCAGCATCCCAACATGAAGGGCGTCGAGAAGGCCCGGCTGGCCCTGGCGGAGATGCGGGTGGGAGCAGACTCCTTCCCGGAGACCTTCCTGCGGCTGGCGCTGCTGGATGCGCGGCTGCCGGAACCGGAGCTGCAACTGAGGCTTGATCCGGATGACCGGCGCTCGCCGGCTGCTGACTTGGGGTACCGGAGATTCCGGCTCGCCGTCCAGTACGACGGCGCTCCTCACCTCACCCGCGAACAGCAGTCGAAGGATAACCGTCGCGACGAGGCCTTCCGCAGCGCGGGTTGGGCGTACTTCAAAGCCAACGCCGATGACCTCGCAGAGGGTTTCGAGTCCATGATCGCCAGGATCAAGCGGTCGCGAATCCGCCCGGTCTGAGACAACGCGGGGTCACTTAGCGCCCATGAAAGCGCGGCGGATAGGCCGTAAGTGACCCCGCGCTGCTTTCAGTGGCCGCGGTGGTCCTGGATGGTCATGCGCGGGCCGAAGGTCGGTTTCCGGAAGCCGCTCAGCCCGAGCATCCTGACCACCCGCTGCCGGTGCCCCGCCCAGGGGGCCAGCAGCCTGAGCATGCCGGCGTCGTCCGTCCTGCGGCCGGTCAGGGCGGCGCCCACGTAGGCCGCAAGGTGGTAGTCGCCCACCGAAATGGAGTCCGGGCAGCCGTGCGTGCGCTGCACCACCTCCGCCGCCGTCCACACCCCGATTCCGGGCAGGGTCTGCAGCTTGGCCGCCGCCTCCGCGGCGGGAAGTGCGGCGAGCCGTTCCAGCGCGACGGCGGAACGCAGCGCCCGCATGACGGTGCCCGAACGCTGCGGGCCCACGCCGGCCTTGTGCCATTCCCAGGACGGGATGTGCAGCCACTGCGCTGCCGTCGGCTGGACCAGGAGATTGGCGGGCGCGACGGTGCCGGCACCCGGAGCCGCCGTCCCGAAGCGGTACATCAGGTAGCGGTACCCGCGGCGGGCCTCGATAACGGTGACCTTCTGCTCGAGGATGGTCGGCACCAGTGAGTCGATCATCCGCCCGGTTGCAGGCAGCCGGATCGCGAGGTTCCGGCGGCGGGCTTCGACCACCATGCGCGGGAGGGTGGCGTGGAATGCGGGCTCGTCGAAGCCGGACCAGTCGTCCTGGTTCCCGAGCATGCGCGGGACGGAATCGACGGCGTCCCCCGCTCCGGGACCCCAGGCCTGCGCGTCCACGGCAGGGTCCGCCCGCGTCCCGGCCGTTGCCAGGCGCACGGTGGCCGGACCGTGCGGCGTCGTGAACGCGAACCAGATCCCGTCCGGGGCGGTGCGGATGGACGGGTCGCCGTGGCCGCGCAGCAGCGGGCCGATGGTTTGCCTCAAGTCGAACGGGCCGCCCGGGTGCCACCGCAACGAGGCGTCCGCCGCGGCGGCAATGCCTGCGGGGGCGTCTGCAAGGCTCATTCGAATATGTTCCCACGGCCCGCTGACAGGGGAGGCATCCGCGGCACGGACGCCCGGGCCGTAGGGCCCTTAACCTCCGGCGCTGCCGGGGCTAAAATCCGGCTGTGGCGTGGTGTGTCCGCGCCCGCCTCTTGGCCCCGAATCCTTGTTCTTAGGAGAGTGTGATGGCTGGTGGAGTGGTACATTTCGAAATCCCTGCAGACGACGAGGGCCGCGCACGGGACTTCTACAGTTCGGCGTTCGGCTGGGAGCTAAGCCAGGTGCCGGAGATGAGCTACGCCATGATCAAGACGACGCCGACGGATGCCAACGGCATGCCCTCCGTACCGGGCTCCATCAACGGCGGCATGTTCCGCCGCGAAGGCGACCTCACATCCCCCGTGGTCACGGTGGACGTCGATGACATTGACGCGGCGTTGGAGAAGATCAAGTCCCTGGGCGGCAGCACCGTCTTGCCGCGGGAGGCGATCGGCACCATGGGCTGGGCCGCCTACTTCCGGGACACCGAAGGCAATGTGGTCGGTCTCTGGCAGAGCGCCCCGCGTGAGGGCGGCGCCGGAGTAGCGAACGCCGGGAACGACATCGGCGCCTGACGCGGCGGCGCACGGCAGCCGGGCCTCAGTACGTCCACCTCACTGCATCCCGGTGGTGAGCCACAGCGCCACGACCGCCAAGGGGACGGTGAGGACGACGGCGGCCACACCGGCCAGGGCGAAGCCTCCCCAGCGGATCTCGACGTTCAGGGAGCGGAGCCGTTCGTGCCACAGCAGCGTGGCCAGGGACGCCCACGGGGTCACCAGCGGGCCCAGGTTCACGCCGATCAGCAGGGCCGCCAGCCGGGCCGGGGAGCCGCCCACGGGTTCCAGAGCCAGATAGGCGGGGAGGTTGTTGACCGCATTGGCTGCCCCGGCGCCCAGGCCGGCGAGCTGCAGGAGCGCCGGCAGGCTCTCGCCCGTGCCGGCGATCCCGGTCAGGAACTGGGTGAGCCCGTTGGCGTGCAGGGTCTCCACCACCATGAACAGTCCGGACGTGAGCATCAGCGGGCGCCACGGAATCATGGACCAGCGCAGGGCGGAGCGCCGCCGCCAGAGGAAAAGCAGGAGCAGGGCCGCAGCCGCCGCGAGCGCCGGGATCTGCACCGGCACCCCGGACACAAGCGCCGGCAGCAGGACCACCATGACCCCCGATGCCGCGTACAGCAGGACCCGGTCCCGGACCTTATGGACCGGCTGGGGGCCGTATTTGCCGCGCAGGTCCTTCCGGAATGCCAGCCACAGGAGCACCAGCGGCACGAGGATGCCCACGAGGGCCGGGGCCCACACGAGCGAGGCGAACGCGGCGGGGCTGAGGTTGAGCCGCTCCTGCGCGAGCAGGTTGGTCAGGTTGGAGACCGGCAGCAGCAGCGAGGCCGTGTTCGCCAGCCACACCGTGGTCAGCGCGAACGGGAGCGGCGGAATGCGGGCGTGAATGGCCAGCAGCACGACGACGGGAGTCACCAGCACCGCCGTCGTATCCAGCGACAGGAACACCGTGGAAACGGTGGCGAGGGCGATCGCGAGGAACCACAGCAAGAGGACCCGGCCGCGGCCCAGGGCGGCCAGCCGCTCCGTGGCGACGCGGAAGAGCCCGGCCTCATCCACCAGCTCGGTGACAAGGGACATCGCGACCACGAACGCCAGTATCGGCACGGTGCGTGCTGCCAGCGCCTGGAAGGCGGGGACCGGCAGCAGCCCGGACGCCAGCGCCGCGCACCCGGCCAGCAGCATGCCCGCGGGCAGCGCATAGCTCCTGAACTTCTTCAGCCGGGCGATCCTCTTCACGGCCATATCCTCGCACCTGCCGGGACCGCGGCCGCGCCGACGTGCCCGCCGCGCCGGAGACGGTAACTTTGTACCTATGAAGTACGCCCAGTCCGTCCTGGACCTCATTGGCCATACGCCGCTCGTCAAACTCAACCACGTGACCGATGGCATCGCAGCCACGGTCCTGGTGAAGCTCGAATACCTGAACCCCGGCGGTTCGATCAAGGACCGCATTGCGGTCAAGATGATCGAGGAGGCCGAACGAACGGGCCAGCTCCTGCCCGGCGGCACGATCGTGGAGCCCACCTCGGGCAACACCGGCGTCGGTTTGGCGCTCGTGGCGCAGCAGAAGGGCTACCGCTGCATCTTCGTCGTGCCGGACAAGGTCGGCGAGGACAAGAGGGCGGTGCTCCAGGCCTACGGCGCGGAAGTGGTGGTCACGCCCACCGCCGTCCCGCCGGACAGCCCGCAAAGCTACTATGGCGTCTCCGACCGGCTCGTGACCGAAATCCCGGGGGCCTACAAGCCGGACCAGTTCTCCAACCCCGCCGCCCCGGCCAGCCACTACGAAACCACCGGCCCTGAGATCTGGCACGACACCGACGGCCGCATCACGCACTGTGTGATCGGCGCCGGGACCGGCGGCACGATCACCGGCACCGGCCGGTACCTCAAGGAAGTCTCCGCCGGGCGGACCGGGGCCGAGGGCGGCGTCGTGAAGATCATCGGCGCGGATCCCGCCGGCTCTGTGTACTCCGGCGGCACGGGACGCCCGTACTTTGTCGAGGGCGTCGGGGAGGACATGTGGCCGGCCAACTATGACAAGTCCGTCCCGGACGACGTCATTGCCGTCAGCGACGCTGACTCCTTCGCCATGACGCGCCGGCTGGCGCGCGAGGAAGGCCTGCTGGTGGGCGGTTCCTCGGGCATGGCCGTCGTGGCCGCCATGGAGGTCGCCAAGGACCTGCCGGCCGACGCCGTCGTCGTGGTCATCCTGCCGGACTCCGGCCGCGGCTACCTGGCGAAGATCTTCAACGACCAGTGGATGCGCTCCTACGGCTTCCTGGCCGGCGGGGACGAAGCGTCGGTGGGCGAGATCCTCAAGGCCAAGACCGGTGAACTCCCGGACCTCGTGCACATCCACCCGAACGAGTCCGTCCGCGATGTCATCAACATCATGAACGAGTACGGCGTCTCGCACATCCCCGTCCTGTCGCAGGAACCGCCCGTCGTCATGGGCGAGGTGCTGGGCGCCGTGGACGAGCGCACCCTCACGGCCAAGCTCTTCCGCGGCGAGGCCAAACTCTCGGACAAGATTTCCGAACACATGGAGGCCCGGCTCCCCGTGATCGGCTCGCTCGAATCGATCTCGACCGCCCGCGAACTCCTCTCCGATGCCGACACCCTCATGGTGACGTTTGTCGGCGCTCCGGTGGGGATCCTTACCCGCCACGACCTCCTCGCGTACCTCAGCAACTGACCAGTTCAAGGAGTCCCATGTCTGTGCCTGAAAGCCCGTCCTCGAAAAACCAGGGTTTCAACACCCGCGCCATCCACGCCGGCCAGGCGTTTGAGCCCCGCACCGGGGCGGTGGTGCCCCCCGTGCACTTCTCCTCGACCTATGCCCAGGACGGCATCGGCGGGCTGCGGGCCGGTTACGAATACGGCCGGGGCACCAACCCCACCCGTGACTCGCTGCAGGAGCAGCTGGCGGCCCTGGAAGGCGGGAGCGCCGCGTTCTCCTTTGGCTCCGGCCTGGCCGCCGAGGACTCGATGATCCGCGCCCTCACCCGCCCCGGTGACCACATTGTGCTCGGCAACGACGCCTACGGCGGCACGTACCGGCTCATCAGCCGGGTCCTGGGGGAGTGGGGCATCGGTAACACCCCGGTGGACATGTCCGACCTCGACGCCGTCGCAGCCGCCGTCGCGGCAGGCGGCAGCGCCGACGGCGGCGGCAAGACCCGCCTGGTGTGGGTGGAGACCCCGTCGAACCCGATGATGAAGATCACCGACATCGAGGCGCTCGCGAAGGTGGCGCACGACGCCGGCGCGCTCCTCGTGGTGGACAACACCTTCGCCTCCCCGTACCTGCAGACCCCGCTCGCCCTCGGCGCCGATGTGGTGGTGCATTCCACCACCAAGTACATCGGAGGCCACTCCGACGTCGTCGGCGGCGCGATCGTGGTCAACGACCCGGACCTCGCGGAGAAGATCGGCTTCGTACAGTTCGCCGTCGGCGCCGTGTCCGGGCCGATGGACGCCTTCCTCACCACCCGCGGCCTGAAGACCCTCGGGGTGCGCATGGACCGGCACAGCGACAACGCCCAGGCCGTGGCCGAATGGCTGCTGCAGCGCCCCGAGGTCGAGGCCGTGCTCTACCCGGGCCTGCCCTCCCACCCGGGCCACGAGCTGGCCAGGAAGCAGATGAAGAAGTTCGGCGGCATGATCTCCGTGCAGTTCAAGGGCGGCGAGGCCGCGGCGCGCAAGGTGGCCGAGTCGACCTCCGTGTTCACCTTGGCCGAGTCCCTGGGCGGGATCGAATCGCTGATGAACTACCCGTCCGAAATGACCCACGCCTCGGTCAAGGGCACCGAACTGGCGGTCCCGGTCAACCTGATCCGGCTCTCGTGCGGCATCGAGGACGTGGAGGACCTGATCGCCGACCTCGACGCCGCGATCTCCTCCCTGGCCTCCGGCAGCTAGCTGCACCCGCAGCTGATGCGCAGCTGACCTGGCGCCCGCATCCTTCCGCCGGCCCACCCTAGCTTTCTCTAAGAGAGTCAGCTAGGGTGGGCCGCATGGCACTTCGATCAGACTGGTCCCAGCGGACCTGCAGCATGGCCCGCGGCCTCGACATCCTGGGCGATCCCTGGAGCGTGCTCGTCCTGCGCGAGGTGTTCTTCGGCAACGGCCGCTTCGAGGCCATGAAGGCCCGGCTGGGGGCGGCGGATTCCGTGCTCACCAAGCGGCTCGCCGGGCTCGTCGCCGCCGGGCTGCTCACCCGGCGGCCCTACGACGACGGCGGCCGCACCCGCCAGGAATACGTCCTCACCGCCATGGGCGAAGACGCCCTGCCGGTGCTTAACGCCGTCGTGATCTGGGCCGAAAAGCATCTCCCGGCCCCGTCCGGGCAGGCCCACATGTTCGTCATCCACAGCGGCTGCGGGGAGAGGACCTCCTCGGCTGACACGTGCACGGCCTGCGGGGAACCGCTGACGGCCGCCAACACGAGCTGGCACAGCCTTTCCCGCACCACGGACCCCGTGCCGCTGGCCTCGGCCGGCACCGGGACCCCTGTCCAGAACGGAACCGCCGCA
The DNA here is from genome assembly GCF_000374925.1 of Arthrobacter sp. 131MFCol6.1. GTDB lineage: Bacteria > Actinomycetota > Actinomycetes > Actinomycetales > Micrococcaceae > Arthrobacter. Next base: position 36,409 of record NZ_KB895542.1, read on the forward strand.
TGAGTGCCCCCGAAACCACCCTGACCCCGGCGCCGGTCCGCCGCCGCATCCACCCAGCATGGATCGTTGCCGCCGTGGCTTTCCTCGCGCTCGTCGGCGCGGCAGGGTTCCGGGCAGCCCCGGGTGTGCTGATGGTGCCGCTGCAGAACGAGTTCGGCTGGTCCACCACCGTGCTCTCCGCCGCGGTCAGCATCAACCTGGTGCTTTTCGGGCTCACGGCGCCGTTCGCGGCAGCGCTCATGGAACGCTTCGGCATCCGCGCCGTCACGGCCGTGGCCCTGGTGCTGATCGGCGCCGGCAGCGCGCTGACAGTGCTCGTGACCCAGTCCTGGCAGATCCTGCTGACGTGGGGGCTGCTGATCGGGCTCGGCACCGGGTCCATGGCGCTGGTCTTCGCCGCGACCATCGCCAACACCTGGTTCGCCAAGAGCCGCGGCCTGGTAATCGGCATCCTCACCGCCGGCAGCGCCGCCGGACAGCTTGTGTTCCTGCCCTTTATCGCGGCCCTGGCCCAGGACCCGGGCTGGCGGCAGGCTTCGCTCCTCATCGGTGCCGGCGCGCTGGCCGTGGTGCCGCTGGTGCTGATGTTCCTGAAGAACTCCCCGGCCGAGGTTGGCGTGCTGCCCTACGGGGCGACGCCGCCGGCCGCCGACCCGAACGCCGCCAAGGAGTCCAGCGGGCCCGAACCGACGGGACCGGCCGCCGGGCAGGACGCGCAGGAGCCCCGCCGGAACGCCGCGGTCCGTGCCCTGCAGGTCCTCAAACGGGCCAGCAAAGTGCGTACCTTCTGGGCCCTGGTGGCCGGCTTCGCGATCTGCGGCGCGACGACCAACGGGCTGATCGGCACCCACTTCATCCCCTCCGCCCACGACCACGGCATGCCCGAAACCACCGCGGCGGGCCTGCTCGCCGTCGTCGGCCTCTTCGACATCATCGGCACCATCGCCTCCGGGTGGCTGACGGACCGCTTCAACCCCCGGATCCTGCTTGCCGTGTACTACCAGTTCCGCGGGATCGGGCTGCTGGTCCTGCCGCTGCTGCTCAGCGCCACCGTCCAGCCCAGCATGATTGTGTTCGTGGTCATCTACGGCCTGGACTGGGTCGCCACGGTCCCGCCGACCGCCGCGATCTGCCGCCAGGTGTTCGGTGCCGACGGGAGCGTCGTGTTCGGCTGGGTGTTCGCTGCCCACCAGCTCGGCGCGGCCGCCGCGGCCCTGGCGGCCGGGGCGGTCCGGGACGCCACCGGCCAGTACACGTATGCCTGGTTTGCCGCCGCTGCCATGTGTACCATCGCCGCCGTCATCAGCGCCACCATCCGCAAGGACGCCCGGAAGCCGGAGTCCGTCCCGGTTCCGGCGTAGCTGTTCTGTAGACTGACCCGACAGCGAGGGCGCGTTTGCGCCGCCCTGGACGGAACCGACCAAACGGCCAGCGTCTACATCAGCAGCCCGATGGGGGAATTCATGTCAGTGCCCGCTTCAGACCACCGCCCGGCGCGGCACTCACCCGTCGTGCACCTGTTACGGCTCTCCGTCATCCTGGCCATCGCCGCGGTGGGGTACTTCATCTGGATCTCGCTCGGAGTCTGGGGCAAGCACGGCCTGGACTTCAGCGTCTACTGGTACGGCGGCAAAATCCTCAACGACGCCGGCGCGGCACCCTCAGCCCTATATGCGGGCAACGTGGACTGGGCCGGCGGACCGACGCTGATGTTTACCTACCCGCCATTCGCCGCCATCCTCTTCGGCCTTTTGGCCCGGCTGCCCCTGGCGGCGGCGCTGACCCTGTTCAACGCCGCCGGCGCCGGCGTGGCGGTCCTGGCCGCGGTCCGTACGGTCCGGTACTGGAACGCTAAAGCCTCCTGGCGCGACACCTTCCGGGCTCCGGGCAACGGATGGGCCGCCGCCGTCCTGGTCCTGGCGGTCCTGAACCTGGGACCCTGGCGCGAGACCCTGGTGTTCGGTCAAATCAACGCCCTGCTGATGGGCCTGATCGCCGTGGACCTGCTGGCCCGCAACCGGCGCTGGGCCCGCGGTTTCCCCGGCAGCGGCTTCCTGGTGGGCGTCGCGGCCGGCATCAAGCTGACGCCCCTGGTGTTCGGGCTCTACTACCTGGTCCGCAAGGACTGGCGCGGGCTGGGCAATATGGCCGCCGGCTTCTCCGCCACCGTGGTGGCCGGCTGGCTGCTCCGGCCCGCCGAATCCCTGCAGTTCTGGCTCCAGATGCTGCCGGACACCTCCCGGATGGGCGGAGCGGGCTATGTGGACAACCTGTCCATTAAGGGCGCCCTGCTGCACTTCGGGGTCCCGGAAGCACACGTCACCGTGCCATGGCTGCTGCTGAGCCTGGCGGTTGTGGCCGTGGGTGCCGCCGTGATCAAGGCCGCCAGCGATCAGGGCGCCCGCGTCGTGGCCGTATCGGCGACGGCGCTCACCATGCTGCTGATCAGCCCGGTTTCGTGGTCCCACCACTGGGTGTGGGTCGCGGCGGTCTTTCCGGCTTTCGCCTGGACCCTGCGGGAAGCTCCGCGCCGGTACGTCGGGATGCGCTGGACCATGGGAGGCGTGCTGGGCCTGTCGATCCTCGTGTTCCTGTTCTCGCCCAAGACCATCGGCACGGCCCTCGGCGCCGAAAACCTCGACATCCAGACGCCCGGGATGTGGATCATGGCCTCCAGCGCCGGCGTCTTCTGCGCCCTGGCCCTGCTGGTGTGCTGGCTTGTGGCCCTCCGGCGGGACCCGCTGGGACCGGAGACCGACCTTGCCCCCGAACCGGTTGCTGAACGCGACGTCCGGGCCGCCGTCCCCACTTCCCCAGTCTCCTCGTAGGCGCCGCGCTTAGTAGGCCGCGCTGAGTACACGCCACGCCGGCTGCCGCCGCTAGGCTGTTCGGCATGAGCTCCCCTGACGCACGTAAGACGGCCCTGGTCACCGGGGTCGGCCGCCTTGCCGGAATCGGCGCAGGCATCGCGCGCCGCCTCGCTGCGGACGGCTGGGACCTCGTGCTGACGTACTGGCAGGACTACGACGCCCGGATGCCGTGGGGAGTCCAGCCGGACGACGTCGAACGCCTCGCCGCCGAGCTCCAGGCGACCGGCGCCGCCGTCGTGGCTCTGCCGGCGGATTTCCAGGACCCGCGCGCCGTGGACCGGCTGATGTCCGCTGCCGCGGCGGAGGCCGGAACCCTGCAGGGACTGGTGCTCAGCCACGCCGAATCCGTGGACACGTCCATCCTGGACACATCCTTGGAGAGCTTCGAGCGGCACTTTGCGGTCAACACCCGGGCCAGCTGGCAGTTGATTGCCGCATTCGCCCGGCAGGCCGGTCCCGACGGCGGGGCCATCGTGGCCCTGACCAGCGACCACACCGCCTTCAACCTGCCCTACGGGGCATCAAAGGGCGCCCTGGACCGGATCGTGATTGCCGCCGCCCGGGAGCTCGGCCCGCTCGGGATCAGCGCCAACGTCCTGAACCCGGGACCGGTGGATACCGGTTGGATGGATGAGCCGCTCCGTGACGAACTGGCCCGGCGGCACCCTGGCGGCCGGCTGGGCACACCGGCGGACGTGGCCGGCACCGTCGCGTTCCTGCTCTCGCCCGAGGGCCGCTGGATGTCCGGGCAGCTGGTCAAAGCCGACGGCGGATTCTCCGCCTGAGCCGCTGGGACCGCGGTGACGCTCTGATTCATGGAGCGTGTGTGGTGTTGGGACAGCGTCCCGTGGCGGCCGGATCCGGTCAGCCGGCGCTCAGCCGGGCGAGGGCTGTTGCCAGTTCCGTGGCGCCTCCCTGGAGGAGGCAGGCCGTCTCCCCTGCCCGGGCGTTGCGTCCGGACCGGAGGTCGGCATCAATGAGGTCGGCGATGAGTTCGAGCCGGCACGCACCGGCTTTGGATGCGGACCAGGACAGGCTTTGGGCGGCGAGGCGCGCGTCCTCCCAGTCCCCGACGGCCAAGGCCTGGTGGATCTTTTCGACCCGGTGGGGAAGCATGAGTTGGAATGTGCTGACGAAGTCGTGGAACCTCCAGGACTGGCGCGTCCCTGTGCTCTCCTGAAGTCGGTTGCGGTCCAGGACGAGTGCCGCGCTGATGCGGGCGCGGTACCGGCGGGGTCCCTGGCCAGCGGCGGAAATGTCCCGGTCGTTCACGTCCGCGCTGGCCGTGGCGTGACGTGCCGGAAGGAGCCGAAGCGTCCACGCGGCTGGCTTTGCATTGAGACTCATGATGTCCCCCTTTACTTGGCAGCCTGCCCGACCCGCCGGGCATTTGGCTGCCTCCGGTCCGGTGGCGATGGCACCACTGTACGAATGCGCCCCAGGGAGAACACGAGTGCTGGCTACCCGAAAACCCGGCAGTCACCACTTGTTTCCCTTGCCTCATCCGTATCGCGCGACCGGTCGGACCAGGAAACACTGCCGTGGCACGCCCCCGGGCTTAGCGGAAGGCGGGGAGACCCGTAATGTGCTGGCCCAGGATCAGGGTGTGGACCTCGTCGGTGCCTTCGTAGGTGCGGACGGATTCCAGATTGGCGGCGTGCCGCAGCGGGGAATGGTCCAGCGTGATGCCGTTGCCGCCCAGAATGGTGCGCGCCTCCCGGGCAATGGCGAGCGCTTCCCGCACGTTGTTCAGCTTGCCGAGCGAGATCTGCTCCGGACGCAGCCTGCCGGCGTCCTTGAGCCGGCCCAGGTGCAGGGCCAGGAGCGTGCCCTTCTGGATCTCCAGGACCATGTTCACGAGTTTCTCCTGCGTCAGTTGGTACCCGGCCAGCGGCTTGCCGAACTGCAGCCGCTCCTGGGAGTAGGCCAGGGCAGCCTCGTAGGAATCCCGGGCGGCACCCATCGCACCCCACGCGATCCCGTACCGGGCCTCGTTGAGGCAGGAGAACGGGCCGCGCAGCCCGCGCGCCGCCGGCAGCAGCGCCTCCGGGCCCAGCCGGACGGCGTCGAACGTGATGTCGCACTGGATGGAGGCGCGCATCGAGAGCTTCTGACCGATCGGTGTCGCGGTGACGCCCGCGGTGCCGGCGGGGACGAGGAAGCCGCGCACGCCGTCGTCGGTCATGGCCCACACCACCAGCACGCCGGCCACGGAGGCGAGCCCGATCCAGCGTTTGGCGCCGTCCAGGATCCAGCCGGCGTCGTCGCCGGAGCCGTCGCGGCGGGCGAAGGTCTTCATCGAGGCAGGGTCCGAGCCGGCCGTGGGTTCGGTCAGGGCAAACGCGCCGATCAGCTCGCCGGCGGCCATCCGGGGGAGCCACTCCTGCTTTTGGTCCTCGGAACCCCACTTGTGGATGGCCGTCATGGCGAGGGAGCCCTGCACGGAGACGAACGTGCGGACGCCGGAATCGCCGGCCTCGAGTTCCATGGCCGCGAGGCCATATTCGACGGCGGAGCGGCCGGGGCAGCCGTAGCCCTCCAGGTGCATGCCGAGCACGCCGAGCTCGCCAAGTTCCGGGGCGAGCTCGAGGGGGAACACGGCGTCCTCGTACCAGCCGGCGATACCCGGCCGGATCCGCTGGTTCGTGAAATCGCGGACGCGCTCGCGCACGGTGCGCTCCTCGGCGCTCAGCAGGGAATCGATGGCCAGGACATCGGAGACGTCGGAAAGGTTGGCCTCAGTGCTCATGCCAGCTTCGTTGCTCATGCCAGCATCCTACGGCCGCACCTGCAGTGGCGTGCCGGCGGCGGGCTGGTGCTGGAGAAAGTAGCCCCGCGTGGACGGCGCGAAACGGCAGACGGCGGCCAGCGCCACGCCCAGCCCCAGGAGCAGCACGCCACTGATGAAGGCCCCGCCGACGCCGAAGATCTGCGTGTCACCGTAGTCCGGATCCCACATCTGCACCGCCGAGACGAAGAATGCCGCAGTCAGCATAAGAGCGCCGAGCAGGGGCATGACGCCGCGGAACCAGAAGTTCCGGGCCGAGCCGCGCAGGGTCGCGCGGAAGTACCAGACGCAGGCGAAACCGGTCAGGGCGTAGTAGAACGCGATGAACAAGCTGATCGAACTGATGGAGTCGGCGAGCAGGTTCTCGCTCAGGACGCTCATCAGGACGTAATAGGCGACGGCCGCGGCACCCATAACCTTGGTGGAATACCCCGGCGTCTGGTGGCGCGGGTGGACCTCGCCGAACCTGCGCGGCAAGGCTCCGTGCACGCCCATCGACAAGGTGCCGCGGGCCGTGGGAAGGATGGTGGTCTGGGTTGAGGACAGCACCGACGCCAGGACGGCGACGACGATCAGCCAGCCCCAGGGGCCCAGCACCACGTCCTTCATGGCGAGGAAGACATCGTCCTGGTTGGCCTCGTTGCCCAGCCCTATGCCTTCCGTGCCCACCGTGGCATACATCATCACCAGGAGGGCCACAGAGACGTAGATCGCCACGAGGACTAGCGCCGAAATGACGGCGCCGCGGCCGGGCGTGGTGGCAGGGTTCTCGGTCTCCTCGTTCACCGCAAGGCAGGTGTCCCAGCCCCAGTAGATGAACAGGGCCAGCAGGGCTCCGTGCACCACCGCGCCGGGATCGACGAACGCACCGGCGGGGTTGAACCACTCAAGGTCGAAGGCTTGGCCGGTGGCCCCGCCGGGCACCCCTCCCGCGATCCGGAAGATGATTGCCATCGCGAAGATGCCCAGCGAGAGGTACTGCACGTAAGTCAGGACCCGCTGGACATGTTCCCCGAGGCGGATGCCGCGGTAGTTCACAAGGGTCATGAACACGATGAACAGCACGCCGGTGGCGGTTACCACGAGGCTGTTTCCGGCCAGCGAACCGTCGCCGATCAGCAGCCACAGGTACTGCCCGGCGACCTGGGCGAGATTGGCCAGGACCACGACGCCGGCCAGGGCCACGCCCCACCCGCCCAGCCAGCCGGCCCAGGGACCGAACGCCCGGCCGGCCCAGATGAAGGTGGTCCCGCAGTCCGGCATGGCGCTGTTGAGCTCACGGAAGGCGAAGGCGATGAAGAGCACGGGCACGAAGCCCAGCAGCAGGATCAACGGAGTGTAGTTGCCGCTCACAGCCACGATCAGTCCCAAGGTCGCCGCGAGCGAATAGACCGGCGCGGTGGAGGCCAGCCCCAACATGACGGAGTCGCCGAGATCCAGGATCCCGGCGCGCAGTCCCTTGGCGGGAACTGCCGCCTGACCCCCGGTACCGCCGGCCGTCGTCGTGGTTCCGGTGCTCATAGGGCAATACCTGCCTTGCTGGAGTGGGCCTGGTTCGAGGTCGGGGCGGGCGCGTCAATCGTGTTGGGCACGAAGCGGCAGAAGTAGTCGGTGATGGGCCCGTCCGATTCGCGGATGCCGCAACCGACGGATTCGCCGTCGACCACCCAGAGGCCGAGCACCGGGCGGTTGCCGTCGAAATCGGGAAGGGCGTGGAACTGCTGGTAGCACCAGCCTTCCCGGCCATAGCCGCCGGGCTGTTCGAGGTCGATGCCGGCGGCGTGGATCCTGATGTTGTCCCCTTCGCGGCCGTGCAGCGGCTTGGCCACCCACTCCTTGAGCGGCCCGGGGCCGTCAAGATAGGCCGGAAGCAGGTTGGGGTGGTCCGGGTAGAGGTGCCAGAGCGCCGCGAGCAGGGCCTTGTTGGACAGAAGCATCTTCCAGGCCGGCTCCACCCAGCGCGGATTGTGGGCGCGCTGCAGCAGCCGCTGCCCGAACGGCTCCTTCATCATCAGTTCCCAGGGGTAGAGCTTGAACATGGTGCTGATCATGAAGTTGTCCAGGTCCACGAAACGGTTAAGGTTCGGATCCCAGCCGATGTCGGACATGTTGATCCCGATGGTGGTCCAGCCGGCCTGGCTCGCGACGTCCCGCATGTAGGCCGCCGTCATCCAGTCTTCTCCCGATTCTTCCGCCTCGGAGTGGGCGACGTGGAGCGTGCTCATGCCGGTGCGGTACTGCAGCCTCTTCCACTGCCGGATGAGGGCTTCATGGATGCCGTTCCACTGGTCCTTATCGGGAAAGACGTCCTGCAGCCAGAACCACTGGGCGACGGCGGCCTCAATGAGTCCGGTAGGGGTGTCCGCGTTGTACTCCAGCATCTTGGCCGGGCCGCCCCGGCCGTCGTAGACGAAGTCGAAGCGGCCGTAGACGTCCACATCGCCGGCCTGCAGCGATGCGGCCGCGAGTTCCAGCGCCTGCGGCCCGATCCCGATGTTGCCCATGGCGCCGGTGGCGAGGAACTTCGCGGCCTCGAGGCACATGCGGTGCATGTCCTCCGCGGCCTGTTCGAGGGTCTCCACTTCGTCCATGGTGAATTCGTAGTAGGCGCCTTCGTGCCAGTACTCGACGTTCGTGCCGTCGGGCAGGGCCGTGGTGGAGAAAACCAGGCCCTGTGCTTCAATCCGCTCTTTCCAGTCCGGCCGCGGCGCGGATCCCAGTCGTTTCATCCCTAGCCTCCTGTGCTTCCGCCCTTGGCGCTGCCGCCGAAGCCGCCCCTGCTGACCGTGCCGCCGGTGGGGCTGTACCCCGTGGACGCCTTGGCCCCGGTGGGAACGGTCCTGCTGTAGCTGGGGTAGCCCGACCGGTTCTGGCCCAACCCGGGCACGCTGGCGCCGCGGGAGTAGAAGTACCAGGCGTAGATGCCGGAGCTGCGGCCGTCCGTGCTGCTGTTGTTGCACTGGGCATCATCGACCCGCTCGCCGGTGTCGTCGTTGAAGCACACCTGCGCGTAGTCGGCCTCGTCCTCGTTGCTGGCCACCATGGCGGTGATCGTGCCGGCCAGGAGCGCCGTGACGCCCAGCCCGACGACGACGGTACGGCGCTGCAGGCGCTTCTTCCGCGCCGCCGCGCCGGCCAGGCCGCGCTCGCGTTCCATGGCGAAGGGGTCAATGACGGCGGGGGCCGTGGCGTCTGCCGGAAGTCCCGGCGCGGGCTGGCCGGACTGGTTCTGCAGCTCGGGCCGGAGCTCAGGCTGTGGAATCTGCCACGGAGGCTGCTTCCGGTCCGGCCGCGGCGCGTCCGGGTGCTCGTCGTTTCGGCCCAAATGTGTCCCCTCACGTCTGGCCGCAGGATATCCCGCGGAAGGCTTGCCTTCTTTTCCCGACGCCAGCCTAACCGGCCTCCGGATCGTGGGCGATGGAAAGGGCCAGCCGTGTCTGCAGCGGGCGCGGGGGAAGCGTACCGGCGCTGGGTCCCGGGCCGCGGGCGCGCCGCGGGCCTACACTGGTGCCATGGAAACCGCATCCGTGCTTGCTGTCTGCAGGGTTCACCAGCTGCTCGATGATCCCGGCAGCGTCGGGGTCACCGCGATCGACAAGCGCCCGGTTGATGGACCGGTGAAAGTCCACAAACTTGGCCTGCGCGGTGATGTCCAGGCCAGCAGGATCCACCACGGCGGCGAGGACCAGGCACTCTACGCGTATTCGCAGGACGACGCCGACTACTGGGCCGGCGAGCTCGGGCGGGATATGCCGGCGGGCATCTTCGGTGAAAACCTGCGGATCACGGGCCTCAACGCCTCCAATGCCGTAATCGGCGAACGGTGGAAGATCGGACTGGACGTCGAGGTGGAAGTCACCTCCCCGCGCATCCCCTGCGCCACCTTCCAGCGGCGGATGGGCGAGCCGCACTGGGTCCAGCGGTTCACCGAGGCGGGCCGGGTGGGCACCTACCTCCGGGTGGTCCGGACCGGCAGCATTGAAGCCGGAGACCACATCCACAGGCTCTTTGTCCCCGCCCACGGCGTGACGATCGCCAAGTGGTTCACCGATCCCACCCTGGAGGACATGGAGGCACTGCGCGACGCCGACGCCGACGGCCAGATCCGCCTGCAGCCCGAGTACCACCAGAGGTTCGAGCAGCTGCAGCGCCGTCTGGGGGTCTAGGCGTGGGGGCCGGTGTGCGCAAGCTCACCAGCCGCCGTCGGCCTCTCAATTACCACTGTTCTGTTCGATGCCCTACACTTGAAATATCCCCCACTCCGGAAATCCCTTATTCCTGCCCAATTCTTGAGGCAGGACTGGCAAGTGTTGGGGCCCGCAAATGTGATGCGGGCATTTTCATAGGGAGAGCCGGCAAAAGAAAACGCTGTACAGACTGCTGGGATAGCAGCCAAGAGATGCAGCGGGAAGTCCTGCCACGGGATTGCGAAAGCGCCGGACTTCTGTGACCCGCCGGTCAACCGTACGCCCGGCACTCGTGTCACGCGTACTGCGGCTCCGCTCACCTCGGGTTGTGCCGCTTGGCCCCTATGGATGAGGAAATTTCACCTATGCCCGAAAATCAGAACAACTCCGTCGACACCGAACTCGCCACCGCGACTAGCCAGGGCGACGTCGAGACTTCTGAAACGGCTGCCCCCGCAGCCGGCTCCGCCCCGGAATTCACCGAGGCTCCTGCGAACTTTGTAGCACCGGCCGCCGAGACTGCCGAAGCTGCCCCGCAGGCTGAGACCAAGACCGAGGCCACCTCCGCCCCGGCAAAGGACGAGGACGCCGAGGAAGAAGGCGTCAAGTTCGTAGACCTCGGAATCGATGGCCGTGTCCTCGCCGCCCTGCAGGACGTCGGCTACGAGAAGCCGTCCCCGATCCAGGCAGCAACCATCCCGCTGCTGCTCGAAGGCCGCGACGTCGTGGGCCTGGCCCAGACGGGCACCGGTAAGACTGCAGCATTCGCAGTACCGGCGCTGTCCCGCCTGGCCGAGCTCCACGACCTCAACGGCCCGTCGCGCAAGACCCAGGCCCTGGTGCTGGCTCCCACCCGCGAGCTCGCGCTCCAGGTTGCCGAGGCCTTCACCTCCTACGCCAAGCACATTGACGACTTCACCGTCCTCCCGGTGTACGGCGGCTCCGCCTACGGCCCCCAGCTCGCCGGCCTGCGCCGCGGCGCCCAGGTTGTTGTCGGTACCCCCGGCCGCGTCATCGACCACATCGCCAAGGGTTCCCTGGACCTGTCCGAACTCCAGTACCTCGTCCTGGATGAGGCCGACGAGATGCTCCGCATGGGCTTCGCCGAAGACGTTGAGCAGATCTTCCAGCAGACCCCCGCGGGCCGCCAGGTTGCGCTGTTCTCCGCCACGATGCCGAGCCAGATCCGCCGGCTCTCCAAGCAGTACCTGAACAACCCGGCCGAGGTGCAGGTCAAGTCCAAGACCACCACGGGCGCCAACACCCGCCAGCGCTACCTGCAGGTCATGGGCCCGCACAAGCTCGATGCACTGACCCGCATCCTCGAGGTCGAAGAGTTCGAGGGCGTCATCGCCTTCGTCCGCACCAAGATGGCCACCGAGGACCTCGCCGACAAGCTGCGCTCGCGCGGCTTCCAGGCTGCCGCCATCAACGGCGACATCCCGCAGCAGCAGCGTGAGCGCACGGTCGAGGCCCTGCGTGACGGCAAGATCGACATCCTGGTCGCCACCGACGTTGCCGCCCGCGGCCTGGACGTCGAGCGCGTCAGCCACGTGGTCAACTACGACATCCCGCACGACACCGAGTCCTACGTCCACCGCATCGGCCGCACCGGCCGCGCAGGCCGTTCCGGCGACGCGATCCTGTTCATGACGCCGCGCGAGAAGTACCTGCTGCGTTCCATTGAGAAGGCAACCCGCCAGCCGGTGGAGCAGATGCACCTGCCCACGGCCGAGACCGTCAACACGCTGCGCCTGGGCAAGTTCGCCGAGCGCATCACGGAGACCCTCGCGTCCGAGGACGTTGCAGCGTTCCGCGACCTGATCTCCTCCTACGAGGAAGAGCACAACGTGCCGGCCTCGGAGATCGCCGCCGCACTGGCCGTCATGGCCCAGGGCGGGCAGCCGCTGCTGGTCAAGGAACTGCCGGCAGCGCCCGAGTTCCAGAAGCGCGAGCGCTCCAAGGACGGCTTCGGCTCACGCGGCCCGACCCGCACCCTGACCGAGGGCAACGCCACTTACCGGATCGCCGTCGGACGCCGCCAGCGCGTCATGCCGGGTTCCATCGTTGGCGCCATTGCCAACGAAGGCGGCATCTCCTCGGCCCAGATCGGCGGCATCGACATCCGCTCGGACCACTCCCTCGTGGAGCTCCCGGCGGACCTGAGCGCCGATCAGCTCAAGGCACTGTCCCGCACCCGGATCGGCGGCGAGCTGATCCACCTCGAGCTCGACAACGGCCGCAAGCCGGCCGGGGACCGCGGCTCCTACCAGGGCAACCGTGGCGGCGACCGCGGCGGAGACCGTGGCGGCTACTCCGGCGGCAGCGGCAACTTCAAGGGCAACGGCGGCTTCAAGCGCGAATTCCGCAAGGGCGACGGCGAGCGGTCCTCCGCTGACCGTGGCGGCCGCTCCTTCAGCGAGCGTTCCGAGCAGCGCACCTTCGGCGCGGACACCCGCAAGCCCCGCACCGAGGGCGGCTTCAAGCCCCGCAACAAGTGGTAACCACTAGCGCCATCTGAGAACGGGCCGGCTCCCTGAGCCGGCCCGTTTTTGTTTAAGCCTTCCGCCCCCGTGTTCGCTTGGTCACAGCCGCGGCCGCCGGCCGGTCCCGGGACCCGATCCGGGCTCCCCGGACCGCGCTGGGCGCCCGGATTTCCGCTGTTTCCGGCCGGTCCGACGTCGTTCGGCCGCCGATTTGTTGGTGGGCGAATCTTCCGGTAGAGTATTTACTCGTTGCCCCCCTAGCTCAGTGGTAGAGCGCGTTCTTGGTAAGAACGAGGTCACCGGATCGATTCCGGTGGGGGGCTCTGAATGAGGGCCTGTGTCAAGGCGGTTTTTGACCGGCTTAGCGCAGGTTTTCCTCATTTACGGCGGTGTAGCTCAGTTGGTTAGAGCGCACGACTCATAATCGTGAGGTCGGGAGATCGAGCCTCCCCACCGCTACAGACAAAACCCCCGGAATCCTTGAGATTCCGGGGGTTTTTCTGTCTCTCCGAGCGGACAAGGGTCAGGCACAAGGCGCGGCACCACCGCTTGGCGCGGTGCCGGTGGATGCCGGCTGCACCGCACATGACGCCAAAGTGAACAGGATGAGGGCCAGTACTCCGGCTATCCCGACGTTCTTCCTCATGGCCGCGTCATACGGCTGGTGGCCAGTCATGCCTACGGCAGACGTATGCCTCCCGTGGCGGGCAGATACACCCAAACCGGTCATGATTGAGAGCCCCACCCACGGTCCGTTACGCCCCGCTGGTACAGTCAGCGGCACTGAACAGATTTGGGGGAACTGATGAGGCTAGAGGGCTACCACGTAGTGCTGATGTTAGGGACGGTGTTGACGGTGGCCGCTGTCGTCGTCGGCGTGACGCTCCTCATTCGGTGGGCCTTGCGCAAGAGATGATCACTTCAAGTCCGCCCAGGTGTAGCCTCACCGTACCTGTGCAGCATCTGACGGTTGGGGATATCAGTGGACCTTATTGGCACCATCATGGCCCCGTTCAAATGGCTGGTCTCAGCCATGATGGCGGGCTTCCATGACGGACTCAGCGCCATCGGCATGCTGGCGGCCAGCGGCTGGACGTGGACGCTGTCCATCATCGGGCTCGTGCTGGTCATCCGCGCCGCCCTGATCCCGGTGTTCCTCAAGCAGGTCAACGTCCAGCAGCGCATGAGGCGGTTGCAGCCTGACCTGAAGAAGCTCCAGGACAAGTACCGGGGCAAGACCGATCCGGTTTCCCGCCAGGCCATGGCGCAGGAACAGATGGCCCTCTACAAGGCGCACGGCACCAACCCGTTCTCGGCCTGCCTGCCCCTGCTGATCCAGATGCCCTTCTTCTTCGCGCTGTTCCAGATGCTGTCCGGCATCAGCGCCGCGGCCGGCCAGGGCGAAGGCGTCGGAGCCATGAGCGCCGAGCAGGTCGTGCAGTTCGACCAGTCCACGATCTTCGGCGCCCCGCTCTCGGCCTCGCTGCTGCACGGCGGCGGCAGTCCACTCTCGGTGTGGGTCCTCTCCATTGCGATGATCCTGGCCATGACGGCTTCGCAGCTGATCACGCAGCGGCAGATCATGGCCAGGAGCTTGTCCGACGAGGCCGTTGCGACTCCGCTCATGGCCCAGCAAAAGGTGCTGCTGTACAGCCTGCCGGTCGTCTTCGGGGTGGGCGGAATCGTGTTCCCCATCGGCGTCCTGATCTACTGGACCACCACCAACCTGTGGACCATGGCGCAGCAGTTCGCTGTCCGGTGGGACAGAATGGGACCATGACGCGCATCGCAATCATCGGCGGCCACGGCAAGGTGGCTTTGGAACTGTCCAGGATCCTCGCGGCGGAAGGGCACGGGGTCACCTCCTTTATCCGCAACCCGGACCATGCGTCCGACGTCGCGGCCACGGGCGCCACGCCAGTGCTGCTGGACGTGGAGAACGCGACGACGGCGCAGATCGCCGAGGCACTCCGCGGACACGACGCCGTGGTGTGGTCGGCCGGCGCCGGCGGCGGCAGCCCCGAGCGGACCTACGCCGTGGACCGCGACGCCGCGATCCGTTCCATGGACGCCGCGGCGGAAGCGGGCGTCAACAGGTACGTCATGGTGTCTTATTTCGGTGCCGGGCCGGACCACGGCGTCCCCGCGGACAACGGCTTCTTCGCCTACGCCGAGGCCAAGGCCGCAGCGGATGAGTACCTGCGCGGTTCAGGCTTGGACTGGACCGTCCTGGGCCCCGGAACGCTGACCGCGGGACCCGGCAACGGGATGATCGACGTCGACCCCGCCGATACGTCGGACGGCACCGAAACCGCCCGGGCCAACGTCGCCCTGGTGGCGGCGGCGGTCCTCGGACTGCCGGCCACGATCGGGCGCACCATCGAGTTCCGGGACGGCACACTCCCGCTCGCGGCAGCGCTGGACCCGTTGGACTAATCCGGCGGGCCAGCCCGCGAAGAGAACGAGCCGGACCCGACCCGTCAGGCCGGGGCGGGGAGGGCCAGCTCCAGGGCATGCGCCTCGACGTAGTCCAGGGCGTGCCGGACCGCGCCCGCCGTGACGATCGCGTCGCCCAGCGGTGAGACCGTCACCCGCGGGGGAGTCGCGGTGAAACGGGGGAGCAGCGCTGTGATGCCCGGCAGGAGCGCCCCGGCGGACTCGGCGACGGCGCCGCCGATCACCACCTGCTCGGGGTTGATCAGGCTCGCGATCGAGGCGATGACCCGTGCCATGCGCTCCGAAATCCGGTCCAGGATGGCCAGGGCCGCCGCATCACCCGCGGCCGCGTCCGCGAAGACGCGCGGCGCGCTGGCCGGACCGCCCGCGGAGGGTCCGCCGCCGGCCGCCGACCACTGCCGCACCAGGGCGGCGATGCCGTCGCTGGAGCCAACGCCCTCCACCATGTCCAGATAACCCATCTCGCCGGCGGCCCCGCCGCGGCCGTGGAGCAGGCGGCCGGATTCCATCACGCCGGCGCCCAGGCGTTCGCCCGCCAGGAGCACCACCAGATCATCCACGCCCACGCCGGACCCGCGCCAGCGCTCACCGAGCGCGGCCAGGTTGGCGTCGTTCTCCAGGAGCACCGTCCAGCCGTGCAGCTCCTTCAGCGCGGAGCGGAGCCCGACGTCGAACAGGCTCCAAAACCGCTGCGTCACCAGAACGTTGCCATCGCGGTCCACCGGCGCGGCGATTCCGGCGCCGACGGCCAGAACCCTGCCCGGGTCCGCCCCCGCTGCTTCCAAGGCCTGGCGGCAGGCGAGGTCGACGACGCCGATCCGCTCCTGCGCGGGGATGTCCGCCGCGCGGAAGCTCCCGCTGGAACGGCCGATCACCGTGCCGCGGAGGTCGGCCACGGCGGCGGTGGTGGTCGCGGCACCAATGTCCAGGCCCAGCACAAAGCCCGCTTCCCGGTTGAAGGCAAACCGCCGGGCCGGCCGGCCCTTCCGCGGATTGCCGGGGTCTGTGGGCTGGTCCTGCTCCACGATCCAGCCCCGGCTGATCAGGTCCTCGCAGACGGCGATGACCGAGGCCCGGGTCAGTCCGGTCAGGGCCATCAGCTCGGTTCCGGTGGCAACCTCGGCGCCGCGGATGTGGCGCAGCACGGCCTGGGCATTGACGCGGCGCAGCAGCTGCGGCGTGGCGGCGGCTGCGTGCGGCATCACTTCTTGACCTCTTCTGTCCCCGGACCCATAATTGTTCAGGCAATATATTTAGCTTGTATCTAAATTACCAGAAGCCCTCCCAGACCCGAAGGAATCTCCTTTGACCAACACCGCCACGCTGGCCACCCTGTCCGGTTCCGACCTCGCCGCCGACCCCAACTGGTGGCGCCAGGCATCGGTGTACCAGATCTACCCCCGGAGCTTTTCGGACTCCAACGGTGATGGTTTGGGCGACATCAAGGGGATCACCGCCAAGGTCCCGTACCTGAAGGAACTCGGGATCGACGCCGTCTGGCTCTCCCCGTTCTACCCCTCGGCCCTCGCCGACGGCGGCTACGACGTCGACGACTACCGCGACGTGGACCCCAAGCTCGGCACCCTGGCGGACTTCGACGAGATGTCCGCCGCGCTGCACGCCGCCGGCATCAAGCTCATCGCCGACATCGTCCCCAACCACTCCTCGAACCGGCACGAATGGTTCCGGGAGGCCCTGGCCTCCCCGCGCGGCTCCGCCGCCCGCGACCGCTACATTTTCCGCGACGGTCTCGGCGAGAACGGCGAGCTCGCGCCGTCGGACTGGGAATCCGTCTTCGGCGGCCCCGCCTGGGAGCGGATCACCGAGCCCGACGGCACGCCCGGCCAGTGGTACATGCACATCTTCGCGAAGGAACAGCCGGACCTGAACTGGGCCAACCGGGAAATCCGCGACGACTTCCTCAAGACGCTCCGCTTCTGGTCCGACCGCGGTGTGGACGGCTTCCGCGTCGACGTCGCCCACGCGCTGACCAAGGACCTCACCGAGCCGCTGATCTCCAAGGTGGAGCTCAGCGCCGCCAACACCGGAACGGACGGCTTCCCGGACGGCTCGCACCCGTTCTGGGACCGCGATGAAGTCCACGAGATCTACGCCGAATGGCGCGAGGTGTTCAACGAGTACAACCCGCCGCGCACCGCCGTCGCCGAGGCCTGGGTGCACGCCACCCGCCGCGCCCGTTACGCCAGCCCGGAAGGCCTGGGCCAGGCGTTCAACTTCGACCTCCTGCAGGCCGACTTCGACGCCGGCGAGTTCCGCGAAATCATCGCCCGGAACCTTGCCGAGGCCACGGAATCCGGTGCCTCCTCCACCTGGGTCTTCTCCAACCACGACGTCGTCCGCCACGCCACCCGCTACGGCCTGCCCCAGGGCGGCGGCAAGCACGCCCAGGGCCAGGACGGCAAGGGCTGGCTGCTGGCCGGCGCCCCCGTTGAGGAACTCGACGTCGAACTCGGCCTGCGCCGGGCCCGTGCCGCCACCTTGCTGATGCTGGCCCTGCCGGGCTCGGCCTACCTGTACCAGGGCGAGGAACTGGGACTGCAGGAAGTCGCGGAGATCCCCGACGCCGAGCGCCAGGACCCCACCTTCTTCCGGAACAAGGGCGTGGAGATCGGCCGCGACGGCTGCCGCGTGCCGCTGCCCTGGGCCCCGGAGGGCACCTCGTTCGGCTTCGGCGCCGGCGGCGCACACCTGCCGCAGCCGGCCTGGTTCAGCCGCTACGCGGTGGCGGTCCAGGACGGCGTGGAGGGCTCCACCCTCGAGCTCTACCGCAAGGCCCTGAAGCTGCGCCGCGAACTGCAGACCTCCGAGGAACTGCAGTGGCAGGAATCCGGCAGCGCCGACGTCCTGCGCTTCAGCCGCCCCGGCGGCTGGCAGACGGTGACCAACTTCGGCGACGCGCCGGTTGATCTGCCGACCGGCGAGGTGCTGGTCAGCAGCGGCCCGCTGGACGGCGGACAGCTGCCGGCCAACACCACCGTCTGGCTGCGGTGATCCCCGCACCGCAGGCTTCGTCCGGCACGGCCGCCGACGCCGGGAACCTCCCCCAAGAACTCGTCTACGGCTGCATGGGCCTGGGCGGCGACTGGTCGGCCGAGCCGTACTCCTCCGCGCACGTGGACGAGGCGGCCGCGGCCGTCGAAGCCGCCATGAACGCGGGCATCACGCTGTTCGACCATGCGGACATCTACACCAACGGCAAGGCCGAAGCCGTCTTTGGCGAGGTCCTGGCCCGGACCCCCGGGCTGCGGGAGAAGATCCGGCTGCAGACCAAGTGCGGCATCCGGCTCAATGAGCAGGGCCTGGAGGCCTACTACGACCTCAGCCGGGACGGCATCCTGGAGCGGGTCAACGAAAGCCTGGCCCGGCTCCGGACGGACTACGTCGACGTGCTCATGCTGCACCGCCCCGATCCCCTGATGGACCCGGCGGAGGTGGCCTCCGCCGTCGGGCAGCTCATGGCCGAAGGCAAGGTGCGGGCCGTGGGCGTGTCCAACATGTCGGGCCCGCAGATCGAGATGCTGCAGGACCGGCTCGAGGTGCCCGTGGTGGGCAACCAGCTCGAAATGAGCCTGCTGAAGCGGGCGTGGCTGGAAAGCACGGTGCTGGTCAACCATGCGGAGGGCACGGACTACAGTTTCCCGCACGGGACCGTGGAGCATTGCGTCCGGAACGGCATCCGGCTGCAGGCGTACGGGTCGCTGGCCCGCGGCCTCTACACCGGGGCGCCGGCGGCCGCGCGGACGCCGGGCGAGGAGGCCGCCACCTCTCTCGTGGCCGCCCTGGCCGCCGAGAAGGGGACCACGGGGGAGGCGATCGTGCTGGGCTGGCTCATGAGGCACCCTGCCGGGATTGCGCCCGTGATCGGCACCGCGAACCCGGACAGGATCCTCGCCTGCGCCGGTGCCGCCGAGGCCGCCGCGGCGATGACCCGCGCCGAGTGGTACGGCCTCTGGGTCGCGGCCCGGGGAAGCAACATCCCCTAGCCAGTCCCGCCCCCTCCCGCCCCACCCAACTGGCCGGCCGCCTGGCCGTTGTGAGCCCTGAAAACGGCTTCTGCTGCCGGCCAGTTGGGCAGGGATGTGATTTTGGTCGTAATGGTCGCCCCTGAGGGCCGGATCGCTTAGCGGCAAGTGCCCCCGGGCGACTAGCGTAGATGCATGACCTCTACGACCACCGCCGAATCACTTCGGCCCCAACGCAACATCCCGGCCGACATCGCCCGCTCCTGGCTGCTGGTTAATGCGATGAAGACCGACCTCTTCGACCAGTCCGCCGTCTCCCGGGCCGATGCGATCATCCTTGACATCGAAGACGCGGTGGACCCCTCCCAGAAGGACACCGCCCGCGCCAACGTCGTGAACTGGCTGACCGCCGGCGGCAGCGCGTGGGTCCGGATCAACGACGCCACCAGCCCGTTCTGGGCCGACGACCTCGCCGGCCTGCGCGGCACCCCCGGCCTGCTGGGCATCATGCTGGCCAAGACCGAATCGGCCGACCAGGTGACCGAGAGCTTCCACCGGATGGACGGCAAGACCCCGGTGATTCCCCTGGTCGAGTCCGCCGTCGGCATCGAGGAAGCCAACAACATCGCCAAGGCCCAGGGCGCGTTCCGCCTGGCCTTCGGCTCGGGCGACTTCCGCCGCGACACCGGCATGGCGGCCACCGCGGAAGCCATGGCCTACCCACGTGCCAAGCTGGTTGTGGCCAGCCGCGTGGGCAACCTGCCCGGCCCCATCGACGGACCGACCGTCGGCACGAACCACCCGATCCTGCGCGAACAGACCGGCATCACCGTGATGATGGGGATGACCGGGAAGCTCTGCCTCGCGATCGACCAGACCCCGGTCATCAACGAGGTCATCAGCCCCACGCCGTCCGACGTCGCGTGGGCCACGGACTTCATGGCCGACTTCGAAGCCAGCGGCCGCGTCATCCGGGACGGCTCCGACCTGCCGCGCCTGGGCCGCGCCGAAAAGATCATGAAGCTCGCCGTGGCCTTTGGCGTGCAGCCGGCCCTGTAACCGCCACACCACTTCAGGAGACCCCGTGACTGATACCCGCTATCTGGTTCACGGGGTCTTTTGGGATTCTCCGGCGCCCGGGCCCGTCGCGGCGCCCGGCGGCAGGCCTCCGGCGATGCGCCTGCAGGACCCGGACGGCACCATCACCGCACTGCCGCTCGACGCCGGCACCCGCCTCGGTTTCCGGCTCGCCGCCGCGGGGAAACATTGCCTTGGGCATCACTTGGTGCACGGACCCGCGGACCGGGACCACGTCCTGTGCCCCGACCAGGCAGCCGCCGCCAAGGGCAGCCAGTGCGGGCGGTGCTTCGTCCTGGACGACTCCCGGCTGATCCACGACTTCCACCGCGGCGGCCGGGTCCCGCCGGGCCTTCGCGCGTACCTGATGCAGCCGCACTGGCTCTACGTCGCCACCTTCGCCAACGGGGCCAGCAAGGTCGGCACCGCGTCCCACCTGCGCAAATGGAACCGGCTCGCCGAGCAGGGCGCCGTCGTCGCCCGGTACGTTGCCCGTGCCGAGGACGGCCGCGTGGTCCGTCTCCTTGAGGACATGATCACGCGCGAGGCCGGGCTGCCGCAGCAGGTCCGCGCTGCCGCCAAGGCCGCTGCGCTGCTCGCCCCGGCAGCCGCCGTCGACCTCGACGCCCTGAACGGACGGCTGGCGGGGGAGGTCCGGACCCTGCTCGCCGGTGCCGGCGGGGAGGGCTTCGCGGTGGTGGATGAGCGGTGGGTCCGGCCGGAACTCTCCGCGAAGGCCTGCGCCCCGGCCGCCCGGCATGCCTATCCGCACGATCTGGGGGCCGGAGCGCACGGATTCCGGATCGACTCGCTGAGCGGCGGCATCGCGGTCGCGACGCTGGATGGGAGCGGACTGGAATTCGTGGTGAACCTGGGCCAGCTCAAGGCCCGGGTGATCGAACTCGGTGACCACGGCTCGGACGTCCCGGCCGTGCAGGAATCCCTGTTCTGACGCCGGAATTGCCCCGTGACGCGCAAATTACCGGACGCGCCCGCATTCCGGCGTCGCCAGGCAATGTGAGTGTCGCCAGGAATTGTGCGGCTCGCGGCGTTGCCCGCCCGCCCCGGTAGACTGGCACGGTGCTGAATGAATTCTGGGCCACCGCGTCAACCGCCTACAAGGTGCTCGTCTTCGGCGCCATGGGCCTGATCGGCGTCGGCATCATCCTCAGCGTGGTGGGCAACAGCACCGGCAACCAGGCGCTGGCCCTCGCCTCACTGGCAGTGATCGGGCTGGGCCTGATCCTGCACATTGCCGGGCTTGTGGTCCGAGGCCAGGCGATCCGGAAGAACCTCAAGCGCTAGCGGCCGCGTTCCGCACCACGTGGCTCCGGGCATGTTCGACGGAGTCCGGGAGGGATGTGAACAGGTGCTTGTGATGCCGCAGTGAGCGGATGACCCCCACATTGGTCACGAGCTCCAGGTGCTGCGGCTGGACCCCCTTGAGCAGGACCGTGACCCCGCGCAGCTCCAGCGCGGAGACTACTTCGACGAGCATGTGGGCGCCGGTGGCGTCCAGCATCCGCAGTTGGGACAGCCGGATGATGGCCACCTGGATGTCCCTGACCTGGCTGATCTCCTGCAGGACCCGCTCCGCGGCGCCGAAGAACATGGCACCATCCAGCCGGAAGATTGCGATGTGCTCGTCGCCCGGAACCGGCGGCCCCGGGATGTCCTCGCGCCGGACCCCGCTCAGGGAAGCGAACGTCCGCAGCGTGAACACGGCTGCCGCGGCGAGTCCGATCTGGATGGCCACGATGAGATCGAAGGCGACGGTGATGAGGGCTGTGATGACGAACACTGCGGCGTCGGCCCGGGTGGAGCGCAGGATCGCCGTCACGGTGTGCCGCGAGACCATGCGGGTGGCCGTGACCATGAGGATGCCGGCCAGCGCCGCCAGCGGGATCCTGCCGACGAGCCCCGCCGCCAGGTAGATGATGGCCAGCAGGACCAGGGCGTGCACCACCGCGGAGAGCCGGGTCTTGGCCCCGGAACGGACGTTCACGGCGGTCCGGGCGATCGCGCCGGTGGCGGGCATGCCGCCGAAGAATCCGGCAGCGATCGAGGCCAGCCCCTGCCCGGTGAGCTCCCGGTCCGGGCTGTACGCGCCGGACGGACGGCCGTCGGGGCCGACCATGCCGGCGGCCACCCGGGCCGAGAGCAGGGATTCGATGGCCGCAAGCGTCGCGATGGACACGGCAGGCATCAGCAGTCCGCCCAGCGCGGCCGGATCGACCGAGGGCATCGACGGCGCCGGCAGGGAGTGCGGAAGCGCGCCGATCCGAGGTATGTCCAGCGCCAGCATCTCCGACACCGCGGTGGTGAGCAACACCGCAATCAGGCTCGCGGGCAGGGACCTGTTGAGCTTGGGCAGCAGGTACATCACGGCCGCGACACCCGCCACCACCGCGAGCGTCTGCAGCACAGTGGGCATCGTAGCCTGTGACGCGCTCTCGACCGCGGCCAGGAGGGTGTTGTGACCCGGCGTTCCCTCGGTGCCCGTGGCCAGCGGAACCTGCTGGAGGAAAATGATGGCGGCGATGCCGAGCGTGAAACCCTCCACGACCGGCCACGGGATGAACGCGACGGCCCGGCCCAGCCCGCTGGCTCCCAGGATCATGACGAGCAGCCCGGCCAGTACAGAGACCAGGGCTATGCTGCCGACGCCGTGGGCGGCGACCACCGGGGCCAGGACTACCACCATGGCGCCGGTCGGGCCGGAGACCTGGACATTGGATCCGCCCATGACGGCGGCGACAAGTCCTGCCACCACCGCGGTGATCAGTCCGGCCTCCGCCCCGACGCCGGAACTCACCCCGAAGGCCAGCGCCAGGGGGAGCGCCACAATGCCCACCGTGATGCCGGCGAACAGGTCCGTCTTCCAGGCAGACCGCAAGAGCTCGTAGTCGCGGCGGGACGGCAGAAACCGGGCGAGGCGTCCCCGTGCCGTGCGGGATGTCGTGGACGGGTCTGCTGCCTGCGCCGCGCTCACGGTGCTGTGTTGTCGAGGGGGGCGGCACTGTCGACGCCGCCCGCACGGTCGAGGTGGCCTGCCGGCAGCTCCTGCGCTATCCGGAGCTGTTCGCTGGAACCGGCCAGCGTGTCTAGCAGGAAGACCCGGGCGATCGCGAGCAGCTCCTTGATCTTGGGATGAGCCAGCCGGTAGGTCACCACATTCGCCGTCCGGACCGACGTCACCACACCGTTCCGGCGCAGCGTCCCCAGATGCTGGGACAGGTGCGAGGGCTCCAGCCCCGTCTCGGCGAGCAGGTAACTGACCGGCGCTGACGTGTCCGGTGCCGCCGCCAGGAGCTCGAGGATCCGGATTCGGGCCGGGTGGGCCAGGGCCTTGAACAGGTTGGCCTTGATTTCGTACAGGGGGGTCTGCGCGGCGGAGATCATGGCAGGAGGACACTTTCTCGCATCCGTCCGCGGCGCGGCCCGGCGGGACAGCGCGGCCGAACGGATTGATGGATTGATGTTTTCATCATATCGCCCGCGTCAAGACCCGCCGGAGCGCCCGGCAGTACCGCCCGGGCCCCGGCACGCACCCCGTCACGAAGCCGGACGGCCCCGGGCGTGGCGATAGGCTGGAACCATGACAATCAATCCGGACCTGCAGGGGCGCAGCTACCCTGCCGCAGAGGTGTATGACGTCGGCCGCGAGAAGATCCGCGAGTTCGCGCGCGCGGTCAAGGCCACCCACCCCGCCCACTTCGATGTTGCCGCCGCCGAGGGGCTGGGTCACAGCGACCTCGTCGCGCCGCCGACCTTCGCCATCATCGTCGCGCAGCGCGCCGACGCGCAGCTGATCGAGGATCCGGAGTCCGGGATCGACTTCTCCCGCGTGGTCCACGCCGACCAGCGGTTCACCCACCACCGCCCGATCGTCGCGGGCGACCGGCTGGTCGCCGAACTGCACGTCGACGGCGTCCGCGCCATGGGCGGCGGAGCCATGATCACCACCCGCTCGGAAATCTTCGCCCTTGCCCCCGGCGATGCCACCGACGCCGCCGGCGTCCGGGAGCCGGTCGCCACCGCCACCTCGTCCATCCTGGTCCGCGGAGAGGGACAGTAGCCATGAGCACAGCATCTTTTGCTCCCAAGTTCGCGGAACTCACGGTCGGCCAGGACATCGGCAGCCGCAGCATTACCGTCACCCGCACCGACCTCGTCAAGTACGCCGGCGCATCCGGTGACTTCAACCCGATCCACTGGAACGAGGCCTTCGCCACCGGCGTCGGCCTGCCGGGCGTGATCGCCCACGGCATGTTCACCATGGGCGCGGCCGTCCAGCTCGTGACCGACTGGGCCGGGGATCCCGCCGCCGTCGTCGACTTCCAGACCCGTTTCACCAAGCCGGTGCCCGTCGCTGACACGACGGGAACGCCGGAGGCCGGTGCCGTGATCGAGGTCAGCGGGGCCATCGGGGCGCTCGACGCCGACGCCGGCACCGCCCGCGTCGACCTCACGGTCGTCTCGGCCGCCCAGAAGGTCCTCGTCAAGGCCCAGGCCGTCGTCAGGCTGGCCTAGCCGATGCCGTTTCTGTGAATCTGGCTGCAGTGACCAAGGAAGTCTTCGTCCCGCCCGCCGAGATCACGCACTGGCGGAACGCCGTGGTGGTCGCCTACGCCGCGAGCGGTATCGCCTTTTCCACGTGGGTGTCCCGGCTGCCGGCCATCCGCGACGGCCTGGACCTGACGCCCGGCACGATCGGGCTGCTCCTGCTCTGCATGACGGCGGGATCTTTCGTGTCCGTGTCCGCCTCGGGCCTGATTGTCCTTCGCCTTGGCTCCAAGCGCACCATCCGGATTGGCAGCATCATGGTCGGGTTCGGGCTGGCGCTGGCAGGCTTCGGCACCTCCGTGCTCGCCAGCCCGGTGGCGGTGGCCGCGGGACTGGCCATCATCGGGCTGGGCACCGCCAGCTGGAATACCGCGTCCAATGTCGAAGGTGCCGCGGTGGAACGCGCCGTCCGGCGGCACATCATGCCCCGGCTGCACGGTTCCTTCAGCCTGGGCACAGTGGCGGGCGCCG
Source organism: Arthrobacter sp. 131MFCol6.1 (assembly GCF_000374925.1). Taxonomy (GTDB): domain Bacteria; phylum Actinomycetota; class Actinomycetes; order Actinomycetales; family Micrococcaceae; genus Arthrobacter. Next base: position 61,294 of record NZ_KB895542.1, read on the forward strand.
GGCTGGGCGCCTGGGCTGCCGCCGCCGGGATCCCCGTCTTCCTGCACCTGGCCGCGGCGGGCCTGCTGGTGGCCGGCTCGGTGACCACCGCGGCGGCCTGGTTCCGGGCGGACATCACGCCGGTCGAGGGGGAGCAGCCCTTCAAGGCATCCGGGACAGATACCTTCGAGGACCCCTCCACCGGGCCCATCCCGATCGTCCGGCAGACTGACGCGGTCCCGGAGCCGCCGCTGGACAACAAACGCCTCATCGCCCAGGCCTGGCGTGACCGGCGCACACTGCTGCTGGGCGTGCTGGTCCTCGGGCTGGCCCTGGCCGAAGGAGCGGCGGGGGACTGGGTGGCGCTGGCGCTGGCCGACGGCCACGGCCAGACCGACGCCGCCGGAGCCGCCGGGTACGGGCTGTTCGTCACCTTCATGACCATCGGCCGGTTCGCCGGCACCCTGGTCCTGGACCGCTTCGGCCGGGTCCCGGTGATGCGCTGGTGCGCCGCACTGGCGGTTCTGGGCCTCGGCCTGTTCGTCTTCGCCCCGGTACCGTGGCTGGCCTACGTGGCCTTGGCCATCTGGGGACTCGGCGCCTCACTTGGCTTCCCGGTCGGCATGTCCGCCGCAGCCGACGATCCCGTCAAGGCCGCCGCACGGGTGTCCGTGGTGTCCACGATCGGCTACGGAGCGTTCCTGTGCGGGCCGCCGCTGCTGGGGCTACTGGCCGAGCACGTCGGGATCCTCCACTCGCTGCTGGCGGTCATGGTGATGCTGATCGTCAGCTTCATGCTCTCCCCAGTGGCCCGCAAACTCCCCGCGCCCGCGCCCGTGCCGGGACAGTAGAGCTAGCCAAGTGCGGCCGGCACCGGCTTAGGCGAGCGGATGATCCCGGCTAGGCTGGTCAGGTGACCCAGATCCAACTCTCCGCCCTGACCACCTCCGCCGTCGGCGGCCCTGCCGGCAGCTACATCGAGGCCCGCAGCGAGGCCGGGATTATCGACGCCGTGCGCACGGCGGACGCCGCAGGCGAGTCCCTGCTGATCATCGGCGGCGGCTCCAACCTGCTGGTGTCCGACGACGGGTTCCCCGGCACGGTGCTGAAGATCGCCTCGGAGGGTTTCACCGTGGACGCCGAGGACTCTTGCGGCGGCGTGGCAGTGGTGGTCCAGGCCGGCCACAACTGGGACGCCTTCGTTGAACACGCCGTGAAGCATGCCTGGTCCGGCGTCGAGGCGCTCTCCGGGATCCCCGGCGCCACGGGCGCCACCCCCGTGCAGAACGTCGGCGCCTACGGGGCCGACGTCTCCCAGACGATCGCCGCGGTGCGCACCTGGGACCGGGAACGCAACGCGGTGAAGACTTTCACGAATTCCGAACTCAAGTTCGGCTACCGGGACTCCATCCTGAAGCAGACCACCGTCAACGGCTCACCGCGCTACGTGGTGCTCACCGTGGAATTCCAACTCCCGCTCGGCCGGATGAGCGCCCCGGTCCGCTACGCCGAACTCGCCCGGGTGCTCGGCGTCGAGCAGGGCCGGCGGGCCTACTCCACCGACGTCCGCCGCGAAGTGCTGCGGCTCCGGGCGTCCAAGGGCATGGTCTGGGACGCGAACGACCGTGACACGTACTCCACGGGCTCCTTTTTCACGAACCCGATCGTGGCCGAGGACGTCGCGGCACGGCTGCCGCAGGAGGCCCCGCGGTACCCCGCCGGTGCGGACGGGCTGACCAAGCTCTCGGCGGCCTGGCTGATCGACCAGGCCGGGTTCGCCAAGGGCTTCGGCCTGGACCCGGACAGCGTCTCGGGCGGCCGGGCCTCGCTGTCCACCAAGCACACCCTCGCCATCACCAACCGGGGAGGGGCGAGCGCGGCGGACATGCTGGCCGTCGCGCGGGAGGTCCGCCACGGCGTCGTCGAACGTTTCGGCATTGAACTGCACCCGGAGCCGCTGCTGATCGGCGTCGATCTCTAGGGAAAGACCCGCCCCAAGAACTCTAGGGAAAGACCGGCCACAAGAAAACGGCCGCAGGCCGGGCCACCGCCGGCGGGGCGCCTCAGCGCTCCGGCTACGGTTCCGTGTGGCGGGGGGCCACCTTGCTAAAAAGCATGAAGGTAAAACCGGAGGCTGCGGCCCCGAGCAGGAAGACTTGGCAGAACGCCACGGACTGGACGCTAGGCCCGCTTTGCAGCACCAGTCCGGCGCACGCAAATGCCACGGCGCCGGCGAGGAATGCCAGGGAGCCGAGCAGGAAGGCCTGTACGGTGGCCGGAAATTCGCTGCCGTAGTCGAGCTGGAGCTCCCGGCTCTGCGGGGCGATCCTTCCGTGCTTCACGGCCGCCTGCACCCGTGCCTGAGACCGTGCCTGAGACCGTGCCCGAGACCGCGCCTGAGACCGTGCCCGCGGCTGCAACGCCGCAGCCGTGACGAAGCTGGCCACGGACAAAGCCATGGACAACGTGGCCACCAACTGCAGGGTGCTCATCATGGGCGAAAGCCGGGTACCGCTGGCGATGGCGACGGCGAGCCCGGCAGCCATGCCGGCGGCGCTGGAGGCCCAGCCCAGCAGGGCCAGCTTCCGGCACAGGGGCCGAAGCAGCGGCCACACCTCACTCATAGTCATGATTCAAGGGTAGGGAAGCCTGCTGGATGGCGGCTGGGAGCAGCCGGGCAACAACCCGACAGCCAGCGCATGCGACATACCATGGTTCCATGGCAGCAGTGACGGGCATCCGCCGGCTTACCCCCGGGATTATCGGCAGGTTGCGGCTGGCCGCCCAGGGACTGCTGGGACCAGGGTTCCAGTCCGTCCCGCAAGCCGTCCGCGGCATGACAGCGATGCAGGCCCAGGACCTGCAGGCCGTTCTCTGGGCCGTCGGCCAGCGTGTGCCGGGTTCCCGCACCGCGGACGTCCGCGGCGCGCTGGACCGGGCGGAGATCGTCCGTTCGTGGCCGATGCGCGGCACCTTGCACGTGCTGGCGCCCGAGGACTTGAAATGGATGCTGGCCATCACCTCGGAACGGCTGATCCAGGGCCTGGCCCGGCGCCACCGGGAGCTCGAGATCACTGACACGGACGTGGATGCCGCGGCGGGGTCCGCGTTGCGGCTGGTCTCCGCGGGGGCGGCCAGCCGGGCGGAGCTGTTCGAGGCCTTCGAACGGGCCGGCCAGTCCACCGCGGGCCAGCGCGGCATCCATCTGCTCGGGGTCCTGTGCCAGCGGGGTTTGCTGGTGCAGGGGCCGCTGTCAGGCAACCAGCAACTGGTCGTGGCGTTCGGCGACTGGATCACCGAGTCGCGGATCCTGGACCGCCAGGACGGCATCGCCGAGTGGCTGCTGCGCTACTTTCGCAGTCACGGCCCCGCTACGGAACGTGATTTTGCCTGGTGGGCCGGCATTCCGCTGACGGAAACCCGGGCTGCCCTGGCGCGGGTGTCGGACCAGTTGGCGGAGCTGGAGTTTGAGGGGACCAGCTACTGGCTCTCTCCAGAGACAGCCGCGCTGCTCGACGACGGCGTCCCCGGTCAGCGCACGGTTCTGGCGCTGCCGGGGTTCGACGAATTCCTGCTCGGCTACGCGGACCGGTCCCTCGTGCTGCCGCCGGAGCACGCCGACAAGATCGTCCCTGGCGGCAACGGCGTGTTCAAGAAGACCATCGCGGCCGGCGGCGGCGTGATCGGCACCTGGGTCGGGCCGCCGGGCGGCCGGGGAGCCGGCGTCGTGCCCGAACCCTTCGACGCCGTTAACGGGCTGCGGCCTGCCGCCCAAAAATCTTTTGGGCTGCAGGCCGCGAAATACCGCAGATTCCTGGGTGCCTGAACAGGCGACTGAACCGGTGCCTGAAGGCGTGTCTGAGCGTCCGCCTGAAGGCGTGTCCCGGACGGTCCCTAGAGGTTTCCGGTGGCGATGCGGAGCATGCGCCGCAGCGGTTCCGCGGCGCCCCACAGCAGCTGGTCGCCCACCGTGAACGCGCTGATGTACTGCGGGCCCATCTCGAGCTTGCGGATCCGGCCCACCGGAATGTCCAGGGTGCCCGATGCCGCCACGGGCGTGAGCTCGGCCATCGAGGCTTCCTTGGTGTTCGGCACCACGCGGGCCCACTGGTTGTCGGCGTCCACGAGCTTCTCGATCTCGGCGACCGAGAGGTCCTCGCGCAGCTTCAGTGTCAGGGCCTGGGAGTGCGAGCGCATCGCACCGATCCGGACGCACAGGCCGTCCATGATCACGCGGTTCCCGGCGGAGGTGCCCAGGATCTTGTTCGTCTCCACCCCGGCCTTCCATTCCTCCTTGGACTGGCCGTTGCCGAGGTCCGCGTCGATCCAGGGGATCAGCGAACCGGCGAGCGGGACGCCGAACTGTGTGGCGTCGATGCCGGTGCGCTGGTGCGCCAGGACCTTCCGGTCGATCTCCAGGATCGCCGACGCCGGGTCGTCCAGTTCGGTGCTCACCTCGGCGTTGAGGCTGCCGAACTGGTTCAGCAGTTCACGCATGTGGCGCGCCCCGCCGCCGGATGCCGCCTGGTACGTCATGGACGTGCCCCATTCGACGAGGTCGTTCTTGAACAGCCCGCCCAGACCCATCAGCATGCAGGACACGGTGCAGTTGCCGCCGATGTAGTCCTTCACCCCGCCGGAGAGGCCGGCGTCGATGACGTCCCGGTTGATGGGGTCCAGCACGATGATGGAGTCCTCATTCATGCGCAGCGTGGAGGCGGCGTCGATCCAGAGGCCGTCCCAGCCGCGGCTGCGGAGCTCGCCGTGGACCTGCTTGGTGTAGTCCCCGCCCTGGGCGGTGACAATAATGGGCAGCTTCGCCAGCGTCTCGAGGTCGAACGCGTCCTCGAGCTTGCCGGCTGTGCCCGCAGCGGCGCCGGCTATGGCCGGTGCGGCACCGCCCGCGTTCGAGGTGGAGAAGAAGACCGGGTTGATGTTGGCGAAGTCGCCCTCGTCCTGCATGCGCTGCATCAGGACGGAACCGACCATGCCACGCCAACCGACCAGGCCGACGGACGGGGTAGCTGCTGTAGTCATGGGCCCAGTTTAGACTTCACCGGCGCCCGGGCGCAGTCGGTTACGTCACGCGTTCTAGTCGCCGCGCGGCTCTTCCAGCAGCGCCGCCTTGCGCCGGCGCAGCGCGAAGACCGCCCCGAATGTGAAGACCTGGGTCACCACCACCAGCACGATCGCCCCGAGGATCTTGTTGCCGCCCAGGATCATGGTCAGCCCCACGATCGCCGAGAGCAGGGCGAGCAGGGGCAGGAGCATGTACCCCAGGACAAAGAGTGTCTCGGGTTTGCGGAGCATTACTTGGCCTCCGTCCGGCGCCACAGCGTGATCCGGTAGCGGGTGCCGTTGGCGGAGGTCAGCCAGCCGTTGGCCGGGAGGCTGGCGGAGGCGGTCCAGTCGTAGCCGAGGTCGGGAGCGAAGGTGTCCCCTTCGGCGGTGGTGTCGATGGTGGTGACGACGGCGACGTCGGCAAGGTCCAGGGCCTGGGCAAAGATTTCGCCGCCGCCAATGATCCACACGGTCTCGTGGCCGTCCACGAACTGGGATTCAAGCAGGGCGTCATCGAGCGAGGCGACCGCGACGGCGCCCTCCGCGCCCGGGGTGTCCCGCCAGGTGGCCTGGCGGGTGATGACGATGTTCGTCCGGCCGGGCAGCGGGCGGTACTTGTCCGGGAATGACTCCCAGGTCTTGCGTCCCATGATGACCGGGTGGCCGGTGGTGAGGCGGCTGAAGTGCGACAGGTCCTCGGGCAGGTGCCACGGCATGGCGCCGGCCTTGCCGATCACCCCGGTGCTGGTCTGGGCCCAGACCAGCCCTAGGCCGGTGGTGGACGCGCGGAGTTGCTCGGTGAAATCGCCGGGCTGCAGGTGCGGGGTGTTTTCGTTGCTCATACGGCTATCGGGGCCTTAATCGTCGGGTGGTGCCGGTAGCCGACCACCTCGAAGTCCTCGAGGGTGTAGTCGAAGATGGAGTCCGGCTTGCGGGTGATGTTCAGCTGGGGGTAGTCGTAGGGCTCGCGGGCGAGCTGCTTGAGGACCTGGTCCATGTGGTTGTCATAAATGTGCACATCCCCGCCCGTCCAGACGAATTCTCCCGGTTCCAGGCCGGTCTGCTGCGCGATCATGCGTGTCAGCAGGGCGTAGGACGCGATGTTGAACGGGACGCCCAGGAACGTATCCGCCGACCGCTGGTACAGCTGGCAGGAGAGCTTGCCGTCGGCCACGTAGAACTGGAAGAACGCGTGGCACGGGGGCAGGGCCATGTCCTTGAGTTCGGAGACGTTCCAGGCCGAGACGATGTGCCGGCGCGAGTCCGGGTTGGACTTCAGGTTCTCGATGAGTTCGGCGATCTGGTCGATGTGGCCGCCGTCGGGCGTGGGCCAGGAACGCCACTGGACCCCGTAGACGGGACCGAGTTCGCCGTCGGCGTCGGCCCATTCGTCCCAGATGGTGACGCCCTGGTCCTGCATCCATTTGACGTTCGTGTCGCCGCGGAGGAACCAGAGCAGCTCCACGGCCACGGACTTGAAGTGCACCCGCTTGGTGGTGATGAGCGGGAAGCTCTTGCTCAGGTCAAAGCGGAGCTGGCGGCCAAAAACGCTGAGGGTGCCGGTGCCGGTGCGGTCCGATTTGTGCGTGCCGTGCTCGAGGACGTCGCGCAGGAGGTCTTCATAGGGCGTAGGGATGCTCACCGTCCCAGTCTACTGAGAACTCGCCGGCTCTCCTTATTTGTGTGACCGTCCCTGCCTCGCCCGGAGGACCGCCAGCAGTGCCGCGTCGTCGAGCCCGGCAGCACGGGCTATCACCCACCGCAGAACGGCGTAGACCAGCAGGGCGGCGATTGCGGGCCGAGCAGCAGTAGCGGCGGCACGTTCCACAGGACCGGCATGGAATCCCCCAAGATTCAGCAGTAATGTACCAAGCTATTGATACAAACTAGGCTTGGGGCCCCCGGGGTCAAGAACCATCAGTCGTCGAACGGCTTGAACCGCTCCACGGCAACCACTTTTTTCTTGCTCCCGCGCGCGACGTGGCAGACCACAATCTCGCCCGGCGCCAGGAACGGGTCCGAGGACGGCAGCAGATCCCGCAGCCGGGAGCTCATGTGTTTTGCCAGCTGCTTCAGGACGGTCGGCAGGGCCGGGCGGTGCGTACACAGAGCCACGGCCCGCTGCTTGTCGAACAGCCCCTCGACGACGGCTGCCGTCTTGTGCGGGCTGCGGCCGTGCCGGTGCTCGGTAAGGGCCTCGTTGAGCTTGACCTTGGCGTCGGCCGCCTTGGCGTAGGGAGCGATGGTGGCCACGCACCGCAGCCACGGGCTTGAAACGATCCGCGCGGGCTTCCACGCCTGCAGGAGCCGCCCCACCGCCTGCGCCTGCCGCATGCCGGTGGCGGCCAGCGGGCGGTCGCCCTCGGCCTTGGTCCAGGAGGAACGGGGCTTGGCCTTGGCGTGGCGCACGATCAGCAGCGGCCAGGTCTCCAGCTCCCCGCGGTCGTGGGCGTTCACCAGGTGCTGCAACGGTTCGATGTCACCCGGGTTGCTCAGCAGACGGGCGGCCTTCTCGGGCGGGCACCACATGACGCTGTCGACTTCGGTGCCGTCCGGTATCAAGACGGCGCCGTCGACGTCGACCGCCCAATAGTGGACCACCTTCAGCCCGGCCGCCACGTGGTAGTGGATGGGCGGAAGCGGGATCCCCAGCGGAGCGGAGAGCCCGATCTCCTCCTCCACCTCGCGCACGGCGCACTCCGGGATGGTCTCGCCGGGGTCGATTTTGCCCTTCGGCCAGGACCAGTCGTCATAGCGCGGACGGTGGATCAGCAGGACCTCGAGCTGGTCATTGTTTACCGAATTGAGGCGCCACGGGATGGCGCCCGCCGCCGTGACGGAAATCTCTTCGCCGGGTTGGTCAGCCTGGTCCGCAACCAGTGCATCGCTGCTCACACTCACGATCCCTACCGCAGGCTGGTCGAGCGCTGGCGCGAGCGGGAAGCGAGCAGCCAGGACTGCACGTCCTTGAGGTCCTGGCCGTCTTCCGCCAGGTGGTGGCGGGTCCATTCGCCCTGCTTGTCCAAATGCCAGCTGGCGGTTTCGGGCACCATGTAGCGGTTGAGCAAGTCCAGGACATAACTCGTGTCGTCGCCGCTCGTCAGCTGCACGAGGGCCTCCACCCGGCGGTCTAGGTTGCGGTGCATCATGTCGGCCGAGCCGATGTAGACCACCGGGTCGCCGCCATTTGCGAAGGCGAAGACGCGGGAGTGCTCCAGGAAGCGGCCCAGCACGGAGCGGACCGTGATGTTCTCGCTCAGCCCGGGAACGCCGGGCCGCAGGGAGCAGATGCCGCGGACAATGACGTCCACCTGCACCCCGGCCTGGGACGCGCGGTACAGGGAATCGATGATGGCCTCGTCCACCATCGAATTGACCTTGATCTGGACACGGGCGGGGATGCCGGCCCGGGCGTTCCTGATCTCGGTTTCGATCCTGTCGATCAGCCCGGAACGGACCGAGCGCGGCGCAACGAGCAGCCTCTTGAACGTGGACTTCGGCGCGTAGCCGGAGAGCTGGTTGAACAGCTTGGACAGGTCCTCGCCGACCTGTTCGTTCGCCGTCAGTAGGCCCAGGTCCTCGTAGTAGCGGGCCGTGCGCGGGTGGTAGTTGCCGGTGCCGATGTGGCAGTAGCGGCGCAGGCCGTCCACTTCCTGGCGGACCACGAGGGAGAGCTTGCAGTGGGTCTTGAGCCCCACGATGCCGTACACCACATGGACGCCGGCCTGTTCTAGTTTCCGGGCCCAGGAGATATTCGCCTGCTCGTCAAAGCGCGCCTTGATCTCCACGAGCGCCAGGACCTGCTTGCCGGCCTCGGCGGCGTCGATCAGAGCATCGACAATCGGGGAGTCACCGGAGGTGCGGTACAGGGTCTGCTTGATGGCCTGGACTTTGGGGTCCGCAGCCGCCTGTTCCAGGAACGCCTGGACGGACGTGGAGAAGGAGTCGTACGGGTGGTGCAGGAGGATGTCCCGGCGCCGCATGGCGGCAAAGACGTTGGCCGCCTTGGACGTTTCCGATTCGTTGAGGTAGCGCGAGGTGTGCGGGACGTGCTTGGGGTAGTGCAGGTCCGCCCGGTCGATCCCGGCAATCACCGAGAGCCCGCGCAGGTCCAGCGGCGCCGGGACGGAGTACACCTCGGATTCCTCGACGCCGAGCTCGCGGATCAGCAGGGCACGGATGTTCGGGTTGATGTCATTGGTGACCTCAAGCCGGACGGGCGGGCCGAACCGGCGGCGCAGGAGTTCCTTCTCCAACGCCTGCAGCAGGTTTTCGGCGTCGTCCTCTTCAACCTCGACGTCCTCGTTGCGGGTCACGCGGAAGATGTGGTGTTCCAGGACCTCCATGCCGGCGAACAGCTGGTCCAGGTGCACGGCGATCACTTCTTCGAGCGCGATGAACCGTGCCACCCGGCCGGGAACGGAGCCGGCGCGGGCGCCGTCGATGGAGATCAGGCGCGGGAGCTGGTCAGGGACCTTGACGCGGGCGAAGAGCTCCTTGTCGCTGACCGGGTTGCGGACCACCACGGCCAGGTTCAGGGACAGCCCGGAGATGTAGGGGAACGGGTGCGCCGGGTCCACGGCCAGCGGGGTCAGGATCGGGAAAACCTTTTCCGCGAACATGGCGCTGAGCTGGTCCTTGGCCTGCGAGTCGAGTTCCTCCCAGTGCATCAGGTGGATGTGCTCATAGGCCAGCGCCGGGCGGATCTGTTCGGCGTAGACCCGGGCGTGGCGCTGCTGCAGCCGGTGGGCCTCCTCGCCGATCTGCTCCAGGACCTGCATCGGGCTCAGCCCGGCAGGGGAGGGGACGGCAAGCCCCGTCGCGATCCGCCGCTTCAGTCCGGCCACCCGGACCATGAAGAACTCGTCCAGGTTGGAGGCGAAGATGGACAGGAAGCTGACCCGCTCCAGCAGGTACAGGTTGGGGTCCTCGGCCAATTCCAGGACCCGGGCGTTGAAGGCAAGCCAGCTCAGTTCCCGGTCCAGGAACCGGTCGGGGCTGATGTCGCCTTCCGGCTCCAGGTTCGGCGCGAACTCCGGAATGTCGATCCGGTCCTGCGTGGCGCGTGAGGCCGGCACTTCGGAGGAGCCAAAGCGGGCACGTACCGGACGCGCCCCCTTTTCCGGCGTTGCTGGTTCAGACGTGGATGTCCGGGCGGTATCCCGTGGCATGGTGTCTCCTCAATGCTGGCGCGATGTAGCTTCAACCTTACAAGCAATCACGGCCGGATGACCCCAGATTTCGGCCCGGCCGGGGCGGTCATCCGCCGACTTGACTAACGCCGTCCGGCGCGGGAGTGGCGGCCGGTGTTTGCGGCTGCGGCAGCGGCGCGTACATCACATCGACATCCCAGCGGGTGAATCCGAGCCGGCGGTAGAGTGCGACGGCGGGTGTGTTGTCGGCGTCGACGTAGAGCATGACGGCGCGGAGCCCCAGGCCCTGCAGATGCCGGATGCCGGCGACCGTGAGGGCCTTGCCCAGCCCGGACCCCTGGGCATCGGGGGTCACGCCCACCACATAGACCTCGCCCATGGCGGGGTGATCGCCGTGCCGGGGGTGCACCTTGGTCCAATGGAATCCCAGGAGCCGGTCCGCCGGGCCGACGGCCAGCAGGAAGCCTGCGGGATCAAACCACGGTTCGGCCATCCGGGCGTCCAGATCGGCCCGCGTCATGTTGCCCTGCTCCGGGTGGTGGGCGAAGGCGGCCTTGTTGGCGGCCAGCCAGGCGTCCTCGTCCCGGCCGGGCACGAAGGCGCGGAGCTGTACGCCCTCCGGGAGGTGGACCTCCGGCAGGGCCGCCGCTGCTGTCATCAGCCGCATTTTCCACAGCTCACGGACGGCGCCGTAGCCGTAGCGGGCTGCGAGGTCGGCCGCGGCCTGGTGGTTTCCATGGGACCAGGCTTTCAGGCCGGCGAAGCCGCGGACGCTTTTCAGTTCGCCCACCAGGCGGTCGCCCACGCCCTGGTTGCGATAGCTGGGGTGGACGGCGACCTCCAAGACCCCGGTGCCGTCGGGCTCCTCGATGACGACGGCGACGCCGGCGAGGTCCTGCGCCGTCGCGGGATCCGACTTGTCGTCCGGGGCGTAGAGGGCCAGGGCAAGCACCGAGTGCTCGCCCGCATCGGCGGCGCGCAGCGTGACAAGGGTCTGTTCGGACAGTGGCGGATTGCCGTCGGACTCTTCCGCCGCGGCGACAAGGGCAGCGACGTCCCGCAGCAGCGCGCCGTCCACGGTTCCTTTGACAGTATGTACGGGCCAGTTTTCCGGGTGCGCAGGGCTCATGGTGCAAGGCTATCGGGTGCATGGCGGTCGGCGGCCGATTTTGATGAACTCCGGACGGCCGCGTATAGTCGTTTCTCGTCCGGCGTTGAGCCAGATGCGAGGGGGATCCACCACTGGGGTGGCCTCGATACGTTCGACCCGTATGTCCTCCACTCAGAAGTACTGAGAAGTACTGATAAATACTGAGAAGTTCCGTGCCGAGGGATCGGTGCACCAAGAAAGCCCCGGACTCTGGATTCCAGAGTCCGGGGCTTTCTGCGTTCAGTGCTTTGGGCACCGGCGCCTGCTTACCGGCGCTGCCGGGTCCTGGCGGCTGCAGTGCGCTCAGGCCTCGGTGAGTTCGTCCTCGGGCTGGCGGACCAGGGTCAGGCGGTAGCCGACGTTGCGGACGGTGCTGATCAGGTTCTCGTGGTCGGCGCCCAGTTTGGCCCGCAGCCGCCGGACGTGGACATCCACGGTGCGGGTGCCGCCGTAGTAGTCGTAGCCCCAGACTTCGGTCAGCAGCTGCTGGCGGGTGAATACCCGGCCGGGGTGCTGGGCCAGGTATTTCAGCAGTTCAAATTCCTTGAAGGTCAGGTTGAGCGCGGCGCCGTTGACCCGTGCGGTGTAGCTGGCCTCGTCAATCACGACGCCGGCGGCCCGGATTTCGGTCGGCACGTCCTCTTTCTCCGGGACGGCGCGCGCGATCCCGAGCCGGATCCTGGCTTCGACTTCTGCCGGGCCCGCCGATTCCAGGAGGATGTCGTCCACGGCCCACGCCGAGGAGACCGCGGCCATGCCGCCCTCGGTGAGAATCAGCATCAAAGGGGCGCTGAGGCCGGTGGCCTTGAGCAGCTGGGTGAGGGAACGTGCGCCGACCAGGTCCTTGCGGGCATCCAGCAGGACGATGTCGCAAGGGTCGGTCTCGAGCAGGGCAGTGGGCTCGGCCGGAAGGATGTGCACCCGGTGGTTCAGCAGTTCCAGAGCAGGCAGGACGTCCACGGATGTTCCCGTGCTGTTCGTCAATAGCAGGATGTGCGACATTGTTCCTCCAAGGGGTGTCCGCGCATCATTGAGCGTCTTGTTGCTGATGCTGAGTATACCTAAAGGCCCCATTCCGGCCATGGTCCCGTCACCTCCAGCCCCTCCTTTTGCGACACATACCGGTCACATAGGGCAGGATTGAACCGTCAGGGCCCGCGGCCCGTCGAAATTGAGCCGAGTCGAATTGGGGTCCGCAGTGAGCGAAGGTCTGGCCATGGTGGGTCTGCCGATGGCGAGCAGACAGTGAAGCCGTGGAGCGTCGGGATCATCGGCCTGGCAGGTCTCGCGGCTATTGTCGCCGGCGCCTATTCCTCGCCGGAGGTCCTCCTGGCAGTCGCGGCGCTCGCCGCCGCAGGCATCGGTATCGGCTGGCCCTACTTTCTCGGCATCCCCGCCAAGAAGACCCTCGCGGTCCTGATTGGCCTGCCCGGTGTGGGGTCGGCGGTGGCTGCGACGTATCTCCCGGCTCCCGGCTTCCTGGACTGGACGCCGTCGTTCATGGCCGTCGGGGTCATAGCAATCTTCGTCATGCAGCTGATCCGGGGCACCGGCCAGGCCCAGCGCCTCGAATCCACCCTGGGCTCGTGCGCGGGTGTCCTGCTCTCCTGCCTCGGCGCCGGCTGGATTGCGAGTTCGCGCTTCAATGGGGTCCGCGAAATGATCCTCGTGGCAGCCATCAGCGCTGCGATCGCCCTGCTGGCGGGGCTGATCCGCTGGCCGGACCGGATCGTGGCGCCGCTGGGCATCGTGAGCGCCGGCCTTGCCGGGCCGCTCGCCGGCCTGGTGTTCTCCGACATCGCCGTGCTGCCGGCCGCGCTCGTCGGCGTCGTCGTGGGGGCGGTGCTGGTGAGTTTCCGCCGCCTCGTCATCCTCAACGGCGAGGGCCTGAATATTTTGGCGGCCGTGGGCATGGGGCTCGGGCCGGTGTCTGCGGTCGGTTCCCTGGCCTACTTCATAGACAAACTACTCATCTACTAAGCGTTAGGATGGCATCATGTCCGTACTTGCATATGAGATCTTTTTCCTTGTCCTGCTTGGCGTGGCCAGCCTGTCCATGGCGTGGTTTGCCGGCTTTGTCGTGTACCGCCTCTTCAAAGGCCAGAAGTAACACGTTCCAGACCCCGTAGCTTCCAGAGGTAGATGCTGTGCCGATTGAAATCCCTACTGATCTGACCCCCGAAATCGTTCCGCTGTCCTGGCTCATTGGTGAGTGGGAGGGCAGCGGCCGGCTGGGGGCCGGGGACGAGGACTCCGAGCACTTCCTGCAACACGTCTCGTTCACGCACAACGGCCTGCCGTACCTGCAGTACCGGGCCGAGAGCTGGCTGACCGACGACGAGGGCACCAAGCTGCGTCCCCTCACCGTCGAGACCGGCTTCTGGGCGCTGGAACGTAAGCAGCGTGACGAGGACGGCGGCCCCGGCCTGATCCCGGCGGACATCGTCCCCGTGCTCAAGAGCGCCGACGAGGTGGAGGCCCTGCGCAACAGCGACGGCGGTTTCGACATCTCGGTCTCCATCGCCCACCCCGGCGGAATCTCGGAGCTGTACTACGGCCAGATCAAGGGGCCCCAGATCCAGCTCAGCACCGACATGGTGATGCGCGGCAGCCACTCCAAGGAGTACACGGCGGCCACCCGGATCTTCGGGCTCGTGGAAGGGAACCTGCTGTGGCGCTGGGACGTGGCCACCGGCAAGAATTCGACGTCGGGCGGCGGCCTGGAGGCCCACGCATCGGCCATCCTCGCCAAAGTAGGCTAATTACCCGGTCTCACTGATTTTTCCGTTGTCAGCATCGACCCAGGAGAAATGCCGTGAACGACGCAGTCACCACAACAGCCGCCAGCACAGCCCCCAGTAACGCCAGCTACGCCGACCTCAAAGCCGTGTTCTTCAACGGCACGCTCAAGAGGTCCCCGGACGTGTCCAACACCCAGGGCCTGATCGAGGTCAGCCGCCGGATCATGGAGAAGCAGGGCGTCACCACCCGCGTGATCCGCACGGTGGACCACGACATCGCCAGCGGCGTCTACCCGGACATGCGCGAACACGGCTGGGCCACTGATGAATGGCCGGAACTCTACCCGGCCGTCCAGGAAGCGGACATCGTCGTCGTCGCCGGGCCCATCTGGCTGGGGGACAACTCCTCGCAGACCAAGAAGCTCATCGAGCGCCTCTACGCCCACTCCGGGCAGCTGAACGCGAAGGGCCAGTGGGCCTACTATCCGAAGGTGGGCGGCTGCCTCATCACCGGCAATGAGGACGGCATCAAGCATTGCGCCATGAACGTCCTGTACAGCCTCCAGCACATCGGCTTCACCATCCCGCCGCAGGCCGACGCCGGCTGGATCGGCCCCGTCGGGCCAGGACCGAGCTACCTTGACGAGGGGTCCGGGGGGCCGGAGAGCGATTTCACCAACCGCAACACCACCTTCATGACCTGGAACATGCTGCACCTGGCGCGGATGCTCAAGGACGCGGGCGGCATTCCCGCCTACGGAAACCTGCCCGACGCCTGGAAAGCCGGCACCCGCTTCGACTTCGAAAATCCGGAATACCGCTAGGGCCGGCCTGCCCCGCAGTGGGGCCGGAATACGCACAGAGCTAAGGACGTTCCTTTCAATATGACTATCAAAAGCCCCCTGTTGTCGCGCCCGGCCGCGGTTGAGGCC
Organism: Arthrobacter sp. 131MFCol6.1; assembly: GCF_000374925.1. Lineage (GTDB taxonomy): Bacteria > Actinomycetota > Actinomycetes > Actinomycetales > Micrococcaceae > Arthrobacter. The sequence continues at coordinate 76,310 of NZ_KB895542.1, forward strand.
GGCGGCGCCGACTCCGGCGTCGCCGCCCACTACGGCGAGCCGCTCCGGGAGCAGCGGGCGCTGGCCGCCGGCACCGCCGTCGTCGATCTCTCACACCGCGGCGTGGTGACGGTCAGCGGCCCGGACCGCCTGAGCTGGCTCAACACCCTGTCCTCCCAGCAGCTCACCTCCCTGGCCCCGGGCCAGTCCACCGAACTGCTGTTGCTGAGCGTGCAGGGCCGGATCGAATTCGACGCCCGGGTGGTGGACGACGGCGCGACCACCTGGCTGATTGTCGAGGCGGCCGAGGCGGCCCCGCTCGCCGAATGGCTGAACGAGATGAAGTTCATGCTCCGGGTCGAGATCGCGGACGTCTCCGCGGACTGGGCCGTACTCGGCTCCACCCACCGCATCCCGGAATGGGCTGCGCTGCAGGTCTGGGAAGACCCGTGGCCGCACGTCGGTGCCGGCGGCTACTCCTACGCGGTGGTGGGCGAGGGCGCCCATCCAGGACTGGAACGGCCGTGGTTTGAGTACCTGGTCCCCGCGGACGAGCTGGTCGCGACCGTGGGCGACCGTGCCCTCGCCGGCACCATGGCGTCCGAGGCGCTGCGGATTGCGGCGTGGCGGCCCCGGTGGGGCGCGGAAACGGACGACAAGACCATCCCGCATGAGCTCGATCTCCTGCGCACTGCCGTGCACCTGGCCAAGGGCTGCTACAAGGGCCAGGAGACGATCGCGCGCGTCCACAACCTGGGCCACCCGCCGCGCCGTCTCGTGTTCCTCCAGCTCGACGGTTCCCAGCACACCCTGCCCGCGGCCGGCAGCGAGGTGCGTGCGGGCGAGCGCAAGGTGGGCGCCGTGACCTCCGTGGCGCAGCACTACGAGATGGGCCCCGTGGCCCTGGCCGTGATCAAACGCTCCGTCGCCCCGGACGAGGTCCTGACCGTCGTGGACGGGGACGAGCCCTACTCCGCGGCCCAGGAAGTCATTGTGGCTCCCGACGCCGGCCAGGTGGTGGGACGCCAGACCGGCTTCCTGCGGGGCACCCGATGAGCGGCGGAGGCGCCGCGCCCGACGACGAGACACTCGCGCTGGCCCACGCGCTCTTCGACGCTGCCCGCGAGGGCAACTCCGCGCTGCTGGGCAGCTACCTGGCCGCCGGCGCCCCGGCCACGCTGACCACTTCCTCCGGCGACTCGCTGGTGATGCTGGCGGCCTACCACGGCCACGCCGGCACTGTCCGGCTGATCCTGGACCACGGCGGCGACGCCAACACGCCGAACGACCGCGGCCAGACCCCGCTGGCCGGTGCTGTCTTCAAGGGCTACACAGACGTGGCCCGGGAACTGCTGGAGGCCGGGGCCGACCCTGACGCCGGTACCCCCACCGCGCGGGCCGCCGCGCAGATGTTCGCCCGGACGGACATCCTGGCCCTCCTCGGCTGACCAAACCCTGGCCGGAACCGTTGCCCGGCCCGCCCGGGGCCGGAAGGATTGCCGCCAAATACTCCACGTGGAATAATCTTCAGTGGAGTAACCGCCGTTTAGTCCGAAGAGGACACTCTTAGACCGAAAAGGACTGCACCATGGCCCGGGCAACCGCCTTGACACCCCTGGGTGTCGCCGCACTTTCCCTGCTCGTGGAAGAACCGATGCATCCCTACGAGATGTACCAGCTCCTGATCGCACGGCACGAGGACCGGCTGGTCAAGGTCCGGCCGGGAACGCTCTATCACGCCGTCGGGCGGCTCGAAGAACAGGGGCTGGTCGCAGCGACGGGAACGGACCGGGGAGGCAACCGTCCGGAGCGCACCACGTACACCATCTCGGCTGCCGGCCGCGAAGCGTTCACGAAGTGGCTGCAGGACATGCTCGCCGCCCCGGTCAACGAATACCCGGCCTTCCCGCTGGCCATCTCCGAGGCCTACAACCTCCCCGCCGGCGTCGTCGTCGAACTCCTCGACCGGCGCCTTCAGGCGTTGCAGGAGCAACTCGATTTCCTGGTCTCCGGCGAGGAACTGCTCGCGAAGAAGGGCGTGGAGCGCAAGTACTGGATCGACGTCCAGTTCCAGCAGAGCACGCTGCGCGCCGAAATCGCCTGGATCCGCAGCCTTCAGGACCAGCTCCGCTCCGGCGAACTGCCGTGGTGACCCCCGCGCAGGACCACGGCCGGGACCCGGCCGCCCTCACACACAGCCCATCCACCGTTTCACACCAGCCCCTAAGGAACCGCATGGAAAACGTAGCCCGGCCATGGCCGGCACTCTGGTCCCTGGTGATCGGCTTCTTCATGATCCTGATCGACACCACCATCGTCTCGGTGGCCAACCCCAGCATCATGGAGGGCCTCAACACTGACATCAACTCGGTGATCTGGGTGACCAGCGCCTACCTGCTCGCCTATGCCGTGCCGCTGCTCATCACAGGTCGCCTGGGGGACCGTTTCGGACCAAAGAAGCTCTACCTCTCCGGGCTCGTCGTCTTCACCATGGCATCGCTGTGGTGCGGCCTCTCCGGCAGCGTCGAGATCCTCATCGCGGCCCGTGTGGTCCAGGGCCTCGGCGCCGCCATGATGACGCCGCAGACCATGGCCGTCATTACCCGGATCTTCCCCCCGGACCGCCGCGGCGCGGCCATGGGCATCTGGGGTGCCACGGCGGGCGTCGCCACGCTGGTTGGCCCGATCCTCGGCGGCGTGCTGGTGGACGGCCTCGGCTGGGAATGGATCTTCTTCATCAACGTTCCCGTCGGGATTGTCGGCTTCATCCTCGCCCAGCGTTTCGTCCCTTCGCTGACCACCCACCCGCACAAGTTCGATATTCCCGGTGTGCTGCTCAGCGCCCTCGGCCTGTTCCTCCTGGTCTTCGGCATCCAGGAGGGCGAAACGTACGACTGGGGCACCATCGCCGGCCCCATCACCGTCTGGGGCCTGATCATCAGCGGCATCGCCGTGCTGGTGGTCTTTGTCCTGTGGCAGCGGTTCAACACGGGTGAACCGCTGCTGCCCCTGTCCCTTTTCAAGGACCGGAACTTCTCGCTCGCAAACATTGCGATCACCACGGTGGGCTTCACCGTCACCGCGTTCAGCCTGCCGCTGATCTTCTACTACCAGATCGTCCGCGGCCTGACCCCCACACAGTCGGCACTCATGATGGTGCCGATGGCGCTGATCTCGGGCGGCCTCGCCCCCGTCGTCGGCCGGATCATCGACAAAGTCAATCCGAAATTCATCACCGCGACCGGCCTGGTCCTGATGTCCGTGGCGCTGTTCTGGAACGCGCTGCTCATGCACCCCGATACCCCCATCTGGCTGTTCCTGCTGCCGAGTGCGGTGCTGGGCTTCGCCAACGCGGGCATTTGGGCGCCGTTGAGCTCCACCGTCACCCGGAACCTGCCGCCGCGGCAGGCCGGAGCCGGCTCGGGCGTCTACAACACCACCCGCCAGATTGGCGCCGTGCTCGGCAGCGCCGCCATCGCCGTCCTCATCCAGGCGCGGCTGGCGGCCGAACTTCCGGCCCGGCCCGCCGGAGAGGCCAGCCCGATGGGCTTCGGCGGTGCCCTGCCCGCGGAGCTCCAGGAGGGGTTCTCGACGGCGATGGGCCAATCCATCCTGCTGCCGGCGGCGGTCATCCTGCTCGGCGCAGCCGTGGCGCTCTTCTTCGCCAAGCCCAAGCCGGTCCAAGGTTGGGGCGAACCCGGCTCTGCCGCGGCTGCGGGAACGGGCACAGCAGACACGGGCACGGCAGACGCGGACAAGGCCGCCGCGGGCACAGCAGACGCGGACAAGGCCGCCTCGGGCACGGCAGACGCGGACAAGGCCGCCGCGGAACGCGGCTAGCCTGGCGGCATCCGGATCAGCCCAGCAGCACGCTGGTCTGGATGCCGCCCGCGGAGAATCCCAGGCTCCGGGCCAGCGCCAGCGACCCCTTGTTGCTGACTTCTGAACGCCACTGCAGCGTCAGGCCGGCGGCGAGGGCCTCGTGGGCGGCTATCGAGGCGGCCAGCTTGCCCAGGCCATGGCGCCGCCATTCGGGCGCAACCAGCACGCCCATGTGGGCCAGGAGCCCTTCCCATTCGGCATACGCCCCGCAGGCCACCGGTGTCCGGCGCCCGTCTTCCAGATGCAGGACGGTGAAGCGGTGTTCAAGGTCGGCGAGGCCCACCTCGTTGACGTCGTCGGGCGGGCAGAACGTCTCCAGTTCGATCGCTTCCGGGTTCCCGTGCGAGACCGTCAGTTCCCCGGAGGGCTGCTGGAGGGGGAGGTCGTCGGCGAAGAAGAGTGCGGCGGCGCCGAGCCCGTGGCCCCCGTGCCCGCGGGTGATGGTCAGCAGCGTCACGTGCTGGGCCAGTTCCTCGTCGGAGAGACCGTCGGCGGCGTCCAGCGCCCATTGCGGGCCCACCAGGGCGGAGTTGCCGAACAGGCGGACGAACTGCAGGGACCGGGCTGCGTCGTCCGCCCGGGTGAGCCGCACGCCGGCGGCGGCCGCGAAGGCGCCGTCGTCGAACCCCAAGCGGCGCGCCCATGCGAGCTGGACAATTTCGGCGGAACCGGGCTCAAGAGTCATGAATCAACCCTACCCACCGCGGCCGGGCTTCCGGCCGCACGGGCCGGCCGTCCGCACTCCTGCCTGCGGGCAGGGCCTGATCCGGCCCCCGCCGGCGGCCAGCCTAGCCAAAGAGGACGGCGGCCTCGTCGTAACGGCTCTGCGGAACGGACTTGAGGTTGCCGAGAGCGGCGTCGAAACCGACGTGCACAATATCCGTGCCGTGCAGCGAGACCATGGTGCCCCAGCGCTTCTCCACCACCGAGTCGATGGCGGCCATGCCCAGGCGGGTGGCCAGGACGCGGTCGAACGCCGTCGGGACGCCACCGCGCTGGATGTGGCCAAGGACCGTCGCGCGGGTCTCGATGCCGGTGCGTGCCTCGAGCTCGGGCGCCAGCATTTCGGCGATGCCGCCGAGGCGCGGGCGGCCAAAGGTGTCGAGGCCTCGCTCCGAGTGCGGGGATTCCTGGCCCTCGGGCACGAACCCCTCGGCGACGACGAGCAGCGGGGCACGGCCACGGTCGTGGGCGGAGACGACCCACTCGGCGATCTGTTCCATGGAGGCCTTCTGCTCCGGGATCAGGATGGCGTGGGCGCCCGAGGCCATGCCGGCGTGCAGGGCGATCCAGCCCACATGCCGTCCCATGACTTCGGCAATCATGCAGCGGTGGTGGGACTCTCCGGTGGTGCGCAACCGGTCGATTGCCTCGGTGGCGATTTCCACGGCCGTGTCGAAGCCGAAGGTGTAGTCCGTGGCGTCGAGATCGTTGTCCACCGTCTTGGGCACGCCCACGATCTTGAGACCGGCGTCCGTGAGCCGCTTCGCGGCGGCCAGGGTGCCCTCACCGCCGATGGCGATGATGGCATCGATCCCGAGCCGGTCCATGTTGGCTTTGATGACCTCGGGGCCGCCGCCGTTCTCAAACGGGTTGGTGCGGGACGTGCCGAGGATGGTGCCGCCCTGCTTGGCGATGCCGCGGACCATGGTGCGGGGAATCTCCACGATGTCGCCCTCGACGACGCCACGCCAGCCATCCTTGAATCCTACGAACTGCTGGCCGTGGACTGCGATTCCTTTGAGGACGGCGCCACGGATGACGGCGTTCAGGCCGGGGCAGTCTCCGCCGCTGGTGAGGATTCCAATTTTCATGTCTTGGCTCAAATCCTGGTTTGAAGGGGTACAGGCAGAGCGCCACGCTGAGCTCACCCTAGAGTCTAGTGGCGGGTGTGGGGCAGGACACAAACGGTTACAAAAGGTGCCCCCGCCGTGGAGGCGGGGGCACCTTTTCGTGGTGCGGCGCAACTGCCGGGCGCCGGTAGCCGCCGGGCCGGGACGGCCACTGACGGTCGGCCCGTGACGGATGTCAGGGCCGGGAGGAACGCTTCGAGAGGAAGCTTTCGAGGACGATTGCGTTGCGCTGGTCCGGGAGGAGGAGCCAGGCCGCGACGTAGAACACGAACGCCGGCCCGGGGAGCAGGCTCAGGAGCAGGTAGGCGATCCGGACATAGGCCACATCAACGTTCAATTTGGCGGCAATCCCGCCGCAGACGCCGCCAACCCAGCGCTGCGGACCACGTTTCAGGCCGAGGCCCCGGATGGTGTCGAAGAATTTATCCATGGGTCAAGACTTCCCTGTAGTCGACTTATTGTCACGCCTGCGAGCCGAGACCAGGCCGCCCACGACCAGGGCGGCCCCGGCCCCGATCATCAGGCCGATCAGCACATAGGTGCCGTTCAGGGCCACGAGGCCGAGCCCGGAAATGATGATCAGCGCGGCCAGTGCCACCACTATCAGTCCCCAGACCACTGTGCCCACCCGGGCGGGGGACGCGGCTTCCGGGTCCTGCCCGACGTCGGCCGGCCGCGAGTCGTCATAGATGCTCATGTCAGTTGCCTTCCTTGATGGTCACGTTGCTGACGGTGCCGGAGATCTCCAGGACCAGCCGGGCGCCCGGCTTCGAGGCGTTGTAGTCGCTTTGCTGCTTCGTGATGCCGCCGCGGTCTTGGTTGCCGTCGTGGAGGTTGCCCATGGTCATGTCCGCCTGGACGTGCACTGGGACAGTGGTGGGGATGACGACGGTGAGGTTGCTGGCCGTCGCGTCGATCGGAACTACGACGTCGGAGTCCAGGGGCGGATTCAGCGCCAACTTGGTCAGGTCGGCGGTTCCGGCGCCTCCGGTGATCTCGAAGCCGCCTTGGGCCTGTTCAATGCTCGCGGGCGTCCAATCGGCGTTCTGGAAGCGGAACCTGTCCCCGTGCGGGACCACGCTGAAGATCGCGCCGATCAGCAGGGCCACGACCGCGAAGAAGCCCAGGATCCCGGAGGTCCGTCCCCGCAGCCCCGCGACGAGGATCCCGAGACCCAGGATGGCCGCGCCGAAGGCCCAGACCAGCGCATTGCCGGCATCGCCAAGATCGATCACGTTGGCGGCGTCGAGGGCCTTGATGCCGCCGCCCACCAGGAGGGCGGAGCCGACGGTGATGGCCACCGCCGGAGTGCCCGGGCCTAGGTTGCGCGCGGCCGGAGGGGGCGGTGTGGCGCCGGACCCCGGGCCATAGCCGCCCGGGGGAACGGGGCCGGGCGGGATGGGGCCGGACGCTAGGGGTCCCGACGGCGGAGGCGGACCCCAGTCCGGGCCGGCGCCGGTGGCTCGAGAGCTGTCAGCGGGGTGGCCATATGCCTGGCCGCCGCCGTGCGGGAAGCTGCCTGCGGATTGCGGCCCGGCGTTGGTGCGGGGGTTGACCGCAAAAGCCCCGCCGCCGGCCGGGCTGCCGGAGTCGTAACGCGATGACATGGGAGTGGCTCCGTTCCGGATCTTGTTGCGTTGGGTCAGGTAGTAGACGAGGTAGATGGCGCCGCCCACCCAGAAGACGGTCCAGACGAAGGCGCCGAAGCCGTAGCGGTCCCAGCCCCAGACCCCGGTGCCCAGGCTGGGGAAACCGATGACCGAGGTGATGAGGGCGCCGGTCATGCCGGCCGTCCACCGGCCTGCGGCGGCCTCCTGGACGTGAATGCGGCCGTCAGGCTCAGGCAGCAACGCCCAGGCCAGGCCGTAGGCGAGCACGCCAACTCCGGCGAAGACGGTCAGGACAATCAGGACACCGCGGATAATCAGCGGGTCGACGCCGAGCCGGTGGGCTATGCCACTGGCTACGCCGCCGATCCAGCGGTCGCGTCCGCGGTAGATGCCCTGGCTGCGGATCCAGTCGAAGAAATTCTGGGTTTGCCGGCCGGGCAACGGTCCATTCGGGTCCCCGGGCGGGTAAAGCGGCGGCGGCTCCGGCGGCGCGCCGCCCGGCCCGGCGAAGGCCGGGGTGGGCTGGCCCGTGACTGGAAGTTCTGGGTCCGGAAGTTCCGTGGCGGGACGTTCCGGGTTTGGAAGTTCCGGGTTTGGAAGTTCCGGTTCTGGAAGTTCCGGGTGGGATCGATCCGTGGCCGGCCGGTCTGCGGAGGCCGTGCCTTCATCGGGGTGCGGAGTGTGCGGGTTCATACTTCGATCCTTCCCGTTCCCGGCGCCGGGCTCTACTGGGGAACACCCTGAACGGTCCCTGAGTGGCCCCCGGGTTGGGCCCTCAAACGCGTCCGGGGAACCCTGATCCATGCTTGGATTGATGCATGACAACCGCGCCCGCCCGCCCGCCGCTGGTCCGCAGCAGCGATCGCGTGATTGCCGGCGTGTGCGCGGGCCTCGCCAACCACCTGGGCTGGCCGGTGCGGATGGTCAGGATCGGCATGGTGGTGGCTGCGCTCGCTGGCGGGGCCGGTGTGGCCTTCTACGCCTGGCTCTGGATCATGGTCCCCACGGCGGATGAAAGCGCCCGGCGCAACGCCCGCCGCCCGGCGTCGCCCATCGCTCCGGCAGTGAGCCTCCCGGAGACCCCCGACGTCGCAAAGAGGCCCGACGCGCCCGACGCGCCGGGAGCACCTGATCCCCGTGGCACGCCCGCAACGGAGCCGACGGGGCCCGGGCGGACCAAATTCTCCGGCATGCCGTTCGGCAAGGAGATCCTGCTGGGCGCAGGCCTGCTGCTGGCCGCCGGGATCCTGATCGCACGCCTCCTGGGTGTTGACGTGCCGCTGGGCACCCTGATCCCGGTCGCGGCCATCCTGGGCGGAGCCGCGATCGCCTGGATGCAACTGGACGAGACCCGCCGGGCAGGGCTCGTGGACAAGACCAAGGCGGACCAGGCCGGCGGCTGGGCCCGCCTCGCGGCCGGGCTCGCCCTCGTCGTGGCCGGAGTGCTGGTTATGGTTTCCGGCTCGGGGTCCTGGGAGCAGACCTGGCTCGCCCTCCTGGCCTCGGTGGCCGTGCTGGGCGGCGTGGCCCTGGTGCTGCTGCCATGGGGGCTGAAGTTCTGGCGCGACCTGGAAACCGAGCGCGCGGGGCGGGTCCGCGCCACCGAGCGTGCCGAGATCGCCGCCCACCTCCATGACTCCGTGCTGCAGACCCTCGCCCTGATCCAGCGCCGTGCCGGCAACGAGCACGATGTCATCAGGCTGGCCCGCGCGCAGGAGCGCGAACTGCGGGGCTGGCTGTACCGGGACGCCGACAGGGAATCCGGCCAGCTGTCCGACAGCATCAAGGCCGCCGCCGCAGAGGTTGAAGACGCCCTGGGACACGCGGTTGAGGTGGTCAGTGTGGGGGACTGCGTCATGTCCCAACGCCACGAGGCCCTCGTCCAGGCATCCCGCGAGGCCATGCTGAACGCCGCCCGGCACGGCGGCGGCGCCGTGTCCGTGTACCTGGAAGTCACCGACGCCGCCGCGGAAGTTTTCGTCAAGGACCGGGGCCCGGGCTTCGACCCTGATTCCGTTCCCCCGGACCGGCTCGGCGTCCGGGAATCGATCATCGGCCGGATGAACCGCCACGGCGGCACCGCCGCCATCATCAGCAGCCCGGACGGTACCGAGGTGCGGCTCCGGCTGCCCGTCACCGCCGCCGCATCTGCCGCTGCCAACAACGCCAACGGAGAGGCCAAACCGTGACCAGCCCCGCATCAGGAAACCCTGCGCCAGGAAGCCCTACACCGGGAAAGCCTGCACCGGTCCGGGTGGTGATCGTGGACGACCACGCAATCTTCCGCTCCGGGTTGAAAGCGGACCTGGACCCGGACATCGTCGTCGCGGGGGAGGCCGGAACCGTGGAGGAGGCAATCGCCGTCATCGCAGTCCAGCGCCCCGACGTCGTGCTGCTTGACGTCCACCTTCCCGGCGGCCGGGGTGGCGGCGGACGCGAGGTCCTGGCCGGCTCGGCGCCGCTGCTGGGCGCCACGCGGTTCCTGGCCCTGAGCGTCTCCGACGCGGCGGAAGATGTGGTGTCCGTGATCCGGGCCGGCGCACGCGGCTATGTCACCAAGACAATTTCCGGCGCGGAGATCAGCGGCGCCGTCCGCCGCGTGGCCGGCGGCGACGCCGTCTTCTCACCCCGGCTCGCGGGCTTCGTCCTGGACGCGTTCGGCACGGCCCCCGCGGACATCGCCGACGACGAGCTGGACAAGCTCTCGGCACGGGAGCTCGAAGTGATGCGCCTTATCGCCCGCGGCTACAGCTACAAGGAGGTGGCCAAGGAACTGTTCATCTCGATCAAGACCGTTGAAACCCACGTCTCGGCCGTGCTCCGCAAGCTGCAACTCTCCAGCCGCCACGAGCTGACCCGCTGGGCCGCCGAGCGCCGCCTGCTTTAACCCAAGGATGCGCTATCACGTAGGGTCCTTATGCCGCGGCGATAAGAACCCTACGTGATAGCGCATCGGGGGGGTCTGGGGTGGGCTACTTGGCCTTGCCGAGGAAGTCCTGCAGGCGGCCGACGCCCGTGGCCAGGTCGTCGTCGCCGAGCGCGTAGGACAGGCGCAGGTAGCCGGACGGGCCGAACGCCTCGCCGGGAACCACGGCCACTTCGACCTCGTCCAGGATCAGCGCCGCGAGTTCGGCAGAGGTGGCCGGCCGCACCGGTCCGTTCGCGGACGGGAACTCCTTGCCGAGCAGCGCGCGGACGTCCGCGTACACGTAGAAGGCGCCCTTCGGCGTCGGGCAGTCAACGCCGTCAATTGCGTTCAGGCCCGCGACGATCGCCTTGCGGCGGCGGTCAAATGCCACCTTCATCTCGTCGACGGCGGTCAGCGGGCCGGATACTGCCGCGAGGGCTGCCATCTGCGGAATGTTGGAGACGTTGGACGTGGCGTGCGACTGCAGGTTGGTGGCGGCCTTGATGACGTCGGCCGGCCCGATCATCCAGCCCACGCGCCAGCCGGTCATGGCGTAGGTCTTGGCAACGCCGTTGAGGATGACCACCTTGTCGCCCAGCTCCGGGACGGCCGTGGCGATCGAGGTGAACGGCACACCGTCGTAGGTCAGGTGCTCGTAGATCTCGTCAGTGACAACCCAGAGGCCCTTGGACGCTGCCCACTGGCCGATCTCCCTGACCTGCTCCGGCGAGTACACGGCGCCGGTGGGGTTGGACGGGGAAACGAAGAGCAGGATCTTGGTGCGCTCGGTCAGGGCCGCTTCCAACTGGTCCACGGTGACCAGATAGCCCTGCTCCGGGCCCGCGAAGACCTCCACCGGCACGCCGCCGGCCAGCCGGATGGCCTCCGGGTAGGTGGTCCAAAACGGGGTGGGAACAATGACCTCGTCGCCCGGATCCAGCAGGGTGGCGAAGGTGTTGTAGACGGCCTGCTTGCCGCCGTTGGTCACCAGCACCTGGGACGCCGCCGCCTGGTACCCGGAATCACGGAAGGTCTTGTCCGCGATGGCCTGCTTCAGCTCGGGAAGCCCGCCGGCGGGGGAGTAGCGGTGGTACTTCGGCTGGCTGGCGGCCTCGATAGCGGCCTGCACAATATAGCCGGGGGTCGGGAAATCGGGTTCCCCGGCACCGAAGCCGATGACCGGCCGGCCGGCTGCCTTCAGCGCCTTCGCCTTGGCATCGACGGCCAGAGTGGCGGATTCGGCTATGGCGGAAATGCGCTGGGAAATGCGGGCAGCAGACATGGGCGGGTCCGTTCTTCGCTAGCAGCTGGAAGGCTGGATATGGGATTCGACGAAATCTACTCTATGCTGTTCAGCGGATCCCCCGGGGTGCCTGAACCCGAATGTGACTGGCGGCTGTCAGTTGGTTTTCGCAGGCACGCAGGGGTCCGGAAGAGGGCCGGTTCGACGTAGGCGCAGTTGTTGCGTAGACTGGTTCTCCGGTGTTGAAAACACGATGATGGCCTGCGCCTCAGGGAAGCCTGTGGGACGCGTCGGCCGGAGCGAATTTTCTCCCCGAAGGGTAGTGGCGCAATTGGTAGCGCAGCGGTCTCCAAAACCGCAGGTTGCAGGTTCGAGTCCTGTCTGCCCTGCGCATGCTGTTCCGGATCATCCGGAACCAGCGCAGCAACCATGGTTCAGTTCAGAGCCGGGTATCCGATCATTGCGAGGATGAGTGAGGACCAGGTGACCGAAACAGCTGCCAGCAGCTCCAAAGGCCGCCCCGCCAAGAATGCCGCCAAGCCCGGCTTCTTCGCTCGTATCGCGATCTTCATCCGCCAGGTCATTGGCGAACTGAAGAAGGTCGTCGCACCGACCCGTAAAGAACTGATCAACTACACACTCGTGGTACTGGTGTTCGTGACCATCATGATGGTGATCGTCACCTTGCTGGACCTGGCCTTTGGGACCGCGGTCAGCTGGGTCTTCGGCGGCAGCGCCCCCACGGACAGCTAAGGCGACCGGTCCGCAGACTGCGTGGATTCCCCGGGAAACCGGAGATTCCGCGGGGTGTGCGGAATTGAGTCATTTAAATAGGCATGTTAGGCAATGAGGAAGCAGGAGACCAAGTGTCTGAGCAGGAGCTCGAGGTAACTGAGACTGAGCTGGATAAGAGCCAGGACGCCGCGGTGGAAGCCGCGGGAGAATCCGAGGCTGTGTCTGCTGCGCCCGAATCCGACGTCACTGACGAGGCCGTAGCCACGGAAGCGGCAGACGACGCAGAAGCAGGCGACGCTGACGACACCGACGCTGATGAGACTGACGCTGACGACGCCGACGTGCTGGCAGCGGCGGCCGCCAAGGCCGACGTCGACCCCGCCGACGAGTTCAAGGCCAAGCTGCGCCGCCAGGAGGGTGACTGGTACGTCATCCACTCCTACGCAGGCTACGAGAACCGCGTCAAGGCCAACCTTGAGACCCGCATCCAGACCCTGGACATGGAAGATTACATCTTCGAAATCCAGGTTCCGATGGAGGAAGTCGTTGAGATCAAGAACGCTCAGCGCAAGGTCATCAACCGCGTCCGCATCCCCGGCTACGTCCTGGTCCGCATGGACCTGACGGACGCTTCCTGGGGCGCCGTCCGCCACACCCCCGGTGTCACCGGCTTCGTGGGCAACGCCCACAACCCGGTCCCGCTGCGCCTCGACGAGGTCTTCTCCATGCTCGCGCCGGTCTTCGAAGAAGAGCAGGCCGAGAAGGGCAAGCCGGTCAAGCACGCCGCCGCCCAGGTCGACGTCGACTTCGAGGTTGGCGAGTCGGTCATCGTCAAGGAAGGCCCGTTCGAGACCCTCCCCGCCACGATCTCCGAGATCAAGATCGATTCCCAGACCCTCGTGGTGCTGGTGTCCATCTTCGAACGCGAGACTCCGGTCACCCTGGCGTTCAACCAGGTCAGCAAGATCTAGCTGAACCGTAAGATCCAGCTGGACTACAAGAATTCGCCCCGGGCTGCCCGCTTAGCAGCCACGGGGCGGCCGGCCGCCTCGCCATGGCGGCCACCAACCTGAGGCACGCTCCTGTGCCCCAGGACGTATTTGAGAGAAGGACCTACATTGGCTCCCAAGAAGAAGGTCACCGGCCTCATCAAGCTGCAGATCCAGGCAGGTGCCGCTAACCCGGCCCCGCCGATCGGTCCTGCGCTTGGCCAGCACGGTGTCAACATCATGGAATTCTGCAAGGCGTACAACGCTGCGACGGAAGCCCAGCGCGGCAACGTTATCCCCGTGGAGATCACGGTCTACGAAGACCGTTCCTTCACGTTCATCACCAAGACCCCGCCGGCTGCAGAGCTCATCAAGAAGGCTGCAGGCGTCGCCAAGGGTTCGGCTACCCCGCACACCGTCAAGGTTGCCAAGCTGACCCAGGCCCAGGTCAACGAGATCGCCACCACCAAGATGGAAGACCTCAACGCCACCAGCCTCGAAGGCGCAGCGAAGATCATCGCCGGCACCGCCCGCTCCATGGGTATCACCGTCGAGGGTTAATTCCCCACCGCTGATGCGCCGGGATCGGGAAACCGGTCACGACGCCGTCAGCACCGCCGGCCAGCCGGCACCACCTAAACAATGAAAAGCGGAATTCCGGAACGGATACACCAGCCGGAATACCGCCTGTGGCAGGGCCCAGCGCGGTCCGCAGACCACAACTGCACAAGGAGAAATAAGCAGCATGGCAAAGCGCAGCAAAGCATATGAGGCAGCCGCGGCCAAGATCGACGCGGAGAAGTTCTACGCGCCGTTCGAGGCAGTGACGCTCGCCAAGGACACCAACCCGTCCAAGTTCGACGCCACCGTTGAGGTCGCTTTCCGCCTCGGCGTTGACCCGCGTAAGGCCGACCAGATGGTCCGCGGCACCGTCAACCTGCCGCACGGCACCGGTAAGGTCGCCCGCGTCCTCGTCTTCGCAACGGGCGACAAGGCTGAGGCTGCAATCGCAGCCGGCGCCGACTTCGTTGGTTCCGATGACCTGATCGAAAAGATCGCCGGCGGCTGGACCGACTTCGACGCCGCCGTCGCCACCCCTGACCTCATGGGCAAGGTTGGCCGCCTCGGTAAGGTCCTGGGTCCGCGTAACCTGATGCCGAACCCGAAGACGGGCACCGTGACCGCTGACGTCGCCAAGGCCGTCAACGACATCAAGGGCGGCAAGATCGACTTCCGCGTCGACAAGCACTCGAACCTGCACTTCATCATCGGCAAGGTTTCGTTCGACGCCATCAAGCTGGCCGAGAACTACGCAGCCGCACTGGAAGAGGTCCTTCGCCTCAAGCCGTCCGCTTCCAAGGGCCGCTACATCCAGAAGGCCACCGTGGCCACCACGTTCGGCCCGGGCATCTCGGTTGACCCCAACGTCACCAAGGTCCTGACCGAGGTCTAGTCCTCACCGGATCAACGGATCCGTCAGCCACGCTGACGTCGCCGGTTCCAGCAAAAGGCCGTCCCGCAACTGCGGGGCGGCCTTTCGCCGTCCTGCCCCGGGGACCCCGGGAGTCCGGGAATCCCGGGCGTCCGGGACCCTTGGAGCCGCCGGACTTGCCGGTTAGGCTGTCCCGGTGACTACGCCGTCGTACCTCATCGAGGAACTCTCCCTGCCCGCCAGCCTTGCTCCCGCTGACCCCGATGCCGCTGATACGGCGGAGTTCCTCGAATTCAAGGACCTCTGCGATGAACTCATCCTGCAGACCTGGGGCAACCTGGACCGGGCATCGTCCGCGGCGGCCCGCCTGCAGTACTGGCGGGACACTGCGTACTCCCGGCTGCGGCTCTTCTTCGTCCGCGTCGACGGACGCATGGCGGCCAACTCCTGGGTCCGCTGCGAACTGCAGGAGAACCTGGGCAGTGCGCTGCTGCACGTGAGCGTCCTGGATGCTTTCGCGGGGCGGGGGATCGGCAGGGCACTGCTGGAGCACGCCGAGGCACTGGCCGCCGCCGACGGGCGGACAATCCTGCAGACCTTCACCGAGCACCCGGCCGATTTCGACGTCGATGGCCCCAACCTCATTAGGCCCGCCACGGGGACCGGGGCGCTGCCCGCCGGCGCGCCGGGAGTCCGTTTCGCCGGAAAAGCCGGCTACCGCCTGGAACAGGTCGAACGGTTTAGTGCGCTCGACGTCCCGCCCGCTGCGGACCTCGACGCCCTGGAACGGGACGCCCTGGCCCGCGCGGCGGACTACGAGCTGCTGCACTGGACCGATTCCTGCCCGGAGGAGCATGCCGCCCAGCTCGCGGTGCTGATGTCCCGGATGAGCACCGACGCCCCCTCCGGAGCGCTGAGCTACGAGCCGGAAATCTGGGACGTTGCCCGGGTCCGCCACGTCGAGGACACCTGGCGGCGGGCCGGCCAGTCCTCCCTCGTGGTGGCAGCACGGCACCGGTCCACCGGTGAACTGGCCGCCTATACCGTCCTGCAGACAACAGCCGACAAGCCATGGCTGGCCAACCAGGACGACACCCTGGTCGCGGTGGGCCACCGCGGCCACCGGCTTGGCATGCTCATCAAGATCCGCAACCTGCGCCTGCTGCGGGAGGCGTACCCCGCAGTCCGGCGCGTCCTGACCTATAACGCGGCCGAAAACGCTCACATGCTCGGCATCAACGTCGCGCTGGGCTTCAAGCCGGCGGGCTACGACGGCGAGTGGCAGCGGACCGCTGCCGCCGCGGGCGCAGCCGCCGCGGGCGCTGCCGCCGCGGGCGCTGCCGCCGGCAATGCGATCCGGAACTGACCGGACGCCGAACGGGGCAGAAACTGCCGGGCACCGACTGGAGCGGAAACTGCCCGGCGTCACCAATGGAACAGCGGCCCAAACCGGCATATGCTGGCGGTTGAAAGCCCGGCTTGAGCCGGGCCGTACCGATGGTGGGTGGCACAACGGCTGGGAAGATGCCCTCTATGGCAAACGATGTACGGATTGAGCAGCTGTGGATCCCCGATTCCCTTGACGCGCCCGATGCCGCCGACTTTCTCGCCGCCATCGAGGTGGGGCGCAGGGTCCGGATGCAGACCTGGGGCACCGACGACCTCGCCTACGCGCCGCAGGAAAAGCTTCTTGAGATGGCGGACCCCTACGAACGCCAGGTGATCCTCGTCGCCAAGATCGACGGCGTGATTGTCGGGACAGCGGACATCGCCCTGCCGCTCGTGGACAACCTCGATCTCGCCGAATTTACGCTCGACATCCTGCCCGAATTCCGGCGCCAGGGCGTGGGGAGGCAGCTGCTGGAGGCCGCCGAACATTTCGCCCGGGACGAGGGCCGCCACACGATCCTGATCGACACCAACCACCCGGGATCAACCCTGACGGACCCTGAGGCCGAACAGCTCGTGCCCGGCAGCGGTGTCGGGTTCGTCCCGTTGGGCAGCCGTGACGTGGAATTTGCCCGCCACACCGGCTACACCCTGCAGCACATCGAACAGTTCAGCTCCTGCGCGTTGCCGCTGGACACCAAACTCGTCGCCGACCTTGAGGCCGAGGCCGAGGAAGCCAATGCCGGCCGCTACCGTCTGCACCACTGGACGGACCGGTGTCCTGACCAGTGGCTCGAGGCCGTCGCCGCCCTGGAAAACCAGGCAGGCGAGGACGAAGTGCCGGGGCCGGATGCCCAGGAAATGGTGTTCGACGGCGGCATCCTCCGGGAAGCGGAGGAAGTCACCATTGCCCAGGGCCGCCGGACGGTGGTCACCGCCGTCGAGCACATCGCCAGCGGGACGCTCGTGGGCCTGACCACCATCAGTGTCCTGGCCCTGCGCCCGGACGTCGTCTTCCAGGACGACACCGTGGTCCTGCAGGAACACCGCGGCAACAAGCTCGGGCTGCTGATCAAGGTCGCCAACATGGAACGGCTCAGCGAACAGTTTCCGGACGCCCGTGTCCTGTACACGTGGAACGCCCCGGAGAACCGCTACCTCCTGAAGGTCAACCAGCAGCTCGGCTTCACGACGGCGGGCGTGACGGGTCTCTGGCAAAAGGAACTCCCCAACTTCGGACCAGCCGTCAGCTGAGGCTCCGGGCCGAAGTCCACCGCGACCCCACCGCGACCCCTGCCCGACCCCTGCTCGACCCCTGTCCGACCGCCGATTTGGAACACGCGCGCCGCGTCCCGTAAGCTTGGAGGACCAAAGACCGTCGGTTGTTGGAAATCCACTCTCCCAAGCAAGACTCACTTCTGCAGTCGCGCCGGGAGAGCGCAGTGGATTTCCGGACGAAGGACCCTGAACATAGGGCGGCCGGCGCAGGTGAACGAAGCAAAGCTCCGCGGTCATGGACCGCGTCGAGACAAGCCCCGTGCATCTGCGCGGGGCGTTTTTTAGTTTTAGCTCTTTTGAGCGGGGACCCGGACATACCGGCACTATCCCCGGAAGGAGGGTTATGGCAACGCCTAGCAAGGTTTCAGCAGTAGCTGAGATCACTAACGATTTCAAGGAATCGAACGCCGCTGTCCTGACCGAATACCGCGGGCTCACCGTTGCACAGCTCAAGCAGCTGCGTGTCTCTCTCGGCCAGGAAACCAAGTTCTCGGTCGTCAAGAACACCCTGACCGCCATTGCAGCCAAGGAAGCTGGTGTCGAAGCATTCGACGGTCAGCTCGCCGGCCCCACTGCAATCGCGTTCATCAAGGGTGACGCAGTTGCAGCTGCCAAGAGCCTGACGGATTTTGCCAAGGCCAACAAGCAGCTGGTCATCAAGACCGGTTACTTCGAGGGCAAGGCACTGAACGCCAGCGAAGTTGCTGCCCTGGCAGCACTCGAGTCCCGTGAGCTGCAGCTCGCCAAGGTTGCAGGGATCCTCAAGGCTCCTGCCGCCGCCGCTGCACGCATCATCGACGCACTGCGCCTCAAGCTTGAAGAAGAGAACGGTGCCCCGGCAGCAGCCGAAGCACCCGCCGCTGAAGAAGCTCCCGCAGCAGATGCAGCAGCCGAGGCCGAAGCACCGGCCGAAGCCGCAGCCCCCGAAGAGAACTAGTCCTCTTCTCCATAAGACTCCGGTGCGACAGCGAGCCTCAGGCCCGCCGGCACCACTATAGGAAGGACGCCACACCATGGCGAAGCTCACCAACGAAGAGCTCATTGAAGCTTTCAAGGAACTGACCATCATCGAGCTCTCCGAGTTCGTCAAGCTCTTCGAAGAGACCTTCGAAGTTACCGCTGCCGCTGTTGCCGTTGCCGGCCCCGCTGCCGGTGCTGCTGAAGAAGCTGAAGAGAAGACTGACTTCGACGTCATCCTCGAAGCTGCTGGCGACAAGAAGATCGCAGTGATCAAGGAAGTTCGCGCCATCACCTCCCTGGGCCTCAAGGAAGCCAAGGACCTGGTTGACAGCGCACCCAAGGCTGTTCTCGAAGGCGCCACCAAGGAAGCCGCCGAGAAGGCAAAGGCTCAGCTCGAAGAAGCTGGCGCCCGCGTTACCCTCAAGTAACACCCGCCGTCCGGATCAATCGCGGTCCGCACTGCTCGAAGGAAACCCCGTCCACTTAGTGGGCGGGGTTTCCTGCGTTCTGCGGCCGGACAGCGAGGTGGCCGCGCCGGAAACAGCCGCCGGTGAACTGTAACCAAGGATTCGGCAAAGTTTTTCTGATACCCCTGTCGCACTTGACGGCGCGACCCTAGACTTTGGATTTGTGCCCACCGGCGCCCAACGTCCAGGAGTTCACCCACAATGACGGACCCAAACACTTCCCCTTCCCGCCGCGCCATGCTCGCGGCAGCCCTCGTGGGCGGCGGAGCAGCCGCCGCTGCGCTGGCCGGAGCCCCGGCGGCACAGGCCGCCCCCGGCCAGGCAAGCCCAAAGAAGCCGTTCACCCTGACGGTGCTCGGCACCACGGACCTGCACAACAACGTCTTCAACTGGGACTACTTCAAGAACGCGCCCTATGCCGATGCCGCCGGGAACAAGATCGGAATCGCCCAAGCCGCGACGCTGATCAACGCCATGCGGGCCGAACGCGGCGCGGCCAACACGCTGACCATCGACGCCGGGGACACCATCCAGGGCACACCCCTGGCCTACTACTTCGCCAAGATCAACCCCGCCTCGGCAACCGTGAAACACCCCATGGCGCTGGCCATGAACGCGATCGGCTACGACGCCGTGGGGCTGGGCAACCACGAGTTCAATTACGGCATTGGACTCCTGCGCACCTGGGAGCGGCAACTGGACTTCCCTCTGCTGGGCGCCAACGTCCACGACGCCGTGACGGGCGGGCGCGCCTTCACCCCCTACGTCCTGAAGCGGATCAAGACCGGCAGCGGCTGGCTGACGGTCGGCCTGGTCGGCTTTGTGACGCCGGGCTGCGCGCTCTGGGACCGCGACAACGTCCAGGGCAAGCTCGACTTCAACGGCATCGTCGAAGAGGCCCGGACTGTCATCCCGCAAGTCAAGGCGGCCGGGGCCGACGTCGTGATCGTCACGAGCCATTCGGGGGCAACCCCCGGATCCTCCTACGGCGACGCCTTGCCCTTCCCCGAGAACGCATCCACCCAGCTTGCCGAGGAAGTCCCCGGCATCGACGCCATCCTGGTCGGGCACGCCCACCTGGAGATCCCCGAGCGCTTCGTCACTAACAAGGAGACGGGCAGGCAGGTGCTACTGACCGAGCCGCTCAAGTGGGGCATGCGCGTCTCCGTCATGGACCTCGAGCTCGCCAGGGACAAGGGGCGGTGGACCGTCACCGCGGCGCATTCGCACCTATTGGACGCCAAGACCGCCGACGCCGATCCCGCCGTCGTCCGGGCCGTCGAGTCCGGGCACGACGCCACGGTGAGCTACGTCAACGAGGTTATCGGGACCTCGACGGCGCCGCTGAGCACGGCCACCGCCTGCTGGGAGGACTCCGCCGCGATTGACGCCATCAATTACGTCCAGGCCAGCACCATCAAGGCCGAGCTCGCCAACGGTCCGGCGGCGGGGCTGCCCGTCCTGTCCATTGCGGCGGCCTTCTCCCGTGCCGTCGACGTCAAAGCCGGACCGCTGACCATCCGCGATGTCGCGGGGTTGTACATCTTCGACAACACGCTGCTCGCCATCAAGGTCACCGGAGCGCAGGTCAAGGCCTACCTGGAGTGGTCCGCGCAATACTTCAAGCCGGTGTCGGGCACCACGGCCAGGGCCCAGGACGTCACCAACGCCGTGACGGCCGTGGCCCCGAACGGCACGCCCGACTATAACTACGACGTCGTTTACGGACTCGACGCGCCGCTGAACTACGAGATCGACCTTGCCCGGCCGGTGGGGGACCGGATCGCCAACCTCAGCTACGGCGGCCAGGCGTTGCGGCCCGAGCAGGAATTCGCCCTGGCCATCAACAACTACCGGCAGAGCGGCGGCGGCAACTTCCCGGCCGTGAAGAGCGCGCCGGTGCTCTCGAACAGCCAGCAGGAGATCCGGCAGCGCATCATCGACTACGTAGTGGACCGCGGCACCCTGGACGTCGCCGTGTTCAGCCAGGCCAACTGGCGGCTCACCGTCAACGGGGCGCCGCTGACAGTCACCGCCTGACACCCGTTAAAACAGCAACGCGGGGTCACTTCGCGCCCATCCCGACCGTCCGGATGGGCGCGAAGTGACCCCGCGTTGCTTTTAACCCGGGCGGGCTAGTTGGGTTCGGTGATGTCGGCGACGACGGCGCCCAGCGCCGCCGTCAGGGCGTCCGCGTCCACGAACGCGCTGTAGCCATGCTCCCCGGCGCCCATGGAGATCCGCCGGCCCGTGATGGTCTGGTCGGCGTAGACCGGCCAGGGGCGGATGCTGCCGAGCGGTGTGATGGTCCCGCGCTCGTACCCGGTGGCCTCGAAGGCGGTATCCGCCGCCGGCAGCGAGAGCTTGTTGACGCCCAGCAGCGCCCGCAGCTTGGGCCAGGAAATCTGCCGGTCGCCGGGGACCAGGGCGAACAGGAAGCTGCCGTCCTTGTGCTTGACCACGAGCGACTTCACGATATCCGCAGGCCGGATCCCGAGGATGCCGGCCGCCTCCTCAAGGCTGCGGGCGGCGAGGCGCTCGACGACCTCGACGTGCAGCCCGCGTGCCGCGGCGTCGGCAAGGAACCGCTCGCGGCCGCTGGCCGTTTTCTGCTCTGGCATCGCGTCAAACCTTCCTGACTCCTGGTGGCAGTTGCCGGTCCGCCCCGTGTTCCCGGCCCGGGGCCGGGTGTTCCCGGGGCGCCGGTTGCCGGTTTTAGTCGCGGTACAGCAGCAGCGCCTCGCCCTGGCCGCCGCCGCCGCACAGGGACACGGCCGCCTTGCCGGTACCCCGGCGCTTGAGTTCGTGGGCCGCGTGCAGGGCCAGCCGGGCCCCGGAGGCCCCGATCGGGTGGCCCAGGGCGATGGCCCCGCCATGGATGTTGCACTGCTCCAGCGGATAGTTGAGGTCCTTCAGGGACTGCACCGCGACGGAACCGAAAGCCTCGTTGATTTCGATGAAATCGAGGTCCGCGGCGGACCAGCCGGCCTTGTCCAGGGCGTTCTTGATGGCGTTCGACGGCTGGGAATGCAGCGAGTTGTCCGGCCCGGCGACCTGGCCCGGCTTGCCAACCACCGCGAGGTACTCGAGGCCGTTGTCCTCGGCGAACTTCCGGCTGCTCAGCACCAGGGCCGCAGCGCCGTCGGACAGGGGAGAGGAGTTGCCGGCGGTGATGGTTCCGTCCGTGACGAACGCCGCGCGCAGGCCGGCCAGAGATTCAACGGTCGTGTCCGGCCGGATGCCTTCGTCGGAGGTGACGGCGATCGGATCGCCCTTGCGCTGCTTGACGCTCATCGCGGCGATCTCGCCGTCGAAGACTCCGTCTTTCGCGGCCCGGGCGGCACGCTGGTGCGACTGGGCCGCCACCTCGTCCTGGGAGGCCCGGTCGATGCCGAGGGTCAGGTTCTTGCTCTCGGTCGACAGTCCCATGGACTGCCCGTCGAAGGCGTCGGTCAGGCCGTCGTGCGCGGCCACGTCGAGTGCCTGGACCGTGCCGTACGCCCAGCCCTGCCGGGAGCCGGGCAGCACGTGCGGCGCCCGGGTCATGGACTCCTGGCCGCCGGCGACCACCACCGTGGCGTCCCCGCTGCGGATCATCCGAGCGGCGTCGATCACGGCGGTGAGGCCGGAGAGGCAGACCTTGTTGATGGTCACCGTCGGCACGTTCCAGCCGATGCCGGCCCCGATGGCGCTCTGGCGCGCAGGGTTCTGGCCCGCTCCGGCCTGCAGGACCTGGCCGATGATCACGCTGTCCACCTGGTCGGCCTTGACGCCGCTGGCGGCCAGGGCCGCGCGGATGGCGTGGGTGCCGAGCTCGACGGCGGTGAAGCTGGCCAGCTGCCCGTTCAGGCGCCCCTGGGGGGTGCGGGCGGCGGCGAGAATGACAACATCGTTGTTGTCCGCAGGATTGCTCATGGTGTTTTCTTCCGATCTACGTTCGACTTATGTCTACGTTATCGTGAGCCCCGTCACCTATCCATTCGGCAGGGTGGACGCCGTCGCCGCGGGGAGGCCGGGAAAATTCCGCCGAAACTTCGTGCTTGCAATCCCGCCGGAAGTGGGGTAGACAAGTAGGTTGCTTTGCCGTATCGTAGATATTTGCGTCTTCCCTGTTTACCTTCAGCCTTCATATAGCGGTGGGCTTAGCCTGACAGCTGTTCCATCAATGTGCCGTCTACCACGTGCACCAGCCATGGACAGCGCGGGTCCCGGGTCATATAGCGGAACCGGACTGGTAGCGCTGCGGAGTCATTCTGCAGAGTGCATAACGGGGGAGATCTGACAACGCCTGAAGGTCTGTGGAAGGATCCCTCTTGGTCGCCTCGAGCACCTCTAATGTAAACAACGCTACCGCTATCAATGCCGACAGCACCGACGGTGCAACCCGCCGGCTCTCATTCGCAAAGATTCACGAACCCCTTGATGTTCCGAATCTGCTCGCCCTGCAAACCGACAGCTTTGACTGGCTGGTCGGAAACGAACGCTGGCAGGCGCGCGTTGCGAAGGCCGTCGAAGAAGGCGACCTCAGCGTCGCCACCTCCTCGGGTCTGTCCGACATCTTCGAAGAGATCTCCCCGATCGAAGACTTCCAGGGCACCATGTCCCTGAGCTTCTCCGAGCCGGAGTTCGCTGACCCCAAATACACCATGGCTGAGTGCAAGGACCGGGACGCAACGTACTCGGCTCCGCTGTACGTCAAGGCCGAGTTCATGAACAACAACACGGGCGAAATCAAGCAGCAGACCGTGTTCATGGGTGACTTCCCGCTGATGACCGAGAAGGGCACCTTCGTCGTCAACGGCACCGAGCGTGTCGTCGTCTCCCAGCTGGTCCGCTCGCCGGGCGCCTACTTTGAGCGCACCGCCGACAAGACCAGCGACAAGGATATCTTCACCGCGAAGATCATCCCCTCCCGCGGCGCCTGGTTCGAGCTCGAAATCGACAAGCGCGACCAGGTCGGCGTCCGTCTTGACCGCAAGCGCAAGCAGTCCGTCACCGTGCTGCTGAAGGCCCTCGGCTGGACCGAAGGCCAGATCCTCGAGGAATTCGGCCAGTACGACTCCATGCGCGCCACGCTGGAGAAGGACGCCACCGAGACCCGCGAAGACGCGTTGCTGGACATCTACCGGAAGCTGCGACCGGGCGAGCCGCCCACGGTTGAGGCTGCCCAGTCCCTGCTGGACAACCTGTACTTCAACTCCAAGCGCTACGATCTGGCCAAGGTCGGCCGTTACAAGATCAACCGCAAGCTTGGCATCGACCGCTCCCTTGGCGACAAGGAAGCTTCGGTCCTGCACGTTGAAGACATCGTGGCCATGATCAAGTTCCTGGTTGCGCTGCACGCCGGTGAGAAGACCCTCATGGGCAAGCGCGACGGCCAGGACCACGAGCTCCGCGTCGAGATCGATGACATCGACCACTTCGGCAACCGCCGCATCCGCGCCGTCGGCGAGCTCATCGAGAACCAGGTCCGCACCGGCCTGTCCCGCATGGAGCGCGTTGTCCGCGAACGCATGACGACCCAGGACGTCGAGGCCATCACGCCGCAGACCCTGATCAACATCCGTCCCGTCGTGGCAGCCATCAAGGAGTTCTTCGGAACTTCCCAGCTGTCCCAGTTCATGGACCAGAACAACCCGCTCTCGGGTCTGACCCACAAGCGCCGCCTGTCCGCGCTTGGCCCGGGTGGTCTGTCCCGTGACCGTGCTGGCATGGAAGTTCGTGACGTGCACCCGTCCCACTACGGACGTATGTGCCCCATCGAAACTCCTGAAGGCCCGAACATTGGTCTGATCGGTTCGCTGGCTTCTTACGGACGCATCAACCCGTTCGGTTTCATCGAAACCCCGTACCGCCTTGTTGCCGAGGGTGTCGTCTCCGATGAGGTCAAGTACCTCACGGCCGACGACGAAGCCGAGGTCCTGATCGCACAGGCCAACGCACCGCTGGACGAGAACAAGCGTTTCGCGGAAGAGACCGTCCTGGTCCGTGCCCGCGGTGGTGGAGGCGAGCCCGTGCTGGTTCCCGCCGCCGACGTCGAGTTCATGGACGTTTCCCCGCGCCAGATGGTGTCCGTGGCTACCGCCCTGATCCCGTTCCTCGAGCATGACGATGCCAACCGTGCACTCATGGGTGCCAACATGCAGCGCCAGGCCGTGCCGCTGGTCCGTTCCGAGGCACCGTTCGTCGGTACCGGCATGGAGCGCGCCGCAGCCGTCGACGCCGGTGACGTTGTCATCGCGAAGAAGGCCGGCGTGGTTACCGAGGTCTCCGCTGAGCTGGTCATCATGCTCAACGACGACGGTACGGAAACCAACTACCGCATCAACAAGTTCGCCCGCTCCAACCAGGGCAACTGCTACAACCACCGTGTCCTGGTGAACGAAGGCCAGCGCCTGGAGGTCGGCGGCATCATCGCTGACGGCCCGGCAACGGACCAGGGCGAGCTCGCCCTCGGTAAGAACCTGCTCGTGGCATTCATGTCATGGGAAGGCCACAACTTCGAGGATGCCATCATCCTGTCCCAGCGCATCGTGGCCGAGGACGTCCTGTCCTCAATCCACATCGAGGAGCACGAGATCGATGCCCGCGACACCAAGCTTGGTGCCGAGGAAATCACCCGTGACATCCCCAACGTGTCTGAGGAAGTCCTGGCAGGCCTGGACGAGCGCGGCATCATCCACATCGGTGCCGAGGTTGAGGCCGGCGACATCCTGGTCGGTAAGGTCACCCCCAAGGGCGAGACCGAACTGACCCCGGAAGAGCGCCTGCTGCGCGCCATCTTTGGTGAGAAGTCCCGCGAAGTGCGCGACACCTCCCTGAAGGTGCCGCACGGCGAGTCCGGCACCGTGATCGGTGTCCGCGTCTTCGACCGCGACAACGACGACGAGCTGCCCCCGGGCGTCAACCAGCTGGTGCGCGTGTACGTCGCTGCCAAGCGCAAGATCACCGACGGCGACAAGCTCGCCGGCCGCCACGGCAACAAGGGTGTTATCTCCAAGATCCTCCCGATCGAGGACATGCCCTTCCTTGCCGACGGCACCCCCGTTGATATCGTCCTGAACCCGCTGGGTGTTCCGGGCCGCATGAACGTCGGCCAGGTGCTGGAAACGCACCTCGGCTGGGTTGCCAAGACCGGCTGGAAGATCGAGGGCGAGCCCGAGTGGGTCAAGCAGCTGCCGAACCTGCCGCGCGAGAGTGGCCAGACCACTGTGGCGACGCCGGTCTTCGACGGTGCGCGTGAAGAAGAAATCACGGGCCTGCTCGATTCCACCAACGTCACCCGCGACGGCGACCGCCTGATCAACTCCTCCGGCAAGACCCGTCTGTTCGACGGCCGCTCCGGCGAGCCGTTCCCGGATCCGATCTCGGTCGGCTACATGTACATCCTGAAGCTCCACCACCTGGTGGACGACAAGATCCACGCGCGCTCCACCGGCCCGTACTCCATGATCACGCAGCAGCCGCTGGGTGGTAAGGCACAGTTCGGTGGCCAGCGCTTCGGTGAAATGGAAGTGTGGGCGCTCGAGGCTTACGGCGCCGCGTACACGCTCCAGGAACTGCTGACGATCAAGTCGGATGATATCCACGGTCGTGTGAAGGTCTACGAAGCCATCGTCAAGGGCGAGAACATCCCCGAGCCGGGCGTTCCTGAGTCCTTCAAGGTCTTGATCAAGGAAATGCAGTCGCTGTGCCTGAACGTGGAAGTGCTTTCCACGGACGGAACCACAATTGAAATGCGTGACTCTGATGACGCAGTCTTCACGGCTGCGGAAGAACTGGGCATCGATCTGTCTCGTGCAGAGCCCAGTTCCGTAGAAGAGGTTTAGCAGGGGGTTTACCGGGAAAAGCACGCGGCCCCGCCGCGCTGACTTTTCCCGGTAGGCCACCTCCCTCTTCCCGTAACCCAAGACTTCAGAATTTAGAGAACAAGAGAGAACAGGGACCATATGTCCAGCGAATCCTCCTTCGGCCTCATGCAGATCGGCCTCGCCACCGCGGAAGACATCCGTGGCTGGTCGTACGGCGAGGTTAAGAAGCCGGAAACCATCAACTACCGCACGCTCAAGCCCGAGAAGGACGGACTCTTCTGCGAGAAGATCTTCGGCCCCTCCCGCGACTGGGAATGCTACTGCGGTAAGTACAAGCGCGTGCGCTTCAAGGGCATCATCTGCGAGCGGTGTGGCGTTGAGGTCACCCGTGCGAAGGTCCGCCGTGAGCGCATGGGCCACATCGAGCTCGCCGCCCCGGTCACGCACATCTGGTACTTCAAGGGTGTTCCCTCCCGTCTGGGCTACCTCCTTGACCTGGCACCGAAGGACCTCGAAAAGGTCATTTACTTCGCCGCCTACATGATCACAAGCGTCGACGCCGACAGCCGCCACGAAGAACTGCCCAACCTCCAGGTTGAGCACGACATCGAGAAGAAGCAGCTGATCGACAACCGCGACTCCGACATCGCCACGATCGCCCGCGACCTCGAGAACGAGCTTGCCCGTCTCGAAGGCGAAGGCGCGAAGGCTGCCGACAAGAAGAAGGCCCGCGACTCCGCTGACCGCCAGATGGCGAACGTCCGCAAGCGCGCCGACGCCGAAATCGAGCGCCTGGAGCAGGTCTGGGACCGCTTCAAGAACCTCAAGGTCGCAGACCTCGAAGGTGACGAAGGCCTGTACCGCGAACTGCGCGACCGCTACGGCATGTACTTCGAAGGCTCCATGGGTGCCGAGGCCATCAAGAAGCGTCTTGAGAACTTCGACATGCAGGCCGAGTCGGACATGCTGCGCGACATCATCGCCAACGGCAAGGGCCAGCGCAAGACCCGCGCCCTGAAGCGGCTCAAGGTGGTCAACGCGTTCCTGACGACCAACAACAGCCCGCTCGGCATGGTGCTGGACGCCGTCCCGGTGATCCCGCCGGAACTGCGCCCGATGGTCCAGCTGGACGGTGGCCGCTTCGCGACCTCCGACCTCAACGACCTCTACCGCCGCGTGATCAACCGCAACAACCGCCTCAAGCGCCTGCTTGACCTCGGTGCTCCGGAGATCATCGTCAACAACGAGAAGCGCATGCTTCAGGAAGCTGTTGACAGCCTCTTCGACAACGGCCGCCGCGGCCGTCCGGTCACCGGACCGGGCAACCGTCCGCTGAAGTCCCTGAGCGACATGCTCAAGGGCAAGCAGGGCCGTTTCCGCCAGAACCTCCTCGGCAAGCGCGTCGACTACTCCGGCCGTTCGGTCATTGTCGTCGGCCCGCAGCTGAAGCTGCACCAGTGCGGTCTGCCCAAGCAGATGGCCCTGGAGCTCTTCAAGCCGTTCGTGATGAAGCGCCTGGTTGACCTCAACCACGCCCAGAACATCAAGTCGGCCAAGCGCATGGTGGAGCGTTACCGTCCGCAGGTCTGGGACGTCCTCGAAGAGATCATCACCGAGCACCCCGTGCTGCTGAACCGTGCACCTACCCTGCACCGTCTCGGCATCCAGGCGTTCGAGCCGCAGCTTGTTGAAGGCAAGGCAATCCAGCTGCACCCGCTGGTTTGTGGCGCCTTCAACGCCGACTTCGACGGCGACCAGATGGCAGTCCACCTGCCGCTGAGCCCCGAAGCCCAGGCCGAGGCCCGCATCCTGATGCTCTCCTCGAACAACATTCTGAAGCCGTCTGACGGCCGCCCGGTGACCCTGCCGTCGCAGGATATGATCATCGGTCTCTACCACCTGACCACCAAGCGTGTCGGTTCAGCTGGCGAAGGCCGGATCTTCTCCTCGGTCGCGGAAGCCATCATGGCCTACGACCTCCACGAGCTGCACCTGAACTCCAAGGTCAAGATCCGCCTCGAGGGCTTCGTGCCCTACGCCGGCTGGGAAGCCCCGGAGGGCTGGGAGCCCGGTCAGACCGCATTGGTCGAGACCTCCCTCGGCCAGGTCATCTTCAACCAGACGCTGCCCGCGGATTACCCGTGGGTTGAGGATGTTGCCGACAAGGGCGAGCTGTCCCGGATCGTCAACGACCTCGCCGAGCGCTACCCGAAGGTGATCACGGCGGCCACGCTGGACAACCTGAAGGATGCCGGTTTCTACTGGGCCACCCGGTCCGGCGTGACCGTTGCCATCTCCGACATCGAGGTGCCCACGGACAAGCCGCGGATCCTCGCCGGTTACGAGACCATGGCCGCCAAGATCCAGGGCCAGTACGACAAGGGCCTGATCGACGACGACGAGCGTCGCCAGGAACTGATCGAGATCTGGAACAAGGCAACGAACGAGATCGCCCAGGCGATGCGTGACAGCCTGTCCCCGATGAACACCATCAACCGCATGGTGTCCTCCGGTGCCCGTGGTAACTGGATGCAGGTCCGTCAGATCGCGGGTATCCGTGGCCTGGTGGCCAACCCTAAGGGTGAAATCATCCCGCGTCCGATCAAGTCCTCCTACCGTGAGGGCCTCTCGGTGCTGGAATACTTCATCGCCACGCACGGTGCCCGTAAGGGTCTGGCCGACACCGCCCTGCGTACCGCCAACTCGGGTTACCTGACCCGTCGTCTGGTGGACGTTTCGCAGGACGTCATTGTCCGCGAGGAGGACTGCGGTACCGAGCGCGGCCTGATGACCGCCATCGCGGTGGCCGACGCCAACGGCGTCCTCGTCCTGGACGAGAACGTCGAGAACAGCGCCTACGCCCGCACCCTGGCCGTCGACGTCGTCGACTCCAAGGGCAAGGTCCTGGCAGCTGCCGGCACCGACTGCGGTGACGTCGTCATTGCCGAACTGTTCGCAGCCGGCATCACCGAGGTCAAGGTCCGCTCCGTACTCACCTGTGAGTCCAGCGTCGGCACCTGCGCCCTGTGCTACGGCCGTTCGCTGGCCACTGGCAAGACCGTCGACATCGGTGAGGCCGTGGGCATCATTGCCGCACAGTCCATCGGTGAGCCGGGTACCCAGCTGACCATGCGTACGTTCCACACCGGTGGTGCTGTTTCCGCCAGCGGCGGCGACGACATCACCCAGGGTCTGCCCCGTATCCAGGAGCTCTTCGAAGCCCGTACTCCGAAGGGTGTCGCACCGATTGCTGAAGCAGCCGGCCGCATCACCATCGAAGAGTCCGAGCGCCAGATGCGCCTGGTCATCACCCCGGATGACGGATCTGAAGAGATCGCCTACCCGGTGCTGCGCCGTTCACGTCTTCTCATCGAAGACGGCGATCACGTCAGCGTTGGCCAGAAGCTCATCAACGGCCCGGTCGACCCCAAGCAGGTGCTGCGCATCATGGGTCCCCGTGCCGCGCAGAAGTTCCTGGTGGACGAAGTCCAGGGCGTGTACCGCAGCCAGGGCATCGGTATCCACGACAAGCACGTCGAGGTTATCGTCCGCCAGATGCTGCGCCGCGTCACGGTCATCGAGTCCGGCGAATCGGATCTGCTGCCCGGCGAGCTCGCCGAACGCAGCCGTTTCGAAGAGGCCAACCGCCGCGTTGTGTCCGAGGGCAAGACGCCGGCATCCGGCCGTCCCGAGCTCATGGGCATCACCAAGGCGTCCCTGGCGACCGAGTCCTGGCTGTCCGCAGCTTCCTTCCAGGAGACCACCCGCGTCCTGACGCAGGCGGCCATGGAAGGCAAGAGCGATCCGCTGCTCGGCCTCAAGGAAAACGTCATCATCGGTAAGCTCATCCCGGCCGGCACGGGTCTCCCGCGCTACACCGAGGTCACGGTGGAACCCACTGAAGAAGCAAAGGCCAACCTGTTCACCGGCCCCAGCGCATTCAGTGACTTCTCCTACGACAGCCTGGGCGGCGACGGAGCTCCCGAGTTCCACGCCATCCCGCTGGATGACTACGATCTCGGCAGCGACTTCCGCTAACCGCCAGTTCGACGTCGGGCCCCGTCACCACTCCGCATTTCTGCGGAGCGGGGGCGGGGCCCTTCCGTTTGACCCCGTTCAACGATCGACTGCTGAGGTACGGCCCTTTTGGGGCTTCAAAAGGGCGGTATCGGAGCAATCGATGGGGGAGGGGCCGGACGTCGGGAGGACGCCTCCCGCCCGCCGATTAAGGGCTGGGACCCGTCCGTGTTAGACTTGAGACTAATTGTTATTGTGGCAGTGGATGAGTGCGCCGGTTGCAGCCGAAAGGTTCAACCAGGACGACGTTTCCGGTTTGCAGGGTTCTTGTGCAACGTATGCCACATTTTCGCATGCCTAGGGGCAGTTCGGGTCGAAAGTCCTTGGACCCCGGCGTGCGGTCCGACTATTAAGGCTTCGCCTCAGCTGCTCTGGAGAGAACTTCAAAGCTCGGGCGGCGAGGCGCAGCGACAAGAGAGCGGCCGCCAACGGCCGCTCCGGATAAAACGGAGAACACGAGAGTGCCTACGATTAACCAGCTGGTCCGCAAGGGCCGCACGCCTAAGGTCAAAAAGACCAAGGCTCCCGCGCTTAACGGCAGCCCGATGCGCCGCGGTGTTTGCACCCGCGTTTACACGACGACCCCGAAGAAGCCGAACTCGGCTCTGCGTAAGGTTGCTCGCGTGCGCCTCAACGGCGGCATTGAAGTCACCGCATACATCCCCGGTGTAGGCCACAACCTGCAGGAGCACTCCATTGTGCTCGTCCGCGGCGGCCGCGTGAAGGACCTTCCGGGTGTCCGCTACAAGATCGTCCGTGGCGCCCTCGATACCCAGGGTGTCAAGAACCGTAAGCAGGCTCGCAGCCGCTACGGCGCAAAGATGGAGAAGAAGTAATATGCCTCGCAAGGGTCCGGCCCCCAAGCGGCCGCTAGTTCTAGATCCCGTTTACGGCTCCCCGCTGGTCACCCAGCTCATCAACAAGGTGCTGGTTGACGGCAAGAAGTCCACCGCAGAGCGCATCGTTTACGGTGCACTCGAGGGTGCTCGCGCCAAGTCCGGCGGCGACCCCGTTGCAGCCCTCAAGAAGGCCATGGAGAACGTCAAGCCTTCGCTTGAGGTCCGCTCCCGCCGTGTTGGTGGCGCCACCTACCAGGTTCCCGTTGAGGTCAAGCCGGGCCGTTCCACGGCCCTCGCCCTCCGCTGGCTGGTTGGCTACTCCAAGGCCCGCCGCGAAAAGACCATGACCGAGCGTCTCCAGAACGAAATCCTGGATGCCTCGAACGGTCTCGGTGCCGCTGTGAAGCGTCGCGAAGACACCCACAAGATGGCCGAGTCCAACAAGGCCTTCGCACACTACCGCTGGTAATACTTCCCGGACGCCGCCGGCTCGACTGAGCCGGCGGCGAACGTGCAGTCCATCCGAAAGGGAGACACCGTGGCACAGGACGTGCTTACCGACCTTAGCAAGGTCCGCAATATCGGCATCATGGCCCACATCGATGCCGGCAAGACCACTACTACCGAGCGCATCCTGTTCTACACAGGTGTGAACCACAAGATCGGCGAAACGCACGACGGCGCTTCGACGACTGACTGGATGGAACAGGAAAAGGAACGCGGCATTACCATCACGTCTGCCGCC
Source organism: Arthrobacter sp. 131MFCol6.1 (assembly GCF_000374925.1). Taxonomy (GTDB): domain Bacteria; phylum Actinomycetota; class Actinomycetes; order Actinomycetales; family Micrococcaceae; genus Arthrobacter. The sequence continues at coordinate 108,507 of NZ_KB895542.1, forward strand.
GTGACCTGCTTCTGGGAAAACAACCAGATCAACATTATCGACACCCCCGGCCACGTTGACTTCACGGTCGAGGTTGAGCGCTCCCTGCGCGTCCTCGACGGCGCAGTCGCCGTGTTCGACGGCAAGGAAGGCGTGGAGCCGCAGTCCGAGACTGTTTGGCGCCAGGCTGACAAGTACAACGTTCCGCGCATCTGCTTCGTCAACAAGATGGACAAGCTCGGCGCTGACTTCTACTTCACCGTCGACACCATCATCAGCCGCCTCGGTGCCAAGCCGCTCGTCATGCAGCTGCCGATCGGCGCCGAGAACGACTTCATCGGCGTCGTCGACCTCCTTTACATGCGTGCGCTGGTCTGGCCCGGCGACGCCAAGGGTGACGTCACCATGGGTGCCAAGTACGAGATCCGCGAGATCCCGGCTGACCTCCAGGCGAAGGCCGAAGAGTACCGCGCAACGCTCGTTGAGACTGTTGCCGAGGCCTCCGAGGAACTCATGGAGAAGTACCTCGAGGGCGAAGAGATCAGCATCGATGAGCTCAAGGCCGGCATCCGCAAGATGACGATCAACTCTGAGCTGTACCCGGTGTTCTGTGGTTCTGCATTCAAGAACCGCGGCGTCCAGCCGATGCTCGACGCAGTGGTGGACTACCTGCCGAACCCGCTCGACGTCCCGCCGATGATCGGTCACGATCCCCGCGACGAAGAGAAGGAACTTACCCGTAAGCCCTCCTCTGAAGAGCCCTTCTCCGCACTGGCCTTCAAGATCGCCGCGCACCCCTTCTTCGGCCAGCTCACCTTCATCCGCGTGTACTCCGGTCACGTGGAAGCAGGCTCGCAGGTGGTCAACTCCACCAAGGGCAAGAAGGAGCGCATCGGCAAGCTGTTCCAGATGCACGCCAACAAGGAAATGCCCGTCGAGGGCGCTACCGCCGGCCACATCTACGCAGCGATCGGCCTGAAGGACACCACCACGGGCGACACCCTGTGCGATCCGGCCAACCAGATTGTCCTCGAGTCCATGAGCTTCCCGGAGCCCGTGATCTCGGTAGCGATCGAGCCGAACACGAAGGGTGACCAGGAGAAGCTCTCCACGGCCATCCAGAAGCTCTCCGCTGAGGACCCGACCTTCCAGGTCTCCCTCAACGAGGACACCGGCCAGACCATCATCGCCGGCATGGGCGAGCTCCACCTGGACATCCTGGTGGACCGCATGCGCCGCGAATTCAAGGTCGAGGCGAACGTTGGCAAGCCGCAGGTTGCTTACCGCGAAACCATCAAGCGTGCTGTGGAGCGTCACGACTACACGCACAAGAAGCAGACCGGTGGTTCCGGCCAGTTCGCAAAGATCCAGATCGCGATCGAGCCGCTGGACACTTCGGGTGGCGAGCTGTACGAGTTCGAGAACAAGGTCACTGGTGGCCGCGTTCCGCGCGAGTACATCCCGTCGGTCGACGCCGGCATCCAGGATGCGCTTAACGACGGCGTCCTGGCCGGTTACCCGGTTGTCGGCATCAAGGCGACGCTGATTGACGGCGCTTACCACGATGTTGACTCCTCGGAAATGGCGTTCAAGATCGCCGGCCGTATGGCTTTCAAGGAAGCCGCACGCAAGGCGAACCCTGTCCTGCTCGAACCGCTGATGGATGTCGAGGTCCGCACCCCTGAGGAATACATGGGTGAAGTTATCGGTGACCTCAACTCCCGCCGTGGCCAGATGCAGTCCATGGAAGATGCCCAGGGCGTCAAGGTTATTCGCGCACACGTCCCGCTGTCCGGCATGTTCGGCTACATCGGTGACCTGCGCTCGAAGACCCAGGGCCGCGCTGTGTACTCCATGACGTTCAACAGCTACGCCGAGGTCCCGAAGGCAGTTGCCGACGAGATCATCCAGAAGAACCGCGGCGAGTAGTCCCTAGGACGCCTCGCAGCAACAAGAAACTCGGGTGCGTCTCCGCCAGCGGAGATACATCTGGTGCAAGTGGCCGGACTCCGGTCAGCTGTAGTCCGGCCAGGCCGGAGTCAGGCCGCCTGCACGAACAGGCTCTAGGCACTAGCATTAGTACCTGAATCTGCAATTTCATCAATCCAAAGCCCCCCAAGTAGACTTACTGGAGTTTCTGCCGCGACAAGCGCGGCCGAAGGGTAAGTCATTTGAAAACGTTCTAGGAGGAACCTGTGGCAAAGGCAAAGTTCGAGCGGACTAAGCCGCACGTTAACATCGGTACCATTGGTCACGTTGACCACGGTAAGACGACGCTGACGGCCGCCATTTCCAAGGTGCTGTACGACAAGTACCCGACTCTCAACGAGAAGCGTGACTTCGCGTCGATTGACTCTGCTCCCGAAGAGCGTCAGCGCGGCATTACCATCAACATCTCCCACGTTGAGTACCAGACCGAGAAGCGCCACTACGCACACGTAGACGCTCCGGGTCACGCTGACTACATCAAGAACATGATCACCGGCGCTGCTCAGATGGACGGTGCAATCCTCGTGGTTGCCGCCACTGACGGCCCGATGGCTCAGACCCGCGAGCACGTTCTGCTCGCCCGCCAGGTTGGCGTTCCCTACCTGCTGGTCGCGCTGAACAAGGCTGACATGGTTGACGACGAAGAGCTCCTCGACCTCGTTGAAATGGAAGTTCGCGAGCTGCTCAGCTCGCAGGGCTTCGATGGCGACGAGGCTCCGGTTGTTCGCGTTTCCGGCCTGAAGGCCCTCGAAGGCGACCCCGTCTGGGTCAAGTCCGTTGAGGACCTCATGGCAGCTGTCGACGAGTCCGTTCCGGACCCCGTACGTGACCGTGACAAGCCCTTCCTGATGCCGATCGAAGATGTCTTCACGATCACCGGCCGTGGCACCGTTGTTACGGGCCGCGCCGAGCGTGGAACCCTCGCCATCAACTCCGAGGTCGAGATCGTCGGCATCCGCCCGGTCCAGAAGACCACGGTTACCGGTATCGAGATGTTCCACAAGCAGCTCGACGAAGCATGGGCCGGCGAGAACTGTGGCCTCCTGCTCCGCGGTCTGAAGCGCGACGATGTCGAGCGTGGCCAGGTTGTCGTCAAGCCGGGTTCCATCACCCCGCACACCGACTTCGAGGCTAACGTCTACATCCTCTCCAAGGACGAAGGCGGACGTCACAACCCGTTCTACTCCAACTACCGCCCGCAGTTCTACTTCCGCACCACGGACGTAACCGGCGTTATCACCCTGCCGGAAGGCACGGAAATGGTTATGCCCGGCGACAACACTGAGATGACCGTTGCGCTCATCCAGCCGATCGCAATGGAAGAGGGCCTCGGCTTCGCTATCCGCGAAGGCGGCCGCACCGTTGGTTCAGGACGCGTCACCAAGATCATCAAGTAATTACTTGCCGATCTGATGCTTTGCCCCTGATCAGCCCGCCGTCCGGCAGCTGAACAGAGGATCGGGAACAGCCCCGCTGCACTTGCAGCGGGGCTGTTCCTTTTAAGTTCCTGATACCTTTGCAGGAAAGGAAGGGAGCTCACCATGGGCTGGCTTATTTTTCTGTTGATCGCCGCAGCCGTCGTCGTCGCGTTCTTTTGGGCGAAGAAGCATTTCCGCCAGGAAATCGAGCGCGCCAAGCGCATCAACCGGTCAAACCGCAACCAGTAGCCGCGGCGGCCGGGCGGGACTCAGGCCCGGCGTGCCCGCGCGAGGGCCTGGTACCAGTAGTACGAGTCTTTCGGCGTGCGCTTGAGGCTCGTGAAATCGACGTGCACCAGGCCGAAGCGCTGCGAGTAGCCGGCCGCCCATTCGAAGTTGTCCATCAGCGTCCAGACGTAGTAGCCGAGCAGCTCGACGTCGTGAGCCACGCCCCCGGGGGAAGTGGCCTCCACCGCCTGGCTGAGGTGCGCGGCGAGGTAGCTGATCCGCCCGGCGTCGGGGATGGGACCGGTGACGTGGTCCGGTTCGGGGAAGCTCGCCCCGCTCTCGGTGATGTAGAGCGGCGGCAGCGAGGCCCCGTACCGGTCCTTCAGCTCCCGGAGCAGGATCCCCAGGTGGTCCGGAGCGACCGGCCAGCCGAATCCCGTGCGTTCGTACTCCGGGAACGCGGCCATGTGGAACGGAACTTTGAGCATCGCCTCCGCGGTTGCCGAAGGGCTGTCGACGCCGCGCCCCGTGGCCACCTTGACGGGATAGTAATAGTTCAGGCCATAGAAATCCAGCGGCTGGTGGATCGTGGCCAGGTCCGCGTCGCTGATGCTCCGCATTGAACGGAACCACGGCCGGGCGATCAGCGGCAGCCGGGGAAAGCGGCCCAGGAGGATCGGGTCAGCGTAGAGCCGGTTCAGCACGAAGTCGAACACCCTGGCCAGCAGCCGGTCCGTTGGCGAACCGGAGGCAGGCCGGACGGGGGAATGCAGGTTCGTGACGCCGACGGCGCCGGCGACACCCTCCGCGCGCAACGCCTGAACCGCCAGCCCGTGCCCCAGGAGCTGATGCCGCACCGACGGCAGGGCATCGAAGAGCAGGTCGCGGCCGGGCGCGTGGACGCCCAGGGCGTAGCCGTTCAGGGTAACCGAGGCGGGCTCGTTCAGCGTCACCCACTGAGCCACGCGGTCGCCGAACCGCTTGCCTGCGGCCGCGCTGTACTCGGCGAACCGCTCCGCCGTCGAACGGTCCATCCAGCCGCCCCGGTGCTCGAGGGGCAGCGGCGTATCCCAGTGGTAGAGGGTGGCCATGGGGGAGATGCCGGCGGCGAGGAGCCGGTCGATCAGGCGGTCGTAGAAGTCCAGGCCGGCCGCATTGAAGCGGCCGCTGCCCTCGGGCTGGACCCGCGGCCAGGAGATCGAGAAGCGATAGGAATCGATCCCGAGATCGCGCATCAGTTCGATGTCTTCCTCGGCGCGGTTATAGTGGTCGCAGGCGACGGCGGGGGAGTGCCCGTGCAGGATGTTGCCGGGCTTTTCGGCAAAGGCGTCCCAGCCCGAGGGCCCGCGGCCGCCGGCGGCGAGGCTCCCCTCGATCTGGAAAGCCGCGGAGGAGACACCCAGGGTGAATCCCGGGCTCAGGCGCGCGGCGAGGGCCTGAACTGCCACAGAGTCCTGCACAGTCATGCCCCCATCATCCATTCGACGGCGATTCAGGACAATGGCCCTCCGGCAGGGATTGCACCTGCAGTGATTGCACTACGGCGATTGCAGTGCAGTGATTGCACTACTGCGATTGCATTGCTGCAGCGGGCTGATTCGCTTCTGCCCGAATATTCCGGCATACTAGATGAGTTGTTCAAGCGCTCTTTCGCGTCCCGATCCGGATAATGCCGGGTGCCAGGGTCCAAGTGAGAGACCAAACATAACCCACTCCCCATGGAATTGCGGACGCGTACGTGTGAAAACATGCGACACGCCCGACCGCGGGGGTCGGTTGCGTCGGCAGGTTGAGGAACCCGGATCCTTCCGGATTCAGCTTGTGCGGCGGGTGGTAGTTACGACTTCAAATGCTTCGGCAGCCATACAACTAGTAAGTGAACAGGGCAGCCCTAATCAGGGGAAGCACAGACTGAAAGAGAGTCAGGCGACATGGCGGGACAAAAAATCCGCATCCGGCTGAAGTCATATGACCACGAGGTCATTGACGTTTCAGCACGGAAGATCGTTGAGACGGTCACGCGCGCAGGCGCAACTGTAGTTGGCCCCGTGCCGCTGCCGACGGAGAAGAACGTTTACTGCGTTATCCGCTCTCCGCACAAGTACAAGGACAGCCGCGAGCACTTTGAAATGCGCACGCACAAGCGTCTTATCGACATCATCGATCCCACGCCCAAGGCTGTTGATTCGCTCATGCGTCTCGACCTGCCGGCCGACGTGAACATCGAAATCAAGCTGTAGGGAGGTGCTGAGAGACTATGACCGCAACCCGTAACGTAAAGGGCCTGCTGGGCACGAAGCTCGGCATGACCCAGGTCTGGGACGAGAACAACAAGCTCATCCCCGTCACTGTGGTCCAGGCTGACTCGAACGTCATCACGCAGCTGCGCAATGCAGAAACTGATGGCTATGTCGCCGTTCAGATCGGCTACGGCCAGATCGATCCCCGCAAGGTCACCAAGCCGCTGGCTGGTCACTTTGAAAAGGCAGGCGTCACGCCTCGCCGCCACGTCGTAGAACTGCGCACTGCAGATGCTGACTCTTACGAGCTGGGCCAGGAGCTCTCCGTAGAGCTCTTCGAAGCCGGCCAGAAGATCGACGTCGTTGGCACCACCAAGGGTAAGGGCTTCGCCGGTGTTATGAAGCGTCACGGCTTCCACGGCGTTGGAGCTTCCCACGGTGCCCACAAGAACCACCGTAAGCCCGGTTCAATCGGTGGCGCATCCACCCCGAGCCGCGTCTTCAAGGGCATGAAAATGGCCGGCCGCATGGGCGCCGTTCGTCACACCACGCTGAACCTCACGGTCCACGCGGTTGACGTCGAGAAGTCGCTGCTCCTGATCAAGGGCGCCGTCCCCGGCGCCCGCGGCCAGGTCGTACTCGTACGCACCGCCGTGAAGGGAGCCTAGTTCAATGACTAGCACTGTCAAGGTTGACCTGCCTGCAGAGATCTTCGACGTACAGACCAACGTGCCGCTGCTGCACCAGGTCGTCGTTGCCCAGCTCGCTGCTGCTCGCCAGGGTACCCACAAGACCAAGACCCGCGCCGAGGTTTCCGGTGCAGGTCGCAAGCCGTTCAAGCAGAAGGGCACCGGCCGCGCCCGTCAGGGTTCCATCCGTGCTCCTCACATGACCGGTGGTGGCGTTGTCCACGGCCCCACGCCGCGTGACTACAGCCAGCGCACCCCCAAGAAGATGATTGCTGCTGCACTGCGCGGCGCACTCTCGGACCGCGCCCGCAACGGCCGCGTCCACGTCGTTGCTGACCTGGTTGCCGGCTCCAAGCCGTCCTCCAAGGAAGCACTGGCAACCCTGCGCGGAGTTTCCGAGCGCAAGAACCTGCTCGTTGTCATTGAGCGCGCCAACGATGTTGCTGCACTGTCCGTGCGCAACCTCGAGGAAGTTCACGTTCTGTACGCAGACCAGTTGAACACCTACGACGTTCTCGTTTCCGACGACGTAGTCTTCACCAAGGCTGCCTACGAAGCATTCGTTGCTGACAAGGCTGCAAAGAACGAGGAGGATGCCAAGTGAGTGCAGCCACCATCAAAGACCCGCGCGACGTCGTGCTTGCACCCGTCGTCTCGGAAAAGAGCTACGGCCTGATCGATGAGGGCAAGTACACCTTCCTGGTGGACCCCCGCTCGAACAAGACCGAGATCAAGCTGGCCGTGGAGAAGATTTTCTCCGTCAAGGTCGAATCGATCAACACCATCAACCGTGCCGGTAAGCGCAAGCGCACCAAATTCGGCTGGGGTACCCGCAAGAACACCAAGCGTGCCATTGTGAGCCTCAAAGAAGGCACTATCGACATCTTCGGCGGTCCGCTTTCATAGCGGAGACCACTTTAACGAGGAAATAAATTATGGGAATCCGTAAATACAAGCCGACTACCCCGGGCCGTCGTGGCTCGAGCGTAGCGGACTTCACTGAAATCACGCGGTCGACGCCGGAAAAGTCGTTGGTACGTCCCCTCCCGAAAAAGGGTGGCCGTAACAACTCCGGTAAGATCACGACCCGTCACAAGGGTGGTGGACACAAGCGCCAGTACCGTCTGATCGACTTCCGTCGCCACGACAAGGACGGCGTCAACGCCCGCGTTGCCGAAATCGAGTACGACCCGAACCGCACGGCTCGGATCGCCCTCCTGCACTACGTTGATGGCACCAAGCGTTACATCATCGCCCCGAACAAGCTGTCCCAGGGCGACTTCGTAGAGGCCGGCGCCGACGCTGACATCAAGCCCGGCAACAACCTTCCGCTGCGCAACATCCCGGTCGGTACCGTAATCCACGCAGTCGAACTGCGTCCGGGTGGCGGCGCCAAGATGGGCCGCTCCGCCGGCGCATCGATCCAGCTCGTTGCTAAGGAAGGCCGTTTCGCCCAGCTGCGTCTGCCTTCCGGCGAAATCCGCAACGTTGACGTGCGCTGCCGCGCAACCGTCGGCGAGGTCGGCAACGCCGAGCAGTCGAACATCAACTGGGGCAAGGCCGGCCGTATGCGGTGGAAGGGCGTTCGCCCGACCGTCCGTGGTGTCGCCATGAACCCGGTTGACCACCCCCACGGTGGTGGCGAGGGTAAGACGTCCGGTGGACGTCACCCCGTCAACCCGAACGGTAAGCGCGAAGGCCGCACCCGCCGTCCCAACAAAGAGAGCGACAAGCTTATTGTTCGTCGCCGTCGTACTGGCAAGAACAAGCGATAGGAGCCTGGACACATGCCACGCAGCCTGAAAAAAGGTCCTTTCGTTGACCAGCACCTCTTTGTAAAGGTAGCCAGGGAAAACGAAAAGGGCACCAAGAACGTCATCAAGACCTGGTCCCGCCGTTCGATGATCGTCCCCGACATGCTCGGCCACACGATCGCCGTACACGACGGACGCAAGCACATCCCCGTGTTTGTCACTGAGTCGATGGTCGGGCACAAGCTCGGCGAATTCGCTCCCACGCGGACATTCCGCGGCCATGTCAAGGACGACCGTAAGGGCAAGCGCCGCTAGGCGCCTGCACTTACGTCAAAGACGAGAGAAGGAAAGCAATGGAAGCCAAGGCAATTGCGCGTCACATCCGCGTAACGCCTATGAAGGCCCGGCGCGTCGTCAACCTTGTTCGTGGTAAGCAAGCGAATGAGGCTCTGGCAATTCTGAAGTTTGCCCCCCAGGCAGCTTCGGAGCCGGTATTCAAGGTAGTTCAGTCGGCAATCTCCAACGCCCGGGTCCTCGCGGACCGCGACGGCGTGGCGTTTGACGAAGGTGACCTCATCATCAGCGAAGCGTTTGTTGATGAAGGCCCGACCATGAAGCGGTTCCAGCCGCGAGCCCAGGGTCGTGCATTTCAGATCAAGAAGCGCACGAGCCACATCACCGTGGTAGTCGCTACCCCGGAGAAAGAGGAGGCTCGCTAAGTGGGACAGAAAGTTAACCCGCACGGGTTCCGACTCGGCATCACCACCGATCACGTATCGCACTGGTTTGCTGACAGCACCAAGGCCGGCCAGCGGTACAAGGACTTCGTTCGCGAAGACATCCGTATCCGCCAGCTCATGTCCACGGGCATGGAGCGCGCCGGTATCGCCAAGGTCGAAATCGAGCGCACCCGCGACCGTGTCCGTGTGGATATCCACACGGCACGTCCGGGCATCGTCATCGGCCGCCGCGGCGCTGAAGCAGACCGCATCCGCGGCGAGCTTGAGAAGCTCACGGGCAAGCAGGTACAGCTGAACATCCTCGAGGTCAAGAACCCCGAGATGGAAGCCCAGCTTGTTGCCCAGGGCGTTGCTGAGCAGCTGACTTCCCGCGTGGCTTTCCGCCGTGCGATGAAGAAGGCCATGCAGTCCGCACAGCGTGCCGGTGCCAAGGGCATCCGGATCGCTTGCTCGGGTCGACTGGGCGGCGCAGAAATGTCCCGCTCGGAGTTCTACCGCGAAGGCCGTGTGCCCCTGCACACCCTGCGTGCGAACATCGACTACGGCTTCTACGAGGCCAAGACCACCTTCGGCCGCATCGGCGTGAAGGTCTGGATCTACAAGGGCGACGTCACTGCCAAGGAACTGGCTCAGCAGGCAGCTGCTGCTCCGTCCCGTGGCCGTGCCGGCGACCGCCCGGGCCGCCCGGGTGGCGCCGACCGTGGTGACCGCCGCCGTCGTCCCGACCGCCCCGCAGCTGAGGCAGCACCTGCCGCCGAAGCTCCGGCTGTCGAAGCAGCAGCTGCACCGGCAGTAGAAGGAGGACAGGCTTAAATGCTTATCCCACGTCGAGTCAAGCACCGTAAGCAGCACCACCCGGGTCGTTCCGGCGCTGCTACGGGCGGCACCCAGGTCTCCTTCGGTGAGTGGGGCATCCAGGCGCTGAGCCCGGCCTACGTCACGAACCGTCAGATCGAATCTGCCCGTATCGCGATGACCCGCCACATCAAGCGTGGCGGAAAGGTCTGGATCAACATTTACCCGGACCGTCCGCTGACGAAGAAGCCGGCCGAAACCCGCATGGGTTCCGGTAAGGGTTCTCCGGAATGGTGGGTCTCAAACGTCAAGCCGGGCCGGGTTCTCTTCGAACTCTCCGGTGTCAGTGAAGAGGTAGCTCGCGAGGCCCTGCGCCTGGCAATCCACAAGCTGCCGTTGAAGGCACGCATTGTGCGTCGCGAAGGTGGTGAGTAGAAATGGCAGTAGGATCCAAGGAACTTGCATCCGCACAGCTGGACGGTTTCGACAACGAGCGTCTCGTTGAAGAACTCCGCAAGGCCAAGGAAGAGCTGTTCAACCTGCGTTTCCAGTCCGCCACCGGTCAGCTGGAGAACCACGGTCGTCTGCGCGCGGTAAAGAAGGACATCGCCCGCATCTACACCGTTCTCCGTGAGCGCGAGCTCGGCATTCGTGCCGAGGTTGCCGCACCGGTTGTGGAAGCCAAGGAAGAGAAGAAGTCCAAGAAGGCTGCAACCAAGAAGGCCGAAAAGGCTGAAACGGTTGAATCCGAGGAGGATGCCAAGTGAGTGAAAAGGACGAGAACGTGACGGAAACTGTTTCCGACGCAGCCAAGGCTGACGAGCGCGGTTACCGTAAGACGAAGCGCGGCTACGTCGTCTCGGACAAGATGGAAAAGACCATCACTGTCCAGGTCGAAGACCGCGTGAAGCACGCCCTCTACGGCAAGGTCATCCGCCGCAACGCCAAGATCAAGGCTCACGACGAAGAGAACAGCGCCGGCATCGGCGACCTCGTGCTCCTCGCCGAGACCCGCCCGCTCTCCGCTACCAAGCGGTGGCGTCTGGTCGAGATCCTCGAGAAGGCCAAGTAACACCTGCACCTGGTGCCTGGTGATACAGCAGAAGCCCTCGTTCCCCTTTGGGGGAGCGGGGGCTTCCGCGTTGCCGGCAGCAGCCGCAGCCGGCCGCCTGCGCCCCGGCCGCAGCCGTTTGCGGGGCGCGTCACGCGGAGCAGCCTTTGGGAGGCTTACGACGGCGGCGGCTGTTGCGCGGGCCGAGGGTGTGCAGGCGCCATGGCTGTGATATGGGGATACGCCCAAAACGTGCTAAGATTTTGAGTTTGTATGGCGCCTTTTGCGCGCCGTCATCAACCTCGTAAACAATCGTGCCACGGCATAGTGCCCCCTTGCGCCCCGACTCGTCGGGAACCGCCTGGGAAGCAAATGTTTTTGGCACGGGCGTTTAGGCCTGGTCTGGCAAAATCCAGGCAGGTCAAGAGACACCCCGATCAACCGTTCCGCAAGGCTCATTCCGTAGGAAGATTTTCGGTCTGAGAACCAGCGCGACGCAAGGAGTAAATAGTGATTCAGCAGGAGTCGCGACTCAAGGTCGCCGACAACACGGGTGCTAAGGAAATCCTTACCATTCGCGTTCTCGGTGGATCTGGCCGTCGCTACGCAGGCATTGGCGACGTAATCGTCGCTACCGTCAAGGACGCAATTCCGGGCGGCAACGTAAAGAAGGGCGACGTCGTCAAGGCTGTCATCGTCCGTACCAAGAAGGAACGCCGCCGTGCGGATGGTTCCTACATCAAGTTTGACGAGAACGCAGCCGTCATCCTGAAGAACGACGGTGACCCCCGCGGTACCCGTATCTTCGGACCGGTTGGTCGTGAACTTCGCGACAAGAAGTTCATGAAGATCGTTTCTCTGGCTCCGGAGGTGCTCTAGTCCATGGCTAAGATCAAAAAGGGTGACCTCGTTCAGGTCATCACTGGCGCCAAGGCTGAGCGCGGCGGCGACAAGGGTAAGCAGGGCAAGGTTCTGCGCGTTTACCCGGAGACCAACCGCGTGTTGGTTGAAGGCATTAACCGCGTAACCAAGCACACCAAGGTCGGTCAGTCGCAGCGCGGCACCAAGACCGGTGGCATCGAGGTCGTCGAGGCTTCGATCCACATCTCCAACGTGGCTCTGGTTGACCCGTCCACCAAGAAGCCCACCCGCGTCGGTTTCCGCACCGAGACCGTTGAGCGCGATGGCGTGAAGCGTGAAGTGCGCGTCCGCGTGGCCAAGAGCTCAGGGAAGGACATCTAATGACTGAGACTCTCGAGACTCCGGCAAGCAAGATCGTTCCTCGTCTGAAGACCAAGTACGCCGATTCCATCAAGAACACGCTGACTGAGGAATTCAAGTACCAGAACGTCAACCAGGTTCCCCGCCTGGTGAAGGTCGTTGTGAACATGGGTGTTGGAGATGCCGCCAAGGACTCCAAGCTGATCGACGGCGCTGTCCGCGATCTGACCCTGATCACCGGCCAGAAGCCGCAGGTAACCAAGGCCCGCAAGTCGATCGCACAGTTCAAGCTGCGCGAAGGCATGCCGATCGGTGCACACGCAACTCTGCGTGGGGACCGCATGTGGGAATTCCTGGACCGTCTGGTCACGCTGGCCCTGCCGCGTATCCGCGACTTCCGTGGCCTCAGCGGCAAGCAGTTCGATGGCAACGGCAACTACACCTTCGGTCTGACCGAGCAGGTTATGTTCCACGAGATCGACCAGGATTCCATTGACCGCGTTCGCGGTATGGACATCACCGTCGTGACCACTGCCAAGACCGACGACGAAGGCCGCGCGCTGCTGAAGGCGCTTGGCTTCCCGTTCAAGACCGAAGACTAATCTAGCTACGTAAAAGGTCCGCCCGCGCTCTATTCCGAATTCTGTTCGGGACAATCGGCACGGCGGAAACCGTTATGAGGAAGGGCAAGAGCCCACATGACAATGACAGATCCCGTCGCAGACATGCTTACGCGTCTGCGCAACGCTAACTCGGCATACCACGACTCCGTGACCATGCCGTACAGCAAGCTCAAGGCACGCGTTGCCGACATCCTGAAGGCTGAAGGTTACATCGCCTCCTGGAAAGAAGAAGACGCTGAGGTTGGCAAGAAGCTGACCCTCGAGCTCAAGTTCGGTCCGAACCGCGAGCGTTCAATCGCTGGCGTTCGTCGTATTTCCAAGCCGGGACTGCGCGTTTACGCAAAGTCCACCAACCTGCCGCACGTGCTCGGTGGCCTGGGTGTCGCAATCCTGTCCACCTCTTCCGGCCTCTTGACTGACAAGCAGGCCGGCAAGAAGGGCGTGGGCGGCGAAGTCCTCGCTTACGTCTGGTAACGGGAAAGGAAGAGAATAATGTCACGTATTGGACGTCTCCCCATCACCGTTCCTGCCGGCGTTGAGGTCAAGGTTGACGGCTCTGTCGTCAGCGTCAAGGGTTCCAAAGGCGAGCTGAGCCACACTGTGGCCAGCCCGATCGAGGTTTCCCTGGAAGATGGCACCCTGACTGTCGCCCGCCCGAACGACGAGCGCGCCTCACGTTCGCTGCACGGCCTGACCCGCACCCTGATCGCCAACATGATCCAGGGTGTCACCGCAGGCTACGAGAAGAAGCTTGAGATTGTCGGTACCGGTTACCGCGTCCAGGCCAAGGGTTCTGACCTTGAGTTCGCTCTGGGCTACAGCCACCCGGTTAACGTCTCGGCACCGAACGGCATCACCTTTGCAGTTGAGACCCCGACCAAGCTCTCTGTTTCAGGTATCTCCAAGCAGCAGGTCGGCGAGGTTGCTGCCAACATTCGCAAGCTGCGGAAGCCGGACCCCTACAAGGGCAAGGGCATCCGTTACGCAGGCGAAGTCATCCGCCGCAAGGTCGGAAAGGCTGGTAAGTAACCATGGCGATCGCAATTAACAAGAAGCGTACGAACAAGAGCAAGTCTGCCCAGCGCAGCCGCCGCCAGCTTCGTATCCGCAAGCGCATCTCCGGTACGGCTGTACGCCCGCGTCTGGTCGTCAACCGTTCCGCACGTCACGTATTCGTCCAGGTTGTCGATGACACCAAGGGCCTGACCGTGGCAAGCGCCTCCACACTGGAAGCCGACCTTCGTGCATTCGACGGTGACAAGACCGCCAAGGCCAAGCGCGTTGGCGAACTGGTCGCCGAGCGTGCCAAGGCTGCCGGTATCGAAGCAGTTGTCTTCGACCGCGGTGGTAACAAGTACCACGGCCGGATCGCCGCCGTCGCTGACGGCGCACGTGAAGGTGGGCTGGCACTGTGACCGAAAATAACGAAAAGGACATTCAGGTGACTGAAGCTGTAGCTGCTCCGGCAACTGAGACCGCTGCGCCTGCTACCACTGACGACCGCCGTGGTGGCGCTCGTCGTGGCGAGCGTGGCGACCGCGGCCAGGGCCGTGGCGACCGTGGCGGCCGTGGTGGCCGTGACGGCGGCCGCGAGGCCGAGAAGAGCCAGTTCGTAGAGCGCGTCGTAACCATCAACCGCGTTTCCAAGGTCGTCAAGGGTGGTCGTCGCTTCAGCTTCACCGCCCTCGTCGTCGTCGGTGACGGCAACGGCATGGTCGGCGTTGGCTACGGCAAGGCAAAGGAAGTTCCTGCCGCTATCGCGAAGGGCGTTGAAGAGGCCAAGAAGTCCTTCTTCCGCGTTCCCCGCATCGGCAGCACCATCCCGCACCGCGTTCAGGGTGAGGCCGCCGCAGGCGTCGTCATGCTGCGCCCGGCTTCCGCCGGTACCGGTGTTATCGCCGGTGGCCCGGTCCGTGCAGTACTGGAGTGCGTGGGCATCCACGACATCCTCTCCAAGTCGCTCGGTTCTTCCAACGCCATCAACATCGTTCACGCGACCGTTGACGCGCTGAAGCGCCTCGAAGAGCCGGCAGCAGTGGCAGCACGCCGCGGCCTCCCGCTCGACGAGATCGCCCCGCCGGCAATGGTCAAGGCGCTCCTGAACCAGAAGGCAGGTGTCTGAGTCATGGCTAAGAACGTGCTTGTCTCCGACGCAAAGTTGGAGATCACTCAGATCAAGTCCGCCATTGGCGGCAAGCAGAACCAGCGCGACACCCTGCGGTCCCTCGGCCTGAAGCGGATCGGACACACCGTTGTCCGCACCGCCGACGCCGTGACCGTCGGGATGCTCAACACGGTTCCGCACCTGGTAAAGGTAGAGGAGGCGAAGTAAATGGCAGAGAAGAACACCGCCGAAAAGGCACAGGGCGCCGCTGAGAAGCAGAACGCACTGAAGGTTCACCACCTGCGTCCCGCCCCGGGTGCCAAGACCGCCAAGACCCGTGTTGGTCGTGGTGAAGGTTCCAAGGGTAAGACCGCCGGTCGCGGTACCAAGGGTACGAAGGCCCGTTACCAGATCAAGGCTGGCTTTGCCGGCGGCCAGCTGCCGCTGCACATGCGCCTGCCGAAGCTGCGCGGCTTCAAGAACCCGTTCCGGGTTGAGTACCAGGTTGTAAACCTGGACAAGCTCAACGAGCTGTTCCCGGAAGGTGGCGCTGTCACCGTGGAGAACCTGGTCGAAAAGGGTGCCGTTCGCAAGAACCAGCCCGTCAAGGTGCTGGGCACCGGCGACATCACCGTCAAGGTTGACGTCACCGTCCACGCATTCTCGGCCAGCGCTGCTGACAAGATTGCTGCAGCAGGCGGAAGCACCACCGCCCTCTAACGAGGCGGCGGGGCAATTGCCCGTTGTTGAAACTCCCGGTACCAGGGGCTCACGCCCTCGGTGCCGGGAGTTTTTTTCATTTTCCCGGCCCCGCCGATTGTTCGCCGGGCGCATCCACCCGTTAGACTCGGTTGTTGGGTTTATTTGACCTGTCTCACACGACTTTACTTATTACTCAGGAGGACGCTTGCTTAGCGCATTTGGCCGGGCCTTTCGCACGCCTGATCTGCGACGCAAGTTGTTGTTCACGCTGGGAATCATCACAATCTTCCGCTTGGGTGCCTTCATCCCCTCGCCTGGTGTGAGCTACCAGAATGTCCAGCAATGCTTGCAGAACGGTCAGACCTCGGGCGGGATCTACCAGCTCGTCAACCTGTTCAGCGGCGGTGCATTGCTGCAGGTGTCCATCTTTGCCCTCGGCATCATGCCGTACATCACCGCCAGTATCATCGTCCAGCTGCTCCGGGTGGTCATTCCCCGCTTCCAGCAGCTCTACGAAGAGGGCGCCTCGGGCCAGTCCAAGCTGACCCAGTACACCCGTTACCTCACGATCGCCCTCGGCCTGCTCAATGCCACGACGCTGGTGTCGCTGGCACGGTCCGGCCAGTTGCTGCCTAACTGCCAGCTGCCCATCATCCCGGACAGCTCGATCGTCACCACGGTCCTGATCATCATCACGCTCACGGCCGGCACCGGCCTGATCATGTGGATGGGTGAGCTCGTGACGGAGAAGGGCGTCGGCAACGGCATGTCCCTGCTCATCTTCACGTCCATCGCCGCGGGCTTCCCCGGCTCGCTCGGTGCGATCTGGAAGGCCCAGGGCCCCGGCACGTTCTTCCTGGTCCTGATCATCGGCCTGCTCACCGTGGCCCTCGTGGTCTTCGTGGAGCAGTCCCAGCGCCGGATCCCGGTGCAGTACGCCAAGCGGATGATCGGCCGCCGCACGGTCGGCGGAACCAGCACCTACATCCCCATCAAGGTGAACATGGCCGGCGTCGTGCCCGTCATCTTCGCCTCGTCCATGCTGTACCTGCCGGGGCTGATCTCACAGTTCAACCAGCCCAAGGCCGGCGAGCCGGTGCAGCCCTGGGTTGAGTGGATCAACAACAACCTGACCAAGGGCGACCACCCGATCTATATGGCACTGTATTTCGCCATGATTGTGTTTTTCACCTACTTCTATGTTGCGATTACTTTCAACCCTGAAGAGGTCTCGGACAACATGAAGAAGTACGGCGGCTTCATTCCGGGCATCCGCGCCGGCAAACCGACCGCGGACTATCTTCAGTACGTCCTATCCCGGATCACCCTGCCCGGCGCCTTCTACCTTGGCTTCGTGGCACTGATCCCGCTGGTTGCACTGGTCCTGATCAACGCGAACCAGAACTTCCCGTTCGGCGGCACCTCGATCCTGATCATGGTGGGCGTCGGTCTGGAGACCGTGAAGCAGATTGATGCGCAACTACAGCAACGTCACTACGAAGGGCTTTTGCGATGACGAGAATGTTGATTATCGGACCTCCCGGGTCCGGCAAGGGAACGCAGGCGGAACGCATTTCCGAACGCCTCGGCGTCGTTGCGATCTCCACCGGAGACATCTTCCGCGCCAACGTCAAGGGTGAGACTCCGCTCGGTGTCGAAGCCAAGAAGTACATGGACGCCGGCGACTTCGTCCCGGACAGCGTCACCAACAAAATGGTGCGCGACCGCCTCAGCGAGGACGACGTGGAGGCAGGCTTCCTGCTCGACGGGTACCCGCGCACGACCGCGCAGGTGGACTACCTCGAAGACATCCTCGCCGGCGCCGACCAGAAGCTCGACGTCGTGCTGCAGCTCACCGCTGACGACGAGGAACTGGTCACCCGCCTCCTGGGCCGTGCCAAGGAAACTGGCCGCAGCGACGACAACGAAGGCGTTATCCGTCACCGGCTGGACCTGTACCACGAGCAGACCGAGCCCGTGGTGGCCAAGTATGCCGAGCGCGGCATCCTGACCCAGGTGGACGGCATCGGCGGCATCGACGAAGTCACCGAGCGCGTCATGGAAGCGATCAAGTCGGCCCAGGCCGCCTGATCCACACCCACTGATCCACGCTTGCAGTGCCACTTGCGCACTCCCGAAGGGCGCGTTCCGTACCATCGTGTACGGGACGCGCCCTTCGACGTGGGCGGCCCCGCAGCGGGCCCGTTCCGAACCGTTGAGCCGGTGCGGGAGAATAGAGCTTGAAGACTTGGGTTGATGACCCATGGTGGAGGCCCGGGTTCTAGCGCGCCCGGACCGCGAGAGAAAACACTGAGGTAGCGATGGCATTCGGCCAGGCACGCATTGAATACAAGACCAACGCCCAGATGCGCACGATGCACGAGGCCGGGCTGGTCCTGAGCCGGGCACTGGATGCGGCAGTGGCCGCCGCGGCCCCCGGCGTGACCACGGCCCGGCTGGACGAGGTCTTCGCCGCCGTGCTCCAGGACGCCGGCGCCAAGTCAAACTTCCTCGGCTACCACGGGTTCCCGGCCACGATCTGCACCTCGGTGAACGAAGAGGTGGTGCACGGCATCCCCGGCGGCCGGGTGCTCCAGGACGGCGACATCATCTCGATCGACGGCGGCGCGATCGTGGACGGCTGGCACTCCGATTCGGCGCGGACCGTGGTTGTCGGCACCGCCGATCCCGAGGACGTTCGCCTCTCCGAGGTCACCGAGGAAGCCATGTGGCGTGGCATCGCAGCCCTGGCCACCGGAAAATTCGTTGGCGATATCGGCAACGCGGTGGACGACTACGTCTCCTCCGTGCCCGGCAAACCGCTGGGCATCCTGGAGGACTATGTGGGCCACGGAATCGGCTCCGAGATGCACATGGCGCCGGACGTGCTGAACTACCGCACCGGCCATCGCGGGCCGAAGATCCGCCCGGGACTGTGCCTCGCAATCGAGCCCATGCTGGTCCGCGGCAGCATCGACACCGCAATCCTCGACGACGACTGGACCGTTGTCACCACGGACGGCAAGCGCTCCTGCCAGTGGGAGCACTCGGTCGCCGTGCACGAGAAGGGGATCTGGGTCCTCTCGGCACCGGACGGGGGAGCGGCGAAACTGGCGCCGCTCGGCGTCGTGCCCGTCCCGATCCCCTAAGCCCGAAGCACCCGGCGACTCGCAAGGTTTCTGGTGACGCGCAAAATCCTTGGCGACACCGGAATACCGGTAACGCCAGGGATTTTGCGTGTCGCAGGACAGCTGGGGCGCACAATGGAGCCATGGGAGCAACGGGAGCCATCACCGACGTCGCCGGGATCCGGGTAGGCCATGTCCAGAAGTCCGGCGACGGCTGGCTGAGCGGGGTGACGGTGGTCCTCCCGCCGCCTGGGACGGTGGGCTCGGTCGACGTCCGGGGCGGCGGTCCCGCGACGCACGAGACTGACGCGCTGGATCCCACCACGCTGTCCCAAACCGTGGACGCCGTGGTCCTGACCGGGGGGAGCGCCTTTGGCCTCGCCGCGGCGCACGGCGCCCAGCGCTGGTGCGAGGAGAACGGCCGCGGCTTCCCGGTCCCCGGCGGGCTTGTGCCGATCGTGCCGGCGGCCGCGATCTTTGACCTGGGCCGCGGCGGCGATTTCTCCGCCCGCCCCGGCGAGGCGATGGGCTATGCGGCGACGGCCGCCGCCGCCGGGCAGCCGGAAGGGCATGAGGTCGAGCGCGGCAACGTCGGCGCCGGCACAGGAGCAGCAATCGGCCGAGGCACGTACAAAGGGGGAGTGGGCACAGCCTCCCTCACCCTGGACAATGGGGTCGTTGTAGCGGCGCTAGCGGTAGTCAACGCGCTGGGACTTCCATTTGGCACATGGCCGCAGCAGGCGGAACCCGGCAGCGCTCCGCCGTCGCAGCCCCCGCCCCCCAACACCACACTCGTCGTCGTCGCCACCGACGCCGTCCTGGACAAGGCGGACTGCAAACGGACGGCCTCCGCGGCCCACGCCGGACTGGCCCGGGCTCTGAATCCAAGCCACACCCTCGCCGACGGCGACACCATGTTCGCCCTGGCGACGGGCGCCGTCGCGCTCGACCGCAGCACCCCGACGGCCCGGCAGATCAGCCTCATTACCCTGCAGAGCGCGGCCGCCGACGTCGTCCGGCTGGCCATCCTCGACGGGATCTCGCAGGCGGAGGCAGTGACGACGGCGGCCGGGACGCTAGGTGCGTACGGACGCTGAGTGCGCTACGATAGGCGGATTTAACTTTGGATTTAACAATCGGGCCGTGATGGCGTAGTGTTGTCTGTTGGTTGTCTGCCCCGTTGTGCCCTTTTGGGGTCGGGTGGCACCAACCAATCAATCAAAAACGTCCGCGGTCATGACCGGTGCAAACCGGGAGGCTGCGGCAACAACAGTTAGCGGAGGGTATGGCCAAGAAGGACGGGGTCATTGAGATCGAGGGCGTTGTGACCGAGGCGCTGCCCAACGCGATGTTTCGCGTTGAGCTCACCAACAAGCACATCGTTCTGGCACACATCTCTGGAAAGATGCGCCAGCACTACATCAGGATCCTCCCCGAGGACCGCGTAGTGGTGGAGCTGAGCCCTTACGACCTGACACGTGGTCGTATCGTCTACCGCTACAAGTAAACACTGGGCGGCCAGGGCGACAGCCGAGGGCCGGTCCAGCTGACCAACTGCAACACGCAAAGGAACGCCATGAAGGTCAAGCCGAGCGTCAAGCAGATCTGCGAAAAGTGCAAAGTGATCCGCCGTAATGGCCGGGTCATGGTGATCTGCGAGAACCCGCGCCACAAGCAGCGCCAGGGCTAATTTCCTTCACGGGAAACCCTGGGTTGCTAACCCACGCAAGTAAATAAAGGCAGCACAAGCTGAACTGGGACGTATTGAGCCCGGACAGCTAACCCCCGGTCGGAGGCTGGGGCCGCACTGTAAGTGCGGGTGTACTGCCTACGACCTCCGGTTTATACAAGGAGTACTGCCAATATGGCTCGTCTCGCTGGCGTAGACATTCCCCGCGAAAAGCGGCTGGAAATTGCGCTTACTTACATCTACGGCGTGGGCAAGACCCGTGCACACGAAACCCTGGCTGCTACCGGCATCAGCGCTGACGTTCGGGTCAAGGACCTGACGGACGCACAGCTGGTTGAGCTGCGTGACTACATTGAAGGCAACTACAAGGTTGAGGGTGACCTTCGCCGCGAAGTGGCCGCTGATATCCGCCGCAAGGTTGAAATCGGCAGCTACGAAGGCCTGCGTCACCGCAAGGGCCTGCCCGTACGCGGTCAGCGTACGAAGACCAACGCCCGTACCCGCAAGGGTCCGAAGCGTACCGTCGCCGGCAAGAAGAAGGCCCGTTAAGCCTCATTTGTCCCCTAAAATCGCTGGCGCGATTTCAGGGAATCCGGCAAATGAGGGAACAACGGAGCTTCCCCCGATAACTTTCTGTAGGAGAAAAAATGCCCCCGAAGACTCGTGGCGCGGTTCGCAAGCCGCGTAAGAAGGACAAGAAGAATATCGCGCTTGGCCAGGCGCACATCAAGAGCACCTTTAACAACACCATCGTGTCCATCACGGACCCGAACGGTGCTGTCATCTCCTGGGCTTCGTCCGGTGAGGTTGGCTTCAAGGGCTCGCGTAAGTCCACCCCGTTCGCTGCCCAGATGGCCGCCGAAGCCGCCGCAAAGCGTGCACAGGAGCACGGCATGCGCAAGGTTGACGTGTTCGTCAAGGGACCGGGTTCCGGACGCGAAACCGCCATCCGCTCGCTGCAGGCCGCTGGCCTCGAGGTTGGCTCCATCCAGGACGTCACCCCCAGCGCCCACAACGGCTGCCGTCCGCCGAAGCGCCGCCGCGTCTAAGGCTTTCCAGCGCCCAGGAGCTTGCCCGGACCCTCACCGGTCCGGGCAGGCCCGGCCGCGTTAAGTCTTCAGACCGATCTTTCCACCACCTGTGTTGCGTCATATAGCGGATGCTCGCCGAAAGGAAACCTAAGTGCTCATTGCACAGCGCCCCACCCTCTCCGAAGAGGTCGTCTCCGAAAACCGCTCACGGTTCATCATCGAACCGCTGGAGCCGGGCTTTGGTTACACCCTCGGAAACTCCCTCCGCCGTACCCTGCTCTCCTCCATCCCCGGTGCCTCTGTAACGAGCATCCGGATCGATGGCGTGCTGCACGAGTTCACCACGGTTCCGGGTGTCAAGGAAGATGTCACCGAGATCATCCTGAACATCAAGAACCTGTCGGTTTCCTCCGAGCACGACGAGCCGGTTGTTGCTTACCTGCGCAAGCAGGGCCCGGGAGTCGTCACCGCCGCGGACATCGCTCCGCCGGCCGGCGTCGAATTCCACAACCCGGATCTGCACATTGCCACGCTGAACTCGAAGGGCAAGTTCGAACTCGAACTGACCATCGAGCGCGGTCGCGGCTACGTTTCGGCAGCTCAGAACAAGTCCGGCGACTCCGAGATCGGCCGCATCCCGGTCGACTCGATCTACTCGCCGGTCCTGAAGGTTACTTTCCGCGTGGAAGCTACCCGTGTTGAGCAGCGCACTGACTTCGACAAGCTCATTGTCGACGTCGAGACCAAGCAGGCAATCGCCCCGCGCGACGCCGTTGCTTCGGCAGGTACCACCCTGGTGGAACTGTTCGGTCTGGCCCGCGAGCTGAACACCGCAGCTGAAGGTATCGAGATCGGTCCGTCGCCGACGGACGCTGCCCTGGCAGCCGACATGGCACTGCCGATCGAGGATCTGGACCTGACGGTCCGTTCCTACAACTGCCTCAAGCGTGAGGGCATCCACACCGTGGGTGAACTCGTTGCCCGCTCCGAGGCTGACCTCATGGACATCCGCAACTTCGGTGCGAAGTCCATCGATGAGGTCAAGGCCAAGCTGGTCGAACTGGGCCTGTCCCTCAAGGACTCCCCTCCCGGTTTCGATCTCGCAGCGCGTGCCGCAGCCATCGAAGAGGACGACGCCGCGTTCAGCGACGACGAGCTCTAACCAACAGAACTTGGCCGGCTGGCTGGACGCACCCTGGCGTGCGCAGCCCAACGGCTTCCATATGAGGAGAAACTATAATGCCTACCCCCGCTAAGGGTCCGCGCCTCGGAGGCGGAGCGGCTCACGAG
The DNA here is from genome assembly GCF_000374925.1 of Arthrobacter sp. 131MFCol6.1. Classification (GTDB taxonomy): domain Bacteria; phylum Actinomycetota; class Actinomycetes; order Actinomycetales; family Micrococcaceae; genus Arthrobacter. The sequence goes on from NZ_KB895542.1 coordinate 131,179, forward strand.
CGTCTTATGCTCGCGAACCTGTCCGCCGCACTTTTCGAGCACAAGCGGATCACCACCACGGTGACCAAGGCCAAGCGCCTGAAGCCGTACGCCGAACGCCTGGTGACTTTCGCCAAGCGTGGCGACCTCGCTTCCCGCCGTCGTGTACTCGGCCTGATCAGCAACAAGGGCGTCGTCCACGAGCTGTTCACCGACATTGCACAGGCAGTGGAGAACCGCGATGGCGGCTACACCCGCATCACCAAGATCGGCAACCGCAAGGGCGACAACGCTCCCATGGCTGTCATCGAACTGGTTCTCGAGCCGGTTTCCGCGAAGCAGGCCGTTGTAGCCGAGGCTACCTCCGCTGCCCAGCGTGACGCTGACAAGAAGGATGCTGACAAGAAGGACGCCGAGAAGGCCGAAGCAGCTCCGGTTGCCGAGACCGAAGAGGCTGCTGAGACCGAAGAGGCTCCGGCCGCTGAGACCGAAGCCGCTGCCGAAGAGGCTCCGGCCGCTGAGGAAGCAGCCGCTGAGTCCGAGAAGGACGCGAAGTAATTCGCTAAATCTTTCTTATAGACTTAAGTCTATGAACGAGCTCAAACCCGCTGCCCCCGTCATGGGGGGCGGCGGGTTTTTGCGTATCAGGCTGGATGTGGCGTACGACGGCGGCCCGTTCAGCGGGTGGGCCGTGCAGCCGGGACTGCGCACCGTCCAGGGCGTCCTGGAGGAGGCCCTCGCGCTGCTGATCCGCCGCCCCGTCCGGGTCACGGTCGCGGGCCGCACCGACGCCGGGGTGCACGCCCGCGGCCAGGTGGTCCACCTGGACCTCAGCGAAGCGGAGTGGCAGGGCCTGAATCGGGGCGCCGAACTGGACCCCGCCGTCGCCCTGCTCCGCCGCATCCGCGGTGCCCTGAGCCGGGGCCTGGGCGACCTCAGCGGGGCCATCGAGGTGCACCGGGTGAGTGTGGCGCCCGAGGGCTTCGATGCCCGGTTCTCCGCCCTCTGGCGCCGCTATTCCTACCGGATCGCGGACGGCCCCGCGCTGTGGGACCCGCTGGGACGCGCCTCGACCCTGTGGCACAAGGTTCCGCTGGACGTCGGGCTGCTCAACGAGGGCGCCGCGCCGCTGCTGGGACTGCAGGACTTCCGCTCATACTGCAAGCCCCGCGAGGGCGCCACGACCATCCGGGAGCTGCAGCGCTTCGAATTCGCGCGCGGCACCGACGGGGTCATTGTTGCCACCGTCCAGGCCGACGCGTTCTGCCACAACATGGTCCGCTCCCTGGTGGGCTCGGCGCTGTACGTGGGGGAGGGCGAAGAGGCCCCGGGATGGCTTTACGAGCGGCTCCTCGCCCGGCAGCGCGACGCCCGCTCCGTGCTGGCAGCCCCGCACCCGCTGGTGCTCGAGGAAGTGGCCTACCCGACTGACGGCGGCATGCTGGCCCGCGCCGAACTGACCCGGGCCCTGCGGGCGTAAACTACGCGGGCAGCTCGAGGGTGAAGGTGCTGCCGTGTCCCGGACTGGTGCGGCACGAGATGGAGCCGCCGTGCCCCTCCACGATGGCCTTGGTAATGGACAGCCCCAGGCCGGCGCCCGGAATGGATCCGTCCCGGACGGCAGGGCTGCGGAAGAAACGGGTGAAGACCCGCCCGGCGTCGGCGGCGGTCATGCCCATCCCGGTGTCCGCGACGTGCAGGCGGACCAGGCCGTCGCCGGCGCTGGCGGATACCCGCACCGAGCCGCCGTCGGGTGAGTACTTGATCGCGTTGGAAACGAGGTTGTCCAGGGCCTGGCTGATCCGGAGCGGGTCCACGTGTGCCCAGAGCGGTCCCTGGACGTCCATGGCGAGGCAGACACGGGACGCCTGGGCGTGGGCCTGGGCTGAGCCCAGGCTCGCCTCCACGAGCCCGGCCAGGTCGGTCCGGCGGGGATGGAGATGGACGGCGGCGCTGGCGGACATGAGAAGGTCCGAGACCAGGGCCAGCAGCCGCTCCGCGTTGCGCTGCGCCACTTCGACGCGGCGGACCACCGGGCTGTCCAGGCCCTCGGTGTCGGCGAGCACCAGGTCCAGGTTGCCGATGATGGACGTCAGCGGCGTGCGGAATTCGTGGGAGACGGTGGAAACGACCTCGTCCTTCGCGGCCAGGGCGTCCACCAGGCCGGTGACCTCGTTGAAGACCACGACGGCGCCGCGGAAGTCGCCGGCGTCGTCCTTCAGGGGCCGGGCTCCCGTAGAGACCACGCGGCTGGCCGCCGCCTCACCGAAGCAGACAAGGTAGTCGGCAAAGGACTCGCCGGCCAGCGCCCGCCGGATGGGACGCCGCTCCAGCGGCAGCGGGGTGCTCCGGTCCTGCCCGGTCAGCAGGAGCTGGCCCTCTTCCTCCGGCCGTACTTGCCCCGCCGGTTCGGCCGTCAGCCGGGGTGCCGCGGCCGCGGATTCCTCCAGTTCGGCCTGCCACGTGTTCGTCAGCAGCCGGCGGCCGTTGGCATCCACTGCCACGATCCCGACGTCGACGGTGTCAAGAATGGTGTTCAGGAGCCGTTCGCGCTCCCTGCTGTCCGCGAGCAGGACCTCCAGCTCGGCCTCCTTGGACTTGATCCGCCACTGCTCGTGCCGCAGGCGCGCCCGCGCAAAACGCATGGCCAGGGAGACCGCGAACATCATCAGGGGCACCAGCAAGGCTTCGGCCGTGCGCGCCGCAAGCGGTGCCGACCGGTCCGCCAGGAGCCAAGGCAGGGCGGCCAGGAGGGGCACCGAGAAGCTCAGTGACAGGCTCGCGGGGGCTGAGAGCCTGGACGCCGAGATCCATACCACGGGCAGGACGGAGAGCACACCGGGATCCGGCAGCCCGGCGGTGGTGCCGTCCCGCAGCAGCCCTATCGCGACCAGGTCCAGGACGGGGATGACGAGCGGCGCCAACGGCCCAAAACGCTGCCAGGGGACCAGGACGCAGGCCGCAAGGAGCGCGGCCTGCAGGCCAAAGGCGTACCGGCACAGGATGCTGTCCGGAAGGCCGGGCCAGGCGGCCGGGGCGGCAAGGACGATTCCGACCAGCATCACGGCCAGCGGCAACTGGCACACGAGGACCCGCCCGCGCGGCCGCAAAGCCTTGCCGTATCGATCCACACCGCGGATCAGCCGCTGTCTAAGCAAAGACGCCGTGCCCCCTTCCCGTTGCTCCAGTTTTACACCTTGTGTCACGCAAATTTGACATAAATCGAAGTTTTGGCATTTCTGTTACCGGGCCGCCGCGAATTTGCCCCTTAGGGTGGGTATTCTGACATTGCCGGTGGGGGCCGGCGGGATCATTGCTGCCGCCGCATCCGCGAACGGCAGCGTAGCGTGACACATGAGGGGGGCCATGACCGACCTGGGAGTCGCCGTCGTAGTAGAAGACGACGAAGATGTTCGGAACCTTGTCGAAGCCGTATTGAGCCAGGCAGGGTTCGAAGTCCATTCGGCGGCCGGCGGGCGTGAAGGGGTCGACGTCGTCAGGGCGCGGGAGGCAAGCGTGGTCACCCTGGATGTCGGGCTTCCCGATATCGACGGGTTCGAGGTGCTGCGCCGGATCCGGCAGTTCAGCGACGCGTACGTGGTCATGCTGACGGCGCGGACCGACGAACTGGACACGCTGACGGCGTTTCATACCGGTGCTGATGATTTCCTGGCGAAGCCTTTCCGGCCCCGGGAGTTGCGCGCCCGTGTGGGCGCCATGATGCGCCGGCCCCGGCAGGACCTCCGCGCCGCGGAAATATCCGGGACGGATCCCGGGGACGCTGCCGCCCCGGCAGCCTCCCAGAGTCCGGTGCTGCACCACAACGGCCTGGACCTGAACCCCGAGACCCGGTCCGTGAGTGTCGACGGCGTGGCGGTCAGCCTGACCCGCAGCGAGTTCGACCTCCTGCAGGCGCTCCTGAAGGGCGCCGGCGCCGTGCGGTCCAAGACCGAGCTGGTGCGCGTGGTCCGGGGCGATTACTACCGGGCGGACGCATACATCAGCGAATCCGACGAACGCGCCGTCGAGGTGCATATCGGCAACCTCCGGAGGAAACTCGGCGAGGACCCCGTGCAGCCGCGCTGGCTGCAGACCGTCCGCGGCGTGGGCTACCGGCTGTCGCCGGCGCGGTAGCCCCCGGAGAGGCGTCCGGCTCCCGGCACCCGGGACACTCGTAGGGGGCAGCGGTCCCGCCGGCCCTAGCTGTCCCACAGGACATAGCTGAACTGGAGTTCGTCCACGGTTTCCCCGCCGCGCGCGGCAACGTCGCGCAGGAGCGACAGGGCACGACCAATGTCGCCGGCCCTGAGGGCGTTCTCCAGTTCGCCGGCGAGCTGGGCCAGGCGCAGGCCTCCGACCATGGCCGAGGACGTCTTCAGGCTCAGCACAGCGTCCATCGAGCCCGCGAGATCCCCGCGTTCGAGGGCAGAGGCCAGCGTGCGGTAGCGCTGGTCCCACATCCGGGTGTAGTCCCTGGCAAATCCCTTCGCCACGGCCGGATTGTCGAGCTGGGCACCCAGGTCCTGAAGCGCGGCAGGGTCCACGAGCGGGGCCGGCGGCAGGTCCTCGGGGATGACTTCCTGGAGTGCCTCCGGGAGCACCTCCGGGAGGGTCACAGGCGCACTGGATGCCGTGAGGGCAGGCGCCGGCAGTCCCGGAGAGGTTGTGGGAGCGAGGGCAATGCTCGCTTCTCCGTCGTCGGGGCAAGCGCTTGGAAGGGACATGTGACCACGCTACTTGCTGACGCGGCCGATGCCGTGCAGCCCGCTCTATCCTGCGGAAACCCTGAGGCTTTCCCGAGGGAACCAGTCACGTCCGCAGCTATTGCCGCGTCCCGTGGTTACTTCCCTCCATGAGAAGCCGCGGTACGGCAATGAGGATCGTCCACGGAACGACCGAGACGAGGACCGGCGAGGCCAGCACCATCGCCGGAGCGACGAGAAAGGGCCAGTGCTTCCGGGCACCGATGACGACCAGGGCCACAGCGATGAGGCACCGCACGACGAAGCTGACCCGGCTGTCAGGCGTTCCCTCCCTGTTCTCGAACAGGAACCGTATCCAGTCGCTCCACGCTGTCGGGTCGGCTGCATAAGACACGGCGACGATGAGCACCGTTGCGCCAACTCCTTGAAGCAGCCTCTTCCATTCGCCACGAGTGGCGAACCAGAGGAGGCCGACGCCGGTGGTGACCTTCGTGAGGACGGCGAAAGACCAGGCGGCAGGCCTTCGCATGCCGACTACGGCGGCCGCGGCGAGCAAGATGTAGATGTTTCCGACGACGAGTTCGGGGAGGCACAGCAGGGACACCGGAATGGCCCACCGCGCCCGGAGGGGTCTCACCAGCCACGCCACTGCTGCTGCCTCGATCGCAAACCACGCCGCACAGAACAGGGGCCAGGGAAGCAACGCCAACGGCCAGATCGCCGCTGCAAACGCGGGCGAATACAAATACGCGTCCGGCTGTCCGGGACTTGCGCCGTAGGAAAGCCCGCCCTGCGCCGCGAGCCAGTAGGCGTGCGAGTCGTACCCGATTGCGTTGCCGGTGACGACGTGCCGGACCGACACAATCACGGCCACAACGGCCAAAGGCCACAGCAGGAAGGGCCCCGAACGGGCCAGCAGCGGAAACTTCCTTGCGAAGACACTCCCCTGGCCCATTTCGGAGCGTGAAGGGGGCGTGTCCTCACGTGTGGTGTCGTTCATGGTCCAGATGTTGCCACAGAACCCGGCCAGATCCCGGAAACTGCGCTCCGATCAAACGGCACGTTCCGGTGTGTTCTCGCGGTGGCGGCTGCTACTGGCCGCTGAACGTGTCGATGGCGTTGATGACGGCGGGGCCCAGGATGGCGATGAACAGCACAGGGAAGATGAAGAACAGCAGGGGGAACAAGATGGTGACGGGCAGCTTCATGGCCTTCTCCTCGGCCCGTTGCCGGCGTTTGACCCGCATGACCTTCGCCTGCACCCGCAGCACCCGGCTGATGGCAATGCCGTAGGTGTCGGCCTGGACCACGGCCTGGACGAAGCTGCGCAGCTCGGGCACGTTGGTCCGTGCCGCCAGTGCCAGGTAGGACTCGCGCCGGCTGCGTCCTACCTGCATGTCCTGCAGGGTTCGGATCAGTTCCTCCGCCAGCGGGCCCTTGCCGTTCTCGCCGGCCCGGGCCATGGCGCCTTCGAAGCCCAGGCCCGCTTCCACGGAGATCAGCATCTGGTCCAGCGTGTTGGCCAGTTCCAGCTGCATGGTCTTCTGCCGCTCCTGCCCTTTGCTGTACAGCAGGAGATCGGGGATGAAGTAGCCCAGCAGGAACACAAAGATTCCCACGAGCTTGAGGATCGGCGTCGGGCTGTTGGCGCTGATCCAGGAGCCCAAGAGGGCGCCCAGCAGCCCCAGGAGCGGCTTGGCCGCGAGCACGCGGCCCAAAGGCAGCGACGCGGGACGCCCGGCGAGGGACAGCAGCCGGTCCAGTTTGCGGACGTACGCTGCGGGAGTCAGCCGGTGGCCGGCCCGTTCCAGCAGGCTGCTGCGCTCCCGCTGGGTGAGTTCGGCAGGGTCCGTGCCCAGCGCGAGAATCTCCCGCATAGCGCGCTGTGACCTCCGGTCAACGGAGAGCAGCGACCACGCAAGATAGCCCAGCGGCAACGCCACCAGCAGCGTGGCAAGAAGTACAGCAGGTGCCATGGCCGCCTCAGAACTTCAGGTCGATGATTTTGCGCATCCACAGGCCACCAATGGTCATGAGGATGACGGAAGCGGCCATCATGCCCCAGCCCAGCGGGTGCGTGAACATGGCGTTCATGTAGCCGGGATTGACCAGCATCAGCATCACCACGATCCCGATTGGCATGGCCATGAGGATGTAGGCGGAGAACTTTCCCTCGGCGGCGAGGGACTTGATGTGCCCTTTGATCTCGCTGCGCTCGCGGATGGTCTCGTTGACCTGGTCCAGGACTTCGGCCAGGTTCCCGCCCACTTCACGGTTGATCTGGATGGCCTGGGCGATCCAGACGAAGTCCTCGTTCCGCATCCGGTCCGCGGTGTCGGTCAGGGAGTCCAGGAGGTCCCGGCCCAGGCTGGTCTCCGTAACCACGCGGCGCATCTCTTCCGACGTCGGGCTTTGCGATTCGGACGCGGCGGCGTCAATGGCGCGCATGATGCTGTGCCCTGCCCGGAGGCCGCCGGAGAGCAGCTGCAGGGTGTCGCCGAGCTGCTGGTCGAACTTGGTGCGGCGCTTGCCGGTCAGGATGCCGATCACGAGGTGGCCCACGACCGGCGCCAGCAGCACCAGCAGGACTGCCAGCAACGGCCCCGCGACGACGAACCCGGCAAAGCCCCCCGCAACAGCTCCGGCCAGGAGCAGGACGTAGAAGTCGGCCTGGCTCAGGCGCAGGCCGGCCTGTTCCAGCGACTCGCGGTTGAAGAGCCGGATCTTGCGGCCGGAGAAGAATCCGTCGACCAGGTGGACGGCCGAGCCGGCGAACCGGGTCAGCTGCGAGTCGGACTGGCCCTGGACGGGCCTGCGCCGGTCCAGTGGGAGACTCGCCCCGCCGGGTGCGAGCAGCACGATCCCGAGGACCAGCACAGCGCTGAAGAGCAGGCCGACGCCGATGGGCAGCAGGGTCATGGACAGATCACGCCCTTCCGGCCGGCGTCAGCGGCGCGGCAAACACGGCGGGGGAGACATAGATGCCCAGGTCCTCGAAACGGTCGATGAAGCGAGGGCGGATGCCGGTGGGGACCGGTTTTCCGAGGAACCGGCCGTGGGCGTCGACGCCGGCGGCGTAGTCGAACACGAAAGCGTCCTGGAGCGTGACGATGTCACCCTCCATGCCTTGGACCTCGGTGACGTGGGTGATCCGCCGGGTGCCGTCCCGCAGCCGGGAGATCTGGATAATCAGGTTGACGGCCGAGGCGATCTGTTCCCGGATGGCCCGCAGCGGCAGGTCCATGCCGGCCATGAGCACGAGGGTCTCCAGGCGGGCCACGGCATCCCGGGGCGAGTTGGAGTGCACGGTCGAGAGCGAACCGTCATGGCCGGTGTTCATGGCCTGGAGCATGTCCAGTGATTCGCCGCCGCGAACCTCGCCCACCACGATCCGGTCCGGGCGCATGCGCAGGGAGTTCCGCAGCAGTTCGCGGATGGTCACCTCGCCCTTGCCCTCGGTGTTCGACGGCCGGCTTTCCAGACGCACCACGTGTTCCTGCTGGATCTGGAGCTCGACGGCGTCCTCGATCGTCACGATCCGCTCGTCGTGGGGCAGGAACGAGGAAAGGACATTCAGCAGTGTCGTCTTTCCCGTGCCGGTGCCGCCGGAGACGATGATGTTGAGCTTGGCCTTCACGCAGGCGTTCAGCAGTTCCGCCATTTCCGGCGTCAGCGTGCCGAACTCGATGAGATTCCGGACAGTCAGCGGCACCTTGCTGAACTTACGGATGGTCAGCGACGAACCGCCGACGGCGAGCGGCGGAATGACGGCGTTGACGCGGGACCCGTCCTCGAGCCGCGCGTCCACGAGGGGGGAGGACTCATCGATGCGCCGGCCCACCTTGGACACGATGCGCTCGATCACCTTGCGGAGGTGGTCCTCGGAGCTGAACCGCGATTCCGTCAGGGTCAGTTTGCCGTTGCGTTCCACGTAGATCTGGTCCATCCGGTTGACCATGATTTCCGTGACGGCGGGATCGTCCAGGAGGCGCTGCAACGGGCCGTAGCCCAGGACGTCGTCGGCCACGTCGCGGACCAGCCGGGAGCGCTCCTCGGCGGACAGGGGGACCTGCTCGGCGTCGATGATGCGCGTCAGCTCCTCCCTCGCGGAGGTGCGGAGGTCATCTTCCGTGGTTGCCGAATCGTTGAAGCGGGTTCCCATGCGTTCGAACAACGCGGTGGCGGCCCGCTGCTTGAGGGCCGCGAAGGCGTCGACGGGCTGCTGGCCCCGGGCGCGGGAGTCCTGGTGCTCCGGGAAGCCCGGCGCTGGTGGGCGGCTGCTTTTCTGGAGCACGACGGCGGCCGGCGGGGCCGCCGTCGTCCCACTTCCTCCGGTGGCGGACAGGGCCACTGGAGCTGCAGCCTGAGGCGAGACGGCCTGCGGGGCAACTGCAGCCGTTCCCTCGGCTGAGCGGAGCCGTTCGGAAAGCTTCATCTAGACCACCACCCGGCGGTGCAGTTTCTTCTGGGCGGTGGCGCGCCAGGCAGGATCGAACCGGTGGACGAGCTGTTTCAGTCCTTTGATGGCCGGATCCTTGCGTCCGTCCTGAAGGACGGGGACGCCGCGGTTGGTGGAGAACGCCACTGCCTTGGACCGGGGGATGCTGACGTCCACGGGCGCGCCGATGGTGGCTTCGACGTCCTGGACGCTCAGCCCCGACTTGGAATCCGCCATGTTCAGCACCACGTGGCGCGTCTCGGGAAGCAGGTCCAGGCGCCGGAGGATTTCCAGGCCGGAACGCAGCCCGCGAATACTCGGCACGTCCATGGCGGTCACCCAGACGGCGTCGGTGCATTGTTCGAGGGCGGCCAACCCGACCTCCGGGAGCCCGGGCGCGGTGTCGACCACGACGTACTGGAACTGTTCGGCCAGTTGTTCGAGCAGGCGCGTGACCTGCTGCGGTGTGATGTCGTCAGCTTCCTCGGGCGTCCGGGGGGCGCAGAGGGCGTAGATGCTCCCGGGGTGGACGGTGAGGAAGGCCTTGAGGACGAGGGAATCCTGGCTGGCCGCGGACGAGACGGCGTCGGTCACCGTGTGCTCCGGATTCAGGTACAGGCCCGAGGCCACGTCCCCGAACTGCAGATCCAGGTCTACGATCACCACGCCCATGGGCGCCACTTGGCCGAGTCCGATGGCGATGTTGGTGGCGATCGTGGTTTTGCCGACTCCGCCCTTGGGGGAGAAGACGCCGATCACCAATCCCTTGGGGCTGTCCGGCTGGCTGGCCGCGCTGGTCCGGTTGCGCGTGGCGAACGACTGGCAGGCCCGCTCCAGCAGCACCCGGATCTGGGCCGGGTCCGCCGCCGGGCTGAGGATGTCGCGGATGCCGGCCCGCATGGCCAGCAGGACGAAGTTCGGATCTGGCTCGCCGACCAGGATGACGCTGAGCTCGGGAAGCTGGACGTCGAACACCGTCGCCAGGCGCAGGGCGTCCTCCACCGGCACGTCGGGTCCCAGGATCAGGACCTCGGGCCGTTCCTGGTTGAGGCTGGCGAAGAGCTCCGCCGGGTTCGCCGGATTGACGAACGCGAAGGTCTGCAGGCCACCCGGAAGGCCGCCGGCCAGTGCCTGCCGCACGCGGGCATCGAAGTCCGTGTTCGGCGAAATCAGGACAAAGCGGCTCATTTGTACACCTTGCTACCTTCCATCACGGTTGGCCCGCTGTCTTTGGCGTTGAGGGGCTCCTTGCTCAGCCACAGGCTGGCGAACTCAGAGGCATAAATGATTTTCGAGGCATTGACGTCATCCACGGCCACGGTCAGAAGCAGAGAGCCCGTGGGGAGCGAGGTGTCCTCCGCTGGAGCCGTGCTCCCAGTGCCGGAAGCCGTCTTCGCCGCCTCGCTCGCGACGGGCGCGCGCTGCACCGCCGTGAGGAGGACCTTGTGAATGGACAGCTGCGTTGATTCCTTGTCCGGCTTCGCCGCGTCGCCTCCGCTCTTGAGCGAAATGAAGATGCCGACGTGATCCCCCGGTGCCAACCGGCCGCCCACCACGCGCTGCGGTTCCAGCTGGAAGGACACCTCCTGCAGCCCCTCGGGAATGTCGACCGCCCCGCTGGTTTGCAGCTCATCGGGTGCGATCAGTCGCTCCGCGACGAGCTGCTCGCCGGGGAGCAGGTCGACGGCGGTGACCTTGCCGGCCATCCCGTCCAGGTTCTGGAGCGCGGATTTGGCGATGGCCGTGCCTGGAAGTTTTTCCGTCGCGAGAAATGGCTTGAGGGCCTCGGTGGTGGTGCCTGCCGGTACGGCCTTCGCCACCACTAAAATGTCCTGCGGCTCCAGTCCCTGCATTGCCCGCGCGTCGGCCCCCTGCGCGTAGCTGACTACCAGGATGGCCCCGACGACGGCCAGCACTAGGGCCGCGATCCCTGCCAATAGGCGTGACTTCAAAAACTGCTCCTGAACTGGTTGGTGGACGGTGTGGCGACGCATGTCCTATTGCGTGAGCTTGACGACGCCGGCGCCGAAGTCGGGCGCAGGCCCGAGGATGTAGGCGTTGTCCAGGGAAACGTAATGGACGAAGTTGCCGATGATGCCGGTGCAGCTGCCGTCGCAGGTCAACGCGGCATCGACGAAGGGAGGCTTGTTGTGAAACGTAATGGGGAACTTGTTGCCGTTGAAGCTCCAGCCCTTTACGACGAAGGCCGCAAACGAGATGAGTTTGTAGGTGGTGCTGGAACCGGTACCGGCCACCTCATCAAAGATCGGGAGCAGGACTGTGACATCCTTTCCGGCCGTGATGTCTGCGGCCCAGGCCCGCAACTGGTCATCGCACACACCGGGATAGCTGTTTCCGGGATCGCTGGGGGACCAACTCGTGGCGTTGACGATTCCTGCACAGGTACCGGAGGGGCGATTGAGCCAGCCGAATCCACCCGGAACGACGGCTCCCGACGGCCCGTAATTGCAGGTCGCTTCGCCCTTGCTGCCGTGGCTCACCAGCAGTTGCAGACCGCCATCGACGTGAGTCTTCACCTGGCATATGGAGAAGGCGATGGGGAACGCCGTCGGACCAGCCACCGGCCGGCCCCACCGGACGGTGGCACCGGCGGTAACCGTGGCGTCGTTGAAGCCGAGGACGCGGGCGAAGAAGAGCGAGACCCGGTTCGGCGCCTTGCCGGCTTCCTGCGCCCCCGCGGTCACTTTCACTGTGCCGGCCGCTTTATCCAGAACGAGGTCCGCAATGTTGCTTTTCCCGTCGCCAGCATTGCTATTGGCGAGGCCCCGGGCAAGGGCGGAGGTGGTGGAGCAGTCGGCGTCGTTGATATTCCGGGAGCACTTCTGAGCAATGGCGAGGGCTGCGGAGTCGGCTCCGTTACGCAGCTGGGTCCGCTCGGCGTACAGCATGCCGACATCCACGGCCAGAGCGGTGAAGCCGAGCAAAGTCACCATGAGGATGGCGACCAGGACGCTGATGGCCCCGCGCTCGCCGCCGGCGGTTGTGGTTCCTACCCTCCGCACAGCATGACTCCTTTGCCTTCCATGGTGAACGGGCCCGCAATGCCGGTCATCGTGGAGAGCGAATAGGTGATCTTGAGCGTCACTTGGGTACCGGCGGTGCAGGTGGCTGGGCTGATGGTGATGTTGGTGTCGGCCAGCGCCGGTTTCAGCGCCGTGGCCGCGTTCTTGGCCGCCGTTCGCGCAGCGCTGGGGCTGCTGCCGATGGCCATGACCCGGACGCCTTCGCGGGCGGCGCTGGAGAGTGTGACTTGCGCGTTGTACGCCCGGCCGAATTCCGTGATACCGAGCAGCAACATGACCAGGACAGGCGCGAGAAGTGCGAATTCCACGGCGACGGCGCCCCGTTCAGATGTCTTGGACATGGGACCGCCTTCCCGCATTGGTTGCCTGAGACGACTATGTGGTGGCGGCTTGATGCCGCCACCACACTGTCATTCGCCGAAGTGCCGTGCCTGGGACGCGGTGCTTACGGTGCGCAGGAACCCGTGCCTGCTGCCCCGGCGGCTGCGGGTGTGAAGGTGCCGCCGCTGACGGAGCACTGGACCTGGGTGAAGGTGTCGGTCAAAGTGCCCCCGAGGAGGGTTACGGCGACGATGATCACGACGGCGATGAGGGAGACCATGATGCCGTATTCGACGGCGGTGGCGCCGCGCTGGTCGCGGCAAAGACGGGTTGCGAAAGCGGAGATGAAGGAACGCATTGGAGACTCCTGAGCGAGTTGGGAGGCTGGCCCTGCACCAGCACTGAGAGGAACATAGCAACGGACGACACGCCGACGATTCGCCTTTGACGCATCCTGTGCTAAGGCTTCCCAAACTGCACGTTTCCTGTACATTCCCTGCGCCCATCCTGCGCCTGGCACACAGGAGGACCCCCTTGGCTCTGGGTCCAAGGGGGTCCGGTCTGTGGAGCTGCCCGCGGAACGGGCAGCGGCGCGTTCGCCTGCCTAGCGGCCGGTGAAGACGTCCATGATGCTGAGGACGGTGGGTCCGAGCACCACGATAAACAGGGCTGGAAGGATGGAGACAATCAGCGGGAAAAGCATCTTCACGGGCATCTTCATCGCGTGCTCCTCAGCCCGCTGCCGACGCTTGACTCGCATAACTGTCGCCTGGGACTTGAGGACATTGGCGATCGCGATACCGTAGCTGTCCGCCTGGACGACCGCCCGGACGAAGGACCGCAAGTCAGGGACATCCACGCGTTGGGCCATGGCCAGGTAGGCCTCTTTGCGGGAGCGTCCCACTTGCATGTCCTGCAGGGTCCGGACGAGTTCATCGGCCAATGGTCCCTTCCCGGTCTCGCCGACGCGGGCCATGGCGGTTTCGAAACCCAGGCCTGCCTGGACGGAAATGAGCATCTGATCCAGGGCGTTTGGCAGTTCCATCTTGATTGCGGTCCGACGCTTCTCCGCGTAGTTGCGGAGAAGGATGTCGGGGACGAAGTAACAGAGCGCGGTGACTCCCAAGGCGATGCCAAGCTTCATGGGCTTGGGATCAGCGGTGTAGAGCAGGATGCCCAGCACGGCTCCGGCCAAGGCCAGCAGGGGCTTGACCATGACGACACGGGCCAGCGGCCAGGCCTTTGGCCGGCCTGCGCCGGCCAATTGCTTGTCCAGCCATGCTGCGTAACCTTTCGGCATGGCCTTCCTCGCCAGCGACGCTAGCTGCTCGTTGGCACCGGCCGCCCCCGTCCCCGTCTTCGGCCGCTTGCCAAGGTTGGATTGGATGTTTCTGAGTCCGGCACGGTCGCCTGTCAGAACCAGCCACGTCATGACCGACAGCGGGGCGATGATCGCCAGGATGGCGGCATAAGCGATGGTTTGCACTGTTCTCTCCCTGCTTCCCTAGAACTTCGGTTTGATGAGCCGGCTGAGCCAGAAGCTGCCGATCCCGAGGAGGACCACCACGCCGGCGATCATGAGATAGCCGGGCAGCGTACTCGTGAACACCCTGGAGTAGAGGGGGTTGAACAGGGTCAGGCCAATGAACATCACGATCGGGAGGGCTATGAGGACCAAAGCAGAGATTCGGCCTTCAGCGCTAAGCGCCCTGACTTGGCCTCGGATCTGGTTCCGGTCGCGGATAGTTTCGCCAACATGGTCCAGGACCTCGGCCAAGTCTCCGCCAACTTCCCGGTGGATCTCGACCGCCCGGGCGATCCAGCCGAAGTCCTCGTTGTCTGTCCGGCGCGCCACTTCGTCGAGGGACTCGCCGAGATCCCGGCCGATCCTGGTCTCATTGACCACTCTGTTCAGTTCCTCGGCCATGGGCGCTTCATTTTCCTGTGCGGCGGCGTCAATGGCGCGGAGCAAGCTGTGTCCGGCCCTGAGACCGCCGGAAAACATTTGTAGGGTGTCCGGCACCTGGTCGTCGAATTTCTTTCTCCGCCGGGAAACCTTGATGTTCAGGAATGTCACTAGGGCTACAGGGGTGAGCACCAGCAGCAGAACCGCGAAGAACGCCCCGCCCGTCAGGAACCCGATCACCACTGCGACGAAGGTCAAAGCGCCGCCCATCAGCAGGTAATCGCCGGGGCCCTTCTTGAGACCGGCGGCGTCGAGCTTGTCCCTGTTGAGTATGCCGGTGCGGCCGCGGCGCACGCCCTTGTTGAGGGCGTCGACCGCCTGGTTGGTCAGTCTGCTGAACGAGGAGGTCTGCGGCCCCATTTCCGGCCTGCGCCGGGATAGCGGTACCGCCGACCGGGACTTGAAGACGAACGTGAAGACGATCGCCAGCGCTGCATAGACCAGCAGCAGGCCGCCCACGAAGGCGAGGGGGGAAAGCTCCGGGAGCATGGTTACCGCCCCCTTGTCGGCTGCACGCCGAAGACTGCCGGGGAGATGGTAATCCCGAGATCGGCAAAGCGGTCAGTGAACCGTGGCCGGACGCCGGTGGGCACCGGTTTGCCCAGGAACCGGCCGCTGCTGTCCACACCGGCCGAGTAGTCGAAGACGAACGCGTCCTGGAGCGTGACGATGTCGCCTTCCATGCCCTGGACCTCGGTGATATGCGTGACGCGGCGCGAGCCGTCACGGAGCCGGGAGATGTGCACGATCAGGTTGACGGCCGAGGCCACCTGCTCGCGGACGGCCCGCAAGGGCAGGTCCATGCCGGCCATGAGAACCAGGGTTTCGAGCCTGGCGATGGCGTCCCGGGGGGAGTTGGCGTGGACTGTGGAGATGGAGCCGTCGTGGCCGGTGTTCATGGCCTGGAGCATGTCCAGGCATTCCCCGCCGCGGACTTCGCCGACGACGATCCGGTCCGGCCGCATGCGCAGGGAGTTACGAACGAGGTCCCGAATGGAGATCTCGCCCTTGCCCTCAATGTTCTGCGGCCTGCTTTCCAGCCGGACCACGTGGTCCTGCTGCAACTGCAGTTCCACCGCGTCCTCGATCGTGACGATTCGGTCCGACGCCGGAATGAACGAAGACAGCACATTCAGCAGCGTCGTCTTGCCCGTGCCGGTGCCGCCGGACACGATGATGTTCATGCGTGCCAGAACACAGGCCTGGAGCAGTTCGGCCATCTCGGGGGACAGGCTGCCCATCGAGATCAGATTATTGACTGTCAGCGGGTCGCGCCCGAATTTCCGGATTGTGAGAGCCGGTCCATTGACCGCCAACGGCGGAATAATGGCGTTGACTCGTGATCCGTCGGCGAGGCGGGCGTCCACCAAGGGTGACGACTCGTCGATCCGCCGGCCCACGTTTGACACGATCCGCTCGATGACTCGCCGAAGCGCTTCATCTGAGGTGAATTTCGTTTCCGTCAGGTGCAGCTGCCCGCCGCGCTCCACGTAGATCTGGTCAAAGCGGTTGACCATGACTTCGGTGACGGCGGGGTCGTCCAGGAATCTCTGGATGGGACCGTGCCCCAACACATCATCGATAATCTCGCGGATCAGCCGCTGGCGTTCCTGGCCGGAGAGCGGAATCTGTTCCTCGTCGACGACGGCCTTGAGTTCGTCTTTGACCGATTGGTGGAGCTCAGCCTCGCCAATTGAGGAATCGGTAATCCTGGACCCGAGCCGTTCAAACAGGGCCTGGCTGGCCCGCTCCTTGAGCGTGTTGAGCGCCTCACTGGCAATGGAAGCGGTCTGCTGGACTTCAACGACGTCGCTGCGCGATTCCGCAGCGGTCTTGGCCTCATGGATGCGGCCCAGCGTCGATGGGGCCTGGAAGACATCCACCGGGGCAGGTTGCGCTTCAGGCGACTTCCTGGCAGGGGCATCCCCGCGCAGTTGTGCGAATCGGTCGGTGAGGCTCACTGGAATACCGCCCTTCTGTGCAGCTGTTTGTGAGGTCTTGCTTCCCACCCGGGTTTGAAGCGATCCACGAGCTGTCGCAATCCCTTGGACGCGGGATCCCTGCTGCCCTCCTGGAGGACGGGGACTCCCTTGTTGGTGGAGTAGGGAAGGTTCTTGGAACGCGGCAGCACCACATCCACGGGGACACCGACAGTAGCTTCGACGTCCTTCAAGGTCAGGCCCGCCCGCCGGTCCGCCATGTTCAGGACGATGTGACGGCGTTCGGGTGTCAGGTTGAGTTCATCCAGAATCTGGAAGCCGGTGCGCATGCCGCGGATGCTGGGAACGTCCATTCCGCAGATCCAGACGGCATCCGTGGCCTGTTCGAGCGTCGCCAGGACGTGCTCTCCCAGCCCTGGGGCCGTATCCACCACGATGTATTGGAATTCCTGCCGCAGCTGTTCGAGCAGGTGGGAGACATGGGCAGCCGTGATCTTGTCCATGTCGATCGGACTGAGCGGGGCGCACAAGGCGTAGATACCGGCCGGGTGAACGGTCAGGTACGTCTTGAGGACCATCGAATCCTGGCTTGCGGCTCCCATCACGGCATCTGTGATGGTGAACTCCGGCTCCAGCAGCAGGCCGCTGGCCACATCGCCGAACTGAAGGTCGAGATCGACGATCACCACGCTCATCGGGGAGGTCTTGCCAAGCCCGACGGCGAGGTTGGTTGCCACCGTCGTCTTGCCGACGCCGCCCTTGGGTGACATCACCGCGATGACTCGGCCGTTGCCGCCGTGGTCTGCGTGCTCCGACGCCTGCGGGGCGAGCCCGCGCCGCCGGCCCGCAGCTGCAAGACTGGCCCGCTCCAGCATGACGCGAATGGTGTCCGCGTCGGCCGCCGGGTCGAGAAAGTCCCGGACGCCCGCCCGCATAGCCTGCAGCACGCTCTCCGGAGTCGCCGTGGCGGCGAGCACCACGCTGATTTCCGGGTACTGGAGGTCCATCACGGACGCGAGCTTGAGGGAACCCTCCACTGGCAGGCCGGGTCCGAGGATCAGGACCTCCGGAGGTTCTCCCTGCATCTGGCGCAGGATATCTGCGGGGCCTTCCGGCAGGTAGTCTGCCTGGAAGACATGCAGCGCACCGTGCATTCCGGTCACGGCAAGCCGGACCAGGCGCTCGAAGTCACTGTTCGGGGTGATGAGAACGTAGCGGCTCATCGGAACAGTCCCGCCGTGTCAACGACGCCGTTGCTCTTCTCGAGCGCGTCGCCAGGTTCCTTAGACAGGTAGATCTTGCCGAACTCCGCGGCAAACACGATGCGTTCGGCGTCGGCGGAGTTCCGGGCGAGCGTCACGAGATACGTGTCGTCCGTCTGCTCGTTGCTGCTGGACGTCGACGACGCCTGTGCCGTTCCCGCTGTGGCGTCCGAGCCCCCCGTCTGGGTGGCCGTGCCGTTGCTGAATTGCGCCGCCGTCACGAGGACCTTGTGGAAGGTCAGCTGGGTCCTGGCTTTGCTACCGGCCTGGGTGGCACCCGCGTCTTCCAGCGAGAGGAAGACACCCACGGTGTCCCCGGCCTTGAGGACGCCACCCGCGACACGTTCGATAGGAAGCTTGAGCGTGAGTTCCTGGAGTCCGGTGGGGATCTGAACCCGGGACGGACCGAGAAAAGCGTTTTGCTCCACCATCCGCGAGGACAACAGCTGCTCGCCCGGCATGAGGGCTACGGCCGAGACCTTGGCGCCGAGGGACCCGAGGTCCGTCACGCTGTTTTGGGCGATGGCGAGCTTAGGCACTGACTTCCTGGCCACAGAATCGGCGATCGTCTCGGCGGAGGCGCCGGCGGGAATGGTTTTCTGGACGATGTAGATGTTTTCAGTTTCGGTACTGGCCAGCGCGCGTTTATCAGCATTTTGAACGTACGTCACCAGCAATACGGTTCCTATAATTGCCACAAGTAATGCGGCGATGCCCCCCAGCAGGCGTGTTTTCATGATATCCCCTTAGAAATTGTCTATTTGATTAGCTTGATATCCGCCGTTCCAAGATTTGCTCCTGTGCCACCACCTGCCCCCGTCCAGGAGTCGATGGATTCGAACTTGATGAATTGGCCGATAAGGCAGCGGTCGTTGCCGTCTTTGCATGCGAGGTCGGCCGTCATTCCGGGATCGTTCTTTGTGTTGCGAAATTCGTACTCGTGGTTGTTGCCGAACTTCCAGCCCCAGATCTTGAAGGTGGCGTAGCCGATGATGTGGAAGGAGCCGTTCTGACCCTTGTTGGTGGCGTCGTCGAAGACAGGGAACGCGACATGGACTTCGCCGCCGCCGGTGATTGTGTCGGCCCAGCCCTCGAGAATTTTGGAGCATCCAGAGGGCGGGTTGTTGCCCGGATCGGATCCGACCAGATTGCTGCCAAGTTCCGTGATCGCAACGCAGGGGGAGTCCTGGTCCAGCCAGCCCCAGCCGCCCGGGATCTGTGTTCCGGAAGGACCCGTGCAGGTTCCGCCAGGCTTGTAGGAGATCTTCTGCACCTGGCCGGTGTCTGCGGTCGAGAGGTTGTAGCAGTTGTTCGAAATTGCCAACGGGAAACTGGAGCCACCTGAGGGTGGTGCCATGGAGGCTGTCGCATGCGCCCCTACCGTGACGGGCGGCGCATTGAGCGCGCTGGCAAACATTTTGGTGAGAAAGGCGTTCGAGCCGCTGCGGGTGGTGGTGACTACCGTGACCTGGCTGTTCGCCAGATCCACCTTCACAGACTCGATATCGGTGGCACCATCGTTGGAATTGCCGCCTGTGAGCTCCTTCGCCCAGAGGAGTGCATTTGCAGAGCATGCGGCAGGAGTGCGATGACACTGCTGGGCGACGGCGAGTGCCCCCGCGTCCGCGGCGTTCTGCAGTTGAGCCCGTTCGGCGTAGATCTGGCCCACGTCCACGGCCATCGCGCCGGCACCGAGAAGGACCACCATCATGACGGCAACGAAGACGGCGGTGGCGCCGCGCTCCTGGTCGTCTCGCGCGATTAGCCTCCGCATCGCATTGCTCCTACGCCGGTGAGGGTGTAGAGGTCACCGAACATGCCGGTCATGCCGCCGGCCTTGTAAGTGACAGTCACGGTTGCGTTCAAATCCTTCGCGCAGGCGCCGGAGAAGGCGAACCCGAAGTTTCCTGCCGTCAATCCAGGAGCGCCGGCAATTGCGGCGGCTTTTGCAAGACCCACGTCGTTCTTGATCGCCATGGTCCGTGCCGCCTCGCGGGCGGCCTGCGTGACGGAAATCTGAAGGTTGTAGATGTACGAAAATTCGATGATCCCGCCGACCAGGGCGAGCAGGATGGGTAGAACGAGGGCGAACTCGACGGCTGCCGCGCCGCGCTGCCGGCCCTGCGCCCGAGACCGGGGCGACGGTGGACTGCTGCGCTTCATGGGATCCCCCCAGGGATAGATGCAGCTGGATGATTAAGAAAAATGTGCCGCGTCCGCGAGACACGGACGCGGCACATTGGGTGTTGCTGAGACCTGTTGTTGTGCTTTGACGCCGTGTCTAGTTCTTCCAGCCCTTCACGGTGGTGCCGAGGTCGTTGAACCAGGTGTTCAGTTCGTTTCCGAAGGCTGTGACACCCAGGATGATGCCGAAGGCGATAAAGGCCACGAGCAGCGAGTATTCCGTCGCGGTCGCACCCTTTTCGGAGGTGAGCTTTTCCTTGACGCCGGCAACAAAAGCGAGCATTGAGACCATGAGACCAGTCATTTTAGTTTTTCCTTTTCCAGAGATTGAGTAGTGAACGAATCTCCAGCAAATCCCCGATTGCCTATTTGCTGGAGCTTCGTTGGGACAACATTTGCACGGGCGCAATCGGCGCGGCAATGATGTTCGATACTCGACTTTTTAGAAGGAAAATATGGGTACCACTCGCCCGCAAAGGGGGTGTACTCAGTTTTCAAGTAGGGCTGGGTCCCGATTACTTGGTTTGATAAGCCGGCTTACTTAAAGCCCGCACGTGTGGGGCCTGCTGCTACTTAGGGGAGCAGCAGGATGATTGCCAGGCCGGCGGCCAGCATTGAGGGCCCGTAGGGCACTTCCTTCGGCTTGTTTCCGCGGTTTTTGAGGACCAGAAGCGCGGAGGCAACGCCGCCGGCGACGAATCCCAAGGCCCCGCCGTAGAACAAGTGGGACCAGCCTAGGTAACCCAAGTACAAGCCAAGTGGTGCTGCGAGCTTCACATCGCCCATTCCGAGACCGTTTCGGCTGGTCAGGGCAAGAAAAAGGTACAAAACGAACAAAATTAGGGCCCCGGCCACCCCTCGCAGGAGGTTTCCGGCCTCGCCGGAAGCCACAGAGGCTATCCCGAGCAGCACAATTCCGGCCCCCAATAGGGGCAGGACCATCCGGTTGGGCAAAAGGTGGTGCTGCAAGTCGATCCGGGCCAGCTGGACGCCGGCCACAGCCAGCAGGACGTAGGCCGGAAGCTCAGGGGAGATGCCGAGCCGCCAGGCCAGCAGTGCGGACAGAGTAAAGGTGGCCGCCGCCGTCGTAAGTCTCATGCGTACCGTCACGCGTCCGCCCAGGCGGGGGAGCGTGCGCCGGATGAGGAGCTCGGCCAACAGGGACAAGCATGCGCCGGTGAGAGCGACGCCGGCTATGAACAGGACCCCGGTGAGCGCTCCGGTCGGCTGTGCAAATGGCTGTGCCAACGGCTGGGCAAGCAGCAGTGAGACGGAGCCGGCGGCGGCGGGATCGGACACGGTTCCTCCAGGGATGCGACGGGCCGGCACGGGGCAGTCTGCGAAAAAGAGCAGACGGGATGCATCCGGACACCCTATTTTGACCCAAGAGGCCGCCGTCGGCTATTCTTGGTAGTCGTTGTGCGTGTCCTATCTCGATGGTGCGTGCCCGCTTGAGAATCCGGTTGCAGGATAGCTACTCAACGTGCACATTCGAGACCTCAGGATGACTGGTTACATGGAGCCCTCACCTCTGTTCCGGTAGCGCATAGATAGTAGGTGCACCGTAAGAGTGACGCCTAAAACAAGAACGCCAGAACAAGAACGAGGCAAACACCGTGCGTACGTACACCCCGAAGCCCGGCGATATCAACCGCCAGTGGCACGTCATTGACGCCACCGACGTTGTCCTTGGTCGTCTCGCGAGCCAGACCGCAATCCTGCTGCGCGGCAAGCACAAGGCCACCTTTGCGTCCCACATGGACATGGGCGACTTCGTCATCATCATCAACGCTGAAAAGGTTGCCCTCACCGGCGCCAAGCTGGAGCAGAAGCGCGCATACCGCCACTCCGGCTACCCGGGCGGCCTGACCTCCGTCAACTACGCGGAGCTGCTTGAGTCCAACCCGGTTCGCGCCGTGGAGAAGGCCATCAAGGGCATGCTCCCGAAGAACTCCCTCGCTGCACAGCAGCTGGGCAAGCTGAAGGTGTACCGCGGTGCAGAGCACCCCCACGCCGCCCAGCAGCCCAAGACTTTCGAAATCACCCAGGTCGCCCAGTAGTCCTGGCCACCAACCAACTTTTTATCAAGGAGAATCGTGGCTCAGAACGAAGAACTGACCACCGAAGCCGTCGAGGCTGAGGAAAACCTGACCAGCTACACCTCGGAGAGCGGTGCTGCGGAAGCAGCTGCGCCGAAGAAGGAACGCCCGGCGCTGACCGTTGCCGGCGCTGCAGTTGGCCGTCGTAAGGAAGCCGTTGCACGCGTTCGCGTTGTGCCGGGCTCCGGCAAGTGGACCATCAACGGCCGCGAGCTGGCGAACTACTTCCCGAACAAGCTGCACCAGCAGGACGTCAACGAGCCCTTCAAGATCCTCGATCTTGACGGCGCCTACGACGTCATCGCCCGCATCCACGGTGGCGGCATCTCCGGCCAGGCCGGTGCCCTGCGCCTCGGCATCGCCCGTTCGCTGAACGAGATCGACACCGAGAACAACCGCGCCACCCTGAAGAAGGCCGGTTACCTGCGCCGCGACGCTCGCGTCATCGAGCGCAAGAAGGCCGGTCTCAAGAAGGCCCGCAAGGCTCAGCAGTACTCGAAGCGTTAATTTAGCTTCCGGGCGCCCAAAGCGCCTCTTCAAAGGCCCGTCCCGCCACTTGGCGGGGCGGGCCTTCGCCGTTTAAGCCGGACTTGCCCCGGCCATCGACTAAACTTGGTCCGATGTCTAGATTATTTGGAACCGATGGAGTCCGGGGCCTGGCGAACGGGTTGCTGACCGCCGAGCTCGCGTTGCAGCTGGCCCAGGCCGCCGCCGTCGTACTTGGCCATGACCGCAACACGACCGGGAAGCGGCCACGCGCCGTGGTGGCACGGGACCCACGGGCCAGCGGCGAGTTCCTCGCGGCCGCCGTGGAAGCGGGGCTCTCCAGCTCCGGAATCGACGTCTACGACGCCGGCGTGCTGCCCACCCCGGCCGCCGCCTACCTCGTGGCGGACCTCAACGCCGACTTCGGCGTCATGATCTCCGCCTCCCACAACCCCGCGCCGGACAACGGCATCAAATTCTTCGCCCGCGGCGGCCAGAAGCTGCCCGACGACGTCGAGGATGCCATCGAAGTGCAGCTCGCCAAGGAGCCTTTCCGGCCCGTCGGCGGTGAGGTGGGACGAATCCAGCGCTTCTCCGACGCCGAGGACCGCTACAT
This sequence comes from Arthrobacter sp. 131MFCol6.1, assembly GCF_000374925.1. GTDB lineage: Bacteria > Actinomycetota > Actinomycetes > Actinomycetales > Micrococcaceae > Arthrobacter. The sequence goes on from NZ_KB895542.1 coordinate 154,217, forward strand.
CGTGCACCTGCTCGGCACGCTTCCGCACCGCCTGGACGGCCTGAAGGTCGTCCTCGACTGCGCCCACGGCGCGGCCAGCGGCTGTTCCCCGCAGGTGTTCAAGGACGCCGGCGCCAACGTGATCGTCATTGGCGCCGAACCGGACGGGCTCAACATCAACGAAGGGGTCGGCTCCACGCACCTCGGCCCGCTCAAGCGCGCCGTCCTGGACCACGGGGCGGACCTCGGCGTCGCGCACGACGGCGACGCCGACCGCTGCCTCGCCGTGGACCACGAAGGCAACGAGGTGGACGGCGACCAGATCATGGCCATCCTGGCCGTGGCCCTCAAGGACGCCGGAAAGCTCAAGGACGATGTCCTCGTGGCCACCGTCATGAGCAACCTCGGCCTGAAGCTCGCCCTGCGCGACGCCGGGATCAGCCTGCGCGAAACCGGCGTGGGGGACCGCTACGTCCTCGAGGAAATGCGCAACGGCAGCTACAGCCTGGGCGGCGAGCAGTCGGGGCACGTAATCTTTGCCGACTACGCCACCACCGGCGACGGCGTCCTGACCGGCCTGCAGATTGCAGCCCAGGTGGCCCTCACCGGGCGCCCGCTCAAGGAACTGTCTACGGTAATGACCAAGCTGCCCCAGGTCCTCATCAACGTCAAGGGCGTCGACCGTACCCGGGTCAAGGGCGACGCGGTGGTGGCGCAGGCGGTGTCCGTTGCCGAAGCCGAACTCGGCGACACCGGACGCGTCCTGCTGCGTCCCTCCGGCACCGAGCCGGTGGTGCGCGTGATGGTGGAGGCCGCAGACCACGAGACCGCCCAGGGCGTCGCGGAGCGCCTGGCGCAGGTGGTCCGGACCGAACTGGCTTTGGAGCTCGTCCCCGAGTCGTCCGGCTAAGCGGCTCCCTCAGCGGTTCGCTGTGCCCGGCGCCGCCGAATTTCCCCACCTACGCCCGCGTCCGACGGCGTGTCCGCCGATTGCGTCGGCGTGTCCCGGCGTCGTGGTGGCAAAGATGGGGAAATTCCGACCGGACCGACGCCGCCTTACAGGTTGGCCGGCCCCGCGCTACAAGTAGGCCGGGGCGGCTTCCAGGCCGAAGTACTGCTCGAGCGTGCCGATGCCGCGGGCACGCATGTCCGCGGCCGCCTCTTTCCCGACGAAGCGCAGATGCCACGGCTCGTAGAAATAGCCGGTGATTTCGTGCAGCATCCACGGGTAGCGGACCACGAAGCCGAAGCGGTGGGCGTTCGCCTTGGCCCAGATCGCCGCCGGACGGTCCTTGAACTGGGGCGTGAACGCGTCCGCCCCGCTGCCGTCGCCGATGTCGAACGCCCACCCCGTCTGGTGCTCTGAGTAGCCGGGTCGGGCCGAGGCGGTGTCGGCCTCCGCCTGGCCGCGGGAATTCACGTAGCTGCCGTAGGTGGCCCTCTGCGTCGTGAACGAACGGTATCCGCTGGCCAGGGTGATGATGACGCCGTCGGCGGCCGCGGCCGCGAACATCTTTTCGGCCGCGGCCGCCGTCGTGCTGTTCAGCAGCGCCGCCTCGCCAGAGGTGGCTAACCGGACGGCCGGCCGGACCAGGTCCGGCGGCACAAACGTGGCGGGGGAGAGCGGCCGGTGCTTGTTGACGATCACCCACGGGCTGGTGGGGTCCGAGAGGGAATGCTGCGGCCCCGGCGCCGTGGCCGATGGAGGGAGTGCCGCGGCCGAAGGAGGGTGTGCCCTGGCCGACGGCGGGATGGCCGACGCCGTTGACGGCGCCTGCGTCACCGAAGGGGTGCTATCTGCGCCGGGCGCCGGGGCCGCGCTTGTCGGAGGCGAGGTCGCCGCGGCGGCGGCGGTCGGCGTCGCGCTGCCCGAGCCCGGCGTCGGACCCGGCGTGCCGGACGGTGTGAAGGACTGGGCCGGGGTGCAGGCGGACAGCGCCGCGAGACCGGTGCCCGCCAGCAGGAGGCGGCTGAAGGCCCGCCGGCTCGGCGAATCCCGGCCGGCCTCCTGCCGCCCCGCCGTCCCGTCAGCGTCGTCGTAGCACATCTGTGCTAGACCTTCCTCAGCAGCATCCGGCGGATGGAGTGGTCGGCGTCCTTGGTCAGGACCAGTTGCGCGCGGCCCCGGGTCGGGAGGACGTTTTCCTCGAGGTTGGGCTCGTTGATGCGCTTCCAGATCTCGCGGGCGGTCTCTTCGGCCTCGGCATCGGAGAGTGTTGCGTAGCGGTGGAAGTACGATTCCGGCTGGGCGAAGGCCGTGCTCCGCAGTTTGCGGAACCGGTCCACGTACCACTCCTCGATATACGAGGTCTTCGCGTCGACGTAGATGGAGAAATCGAAGAAGTCGCTCAGGGCCAGGCCCTGCCTGCCGTCCTGCCGCGGCCGGGCCGGAGCCAGGACGTTCAGTCCCTCGACAATCAGCACGTCCGGGCGGCGCACCACCACTTCCTTGCCGGGGACGATGTCATAGGTGACGTGGGAATACCAAGGGGCACGGACCTCCTCGGCCCCGCCCTTGATCTCGCTCACGAAGCGCAGCAGAGCGCGGCGGTCGTAGGACTCCGGAAAACCCTTGCGCTCGAGCAGTTGCCGGCGCTTGAGCTCGGCGAGCGGGTAGAGGAATCCATCCGTGGTGATGAGCTCCACATTGGGAGTGCCGGGCCAGCGCCGGAGCATTTCGCGCAGGACGCGGGCGATGGTGGACTTGCCCACGGCCACCGAACCGGCCACGCCGATCACGAACGGCGTCCGCTGGGTGCTTTCGCCGAGGAAGGTGGTGGTGGCCGCGTGAAGCTGGCCCGCGGCTTCCACATAAAGGTGCAGGAGCCGGGACAGCGGCAGGTAGACCTCGCGCACTTCCTTGATGTCGAGGGGGTCCCCGAGGCCGCGAAGGCGGAACACATCCTCTTCATTAAGGGGCTGCTCCATCTGGGCAGCGAGCCGGGACCAGGTCTGCCGGTCCAGCTCCACGAAAGGGGAGACACCTTCCCCGTTCGCTTCATTGCGTTGCAAAGTCACCCTAGAGATTCTGCCCTTCACAACGCCGAGAGCGAAATGGACTGGCCGGTGGGAGCCGGGGCCGGCCCTCCGCAGCCCCGCGCAGGGCGCTTCACGCCCCGCCGTCCCACGTCCTCCCACCCGGAAACCCGCTAGGCTTATGACCATGTGTGGAATCGTTGGATATGTGGGCCACTCAGATGGCCGGGTAAATACTGGACACAATGCCTTGGACGTTGTCCTTGAAGGATTGCGGCGCCTGGAGTACCGCGGCTACGACTCCGCGGGTATTGCAGTAGTGGCCGACGGCACCATTTCTTCCCGGAAGAAGTCGGGCAAACTGAGCAACCTCATTGCGGAGCTGGACACCCGCCCGCTGCCGGAATCCCTCACGGGAATCGGCCACACGCGCTGGGCGACGCACGGCGGCCCGACGGACCAGAACGCGCACCCGCACCTGTCCGACGGCGGCAAGCTGGCCCTGATCCACAACGGCATCATCGAGAACTTCGCCGAGCTCAAGCTCGAACTCCAGCGCAAGGGCGTCACCTTCGAGTCCGAGACCGACACGGAAGTGGCGGCTGCCCTGCTCGGGGACATCTACCGTAACCAGCTCGGCGGTGACGCAGGCAACGGCGGCCTCACCCGGGCCATGCAGCTTGCCTGCCAGCGGCTCGAAGGCGCGTTCACGCTCCTCGCCGTCCACGCCGACCAGCCCGACGTGGTGGTCGCTGCCCGTCGGAACTCCCCGCTCGTCGTCGGCCTCGGCGAAGGCGAGAACTTCCTCGGCTCCGACGTCTCCGGCTTCATCGACTACACCCGGCGCGCCGTGGAACTCGGCCAGGACCAGATCGTCACAATCACCGCGGACTCCGTGGAAATCACGGACTTCTACGGCGCCCCCGCCGAGGGCAAGGAATACCACGTCAACTGGGACCCTGCCTCAGCCGAAAAGGGCGGCTTCCCGTCCTTCATGGAAAAGGAAATCCATGACCAGCCGGATGCCGTGCTCCAGACGTTGCTGGGCCGCTCCGACATCCACGGCAAGCTGACGCTTGATGAGCTCCGTGTTGATCCGCAGCTGCTCAAGAACGTCAACAAGATCATCGTCCTCGCGTGCGGCACCTCCGCCTACGCCGGCCAGGTGGCGAAATACGCGATTGAGCACTGGTGCCGGATTCCCACCGAGGTCGAACTCTCGCACGAATTCCGCTACCGGGATCCGATCGTGGACGAGAACACGCTGATTGTCTCCATCTCCCAGTCCGGCGAGACCATGGACACCCTCATGGCGGTCCGCTACGCCAAGGAACAGGGCGCCAAGACGGTCTCCATCTGCAACACCAACGGGTCCACCATCCCGCGCGAATCGGACGCTGTGCTCTACACGCACGCCGGACCCGAGATCGCCGTGGCCTCGACCAAGGCGTTCCTGGCACAGATCACGGCCGCCTACCTGCTAGGCCTTTATTTGGCACAGCTGCGCGGCAACAAGTTCCAGGGCGAGATCAAGGACATTCTGGCCGACCTGGGCAAGATCCCGGCCAAGATCCAGCGCATCCTCGACAACGAGGCCCAGATCAAGGAACTCGGCCAGTCCATGGCGGACGCCAAGTCCGTGCTGTTCCTGGGCCGCCACGTCGGTTTCCCCGTTGCGATGGAGGGCGCGCTGAAGCTCAAGGAGCTCGCGTACATCCACGCCGAAGGCTTCGCCGCCGGAGAGCTCAAGCACGGCCCGATCGCGCTGATCGAGGAAGGCCAGCCCGTCTTCGTGGTGGTCCCGTCCCCGCGCGGCCGCGACTCGCTGCACTCCAAGGTGGTCTCCAACATCCAGGAAGTCCGTGCCCGCGGCGCCAAGACGATCGTGATCGCCGAAGAAGGCGACGAGGCCGTCAAGGCGTACGCCGAGCACGTCTTCTACATCCCGGAGACCCCCACGCTCCTGGCACCGCTGCTCGCAACGGTTCCGCTGCAGATCTTCGCCCTCGCACTCGCCTCGGCCAAGGGTTACGACGTGGACCAGCCACGCAACCTGGCCAAGAGCGTGACCGTAGAATAACGCCATGATTGTTGGCATAGGCGTAGACGTCGTAGACATTGAGCGGTTCGGGCGCCAGCTCGAGCGCACCCCCGGGCTGCGCGACAGGCTGTTCGTCCCCGCCGAGCGGGAACTGAACACGCGGTCCCTCGCCGCGCGGTTTGCCGCGAAGGAGGCCGTGGCCAAGGTATTGGGGGCGCCGGCCGGCATGAACTGGCAGGACTGCTGGATCGGGCTGGACCAGAACGGCCCCACCGTCCAGGTCAAAGGCACCGTGCTGGCCGTGGCGGAGTCCAAGGGCGTCAAGCGCTGGCACTTGTCCATGAGCCACGACGGCGGGATCGCCACCGCGACGGTTGTCGCCGAAGGCTGAGACGGCCGTCCAGGCAGGACCGGCCCCAGCGCCAGGCATTCCCCAGCGACCGCGAATGGACTGAAACCATGATCAGCGCCTACACCGGAACCCAAGTGCGAGAGGCCGAAAAGCCATTTCTCGACGACACCCTGGGCTCCGGTGCGGGCGCTGTTCTCATGCAGCGGGCCGCGTACGGCCTCGCCAACGCCGTGATCCGCGAACTGCGGAGCCGCGGGCAACGGCTGTACGGCTCCAGCGTGGCCGTGCTGGCGGGCAAGGGCAACAACGGCGGAGACGGGCTCTTCGCCGCCGCGCTGCTGGCCCGCCGCGGCATGCGCACGACGGCGGTGCTCACCGCCGGCGCCGCCCACGACGCCGGGCTGGCGGCGTTCCGGAAGGCCGGCGGCCATGCAGTGGCCCTCACCGGGGACAACGTGGCCGGACTCGCCGCGCTGGCCGGCGGCGCCGACGTCGTGATCGACGCAGTCCTCGGGACCGGAGCCCAGGGCGGGTTGCGGGGACCGGCCGCCGAGCTGGTCGCGGCCCTGGGGCGCTCCCGGCCGGGCTCCCGTTCCCCCTTGGTGGTGGCCTGCGACATCCCCAGCGGCGTCGACGCGGACACGGGGGAGTCGCACGCGCCGGTGCTGGCGGCCGACATGACGGTGACCTTCGGAGCCGCCAAGGCCGGCCTGCTTGCGGACCCGGGCGCGGACTTCGCGGGCACCATCCGAGTAGTCCCGATCGGAATCGAGCAGGCGCTGCCATGGCCGTCCCTGCGGCGGCTGGAGGCCCGGGACCTGTCCGCCCTCCTGCCACGCCCGCAGCGGCGGGCGCACAAGTACTCCAGGGGGGTGCTTGGGGTGGTCGCAGGTTCCGGCGCTTATCCCGGCGCCGCGGTGCTGGCCTGCCAGGGCGCCCTGGCTGCCGGCGCCGGAATGGTGCGTTATCTTGGGCCGCCGGACGTCGCCGACCTGGTCCGCCGGTCCTGTCCCGAGGTGGTGTGCAGCGCCGGCGCCGTGGCCGACACGCACGTTCAGGCCTGGCTCGTTGGCTCCGGACTCGACGACTCCGATGAGCAGCAGTTGCAGCGCGCCCGTGACGCCGCGGATTCGGGCCTGCCGATGGTCGCCGACGCCGGCGCGTTGCCGGCCCTGCCGGACGTTCTGGCCCCGCAAGTGATCCTGACACCCCACGCTGGCGAGCTGTCGGCATTGCTTCAGCGCCTCGGGGCTCCAATGGACCGTTCCGCCGTCGAGGCATCCACGCTTAGCGCCGTGCGGCGGGCTGCGGGCCTGACCGAAGCCACCGTCCTGCTCAAGGGCGCCACGACCCTTGTGGCCTCGCCCTTCCAGGACTTCTACAGCCAGGCCGAGGGCACGCCCTGGATCGCCACGGCAGGCAGCGGTGACGTCTTGGCCGGAGTTATCGGGGCGCTGGCGGCCCAGCTGGGCGCCGACGTCGGGCGCTTCGGCGAACATGACATCGACCCCGACGCCAGATGGGCGGCGATCGCGGCGATGGCAGCCAGTATCCACGGTCTCGCCGGGGTCCGGGCTTCCCGCGGGGGCCCGGTGACCGCAACGGCCATTGCCCGTGCCGTTCCGGAGGTGATGCGGGAGCTGTAACAAACAGGGGCGCTCCGAGCGCCCGAACAATTACTAACCCTACTTACAAGTAGTCTGTCTAGAGAATATTCGTTCCGCACGAGGAGTACACATGGAAGTCTGGCCCGGATCGGCTTACCCGCTGGGAGCCACCTTTGACGGCACTGGCACCAACTTTGCCCTGTTCAGCGAGCGCGCCGAGCGGGTGGAACTGTGCCTCCTTGCTGACGACCTGACCGAGACCCGGATCGAACTGACCGAGGTGGACGGCTACGTGTGGCACTGTTACCTGCCGCAGGTCCAGCCCGGACAGAAGTACGGTTACCGGGTCCACGGCCCGTACGAACCGGAGAACGGCAACCGCTTCAACCCCAACAAGCTGCTGATGGACCCCTACGCCAAGGCCGTCCAGGGCCAGATCGACTGGGACCCGGCGCTCTTCACCTACGAATTCGGCGACCCCGACTCGCGCAATGACAGCGACTCGGCGCCGCACACCATGCACGGCGTGGTCATCAACCCGTTCTTCGAGTGGGACGGCGACCGCCAGCTGCGGATCCCCTACCACCAGTCGGTCATCTACGAGGCCCACGTCAAGGGCCTGACCGAGCTCCACCCGGAAATTCCCGAAGAGCAGCGCGGCACCTATGCCGGCGTGTCGCACCCGGCCGTGATTGAGCACCTGAAGAAGCTCGGCGTCACCGCGATCGAGCTCATGCCCGTCCACCAGTTCGTCAACGACGGCACGCTCGAGGAGAAGGGCCTCAACAACTACTGGGGCTACAACACGATCGGCTTCTTCGCGCCGCAAAACACCTACAGCTCCTCCGGCGACGTCGGACACCAGGTGCAGGAATTCAAGGCCATGGTCCGCGAGCTGCACAAGGCCGGCATCGAAGTGATCCTGGACGTGGTGTACAACCACACCGCTGAAGGCAACCACCTCGGCCCCACGCTGTCCTTCAAGGGCATCGACAACCAGGCCTACTACCGGCTGGTGGACGATGACCTGAAGCACTACATGGACTACACCGGCACCGGCAACTCTCTCAATGTCCGGCACCCGCACTCCCTCCAGCTGCTGATGGACTCCCTGCGCTACTGGGTGACCGAAATGCACGTCGACGGCTTCCGCTTCGACCTCGCCTCCACCCTGGCCCGCGAGTTCTACGACGTGGACAAGCTGTCCACCTTCTTCGAACTCATCCAGCAGGACCCGATCGTCTCCCAGGTCAAACTGATCGCAGAGCCGTGGGACATCGGCCCGGGTGGCTACCAGGTGGGCAACTTCCCGCCCCAGTGGACCGAGTGGAACGGCAAATACCGCGACACGGTCCGCGACTTCTGGCGCGGCGAGCCCTCGACCCTGGGCGAATTCGCATCCCGCCTGACCGGCTCCGCGGACCTCTACGAAAGCTCCGCCCGGCGCCCGGTGGCCTCGATCAACTTCGTCACGGCGCACGACGGCTTCACCATGCGCGACCTCGTGTCCTATAACGAGAAGCACAACGACGCCAACGGCGAGGGCAACAACGACGGCGAATCCCACAACCGCTCCTGGAACTGCGGCGAGGAAGGGGACACGGACAACGACCACGTCCTGACCCTCCGCGCCCGCCAGCAGCGCAACTTCATCGCCACTCTGCTGCTCTCGCAGGGCGTCCCGATGCTCTTGCACGGTGACGAGCTCGGCCGCACCCAGCAGGGCAACAACAACACCTACTGCCAGGACTCCGAGCTGAGCTGGATCCACTGGGACGCGATGGACCAGCCGCTGGTGGAGTTCACCGCCGTCGTCAACAAGATCCGGCACGACCACCCGACCTTCCGGCGCAGCCGCTTCTTCGACGGCCGCCCGGTGCGCCGCGGCGAGGGCGAGAAGCTGCCGGACATCGTCTGGCTGAAAACGGACGGCACCGAAATGCTCCCGGAGGACTGGGGCAGCGGCTTCGGCCGGACCATCGGTGTGTTCTACAACGGCCACGGCATCCAGGAACAGGACTCCCGCGGACGCCGGATCACCGACGACAGTTTCCTGCTCGGCTTCAACGCCCACGACGACGACGTGGACTTCGCCTTGCCGGCCGAGGAATACTCACGGTTCTGGGACGTGCTGGTGGACACCGCGGACCAGGCGGACACTGAGGCGCCGCTGAAAGCCGGGTCCGTGCTGAAGCTGGCGGCAAAGTCGATGGTGGTACTCCGGGCCCACTCCGGCCCCGAGGTGGAAGTGGACTACTCCGCGGCCGCCTCCCTCGCCGCGATGGCCGAGCACGAGGATTCGGCGGGTGCCGATTCTGCGGTCCCGGCACCGGAAGCTAAGGCGGACCCCGCTCCGGAGGCTCCGGCGGACCCCGCTCCGGAGGCCCCGGGCGAGTCGGCTCCGGAGGCCCCGGCAACCGGCGCCTCCAAGGGCTCCGCGAAGGCCTCCGGTTCGAAGAAGACGGGGGCCGAGAAGCCGAAGACGCCGAAGGGCCGAGCTAAATGAGAACTCCCGTCTCCACGTACCGGCTGCAGATCCGGCCCGGGTTTACGCTGCAGGACGCCGCGCAGACCGTGCCGTACCTGAAGTCTCTGGGCGTGGATTGGATCTACCTCTCGCCGATCCTCACGGCGGAGCGTGGCTCGGACCACGGCTACGACGTCACCGATCCCTCCGCCATTGATCCAGACCGGGGCGGCGCGGACGGCCTGCTGGCGGCATCGGCGGCCGCGCGGGAGGCCGGCATGGGCGTGCTGGTCGACATTGTGCCCAACCACGTCGGCGTCGCGACCCCGGCCCAGAACCCGTGGTGGTGGTCCCTCCTGAAGGAGGGGCAGCAGTCCCGCTACGCGCAGGCGTTCGACGTCGACTGGGACTTCGGCGGCGGCCGGGTGCGGATCCCCGTATTGGGGGACGACTCCGACGTCGACGCGCTGGAAATCAAGGACGGGGAACTGCGCTACTACGATCACCGCTTTCCGCTCGCCGAGGGCACGTACACCGAAGGTGACGATCCCCGCGAGGTCCACGACCGGCAGCACTACGAACTGATCGGCTGGCGCCGGGCCGACACGGATCTGAACTACCGCCGGTTCTTTGCCGTCAACAGCCTGGCCGGGATCCGGGTGGAGCTCCCCGAGGTCTTCGATGAGGCCCACGCGGAGGTTGTGCGCTGGTTCCGGGAAGGTCTCGTCGACGGCCTGCGGATCGACCACCCGGACGGCCTGGCCGATCCGGAGGGATACCTGCGCCGGCTGCGGGAGGCCACGGGCGGCAGCTACCTGCTGATCGAGAAGATCCTGGAACCGGGCGAGGCCCTGCCGGCCGGCTTCGAGTGCGAGGGCACCACCGGGTACGACGCCCTCGCGGCTGTGGACCGGGTGTTCGTCGACGCCGCCGGCCAGGGCCCGCTTGACGCGCTCGACGCCGAACTGCGCGGCGGCGCTGCCGACTACGAGGACATGATCCGCGGCACCAAACGCCGGATCACGGACGGAATCCTGCACTCGGAGATGCTCCGGCTGGCCCGGCTGGTCCCTGCCGGGGCAGGGCTGGGCCAGGACGCGGCGGCGGACGCGCTGTCCGAGATCATCGCCGCGTTCCCGGTCTACCGCAGCTATCTTCCGGAGGGCGCGGACGTCCTGAAAGAGGCATGCGAACTCGCGGTCCGCCGCCGCCCCGAACTCGAAGGCGCCGTCGGCGTGCTGCTGCCGCTGCTGCTCGACGCGGAGGCCGAACTGGGCATGCGCTTCCAGCAGACGTCCGGGATGGTCATGGCCAAGGGCGTGGAAGACACCGCGTTCTTCCGCTACACCCGGCTGGGTACCCTGACCGAAGTCGGCGCCGACCCCACCGAGTTCGCCGTGACGCCGGAGGAATTCCACACCCGGATGACCCGGCGCCAGGCCGAGTTGCCGTTGTCCATGACCACGCTCAGCACCCACGACACGAAGCGCAGCGAGGACACCCGCGCCCGGATCTCGGTTCTTGCCGAGCTCGCACCGGAATGGCAGGCATCCCTTCAGCGGCTGCAGAAGCTGGCGCCGCTGCCGGACGGGCCGCTGGCCAACCTGCTGTGGCAGGCCATCGCGGGCGTCTGGCCCGCAGACCGCGACCGGTTGCAGTCCTACGCGCAAAAAGCCGCCCGGGAGGCCGGGAACTCGACCAACTGGATCGATCCGGACGAGGCCTTCGAGGCGGAACTTTCAGCCGCCGTCGACGCCGCCTTCGACACGCCGGAGGTGACCGCCGAGCTGGAGTCCCTCGTGGCCCTGCTGGAGCCGTACGGGGCCGCCAACTCCCTCGGCGCCAAGCTCGTGCAGCTCACCATGCCCGGGGTGCCGGACGTCTACCAGGGCACCGAGTTCTGGGACCGTTCGCTGACCGATCCAGACAACCGGCGGCCGTTCGACTTCGGCGCCCGCCGGCGCGCCCTCGCCGCGCTCGACGCCGGTGAGCGTCCGGGGTCGTTCCTGGACGAGGCGGCGAAACTCCTCGTCACCTCGCGGGCCCTGCGGCTGCGGCGGGACCGGCCGGAGCTGTTCACCGGGTACACCCCGGTCACAGCCACGGGCGCCGCCGCTGCGCACCTGCTCGCCTTTGACCGCGGGACTCCCGCAGCCCCGGGCGCGCTGACGCTCGCCACCCGGCTGCCCCGCGGCCTGGAGCAGCGCGGCGGATGGCAGGACACGACAATCGAGCTCGCCGCGGCCATGGCCGATGAACTGACCGGGTCCACGCACGGTCCGGGCACCGTGGCCGTGGGGGAGATCCTGCGGGACTACCCCGTGGCCCTCCTGGTGCCCACCGCCTAAGCAGAACCCGTAGCACGAAGAAGTACCGACATGGGGAACGGAAGAATGCCATGACCTTGCCTGCACACGGAAGCGACCGCTTCGATCTCTGGGCACCGGAAGCCCAGGCGGTCACGCTCCTCGCTGACGGCCGGAAGTACGACATGACCCGCCGCGGCGCGGAGGCGCCCGGCTGGTGGACCGCCGCCGGGGCGCCCGCCGCCGGGGACGTGGACTACGGCTACCTGGTGGACGGGGATCCCACCCCGCTGCCGGACCCGCGCTCCCGCCGCCAGCCCGCGGGCGTGCACGCGCTCTCCCGCACGTTCGACGCCGGACGCCACCAGTGGGCCGACGGCCAGTGGGCGGGCCGGGAGCTCAAGGGCGCTGTCATTTACGAACTCCATGTGGGCACCTTCACGCCGGAGGGAACACTCGACGCCGCGGCAGGGAAGCTGGCGTACCTGGCGGAGCTGGGCATCGACTTCGTGGAGCTGCTGCCGGTCAACGGGTTCAACGGCACCCACAACTGGGGCTACGACGGTGTCCTCTGGTACGCCGTGCACGAAGGCTACGGCGGACCCGCCGCGTACCAGCGCTTCGTGGACGCCGCCCACGCCGCCGGCCTCGGCGTCATCCAGGACGTGGTCTACAACCACCTCGGCCCCAGCGGGAACTATCTTCCCCGGTTCGGGCCCTACCTGAAATCGGGGGAGGGCAACACCTGGGGCGACTCGGTCAACCTGGACGGCCCGGAATCGGACGAGGTGCGCCGCTACATCCTGGACAACGCCGCGATGTGGCTGCGGGACTACCACGTGGACGGCCTGCGGCTGGACGCCGTGCACGCCTTCAAGGACGAGCGCGCCGTGCACCTGCTGGAGGACTTCGGCGCCCTCGCCGACCAAATAGCCGCCGAGACCGGACGCCCGGCCACGATGATCGCGGAATCGGACCTGAACAACCCGCGCCTGCTCTACCCGCGGGACACCAACGGGTACGGGCTGGCCGGGCAGTGGAGCGATGACTTCCACCACGCCGTCCACGTCAACGTCAGCGGCGAAACCACCGGCTACTATGCCGACTTCGACTCGCTCGGGGCGCTGGCCAAGGTCCTGAAGCGCGGCTTCTTCCACGACGGCAGCTACTCCAGCTTCCGCGCCCGCCACCACGGCCGGCCCATCGACCCGGCCCAGGTCCACCCGGCCGCGCTGGTGGTGTGCAGCCAGAACCACGACCAGATCGGCAACCGGGCCGCCGGGGACAGGCTGTCCCAGACCCTGGGCTACGGGCCGCTCGCGCTCGCCGCCGTCGCCACCCTGACCTCGCCGTTCACGCCCATGCTGTTCATGGGCGAGGAATACGGGGCCACCACCCCGTGGCAGTTCTTCACCTCCCACCCGGAACCGGAGCTGGGCAAGGCGACGGCCGAGGGCCGGATCAGGGAGTTCGAGCGCATGGGCTGGGACCCCGCCGTCGTTCCCGATCCGCAGGATCCGGAGACCTTCACCCGGTCCAAGCTGGACTGGGCCGAGGCTTCCGGAGGCGACCACGCCCGCCTCCTGGAGCTGTACCGGGCACTCATCGCGCTGCGCCGCACCACGCCGGACCTGACTGAACCAGGCTTCGAGGACACCTCCGTCGACATCAGCGAGGACGAGGGCTGGCTGCTGCTGCGCCGCGGCAGCACCGAGGTGGCGATGAACTTTTCCGCCGAGGCGCGGCGGCTCCCGGTCCGAGGCGCGGCCCTCGCCCTGGCAACCGACGACGGCGTCCGGCTGGACCCGGCTTCCGGCGCGTCTGGCGGCGCGGAGCCCGCTGCCGGCGGCCCGCCGCCGGCCACACCGCTGCATCTACCCGGCCACAGCGCCGCGATACTCACCCACTAAGGCAGGATCTGACGTATGACATATTTGGCAGCTGACACCCGCTACGACTCCATGCCCTACCGCCGCGTGGGGCGCAGCGGCCTGAAACTCCCGGCCATCTCACTGGGCCTGTGGCACAACTTCGGCGACGACAAGCCGTTCGAAGTCCAGCGCGCCATCCTGCGCCGCGCCTTCGACCTCGGCGTCACCCACTTCGACCTCGCCAACAACTACGGCCCGCCCTACGGCAGCGCCGAGACCAACTTTGGCCGCCACTTCCAGGACGACTTCAAGCCGTACCGCGACGAACTGATCATCTCCAGCAAGGCCGGCTACGACATGTGGCCGGGCCCGTACGGCAACTTTGGCTCCCGCAAGTACCTGCTGGCCAGCCTGGACCAGTCGCTGGGCCGGATGGGCCTGGACTACGTGGACATCTTCTACAGCCACCGCCCGGACCCCGAAACGCCCATGGAAGAGACCATGGGCGCCCTGGACCAGGCCGTCCGCTCCGGCAAGGCGCTCTACGCCGGCATCTCCTCCTACACCCCGGAACAGACTCTCGAGGCCGCGGGGATCCTGAAGGAACTCGGCACGCCGCTGCTGATCCACCAGCCCAGCTACTCCATGCTCAACCGCTGGACCGAGAACGGCAGCCCCAACCTCTTCGAGGCGCTGGAGCAGGTGGGCGCGGGGTCGATCGCCTTCTCGCCGCTGGCGCAGGGCATGCTGACCGACCGCTACCTGAAGGGCATTCCGGCCGACTCCCGCGCCGCCCAGGACAAGTCCCTGGACCAAGGCATGATCACCGAGGACAAGCTGGACCGGATACGCGGGCTCAACCGGATCGCCGAAAGCCGCGGGCAGTCCCTCGCGCAGATGGCCATCGCCTGGATCCTGCGCGAGCAGGGCAAGGGCACCTCGGTCACGTCGGCGCTGGTCGGCGCGTCCAGCGTCCGGCAGCTCGAGGACACCCTGTCTGCGATCAACAACCTGGGTTTCACCGCCGATGAGGTCGACGCGATCGATGAATTCGCCGTCGAATCCGACATCAACCTGTGGGCGCAGAAGTAGAAAGCACCCGCGGTTACACAAGCGCCGGGGCCGCCGGGGAACAACCGCGGCCCCGGTGGCGTTGACTAGACTACTAAGGGCGCCTTACGGCGCCGTGTCCGCCTGCCGCCCGCACAACTGATGCAGTACACCAGAGTGCGGCCGCGCCGGTCACCCTTGTTTCTCAAAAGGAGTTCCGTGTCTTCACATCCGATTCGTGTTGCAATCGTCGGCGTAGGTAACTGCGCCGCTTCGCTGGTCCAGGGCGTCCAGTACTACAAAGACGCCGACCCCAAGGCCACGATCCCGGGCCTGATGCACGTGGAGTTCGGCCAGTACCACGTCGGCGACGTCCAGTTCGTTGCCGCCTTCGACGTCGACGGCAAGAAGGTGGGGCAGGACCTGTCCGACGCCATCCTGGCCAGCGAAAACAACACCATCAAGATCGCCGACGTCCCGCCGACCGGTGTCACCGTCCAGCGCGGCCACACCCTGGACGGCCTGGGCAAGTACTACCTCGAGACCATCGAGCAGTCCCCGGAGGAGCCGGTCGACGTCGTCCAGGCCCTCAAGGACGCCCAGGTTGACGTCATGGTCTGCTACCTGCCGGTCGGGTCCCAGCAGGCCGCCGAGTTCTACGCCCAGTGCGCGATCGATGCCGGCGTGGCGTTCGTCAACGCCCTGCCGGTGTTCCTGGCCGGCACCAAGGAGTGGGCGGACAAGTTCACCGCCGCGGGCGTGCCGATCGTGGGCGATGACATCAAGAGCCAGATCGGTGCCACCATCACGCACCGCGTCATGGCCAAGCTGTTCGAGGACCGCGGCGTCACCCTGGACCGCACCTACCAGCTGAACGTCGGCGGCAACATGGACTTCAAGAACATGCTTGAGCGCGACCGCCTGGAGTCCAAGAAGATCTCCAAGACCCAGGCCGTCACCTCCAACGTCGAGGCCGAGCTCGCCGCCAAGGACGTCCACATCGGCCCGTCCGACTACGTCCAGTGGCTCGATGACCGCAAGTGGGCCTTCGTCCGCCTCGAGGGCCGCAACTTCGGCGACGCCCCGGTGTCCCTGGAATACAAGCTCGAAGTCTGGGACTCGCCCAACTCAGCCGGCGTGATCATCGACGCCATCCGTGCCGCCAAGATCGGCCTGGACCGCGGCATCGGCGGCCCGCTGGTCTCGGCGTCGAGCTACTTCATGAAGTCCCCGCCGGAGCAGTTCAACGACGACCTCGCCCGTGAAAAGGTCGAGGCCTTCATCCGCGGCGACCTGGAGCGCTAACCGCCTTCCCCACCCCCGGTTGCCCTATCACTTACGGCTCCCAAACCTCTGGTTTGGCCGCTGCAAGTGATAGGGCAACCGGCGTTTAACGGGGACGAAAGGCGGACCGGACTCTTTGGGCCGCGCCACGGAAGTCATCCGCAAGATCGTCGGCGTTGAACTTGAAATACCGCCAGCCGGCCGTGTTGAACGATTCGTCGCGCCTGTTGTCCAGGGACTGCTGTTCGCGTGTCAGGTGGTGCCCGCCGTCGTACTGGATGGCCACCCGCTGCCGGCGGTAGCCGAGGTCAGCGGCGGGGGAGTAGGGGTCTTCCGGCACAATCCGGAGCTGCAACTCCGGCTCGGGCAAGCCGGCCGCGATCAGCGCCAGGCGCAGGAACGTCTCGGGGGCCGAGTCGGCACCGGGCCGGATGAGCGCCGTCGCCGCTCGTGCTTTCACGATCCCCTTGAGCTTTGGGTGCCGCGCCAGCATCGCCGTCAGCTGGGGAAGGGTGGCCCACGGCTCGGTGCGGCCCTCCAGTTCAGGGCGTGGCCGGCGCACGAGTTGGTCGCCCACTGCCACGAGATCATCCAGCGGCACGATGCGGGCAAGGTCCAGCCAGGTCCGGGCGGGTGTTGATATCCGGATGCCGTCCAGGACCATGAGCTCGTCGTCGAACGCAAGGACCGTGTGCCCGACCACGCCCTCACGCCGGACCGGCGGCAGGGCCCTGCGCTTGCTGAGATGCAGTTCGCGGCAGCCGCGGTACCAGGGCGGGAGCCACAGTCCCAGCAGGACGGCGGCCGTGAGGTGCGAAATCCACGCGCCCGGCGTCGCGGATGACAGGGCACGGGCCAGGCTTCGGAATTCAAATTCCCAGCCCGCCGGCACATGGATCAGCCGGCCCGCCGAGGTCAGGTCGGAGGAACGGAGCCGGGCACTGCCCAGGCTCGCGGCCCGCGCCTCATAGACCGTGAACGGGGCCGTGGAAAGGTGGGCCGGCAGGGGTGCTGGTGGGTGCATGCGGACCATTCTTGTCCGAACCCCGGGTCGCCGCTCCGGTTATCCACAGGCCCCCGTTGCGCTATCACTTGGAGCGGTCAAACCGCCGGAATGGCAGCCCAAAGTGATAGCGCAACAAGGGGGTGGGAGGGGCTTTAGAAGAGGCCGACGGGGTTGCCGGCGTCGTCGACGTCCATCCGCATCGCCGCGGGCACCTTGGGCAGGCCCGGCATGGTCATCACGGCGCCGGTGAGGGCCACGATGAAGCCAGCGCCGGTCTTGGGGATGAGGTCCCGGACGTGGATGGTGAAGCCCTTGGGCGCGCCGAGCCGGGTGGCGTCGTCGGTGAAGGAGTACTGGGTCTTCGCCATGCACACCGGCATCCCGGACCAGCCGTTCTTCTCGATCTCGACCAGCCGTTTGAGCGCCGGCACCGAGAAGTCCACGCCGTCGGCACCGTAGACCTCCTGCACGATGGTCCGGATCTTGTCCTCCACGGACATCTCCAGCGGGTACAGGTGCCGGAAGCCGTGCGGGGCATCGATCGCGGCGGCCACCTTCGCCGCGAGCTCGTCGCCGCCGTCGCCGCCACCGCCGCGGCCCCAGACATCGGCCACCGCGGCCTGGACCCCCTCCGCGGCGCACCACTGAAGCAGCCAGTCCAGCTCCTCGGTGGTGTCCGTGGAGAATTTGTTGACCGCCACGACCGGGATGATCCCGAACTTCTCGACGTTGCGGATGTGGCGCCGCAGATTGGCGACGCCGGCGGCCAGCGCCTCCACGTTGGGCTCCTTGAGCATGTCTTTCGGCACGCCGCCGTGCATCTTCAGCGCCCGAACGGTGGCCACGAGGACGACGGCGGACGGGGCGACGTCGGCCATGCGCGCCTTGATGTCCATGTACTTTTCGGCCCCGAGGTCCGCGCCGAACCCCGCCTCGGTGACGACGATGTCCGCAAGGCTGCGGGCCGTTTGCGTGGCGATGAGGGAGTTGCAGCCGTGGGCGATGTTGGCGAAGGGCCCGCCGTGCACCAGCGCCGGGGTGCCGGCGATGGTCTGCACGAGGTTGGGCTTGATCGCGTCCTTGAGCAGCATGGTCAGGGCGCCCTGGACGCCGAGCTCGGCCACGGTGACGGGCCGGCGGTCGTAGGTGTAGCCGAACGTGATCCGGCCCAGCCGGTCGCGCAAATCGTTCAGGTCCGTGGCGAGGCAGAACACGGCCATGATCTCCGAGGCCACGGTGATGTCGAAGCCATCCTGCCGCGGCGTGCCCTGGGCCGGCCCGCCGAGGCCGATCACGACCTCCCGGAGGGACCGGTCGTTCATGTCCAGGACGCGTTTGAACGTCATCCGGCGCGGATCGATGTTCAGCTCGTTGCCCTGGAAGATGTGGTTGTCCACGAGGGCCATGAGGGCATTGTTCGCCGAGGTGATGGCGTGGAAATCGCCGGTGAAGTGCAGGTTGATCTGGTCCATCGGCAGCACCTGGGAGTAGCCGCCGCCGGTCGCGCCGCCCTTCATCCCCAGGATGGGGCCGAGCGAGGGTTCGCGCAGCGCGATCATCACGCTGTGACCGGCCCGGGCCAGGGAATCCGCGAGCCCAACAGTCGTGGTGGACTTGCCTTCGCCGGCGGGGGTGGGCGACATCGCGGAGACCAGCACCACCTTGCCGGGCGCGCGCGCGGGGGCGCCCGCCGGAACGGTCAGCTTCGCCGGATCGATCTTGGCCTTGTAGGGTCCGTAGAGTTCCAGCGCGTCCGGGTTGATGCCGGCGGCCGCCGCAATCTCCCCGATCGGCTTCATGACTGCCCGCTGGGCAATTTCCAGGTCGCTGGGGACGGTGTTCCCGGCAGTGGTGGTCTCAGACATCGTTGTCCTTCGGCTCGTGGCGTCGGCGGGTTTGTCCCGGTCCGGTGTTGCCGGGCGGGGTTGGAGGGGGTGGATCCGGTTCAGGGTGTGTGGCCCACCGGGATGGTCAGGCTTCCAAAATACTGGCTCACGGCGGTGTGGTAGCTCTCCAGCGTAATCGCGGCGGTGCGCTGCCAGCCGAAATCCTGGGCATGGATCGCGGCGGCGCGCCCCATGTCGGTGCGCGTTTGGGCATCGTCGAAGAGCGACTCGAGGGCGTCCGCCCAGTCGCTGGCCTTGTGGCCCTCGATCAGCATCCCGGTCCGCCCGTCCTGGACGGCGCGGGAGAGGCCGCCGACTTTCGTGGCGAGGACCGGCGTCCCGCAGGCCTGCGCCTCCAGCGCCACAAGGCCAAAGGACTCGCTGTAGGAGGGCATCACCACGACGTCGGCGGACCGGTACCAGCCGGCCAGTTCCGGGGCGTTCACCGGCGGGTGGTGGGTGGCGACGTCGTCCATTCCGGCGGCGCTGATCAGCGTCTTGAGGTTGAAGTCCTTGGCGCCGCTGACGGCCCCCAGAATGGTCAGCTGCAGGTCGATGTCCGGGCGCCGGGAGCGCAGGAGCGCGGCCGCCTTGATCAGGATCTGCGGGCCCTTGAGCCGCTGGATCCGGCCCGCGAACAGCAGATGGAACTTGCCCGGGGCGATGCCGTGCTGGGCCCTGGCCCGGTTCCGGAAGGCCGGGGTGAAGACGGCCAGGTCCACGCCGGGCGGCGCGACGTCGATGCGGTCGATGTCGGCGTTGTAATGCGAGACCAGCTCGGCCGCTTCGGTGCCGGTGTTGGCGATCAGCCGGGTGGCGCCGTCGACAATCCGGTGCTCGCCGTCCTCGCGACGCCGCGGCTCGGGCTGTTCGCCGGACTCGAGCAGCTGGTTCTTGACCTTCGCCATCGTGTGCATGGTGTGGACGAGGGGCAGCCCCCACAGCTCCGCGAGCTCCAGCCCGGCCACCCCGGAAACCCAGTAGTGGGAATGGACGACGTCATAGCGGCCGTGCGGCTGGAGCTGGCGGATCCGGTTGATCTCGGCGACCATGCTGTGCAGCAGCCCCGGGAGCTCCTCCTTGGGCAGCTTCCGCGGCGGCCCGGCGAGGACGTTGTGCACGCACACGCCAGGGGACGGGTGTTCGACGGCGGGCTGAGTGGCCGAGGTGGACCGGGTGAAGATCTCCACTTCCACCCCGGTCTCGGCGAGGGCTGCGGCCAGCGCCCGGACGTATACGTTCATGCCGCCGGCGTCACCGGAGCCGGGCTGCTCCATGGGCGAGGTGTGAAGGGAAAGGAAGGCGACGCGGCGGATCAGCGACACGGTTCCCCTTTCCTCTGCCCATTTCTCTCTGCCAAATGCATGTCGATAAAACATTACTCCTGAAGTGCCGGCCGGTTCACGGGTCCGTTCGGTTCGCAGACCGGGGCGTGCTGCTAACGTGGCCGCTGTGAACACAACGACAGGACCGGAGCCCGCAGCCGGCTGGACCATCCGCGAGGCCCGCCCGGAGGACTGGCCGGGCATCTGGACGATCCTGGAACCTGTCATCCGTTCGGGGGAGACCTTCACCTGGGACCGGGACACAGGAGAGGCGGAGGCCCGCGGGCGCTGGTTCAAGCGGGCGCCGGGCCAGACGTTCGTCGCGGTTGCCTCCGACACGGGTGCGGTTCTTGGCACCGGCGAACTGCACCCCAACCAAGGCGGCGGCGGCAGCCACGTCGCCAACGCGGGCTACATGGTTCACCCGGCGCAGGCCGGCCGCGGACTGGCCCGGGCCCTGTGCGCCTATTCGCTCGACGCCGCCCGCGACGCCGGCTTCCGCGCCATGCAGTTCAACGCCGTCGTGGAAAGCAACGTCCGGGCCGTGGCCGCGTGGAAATCCATGGGCTTTGAGGTGCTCGCGACCATTCCCGAGGCGTTCAACCACCCTGAACTGGGCTACGTGGGCCTGCACGTGATGTACCGAAAGCTGTAGGGCTGCCGGCCCCGGTGCCGCGGGACGCTAGTGTCGGCAGGCCGCTGCTGCCGGCGGGCCGTTATGGGCCGCCGTGCCAGAGACGGCCCAGCTCCGGGAACGCCGCTTCATAGCTGGCCAACAGTTTGCCGGCGAGGACATCCGAATCCACGAGCGGATGCCTGGCGAACGCGGCGAGGGCCGCCTCCCGCCGGCCGGTCGTCGCCGCCTCCACCACGAGCCGTTCGACGTCCTTGACGCGCCGCAGCAGCTCCAGTTGCGCCGGTCCCGGACGGTCCTGCGGGACCGGCTCGGCGCCGTCGGGCGTCACCCGGCACGGAACTTCGACGACGGCGTCGGCCGGCAGCCCCGGGACAGCCGGTACCGCCTGCTCCGCCTGCGCTCCGGACCCGGCGGTGGACCCGGCGCCGGCCGCTTCCGGGCCCGCGGACCCGGCGGTGGTGACGGTGTTGCGCGTATTCAGGATCAGGTCCGCCGCGCCGCCGCCGGAGAGGGCGCGCATGGCCGCCAGCGCCACCCGCTCGTAGCCGCCGCCGGCGAGGTCGGTCTCGTCGCGGCGTTCGCCCGAGACGCGGGCCTCCGCGAGGTATCCCTCCTCGCGGGACCGGCGGGCGGCCTCCCACAGCGCAAAGGCCTCCGGCCCGGCGGCAGCCAGCAGGGGATACAGTTCGGCCTGCTGCCGGGCGATGGATTCCCCCCGGGTCTGCCCTGCGGCGCGCATGCCGGCCACCGCCCGAACGGTGTCGTAGTAGTAGAACAGATATTCATTCGGCAGGCAGCCAAGGCCGGCCAGCAACCCGGGCGGGAACAGTCGGCCTTCCTCGAATTCCGACAGCGCCGCAGGGTTCGCGAGCAGTGCCGGGAGGGCGTCCCGGCCCCCGGCCCCCAGCCGGTACAGCCAGCCGAGGTGGTTCAGGCCGTAGTAGCCCACGCCGTCGAGCGTGCCCTCCGGCAACGCGACGCCGGCGGCCCGCGCCGCGCGGTGCACCAGACCGCTGGCGGAGTCGCAAATCCCGATCACCCTGGGACCGAGCACCGGGAGCAGGGCCTCCGTGACCATGCCGGCGGGGTTGGTGAAGTTCAGCAGCCACGCCCCGGGGCAGCGGCTCCGCATTTGCTCCGCGAGCCGCAGCATCGGCGGAATGGAGCGCAGCGCGTAGGAGATCCCGCCGGCGCCGGTGGTTTCCTGGCCCAGGAGGCCGAGGTCCAGGGCGATCCGTTCGTCGGCGGTCCGCCCGGCGGTGCCGCCGGGCCGGATGGCCGCGAAGACCATGTCGGCGCCGTCGAGGGCCTCGGGGAGCGAGGACACGGCGCGGATCTGCGGGCCGGAACCCGGCGGGCCCTGCCGGGCGAGGGAGGCCAGGACCGCCTCGATGGCCGCCAGCCTGGCGGGGTCGACGTCGTAGAGCACCAGCTCCCGCACCAGCCCCGCGAAAGGCCCGGCAGAGAGCGCCCGGTAGACCAGGGGGACGCGGAAGCCGCCCCCGCCGGCGATCGTGAGCCGCATGCGGACAGTCTATTCCCCGCCGCATTTTCCGCCGGCCGGGGCGCCGGCCGTGGCGCCGCTTCCCCTGGTTTCCCTCGACGGCGGTACAGCGTAGTGTGCCGTATATGGACGCGACCCCGGCGCGGCGATTTGATCCGCTCTCTGCCGTCCGCAGCCCGGCCGCGGACGGGTTCGACCTGCTCCTGACCGGGACGGTGTTCCAAGACATCATCTTCACCGGGCTGCCCCACGCGCCGCAGCCCGGCACGGAAATCTGGAGCGACGGGATGGGCAGCTGCCCCGGGGGCGTCGCCAACCAGGCCATTGCCGCCTCCCGGCTGGGACTGCGGACCGGTCTTGCCGCCGTGTTCGGCGATGACGGCTACGGTGACTACAACTGGAAGATCCTCGCCGCCCAGGAACACGTGGACCTGTCCCTGTCCCGGCGTGTTCCGGGCTGGCATTCTCCGGTCACAGTGTCCTTGAGCGTGGAAAAGGACCGGTCCATGGTGACGCACGGGCACCCGGCGCCGGTGACCTCCACCGAGCTGGTCGGATGCCCGCCGCCGGCGCTCGCAGCCGTTGCGGAGCTGGGGGAGGAACTCGAACCGTGGGCTGTCGACGCGCACAAGAACGGCGTCCAACTGTTCGGCGACGTCGGCTGGGACCCCACCGGCGCATGGTCTTCGACCCGGCTGGAAAACCTGAAGTATTTCCACGCCTTTATGCCGAACCAGCACGAGGCCATGAACTTCACGGGCTGCGACGACCCTTGGTCCGCCCTGTACTCGCTCGCGGACCGGGTTCCGGTGGCGGTGGTCACCCTCGGCGCCCAGGGATCCATGGCCGTGGATTCGGAAACGGGGGAGGAGGAGTGGGTCCCGTCCCTGCCGGTCCGAGCCTACGACCCCACCGGCGCCGGTGACTGCTTCGGTGCGGCCTTCATTGTCGGCTCCCTGGCCGGCTGGCCGCTGGGAGACCGGCTCCGCTTCGCCAATCTGTGCGCCGCCCTGGCCGTCCAGGAGGTGGGCGGCTCGCTGGCCGCGCCCGGCTGGGGCGACATTGCCGACTGGTGGCAGCGGGCCAACGCCAGGAAGGAACGGCAAAGCAGCCAATGGCTTCGCCGCTACCGCTTCCTGGAGGAGATCGTGCGCGATGTCCCGCCCGAAGCCCAGCGGCGCGCGACGGCGACCATCGCCCACCTGTCCGACGCTTAGCCGGCGGGGCGGCCGGGGCTTTCGTGGCCGGCACGAGTGGACATGTCCCGTGGTGGGTGCCGGCCGGGTTCGTGGCACCAGTGGACATGTCCTCCGCTGGGGCCAGGGCTTGGACATGGACCCGTTCTGTGCGGCCTTGGGTGTGAAGATTGGGCATGTCCCACGGTGGGTGCCGGCCGGGTTCGTGGCACCAGTGGACATGTCCTCCGCTGGGGCCGGGGCTTGGACATGGACCCGTTCTGTGCGGCCTTGGGTGTGAAGATTGGGCATGTCCCTCGGTGGGTGCCGGCCGGGTTCGTGGCACCAGTGGACATGTCCTCCGCTGGGGCCGGGGCTTGGACATGGACCCGTTCTGCGCGGCTTTGAGCGTGAAGATTGGGCATGCCCCGCGGGGAGGAATGGGCATGTCCCGCGGTGGGCGGCCCCGGCCGATTATTCGGCCCGCAGCGCCCGCGCCTAGAATCGTTAGGTGACTTACCAAGCAGCAACAGGCGATCTCCTGCCCGGTTCGGCGGCAGTGCCGGCCCATGCTGAGGAGCGCTCAGCCGTAATCGACCTCGACGCCATCCGGCACAACGTCCGCCGCATCGCAGCCGTGGCCTCACCCGCGCAGGTCATGGCCGTGGTCAAGGCCGACGCCTACGGGCACGGCGCCGTCCAGGTGGCCCGGGCCGCCCTCGGCGCGGGGGCCAGCTGGCTGGGCGTCGCCCACATCTCCGAGGCCCTCACCCTGCGCGCCGCCGGGATCGAGGCGCCGCTGCTGGCCTGGCTGCACACCCCGGACAGCAACTTCGCCGCCGCGGTGGCCGCCGGCATCGACATCGGCTGCTCGGGCTGGGAACTGGACCGGATCGTGGCCGCGGCCCGCGAGCAGGAACGGCCCGCCCGCGTGCACCTGAAGGTCGACACCGGGCTCGGCCGCAACGGCGCCACCCTCGACGCTTGGGACAGCCTGGTCGGCGAGGCCATGGAACACCAGGACCAGGGCCTGCTCCGGGTCGTGGGGATCTTCTCCCACCTGGCCGTTGCCGACGAACCCGAACGGCCCGAAACCGACGAGCAGCTCGCCGCGTTCCGCCAGGTCCTCGCCGTCGCCCAGGACGCCGGCGTGGACCCCGAGGTCCGCCACCTCGCCAACACCCCGGCCACCCTTTCCCGGCCGGACACCCACTTTGACCTGGTCCGTGTGGGGCTGGGCCTGTATGGGCTGTCCCCCTTTGAAGGGCAGAGCCCGGCCGAGCTCGGGCTGCGCCCGGCCATGACGGTCCGCACGGTGGTCTCGCACTGCAAGGACGTGCCCGCCGGGCAGGGCGTTTCCTACGGGCTGAACTACCGCACGGACGGTGTCAGCACCCTCGGGCTCATCCCGCTGGGCTACGCCGACGGCGTCCCGCGCATCGCCACCGGTGGGCCCGTCCGGGTCGAGGGCACGAACTATCCGGTGGTGGGGCGCATCGCGATGGACCAGATGGTGATCGACCTCGGACCCCGCCACGTGGCGGCCGGAGGCCCGAGCATCCTCGGCGCCGAGGCGGTGCTGTTCGGCGACGGCGCCGACGGCGGACCCACGGCAGATGACTGGGCAAGGGCCGCCGGTACCAATAACTACGAGATCGTCACCAGGATCAGCCCGCGCGTGCCGCGCCGCTACCTGAACGAAGAGCCCTCCACCGGCGAAGAGCGGCCGTGAGCGGGCCCGCGTGGGAACGGAGCCTTGAGGTCCACACCGCGGCTCAGACGCATTCGCTCGCCGCGGCCCTCGGCGCCGTGCTGGAAACCGGAGATCTGCTGGTCCTGACCGGCGAACTGGGTGCCGGCAAGACCACGTTCACGCAGGGGCTGGGGGAGGGACTGGGAGTGCGGGCCGGCATCATTTCGCCGACCTTTGTCCTGGTGCGCATCCATCCCAACCTGCCCGAAGGACCCCGGCCGGGCGGACCGGACCTGGTGCATGTGGACGCCTACCGGCTGGAGTCGGCCGCTGAAATCGACGACATCGATCTGGAAAACACCATGGACAGCGCCGTGACGGTGGTCGAGTGGGGCCGCGGCCGGGTTGAGCACCTCAGCGACAGCCGGCTGGAGGTGGAACTCCACCGCACCCGCGGAGGTGCCGCCGCGCCCGCCGAAATGCACGCCGAAACGCCCGCCGCCGGTCCCGTTCTGGACTTCGACACGGACGACGACGACGAGCTGCGGACCGTCGTGATCCGCGGCTTCGGCCCGCGCTGGGCCGAAGCGCCGGCGCTGCCCGGCACCGCGGCGCTGCCCGAGACCACGCCCGGCGCCGAGCTGCCCGAGGCCACGCCCGGCGCCGAGCCCCTGCCCCAGACCCCGGAACGGAATCCCTGATGCTGATCCTCGCCATCGACACCTCAGCTGTCGCCAGCGCCGCCCTGGTCTCCGATGACGCACCGGAATCCGTGCTGGCCAGCTTCGCCACCGAGGACACGCGCACCCATGCGGAGGTCCTGGCCCCGGGAATCGACGGGCTCCTGGCCGAGGCCGGAGTCAGCGGGCGCGACGTCGACGCTATCGTCACCGGCGTCGGCCCCGGCCCGTTCACGGGACTGCGCTCCGGGATCGTCACGGCCCGCACCCTCGCGTTTGTCTGGGGCAAGCCGCTGTTCGGCGTCATGAGCCTGGACGCGATCGCCCTGGAAGTTGCCGAATCCACCGACTCGGCCGCGGAGTTCATTGTCGCCACCGATGCGCGCCGCAAGGAAGTGTACTGGGCCCGGTACACCCTCTCCGATGCCCAGCTGCCGCACCTGGAGGACGGCCCGCACGTGGGATTCGCCGCGGATCTGCCGGATCTGCCCGTCTACGGTGCCGGGGCAGGAATCTACTCCGACGTCGTCAAGGCGGTCGCCGAATTCAGCACCCGCCAGCCGGAGGCCCTCTCGCTGGGCCAGTTCGCACTTGCCCGGCTCTCCGCGGGGGAACAGCTCCTGGACTCCACCCCCCTGTACCTGCGCGAATCCGACGCCCAGGTGCCCGGACCTCGGAAGCGTGCCCTGTGAGCGCGGGGCGAGCCGTCCGGCTGCCCGGCGGGGTCACCCTGCGGGACATGGACGCCGCGGACATCCCCGCCGTCCACGCCCTGGAACGCCGGCTCTTTCCCGTGGATGCGTGGCCGCTGCAGATGTTCCACGACGAGCTGGCACAGGCGGATACCCGGCGCTACCTTGTGGCGGAGATCCACGGCGGGATCGTGGGCTATGCCGGGCTCATGTGCATCGAACCGATCTCGGACGTCCAGACCATCGCCGTGGTGCCCGAGCAGGAAGGCAAGGGCATCGGCTCGGCCCTCCTCACCGAGCTGATCGCGGAAAGTCGGCGCCGCCACGCTCAGGACGTGCTGCTCGAGGTCAGGGCGGACAACCCCCGGGCCCAGCAGCTCTACCTGCGCTTCGGCTTCGAACAGATCCACGTCAGGCCTCGCTACTACCGCGACGGCGTCGACGCCCTGATCATGCGGCTCCAGCTGCCCCGCGAACCGCTCAGCCCCCAGCCAACGGAAGCAGGCCGACCATGAACCGCACCCAGCCGCTCGTGCTCGGCATCGAG
Source organism: Arthrobacter sp. 131MFCol6.1 (assembly GCF_000374925.1). Classification (GTDB taxonomy): domain Bacteria; phylum Actinomycetota; class Actinomycetes; order Actinomycetales; family Micrococcaceae; genus Arthrobacter. Next base: position 181,295 of record NZ_KB895542.1, read on the forward strand.
TCCTCCTGCGACGAAACCGGCGTCGGCATCGTCCGGGGGACCACCCTGCTGACGAACACCGTCTCGTCCTCCATGGACGAACACGTCCGCTTCGGCGGCGTGATCCCCGAGATCGCCTCCCGCGCCCACCTCGACGCATTCGTCCCCACCCTCGAGGAGGCTCTCGCGGAGGCGGACGTGACCCTCGCGGACATCGACGCGATCGCCGTCACCTCCGGGCCGGGCCTGGCGGGGGCCCTCATGGTGGGGGTCTGCGCGGCCAAGGCGCTCGCCGTCGCCACCGGCAAACCGCTCTACGCCATCAACCACCTGGTGGCGCATGTCGGCGTCGGGCTCCTGCAGCAGGGCGGCGGCGCAGTGAATCCGTTGGGCAACGCGACGCCGGTCGGCGCGCCGGAGCAAACCACTCAGCAGACCGCGCAGCCAACCCTGCCCGAGAACATGGGCGCGCTCCTGGTCTCCGGCGGCCACACCGAGATCCTGCGGATCCGGAGCATCACGGACGACGTCGAACTGCTGGGCTCCACGATCGACGACGCCGCCGGCGAAGCCTATGACAAGGTGGCGCGGCTCCTGGGCCTGGGCTACCCGGGCGGTCCGGCCATCGACAAGCTGGCGCGCACCGGCAACGCCAAGGCCATCCGGTTCCCGCGCGGGCTCACCCAGCCCAAGTACATGGGGACCGCCGAGGAACCCGGACCGCACCGCTACGACTGGTCCTTCAGCGGACTCAAGACCGCCGTCGCCCGCTGCGTGGAGCAGTTCGAGGCCCGCGGCGAGGAGGTCCCCGTCGCCGACATCGCCGCGGCCTTCCAGGAAGCCGTGGTGGATGTCATTACCTCCAAGGCGGTGCTCGCCTGCCGCGAGAACGGGATCACGGAGGTCCTCCTGGGTGGGGGCGTCGCCGCCAACTCGCGGCTGCGCCAGCTCACCGAACAACGCTGCAGTGCCGCCGGGATCCGGCTGACGGTGCCGCCGCTGCCGCTGTGCACGGACAACGGCGCCATGGTGGCGGCACTCGGCGCGCAACTGGTGATGGCCGGCGTGAAACCGAGCGGGATCGGCTTTGCGCCGGATTCCTCGATGCCGGTCACGACAGTCTCCGCCTGAGGCTGCGTCCGCCTGAAGCCAGGACGGCCTGCGGCGTCGTCCGCCTCCATGCTGGCTCTTGGCGCCGGAGCTAGGCGTCCGGGCCCTGGCGCATCTGCTTGACCAGGTCCAGGACGACGGCGCGCAGGTCCCCGCCGTGCTCGGCGGCGACGCGGCGCTGCCGCTGGTAGCCGGCGCCGCGCTCGATGATCTTCTCGACGTCGGCCAGTTCGGCGCTGCAGCCCAGCTTCGCCGCCACCGGCTCAAGCCGCTTGAGCGTCTCGCGCAGGTGCTCCGTCACGAGCTGTTCGTTGCCCGCGGCGTCGAGGATGATGATTGCGTCCAAGCCATAACGGGCCGCCCGCCATTTATTCTCCTGGACATGCCAGGGCGGCATGGTGGGTATGGTGCCGCCGTTGTCCAGCGTCGTGGAAAACTCGTCGACGAGGCACTGCGTCAGGGCGGCGATGGCGCCGACTTCCTCGAGCGTGGCCAGGCCGTCGCAGATGCGCATCTCGATGGTGCCGAAGTGCGGGACGGGCCGGATGTCCCAGCGGATCTCCGAGAGGGAATCGATCACGCCGGTGGTGAACATGTCCTGGGCGTACGCCTCGAAGTCCTCCCAGCTGGAGAACTGGAAAGGCAGCCCGGCGGTCGGCAGCTGCTGGAACATCAGCGCCCGCTGGGAGGCGTATCCGGTGTCCTCGCCGCCCCAGAAAGGGCTGGACGCGGAGAGCGCCTGGAAGTGCGGGAAGTAATTGACCAGGCCGTCCAGCACCGGAAGGACCTTGTCCCGGCTGTCGAGTCCGACGTGCACGTGGACGCCGTAAATGACCATCTGCCGGCCCCACCACTGGGTCCGGTCAATGAGCTTGGCGTAGCGTTCCTTGTCCGTGACGGGCTGCAGCTGGGGCGGGCTGAAGGGGTGGCTCCCGGCGCAAAAGATCTCCACACCCATCGGATCGGTCACGTCCCGGACCGCCGCGAGCGAGCTGCTCAGGTCCGCCTTGGCCTCCGCAACAGTGGTGCAGATGCCCGTGACGAGCTCCACGGTGTTCAGCAGCAGCTCCTGCTTGATGTGCGGGTGCTCGTCGTCCTCATTGAGTTCGGGATGCCGGGCAGCGACGCCGCGCAGCACCTGGTTCGCCACGGAGGCCAGCTCGCCGGTCTCGGCGTCGACGAGCGCCAGCTCCCATTCCACGCCTAGGGTCGACTGCCTGGATGAAGCGAACTCGATCTTCATGTGGTCCCTTCACTGTTTTGCTGTCCCTGGCCGTGGTCCTGGTGTGGAGATGCGCTGGCAAACACCCTCGGACATGCCCCTGGACGTGGCACCGGCGGTGTCACGTGCAATTTCCCACATACCAGGGCGCCGGCCGGGCGGCTGGCAGGGCTACGGGTGGTCCAAGTCTAGTGCAGGGCCGGCCCCGGGACGGTGTCAAAGTTGCCGCTGGTGCGTGAGTGTATTCACAACGTGGCTGGTCAGCGACGGCGCGGGCAGTCGCGCGGTGAGCCGCGGGTGGCCGGACCCATCCTGGCGTTTAATGGAGCTGTGCCCATACTGAACAAAGACATGACCCTGTGTATCTCGCTCTCGGCCCGGCCCAGCAACAACGGGACGCGCTTCCACAACCACCTGTACGAACAGCTGGGCCTGAACTGGATCTACAAGGCCTTTGCCCCCACCGACCTCGCCCAGGCGATCGCCGGGGTGCGCGGCCTCGGCATCCGCGGCTGCGCGGTGTCCATGCCTTACAAGGAGGACGTGATCGCCCTCGTTGACGTCATGGACCCGTCGGCGAAGGCCATCGACTCGGTCAACACCATCGTCAACGACGGCGGCCGGCTCACGGCCTACAACACCGACTACACCGCAATCGAGCAGCTCCTGCAGAGCAATGCGGTCCCCACGGACTACTCGGTGCTGGTCCTGGGCTCCGGCGGCATGGCCAAGGCCACCGTGGCCGCGCTGCGCGATGCCGGGTTCAAGGACGTGACCGTCGTGGCCCGCAACGAAGAATCCGGCCGCGCCCTGGCCGAACAGTACGGCTTCGCCTGGAGCGCCGAACTGGGCTCTGCGGCGTCCGGTAACGGCATGGCCGACATGCTGATCAACGTCACCCCTATCGGTATGGCAGGCGGCCCGGACGCCGCCGCGCTGCCCTTCCCGCAGGAGGCCATCGACGCCGCCAAGGTGGTGTTCGACGTCGTCGCGCTCCCCGCCGAGACGCCCCTCATCAAGGCCGGCCGCGCGGCCGGCAAGACCGTGATCACCGGAGCCGAGGTGGCCACGATCCAGGCGCTCGAGCAGTTCGTGCTGTACACCGGCGTCCGGCCGACCGACGAGCAAATCCGGGCCGCCGAGGAGTTCACGCGGGCCCAGTAACCCGGCCGCCCGGCCCCTTCCCTGGGATCCCGCTGGCGGGGCTAGCGCCCGGGGGATCCCGCTGGCGGGGCTAGCGCCCGGGGGATCCCGCTGGCGGGGCTAGACGGGCTCCACCGAGATGGCCACCCGGTCCTCGCCGATCCTGGTGAGGACCAGGGTGGCCGATTTCTTGTCCTTGTGCTTGGCGGCGCTGCCGCCGGGCAGGAGTTGCTTGCGCAACTCCTCCGGCGTGACAGCCGTGCCGCGTTTCTTGATGTCCAGGACCCCGATGCCTTGATCCTTGACCCAGGACTTGAGTGCCTTGACGTTGAACGGCATCACCTCCAGGACCCTGTACGCCCTGGCGAACGGGGTGTCATGCAGCTCCGGGGCGCAGATGTAGGCGATGTGCTCGTCCACGAGGTGCCCGCCCAGCTGGAGCGCGACGTCGGCCACCAGGCCGGCGCGGATCACCGCGCCGTCGGGCTCATACAGGTACCCCTCCACGGGGCCCACGGGCGCCACCGGGCCGGCACCGAAGTCCTCGCCGCTGGTGAGCTCAGCAGAGCCAAGGGGTCCGAGCACGAGGGCCGCGCGGCGCACCCCGGGACGCCGCACCGCGTTGAACCACAGGGCCACCTCGGTCACGTCCCCGCCCACGGAGACCCACTGCGCCTCGCAGCCGGCAGGCACGGAATCGTGCGGCATGCCCGGGCCCATCTTCACGCCGACGGCGCGGCCGGAGCCGGCGAGTGACTCCACGAAGGACAGCGGCGGGGAGAAATCCTCCGGATCCCAGATCCGCTTGGTTCCCGAAGTGGACGTCGTGCGCCGGGCGGGGTCGAGCCAGACGCCGTCGACCCCTTCGAGCGATACCGACGTGGCATCGGAATGCACCACGGTGGCATTGCGGAACGGGATCAGGTTCATCGTGGCGCAGGCGGCCGTGGCCTCGTCCTTTTCCACGGAGGTGACCACCAAGTCCAGGGACGCCAGGGCCATCGAATCCGCCCCGAGCCCGCAGCCGAGATCCGCGACGTGGCCGATCCCGGCCTCCGCGAACCGCTGCGCGTGCCTTGCCGCCACCGTGAGCCGGGTGGCCTGCTCCAGGCCGGCCTTGGTGAAAATCATCTGCCGGGCGAACTCGCCGAACTTCGCCTCGGCCTTGGTCCGCAGCCGGGACTGGGTGAGCACGGCCGAGACCATTTCGGGGGAGTGGCCGGCCTTGCGTAGCGCCGCCGTGAGGCGGAAGGCCTCGTCCTCGCGGTACGGCCCCAACGACGCCAGCAGCTCCCAGCCCTCGGGCGTGAGGATCGGGGCAATATGTTCCTGCGGTGCGTCAGTCATGCCATCCAGCGTAGTTGAGGTCCGCGGGCGCGCTGTGACCGGACGGCGGGGGCTAGGCTTGACGGCATGGAAGACAGCGGCACAGGCGACAGCATCTCAGCGGAAACGACAGGGCAGGACACGGCCGGGAACGACGACGCCGGGAAGGAGCGCCGGCGCCCGCAGGGGCTGGCCCGCTACGCAAAACCGGCGCTGATCGCCGGCGCGGTGATCGCTGTCGTGTCCGTCGCGCTTTTGGTGATCATTTTCTTCCTCGACTCCTTTAACGCCACCGTGTATTCCGTCGGCGGCAAGAACGTCCAGGACGCCACGGACGAGGCCCGGGCCATCCGCGACACCTATACCGCGGCCCGGCTCGGCGGCATCATCTTCCTCATCGCAGGGATCCTGCTGGCCGCCGCCGGTGCCGTGCTGATGTACCGGCACCGGAACGACGAAGGCCAGGACACGGACGAAGACGACGGCGAGGACGTGGACTTCGACGACCTCGCAGGCCAGTAGCCACCGAGTAGGCGCACGCGGGGGCCGCAGCGCGTGGGCCCAGCCCCCGCAAGGCCAAACGGTGCCACAGGCCACAGGACATGCCCAGCCTCCTGCGCCATGAATGGGCATGTCCTCCGGGGCAGCCCTGAACTGGTCCCCGGAAGCTGGACATGTCCTCCTGCGCAGCCCACGCCCGTTGCGCATGTCCATCGCTCAGCGCGGGCAGCGAACATGATGCCCAAGTGTCCTCCGGCAGCCACCAAGGTTGGGCATGTGCTCCCGGGCAGCCCGCACCCGCGGGGGTCCATCGCTCGGCTTCAGGAGTGGACATGTCCTCCTGGGCAGCCCGCACCCGTTACGCATGTCCATCGCTCAGGGCGGGCAGCGAGCATGATGCCCAAGTGTCCTCTGGTCGCAGCGAAAAAGGGGCATGTCCTCCCGGGCAGCCCTGAACTGGTCCCCGGAAGCTGGACATGTCCTCCCGGGCAGCCCACGCCCGTCGCACATGTCCATCGCTCAGCGCGGGCAGGGAATATGATGCCCAAGTGTCCATCGGCCGCAGCGAAAAATGGGCATGTCCTCCCGGGCAGCCCGCAACCGTTGGGCATGTCCATCGGCGTGGCCCACACCCGTTGGGCATGTCCTCCGGCGTGGCCCGCGCACGCTGGGCATGTCCATCGCTCAGCGCGGGCAGAGGTCATGATGCCCAAGTGTCCACCGGCCGCAGCGAAAAATGGGCATGTCCTCCTGGGCAGCCCGCGCACGCGGGGCATGTCCATCGCTCAGCGCGGGCACAGAACATGATGCCCAAGTGTCCACCGGCCGCAGCGAAAAATGGGCATGTCCCATGGGGAGACATGTTCACCCGGAACGAATTTCTGGCACTCGCCTTGACCGAGTGCTAACCATTTACATAGAGTCGTCATTAGCACTCTCCCTAGGAGGGTGCTAACACATGAAGCGCGCTCGCCAGGCACGCTGCCGGCACCGCGACGACGGTCTGTGCGCCTTGGCATCACCGCTTCATAGTCCACAAATTTGCTGACGAAAAGGAGAGGTCCGAGTGTCGGTCTCTATTAAGCCTCTTGAGGATCGTATTGTTGTCCGCCCGCTCGAAGCCGAGCAGACCACGGCTTCCGGCCTGGTTATCCCGGACTCCGCGCAGGAGAAGCCGCAGGAAGGCGAAGTTGTTGCAGTAGGCCCCGGCCGCTTCGACGACAACGGCAACCGCGTTCCCATCGACGTTGCCGTCGGCGACGTCGTCATCTACTCCAAGTACGGTGGAACCGAAGTCAAGACCGGCGGCACCGAGTACCTCGTGCTCTCCGCCCGCGACGTTCTGGCGATCGTCGTAAAGTAACTCTCTTGGACCCCCGCGCAGCCGATCCTTTCGCATTGAATGGATCAGTTGCGCGGGGTTCTGTCTTGAAAGGACAAAACCATGGCAAAGCAGCTTGCGTTTAACGACGCTGCCCGCCGGTCGCTTGAAGCCGGCATCGATAAGCTCGCCAACACCGTCAAGGTCACGCTCGGCCCGCGCGGCCGCAACGTCGTACTGGACAAGAAGTGGGGCGCCCCCACGATCACCAACGATGGCGTGACCATCGCCCGGGAAATCGAGCTGGACGACCCCTACGAGAACCTTGGCGCGCAGCTTGCCAAGGAGGTCGCCACCAAGACCAACGATGTTGCCGGCGACGGCACCACCACCGCCACCGTCCTGGCCCAGGCCCTGGTCAAGGAAGGCCTCCGCAACGTAGCGGCAGGCGCCGCTCCGGGCGAAATCAAGCGCGGCATCGAGGTTTCGGTCGAGGCCGTCGCCGCCCGCCTGCTGGAGAACGCGCGCCCGGTTGAAGGTACGCAGGTCGCCAACGTGGCCGCAATCTCCGCCCAGAGCGACGAGGTCGGCGAGCTCCTGGCCGAGGCGTTCGGCAAGGTCGGCAAGGATGGTGTGATCACCATCGAGGAATCCTCCACCACGCAGACCGAGCTGGTCCTCACCGAGGGCATGCAGTTCGACAAGGGCTACCTGTCCCCGTACTTCGTCACGGACGCGGAACGCCAGGAGGCCGTCCTCGAGGACGCCCTGATCCTGATCAACCAGGGCAAGATCTCCTCGGTGCAGGACTTCCTGCCGCTGCTGGAAAAGGCGCTGCAGAGCTCCAAGCCGCTCTTCATCATCGCCGAAGACGTCGAGGGCGAGGCCCTGTCCACGCTGATCGTCAACCGCATCCGCGGCACGCTGAACGTCGTCGCCGTCAAGGCGCCGGGCTTCGGTGACCGCCGCAAGGCCATGCTCCAGGACATCGCGACCCTCACGGGTGCGCAGGTTGTCTCCGCGGAGCTGGGCCTGAGCCTGGACACCGTTGGTCTCGAGGTGCTCGGCACCGCACGCCGCATCACGATCACCAAGGACAACACCACGATCGTCGACGGCGCCGGTTCGGCCGAGGACGTCGCCGCCCGTGTTGCCCAGCTGCGCGCCGAGCTGACCCGGACCGATTCGGACTGGGACAAGGAAAAGCTGCAGGAGCGCCTGGCCAAGCTGGCCGGCGGCATCGGCGTGATCAAGGTCGGCGCTGCCACCGAGGTTGAGCTGAAGGAAAAGAAGCACCGCATCGAGGACGCCGTGTCCTCCACCCGCGCTGCCCTCGAAGAAGGCATCGTGGCCGGCGGCGGTTCCGCCCTCATCCACGCGCTGAAGGCGCTCGACGAGGACGCTGCCGTCCAGGCCCTCGAAGGTGACGCGGCTGCGGCCGTCGGCATCGTCCGCCGCGCCCTGGTCCAGCCGCTGCGCTGGATCGCCCAGAACGCCGGCTTCGACGGCTATGTCGTGGCTGCCAAGGTGGCCGAATCCGCCGTGAACCAGGGCTTCAACGCCAAGTCCGGCGAATACGAAGACCTGATCGCCGCCGGCGTGATCGACCCCGTCAAGGTGACGCGTGCGGCTCTGCGCAACGCGGCCTCCATCGCAGCACTGGTCCTCACCACGGAAACCCTCGTGGTGGAGAAGCCGGCTGACGAAGACGAGCACGCAGGGCACAAGCACTAGGCTCTGCCCGCAGGGGGACGGTCCGGCAACTTGCCGGGCCGTCCTTTTTTCTGTCGAGTCTCTGCTGCCGTTCTGCCGTGTTCTTGGCCGTAAGTTGCCGTGATTCTGGCAGAGTTAACCCGTCAGGCGCCGCTCCAGCGTCCCAGGTTCACTGGAAACTCCCACGTTGGCATGCCTCAATGGGGATCAGTGGCCGCCTCGGCGATTGGCCATCAAAATTACGTTTTGGTAACATGGAGGCTTTGGTTATCTGGTTGAGGGATAGTTCTATGACACAGCAAGGAACGTTGCCCCGGCCTGCCCGGCACAATGCCGCGGCGGGGCACGATCCCGCACCCAAGGCCGGCCGAAAATCCACCTTCAGGCCCGAAATCCAGGGACTCCGGTCCCTCGCCGTGCTGATGGTCATGAGCTATCACATCTGGCTGGGCCGGGTCTCCGGCGGCGTGGACGTTTTCCTGCTGATCTCAGCCTTCCTCATGACGCTGCAGTTCGTGGGCCGCTACGAGCAGGGCCGGTCCATGGCCCTCATCAAACACTGGCTGCACCTTTTCCGGCGCCTCGTCCCGGCCGCCGTCACCGTCCTGGTGGCCATACTCGCCGCAACTGTCCTGTTCCTGCCCCGGACCCGGTGGATGGAAATCATCAACCAGGGCTGGGCCTCCCTGGTCTATGCCGAGAACTGGCTCCTGCAGACGCAGGCGACGAACTACTACGCCGCGGACCACAGCCAGGCCAGCCCCTTCCAGCATTTCTGGTCCCTTTCGATCCAGGGCCAGGTCTTTATCCTGTGGCCGCTCATTTTTGTGGGAGCCGCAATCGTCGCCAAGCGCTTCAAGCTCCGCTACCGCGTGCTGCTGTGCTACGTCTTCGCCGTGATCTTCGTTGGTTCGCTGCTCTACTCCATCGTCTTCACCCAGGCGAGCCAAACGGAGGCATACTTCGACACCTGGGCCCGGTTGTGGGAGTTTGCCCTGGGCACGCTGGTGGCTTTGGCCCTTCCGGCCCTGCGGCTTCCGCGCGGCTGGCGGATCGGGCTTGGCTGGCTTGGCATTGTGGCCATGCTCAGTTGCGGCCTCCTGCTCAATGTCCAGGCTTCCTTCCCCGGGTTCGTGGCACTCTGGCCCACCCTGGCGGCAGCCTGCGTCATCGCCGCCGGACAGTCGGGGAGCAAGTTCGGCGTCGACCGGATCCTGAGTTCGAAGCCTTTGGTCCGGCTGGGTGACATTTCGTACGCCCTGTACCTGTGGCACTGGCCGGTCCTGGTCATCTCGCTTGCCGTGCTGCACAGGGACAAAGCGGGTCCGATCACGGGCGCCGTCATCGTCGCCGTTTCACTGGTGCTCGCCTACTTCACCACCCGCTTTATTGAGAAGCCCTGGCGTGAGTGGCAGTGGCCGGAGGTGCGGCGGCGCCGCGCCCTCGTTGCCATCGCCGCGGTCGTGGCCACCGCCGCCGTGCCGCTGGCCGGGATTCAGATCCAGCAGCGCCTCGAAAGCGAGGCGGTACTGGCCCAGGCCCCGAAGAACAACCCGGGCGCCTTGGCGCTGATGCCCGGCTTTGTGGACCAGGCGGACGCCAACGCCGTCCTGCTCCCCACCCCGCAGACGCTGCCGCAGGACTGGGCCAGCCTGCCGAATTCGTGCTCCGGTGACCTGCAGCCGCAGGACAAGACGCTTCAGAAGGATTGTTTCCAGAACAATCAGTCCGACACCGGAGCGAAAAAGGTCCTGGTGATCGGTGATTCCCACGCCCAGCAGTGGCTGGGCTCGATCGGTCCCCTCAGCGATGAGAAGGGCTGGCGGCTCTACGCCATGCTCAAGGGCGCCTGCAAACCCAACATTGTGCCGCAGCACGTCTCCGCGGATTGCGACAATTTCAATGCGGCGGTCGCATCGGAAGTGAAGAACAACCCACCGGACGCCATTATCATCGTGGGCACCGAAGCGGCACCGTCGTCGCCACAGGAGACTGTGATCCCGGGCTTCGAAGCCACCGCGAAGTCTTGGGCGGACGAGGGCATCAAGGTCGTGGCGCTCCGGGACAATCCGCGCTTTGCCTTCAACATGGCGGAGTGCGTGGCGACCAAGGGTGCCGACGCGCCGGACTGCAGGCCGCGCGAGCAGGGCCTCCTGGCGGCGACGAATCCCCTCGCCGCGCTGGATGGCAAGCTGCCGGGTGTTGCGTTCGTTGACATGACGGACCTGATCTGCAACGGCACGGAATGCCCGGGCGCCGTCGGCAACACCTACGTTTACCTGGACAACAACCACCTCAGCCGGAGCTATGCGGCCAGCATGGCCCCCATGTTCAGCGAGAGGCTCCTCGCGGCGACCGGATGGGGCCCATAGGCCGGTCGGACCCCGGGCCACGGCGGGCACCTGCGGCCCATATAGGTCAAGGCTGGGAGCGGTCCGCCCTGCGCCGCAGCTGCCGGGCGGCGTCCGGCGCCAGCCGCTTGGTCACCAGCCGGTAGAACAGCAGGACGGCGACGGCGGCCACCACGATTCCCAGCAGGTTCAGGAACAGCTGCAGGGCGGAGCCGGCCGCCTTCTGGTACTCGCCCAGAACCAGTGCCACGGCGACAAACCCGGCTGCCGGCACCGTGGTGACGGAGATGAACACCCCGATCAGCGCCGCCGAGCGCCGGCTGATGACCGACAGCATCCCGGCTGTTCCGGCGAGGACGGCGACGATCAGGGAATAGGGGCCGGGGTGGTAGATGAATTCAACTGCCGAACCGTGATCCAGCGCGTCTGTAGGGAACAGCCCGAGGGGTATGGAGAGCCACGCGGTCAGCGCGGCGGCCAGCATCGCGACGGGAAAGCCGACGCCGAGGGCCAGTGCCGCGTCACGTCCGAGCCGCCGCTGGCGCCGGACCAGGGCCACGGCCAGGGCGGCCAGCGGGCCGAACTCCGGGCCAACGGCCATGGCGCCGACGATCGCAATGGTGGAGTCCGTCACGATGCCGATGGCCGCGAGCTGCGTCGCCAGGACCAGGAACGCCAGGAAACTCCACGTCAGGCGCGAATCCTCGCCGGTCTGCCGCGACACCTCGTCCCAGATCACGGCGTCCGCGCCCTCACCCGGAGCCTCCGCCTCCGCCCGGTCGGCGCGGTCCGAGAGCACAAGGTCCGGTGCAATGACCGTAATCGATCCCCGCTGCTGGACATCGAGGGCGTGCAGCTTCTCCACGAGCCCCTCCACGGATTCCCGGGCCAGCAGAACCTCGATCACGTCCCCGGGCGGTGTGACGGACGAAGCCTTCGCCAGCGCCACTTCCGAGACGCCGACGTGATTTGTACAACTTTCGAGAACAACTCCGGACAATTCACCCGGAACACAAATGCGCAGCTGCACGATCACTTGGCGGCCTCCTCAGACTCGTACCAGCCTAGCTTCCGCCGCGCGGCCGACGCCGCGGCCGACGACGCCGGCGGCCACCGAGAGGGCCCCCGAGAGCGCCGCCAGCGGGGCGCACGGCGGCCGCCGCCCCCGGCCCTGCGGAGGCCTTCGCGGGACCTGCGCGATTGGCAAAGAAAATTACGTTTCGGTAACATTGATGTTTTGGAAACCGGCAGGAAGGGTTATTTGTGTCGAGCGAGCGAACCATCGTCACCCCGCCAAGGGCGGATGCAGGTTCTCCGGCGACCCGAAAAACTAGCTACCGCCCCGAAGTCCAGGGCCTTCGCGCCCTCGCGGTCCTCATGGTGGTCACGTACCACGTGTGGCTGGGCCGGGTCTCCGGCGGCGTGGACATCTTCCTCCTCATTTCAGCCTTCCTGATGACGCTCAGCTTCACGCGGAAGGTCGAAAGCGGCGCGCCGCTCCGGCTGCTCAGCCACTGGCTGCATCTGCTCAAGCGCCTGCTGCCCGCCGTCGTCGTGGTCATTCTCGGCGTCCTCGCCGGCACCTGGGCCATCCTGCCGCAAAGCCGCTGGCCCGACGTCCTTGAACAGGCCTGGGCGTCCCTGCTGTACCGGCAGAACTGGCTCCTGGCGGACAGCGCGGTGGACTACTACGCCCAGGACCATTCGGGCGCGAGCCCGCTCCAGCACTTCTGGTCACTCTCGATCCAGGGCCAGGTGTTCGTGCTCTGGCCGCTCGTCTTCGCCGGCACGGCGCTGCTTTCCCGGCTGCTCCGCCGCTGGACCGGCCAGGACCATATCCTGCTGCGTTACCGGTCACTGCTGGTTGCGGCCTTCGTCGCCATCTTCGCCGTGTCCCTGGCGTACTCGATCCAGCAGACCGCCACGAACCAGGCCCACGCCTACTTCGATACCGGCGCGCGGCTCTGGGAGTTCGCGCTCGGCTCGCTCCTGGCCCTTGCCCTGCCGTATCTGAAGCCGGGCAGGATCCTGCGCGTCGTGCTCGGCTGGGCCGGCCTCGCCGCCATGCTTTCCTGCGGGCTGTTGCTGACCGTGGACCGTTCCTTCCCCGGTTTCATCGCGCTGTGGCCCACGCTGGCCGCCGCCGCGATCATCACCGCCGGTCAAAGCGGCAGCCGATTCGGCGTTGACCGCTTCCTGACCTGGAAACCCCTGGTGGCGCTGGGGGATAACTCCTATGCGCTCTACCTCTGGCACTGGCCGCTGCTGGTCCTGGCCCTCGCCGGGGCGGGCATCACGGCGCCCAACCTGTTCCAGGGTCTGTGCATCGTTGCCGCGTCCGTCGTCCTGGCCGTGCTCACCACCCGTTTCGTCGAGAAGCCGCTGCGCGAATGGCACTGGCCCAAGCGCCGCGCCTGGCGTACCGCCGTCGTGATTGCCGCCTGTGGTGCCTTGCTGGCGGGTCCCGTCGCCGTGTGGCAGAGCCAGCTCCTGGCCGACGAAGCGGAGGCGGCGTCCCAGCCCAAGGAGCTGACTCCCGGCGCGGCCGCCCTGGCACCGGAAAACGCCGGCAAGCCCACGCCGGAAGCCAAGATCATCCCCGCGCCGGCGGCGATGAAGAACGAGTGGGCGGACATCGACGGGCTGTGCACGGACGGAAACGTCCCCAGCGACCCCCTGCTGCAGGGCTGCCTGCAGAACAACAAGCCGGACAAGGTCACCAAGCGGATTGTGGTGCTCGGTGACTCGCACGCCCAGCAGTACATGGCGGCGCTGGGCCCCATCGCGAAAAGCCACGGCTGGGAAGTTGTCACGCTCCTGAAGGGCAACTGCCGCTTCGGCGGAGAGTCCCCGGAGCGGGACGCGGACTGCAACGCCTTCAACCGGGCCAGCGCGCAGTACGTCCTGGACCACCGCCCCGACGCCGTTTTCACGGTTGCGTCCCTGACCCACAAGGAAGCGCCGTTCGAGACCGAAGTGCCGGAGTACCTGGCGGGCATCAAGCCCTTCACCGACGCCGGCATGGACGTGGTGGGCATCCGCGACAACCCCCGCTTCAACATCAATATGCCCGAGTGCGTCCAGAAGAATGGCGAGGATGCCTCGGAGTGCAACGTGCCGGAGCAGGAATCGCTCGCGGGGTCCTCGCCGCTGGACGCCTACCGCGGCCAGGTGCCCAGGCTGCACCTCATGGACATGAGCGATTTCATCTGCGCCAACGGAACGTGCCCCGCGGTGGTCGGCAACGTGTACGTCTACAAGGATGACAACCATCTGACCAAGACGTACGTCCAGTCCATGATCCCCATGTTCGAACGGCGGCTGCTCGCGGCCACCGGCTGGAAGTAAGCCGGCGTCCGCCGGCCGGACGCGGGCCCGGGCGGCCGGGGGAGCCCTCCGGGCATGGGGCGGCTCACATTGAAGCCGGACATTACCGCCCGGAATATGGCTATCGCCGCCAAGGTTCTACTATTTATTGAGGACTTCTGCACGAACCAACTGCATGAACCTTCTGCATGACCTTCTGCACAGGCCAGACCCGTAATGACGGGCTGGTCATCTGTTGCAACCCCTACCCGTGACCCCGTAACCCAAGGTAAGAGGCGCACTCATGACCCAGCCCGAACACGATCCCTTCGGCTTCATCGGCCTGACGTACGACGACGTCCTGCTCCTGCCCGGCCACACCGACGTGATCCCCTCGGAAGCGGACACGTCTTCCCGGATCTCCAAGCGCATCACGGTCCAGACCCCGCTGCTCTCCGCCGCGATGGACACCGTCACGGAGTCCCGGATGGCCATCGCCATGGCCCGCCAGGGCGGTCTCGGCGTCGTGCACCGCAACCTCTCCATCGCCGACCAGGCCGACCAGGTGGACCGGGTCAAACGCAGCGAATCCGGCATGATCACCAACCCCCTGACCATTGGCCCCGAGGCCACGCTGGCCGAACTGGACGAAATCTGCGCCCGCTACCGCGTCTCCGGCCTGCCGGTCGTGGACGAGGGCAACAGGCTGCTGGGCATCGTCACCAACCGCGACACCCGCTTCGTGCCCGAATCTGACTTCCCGCTGCGGCTGGTCAGCGACGTCATGACCAAGATGCCGCTCGTGACCGGACATGTCGGCATCAGCCGCGAGGAAGCCTCGCACAAGCTGGCCACGAACAAGATCGAAAAGCTCCCGCTCGTTGACGAGCAGGGCCGGCTCAAGGGCCTGATCACCACGAAGGACTTCACCAAGGCCGAGCAGTACCCGCTCGCCACCAAGGACGACGAGGGCCGCCTGCGCGTCGGCGCGGCGATCGGCTTCTTCGGCGACGGCTGGGAACGTGCCATGGCGCTCATCGATGCCGGTGTGGATGCTCTCTTCGTGGACACCGCAAACGGCCACTCCCAGGGTGTGCTGGAAATGATCCGCCGGCTCAAGTCCGATCCCGTTGCCGCGCACGTGGACATCATCGGCGGCCAGGCCGCCACCCGCGAAGGTGCGCAGGCACTGATCGACGCCGGTGCCGACGGCATCAAGGTCGGCGTCGGTCCCGGGTCCATCTGCACCACCCGCGTGGTCGCCGGCGTCGGCGTTCCGCAGATCACCGCCATCTACGAGTCGGCGAAGGCAGCCATCCCGGCCGGCGTCCCGCTGATCGCCGACGGCGGCCTGCAGTACTCCGGCGACATCGGCAAGGCGCTCGTCGCCGGCGCCGACACCGTCATGCTCGGCTCCCTCCTGGCCGGTTGCGACGAATCCCCGGGCGACCTGATTTTCGTCAACGGCAAGCAGTTCAAGAGCTACCGCGGCATGGGCTCCCTCGGCGCCATGCAGACCCGCGGCAAGAACACCTCCTACTCCAAGGACCGCTACTTCCAGGCCGACGTCTCCGGCGATGACAAGCTCATCCCGGAAGGCATCGAGGGCCGGGTTGCGTACCGCGGTCCGCTGTCGTCGGTGGCGTACCAGCTGGTCGGCGGGCTCCGCCAGACCATGTTCTACACCGGCGCCCCGACCGTGGCCGAACTGAAGGCGCGCGGCAAGTTCGTCCGCATCACCGCCGCCGGGCTCAAGGAGTCGCACCCGCACGACATCCAGATGACGGTCGAAGCCCCGAACTACGGGTCGCGCTAAACCCTCCGCTAAAACCAGGTGAGCCCGCCGAAACCACAGTTTCGGCGGGCTCACCCGGTTCCAGGGCGGCCCGATTCCCAGCAGCGGTGCCACTCGCGCCGGCTCCCGGTCCCGGAACTAGGCTGGAGGCATGTCCGAACTCCTGCCGGCCCGCGCGCCCAAACGCAAGCTCGCGCTCAAGCCCTACGCCCGCGCCGTGGCGCAAGTGCTGCGGGTGAGCTTCCGGGCCTCGCCCGCCGCCGTCGTCATGAAGGTCCTGGGTTCCCTGATCTCGGCGCTCCTGCCACTGGTCACAACGTACTTTGCCGCCCTGACCACCACGTCGCTGGCCGCCGCCTACGCGGGCGACGCCGACGCCGGCCGGCAGGCCGTCGTGTACGTCATCATCACCGCGGCACTCGGGCTCTTCTGGGGATCGTTCAGCAGCGTGGACCGCTACATCCAGCAGCTCATGAGCTTCCGGGTCGGCGCGATCGTCGGGGACCTGATGTACGAACGTTTCCTGTCCCTGGACTTCTGGCGCTACGACGACAAAGAGACCGTGGACCTGTACGACCGGGCGAAGCGTTTCTCCGACTCCTACGCCCGCGTCCTGGACCGGATCGCCGCCATCTTTACCCAGCTCATCTCCGTGCTGCTCGCGATCGGCGCGCTGCTGCTGGTCAGCTGGTGGATCGCCGTGATCGTCCTGATTGCGATCGTCCCCAGCGTCTACCTGCAGTTCAAGCTCTCCCGCGAACAGATCGCGCACTGGAACACCCAGGTCGATTCGCGCAGGCAGCGCAGGATGATCGAAACCAACCTCCTGCGTCCGCAGCACATCGCCGAGATGCGGCTCTACGGGATCGTCGGCTACCTGATGGGCCTGCGCTCCCGGCTGCGGGACGCCGATGAAAAGCGCCGGCTGGACTTCCAGAAGCGCTATATCCCCAAACAGCTCGCGGCCGATGCCCTGCAGTACGGCGCGGAGGTGGTGTCACTGATCTGGGTGGTGGGCCAGATCATCGCCCGGGCCCAGCCCGTGGGGCAGTTCCTCTATGTCCAGCAGATTGTCAGCCGCGCCCTCTCGACCGCCAACAGCCTCGTCTCCTCACTGAGCTCGATCGACGAGGACCTGGCGAACCTCACGGACTACGAGCTCTTCATGGCCCTGCCCGTGCCGTCCGGCCACGCCCCGCCTTTGCTGCAGGCGCCGAAGACGGTGGAACTGCGGGACATCCGCTTCACCTACACCGGCAGCGACCTGGAGGTGATCCGCGGCATTTCGCTGACCATCCGGCAAGGCCAGCACATCGCCATCGTGGGGGAGAACGGCGCCGGCAAGTCCACACTGATCCGCATCCTGGCCGGGCTGTACCGTCCCGATTCCGGGCAGGTGATGCTCGACGGCGTGGACCTCGCCGCCGTCGACGTCACCTCCTGGCACCGGCACCTGGCGGTGCTCAGCCAGGAGTTCCTCAAATACGAATTCGCCACCGCGGCGGAAAACATCTTCTTCGGCGACGTCGATTCGCCCCGCGACGACGGACGGGTCCGCCGCTCCGCCGCGGATGCCGAAGCCCTCGAATTCATCAACAAACTGCCCAACGGCCTGGACAACCACGTCAGCAACTGGATGGAGGACCCGCGCGGGCGGAAGGGCTCCGGCCTTTCCGGCGGGCAGTGGCAGCGGCTGGCGATGGCCCGGAACTTCTACCGCGGCGCATCATTCATGGTGATGGACGAGCCGACGTCGGCCATCGACGCGCTGGCGGAGCACCGGATCTTCACGCGGCTCTTCGCTGACCGCAGCAGCACGATCATCGCCATCAGCCACCGCCTGGCCACGATCGAGAAGGCCGATGTGGTCTACATGCTCGAGGACGGCCGCATCGTGGAACAAGGCACCCACAAGGAACTGGTGGCACGCCGCGGCCGGTACTTCCGGATGTTCGAGTCCCAGCTCACCGTCCCCGACACCGAGAACGTCAGCGGCGAGTAAGCGGAGCGCCCTCGATGGTCGTCCGCACCCGGGCCAGGCTGGGTTCCGGCGGGACACTGCTGAAACCGAAGCCGACGGCGGGGCGGACGGCGGCGAGCGGGCCGGCGTCGGCGCCGTCCCAGCTGACGGTCGCGGAGTCGATGCGATGCAGATCGGTGACCCCGTAGTATTCGCGCCGGCCGCCCTTGGCCGTGCCCGCAGTGCGTACGCCGGGGAGGACCCTGGCCGCAACGGGGCTGACCGCACGCAGCCAGCGCGGATGCACCGCCAGAGCCCGGGGGACCAGCCGCGCCACGGCGCCCAGCCGGGTGCGGGACCCGAGCCGGGCGCGGATCCGCAGCGGGCCGGCGTCGACCGCGAGCTGCCCGGCCCGATGCTCTGATGCCAGGGGCACGATGCAGGTCTCGTCGAAGTTGTAGACCGCGCTGATGAAATCGGCGGCTTCCACGCTCGGCGCGAGCAGGATCCGGTGGCCGGAGGGCAGCTGGACCATCGCGTCGGTGAGGGGCCCGAAGGGGGACTGCGTCCAAAGGCCCACCACCGCGCGCAGGCCCGATCCCGTGCCGATTCCGGCAATGTGTCCGTCGAATATCCAGCGCTGGTCCATGACGTTCACAGTACGTCGACGCGGAGCCGCGCGTCCGCTGGGATAACCTAGAGCAGTGACTTACGAGATTGAGATTGGCCGAGGCAAGCGTGGGCGTCGTGCCTACTCCCTGGATGACATTGCGATCGTCCCCAACCGGCGCACCCGTGACCCCAAGGACGTCTCCGTCTCCTGGCAGATCGATGCCTACAAGTTCGACATGCCGGTCATCGCGGCGCCGATGGATTCGGCCATGTCGCCGGAGACCGTCATCGCCCTGGGCCGCCTCGGCGGACTCGGTGTACTCGACCTCGAAGGCCTTTGGACCCGGTACGAGGACCCGCAGTCCGTACTGGACGAAATCGCGGGCCTGGCCGACGAGACCAACAGCCCGGCCGTCACCCGGCGCATGCAGGAGCTCTACCAGGCGCCGATCCAGCCCGAGCTGGTCACCTCCCGCCTCGCCGAGATCCGCGCCGCCGGAGTCACGGTGGCCGGCTCCCTGACCCCGCAGCGCACGCAGGAACACTACAAGACCGTGGTGGCCGCCGGCGTCGACATCTTCGTCATCCGCGGCACCACTGTCTCGGCTGAGCACGTCTCCAAGGACCACGAGCCGCTGAACCTCAAGCAGTTCATCTACGAACTCGACGTTCCCGTGATCGTCGGCGGGGCAGCCGGCTACACCCCGGCCCTGCACCTGATGCGCACCGGCGCCGCCGGCGTGCTGGTCGGCTTCGGCGGCGGAGCCACCACCACCACCCGCCGCGCCCTGGGCATCCACTCGCCGATGGCCTCCGCGATCTCCGACGTCGCGGCGGCCCGCCGGGACTACATGGACGAGTCCGGGGGACGCTACGTCCATGTGATCGCCGACGGCGGCATGGGATCCTCCGGTGACATCGTCAAGGCCATCGCCATGGGCGCCGACGCCGTGATGCTGGGCAGTGCCCTGGCCCGCGCCGACGAAGCCCCCGGCAAGGGCTGGCACTGGGGCCAGGAAGCCCACCACCTCGAACTGCCCCGCGGCGACCGGGTCAACGTGGGAACCGTGGGGCCGCTCGAAGAGGTCCTGTTCGGGCCCGGCCACCACACCAACGGAACCTCCAACCTCGTCGGCGCGCTGCGCCGTTCAATGGCGACCACCGGCTACTCGGACCTGAAGGAATTCCAGCGCGTCGACGTCGTCGTCTCGCCGTACGCCGGCAACTGAAACCGCACGCCGGGCGTTGATTGGCCCTGCCCATCCGGGAAACTTGGACGTAGTCTGGTGCCCTACGAGGTTCGATCCGGATGGAGGCGTGACATGAACAGTTTTCCCGGCGGTTCTGCCGAGGCCGGAGGTGCCCTCGGGCCAGCGGCACGCGAGGCTTCACTCACTGTGCTCAGGGGCAGCACCGCCCCCGGCAAAGAACTCGACATCCTGATCGTGGGCGGAGGCATCGTGGGTGCCGGCGCCGCCCTCGACGCCGTCACCCGCGGGCTCAGCGTCGGCATCGTCGAGGCGAACGACTGGGCAGCCGGGACGTCATCGCGGTCCTCGAAGCTCATCCACGGTGGCCTCCGGTACCTCGAAATGCTC
Organism: Arthrobacter sp. 131MFCol6.1; assembly: GCF_000374925.1. Classification (GTDB taxonomy): domain Bacteria; phylum Actinomycetota; class Actinomycetes; order Actinomycetales; family Micrococcaceae; genus Arthrobacter. The sequence goes on from NZ_KB895542.1 coordinate 201,232, forward strand.
GACTTCGGCCTGGTCAAAGAGGCACTGCATGAGCGCGGCCTCATTCTCTCCGTGCTGGCACCGCACCTGGCCCGGCCGGTCCCGTTCCTGTACCCGCTCCACAAGCCGTTCCTGGAGCGGCCCTATGTCGGCGCCGGAATCGCCCTGTACGACGCGATGTCCATCACCGGCGGGCACAGCCGCGGCGTCCCCTTCCACAAGCACCTGAGCCGGCGCGGAACCCTGCGCGCCGCCCCCAGCCTCAAGGACGACGCCTTCGTCGGATCCATCCGCTACTACGACGGGCAAGTCGACGACGCCAAGTACGTCGCCAACCTCGTGCGGACCGCGGCGCACTATGGCGCCCACGCGGTCAACCAAATGTCGGTTGTCGACTTCGTGCGCGAAGGCGAGCGGGTGGTCGGCGCCAAGGTGGTCAACCACGAGGACGGCTCCAGCTTCAAAATCCGGGCCAAGCAGGTCATCAATGCCACCGGTGTCTGGACCGACGAAACCCAGGCCATGGTGACAGACCGCGGGCAGCTCAAGGTACGGGCCTCCAAGGGCATCCACCTCGTGGTGCCCCGCGACCGGATCCAGTCCACGGTGGGGCTGATCCTGCGGACCGAGAAGTCCGTGCTGTTCGTGATCCCCTGGGGCAGGCACTGGATCATCGGGACCACTGACACCGACTGGCACCTCGACAAGGCCCACCCCGCGGCCTCCAGCAAGGACATCGACTACCTCCTCGAACACGTCAACAAGGTCCTCAAGCGCCCGCTGACCCGCGAGGACGTCGAAGGCGTCTACGCGGGGCTGCGGCCGCTGCTGGCCGGGGAAAGCGATTCCACCGCCAAGCTCTCCCGCGAACACGTGGTGGCCCACCCCGTGCCGGGTCTGGTGGTGGTGGCAGGCGGTAAATGGACCACCTATCGGGTCATGGCCAAGGACGCGGTCGACGAGGCAACACGCAGCATGGACGAGCGCGTCCCGGCCAGCTGCACGGAGTCCGTCCCCCTGCTGGGGGCGAGCGGTTTCAAGGCCGCATGGAACCAGCGGAACCGGATGGCGGAGGAGACCGGCGTGCACGTTGCCCGGATCGAACACCTCCTCAACCGCTACGGTGCCATGACGCCGGAGGTGCTGGCGCTCATCGCGGACAGTCCGGAACTGGCCGAGCCGCTGCCGGGCGCTGACGACTACCTGGCCGCCGAAGCCGTCTACGCGGCCACGCACGAGGGCGCCCGGCATGTCCAGGACGTCCTGACCCGCCGCACCCGGATTTCGATCGAAGCGTGGGACCGCGGTGTGTCCGCCGCTCCGGTAGTCGCTAAACTAATGGGAGACGTTCTCGGCTGGAGTGATGCGCAGCGCGAGGGCGAAATCAAGCACTATCTGGCCCGGGTTGATGCCGAGCGCCTGAGCCAACAGCAGCCGGACGACGAATCCGCCGATGCCGCACGGCTGGGCGTGGAGGACATTGTGCCCCTGCGCTGAGACTCAGCGCCGGCCGGCAGTGCAGGTTACAACGCTAGTCATTGGACTGCCGGCCGGCGTCACTGACGCCACTTCGAAGGGACATCTCTTGGCGGAACCACTGGACCGGTACGACGCCGAGCTCACCACACCCGAGATGGTGATCCTCGAAATGGATGCCACGGACAAGCTCGACGCCACTTCCCAGCTCGCGGAACGCATGCATGCTGCCGGACGAATTTCCGATCTCGAGGGCTTCCTCAAGCAGGTCAATGCCCGGGAGCACCAGCTCGCCACCGGCCTGCCCGGCGGTGTGGGCCTGCCGCACGCCCGCAGCGAGCTCGTGTCACAGACATCCATCGCGGTCGGCATCACGAAGTACGGCCGGGCGCTGGACTTCGGCGCGGCGGACGGCCCGGCCACGGTGATCCTGCTCATCGCCACTCCGGCGAGCTCCTTTTCCGATCACCTCGAAGTGCTCGCGACCCTGGCACGCTCACTGTCGAAAGAGTCCTTCCGTGAGTCGCTCCGCCGCGCCTACGACGCCGAAGTGATCGCCGAGCTGATCAATTCCAGCCTGGTGTTCTTCGACCACTAAAGATTGGGGCAGGCCCTTTCGTGTCGACTCCGTCGCCACGCAGGGACCCGGCTGCCCCACTCTAGGCAGGCCCTTTCGTGTCGACTCCGTCGCCACGCAGGGACCCGGCTGCCCCACTCTAGGCAGGCCCTTTCGTGTCGACTCCGTCGCCACGCAGGGACCCGGCTGCCCCACTCTAGGCAGGCCCTTTCGTGTCGACTCCGTCGCCACGCAGGGACCCGGCTGCCCCACTCTAGGCAGGCTCGTTTCGCTGTTCTACACAGGGACGAAGTACCTTTAAGGGGTGCTGAAAACTGCCCTCAAACCCCGCTGGATCGCAGGACTCGTGTTCGCGATCGCCATTTCCGGGGTCTTTGTGCTGCTCAGCCAGTGGCAGTTCGGCCGTTCAACGCAGGCCGAAGCCCCGGTCTCCACCACAACGGAGGAAACGCGGCAGCTCACCTCGGTCCTGCAGCCGGGCGGATTCTTCCCCGGATCCGTGGCTGACCAGATGGTCACCGCCACGGGAAGCTACGACCCCCAGAAGCAGGTCCTCGTCGCCGGCCGCCTCAATGACGGCGCGCAGGGCTACTGGATCGTTTCGGCCTTCGCGGTCAAGGATGCCCCGGTCCTCAAGGGCGGAGGGGCCACACCGCAGACCTGGATTCCGGTCGCACGCGGCTGGGTGGCGGATCCCGCGGACGCCGTGGCGCCGCCGTCGGGCACCATCGAACTGACCGGGCGGCTGTTGCCGTCCGAGTCCCCGCTGCCGCAGACCGATCCCGGACCCGGCCGCGCCAGCGCCGTCTCGGTCGCCGAACTCATCAACGACTGGAACGTCAGCAGCTACCCGGGCTTTGTCGCAGCAACCACCGAACTGGCCGGCGGCACCGACGTCGGGGCCGCGGCCACCGGCGGCGACGTCAAGCCCCTCCGGATCGGTCCGCAGCCGCCCGCGCAGCAGGTCAACTGGCTGAACCTCTTCTATTCCGTGGAATGGGTGGTCTTTGCCGGCTTCGCGCTGTTCATCTGGTGGCGGCTCGTGAAGGACGACTACCGCCGCGACCTCGAAGACGCGCTCGACGAGGAACCGGCCGGGGAAGAACCCCCCGACGACCGCCACGCGGCCTCCCACGAGGCGGCCGACGAGCCCACCGACGCCCATCCCACAGCCCCCCACCCCACAGACCCGAGAGTGCAATCATGATCGAGCCCCAGCCCGCCATCCAGCCGCAGACCACCAACGGCACGGGGAAGGCCGGGAAGAAGCGCCGCTTCGGCGGCACCGAGGCCCAAATCCGGTCCGCCCTGAAGTTCTACAAGGTGCTCGCCTACCTGACGGGCACGATGCTGCTGCTGCTCTGCGCCGAACTGATCGCCCGGTACGGCTTCGGGCAGTACCTCTTCGCCGGCGGCACCAACGCCGTCACCGGCCAGCCGTTCGGCCTCGGATTCGCCGACGCCGAGCCTCCCGGGGTGATCGGGGGCGTCAACCTCTCCGTCACGGTCCTGATCGTGCACGGCTGGATGTACGTCGTGTACCTGATTTCCAACTTCCGGCTCTGGTCGCTCATGCGCTGGCCGTTCACCAAGCTGGTGGTTATGGCCCTGGGCGGCGTCGTGCCGTTCCTGTCCTTCTTCGTCGAGAAGAAGTTCCACGCAGAGGTCGAGGCCGAACTCGCAGCAAACCCGCAGGCTCCCCAGCGGTACTGAACCGCGGCTCTTCTGACCCGCGGCCCTTCTGAGCCGCAGCCCTGCTGAGCAGCGCCCTCCTGAACAGCGCCCTCCTGAACAGGGACCCGACGCCGGCAGTCGCCGTCGGGCATGTGAGTTCGCTTACCTCGGCCCGCGATTCGGGCCCGCACCGGCTTCTCAATGTGCGGGCGGGCGGCGGCGCAAAGTAGGCTAGTGGGGTGACTACTCCCACTGCATCCCAGACGTCCCACAGGCCGGTTCTGGTTGTTGACTACGGTGCCCAGTACGCGCAGCTGATTGCCCGCCGCGTCCGGGAAGCGAATGTGTATTCGGAAGTGGTTCCGCATACGTACAGCACCGAGCAGCTGCTGGCCAAGAACCCCGCCGCGATCATCCTCTCGGGCGGCCCCTCGAGCGTCTACGCCGACGGCGCCCCCAGCGTCGGTGCCGACCTCTTCGAGGCCGGCGTCCCGGTCTTCGGCATCTGCTACGGATTCCAGGCCATGGCCAACGCCCTCGGCGGCAAGGTGGCCCAGACGGGCCTGCGCGAATACGGCGCCACCGAGACCACCACCCTCGGCGAGGGCCGCTCCATCCTGGCCGGCATGCCCCAGCACCAGAGCACATGGATGAGCCACGGCGACTCCGTCCACGAAGCCCCCGAGGGCTTTGAGGTCCTGGCGACGACGGCGGGCGCCGACGTCGCGGCGTTCGCCAATGAGGACAAGCGCCTCTACGGCGTCCAGTGGCACCCCGAAGTCAAGCACTCGGCCTACGGCCAGCAGGTCCTGGAGAACTTCCTCTTCAAGGGCGCCGGGCTGGAACCGAACTGGACCACCGGCAACATCCTCGAAGAACAGGTCCAGCGGATCCGTGACCAGATCGGCGACGCCCGGGTCATCTGCGGACTCTCCGGCGGTGTCGACTCGGCAGTGGCCGCTGCCCTGGTCCAGCGCGCCGTCGGCGACCAGCTGACCTGCGTCTTCGTGGACCACGGGCTGTTGCGCGAGGGCGAAGCCGAACAGGTCGAACGTGACTTCGTGGCCGCCACCGGCGTCAAGCTCTATGTCGCCAACGAGCAGGAGCGCTTCCTGAGCGCCCTTGCCGGCGTCAGCGATCCCGAGACCAAACGCAAGATCATCGGCCGCGAATTCATCCGCGCCTTCGAGGAAGCCGAACTGGCGATCATCGCCGAGGCAGCAGCTCACGGCGAGAAGATCAAGTTCCTCGTCCAGGGCACCCTGTACCCCGACGTCGTCGAATCCGGCGGCGGCGAAGGTGCGGCCAACATCAAGAGCCACCACAATGTGGGCGGGCTCCCCGAGGACCTGCAGTTTGAACTGGTTGAACCGCTCCGTGCCCTGTTCAAGGACGAGGTCCGCGCGGTCGGTGCCCAGCTCGGCCTGCCGCAGGAAATCGTCGGTCGCCAGCCCTTCCCCGGCCCGGGCCTCGGCATCCGGATCGTCGGCGATGTCACCAAGGAACGCCTGGACCTGCTCCGCAAGGCCGACGCGATCGCCCGCGCCGAGCTGACCGCGGCCGGACTGGATGACGAAGTGTGGCAGATGCCCGTGGTGCTGCTGGCGGACGTCCGCAGCGTGGGCGTCCAGGGCGACGGCCGCACTTACGGACACCCGATTGTCCTGCGCCCCGTGTCCTCCGAAGACGCCATGACCGCCGACTGGTCGCGGCTGCCCTACGAGCTCCTGGCCCGGATTTCCAACCGGATCACCAACGAAGTGGACGGCGTCAACCGCGTGGTGCTGGATGTGACCAGCAAGCCGCCGGGAACCATCGAGTGGGAATAGCAATCTGAATGGCCGGCCTTTCGAGGCCGGCCATTTCATTTTGTTCCTGACAATGTTTCTGACAATTCAGCCTGAATTTCGCACCGCCCAGTGTTGCGGCCCCGCACCTGCGGGGGATTCGGGCTACCCTCGAAAGCATGCCGGTATGGTCCAAGGCGTCCCGCGCGAGCCTGGCAACCGCGAGCACACAAGATGCGGCCAGGGAAAGCGCGGACGCAACACAGACGAGCGTTGATACGACGAACGCGCCAGAGTCGAGCCCGCCGCGGTCCGGCACAGAGAAGTCGAGCACAGAAAAGAAGGCAGCAGTGTCAGTTGGTCAAGGCCACCCCGAGGGCTCCGAGGAGTTCAGGAAATGGCTGTCGGGGCTCAAGCCCGTCACCGGTGCAGATACCATGCTGCGCTTCACGAAGACGCCCGAAGGCTCAATTGACCTCACTCATGCCCATCCCTCGGGGCTTGCGCAGCTGATGGCAGGGCGGCGCACCCGGCTCTCGACCCTGATCCGCGACCGCCAGCAGTACGTTGTTGCGGCCAGGGCATCGCGCAACCTGCGCTCCAAGATCTTCGAACTCGCCAACGACCGCGGCATCGACGCGGGGTATTTCTCCGCCGGCACGGTCGTCTGGACGTCCGCCGTCGGCGGTAAACCGCAACGGATCTCGGCCCCGGTCATGCTCACCGCCATCTCCCTCACGGTGCGCCCCGGCGAGGACGACTACGAACTGCAGCTCACCGAACAGGCGCAGATCAACCCGGCGCTGGTCCGGCACCTCAAGACCGTCCACGGGATCGTTTTCGACGTCAACGCGGTGACACGGATGGCGTACAGCACGGCACGGTACGACCCGCAGCCCGTCCTGGACCGCCTGGGCACCCTGGTCCAGCCGATTCACGGCGCGGAGGTCGAACACAACCTGCTCGTCTCCACCTTTGCCGACCTCTCCGGCAACCTCGATGATCCGTGGATCAACCAGAACAACCCCCTTGTCACCGCGCTGGCACGGTCCGGTTCCGGCGAACTGGTCGACGTGCCTGCGCTGGATCCCGGCCGCTTCCCCAGCACGGACGACCGGGACCCGGCCGAGGAGCTTCTGCTGCTCGACGCCGACACGGACCAGCAGTATGTGATCGACGCCGTCCGGGCGGGCGACTCGCTGGTGGTCAGCAGCCCGCCGGGCACCGGCCAGACCCAGACCGTCATCAACACCATCGGCGCCCTCGTGGACGAGGGCAAGTCCGTCCTGGTGGTTGGCGACCGGCGGGCCAGCCTCGCCGAGATCTCCGGGCAGCTGGACGGCCTCGGCCTGGACTCGGTCCTTTTGCAGCTCGCCGGCAACGCCAGCCCGCTGCAGCTCAAGGGCCAGCTGGTCCGGGCGATCGTCCGCAACGAGAAGTCGCTGCAGCCGCAACTGACCAACCTGCACGCCACACTGACCGGGCACCGCCACGCCCTGATGGACCACGTGGCCTCCCTGCACAACGTCCGGGCGCGCTGGGGTTGCTCGCCGTATGAGGCCATGCAGTCGCTGGCAGAGCTGACCTCCATCCAGCCGGCACCGGCGACGACCGTCCGGCTCAAGCGCAGCGTGCTGGACAACATCCGGGACCGCGAGGAGCTCGCGGGCCGGCTCCGCCGCGCCGCCGAGCTCGGCAGCTTCAGCCGCACGTCGACCACCAGCCCCTGGCACGGCGCGCGCCTGCTGACCCGCAAGGAGACGCAGGAAGCGCAGGGCGTTGCCCAGTCCGTGGCGGAAAAACTGCCGTTGCTGCGCGGGCGCATGGATGCCGTGGCGGAACACGCGGAGATCCGGCTCGGCCGGACCTTCGCCGAATGGGGCGAGCAGATTGAACTTCTCGTGGCCGTCCGCGAAAGCCTGGACAAGTTCACTCCCGACATCTTTGACCGGCCCGTGCACGACCTGATCTCGGCCACGGCGTCTTCCGCCTGGCGCAGGGAACGCGGGATCGAAATGCCGTCCATGCAGCGCTCACGCCTGCGCAGGGTGGCCAAGGAGTACGTCCGGCCCGGCGTGCACATCGCGGACCTGCACAGCTCCCTGGTCCTCGTCCAGGAACAGCGCGCCGCCTGGTCCGGCTACGCGACCACGCAGCGGCACCCGGCCGTGCCGTCCGGGCTGGGTGAAATCACCGGCCTGTACCGGGAGCTCGCAGCGGAACTGGCTGAACTCGGCCTGGCGGTCAAGCACACCGCCGCCGGCGGCGAGCTGGACCGCGCACCCTACGACGAACTCCTGCCCCGGGTGCGGCGGCTCGTCGCCGACACCGCGACCCTCGAAACCCTCCCGGAGCGCACTCTGCTCGTCGAGAGCATGCGTGAGCACGGCCTGGGCGAGCTCCTCGCCGACCTTGCCGAGCGCGAGGTCCCGGAAGGTTCGGTGACCGCCGAACTCGAGCTCGCCTGGTGGCAGTCGGCCCTGGAAGCCATGATCAGCGGCGACGATTACCTCGCCATGTCCGACGGCGACGCCCTGCGCCAGCTTGAGGCGGAGTACCGTCTCGCGGACAACGCCCATATCGCCAGCGGCGCTGCCCGGCTGCGGTGGAACCTGTCCGAGCGCTGGCGCACGGCCATCGCAGCCTATCCCCGCCAGGCCGAGCTGTTGCGCAGCCTGCTGAAGGACGGCCGGGTGACCCTGGCAGCCCTGAGCGGCCAGGCGCAGGAGCTGCTGCCCACACTGGTACCTGTGTGGTCCGTCAGCCCGTACCTCATGACGGGCCTCCTGCCGATCGAGCAGACCTTCGATGCCGTCGTGATCCTCGACGCCGAGACGACCTCGTTGCAGGCCGTCCTCCCGGCGATCGCCCGGTCCCGGCAGGTCATCGCGTTCGGCGACGAACAGATCGCCAGCCCGCGGACCTTCACCGTGGGCGTCGAACGGCTCGCCGCGGGGGAGAGCTCCTACCAAAGCGTTGAGAGCTCGTACCGGGCACTCGCTGCCGTGCTTCCGGTCTGGAACCTTAGGACCGTGTACCGTGCGGTCGATGAAGACCTTGTGCGCCAGCTCAGCAAGGGTTTTTACGGCGGGGAACTCACCCGCCTCCCGGAGGGGCAATCCGCCACGGGCCTTGACCGTACCCTCAGCGTGGAGTACCTCCCCGACGGCACGGGGCTGCCCAGCGCTGACCACGACGGCGTCGAATCGGTTGTTGCCGAGGTCAACCGTGCCGTGGAGCTGGTCTTCGAGCACGCCCGGCTCCGCCCCCGCACGTCGCTGGCCGTGGTGACCGGCAGCCTCCGCCATGCCGCGCGGATCGGCGAGGCCATCAGGGCCCAACTGCCCAACTACCCCATGCTCGGCAGCTTTTTCACGGCGGGGGATGAGTCCTTCCGCGTGGTGGACCTGGAACGGGCCCAGGGCCTGGTCCGCGACCACGTCATTTTTTCCCCGGGCTACGGCCGCACCCCGCACGGGCGCACCCTCCACAGCCTCGGGCCGCTTTCCGCCGAGGGGGGCCGCGCAAAATTCGCCCTGGCGATGACGCGTGCGCGCCGGTCCCTGCACGTGCTCAGCTGCTTCCGCCCCGAAGACCTCGATGTCAGCCGCCTCAGCCACGGCGCCGTGGACTTCTACGAACTCCTGGACCGTGAGATCGCGGGCAACACGGACCTTGGCAGCCCCGCCTCCCGGGCCGCGGCCAGCGAGCAGGCGCTCGGCGCCGATCCGCTGGTGGCCGACCTGGGCGACCGGCTCCGGGCACGCGGGGCACGCGTGTGGCACCAGTACGACGGCGTCCTGAACATGGTGGCGGCCGCCGATCCGATGACCACCATCGGCCAGGACGATGCGGAGATTCCCCGTCCGGTGGCGATCGAGTCCGATGGCACCGGCCACTACCGGCGGATGAGCGTCCGGGAACGGAGCAGGCTCCGGCCGCAGCTTTTGGAGCGGCTTGGCTGGCGGTACATGCCGCTATGGACCATAGAGGTCTTCACCGACCCCTCGGCCTGCGCCGACCGGATTGGCGGCTACCTCGGGCTGGAGAAGCCTGCCGCATCCAGCCGGCTGCGGACATCGCACGGGTTCTTCGACGACGGCATCGAGCACCTGGCGATCGACGAGGCCCGGGCCGCCGAGTACCACGTGGCGGCCGAACCCGCGGGACAGGTATTCCGCGGCCACGAAACTGCCGGCCAGGAACTCCGCCGGCAGGCACCAGCATCAGGATCGACAAGCAACACAGGCAGTAAGGAGGCCGGCGGCATGAGTGCGGACGGCATCACCGGCGACAACGGCGACAACGGCAACACCGGCGGTAACGGCAATACCGGCGGTAACGGCAATACCGGCGCCCCCGAAGCCGCCGCAACCAACGCCGCGGCGGGGGCCGCGGCCGACATCGCTGGGCCGACGACCGCTGGGCCAAAGCCCGGCGCATCGCCCGGCGCATCGACCGGCGACGGGCCGGACCTGGACGCTGCGAAGGAGACGCCCCGCCGTTCGGAGGCTCAGGCCACCGTGGCCGAGGGTGTGCTGCCGAACAAGGCGGCGGAAGACGACCCCCGGCGCTGGGGTGACCAGCCTGATAATTACGATCACGACGCCTGGCTCCAGGAACAGAAGCCACCGCACTGGGGCTGACGCTGCCGTCCGCAGCAGAGCCTGTGGGCGCAGCCGGCGTCGGCCCGAGCCAACTGCCCGGACACCCTGGCACTGCGGAAACGCTAGCCCGGCGGTGACGCCACGAGCACGAAAAACAGCTTGCCCTGGGTAGACGCGCCCGCCAGCCTGCGTGCCTGGTCGGCCGGTGCTGCCACCACCACCAGCCCGTCAGTCTCCGCAGCGGCGGGCCAGGGGCCGGCCTTGCCGCCCTGCGCCGACGTCCAGAGCACCGGCACGGCTTCGGCCAGGACTTGGCTTTCGCCGGGTTGTTCCGTGCCGTTGCCGCCGGTGAGCACCACGTTGACGAGCTGCCCGGGGGAGACGAGCTGGATGGAGGCCGGATCCGCCATCCTCAGCGGCACGGCAGCAGAGCCGGGCGGGCTTCCGGCGAGCAAACCCGGCCCAAGGATCTGGGCGTCGGTGAGGAACTGGCCCTGGCGCAGCGGCGCGGCCAGCTGTTTGCCCTCGAATGCGGTCTCGCTGCCCGGGTTGCCGGCAGGAACGAGGCCGGGCGGCACGCTGATCCTGCTGACATCGCCGGGTTCCAGGGTCTTTCCGGCCGGCAGATCGGCCGCTGCGGCGAAGGCTGCGACCGTGTCAGCGGGCGGGGGAGCCAGCTGCTGAACCGTCAGACCGGCGGGAATGCAGAACAGGAGGGCCGCGATAAAGCGCCGGTTCCTGCTCAGCCAGCCGCGCAAGCGGCGCCGCGACGGGTGGCCACGGGGCGGATGCCTGCGGGGTTGCGCCGGACCGAACCGGCTCCGGAACGGACGGCCGGCGGCGGAAGACGTGGCTGGAGGAGGGCTGACGGGGCGGATCCCGGTGCGGGACCAGCGGCCGGAGGCCACTTCGGGCATTGCGACGCGGAACGGCTCGAACGAAGGCGTGGAAGTCGGTCCGGATGCCGCCGGGGCAGCCGTCCGGAACGAAGGCGGGGATACCGCGCTGAGGAAAAGTGCCATGCCGCCACGCTACGGATCCGCCCAGGGCGGCGGGAGCTGCGGAGCGTCCTATGTGGACAACGGCCACAGCGGACAGGGACTAGCGGTTCAGGCAGTGCCCAGGCTCAGCCGGCCGTGGCCCAGCCGGCAGCAGGCGCCAACCCGGCAGATGCCTTAGCTGGCCGCGGCGGCGGGTGCGGGGGTGGCCGCGGGGGCAGCAGGAGCCGGAGAAACCGTGCTGCCCTTGGCGTCGCGCGAATCGGTCCGGTAGAAGCCGGAGCCCTTGAACACTACGCCGACGCTGTTGAACTTCTTGCGCAGCGTGCCCTGGCACTCGGGGCAGGACGTCAAGGAGTTGTCGCTGAACGACTGCACGATCTCGAAGGCGTGGCTGCAGTCCTTGCAGGCGTATGCATACGTGGGCACTGGAAATCCTCCTCAGGGGCAAACGAGCAGGTCCCGTGCTGTCGAGTCCGGATCACCGCCGATATGTCTATCGACCGGTTCCGTCCTTAGCAGTCGCAGGGCCTGAGTGCCAATTCTATCACCTTGGCACGAGCCCGGATCAGCCGGGCGGGATCAGCCGAGCCGGATGATCCCGCCCGGGGTCAGCGCCGTGTCGACTTTCCGGTCGAACGCCTCCGCCGGAATGCTGCCTGCGGGCAGCACCTCCGTGTCATACACGACGGCGGCAGTCGGCAACGCGACTCCCTCGAATGCCCCGTCGGACGCCACGCCGGGCGCGCCGCCGGACGCGGAGGACATGGCGGCCAGGGCGGCAAGAAACTTGTCGTAGTAGCCGCCGCCTTGTCCGATTCGGTTGCCCGAGAAATCCACCGCCGTGGCCGGGAGGAAGATGGCGGTGGCGTCCCGCATGACGTCGGTGCCGTGGCGTTCACCGACAGGCTCCTGGATGGGCGCGTAACGGCTGCGGACAAACCCGGACAAGGGAGTCCAGTACACCCAGCTGAGCTCGATATCGGGTTCGCAAACCGGCAGCAGCACCCGGTGGCCGGCATCGACCAGGGCCGTCAGCAGTGGCAATGTGGGCGGTTCGGCGCCCACCCCGAGGTACGCCGCGAAGGTGCCCTGGCGGCCGCTGGCCAGCCCGGAGGCCCACTGGAGCCCATGGCTGGCGATGCCCGCCGCGGCGGCATCCTGCGCGGCCGGCGGGAGCGCGTAACGCGCCGCCCTGTGGCCGGAGCGTATTTCCTCTTTTGACGCCATCTTGGCCCTTCCTCTGCCTCTTGCGGCCGCGCTGCACCGGGCAGGCCCGGCGGGCGGTTCGCACAATGATTACGCAATGATTCGTCCCTCCGTTAGATTAGTCGTGTGAATACACCCAACGCTTCCGTCCGCAAGGCCGTAATCCCCGCCGCGGGCCTTGGTACCAGGTTCCTCCCCGCCACGAAGGCCATGCCCAAGGAAATGCTGCCTGTCGTTGACAAGCCGGCCATCCAGTACGTCGTCGAGGAGGCCGTGAATGTCGGCCTGAACGACATCCTGATGATCACCGGCCGCAACAAGAGGGCGTTGGAGGACCACTTCGACCGCGTCCCCGCGCTGGAGTCCACCCTGAAGGCTAAGGGCGACACGGCGAAGCTCGAGTCCATCCAGGCCGCCAGCAACCTCGGCGACATCCACTACGTCCGCCAGGGCGATCCCATGGGCCTTGGCCACGCCGTCCTCCGGGCCAAGCAGCACGTCGGGCAGGAGCCGTTCGCCGTCCTCCTGGGCGATGACCTTATTGACGCCCGCGATGAGCTCCTCAGCACCATGATCGACGTCCAGGCCAAGACCGGCGGGTCGGTGGTCGCTTTGATCGAGGTGGACCCGTCCCAGATCAGTGCCTACGGCTGCGCCGACGTCGAGGCAATCGGCGGTGAGGACTATGTCCGCATCAACCAGCTCGTGGAGAAGCCCGACGCCGCTGACGCCCCGTCCAACCTGGCCGTAATTGGCCGCTATGTGCTGCACCCGGCCGTCTTTGAAGTGCTGGAGCGCACCGCGCCCGGCCGCGGCGGGGAAATCCAGCTCACGGACGCCCTGCAGGAACTCTCGGCCGGCACCGGCGAGGGCTACGGCGTGTATGGCGTCATCTTCCGCGGCCGCCGCTATGACACCGGCGACAAGCTCAGCTACCTCAAGGCCTGCGTCCAGCTCGCCTGTGACAGCGAGGACCTCGGCCCGGGCCTGCGCGAATGGCTGCCCGGCTTCGCGTCCAGCCTGGCCCCCAGCCTCGCCAAATAACTCCCGTGGGGGGCAGCTTCACCTGGCCGGTGACCCTGGAGAGCGGCGAGATCGTGTTGCGCCCGATCCGGTACCGGGACCGCAAGGAGTGGACAGCACTCAGGTCCCGCAACTGCGAGTGGCTGGCCCCCTGGGAGGCATCGAACCCGGTCCCCGGCGGCGGTCTGCCGGACTACCGGCAGATGGTGCGTTCGCTCAAGGCCCAAGCCGCGCAGGCCACGGCGCTGCCCTTCGTGATCGCGGAATGGACACCCGGCCATCAGGCACCGGTGATCGTGGGGCAGCTGACGGTGTCCTCGATCGTATGGGGATCGGCCATGATGGCGACGCTTGGCTATTGGGTTGACAAGGAACGGGCCGGCCGGGGGATCGCCCCCACCGCGGTGGCCATGGCGACGGACTATTGCTTCGGCACCCTTGGCCTGCACCGCATGGAGATCAACATCAGGCCGGAGAACGCGCCGAGCCTGCGCGTGGTGGAGAAACTCGGGTTTCGCGACGAGGGATTCCGGCCCAGGTTCCTGCACATCAACGGTGAATGGGCGGACCACCGGACCTTTGCGCTTACGGCGGAAGAAGTACCGGAAGGCCTCCTCGCACGGTGGCTGAGAACCCGCCAGTCCTGAAGCCCGCGACAGCCGCCTGACCAGCCACGACGCTCCGACGCCGGTCAGCTGCCGCCGCGCGCGCGACACACCCCTGACAATGCGGGGCAGCACCCCATATACCTCATACGGTTTTGAGTGTGGACTTCCCTCTTAGCAGCTCTGTGATCCTTGTCATTGCTGTTGCGCTCTGGATCGTGTGGGTGGCGCCTTACGTTCTCCGGAACGGACGCCACCAGCTGCAACCTGCAGGCGAATTCCTGGCGGACGTCATTGACATGGAACCAGCAGATCCACAGGCGGGGAAGGTTATGAAAATGGCGGCGCAGCAGGAGAAACCCATGATCAGCACTCAGCGCGCAGAACCGGCCGGCGGCACACGTGGGCCTGGGGCGGGCAAAGCGGCGACCCCTCAGCTGAGCCCGATTGCTGCGGAGGGCTCCCCGGTGTTCCGGGTTCGTTGGGGGCGCCTGGTGCTGGCGGTAGCCGGGCTCCTGGCTCTCCTCACGGCAGTGGTATCCGGAGCCCTTCGACTTTTCGGCATCGGTTCAGGCTGGCTGCCGGTGACCGCCCTCCTGGGCGCCGTCGCCGCAGTGGCGCTGCTTCGCCGCCTTGCCGTCCGCGATCGCCGGCGGAAGATGAACGCTGCATTCCGTGCAGCCATGGCCAGCCCGGAACGCACTCCTGCGCGGCCGTCCGTGCCTGAACAGACCCCCTCGGTTCCCGCCGAACGCCCCGGCATCCGGCCGGAAAGCCCGCTCTTCGACGCCGAAGCGGGCCGCAACACGCCCGAGCCCGCGCCGAAGCCGCTGACCGCACTGGAACTCCGCCAGGCCGCCCTCGCCGAAGCCGTCGCCTCGGGTGATGCTTCGGCGGCTGTGGCCGCCGGCACGGGTGCAGTAGCGGAGGGCACGAGCTGGGAGCCCGTCGAGGTTCCCAAGCCCACCTACGTCGAAGCCCCGAAGGCCGAACGTGCAGCCCCGATGCCACTCGACCTTCCCGAGGCGCCGAAGGCCGTAGGAAAGCCGTCCCTCAAGCAGGCCTCAGCGCGGCCGGCAGCGTCCGATCCGCAGACCGCCGAGGATTCCGAGACCAAGCAGCTCAGCAAGGCCCAGAGCGCCTTGAGCAACCTGGATGATGTCCTCCAGCGGCGCCGCGCCTGATCCGGCCCGTCCTTCCCGAGATTACCCCGGGCAGCCAGCAATGGCTGCCCGGGGTTTTTCATGTCCCCGCAGCGGCGACGGCGGGCTTCGCAGCGCCGGGCTTCGCAGCGCCGGGCCGTCGACGCCGGGCACTCCGTGGGCGTGCTCAGCCGCAACCCGCCAGCGGCCGGCGCCGCCGGCAACATCCGGGGCGCGGAATACTTCCGCGCGGATGTCACGACGGGCGAGGGGATCGCGGCCGCCCTGGCAGGCGCCGACGGTAATTGACTGCTTGGTGGGACGCGCCGGGAAGGCACGCAAGAACATCGCCGACGGCGGCGCGAGGCTTCTGGCCGCCGCCCAGGACGCGGTAATGGCCAAGGCGCGCAAAGGGTCAACTCGGTCGTCTGCCGCTGCCCGGCGCGATGGGCCGCTACCTGCGCCAGGGGTTAAGTCTGGTGCCGGACGCGCGACACGGCACCGAGACTTTCCGGGGCTGGCTGGAAAACAGCGCAGATAGTTTGTAGCCTAGGGACACCGGCAACGCCGTTCCGTCAGGACCGGCGTTGCTTCGGGGCTATAGCTCAGTTGGTAGAGCGCTTCGTTCGCATCGAAGAGGTCAGGAGTTCGAATCTCCTTAGCTCCACAGATTTCAAGGGTTTCTGAACCTTTGAGTGCGTGGCCCGACTGTTTGGCCCGAGTGTGTGGTCCCGCTGTAGAGCCGGATCATTCAGGATCCGCGGCCGTCAGCCCCACTGAGTACGGTGGGCCGCGTTGCCCGCGGACCCGTGACCCGTGCAGAGCTATACCATCCTTCCAGGCCCCTGACCTGCGCAATCATTGTCGAAATGGTGTCTGGGCATTATGCTCGGCGACGGGGGAGCCGGGAGCCGGCTCAAAGACTTGGGGGAAAAATTGAACAAGAAGACCATCCGCTTAGGCATCGCCGGGGCACTCACTGCGCTCTCGCTCACCGCGCTCTCGCTTGCGGGCCTCGCCGTTCCGGCGCAGGCCGATCCCGATCAGTGGGCCATTCCACCGAACATCGATTCCTGCGGCCCGGTGGTCGACTCAGTCAGGTTCTGCACGGCGCCGGACGGGCATCCGTACCCGATGCTGGTCAACGGCGGCGCCGTCGCCGGCCCGCGGCCCGGCATCGGCGGGCCCCTCCAGGTCGGCAGCACCCTGACCGTTGTTGACGGCGCCTGGGATCCCGCGGACGCCAAGCTCACGCACCAGTGGCTGCGCAACGATGTGCCCATCCCGGGCGCCACCGGCCCCACCTACCTGCTCACCACGGCGGACCTCGGCAAGGGCCTCCGGGTCAAGACCACGGCGGCAGCGCCGAGCTATGCAAACACGACCCTGCAGTCCGCCAAAACCGCCCCCGTCACGAACGCCGGCGGCACTGTCCCGTCCGTCGTTGCGGGGGACGTTGTCATCGCTCAATTGGACACCCACCCGGATAGGCCCAGCCGCCTCGTGTTCGCTGGGGGGAGTTTCAAGGGCGCTCCGGTCATCCACCGCCAGTACCAGTGGCTTCGCGACGGCAAGCCCATCCCGGGTGCCACCGCGGAAATGTTCGACCCGAAGGGCTGGGGATCAACGGGGCTGCTCAGCGTCAGGATCACCGGCCACGCGCCCGGATTCAAGCCGGCCGCCGCGACCTCTAAACAGCGAAAGGTTTCTGACTTCGACCAGGCCCCCGGCGCCGTGGTCACCGGCGGCACCGGCTTGGGGGAGGTCCTCACCGCCGTAGACGACGTTCCCTGGACTGCCTGGCGGGGCGAGTACACCTACAAGTGGCTGCGCGACGGCGTCATAATTCCCGGAGCCACCGCATTGACCTACAAGATCACGGCCAAGGACCAGGGCCACACCCTGGTCCTTGAGTCCGGCACTTGGTACGACACCCACATCTACTCCAACCCGGTCGCCGTGCCGGCGGCCGGGGAGCTGAAGCAGCTGACGAACGTCACCAAGCCGGTCGTGACCGGGGACGCCGTGACCGGCTCTGTGATGAAGGTGTCGGCCGGGACCTGGTCCGTGCCCTCCGACAGGCTGACGTTCACCTACAGCTGGCTGGACGGATCGAATACGGTCAGCGGCCCGACGTTTACTCCGGACACGCCCCAAGTTGGCAAGACCCTCACCGCCCTCGTGACCGCCTCCGCCCCCGGCTACTCCACCGCCTGGGTAAAAGTCACAGCGCCCAAGCCCGTGACCGTGCGTGAGTCGACGCGGGCCATCAGCGGGAACCTGACCGTCGGGTCGAAGGTGACCTTGACGCCCGACCCCTGGTATGACCGGGCGGGGATCACTTCGGACGTAATGTGGCTGCGCGACGGCGTCCAGATCGCCGGGGCCGACGGCTGGAGCTACGTCCTGGCGAAGGCCGACGCCGGCACGAAGCTCTCGGTCAACGTGAACCCGACTACGTCGGGCGGCAAGTACCAGACGCTCAACGCTTCGTCGAGGGTGGCGGGTTTGCCCCTGACGTCGGCCACGCCGACGATTGCCGGCACGGTCAAGGTTGGGAATGTCCTGACTGTGCAGCGGGGCACCTGGACCTGGGGCACTGCCTTCACGTACCGCTGGCTGCGCAATGGCGTCGTCATCTCTGACGCCTATGCATCCACCTACAAGGTCCGGACCGCCGACAAGGGCACCAAGCTCACCGTCCGCGTCACCGGCTCCCGGTTCGGCTACACCACCGTGTCGCGGACCAGCGGAGCGTACCTCGTCGGCTGACCAACGGCTTTCCCGGGCCCGCCGCATGCCGGCGTGGTCCGGGAGGCAAGACTAGCCCGTCCGGGAAGAGGAGCAACATGGCAGCCACAGGGATCGTGACCCGGCCGGCGTCGAACGTAACCCTGCACGTCGGGGCACCAGGGTCCGCCGTGGCCAGCGAGACA
This sequence comes from Arthrobacter sp. 131MFCol6.1, assembly GCF_000374925.1. Classification (GTDB taxonomy): domain Bacteria; phylum Actinomycetota; class Actinomycetes; order Actinomycetales; family Micrococcaceae; genus Arthrobacter. The sequence goes on from NZ_KB895542.1 coordinate 219,245, forward strand.
GCCGCCCTCCTCAACGAGTCCCTCGGCTCCGGTTTTATCCAGCCATCAGCTCTGGCGGAACTGACAGCCGAGGGCGGGGGAGTCCTCATCCGCGCCCGCGGCAGGGGCGGTGAGCTCCTGGGTGCGGGGACCGCCCGCGTGCTGGACCAGGCGTCCCACGCCGTACTGCAGGACCGCCTGCGCCCTCCTGGGGTCGACGCCGGCCTGGTCGGGCGCCGGGTCGGGGAGCTGAAGTCCATTGTGGTCGCGCCCGCAGCCAGGGGGATGGGCGTCGGCTCGACCGTGCTCGCGGCCTGCCTGGACTTTCTGAAGGCCCGCGGCTGCCACGACGTCGTGTCGGCGTCCTGGGTCTCGGCCGATCCACAGCATTCTTCCCTGGGGATGCTGGAGCGGGCCGGCTTTGCGCAGGTGGCCACGATCCCCGCCTTCTGGGCGGACGACCAGAGGGCGGTCGGCTACCTCTGCCCCCTGTGCGGCGCCAGGTGCGTCTGCGCGGCCGTCATCATGGTGCTCCCACTCATGGACAGGGCCAACCGCGGCTAGGGCGCTTCCTTGGCCAGGGCCGCGGTGCCGGGAGGCGTTGTGCGGCCGAGCCGCTCGTCGAGTCTGATGCGCAGCCTGGCTGCGGTGACCTGAACCCGGTGCTGCGAGACGGCCGCAGAGCCGGAAAGCTCCGCAGAGACGTGGTGCCCGCTGCCGGTAATCTCCCCGGCCCCGTTCACGGACTCCCACGCGATGTCCAGGAGCTCGAGCTCCTCGTTGCGGGCCAACTCGCTGCGGGCGAGCACATCCAGCGCTGCCAGCCCCAGGGCCTTGCTGTCCCGGTCCTCATCCAGGGCACGGTCCAGCGCCCACTGGGTCCGTTTCCACCACTCCGCCCGGTCGTCGGCGACGGCTTTCTGGCGCAGCGTCTGCCAGGCCATGAACGCTCCCACGGCCGCAGCAACGAGTACCGCAACCGGGGCAAGTGCGGCAACGATCTGCCACCACTCGGCCGGTCCTGGCGGGAGGAGGACTTCAACCGGGACCGGAGACGGGGCAGGCGTTGGTGGCATGCGACCAGCCTAAGCCGCGGCCCGGACAGTGGCGGGCGGCAAGGCGGGCACGGTGCGGCGGGCGCGGCGGGCGCGGGGTGCTTCGGTGCTCCCGACCGGTCACCGCGGCATCGGTAAACGTACTGCGAAGGTTCGGCCAACAGGTGCCCAACGCCGCGTGAAACAGGCGGAATCGGCCTGGCGGCTTGTCTACGGTGGACGGATGAAAGTCTCCCTACAGCACCGCGGCGCCCTGACCGGCGGCCTTGTTCTCGCCGTCTGTTCAGCGCTCCTCAGCCCCGTCGGCCCGACTCATGCGGACGGCAGCCAGAAAGGTAACACCGGAGCGGCCCAGGGCGCCCACCTCGACCTTGGCCCGGCCGACCTGCCCGAAAACCGGACGGTGACCGTCCTCGCCCCGGGCGTTACCCGGACAAAGATCAGCCGCGGCGGAGCAGACCCGTCATTGTTCTGGACAGCCGAGGTGGCCATACCCTCGGATTCACCGGATCCTGACGCACCAGCCTCGGCGCTCTCCAGCCAGGCCACCGCGCAGCACATCGCCGACAAGCTCAATGCGGCAGGGGTCGATGCCCGCGTCGAACATGTCCAGTCCCCGCAGTTGGCCGACGCCGGCGGGGATCTGGGGTACCGGGTCCGTGCCGGTCACCTCGCCGCCAAGGCCGATGGCAACCCGGTTCTCGCGCAGATCAAGGCGGCCGGGTTTGCCTCCTCCGTGATCTATACGGGTTGGGACGGCGACGCCGGCGCCAGCACGAAAACTCGCGGGCCCTGGAACCTGGAGGTCATCACCATCGATCCCAAGACCTTCACGGGCCGGCTCTCCGGCTCCTTCGGCCCGGACCTGGAAAAGCCGGAGACCACCAGCCAGCTCGCTACTGACGCCAGCGCCATCGCCGCCGTCAACGCGGGCTACTTCGTCTTCGACCCGGCAGCCGGCGCCGAAGGTGACCCCGCCGGGGTCGGCGTCTACGGCGGCAAGACCCTCAGCGAACCAGTCGCGGACCGCCCGGCCCTGGTCATCGACGGCAAGAAGAACAGCACCAGCATTCAGCGGCTGACCTGGGCCGGTTCCGTCTCCTCCGCTTCCGGTTCGGCGGCTCTGGACGGCATTGACCGGGTGCCGGGCCTGATCCGCAACTGCGGCGGAGCCAACGGCCTGCCCACCCCGCTCGCACTCCACGACGTCACCTGCACGAACGCCAATGAACTCGTGGCCTTCACGCCTGAATTCGGGCCGTCGACTCCGGCCGGTCCGGGCCTTGAGGTGGCGGTGGACAGCCACGGCACCGTCACCGCAATTGCCGGGACACGCGGCACGGCCGTTCCTGCCGGCGGACGCACCGTCCAGGCAACCGGGACCAACGTCGCACGGCTGCGGACAATCGCCACGGTGGGCGCCAAGCTGAAAATCAACACCGGTCTGCTCGACCAGGACGGAAGGTCCTTCTCCACGGACAGGGCCACCACCGTCGTCAACGGCGGCCCGCTGCTGGTCAAGAACGGCAAGGCAGAGGTCACCGCCAGGCGTGACGGCATGGTCCACCCCAATGACGGGAACAGCTTCTACTACGGCTGGGTCCACAAGCGAAACCCGCGGACTTTCGCCGGCACCGATGCCCAAGGGAGAACCATGCTGGTGACAGCCGATGGACGCTCGACGGCCTCACTGGGACTAAGCCTGAAGGAAGAGGCCGACGTCGCCGCGTCCCTTGGCATGGTCCAGGCGATTAACCTGGACGGTGGCGGTTCCACGACAGCAGTGGCCGGAGGAGCTGTTCTGAATATCCCCTCGGGCGGCGCGGAACGTCCCGTCGGTGACGCACTCCTCGTGCTTCCCACCCGAAAGGATGGGCCGAACAGCACGGACAAGTAGCGGCGGGTCTCTCTCCGACTCTTGACGGGAAGTCACAGCGAAGCGTACAGCCGGCCGAGTGAGGTCAGCCGGCCGTTCGTTTGATAGAGGGCTGACGGGCCCATGGCGGGGTCACTGGGTTCCCTGGCTTTCCACGCAAACCGTTCGACGAAGGGCATCGCTCGCATGCCGGCGACCGCAACCTGCATGAAGTAGGCGGTCTCGCGGGTGGTGTACCGGGAGGGGCGTGACGGGGTTGCCTGCCAGTCCGCAACTCCAAATTCGGTAACCCAGACCGGTCTTCCATACCGGTGATGCAGGTACCAGACTCTTGCGAGGAAACTCTCTGGGTTCGGCGAGCCGTAGTGATGCATCGTCATGAAGTCGATGCGGAGGTTCGTCTGCCGCGCCCTGGCCATGAAGTGGTCCAGCCACGGGCTCCTGACACCGACCGTGGCCGGAGATCCCAGACGCAGGCCGGTGGATTGAAGGTGGGGCCACAACCGTATGGCCTCATCGACGGACATGCTGGCCTGGCCTGGGTGGTCCGGCTCGTTGAAAGCGAGGAGGTGTTTGGTCCTCGTCTGGGGAAGTTGCCTTGCCACGTCGCCAAGGGCGTCCTTCCTGAGCAAAGCGTTCGCGCTCCACACCATCGGGACAAAGGCCGGCTTGGTCGTGACGGTATACGCGGATCCCCAGGAGTAGTACCAGTTGGCGTTGAGACTCCGGATTTGTCTCAACGCAAGCGCATCATCTCCGCCGTGGGCTGCGCCTTTGAGAGCCCGGGAGGCAGAGGTGGCCGTACGGGCAAGGGATGGTGTGGAGGGGGCCGGAACCGGCCCAGGGGGTGTGGCAACGGAACTGGCCCCGGCCGCGGCCAGGGCAGCCGCCATTGCAGTGAGAAAAGTCCGGCGATCCATGGATTCCTTCTTCCGAAGCGAAGCGTGCCGATACCAATCCTCAACCGGATGTGACGAGGGTCACGCTACGCCAGTCTCTCGCCATTTGGAACAGCCGCAACGTGTCGCATTGCCGGCGACCCCGGGTGCGGGGCAAAAAGAGTTTTCATGAGATGGTGTGAACCTGCGTGATCGGCGCCGTGGCCGCGCCGGCGCAGCAATCCGCGCGGCAAAACCCAACCTACTAACAGCGGCATGGCAACCGAATCAAGCGCAGGCATCCCAGATAGACATCCAGTGCAGACAAGGCCACCACCGATGAAGAACACCACCGCGATCGCCCTGACCCTGCTCTCTGTTCTGCTGACCGCGGCCTGCTCCGCCTCCCCGAGTCCCGAGCCGTCTGCCGGGACCCCTACGGCGGGCCTGCCGGCGTCGCTGCCCAAGCCTGACCAGGCCCAGCGGGAAGCGCTCCTGGCCTCGCTCGCCAAGATCAACCCCCGCCTGCCAGACGACCAGGCGGTCGACAAGGCCCGCCGCCTGTGCGGCCGCCTGGTGGGGCAATCGACGGCGGACCAGCTCATCGCCGCCGCAAAGGCGGAGTTCAGCGGGCACGTCCCCGCCCTCTCGGACGATGACGCCCAGCGGATCATCTCGGCGATCGGGGCCAACGGGTTCTGCCGCTAGCCTTGTTAACAACACGAGGAGAACTATGACCACCCTGAAAGAACGCCTGCACGCCGACGTCGTGAGCCACATGAAGGACCGCAACAAGGTTGCCCTGACCACCGTGCGCAACGTCCTGGGCGAGATCGAAACCCGGGAGAAGTCGGGTAAGACGCCGATCGTGCTGGACGACGCACAGGTGACCGCACTCCTGCAAAAGGAAGCCGCCAAGCGCCGTGACACGGCCCGCATCTACACCGAGGCCGGCGAAGCCGAGCGTGCCGCCGCCGAGATCGCCGAGGCCGAGGTGATCGAGGCCTACCTGCCCAAGCCTCTGACCGCGGCGGAAGTCGAGACGATCGTGGACGAGGCCATCGCGGCGCTCAAGGCCGACGGCGTCGAGCTGTCCATGCGTCAGCTGGGGGCAGTGATGAAGCCCGTCACCGCCACGGTGGCCGGACGTTTTGACGGCAAGGCCGTCAGCGAAATCGTCCGCAACCGTCTCGCGCAGCAGTGAGCCTGATCCGGCTGCACGACGTCAGCGTCCGCTTCGACAACACACAGATCCTCCGCGAGGCGTTCTTCCGTCTGGAGCCCGGGGACCGGGTGGGCCTGATCGGCAAAAACGGCTCCGGCAAGACGTCCATCCTCAAGCTCATCCTGGACCAGGTCTCCCCGGACGCGGGAACGGTCACTGTGGAGCAGGGCATCCGGGTGGGGTACTTCTCCCAGTTTTCCGAGCTCGATGGCGAGGCAACCATCCTTGAGGTCCTTGACGGACTGTTCGTCGAGATCAAAGCTGCCGAGGCAGAGCTGGCGGCCATCGACACCGCTATTGCGGCGGACCCCGCCGGCGCCGAGCTGGACCGGCTGATCCGGCGCCAGGCCGAGCTCTTCGAGGACATGGACCGCCTCGACGGGTGGGATTACAAGCGGCGCATCGACACAGTCCTGACCACGCTGGGGTTCAGCGACGCCCACCGCACGTGCGCGATTGACGAACTCTCGGGCGGGTGGCGCAACCGCGCCGCCCTGGCCAAGATCCTGCTGGAGGGTCCGGACGTCCTGCTGCTCGATGAACCCACCAACTACCTCGACGTGGCCGGCGTCGAATGGCTCGAAAACTGGTTCCGCGACTACCGCGGCGCCGCGATCATCGTCTCGCACGACAGGAAGTTCCTCGATGCGGTGGTCACCCGGATCATCGAAGTGGAAAACTTCCATCTGCACGAATACCCGGGAAACTTCGCCGAGTACGTGGTCCAGAAGCAGTTCCGGCTCAAAACGCTCGAGGCGCAGTTCGTCCATGAGTCCGAGCTCCTGGCCTTTGAAGCGGAGGGCATCGCCGACCGTCGCGAGGCCGCCAAAGCCGCCAGCCGCGGGTTGGGGAACCAGCTGGCCAAGATCAAGAAAGCGCGGACACCCCGTCCGGTGGACCAGATCGTCACCGAGATCTACGGCGGGCTGCACGTGAAGGATGTCCTCTGCCGGGTCGAAGGGCTGGGCAAGTCCTACGGCGACAAGGTCTTGTTCGAGGACCTGAGCTTCGAGATCCGCCGCGGTAACAGGATTGTGGTCCTGGGCTCCAACGGCAGCGGCAAGTCCACGCTGCTGAAAGTGCTGACCGGGGAGGAACCGACGGATTCCGGTGAAGTGGTCTGGGCGAAGGGGCCGGGTTTTGTTTCCTACAACAAAATGCTGGAAGAGCTCGACGACGCCGACACCGTCTCGCACGCGGTCAACGCGCTGCCGGACAGCCTGGCCTTCAGCGCCACGAAGAAGTCCGTCAACAGGTTTCTCGCCATGTTCCAGTTCTCCGAGGCCGACCTCAAACAGAAGATCGGGAACCTTTCCGGCGGACAGAAAGCCCGCGTCGCCATGGCCCAGTGTCTGCTGTCCGGGGCCTCGGTGCTGCTGCTTGATGAGCCCACCAACCACCTGGACATGTCCAGCACCCAGGTCATGGAGCGGGCACTGCTCCACTTCCCCGGGGCCGTCGTCGTGGTCAGCCACGACCGCTTCTTCAGCGAGAAAGTCGCCAACCGGCACCTGGTCTTCGGCAGCGACGGAGCGGAACCCGGCGAGGTCGACGTGCGCGCCGCCTAGAGCCGCGTGACGATCGCCCCGAGGCTCAGGGTTTGATCAGCATTGGCTCAGGATGTGGCCTAAACGGCTGAAGGGCCAACCATTGTTCGGTTGCGGGCGGTAATGTGGCGCTGGCTGCCGACCGGGGGGACGGCAGCGGTCTCTTAACCGCTTTGAAAGGAATCTCCCGTGGCAGGAATCATCGGCTGGCTCAGTGCGCTGGGCACTACCGGCAAGGCAGTAGTAGTCGCCTCCGTCGTCATCACTGGCGGCGCCGGCGCGGCGGCCGCCACCGCGACCGCCAATCTCCCGGCTGACCCGACGTCGACCACGACGGCGACGGACACAGCAACCTCTGAACCGGCCGACTCGGCCGATCCGGCTGACTCGGCCGATCCGGCCGAGTCGGAGACGCCGGGAGTGGACGACCAGGAAGCCGCTGATCACGAATCGTCCGAACCCGGCGAATCGTCTGAATCTGGCGAATCGTCTGAACCCGGCGAACCGGTTGAGTCGGATGACCAGGAGTCGGACGATCAGGGTGCGGATGATCAAGGTGCGGATGATCAGGGCACAACCGCGGGCACCGATGATCAGGGCACAGCCCCGGGCACCGATGATCAGGACGCGGACGATCAGGGCGCCGAAGAGGGCACGGACGCGCAGGAGCCTGCTGCCCCCGCTCCGGCCCCGGAAGCCCCCGCAGCACCGGCACCCGTTGTTCCGGAGTCCCCGGCACCTGCAGAAGATGATTCGCAGGACTCTGCCGACGCGCCGGAAGCCGACGGGTCCCACGTATCGAACGGCAATAGCGTTTGGGCACACCAGAACGCCGCTGAACACCGCGCCGCCGGCCAGGCCAATGCCGCTGAACACCGTGCCGCGCCGGCCGGGCGCGGAAGCGAACACACCGGCGAGTCCGACAAGCACGGCAAGTCCAACGAGCACGGCGACTCGCGCGAGCACGGCGGCTCTCGCGGGCATGGCCACGACAAGTAGCCAACAGGTCTGCAATGACGGGGCCCGGACCACTGGTCCGGGCCCCGTCGTCGTAACCGCACGAAATGTGACGGCACGAAAATCTTCCACCGCGAAAGACTCACATCGGATCGGTCTCAGCGGCGCGATGATCCGGTCCGCGGGATAATAAGAACATGACCAATCAGCAGCAGGACCGCGACCCGTGGGAGGAGTTCGATAAACTCCAGCCCGCCGGTCCGGACCGGGTTGCCGGGTACCCCGGTGGGGAACCGCAGGGCTTCGGCTTCCGCACGGGCGTCCGCAGTGCCCGGGTAGCCCTCGGATTTGCCGTCTACTCCCTGGCGCTGGGGAGCATTCTGGTCCTCACGGGGGCCATCGTTTTCATCAGCAGCGGGAAGTGGCTGCTGCTGGGGCTGATGGTGCTGATCGAGGTCGTCTTCGTCCTGGCGTTCCGACGGCTCATGGTCCAGGTCCGGAACCGCCGCGCCGCTGGCTAGAGCCAGCCCTTCTTCTTGAAGATGGCGTACATCAGCGCCGCCGTGCCGGCCATGAGCGCGATTGCCATCGGGTAGCCAAGGGTCCAGTGCAGCTCCGGCATATGGTCGAAGTTCATGCCATACAGTCCGGCCACAAATGTCGGCGCGAAGAAGATCGCGGCCCACGACGAGATCTTCTTGACCTGCTCGTTTTGTTCCGCGCTGGCCTCGTTCTGGCGGTTGGCGGTCAGGGTTCCGTCCAGGGTGAGCGCATTCTGCAACAGGTCACGGAACGAATCGGCGCGGGAAATCAGCCGCTCCACGTGGTCCTCGACGTCGCGCAGGCTGTGCTGCAGTTCCGTGTCCACCCGGTACTTCTCGAAGCCCCGCCGGAGCTGTTGCATCATGGCCGGGAGCGGGTGGATGGCGCGCTGGAAATGGATGACTTCCCGGGCGAGTTCGTAGATTCGCCGGGACACCAGGGGGTCGCCGCTGAAGAGTTGGTCCTCGATCTCGTCGATGTCGTTTTCCAGCCCGGCCACCACGGGACCGTAGTCATCCACCACCTGGTCCATGAGTGCGTACAGGACGGCCTCGGGCCCGTGGCGCAGCAGATCGGGCCGGCCCTCCATCCGGCGCCGGACCTTGCCCACGACTTTCGTCTCGGCGTGCCTGACGGTGACCACGAAGTTGCGCCCGGTGAAGACGTGGAGTTCGCCGAATTCCACGGTCTCGGTCTCGTCCAGGTACCGGGCGGGCCGGAGCACAGTGAACAGGTTGTCGTCGTAGCGTTCGAGTTTGGGGCGCTGATGGGCAGAGATCGCGTCCTCCACCGCCAGTCCGTGCAGGTTGAATTCGGCCGCCACGGCCGCCATTTCCTCAGAAGTCGGCCGGTACAGGCCGATCCAGGCCATACCCCCGTGCTCGGTCAGGGTCTCGAAAGTCTGCTCGAGGTTCCGCGGCTCGGCGCTGCGGATGCCGTCAACGTAGACGGCGTTGTCGATGATAGTCACCGGGACATTATCCTTTGTTCACCTGGAATTCGGCGGAGCCGGGCCGCCGCGACGCGGACCGGCCGGGCGTCAGCGCGCTGCCTTGTGCGAGCCGGCTGATCAGCGGCTCCGTTCGGTAGGGGATATGGGTGTGCAGCGCCAGGACGGTCTCGGTGCGGATGACTCCCTTGACCCGAAGGATCGACCGGAGGGCCGCCTGGAGATTGTGCGTATCCGTCGCCACCACCCGGCACCAGACGTCGCCCCGCCCCGAGATCTCATGGACTTCCAGGACCTGGGCGATTAGCCGCAGGGCCCCTACGACGCCGTCGAGCTCCCGGTGGTTGACCTCGATCGTCACGAACGCGACGACGTCGTACCCTACCGCCTCCAGATCGATTTCACGGCCGCCGTCGTGCAGGACGCCCGAGCGCAGCATGCGCCGCACGCGCGACTGGGCGGTGTTCCGGGCGATGCCCAAGGCGTCACTGAGCTCACCGATCTGGATCCGCGGATCCCGGATCAACTCCAGCAGGATCTTCAGGTCGGTGGGGTCCAGACTGTTCAAATCATCACTCCGGTTCACTTCAACAGCCCGAGAATGACTGTTTTGCTCAATTTTGACACAGATTTTGGCCATGCAGATCACTGGTATTGCATTCTGTACATACCAATCTTTCAACCGGGCCGGGCGGTTCCCCCACAACAGGGAAAGCCCGGCCCTGCACTTTGCAAGGGCACGGCCATGACTGTCTTCAGCGAACTCCGCATGCGCCCGGCCACAGCTGACCGCTGGGGCTGGGACGCCTCCACCACCGCACGGCTCGTGATGGCCGGGGTCGTGATCTTCACGCTGCTCGTCGGCGCCAATCTAGCGACGCCGCTGTACCCGCTGCTGCAGGCAAAACTCGGAATTACGGCGCTCGATGTCACGGTAGCGTTCTCGGCCTACGTCCTGGCGCTGGTGGCCACCCTCGTCCTGGCCGGCCACTGGTCCGACCACATCGGCCGCCGCGCCGCCCTCGTGCTGGCAGTCCTGGTGGGCCTGGCCGGCGGCTTTGTCTTCGCCACCGCGGGCAGCCTCGCGGCGCTCACCGCCGGCCGCGCCCTGCAGGGCGTCGCCGTGGCGCTCGCCACCGGGGCCAGCTCGGCTGCCCTCCGCGAGCTGCTGCCGAGCCGGCCGGAGTGGGCCTCGCGGTTCACGCTCCTGGCCTCGGCCGGCGGCGTGGCGGCCGGCCCCGCAATCGGCGGAATGCTTTCCCTCCTGCCGGGCCCGACGTCGACGCCGTATTACCTGCACTCCATCGTCCTCGCCGCGGTGCTGGTGCCCCTCTACCTGCTCAAGGCGCGGCCCGCCATCAGCCTGCACGCCGGTCCCCAGACCCTGCGGGTCCTGGCGCCGCGGCGGCCCTCGGTCTCCAGCGACGCGCGCGGCGCCTTCTGGCTGGCCTCCTCCGTGGGCTTCCTGAGCTTCACCGTCTTTGGCTTCTGCCTCTCGCTCGCCCCCGGCTATTTCGCCCAGATTGTCCACGCCGATTCGCGGCCGCTGATCGGCCTGCTGGCGGGCCTGACGCTGGGCTCCTCAGCCCTGAGCCAGCTGCTGGCCATCCGGGGACGGTTTGCCGTGTCCGCCGGACTGGCCGTCCTGGGCGTCTCCGTCCTGCTGATCGCCGCGGCCGCCGCCTGGAGCAGCCCGTGGCTGCTGATTATGGCCAGCATCACAGCCGGCGTGGGGCAGGGCGTGGCCTTCCGGACCGTGTTCAACGACGTTGCCGGCAGGGTCGAGGCCGCCCGGCACGCCCAGATCATCAGCACCGTCTATGTCATCACGTACCTTGGCAGCGCCTTCCCGGTGATCGGGTTGGGGCTCGCGGCGGGGATCGTCGGGCTGCAGAGCGCCGTCGCCGGCTTCGTCACGGTGTGCGCCGCCGCCGCGCTGACGCTGGCGGCCGTTACGCTGCGGAGTGCCCTGCGCGGGGCCTAAGGGCGCCGGCGGGTCTGGTGCGGCACCGGTCTAAGGGCGCCGGGTCTAACTGCACCGGGTCCAACTACACCGGCCGGGCCCGCTAGGGCAGCGGGCCGTGGTTGCCTTGGATGTGGTCGAAGACCAGCGTGGTTTCGGTGTGGCCCACCACGGGGTCGGTGGCCAGGTTGTCCAGAACCCAGTCCCGGAGGTCCTCAGTGGTGGCGACGGCGATGTGCAGCAGATAGTCCACCGACCCGGATGTGTGGAAGGTCGAGAGCACTGCCGGCAGTTTGGGCACCCGGGCAGTGAAGCGGTCGATCTGCTCGCGGTCATGGGCGCGGAGCCGGACCGCAATGAGGGCCTGGACCGAACGCCCGATCGCGGACAGGCTCAGGTTGGCCTCGAAGCCTTCGATGATGCCGCGCTCGGACAGGGCGCGGGTGCGCATCAGCGCGGTTGACGGCGCGATCCCCACGAGCTCTGCCAGCTGTTTGTTCGAGATGCGGGCGTCCGCGACGAGGGCAGCGAGCAGGCGCTCGTCGATCGCGTCCAGCGGCTCGCTGGCTCCCGGCCGAACATTCTTCGCAGTGCTGCTCACGGATCCTCCTAGTAGTGTTCTCCGTTCATCATAAACGGCGTTATCCGACAGTTCCATTCAGAACCCCTACAAAAGCGCGAATTATTGCCAGATACTTGCGGAATTCAATGGTGAATATTCGTAAGGAGCTAGGGTGCTTTCTCAAGATTCATTGGCGGTCCACGCAGGCCGGAGCGGGCTCACGGAACTGGGCGTCCACGCGGTGCCTATCGATCTGTCCACGACGGCGCCCCTGCCGTCCGTGCACGACGGAGGCCTTGCCTACGAGCACATGGCCACTGGAGGCTCACATGTGGAGGGGCAAAGCACGGTCTATCAGCGGCTGTGGAACCCCACGGTGGCACGCTTCGAAGAGGGCGTCGCCGTCCTGGAAGGCACGCCCGAGTCTGTCGCCTTCGCCACCGGCATGGCGGCGCTGAGCGCCGTGCTCCTGGCGGTTGTGGCCGCGGGCAAGAAGCACGTCGTCGCCGTCCGACCGCTCTACGGAGGCAGCGACTACCTTTTGGCCTCCGGCGTCCTGGGCAACGCGGTCACCTTCACGACGCCGGAGGGCGTCGGCGCCGCACTGCGCCCGGACACCGGCCTGGTGATCCTGGAGACGCCGGCCAACCCGACCCTCGAACTGGTGGACATCACCCGCGTGGCCGCCGCCGCCGACGGCGTGCCGCTCCTGGTGGACAACACCTTCGCCAGCCCGGTACTGCAGCAACCCTTCAAGCACGGCGCGGCCATGGTGCTGCACAGTGCCACGAAGTTCCTCGGCGGCCACGGGGACGCCATGGGCGGCGTGGTGGCCGCCGGCCCTGAATGGGCGGTGCGCCTGCGCCAGATCCGGGCCGTGACCGGCGGCATCCTGACCCCCTGGCCGGCCTACCTGCTGCACCGCGGCCTGGCAACGCTCCCGGTCCGGGTTCGCGCCCAGCAGGCCAGCGCCGAAAAAGTCGCGGTGGCCCTGGCAGGGCACGGGCTCGTGAGGCGGGTCTACTATCCGGGACTGGCCGAATGCGACCCGCAGGGCCTCGTGGGCACGCAGATGTCCGGGCCGGGATCGCTCATGGCCTTCGAGCTCGCCAGCGCCGAGCACGCCGAGCGGATCCCGGCCGCCGTCGGCATGATCACCCACGCCGTCTCCCTCGGCGGCATCGACACGCTCATCCAGCACCCGGCCGGCCTGACCCACCGGCCGGTCGAAGCCACGGCCAAGCCGCACGCAAACCTGCTGCGGATCTCGGTGGGGTTGGAGGACCCGGCCGATATCGTCGCCGACCTCGTTCAGGCGATCGAGGCAACGCGGTAGCCCGCGGGCCCGATGCCTAGCCCGCTGCTGTGACCCGGCCGCCGGCGGCTGTTGTTGCCGGCGCGGGCGCGGGCGCTGGGCCGGGATGCGCGACGGCGGTGATTGCCGCCGTCGCGCCGGCCAGTCCGATGACCGTCAGGGCAAGGGCCGTCCAGCCGAGCCGCTGGAAGACCAGGCCGCCGGCCCAGCCAAGCACGCTGGAGCCGAGGTAGTAGGCAAGGTTGTACAGCGAGGCGGCCTGAGCCCGGCCCGTCGTGGCGATCAGCCCGGTCCAGCCGGATCCGATGCTGTGTGCCGCGAAGAATCCGCCGGTGAACAGCAGCAATCCCACCAGGATCGCGGCCAGCTGTTCCGTGAGCGTCAGGGCCAGGCCGCCTGCCATCAGTGCGGTGCCGGCGACCAGGACGGTGCGCCGGCCGAACCGCGACGTCAGCCCCGCTGCCCAGCGCGCCGAGACGGTTCCGGAGAGGTAGGCCAGGAAGATCAGGCTGATCGCGGTGGCGGGCAGGCTGAACGGTGCCCCCGAGAGCCGGAATCCGAGGTAGTTGTAGACGGCCACGAAACCGCCCATGAGCAGGAACGCCTGGACGTACAGGGCCAGCAGCCGGGGATTGCGGCCATGTCCGGCCAGCGTGCGCAGGGCCCCGCGGAAGCCGCCCGCGGCCGCGGCGCTGAAGCCCTGGGCCCGCGGCACGAGCACGAGGAACAGGACTGCCGCTCCGGTGGCCAGAACGGAGACGGCCAGGGCCGCGGCCCGCCAGCCCCACAGTTCGCCCGCAGGCCCGGCCACCAGCCGCCCGGCCAGGCCGCCCAGGGTGGTCCCGGCGACATAACTCCCGGCGGCAAGGGCGGCATGGGCCTTGTTGACTTCCTCGTTGAGGTACGCGATCGCGATCGCCGGGATGCCGCCGAGGGCCATTCCCTCCAGCATCCGCAGGCACAGCAGTACGGGGAAGCTGGGGGCCAGAGGGACCAGCAGGCCCAGGACGGTGGCCGCGGAGATGCCCCACATCATCGCCCGGACCCGGCCGATCCGGTCGGCCAGGAAGGACCACGGGAGCACCGTCAGGGCCAGCCCCACCGTCGCCAGGGAAATCGTCAGCGCGGCCTCGGCGGCCGAGACGCGAAGATCCGCCGCCAGGAGCGGGAGCACCGCCTGGGTGGAGTAGAGCTGGGCGAAGGTTGCGACGCCGGCAAAGGCAAGCCCGGCGAGGATCCGGCGGTAAGCCGTGGAGCCCTTCGGATGGCCCGCCCACGCGGCAGCGTTAGCTGCAGGAGCAGCTGCGGGCCGGGCTGCGGGCCGGGCTGCGGGCTGGGTTGCGGGGCGTGGGCCGGTGCCGGAGGGTGCGGAAAAGCGTGGCATGCTTTCAGGCTAAAGCCTGCACGAGGGATGCTTCCAATGCATGATTTCCATAGAATAGATAGCAAATATGGATCAGTGCACGGGAGCGGAACATGGACGTCGAACACAGGCAGCTCGTCCAGCTGCTGCCCCTGCTGCCGCTGCTGGCGGAACTGGGGCGGACGGAGCACATTACCGAGACGGCCGAGCTCCTGGGCCTGCCGCAGTCGACCGTGAGCCGTTCCATCGCCCGTGCCAGCGCCATTGTGGGGACGGAGCTGCTGATCCGGGACGGCCGGGGTGTGCGGTTGACGCCCGCGGCGAGGGCGCTCATGCCCCACATCGAGGCCGCCCTGGCCGAATTCCAGACGGGGCTGGACAGTGTCAGGCACGAATCGGAAGTGGTCCGCGGCCGGATCGCCGTGTCGTTCCAGCACACCTTCGGCGAGGCAATGCTGCCGCTGCTCATCAGTGCGTTCCGGAGCCGGCACCCGCAAACTGCCTTTGACCTCAGCCAGGGCGCACGGGACGGCTGCCTCGCGGAACTGGCCGCGGGCTCCGCCGACGTGGCGCTCACGGCCCCCGTTGCCACACCCAGCAAGAGGATCGGTTCGGCCGCGCTGTACCGGGAACCGTTGCGCCTGGTGGTCCACCACCGGCATGCCCTGGCCGGCCGCCGTCGTGCCCGGGTCGCCGAGATCCGGCAGGAACCGTTCGTGGCGATGGGGCCCGGCTACGGCATGCGCTCGCTGACCGACGCGTTGTTCCGGGAGGCGGGGTTCCGCCCGCGCATCGCCTTCGAGAGCCAGGACTCGCACACGGTCCGCGGACTCGTCTCGGCCGGCCTCGGGGTCAGCATCCTGCCGCCCGGCGGCTCCGCACCCGGCAGGGCCGCACAGGACAGCCACCACCCGTCGCTCGGCATGGAAGCCAACGACGGCGGTCCCGGCTGGGTGGAGATTCCCCTGGAATCGGACCTGGCGTTCCGCGAGATCGGCCTCGCCTGGCGGGAGCCGGTTTCGCGGAATGCCAAGGCCGATGCCGAGCCCGATCCCGTGCGGTTGTTCCGCGAACTCGTGCTCCGCGACGGTCCGGCGCTCCTGGCAGGCTTCGTGCGCGAACGCTCGGCAGGCTGAGCCGGGCCGGCGGGTGCACCGGTGCGCTCAGGTCGCCGGTTGGCCCCGAGGTCGCCGTAAGGTGACGGCGGTCTGGCACGTTTCCGGCGACTTCGGGGTACTGGCGGGGTCAGCGGCCGGCGAGCAGCCCGTGCACGACGCCGGCCACGGGTCCGGCTTGTGCCTTCTGCCAGCCCGTGCCCGCCCACAGGTTCAGGCGTTCCGCGTCGCCGGCTGCGGCGGCCGCGGCCCGGAGGGGTGCCGTGAGGTGGTGGACGGCAGGGTAGGCCTCCGGCGCCCCGGGGTGGTCGCGGACGAACTCGTTCTCCAAGGCCCGCGCCTGCCGGCCGGTGAAGGCGCGTGTCAGCCGGGTCCGGGTGAAATGCGGATCCGCCAGGGCATCCTTGTGCAGCTGCTTCGCGCCGCTTTGGTCCGTGCGGAGGAACGCGGTGCCGAGCTGGGCTGCAACGGCCCCGGCGCGCAGCACGGCGTCCAGCCCGGCCGCATCCATGATGCCGCCCGCAGCCACCAGCGGGAGGCCGACGGCGGACCGCACCTCGGCGAGCAGCTCCGCCGTCGTGCCGCCCGGCAGTGCCAGCTGTGACCCGCCCGGCTCCGCAACATGCGCCTCCGGGGCCGGAAGGAACGCCGCGCTGTGTCCGCCGGCGCTCGTGTGCTGCACCACCAGGGCGTCCACGCCCTGCCCGGCTGCCTGCACGGCCTCGGCCGCGGTGGTGACAGTGGCAAGCACCGCCGACCCCGCCCGCTGCAGCGCCCGGACGACGTCGGGGCCGGGCAGCCCGAAGGCGAAACTGACCAGCTCCACGGGGTCGGACAGCAGGGCATCGATCTTTCCCTGCCATTCGTCGTCGTCAGCGAGCCGCAACTGCGGGAGCTCCGCGCCGTAGCGCCGGGCATCGGTGCGCAGCTGCAGCCGGTAGTCCTCGAGCTCGGCCAGCACCGCCGCGGACGGCGGCAGCTGGGCCGGATCCGGGACGAACACATTCATGCCGAACCGGGCGCCGGACTCCCGGACGGTGCGGATATCCGCCTGCATGGCCGCCACGGTCTTGTAACCGGCCGCCAGGAAGCCCAGACCGCCGGCGCGGTGCACGGCCTCGACAAAGGCCGGTGTGGACGTGCCTCCGGCCATGGGCGCCGCGATGACGGGTGTGCCGAAAAGATCGTGGGGCATTGCGGGCTCCTTGCAGCGATTCAGTAACCTGTTCCAGTGACTAACACTGACATGCCGCCGGCGGCGGGCTCCGTTCCATCTTCCACCACGCCATCTGCCACGGCGGGGACGGGTGCCGTGATCGGCCTGGACATTGGCGGTACCAAAACCCGGGGCGTCCGGTTCGAGGACGGCGCGCCCGTGGCCGATGAATCGGTAGGCAGCTCCAATGTCCAGAACGTCAGCCCCGAGGAAGCCGCGGTCAACCTGGCGGAACTCTTCGCCAGGATCGGCGGGGGAGACGTCGCCCAGGTCTACGCAGGAGCCGGCGGCATCGACACCGACGACGACGCCGCGGCGCTCGCGGCACTGATTGCCCCGCACGTGCCCGGCGCCCGGATCACGGTGGTCCACGACTCCCGTCTGCTGCTCGCCGCCGGAGGTGCCAGCACCGGCGTCGCCGTCATCGCCGGCACCGGCTCGGCCGCGTGGGGCAAGAACGGCCGCGGCGAGGAAGCCCGGGCCGGGGGCTGGGGCTACCTGCTCGGCGACGAGGGCAGCGGCTACTGGCTGGGCAGGGAGGCCGTCCGCCACAGCCTGCGCCGGATGAACCAGGGGCTGGAACCGGACGAGCTCTCCACGGCCCTGCTGGCATCCTGCGGGGTGGATGACCCGAACAAGCTGATCGCCATGTTCCACTCGCCCGAGACCGGGCGCCGGTTCTGGGCCCAGCAGGCCCGGCTCGTGGTGGAGGCCGCAGACGCCGGCCATGCGCCGAGCCTCGCCCTCATGGACCAGGCCGGGCGCGACCTCGCCGACCTCGCCGCGCAGACCGTCCGGCAGCTCGGCATCGAGGGCCCCGTCATCCTGGGCGGCGGACTCGGCATGAACGTGCCGCGGCTGCAGGACTCGTTCCGCGGGGCCCTGGCCGCCGCGGGGATCACCGATGTCCGGGTCCTGGCGCAGGAGCCGGTCTTCGGGGTGCTGCAGCTGGTGGCGGAACAGGACTAGCCGGCGGCATTCCGCCGGCCACTACGCTGGAGGGATGAGCATGCAATTCGATACCCGGCCCGCCGCCTACGCCGTCATCATCCGCGACGCCGGGATCCTCCTGGCGTACTGGAAGCAGGACGGACGCGAGGGCTGGACGCTGCCCGGCGGCGGCCTGGACCTGGCCGAACACCCGGTGGACGGGTGCCGCCGCGAGATCCACGAGGAAACCGGCTACGACGCCGAGGTCGGCGCCATGCTGGGGATCGACGTCGGGCACTGGCCATCCGAAGTCCGGCTCGACGGCGGCGAGCGGGACTTCCAGTCGCTCCGGCTGGTCTACGAGGCAACGATCACGGGCGGGGAACTGCGCCACGAGGTGAACGGCAGCACCACCCACGCGGCCTGGATTCCGCTGGATGAGGTGGCGGAACTGAACCGGGTCTCGCTCGTGGATGCCGGGCTGCGCCTGTACCGCGAGAGGCCGCTGAACGGAAAACTTTCCGGCTGAATCGCTAGCCAGGCACCGGCACCATGGCTATTCTGTAGAAACCGCCGGCCGGAGCAGGCCGGCAATCGACGGGGAGGTGGAAGCAATGAATGCGATATTTCTGAGCGCGCAGCGCACCGATACAAGCCATGTCATTACTCCTGCCCCGTCCCACGCCGCAGCCTAGCCATCAAACGCTGGTCGCTGCGCGGCATCCAAGCCGCCCAGCGCGCACGCGCCGCACCACGGGGCCCCACCAAAGGGTTTTCGTTGACCATTCATCCTGCATCCCCGGGCGCCGGCAGCGCCACCTTCACCAATACATCCGTACCTCATTCATCCGCAATTAATTCATCCGTAGTCACTTCACCGGCATTCAATTCACCGGTATTCAATTCACCGGTGCCCTCCGATGAGGCGTTCCCGGAGGGTCCTGTCCACTACGGCTACACAGCCGGCGTCGCCAAGCGGTTCGCGGCCCAGCCGGTACCGGGAGGCGACCGCCCGGGCCGCGTCATCCGGGTGGACCGCAACCTCGTCCTGGTGGCCGGCGGCGGCGGAACAGCCCACCTGCCCTACCCGCGCGGCGGGGAGCTTCCCGCCACCGGGGACTGGGTCTGGCTGGGTCAGAACGCGGCGGGGGAGCCCGCGATCGTGGGCATTCTGCCCCGCCACTCGGAGCTGAGCCGCAAGCGTGCCTTCGAGGCCTCGTCCGAGGCACAGGTCCTTGGCGCCAACATGGACGTCGTCGGGATCGTCGTTCCGGTGGATCGTCCGCTCACGCACAACCGGCTCGAACGGACCCTGGTCGCGGCGTGGGACTCCGGTGCCACACCGCTCGTGATCATCACGAAGGCGGACATCGCGGACCTCGCTGACGACGTCGTCGGGACTGTCGTGCGCCAAGCAGCCGGCGTGGACGTCGTCTCCACCTCTGCCGAGAACGGCGATGGCCTCGACGAAGTGCTGGGCCATCTGCCGCCCGGCGGCACGCTGGTGCTGCTGGGGCCCTCGGGCGCCGGAAAATCCACGCTCATCAATGCCCTCGCCGGCGTCCCGGCCCAGGAGACGGGGGCAGTGCGCGCGGGCGACGGCAAAGGCAGGCACACCACCACGTCCCGCGAGCTCGTTCCCCTGCCCGGCGGCGCCGTCCTGATGGACACGCCGGGGGTGCGCGGCTTCGGGGTTTTCGACGCCGAGGGAGGAATGGAGGAGATGTTCGGCGACCTGGAAGAGCTCTTCGAGCACTGCCGCTTCTCGGACTGCGCGCACGGCCGGGAGCCCGGCTGTGCCGTGCAGGCCGCGCTCGCCGACGGCACCCTGGAGGACCGTCGGTGGGCCAGCTACCTGAAGCTGCAGCGCGAACTCGCCGCCCTGGCCCGCCGCCACGACGCGGCCGCGCGGCGCGCCTACCAGCGCGAATGGCACCAGAAGATCGCCGTGGCGGGCAAGAGCCAGCGGTCGGCCGAACGGGAGAACCACGAGAACGCGCAGGGCCACGGCAGTGGCAAGAACAACGGGAAGCGCGGCCACGGCGGAAATAGCAGTGGCGCGAAGGGTGGGCGGCGGCCCCGCTGAAGCACACCGCCCGGTGACACATTGGCCCCGGTGGCGCGGCGGAAGGAGTTCCGGCGCGCCACCCATCCAAAATCGTTGTGCTTCCGAAGCCTTACGGGAGCCTCGCGCCGCTGACATAGTCTGGGGTGCTGGTTAGTCTATGAGCTAACTGCTTTATGGCCAGCACGCTGACTAACAGTGCGCTGCCCCGACCAATGTTGCCGCCAACAGTTAGGTAAGCCCGGAAATGGCCGAAGCCATGATCGAGTTCCAGAACGTCACTAAGCAGTACCAAGGCGGTCAGGCCGCCGTTGACGGGCTGACCATGTCCATCGATAAGGGCGCCATCACTGTCTTCGTCGGACCCTCCGGCTGCGGTAAGACCACGTCCCTGCGGATGATCAACCGCATGGTGGAGCCCACGTCCGGTGTCATCACCGTCGACGGGGCCGATGTCACTTCAATCCCTGCCGCGCAGCTGCGGCGGTCCATGGGCTACGTCATGCAGTCCTCGGGGTTGATGCCGCACCGCTCCGTGCTGGACAACATTGCCACCGTTCCCCGGCTCAACGGGGTGTCCAAAGCCGAGGCCCGCAAGCGCGCCCAGGAACTGCTCGACGTCGTCGGGCTGGCCTCCTCCCTCGGCAAGCGGTACCCGTCCCAGCTCTCGGGCGGACAGCAGCAGCGCGTCGGCGTGGCCCGGGCGCTCGCGGCCGATCCTCCGGTGCTGCTCATGGACGAGCCCTTCAGCGCCGTGGACCCGGTGGTCCGCGATGAACTCCAGAAGGAGCTGCTCCGGCTCCAGCATGACCTGGCCAAGACGATCGTCTTCGTCACCCACGACATCGACGAGGCCACCGTCCTGGGGGACAAAGTGGCCGTGTTCGCCGTCGGCGGCAAGCTGGCGCAGTACGCCGCCCCGGCGGAGATCCTGCGGGCCCCGGCGAACGAGTTCGTGGCCTCCTTCGTGGGCCGCGACCGCGGGTTCCGGCACCTTGCGTTCAGCCCCTCGGACGGTGTCACCATCCACCCCGTCCCCACCCTCACACCCGATCAGCTCCGGGCAGAGGGCAGCTCCGATGAATGGCAGCTGGTGGTCGACGACGCGCTCCGCCCTCTGGGCTGGGCAGGGCCCCGCACCGGCACCGGAGCCGGTCCGGCGATGGTTCCCGGAGGCTCCCTGTTCCGCAAGGGGGACACGCTCCGTCGGGCCCTGGACGCAGCCCTGTCCTCACCCTCGGGCCTCGGCGTCGCCGTGGACGACGACGGCCGGGTGGCCGGCGTCATCGCAGCCGCCGAAGTCCTCGCCGTCATCGAGTCAGACCGCAGCGTCCGGCACGGAGGGCTCTGATGGAATGGTTCCTGGCCAACAGGGCGGAAGTCTTCAACCTCGCCGGCCAGCACCTCATCCTGGCCATCCTGCCGATGGTGTTCGGGGTCCTCATCGCCGTTCCGCTGGCCCAGCTCGCCCGGCAGAGCCGCGGGCTCCGGTCCGTGGTGCTCACCGGGTCCTCGCTGCTGTACACGATCCCCTCGCTGGCGCTTTTCATCATCCTGCCGACCATCCTCGGAACCCGGATCCTGGATCCGGTCAACGTGGTGGTGGCCCTGACCATCTACGCCGTCGCCCTGCTGGTGCGCGCCACGCTGGATGCCTTTGACTCGGTGGATGAAGACCTCCGGCAGGCCGCCGTCGCCATGGGGTTCAAACCCTTCGCCCGCTTCATGCAGATCGACCTGCCGCTGTCCTTGCCGGTGCTGTTCGCCGGGCTGCGCGTGGTCTCGGTCAGCAATATCTCGCTGGTCAGCGTCGCGGCACTGCTCGGCATCGGCAACCTCGGAATGCTCTTCACCTCCGGCCTCCAGCGTGACTTCGTCACCGAAGTGGTGGTGGGCATCATCGCCATCCTTATCCTGGCGCTGCTGATGGACGCCGTCCTGGTGCTGCTTGAACGCCTGCTGACGCCCTGGACCCGGGCCGCGGCGGCCACGGGTGCCGGCGCCGGTTCAGATGCGGGACCGGACAAGACTGGCCGTGCCGCCGCGGCGCTGCGGTTTTCGCGTCCCAAGACCGGAGGGGGAAACGCGTGAATAACGTCGTCACGGACACCTTCGCCTGGCTCAGCGATCCGGAGAACTGGTCCGGCAGTGCCGGAATCCCGGTGCGGCTGGCCGAACACCTGTTCTACACGGGCCTGGTGATGGTGATCGCCATCGCCATCGCCGTCCCCATCGGCCTGTTCGTCGGGCACACGGGCCGCGGGCGGGTTGCGATCGTGTCCGTCGCGGGCGCGCTGCGCGCCCTGCCCACCCTCGGCTTGCTCACCTTGTTCGTCCTGCTCGCCGGCATCGGGCTGATGCCGCCGATCTGGGCGCTCGTGATCCTGACCGTGCCGCCGCTTCTCGCCGGCACCTACGCCGGAATCTCCAGCGTCGACCGCAACGTGGTGGATGCCGCCCGCGCCATGGGCATGACCGAATGGCAGGTCCTGTTCCGGGCGGAATTCCCGAACGCGCTGCCGGTGATGTACGGCGGGTTCCGGACCGGGGTACTCCAGGTGATCGCCACCGTTTCCGTGGTCGCCTACATCAACCTGGGCGGCCTGGGCCGTTACCTGTTCGACGGGCTCGTGCTCTCCGACTTCCCGCAAATGCTGGGTGGCTCGCTGCTGATCGCTGCCCTTGCCATCAGCGTCGACCTCGTCCTTGCCCTCATCCAGAGGCTGTTCCTGTCACGGGGCGCCTCGTCCAAGCCGAACCGCAGCCAGCAGGCTGCGGTTGATCTCACAGACCCCGTAATCGCGGAGACTGTTGTTCAAGGAGGTACGTCATGAAGGAATCCCGCCAACGAGGCCTTGGCCGGCGCGCATTCGGCGGCCTGGCCGTCGGCGTCGGCCTGGCCATGGCCCTGTCCGCCTGCGGAGGCTCATCAAACCCGCTGAGCTCGGCCCCGGCCAGCAGCGGTGCCGCCTCCGGTTCCGGCAGTGCCCTGGTGATCGGCTCGGCTGATTTCCCCGAGAGCCAGATCCTGGCCGAGGTCTACGCCGGCGCCCTGAACGCCGCCGGCGTCACCGCTAGCACCAAGCCGAACATCGGCTCGCGCGAGGTCTACATCAAGGCAGTCCAGGACGGCTCGGTGGACGTCGTTCCCGACTACAGCGGCAACCTGCTGCTGTATGTAAACAAGGACGCCACCGAGGTCTCCGCCGAGGACATCGCGAAGGCACTCCCGACCAAGCTCCCACAGGGCCTGGCCGTGCTCGAGGCCTCCAAGGCCGAGGACAAGGACGCCATGGTGGTCACCAAGGCCACGGCAGAGAAGTACCAGCTGAAGTCCATCGAAGACATGGCGAAGGTCTGCAGCGATCTCGTCATCGGCGCCCCGGCGACCTTCGCCGAGCGCGCATACGGCCTGCCGGGCCTGGCGAAGAACTACAACTGCGTGCCCAAGAAACTCGAGCCGTTCAGCGACGGCGGCGGCGCCGTCACGCTCAAGGCGCTGCTCTCGGATCAGGTCCAGGTCGCGGACATCTACACCACCACCCCGTCCATCCCGGACAACGACCTCGTGGTGCTGGAGGATCCGAAGAACAACTTCATCGCCCAGCAGGTGTTGCCGCTGTACAACTCGGCCAAGATGACGGACAAGGCAAAGGAAACGCTCAACGCCGTGTCCAAGGTCCTCACCACGGAAGACCTCATCAACCTCAACCGTGCCGTGAGCGGCAGCCAGAAACAGAACCCGAAAGATGCCGCCGAGGCGTGGCTGAAGGAAAAGGGCCTCGCCCAGCAGTAGACCACTGGCGACCCTGCGACGCCGGTGCCCGGGCTCACAGCCTGGGCGCCGGCATCGTTGTTGTTACCGCGGCGTCCGCGTGTGAGTCATGTCTCAGCAGAAGTACATCCTCCATATGGCATATTTGATGAATGGCAGAATTCAAGCAGTCCACCAAGCTTCATAATGTCCTTTACGACATCCGTGGACCGATCCTTCAGGCCGCCCAGCAGATGGAGGCGGAGGGTCATCGCATCCTCAAACTGAACATCGGAAACCCGGCCCCGTTTGGGTTTGAAGCACCGGACGCGATCCTGGTGGACATGATCCGCCATCTGCCGCATGCCCAGGGCTACAGCGACTCGCGCGGCATTTTTTCGGCCCGCACCGCCGTCTCGCAGTACTACCAGACCCGCGGGATCCAGAACATCCACGTGGATGACATCTACCTCGGCAACGGCGTCAGCGAACTGATCACAATGTCGCTCATGGCCCTGCTCGACGACGGCGATGAGGTCCTCATCCCCACCCCGGACTACCCGCTGTGGACTGCCTCGGTTGCCCTGGCCGGCGGGAAGCCCGTGCACTACCTCTGCGACGAGGAAACCGGCTGGCAGCCCGACCTCGAGGACATGGAAGCGAAGATCACGCCGCGCACCAAGGGCATCGTGGTCATCAACCCGAACAACCCGACAGGTGCGGTGTACCCGAAGGCGACGCTGAAAAAGATCGTCGCACTCGCGGAGAAGCACGGACTGGTGCTCTTCGCCGACGAAATCTACGAGAAGATCCTCTACGAAGACGCGGTACACGTAAACCTCGCCTCGCTTACCGGCGACGATGTCCTGTGCCTGACCTTCAGCGGGCTCTCCAAGGCCTACCGGGTCTGCGGCTTCCGGGCCGGCTGGATGGCCATTTCCGGGCCGAAAAAGGATGCCGCGGACTATCTCGAGGGCATCAACCTGCTGGCCAACATGCGCCTCTGCGCCAATGTTCCGGCCCAGCATGCCATCCAGACCGCCCTCGGCGGCTACCAGAGCATCAACGACCTGATCCTGCCCGGAGGACGCCTCCTGGAGCAGCGGAACAAGGCCTACGACATGCTCAACGCCATCCCGGGCGTCAGCACGCAACAAGCCCGCGGGGCCATGTATCTGTTCCCGAAGCTGGACCCCGAGGTCTATCACATCCGCGACGACGAGAAGTTTGTCCTGGACCTGCTGCGCGAGCAGAAGATTCTCCTGTCCCACGGAAGGGCGTTCAACTGGGTTCGGCCGGACCACTTCCGGATGGTGACGCTGCCCAACGTCAAGGACCTCGAAGAAGCAATCAACCGCATGGCGGACTTCCTGAGCCGGTATAAGGGGAACTAGGCTTCGGTCAGCAGCGCAACGGGGCTCCTGCTCCGCCTACTGCGGCTGCGCCAACCGGAAAGAGGCATTGATGGCAGGCTCCGCGACATTCGATGACCGCCCCTGGAAACTCCTGAAGGTCGGGAAGGGCTTTAGCCTGGAGTCGTTGGACCCGGACTCGACGCCGGGCTACGACGGCGACAAGGCCGACGGCGAGCAGTTGCTCGCCGAACTCGACGGCAAGCTCACGCAACTGCAGGAGCAGCTGTTCGCCGAGTCCAGGACCGGCGGCAGGAAACGCGTGCTGCTGGTCCTGCAGGCCATGGACACCGCGGGCAAGGGCGGCATCGTCAACCACGTGATGGGTCAGATGAATCCGCAGGGCGTGCAGCTGAAGTCGTTCAAGGCGCCCACGCCCGAGGAACAGTCCTACGACTTCCTCTGGCGGATCGAAAAGGAAGTGCCGGCGGCCGGCATGGTGGGGGTCTTCGACCGTTCCCACTATGAGGACGTCCTGATCCACCGCGTCCACCGCTGGGCGGACGCCGAGGAACTGGAGCGCCGCTACCGGGCCATCAACGAGTTTGAGGCCCGGCAGGCAGCTGCCGGAGCGAAGGTCGTCAAGGTCATGCTGCATATCAGCCGCGACGAGCAGAAAAACCGGCTCCTGGCCCGGCTGGATGACCCCGCGAAACAGTGGAAGTACAGCAGTGGAGACCTGAAGGAACGGGCTTTCTGGCCCGACTACATGGACGCGTACCAGAAGGCCTTCGAGAAGACCAACACGGAGTTGGCGCCGTGGCATGTCGTGCCGGCCAATAAGAAGTGGTACGCCCGCATCGCGGTGCAGCAGCTCCTCCTGGAGGCCCTCGACGACCTGAATCTCCAGTGGCCGGTTCCGGACCTGGACCTGGACCTGGAACGCGAGCTGGTGCAGCGGTCCTGACCGGCGGTCTTGGAAAGGCGGGCGCCTAGTTCTTGTCCGCAGCCTGGTCCCGGGCTGCGGCGAGCCGTTTGCGGGCGCCTTCCAGCCATTGTTCGCAGCGCTTGGCGAGGGCCTCGCCGCGCTCCCACAGCGCGAGGGATTCCTCCAGGCTGGCGCCGCCTGCCTCCAGCTTGCCCACGACGGCGACCAGCTGCTCGCGGGCGTCCTCGTAGCTGAGGGCCTCGATGTCGGCGTTCGGGTTGGGTTCTGCTGCCATGTGGGTGCTCCTTGGTTGTCGCGGTCTCTGCCGCGGTGCTGCTGTCCGGTGGCGCTGTTCGGTGGCGCTGTTCGGTGGCGCGGACGTGTGGCCGTGTTCGAATGCGGGGGTTATTCCTCGGCCGGTTCCTGGCCGCCGGTGGATTGGGCGGTGAACCGGCCGCCGGCCACTCGAACCGTGAGGTCCGTGCCGGCGGGCGCCTGCGAGGGGTGCCGCACCACATCCCGGTGCGTCGCGGGGCCGGTTCCGGCGCCGGCGAGCTGGACCACCGCGTAGCCGCGATCCAGCGTCTTTTGCGGCGAGAGTGCGCGCACCTGCGCCTTGAGGTGGACCAGTTGGTCCGCTGCCCGCACGACGGCGGCGCTGATCGCCGAATGCGAGCGGACCTTGAGCCGTTCGACGTCCTCGTGGCGCTGGCTGATCATGACCTCGGGGGAGAGCAGCACGGGGCGGGAACGCAGGGACGCCAGCCGGTCGCCCTCGCGTTCCACGAGCCGGGTGACCCCGCGGCGGAGCTGATCCCGTGCCTGCCGGACCCTGACAAGCTCTTCGGCGACGTCGGGAACAATCCGCTTCGCGGCGTCGGTGGGCGTTGATGCCCTGAGGTCGGCTACGTCATCGAGGATGGGCCGGTCCGCTTCGTGCCCGATCGCGCTCACCACGGGGGTGGACGCGTCCGCGACGGCCCGGATGAGCTCCTCGCTGCTGAACGGCAACAGGTCCTCGAGGGCGCCTCCGCCGCGGGCGATGACGATGACATCGACCACCGGGTGGGCGTCGAGCTCCCGCAGCGCCGCGATCATCTGGGCCACGGCGGTGTTCCCCTGGACCGCTACTTCGCGGATCTCGAATTCGACGGCCGGCCAGCGCAGGGCGGCATTGCGCAGCACATCCTTCTTGGCATCAGAGTCGCGGCCGGTGATCAGGCCGATCCGGTGCGGGAGCAAGGGGAGCCGCTTCTTGCGGGAATCGGCAAAGAGGCCTTCGGCAGCGAGGGCCTGGCGCAGCCGCTCGATCCTGGCCAGGAGATCGCCGAGGCCCACGGGCCGGATGTCCTTCACGGACATGTTCAGCCGGCCCGTCTTGAGCCAAAATTCGGCCTTGATCAGGGCCACAACCCGGGAGCCGCGTTCCAGCGGGGCGGCCTGTCGGTCCAGCACTGTGGTCCAGACCGATGCCGGCAGCGAGATTTCGGCGTTGATGTCCCGGAGCGTCAGGTAGGCGTTGCTGCCACGCCGGTTGAGCTCGATCACTTGCCCCTCAACCCATGCCGAGGGCGCGCGGTCGATATGCATCTTGAGCTTCTGGGACAGCAACTGCAGCGGCCAGGGATTGTCCGGACTGGTTTGAGCCGCGGTGGCCGGTAGCGTGGTGGCCGCCGCCGCATCCTCAGGCATGCGTGGGCTCCATGGCCGGGAATGCCTGGTGGAGTGCCTTGTGCATATGCGTGCGTGTCCTTTGCTGCGTGCCGTTACTGCATGTCCTTTACCACCGGGACGGCCGGCGGCCCGGTCCCGGGCGGGTGGGCCGGCCGGCAGCCGGAAGTTGTCTCGTTCAACTCTATCCATAGCTCTACCACCGGGGCCCGACTTTATGGCCGCGCCCGGCACCGCCCTAGGATGGGAGGGATGCCATCAACCTTCTAGGAATCCCTTGCGCACTTTTGTCTCTGCCGTCGCCGTCCTTATCGGGCTCCTGATGACAGCCGTCGCCGTTCCAGCCATGTGGGTGGACCAGAACATCGTCCAGGAAGACGGCTTCGTTGCCCTGACCGCACCGCTGGGCAAGGATCCGGCGTTCCAGCAACGGCTGGCCGCGGCCGCCGTCGACGGCCTGGCCGCCAGTGCCGGCATTCCCGAAGCCTTCACGGAGCTGGCGCGGCCGGTCCTGGACAGCGCGGCGCGATCGCTGACGGGACTGCCCGGCTACCCCGAGGCATGGGCTGAAACCCTGCGTAAGAGCCACCGCCTCACGTTCGCGGACCCCAGCACGCTGCCGCCGGAGGTTGACGGCACCTCCTCGCTCACCCTTGATGTCGCTCCGCTGGCCGGGCTGGTGGCCAAACAGGTCACTGAAGCGACCACCCTTCCGCTGGAGGCGCCCGGCCAGGTGCTGGTCCATATCGGGCAGTCCGACCAGCGGCAAATGATCGAACGCGTCACCGTCTATGCCCCGATGGGCTACGCCGTTGCGGTCGGCGCGGCCATCGCGTTCATGCTGGCGTTCGTTGCGGCCCGACGCCGGTGGACCGTGCTGGTCGGAATGGGCGTTGGAGCGCTGGTGCTCGCGGGGGTATGGAAGCTGGCCAGCGATGCCGCCGGCGCCGCCGTCGCCGGGACCTCAAGCGGCAACGATGTGGCGGAGCTGTTCAAGAACGAGTTCGTCGCGGCGTGCTCTGCCAGTTTCGGCCAGTGGATCGTCGCTGCGGCAGTTGCGGGAGCAGTACTGCTGGGCACGGGAGTGGCTGTCCGGGCAGCCGGTGGCCGCAATCGGGGCAGGATCGAACACCGGTAGCATGGGAGCATGACCACCACCGCTGTTTCCGTTCCGATGCCCTCCGTTCCGCGCCGGCGGCGTTCACCGGAAGACGTCCTGGCGGCGGCCCCGGTCGCCGGTCCCAAGAAGGTTCTCCTGGCAGCCCCGCGCGGCTACTGCGCCGGCGTGGACCGTGCGGTCATCGCGGTGGAAAAAGCCCTGGAACACTATGGGCCGCCGGTCTATGTGCGCAAGCAGATCGTGCACAACGTGCACGTGGTCAGCTCCCTCGAGGAGAAGGGCGCCATCTTCGTCGATGAAACCGACGAGGTCCCGGAAGGCGCCCTCGTGATTTTTTCCGCGCACGGAGTCTCGCCCGCCGTCGTCCAGTCCGCCGAGGACCGCGGCCTGCGCACCATTGACGCGACCTGTCCGCTGGTCACCAAGGTGCACCGCGAAGCCGTCCGGTTCGCCAAGGATGACTTCGATATCCTGCTGATCGGCCACGACGGCCATGAGGAAGTCGAAGGCACCGCTGGGGAGGCTCCCGAGCACATCCAGATCATCAACGGCCCGCACGAGGTCGACAAGGTCACGGTCCGCGACCCGGAAAAGGTCATCTGGCTCTCGCAGACCACCCTCAGCGTGGACGAGACCATGGAGACGGTGCGCCTGCTCAAGGAGCGGTTCCCCACCCTGCAGGACCCGCCCAGCGACGACATCTGCTACGCCACCACCAACCGCCAGGTGGCCATCAAGAAGATCTCGCCCCAGGCGGACCTGGTGATCGTGGTGGGCTCCGCCAACTCCTCAAACTCCGTCCGCCTCGTGGAGGTGGCACTGGAATACGGCGCCAAGGCCTCCTACCGGGTCGACTTCGCCAACGAGGTTGACGAGACGTGGTTCGAGGGCGTCGCCACGGTGGGCGTGACGTCGGGGGCTTCTGTCCCGGAAGTCCTCGTCAAGGACGTGCTGCGGCTCCTCGCCGATTACGGCTACGGATCAGTCGAGGAAGTCGTCACAGCCGAGGAAGACCTCCTGTTCTCCCTGCCGAAGGAGCTCCGGGCCACCCTGAAGCAGGCCGGCGACGTCACCCGCGCCCTCGGCGGCCGCGGCACCCGCCCCGAACAGTCCTAGGTACTGGACGGTCCTGGGCCCCGGACAGGCCGAGGCGCTGAGACCTAAGCGCGCAGTACGCCTAGGCCGCGGACTCTTCTGACTCGTCACGGGGCTGAAGTTCCGGGGCCGCGACTGCCCGTGGCGTGACTTCGACGGCGGGGGGAGTGGCCAGTCCGGCGGCTTCCAGGGCGTTCAGCTTCCTCGCGGTGGGCAGGACCCGGGCCTCAAGGGTCCCGACCATGGAGTTGTACCGCTCCACGGAGGTCTTCAGCGAGGACCCCAGCTTGGTGACGTTTTC
Organism: Arthrobacter sp. 131MFCol6.1; assembly: GCF_000374925.1. Taxonomy (GTDB): domain Bacteria; phylum Actinomycetota; class Actinomycetes; order Actinomycetales; family Micrococcaceae; genus Arthrobacter. The sequence goes on from NZ_KB895542.1 coordinate 249,004, forward strand.
GCCGAGCGTGCCCATCCGGTCGTAGAGCTGCCGGGCGAGCTCAAAGAGTTCCCGGGCACTGTCCGTCAACACGTCCTGCCGCCACGTGAACGCCACCGACTTCAGCACGGCCAGCAAGGTCCCGGGGGAGGCCAGGACCACATTCTTGGCCAGTGCGTAGTCCAGCAGGGCCGGGTCGGCCGTGAGGGCGGCGGCAAGGATCGACTCCGCCGGCAGGAAGCAGACCACCAGCTCCGGAGAGTTGCCGGGGATGTCCCAGTACTTCTTGCTGCCCAGCGCGTCCACGTGGGCCTTCAGGGCCTTGGCGTGGGCGGCCAGGTGCGCCTGCTGGCTGCCGGGCAGCTGCGAGGACTGCTGGCCGGCCTGGGCGGCGCCGAGGTCCTGGGCGGCGAGATACGACGCCAGCGGGACCTTTGCGTCGACTACCAGCTGCTTGTCGCCGGGCAGCTGCACCACGAGGTCGGGCCGGAGGGTGCCGTCCGAGCCGGAGCTGTGGGCCTGCCCGCTATGGACCTGTTCGTGGAAGTCCACGTGCCGCAGCATGCCTGCCGCCTCGACCACCCGGCGCAGCTGGACCTCGCCCCACTGGCCGCGGGCGCTGTTGGAGCGCAGGGCAGACTCCAGCGCATGCGTGGACCGCAGCAGCTGCTCATCGGACAGGCGGGCCTCCTGAAGCTGCTGGGCCAGCTGGCCGTACTGCTCCAGCCGGTCGCGTTCGAGCAGGGACACCTGCTGCTGCACGGCGGTGAGCTTTTCCGCCACGGGCGCCAGCGCACGGAGCACACTGCCGTCGTGGTTCCGGGACTCGCCGAGCTCGCGGTTCTGGGCCGCGAGCAGGCGCCTCTCGGCGTCGGCGGCGGCGAACTGGGCGCTGACGTCGGACAGCCGGGCTGACACGGCGTCGAAGTCCTGTTCGACGGCCACGTAGCGCCGGCGCAGCAGGACATAGACGACGGCGGCGCCCGTTACGGCGCCCGTGAGCAGCATGAGCAGGGCGAGAATCAGTGAAAAAGCTTCCATGCCTTCACTGTGGCATGCCCCTGTGACAGTTTTGGCTCCGACGCCCGGAACACCCGGGACTCACCCGCTACAACACCCCGGCGACACCCGGGAACAACCCACACCGTCCCGCAACACCCGGCGGGCACCCGGCCGCCCCACAGGCGCACGCGCCAGCCGCAGCAACGGCCGGCGGCTGGTGCGGGTAGAATATATGCTCGTGGCTCTTACTATTGGCATCGTCGGACTGCCCAACGTCGGCAAATCAACCCTTTTCAACGCACTGACCCGAAACCAGGTCCTCGCGGCGAACTATCCGTTCGCCACGATCGAGCCCAACATCGGCGTCGTGAACCTGCCGGATGCCCGGCTTGAAAAGCTGGCCGGCATCTTCGGCTCCGCGCGCCTGTTGCCCGCCGCCGTGTCCTTCGTGGACATCGCCGGCATCGTCAAGGGCGCCTCCGAGGGCGAGGGCCTCGGCAACCAGTTCCTCGCCAACATCCGCGAGGCCGAGGCCATCGCGCAGGTTGTCCGCGTGTTCGATGACCCGGACGTCATCCACGTCGACGGCAAGGTCGATCCCAGCTCCGACATGGAGACGATCAACACCGAGCTGATCCTGGCCGATCTGCAGACCATCGAAAAGGCCATCCCGCGGATCGAAAAAGAAGTCAAGATCAAGAAGCGGGAGGCCGCCGAGCTGGCAGCCATCCTGGCGGCGCAGGCAGTACTGGAACGCGGCGACACCATCTTCTCGTCCATCAAGAGCGACAAGCTGGAGATGGAGCACCTCAAGGAACTCGGCCTGCTCACGGCCAAGCCCTTCATCTATGTCTTCAACTCCGACGAGGGAATCCTCGGCAGCCCGGAGAAGCAGGTGGAACTGCGGGCCCTCGTGGCCCCGGCCGACGCCATCTTCCTGGACGCCAAGCTCGAGTCCGACCTGGTGGAGCTTGACGAGGCAGAAGCCCGCGAGATGCTGGAAATGAACGGCCAGGATGAATCCGGGCTGGACCAGCTGGCCCGCGTCGGCTTCCACACCCTGGGACTGCAGACCTACCTGACGGCCGGCCCCAAGGAAACCCGCGCGTGGACCATCCGCCAGGGCGACACTGCCCCGCAGGCGGCCGGCGTGATCCACTCCGACTTCCAGCGCGGCTTCATCAAGGCCGAGGTCGTCTCCTTCGATGACCTGATCGAGGCCGGTTCCATGGCCGAGGCGAAGGCCCGCGGCAAGGTCCGGATCGAAGGCAAGGAATACATCATGGCCGACGGCGACGTGGTCGAATTCCGCTTCAACGTTTAAAATCCGCCGCCCGCCAGCGCGGTAATTCTGCCAAGTAATTAAGGATTAACTGGAGGAGCCCCGATTCTCGGATCGGGGCTTTTCCTGTGTGCGGCGCTTTTATCTTTTTGTTACGCCGCCGTCAACGTTTTGTGGGAAAGCTCGCCCTGCGGAACCCGTCCAATGTTGCAGCTCCATAACGAACTTTACGGTGAGTCAACTTTGGTGGCTCCGAACGCTCTTTGGGGTTACGCTTCATGCCATGTGAGACGGGCCACACTGCCGCTGGGGGAGTGTGGACGTCTGTCTGGCGCCTTCGGCGCCGGTCTCACCCACACCACAGAAACAAGGAGGCGGAATGCGCTTGGGTCGTATTTCCAAAGCAGTGGGCGTGGCGGCAGCAGCTGCCATCGCCCTCAGCGCCTGCGCGGGCAACAGCGGCGGGACAACCCCGACGACTGCGGCGGCAGCAAGCAAGCAAGGCGGATCGGCAACCGTAGTAGAGGTCAACGCGTTTAATACGTTCAACCCGAATACGGCCGATGGAAACACTGACATCAACTCAAAGGTCAGCTACGCCACGCACTCGGGCTTCTTCTACATCGACAACAAGCTCAACGTTGTCCGCAATGAGAAGTTCGGCAAGATGGAAAAGGTCTCTGACGATCCGCTGACGGTGAAGTACACCATCAACGACGGCGTGAAGTGGTCCGACGGCACTCCCGTCACCGCGGCCGACCTGGTCCTGCAGTGGGCCGCCTTCTCGGGTTACTACAACGACGCCGATGCGGAAGGTAAGACTGGAACGTCCTACTTCTCCTACGCCGGCGACCCCACCGGTATCGCGCTCACCGACTTCCCGGAACTCGGTGACGACGGCCGCAGCATGACGCTGAAGTACTCCAAGCCCTTCGCGGACTGGGAAATCGCCATCGGCGGCCCCGGCATCGACATCCCCGCCCACGTCCTGGCAAAGAAGGCAGGCCTGGCGGACACCAAGGCGTTCATTGACCTGCTGAAGGGCATGCCCCGCGGCGATTCCAAGGCCCCCAAGCCGGCGAACGCGCAGCTCAAGGCTATGGCGGACCTGTGGAACACCGGCTTTGACACCAAGACCCTGCCGGCTGATCCGAGCCTGTACCTCTCCAACGGCCCGTTCCTCGTCAAGAGCATCAACCAGGACCAGTCCCTGACCATGGTCAAGAACAAGGACTACAACTGGGGACCGGAAGCCAATCTGGACGAAATCACCGTCCGCTACATCGGTGAGGCACCCGCCCAGGTCCAGGCGCTCAAGAACGGCGAGGCCGACATCATCGCCCCGCAGGCATCCGCGGACACCGTGGAGCAGCTCAAGGCACTCGAAAGCCAGGGCGTGACGGTCGACGTCGGCAACCAGCTCGCGTACGACCACATCGACCTGAACTACTCGGGCCCGTTTGCCGACAAGAACGTCCGCGAGGCGTTCATGAAGGCCGTCCCGCGTGCGGACATCGTCGACAAGATCGTCAAGAAGCTGGATCCGAAGGCTGCACCGCTTGACTCCCAGCTCTTCGTTCCGGACCAGGCCCCGTACGCCGAGTCGGCCAAGAACAATGGTTCCTCCGCCTACCAGGGTGTGGACATCGAGGGTGCCAAGAAGCTCCTCAACGGCGCCACCCCCGAAGTTCGCATCATGTACAACAAGGACAACCCCAACCGTGTTGACGCTTTCTCCCTGATCAGCGAGTCCGCCACCAAGGCCGGATTCAAGATCGTCGACGGCGGCCTCGGCAAGTCTGACTGGGGCAAGGCCCTCGGTGACGGCAGCTACGATGCCACCATCTTTGGCTGGAGCAACTCGGGGGTCGGCGTGTCCGGCGTTCCGCAGATCTTCAAGTCCGGCAACGACTCCAACTTCAACCAGTTCAGCGACCCTGCAGCCGACAAGCTGATGGACGAACTGATTGTCACCACCGACAAGAGCAAGCAGGACGGCCTCGTTGCGCAGATCGACAAGATGATCTGGGATTCGGCCTACGGCCTGCCGCTGTTCCAGTCGGTTGGCGTGGACGCGTACAGCGACCGCATCACCGGTGTGAAGTACATGCCGAACCAGACCGGCGTTTGGTGGAACTTCTGGGAATGGGCTCAGAAGTAGCCCGCGACCCCAAGTAACACTGCTGGAAAGGCGTCGGGACCACAGCTTCTTCGGTCCCGGCGCCTTTCTGGCGATATCCTGGCGATGCCGTGGCCCGCCGCCACATCGGCGGGAACCGGCCAAACTCCGCGACCGGTCCGGGCAATCCCTGGACCCGAATTCCGAGGTTCTATTTCAATGGTGACCTACATCTTCCGGCGGCTCGTCACTGCCGCCCTCATCCTTCTCGGCGCGTCCTACTTCGTGTATCTCCTGACAGCGGCGTCCGGGGATCCCCTCGAGGAATTCCGCGCCAACCCCACGCCGCAGAAGCAGCAGCTCATGGACGCGAGGACCGAGCTCCTGCAGCTGGACACTCCGGCCCCGCTGCGGTACTTCAAATGGTTCGGCGGCGCTGTCCAGTGCCTCGTTCCGTTCGCCAACTCCTGTGACCTCGGGAAGAACATCGCCGGCCAGCCCATCACGGATGCCCTGGGCAACGCGCTGGTCCAGACCCTGACGCTCGTCACCGCGGCAACGGTGCTCGCCATCCTGATCGGGATCACCCTGGGCATCATTACTGCCCTGCGGCAGTACAGCACCCTGGACTACGGCGTGACGTTCATGGCGTTCCTGTTCTTCTCGCTGCCGATCTTCTGGGTGGCCGTCCTGCTCAAGGAGTTCGGCGCCATCGGCTTCAACAACTTCCTGCGGAACCCCGAGGTGCCGCTGCCCGTGGCGCTCGGGATCGGCGTCGTCGTCGGCGCAGTGACAGCCGTCGCGTTGGGCGGGCCCATGCGGCGCCGGCTGCTCGCCGGCGCCGTGGTCTTCGCCTTCGTCGCCGCGGTGCTCATTTACTTCTCCGCCACCGAGTGGTTCAAGACCCCGGGCCTGGGTCCGGTGCTCATCGCCATCGCCGGCGTCGGCATCGCCTTCGCCGTGACCCTGCTCTCCGCCGGGCTGAAAAACCGCAAGGCCCTGCAGTCGGCCCTCATCGCCGTCGGCGTAGGCGTCGTGCTGTACTTCCTCCTCCAGCCGCTGCTCAACGAGGCCACCTTCCTGATGATCGTGGTGCTGTCGGTCGCCTTCGTCCTGATTGGCGCCGGGATCGGCTACCTGGTGGGCGGCTACGACCGCGGGCAGTCCATGCGGGCCGCGGGCATCACCTCGTTCCTCGTCGGTGTCCTGATCCTGCTGGACCGGTACATGCAAGCATGGCCCACGTACTTCAATAACAGCCGTGTGCGGGGCCGGCCGATCGCCACCATCGGTGCCAGCACGCCGAACATTGAGGGCGACTTCTGGGTTCTCGGCCTTGACTCCTTCACCCACCTGATCCTGCCCACCCTGGCCCTGATCCTCATTTCCCTGGCCAGTTACACACGCTTCACCCGGGCCTCGATGCTCGAAATCATGAACATGGACTACATCCGCACGGCCCGGGCCAAGGGTCTGAGCGAGCGGACCGTCATCATGCGCCACGCCTTCCGCAACGCCCTGATCCCGATCGCCACGATCGTGGCCTTCGACATTGGGGCATTGATCGGAGGTGCCGTCATCACCGAAACCGTCTTCTCGGTCCGCGGCATGGGCTTCCTCTTCCTGGACGGGATCGCGCACGTCGATCCCAACCCGGTCATGGGCGTCTTCATCTGCGTCGCCATCACGGCCATGGTCTTCAACCTCATCGCGGACCTCGCCTACTCCGCACTGGATCCGCGCGTAAGGGTAAAAGCATGAGCCAGCCAAGTCAGCAGGAAGTAATCATGGCCGAAGACGAAGCCTCGCGGATATCAGCCGCGGCCGGCATTGAGCCGGTCCTTGAGGCCAAGGGCCTCAGCCAGGGCCAAATCGTCCGAAAGCGTTTCCTCGGACACTCCGGCGCCATTATCGGCCTCGTGGTGTTCTCCTTCATCTTCATCCTGGCGTTTACTTCCGTGGGCTACCTGGGTATCCCCGGCTGGTGGAAGTACACGCACGAGGAAGTCTCCCCGCTCGTCAACGGCGGCGCACCCACCTCCTCGTTGTGGCCGCTGGCCTGGGGTGAGCATCCGTTCGGCCAGGACCGGATCGGCCGCGACGTCTTCGCCATGACCATGCGCGGCGCGCAGCAGTCCATCACCATCATGATCGTGATCGGCCTCATCGCGGGACTGATCGGCGTCGTGGTCGGTGCCATTTCCGGCTACTTCCGCGGCTGGTCCGAGGCCATCCTGATGCGCCTGACCGACGTCATCATCATCATTCCCGCCCTGTTGCTGGCCGCCGTCATGGCGCAGCTCGCCGGCCGCCGGGACCAGGGGAGCTGGTTCGCTTCCTTCGCCAGCACCAACGGTGTCCTGGCCCTCGGAATCTTCCTGGGCCTGATCAGCTGGGTCGCGCTGGCCCGGCTGATGCGCGGCGAATTCCTGTCCCTGCGCGAACGCGAGTTCGTGGATGCGGCCCGGATTTCCGGCGCCAGCAACGCCAGGATCATCTTCAAGCACATCCTGCCCAACGCCGTCGGCGTGCTGATCGTGAACGTGACACTGACCATGTCCGCCGCGATCCTCACCGAAACGGCGCTGAGCTACCTCGGCGTCGGCGTCAAGGCCCCGGACACGTCCCTGGGCCTGCTCATCTCGCAGAACCAGCAGGCCTTCGCCACGCGGCCCTGGCTGTTTTGGTTCCCGGGCATGTTCATCGTGCTGATCTGCCTCAGCATCAACTTCATCGGTGACGGACTCCGGGACGCGTTTGACCCGCGGCAGAAGAAGTTCAACGCCAAGAAGGCGAAGGATCACGGGGATCCGGCCGTGCAGGCGGGCGCTGGCACCGGCCTCGACGCTTCCGCGCCCAAGGATCCCCGCGACGACGGGCCTGCTGACGGAACACGGGGCCAGTAGGTGCCGGCCCCCTGCAGGACCGATCTAGCCGGCGGTAATCGCCAGGTAGCTCGCCGCCAGGAGCAGTACGACGGCGCCAATCGCCACCCAGCGGACGGTCACGGTTGCGGCCGTGCTGGCGGCGTCGCCGGCGGCGAGCTGCCCGCCTTCCACCAGGTCATGCCACCGGGCCCGCACCAGCATGGCAGCCTGGCCGGAGTCCGTGGTCTTCAGATCTCCCGGACGGACCGACTTGCCGGGACCGTAGGTGGTTGCCGGCAGGCCGTGGAGGTCCTCCGGGCGGGCGTGGCGCCCGCCCCAGATGCCGGGGGCGGGCGCGGCCCAGGACGTGTAGCTCTTCTCGGCGGTGACCAGCGTCAGTGCAAAGCGCGTATCGACGTGCACCAGCGCTGCCCACGGCACCTCAATCGAGCGGAACGGATTCTCCAGGGTGACGCCGGCGTCGTGGACTACAACGGACGGCATCCAGAACAGTTGCCAGCCCATGAAAGCGATGAAGGCCAGCGGGGCGACGCCGCCCAGCGCCCCCGGACCGGCCATGACGACCGTGACCACGACACCGAACGCGGCCACCGCCCAGGACAGCAACGCGAACCATTTGTTGGTTCGTGCTTTGAAGACTTCAACATTTCCGGCGTGCGGCGTAGAGCTCATGCCCCCAATAATTCAGTATTCCGAGCCGCAGCACTAATCCCCGGTGCACCGGCGGCCCGACGGAAGGATAGCCCATCATGACTGACTTCATCACCCTCGATCCGCCGGCCTCACCCGTGCCTGGCAAAGGTGAAACCGTCCTGGAGGTCCGGGACCTCAGCGTGGATTTCGGCGTGGACAAGAAATGGGTCCCGGCCGCAATCGGCCTGAACTACGAGGTCCGGGCCGGCGAAGTGCTCGCCATCGTGGGGGAGTCCGGGTCCGGAAAGAGCGCCAGTTCGATGGCTCTGCTTGGCCTGCTGCCAAGTAACAGCCGTGTGACAGGAAGTGTCAAGCTCGCCGGCCGTGAGCTGCTGGGAACCAACGAGAACAATATTCGCGCAGTGCGCGGCAAGGACGTCGCGGTAATCTTCCAGGAGCCGATGACGGCCCTGAACCCGGTCTACACCGTGGGGTCGCAGATTGTGGAAACTGTGCGTCTGCACAATGAAGTTTCCCCGGAAGAAGCGAGGCTCCGGGCCCTGCGGATGCTGGAACTTGTCGAACTGCCCGATCCGGAGAAGGCCTTCCGTTCCTACCCGCACCAGCTTTCCGGCGGCCAGCGCCAGCGCGCCATGATCGCACAGTCGCTCTCCTGCGACCCGAAGCTGCTCATCGCCGACGAGCCGACCACGGCCCTCGATGTGACTGTCCAGGCCGAAATCCTTGACCTCATGCGCAACCTGCGGAACAAACTGGACAGTGCCATTGTGCTCATCACCCACGACATGGGAGTGGTGGCCGACCTCGCCGACCGGATCGCGGTCATGCGCAGGGGCGTCATCGTGGAGACGGGTACGGCAGCCCAGATCTTCCACAACCCGCAGCACGAATACACCCGGGCGCTGCTGGCTGCGGTCCCTCACCTGGGACAGGGCAGCGCGGATTCCGCGGCGGACGTGGACGTCACCGCCGCCCTCGCCGCCGCGACCCACGTCGAGATCCTGTCCATTCCGGAAGACGAGCTGATCCGGCGCGAGCGCGAAAACGCCGCCGCCCTGGCCGCGGCCGAGGCGGCCAAACCGAAGGGGGAGCCGGTCCTGGAGCTCACCGATGTCGCCATCGAGTACCCGAAACAGGGCCGGGTGCCGGCCTTCCGTGCCGTGGAAGGGGCCAACCTGGTCATCTATCCCGGACAGGTGGTCGGCCTCGTCGGCGAGTCGGGTTCCGGCAAGACCACCATCGGCCGGGCCGCCGTCGGGCTGCTGCCGGTGGCGGCAGGCACCATGCGCGTCGTCGGGCAGGACATTTCCGCTGCCAAGAGGAACGGCCGGCAGCTCCACGAGATGCGCCGGCATGTCGGCATGGTGTTCCAGGATCCGTCGTCGTCCCTTAACCCCCGGCTGCCCATCGGGGAAAGCATCGGGGAGCCGATGTTCCTGGCAAAGGCCGCGAGGGGCGCCGAACTGCAGCAACGGATCGAGGCGCTCCTTGACCAGGTCGAGCTGCCGCGGAACTACCGCAACCGCTACCCGCACGAGCTCTCCGGCGGGCAGAAACAGCGCGTGGGGATCGCCCGTGCCCTTTCGCTCAAGCCGAAGCTCATGGTCGCCGACGAGCCCACCTCCGCCCTCGATGTCTCCGTCCAGGCCAAGGTGCTCGATCTGTTCCAGAACCTGCAAAAGGAACTGGGCTTCGCCTGCCTGTTCGTCACCCACGACCTCGCGGTGGTGGACGTGCTCGCGGACCGGATCTGTGTCATGCAGCGCGGCAGGATCGTGGAGCAGGGGACCCGGGACCAGATCCTCCGCAACCCCCAGGAACCCTACACCCAGCGGCTTCTGGCGGCAGTTCCGCTGCCGGATCCGGACAAGCAGCGCGAGCGCCGCGAACTGCGCGCGCAGCTGCTGTCCGGGGCCAGCTGAGGCCTATCCGCAGGGCTGGAAAATGGGGGAAAGCCCGGCGGATTCCAGTTAACCGCGGGTAACCCAGGTCACACGGCGGGCGAATACTACCAGTCGGTAGCGTGTGACTTGAAATACACTCCGCTTGACGTTAATCGTCATGAGATTGTCGGATCACGGTTTGGCAACAGAGTTCCAACATTTGGACGGTTTAGGGCTAGGCTACTTCCATATGTAGGCCACGTCACAGGGGATACCCCTGTGCCTGCTTACGGGGAAGCATAAGTTTTTCCCTCACGAACTCCCACAACTCATAGGAGGCGGAATGCGTTTTTCGCGCACTTCCAAAGCACTGGGCATGGTGGCTATCGCCGCCCTCGCCCTGACCGGATGCGGTGCCAGCGGCTCCGCGACCGGTAGCGGCAGTACCGGCGGCGACACCAGCAAAGTGATCCTCGCCGACGGCTCCGAACCCCAGCGTCCCCTCATGCCCGCCGACACCAACGAAGTCGGCGGCGGCAAGGTCATCGACATGATCTTCGCGGGCCTGGTCAGCTACGACCCCAGCGGCAAGCCGGTCAACGAACTCGCCGAGTCCATCGAGGGCAAGGACGGCCAGCACTTCACCATCAAGGTCAAGAAGGACCAGAAGTTCACGAACGGCGAGGCCATCACGGCTAAGTCCTTCGTCGATTCCTGGAACTTCGGTGCCGCAGCCAAGAACGCCCAGCTCAGCGGTGGCTTCTTCGAAAGCATCAAGGGCTACGACGAAGCCAGCGCAGAAGGCTCCACGGTCGAGACCATGTCCGGCCTGAAGGTCGTTGACGACCAGACGTTCACCGTGGAACTCAAGCAGCCGGAATCTGACTGGCCGCTTCGCCTGGGCTACACCGCGTTTGTTCCGGTTCCCTCCGGTGCCCTGAAGGACCCGAAGGGCTTCGGCGAGAAGCCGGTCGGCAACGGCCCGTACAAGCTCGCGGACGGCGGCTGGCAGCACAACGTGCAGATCCAGCTCGTTCCGAACCCGGACTACAGCGGCCCGCGCAAGGCCAAGAACGCCGGCGTGACGTTCAAGATCTACCAGAACGACGACTCCGCGTACCAGGACCTGATGTCCAACAACCTGGACATCCTGCAGACGATCCCGACCAGCGCGCTGAAGAACTTCAAGTCTGACCTCGGCGACCGCACCATCAACAAGCCGTACGCCGGCAACCAGACCATCGCCATCCCGGAATACCTGCCGGAATGGAGCGGCGAGGCCGGCAAGCTCCGCCGCCAGGCGATCTCCATGGCGATCAACCGCGAAGAGATCACCAAGGTGATCTTCAACGGCGCACGCCAGCCTGCCAAGGACTTCACGGCCCCCGTGCTCGACGGCTACAGCGACTCGATCGCCGGAGCTGAGAACCTGACTTTCAACGCCGACAAGGCCAAGGAAGCTTGGGCCAAGGCCGACGCGATCCAGAAGTGGGACGCGAACAAGACCTTCACCATTGCCTACAACGCCGACAAGGGCGGACACAAGGCCTGGGTTGAGGCTGTAGTCAACCAGCTCAAGAACACGCTCGGCATCAAGGTTGAAGGCAAGCCGTACGCCACCTTCAAGGAAGCCCGCAACGACGCCACCGCCAAGACCCTCACCGGCTCCATCCGTGCCGGCTGGCAGGCAGACTACCCGTCGCTGTACAACTTCCTCGGCCCGATCTACAAGACCGGTGCCGGCTCCAACGACGCCAGCTACGCCAACCCGACGTTCGACAAGGCCATCTCTGACGGCCTGAACGCCGCGTCGGTCAGCGACGGCAACAAGGCCATGAACAAGGCCCAGGAGATCCTCCTGACGGACCTGCCGGCCATCCCCCTGTGGTACCAGGTTGCCCAGGGCGGCTGGAGCGACAAGGTCACCAACGTCGACTACGGCTGGGACGGCGTCCCGCTGTACTACAACGTAACCGGTAAGTAACAACAAAACGACGGCGGGGGCCGCCCATACTGGGGCCTCCGCCGTCGTCGTGCTTCCCCTCCATTTATTCTCTTGATGCCCGGCTCTTTCGGGCGAACTTTTCGCAGCCCTGCCGCCGTGAGTGAACCGGCGCCGGCCTGCATCCATAGTGAAAAGGTTCTTTGATGAACAACTCCGCCGCATCCCTGGACAGGATGCCTGCCAACGAGGGTGTGACTCGCTGATGTCGACATACATCCTCAAGCGTTTCCTACAACTGATTCCCGTCTTCCTGGGCGCAACACTGCTGGTCTATTTCCTGGTCTTCAGCCTGCCCGGTGACCCCATCGTGGCCCTGTTCGGCGACAAGCCGGTGAACGAGGCGGTGGCAGCCAAGCTGCGCATGCAGTACCACCTGGACCAGCCGTTCTGGATGCAATACCTGCTCTACCTCAAGAGCATCTTCACGTTTGACCTGGGCCAGGACTTCTCCGGACGCCCCATCGCCGCCGTGCTCGGCGAGGTCTTCCCCGTCACGGCGCGGCTGGCCATCATGGCACTGATCTTCGAGGCCTTTTTCGGCATCGTTTTCGGCCTCATCGCCGGCCTGCGCAAGGGCAAGCTCTTCGACGCCACCGTCCTGGTCGCGTCCCTGGTCGTGATCGGCATCCCGATCTTCGTCCTCGGCTTCCTGCTGCAGTTCACCATCGGAGTCCAGCTCGGCTGGGCCAAGCCGACCGTCAGCTCCGCCGCGACCATCCCGGACCTCATCCTGCCGGCGATCGTGCTGGGACTGGGATCGTTCGCCTATGTCCTGCGCCTGACCCGCACGTCCGTCATCGAAAACATGAACGCCGACTACGTGCGCACTGCCACCGCCAAGGGCCTCTCCCGGTTCCAGGTGGTCCGCGTCCACATCCTGCGCAACTCCCTGATTCCCGTCATTACGTTCCTGGGCGCCGACCTCGGCGCCTTGATGGGCGGGGCAATCGTCACGGAAGGCATCTTCAACGTCCCGGGCGTAGGCAACCGGCTCTACCGGGCCGTGCTGTCCGGGGAAGGGCCCACGGTGGTCTCGATCGTCACCGTCCTGGTGCTGATCTACTGCCTCTCCAACCTGCTCGTTGACCTGCTTTACGGCTGGCTTGACCCGAGGATCCGTTATGACTCCTGATAACACCACCACCGCACGGCACTCCGATTCCCGCCGCCCGGCCCGCCGGACCGAGCACTTCGTGGCCGATGTCTCCGAGACCCCGCTCCAGGTAACGGACCGGGTCAAGGACGAAGCCGCACCGCTGAGCCTGTGGGGCGAGGCCTGGAAGAACCTGCGCAAGCAGCCGCTCTTCCTGATCTCCGCGTTCCTGATCCTGGTGGTCGTCGCGGTCTCCGTCTTCCCGGGATTCTTCTCGCAGATCGACCCGACCTCGGAGGCCTGCCAGCTGGCCAACTCCGACGCAGGCCCCGCCGCGGGCCACCCGCTGGGCTTCACCCAGCAGGGCTGCGACGTCTACGCCCGTGTCATCTTCGGCACGCGGTCCTCGGTGACGGTGGGCCTCTTCACCACCATCGGAGTGCTGCTGATCGGCGGCATCCTCGGGGCCGTGGCCGGCTATTACGGCGGCTGGATCGACTCTGTCCTGGCCCGCATCAATGACATCTTCTTCGCCCTGCCCCTGATCCTGGGCGCGATCGTGATGATGCAGCTGCCGATGTTCCGGACGAACAAGACCGTGTGGACCCTGGTGCTCATCCTGGTCATCTTCGGCTGGCCGCAGATTGCCCGCATCACCCGCGGCGCCGTCATCGAGGTCCGGAACGCCGACTTCGTCACGGCCGCCCGGTCGCTGGGCGTCTCGAAGTTCGGCGCCCTCATGCGCCACGTGATGCCGAACTCGCTGGCCCCGATCATCGTCGTGGCCACCATCTCCCTGGGCACGTTCATCGTGGCCGAATCCACGCTGTCCTTCCTGGGCATCGGGCTGCCGCCCAGCGTCATGTCCTGGGGCAACGACATCCAGGCGGCGCAGGCCTCGCTCCGGTCCAACCCGATGCCGCTGCTCTACCCGGCCATCGCGCTGTCCATCACCGTCCTGAGCTTCATCATGCTGGGCGACGCCCTGCGTGATGCGCTCGATCCCAAAGCCCGCAAGCGATGAAAGGGGACACCATGAGCGCCTCTGTTGACTTCCAGGAAGCTGGGTACGCCACTGAGCGCCCGCTGCTTGAAATCAAGGACCTGGCCATCGGGTTCACCACCAGCAACGGCGAGGTCAACGCCGTCCGCAACGCCCGCCTCACCGTCATGCCGGGCGAAACCGTCGCGATCGTGGGCGAGTCGGGTTCCGGCAAGTCCACCACCGCGCTGGCTGCCATCGGCCTGCTCCCGGGCAACGGGCGCGTCACGACAGGCCAGATCCTGTTCGACGGCGAGGACATCTCCAACGCCAGCGAAAAGCGGATGATCGAACTCCGCGGCAACAGCATCGGCATGGTCCCGCAGGACCCGATGTCCAACCTCAACCCCGTGTGGAAGATCGGTGACCAGGTCCGCGAAACGCTGAAGGCCAACGGACTGCCGAGCGGCCCCGACGACGTCGCCAAGGTCCTGTCCCAGGCCGGGCTGCCCGACGCCGGCAGCCGCGCCAAGCAGTACCCCCACGAGTTCTCCGGCGGCATGCGCCAGCGCGCGCTGATCGCGATCGGGCTCGCCTGCCAGCCGCGCCTGCTCATCGCGGACGAGCCGACGTCGGCGCTCGATGTGACCGTGCAGCGCCAGATCCTTGATCACCTGGACAAGATGACCACGGAACTGGGCACCGCGGTGCTGCTGATCACGCACGACCTCGGCCTCGCCGCCGAGCGTGCCGACCAGGTGGTGGTCATGTACCGCGGCCAGGTTGTCGAATCCGGGCCCTCGCTGGAGCTGCTGCAGAACCCGCAGCACCCGTACACCCAGCGGCTGGTCGCCTCGGCACCGTCGCTGGCGTCCCGGCGCATCCAGGCCGCCAAGGAACTCGGCGTGGAAACCGACGACATGCTCGCCCCGAGCGAGACCGGCGTGGTTGAGCCGGCCAAGTCCGACGACGTCCTGCAGATCCAGAACCTCAGGAAGGTCTTCAAGCTGCGTTCGGGCCTGGGCAAGTCCACGGACTTCACCGCCGTCGACGACATCTCCTTCCACGTCAAGCGGGGAACCACGACGGCGATCGTGGGGGAGTCGGGATCCGGCAAGTCCACAGTGGCGCAGATGGTCCTGAACCTCCTGACGCCGACCTCCGGCAAGATCATCTTCGACGGCGTGGACACCTCCACGCTGAACAGCAAAGAGCTCTTCGCCTTCAGGCGCCGGGTGCAGCCGATCTTCCAGGACCCGTACGGTTCCCTGGACCCGATGTACAACATCTTCCGGACCATCGAGGAACCGCTGCGGACCCACAGGATCGGGGACAAGGCCAGCCGCGAGAAGAAGGTCCGGGAACTGCTGGACCAGGTGGCACTGCCGCAGTCCACCATGCAGCGGTACCCCAACGAACTCTCCGGCGGCCAGCGCCAGCGAGTCGCGATCGCCCGCGCCCTGGCCCTGGACCCCGAAGTGATCATCTGCGACGAGGCTGTCTCGGCACTGGATGTCCTGGTGCAGGCGCAGGTGCTGAACCTGCTCGCCGAACTGCAGTCCCGGCTCGGCCTGACCTACCTGTTCATCACCCACGACCTCGCGGTGGTCCGGCAGATCGCCGACCGCGTGTGCGTCATGGAGAAGGGCAAGCTGGTGGAAACGGGCTCAACGGACGACGTCTTCGAGTCGCCGCAGCAGGACTACACCCGGGCGCTGCTCAACGCCATCCCCGGCGCCGGCCTCATGCTGCCGCCGGAAATGGACGTGGCCTGAGCGGCTGCCTTCCGTAGGGCTTGAACGAGCCCGCCGCCAGCACCTCGCAGCAGCTGGCAGCACAGGAGCCGGTGTCCTCCCCCTTGGGGGCGGACACCGGCTCCTTTGCTGTGCTGTGGTCCGTCCGGAACTAGGGGCCGGTCCTGCGTAGTGGCCCGGCCTGCGTTAGTGGCCGGTCCTGCGCTAGTGGGCCAACCCGGCGCCAGCGGCCCGTCCTGCGTAGTGGGACAAGCCGGCGAGCATGCCCGGGTCAGCGTAGTCAAACCCCATGGACTGCAGCCGCTGGCCGAAAACGGCGCCCAGGGCCGCGTGGCCCTGCCGGTTCAGGTGGACACGGTCCGCCATCGAGCCCGTCAGGTTGTACCGGGTGAGCCAGTCGCCCGCGCTGACGAACGGCAGCCCGTGGCGGTCCGCCACCCGCCCCAGAAGCGCGTCCACCTCGCTCCGGCGTCCTCCGCCGTAGTGGGCGCCGCGCCCGAGTGTGCCCACCATGAGTATCCGGGCCGCGGGGTAACGCTGCTGGATGCTCGCGATCAGCCGTTCCGCGTTGGCGACGATCTGCGCGTCGGAGGCGCCCCGTGCGGCATCGTTCCCGCCGCCTTCGATCACCACGAGGGGAGGAGCGCCGTAGGGGAGCTTCCAGTCGCCGCGCTGAAGCGCGTCAATGTAGTTGCCGGTCTTGCCGTTGGACGCCACGAAACCGGTGCCGCCCCGGCCACAGAAGAAGACTTTGTACCCAGCCGCGGCCAGACCCTGCCTGGGCCAGCCATAGGCCGGTTCCGACTGTGAGTCGCCAATCAGCACAGCGATGTTGCTGGTGTCCTTGACGATGATCTCGTTGCGGCCGTTGTCAGGATTGCGGTAGGTCGAGCCGCTCGGCAGGGCAGCGGGGTCGATGGTGGACCCGATGCGTGTCTTCGCCACGGATCCGGCCGCGACCGGCCCTCCCGCGCCGATCGCCGCTCCGGACCCGCTGCCGGTCAGTGGCGCGCCCGACGATCCCCCCTCTGATGATCCCGCGCCGGAAGAGCCGACTTCGGAAGAGCCGAGTTCGGAAGAGCCGAGTTCGGAAGAGCCCGAGTCGGGCGCAGGTGAATAAGAGGCCTGCCCGCAGCCGCCAAGAACCACGCCGGTGGCGATCATCATTGCGACGAAGCGGGACAGGGCCGAGGCGTTTCGCATGAATGTCTCCGGGCTTGCTTGCTGCTATCAGAGCAATGATGGTGCATGGGCCCCGGAAAATCCAGTGACTTTACTCACACGTAATAGACCACTTCCGTGCGCCCGTCACGCTCTGGCGACGGCCCGGCCGCCGGTCGCCGATCCGCATTTTAGGCCAATAAATGACCTAGCGTTTAGAATGGTAGTAGGTGCCCTGTGCCAAAGGGACTTATCTGTCGTGCGTTCCGGTTGGAAATGTCGCGATACCACAGCTGACTTCACCACTGAATCGAGCAATAACGCATGTCTGAAACCACCACCAACACCGCGGTAGCCACTGCATCGCGCAGTGACCTGCGCAACGTCGCGATCGTGGCCCACGTTGACCACGGCAAGACCACGCTGGTCGACGCCATGCTCAAGCAGACCAACTCCTTTGCCGAGCACAACCACCTCGAAGACCGCGTCATGGACTCCGGTGACCTGGAACGCGAAAAGGGCATCACCATCCTGGCCAAGAACACCACGGTGGCCTACAACGGACCGTCCTCCAACGGCGAAACCATCACCATCAACGTCATCGACACCCCCGGCCACGCCGACTTCGGTGGCGAGGTCGAGCGCGGCCTGTCCATGGTCGACGGCGTCGTCCTCCTCGTCGATGCCTCTGAGGGCCCGCTGCCCCAGACCCGGTTTGTGCTGCGCAAGGCCCTCGCCGCGCACCTGCCGGTGATCCTCCTGGTCAACAAGACCGACCGCCCCGACGCGCGGATCGAAGAAGTTGTCCACGAGTCCATGGACCTGCTCCTGGGCCTGGCCTCCGACCTCGCCGACGAAGTTCCGGACCTCGACCTGGACAAGATCCTGAACGTTCCGGTTGTTTACGCCGCCGCCAAGGTCGGCCGCGCCTCCCTCGAGCAGCCCGCCGACGGCAGCGCCCCCGAAAACGAGGACCTCGAGCCGCTTTTCCAGGCCATCATCGAGCACATCCCGGCCCCGACCTACAACCCGAACGGTGTCCTGCAGGCGCACGTCACCAACCTGGACGCCTCCCCGTTCCTGGGCCGCCTGGCGCTGCTGCGCATCTACAACGGCACCCTGCGCAAGGGCCAGACCGTCGCTTGGGCACGTGCCAACGGTGAGCTGAAGAACGTCAAGATCACCGAACTGCTGGCCACCAAGGCACTCGACCGTGTTCCCGCGGAATCCGCCGGCCCCGGCGAAATCGTTGCTGTTGCCGGCATCGAGGAAATCACCATCGGCGAGACCCTGACCGACGCCGAGAACCCGCAGCCGCTGCCGCTGATCACTGTCGACGACCCGGCCATCTCCATGACCATCGGTATCAACACCTCGCCGCTGGCCGGCAAGGTCAAGGGCGCCAAGGTCACGGCCCGCCAGGTCAAGGACCGCCTCGACAAGGAACTGATCGGTAACGTCTCCATCAAGGTTCTCCCCACCGAGCGTCCCGACGCCTGGGAAGTCCAGGGCCGTGGCGAGCTTGCACTGGCCATCCTGGTCGAGCAGATGCGCCGCGAAGGCTTTGAACTGACCGTCGGCAAGCCGCAGGTGGTCACCAAGACCATCGACGGCAAGGTCCACGAGCCGATGGAACACATGACCATCGACGTACCCGAAGAATACCTCGGCGCCGTCACCCAGCTGATGGCAGCCCGCAAGGGCCGCATGACCAACATGGCCAACCACGGCACCGGCTGGTGCCGCATGGAGTTCATCGTTCCGGCCCGTGGCCTCATCGGGTTCCGCACCAAGTTCCTCACGGACACCCGCGGCGCCGGCATCGCCGCCTCCATCTCCGAAGGCTACGAGCCGTGGGCCGGCCCCATCGAGTACCGCACCAACGGTTCGATGATCGCCGACCGCGCCGGTGTTGTGACCCCGTTCGCCATGATCAACCTGCAGGAACGTGGCTCCTTCTTCGTCAAGCCCACTTCCGAGGTGTACGAGGGCATGATCGTGGGCGAGAACTCCCGCGCCGACGACATGGACGTGAACATCACGAAGGAAAAGAAGCTCACCAACATGCGTGCAGCTTCCTCGGACACCTTCGAGAACCTGACGCCGCCGCGCGACCTGACCCTCGAAGAGTCCCTCGAATTCGCCCGCGAAGACGAGTGCGTTGAGGTTACCCCGGATTCAATCCGCATCCGCAAGGTCATCCTGGACACCAACGAGCGTGCCAAGGCCAACCGCGCCCGCGCCAAGGTCTGATCCCGGTCTCCGGGCTTCAGCCACAACGTGACTAAGAGAGCTGCCGGCACGGCAGGCGGCATTGCCGCCGCCGTGCCGGCAGCTCTTTTTGTTGCCCTGGCCGGCACCGCCCTGCACCGCCACGACCTGGTCCTGGGCGGCGTGGAGCTCCCGTGGGGCGCCGTCGCGGCCCTCGTGCTGCTGGGCTCGGTCCAGTTGTGGCTGGGGGCGGCGTTCCGTTCAGTCGTCCCGACGGCGGCCTGCGGGGTTCTCTGCTACGCGCTGACCGGCTGGTGGTCCACCCTGGAAGCGGGCAAGCGCCTGGTCATCGGCGACGCCGCAGGCAATATCTGGGTCTTCGGCATCGCAGGCATCACCGTGGCCATGCTCGCCTGGTGCCGGCGCTACAGGAGGCCGACCGGCCAGGACCGGTGATGACTGGCCAGGACGGGTGATGACTGGCGAGGACCGGCCAGGACGGGTGATGACTGGCTTAGGACCGGGCCCCATTGCCCCAGCTCCCCACGCGGGACATGCCCATTTTTCGTTGGCTCGAGTGGGCACAACGGCATCATGTCCGGCGCAGGGCTCGTCCGCGGGACATGTCCAGTCCTCATGTTTGGGCCAGTCCAGCTCACCCATCCCGTCCGGGGACATGCCCATTTTTCGTTGGCTCGAGTGGGCACAATGGCATTATGTCCGGCCTTGGATTGCCGCGAGGGACATGTCCAGCCGCTGGCGGCGGCCGAGTCTTTCGCGATCCTGGCCGGTCGGTGTAGTTTTCCACATAGCGCGGGATGTGACTATCCGGGCGCAGAGTGCGGCCTCCACCATGGGTGAATGGCCAACATCATCGAGGTCCTGTCGAATTACGACGGCGTCGCCCGCGCCAAATACATCACGGCCGCGGGTGTCTCCGACTTTCAGCTCAAGTCTGCGATGGCCTCGGGAACCGTGTCCCGGGTGGCCCGCGGCGTCTACGCGTTGCCCGGTGCGGACGCGCAGCTGATTTCCATTCGCTCGCTTCCAGCGGAGGCCGCGTGCGTCACCGCGGCCCACTTCAGCGGGCTGTGGGTTCTCAACGCCCCGGCCCGGCCGCATGTAGCCCTCACCCACAGCAGGAGCTACCAGGGCTTCGTCTGCCACCGCGCTTCCGTGCCACCGACTCTCCTAGACACGGTCATCCAAAGCTTGCGTTGCTTACCCGAACCTGACGGGCTGATCATCGCCGAATCCGCCGTCGTGCTGAAGGGGCTCCCGCTAGGTTCGCTGCGTCAGCGGCTCGATGGCCGGAACGACTCCCGGGAGCGCCGGATCGTGTCGGCGATTGTCCCGCAGTCGCAGTCGCTCATTGAGTGCCTGGCCAGGTTCCTGCTGCGGCGGGCCGGCTTCCATGTTGAATCGCAGGTCAACGTTCCGGGGATGGGACACCTGGACCTGATGGTCGATGGCCGCCTCGGCATCGAGACTGACGGGGCCGGATTCCACATGGACAAGGCGAGCTTCGAGGAAGACCGGCGGCGGTGGAACGTCACCACGCGCAGGGGAATCCCGACACTTGTTGTGACGTACCCGCTGCTGAGGGACCATCCCGAGGATTTCATCACCATGGTCCGGGAAGCCCTGAACAGGCTGGCTGCCGCCGCCTAGAGTCAGACTCCACCCCGAGCGTCGTGGGCCCTTGCGATGCGCCTCGGCACTGCACCTTGATCCTGCACCGCGCCAGGCCTCCTCTGGAATAGTCCGGTGCTGTGTCGATTCGCCACTGCACATGTCGCCTGTTCCGTTAGACCACCACTGGACATGTCGCTTGTTCCGTTAGACCACCACTGGACATGTCCCTTGCTCCGTCGATTCACCAATGGACATGTCCCACGCTGGCTGGCGGCGATGAGCATGGCGCCGAAATGTCCATCTCCAGCAGCGAGGGGAGGGCATGTCCATTGGTGGCCGGGGGTGGGGCTGGGCATGTGCGTGGTTGGCCGGTTGGGGAGGGCATGTCCATTGGTGGCCGGGGGTGGGGCTGGGCATGTGCGTGGTTGGCCGGTAGGGGAGGGCATGTCCAACGGTCGGGTGGTGCGGAGGGCATGTCCACTGGACGCAACCACCGACGCGCCCACCCCGGAACCTCGGGTCAGGGCCCCTGCACCCGCGGGGCGCGGCGCGGCGGGGGCGGCGGGACTTCCTTGGCTGCCACTACAAGGGGAAGTGCAATGACGACGTCGGAGCGGCGGGTGCGGACGGTGCACACGCCGTCGGCGCGGTTCACGAGCTCGCCGAGGGCATCCGTCAGGCCGCCGTCGATCCTGTACCGGACCACGACGCGGGTCCCGAGCGGGGCGGCGGCGAGGAACTGCTGGGGCAAGGGCAAAGGCGAGCTCATCAGATCATAGTAAGACGCGGAGCCTGTGTGACGTCCGGCTAGGTTCGCGGGAACAGGCTGGGAGATAATAGGCTCAGAAGTCAGCAGCCCGGCTCAGGGCCTGGAAATCATCCGGCCGGTCGCCGGAACCAACGTGGAGAGGCCAGGGACGTGACGTACGTAATCGCGCAGCCGTGTGTAGATGTCAAAGACAAGGCATGCATTGAGGAGTGCCCCGTCGATTGCATTTACGAGGGTGAGCGTTCCCTGTACATCCACCCCGACGAGTGCGTGGACTGCGGTGCCTGTGAGCCGGTCTGCCCCGTGGAGGCGATCTACTACGAGGACGACACCCCCGAAGAATGGGCCGACTACTACAAGGCCAACGTCGAGTTCTTCGACGAACTCGGGTCTCCGGGCGGCGCCGCGAAGGTCGGGAACACCCACACTGACCACCCCATGATCGCCGCCCTGCCGCCGCAGAACCAAGACAACTAGGACGGCGCTACGGTGACATCCGCGGTGCGCACCTTTGGCCTGAGCCTGCCCGACTACCCGTGGGAGGCAATGGCGCCATATCTCGCAACGGCAGCCCGGCACGCGGAGGGAGCCGTCAACCTTTCCATCGGAACCCCGGTGGACCCCACGCCGGCCCTGATCCAGGAGGCGCTGCGCGCCGCCGCGGACGCCCCCGGCTATCCCACGGTCCACGGGACGCCGGCACTGCGGGAGGCCATCGCCGGCTGGTTTGCGCGCCGGCGCGGCGTCCCCGGGCTCGATCCGCAGCATGTGATGCCGACGGTCGGTTCCAAGGAACTCGTCGCGTGGCTGCCTTTCCTGCTCGGCCTGAAGCCGGGGGACGTCGTCGTCCGCCCCACGGTTGCGTACCCCACCTATGACATCGGGGCCACTTTTGCCGGCGCGGAGCAGGTCGCCGCCGACAACCTCGACGAGCTCGACGCCGGCACCCGGGCCCGTGTGCGCCTGGTCTGGGTCAATTCACCGGCCAACCCCACCGGCAGCGTGCGGGACATCGCGTCGCTGCGGCAGATCGTCCGGCAGGCCCGCGAGCTCGGCGCCGTCGTCGCGTCCGACGAATGCTACGCCGAACTCGGCTGGGGGGAGTGGGACGTCCAGCGCGGAGGCGCCCCGGTCCCCAGCATCCTGGATCCCCAGGTCGCGGAGGGCTCCCACGATGGCCTGCTCGCTGTCTATTCGCTGAGCAAACAGTCCAACGTGGCCGGCTACCGGGCGGCATTCGTCGCCGGCGATCCGGTGATCATGGCGAACCTGGTCAACAGCCGCAAACACGCCGGAATGATTGTTCCGTACCCGGTCCAGGAAGCGATGCGGGTGGCCCTCGGCGACGACGCCCACGTCCAGGCCCAGAAAGACCTGTACCGGGGCCGGCGGGAACGGATCGTGCCCGCGCTGGAGGGTTTCGGCCTGACAATCCATGAATCGAGGGCCGGCCTTTATCTGTGGGCCACCGCCGGCGAGGCGACGTGGGACACCGTGGGCCGGCTCGCGGACCGCGGTATCGTCGTCGGCCCCGGGGTCTTCTACGGCGACGCCGGCAACGGGTTCATCCGGGTGGCGCTGACCGCCAGCGACGAAAGGATCGACGCCGCCGTGTCGCGGCTGGCCCCGGAAGCGTAACAATGCTGTGACGCGTACCACATGTGGCGCGTTTTTGGCGCTTTGCAGGCCCCTCGGATTAGTGCCACCCGCGAAGTGAAGGTACTTTTTAACTGACGATCAATGGTGGCTTTCCACAAGAAGGCAGCGCAGCCTTTGGAAATCCTGTCCGCACAGGATCCGCGGGCAGCTTCACCAGATGTTGGACCAGCTTTCGACAGAGGCCCCGATGCCTCATGAGGAGACTCCATGACTGAAACCACCAGCGCAACCCTGCGCCATGCCGGCGGCGAACTCGAACTCCCGCGCATTAAGGTTGTAGAAGGGAACGAAGGCTACGACGTTTCCAAGCTGCTGAAGCAGACCGGCGCCGTCGCCTTCGACCCCGGTTTCATGAACACCGCGGCCACCACCTCGGCCATCACCTACATCGACGGTGACGCCGGCATCCTGCGCTACCGCGGCTACCCGATCGAACAGCTGGCCCAGCACTCGAGCTTCCTGGAAGTCTCCTACCTGCTGATCTACGGCAACCTGCCGACCCCCACCGAGCTGGAGTCCTTCGACCAGCGGATCCGCCACCACACCCTGCTGCACGAGGAGCTCAAGGGCTTCTTCAGCGGCTTCCCCCGTGACGCCCACCCGATGCCGGTGCTGTCCTCGGCCGTGTCGGCGCTCTCCACGTTCTACCAGGACTCGCTGGATCCGTTCAACGCCGAGCAGGTGGAGGTTTCCACCATCCGGCTCATGGCCAAGATGCCGGTCATCGCCGCCTACGCCCACAAGAAGTCGATCGGGCAGCCCATGCTGTACCCGGACAACTCCATGAACCTGGTGGAGAACTTCCTGCGCCTGAGCTTTGGCCTGCCGGCCGAGCAGTACGAGGTGGACCCGGTTATCGCCAAGGCCTTGGACCTGCTCCTGATCCTGCACGCTGACCACGAGCAGAACTGCTCGACGTCGACCGTCCGCCTGGTCGGCTCTTCGAACGCGAACCTGTTCGCCTCCGTCTCCGCCGGCATCAACGCCCTCTTCGGTCCCGCACACGGCGGTGCCAACGAGGCCGTCCTGAAGATGCTGCGCCAGATCCAGGCCGACGGCGTCAAGCCCGAGGACTACATGGAGAAGGTCAAGAACAAGGAAGACGGCGTCCGACTCATGGGCTTCGGGCACCGCGTCTACAAGAACTACGACCCCCGCGCCAAGATCATCAAGGCCACGGCCCACGAGGTCCTGAGCAAGCTCGGCGGAAACGACGAGCTCCTCGACATCGCCATGCGCCTTGAAGAGAAAGCCCTGGGCGATGACTACTTCATCCAGCGCAAGCTCTACCCCAACGTGGACTTCTACACCGGCCTGATCTACAAGGCCATGGGCTTCCCCGAGAAGATGTTCACCGTGCTGTTCGCAATCGGACGCCTGCCGGGCTGGATCGCCCAGTGGCGCGAGATGATCAGCGACCCCAACACCAAGATCGGCCGCCCGCGCCAGCTCTACGTCGGCGAACCGGAACGCAACTACCCGTCGCTGTAGCCCGCCCGCCGGCCACGGCGCACGCGCGATAGCCAGTACGACGCCGGCCGCGCACCTTTTGCTGAGGTGCGCGGCCGGCGTCGTTCTTAGGGGCTCACCCGCTGTGACCCGCGCCGCCGTGACCTACGCCGCTGTGACCCGCGCCACGTCCCCGGTGGAACCGGTGTGCCCCCGGGGCGGCAGCGGCACGGACGTGCTAAAAAAGACCAGTGCCTAAATTTGTCGACGCCGTAATCCGGCGCCAGGAAATAGTTGACGCAGTCTTCAGGATCATCGCAACGGATGGTCTCGAGCGGGCCTCGCTGCGGGAAGTCGCAGATGAAGCGCAGCTGGCCGTCGGCTCGGTGCGGCACTATTTCGCCAGCAGCGACGAGCTGTTGACCCACGCGTTCGCCGTGGTGGTGGACCGGATCGTCGGCCGCCTCACCGACGCGGACTCGCGGCTGGGCGATACGCCGCCGGGGTCAGAGGAGCAGCATGCGGCCGTCCTGGCGCTGCTGGGTGAGTTTCTTCCGCTGGACGAGGAACGGGCGGTTGATGCCTGCGTCTGGATGGCCTTCAAGAATGCCGCCCGGACAAGGCCGTTCCTGGCCGCGGAGGCCGACCGCAGCCACAGAGCTGTGGCCGCCGTCGTGGGCGGGCTCATCCTGGGCCTGGCCGGGGCTGCTTCTGTCGAGGCTGCGGCTGATGGTAATGACGCAGCCGGCCTCGAGCAGCAGGTGCTCGTCACCGAAGCGGAACTGCTGCTGGCAGTCCTGGACGGTCTGACGATGCACGCCCTCCTGCAGCCCGAATGGATGACGGCCCTGATGTGCCAGGATGTGCTCGAAGCCCACCTGGAGGGCCTGAACCGCCGGCTGGCGGCCGGGCAGCCAGCCGTTAACGCCTCATAACAACAGGAATAGACTGAGATCGTACGTCTTGCCAAGGAGGCAATTGGATGCACCACACCGGCGGACCTGGCTGGCGGATCACGATGGATACTTCTGGTCCCATGCTCATTGCCCTCTACGTTCGTGACGCCGCCGGACTGGACACTGCGGGACACCCGGCGCTCTGCCACGCGGCACCAAAGATCCGCGCCTCGGACCACTCGCACCTGATCGCCGAGGTTGGCGGCCCGGCTGCGCTTAAGACCGAATGGGAGGCCTGGTGGGAACAGCTGCTGAAGGCCCACCCGGAAATGTCTCCCGAGCTCTCCCCGCCGGGCTTCCGGGCGTTCAGCAATTCGCCGGCCCTCCGGCGCGTGCTGCAGGCCCATTTCGGGGCCGCTTTGACGTGGGCCCGGGAACGCCTCGGGGAATACGAGGCCCTCGAAGCGGAGCGCGAAGCCAACGGCAACAACGAGCTGCTGGCCGACATGGTGGAGGACCGCCTGCTTGACGTGGGACGCGCTTCCAAGGATTTCGGCCTGACAATCATCGAGCTCCCGCTGGCGGAGCCGCGGGCCTGGTATCTCGAGCCCGACAAGATCATCATGAGCCGCGAGCTGTTGTCCCAGCCGGAGCTGTTCCGCAGCTACGTGCAGCCGGTGGTCGATCTGCTCGTCTGAGGCCGCCCGGTAGCGGTCAGGTGCCGGTGGCGGCAGGCCCCGGTGGCGGCAGGCCCCGGTGGCGGCAGGCCCCGGTGAAAACGGGCCCCGGCGGCGGCAGGCCGCCCGGCAGCGGTCAGGTGCCGGGCGTGTCTGCGACGGTTACCCTGACCTGGCCGGCTGGGACTTGTGCCGGCTGCCAGCCGTCGCGGGACTGCCGGTTCCAGGCGCGGCCGTCGACCTCCACGCTGGTGATTTCGAGCTCCTTGGCGTTGGCCACGGCCCACTGCCCCACAGCCCAGGCCTGGGTGCCTTCGGCCTCCACGAGCAGGGTCCGGCCGTTGGTGGTCGCCGGGACGTCACCCAGCGCAGCGGTCAGCCCCGCGCTGACGGCGGCAGGATCCCCGGCGGCGTCGGGGGAGCGCAGCGAGCAGTCCAGGCCTGCGGGCGTCTGGCCGCTCAGGGCGGAGGCGAAGGCGCGGGCCATGACCTCATGCTGGGCATAGGCCTCCGGGTAGGCCGAGCGCTGGACGCGCTGGGCGGCAACGGTGATCTCCAGCGACTCGTACCCGGAGACCTCGACGAGCGCATCGTAGAACGCGTTGCTGGCGTGGTACGGGTCCATCACCTGCGCCGTGGTACCCCAGCCCTGGGACGGCCGCTGCTGGAATAATCCGCGGGAGTCGGGACCGGCCTGGTCACCATGGCCGATGTTGCGCAGTTTGGATTCCTGCATCGAGGTGGCCAGCGCAATGCTGGCGGCCCGGGCGGGAAGCCCCCGCCGGACCGCGACGGCGGTGATGAGGGATGCATTGGCCGCCTGGTCGGTGGCGAGGTCATCGCCCCCGCTGCCCGCGGCCGTGCAGCGTTCGGTGATCAACGTCTCCGACCGCTGCAGGAACGCCACCGCGGTGTAGATGGCGCCCGCGACCATCGCAAGGGTCAGCAGAAGGACGATCCGGCGCCGCCAGCTCCCTCGTCGTGCCACGAAAATACTCCCTCAGGCCCCAGCGGGCTGCGTCATCGGCTTTTTCGTCGGAGCGGCTTGGGCCGCCCGCGCGGTCTTGCCGCCCGCCATACCGTACCAGCCGGTGCGGTCAGTTGGCGTGCAGGTCCGCGTTGAGCTCCACGGTCTGGCCCTTGCGGGGGAGTGCCTCGACCGCGCCGGTGGCGGAATTGCGGCGGAAGAGCAGGTTCGGAACCCCGGAAAGCTCCACGGCCTTGACGACCCGGCTGGTGTCTTCACCTTCGGCATCCCGCGGGCTGATGACACGGACGCGTGTGCCGGCGGTGACGTAGAGCCCTGCCTCCACCACGGAGTCATCGCCGAGGCTGATGCCAACGCCGGAGTTGGCGCCGAGGAGGACCCGCTCACCGATGGCGATCTTTTCCTTGCCGCCGCCGGAGAGGGTTCCCATGATCGAGGCCCCGCCGCCGACGTCGGACCCGTCACCGGCGACGACGCCGGCCGAGATCCGGCCCTCAACCATGGAGGTGCCCAGGGTTCCGGCATTGAAGTTCACGAAGCCCTCGTGCATGACGGTGGTTCCCTCGGCCAGGTGCGCACCGAGCCGGACCCGGTCGGCGTCGGCGATCCGGACGCCGGAGGGAACCACGTAATCCACCATGCGCGGGAACTTGTCCACGCCGAACACGGTGACGGTACCGCGCTTGCGCAGGCGCGCCCGGGTCAGCTCGAAGTCCTCCACGGCTGCGGGGCCGAAGTTGGTCCACACCACATTGGGGAGCTTGCCGAAGATGCCGTCAAGGTTGATGGTGTTGGGCTGGACGAGCCGGTGGGAGAGCAGGTGCAGGCGAAGGTAGGCGTCCGCCGTGTCCGCGGGTGCTTCGTCCAGGTTGATCTGGGCAAAGACAACCTTCTGCTCGGTGCCGCGGTCCGGATCGATGCCGGTTGCGGCGATGTCGATCAGCGACTGATCCGCGTTCTCCACGTCGCGCAGGTTCGCCGCGGCGACTCCGAGCGCCGGCGCCGGAAACCATACGTCCAGCACGGTGGCGTCACCGTTGCGGGTGGACACAGTGGCCACCCCGTAGCCGAAGGCGGAGCGGGCGTCGGTGGGCACAGCGGAAGCAGCAGATTCAGTCATGGCCCAAGTCTAACGAGAGGCCCCTCGGGCGCTGAAACTCATGACAACCCGACCGACCCGCAGCGGGGGCCCCTTAGGCGACTGTAAACGGCGCCTGCTGCGAGTCAGTTGGGACGGGGAGGCAAACAGATAAAGTGGGACGGTGACCCCCACGAACCCGCGCACCCCTGCCAGTGCCACCGCCAGCGTCCCCGTCCGTACACCGGTCCATCTGGACCTCCACCAGGACGTTGCCCTGCTCACGGCCGCCCTGATTGACATCAACAGCGTCTCCGGCAACGAGACGGTGCTCGCTGACGCCGTGGAGCATGCCCTCCGCCAGGTGCCGCAGCTGGAGCTGGTGCGCGACGGCGATGCGATCATCGCCCGCACCAACCTCGGCCGCCCCGAGCGCGTCATCCTTGCCGGCCACCTGGACACCGTGCCGCTGCCCACCACCGAGGGCTCGCTCGGGACCGTGCCGGCGTACTGGCCTTCCGGGGCCCCGGGAGAGGGGATCCTCTATGGCCGCGGCGCCACCGACATGAAGGGCGGCGTCGCCGTGCAGCTGGCGCTGGCCGCCACCGTGTTCGACGGCGGGGCGGAGCCAGGCAAGGACGTCACGTTCGTCTTCTACGACCATGAGGAAGTCGAGGCCGTGAAGAGCGGCCTGGGCCGTCTGGTGCGCAACCACGGATCCCTGCTCGGCGGAGACTTCGCGATCCTGCTCGAACCTACCGACGGGACGGTGGAGGGCGGCTGCAACGGCACCAGCCGCTTCGAGGTGACCACCAACGGCGAGGCTGCCCACTCGGCCAGGGCCTGGATGGGCAGCAACGCCATCCACGCCGCGGCCCCGATCCTGGCCCGGCTGGCGGCGTATGAACCGCAGACCGTGACGGTTGACGGCCTGGACTACCGCGAAAGCCTCAACGCCGTGAAGATCCACGGCGGCACGGCCGGAAACGTCATTCCGGACCGGTGCGTCGTGGAAATCAACTACCGCTTCGCGCCGGACAAAACCCCGGACGGGGCCGAGGCCGTCGTGCGCGAACTGCTGGAGGGATTCGACGTCGTGCGCACCGACAGCGCGGCCGGCGCGCGGCCTGGGCTGCACCACCCCGCGGCGGCGTCCTTCATCGCCGCCGTCGGCGCGGCGCCGAAGCCCAAGTACGGCTGGACCGACGTCGCACGCTTCAGTGAACTGGGCATTCCCGCGGTGAACTTTGGACCCGGCGATGCGCTGCTGGCGCACAAGGACAACGAGCACGTCGAGGCGGACGCCATCCGCGAATGCCTGCGGGCCCTGCGGACCTGGCTCAGCGCCTAGCAGCGCCCAGGACACAACGCTCAGGTCGCAACGCCTGGAAATAGTGCACAACGTACAAAGGGTCCGGAACCTCCGAGAGGTTCCGGACCCTTTGTGGGTGGGACGGTTTTACTTTGCGGCCGGAATCCCGGCGACCGGCACGTGCGCCACGCCGCCGGCGGCCCGCTTGGAGCCTCGGCGTTCGAGCCAGATGGCCAGGCGGGAGACTGCCAGGTCGATCGCGATGTAGATGGCCGCGGCCACGAAGAACACCGGGAACAGGTACTGCGGGCCCAGGAAGTCCGCCATGACCTGCACGGCCCGGAGCAGCTCGCCGTAGGCGACGATGTAGCCGAGCGACGTGTCCTTCAACAGCACCACGAGCTGCGCGACCAGCGACGGCAGCATGCGCCGGATGGCCTGCGGCAGCTCGATGGTCAGCCGGGACTGGAAGCTCGTCAGGCCGATCGCCAGGCCGGCCTCACGCTGGCCCTTGGGCAGCGACTGGACGCCGGCGCGGATGATCTCGGCAAAAATCGCCGAGTTGTACAGGACCAGGCCGGCCACGACTGCGACGAACGAGCTGGTGGCAAAGACGAGCAGCACGAACAGCATCATGAGCACAACGGGCATGCCGCGCAGGAATTCCAGCACGACCCGGGTAGGCACCCTGACCCAGGCGTTGTCCGAGATGCGCAGCAGGCACAGGAGCAGGCCCAGTGGGAAGGCAATCACGGCCGCCACCGCCGCGGCGGCGAGCGTGGCGCCGATGCCGGCGGCGATCAGGGCCCAGACCTCGGGCAGCTGGAAGACCGCCCAGCGTTTGGGGTCGAAGATTCCCTGCTGGGCGAGGGTCATGACCGCCAGGACGAGAAGGCCGCCGATCACGATGACGCCGATGATGGAACCGATCAGCGAAACCCGGCGGGCCTTGGGGCCTGGGACGTCGTAGAGAACAGAGCTCATCGCGCGATTGCCACCTTTCGTTCAACGACACTGGCGAGGTAGCCAAGCGGGATGGTTATCAGCAGGTAGAAGAATGCGACGCCGACCAGAACCCACATGACGGCGTCGCCGTTGGCGTTGGCGAGCTGCTTGCCTTGGCCGAAGAGTTCCAGCACGTAGAACGCGCCGGCTACAGAGGAGTTCTTGACCAGGGCGATCAGGATGTTGATCAACGGCGGGATCACCGTGCGCAGGGCCTGCGGCAGGATGATCAGGGAGAGCACCTGGCTGAACTTCATGCCGATGCTGCGGGCGGCCTCCGCCTGGCCCACCGGGACACTGTTGACGCCGGAGCGCACGGCCTCGGCGATGAAGGCCGCGGTGTAGGCGCTCAGGGCGATGATGGCGGCGACCTCAAACTGCTGGAACGTGACGCCGAGGCGGGGCAGAACCACCGCCGCGAAGAAGAATGCGATGGTCAGCGGGGTATTCCGGACGATCTCGACGTACACCATGCTGAAGCCGCGCAGCGCGGCAACGGGCGAGACGCGGGCGGCCGCCAGAACGGTACCGAAAATCAAGGCGATAATCCCCGAGACCAGGGACAGGAAGAGGGTTCGGAGAAAACCGTCCCAATACTGGGGGAGGTTTTCAATGATGACGTCCATAAGTTCCTTCAGCTGCGTTGAGGGGATTCCAGGCGAAAGACGGGAGTGGCGGCCGCCGGGCTGCGATGAAATCGCTGGCCCGGCAACCGCCACAGCCGGCTAGTAGCGGTCGATCGTGGGAAGCGCGGGCGCGGTCTTGATGACGGTCCCGGCGGTGTCCTCCCAGGCCTTCTTGTAGGACCCGTCCTTGTCGAAGGCCTCCAGCTGGTCATTGATCCACATGCGGAAGGCGGTGTCGTCCTTCTTCAGGCCAATGCCGTAGGGCTCCTTGGTGAAGGTCTGGTCCGATGCCAGCTTGAAGGCGTCCGGCTCCTTGGCCACGAAACCGGCAAGGATGACGTTGTCGGTGGTGATCGCTTCGACCTGCTTGTTCCGCAGCGGCTCAAGGCAGGCGGAGTAGGTCGCCGCCGGAACCAGCACTGCGCCGTACTTCTCCACGATCGTGGAGGCCGGCGTGGAACCGGTCACGGAGCAGACGTTCTTGCCCTTGACGTCCTCGGGCTTGGTGATGGAGTTGTTGTCCTTGTTCACCATGAGGGCCTGTCCGGCCTCGTAGTACGGGCCGGCGAAGTCGACTTCGGCCTTGCGCTTGTCGTTGATGGTGTAGGTGGCAACGATCATGTCCACCTTGCCCTGCTTGATGAACTGCTCGCGGTTGGCGGAGACAGTTTCAACCCACTCGATCTTGTCGGCCGGGATGCCCAGCTTGGCGGCAATGAGCTTGCCCATTTCGACGTCGAAGCCGACCGGCTTGCCGTCGAGGCCCTTCTGGCCGAAGAGAGGCTGGTCGAACTTGGTGCCGATGGTGATCTTGCCTGCGGAAGAAAGCTTGGCCATGGTGGAATCGGCGGCAAAGCTCGGCTTCTCGGCTACGGGCGGGTTGGTGGTAGTGGAGGAGCTGCCGCCACAGGCACTCAGGCTGAGCGCCAGTGCTGCGGATGCGGCAACCAGAAGGGATTTCCTTCGGGTCAAAAATGCCTTCATGACATTCCTTTCATTGGGCCGCCGTCAGGCGGCCAGGGTGCGAACTCGTAGTCGGTCAGTGTGTCAGCAGCTTGGACAGGAAATCCTTGGCCCGGCTGCTCTTGGGATTGGTGAAGAACTCTTCGGGGGTCGCGTCCTCGACGATCTGGCCGTCGGCCATGAACACGACGCGGTCGGCGGCCTTGCGGGCGAAGCCCATCTCGTGGGTGACCACGATCATGGTCATGCCCTCCTTGGCGAGCTGGACCATGACGTCCAGGACCTCGTTGATCATTTCCGGGTCGAGGGCCGAGGTGGGCTCATCGAAGAGCATCACCTTGGGCTTCATGGCCAGGGCGCGGGCAATGGCAACGCGCTGCTGCTGGCCGCCGGAGAGCTGGGCCGGAAGTTTGGGGGCCTGATGCCCGACGCCGACGCGCTCGAGCAGCGCCATGGCGTCCTTGTCGGCCTCGCCCTTGGCGACGCCCTTGACCTTGATCGGGCCGAGGGTGACGTTTTCCAGGATGGTCTTGTGGGCGAAGAGGTTGAAGGACTGGAAGACCATACCGACGTCGGCGCGCAGCTTCGCCAGTTCCTTGCCCTCGGCGGGCAGTTCCTTGCCATCGATCTTGATATCGCCGTCGTCGATGGTCTCGAGACGGTTGATGGCGCGGCAGAGCGTGGACTTGCCGGAACCCGAAGGGCCGATGACAACAACAACCTCACCCTTGCGGACGTTCAGGTTGATGTCCTTCAGGACGTGCAACTGGCCGTAATGCTTGTTCACGGCCTTCAGGGAGACGAGAGCATCGCCGGGCACTTGAGTAGTCATAGAAAGAATCTAGCGAAGATTGACGGAATATGACCGCAATCACTCTGTTTAGGGCAGATCGTGATTCAAGAGATACCTGCACGTCAGCGTCCCTTACGGGCCAGCCGCAGGACTCCGGCAGGGGTCCCGCGGCGGTCCCGGGCCTCCTCTGGCCGCCGCTCCCGCGCCGACGCGCCGACGCGGCGGCGACGGAGTTCCGCGCTAGCCTATGGGCATGAGTAGCGATCCGCAGCACGGCCCCAAGCAGAACCCCGAGCAGAACCCGGAACAGAATCCCGCCGGAAAGCCGGCCCGCGAGACCCGCAGCACACCGGCGCCCAACGGGATCCGCCACAAGGGCCCGCTTGAGCTGCGCCGCAAGGCCGCCAAGGTCACGATGTCCGACCAGACCCTGCTCGACACAAAAGGGCCGGGCCAGTTCGTCCACACCGACCCCTGGCGCGTGCTGCGGATCCAGAGCGAGTTCGTGGAAGGCTTCGGCGCGCTGGCCGATCTCGGTCCTGCAGTCAGCGTCTTCGGCTCCGCCCGCACCGTGCCGGGCAGCGCGAACTACGAGCTCGGCGTCGAGGTCGGACGCCGGCTGGCCGAAGCCGGACTGGCCGTGATCACCGGCGGCGGCCCCGGCTCGATGGAGGCCGCCAACATGGGCGCCGTGCAGGGAAACGGGGTCTCCGTGGGGCTCGGAATCGAACTGCCTTTCGAACAGGGCATGAACCAGTGGGTGGACCTGGGCATCAACTTCCGGTACTTCTTCGCCCGCAAGACCATGTTCGTCAAGTACGCCCAAGGCTTCATCGTGCTCCCCGGCGGCCTCGGCACCCTGGATGAGCTCTTCGAAGCCATGGTCCTGGTCCAAACCCGCAAGGTCACCTCCTTCCCGATCGTGCTGGTGGGAACCGCTTTCTGGAGCCCCATGCTCGAGTGGGTCCGGGACACCCTCGTCGCGGAGGGAATGGTTTCGGCCGAAGACCTGGACCTCGTGCAGGTGGTGGACGACCCCGCGCGGGCCGTCGAGCTGGTCGTGGAAGGCGCCGCCCGCCACCGGAACCCGAACGGCAGCTCCACCAACGGGACCGGCACCGCGAACATCAAGGGACCGCGGGGCTGATTCGTCCGCCTGAGCGCTCCGGCGTCCGCCTTCTGGCACGATGGTCTAGTGAGTCTCTTTCTGGTTTTCCTGGCGATTGTGCTGATCGGCGTCGCCGTCCTCCTGGGCACCGGCCTGGCGCCCAAAATCTTCCGGCGCCGCCGGGACGGCGGTGCGGGCGGTTCCTTTGACGACGGCTTCGACGAGCCGGTCGCAGCCCTGCCGCCGGTCCTGCTGCCCGAGCGCGCGGCCCCGGCGGACATTGACCGTCTGCGCTTCGCCGTCGGACTCCGCGGCTACCGGATGGACCAGGTGGATCAGGTCCTGGATGACCTGCGGGAGCAGATCACCGCCAAGGACCAGAAGATCGAGGCACTCGGGGAGGAACTGGAGCGCCTCCGCCCGCCGACTGAACAGCGGCCGTGAGCCGCGTGGAAGACCCGGAGACCGTTGCGGCGCCTGTTGCCCCGGAACCACAGGGGTTGAACGCGGCGCTGTGGAGCCGCATCGCCGCCGCGGGCGCCGGGGTGGCGCGGTGGCCCTGGTGGGCGCAGGTGGCCGTCCTGTACATCGCCGCCCGGCTGGTCAGCGCCTGCATCTTCATGGCCGCCGCCCTGCACCAGGGCGTGAATCCGTGGTTTCCCGCCAAGCCCGACTATTGGAACTTCATCAACATCTGGGACGCCCGCTGGTACGCCCAAGCGCTGCAGGCGGGGTATCCGGCGCTTCTGCCGACCGACGACGCCGGCACTGTCCAGGAGAACACGTGGGCCTTCTACCCGCTGTTTCCCGTGCTCGGCCGGGTGGTGTCCGGGCTGACAGGCACGGGTCCGGCCTGGTCCCTGACGGCCATCGCCGTTCTCTCCGGAGTGGGTGCCGCCCTCGTGGCGTACAGGATCTTCCGGCACCGGGCCACGCACCGCACGGCGCTCTGGGGGACCGTGTTCCTGGCGGCTTTCCCGGTGGCGCCGGTGCTGCAGGTGCCCTACGCCGAATCCCTCAACCTGCTGCTCCTCGGCGCCGCGCTGCTGCTCGTCATGGAGCGCCGGTACCTGTGGGCCATGCCCGTCGTGGTCCTGATGTGCCTTTCCCGGCCCACCGGGGTTCCGTTTGCCGCGATGATGGGCCTGTTGCTGCTCTACCGTTTCTGGCAGCGCCTCACCGCGCAGCCCTCCACAACACCGCCCCCCACAACGCAGAGTCCCGCGACACAGGGCGTCACAGTGCAGCGCGGGGACGGCGTCGACGACGTTCCCGGCAACGCGGAGCTGTGGTCCCTGGGCGGGCTCACCGCCGTCAGCGGCATTGGTGCGCTGCTGTGGCCGGCCATCGCCTGGGCCGCGACCGGCGATCTGGGCGCCTATACCAAGACCGAAACCGCATGGCGCGGCGATGACCTGGTGCCATTCAAGCCATGGTTCGACGCCGGCATCATGCTCTTCGGACCGACGCTTGGCGTGCTGGCTCCCTTCGTGTTCGTTGCCGCGTTCACGCTGTTGATGATGTCCCGGCCGGTCGTCGCCCTGGGCACTGAGCTGAGGCTCTGGTGCTGCTGCTACATGGGGTACCTGCTGGTCTTCCTGCACCCCCAGACCAGCACGTTCAGGATGCTGCTGCCGCTGTTCCCGCTAGCCCTCAGCGCTGCCCTTCTCTCACGTTCCCGCGCCTACCGCGGCACCGTGGTGGTCATGTTCGTGCTGCTGCAGATCGTCTGGATTGTGTGGCTGTGGGCGTGGGCGCAGCTGCCGGGCGGAGGGGACTACCCGCCGTGACGCACAGCACCTTTTCGCGGCGCCGGCCCGGCCTGGCGGGACGCGCTGGAAAGTCCAACGATTAGCTACGGGCGCATTGTTACGCGATAATAGAGGATAAGCAAGGACAAGAAGCACACAGTTTGTAAGCGCATTATTTGTGGGTTTGCCTGTCACGGCCGCCTTCTGGAGCGTCGCCGGGCGGGATGATTGGCCAAGCGGACGCAGCCCGGCCGGGCTGGTAAGTCAGGGACTAATAAAGGGGATATTCCTTATGGCGGCAATGAAACCACGCACCGGCGACGGCCCTATGGAAGTGACGAAAGAGGGACGCAGCCTGATCATGCGTGTTCCGCTCGAAGGCGGGGGGCGGCTTGTAGTCGAACTCAATGCCGCTGAGGCGACGAACCTCAAGGAATGCCTCGTCGGCGTCACCGAATAGCGTCACGCCAAGAGCTTCGCAACAGGGCGGGGTCCCGGCCACCAGGCTGCGGACCCCGCCCTTTGCTGTCTGCGCCCGACCCCCGCGCGGGCTGTTACTTCTGGGCTACCAGCTCGTGGCGTTACTTCTTCACGGCGATCAGCAGGCCGTCGCCGGTGGGCAGCATGGCGGACGCGAGGCGGTCGTCGTCGCGGATGGACTTGCCGATCTGGCGCAGCACCACGGTGGTGGCTTCCCGGGCGGCCGGGTTCGCGACCCGGTCCTTGTCCAGGGCATCGTTGACGATCAGCAGCCCGCCGGATTTGAGCAGCCGCACAGCTTGTTCCACGTAGCTGGGGTAGTTCGGCTTGTCCGCGTCAATGAACACGAGGTCATAGGCGCCGTCCGTCAGCCGGGGCAGGACATCCCCGGCCCGGCCCGAAATGGTGCGGGTGCGGTTGGCGGGGCTGCCGGCCTCCTGGAACGCTTCGCGCGCGGCCTTGAGGTGTTCGACGTCGACGTCGATGGTGGTCAGGACAGCCTGCGGGCCGAGCCCGCGCAGGATGCACACGCCGGACACGCCCGCACCGGTGCCGATCTCCACGGCGGTCTGTGCCTTGGACGCCGCCGCCAGCACCGTCAGCACGGCGCCCACGCCGGGACCGATCGGGGTCACGCCAAGCTCGAAGGACCGTTCGCGCGCGTGCAACAGGACCTCATCCTCGGCAGGCAGATCTTCTGCGTAGGACCAGCTCGTGGACTTATCGGCGCTCATGGGATATCGCTTTCTGGGCGGCAGGGGAGTGTTCCCTACAGCGTACTGTGTCCGGCGCGACGGGACGCGGAGGCGGCAGCACCGTGGCCCCGTCCGGAGGACGCCGTTCTGCCTTCGGCGGAAGACCGCGGTGGATCAGGAAATTCCCAGCTTATTTTGAAATGATGGGTATCCGCTCATCCGCGTGGTGATCGGCGTCGAATGAAGGGTGCAGGAACCTGTGCAAGCAGGCACAATTCAGGCGTAGGTACCATCCACGAGGGGAGTGGACGATGTCGATTCTGGCACCTGTCCCGGCAGCTGAGGCAACAGATTCAACCGGCCAGTCCCGGACCGCGGCGGAAGCCGAATGGGTCCGGCCGACCTGGGAGGAAGTGGTGACCAACCACTCCGCCAAGGTCTACCGCCTTGCGTACCGGCTGACCGGAAACAAGTACGACGCCGAGGACCTCACCCAGGAGGTGTTCGTCCGGGTGTTCCGTTCGCTTGAGAACTTCAAGCCCGGCACGCTGGACGGCTGGCTGCACCGGATCACCACCAACCTGTTCCTGGACCAGGCGCGGCGCAAGAGCAGGATCCGCTTTGACGCCCTG
This sequence comes from Arthrobacter sp. 131MFCol6.1, assembly GCF_000374925.1. Classification (GTDB taxonomy): domain Bacteria; phylum Actinomycetota; class Actinomycetes; order Actinomycetales; family Micrococcaceae; genus Arthrobacter. The sequence goes on from NZ_KB895542.1 coordinate 286,533, forward strand.
GCCGACGACGCCGAGTCGCGGCTGCCGGGCCGGGAGCCCGGGCCGGAGCAAAGCTTCGAATTCAACAACCTCGACGTCGATGTCCAGGCAGCGCTCGAGGAACTTCCGCCCGACTTCCGCGCCGCCGTCGTGCTGTGCGACCTCGAAGGGCTCTCCTACGACGAAGTCGCCGCCGCGCTGGACATCAAGCTCGGGACCGTCCGGTCCCGGATTCACCGCGGCCGGACAATGCTCCGTGAAAAGCTCGCGCACCGCGACCCCCGCCCGGCACAGCCGGCCAAGCAGTCCCTCAAGCCGCGGCTCAAGATGCCGCGCATCGCCGGCCTCCTCTGAACCGGTCAATGGGTCTGCTGAGACGTTTACTGGGAGCACCAGGCTGCAAGTTCTGGGGCAGGCCCGGCGCTACCCGGAAATGGGCCGCCGGACGCCACGACCATGTGGAATCGTGCGCCGAATGCCGTGCCCGGCTACAGCGCGAGCGGCAGTACCTTGAGAAGCTCCGTGGCGCCGCCGTGCCCGAGGCCAGTGAGGACCTGACCGCACGGCTCCTGGCGCGGACCGGGCAGTTGGCCGCGGAACGGGCCACGGCGGAACGCGCCGAAGCGGCGGACACAGCGGAACTATTGGACACGGCGGAACTATTGGACACAGCGGAACGGCCGGACGCGCCACACGCCGTCGGGGGCGGTCATCATCCGTGGCCGTCGGGCCGGTTCCCGGCAGGACACCCCGTGCCGGATCGGGCAGGGACCGCCGGGGCGGCCGCCGGTGGCGCGGCCGCTGCCGCAGTTCCACACGGCGCCCGCGGCCGCGGCCCGCGCCTGCCGGTGCTGGCCGTCGGCGGAGCCGTGGCCGCCTTGGCCCTCATGACCGGCACCGCCTACGTCATGGGAGGCGACGACGCGGTGCCCGCCGACGGCGCACAGGCTGCCGCCCTCGCCCAGCCGGATGCCGCCGGGCTGCCCGCCGGCGGTGAACCGCTCGGTGCAAGGGAGCTGTTCGACGCCAGCGGAACCGGCATCCCCGGCATCTTCGGTGGCCCCGGCGCTGAGGGAACCGGGCCCCGTGTGGCGTTCGGCCCCGGCGGTGAGCCCGACTTCACCCCCGCCGGGACGCTGGACACCGGTCAGCTTGCCGCGTTCCGCTCGCAGGGATGGACATGTCCGGAGCTGCGCGAGCTCGGATTCCACCTCATCTGGGCCCGGGCCGGCGTCGTCTCCGGGGACGAGGTCCTGGAACTTCGCCTCACGGATGGCCGGCACTTCGCCACGGTCCTCGAGCAGCACGCCTCGACGCGGGCCCCCGCCGCGCCCCCCGCACCCGCCCGGGACGACGTTTCGCCCATCAACGTGCTGACCGGACACGCCGCCGTGGCTGACGGCTTCATCCCGGCCAGGGCCGGTACGCCGTCGGCCGTCTCCGAACCGGGAAATGGCGTTCTCTGGGTCAATGCCGCGCCGCCGTACCGGGCCATTTACCAGACTTCGGCGGCAACCTACACGTACATTTCGGATCTGCCCGCCGATCAGGCCGACGACGGCGTCGCCGCCCTGACCCGGGTCAGCAGCGGCACTCCCGTGCCGGCCTCGCGCAACGGATTTCCGGAACGGATCGAGCGCGGACTGAGCCGAATCCTGGAGCACCTGGCACCGTGAGGCAGGGACGGGCCGGACATGGCCGGCATTCGGACTTCGCGGAATCGTCGCTAGCCCGAGCGAGAGGGTAACCTTCCTAAAGTGCTTGGAATCAATGGACCGGAGTTCTTACTTCTGCTGATCATCGGCCTTCTGGTGATTGGTCCCAGCAGGCTGCCCGAATATACCCAAAAACTTGCCAATATTGTCAAGGAAGTGCGCCGGATGGCGTCGGGTGCGCGGGAACAAATCAAGGAAGAAGTCGGCATCGATATCGATGAGGTCGACTGGAAGAAGTACGATCCGCGCCAGTACGATCCCCGCCGGATCATCAAGGAAGCGCTCCTTGACGATGACACCAAGCCGATGAGCGCCGGGGCACCGGCAGCGGTGTCCACGGCCGCTGCTGCGACTGCGGTCGCCGAGCACCGCCCACAGCGGGTTCTCGAGCGGCTGCCCGAGGGCGAAGCGGCACCCTTCGACTCAGAGGCGACCTAGGACTTTCCGCGGCGGACGTCCCGGTGCCTGGGCAGGGATGCGGCCGGGGCCAGCCGGCATCCGGGTCGGACCGCCGGTAGCGGGCCGCCGGTGCGGGCCGCTGTCAGCGGGGTTGCAGGCCCAGCGGCATGCCCTTGAGGCCGCGGGGAACCGACGCCAGCCTGCCGGCGATCCCCGCCAGGGCCACGGCCGCAGGAGTTTCCGGACGGCCCAGCACCAGCGGCACCCCGGAATCCCCGCCCTCACGCAACAGGACTTCGAGCGGAATCTGGCCCAGCAGGGGCACGTCCTCACCCATGGTGGCCGAGAGGCGTTCGGCGAGCACGGCGCCACCGCCGCTGCCGAACAGTTCCATCCTGCCGCCGTCGGGCAGTTCAAGGTAGGACATGTTTTCCACGACGCCGGCCACGGTCTGGCCCGTCTGGGTGGCGATCGCACCCGCCCGCTCGGCCACATCCGCGGCGGCCGCCTGCGGGGTGGTCACGACGAGGATCTGTGCCTTGGGCAGCAGCTGGGCGACGGAGATCGCGATGTCGCCGGTGCCGGGGGGCAGGTCCAGGAAGAGGGCGTCGAGGTCGCCGAAGTAGACGTCCGTGAGGAATTGCTCCAGCGCCCGGTGCAGCATCGGGCCGCGCCACGCCACGGGCTGGTTCCCGGTGACGAACATGCCGATGGAGATGACCTTGACCCCGTAGGCCACGGGCGGCAGGATCATGTCGTCCACCCGCGTGGGGGCCTGTGTGATGCCCATCAGTGCCGGAACGGAGAAACCGTACACGTCCGCGTCCACGATCCCCACACGGAGCCCCTGGGCGGCCAGGGCGCACGCCAGGTTGACCGTCACCGAGGACTTGCCCACGCCGCCCTTGCCGCTCGCGACGGCGTACACCCTGGTCAGCGAGCCCGGCGCGTTGAACGGGATGCCGCGCTGGCCGCCGGCGCCCCGCAACCGCTCCTTGAGGGCGTCGCGCTGCTCCTGCGTCATGACTTTCAAGTCCACGTCCACGCCGGTGACGCCCGGGACGGCGGACAGGGCAGCCTCGGTGTCCGCCGTGATGGTGCCGCGCAGCGGGCAGCCCGCGATCGTCAGCAGCACCGCGATCCGCACGCGGCCGCCGTCGCCGATCTCCACGGACTCCACCATGCCGAGCTCGGTGATGGGGCGGCGGAGCTCAGGGTCGATCACGGTGGCAAGTGCGCCGTGCACTGCCTGTTCCAGCGGGGTGCTCATGCGGGCGATGCTCAGCTTTCGGGGATGGTGCGGTGTGCGGGCTGGCGGGTGGGATCGGCCGCGGCCTCAGAGTGGTTCGCTGACGGGTTCGGCAGTTTCCCCGCCGGGTTCCCCGACGGGTCCTCCGCACGGTCCTTCGACGGATCATCCCGCTTGCCGCCGGCCTTGACGCGCGGGATCTGTTGGGTCCGGGGGCCGCGCTTGTCGCGCCGCTCCTTAAGTTTCTCCTTGACCTTTTCGCGTGGGTTCTCGTGGGCGCCGGTGGAGGGATCGTGGGTGCGCAGTTCTTCCTGGGCCTCCAGCATGTCCTCCAGCAGGCTGCGCAGTTCGGCGCGGACGTAGTCGCGGGTGGCTACCTCGCGCAGCGCGATGCGCAGGGACGCAAGTTCCCGGGTCAGGTATTCGGTGTCGGAGAGATTGCGCTCGGCCCGCTGGCGGTCCTGCTGGAGCGAGACCTTGTCGCGGTCGTCCTGCCGGTTCTGGGCCAGCAGCAGCAGGGGCGCGGCGTAGGAGGCCTGCAGGGACAGCATGAGGGTCAGCAGCGTGAAGCCCAGCGCCCGTGAGTCGAACTGCCATTCCTCCGGCGCCCACGTGTTCCAGCCCAGCCAGAACAAGCAGAACACCGTCATGTACATCAGGAACGCGGGGGTGCCCATGAAACGGGCGAAGCCTTCCGTGGCATGGCCGAAGGCGTCCGGGTCGGGACGGAAGTTGGGCAGGATCCGCTGCCGGCCGCTCAGGGGCGTGTCGAGGCCGCCGGTGGTCCTGCCGCCAGGGCGGACATTGGAGGTCCGTGGTGCTGTGGAATCAGCCAATGCGGCCTCCAAGCTTTCTTATCGGGGCGTCGTCCTCGTGGGCGCGCCAGTCGTCCGGCAACAGATGATCAAGCACGTCGTCAACAGTCACCGCCCCCACAAGCCGTCCGTCGTCGTTGACAACCGGAAGGGAGTTGAGGTTATACGTTGCCAGCGCGCGGGCGACCTCGCTGATATGGGCCTGGTCGGAGACCGGCTCCAGGCTCTTGTCCACCAGGTTGCCCAGCGGCTCCGGCGGCGGATAGCGCAAGAGCTGCTGGATATGGACGACGCCGAGGAACCGTCCCGTCGGCGTCTCCAACGGGGGCCGGGCGACGAAAATCGAGGATGCCAGGGCGGGGGAGAGTTCCTCCCGGCGTACGTGCGCGAGTGCCTCTGCGACGGTTGCTTCCGGGGGCAGGATCACCGGCACGGGCGTCATGAGCCCGCCGGCGGTGTCCTCGTCGTATTCGAGCAGGCGGCGGACGTCCTCGGCGCCTTCGGGTTCCATCAGCTGCAGGAGCTCTTCAGCCTGGGCGCTGGGGAGTTCGGCGAGGAGGTCGGCGGCGTCGTCCGGATCCATCTCTTCGAGGACGTCGGCGGCGCGGTTGACGTCCAGGGCGGAGAGGATTTCCACCTGGTCACCTTCGCGCATCTCCTGCAGGACGTCCGCGAGCCGTTCGTCCTGGAGTTCGCTGGCAACCTCGAAGCGGCGTTTGTCGCTCATTTCCTGCAGGGCCTCGGCGAAGTCGGCCGGTTTGAGGTCCTCGTGCGTGGCCACGAACTGGGTGGCGGCCTGCGGCTCGGTCTTGGCGCCTTGCCGGGCATCGGCCCAGTCGATGATGAGGGTTTCATTGCGGCGCAGCCGGCTCAGGGGCGAGAGGGAGTGGCCGCGGCGGACGAAGAGCTTGCTGACGAACCAGTCGCCGGAGCGGTGCCGGTCCATGGCGATGTCCTCGATGGTCGCATCGCCGCTGCCGTCCGCGAGGGTCACCCGGCGGTCGAACATTTCGGCCACCACGAGGGTTTCCGCGCCGCGCTGTTCGAAACGGCGAAGATTGACCAGCCCTGTGCAGATGATCTGGGTCTGGTCTATGGACGTGATCCGGGTCATCGGCACGAAGACGCGCTTCTTGCCGGGGACCTCGACAACGATGCCCACCACGTGCGGGGCGCCCCTGGTTCCGCGGGAAAGCACCACGACGTCGCGCAGCCGACCCAGACGGTCGCCCAATGGGTCGAAGACGTCCAGTCCGAGGAGGCGCGCGACAAACACTCGCGAAAGATTCGTGCTCACTCCTACAGGCTACCGAGTCTGCTCTCTTTTAGCTGAATTTCCAGCCGCACACCAGCCGGATGGGTGAGAATGGGCATATGTCAAACATTTTTGGTGCGCCCAGGGCCGGTGCCCCCAACGGCTCGGACGAGGCCCGCACCGTCCCGAGAGGCGACGTTGTCGGTTCCTACAACTCCTACCTGGATGCCCAGAAGGCGGTGGACTACCTGGCTGACCAGCAGTTCCCCGTGCAGATGGTGTCGATCGTGGGCAATGACCTGAAGATGGTGGAGCGGGTGACCGGCCGGCTGACCTACCCCCGCGTCGCCCTCTCCGGCGCCCTCAGCGGCATGTGGTTCGGCCTGTTCGTCGGCGTCATGCTGTCCTTCTTCTCCACGACCCCCGGTTATTTCTCGATTGTGACGTCAGTGCTGATGGGTGCCGCGTTCTTCATGCTGTTTGGCATCGTCACTTACGCCATGCAGCGCGGCAAGCGTGACTTCACCTCAACCAGCCAGGTGGTGGCGACCAATTACGACGTCGTAGTCTCCTTCGAGGCCGCCGGCGAAGCGCGGCGCCTGCTTCACCAGCTGCCTATGACGGCGCATGACGCGTCCGGTGCCGCTGCCGGCGGTTACGCGCAGCACGATTACCGCCATCAGGCGCCGCCGCAGCCCGGCCCGCCGCAGCCGGGACCGCAGAGCCATGCGCCGCAGCGCCCCGCGGGCTGGAACGACCCCTACGGCCAGAGAACGCCGGAGACCGGCGGAGACGCGGCCGGACAGTACCAGGGCGGTGCGCCCCAGCAGGAGGGCGCCGCAGGCCCCGCTCCGACGGCACCCGCCGCGGCGGAGGAGACGGCCCGCCCGGCCGGCCGGGTTTCTGGGGTGAGCTATCCGGACCTCCCGGACGGCCGCCCGCAGTACGGGGTCAGGGTCACGGACAGCGAGAAGCCCGCGGCAGGCCAGGACGGCCAGCAGCACTGATTCCAGGCAGCACAACAGCAGCAAAAAGGGAGGGTTCCGGTGCCGGAACCCTCCCTTTTTGCTGCTATTTACTGTCTGATTGACCTACGGCGTCTGGCCGTCGGCTTCCAGGTAGATGCCGGCCATCCAGGACTCGACGTCGTCGGCCTTGCGCGGCAGCGCAGCGCTGAGGTTGACCGGCCCGTCGGCCGTCATGAGGATGTCGTCCTCGATCCGGACACCGATGCCGCGGTATTCCTCGGGGATGCCGATGTCCTCGTTCTTGAAGTACAGGCCGGGTTCGATCGTGAACACCATGCCGGGCGTGAGCACGCCGTCGAGGTAGAGTTCCCGCTTCGCCTGGGCGCAGTCGTGGACGTCGAGGCCGAGGTGGTGGCTGGTGCCGTGCGGCATCCACCGGCGGTGCTGCTGGCCCTCGGTGCTGACGGCTTCCTCGACGGAGACCGGCAGGAGGCCCCATTCGGCGAGCCGCTCGGCCAGCACCGTGGTGGCTGCGGTGTGGATGTCCCGGAACTTCGTGCCCGGCTGGGCAGCGGCAAAGCCGGCGTCGGCGGCGTCGAGCACTGCCTCGTAGACCCTGCGCTGGACCTCGGAGAACTTGCCGTTGGCCGGCAGGGTGCGGGTGATGTCCGCAGTGTAGAGCGAGTCGGCCTCAACGCCGGCGTCCAGGAGCAGCAGTTCGCCGGCGTTGATCTTGCCGGTGTTCCGGGTCCAGTGCAGCACGGTGGCGTTGTTGCCGGAGGCGGCGATGGTGTCGTAGCCGAGCTCGTTGCCTTCCTCGCGGGCCCGGGCGAAGAACGCACCTTCCACGACGCGCTCGCCGCGGTGGTGGGTGAGCGCCCGCGGGATCGCCTTGACCACCTCCGTGAAGCCGGCCACGGTGGCGGCGACGGCGATCTTCATCTGTTCGATTTCCCACTCGTCCTTGAGCAGGCGCAGTTCCGAGAGGGCCTCGGTGAGTTTCTCGTCAAGGGCGTCGAGCACGCTCAGGTCGAGGTTGTCGGGGTCCTTGGCAGTGTTGTAGCGGGCGGTGTCGACGAGGGCGTCAATGTTCTCGTCAACCTTGCGGACCAGCCTGATGGAGATGCCGCCGATCTCGGGCGCGCCGACGTTCTTGGTGATGGCGAGTTCGAGTTCGGCGATGTCCGCCGTGTCCAGTCCGAGCTTGGCCTTGAACTCGGCCAGGGTCGGGCGTGCACCGATCCAGAACTCCCCGGAGCGGGAGTCGGCGTAGAACTGCTCGGTGTCGCGGCCGGCCAACGGGCGGAAGTACAGCGTGGCGTGGTGGTTTCCGCCGTCGTCGCCGGTGCCCTCCGCAACCGGTTCCAGGATCAGGACCGCATCGGGTTCGTGGTCCAGGCCGAGGCCGGTGAGGTGCGCGAAGGCAGAGTGCGGCCGGAAGCGGTAGTCGCAGTCGTTCGAGCGGACCTTCAGCGGGCCGGCGGGGATGACCAGGCGTTCACCTTTGAACTGGCCTGAGATGGTGCGGCGCCGGGCTGCGGCGTGGCCCGCGACGGCGTCCCGCTCGGGGAGCTGTTGCGTGGCCGGCGCCCAGTTGCTGGCCATGAAGGCCTTGAAGGCGTCGGAACTGGGCCGCTGCGAGCGGTTGTTGACGCGCTCTTCGAGGGGCTGGGAAGCGGAGACTAGGGTGTTATCTGCATCGTTCACCGTCCCATAGTCTCACCAGCGCCGCGGCTTAGGCCAACGGCGCGCTCGCGCCACAGGGCGGGCTGCGGGGCCCCGGCCTAACGGAGCCGGGGCTTTGGATCCTGCCATCTACTAGGCTGGTGAGGTGAGGATCGACCTGCATGCGCACTCCAACGTTTCCGACGGCACCCAGGCACCGGCTGACGTCATGGAGTCCGCCGCCGCTGCGGGCCTCGACGTCATCGCCCTGACCGATCACGATTCCACTGCCGGGTGGGCGGAGGCCGCCGTCGCTGCCCGGAAAGCCGGGGTCGCCCTGGTCCCGGGCATGGAGATCTCGTGCCGCACCGCGGAAGGCATCAGCGTCCACCTGCTCAGCTACCTCCACGATCCCGCACATCCCGGACTGCTGGAGGAAATCACCAAGTCCAAGGATGCCCGGCACACGAGGGCGCAGAAGATGGTCACCCTTTTGTCCGAGGACTACCCGCTGACATGGGACGACGTGATTCACCACGTCGCGCCGGGCGCCACCCTGGGCCGTCCGCACATCGCCGACGCGCTCGTCGCGGCCGGTGTGGTGGAAGACCGGGCCGAGGCCTTTGGTTCCATCCTCACAGCACGTTCGCGCTACTGGGTCCAGCACTATGCGCCGGAGCCGGCGCTCGCCGTCGAACTGGTCCGTGCAGCAGGCGGCGTTCCGGTGTTTGCCCACCCGGTCGCGTCCGCCCGCGGCCGGATCGTGGGGGAGGGGACCTACCGGGAGATGGTCGACGCCGGTCTGGCGGGCCTGGAAATCTACCACCGGGACAATCCCGAGGAGGGCCGGACGTTCCTGCGCCGCATCGCCGAACGTTATGGCCTGCTGGTTACGGGGTCCTCCGATTACCACGGCGCAGGAAAGCCGAACCTGCTGGGGGAGAACCTGACCTCCGCAGAAGTCTTTGCCCGGATCGAGGAACTGGGCACGGGCTCATCGGTGGTGCGCTGAGGGACGACCGTCCTTCACCCACGTTGCCCTATCACTTAGCGTCCCTTTGCCGCCGGAATAGCCGCCAAAAGTGATAGCGCAACGGGCGGTGCGGCGGTGCGGGGCGGGCTGAGGTTGGCGGGTCAGACGGTCGGGAAAGACGTGAACTGCGCCTTCGCGGCCAGGCGCTTGGCCATGACGTCGATGGCCGGCTGGTTCTGGTCCACGCACACGAACCTGCGGTCGAGTTTCGCGGCCACGGATCCGAGCGTGCCGGAACCTGCGAAGAAGTCCAGGCACCAGTCGCCCGGCCGGCTCGAGGCCGCAACCACGCGGCGGATAAGCCCCTCCGGCTTCTGCGTCGGGTAGCCGGTCTTCTCCTTGCCGGTCGGCGAAACGATCGTGTGCCACCACACGTCCGTGGGCAGCTTCCCGAGCTCGCGCTTGGCGGGGGTGACAAGTCCGGGCGCCATGTAGGGCTCACGGTCCACCTCGGCGGAGTCGAAATGGTACTTGGCCGGGTTCTTGACGTAGACCAGGATGTTGTCGTGCTTGGTGGGCCAGCGGTACTTGGCCCGTGCACCGTAGTCGTACGCCCAGATGATCTCGTTCAGGAAGCATTCGCGGCCAAAGATCGCGTCCAGCATGACCTTCGCGTAGTGCACCTCGCGGTAGTCCAGGTGCAGGTACAAGGTGCCGTCGTCGGCCAGGAGCCGCCAGGCCTCCACGAGCCGGGGCTCGAGGAAGGACCAGTAGTCGCTGAACGCGTCGTCGTACTTGTGCAGCGCGCCCTTGATGGTGTCGTAGGACCGGCCCTTGAACCCGACACGGTCACCCTCGCCGCCGGCGTTGAGCACCATCCTGGTTTCCTGGCGCCGCTGGACCCGGCCCGTGTTGAAGGGCGGGTCCACGTAAATCAGTGTGAAGGCGCCGTCCGGCAGCGTGGGGAGGTATTCCGCGTTGTCCGCGTGTACCACCAGGTTGCTGCCGTCCGGCGCCCAGACGGTGTCAGTCATGGAGGGGATTAGGCCTCGGCGCCGCTCGGCTGTGCGTCGCCGCCGGCCACTACCTCGCCGTTGCGCCGGCGGGTGCGGGTCCGGCGCCGGGCACGGGTTGCCCGGTCCACCTCGGTGGGGGCCTTCGCCGGCGCGGCGGCAGCAGCTTCCGGCCCCTGTCCGTTGGCGGTGGACGCCGTGGCGGCATCGGCCTCGGCAGCAGGACGGCGACGGCGGTCGCCGGAGCGTCCGCCGGCTTCGGCGCCGCTGCGGCGCGAGTCACGGCCGCCGGTGCGGCTGCCTTCCCGGGCGCCGTCACGGCCGCCGGTGCGGCTGCCTTCCCGGGCACCGTCACGGCTGCCCGTGCGGCTGGTTTCGCGGCCGCTGTCCTTTGCGCTGGTGCGCGAGTTCTTCTTGCCGGTCTCGCCGAGGTCCTCGAGGACCTCCGCGTCGACGCCGGCCAGCACACGCTTGTCGCGGGGCAACCGGCCCTTGGTGCCCGCGGGGATGTCGAGTTCCTCGAACAGGTGGGGCGAGGACGAGTAGGTTTCCACGGGCTCGGGGTAGCTCAGGCCGAGGGCCTTGTTGATGAGCCCCCAGCGCGGCATGTCGTCCCAGTCAACAAAGGTCACGGCGGTGCCCTTGTTGCCGGCACGGCCGGTGCGGCCCACGCGGTGCAGATAGATCTTCTCGTCTTCGACGCACTGGTAGTTGATCACGTGGGTGACGTCGTCGACGTCGATGCCGCGGGCAGCGACGTCGGTAGCCACGAGGACGTCCACCTTGTTGTTGCGGAAGGCGCGCAGAGCCTGTTCGCGGGCGCCCTGGCCGAGGTCGCCGTGGATGGCGGCCGCGGCGAAGCCGCGGTCCACGAGTTCCTCGGCCACCTTCGCGGCGGTGCGCTTGGTCTTGGTGAAGATGATGGTGCGGCCGCGTCCGCGGGCCTGCAGGATGCGGGCCACGACCTCCACCTTGTCCATGCTGTGGGCACGGTAGATCAGCTGGCGGATGTCGCGCTTGGTCAGGCCTTCGTCGTCCGGGTCCGCGGCGCGGATGTGGGTCGGCTGGGTCATGTAGCGGCGGGCCATGGCGATGACCGGGCCGGGCATGGTGGCGGAGAACAGGAGCGTCTGGCGGACCGCGGGCGTGCCGGCGATCAGGGTTTCCACGTCCGGCAGGAACCCGAGGTCCAGCATCTCGTCGGCTTCGTCGAGGATGACGATCTTGACGTTCTTCAGGCTCAGGTGCTTCTGCTTGTAGAGGTCGATCAGGCGGCCGGGGGTGCCGACGACAACTTCGACGCCGTTCTGCAGCGCCTCGACCTGCGGCTCGTAAGCGCGGCCTCCGTAAATGGTGGCAATGCGGGCGTTGCGCTTCTTGGCGGCGTTTTCGAGGTCCTTGGCTACCTGGACGGCGAGTTCGCGGGTGGGCACGATCACCAGGGCCTGCGGGGCGCCGGGAACGGCCAGCTTGTCAAAGCCGGCATCGTCACGGCCGACGACGCGCTGCAGCGCCGGGATGCCGAAGCCGAGGGTTTTGCCCGTACCGGTCTTGGCCTGGCCGATGATGTCGTGCCCTGCCAGTGCGACCGGCAGCGTCATGGCCTGGATCGGGAAGGGGTGGGTGATGCCGGCGTCGGCCAGGGACTCCACGATGTCCGCGCGGACATTGAAGTCGGCAAAGGTCTTCTCGGCAATCTCGTGCGGCTTTTCGTCCGAGATGATGGTCTCTTCGGGCTCGATGGTCTCCGTGCCGGACTCATCGGTCAGAAGCTGGTGCGTGTGCAATTCACTCACAGGGGAGTTTCCTTATTCATTTTGGGCTGCGCTGCTTGCTCAACGGGGCCGGCCATGGTGGCCGTTCCGGAGCACGCTCAGGCGCGCAAGCAATTCCAGTGGAAGCCGATCGCGGGCTATCTAAATGCTGGCACTGGGGACCAGCGGGTGTATCTCAAGATCGCGTAGGGGCGGGCTTGTTGAATTCGAAAATCATGGAAATCAACGACCGGGCATCCATTTCTACCTCTTCAGTCTAGCTGTACAAGGCGCGGATCCTCGACTGGCCGGGTGATTGCGCCTCGGGAGGCCGCCGCGAGCGGGCCGGCTGCGGACCGCCAGCGGTCCGTCGACGGGCCTGCAGGGGGCCGTCAGCCCACGAGCTCCAACTGGATTTCCCGCGTGGCGATGTCCGAGGACACCACCCGGACCCGGACTTTGGTGCCCGGTTCCAGTTCGCCGGGGCAACGTGCGGTCACGGCGGGCTCGGCGATCTGGACGATCCCGGACGGGCCGTTTCCGTTGCCGTTGGTCTTCCCGCCATTCCCGTTGCTGGTGCCGTTGATGCTTTTTGCCGGCTTCGGACCGGAGATGACGACGGCGTCGAATTCCTGGCCGATGTGGTTGACGAGCAGCGCCGCCTCCACGGTGTCCAGCGACAGCCGCTCCAGTTTCGCGGCCAGCTGGTCCGAAGTGCCCATGATGGCCGGGAGGGACGGCAGTGCTTTCCGGGCCCAGGCAGGAACTTCGGTGCCGTTGCTCAGGGCTTCGCAGATCACCAGCACGAAGCGGTCGACCAGCCGCCGCAACGGTGCCGTGGAATGGGCGTAGGCGGCGCCGATGGCGGACTGGACGGCGGCGTCGGGCACCGTGCCGTCGAAGGGCGTGTACCCGGCGCCGCGGAAGAGCATCCCGGCCGAATGCACAATGGCCAGCTGCCGGGGGTCCGTCGGGTCAAGGGTCCGCAGGTACTCGCCATAGCGCATTTCCCCGTCCCAGGGCTTGCCGAGGGCGTGGGTCTGCCGGTGGAAGTGGCGCAGTGACGCCTCGTCCGGGGCGGGCATCGTGCGCAGGATGCCGACTTTGCCCCGGAGCATGAGCGCGGCGGCGGCCATCCCGGTCATGAGTGAAATCTGGGCGTTCCAGTCCTCCACCGGCAGCGGCGGGGCCGCCACGATCCGGTAGCCGCCGTCGGGCAGCTGCTGGATCTCCTGCTCCGGCATGTTCAGGCTCGCGCCGCCGCGCAGGCGTTCCAGTTCCACCCGTTTGATGCCTACTTCTTTCAGCAGCTGCAGCACGGGCGCCGCGGTGCCGGCGTCGAGCTCGGCCTGCACACCTTTGTAGTTGAGCTTCGCGCGGCTGCGGACCTGTGCCCGGCGCACGAGGACCGAGGCGACCTCTGCCGCGGCGTCGAGCTCGAACTCCCAGACGAAAGCAGCGCACAGCTGCCCGGCGAGCAGGCTGCCGGCGGCCTCGCTGATGATCTCCGGGTGCAGCGGAATCCGGCCGTCCGGGGTGTAGAAGGTCTGGCCGCGGCGCCGGGTCTCGGCGTCGAGCGCCCCGCCCGGGGCGACAAACGAGGGGACGTCGGCGATGGCATAGAAGACCTTGTAGCCGCCGTCGCTCCGTTCGATAAACAGGGCCTGGTCCAGGTCGGTGGACGACGCCGGATCGATGGTCACGAACTCGACATGCGTGAGGTCAAGGTCCGGGAGCTTGTGCTCGGCCACTGCCGCCTCCGCGTCGCGCAGCACAACTTCGGGGAACGGGCCGGGCAGTTCCAGGGTGGTGCGCAACGCCTTGAGGGCCCCGGCAAGCTGGTTCTGCTGCTCGTGGACACTGGGGGTCAGGCGATGATGGGACACGAAAATCAGGGTAGCCCGATTTCCGCTATTAGTCTTGGATGATGAGCGCAACTGCGGACGATCCGGCCCTCTACAACAGCTTCATTGCCGACCTGCTGGGAGTCTTGGCGTACGGCGAGCTTTCCGCCTTCGAACGGCTGTCCTCGAGTGCCCGGTATTCGCCCACGCTGCATGACCGTGCGGTGCTGGGCAGGATGGCGGTGGTCGAGTTCCAGCATTACGAACTCGTCCGGGCCCGGCTCGAGCACATGGGCCTGGACACGGAAGCCGCCATGCTCCCGTTCCAGCCTTCGGTGGACCACTTCCACGAACGCACGCGCCCGTCGGACTGGTACGAAGCCCTCATGAAGGCCTACGTGATCGACACGGTCGCCGCGGACTTTTACGGCGTCGTCGGCCGGTACGTCGACACCGCGACCCGGAAGCTGATCGGGCAGGTTCGCTCCACCGGGGAGTCCACGGCCGTGCTGCAGGAGCGCCTCAAAGCGGCCCTGGCCGATGACCCCCGGCTGGCGTCGCGCCTGGCGTTGTGGGCCAGGCGCCTGCTGGGGGAGGTCCTGAACCACGCCCAGCGCGTCAGCGCTGAGCACGCGTTCCTCGGCGGGCTCTCGGGGCTGGACGACGCCGGCGCCCGGGCGCTGGTCAACGGCCTGGCGGCCGAGCTCGCAGCGAACCACGCGCGCCGGATGACGGAGCTGGGTCTCGCCGGATAGTTCAGGGCCGGCCGGCAGTGCAGTCTGCGGACCTTCCTAGGACGCGGCGTCCAGCGCCGCGAGCAAGGCTGCGGCGGCGTGGGCGGGATCGGTGGCGTCGGTGATCGCCCGGACCACGACGATCCGCCGGGCACCGGCGTCGACTACCTGTTCCACGTTGCTGAGGTCGATCCCGCCGATCGCGAACCACGGCAGCAGGCTTTCGGCCCGGCCGTTGACCTTGCCGGTTCCCTCCGCGTCCGCCCCGCCGACCGCCTGGGCGGCGTAGCGCACCAGGTCGAGACCGACGGCGGCGCGTCCGGGCTTGGTGGGCGTCGCCCACACGGGGCCCACGCAGAAATAATCGAGCCCTTTGCGGCCGGGCGCGGCAGCAATGGCGGCGTCCACCTGCTTCGGGCTGTGGGTGGACAGGCCGATCACGGCATCCTTGCCCAGGAAGCCGCGGGCGGCGTCGAGCGAAATGTCCTTCTGGCCGACATGGAACACCGGAGCCCCGGACAAGGAAGCGATGTCCGCCCGGTCGTTGACGGCCCACAGCCGCCCGTGCCGCTGCGCTGCGCTGTGCAGGACCTCCAGCAGTTCCAGTTCCTCGGAGGCCTCGAGCGACTTGTCGCGCAACTGGATGATGTCCACGCCGCCGGCGAAGGCGGCGTCGACGAAGTCCTCGAAGTCGCCGCGGTCCCTGCGGGAGTCGGTGCAGAGATAGAGGCGGGCGGTGGTGTGGAGGGGGTCCTGGCTCATGGGACCAGCCTAGTTCCTCTAAACTGGGCGCATACCGCGGGAGCCCGCAGCAGCCGTGTCGCCGCTGCCCGGCTGAGAGGGCGTCAGAGCCGACCGCTTGACCTGATCCGGCTAGTACCGGCGTAGGGAAGGAATTTTTCATGGGCACACGAGCCGGCCGCGCAGCCGAAGCCGCAAATGACGCCGCCGCCCGGATTTGTGACACAGGGCCCGGTACCGCAGAGGGAACCGCCCCGGGGGATACCAGTGCCGATGTGGCCGTGATCGGCGGCGGGGTGATCGGCCATGGCATCGCGTTCGAGGCCATCCGCTCGGGCCGTTCCGTGGTCCTGATCGATGATGCTCCCGGCAGCGGAGCCAGCTGGGCCGCAGCCGGCATGCTGGCCCCCGTGAGTGAGCTGCACTACCAGGAGGAACAGCTCCTGGAACTGATGCTTGAGGCCTCCCGGTTGTGGCCAGGATTCGCTGCGGCGATCGACGCCGGTGCCGCCGGCACCGAATCCCGGGCAGGTACCGGCTACTTAACGACGCCGACCCTGGCGGTGGGGGCCGACGCGGCGGACCGGCGCGCGCTCGCGGACTTGCGGGAAGTCCAGCAGGCCAGCGGCCTCAGCGTGGAGCCACTGACGGTGCGCGAGGCACGCACCCGGGAGCCCCTGCTGAGTCCCGGCATCTCGTGTGCCTTTGACATCCCGGCCGACCACCAGGTGGACCCCCGCCTGCTGATCGCCCGGCTCGCCGACGTACTCGGTGCGGAAGGCGGCAGCTTCGTCCGCCAGCGCGCGGCAGGCCTGCTGTGGCAGGACGGACAGGTGGCGGGTGCGCGGCTGGCCGGCGGCGGTTCCGTGCGGGCTGCGGAAACCGTGGTCGCCAACGGGCTCGGCGCCGCCGGGCTCGAGGAGCTGCCCGCAGGACTGGCGCTGCCGCTGCGCCCCGTCTACGGCGACATCCTCCGGCTTCGCGTGCCCCCGCATCTGCAGCCGCTGCTCACGGCCACCGTGCGGGGCATGGTGCGCGGCGTCCCGGTGTACATCGTCCCCCGCCAGGACGGCACCGTCGTGGTCGGGGCCACCCAGCGCGAGGATGGACCGTCGGACCCCCGCGCGGTTTCGGCCGGCGGCATCTACCAGCTGCTGCGGGATGCCCAGCAGCTGGTGCCCGCGGTCGCCGAGCTGGAGCTGCTGGAAGCCACGGCGCGGGCCCGGCCCGGCACACCGGACAACGCCCCGCTGTTGGGGCGGGTCGCGCGACCGGACGGCGGGAACGTCCCAGGGCTCATCATCGCCACAGGATTCTTCCGGCACGGCGTCCTGCTGACCCCCGCCGCTGCGGCCGTGTGCCGGCAACTCATGGACTTCACGCCGGACCCGCGCTGGGCCGGGTTCCGCCCCGATCGTTTTTCCCGCATCCCGGATACGTCCGGGGACAGCCCCAAGAAGGAAGCAGCATGAACATCCGACTCAACGGAACGGAGCAGAGCGTCGCCGACGGCGCCTCCGTCTCCACACTCGTCAGCCAGCTCACGGGCAGGAGCATCGGCCCCGACGGCCGCGCTGCCGACGGGCGGAAGCTCGGTGTCGCCGTGGCCCGCAATGCCGAAGTGGTACCGCGCAGCCAGTGGCACGCCACGGCGCTCGCCGACGGCGACGACGTCGAACTTGTCACGGCAGTCCAGGGAGGATGACCAGCATGAACGAGACAACGTTCGCAGGAACACAGGCGGTGCCCATGACCGGAGCGGTGGCCGATCCGTTCGTGGTCGACGGCGTGAGGCTCGGCTCCCGCCTCATTATGGGAACCGGCGGTGCGCCGAGCCTGGACGGGCTCGGGGCGGCACTTGTGGCGTCCGGGACGGAGCTGACTACGGTGGCGATGCGCCGCTATTCGCCGGCGGAGACGGGATCGCTGTTCCAGCTGCTCGAGGACCGCCAGATCCGGGTGCTGCCCAACACGGCAGGCTGCTTCACCGCCAAGGACGCGGTTCTCACCGCCGAGCTGGCCCGGGAGGCCTTGGAAACGGACTGGGTCAAGCTCGAAGTCATTGCCGACGAGCACACGTTGCTGCCGGACGCCGTCGAACTCGTGGACGCAACCGAACAGCTTGTGGCCCGGGGCTTCAAGGTCTTTGCCTACACGAACGACGACCCCGTGCTTGCCCTCCGGCTCGAAAACCTCGGCGCGGCGGCCGTGATGCCGCTGGGCGCCCCGATCGGTACCGGACTGGGCATCCTGAACCCGCACAACATCGAGCTGATCGTCTCGCGCGCGTCCGTGCCAGTGGTGCTGGATGCCGGGATCGGCACGGCCTCGGACGCGGCCCTGGCGATGGAACTCGGCTGCGACGCCGTGCTGCTGGCGACGGCCGTGACCCGGGCGCAGAATCCCGTGCTCATGGGCGAGGCGTTCAAACATGCCGTTATCGCCGGCAGGCTGGCAAAAATGGGCGGCAGGATCCCGCGGCGTGAGCATGCACTGGCGTCTTCGGCGATGGAAGGCCGGGCCGAGTTCCTCTAAAGCCGTGCTTTGAAGCCCCCGGGGACCGGGCCGGCAGGGCCCGGTTCCAGCATCCTCAAGAACTCCAAGCGGTCCTCGCCGCATGGCTCGCACATGGCCGTCACTGCCGAAAGCCAGCACCTACATAACTGGGCGCTACTGGTCGGGCCGGAAGTATCTGTTCCGGCGGGGTGTCTGGGCGGGGTCGAGGTGGGGTGGCGGGATGAACCAGGGGATGCCGGTCCGCATCTGGATGTTCCAGTGTTCCTTGTGGATCACGTGGTGGTGATGGGAGCAGAGCAGGGTTCCGTTCCCGGTTCCGGTGGTTCCGCCGCGGGACCAGTAGGTGATGTGGTGGGCCTCGCACCAGGGCGCGGGAATGGTGCATTGCGGGAAGGCGCAGCCGCGGTCCCGGGCGGTGATGGCCTTGCGGATGTGAGGCGGGAAGACCCGGGAGGCGCGGCCGATGTCCAGGACCTGGCCCTTCCCGCCGAGGACGACCGGGATGATGTCGGCGTCGCAGGCGATTTTGCGGATGGTGCCGGCGGTGGCGGGCCCGGTGAACAGCATCGAGCCGGTCTGCTGCGGCGCCCCTGTGCTGTGCGGGGATCGGGGTCCGAGGCGCGGGGCGCCTGCTGTGGCGCCGTGGGAGTCCTGGAGCCGGGTGAGCAGGTCGCGGTAGTCGATGGTGGCCATGACCTGGGGCCGGAGCCCGCCGGCGGCGGGCAGCCCTCCGGTTGCCAGTGCCGCCTTGCAGGCGCCGACCAGCCCGTCGAGCAGCCGTTGCGGCCGGGAGCGGAGGTCCAGAACCGGCAGCGAGGGGTCCTCTTCCGCCGTGGCGGGGTCCGCGGCGGATCCGGGCTGGTCCGCCGCCGCCCCGTTCTCGCCCGCCCCGTCCTCGCCGGCCCCGTCTTCGCCCGGTCCGGCCTGCGCCGTGGTACCGGCGGCGGTGCCCTCGCCGGTGTCGGGGCCGGTGCGGGGGTTGGTGGCGGTGTTCATCACGGTGATCAGGTGTTCGAACTGGTCCGCGGTGGCGAAGATTTCCAGGTGCTGCAGGCCGTGCCGGGGTTTGCGGAGGAAGGCGCCCTGGAGCTGGCGGAGCAGTTCCTCGGAAGGTTCGGCGCCGTCCTGGTCCAGCGCCTCGGCCCAGCTGCGGCTGACCCGGGCGAGGAAGTCGGCGTCGTTCTCGGCCGCGGTGCGGGTCAGGGCGTGCTCCATCGCCGCCGCGGCCTCGGGGAGGCAGCTGTGCCGGACCCGGTCCAGGGCGAGCGTGATGACCGTCGCGGCCCGGGACGCGACCTCGCC
>NZ_KB895542.1:305555-351253 GCF_000374925.1 Arthrobacter sp. 131MFCol6.1
CGGCCCGCCGCGGCCGTCCGGGCCGCTGTCGCCTGAGCCGCACGGCCGCCCGAGCCGCATGGCCCGCCGCGGCCGTCCGGGCCGCTGTCGTCTGAGCCGCACGGCCCACCCGGGCCGCTGTCCCGCCGCGGCCGTCCGAGCCGCTGTCGTCTGAGCCGCACGGCCCACCCGGGCCGCTGTCACGCGGCGGCCACGGGATCTGTGGGGCGGAAGTATCTGTTCCGGCGGGGTGTCCGGGCGGGGTCGAGGTGGGGTGGCGGGATGAACCAGGGGATGCCGGTCCGCATCTGGATGCTCCAGTGTTCCTTGTGGATCACGTGGTGGTGATGGGAACAGAGCAGGGTTCCGTTACCGGTTCCGGTGGTTCCGCCGCGGGACCAGTAGGTGATGTGGTGGGCCTCGCACCAGGGTGCCGGAATGGTGCATTGCGGGAAGGCGCAGCCGCGGTCCCGGGCGGTGATGGCCTTGCGGATATGCGGCGGGAAGACCCGGGAGGCGCGGCCGATGTCCAGGACCTGGCCCTTCCCGCCGAGGACGACCGGGATGATGTCGGCGTCGCAGGCGATCTTGCGGATGGTGCCGGCGGTGACGGGCCCGGTGAACAGCAGCGAGCCGGTCTGCTGCGGCGCCCCTGCGCTGTGCGGGGAGCGGGGTCCGAGGCGCGGGGCGCCTGCTGTGGCGCTGTTGGAGTCCTGGAGCCGGGTGAGCAGGTCGCGGTAGTCGATGGTGGCCATGACCTGGGGCCGGAGCCCGCCGGCGGCGGGCAGCCCGCCGCTCGCCAGTGCCGCCTTGCACGCGCCGACCAGCCCGTCGAGCAGCCGTTGCGGCCGGGAGCGGAGGTCCAGAACCGGCAGCGAGGGGTCCTCTTCGGCCGTGGCGGGCGCATCAGCCGCGCAGGGCGCATCCGCCGGGCCGGTGTCGGCCCGGACGGCCCCGGGAGTGCCAACGCCGGCAGCACTCGTGCCGCCGCCGGATGCCGTGCCGGCGGGGCTGTCCCCGGCGTCCTCACCGGCCGCCGCCCCGTCCCCGCCGGCCCCGCCCTCGCCCGGTCCGGCCTGTGCCGTGTTGCCGGTGGCGGTGCCCTCGCCGGTGTCGGGGCCGGTGCGGGGGTTGGTGGCGGTGTTCATCACGGTGATCAGGTGTTCGAACTGGTCCGCGGTCGCGAAGATTTCCAGGTGCTGCAGGCCGTGCCGGGGTTTGCGGAGGAAGGCGCCCTGGAGCTGGCGGAGCAGTTCCTCGGAGGGTTCGGCGCCGTCCTGGTCCAGCGCCTCGGCCCAGCTGCGGCTGACGCGGGCGAGGAAGTCGGCGTCGTTCTCGGCCGCGGTGCGGGTCAGGGCATGCTCCATCGCCGCCGCGGCCTCGGGGAGGCAGCTGTGCCGGACCCGGTCCAGGGCGAGCGTGATGACCGTCGCGGCCCGGGACGCGACCTCGCCGGCCGCGACGGCGGCTCCGAGCTCCGGGTGCACGGCCGGCACCGGCCCGCCGGCGAGTCCCTGCCGGGGCAGCAGCGTGTCGGCGAGGCAGAGCCGGCGCTTGGCCTCCGCGGCGCCGATCCGCAGCCGCGCCCGCAGGAACTCCACCGTGTTCCGGTACCCGTCATCCGGCACCGATTCCGGCACCGCAGGCTCCGCCGTTCCGGAGGTTCCGGCAGGCTCCGCCGCAACAGACTTGCCCGAGGGAGCCGCCCCAACAGACGTGCCGGAGGGAGCCGTCCCAACAGACGTGCCGGCGGGAGCCGAGGACAAGCAGGTGCCGGCAGGCCCCGCGGCCAAGGAGGTACCGGCAGTGCCGGTCTGCCATCCGCCGTCGCTCTCGCGCCAGCCGGTGGTCCACGCCGTGACCGCCCCCGCCGCGACCCCGGAGGCCGCGGCGGCGGACTGTTTCCTGGTCCGGTCGACGGCGGCGGCCGCGACGAGCTGCAGATACTCCACCGTGCGGGAGAGTTCCTCCACGCTGCCGGCGAAGTCCGCCGCGGCCCGGAAGCCCCACGAGCCCGCATCCTCCACCGCCGTCGAACTCACCGCCCGCAGCGCGGCCACGGCGGCGTCCATACCGGATTGCCGGACCGGGGCTGCACCCCGGTCCGTGCCCTGCGCCTCGTCCTCGCAAGGGCTGAAATCCCTGATGAAATCCCTGACGGCTTCCATGGCTCGAGTCTATTTCTGGGGTACGACAAAGATGATGGACACGGTTCCGTACGGCTTACTCGGCGGGACCCCAAACGAACTGTGACCACGCACCCTGTTGGGTGCGTGGTCACGGATGCGCGCGGAAACCGGCCGTGCGGGTCTAACGAGCTAGAGCTTCAGGATGCTGGTGAGCCGCTCGGTGTCCTGCCGGGTCCGGGCCTTGCCGAGGTACACCACGGCCGCGATCGAGGCTGCGGTGCCCAGGACCATCGGCAGGATCCACGGGATCCAGGTCAGGCCCGGCTGGTAGCCGAGTCCGGCCGCAATGAAGATGATCCAGCTGAGCATGCCGACGGACGCAGCGACTCCCGCCGGGACGGCGACGCCGTACTTCTGGTGCCGCTTGTCGTTGGCCCACACCACGAAACCCGCAGCAACGGTCACCAAGGCGACCACAATCAGGGAAAGCATTCAGGACACCTCACGCTGGTGAAGAAACGATGACGAAGAAACGATGATGAGAAAGCCAGTGAAGAAGCGGCAGTGAGAAGAACGGGGCTAGAGAGCGCCGAAGCCGACGCGGCGGGCCTCTTCTGCTCCGATTTCCACGTAGCCCAGGGCATTGGCGGGGATGATCACCAGACGGCCCTTGTCGTCCTTCAACCGCAGTTCGCTGCCCTTGGCGATTGCGTCGCCGACTACCTTGGCGACGGCGTCGGCGTCCTGGGTCGATTCGAGGACAATTTCGCGGCCAATGTTCTGAATACCAATCTTTACTTCCACAGCAAGGCCTCCCAGCCAATCAACGTCCAAAAATGTCTAAGGTCAATCTCTATTTGTACTCTAGGTCTCTTTGGGGAAGCGGGAGATTCCGCGCCAAGCTAAACGGTAGATGAGGTCGCTGGCTACATCGAGATCCAGGTTCCCGTCCGTTTCCAGCCAATACCGGGCGCTCACATGGGCCATTCCGGCGAGCCCGCGGCCCAGCAGCTGGGCCTCCAGCTCCGGAAGCTTGGTGTCCTCGGCGATGACATGCGCGACGGCGTCGGCGAAGGTCTTGTTGAACGTTTCCAGCCGCGCACTGACGTCAGGATCGTTGATCAGGTCCGACTCGAAGACGAGCCGGTGCGCCTGGTCGTCGTGGGCGATGAAGCGGAAGTAGGCGCGCATGACGGCCTGGACGCGTTCGTCATTGTCGGTGGTGGAATTCAGGGCGCCAAGCAGCAGGTCGGTCAGCTTGCTGAGGTGGCTGTCCAGCAGGGCCAGGTAGAGGTCCCGCTTGGAAGGGAAGTGCTGGTACAACACCGGCTTGCTGACGTGGGCAGTCTCGGCGATCTCGTCCATGGCGGCACCGTGGTAGCCGTTCGCCACGAAAACTTCCTGTGCGGCCGCCAGCAGCTGCGCCCGGCGTTCGTCGCGGGGGAGGCGGGCCGAGCGCTGTCCGCTCCGAGTCTGCCCTGCCGGCGGCTTGCCGGACTCGTCCCGCTCCAACGGTGCCTGATGAACCACTGTCGGCCTTCTTTCCCTTTTCACCCCATTGCGCGCAATGGCACTCATTTGCATTTCGTACTGAACTACCTTGCACTCAATTACACCTTACGCGCGGGTAATATGACCTGGCGGTATCTTCGGGCATAGATTGAAGTATGGCTTCCAAGTTCACCGCCGCCGGTGCCCCCGCAACCCCCAAGACGCAGCTGGATCCGCGGCCCGGACCGCTGGTTGACCCGGCTGCGGACCTCAGCCCGGAGGAGGTGGAACGCTACTCGCGCCACCTGATCATTCCGGAGATCGGCGCGATCGGCCAGCGACGCCTCAAGAACGCGAAAGTCCTGGTGATCGGTGCCGGTGGCCTCGGCTCCCCAGCCCTGCTCTATCTCGCCGCCGCCGGGATCGGCACCCTCGGCATCGTCGACGACGACGACGTCGACCTCAGCAACCTCCAACGCCAGATCATCCATGGTGTCGCGGACGTGGGCCGGCCAAAAATCGAGTCCGCCCGCGATGCCATAGCGGCGCTGAACCCGCTCGTGGACGTCCGGCTCCACAACGTCCGCCTCGATGCGTCCAACGCACTGGAACTCTTTGCCGGTTACGACCTGATCCTCGACGGCGCCGACAACTTTGCCACCCGGTACCTCGTCAACGACGCCGCCGCCATCCTCGGCAAGCCCTACATCTGGGGATCGATTTTCCGTTTCGACGGCCAGGTCAGCGTCTTTTGGGAACAGTTCGGACCCACCTACCGGGACCTTTACCCGGAGGCGCCACCGCCCGGATCTGTGCCGTCCTGCGGCGAAGGCGGCGTGTTCGGCATGCTGTGCGCCGCCGTCGGAGCGCTGATGGTGACCGAGGCCGTCAAGCTGATCACCGGCGTCGGCCGGTCCCTGCTGGGCCGGCTGGCGCTCTATGACGCGCTGGGCGGCACCTGGCGCGAGATCAAGGTGACCCGGGACCCGGCGGCGGCGCGGATCACCGAACTCACCGATTACGAGGCCTTCTGCGGGATCACCCCAACGGCGGATGCCGGTACCGAGCACACTGTGACGGCGACCCAGCTCGCCACCATGCTGGCCTCCCGCACGGCCGGCCTCAAGGACTTCCGCCTCGTGGACGTGCGCGAGCAGGGAGAATACGAAATCGTCCGCATTGAGGGGTCGGAGCTGATCCCGCAAGGCCGCATCCTTGCCGGCGAGGCGTGGCAGGAACTGCCCCAGGAAGCCGAAATTGTCTTCCACTGCAAGGCCGGAACACGATCCGCCGCCGTCCTGTCCGCAGCCCGCGCCGCCGGGTACGAGCGCGTCAGCCACCTCGAGGGCGGCATTCTCGCCTGGGTTAGGGACGTGGAACCCGGGAAACCGGTGTACTGAGCCGTGGCTGGCCATTGGCGGCCATGTCGCGGCACCCGAATAAACGCTCCGTTGAGCGGCGCCCTTTACCGAAAGGCTTGGTCGTGAGCGAGGAAAATGTCATGAGCGAGGAAAATACAGTGACGCCCCAGCGGAAGATAGGCTCCGGGTTCGGCCGGGATTCGACGGCGGCCGACGTCATTGCCGGGATCGACCTGACCGGGAAGACCGCGATTGTCACGGGCGGGTACTCGGGGCTGGGCCTGGAGACCGTGCGGGCGCTGGCCTCCGCCGGCGCCGCCGTCGTGGTGCCGGCCCGGCGGCCGGAGCATGCCCGCGACGTCCTCGCCGCGGCCGGTCTGACGCCAGCAACCACTGGCGGCGTCAGCGTCGCCGAGCTGGAAGTTGCCGAACTGGACCTGGCGGACCAGGACAGTGTGAAGGAGTTCGCCGCCGGCTTCCTGGCCGGCCCGGCGCCGGGAACGGTACCTGGCGCGGCGCCGGGCGCAGGCCGCAGCCTGGAGATTCTCATCAACAACGCCGCCATCATGGCGAGTCCGGAGCGCAGGGTGGGACCCGGCTGGGAATCACAGTTCGCCACGAACCACCTGGGCCATTTTGCCTTGACCAACCTGCTGTGGCCGGCGCTTGCCGCGGCCCAGGGAGCCCGCGTGGTCGCGCTGTCCTCGACCGGCCACAAGCTCTCGGCCATTCGCTTCGATGACATCAATTTCGACGCCGGCTACGACAAGTGGCGCGCCTACGGCCAGGCCAAGACGGCGAACGCGCTCTTCGCCGTCCAGCTCGATGCCCTGGGCCGGAACTTTGGCGTGCGCGCCTTCGCAGTACATCCCGGCGGGATCATGACGGAGCTGCAGCGGCACCTGCCGCGGGAGGAGATGATCGCCGCGGGCTGGATGGACGAACACGGCAAGCTCGACCCGCGCTTCAAGACACCCGCGCAGGGCGCGGCCACCTCGGTCTGGGCCGCGACGTCGCCGGCGCTTGAGGGAATGGGCGGCGTCTACTGCGAGGACTGCGACATCGCCGAAGCCACGGTGCCCGGATCGCCCGAAGCCAGGGTCAGGGGAGTGGATGTCCACGCCGTGGACCGGGAGGCTGCCACACGGCTGTGGCAGGTGTCGGCCGAGATGACCGGGATCAACGCTTTCCCCGGATAAGCCAGGGATGATCCACGGATAAGCCGCGGTGCGGGGGACGCGCGGGGCAGCTACGCGGTTTCGCGGATGTCGCCCGCTGCGGGGCCGAGGTCGCCGGGGTTATGGACACCGGGGTTATGGACAACGGCGTTATGGTCCACGGGGCACGCGGCCGCGGAACCGGCGGCACCGGGGACCGTTGCGCCGGCGGTGGGCTCCACCGTGATGCCGTACAGCGCCTCAAGACCGGCAATGTAGGCGTCCTGCTGTCCGTTGGAGGCCAGTTCGCGGGCCCGGACGGTGGGGACGTGCAGCAGTTGTTTCACCATGCGGCGCAGGGCAAATTCGACTTCTTCGGCGGCGGCCGTGCAGCCGTGCCGGGCCCGGACCTTTTCCATTTCCGCGTCCAGGACGTTCATCGTGTGGCGGCGCAAGGCGACGATCGCCGAGTCGACGCTCCTGGCCTCGCGCTCCTGCTCAAAGGCGCTGGCCGCCCCGGCCACGATGCTGCTGGCCTGTTCGAGCGACTCGGCCTGTTCCTGCGGTGCGGCCAGCCGGACCGATTCCAGCGTAAGCAGTTCGACGCCGTCGAGGTCGCCGACAGCGGGGTCAAAGTCATGGGTCAGGGCGAGGTCGATCGCGATCAGCGGCTGGGGCGAGTTCGCACGAATCCGGGCGATTTCGTCCGCCTCGACTCGACTGTCGGAGCCGCTGCAGCCGATCATGACGTCGGCCGCGGCAACTGCGCCCGGAAGCGTGTCCTCGTCCAGTGCCGTGCCGCCCCGGGTGGCGACGAAGCCGGCGGCGCGGCCGGAGGAGGAATAGACAGAGACATCGGTGCAGCCGCGTTCGCGCAGCAGGGACATGGTGGCACCGGCGTAGGCGCCGGTCCCGAAGACGACGGCTTTCTTGGCGGACCAGTCCGGGCTTTCCGACAGGTCAGTGGCGAGGTCCAGGGCCACGGAGACGATGGAGAGCCCGCGCGAACCCAACGCCGTCTGGGCGCCGACGTCCTTCGCGGTTTTGGACGCGGCCTGGAACAGCCGGACCAGGCCGGAGCTGGCGGTGCCCTCGTGTTGGGCCGTGATCAAGGCGCGGCGGACCTGCCCGGCAATTTCCCGTTCGCCCACCACGGCGGAGTCCAGCCCGGAGCTGACGGAGAAGAGGTGCTGGCTGACCTCGGCGCCAGTGCGGGTGCTGAAGGCGCGGGAGACGAGCTGATCGTTGAGTCCGCTGGCGCCGCTGATGTGGGCGATGAGGGCTGCCCGGGCCGCGGCGACGGCGTCCGGATGGGGGGCTTCACCATAGATTTCAAGCCGGTTGCAGGTGGCAAGGACAACGGCACCCGCCACGGCCGGCGATCCGGCGAGGGCGGATGTGGCGATCCCTGAAGCGCCGGTGCTCAACTGAGCAACGGTTTCGAGGTCGATGTCGGCGTGTGTAGCCACCAATGAAAAAAGAACCACAGCATCACCATCATAGCTTTTTCGCGTCCGTGTAGAACAACCGTCCGGGCGTGGGCTCAGGCACCCTGGCCTGTGATTCCCGCCACGGCGCGGCACTCATGGCCAGTGCCAGAGCCGGCGTGACAGGCTGTCGTTATCTTTTGGGCACAAATTTGGGCACAATCGAAGTCATGACTCCAAGCGCTGCGGCCCGGGCCGGCACGACCACCTTCAGTACGTCCGACAATGGCGCAGCCGGCAATGCCGCCAATGATGGCGCCGCCGCGGGTGCCGCCGCCCGCGGCCTCGATGCCGGGCACCCGCTGATGGACGGCCGCACCGCGGATTCGCCGCTGATCACCGCCTACCGCGGCGGCAAGCCCTCCCGCCGTCCAGTCTGGTTCATGCGCCAGGCCGGCCGCTCACTCCCCGAGTACCTCAAGGTACGTGAGGGCGTCGCGATGCTGGACTCCTGCCTGCGCCCCGAGCTGGCTTCCGAGATCACCCTGCAGCCGGTCCGCCGCCACGACGTCGATGCCGCCATCTTTTTCTCGGACATTGTCATCCCGCTCAAGCTGGCCGGCGTCGGCGTGGACATCGTGCCCGGCGTCGGACCCGTTCTGGACAAGCCGGTCCGCACGGCCGCTGACGTTGCCGCCCTGCCGCAACTGACCTGGGAGGCCCTGGAGCCCATCCGCGAGGCCGTCCGGCTGACGGTGGCCGAGCTCGGCAGTACCCCGCTGATCGGCTTCGCCGGTGCCCCGTTTACCCTTGCCGCGTACATGGTGGAAGGCAAGCCTTCCCGCGACCACCTCGGCCCGCGCACTATGATGCACGCCGACCCCGAGACCTGGACTGCCCTGGCCAACTGGGCCGCCGATGCCTCGGGGATGTTCCTCCGCGCGCAGCTGGAAGCCGGCGCCTCCGCCGGCCAGCTCTTCGACTCCTGGGCCGGTTCGCTGGGACTGGCCGACTACCAGCGCTTCGTTGCGCCGGCGTCATCCCGGGCCCTGGACCATGTCCGGCACCTCGGCGCACCGCTGATCCACTTCGGCACCGGCACGTCGGAACTGCTCGTCGCGATGCGCGACGTCGGCGTCGACGTCGTGGGGGTCGACTACCGGCTGCCGCTGGACGAGGCCAACCGCCGCCTCGGCGGCACCGTTCCGCTGCAGGGCAACATCGACCCGGCACTGCTTTCGGCACCGTGGGAAGTCCTCGAAGCCCACGTCCGCGAGGTGATCGCGGCCGGCTCCGCTGCGCCCGGGCACGTCGTGAACCTCGGCCACGGGGTGCCGCCGGAGACGGATCCTGAGGTGCTCACGCGCGTGGTCGAACTCATCCACTCCATCGCTCCGGAGTAGGGGCGTGGACGCAGGCGCCGCCGGGACTCCCGGGGAAGGCACCGCCGTCGTGATCGGGGGCGGGATCTCCGGGCTGCTTGCGGCACGGGAATTCGCCCGGGCCGGGGTCCGCACCACCGTCCTGGAGGCCGGCGAGGCCTGGGGCGGTTGCGTCGGCAGCCATGCCGTGGCCGGACTGACCCTGGACAGCGGCGCGGAATCTTTCGCCACCCGCACCGCCGCCGTAGCCGATCTCGCCGCGGAGCTCGGGCTGGCCGGCGAGATCGTTGCGCCGAACCCCGGCGGGGCCTGGGTCCAGTTGCCTGACGGTCCCCGGGAACTGCCCAAGACCGGTGTGCTGGGCATCCCGGCGAGCCCGTGGGACCCGGAAGTCCGCCGGTCGCTGGGCCTGCTGGGTTCCCTCCGCGCCTCCGTCGACGCCGTGCTGCCGGCCTCGCTGGGCACCGCTGCCGGGGCAACGAGCGTGTCAGCCCTGGTCCGCCGGCGGATGGGCAGGCGGGTCCTGGACCGCCTCGTGGCGCCGGTGGTCGGCGGCGTCCACTCGGCCGATCCCTCAGCCCTCGACGTCGACATGGTGGCCCCCGGTCTGCGGGCCGGCATCCGTCAGCACGGTTCCCTCGCCGCCGCCGTCGCGGCTCAGCGCAGGGGAGCGGCGACCGCCATGGCTGGCCCCTCCGGACCAGCCGGAACGGCCGGGACAGCCCAGGCCGCCGGGCTCCAGAAGGCCGGCTCCGCCGTCGCCGGGCTGCGCGGCGGCATGCACACGCTCGTCGCCGCCCTGCTGGCCGATCTGCGTCAGCGCGGCGTCACCCTGCTGCCCCGCACCCCGGCCCGGTCAGTGCGGCGCACAGCCGACGGCTGGCGCGTGGCCACAGACCAGACCACTTTCGACGCCGGGCTCCTCGTGGTTGCGGTCGAAGGTCCCGCCGCCGTCGGGCTGCTTGAGGAGTCCCTGCCGGAACTTGCCGGCCACCGCCCCGATGCCGGACCCGACGTCAGCCTTGTCACGCTCGTGGTGGACCTCCCGGCCCTTGACGCGGCGCCACGCGGCACCGGCGTGCTTGTTGCGCCGCAGAGCCCGGGCGTGCAGGCCAAGGCGCTGACGCACGCCACCGCCAAATGGGCCTGGCTGGCGGAGCAGGCAGGCCCGGGAAGGCATGTTCTCCGGCTCTCCTACGGACGGAGCGCAGCTCCCGGGGCTGTTACTCCCCGGGCAATGCCCGAGTCCCGCGGCGGCGGACTGGCCACAGCGCCGCGCTCCGACGATGAACTTTTCCGCGCAGCGCTGGCTGATGCCTCGGCCCTGCTGGCCGTACCCGTCGGCGCCGGGGACGTGGCCGATTGGGACGTGGTCCGCTGGGCCGGTGCGCTGCCGTTTGCGTCCCTGGGCCACAGGCAGCGCGTCGCGGCCGTCCGGAGCATCTGTGCCGCGGACGGCACGCTTGCCGTGGTGGGCGGCTGGCTGTCCGGCAATGGCCTGGCCGCGATCGTCGCCGACACCCCGCAGCAGGTCCGCAGGCTGTTGCCCTGAAAGCGGGTTGCCCTGAACGCGGCTGCGTTCAATTGGTTGCCCTGAACGCGGCTGCGCCCAGTTTAGTTGCACTGAATTTGGCTGCCCAGAACGCGGTCCTCCGAGTCCCAAAAGCACCTTCAGCCACAGGAATCACAGCGGCTCCAAAGGCACCCTGAACCCCTCCGGTCCCGGTGGTTTCGTGCCGGAAATTCGCGGTTTTTGCAAGTTTTTCCTGCCGATCGATTCCGGCTAGGCTCGATGACCATGTTTACTTTCAGGTCCAAGGTGTCAACAACGAAGACCCGGAGCCATCGGGGCCTTCGAAGGGGTGCGGCGGCGGTCGCGCTCGGGGCCGCACTGGCTGCCACCGCCGGGGCTCCTGCCTCGCAGGCGGCCACCGGGTTGTCCGCAGCGGCGTCCACCGCACCGTCCGCGCAAGGTTCGCTGACACTTGGCCTCGACGACGTGCTGGACAGCCTGCTCGGCTCCTCCAAGACGCCGAGCCCCTCGCCGTCCGCCGACCCGGGGGAGGCCACCCCGTCGCCCGGCAGCAGCCCGGAACCCAGCGACCCCGAACCCAGCGACCCCGAGCCCAGCGACCCGGAACCCAGCGACCCCGAGCCCACGGCCCCGCACACCAGTACCCCGCCGCCGTCGGGCACGCCGTCCGCGAAAGTTGCACCGCCCGCCGGACCGCAGGATCCCGGCGCGCCGCCCGCGGCCCCGGCTCCGGGAGCTCCCGCCGCAGACGGTTCCGCCGGGACCGCGCCCACCGGACAGGCCCCCGGCCAACCGCCACCGGGCAGTGCGGGCGCCGACCCGGCGGCTGAGCCCCAGTCCGGCACCGCGGTGCCGGCCGCGGGCAGCGTTACCGGCACGCAGTCGGCCTCGCAGTCGGCCACGCCGCATCCGTCCCCAAGCGGTTCAAACACAACCGGCTGGACCCAGACCCAGGCCCCGGCCAAGGGCCACTCCGGCAACACCTCCCTCGAGGCAACCTCGACGTTGGAACCGGCCGGTCCGTCCCCGCTGGTCGGCTGGGGCATCTCCCTGGTAGCGCTCTCGCTTGGCGCCGGCGTCGCGGTCCTTCGGATGCGCCGGAGCTGACAGGACCCTTTCCCAAGGACCCGCCTCACGCGGGCCCTCCTCCCGCATGTGAAATAAAGCACTTCTACGCGTTGTAGAAGTGCTTTTTTTCGACTTAGCTGGGGAGAGGAGGCAGACTGGTATGCATGAGCCACACTTCTGCCGAATCTGTCACTAAAACCGGAATGTCAGCCCCCGGAGAATCCGTCGCCGGGGCATCGGCGCCCGAAGATTCAACTGAGCAGTTCTTCACCCTTTGGACCGTATTCAAGCGGTCAGCGGACATCCTGCGCGGCGCCGATGCCGCTGAGGACTTCGACGCCCTGATGAAAAGCCTCGCCGACGCCGGGGTTGTCCACCGCGGCAGCTACGACGTCTCGGCGATGCGGGCCGACGCGGACATCATGGTCTGGCTGCATGGTCCCCGGCCGGAAGCGCTGCAGCGGGCAGTGCGGGACATCCGGCGCAGCAAGCTGTTCGCCGGCACCGAGATCGTCTGGTCCGCCATGGGCGTGCACCGCGAGGCCGAATTCGCCAAGAACCACACCCCG
The DNA here is from genome assembly GCF_000374925.1 of Arthrobacter sp. 131MFCol6.1. Taxonomy (GTDB): domain Bacteria; phylum Actinomycetota; class Actinomycetes; order Actinomycetales; family Micrococcaceae; genus Arthrobacter. Next base: position 317,653 of record NZ_KB895542.1, read on the forward strand.
GCGTTCTCCCGCGGCGTGGAACCGGCGGAATGGCTCTGCGTCTACCCCTTCGTCCGCTCCTACGAGTGGTACCTCCTGCCGGACGCCGAGCGCGGCGCCATGCTCCGCGACCACGGCATGCTGGGCCGCGACTTCCCCCAGGTCATCTCCAACACCGTGTCCTCGTTCGCCCTGGGCGACTGGGAATGGATCCTCGGACTGGAAGCCCCCGAGCTCGTGGACCTCGTGGACCTGATGCGCCACCTCCGGGCCACCGAAGCCCGGCACCACGTCCGCGAAGAAATCCCGTTCTACACCGGCCGCCGCGTCACCGCCGCCGAGATTGCCGAGGTCCTGGCATGAGCCCGCTGGATCCTCAGGAATCCGCCGCCTCAGTAACGGCCGTGAACGCCGTCACCGAGGCCGGCCGGATGGCCCCCAAGGAGTACGACGCCGTGCTCCTCGCCTCGTTCGGCGGGCCCGAAGGCCAGGAGGACGTCATCCCGTTCCTCCGCAACGTCACCCGCGGCCGCGGCATCCCCGACGAACGGCTCGAAGAGGTCTCGCACCACTACCGCGCCAACGGCGGCATCAGCCCCATCAACGCACAGAACCGTCAGCTCAAGGCCGGCCTCGAGGCCGAACTTGCCGCCCGCGGCATCGCGCTGCCGGTGTTCTGGGGCAACCGCAACTGGGACCCGTACATCCCGCAGACCCTGCAGGAGATCTACGACGCCGGCCACCGCAAGGTGCTCATGCTCACCACGAGTGCCTACTCCTGCTACTCCAGCTGCCGCCAGTACCGCGAGGACATCGGCATGGCGCTGACCGAAACCGGGCTCGACGGCAAGCTCGAGGTCGACAAGGTGCGCCAGTACTTCGACCACCCCGGGTTCGTGGAGCCCTTCATCGAGGGAACCGCCGCCGGCCTCGCCGACGTCCGTGCCCAACTGGCCGCGGCCGGCACCCCGGACGCCCCCGTACACATCCTGTTCGCGACGCACTCCATCCCGACCCGCGACGCCGAGGCAGCGGGCCGGTCCGAGGGTGAGCCGCGCACCTTCGAGGAAGACTCCGCGTACGCCGCGCAGCATCTGGCCTCCGGCACCGAGATCATCCGCCGGGTGGAAGATGAGACGGGCCTGACCGCACCCTGGTCCCTCGTCTACCAGTCCCGCTCCGGCGCCCCGCATGTGCCGTGGCTCGAACCGGACATCAACGACGCCATCGAGGAGCTCGCCGGCCAGGGTGTCAAGGGCATCGTGATTGTGCCGCTGGGCTTTGTCAGCGACCACATGGAAGTGGTCTGGGACCTGGACACCGAGGCGCTTGAGACCTGCGCCCGGCTGGAGCTGGCCGCAACCCGCGTCCCCACTCCCGGAACGCACCGCAAGTTTGTCTCCGGGCTCGTGGACCTCATCTGCGAGCGGACCGTCGCGAACAACATCGCCGAGCGGCCGCACCTGACCAAGCTCGGCCCCTGGTACGACGTCTGCCGTCCCGGCTGCTGCGCGAACTTCCGCGGCGAAAAGCCCACCATCGCCGGAGCCGACACCACCGTCGGGACCGGACACGATCCCTACCCGGCCGCAGCGGTGGCTTCGCGCACGGCGGCGGGCACGGCTGATACGGCGGCAGGCCGGGGGACCGCATGAGCGTCCGGATCGGCACCCGCGCCAGCAAGCTCGCCCTGACCCAGACCCAACAGACCGCGGACCAGCTGGCCGCCGTCGGCGGGTTCCCCGTCGAGCTCGTCCACGTCCGGACCGACGGCGATGTCCTCAAAGGCTCGCTGTCCCAGATGGGCGGCACCGGCGTCTTCGTCGCCGCGCTCCGCGACGCCCTGCTGCAGAACACCTGCGATATCGCCGTGCATTCGCTCAAGGACCTCCCGACCGGTCCGGCGCTGGGCCTGACCCTGGCGGCCACACCCAAACGCGTCGACGTCCGGGACGTGCTGTGCGCCCGCGACGGGCTCAAACTTGCCGACCTGCCCAGCGGCGCGAGCGTCGGCACCGGCTCGCCGCGCCGCGCGGCCCAGCTCCGAGCCGTGCGTCCGGACCTGGACATCCGCGACATCCGCGGCAACGTGGACACCCGGCTGGGGCGCGTCCCCGGCCTGTCGGGCAACACGAACGACGCTGTCGTTGACGGCAAGTCGAACGACCTCGACGCCGTCGTCCTCGCCGCCGCCGGACTGCACCGGATCGGCCGGCTCGACGCGGTCAGCGAGTACCTCGAGACGGACATCATGCTGCCTGCCGCCGGGCAGGGTGCCCTGGCGATCGAATGCCGCACCGCCGACGCGCCTCGCAGGGCCGGGTCCACGGAAGGCTCCCAGGGCGTCCTGGCGCAGGCCCTCGCGGCCCTCGATGATCCGGACACCAGGCTCGCCGTCACGGCCGAACGCGCTTTGTTGGCCCGCCTGGAGGCCGGATGCGCCGCCCCCGTGGGCGCCTACGCCTACCGCAAAGGGAGCATGCTCCACCTCGAAGCGGTGGTCTGCGCAGTCGACGGCACGGCAACCGTCCGTGACAAGAAGGCCACTGACGGCCTCACCGAGGTCGGGGCAACGCTGCTCGGGATCGAGCTGGCGGAAGTCCTGCTCGCCCGCGGCGCCGCGGACATCGCGGACCTGGCAGCTTCCTGAACCGCGGATTCCACACTTCATGGGACGGCACAGCGACCGCAACAACACGGGCGGGCCAGCCGGCGTGAGCGTGCCGGAGGGCGCCCGCGTGCTGGTTGCCCGCAGCCCGGACCGCGCGGGGGAGCTCGTCACGGCCCTCCGCCGTGTCGGCGCCGAGCCGTTGCTGCTGCCGCTGATCGACTTCGAGCAGGCCAGCGACCAGCACTCCCTTGACGTCGCCTTCGACGCCCTCGGTGCCGGGGCCTACACGTGGCTCGTGGTCAGCAGCGTGACCACCGTCCAGGCACTTGAAGCGAAAGCCGCCGAACGCGGTGCCTCCCTCAGCAGCTGGCTGCCCGGCAGCATCCTCGTGGCCACGATCGGCCCGGCGACCCGCCGTGTGCTGGAATCCCGGGGCATCAGCGTCGACCTCGCACCCACGGGCCAGCAGTCCGGCACGGGCCTGCTCGACATCTGGCCCGCGAACCAGGGCAGCGTGCTCCTGCCCCAGGCGGACATTGCGGACCCCCGGCTGCGCAAGGGCCTCGAGGCCCGCGGTGCCGCCGTCCAGGCCGTCACCGCGTACAACACCGTCGACTATCCGGCCGATCCGCGCCGGGCCCTGCCCGCCTCCCCGCCAGCCCCGCCGCAGGCGGCCTTGACGCAGGGGAGCAGCCCAGCCCGGCAGGACGCTCCGCCGCCCGCCGTGCTCACCGCGGCCGAGGCCAAAGCCGAAATCGGTGCCGGCCGGCTGCACGCCGTCGTCGCCGCCTCGCCCAGCGCCGCACGCCGCATCCACGCGCACCTCGCCCCGCTGGGCAACTGCCGTTTCGTCGCCATCGGACGCTCGACGGCGGCCGAGGCGGCTTCCCTCGGACTCACCGTCGACGCCGTCGCCGAAGAGCCGACGGCGTCCGGGCTGGTTGCCGCCGTCGTCCGGTCCCTTGACCACCAGCAGCCCCCACCGCATCCGTCAGTCGCAGAGCCCTCAGCAAAGGACACCATATGAGCTTCCCGACCCACCGCCCCCGCCGGCTCCGCACCACCCCGGCCATGCGCCGGCTGACGGCCGAACACCGGCTCTCAGCCTCGGAGCTCATCCTGCCGGCCTTCATCCGCGAAGGCCTGACCAAGCCCAACCCGATCGCCTCGATGCCCGGCGTGCAGCAGCACACCACCGATTCGCTCAGGCGTGCCGCGGCCGAGGCGGTGCAGCTGGGCGTCGGCGGCATCATGCTGTTCGGCGTCCCCGCCCTCCGGGACGCGCGCGGGACGGCGTCGCTGGACCCCGACGGCGTGCTGAACAAGGCCATCCGGGACGTCCGCGCCGAGGTCGGCGACGAACTCGTGGTCATGAGCGACGTGTGCCTCGACGAATTCACCGACCACGGCCACTGCGGCGTCCTGGACGCCAACGGCTACGTCGACAACGATGCCACCCTGGAAATCTACGGCCAGATGGCGGTTGCCCAGGCCGACGCCGGCGCCCACGTCCTGGGCCCCTCCGGCATGATGGACGGCCAGGTCGCCGTGATCCGGCAGGCCCTGGAGGACGCCGGGCACGCCAACACCGCGATCGTGGCCTACGCCGCGAAATACGCCTCCGCGTTCTACGGCCCGTTCCGCGAGGCCGTCGACTCGCAGTTGACCGGCGACCGCCGCACCTACCAGATGGACGCCGCCAACCGCCGGGAGGCCATCCTTGAGGTCGACCTGGACCTGGCCGAAGGCGCCGACATGGTCATGGTGAAGCCGGCCATGAGCTACCTGGACATCCTCGCCGACGTCGCCGCCATGAGCCCGGTCCCCGTGGCCGCCTACCAGATTTCCGGCGAGTACTCGATGATCGAGGCTGCCGCCGCGAACGGCTGGATCGACCGCCGGGCCGCCATCACCGAGTCCGTCCTGGGCATCAAACGCGCCGGCGCCAACATGGTGCTGACCTACTGGGCGAGCGAACTCGCCGGCTGGCTGAAGGAAACCCGATGAACACGGCCCCCGAGACCCCGAACGCCCCGCTCGATTCCACACCCACGGCGCCGGTGGGACCCCACCGCATCCTCCTGGGCCTGAACACCTTCGGCGACGTCGGGGTCTTCCCGGACGGCCATCCCGTCCCGCACGCCCAGGTGCTGCGCCAGCTCCTGGAACAGGCTGAACTCGCGGACCAGATCGGCCTGCACGCCTTCGCGGTGGGGGAGCACCACCGCCGCGACTTCGCGGTCTCCGCCCCGGAGGTCTTCCTGGCCGCGGCGGCCGCCCGCACGAAGAACATCCGGCTCGGCTCGGCCGTGACAGTGCTCAGCTCCGATGACCCGATCCGGGTGTTCCAGCGCTTCGCCACCGTGGACGCCATCTCCGGCGGCCGGGCAGAGGTCATGCTGGGCCGGGGGTCCTTCATCGAGTCCTTCCCGCTGTTCGGCCTGGACCTGGCCGACTACGAGGTCCTTTTCGAGGAAAAGCTCGAGCTCTTCGACAAGGTCCGGGCGCAGAAACCGGTCCACTGGGAGGGACGCACCCGGCCGGCCATCAGCGGCCTGAGCGTCTATCCGCCGCTGGAACACCACCTTCTGCCGACCTGGATCGGCGTCGGCGGGACCCCCGAGTCGGTGCTGCGCTGCGCCGAGTACGGCTACCCGATCATCTTCGCGATCATCGGCGGCCAGCCGCGGTCCTTCGCGCCCCTGGCAAACCTCTACCGGGAAGCCATGGCCAAGTACGGGCACCAGATGCAGCAAATGGCCACGCATTCGCCGGGCCACGTTGCCGCCACGGATGAGGAAGCCCGGGAGGAGTTCTTCCCGCACTGGCTCGATCAGCGCAACAGGATCGGGGCCGAACGCGGCTGGGGCCCGGCCAGCCGCGGCGAGTTCGACGCGATGTGTACGCCCGAGGGAGCCCTCTACGTCGGGTCGCCGGAAACCGTGGCCTCGAAGATCGCCCTGCTCAAAAAGAACCTGGGCGTGGACCGCTTTGATCTCAAGTACAGCAACGGCACCCTGCCGCACACGGCCATGATGCGCTCGATTGAACTGTTCGGCACCGAAGTGGCGCCCCGCGTGGCCGCGCTTCTGGCCGCGAACTGAACTGGCCGCGAACTGAGCTCGCCGCGAACTGAAAGAATAGGAACCATGACTTCCAGCATGCCTCGCAACGAGGAACTCTTTGACCGAGCCCGCCAGCTGATGCCGGGCGGCGTGAACTCACCCGTGCGCGCCTTCGGCTCCGTGGGCGGGACGCCGCGGTTCATGGTGTCCGCCAAGGGTGCCTACCTAACCGACGCCGACGGTGCCGACTACGTCGACCTCGTCTGCTCCTGGGGCCCGGCGCTGCTGGGGCACGCCCACCCGGAGGTCCTGGCAGCCGTGCACGCCGCCGTCGACCGCGGGCTCTCCTTCGGAGCTTCGACGCCGGACGAGGCAAACCTCGCCGCCATCGTCAAGGAGCGCGTCCCGGCCGCCGAGCGCGTCCGGATGGTCTCCACCGGCACCGAGGCGACCATGACGGCCGTCCGGCTGGCCCGCGGCTTCACCGGCCGCAACCTCATCATCAAGTTCGCCGGCTGCTACCACGGCCACCTCGACGGCCTCCTTGCCGCCGCAGGCTCCGGCCTGGCGACCCTCGCGCTGCCCGGCTCGGCCGGTGTCACCGCCGCCACTGCCGCCGAGACCCTCGTGCTGCCCTACAACGACCTCGGCGCCGTCGAGGCCGCCTTCGCCAAGCACGGTGACAGCATTGCCGCCGTCATCACCGAAGCCGCTCCCGCCAACATGGGCGTTGTCACCCCCGGCGACGGCTTCAACTCCGGCCTCTCCCGGATCACCCGCGAGCACGGCGCCCTGCTGATCCTCGACGAGGTCCTGACCGGCTTCCGGACCGGCTACTCCGGCTACTGGGGCCTCACCGGAGGCGCCGCCGGCGCCGCCGAGCCGTGGACCCCGGACCTGCTGACGTTCGGGAAGGTGATTGGCGGCGGCATGCCGACAGCGGCCCTCGCCGGGCGCGCGGAGGTCATGGACTACCTGGCGCCCCTGGGCCCCGTCTACCAGGCCGGGACGCTGAGCGGTAACCCGGTGGCCATGGCCGCCGGGGTCGCAACCCTCACGCATGCCACCCCCGAAGTCTATTCGTTCGTGGATGCCCGCTCGCTGGAACTCTCTGCGGCGCTGTCCTCCGCGCTCGATGCGGCCGGCGTGGACCACTCCATCCAGCGCGCAGGCAACCTGTTCTCGGTGGCCTTCGGCACGGGCGCCCGTGGTGTCCACAACTACGACGACGCCCAGGGCCAGGAAGTATTCCGCTACGCCCCGTTCTTCCACTCCATGCTGGACTCCGGCGTCTACCTGCCGCCGTCGGTCTTCGAGGCCTGGTTCCTCTCCGCCGCGCACGACGACACCGCGATGAACCGGATCTTCGACGCCCTCCCGGCAGCGGCGAAAGCGGCGGCCGGCGCCAGGCCATAGCCTGCAGCTCTTTAACGAGTTAACGACTGATGGCACCCGCTGTTGCGGGTGCCATCAGTCGTTTAAGTTGCCTTGGCGCTGGCGAACTACAGAACGTCCGCGAGGAACCCCTGCAGCCGCTCGGTCCGCGGGCTGGTAAAGATTTGTTCCGGCGGACCGGACTCGACGACGACGCCGGCGTCCATGAACGTCACGGTGTCCGAGACATTGCGGGAGAAGCCCATCTCGTGGGTCACCACCACCATGGTCATGCCGCCCTTGGCGAGGTCGGCCATCAGCGCCAGCACCCCCTTGACGAGCTCCGGATCGAGGGCTGAGGTGGCCTCATCGAAGAACATCACCTCCGGCTTCATGGCCAGGGCGCGGGCAATGGCGACGCGCTGCTGCTGGCCGCCGGAGAGGTTGGCAGGACGGGCGTCGGCCTTGTGCTTGAGCCCCACGAGGTCGAGCTGCTCGAGCGCCTCGGCCCGGGCCTGCTCGGCCGGCAGTTTGCGCAGCTTCCGCAGCGCCAGCGAGACGTTGTCCACCACGGTCTTGTGCGGGAACAGGTTGAACTGCTGGAACACCATGCCGATCCGCTGGCGCAGCTCGTCCGGGTTGTCCTTCAGGACCGAGCGGCCATCGAGCAGGATGTCGCCCTGGTCCGGTTCGATCAGGCGGTTCATGACACGCAGGAGCGTGGACTTCCCTGAGCCGGAGGGACCGATCACCGAGGCCGTGGTGCCCGTCGGGACGTCCAGGTCGATGCCGCGCAGGACATGGTTAGTGCCGAAGGACAAATGCAGGTTCTTGCCGGTCAGCGAGCCGGAGGCGAATTCGCTCAAGGCTGAGCTCCCTTCCCGATCAGGGCGGCGGCGTCGTCCGGCTGCTGTTTCTCCGGACGGCCGGTCCGCAGGCGGTTGTCGATGTAGTTGACCAAGTGGGTGAGCGGAACGGTCAGGATGAGGTACATGAACGCCGCGGCCATCAGGGGCGACAGGTTGCCCGTGTTGGCGGCGGCGTCGTTACCGATCCGGAAGATCTCGCGTTGGCTGGCGAGCAGGCCGAGCAGATAGATCAGGGAGGAGTCCTTGATCAGCGTGATGAACTGGTTGACCAGGGCCGGCAGCACGCGCCGGACGCCCTGCGGAATCACCACGAGGCGCATGGATGAGTTATAGCTGAATCCCAGTGCACGGGAGGCTTCCAGCTGGCCCTTTTCCACGCTCTGGATGCCTGAGCGGAAGATTTCGCCGATGTAGGCCGACGCCATGAGCGTCAGGGCGAAGATGGCGAGCGGGAACGGGTTCGTGGATCCGGTCAGTTCCCGGACCACGGGCCCGAGCCCGATGCCGATCAGCAGGATGACCACAATCGCGGGGACCCCGCGGAACACATCCGTATAGATCCGCGACAGCCACCGGAGCGGCGTGCTGCGGGACGTGCCCATGATGGCCAGGACCATGCCCAGGATGCACCCGAGCACACCCGAGGCGATCGCCAGGATCAGGGTGTTGCGCAGGCCGACCGTAAGCATTTGCGGCAGGACGGCTGCTATCGCCTCCCAGTCGAAGAAGCTGCCTATGAGTTGATCGAGTGCATCCATGGACTAGGACTTCGGAACAGTGACGGCCTTGGAACCCGGGGACCACGTGGCCGGGGTCTCGCGGTCCGGGTACCATTCCTTGGTCAGCTTGGACCAGGTGCCGTCGGCGATGACGGCGTCGAGGCCGGAGTTCAGCGCGTCAATGAGCGGCTGGTTTTCCTTGTTCACGGCGTACGCGGTGAAGTTCTGGGTGTTCACGACCGACTCGGCGATGACAGTGCCGTCGCCTTCCTTGACCTGGCCGGTGGCCTGCTGGGACGGAGCGACCCAGGCGTCGACCTGGCCGTTCTTCACGTTGGCGTAGGCGGTGTTGTAGTCCTCAAAGCGGACCGGCTCGATCTGGAGGGTGTTGGTGACGTAGTCATCCTGCACCGTGCCCTGGACCACGGCGATGCGGGTGTCCTTGGTCAGGTCCTTGAATCCCTTGATGTTGGAGTCCTTCTTGGCGACCACGGCCATGTAGCCAAAGTCGTAACCGTTGGTGAAGCCAACGGTCTTGCGTCGGGCGTCAGTGGTTGAAATCGAGGAAGAACCGAGGTCGAACTGCTTGTTCTGGACCTGGGCGAGCAGCGACGCGAAGCCGGTGGCCTTGAACTCCACCTTGAGGCCCAGCTTGTCCGCGACGGCGCGCAGGAGCTCGTTGTCGTAGCCGGTGAATTTGCCCGACTGGTCGATGTAGATGTTCGGCGGCGCGTCCGAAAGGGTTCCCACAGTCAGGGTTCCATCGGTGATCAGGCCGAGCTTGGACTTGTCGATCTGGTCCAGGGGAGTGACGTCCTTGGTGGTGTATTTGTCCAAGGACTTCTGGTCGCTGCCCTGGAGGGCATCCGTCGGTGACGCCGTTGACTGGGCCGAACCGCCGCCGCAGGCTGCAAGGGAAACCGCCACGGCGATGGCCACGGGAACGGTGGTCAGCCACTTCAAGGCTTTGCTTTTCATCACGCAATCACTTTCGTCTGAAATTCAGTGGGTCGCGGGAGGCTCATCGGGCCCCCGGCCGCTGGCTTGGGCGCCGGGTGGAGCAGACACGCCGCGAAAGATAATTGTGTCATCCGACGTGGGCGCCCATTCAATCCGAACAAATCAGGGCTGGCGTGTGCGTTCTGCGAACTATCTTCAGGGTCATGCGTGATCGGCGGTGATCCTGATAGTGCTGGCGCTCCGGCGCGGAATCATCGGCGCCGGAGCGGGCGGCCGGTGGACGCCACGGGCGGTGTGACCTCCGTCGCAATCACTGGATTTGCGCGCAGCGGGGGACTAGTTAAGCCGTTCCGCCGGCGAACGTTTCGTTTTAAGAAGTGTTCCCGCGCCGGCGACCGGGCGTCCGGAATCCCGGCGTTCCGAAATCCTAGAAGTCGCCCCGGCTGGCATCCTCGGGAGGCAGGACGGGCCAGTCGCCTTCGATCACGGCGGCTGGCTTCGTCTTGCGCAGGTAGCTTTGGAAGTCCGCGGCCTGGGCCGAGGCCCATTCGACCTGGAGCTGGTGCAGGTTGCTCGCCGGCATCCTGAGCTTGGGGAATTTTCCGGCCATGGCATCGAGCATCCGAAGGGTTGCCAGGGCATCGGCCGCGGAGGTGTGCGCGTTGTCCAGATTGACGCCGTACTCCTCGCACAAGGCGGTGAGGGTGCGCTTGCCCTTGCGGTACCGGTCCACCTGCTTGTTCATGACATACGGATCCAGCACGGGGAAGCGGCTCAACTGCGGGACGCCGTAGCGGGCCGATTCGGCGGCGAGCACGGTGAAGTCGTAGCTGGCGTTGAAGGCGATGACCGGCACACCCGTGTCGAAGAGCTCCTGGAGCACGGCGGCGACCTCCCGCGTCACTTCCGCGGCGGGGCGGCCTTCGCTGCGGGCCTTCTCGGTGGTGACGCCGTGGATGTCGCTGGCCTCGGTGGGAATCTCAACGCCGGGGTCGGCGAGCCACTCGTGTTCCTGGACGATCCCGCCGTCGGAGTCCACCACGGTGATGGATGCTGTGACAATCCGCGCCGCGCGGGAGTTCCGCCCGGTGGTTTCGAGGTCGAAGGCTGCGCGGGGGAGGGTGTTCCAAGTGCTCATGCTTCAACCGTAACTGCTGCCACTGACAGTTCCTGACCGCCGTTCCCGCGTGCCGCCCGGACACGGTCCCGGGGTCCGGAACGGCTAGGCTGGACCGATGCGGACGGAGTATGTGGAGGCGGTGCTGGAGCTCGTGGCGTTGATCCCGGCCGGCACGGCGGTGGCCTACGGCGACGTTGCGGAACTCCTCGGCGCCGGCGGCCCTCGCCAGGTCGGTTCGGTCATGAGCCACTATGGCAGCAGCGTGCCCTGGTGGCGCGTCCTGAAATCCAGCGGGGACGCCCCGCCCGGCCTGGAGCACGAGGCATTGGGCCTTTATCTGCAGGAGGGGACGCCGCTGCTGGGCCGCTACGACGACTTCCGCCGGACCGGCGAGGGACGCTGGCGTGTTGACCTGGCCGCCGGCCGCTGGGCGCCCACCGAGGCCGACTTCGACCGGATCGATGCCATCGCGGAGCGGCTCGAGCGGGAGTCGCATAAATTGTCGGTACCCGATGATGAAATGACTGTGTGAGTACCCCCAGCCACCTCGAACCAAGCCTGCAGCGGTCCGGGTCCCGACCCCTTCCCGGGGCGGGGCACGCAACGGGAGCAGGGTTGCGCCTGTTGCCGCCCCGGACCCACCACAGTGCGGTCCCGGTGCTGTCGCCGGACCAGCTCGCCGCCGTCGAGGTCCCGCCCGGCTCGGGCCCCGTGCTGGTGCCCGGCGCACCCGGCACCGGCAAGTCGACGGTCCTGGTCGAGGCCGCCGTCCGCCGCACCCTGCGCGACGGCCTGGATCCGGAGCGGATGCTCATCCTGGCTCCCGGTCGGCTCGCCGCGGATACGCTCCGCGACCGGTTCACGGCCCGCCTGGACCGGAGCCTGAGCACGACGCCGGCGCGGACCTGGGCGTCATACGCCTTCGATCTGATCCGCCGTGCCAAGGCCGAAGGCCTCCTGCCGCTTCCGCGCCAGCCGAAGCTGCTCTCCGGTCCGGAACAGGACCTGATCATCAAGGAACTGCTGGAGGGCCATGCGCTGCCCGGCCTCGAACTGCCCTGGCCCGAGGACCTGGACGCCGCCCTGCGGACCCGCGGTTTCCGGCAGGAAGTGCGCCAGCTCTTTGACCGGATCATCGAATCCGGGCGGACGGCCGAGGACCTTGTAGCCTTGGCGCGGCAGTGCAACCGGCCGGACTGGATTCCGGCGGCCGCACTGTACTCCGAGTACCGCGATGTCCTGGACCTGCGCATGCCCGAGGCCTTCGACCCCGCCGGCATCATCACTGCCGCGCGCCAGATCTTCCAGGACTCGCCCGATTTCCTCGCCGCCGAACGCGACCGCCTCCAGCTGATTCTCGTGGACGACATCCAGGAGGCGAACCCGGCGGTCTTCGAATTGCTCGCAGACATCGCCGCCGGCAAGGACGCCATCATCACTGCCTCGCCGGACACCGTGGTTCAGGGCTTCCGCGGGGCACGTCCCGATCTCGTAGCGGAGCTTCCCGGCCTCCTGGCCCCTGACGGAGCGATCCTGGAACGTCCGTTGTGGACCGCGCATCGGCAGGTACCGGCTGTGGCAGAGGCTTGGCTGTCGGTGGCCGGGCGCATCTCCCGCAGGTCCGGCGGCCAGTCTGCCCGCCGGCTCGAACGGCCCGAACCAGTACCGGCGCCGGACGGGCAACCAGTCCCGACGCCGGAGGGAACAGCAGACGGCCGCGCGGGGACGGTCGAGGCGCACCTGCTGCCGTCCCCGGTCCATGAGCTGCGGTATGTGGCCCAGCGGATCCTTGAAGCCCAGCTGAACGACGCCCGGGAACTAGGGGACATCGCCGTGATCGTGCGCAACGGCGGCCAACTCAGCCAGTTGCAGCGGTACCTGGCCGGGCAGGGGATTCCGGTCCGGATTCCCGTCGCCGAATCCGCCGTCCGGGACGAGGTCGCGGTCCGTCCGCTGCTCGATGCCTATGCGGTGGCCCTGGACCCTGCCGCGCTCACACCCGAGTCAGCCGTGTCCCTGCTGACGTCCCGGATAGGCGGCGCCACGTCGATTGAACTGCGGAGGCTGCGGCAGTCGCTGCGCCGGGAGGAACTCCTCGGCGGCGGCGGACGCACCAGCGACGCCCTCCTGGTCGAGGCCCTGCTGGAGCCGGGAGCGTTGGCAACGCTGGGCATCGAGGGGCACTCGGCCCGCCGGGTCGCCCGGATGATCGCCGCGGGGCGCGAGGCCGCCGGGGCCCCCGGAGGCAACGCCGAAACTGTGCTCTGGGCGCTCTGGCATTCCACCGGCCTGGCCTCCCGCTGGACCGACGCAGCCCTCGCGGGAGGATCTGCCGGTGCCCGGGCCGACCGTGACCTTGACGCCATGATGGCGCTGTTCCATACGGCGGAACGCTTTGTGGACCAGCTGCCGGGGTCCGGCCCGGAGCAGTTCCTTGAATACCTGCTCAGCCAGGAACTTCCCATGGATACCCTTGCGGCGCGGGCGCAGCTGGAAGACGCGGTGGAGCTCATGACCCCTGCCAGCGCGGCCGGCCGCGAATGGCCGGTGGTGATTGTGCCCGGACTTCAGGAAGGCGTGTGGCCCAACACCCGGTTGCGCGGCGAGCTGCTCGGCAGCACGTTGTTCGCCGACGCCGTCGAGCACGGCGTGGAGTATGCGCTGCGCCTGGATCCCCAGAGCCGGTTGCGCGAAATCCGTTATGACGAGCTCCGGAGCTTTTCCACGGCAGTGTCGCGCGCCCGGGAGGTGCTGATCTGCACGGCGGTGTCCTCGGAGGATGAGCAGCCGTCCTCGTTCCTGGACTATGTGGCGCCGCTGCGGCCGGGGCAGGACCGCCGGGGCTTTACCCCGGTCGAGCGCCCCCTGACCCTCCGGGCGCTGGTCGCGGAACTGCGCCAGTACGCCCAGTTCGACCCGAGGGCGGCCGAATCGGCGGAAGCCGCGGCCGTGCTGGGAGGCTTGGCCACGGCCCAGCCGCCGGTTCCGGGCGCGCACCCCGCGAGCTGGTGGGGGTTGGCGGAGTTGTCCTCGGCGGAGCCGGTGGTTCCGCCGGGCGGCACCGTGTTCGTGTCGCCCTCGAAGGTCGAAACCGTGCAGAAATCGCCGCTGGACTGGTTTGTCCAGGCCGCCGGCGGAGAAGCCGCAACCGATTTTGCCCGCAGTCTGGGAACGCTGGTCCACGCCATCGCGCAGGACATGCCGGACGCCTCGGGAAGCGAATACGTTGCCGAACTCGTCCGGCGCTGGCCCACACTGGGGATGAAGGACAACTGGGAAGGCAAACTGGACTTCCAGCGAGCCGAGTCCATGGTCCGCAAGCTCGCCCAGTATGTCCTCGTGATGCGCAGCGAGGGCCGGAGCCTGGTCGGCGTCGAACAGGATTTTGAGGTGAAGCTGCCGGACGTTCCGGCGGAGGCCACTGCCTCGCAGGCCGGATCCGATCCCGGCGACGGCGGGAGCACCGGTCCGGCGCGGCCGGCCGTGCTCCGGGGCCAGGTCGACCGGCTCGAGATCGACGCCGAGGGCCGGCTGGTGATCATCGACCTCAAGACCGGCAAACGCCAGCCCGGCAAAGCGGATCTGGACCGGCACCCGCAGCTCGGCGCCTATCAGGCCGCTGTGCTGGCCGGCGGCTTCGCGGGTCCCGACGACGGTCCGCCGCCGCTGCCGGGCGGGGCCGTCCTGGCCCAGCTGGGGACCACCACCAAGAGCCCCGGCATCCAGGCCCAGGCACCGCTGGATCCGCAAGACAACTGGGCACTGGAGATGGTCGGCGACGCCGCCCGCGTGATGTCCGGCAGCGTTTTCCAGGCCCGCCACGATCCGTCCAAGGGAGGCCACGGCGGCCACGGCTGCCGGCTCCCTGAAGTGTGCCCGCTGTGCGTGCGGGGAAAGCAGGTTACTGAATGAGCCCCGAGGCGCCGCCACCCGGCCCGACCGACCCGCATCCGGCACCGGCTCCCCTTCCCGCCCCGCGGTTCAGCCCGGAAGAGCTGTCGGCACTGCTGGGGGAGGGGAACAGCCCCACGGCTGAACAGTCCCTGATCATTTCCTCGCCCCTCACACCGCGGCTCGTGATCGCCGGGGCGGGGTCGGGGAAGACCGCCACCATGGCGGACCGGGTGGTGTGGCTCGTTGCCAACGGCTGGGTCCGGCCGGAGGAAGTCCTCGGCGTCACCTTCACCCGTAAGGCAGCGGGTGAACTTGCCTCGCGGATCCGGGCCAAGCTTGCCGCGCTGGCGCGCATCGCGGCGGCCGACACCGGGAACACGCTCTTCCCTGCCGGGCTGCTGAGCGCGGATGCGCTCGAGCCCAAGGTCTCCACCTACCACTCGTATGCCAGCGGCATTGTGTCCGACTATGGTCTCCGCCTCGGCGTCGAACGCGACGTCGTGCTGCTCGGCGGCGCCCAGTCGTTCCAGCTCGCCAGCGAGGTGGTGGAAGCCTTTGACGGGGACTACGAACACTTCCGGTCCGCCAAATCGACGCTCGTCAAGGCCGTGATCCAACTGGCGGGAGAGTGCTCGGAGCATCTGCAGGACCCGGCCCACGTCCGTGGCTGGCTGTTGGAACGTGTCGCCGAGTTCGAGTCGCTCCCGTACGTCGCAGAAGCCAAGAAGAACCCCACCCAGGCTGCGGGCGAGCTCAGCGCGATGCTGCGCACGCGGGCCAGCGTCGCGGACATGGTGGGCCGGTATTCGGAGGCGAAGCGCGCCCGCGGCGCCCTGGACTTTGGTGACCTGGTGGCCCTGGCGGCGCGAGTGGCCAACGAGATTCCGGTCGCTGCCCAAACGGAGCGCCAGCGCTACAAGGTGGTGCTGCTCGATGAGTTCCAGGACACCTCGCACGCCCAGTTGGTGCTGTTCTCCCGGCTCTTCGGCGACGGCCATGCGGTCACCGCGGTGGGGGACCCGAACCAGTCCATCTACGGATTCCGGGGAGCGTCTGCCGGGCAACTCTTCCATTTCGTCCGCGAATTCCCGGTCCTCGTCGGCGTCAGCGGGGACGGTCCCGACGCCGGCCGCGGCAGCGAGGGGGACCAGGGCAGCGGGGACCAGAGCAGTGGGCAGACCCGGCGCTTTGCCGTGGCGCCCACTTCCTACTTGACTACGGCCTGGCGCAACGGACGCAACATCCTGGCCACGGCCAACCTCATTTCGGCGCCGCTGAGCAAGGCGGCGGCGAACCTCGGGGCCGCCGGGGCCCGGGAAAGCGCCGACGCCGTCGAGGTCCCGCCCCTGCAGCCCAGCCCCGCCGCGGTGGACGGCAGGGTGGTGATGGGACGGTTCGCCACGGACGAAGCCGAGGCCGCGGCCATCGCCAGCGACGTGCTGAAATTTCGCGTGACGGACTTCGACGCCGCTCACTCCGCGGACCCGGTTCCGCCGGCCATGGCCGTCCTGTGCAGGCGACGGGCGCAGATGGAATGCATTCGCCGCGAGTTCGAAGTCCGGGGCATTCCCTATGAGATCGTTGGGCTCGGCGGGCTGTTGGACACGCCGGAAATCATCGACCTTGTCGCTACGCTCCGGGTCCTGGCGGATCCGGGCCGCTCGGACTCCCTCATGCGCCTGCTGGCCGGCGCGCGGTGGCGGATCGGCCCGGCGGACCTGATGGCCCTGCGGGACTGGTCCAGTTTCCTGGCCCGCCGTCGGGGCCGCCCCGGCGGCCTGGACGGCGACGACGCCGACGACGCCGGGCGTGCCGTCGAGGATGCTGGCCAGAACGACGGCGACGACGCAGTGATTGAAGGCGATATCACCGATGCGGCCAGCTTGGTCGAGGCTCTGGACTGGCTGCCCCGCGACGGCTGGACCTCGGCGCACGGGCGCAGACTGAGCCCGGAGGCCCGGGACCGTCTGCAGCGGCTCTCGGACGAGCTCCGGCAGTTGCGCAGCTACATAGGCGACGACCTCACCACTTTGCTGGGCGAGGTGGAACGGGCGATGCTCCTGGATATCGAGGTTGCGGCACGGCCCGGGATCAGCATCCATCAGGCCCGCCGCAACCTGGACGCCTTCCAGGACGCAGCGGCCGGGTTCCTGCACACCTCCCAGCGGGTCGACGTCCTGGCGTTCCTCGCATGGCTGGAAGCCGCGGCGGCCGAGGAAAACGGCCTGGATGCCGCAGCGCCGGAAGTGAACCACGAAGCCGTCCAGCTGTTGACCGTGCATGCCTCCAAGGGGCTGGAATGGGATGTGGTGTTCGTTCCCGGGCTCAATTCCGGGGCGTTCCCCAGCAGCCGGGACTCGCGGTGGAGCAGCGGCAGTGCGGCATTGCCGTGGCCGTTGCGCGGCGATCGCACCGATTTGCCCCAATGGGACCTGGACCAGCCGGACCAGAAAGGCTGGCTGGACGCCGAGAAGGAGTTCAAGTCTGCCGTCCAGGCGCACGGCGAGGCCGAGGAACGGCGCCTGGCCTACGTGGCGTACACCCGTGCCAAGCATGTGCTCTGGATGTCCAGTGCCGCGTGGGTGGGGTCCCGGGCCGGTTTGGCGGAGATGTCTCCTTTCCTTGCCGGGCTCGAGGGCCTCACCGCGGACGGCGCGGCCGAAATCCACCCGCTGTCCGTCAGCGAGGACGCGCTGCCGGCCGAAAGCCCCCTGACCTCTGAACTCGAAGTCGCCGCCTGGCCCTATGATCCCCTGGAGGGCCCGCATGACCCCCGGACGGGGAAGCGGCTGCGGCTGGTCCCGGGCCGGCGGGCGGCCATGGAATCCGCGGCGGCCCGCGTCCTGCAGGCAATGGACGCCGGCCCGGACGCCCAGTCGGGCCTGGGCCTGGGCAGCGGCCCGCAGCGGGACCGTGATGGTGACCCGGCTGCGGCCCCGACGCACCCCGGCGCGGAGGTCGGAAAACGTCCCGTCCTGCGCGGTCCTGCAGCCGGGTGGGCGCAGGAGGCGGCCACGTTGCTGGAACGCCGCTCGCGGCGATCGGTGCTCCAGGACGTGCATCTGCCCGGGCATATCTCGGCGTCGACTCTCGTGGACCTGGAAGATGACGCAGGCTCCGTCGTGGCCCGCCTGCGCAGGCCGGTCCCGCGCGAACCGGGGATGTCGGCCCGCAAGGGCACGGCCTTCCACGCCTGGGTGGAGGAATACTTCGGCGCCGCAGGGATGCTGGACCTGGGTGAGGCCGCCGGCGCTGACGACCACATCGACGAGGCCTACGGCCTGGATTCCATGGTGGAAACTTTCCGCCAGTCCGAGTGGGCCCACCGCGCCCCCGCCCACGTTGAGGTCCCGGTCGAGACGCGGATCGGCGACGTCGTGGTTCGCGGCAGGATCGATGCCGTGTTCCGCGATGCCGACGGCCGCTGGGACCTTGTGGACTGGAAGACCGGCCGCCGCCCCTCGGCTGCCCAGCTGAAGGTGAAAGCAGTCCAGCTCGCCGTCTATCGCCTGGCCTGGGCCCGCCTTAAAGGGGTCCCGTTGGAGGATGTCCGGGCCGCCTTCTACTACGTGGCCGACAACCAGGTGGTCCGCCCGCACGACCTCGGATCAGCGGAAAAGCTTGAGGAAATCGTGGCGGCGGCGCTGGGAAGGACGGCAGCGGCGAGCGGCACCTAGCGAATCTCAGCCGGCCAGGGAACATCCGCCGAACGAGCCGGCCGGGGTAGTGCACCTAAACCGGCCGGCAGCCGGGGCTAGCGGGACGCGGAGTCGACCACGGTGATGGCGGCGGTCGACGTGTTGTCACCGGCCCCGGGCTCCGCAACGGAGTCCGGCTGTACGACGGCGATCGATTGCGTCGATGTGTCGCCGCCGGCGGGAACCCCGGCCTCGGCGTCGCTTTCACTGGCCGTACCGGTTGCCCCGGCTGCCCCGGCGTCCGAGTCCGGGGCCGCTGACTGCGGGGCGTCGTCTAGCGCGCCATCAGCGTTGGAGGACTTGGAGGGCTCGAAGGATTTGGCGGGGCCGGGGACTGCGGTGACGTCGGCGGACGCACCTGCGGCCTTACCGGCACCCGGCCCGGCGCTTACCTGGGCGCCTGCGTCGGCGGCGGTGTCCTTGGCTGTGCCCTTGGATGCGTCTGTGTGCTGCGCTGTCTCCGCGGCAGGCTGCGGGGCGGCCGTCGGTTCGTCAGTCTCCGATTCCCGGGGGATAGGCGTGACATGCACTGCGGGCCGCGCACTGCTGCCGGCAGTGGCATCGCCAGCCGGAGCGGTACCGGGTACCGGCTCCATGGGCAGCAGCGTGACCTTGCTGACGGCGGGCGCGGTCCCGTTGGCCGGAGGGACGGGCGCGGCCGTGACCGTTCCCGTCACCGTCGCCGTGTCGACATGAACGCCGGCCTCGGCGTTGGCTTGTTCTGTGCCGGGTACGGGTGCCGCGGCCGGCAGCGGTTCCACACTGATCGGCTGGCCGCCGTGTTCCGCCACGTCCTCGGCGAGTGTGGCGAGCATGGATTCTGCCTCGTCGATCATGTCTTCGTTGCCGGCGGCCATGCCCTTGACCAGGTACTGCGCCAGGGCGAATTCGGCGGACAGCGCGGCCCGCCGCAACAGGTGCGCGTCGGGCACGTCGCGCCGGCTGGCGGTGTAGTGATCCAGGACCGCGTTCACGAAGTCCTGTTCGTTCGAGGCGACGAGCCAGGCCATGTCGTCCGCCGGGTCGCCGATGCGCAGGTCGGTCCAGCCCGTCACTGCGGTCACACGCTCGCCCTCGACCAGCAGATTGTCCTCATGCAGGTCGCCGTGAACGACGCAGGGATTGAAACGCCAGAGCGAGACGTCCTCCATGGCGTGTTCCCAGCGCCGCAGCAGCAGGGGCGGGATCTTTCCTGTCGTGGCCGCCTGGTCCAGTTCATTGAGGCGCCGCTGGCGGAATTCGTTGGGCGTGTAGCTGGGCAGGTCGGCGTTGCTCACGATCGACCGCGGGAGGTCATGGATCGCGGCCAGCGCCGCCCCGATTTCGCGGGCCAGCGCGGGGGAGCCGCTGCTGAGCTCGTCCAAGGAGCGGGTGGCGCCGGCCAGGTGCGAATAGACGAACGTGCTGAGCTGGCCTTGCCGGACCGTTCCGGCCACCGTGGGCATGAGGAACGGCAGCTCGGCCCGGATGCCGGGAGCGAAGGCCCGCAGCACCAGAAATTCGGTTTCCAGCCGGGCGCTGGCTTCGGCATGCCGGGGGGAGCGGACGCGCCAACGCTTGCCTTCGGAGTCCAGCAGGAGGGCCGCGTCGAAGTCCGCCGGATCGTCGGGCGCAGAGCTGACGGCGGTCGGGGTCAGGCCGGGTACCGCCGCCGTTGCTACGGCTGCCAGTTCGATTGGTTTCCTTCTCACCCTTCCACGGTAGATTGAGCGGCGCCCAAGACGGCGATGTACTCCGGCGAGTCTTGAGATCGGGGACAAATCGGCGCTAAATCGGCGCTGAATCCGGGGCAAACGGCCTGTCCCGCAGACGCCGTGGAGCGCCCGGCGGCATGGCCGGCAAATGTCAATTGTCTGCCCGAGTCAGTACGGTGGGTATATGAGTCTTGCGGAGTCACCGGCATCGTCACCAGGATCGTCATCGGCATCACAGCAAACCCCCTCCGAATCGCCGGCACCCGACGGTGCGGCCCCGCCGGTGCATCTCCTGCCGGCAAACCACCTCATGGAGACTGTCCTTCCCGTGCGCCCGGCCCTGATCGACCGGGGATCCGCGGCGCGGGGGAAACCCGGAATGCTCGCGGAACTGGTCGGTTCAGGCTCGGCGCAGGCCATGGTGCTCTCCGGCCGGCAGGCCCTCGTCAGCGGCAACAGCCTCGTGCTGCTTAACGCGGCCGAGCTCTCCGGGCACCTGGCCAACACCCCGTATGCTCCCGAACACGTGATTTACCTCGGTTCCGCCCTGGCGGGCTCGGACCTCGACGCCGGCACCGAGCTCGTCCTCTTTGTCCTCCCCGTTCAGTTCGAAGTCCAGGCCGAGGAATTCGAGGCCCACGTCGCCGGCGTTCCCAGCGACGCGCAGTGGGTGGGTTTCCGCGAAGTCGCGGCACGCCTGAACGCCACGGACACCGCGCTGTTCATCGAAGCCAGCGCCATCGCCAACTGGCACTCCACCCACACGCACTGCCCGCGCTGCGGCACACCCACGCAGCCGGAAGCCGGCGGCTGGGTCCGGCGCTGCCCGGCCGATAACTCCGAGCACTTCCCCCGGACGGATCCGGCCATCATTGTCACCGTGGTAGGCCCCGACGGGAGACTGCTGCTGGGCGGAGGCGGCCCGCTCGACGCCCGAAACTATTCGACCCTGGCCGGCTTCGTCGAGCCGGGGGAGTCGCTCGAACAGGCCGTGCAGCGCGAAATCGGCGAGGAAGTCGGGGTCCGCGTCACCGCGTCCCAGTACCTCGGATCGCAGTCCTGGCCGTTTCCCGCCTCCCTGATGCTCGGTTTCACGGCCACCACGCCGGACACCGAGGCCCGGCCCGACGGCGTCGAGGTCACCAGGGCGCGCTGGTTCAGCCGGAGCGAACTCCAGGACGCCGTCCTCAGCGGCGAGATCGTCATTTCCAGCAGGCTCTCCATTGCCCGGTCCCTTATTGAACACTGGTACGGCGGCGTCATTCAGGACGCCGCGGACAGCGCCTGACCAGGCCTGCCCCCATCCGCAGGACACCGACTACCGACTAAGCAGCAAAGTGACCACAGAGAAATTGAACTTCAGCACCATCCCCGGCGCGGAACCGTCCGGCGGCACGACGTCGGGCGATGCCCCGGCCGGCGATGCCCCCGAACCTGACGGCCGCTCGCTGGAGGAACGGATCCTCGGCGGCCTCGACGCCGAGCAGCGCGAGGTCGCCAGCACCCTTCAGGGGCCCATGTGTGTCCTGGCCGGCGCCGGCACCGGCAAGACCCGCGCCATCACGCACCGGATCGCCTACGGCGTGCACTCAGGGGTGTACAGCCCGCAACGGCTCCTCGCTGTCACCTTCACGGCCCGGGCTGCCGCCGAGATGCGCAGCCGGCTCCGTGACCTCGGCGTCGGCAACGTCCAGGCCCGCACCTTCCACGCCGCGGCGCTGCGCCAGTTGCAGTTCTTCTGGCCGCAGGCGGTGGGCGGCACCTTGCCCAACCTGCTGGACCACAAGGCACAGATGATTGCCGAGGCCGCACGGCGGCTCCGGCTCAGCACGGACCGCGCCTCCATCCGGGACCTCGCCTCCGAAATCGAGTGGGCCAAGGTATCCATGCTGACCCCGGCGAATTATCTGGAAAATGCCCAGGGCCGCGGCAACCCGGGCGGTTTCGACCTGACGGCCGTGGCGCGGGTCTTCCAGTCCTATGAAGACGTCAAGACCGACCGCAACGTCATCGACTTCGAGGACGTGCTGCTGATCACCGTGGGGATACTGCAGGAGGACCCGAAGGTGGCAGCGACCGTCCGGGAACAGTACCGGCACTTTGTCGTTGACGAGTACCAGGACGTCTCGCCGCTGCAGCAGCGGCTCCTGGAGCTGTGGCTCGGCGGCCGCGACGAGCTCTGCGTCGTGGGCGACGCCAGCCAGACCATCTACTCCTTCACCGGCGCCTCCCCGAAGCACCTGCTCGGGTTCAAAGCGATGTATCCCGAGGCCCACGTCGTCAAGCTGATCCGGGACTACCGCTCCACGCCCCAGGTTGTCAGGCTCGCCAACGACCTCCTCGCCGGCCGGCGCAGCGGCGGCCCGGTGGCCGACGCCGCCTGGGCCACGCCTTTGCAGCTCGTGGCGCAGCGGCCGGCGGGCCCGGTGCCGCGGTTCACCGAATGCTCGGATGACGAGGCGGAGGCCGCCACGGTCGCCGCGCGGATCCGCGAACTCCTCGACGCCGGAACTCCGGCGAGCCAGGTCGCCGTGCTCTTCCGCACCAACGGGCAGTCCGAAGCCTACGAACAGGCGCTGGCCTCGGCAGGGATCGGGTACCAGCTGCGCGGCGGTGAGCGGTTCTTCGCGCGGAAGGAGGTCCGGGATGCCATCCTGCAGCTCCGGGCCGCCACCCGGGCCGTGGCCGAAACCGCCACGCCCGAGCCGCTCGGGCAGCTGGTCCGGGACATCGTCGCCTCCCTGGGCTACACGGACGCGGCGCCGCACAGCGGCGGCGCGCTCCGGGAGCGCTGGGAATCGCTGGCCGCCCTCGTGGCGCTGGCCGACGAACTCGTGATCAGTAGGGGCCCGCAGTTCGCGCTCCCGGACTTCGTCAACGAGCTCCAGGAAAGGTCCCTGGCCCAGCACGCACCGACCGTCCAGGGCGTCACCCTGGCGTCGCTGCACGCCGCCAAGGGCCTGGAATGGGACGCCGTGTTCCTGGTCGGGCTCAGCGAGGGTCTCGTGCCGATCTCGTTCGCGGACACCCCGGAGGCGGTGGACGAGGAACGCCGGCTGCTGTATGTCGGCATCACCCGCGCCCGCGAACACCTGTCGCTGTCCTGGTCCACTGCCCGGACACCGGGCGGACGCGCCAACCGCAAGCCTTCGCGCTTCCTGGACGGCCTGCGGCCCGACTCGGTGGCCAGCTCCCACCTGCGGGGCAAGGGGCCGGCGCCGCGCCGGAAGGCGGCCGTCCCGGCGTCGTGCCGGGTCTGCGGCAGCATGCTCTCCAGCGGCGCGGAGCGCAAGGTGGGCCGCTGCAACCAGTGCCCGCCCAGCTACGAGGAACAGACGTTCGACGCGCTCAGGCAATGGCGGAAGGACGTGGCCCTTGAGGCCGACGTCCCGGCTTTTGTCGTGTTCACCGATGCCACCTTGACTGCCATCGCCGAGGCACGCCCCGAATCGCTGGAGCAGTTGGCCAAACTCGCCGGTGTGGGTCCATCCAAACTGGAGAAGTACGGCGAGGCCGTCCTGACGGTCCTGGCCGAAAGCACGGTTCAGTGATGCCTGGTTCAGTGAAGTCCGGCGCAGCTCCGGCGGCCACACCGCTGACCACCGCCGACGGCGCCCCGGTGGTGGTGCGCCGCTCTGCCCGCCGACGCCGCACGGTCGCCGCGTTCTGGGAGGACGGCACCGCCGTCGTCGCCATCCCCGCCTCCTTCAGCAGGGCCCAGGAACGGGAGTGGGTCCATCGCATGCTGGAAAAACTCCGGCGCCAGGGGGACCGGGCGGCGCCTGGTTCCGGCCGTCGGCGCCCCCGCAGCGATGCCGACCTGGCCGCCCACGCCGCCGCCCTGTCGGCGAAGTATCTGGGCGGCAGGGCGGTGCCCTCCTCGGTCCGCTGGGTCACCAACCAGAATTCGCGCTGGGGTTCCGCGACGCCGTCCGAAGGGACCATCCGGCTCTCGGCGAAACTGCAGCCCATGCCGCAGTGGGTGATCGACTACGTGCTGCTCCACGAACTGGCCCACCTCCTGGTGGCCGGCCACGATGCCGCTTTTTGGCGGTTGCTGACGGCGTACCCGGAGACTGAGCGCGCCAAGGCCTTCCTGGAAGGGGTTTCGTTCGCGACCTCTCGCGGCCTCGTGCCCGGCGCCGGATACGACGAAGCCCCGGACGGAACCGAAGTCCCGGCCGGGGCCTACTAGCGTTCGGTTAGGCCTTGGGCGTGCCGCCGTCTTCCGGGCCGCCGTCCTGACGGTCGTCGTCGTCCTGCTTGGCCGCCGATTCCTGGCCGGACGCGCCGGGCTCCGCGGTGCCCTCTGACTCTGCGTTGCCCTCTGACTCTGCGCTGCCTTCGGTTTCCGTGGCGTCGGTGCCGGCCGGCTCGTCGAACCCTCCGCTCAGCAGCTTCTGCAGGGCGTCGTCCACTTCGCTGTCGCTGGCTTCGGCGAGTTTGCGGCGTTCGCTGAAGCCCTGCGGATCTTCCAAGTCCTCGGCCGTGGGCAGCAGGTCGGGATGCTGCCAAACGGCGTCGCGGCCGTCCACCCCACGCTCGTCCTTGAGTAAGGCCCACAGCGTGGCGGCCTCGCGGAGCCGGCGCGGCCGCAGTTCGAGCCCCACGAGGGAGGAGAACGCGTGCTCCGCGGGGCCCCCGGTGGCGCGGCGCCGCCGGACGGTTTCGCGCAACGCAGCGGCGGAGGGCAGCAGCTTCTCGGTCGCACCCCAGGTGAGTTCGTCCACCCAACCCTCCACCAGGGCCAGCGCCGTTTCCAGCTTTTCAAGGGCCTGCTCCTGGGCGGGAGTGCGCTGCGGCATGAAGACGCCCTGCGAGAGCGCCTCCTGGATGCCCTCGGGGTTGCTGGGATCGATCTCGCGTGCCAGTTCTTCGATCTTGGACGTGTCGATGTGGATGCCGCGGGCGTAGGCCTCGATCGCGCCGAGCAGGTGCCCTCGCAGCCAGGGGACCTGGACGAAGAGGCGGGCGTGCGCCGCTTCGCGCACGGCCAGGAACAGGCGGATGTCGTTCTCCGGCAGGCTGAGGCCCTCACCGAATTTCGCCACGTTGGCCGGCAGGAGCGCCATTTCAAGGTCGGCCAGGGGCACGCCGATGTCCGTCGAGCTGACCACTTCAGCCGAGAGCGCGCCGATCGCCTGGCCGAGCTGCATGCCGAAGATCGCCCCGCCCATGTTCTGGATCATCGAGGAGGCGCCGCCCATCATGGACTTCATTTCCTCGGGCATCTGCTCGGTCATGGCGGCCGAGAGCGCATTAGCGATGCTGTTGGCCACAGGCTCGGTCAGCCGCTTCCAAGTCCCCAGGGTTTCCTCGACCCACTCGGCGCGGGACCACGCCCGGCCGATCAGTCCCGTGGCCGGAAGCCCGGTGACCTGGTCAAGCCACAGTTCGGCCAGCCGAAGGGCCTCATCGACCTCCCGCGACTGCTGCGCCGTGACCGAGGGATCGGATCCGCTGGCGGCGACCCGCCGGGCGTTCTCATGCGCCAGCTGCCAATTGACGGGCCCCTCCGAGGGGGCGCTCATCATCGCCTGCACCTGGGAGAACATCTGGGCCAGGAGGTTGGGATCGTCCGGGAGGCCTGCTGCCTTGGCGAGTTCGGCTGGGTCGATATTGCCCATGCCCTGCCCGCCCATCAGGTTCTTGAGCATTTCGGCCAGGGGATCCTTGGGTTCCTCGTCGCCATTGGACGGATTGAGTGGGTTGGAGGTCATGATCCCGCCGATCGTCGGTGTGGCTGCTTCTCAACTTCACGGTACCCCTGTGCAAGAGTGGCTGTCTGCCGAAACCGCGCCACGTTCGCTGTAGGCAAAGAGCGGTCCGGGGTCCCAAGCGCGTAGGCTTGGAAGTTGGAATATTTGCACGCGGCAGCCTCGGGTTAGGCTGCGGCCCTGGTGCGTGGTTGCGGTGTCCTCTCGGGCTTGTCCTGGCGGGGCCGCAGCATCTCGTGCCGGCACGGAGAGGTCGTTCAATGACAATCACCCACGGTGAGCAGCCCGCCAGCGACCCAGCGGCCGGCCCTGCCCGGGGCAGAAGGGCGCGACTGGCCGGCGCCGGCGTGCGGCGCCCGCGCAACAACCGGTCTTCGGCCATGCTGGTCTCGGGGCTGCTTACCGCCGCCCTGGGCATCACAGCGGTGAGCCTGCCGGTGCCCTACGTGATCGAGTCTCCCGGCCCCACCTTCAACACCATCGGCCAGGACAACGGCAAACCGGTCATCAGCGTCAGCGGCCATGAGTCATATCCCGCCAAAGGCAGCCTGGACCTCACCACTGTCTATGTCGACGGCGGTCCCAACGGCCCGGTCAGCGTCGTCGAGGCGTTCTCGGCATGGCTGAACGGGACCAAAGCCGTCTACCCCCAGGAGCTGCTGTTCCCGACCGGCGTCACCAAGGAGCAGTCCCAGCAGGAGAGCGCCACCGCGATGACCACCTCCCAGGAGAACGCCATCGCCTCGGCACTGAAGGAACTGAAGATTCCGTTCGGGCAGAAAATGCAGGTGGCCGGCCTCCCGGACGACTCCGCCTCGAAGGGGCTGCTGCAGGCAGGGGACGAACTTGTCTCCATCAATGACAAGCCGATTACCGCGCTCGGCGTGGTCCAGGCGGAACTGGCCGCCGGCAACGGCAAACCCGCCAAGGTCATCGTCGAACGCGCCGGCGCCCGGGTGCCCGTTACCATCACGCCGGCCAAGAACAGCGCGGGCCGCTACATCCTCGGCGTCTTGCTGCAGTACAAGTTCACGTTCCCGTTTGATGTCACCATCTCGCTCGACAAGGTCGGTGGGCCCAGTGCGGGCATGATGTTTGCGCTTGGCATCATTGACACCGTCACTCCGGGGGACCTGACCGGCGGCAAGCACATCGCCGGGACCGGAACCATCACCCCGGACGGCGCCGTAGGACCCATCGGCGGGATCGCCCAGAAAATGCAGGGGGCGCGGTCCGGCGGGGCCACGCTGTTCCTGGCGCCGGCGGCCAACTGCGAAGACGTCCTGGGCCACATCCCCGACGGACTGCAGGTGGTCCGGGTCGAGAACCTCACCGAGGCCCGCAAAGCAGTTGAACTGGCCGCGTCAGGCGGCGACACATCTGGCCTGCCGGTCTGCACCAACAACTAGACTGGCCGCGGAACTAAGCGCCGCCCCCACTCGTGGCACTAATGACGGCCGCGCCGTCCAGACGTGACCCTGCTGCAGGGCCCTGACGGAACGGCGGTGACGGCCGTTAGAATGCATCAACCCTGCAACACCGGCACTTGGTCGCCAGACTGAGCCACAGCAGCGACTGATAACTAAAAACCAGCAGTACGACCAGCTATGAGGTACCGAGTTTGTCCCGTCCCGCCAGCACTGTCCCGCCCGGAAGACCCCAGACACGACGCGGCGCCCTGACGCCGACGCTGATCATCGTGGCCCTGATCGTGGTCGGATTCATCTTCTTCGCCAATGTCTGGACGGATGTCCTCTGGTACCAGCAGCTGGGCTACTTCGGGGTGTTCATGACCGAGAACCTCGCCAGGATCGTGATCTTCCTGACAGGTTTCGCCGTCATGTTCACGGCCGTCTTCTTCGCCATCCGGATTGCCTACCATGCGCGGCCGGTGTACGCCCCCGACTCGGAAATCCGGGACAACCTCAACCGCTACCAGGCCCAGCTTGAACCGATCCGGCGCGTCGTGATGGTGGGGCTTCCCATCCTCTTTGGCCTGTTCGCCGGCAGCGCCGCGGCCAGCCAGTGGCAGAAAGTGCTCCTGTTCCTGAACCAGGAGCCGTTCGGCCAGAACGATCCGCAGTTCGGGCTCGACATCAGCTTCTACCTCATGACGCTTCCCTTCCTTGGCTTCGTCACCGGGTTCCTCATCAGTGTCACGGTGATCGCCGGCCTTGCCGGCATCCTCACCCACTACCTGTACGGCAGCATCCGGATCATGGAACGCGGGATCTTCACCAGCCGCGCCGCGCAGATCCACCTGGCTGTCACGGGCGCCGCCTTCCTGGTGCTGATGGGCATCAACTTCTGGCTGGACCGCTACTCCACGGTGCAGAATAACGGCGGGCGCTGGGCCGGCGCTTTGTACACGGACGTCAACGCCGTCATTCCGACCAAGGCCATCCTGGCCGTGGCCGCGGCCATCGTCGCTGTGCTGTTCATCGTCGCCGCGGTGATCGGCAAGTGGCGTCTTCCGGTGATCGGCACCGCCATGCTCATCATCACGGCCATCCTGGCCGGCGGCGTCTACCCGTGGGTCATCCAGCAGTTCCAGGTCCGGCCCTCGGAGCAGACCCTGGAGAACGAATACATCAAGCGAAACATCGCGATGACCCGTGCCGCCTACGGCCTGGATAAGGTTCAGGAAAAGCGGTACAACGCCACCACCAACGCCACCACCGGCGCGCTGGCTCCGGACGCGCAGACCACCGCCAACATCCGGCTGCTGGACCCGAACCTGATCTCGGATGCGTTCTCGCAGCTGGAACAGTACCGGCCCTACTACCAGTTCCCCAGCGCCCTGAACGTGGACCGCTACGAGATCGACGGCAAGATCCAGGACACGGTCATCGCCGTCCGTGAACTCAACCCGGACGGGCTGGCCACGAACCAGCAGTCCTGGCTGAACCGGCACGTGGTGTACACACACGGCTACGGCGTTGTCGCCGCCAAGGGCAACAAGTTCACCGTGGACGGCAAGCCGGACTTCCTGCAGGCGGGCATCCCGTCCACCGGTGCGCTCGGCAACGATTCGACCTATCAGCCCCGCGTCTACTTCGGCCAGGACTCGCCCGACTACTCGATCGTGGGTGCCCCGGACGGTGCACCGCACCGTGAGCAGGACCGGCCCGCGGCCAAGGAAGGCGACGGCGAGACGCAGTACACCTTCACCGGCAACGGCGGCCCGAACGTGGGCAGCTTCTTCAACAAGATCCTCTACGCGATCAAGTTCCAGTCCTCGGACCTGCTGCTTTCCGACGGCGTGAACGCCGAGTCCCAGATCCTCTACGACCGCAACCCGCGGGACCGCGTCGAAAAGGTGGCGCCCTACCTGACCGTTGACGGCAACCCGTACCCCGCCGTCGTCGACGGCAGGGTGAAGTGGATCGTGGACGGATACACCACGAGCCCGTACTTCCCGTACTCCCAGCAGGAGCAGCTCTCCGCCGCCACGGCCGACTCACAGACCGCCGCGAACCGGACAGTAGCCCTGCCGAACAGCTCGGTGAACTACATCCGCAACTCGGTCAAGGCCACCGTGGATGCCTATGACGGCTCCGTGACGCTGTACGCCTGGGACGACCAGGATCCGGTCCTGAAGGCCTGGCAGAAGATCTTCCCGACGTCGGTGAAGCCGTACTCGGAGATGTCCGGCGCGCTCATGAGCCACGTGCGGTACCCGGAGGACCTGTTCAAGGTCCAGCGCGAGCTCCTGGGCCGCTACCACGTGACCAACCCGGACAGCTTCTACACCAACATTGACGCCTGGTCCGTTCCCAACGACCCCACCGTCAAGGACGAGGTCAAGCAGCCGCCGTACTACATGTCGCTGAAGATGCCCGACCAGGACAAGCCGGCGTTCCAGCTGACGTCGTCGTTCATCCCGCAGGTGGTCAACGGCAACGCCCGCAACGTGCTTTACGGCTTCCTGGCCGCGGACTCCGACGCCGGTAACCAGAAGGGCGTCAAGGCGGACAGCTACGGCCAGCTCAGGCTCCTGCAGATCCCGCCGGAGACCCAGGTCCCCGGCCCCGGCCAGGCGCAGAACAAGTTCAACTCCGACCCCACCGTTTCGCAGGCCCTCAACCTGCTGCGCCAGGGTGCGTCGGCCGTGCTCAACGGCAACCTCCTGACCCTGCCGGTCGGCGGCGGCATGGCGTACGTCCAGCCCGTCTATCTGCGCTCCACGGGTGAGACCTCCTACCCGACGCTGCAGCGGGTGCTGGTGGCGTTCGGCGACAAGATCGGGTTCGCGCCCACCCTGGACGAGGCCTTGAACCAGCTGTTCGGCGGAAATTCGGGGGCCGCGGCAGGAGACTCGGCGAACAAGGGACAAACGCCGGCCACGCCCACCACGCCAGGGGGTGCGACGCCGCCTGGCACCACCGACGCGAAGGCAGACCTGAAGGCCGCGCTCGACGAGGCCAACGCCGCGATCAAGGCCGGCCAGGACGCCCTCGCGAAGGGCGACTTTGCGACCTACGGTGACCAGCAGAAGAAACTCGCTGCCGCCTTGCAAAAGGCTCTCGAGGCCGAAGCGAAGCTGGAAACCCCGGCCGCCCCGGCTGGCACCGCCACGCCGACGCCTTCAGCCACGCCGTCGGCGACGGCGGGCGGCTAACGCTCCGCAACTGACGCTGGCAGGCTCCTACGTTGAGCTAGGGCCGGACGCCGGCTGTGCACGGTCCGACAGGCCGGGTTTGCCCTCTCCGGAGAGGCCAAGCCCGGCCTGTGGCGTAGACGGACTGGATTCGATCCCTGCGGCCTTGACCGGCTTGGACAGGTCTTGACCGGGCGGGGCCGGGTGGACCTGCGCGGACGCTGGCGGACGCCCGCTGGTGGCGAGATGCACATCACGCCACCTCGATTTGGCCTCAAGTTCACCGGCAGGTAGAGTTGATCTTGCGACGCGGGGTGGAGCAGTTCGGTAGCTCGCTGGGCTCATAACCCAGAGGTCACAGGTTCAAATCCTGTCCCCGCAACTGAAGAAAAGGTCCGGAACACTGGAAACAGTGTTCCGGACCTTTTGCTTTAAGCCGCTCGGGGGACGGTCCGGAGGCCGGGAAGTCGGTTTATTGGACAAAACGTGTATGAATCCCGGCCGTACCAGGGACGTCCTGTGAGAACCCTGAGCCACCGGACCCGGGTGCCCTGCTCCCGCCCGGCGGATGCGCCCGGGGGCACTTTGACACGGACACTCCGCGGACGCTGGACCCGGGGGCCGGAATGGAGCCCAAAGCCGCCCCGGAGGGTGGGCGGCGGCTGGGCCGGGCTGGGGGCGTGGTCAGGGCGGTCTGGAAACTAGGGTAGAGTTGATCAAGCGACGCGGGGTGGAGCAGTTCGGTAGCTCGCTGGGCTCATAACCCAGAGGTCACAGGTTCAAATCCTGTCCCCGCAACTGGAGAGAAGGTCCGGAACACTGGAAACAGTGTTCCGGACCTTTCGCTTTAAGGGCTTTTCACAGTTGAGGGTGTAGTCGCTGGGTGGATGGCGGCTGGCGCGTCGGTCCCGGGGCAGGTGTCGAGGTCTTCCGAGGATGCGCAAACGCGGCCGGAGGCACGATCTTGTGTCACCGTTCGCGGTGGACTACTTTGCGTGCCCGTTCAGATCGGTCAACGGCGCACCTGATAGCGCAGGTGAAGCACCCGGTTGCCCTGAATCACCACGTCAGGATCCTCCAACAGGTGCTGCGCGTGGACCGACCCGAAGTAGCGCTTGCCGGACCCGAGCACGACGGGTGCCACGTCCATGCGCACCTCGTCGATCAGGCCAGCGGCAAGCACCTGGCCACCGACGTCGCCGGCGGCGACCTCGACCAGGCGGTCACCTGCAAGCTCCTGCGCCTTGGCCACTGCAGCCTCGACGCCGCCGACGAAGTGAAACGACCCCTCGGGGTCCCAGCCCTCGGGCTTCGGCCGGTGTGTCACGACGACTACGTGGTCGACTCCGCCCGGAGGCTTCCCGTCCCAGCCGTCCGTCAGGTCGAAGACGTGGCGGCCGACGATTGTCGCCCCGATCTGGTCCCAGTACGGCCGGGTGTAGTCGTAGGACGTCTGCGATACCTTCAACTCGCCGCTCTCGTCCAACGGAACGTCACCGCTGGACAACCAGTCGAACAGCGGTCCGGGCTGGTCGTGCTCGTCCGCGATGAAGCCGTCCACCGACACCGAGCTGTACATGACCACCTTGCCCAAGAGGCTCTCCTTTGCTTTGGGGTGCCCCCAAATTAGCGTGGTGAGCTCTCGCTCTTGTGAGAAATCATCGTCCGGCAGCGGCCAGCTGTCCAGCGCGTGGCCGGGATGTTCGCGCAGGAACCGCCGCCGGACTTCGACGTACCGGGTCGGCGTGAGCCCGGTGAACGCCCGGAACTCGTGGCCGACACGGCCGGCCCTGAACCGGCCGCCCCAGCGGGCCCAGAGCTGGCCCTCAGCCGTCCTTGAGCCGCTGATAGGTCGCCAGCGCCCGCGCCCGGGACTCGGCAAGGTCCACGATCGGCGCGGGGTAGCCGGTGGCGGCGCTGTCGGCCTTCCAGGGCTCGTGGACTGTTTTGTCGTCCAGCGCGGCGAGCTCGGGAATGTACCCGCGCAGGTAACGACCGGCGGCGTCGAACTTTTTGCTCTGCGTGACCGGGTTGAAGATCCGGAAATACGGCGACGCGTCGGCACCCGAGCCCGCGACCCACTGCCAGTTGGCCGGGTTGCTCGCGGCATCGGCGTCCACCAGCGTGTCCCAGAACCAGGCCTCGCCCAGCCGCCAGTCGGCCAGCAGGTTCTTCACCAGGAAGGACGCGGCCGCCATCCGCACGCGGTTGTGCATCCAGCCCGTTTGCCAGAGCTGGCGCATGCCCGCGTCCACCATCGGGTAGCCCGTACGGCCCTGCTGCCAGGCCTTGAGCTCGTCGCCCGACGCCGGCTGCCACTGAAAGCGGTCGAACTCCGGCCGGTAGTTCCGCGTCGCCAGATCAGGATTCTCGTACAGCAGCTGCCAGCAGAATTCCCGCCAGCCCAGTTCGGAACGGAAGATCCCGACGTCGGCCGGAGCCCCCGGCGCAAAGCTGTGGCGCAGCGCGTGCCAGATCCGGAACGGACTGATTTCGCCAAAGCGCAGGTGCGGCGAGAGCCGGCTGGTACCTTCGACACCCGGAACGTCGCGGCCGGTGCCATATTCTGCCGCCGGTCCGTCCACGAAATCCTCGAGGCGGCTGAGGGCGCCTGCTTCTCCCGGTGTCCACGTGCCGGCCAGTCCAGAGCTCCAGTCGGGGCTACGGGGGAGCAGGCCCCAGCTTTCGAGCGGTTCGCTCGCCGGCAGGCTGCCGCTGCGGGTGTGTGCAGGGGCCGGCAGCCGGTCCGGGGCCGCCAGCGGCTGCCGGGGCTCGGTACCGGCCATGCAGGCCTTCCAGAACGGCGTGAACACCTTGTAGGGACCCCCGCTGCCTGTGCGCAGGGTCCACGGCTCGAACATGAGGTTCGCCTGGAAGCTCGTGGCGTTCAGGCCCTCCCCGCTGGCCCAGCTCTTCAGGCCGGCGTCGACGGCGCGTTCAGGGCCACCGTAGCGGCGGTTCCACAGCAGCGCGTCTGCCGACGTCTCCACCGCGAGGTCCTGGATGATCCGGGCGGCCGGGCCGCGGCGGAGCACCAGCCGCGAGCCCGTGGCCTCCAGCGCGGTGGCCAGGCCGGCAAGGGAATGGTGGAGCCACCACTTCACCGCGCCGCCCAGCGGCCGGATGCCGGGTGACTCCTCATCCAGGACATAGACGACGGTCAGGGGTTGGTGCAGGGCGGCGGCCTCCGCCAGTGCCGGATTGTCATCCAGCCGGAGGTCGTCACGGAGCCAGACAAGGGTCGCAGACATGGATCCACGGTACACGCGCGGCCGCCGGCGCGGGCGCCGGCGCGGGCGCC
>NZ_KB895542.1:351353-483955 GCF_000374925.1 Arthrobacter sp. 131MFCol6.1
TGCTCCATCGCCGCCGCGGCCTCGGGGAGGCAGCTGTGCCGGACCCGGTCCAGGGCGAGCGTGATGACCGTCGCGGCCCGGGACGCGACCTCGCCGGCCGCGACGGCGGCTCCGAGCTCCGGGTGCACGGGCGGGACCGGCCCGCCGGCGAGTCCCTGCCGGGGCAGCAGCGTGTCGGCGAGGCAGAGCCGGCGCTTGGCCTCCGCGGCGCCGATCCGCAGCCGCGCCCGCAGGAACTCCACCGTGTTCCGGTACCCGTCATCCAGCACCGATTCCGGCACCGCCGGCACGGGCACGCCGGCAGGCCCCGCGGCCAAGGAGGTTCCGGCCGTGCCGGTCTGCCGTCCGCCGTCGCTCTCGCGCCAGCCGGTGGTCCACGCCGTGACCGCCCCCGCCGCAACCCCGGAGGCCGCGGCGGCGGACTGCTTCCTGGTCCGGTCCACGGCGGCCGCCGCGACGAGCTGCAGATACTCCACCGTGCGGGAGAGTTCCTCCACGCTGCCGGCGAAGTCCGCCGCGGCCCGGAAGCCCCACGACCCCGCATCCTCCACCGCCGTCGAACTCACCGCCCGCAGCGCGGCCAGGGCGGTGTCCATACCGGATTGCCGGACCGGGGCTGCACCCCGGTCCGTGCCCTGCGCCTCGTCCCCGCAAGCGGTGAAATCCCTGATGAAATCCCTGACGGCTTCCATGGCACGAGTCTATTTGCGACCTCCGACAATTTTAGGAGGGCACTGTGCGTCATCACTTTGGGATCGCGGCGCCACCTACCCACGGATTGACGGGCGATCAGGCAGGTTTCACGTCGTGCTGGGTAGGACCCGTGGCCGGCCAAACTGCGTGTGAACTCCGGGCGAGAAAAGGACGGATTCGGGTTGACCGGCCACTTCGATTCCCGCGGCGCGCACGAGTTGGTCCTCAAGACCGATCAGCTGTGCGCGGTACAGCGGCCATGGACTGTGCGTGTTGGGAACATAGATGGTCCTGCCCCTGAACCGTGAATGCAGACCGAACCGGGCCGTGAGGTGGATCGCCCGCGCGTCGGTGGCTGCGACGTCGGGCTCCGGAACGACGGTGAAATCGCTCCGGGCGCCGCCCCGAAAACGGCGGACGGAATACCCAACGGGCGCCGACCCCGCAAACCCATCGGCGCCCACGTAGCTCGAGCGCGACCACACATAGGGAATCCCGGCCGCCCGCGCGGCCAGGACCACCGCCAAACGTGAAGCATCCAGGCTGCGGAAAACTACACCACGGGTGCCGTCCGGCTCGCGGGAGTAGAGGCGCACATTGATCTCGTTGAAGCTTCCGAAATAGGGGATGCCAGGGCCGCGGCCGACTCCGGCGCCCTGCATGCGGAAGCCGATTAGCCCCACCCAGGCGGAGCCATCGAACACATCGGGCGCGACGCCCGGTGGCATGAACCGCGCCGCCACTGCCTCAGGAATGCGCCAGTGCAGGAAGACGGCATCCAGCCACCGCTGGTCCATGATGATTGGTGCCGGAAGTTCGGGTGCAGCCGGCCAAGGATCAACGCCCAATCGGATCAGCTTCCTTCGGTCGGCAGGGTACGAGTCGGTCGGCAGGGTACGAGTCGGTCTTCATCATGAGAATCGGCCGCACGGTGAGAGTCAGCTGGCATCGGCTGAAGGTTCGCGGACGCAGGTCAGTTCAGTGCCCGGGTGCCTTCCGGAAGGGCTCCGCCGGCCAGCAGCGCCGCCGTCGCATCGGCCAGCGCCGTCAGCGCCACGCGCTGGGTCCACGGGCCGTAGGAAATGCGCGCCACGCCAAGGTCCTGCAATTTGGCCGGGGCCAGGGATCCGGGCACATTGATGACCGAGACCTTGTTCCACCCAATTCCTTCCACCAACGCGGTGACA
Source organism: Arthrobacter sp. 131MFCol6.1 (assembly GCF_000374925.1). Classification (GTDB taxonomy): domain Bacteria; phylum Actinomycetota; class Actinomycetes; order Actinomycetales; family Micrococcaceae; genus Arthrobacter. The sequence continues at coordinate 353,234 of NZ_KB895542.1, forward strand.
GTCGGCTCGTCCAGCAGGCCCGGCACGAACACCGTGGTCGCGCCGACGTCGAGGAAGGCACGGCCGCGCTCCATGGCGTCGGCAAGCACCGCAGCAGGGTCCTGGTCCTTGCCCTTCAAGAAGGCGTCGGTGCGGGCGTTGAGGACGAAGTCGATGCCCTCGGCCTCGGCGGCGCGGATTACAGCGCTCATCTGTTCAACGGCATCGGCGAGCGGGCGCATCTGGTCTTCGATGTTTGCCCCGACGGCGCCGGCGCCAATGGCCTTGCGTACCGTTTCGCCGGGATTGCCGTAGCCCGCTTCGAGGTCAGCGCTGACGGGCAGCGACGTGGCGGCGGCAATCACGCCGACGGCGGCGATCATTTCGTCCAGCGGGATGTTCTCGCCGTCTTCGTAGCCGCGGGACGCAGCGATGGAGTGGCTGGCCGTGGCCAACGCCTTGGTCCCCGGAACGTCCGCAACCACTTTCGCGGTGATGGCGTCCCAGACGTTGATGACTTGAAGAATTTCCGGTGCGTGATGGAGACGGAGCAGTTCGGTGGCTTTGGGGGCAAGAGAACGCGCGTTGTCTGTCATGCCCCGAGCCTAACTGGAGCCGCCGACACTCGAAAGGGTTCAGCTGGCCGCCGGCGCGGCAGCGGAACCCTCGCGCTGACTCTGCCAGGGCCAGCGTCCGGAGATTTCCAATTCGAGTGAGAAACTCAGGAACGTCCGAATCAGCACGATGATGGCCAGCACGCCGACGCTCTCGAAGGTTGGTGTGATGGCGACAGACCTGATGATGTCGGCCGCAACCAGCAACTCCAGCCCGAGGAGGATGGAGCGTCCCAGCAGTTGCCGGTACGAGCGGTAGAACGACAGCGGTGCGGAACCCGCCGGCAGGCGCCTGGGCTGGAATCCGCGCAGCGCCATAGGAACGGACACTAGGGCGCCGAGCACCATGACGGCCACCCCGGCGAAGTCCATGAGGCTGCCGGCCGTCTCAATGATGTGCTGAATTTCCATGGTTCTCCTCGGAGAAATAGACGGCGACGTTCACAACAAGACTTTATGGGTGCCGGGCGCCAACCCCGGCGAGAACAGCGCGGTAGCCTTCTCGGAAGCTCGGATACTGAAACTCGAAACCGGTGCTGCGGAGCAGCCCGTTACTGGCCCGCTTATTGCCGCCCCGGGAGGGTTCGCCGCCCGCCGCTTTGCCGCCCGACGCCGAAGCGCCCGACGCCGAAGCACCGGCCGCCGCTTTGCCGCCCGACGCCGAAGCGCCGTCCGCAGCTGCACCGGCTGCACCAGCCGCAACCGCACCAGCGGACTCCGACGGAGGCCGGGGGAGACCCAGCTCCGTGGCCAGGAAATCCAGCACGTCGCCGAGTTCGGCCGGTTCATTGTCCACGCCCAAATAGACCGGCGCCGGAACCGTGTCCATGGTGCACAGGTGGACGATCGCGGCTGCGGCGTCGTCGCGGTGGATCCGGTTGGTGAAACGCGACGCGGCAGGAATGACGGCGGTTCCACTGCGCACCTGGTCGATCAGTCGCGTCCGGCCGGGGCCGTAGATTCCGCCGAGCCGCAGCACTACGGGGGTGATGCCGGTGCCGAGCAGTCGGCTGTGGAGGAGTTCCTCTGCTTCGCGGATGATGCGGCCCGAGACCCCGCCGGGTTCCGGCGTCGTGCGTTCATCAATCCAGCCGCCGCCGGCGTCGCCGTAGACGGCGGTCGAGGACACAAACAGGACCCGGCTGACGCTTGCCCCTGAGGCGAGGACCGCGTCCAGGACGTTCGACAGCCCGTCCACGTAGGCGGCACGGTAAGCCTCCTCGGTCGGGGAATCCGCGGCAATCGCGACGACGACGGCGGTGGTGTCCGCCGGGATGGGCGGCAGCTCGGCGGAGCCCAGGTCAGCGGCGACCCCTTCGATGGCGGCCGGGAGTTTCTCCGGCGAGCGGCGCCACCCCACCACGCGGTGGCCAGCCGCCGCGAAACGCAGCCCGGCCTCGGTGCCTAGATCGCCGCAACCGGCCAGCAGAACAGTCATGAAGCCAGTCTGCCAGCCTTAGGGAAGCGCCACGGACAGGCTTGAGGAAATCTTGAAGTGATCTTGTCGCCCGCTGCAGCCTTGCCTTGAAGGTGTCCGGGCATCGTTGTAAGGGTCAGCCAGGGGGCTGGCGGATGCTATATACGTCGCCCGGCCAGCCACGGCCGGCCCCACGAAACGGAACTCTGATGGGTCTCAACCTCAATTCCACCTCCAGCAAGGTTCTTGCTTCCGCAGCACTCCTCGCCGCAGCCGCCGGCGTGGCCGGGATGGGTACCTACGGTGGCTTCACCGCCAGCACGTCGGCTTCCGCAGCGGTCAATTCCGCCACCGTGAACCTGGCCGGTGGCACCAACGACCGGCTCAACGTGGCGGCCACAGGAACCATTCCGGGCGACTCCATGCAGCGCGCTGTCACCCTGGTCAACAATGGCGACCAGAACCTGACGGGGCTTACCCTCACCACCACCGCCACGACGTCGTCCATCCTGGACACCGACGCCACGAACGGCCTGCAGCTTCTGATTGAGAGCTGTCCGGTGGCGTGGACTGAAGCCGGGGCGTCCCCGTCCTTCACCTACACGTGCTCGGCTGGCGCTCCTACCACTGTCCTGTCCCTTCGCCGGGTGGTCGGGGTCTATGCGCTGCCGAATACGCTGAAGTCCCTGACTGCAGGCAGCACCGACTTCCTTCGCGTCACCATGTCTGTTCCGGCCTCGGCGGACAACACCTTCCAGGGCAAGAACAGCTCCATCAAGTTCAGTTTCGATGCCACCTTCCGCCAGGCGGGCGCCAAGTAGGCCATGCTCGGGGGCTCAGTGCGGCCTGGTCTCGGCCGTACTGAGCCCCCGGTTTTACCCTTACCAGCAACACGGCAGGAGGTACCGTCCCGTGAGCGCAGCAATCACCGCAGATTCGAGGGACTCCGCCGACCTCCCGTCAACAGATGGCACCTTGCAGGACGGTCCAATCCAGGACCAATCCGTATCCAGCCACGGACGACGTCGGGCCCAACCGGTGCCGCCCGCCCGCGGGCGCGTGTTGTCCAAAGCGGTAGGTGCCGCCGGGAGTGTTGTGCTCACAGTCCTCCTCGTCACCGCTGTCTTGGTATTCCTCTTCCTCGCCGTCGGGCCGCGTTTCCTGAACTACCAGACGTCCACCATGCTCACGGGGAGCATGTCGCCGGGGATCAACCCGGGGGACGTCGTCGTCAGCGTGAGGACGCCGGTCTCCGAGCTGAAGGTCGGCGACGTCATCACCTACAGCATCCCCATTGACGATCACCGGATTGAAACCCACCGGGTGGCCAGCATCAAACGCGACGACGCCGGCGCGACGTCCGTGACCACCAAGGGTGACGCCAACCCCGGGCCCGACCCGTGGACTGCGGTGCTGTCTGAGGACTACGTCTACACGCAGGCCGGAGTCGTGCCGTATCTGGGCCACGGCATCCGGGCGCTCCGTGAGCCGCTTGCCCAGGCGGTACTCCTCTATGGCGCCTCTGCCCTGTTCGTCGTCGTCGTACTGACGGCGATCTGGCGGAAGCCGCGCTAACCGGCGGAGGCGTGATCCTGGATTCCGCGCAGGTCGGCGGGATTGCCCGCTGCTTCCACCGGCGCCATGCGGTAGCCAACGCCGCGCACCGTGCGGATGAACCGCGGTTCGCGGCCTTTGTCGCCGAGTTTTTTGCGCAGGTTGCCGACGTGCACCTCCACTAGGTGCTCCTCCCGGGGCCATTCGTTGCCCCAGACCTGGGTCAACAGTGCCTTCCGGGTCCACACCCGACGCGGTGCCCCGGCCAAGGCCTCCAGGAGATCAAATTCGGTGCGCGTCAATTCCAGTTCGACACCATGAAGGGACGCCACCCGTCCTTCTGCCTCGACAACCAGCGGCCCGTGCCGGAGGACGCCGTGGGCATCTGAGTGCCGGAATCCGGAACCTGTGGCTGCGGACGCTGCGGGCGCTGCGGGCGCGGCGGCGCTGGCCGGCAAGGACACCGGGGGCACGGCGCCGACGTCGCTCGCACGACGGCGGGGAGGCGCCCCAGGAGCGCCGGGCGCCCCGGACGTACCGGACGCTGTGTCGCCGTGCGCCGAGTCGCCGGGCGCGGCCGGTGTGAAAGCGGCCGGCATGAAATCCGTTGCGCGGCGCCGCGGCGTGGGGCGTTGCGCGGTTGGCCGGTGGCGCCGCATCACTGCCGTCACACGGGCCTGGACTGAGCGCGGGCTGAACGGCTTGCGAATGAAATCATCCGCTCCGATCTCCAGTCCCATCACCTCGTCGATCTCGTCCGACCGGGCCGTGATCATGACGACGTAGGCCTCGGAGAATTTGCGCAGCCGGCGGCACACCTCCACGCCGTCCAAATCTGGAAGGCCCAGCTCCAGCGTGACAAGGTCCGGGCGGTGTTCCTGGATCTTCAGGAGGCCTTCGGATCCGGAACCGGCCTCAAAAACAGCGAAGCCCTGCAACTGAAGTGTCCGGCAGATGAGGAGTCGAACGTCGTCGTCGCCATCTACAACCACAGCGCGGAGCTGACCCTGTGAATCCAACATAACCCCAGCTTCTAAGACCAAGAGACCCGTGAGTAGCAACACACCCCATGCGTCACGGGGTGTGACACAAGCCACAGGCGTAACACTGGAGTTCAGGCTAACAGGTTTTCTTGAGCAAAAGTTGAAGTTTAACCCGACCCGGTGTTGAAGCTCGGCTGTCAGAGTTGAAGCAACGACCAACTGCCCGGAGAGAAAGTGCCACCAGTGAACCTCGCCAAGCGCTCTGCGGCAGCCCCGCGGGTCTCGCCCGGGTGGTTGGCTCATCGGTCCGGGCTGCTGGCGGCCCCTCTGGCGGTGGCCCTGTTGCTGGGGGCTCCCGGCCTGGCCTACGCGGCGTTCACGGCCCGAACCACCGCCGCCCTGAACGTGGGCACCTACACGGTCCCGGCCCCGGCATCCATCAACGGCACGCTGGAATGCACCACCATCCAGGGGAAGAAGGGGGCAGCCATCAGTTTCACGGGCTTCGCCGCCGTGGCCCGGGCCACGGCGTATACGGCGACGTTGACGTCTCCCACCGGGCCCCAGGCAGTGACCGAGATTGCCCCCGAGGACACCACGCATGAGGTCAAGGTTCTCAGCAAGGGCAACGGCAAGGGAACCTACACGTTCACTTTCTCCGCCCGGGTAGGCCTTTGGACCGGGCCGGAACTGCAACAATCTGTCACCTGCTGAACCGTGTGCCGGCGAACCGCGTGCCGCGCACTCCGCCGGGCTTTTGGCTACCTCGCCGGGATCGGGAAGAAGGCCCGCGGGTCCTGCATCAGTGCAGGGTAATCGAAGGCGGAGCGGTCCACGATCTCGTCGACCTGGAAGTTGCGCGCGAACTGGCCATCAACCGTGATCGGGCGGCCCAGGACCTTGCCGACGGCGAAGGCGGCGCCGTCGTTGACCGGGATGGCAACCACGGAGTTGCCGGGCAGGGTGGTGAATGCCTCTTCCTGCTGCTGGCGCTTGCGGGTGGGCTTCTTGACGAGCTGCTTCGGGGGCAGCTTGCGCACCTTGCTAGGACGGCGGGAGCCCGAGTCGGCGTAGACGAACTGGTAGTCGTCGTCCGCGGGGGCCTTGCTGCGGCCAACCGGCGGCAGGCTGACGGTCTTCAGTTGTGCGGGCTCGGTGTGGCCCAGGGGCAGGCGCAGGACCCACATGCGGTCCCCGGCAGGATCCTCGGGCACCAACTCGTGCTTCGGTTCGGGCCAGATGTACTCCAGGTCCGGGTCCGTTCCCGGAAAGACCTCTGTATAGAACCGCGGGTCCTTCGCGATCAGCCGGGACCGATGGCTGAGGTGGAAATCCTCATTGCCCAGCCATGGCGGCATCGGGATCTTGGCGGCGTAGTCGGGGTGGGCCGCCTGCGGGGCGAACTCCATGATCTTCTCGCGCGTGGTGTCCTCGCCGCCGCGGGCCGTCCATTCATCCACCATGGCCAGGCCGTACATTGTCAGCGCAGGAACGTACCCCATCCACATCCGGATCGCCGGGTGCGACTGCCAGCCGTACTCCGGGATCACCAGCGCACGCAGGATCTGCAGCGCTTCGACGCGCTGCTTGCCGAGCCGCACACGGTCCAAAACCGCGGCGCTCTGCTGGAAATCGGGGAAGGGGAGGAAGGTCTGCATCTTTCCAGTTTGAGGCCACGGGTCAAATGCGCCAATTGCTGGCGCGGGCCGGTGAGCGTGCTCACATGACGGAACAGGGCAGACAGGGGTGCGGGAGAGCCGCTAAAATAACATGAACCACTCCCGCCGCCACGGAAGACACGCCCATGCCTTATTTAGCAGAGCCACCAACAGTAACTGACGCACCGGCGCCGTTCGTGCCCAAGTACGGACAAATGCTCAGCCCCGACGCCCACGGAATAGTGGTGCTGGAGGAATTCACGCTGGATCCGGTTGCCGCCCGCGACGAGCAGCGCGGGTTCCGAGCCGCCATGGCTGCCGTGGCCCTCACCATGCGGCGTCTGGTGGCCCTCCGCCTCTTCATCGCCGCCGTGGCGATCGCTAACCTGCCCCTGTTCCTGCTCTCGAGTGGCTGGGAGATCTACGTCATCTCACTGACCCTGGTGGTAGCCGTCCACGCCGCGGTGTCCTGGCTGAACCGCCACGAGCCAAAGATCAAGCAGCGCAGGATGCTGGAATTGCACCTGCACCGCGAGCGCAGCGCCAACTACCGCAAAGTCCGCGACGCCGTGAAGTACGTCATTGACGCCCCGGCCCGGATGAACGAAAGCCTTTACCTTGAGCTCCTCGCCGCCAAGCGGGTAGCGCTGCACCTGGCCATGGGCACAGTTGCCCTGCTGGACACGAGCGACGACGCCGCCTGGAAGGTGCGGATTATCCGCGAAATCCCACAGGCCGCCTGAGCCCGCACGGCTCAACCCACGGCTCACTGAAGCACCACGACGCCGGAGCGTCCCCTTGCGGGATCGCTCCGGCGTCGTGCTGTGTGGCTTGCTGTACGCCACGTGCCGTAACCGCCTTATGCGGGCAGTTGCAGCACTTGGCCCGGGAACACCAGATGAGGGTTGCTGATGGTCGCCGTGTTGGCGTCGGCCAGCGCGAGCCAGCCCCCGGCGATGTTGAGCTTCGCGGCGATCGTGCTCAGGGTTTCGCCGCTCCGGATGGTGTAGGTCTGGCCACTTACGGATACCGGTGCTACGTGGCGGGGTGTAGGCACGGCTGCCTTGGGGGCGTATCTGGCGGGAGCCTTGGCTGCGACCGGAATCGCGGCGGGCCGCCGTGATGTGGCCGCGCTCTGCGGAGCCGCGGCGCCGCCGCGCAGGCCGAGCTTGGCGGCGCATGCTGGCCACGCGCCCCAGCCCTGGCTGGCCTGCACTCTCTCGGCCACGGCGATCTGCTGCGCACGGCTGGCGTTTGCCGGGGACCCCGTGCCGCCGTGGGCCGCCCAGGTGCTGGCGCTGAATTGCAGCCCGCCCGCGTATCCGTTTCCTGTGTTGGTGGCCCAATTCCCGCCACTTTCGCATTGGGCCAGTGAATCCCACGTGGAGGCAGGGGCTGTGGTTGGTACGGCCGCGTTAGCGGCCGAGGCGGACAGTGCGACGGCTGCAATCGAGACAGCCGCCAGGGAGATGCCGCGGCGCGCGGCAGTGCCATAGGTTGATTTCTTCATGGTTTAGATGCTCCTGAGGCCCACCAGCGCTCGGTCCGTCCCCGGACGTTTTTACGCCACTGCCCGCCCCTGACAATAGAGGTCATAGCGGTGTCTACCGGTCGGGCAGTATCTGGTGGTGGTAGCACCGGGCATGCAATACCCGGTTGCCGGGCATGGACACTAGGCTAAGTCAGCCCCGGGCCGTTATCAAGACGTTACTTTGGCTGCTTCTGCCGTTATCATCTGGTCCCGCGCTGACGCCGACTCCTGCGAACATGCCCGCGTGGATCAGCTTCCGAGCATTGCGGCCAGGTACGGAGCGGTCCGGCTCGCAGTGGAGCGCGCGACGGCGGCGGGAGTCCCGATCGCCACGATCTCGCCGCCCGCGTCCCCGCCGGCCGGGCCGAGATCGATCACCCAGTCCGCCGCGGCCACCACATCCATGTCGTGTTCCACCACAATGACGGTGTTCCCGGCGTCCACGAGCCGGTGCAGTTGGGCCATGAGCAGCTGAACATCGGCCGGGTGCAGGCCGGTGGTGGGCTCGTCCAGCAGGTAGAGGGAGTGGCCGCGCTGGGCACGCTGCAGCTCGGTGGCCAGTTTGATGCGCTGGGCCTCACCGCCGGAGAGCTCAGTGGCCGGCTGGCCGAGGCGGAGATAGCCCAGGCCCACCTCGCGCAGCGTTTGCAGGCTGCGCGCCGCGGCCGGCACCCCGTCGAGGAACTCGGCGGCGGCGTTGACCGTCAGGCCCAGCACCTCCGCCACGTTCTTGCCCTGGTACGTCACCTCAAGGGTTTCCGGGTTGTAGCGCGAGCCATCGCACTCGGGGCAAGGGCCGTAGCTGCCGGGCAGGAACAGCAGTTCGACGGCGACGAAGCCCTCGCCCTGGCAGGTCTCGCAGCGGCCGCCGGCAACGTTGAAGGAGAAGCGGCCTGCGCCGAAGCCCCGCGCCCTGGCCTCGTCCGTGGCCGCGAATTCCTTGCGCACTGCGTCGAAGAGGCCTGTGTAGGTGGCGAGGTTGGAGCGCGGTGTGCGGCCGATCGGTTTCTGGTCCACCTTGACGAGCCGGTCCAGCTGGTCGAGGCCCGAGACCGGTCCGACACTGAGCGGCTCGGTGGACTCACCGGCGTCGGCCTCCAGGTCCTCGGGGGCCTTGGCAGCGTCTGGCTCCGGGTGCAGCCAGGCGCCGACCACCTCGGCCAGAACCTGGCTGACCAGCGTGGATTTGCCGGAACCGGAGACGCCCGTGACCGCGGTCAGCACGCCGAGCGGGAAGTCGGCGTCGAGTTCGCGCAGGTTGTGGCGGCTGATGTCGCGCAGTTCCAGCCAGCCGGCAGCTTCCCGCCGGGTGCCGCTGGCGGCGGAACCGCCGCCGTCGTCCGCAGTGCCGGAACCGTCAGCCGTACCGGCCGAACCGTCCGGGAACAGGAACGGCCGGGTCACGGACGCATCCACCTCGGCGAGGCCGGCCACGGGACCGCTGTAGAGCACCTCGCCGCCGCCTTCACCGGCGCGGGGACCGACGTCCACCAGCCAGTCGGCGCGGCGGACGATGTCCATGTTGTGCTCCACCACGAACACCGAGTTGCCGGAGGACTTGAGCTGGTCCAGGACTGCGAGGAGGGGCTCGGCGTCGGCGGGGTGCAGTCCGGCGGAGGGCTCGTCCAGCACGTAGATCACGCCGAACAGCCCGGAGCGGAGCTGGGTGGCGATCCGGAGCCGTTGCATTTCGCCGGGGGAGAGCGTGGGCGTGGACCGGCCCAACGCCAGGTAGCCCAGGCCGAGGTCCAGCAGCACGGTGACGCGCTGCAGGAGGTCGCGGGTGATGGCGACGGCCACCTCGTTGCCCTCACCGGAGGACTGCTTGCGGGACGCGGTCCCGGCCTCCGTGAGTTCGGTGGTGGGGCGGATGATGTCCGCCAGTTCGGTCATGGGGACGGCGTTGAGTTCGGCGATGGTGTGCCCGGCGAAGGTGACGGCGAGCGCGGCCGGGGTCAGGCCGCTGCCGCCGCAGACCGGGCACGGGCCGGTTTCCATGAAGCGCAGCACCTTCTCGCGCATGGTGGTGCTCTTAGAATCGGCGAGCGTATGCAGCACGTAGCTCTTGGCGCTCCAGAACCGGCCCTTGTACGGCTTGGCGACGCGGTCGCGCTGGGGCGTCACTTCCACCACGGGCTGTTCCTCGGTGAACAGGATCCAGTCGCGGTCTTTTTTGGGCAGCTTCCGCCAGGGGGTGTCGACGTCGTGGCCCAGGTGGGTCAGGATGTCGCGCAGGTTCTTGCCCTGCCAGGCCCCGGGCCAGGCGGCAATGGCGCCGTCGCGGATGCTCAGCGAGGTGTCCGGGACCAGCGATGACTCGGTGACAGTGTGCGCGATCCCCAGGCCGTGGCACTCCGGGCAGGCGCCGGCGGCCGTGTTCGGCGAAAACGCGTCCGAGTCCAGCGGGCTGGCGCCGTCCGGATAGCTGCCGGCGCGGGAGAAGAGCATGCGCAGCGAGTTGGACAGTGTGGTGAGGGTGCCCACCGTGGACCGCGAACTCGGCGTCCCGCGGCGCTGCTGGAGCGCGACGGCGGGCGGAAGCCCCGTGATCATTTCCACTTTGGGGTTGTGCCCCTGCTGGATGAGCCGGCGGGCGTAGGGGGCCACGGATTCGAAGTAGCGGCGCTGCGCCTCGGCATAGATGGTGCCGAAGGCGAGGGAGGACTTGCCGGAGCCGGAGACGCCGGTGAAGGCGACAATCGCGTCGCGGGGCACGTCCACGTCCACGTTGCGCAGGTTGTTCTCCCGGGCACCGCGCACCCGGACAAAACCGTCCGTCGGGTTGCCGGGAGCGAGATCAGGAATGAGGTCCCGGCCGGCCGGGCGCGGCACATGGGAAGCATGCTGTTTACTTTGCATTGGTTCGACTCTATCCGCTCGGGGGAGCGCCGGGCATATCCTTACCGGATGGAAACACACGACGACGGGGCTCAACTTACGGAGAACGAACCGGACGAGCCGGAGACCGGCGAACCCCACGCGCTCCCGGTCGCCGAGCTGCACCTGCATATCGAGGGAACCCTGGAACCGGAGCTGATCTTCGCGCTGGCGGAACGCAACGGGATCGAACTGCCCTATGCGGACCTGGACGAGTTGCGCTCGCGCTACGAATTCACTGACCTGCAATCCTTTTTGGACCTGTACTACGCCAACATGGCCGTGCTGCAGACGGAGCAGGACTTCGCCGACATGACCCGGGCCTATCTGGCCCGGGCGGCGCTCGCCGGGGTCCGGCATGCCGAGATCATGCTGGACCCGCAGGCCCACCTGTCCCGCGGGATATCGCTGGCGACGTGCGTCAACGGCGTGGCCTCGGTGCTGGCCGGATCCCGCGAAGAGTTCGGCATCTCCACCCTCCTGATCGCGGCCTTCCTGCGCGACCTCACCGAGGACTCCGCCCTGGAAGTTCTGGAGCAGCTGCTTGCCATGGACGCCCCGATCGCCGGCATCGGGCTCGATTCCGCCGAGGTGGGCAACCCGCCGGCCAAGTTCGAGCGGCTCTTCGCCCGGGCCAAGGACGCCGGGCTGCACCGGATCGCGCACGCCGGCGAGGAGGGCCCGCCGTCGTACATCATCGACGCGCTGGACATCCTCGAAGTGGAGCGGATCGATCACGGCATCCGCTGCATGGAGGACCCGGAGCTCGTGGAACGGCTCGTGGACGAGCTCGTGCCGCTGACCGTGTGCCCGCTGTCCAACGTCCGGCTCCGCGCGGTGGACACCCTGGCCGAGCACCCGCTGCCGGCGATGCTCGCGGCGGGGCTGAACGTCTGCGTGAACTCGGACGACCCGGCGTACTTCGGCGGCTACGTGGACGACAACTTCGCGCAGCTGAAATCGGTGATCGGCCTGTCCGAGTTCGACTGCGTCCGGATGGCCGCGAACTCGATCCGGTCCTCCTTCGCGAGCGAGGAACGCAAGGCCGAGCTGCTGGCCGAGCTCGCCGCGTCCGGACACTAAAAGCACAGATGCCCTATCACTTATGGTCCCTAAAACGGCCGGTTGGGAACCATAACTGATAGGGCAACAGCAAGCTGGGTGTCGAACGGCGGGCTTAGACGTCGATCGAGTCCATGTGCGGGTACCGCGCCCCGGCGGCCGCCCCGGCCGGAGCCAGTTCGTCCAGGCGGTTCAGGTCCTCGGCGGAGAGTTCGACGTCGGCAGCGCCCAGGTTTTCCCGCAGGCGGTCGACCTTCTTGGTGCCCGGGATGGGAACGATGTGCTCGCCCTGGGCCAGCAGCCATGCCAGTGCCAGTTGCCCCGGGGTGCAGCCCAACGCAACCGCCAACTCCTTGACCCGGTCCACGAGCTGGAGGTTGCGGTCAAAGTTCTCGCCCTGGAAACGCGGGGAGTGCCGGCGGAAATCGTCTGCCGCAAAGTCCTCGGGGCTGCGGAACTGGCCGGTCAGGAAACCGCGGCCCAGCGGGCTGTAGGGCACAAAGCCGATGCCGAGCTCGGCGAGGACCGGGAAGACCTTGGTCTCCGGCTCGCGCTCCCACAGCGAGTATTCAGTCTGCAGGGCGGTGATGGGGTGCACCGCATGGGCCCGGCGCACGGTGTCGGCGCTGGCCTCGGACAGGCCAAGGTGCCGGACCTTGCCGGCCTGCACCAGCTCAGCCATGGCCCCGACGGTGTCCTCGATCGGGACGGTCTTGTCCACCCGGTGCTGGTAGTACAGGTCGATGTGGTCCACGCCAAGCCGCTGCAGGCTGGCATCGCAAGCGGCGCGCACATAGTCGGGCGAGCCGTTGATGCCCACCCAGGATCCGTCGGGCCGCCGTTCGTTGCCGAATTTGGTGGCCAGGACGACGTCGTCGCGCCGGCCTGCGATGGCCCGGCCCACCAGCTCTTCATTGGTGAAGGGGCCGTACATGTCAGCGGTGTCGAGCAGGCTTCCGCCGGCGTCGAGAAAGGCCTGGATAGTGGCGATGGACTCGTTGTCCTTGCCATGGCCGTAGAACTCGCTCATGCCCATGCAGCCCAATCCCAGGGCCGAGACGGTGAGTGAACCGAGCGTGCGGGTTTCCATAGATATCTCCTCAGTGGGAACGATGGGAACAGTGGGATGCCCAGTCCGGCACCCGATCCGGCGCATGGTCAGCGGCGGGACGGCGCGCGGTGGGCAGACCGCAACTCTAGGCCCATCGGGCCGGGGACACAACGGCCCCCTGGGCCAGGCCGGGTTCCGAATTCCAGTTGCCCTGTCACTTCTGGTTGCCAAAACCGGCGGTTGGGCACCATAAGTGATAGGGCATCGGGGACGACGGCGCGCGGCCGGCGCGGTTCACCCTTGCCGGGGGATGTGCCGTGCGGGGACGGGCGGCAGAGTGCAGATATGACGAAGACTCGCGAGCGGCACAAGGGCTGGCTGCGCCGGGCGGCGCCTGGATTCGATGCCGTCGCGACGTACCAGAAGGACTGGTTCGGTAAGGACATCATCGCCGGGGTCGTTCTGACGACGTTGCTCGTCCCGCAAGGCATGGCCTATGCCGAGCTGGCTGGGCTGCCCCCGATCACCGGGCTGTACACCAGCATCCTTTGCTTGCTCGCCTACGCGGTCTTCGGCCCGTCCCGTGTCCTGGTCCTTGGGCCCGACTCTGCACTCGGGCCCATGATCGCCGCGACGGTCCTGCCCCTTGTCGCGTCCGACGGCGACCCGCAGAAGGCGATCGCGCTCGCGTCGATGTTGGCCCTCATGGTCGGCGCCATCATGGTTTTGGCGTCCGTGGCCAAGCTAGGCTTCATCGCCGACCTCATCTCCAAGCCGACGATGATCGGCTACATGAACGGTCTCGCGATCACCATCCTGGTCGGCCAGCTGCCGAAGCTCTTCGGGTTCAAGATCGAAAGCGAAAACTTCATTGGTGACCTGGTCGGATTCGTCGAGGGCGTGGCCAACGGCGAGACCGTGGTCGCCGCGGCGGCGGTCGGCATCGGCGGGATTGTGCTGATACTGGTCCTGCAGCGGTGGCTGCCCAAGGTCCCGGCGGTACTCGTCATGGTGGTCGCCGCGATCGCGGCGACGGCGGTCTTCGACCTGGCCGCCAAGGGCGTCTCGCTGGTCGGGGAACTCCCGCGGGGCTTCCCGCCGTTCACCATCCCCCAGGTAGACTTCGCGGACCTCGGACTGATGTTCGCCGGCGCCTTGGGGATTGCGCTGGTTTCGTTGACGGACACGATCTCGACGTCGACGGCGTTCGCCGCACGCACCGGGCAGGAAATCCGCGGCAACCAGGAGATGATTGGCATCGGAGCCGCGAACCTGGCCGCGGGCCTCTTCCAGGGCTTCCCGGTCAGCACCAGCGGATCCCGGACCGCCGTCGCAGAACGTTCCGGCTCGAAGTCGCAGCTCACGGGCGTGACGGGTGCCGTGCTGATCCTCCTCATGCTGGTGTTCTTGCCCGGGCTGTTCCGGAACCTGCCACAGCCGGCCCTGGCCGCCGTGGTGATGACGGCGTCGATCTCCCTTGCCGACATTCCCGGGACGGTTCGTCTCTTGCGCCAGCGGCGCACCGAGTTCTACCTGTGCATGGCCGCCTTCCTCGGCGTCGCGTTCCTGGGCGTCCTGCCCGGCATCGGCATTGCGGTGGGGCTGTCCATCCTGAACATCTTCCGCCGGGCGTGGTGGCCGTACGAGACCGTGATCGGGCGGGTGCCCGGCTATGACGGCTTTCATGACATCAACGTCCACCCGGACGCCAAACACCTGCCCGGCCTGGTCATCTACCGGTGGGACGCCCCGCTGTTCTTCGCCAACGTCCGGCCCTTCCGCGACAACATCCGGCACCTGGCCCATACCGACCCCAAACCGCGGTGGATCGTCATCGCGGCCGAACCGATCACGGACGTGGACACCACCGCCGCGGACGTCTTGCTCGATCTGGACGTCGAGCTGAACGAGCAGGGCATCTCGCTGGTGTTCGCCGAGCTCAAGCACAGGACCCGGGAGAAGATCGAACGCTACGGACTGACCCGCGAAATCGAGCCGGAGCACTTCTATCCCACCACCGAAGCAGCCGTAGCCGCCTACATGGCCCAGACCGGCGCCAAATGGAGCGCCGAGGAGTAACCCCTGAACAACGCGGGGTCACTTACGGCCGGTCCAAGGCCCTTCCATGGGCGGTAAGTGACCCCGCGTTGGTTTTCTACTCGCGGGTAGGGCCGAGTTGGTCCCTCGCGCCCCCCACCCAGCCCTGTCATAGTGGGTCACGACACACAGAGTTAACCGGATCCGCTCGCAAAAACTAACATTTCCTTGGCAAAATGCAGGTGGATCAATTGCTTCTAAAGGAGACCCATGGGCGCGAACACCGCGGAAAACACCAACCTTCGGCTCAAGGCCGTGCTGGATGTCCTGGCAGAGGAGGTATGGACGGGCGAGAAGTTGAACGCCGGAGCCGTCCTGGGCCAGGCAATCGCACGGGTGCCCCTCAACGACCACGAACGCGAACTGCTCAGCGGCGGCATTCCCCGCGGCCACAAGACGCTGACCACCGCCACGGCCAAGCTGGTCAAGGCAGGCTGGCTGGTTAAGGGCCGCTCCGGCTGGTCCATTACCGACGACGGCCAGCGCGCCACGGTGGCTTTCGCCGAGCCTGCCGTTTTCGCTACAGCGCTCGACGCCGGCACTCCCGTTCCGGCGGGCACGCCGCTGCCGACTGCTCCCGTGGCAAAGCCCGCGAAGCCGGAGAAGGCAGCAAAGACAGCAGCAACGCCGGCCGTCACGGCCGAGGAAGCCCCGTCGAAAACATCTAAGGTTGCCGGCAAGGCCGCCAAGCTCATCGAGGAGGCCGTGGCCCCCGTGGCCAAGGCGGTGCGCAAGCGCAAGCCCGCAGCGAAGGCCGCGCAGCCTGCAGCAGCGCCGGCAGAAGCCCCGGCGGCTGCGGCCTCTGCTGTCAGCGTCGACACGATCGACCAGCCGGACGCCGTCGCGGTTGCCGGCGACTTCAGCATTCTGCTGGGCGCGCCCGCCAACTGGGCGCCGCAGTACGACGAAGTCCAGATGGAACTGGACCAGGTGGATCAGCTCTGGAAGATCGCCGCGGACATTCCTGCCGGCTTCTACTCCTTCAAGATCGCGTTGAACCGCTCCTGGGACGAAAACTACGGCGCGTTTGGCGTCTTCGACGGACCTAACCACGAAGTCCACCACGGCGGCGGACTCCTGGTTATCCAGTACGATCACCGCACCCGGGACATCGTCCTGCCGTAGCACCGACGCGCAACCGACCTGCCGACGCGCAAATGACCCTGCGACACCCGAATTCGGGGGTCGCAGGGTCATTTGCGCGTCGCGGGCGGTTTTTCGCATCCTGAACCTGCCCCGTCTGAACCTGCCCAGCGACGGCGGCCCGACCTAGCATTGCCTCATGGAGACCGTCGAGGTTGCGGGCCTGCGCATCCGGTACCGGCGTGCGGGCCAGGGTCCGCCGCTGGTCCTGCTGCACGGCGCCTACGAGGACAGCCGCATCTGGCGGCGGCAGCTCGAGGACCTGTCGGCTGACTTCACGGTTTTCGCCTGGGATGCACCGGGGTGCGGCGGCTCGGACGATCCGCCGCCGGACTTCACCGGAAAGGACCTGGGCGACGCCCTGGCAGGATTTCTGCGGGAGGCGGTGCCCGGCAGGCCGCACCTCCTCGGGCTGTCCATGGGCTCCGGCATTGCACTCGAGCTCTACCGGGCACACCCGTCAGTGCCCGCCTCGCTGCTGCTGGTCTCCGCGTACGCCGGTTGGGCCGGATCCCTGCCGCCCAAGGAAGTCGAGCGACGCTACGCCCAGGTCCTCGCCGAACTGGAGCAGCCGGCAGAGCAATTCATCCCCGCGTGGCTGCCCACCTTGTTCACGGAGCATGCCGATCCGGCGGCGGTGCAGGAAACCAGCGCCATCATGGCCGACTTCCATCCGGGCGGCATGCGGGCCCTGCTGAACGCGAACGCCCACGCCGACTACCGCGACGTCTTGCCCACCATCGCGGTGCCCACCCTGCTGCTGTACGGCACGGACGACGTCCGCTCGACGCCGAGCGTGGCCCGCGAGATGAACCGGCGGATCCCGGGCTCGACGCTGGTGATGATTCCCGACGTCGGGCACATGGCGGCCGTCGAAACGCCGGCTGCCTTCAACGCCGAAGTTCGCCGGTTCCTGCACGGTCTTGCCGCGCGGTGACGTCTGCTAGAACCGGGTCGGGTCCGGCCGCGGCGGCACCGGGCCGGGATCCGGAATCGGGAGGGGACCGGGCGGCGTCGGGAACGGCCCCGGTTCCGGTGACGGCGTGGGCGCGGGGCCGGGTACCGGCTCGGGTCCCGGAACCGGCGGCGGCGTGACCGGACCGGGTTCCGGCGGGAACGGGTCTCCGGGCTCGGGCGGCGGCGTCGTGGGGCCCGGTTCCGGCGGAAACGGATCGGGTCCGGGGAGTGGGGGAATAGTCATGCGTGGCTTCCTTTCTTGGGCTGGCGTTCAGGATCCTCGATCAGGCGCCGCGGCGCCGGCGCAACATCCGCAGTTCCCAGGGCCGCAGGCGCACCGCGCCCGCGGCAAGGCCGTCGCGCGCCGCACCCACGGCGGAACCCGCGGCAGAGCCGCCGTCGGAGGGGTCGGACGGATAGTTGCCCAAGACCAGCTCCACCAGCTCCGCGTCAGCCCAGGCCTGGTCCCCGAGGTCCGCGTCGCGCTCCTCGCCGGAGAAGTTGCCCAGCACCAGCAGCTCCGGAATCCCGGCGCCGGCTGGCTGACTGTCTGAGGGACTGCCGGAAGGAACGGCCGAACCGGACCCGGCCAGCGCCCGGGTGAACGCGTAGACGTTCGGGTCATCCGGCAGCAGCATGGTGAAATTCCCATGCGAGACCACCGGCTCCGCATGCCGCAGCGCTATCACCTGGCGGTAGAAGCTGTAGACCGAATCCGGATCATCCACCTGGGCGGCGGCGTTGATGTGGTTGGCATTCGGGTTCACCGCGATCCACGGCGCCCCGGTGGTGAAGCCGGCATGCCGGGAGGCGTCCCACTGGACCGGGGTCCGGGCGTTGTCCCGGTTCAGCGGCGCGAGGGCGGCGAGGACCTCGGCGTCGGTGTGGCCCAGGTGTGTGGTGGCTTCGCGGTGGTGGTTGAGGACCTCGATGTCGCGGTAATCGCTGATTGCGCCGAACGTCATGTTGGTCATGCCCAGTTCTTCGCCCTGGTAGACGTAGGGCGTGCCGCGGTGCAGGTGCAGGATGCCGGCCAGCATTTTGGCCGAGAGCTCGCGGTATCGGGGGCTGTCGTCGCCGAAGCGGGACACGGCGCGGGCCTGGTCGTGGTTGCCCCAGTACAGGCTGTTCCAGCCGGTCTCGGCCAGGCCGTCCTGCCAGCGGCCCAGGGTCTGCTTCAGCTCGGTGAGCAGGAGCTTCCTGGGCCGCCACTTGTCGCCCTCCTCCTGGTCCAGTGCCACGTGCTCGAACTGGAACACCATGTCCACCTCGGCCCGGGCGGGGTCGGTGTACAGGATGGCGTCCGCCACGGTCACGCCGGGCATTTCCCCGACGGTGAGCAGCTCGCCGGTGCGGTTCGCGAAGACTTCCCGGTGCATCTCCTGCAGGAACTCGTGCATGCGGGGGCCGTCGATGTAGAACGGGGAGCCGTCGCCGAAGAGCTTGCCGTCGGCCACCGGCCCGTCCGGGAGCGAGGTGTCCTTGGAGATGAAGTTGATGACGTCCATCCGGAACCCGTCCACGCCCCGGTCCAGCCACCAGTTCATCATCTCGTAGACCGCCGCCCGGACCTCGGGATTCTCCCAGTTCAGGTCCGGCTGCTTCTTCGAAAAGATGTGGAGGTAGTACTCCCCGGTGGCCTGGTCGAACTCCCACGCGGGCCCGGAGAACGCCGATCCCCAGTTGGTCGGCTCCGCCGCCGTGCGCCGTGGGGAGGCTCCGGCGTCGACGTCCCGCGGCGGCCGCCACCAGTACCAGTCGCGCTTCGGGTTCTCCTTCGAGGACCGGGATTCCACGAACCAGGGGTGTTCGTCCGAGGTGTGGTTGACCACCAGGTCCATCACCAGCTTCATGCCGCGCGCGTGCAGCCCGTCGGTCAGTTCCCGGAGCTCCTCGAGGGTGCCGAAGAGCGGGTCCACGTTCCGGTAGTCGCTGATGTCATAGCCGTTGTCGTCCTGCGGGGAGGTGTAGATCGGGGAGAGCCAGACGACGTCGACCCCCAGCCGCTGGAGGTAGTCCAGCCTGCCGATGATGCCGCGGAGGTCGCCGATGCCATCGCCGTTGGAGTCGGCAAAGCTGCGCGGATAAATCTGATAGACGACGGCGCGCTGGAACCAGCCGCCCGCAGTCGCCTTGGGTGTTTCCGCGGGGGCTTCTTCGACCGTCATGGGGACTCCTCAGCTGGTCCGGCAGACAATGGGGCAGCGCGTTGCTGACCGCCAACGTCTGATTATTGACCAGTTGCCGGGGGCTGGGAAGACCTGTCCGGCCGCAGCCGCCCGGCCCCGTCTAGTTCTGCGAGGCGATGGCGTTGTCCCGGTCCTCGAAGACATCCTCGCCGGGACCTGAGAAGGCCTTGGAACGCTGGATCGCCTCGATGGACCCGGTGAACAGCTGGGAGTCGTGCGGGTCCGGGTGCCGGGGGTGCTCGGCAGCAGCCTTGCCGGGGCGCTTGGACCCCGTGACGGCGTCGGACGCGTTCCCGGAAGAGGACGCCGCCAGCGCCGATGGCAGTGACTCGAGGCGGACGTGGGGGAGCGCCGTCGGGTGGTCCTGCTGCAGGAACAGCACCAGTTCCTCGCGGATCAGGCAGCGGAGGTCGAACAGGGAAGCGCTGTCCGCCGCGCTGACCAGGATGCGCACGCGGACAAATCCGGCGGTGGCGTCCGTGATCTGCAGGATCCCCACGCGCTGGTCCCACAACGGCGTCTCGGCCAGGACCTTCTTCAGCTCGCCGCGCATCGCCTCGACGGGAGCGCGCCAGTCGAGGTCGAACTCCACGGTGCCCATGACCTCGGACTGCCGCCGGGTCCAGTTCTCGAACGGGGTGGTGGTGAAGTACGTCGAGGGCAGGATCAGCCGGCGGTCATCCCAGATGTGGACCACCACGTACGTCAGGGTGATCTCCTCGATCCGGCCCCATTCCTTCTGGACCACCACCACGTCGTCCACCCGGATCGCGTCCGTGAAGGCGAGTTGGATGCCGGCGAAGACGTTGACCAGCGAGGTCTGCGCGGCGAGGCCCGCGACAATAGAGATCACGCCCGCGGACGCAAGAAGCCCGGCGCCGAGCGCCTGGATCGCGGGGAAAGTCAGCATCATGCTGCCCAGGGCCACCACCACGATCAGTGCGACGCCGATCCGCCGGGCCAGGATCACCTGCGTGCGCAGCCTCCGGGCGCGGCGGTTGTCCGCCACATCCACCCGGTACCGGGTCAGCACCATTGCCTCGATGATGAGCAGCATGGCGACGGCCAGCCAGGCCAGCGATCCGATGAGCGCAATCAGCAGCAAATGGTCCAGGCCGTGGCGCCATTCGAGACCCCCGCCGCTGGTGGCCAGCGCGATCCGGACGGCGATCAGGCACAGCGACAAGCGCAACGGCAACCGGGCCACGCGGGAGGTCTCGCGCAGTTCGGGCTTGCTGCGGTTGAGCCGGAGCACAATCTTGCGCACCAGCCAGGACAGGACGAGGCCGGCAACCACGGCGAGGGCCATGGCCAGGAACGGCATTGCTTGGGTGAGGAACTCTTGCATTACTTAAGCTCTAGCAAGCTTCCACGGGCAACTGAAATCGCCCGGATGTCAACGTGGGTCTCCTCACGCCGCTGCCGGAGCCGGCGGGGCCCGGCAGGTTCCGGCAGGTCTCCGGTGCGGTCCGCGCGGTCCGGCCGCGGCCCAGCGCAGTCCGGCCGCGGGCCTAGACAGGGTTCGCCCGCCACTCCGGGACTTTTGCCTCTTGATTTTGCTGACGAACGCTCCACAATGGTCGAACCACTTGAATCCCAGGGGGAGGGTGACATGCGTCGACTCGCGGCGTTTGGCACGGCAGCATCGGCCGGCTTCTTGGTTGCGGTGCTGCTCGGCGCCTGCGGTGCGCCCGCGGGCCCGGGACCGACGTCGCCGTCGATGCCCACCGTGCCGCCGCTGACGTCCGCGCCAGCCAGCAGCGGCGCCGTCGATGCCCCGCCGACCGAGCCGCCGTCGGCGCCGGGCACGCCGGTGCCGACGGCGGCGGACTGGAAGATCTTCAAGACCCCGGACGGGAAGCTCGAGTTCGATTACCCCGCCGAATGGACCGTCAAGGACCGCGGTGCCGAGGCCGCGGCCGGCGGCGTGTTCCTGGAGGTCCTCAATGCGGGCGGCAAGTCGCTGGCGACCTTGAAGACCAATGTGGCCCCGGGCGCGGAATGCACGCAACGGATCCCCTACTCGGTGCTCGATCTGGTGGAAGTTCCGGCGTTGGCCCAGCAGGGCGTCACACCGCACTTCATCTTTGAGTTGCGGCTGTATCCGGCCGAGAAGGACCCCACGAAAGCCAACGTCATGGCCTACGGCATCAGTTCCGCGCCCAAGCCGTCCGGGCCCGATGCCTGCCCGATTTTCCAGTTCTTCACCTGGCCGCCCAGCGGAGCGTCGTTCGGCGGCGTCTACAACCCCTTCGACACCACCCCGGGCAACGAGCCATTTGTCGACACCCCGGAGGCCTACCTGGAGACCTCCGAATACCAGGACATCAGGAAGATGATCACCTCCCTGCGCCCGGCGGGGCAGTAGGGCCGGCCCGGGCTCATGGCGAGGCGACGGCTCACACTGGTTACGGTTCCGGCTCCGGTTGTTTCAGCGCTGGTGCTCGCGGCCCTGCTGCTGGCCGGCTGCGGGTCACCCACGGCGCCCCCTGCCACCTCCGGCGCCGCGGGTGAGGCAACGTCCGCAGGCCCGCCCGCCGGAGGCACCCAGTCGGGAAACACCCAGTCGGGAGACTCTTCGCAGGGAACACAGGGGACCACGCCGTCGGGGTCAGCCACGGACACAGCATCGGGAACGGCTTCGGGGACCACCGCGGCGGCAACCCCGACGACGTCGGCGGCCCCGCCGTCGTCGTCCGGCTGGAAGACATTCACGACGTCGGACGGGACGCTGAGTTTCGACTACCCGGCCGCCTGGGCGATCAGGGACCCGGCGGGGGAGGCGCCGCTTGGCGGTGAGTTTGTGGACGTTGTGAACGCCGCCGGGAAGCAGATGGCCGCGCTCCGCACGAACATTGTCACGGGCGCCGAATGCGGCGATCAACAGCCCTACCTGCTCATCGACTCCCAGCCGATGCAGGCGCTCGCCGAACCCGGTGCGGCGGACCAGAGCCCGCCGCGCTACGTCTTCGAGGCCCGGGGTGACTTCAGTGCGGCGGAGGCCTCGCCGCCCACTTACGCGTCGTACGGCATCACCATGATGCCGGAGGAGACCGGACCCACGTCGTGTCCGATGTTCCAGCTCTTCCTCTGGCCGCCCAGCGGCGCGCTGTTCGGCCAGGCGTACGACCCCACGAAAAACACGACGCCGGGGGACCCCGGGCTGCCGTACCTGGAGAAGGCGAAGCTCTACGCCAGCACGGCGGAGTACCAGGATGTCCGGAAGATGATCACGTCGCTGCGTCCGGCGGGCAACGGCGCGGCCACAGGCACGGGGACTGGCGCCGTGACGGAACCGGCGAAGTAGCTGGGTTAGACGTCGCTGGGTTAGACGTCGCTGGGTTAGACAGCAGGCAGGTGCCGGTGGCGGTGGCGGTGTTCACGGACTGCAGGTGTCGGAGAGGCATTCCTGCTGCCTCGCTGCCCGGTCCACGGGTTGCTGCTGGCCTCACGGATCAGCCCGGTGCCGGCGCACTCGCGCACGGCCATGATGCCGTTTGCCGCCTGGCGTTTGTCGTCGAAGGCTGTGGAAATCGCCAACACGGTCCCGTCGGCGGCGAGAAGCCGGAACCGTACATTGGATTCCGCGTCGGTGAAGATTTCGAACTGTCCAGCCATTGTCTTGTCCTTGTCTGGCGGTGGTGACCGCCGGTGGAGGGTAAGAGCACTTCTTTGTGCTGTTGCCGGGTCTTCGACAAATCGCTCCAGTGCCGGAAGCCAGCCTTTCGCGGACGGCGGCCCCGGGAAAGAGGCAAAGGTCCCTTAGTGTCTGGCGGATGAGACTGGGCCGCCAGTGCCACAGCCTGTACGACGAAACCGGGCGTGACGAAACCGGGCGCCCGGATGGGC
Source organism: Arthrobacter sp. 131MFCol6.1 (assembly GCF_000374925.1). Classification (GTDB taxonomy): domain Bacteria; phylum Actinomycetota; class Actinomycetes; order Actinomycetales; family Micrococcaceae; genus Arthrobacter. Next base: position 376,195 of record NZ_KB895542.1, read on the forward strand.
GCTACATTGGGAGCATGGCTGGCAAACATCCTGTGCAGTTTCCAGCGGATTCCGGCGAGCCCGTGCGGCTGAACGCGCGGGTGTCCGGTGTGGTCCAGGCGGTCGGCTTCCGGTACTGGACGGTCCGGAAGGCTGAGGAGCTGGGGCTCAGCGGCACGGTCCGGAACAACACCGACGGCTCCGTGGGCATTGTGGCCGAGGGGCCGCAGTCCGTGGTGCTGGAGTTGCGGCGCTGGCTGCGCTCGCCGGAGGCGCCCGGCCGGGTGGAAGACGTCGAAGAGTCGGTCTCGGCCGCGACGGGGGAGTTCGGCGGATTCGACGTGGCGTACTAGGGCTGAAGCTTTCCGGCGGCCCGACGGCCTGGCCCGGCCGGGCAAAGGGCCCGGGTCCTGGCCCGTCCGCGCTCGCCCGGGGCGAAGGACCCTCGGCAGCGCGGCCTGAGGCGAGTACCGTGTGGCCATGCAGAAAATATCGATCGATGCCCTGGCCAGGCAGCAGATCGCGGCTGCCCTCGCGGCAGGGAGCGGACGGGCAGCGGACACGGTGTTCGGCGGTCACGAGAAGGTTCTGCGCCAGACCGTGATGGCGTTCAGGGCCGGGACGCAGCTGAGTGAGCACCAGAACCCCGGCGAGGCGACCGTGTTTGTGCTCCGCGGCTGTGTGCGCCTGCGGGCCGGCAACGAATCCTGGCAGGGCAAGACCGGCGACCTGCTGATCGTGCCCGAGGGGCTGCACAGCCTTGAGGCCGAGGAAGACTCTGCGATCCTCATGACCGTGGCGAAAATCAAGACCTGACGGCCCAGCCGCAGGCGGGGAGACCGGTCGAAGCGACTGTAGGGGCCGGATTACCGCAAGGAGCAGGACATGACTGTCATCCCTTTCGACGAGGTCCCGCAAACCCGGCGTTGGTGGGCCAGGGCGGCCTACGCCGCGGTCGTCTGTGCGGCGCTCGTCCCGCTGGTGGCTGCGGGTTTGGCGGGCACCATTGCGCTGCTCCTGACCGGTGCCGGCGGCCTCGTGGTGACCGTGGCCGGGATCTACTGGTTCCTCATCAGCCGCGGTGTGATGCGCTGGTGTGCGCTGGGGCTGGCGGTGCTCGCCCCGCTGGTGGTCCTGGTCCTGTTCATTCAGGCCGGCCTGTTGTGGGAGGTCATCCTCACCCTGGCGCTGGGGTTTGTTGCGTTGGTGTGTGCCCGCGCCGCCCTCCGGGAAAGGGGCGAGGGCAAGGCCATGGCCGAGCATCCCGCGCCCACCTGGCGCCATGCCTTCCTGGTGATGAACCCCCGTTCCGGCGGGGGCAAAGTAGTGAAGTTCGATCTCCAGCGGAAAGCAGAGGAACTCGGCGCCGAGGTGGCACTTCTTGAGGGCCCCGGCCAGGTGGACGTCGACGCGCTCGCCCGGCAGGCCGTGGAGCGCGGGGCCGACCTGCTCGGCGTCGCCGGTGGCGACGGTACCCAGGCGCTGGTGGCCGGCATCGCGGCAGAGCACAACCTTCCGTTCCTGGTGATCAGCGCCGGTACCCGCAACCACTTCGCCCTGGATCTCGGACTGGACCGGGAGGACCCCACGGGCTGCCTGGATGCCCTCCGCGACGGGACGGAGCTCCATGTTGACCTCGGCAAGATCAACGGCCGTACCTTTGTGAACAACGCATCCTTCGGCGTCTACGCCGAGGTGGTGCAAAGCCCGGAGTACCGCGACGACAAGACCGGGACCGTGCTGGAGATGCTCCCGGACCTGATCAGGGGCGACAAGGGAGCGCGCCTGCGCGCCCAGATGGACGGCATCACGGTGGAAGGCCCGCAGGCGGTGCTGGTGAGCAACGGGCCCTACGGAAGCAACGACGTCGTGGGTTTGGGCCGCCGGACCAGGCTGGACCGCGGCGTGCTAGGTGCGGTGACGATCTCTGCCGCCAGCACGCGGGAAGCTGTGGGCCTGCTGCGCCGGGCGACGAAACACGGCCTGATCCAGCGCACCGCGGCGGAAGTGGTTGTCGGCGCCGACGTGCCCGAGATCCCCGTCGGAGTGGACGGCGAGGCCCTGATCATGACCACCCCAGTACGGTGCACCATCGAACCCCGCGCGCTGCGGGTCCTGGTTCCGCGGAAGCGGCCGGGCGTCCCGCCGGCCCAGCCGGCGCTGGACCTGGTCCGGCTCCGCGAGCTGGCGTGGGGCCGGCACGTGTCCGCGCCGCCGGCGCCGCCTGAACCCTCGACGCCGTCGTCCGCCGTTCCTCCGCCCGCGGGCGGGGGATCGTAGCCGTTCCTCCGCCCGCGGGCGGGGGATCGTCGCCGTTCCTCCGCCCGCGAGCGGGAGGATCGTAGTCGCGGCAGATCTGGCCTGAACCGTGAACGACGGCGACTAGTTGTGCCGTGCCCATAACTGCAGCCACACGAGCAGGCGCGTTTCGGCGTCGTCGAGGTCAATGCCGAAGAGCGGCTCCACTCGGGACAAACGGTACCGGACCGTGTTGACGTGCACATCCAAGGACTTGGCGGCGTCGATCGCGTTTCCGCCGCAGCTGAGGTAGGCGTAGATGGTCTCCTCGAAGGATTTCTTCTGCTGTTCGTCGTACGCCGCGATACTGAGCGCGTGCACCCCGGGCAGTTGGCCGGCGGCCGTCAGCGCCGAGACGAACTGGCGCAGCAGCAGACGCGAGCCGAGGGAGTCGTCGTCGGCCACGATGTCATCGGAATCGGCGGCGATGCGCCCTTCCGCGACGTTGCGCACAAGTTCGGACAGGACTAGTTCCGCGTTGACCCTCGAGTCCTCGAGCCGGTCGATCGTCGCCGCGGCGCCGAGCGCGGCCAGGACCGGGCGTGCGAGCAGCTGGCGCGCATTCTGCACAATTTTCAGAATCGCAGTGCGCTGGAATTGGCGTGAAGTTTCGGTGGTTTGCGGCAGGACGATGTACACGATGTTGTCCGAGAACCCGCAGACGGCCGAGGGCAGTCGGATGGCGCAGGCGGTCCGGATGGTGTCGAAGAGCCGTAGGCGGGACTGCAGCGTTTCGGCCGCGATGGCCTCGGACGGCCAGACGCCCAGGGCCGCAACCCGGATCGACGGCGCCGAGATCCCGAGCCTGATGGCCGCCAGTTCGGCGCGTTTGGGATCGAACAGCAGCGGCTGGACCAGATCGATCTGGCGGGTCAGGTTCGAGACGTATGTGGTGCGTTTGTGCAGGATGTGGAGCGCGGCCACGTTGGCGGCTTCGCGCAGGATCCGGTTGGCGTCCTCGTTGTGGTGGTCCGCCAGTTCAAGGAGCCAGAGCGAGCCCAGAACGGAGTCGCCGGCCCGGATTGCGATGGCGGTGCGCCGGAGCGAGGGATCCTGTGTGGCCACATCCAGCGCATCGGTGGCGGCGTGGACCCGGCGGTAATCGTTGTCCGTTTCCACGGAATGCGGCACCTGCAGGCTCAGGATGGAACTCCTGCGCGTCTCGTCTATGGGCTGGTCCGGGAGGGTCGAATACGCCAGGATCGTCTGCTCGGGATCGGCGATCGCGATGGCACCGCCGGCCTGGGCCGCCACCGTGTTGGCGAGGTCGAACAGGTCCCCGGGCCGGATGTCCACCAGGGTCCGCCCCGACTGCCGGTGCGGGACCACTGCGGCGTCCATGATCTCCGCGAGCTGGTTCCAGGGCACCGAGTCGGAGGCCCGGAAAAGCGCCATCCCGTTGTCCCGGGCGGCTGCCCGCAGGACTTCGTCCGAGGTGCCGTTGGATTTGTACACGATCGCCACGTACCCGGCGTCGCTGAGCTCCCGCACTTTGGCGCCCAGACGCTTCCCGGAAAGGGACAAACCAATGGCCAGGGCCACGGCACCCGGGAACTTGGCCGGCCGCGCCGTCGAGTCGTAGAGAACAGAGCCGGCGACAATCTGCCGGTCATCGGACGGCATTTCCACGAGGCTGAGGATTTCCGAGCCTGCCGAGCGGGCGACGTCGGCCAGCGTCGGCAGCGCGTGCGTCTCCACCTCCGGTGTCGTCACCGGGACACCGACGATGCGGTTTGGCATTCGCTACTAATGATTGGCCCCTCAATTTGTCGATAACTCCATGGTGATGCAGAGCTTCATTTCCTACGCTGAACCATAACGCAGGACAGTTCAACGGAAGGCCGTCATTGAAAATCAGCGAAGCCAGGCAACTCGTCCAGGTGAAGGCCCCCGTCCTGTCCCGCCAACGGCGTGTGCTGGCGGGCGCCTACAACGTCGAGGAATTCCGGAAAGCGGCACGCAAGGTCCTGCCGGCCGGGATTTTCGACTATCTCGACGGCGGTTCCGAAGACGAGGTGACGCTCCGCCGCAACCGGGCCGTCTTCGATGCCTGGGCCCTCATGCCCAGCTGGGGCCCAGTGTCCGGACCCGATACGACCACGACCCTGCTCGGAAAAGAAAGCGCCCTGCCGCTGACCTTGACCCCCACCGGGGCGACCCGGCTGTTCCATCCCGAGGGCGAGCTGGCCGTCGCGGCCGCCGCCGACCGGGCCCGCATCCCCTATGGGCTGGCCGGGCTGAGTACCGTGCCCATGGAAACCATCGCAGCGCACCACCCGTCCCTTGACCGCTGGTTCAACTTTGGCCTCACCGCCGACGCCCAGGCGATGAAGAACAAACTGGCCCGCTGCAGGGCGGCCGGATTCAACACTTTGATTGTCGGCGTCGACACGCGGGCACTGGGTTCCAGGGAACGGGACCTCCACAACGGATTCACCGCCCCGCCCGCGCTCACGCTGTCAACCATCGCGGACATCGCCCGGCGCCCTTCCTGGTGGATCAACTTCCTTCGCGCGGACGGCATCAGCTTCCCGAACCTGGATCCGCAGAGCCCCGCCGCCTCCTCCGTGGTGACCCCGACCATGTGGCAGCACATCCTGGGTCACTCGGATGCCAGCAGCGGCTGGAAGGAACTTGAGGCCCTGCGGCAGGCCTGGCAGGGCAAAATCGTGCTCAAGGGTTGCGTCAACCCGGCCGACGTCGCGAAGGCCTCACGAATTGGCCTGGACGCCGTCCAGTTGAGTAACCATGGCGGCCGCCAGCTCGACCACATGCTGAGCCCCATGGACGTCCTCCAGGAATCGCGGCAACGGGTGGGCGGTTCGATCGAGATCTACGTGGACTCCGGCATCCGCCGGGGGAGCGACATCCTCAAGGCGCTGGCGCTGGGAGCGGATGCCTGTTCGATCGGCCGGGCCTACCTGTACGGATTGGTGGCGGCCGGCTCACCGGGCGTCGGACGCATTATTGACATCTTCGGGGATGAACTGCGGCGTACGATGACGTTAGTGGGCGTCTCCAGCATTTCCGAGTTGAAAGCCCGGGGCGGGGAAATTCTTCGGGACATTCGTCATTCCGGAGACCTTCTTGAGACGAGAGCGTCGGAAAGCACGAATTCATGAGTTCTGAATAAGCAGTCACGCAGTGCCCTCCCGCAGCGTTGCGGGAGCCTAGAGAATCCCTGAACAGCTAAGGAAACCATGCGCACCCGATACCTTCTTCCCGTTCTGACCATAGCCACGGCGCTCTCGCTCTCGGGCTGTGTCAACAACAGCGAACCCGCCGCCACCGGCTCGGCATCCGGTACCGCTGACGCCATCGACGTGCAAAAGAATGACTCCATTGCCGCCGCGCTCCCGGAGAAAATGAAGAGCGCCGGCGTGCTCAACGTCGGCATGGCCAACAACTACCCGCCCAACGAGTTCAAGGACGATAATGGCGAACCGGCAGGCTGGTCTGTGGACCTCACCAATGCCCTGGGCAAGGTTATGGGGTTGAAGGTCAACTTCGACATCGGCACCTTCGATAACATTCTGCCGGCCGTGAAAGCAGGGAAGGATGACATGGGAATGTCGTCGTTCTCCGACACGCTGGAACGCGAAAAGCAGGTGGATTTCGTGAATTACTACTCGGCCGGCATCCAGTGGGCTTCCCCCAAGGGAAAGAATGTGGACCCGAACAACGCGTGCGGGCTTAAGGTCGCGGTCCAGGCCACCACGTATGAGGACACGCATGAGGTGCCGGCAAAGTCGAAGGCGTGCACGGATGCAGGCAAGCCGGCCATCACCATTTTCAAGTACGACGCGCAGGACCAGGCAACCAACGCCCTCGTGGTGGGACAGGTCGATGCGATGAGCGCCGATTCGCCCGTGACTCTGTATGCGATCTCCAAGACCAAGGACAAGCTGCAGACCGCCGGCGACGCCTTTGAGGTGGCGCCGTATGGGATGCCCGTGGCCAAGGGGAGCGAATTTACCCCGGTCCTGCAGAAGGCGTTGCAGGCTCTGATCGACGACGGCACGTACAACAAGATCCTGTCCAAGTGGGGCGTCGAATCCGGTGGCGTCAAGACAGCAACTCTCAACGTGGCAGCCAAAGGGTGATAGCAAATGAGCGAGCCGGAATCCGACAGGATGATTGAGTCGGAACCTGACAGGAAGCTTCGGGACCGGAGCGGACAGGGCACGGACAACTCGCCGGCGGAGGCGATCGTGGCGATCCCGCTGCGGCACCCGTGGCGGATCGTGATTGCTGTGGTTCTCCTGCTCGGGTTGGCGGTCTTTGTCCTGGACGCCGCCCAGCGCCCGGACTATGGCTGGCCGGATGTGGGCAAGTACATTTTTGATCGCCGGATCAGCCAGGCCGCGTGGGTAACGTTGTGGCTGACCATCTACTCGATGATTGGCGCGATCGTCATCGGCCTGCTGCTGGCCATCATGCGGCTCTCACCAAATCCGGTGCTCAAGAGCGTTGCCTGGCTGTACATCTGGATCTTCCGCGGAACCCCTGTCTATGTGCAGTTGGTGTTCTGGGGCATCGTGGCCCTGATCTACCCGGTGTTCACGCTGGGGATTCCGTTCACGACCCCGTGGGTCACCGTCCCGAATGAGATCTTCACAAACCTGTTCATCACCGCCGTGATCGGGCTGGCCTTGAACGAGGCCGCCTACATGTCGGAAATCGTGCGTGCCGGCCTGTTGTCCGTGGACGAGGGCCAGGCGGAGGCTTCCACCGCGCTGGCCATGTCCTGGGGCCAGACCATGCGGTATGTCGTGGTTCCGCAGGCCATGAAGATCATCATTCCGCCGACCGGCAACGAAGTGATTTCAATGCTCAAGACCACCTCGCTGGTGGCCGCGATCCCGTTGAGCATTGACCTGTACGGGGTGTCCCGGGGCATTTCGGCCGTGACGTTCACCCCGGTTCCGCTGCTGATTGTGGCTTCGCTCTGGTACCTGCTCTTCACCTCCGTCCTGATGGTCGGGCAGCACTTCATAGAAAAGCGGTTCTCCCGCGGAACCGGGCGAGCCAAGACAGACAAGGCGCCCATCGCGCCCGAACCGGCGCCGACGGCCGGACCTGGGGCGCCGGGTACACCGCTCGGCACAGATTTTGGAGGTAAGGGATGACGGGCGTGCCAATGGTTCTTGCGGAGAAGGTTTCCAAGAATTTCGGATCCAACAGGGTCCTGCGTGGGATCAGCCTGGAGGTAGACCCCGGGGAGGTCCTCTGCATCGTGGGGCCCAGTGGTTCGGGCAAGTCGACGTTCCTGCGCTGTATCAACCACTTGGAAGTGGTTGACGGCGGCCGGCTTTCGGTCGACGGACAGTTGGTGGGCTACCGTCAAAAAGGCGAGAAGCTCTACGAACTCAAGCTCAAGGAAGCCGCTTTCCAGCGCCAGGAAATCGGAATGGTCTTCCAGCGGTTCAACCTGTTCCCGCACTTGACCGCGGTGGAGAACATCATTCTTGCGCCCATGCGGGTGAAGAAGATTTCCAAGGCAGCTGCCACGGCAAGGGCCATGGAACTGCTGGAGCGCGTGGGGCTGGGGGACAAGGGCGACGCCTACCCGGCGCACCTTTCGGGCGGCCAACAGCAGCGCGTGGCCATCGCCCGTGCTTTGGCCATGGACCCCAAGCTGATGCTCTTCGACGAACCGACCAGTGCCCTGGACCCGGAGCTGGTGGGCGAGGTCCTCGATGTCATGAAGGGACTGGCCAAGAGCGGCATGACCATGATTGTGGTGACCCACGAGATGGGGTTCGCCCGCGAGGTGGCCGACACCCTGGTCTTCATGGACGACGGCGTGGTGGTGGAGGCCGGGGCTCCCCGCCAGATCCTGAACGATCCGCAGCACGACCGGACCAAGGCGTTCCTTTCCAAGGTGCTGTGACATCGCGGGCTGACCGCGCGGCGGTGGGCCGTGGCCTCTCCGGCGGCGGTGGCTTCACCGCCGCGCCGGTGCAACACTGAATCCGTGGAGGGACTCGAGGACAGCAAGATCTGGGCGGACTACAACGCCGCCCAGGCAACCCGAGGGGTGCGCACGCTGTGCCTCGACGCCATGGCCTTCGCCGGCCCGGGGAACGGCCGCCGCGCCATCGATCTGGGCTGCGGCGCGGGCAAGGAAACACTGGCACTGCTCGACGGCGGCTGGCGGGTCCTCGCCGTCGATTCACAGCCGGACACCCGGGACCAGCTGCTCGCAACAGTGCCCGCGGCGCTCGCCGAGCAGCTGGACGTCGAGCTGCGCCCGTTCGAGGACCTTCCGCCGCTCCCGGAGGCGGGGCTCATCCTGGCCAGCTATTCGCTGCCCTTCGTTCACCCGGAAAACTTCGTCCGCGTTTGGCGGGTGCTGCTGGGGGCGCTGGGCCCTTCCGGTGTGATTGCCGTGAATCTGTTCGGCGAGCGGGACTCCTGGGCCACCATTCCCGAATGGAATTTCCACACCGACGCGGAGGCCAGGGCCTTGTTCGAGGGACTGGATATCCTCACGTTCGAGGTCTACGACGCCGATGGCCAATCCTTCCGCGGTCCCAAGCACTGGCACATTTTCGACGTCATCGCCCGGAAACCCTGACGCCTGAGCCCGGCCAGTGTGGAAGGCTTGGGGCATGAAAAGCATCCATCACATCGAGCTCGGGGGAGTGAGCTGGCCGATGCGTCGGCCGCGCCGGTCTGGTCCGGAACAGTGACCGCGTCCGATGGGCGCCAGGGCACGCCCGCGCATCCGTGGCGTGGGATCGACCTCGATGTGTACGAGCAGCACATGAGCGATGCGCGGGTCGGGCAGCTTCAACGGCTCTACGACATCACCGGGGCGCAGCTCGCGGCGTTTCCGTCCCGTGCCATCGGGGTGCTGGGAGTTGCTGGAGGCAACGGACTTGACCTCATCAATCCGGCCACCACGGACGCCGTGTACGGGTACGACATCAACGCCGACTATCTCGCAGCCTGCGAGGCCCGGTATCGTGACGGCCTCGGGGAACGTCTCCATCTGATTGAGTCGAGCATCGACCGCACTCTGGCGATCGAGCGCGTCGACCTCCTCATCGCCAACCTCATCATCGAGTACGTTGGCGCCGAAGAGTTCGCTGCCTTCGCGGCCGCGAATGCCGGTGCCATCGGCGTTCTGTCGTGCGTGATCCAGCGCAACGACACGGCAGGATTCGTCAGCTCGACGGAATATGCGGCGTCGTTCGATGCTCTCGCCACAGTGTCATCGGACGTCGACCCCGAGACGCTGGACTCAGCGCTGGCAGCCGGCGGATTCGCAGCCTTGGGCCGCTACGAGTATCCCTTGCCGAACGGCAAGACCCTCATCCGGCAGGACTTCCGCCCGAGCTAATCGACCGAAGAGGTCTCCGAGAGGAGCAGTACGTTATGGGTGATGCCTTCAACGCCGTGGATGGCGTCCGAATTTCCTTTCAGGAACAGGGCGCCGGCCCCACTATCGTTCTGGTGCACGGCTCAGGGCTGTCCCGTGCCATTTGGCGGGGACTGGGCTACACGAAGGCCCTGCAGGAGCGCTTTCACGTGGTGACTCTGGATCTGCGAGGGCACGGCCGCAGCGACAAACCGCAGCACGAAGACTCCTACAGCATGGACCTGCTCGTCGGGGACGTGGTGGCAGTCCTGGACGCGGCCGGCACGCAGGCAGCCCACTACGTGGGGTATTCTGCCGGCGCGAGAGTCGGGTTCTCGCTGCTGGCCAGCAGTCCCGAACGTGTCAAGACATTTACGGCGGCGGGCGGCACGTACCGCTCCCCGGCCGGGCAAATCGAATCGATCTTCTTCCCCGGATATGACCGGGCCCTGGCCCGGGGCGGCATGCCGGAATTTCTGCGCCAATGGAGTATCGCCACGGGCCGTGACCTGGACCCGCAGACGTCCGCCGCGCTGCTGGCCAACGACCCCGCGGCCCTGGGCGCCTACTTCCGGCAGAGTGAGGACGAACCCGGGATCCCGGAGGCAGTCCTCCGGACAATGGACACGCCAACCCTGCTGCTCGCCGGCACCGAAGACCCGCTCCGGCATGCCGACTCGGAACGGGCGGCCCAACTCATGCCTCGGGCCCAATTCCAGGCACTGCCCGGCCGCAACCACGGCCAGACATTGGTTCCCGCCGGCCCAGTCCTCAGCCTGGTCACTTCCTTCATCACATCGGCGGCCAGCGCAGCGAACAACGTCTAGGCAGGGAGGGCTGACGCCAGAACGACGACGGCGGCACGTGACGTCGGGTTCGATTTCGGCTGGCGTCGTAGGACAGACTGTTGCCGTGAGCAACTCTCCCCGTGCAGGCCTGGCCGTGGCCGGACTCAGCCTCGGCACGTCGCTGAACCCGTTGAACTCCTCGATGATCGCCGTCGCCCTGGTGGTGCTGCGCGAGGACTTCGGGCTCGACGTCGCCACGGTCACCTGGGTGATCACGGCGTTCTACCTCACCTCCGCGGCCGGCCAGCCGCTGATGGGCCGGCTCGCGGACCGCTTCGGCCCGCGGCGGCTCTTCCTGCTGGGCATGGCGCTGGTGGCAGTGACCTGTGCGCTCGCGCCCTTCGCGCCGAACTTCGCGCTGCTCTGCGTGGCGCGCGCCTTCATGGCCCTCGGCACCGCGACGGCGTACCCGAGCGCCGTCGTCATGGTCGCCGCGCTGGCACGGGAGGCGAACGTGAAGTCGACCCGGCCGCTGGGCCGGATCCAGATGGCGAACACCTCGGCGGCCGCCGTCGGGCCTGTGGTGGGCGGCCTGCTGGTGAGCCTGGTGGGATGGCAGGCGCTGTTCCTGATCAACGTCCCGCTCTCGCTGCTGGCGATCCTCGTGGTCCGGCGCTTTGCCCCGGCCGACGGTGCCCGGGAACGCGGCAGCGTGTCGGAGCTGGTGCGGGACTCGGACCTGCCCGGGATTGGGGCCTTCATCGGTGCCTTGGTGCTGGTGATGATGGCGATGCTGAATGTGCTGCCCGAATACCGGTGGTGGCTGCTGGGCGGCGGGCTGGTCCTCGCGGCGCTGTTCGCGTGGCGGGAGCTGCGGTTCAGCCCGCCGTTCCTGGACCTGCGGCTGCTGGGCCGCAACCGGCCGCTGCTGCTGGTCTACCTGGGCTTCGCGCTGTTCAACGGCGTCTACTACTTCGCGTTCTTCGGGCTGCCGCAGCTGCTGCAAACCGCCGGCGGCTACAATCCCGGCGTCGTGGGCCTGTTGATGCTGCCGCTCGCCGCGATCTCCGTGGTCGGGACGCCGTTCGCGGTCCGCGCGATCGACCGCTTCGGCGTGCGGCGGGTGCTGATCGCCGGCGTCGTGCTGCTCCTCGTCGCGTCGGCGGCGATGTGGCTGCTGACGGTGTCCCTGGCCGTCCCGCTGGTGCTCGCGCTGACCGCCCTGCTGGGTGTGCCGTACTGCGTGGTCGCCATTGCCTCGAGCCAGGGCATGTACGTGTCCACCCGGCCGGAGGAGCGCGGGGTGGCCGCCGGGATCTTCCAGACCTGCCGCTATCTGGGCGCGATCACGGCGACCGTGCTGATCGGCATCTTCTACGGCAGTGGGGTCACCCAAGCGAACTGGGGGCTGATGGTCTTCGTGATGCTGGGGCTGGGTGCGGTGGTGTTTGCGGTGTCGCTGCGATGGCGGGAGCGGCCGGCCTGAGGTCCGGCGCTGCGGGCGCCAACGAAGGCTCCCCGCCGGATATGCCCTGACAGTCGAACTGATACTGCCGCAGGGCGTCGGACCGGGACCGGTGTTTGAGCTTCTCCATCGCAACGACCTCGATCTGGCGGATGCGTTCTCGGGTCATGCCGTAGGTTTCCGCTACCGCGGCTAAGGTCTTCGCTCCGCCGCCCGTGATACCGAAGCGCATCGCGATGATCTGGGCTTCCCGGACCTCGAGCGTGCCGAGTACGGCATGTACCTGCGCCTTCATCTGTTGATGGAAGAGCGCATCGGTTGCGTCGAGGTCGGAGGAATCCAACAGCTGTTCGGCCAGGGCTTCAGTCCCGCCCTTGCCGTCGGGCACCCACGAGTCCAAGGAACAGACCGGCTGGTCCACGGAAAGCAGACACTCAACCTTCCCGATCGGAATTCCGGTCAGTTGGCTGAGATCTTCTTTGCTGCAGACGGTCCCTGTGATGGCGGCCGTCCGTTGCGCTAACCGCATCTTCTGCAGCTGGTTGACGACGTTCCCCGGCAGCCGGATGAGGCGTGCCTGTTCAGCCAGCGCCCTGAGGATGCCGCCGCGGATGAACAAGGTGGCGTGGGTGGAGAATCTGAAACCCATGGTGAAGTCGAACCTGCAGACTGCTTTGAGCAGTCCCAGGTTTCCTTCCTGGATGAGGTCCTGAAAGTCGAGGCCCCGGTGGGTGTAGTGCTTGGCGATCGACACTACGAGCCGGAGGTTGGCGTGGAGCAGCGCGTCGGCGGCACGCTTGCCCAACGCGACGATGGTCCGAAGCTCCTGTATGTCCTGGCCGGGCCGCGATGTGCCATCCGCCAAAAGCCGTTCCGCGAAAAGCCCCGCCTCGATTTCTTGCGCCAGTTCTATTTCCTGCTCGGCGGTGAGCAAATCGTATTGGCCCAGCCGGCGCAGGTAGTCAGCGACGGCGTCGTCGGTGACACCGCCGCGGGCTGGCAGTTGTTCCGGCGCGCCAGGGTCCTTTGGATCGGACGCTTCGGGGACCCAAGCACCTGCCGCGGGCAGGGAAGGTGCCCTGCCGATTGCCTCGTGGATTGGGTCAGCCATGTCATCCCCTGCCGGACGGTTCATGCTCGTGAAGGCAGACTACGTGGCCGGTGTGACAATATTCGGGGCTGGGGCGGGCGCCGCAAACGGGGGTAATCAGCGCATCTTGACACCCTCGAAGTGCCGGAATATCTTCTGCCTTAACGAGGCGTTTCGCTCCGTTTCCCATCAATTTCAGCGCTCAGCCCGGGCGCATCTGCCGGGGCCCATGGACAGTGCCGGCGGACAGCCACAACGGTCTCTTGCACCTGAAGGAGCCCACCATGTCCAGCACGTTGATCAATCGCTTTTACTCGGAAGTTCTCGCCGGCGGCAACCTCGCCCTCGTCGATGAAATGGTCACGGACGACTTCATCGACCATGAACTGGCGCTTCCCGGACAGCCGCCCGGCAAAGAGGGCGCACGGTTCTTCGCGAGTACCATCCGAACCGCATTCCCCGACATCTCGGTCAAGGAAGCCGAACCGACTCTCTCCGATGGAAACCTCGAGGCTGCCCATGTTGTGATGACCGGTACCCACACGGGCGACCTGCTGGGTTTTGCGGCGACCGGCAAAACGGTCGAATTCGGCGGGACCGACATCGTCCGTGTCCAGGACGGTAAGATCGCCGAGCATTGGGGTAGCACGGACACCATGAGCCTCATGCAGCAGATCGGAGCCCTTCCGGAATAACAGTTGGCGCCATGTTTTTGCTGGCCCGGGACGATTAGGCGTCGAGTATTTCCCGGGCGTGCGCGTACTTGGCGGCGAGCTTGTCCCGTTTTTCTGGAGTCATTAAGGCGGTGCGCTCCACGAGAAATCATCGTGTAACCGTCAATGGGGACCTACAACATGGGCCTGCAAAGATGACGGTTAGCCTGAGGCCAACCCGCAGTAGCATTGGTCTCCGGGACCGGCGCTATGCGGTCAGCGGTTTGAAGCAGCTGGTTCGGTTGCGGCCGGATCCCCAACCTCGGTCCAGGCCGGAGCGAACCCGCCCGCTGCTGCTACCACCAGGGTGAGCGCGGCTGTCAGCAGGACGCCAAGACCGGCATGCACGTGGAGCAGCGTGGCGCCGGCAGTGGCACCGGCCAAGATGAGGACGACAGCGCCCAGCCTCCTGCCCCACTGGGCCCCCGTGCCTCCGCCCAGGCGTGAATCCGCGGCCAGGCCCGTGAGCGTGGATGTCACCACCACGGTGGTCACGTCCTTGACGCTGAGGTGACGTGCCGTGGCCGCCTGCATGCCCATCGCGATGGCCAGGGCTCCGGTAATGATCAAGGTGACTGGGTCGCCGGCGTGCGGGGCATGGGCAAACAGTACGACGGCGACGGCAGCCATCGTGACGCCGACGGCGGTGAGCAGGGCCGTGGTCCGCTTACTCCAGCCAGCGGCCTCGGGCTTGAGGACCCGCCCTGCGATGATGGCGCCGAGCACGAACCCGGCCAGGGCTATGGACGGGCCGATGACGGGCAGATTGTCCGCGCCGATCAGCGCCATGCCAAGAATCACGACGTTGCCGGTCATGTTACCGGTGAAGACCCGGTCGAGGCCCAGGTAGCCGACGGCGTCGATGACGCCGGTGGAGAACGTCAACACGAGCATGAGGACCAAGTGGAGCCGGGCAGGCTCGGCGGACTTGAGGCGGTTAAGCATTCGACGTCTTTCGGTGAGGGAGGAGCGACTCGCTGAGGCGGATCGCCACGGTGATGAGCTCGGCGTCGCTGTGGGCAGGACCAACGATACTCACGCCGCAGGGCAGGCCGGCATCGGTGGATAGCGGTACATTCACCGCAGGAAGCCCGGCGATCCCTGCGATGCACGTCAACTGCATGGTGGACCGGCGCACCCGCTCGATGGCCTCGCCGCCTAGCGACGCCTCGGCCAGCAGCGGCGCCACGGACGACGCCGACGGCAGTACTAACAGCGCGCCGCCCATCACGGACCGGATATGTTGCCGGGCCGCCTGAAGAACGTCCCGCGCGGCCTCGGCCTGGTGCCGCTCGACCTGGGAGGCGGTCCTGAACCGGGCGGCCACGTCGGCGCCGAGCGCACGCCAGTGCCTCCTGATCCACGGACCGTGCTGCTGCCAGGCCTAGTACCCCTGCACGGTCTGGAACGCTGCGAGCCAGGCCGGGAGTTCGTCCGTCCGCAGGCCGGCCCAGTCCAAGGCAGGGAGGACCGCTGATCTGGCCCAGGCATCGATGGAATCCTCCACGGCGTGGACGACGTCAGGCTCCGCCAGGGCAAGGAGCTCCGGCGCAAACAGCGCCCCGGCAAACAGTCCATCGATAAGCGGTGCGGCGGGCTCGTGCGGTGGCAGCAGGACGCTTCCGACGGCAGCCAGCGTGGCGGCGTCGCGGGTCATCCAGCCGACGGCATCGAAGGACGGCGCTAGTGGAAGCAGACCCTCTGTGGACACCGCGCCGTGGGTGGTGCGGACGCCGAAGAGCCCCTGATACGCGGACGGCACCCGGATGGACCCGCCGGTATCCGTGCCCAGGCCGATGGTGGCCTGGCCCAAAGCCACGGCGCTCGCGGACCCGGACGAGGAGCCGCCGCTGATCCGACCCGGCGCCTTCGGATTCGGCGGGGTGCCATGGTGCGCGTTCGTGCCGGCCAGGCTGTACGCGAACTCATCCGTGCGGGCGATGCCGGCAACTACGGCGCCGGCCGCCACCAACGCAGCGGCCGCGGGCGCCGTCGTGGTTTCCGCCATGCTCTCGGCGAGCCATTCCTCGTTGCCGGCGCCGATGGGATGTCCTTCCAGCGCGAACAGGTCCTTGACCGCGACGGACATGCCCGTCAGCGGCCCGGTTCCGGTCGCTGGCATGAGGGGATCGCCAACTTCACGCCAGACGGAAGGGTCGGCCGGCGTCGGGCACTGCGCCGTCACGGGCGGAAGTCCTCAACCCGGATGCGCGCGTGCACGCCTTTGACGACGTCGACCACCTGGGAGATGTTGAAGTCCGTGGCGGCGCTGAGGTAGGCGTAGGCGAGGCTGGCGTCCATGCCGTAACGGGCTTGGAGCAGGGCGACGGCGGCGCGGACGCAGTTCTGCACCGCCGTATCGAGGTCCTCGTCCATGCCGGTGGGAACCAAGAACTCCGGGGTCTGCGCCATCGGCCCGGCCAGGACGCCGAAGTTCCGGACAGCCTCGTCTTGTGGGACGACGTCGAACCGCAGCTTGACCCGGAGCGAGGCCTCCATTGCGGTCAGGGAGACCTCCCCGTCGCCCTGGGCGAAGTGGGGATCGCCCACATAGGCCAGGGCGTCGGCCACCTGGACCGGCACGTAGAGGGAGCTGCCGACGGTGAGGAGGTTGATGTCGATGTTGCCGCCGTGGGCGCCGGGCGGGACGGAGTGCGGCCGACGCGCGCCGTCCACCGCGACCCCCATGATGCCCAGGAAGGGCTTGAGCGGGAAATGTACGGTCGGTTCGGCACCGGGACGCAGGGGCAGCCAGCCGGACGGCGTTCCATCGTCGGTGTCCCGGACGGTGGCGAAGGCGCTGTAGGTATCGGGGCCGAGCGGGAATTCGCCGTTGAGCGACCCCCTGCCGTGGCGGCTGGAGATCACGCCGTACGGCACCCGCGGCGTGGTTTCCAGCACCGTAATCTTCAGGAGATCTCCGGGGCGGGCGCCCTTGACGGCGATGGGTCCGGTTACGACATGCGGGCCCAAACCGCCGGGCAACCGCTGAATGTCCGAGGCGGCGAGCTCGACGGCATCCGCCAGAACCTGGTGCCCGCTGACTCCGTGCGATCCGAAGAAGGCGAGGGGGTCCCGGCCCTGGTCTTCGAGGATTCCTTCGTGGCTGATGGTGTCGATGGTGACGTCGGCGCCGGGGTCGATGCTGAGGACCGGGCGGTCGCCGGCGCAGGGGAGGGCTCCCCAGAGGACGTTCTCCTTGGCGGAGGAAAGGTAGTGGGTTCCGTCGTCGATGCCGTCCCACGGCTGCAGGACCGCGGCGCCAGTTGACTGTATAGAAGTGGACGGCGTGCCAGTGGATGGCATGGCTGCGAGGATGGGTGGGATGAGGGATGTGGTCACGGTTGGTCTCCGGTCGGGTTATTCGGTGTCAGTGTTGGTGGCCGCGGATGAGGATGGCGACGTCCGCCAAGTGGTCGCGCATGGCGATGCCCGCGCCGGTGGCGTCCCTGGTCTGGATGGCCTCGAGGATGTGGCGGTGGCCCTCGATGGAACTCCGACGGCCCTCGGGGGTGGAGTGCGAGCGGAGCCGGACCTCGGTGGT
Source organism: Arthrobacter sp. 131MFCol6.1 (assembly GCF_000374925.1). Lineage (GTDB taxonomy): Bacteria > Actinomycetota > Actinomycetes > Actinomycetales > Micrococcaceae > Arthrobacter. The sequence goes on from NZ_KB895542.1 coordinate 393,438, forward strand.
CCACGAGCTGGTCAGCGTGAGGACCGTGGCCATGAGCTGGTTGCGGGCGGCCTGCGCCAGGAGAGTGTGGAACTGAATGTCCAAGCGCAGGGCCTCTTCGGGGGAGAGGTGTTCATTGGAGGCGTTGAGGACGTCCTGGAGCTGGATCAGGTCCGCGGCGCTGGAGCGCAGGGCGGCAAGCTCGGCCACCAGCGGTTCCATCGAACCGCGCAGTTCCTCCACGTCCTGCTGGGCCTGGTCGACGCCGGCGAGGCGGGCATAGAGCTCGCTGACAGGAGCCGGAGGAGCGGCCACGCGGGTTCCCCGGCCGGGGGCCCGTTCCAGCAAATGCTTGCTTTCCAGATCCTGCAAGGCAGAACGCACCGTGCCCCGGGATACCGAAAGCTTGGCTGCCAGTTCACGCTCAGTGGGCAGCTTGTCGCCCGGGAGCAGGCCCCGGGAGGCAATTTCACGTTCGAGGTAGGCGGCCACCTCCGCGCCCATCGGGACGCTGCGCCGAAGGGTGGGGCGGGGCTCGGTACTCGGGGTCACGGTGCGGCCTTTCAGTGGGAAACGCTGTGATTCGAAAAGCGGTGGTGCGGAGAACGCTCAGGCGGGGGCCGACGTCGGGCGCTACCTGCCGCCCTGAAGGGAGGGCTCAGACCCGAGGGCGGAGGCGACGGCGGGCTCAAGCACTGCCGCCGGCTTGGTGAAGCAGAAGGCGACCGCACCGACCAGGAGCAGGACGGCGGAGAGGTAGAAGCCGGCCTCCAGGGCCCCGGTCGCGTCGGCGAGGGCGCCAGTGATGTAGGGGGCGAAGATGGAGGACAGCATCCCGGCGAAGTTGAAGTAGCCGTAGGCACGGGAGTACATGGAGCGTGGGGTGTTGTCGGCCAAGAAGGCGATCAGGATCGGGTCCAGGGCGAGTTTGCCGACCAGGCCGTACACCACCAAGCCCACGATCATGAGGGAGTATTCGCCGGTCAACGGGACCAGGATCTGGCACGCGCCGCCGAGGACGGCCAGCAGGACAATCAGCGGGCGGGTGTTGCTCAGGCGCCGGGCCAGCATGCTCAGCAGGATTGCGCCGGGGATGGAAGCCCAGGGAACCAGCGAGGCGATGATGCCGGTCTGGGACGGGGCGACGTCGCGGGCCTGCTGTAGGTAGGTAGGCAACCAGGTCAGCATCGAGAAGAAGCCGTAGAGGGAGCAGAAGATCAGCACGTAGGTGAGGATGTGGTTGCGGGTGAAGAGCGCCTTGTTCGATTCCTTGGCGGCCGGGGCCGCGCCGTTCCGTTCTGACTCGGCGGTCTTGGCAGCCTGGGCCTTGTGCTCCGCGTCGATCGGGGCGAGGAAGTAGTTGATCAGGAAGGCGACAGCCAAGGTGGCGGCACCGAAGATGAGGAATGATGCGTGCCACGGCAGGCCGAGCGTGAAGGTGAAGTAGCTGGAACCGATGAAGCCGAGCGAGATGCCCACGGCCATGCCGCTGTTGATGAGGGCGGCGGAGACCCCGCGCCATTTGTCGGAGATGTAGCTGGAGGAGATGCCGTAGACCGGGCTGTAGAACGTTCCTTCGCCGATCCCGGTGAAGGCGCGCATCAGTAGGAAGATCATGAAGCCGGGGGCGAAACCGCTGAGGATGGTGCCGATGCCGAAGATCACGTAGCCGGCGACCACCACTTTGACGCGGCCGATCCTGTCCGCGAGGTAGCCGGTGGGAATCTGCATCAGGGCATAGGTCAGGAAGAACACGGTGGACATCAGGCCGAGCTGGCCCTTGTTCAGACCCCACTGTTCCTGGATGACGCTCATCACGGGGGAGAGGATGTTGCGGTCCGCGTACATGAAGACCCAGCCCAGTGAAAACAGGACGGTGACGGCGACCGGGCCGGGGCGTTTGCCGCTGACAGGCAGCAGCCGGCGGCGGGCGGCGGGCGGGGTGGCACCAGACCCCGCCGGCATGACGCCGGCCGTGGCCGGCTTTTCTGCGGTGGAAACGTTCAAGGGATGCTCCTGGAGGCTCTCGGCTGATTGGTTCATTGGTCGAACCAAGTACCAAGCTAGGGGGTCGCCAGGAGCAAAAACCCTTGATTTTCCGGGGGTTAGGAGCATTTTACGGGTGCGAAACGGGGTTTAACATGGCGGTTACACGGACGATTTTTGGCCGACTCACTGGACCATTTATGAGTCGGTTCCGTTGCGTCCGGGAGGGATGTGACGCCCGACGGCGGCGGAAGGGCCCTCTGCCATCGTGGTGTTTGTCGTGTCGCCGCCTGGCCGGGAACGGCGGTAATCGGCGCATCTTGACACCCTCGAAACCCCGGAATATCTTCTGCCTTAACGGGTTGTTTTGCCCGTTTCACACTGCTTTTTCACACTGCTTCCCAAAGCCGGCGCTGCCCGAAACGGGCAGTCTGGCGGGCGTCTGCGCGTCCGGCAGGCGCACTACTTACGCTGGGGGGATCTAAATTCCGGTCTCTCGCCTACAAGGAGTCGGAAATGTCTGAAGGTGTTGGATTGATTGAGCGGTTTTACAAGGAAGTCATTGAGAGCGGAAACCTCGCCCTCGTTGATGAGCTGGCCGCGGACAGCTATGTGGATCACGAAGAGGCCCTGCCTGGGCAACCGCCGGGCAAGGATGGCGTCAAGTTCTTCGTGAACACGATGCGGACGGCGTTCCCGGACATCAAGGTCAAAGAGATCGAGCCCAAGGTGGTCGCCGGAAACCTGGAGGCGTGCCATGTGATTCTCACGGGTACGCATCGCGGGGAACTGGCCGGCATCCCGGCAACGGGCAAGAGCGTCGAGTTCGATTGCACTGACATCATCCGTGTCGAGGACGGAAAAGTGGCCGAGCACTGGGGCACCACGGACAACCTGAGCCTCATGCAGCAGATCGGCGCCGTGGCCGTTGCCTGAACCAGGCGACAAACAACAGGGCCGGCGCGCTCGCGGCCGGACCGCGCAACAAAAACCGCGCAGCAAAAAATGGCTGTCCACGTTCCCCCAGGGAAACGCGGACAGCCGTTCGACGTCGACGCCGGTTCGATCAGAGGGGCTGTCAGCGCCCGGCGATGTGCTCCGCAATGTACTCGGCGTCGCGCCCCACACCGGCCACGATCGCCGAGCTGTGCCCGGTGAGCCAGGGCAGGCCCACGGCGTAGAGGCCCGGGTATTCGGTGACGCCGCGACTGTGGCGGGGGTAGTTCCATTCGTCCAGTACGGGGATGTCGAGGATGCCGAAGTCGAGCCGGTATCCGGTGGCCCACAGGACGGACGTAACGCCCTCCGCTGCCAGGTTCAGCCGCGCCGGCTCGGAGGGAAGCCAGTCGTCGGCCGGCAGGAGTTCAGCCTCCGGCGCTTCGATCCCGGCAGCGGCAATGTACGCATCGAGCATCGGTTGGAGGCGCTGGCTGAAGCCGGCCTCAATGGTGGCGAGGCGTTCGGCGAGGTCATCGCTGAAGACAAGGTCGCCGTCGTCAGCTGCTTCCAAGTGGCCGTGCAGCCTGATACCGCGGCGGCCCAAATCCCGCAGGTGGATGTCATGGCCGCCGTCGGCGCCGGACAACAGCGGGTTGCAGGCAAACCGAGCCGCGGGTGAGGGCAGCCGCTCCACGGTAAGTCCGTTCAGCCCGTGCTCGGGGCCGTGCAGCCCGAGCTGCATCATCCAGAAGAAGGTGTCCTTGCCGCGGTACCGCCGCGGCGCCTCCGGGCAGGTGGACACCGCCAGGTGGACAACGCGGCCGGCCGCCAGCAGCTCCTCGGCGATCTGGCCGCCCGACTGGCCGGTGCCCACAATCAGCACAGCGCCGTCCGGCAGTTGGCCCGGGTTGCGGTACTCATCGGTGTGAAGTCGCACGATGTGCCCCGGCAGCCGTGCGGACAACGCGGGGATTTTCGCTCTCTGGAACCCACCGGTGGCCAGCACCACGTTGCGCGCACGCCAGCTGCCCCGGGTTGTTTCCACGTCGAAGGCACCGCCGTCCGCGGCGGCGATGCGCGTGACGTCCGTGCCGGTGCGGACCGGAGCGCCGATGGCCTTCGCGTAATGCCGGAAATACTCCACCACGGCATCGCGGGGCATAAAGGCGTCCGGGTCCGGACCGGAATAGGGCATGCCCGGCAGCGACAGCGAGAAATTCGGGGTGTTCAGGTAGAACCCATCCCACCGGTCCTGCCAGGCACCGCCCAAGGAGTCACGCCGTTCCAGTACCTGATGTGCGACGCCGGCCCGGTCGAGGCAGTAGCTCATGGCCAGACCCGCTTGGCCCCCGCCCACAACGAGCGTGTCCACTTCAGTGTCCATCTCCGCCCACCACCTCGATCAGTGCACCACGCGCGAGGAACGCGATCCCGGGAGAATGCTGCCCGCGGAGGTCTCCATGCGAGGAGCTTACGCCGGGTCCGGGTCTAATTACATGGGATCTAGGAGACACAGAAGTGGCTGACCTCCGCGTGACTGTACGGTTAGTCTCCGCCACCTGTGGAAGCAGCGTTGCGGCCGCGGGGCGGAATGTTGCCTCCGCATTCCGGGGGCTCCTGTAACCGGTCCCACTCATGGCAAGGGTTAAAGTCAAACGGGGCGGCCACAAAGAGTGGCCGCCCCGTTTATCGAGGTGCTAGCTCGCAGCCGAGTACGCCTTGGGGAGCTTCAGTCCACGCTCGTCCATGACGGTGCGCAGGCGGGTGGGGTAGTCGCTGATGATGCCGTCCACGCCGAGGTCCATCAGCCGCTTCATGTCCGCCGTGGTGTTGACGGTCCAGGGGATGACGGGCAGGCCGAGCTCGTGGGCTTCCTTGATCATGCTCGGGGTCACGGAACTAAAGGCGGGCGAGATGACGTCGTAGCCCTGGGCAGCCGCGGCTTTGGCGAGCGAGCCGCCGTAGGTGTCGATGTCGATGCCGCCGAGGTTGGGGCTGGCGCCGGGCTTGCCGACCTCGAGCCAGGCGTCGCCGCTGGACAAGGCGACGAGCGGCAGCTGCGGGGCGATTTTCTTGGTCAGGTTCAGCGAGGACCAGTCGAACGACTGCACGGTGCTGCGCCCGGCCATCCCGGCGGTGGAGATCTCCGTGACCACGGCCTTGGTCAGGGCCAGCATGCCCTCGCCGCCGGACTTCCCGTCCTCCACCTTCGTCTCGATGTTGAAGCGGACCTTCTTGGCGTCGGCGTCGCGGACCAGCTGGAAGACGTCCTTGAGCTCGGCGATCCGGTTGCCCTCGATGACGTCCTGCTCCGGGTATCCCTTGAGCTGGGTGAACCCGCATTCCAGGGTCTTGATCTGCGCGAGTGACAGGTCGGCGACCCGGTCACCGACATACGGGAAAGCGGCGTCGCCGGGAGTCACCGGCGCGGTGTCGCGGCACTTGTCCGCCTGGATGGTGTCGTCATGCCAGACGATCACCTTGCCGTCGGAGGTCAGGTGGGTGTCCAGTTCCAGCGTGGTCACGCCGAGCTTCAGCGAGTTGGCGAAGGCGGCCAGGGATTCCTCAGTCCACTCGCCGCGGCCTCCGCGGTGCGCCTGCAGGTCAAAGGAGCCGTTGCTCTCGTTGGTCTTGATTGCCGTTGTTGAGTCAGCCGTTCCGGCAGTCGTTACGGCAGCCTTCGATGACGGAGTGCCGGCTTCGGGGTTTGAAGCGGCGACGGCGGGGCTCGCCAGTGAGGCGATGAGCGCGGCAGCGGCCACGGCAGTCAGGGGTGTGCGCATGGTGATGGTTCCTCCCGGGTGACGTTACCGGCGTCGTGCCGGCGACCCGACCACCGTAGGGAGGTGAGGTGGACTGTTGTGTGCGGGGAGCTGGACTGGGGGTGAATACCCAATGATGCGGGAGATGCATGGGCGGGCCCAGCCGTGTTCCTTGTTGCCAAACTGACCCGGGAAGATCACAGTGAAGTACGTCACATCAGGGCCGGAATGCCGGCCGCGGCTCTCAGGATCCTTGTACCCGCTGTGGAGGTCAACCATGAGCACCACGTCCGACAAAGTCTTCGATGTAACTCCCGAAGGGGACGAACCCACGCTCAAGCGGGTTCTCGGGCCCAAACTCCTGCTCCTGTTCATCGTCGGTGACATCCTCGGCGCCGGCGTCTACGCCGTCACCGGAACCATGGCCGGCACGGTGGGAGGCATCGTCTGGCTGCCGTTCCTGCTCGCTTTCATCGTCGCGACCCTGACCGCATTCTCCTACCTGGAACTGGTCACCCAATACCCCCAGGCAGCCGGCGCGGCGCTCTACACCAACAAGGCGTTCGGGATCCACTTCGTCACCTTCCTGGTCGCGTTCGCCGTCGTCTGCTCCGGCATCACCAGCGCCTCCACCTCCGCAAACGTCCTGGCCCAGAACTTCTTTGGAGGCCTCGCGATCAACGGCTGGATGGACATGCCCGGACGGGAAGTGATCACCGCCGTTGCGCTTGGCTTCATGCTGCTGCTGGCGGCCATCAACCTGCGCGGCGTGGGGGAGAGCGTGAAGTTCAACGTCGTGCTCACCCTGGTCGAGATGACCGCCCTGTGCATCGTGATCGGCGTCGGCTTCTACGTGATGGCACAAGGGACAGGGAATCCCGCGGAGATCACGGTCTTCACCGACAACCAGGACAAGGGCCTGTTCCTGGCGGTCACGGCGGCCACGTCCATCGCGTTCTTTGCGATGGTCGGCTTTGAGGACTCCGTAAACATGGTGGAGGAAACGCAGAACCCCGAGCGGATCTTCCCGCGGACCATGCTGACCGGTCTCGGCGTCGCCGTGGTCCTCTACATGCTGGTGGCCGTTTCCGTGGTCAGCGTGCTCACGCCCACCGAGCTCGAGGGGATCAGGGAGGCCGAAGGTGCCGCGCTCCTCGAGGTGGTGCACAAGGGCTCTCCGGACTTCCCGATCGACAAGGTCTTTCCGTTCCTCGCGGTCTTCGCCGTTGCCAACACCGCGTTGATCAACATGTTGATGGCCAGCCGCCTGATCTACGGCATGGCCCGCCAAGACGTCCTGCCGCGGCCGCTCGGCAGGATCCTGCCGGGACGACGGACACCGTGGGCCGGCATCGCATTCTCCACCGTCCTTGCGCTGGGGCTGATCTGGTACGTCACCAGCGACCCGGAGAGTAACGTCGTCGCGAACCTTTCCGGCACGACGGCGTTCCTGCTGCTGTGCGTGTTCACCGTGGTGAACGTGGCCTGCCTTGTCCTTCGCGGCAAGAGGGACCCGAACCGCGAGGTGTTCTTCACCTCGCCGGGGCCGCTGCCCATTATCGCGGCCGTGCTGTGCGCATTCCTCGCCGGACCGTGGGTGGGCCGGCCCGTTGTCCAGTACCAGATCGCCGGGGGACTGATGGCGATCGGCGTGGTGCTGTGGTTCATCACGTGGTTGATCAATAAGAGGACCAACACCAGGCAGGGCGAACCGGTTGGCATGCAGAACATCGGCAAGGATGACCCGGTTCCGCCGTCACCGGCCGGCCACTGACCCTGCTGGAAAACCGGGGCCCATCGTGAGTATGGGTCCGGGCGGTGCCACGTCGGTTCCGCACTGTGGCGGGTGCGGACGCCACTAAGCTGCAGGGCATTGATCGGATCGGGATCCTGAGTAGCATTGCAGGCACTTCCGAGCTGAGGAGCGTCATGGACAGGATCGATGAGACGACCGCGCCGGCCACCGGCTTACAGGGCAGGGCGTACAAACTTGCGGCCGACGAGGGGACTGCGCTGTGGTTCACGAATGCACTGGTTATGGTCAAGGCAGGCGGTCCGGAGACGAAGCAGCGGCTGACGATTGTGGAGATTCTGCATCCGGCTGGCTACGCGCCACCGATGCACCGGCATCTGGTTGAGGATGAATCCTTCTACGTTATTTCGGGCACGGCTTTGTTCGAGAGCGACGGGCAGCGCTTTACCGTGCAAAAGGGTGATTTCGTCTTTCTTCCCCAGGGTTCCACCCACACATTTCTTGCCGGGCCGGAAGAGTCCTTCCGCAGTCTCGTGATCACCGTGCCGGCCGGGTTTGAAACTTTCGCTGCCGAGGCAGGAGCGCCGGCAGCGCGCAGGGAACTGCCGGAACCTGAACCCGTCGACGGCCAGGCACTTGCTGCGATCGCTGCACGCCACAACATCGAGATCCTCGGGCCGCCACTGTCTACCTGACAATGACGAGATTGTCCCGGCCTTGAATTCGACAAAGACATTCCGACAAAAGGGCCATGTCGCCGTGCGCTGCGAATAGGGCCGTTCGTGCGTTATCCCGCCAGTTCGCTCTGGACCTCCGCTGCGTGCTGCGGGGTCCGGGTGGCGGCGAGCCGCTTCGCCAGGTATTTGGCGTCCCGGCACACGCCGGGGAGGGTTTCCGATGCTGCAGCGAAGATGAGATCTTTGCCCAGCAGATACAGGCCCGGCAGGGCATCCACGATCCCGCGGTGCTGCTGCTCCCGCCAGTTCGTGGGCAGCGCCGGGATGTCCAGCCAGGGGTAGGCCTCGGTGAATCCCGTGCACCATATGACGTTGGCCACCGGAAGGCTCTGACCGTCGTCGAGCATCACACCGCCGTCCTGGACTCCGGTGGCCCGCGGTACCAGTCGGACGCCGGCGGCGCGAAGGTCCGCGAGCTTGGTGCGGATCAGCGGCGTCGCCATGGCAGCCATCTTGGGCAGCACCTTGCGCCCGACCGGTGTGTTGGTGTTTAGCACGTGCATCCCGGCGAAGCGGACCACCGGAAGGAAGAAGCGGGCCGCGGTCCGGCCGTGCCGGAACGGGATCTCGGCACTCGGCGTGCCGGCCAGCCAGGTTTCATGCGTGCGGCTGGTCTCCAGGGCGATCTCCGCCCCGGAGTTGCCCACCCCCACCACCAGGACGGGACCGGGCTTGAGCTGGGCCGGGTTCTTGTAGTTGTGGGAGTGGAACTGCACGACGTCGGACGGCAGTTCCGCGGCAAAGCCCGGCGTCTTGGGCAGTTGGCAGGCACCGGTGGCGAGGACGACGTTTGCCGCCGTCCAACGCTGCGTCCCGGCGGTGACATGGAAGCGCCGCCCGTCGTGGCTCAGCCGGGTGACGGCGGTGTTGAGCCGAACCGGCAGGTGGAACCGGGAGGCGTAGTCCTCCAGGTAGTCGGCCTGCTCGTTCTTGGTGGGGAAGGCGAGGCGGTCGCCGGGGAAGGGCCGGCCGGGCAGGCCGTTGTACTTGGCGGGGGTAAACAGGCGCAGGGAGTCCCAGCGGCTCCGCCACGCGTCGCCGACCCGGGTGCCGGCGTCGAGAATGACAAAGTTCCGGTGCTGCTGCGCCAGGTAGTAGCCCAGCGCCAGGCCGGATTGTCCGGCGCCGATGATGACGGTGTCGACGGCAGCACTGCCCACAATGCCAGGGCCGACTTTGCCAGGGCCGACGGTGCCGCCGGTGTCAGTTGCTGGGGTGGTGTTCATGGTGGTGCCTCCTTGGTGTTGCATGTGCAGTGGGGTGTTATGAACGTTGTGCCTGCTGTGGCGCCGGGTGGCCGGCGGGTCCGGACCGGAAGCGCAGGTACCAGATGAGCAGCAGCGCGGAGGCGACGACGTAGAAGAAGTGCAGCAGCCAGATCGGCCCCAGCGGGAGGCTGAAGACGTAAACGGAGTGCACTGCGTTGGCGACGTTGCTCAGCGCGAGGTAGCCGAGGCTGTAGGAGTCAAGATCCCTCGTGTGGAGGGCCTTGAGCAGCATGGGCAGGTAGCTCACCGCGAAGAGGCAGGTGGAAACCATTCCTGCGAGCACTGAAACGTTCATGCCATTAACGCTATTTTTCGTCGGGTCGCGGCGAATCGGGCGAATCACCCATTTCCCATGGGCCGGGGAGAAATCGGGAATGGGTAATTTTATGCAGGGCGGGAGGTCAGGCGAGTCCGTGCTGGTAGGCGTAGGCCGTGACCGCGGCTCGGGAGGTCAGGCCCAACTTGGTGAAGATGTTGCTCAGGTGCCGGGCCACCGTTTTTTCGCTGATGAACAGCTCAGCGGCGATTCTTCGGTTGCTTAGTCCGGCGGAGACGAGCTGGACCACCTCGGTTTCGCGTGCGGTGAGCGGCCCGGCGGCGGCGGCGTGATGAGCGTCGTGCCCGTTGGTTGGCGCCGGGGCTGTCCGGGCGCCCGGCGCCCTGGGCGCCAATTGTTCAAGCTCCGATAGCGTCGGCGCGGCGCCTAGTTCAGAAAATACTGCCCGGGCCGCCTCATGTTCCTGCCGGGCGGATTCCTCATCGCCGAGCGCGGCGCACAGCCTGGCCAGGAGGGCGCGGCAGCGGGCCGCTTCGAACGGTGCGTCGAGGCTGAGCCAGCGGGACCACGCGCGGCGAAGTGGGACCAGGGCAGCCTTTGGGTCGCCTTCGTGGAACAGGACAGCGGCCTCGGACTGCTCGGCGAGGGCGTGCAGCAGGGGCATGTCGATGGAGGCGCAGAGCGAAGCCAGCTCCTCCATGGCAGCCCGTGCTGCCCGTGCGTCGCCCGCGGCCAGTTCGATTTCCACCCGGGCGGCGAGCATCTGGCGCCGGTGGGTGGGGTCGGCGCCGTCCATGGCCTGCCGGAGCATGGACTGGGCCTGGTCCGGTTTGCCTTGGGCCAGACGCAGGAGCGCCAGCCCGGGCTGCGGCGGGAACCCGGTCTCCTGAGCGTGCCGGTAGGAGGCCTCGGCGGCGTCGAAGTCGCCCCGGAGCCGGTGGATTTCGGCCTGTTCGTAGAAGCCGCCGTAGGTGGCCAGCAGGTCGCCGCGGAAGGCGAGGTTCTGCGCCGTCTTGGCCGCGTCGATCGCCTCGGCCCAGGCGCCGTGCAGCCGGTACAGCTGGGCCCGGTGCATCTGGCACTGGCCGCTGTAGGCCACCAGGCTCTGTTGCGCGTCGCACCACCGGTCCAGAGCCCGGGTCCATTCGTGGGCGCGCTGCAGGTCGAAGGCCAGATGGCAGGTTCCGATCACAGCGCAGTAGATGATCCCGGCCGGGACCGGCGAAATCTCCCCCACGGTGACGGCGACCATGGCTTCGTCGAGCAGGGTCAGGCCGTCCTCGAGCCGGCCCAGCATGATCTTTGCCTGCCCGAGTCCCAGCAAACCGAGGGCCGCCGCGTCAGCGTCGCCGCGTTCCCGTCCGAGGTCAGCGGCCCGGGTGAAGGCCTCCGTGGCGGCGGCGCCGTCGCCTCGGTAGAGGGCGCCCAGCCCGGCAGGGACGGACAGCATGCCCTCGAAGGGGCAGGGCACGGGCAGGTCCTCGACGATCCGGTGGGCGCGGGCGAGCCAGCCGGCGCTGCGGGCCGCCTCGCCCAGCAGCATGAGGTTCAAACCGGACCAGGCGGCGCAGCGGACGGCGGCGGAATAGTCGCCGTCGGCCAGGTACTTCAGGTGCGCCCGGGCCAGGATGTCCACTCCCTCGGAGCCCCGGCCGGTGAGGATGACGGAGGTGGCCAGCTGTTCCAGATCGCTGGCGGGAAGTTCGGCGTCGTGGTCGGCAGCGGTGTACTGCCCGACGGCGTCCGGCCAGCGCCGTGCGGCGTAAGCTTCCCGGCCGTGTGCGAGTGTAGACATCGCGCCTCCCCGTTCCCGGTGGCGGGTCTGAGCCGGTGGGCGCTGCCCGGCCCTGCCCTCCCGGAACCGGTGGTGTGCGGCGCGGCCCGTCATCTGCTTTTCAGGCTACTGCCGCCGGTTATGGGGCGGCAAGGTGCGGGGTCGAGGCGCCAACAGGTCCGGGCGTTTCACCACGACGGCGGCGCCTGAGGTGCGCATGGAACTCGTCCAGGGTCGGCCCGGGATCCGCCAGCCCGATGCCAAGACCCCTATTTCCGCAGGACCAAATCGGTCCATAATGACCACATAAACTTCGGGGGCCCTTCGCACTGGTGATGGGTGGCGCGGCGTTGAAGAGTCCCAGGTGGCTGCCCCGGCTCGGCGCAAGGGGCGGTCACGGGCTCCGGACAAGGATTCCGGGGACCGAAACCGGGGGGAGCCACGCCATCGTTGCGGTCATCTACCCACTGAAGGGGAATCATCATGCTCACGGATTCAAACATCATCGCTGTCCTCCCCGCGAAGGACATCAACAGGGCGAAGGAGTTCTACCGGGACAAGCTGGGAATCGAACCCTCCGAGTCCATGGAGGAAGGCAGCGTGATGTACAGCTGCGGCCAAGGAACCCGCTTCCTCGTCTACCAGACAGAGAATGCCGGGACCGCCAAGAACACCCAGATGGGCTGGGAAACGGACAATCTCGAACGCGAGATGGAGGAACTGCGGGGCCGCGGCGTCGTCTTTGAAGATTACGATTTTCCCGGCCTGAAGACGGAGAACGGCGTTGCCACCGCTGACTGGGGGAAGGCGGCCTGGTTCCTGGACAGCGAGGACAACATCATCAACATTTCCCAACGCACATAGGCAGGATTCTGGAACCGATCAACGACTCATAGCATCGCTAGGGGCATCGAAGCCGGGGGAATCGGCTTCCGCCTTCCAAGCCGGAGCGGGTGGCTATCAGCGCTGGACGGGGCAACGAGCGTGGGCAGAACGGCAGGGTAAGCAGTATCGACTGCCCGCGGGCTAGTTCGTGTTGCGTTCTCCCGGACGCCGGTGCCGGTGGTGCAGCTCGTAGCTGTCGAACACATCGGAAGATGTGGCTCCGGAATGGCCGAATTTGCCTCGGAGGACCTCCGCGAGTCCGTCCAGCGCGGCGTGGAGCATCCGTCCGGCGAACTGCAGTTCAGTGCTCTCGCTGCGCTGGGCCTGGGATGCCAGCTCCTGGGCGTAGGCCACCGTGGCGGGTAAGGAGCCGCGCTGCTCAATTTCACGGAAGTAGTAGGTTTCGTGGAACGCCAGCAGGTCTATGCTCACCGTAGCCACGTTTCCGGCAATGGCCTCCAAAAGGCCGGCAGCGTGACTGGGATCCATGGCCGATACACCTGCCGGACCTGCAGCCTCCCTGAACAGGGTCAGCTGGTGGGCAAGGGCCCGGCGGCGGTTCAGGGCCGGGAAAGTCTGCAGGATCCAGGTGACCGTTGCTGTCAGCAAGCCGAAACCGGTGACGGCCTCGAGGGCCACAACCAGCCGCAGCAGTGATTGCGTGGCCACGATATCGCCAAACCCCACGGTGGAAAGAGTGACCAGGGAGATGTAGAGGGCTTCGGCAAAGTCGGCCCGCAGCGGAACCCCGGCTCCGTAAACAAAACCGTCCGTCAGATGCGGCAGGTATAGCAGAGCCCAGCCGATGGCCGCCAAGCTTGCCCAGGCGCCAATGACAGCGGCCATCGCCAAGGGTGCCGCGATGAAAGAGCCCCGGCCCCGCAGTTTTCTCGATACAAGCCAGAATCCGCGCATGATCGCCCGCCCCAGAGGACCGGAACCGTGCGGATAAAGGAGTGTACGAAAGACGTCAACGAGCATCAGCAGAACCAGCCCGGCTCCCAAAACCGTCCAGAGCGTGTCCTCGAAGTCCATGCCTCATCTTAGAGGCGACGCCCCTTGGGGAGCCGCCACACGGTCCGCGCAACGGGCCCGCAGGTTGGCCCCCGCCGGGTGGGTTACCCAGTTGTGCTGCTTGGCCGACGTCGACGCCGGCGCCCAGGTCCTGCTGGTCTGCTCGTTCTGGGTGCCGCGAACACTAGACCGAGCGCAAGATGGTGCTGAACGCCGCACGCGGCATCGAGAGCAGCGTGTACGCAGCTGGCGTGTGTCAGGCCGCGCCGGTCTCGGTGGGCCGGAGCGTTCTGGTTGATCCCACGGGGGTCATTGAAGCCGACGTCGGCCTGGCCCCCGGGGTCAGGGCCGCGGATTGGCAGGGCAGGCCAGCGCAGGGGACGAGCCGAGGCTGCTAACGTTTGGGTGGCCCTGTCGGCTATATTCAGCGCGTTCGGAAGGTATGCCATATGGCCCTTGATCTCGATTGTTCCAACTGCCAGACCGACGAACACGTCGAGCTCCTCGAGCGGTTGACGGGGACACAGAAGAAGGTCAAGTGCACAAACTGTGGACACGAGTGGCTCCGGGGTGAACCGGCCCGGCAGAAGATTCCGCTACCAACGCTCGAGGACATCAAGAAGCGGTTCCCGAAGCCTGGCGACGTCGATCCGGGAAAGCTTGCACGGGCTAACGAACTCAAGGCTGAGTTTCTAGAGCGGGAGCCAGAGCCTGAGCCGAATGTCGCTCCGTACTGGGCCAAGTACCAGCAAGTGTTCAGCGCCCAGGGCCTGACCCAAGCTGACCCCCGGGATCTCAAGGACTTCGCCAACTCCAACATCGGCGCCAACCCAGGGAACATGTCCGTCTTCAACGACGCGTGGAATGAAATGGGCGCCCAGGCCGGCGCGGTGCACGTCCGCAAGGCAGTCGACTATCTGCTTCGTGGCACATCGCCGGTCGACTTGGAGGACCGCCTCACCGCCCTCATCAACGACACCACGTCCTTTGGGATGAAGGGCTTCAAGGAGTCGCTCCTCACGAAGGTTCTGTGCATCGTATACCCCGACAGGTACTTGACGATCCTCAAGTACACCGGAGTGGCCGGAAAGCGGGAGATTGCACGCTCGCTCTGGGGTCTCGAACTGCCCGACCCCGAGAGGGTCGACTGGACTATCGGACGCCTCATCCTGTGGAGCAACGACTTGCTGCTTGCACTTCTCGGCGAGGGATTCCGGCACCAGCAGCACGCTGCCGAATTCCTGTGGTGGGCCAAGGACAAGGCCTAAACGGAGCGGCTCCGCAGCCAGGCGCGGGGCAAACGGCCGGTTCATCGAAGCCGCATGAGAGGTCACGCAGGCCAACGGGTGATTTTGGCACGCCATGGTCTCAGGCTTTTGGCGCGCGCCCCACGAAGGCACCCCCAAGGCTAATGTTGGTGCGGGCGCGGCAGTTCTACGGCTCGGTTCCCATTGCGCCGGCGATGAGGAAGTGCTCGTTCCGTTCGCAGATGAGCAGGTTTCCGGCCTCGACCCGCCAGTTGCCGCCGTCGTTCGCGGTGAAGACCTCTTCCACAACTGCCGGGGCACCGACGTCGAACTGGCAAAGGGGAAGCAGCCCAATAGGAATGTGCGTTACGGCAGCGGGATGTCAGGATCTGTGCACTGAACGGCAGGCGCAGACGGCTGATCATGGCCGTCTGCGCCCGCCGCCGGGCTACTTGGTTACGTGAACGACAACGGCTTTGCTAAGGGGCTGCTTAGCGCCCGGGTTATCGATTCCGGTGACTGTCCAGTTCCTTAGCAAGAGGACTGTTTTGCCTGTATCGGCATTGTAGATGATGTTCTCGAATCCCAAGGCTTCCAAGTCGTCGTCGAGGGCCTGAGCATTCATGCCTTCAACTGCGGCCGGAATTAAGGCTGTCTCGGCCGGAGCGGCCGGAGCGGCAGGTACGGCAGCTGCGGCGGCTGGAGCCGCCGCAGCTGCCGTCACAGTCGCCGTCACAGTCGCCGTGGCAGTTTCCGTTACAGTCACGGTCTCGGTGACGGTCGGAGCAGCTTTAGGCGCATTTGCTCCCGCGCATCCTGATAGTGCAAGACACAGCAAGCCCGTCAGGGCCAGTTCCTTCTTCATTTTTCCCATTTTCATTTGTTCTGGATTTAGCAGCCCATCGGCTGGGCTTGATCGATTCGGACTTCTACAGGCCCGTCTTGCTCACTCCGTACTCGGCCTGCGCCGAGCTGAAGCCTTCGAAGATCAGTTGGTCTATCAGCCCGGCACGGGAGAAAGACTGGTATTCGAGGTAGCTCTGGGCAGACTTGGCTGCCTGCTCGTTCCAGTCCACGGTCACGCGGTCCACGGCCCAGGTCGCATCCGTTGCCGAATACTTTTCGAACTGCAGTTGCTTGATCAGGCCTGTACGCGAGAAGGCTTGGTAATCGAGGTAGTCACCAGCGGTCCGCAAAGCGTTTTGCTGACTCGTCGTCCCAGCTTCAGCGGCAGCCTTAGCAGCAGCGTCAGCCTCTGCCTTCGCCGCCTTTGCAGCAGCGTCAGCGTCAGCCTTGGCTTTGGCAGCAGCGTCGGCGTCAGCTTTGGCTTTAGCGTCAGCCTCTGCCTTCGCCGCCTTAGCAGCAGCGTCAGCGTCAGCCTTGGCCTTAGCGTCAGCCTCAGCCTTGGCGACGGCGGGATCCTCTGTTGCGGTCGCTGTCGGGGTGGCAGCAGCGGCAGTAGTGGCGGCATTTACGGCGGAAGCTGGTGAGGCGGACGACGTGGCAGCTCCTGCGCGGCTGGCATTGATGATGATGCTCAGGAGGATGAAGGCAGCGGTGACGATCAGGGCAATTTTCCTGTGCTTGTCGTAACCCTCCAGCGGAAGACCTTGCTTATCGCGGGTTTTGTTCGCCAGTACAAGGATGAGATCGACCAGGGCCCAGATGCCCAGGCCGCCGAAGGTGACCAGCTTGAGGATGCCGGTTCCGACTTTGCCCAGATAGAACCGGTCTGCGCCGAGAACGCCGAGGAGGAGGGAGAGCAGCCATGTCACGAGGAACGACTTACTGCCCTGCTGTGCCTGTCCATGGCCATAGATGGGGGGATAAGGGGCGAGGTTCGGGGGTTGGCTCATGAGAGTCCTTTCATAGGACACCTGACCGACGTGCGATGCGAAGCGTGCGGAGTGGGTGCGGTGATGGACGCGCATGGAGGGAGCCCGGCGTGGAGCGCGGGCCGCAGGAGCCCTACATCGCGCCAGCCAGCAGCTACAAACGTGTTCGCTTCCCCCAATAGCGTCACGGGCGTATACCCGCATACCGGATGTTACATTGCATCCGCGCAATCCAATGCAAACACATTGGAAAATGTCATCTCGCTCGGTTTTCGGAAAAGTGCCGGCGATTAATATAGGCCTGCTAGATGGCATTCCGAGGCGGAGTGTTGTCCTGAATCAGGCTTGTCGACGCGTCATCAAGGAGCGAAGGACGTCTCCGCAACGGATGACGATTGAAAGGCCACCAAGCCCGTCCGAGCAGGACTCGACGAGGGGGTCGTGTCATCAATCTTGCGTTTAGGCTTTGCCCGCGAGAGATAGTTGTTAGAGTCCCTGCATGAATACACTCGGACTACTCGATCCCCACCTCCAAGCTGTCGTGCAGGCGGCGGAGAACGGCGCAACCTTGCAGCGCATCGTTGTTGTATGCGGGTCCACAGTGTATGTGGGCATCCCTACATCCACGTCCACTTTTATCGGCACGAACGTGAGCGCGTTTGCTACAGAGATTGTGAAGGACGTCGGCGGTTGGAAAATGCCCCGACACGAAAAGGAGGCCATAGCCACCCAACAGGCGAGTGATTTGATGGAGATGCTGTCCCCCGGGGACAGCCTCCCCACATTGGAAGTCCTCACGCTATGTCCGGCCCAGGTAATCCCCTCAGGAATGACCAGCTACGAAGTCCCGGCTGTTCGTGTGAACCTTTACCAAGTTGACGCCTGGTGGGTTGCGCCGTTTTTGGAACACCCAGCCAAGTTCCGAGGTGGTGGCGTCGGAGTTAGCTTCTAGCTCCCTTGTGGAGCCCACGCGATTGGGCCACGTCTCCGTCCTTCTCTAGCGACAAGGGACCGTCCGGGTTCCTTTGATCGGACGTGGACAGCCCCAGTGTTTGCTGAGCCTTTCCCGGAGGTCAGTCGCGCAGGACCCAGACGGCGTTGTTCGGCTGCAGCCAGCCGTCCTCGGAGAGCGGTGCGGCGCTGAGCAGCACTGTGCCTGCGGGCAGCTTCACCGGCTCGGTGCCCATGGCGACGGCGACCAAGAAGTGCTCGTTGCGTTCGCAGATGAGGAGGTTTCCGGCCTCATCATGCCAGGGGCCGCCGTCGTCCGCGGTGAACACCTTGTTCTTCCACAACTGCCGGCGCAGCTCCAGGGCAGCCTTGGTCAGGTTCAGCGCGGAATGTTGGTCCTGCTGCTGCCATTCGACGGCGTGGGTGCCCCAGCCCGCGGGACCTGCAGCCACGGGTCCGCAACAGTCTCGCCGAGCGAAAAGCCGTGGTTCAGCGCAAGGTCCTCGGTCCAGGGCAAGGGGACGCGTGCGCCGTCGCGGCAGACGCCGCCGCGGGCCCACATCGGATCCACGCGGGCCCCTGCCGGGACGCCGACCCTCGGGCAGCCCTAGCCCCTGGCCCTGGTAGATGTACGCGGCGCCGGGCAGTCTCAGCAGCGCCACCAGCGCGCCCCCCCGGGCCCGGACGCTGCCGAACTCGCCGCCGCAGATCCGGATGACGGAGCGGACGATGTCGTGGTTTTCCAGCGCCCACGCGGCGGCGGCGCCGTGAAGCTGACGGGCAGCTTCGAGCTCGTTGCCGACGGCGGCCTGCGGCATTCTGTTCCCAGCCGAGCTTCACGAATGCGAAGGCATCAATCCCGCACGCGGTGGAGGACGGCTTGTTCGGCTACGGCGAGGAAGCGGCGGATCACCTCGGCTATCGAGAAGCTGCAGGCCGTCGGCATCACCGCAGCCCGCTCCCGGCGGTCACCGCCGTATTCCCGGCCCGCCGCGGAAACTACGACCTGTCGCGACGTACCACGACCAGTTTCACGGCTCTGTGAAGGTCCTGGGCATCGATGCCGGCGTACACATGACGGTGGGTCTGCCGGTGATCCGCACCTCCGTGGACCACGGCACGGCCTTCGATATCGCAGGCAAGGCCATCGTTGAGGTGGGCAGTATGACCGAGGCGCTGCGCCAGGCCGCGGAGATGTGGCCAAGCCCGGTGCCGCAGAAGTAAGCCTGCTAACAGCGCGCCTACCCTGGGGAGCCCACTATGCTTTTGCTATCTCATGCCTATGTTGCCGCCATTTTTCGCCACGGAACGGGGTCTATTCGGCGGGTCGTCGACCGGCGTTCATTACCGGTGCTCTGGCCATGGCATAGTTCTCTCGTTGAACGTAGAAGTTTCATGAATAATTGGGGGACCAGTGTCCAAATATTGGCGTGCTACAGCAGTCTCAACTTGGACACGACGTCTGGCGGGAGCACTTGCGGCCACCGTAGTAGTCACGGGGGCCGGTGTATTGCCAGCGCAGGCCACTCCTGAGGACCCGGACGCGCCAGTCGTCCTCAACGGGTGGGTGTCACATGAGCGCATTGACGTTGTTGACGGCCCCGTTCAAGTCACTGTGCGTATCGAAGTCCAGGACCATGGAACGGGCGTCGATACCGAATCCGCCCGCATGTACAGCACGCCCATGTACGGTGGGTACGTTATACCCGGCCAATCGATGACTCTTGTCTCCGGTGATCGATTCAGGGGAACTTACGAAACCATCTTCACCTTCCCCGAGTTCATCACCAGTGGCAAGTGGATTTTCGTGCCGCACATCGTCGATCTCGCCGGCAACGAACAGCAATTCGCCGTGGACGACGCTATGTACAGCATTGGCATATATCCGACGGTGGTGTCTGCGCAGGACCGGGACGCGCCGACGGTCACGACCTCCTTGAGTAAGAAAATAGTCGATATAACTGACGGACCGGGCAAGACGACAATTACTGTCAACGCGCAGGACCCGGGCGTTGGTATTCCAGCCGATGCCACTATGAGGTTTGGGGAGCTTTTCAATGAAAAGGCTTTCACCAACTCGTCCATCCACCCCAACTTGGGAATCTTTGTTGGGAACTTCGAGTACCCCCAGTACAGTCCTGACAACGATTCGCGTGGCACCAAGGATTACTACATCCGTGGCCTCGCCGATGCGAATGGCAACAGCACAGGTACCTCATACGGCGGGAACTTCGTGGTGGCAACGCGACCGCTGAGAGGGAAGCGGCCCGAACTGCGGTCAAGCGAAGGAACCCTCACGGCTGCCTGGACGGCGCACTACGACATGCTCGGGGTCTTGGAATATGAAGCCGAGATCTCCGGATCTGCTGGCGTGCGCACTATCCGTACGTCCGCTACGGAAGCATCACTGAACGACCTTCCCGCCGGCACCTACACGGCTCGGGTGCGGGCACGGAATCAGCTTGGCTGGGGCGAATGGACTACTCCCTCGGACCCGTTGGTCCACACCCTAGTTACGCTCACCGGCAGCACACCGGTGATTTCCGGCGCGCCCACGGTCGGCCGCACGCTAAGCGCTACAACCGGCACATGGACCGCCGGAAGCACGTTTGCATACCTGTGGCTGGCCGACGGCATTGCGGTGTCTGGTGCTACAGGATCCACATTAGTCTTGGCTCCCGACCATGTGGGCAAAACGATGACGGTCCAGATCACCGGATCCAAGCCTGGCTACACGATCTTGTCTAAGAAATCCGCCGCAACGGCAGCTGTGACGGCAGGCCCATTCAGCGCCGCTCCAACTCCAAAGATCACGGGCACAGCCATGGTCGGTTCCATTCTCACAGCGAGTCCCGGCACTTGGTCCCCGACTCCGGCGACGCTTCAATACCAGTGGTATCGTGACGGCGTACCCATCGCCGGAGCCACCACGGCGACGCGTACGCTCACGGCCACCGACGCCGGCGCCCCCCTCACCGTAAAGGTCACCGGTACCAAGCCCGGCTACACCACGACCGCCATGACCTCCACCCCAACAGCGGCAGTGGCCAAGGCCTCTCTGGGCACGGCCACCCCGACGATCACCGGCACGGCCAGGGTAGGATCCACACTCACCGCCAACGCCGGCTCGTGGACACCAGCCCCGGGTGCCCTCACATACCAGTGGTACCGCTCCGGGATGCCCGTCACCGGTGCGACGGCAGCGACGCGCATGCTCACCGCTGACGATGCAGGGTCCCCCCTCACCGTTCAGGTCACCGGGTCAAGACCCGGCTACACCACCGCCGTCGTGAGCTCTGCCCCAACAATGGCAGTGGCCAAGGCGTCCCTGGTTACGGCCATTCCTGCAATCACCGGGACCGCCAAGGTCGGGTCCTCACTCACTGCCAACCCCGGAACCTGGACTCCAGCCCCGGTGACTCTCACGTACCAGTGGTACCGATCGGGCGTGGCCATCGTCGGAGCTACGACAGCGACCCGCATGCTTGCCTTGAATGACGCCGGGGCTACTCTCACCGTAAAAGTCACCGGTGCCAAGCCCGGCTACGCCACAGCTTCCGTGACTTCCGCTCCAACGGCGGGAGTGCCGGCAGATTCACTCGCGACGGCCGTTCCGAAAATCACGGGCACTGCGAAAGTCGACTCGACCCTTACAGTGCTCACCGAACCCTGGGGTCCAGCACCCGTGGCCTTGACTTACCAGTGGTACGCCGGCGGCGTCGTTATCCCCGGAGCAAAACTCTCCACTTACAAAGCCACCCCCGCGTACGTCGGCAAGGTCATCACCGTCAGTGTTACCGGCACGAAGGCGGGGTACTTCACAGCGACCAAGACTTCCGCCCCGACCGCTGCAGTGGCGAAGGGCTCGCTCGTTGCGGCACCCCCGGCGATCACCGGCTACGCCAGGGTTGGATCCACGCTAACGGCGAACCCAGGCACTTGGGAACCCGCACAAGTCACCCTTAATTACCAGTGGTACCGGTCCGGGGTGGCCATCGTAGGGGCGAATGCAGCTACCTACAAGCCCACCACCGCGGACCTCACGAAGGTCCTTACGGTCAGAGTCACTGGATCACAGACCGGATACGCGAGTCGCTCCAAAACCTCAACCGCTACGGCAACGGTGACGATGGGTCTAGTGGGACCCGATCCGATGATTTTCGGTGGCTCGGCTTTCTTTTCTACCCTCACCGTGTACCCCGGTGCCTGGTCGCCGGTTCCGGTGACGCTCCGTTACCAGTGGTACCGCGACGGCGTGCCCGTCATTGGCGCCACTGCCGCAACTTTCACACCTGACTGGGACGATCTCTGGTTCAAGCGACTCATCACCGTCCGGGTCTCCGCGTCCAAAACCGGTTACACCACGGTCAAAAAGACGTCGCTCCCTTATCGGACCTGGATTTGATAAATGCCGGGACTGTATCCAGGGAACAGTCCAACTTGCCCGCTCGGCATGCGCATCGATGATGACTGGGCACTAAGTCTCGGCCGGTTGCCCTTTCGGGGACTTGCCGGCGGCTCGGCTCTGACGCTTTGGAGACATGGTGCATGGTCAAGAGTGAGCGGCCCTCACGGCTACAAAAGTCGTAGGCCTTGCTCACGCCGCAGCCGAGCCAACGGCAAGGAACGCCCGCGAGTCGCAATGACGCGCGGGGGTTATTCGTCATCTGGGGTCAGCCGAGCGATATGCCTTT
Organism: Arthrobacter sp. 131MFCol6.1; assembly: GCF_000374925.1. Lineage (GTDB taxonomy): Bacteria > Actinomycetota > Actinomycetes > Actinomycetales > Micrococcaceae > Arthrobacter. Next base: position 415,539 of record NZ_KB895542.1, read on the forward strand.
TGCCGACATTGGAAGTCGTCTTGCCGGCCTTGGGCCCGTGACGCCGGCGGTGAGCTTTTCGCCCTGGTCGGGAAGGCCCCGACTTTCAACGCCTGAGAAGGTGACGAAGCGTAGGCCGCACGGCAACCAGACCGCGTTGTTCGGCTGCAGCCAGCCGTCCTCGGCCAGAGGTGCGGCGCTGAGCAGCACAGTGCTGGCTGGCAGTCGCACGGGCTCGGTGCCCATCGCGACGGTGACGAGGAAGTCCGCGTTGCGATCGCAAATGAGCAGGTACCCAGTCGGAGTTCCCAGGCAAAGGAGTGTGCCCGGCGACGGATGTCAGCGGGGCCTACTGGATTGTTCCTTGAACTCTGGTGTTTGCGAACCGCTTTTCGTCTCCGAGGGGCTAACCCAATCCCTACGGAATCACGGCCTCTTTTCTTGGGCGGACGCCACCAATTACTAGCCGAACTTCTCGGCAGTCCATGGCTAACGAGGCGCAGCGCGCGTCCGATAGTCGTCATAGATGCTTGAGTTCGTCATACGTGCAAGAGTAAGCGCGAGCTCTGGCCCGATTTCGCGAGCGGCAGCACAGCAATCTTCCCGTTTGGCTTCTCCAGATGGGAACTCACTAACAGGAGAAACAATGAAACCCCGAAGTATTGCAGCCCCGCTGCTTTTGCCTCTCGTCACTTTCGGCATTTATTCCCTCGTCTGGAGTGTCAAGACTAAGAATGAAATGAATAACTCTGGCACGGCGATCCCTACGGCTTGGCTACTCATCGTGCCGATCGCCAACATTGTCTGGCTATGGAAATACTCAGTAGGCGTTGAGCAGTTCACCCGAGGGGGACTCGGACGACACGCAGCCTTCTGGGTGCAGTTCCTCCTGGGTACCATCGGCCCCGCCATTGTGCAGAGCAAGTTCAACAAGGCGATAGATGCAGCATCGGCAGAGAGACTGATCGCGGTCTAAATGCCGCTGCCTCGCGTGACTATGTCGCGTTCGGCGCGGAATTCACTGCGCTGAAGGGTGCTAGAGACAACATCGGCTCTTGGATTGACTACCGGGGATCGGCGGGAAGCCCATCGTGACTGTCAGCCAAAGCACCGTTCCACCAGAACATTCGCCGGCCCCGTCGGAAATACGCCGTCGGGGCCGGCGGCTCGGCTTCGTCGCCGGCTACGCATTACCGAACAAGCCCGTTCCTGATGTCCCTCTCCGTGACAGTCCTTCGCAATGCGGGATTCGCGAAGTCATGCTGAGATACACTTCGACGAGACCGGACAGGTGAGGGGAAAAATTGAATTCCAAGAAGCCGTTAACCTTCAGTGAAACGTTGATCGATCTAATACGGGCGCGACACCCGGTGCTCATGGTCGAAACGCACGAAGGGGATCGTGTAATCACGGCGGCTGAAGCTGTTGCTTCAGGGCCGCAGCTAAGGCGTCCCCGGCGAGTCATTCTTTACACAGTTTCAAAGGGTCTCCACATTCCGGGCCAGGCAGGAAAACCGACGTCTCCGGATGTGGCACTTTCTGAAGCAGTTAAGGCCTCGGAGCCGACTCTCTTTGTGTTCTTCGACCTTCACCATTTCTTGGGATCGCAGGGGCGCCCTGCAGAGCCGGCCATGGTTCGAGCAGTCCTGGATGCGGCCACTGCGTTTAGAACCGGCGAAATCCCGCACACCTTGATCATGGTTTCACCCGGGATGACCCTGCCGGTCGATCTCGAAAAGGAGGTCACCGTTGTTGATCTCCCTCTTCCTGGCGCTGACGAGATAGAAACCGTTTTGAATGGAATCGTTAACGCCAATGCAGCATCGATAGTTGTAGATCTAAGCCCAGACGAAAGGCAACGGCTCATGCAGGCGGCTCAGGGACTAACGCTCGGTGAAGCTGAAAACGCCTTTGCACGGGCCATCGCCACGGACCGTCGCTTGGACGCGTCCGACATCGCCATGGTTCTCGACGAAAAACGCCAGACAATCAGGAAATCCGGATTGCTTGAGTTCATTTCTCCAACTGGAACGATGGCGGATGTTGGCGGACTTGAAAACTTGAAGAAGTGGCTCGCCAAGAGAAACGGTTCGTGGCTTCCCGAGGCACAGAGGTGGTCGATACCTGCTCCGAAGGGTGTCCTGATCACCGGAATCCCAGGATGCGGGAAGAGCCTGACGGCGACCTGCATGGCTACACTTTGGGGCCTACCGTTGTTGCGGCTCGACGTCGGCCGGGTGTTTTCGGGTCTAGTAGGCTCCAGCGAGCAAAACATGAGAGGCGCGCTGAAACTGGCAGAGGCCGTGTCGCCGTCCATCCTGTGGATAGACGAGATCGAGAAAGGGTTCGGGTCCTCCGGCGGGGGAGACTCTGGTACCAGCCAACGGGTCTTTGGTACCTTCCTGACGTGGATGCAGGAAAAGAAGAACCCAGTCTTCGTCATCGCCACAGCCAACAAGATAGATGCGCTGCCCCCTGAATTCCTTCGCAAGGGGCGCTTCGACGAAATATTCTTCGTGGATCTCCCGACCAAAGAAGAGCGAACGCACATCTGGAAGATTCAACTGGATAAACGTCTGGGAGGGACCTCTGAAGCCTCTGGAGATTTTGACGTTGATTCGGGTTCGTTGAACGCACTTGCTGAAAGAAGCGAAGGATTCTCTGGAGCGGAGATCGCAGAGGCCGTGATCAGCGCGTGCTTCGAGGCATTCTCGGAACGACGCAGGCTGAATGAGAAAGATCTGCATCGGGCCATCGCCAATACTGTGCCCTTGTCCGTCACCCAGGCGGAGCAGATCAACGCCGTCCGGGGATGGGCGTCGAAACGCGCCGTGGCCGCCACCTCCATCAGCGCTCGTGAGGAATATTCAACAAGCGGATCTGCATCTGCCGACGACGTCACTTCCTGGCGCGGCGGTCGACAGATCGATTTCTAGGAGTAACTGATGAGCCTCGAGGTTCTCCTCATACCCATTGGAATCGCAGCGATAGCGGCGATTCGGGAAGCGCGAAGCACCGACCTCTGCGAAAAATGCAAGTCCACACGAATAAAGGACCAGGATCTCCTTCGTGACGCTCTGATCGCCATGGGAGCCACGCGTCTCAGCTTGGGCCAGGGAAGAATCACTGGCGATAGTCCTTACGGACGAATAACGTTTCAGCTCGTGGGCGGCGTATTCCTCGGTCGCGTCGACGGCTCCGATCAAGATGCGACAACTAGCATGTTGGCGGCACTAGACATGTCCGTTGGGGTTTTACTCCAGCAGAGAACAGTCGAGTCATTGCATGCGCGGGCGGCGGAGATGGGATTGACTCTCATTTCGCAAACCAGTGACAACGGCGATGTGCAACTCGTATTCGAACAGGCCTAAGAATGAAAAAAATTACGATAACTGTTTCCTATTCGGGTGCTATTACCGCAGAATCCAGCGGCCAACCGGGCCCGAGTTGTATGGATGAGTTGGCGATGATCCAGGCCTTGTTGCCGGGCGCTGAAATTGCGGATTCTCGCCTGACGCCTGAGTATTTTCAAGTAGCTCACACCCCGCAGGCCGTCTTCCAGCAGACCATGACGAATGAGAGTGAACAATGACACCTGAAGAAAAACTGTGTTCGCGGACTTGGCGGCTGCGGAATAGTGCCGGGGTGCTATGGAGTATTCTCTCGTTCGGTTTGCTGACGGGTGTTGGCTTCCTCATTCGCGGTCTGAAAGCAAAGAACAAACTGTGGATTGGGCTCGGCGTTGGTTTCAGCGTCCTCGGGGTTGCGTTGCTCGTTGCGAGCACGACCTTCGACTCCGGAACAAAGGCGGCGCCGATTCACTCGGTTGCCAGCGATATCTGGGGGTGGTGCTGGTTCCTGACTTTCGCCGGCGGTGTCGCGCTGACGTTTGTCTTCAACAGGAAGTGGCTTATTTGGAAGGCCCACTCGACTGACTCAAAGTGGTATGCGCAGGCTGGCTCTGCGGCTGCTGCTACGTCTCCTTCGAACTCCCCAGTCGTAGGATTCGATCCGAACGCAGGTGCCGCCGCCCTCTCGGCGGCAACATTGCGCACTAGCCACGCGACCACGGCCACACAAACGTCCGGACAGCAGGAGCCGAATTTCGGCACGACACAACCCCTGAACGTCAACTCAGCCTCGGTCCAGGACCTGACCCGACTGGTAGGTATCGGGCAAGACGCTGCACAACGCATCGTGCAGGCCAGACAGGGTTCTGGTCCGTTCAGCTCATTCGAGCAACTCATGTCGAAGTCCGGGGTGCAGCCGCATCTGCTGATCCCGCTTCGAGACCACCTTGTGTTCGGTCCTGGTGAATCTGACGGAACGGGACGCCAAGAAGCCCCCGGCCACGCATCGTCTCGCCGTCTCGACCTGTGACCATCGCTACCCTTCGCATCGGACGGGTGTTGCACGGCACAACGGCCGAAGGTCCGGGGTTCCGGTCGGCTATCTGGTTTCAGGGCTGCCGCATCCAGTGCAGAGGTTGCATCAACCCGCATCTATTTTCGGAACGGGGCGGGACGACGGTAGCTGTCGACACGGTGATAAGCGAGGCCGTTGACGCTGGAGTGGAGGGGTTCACGCTCATCGGGGGAGAGCCATTCGATCAAGCCCTCGCAGGCGGAGCCTTGGCTCGAGCAGCCCAGGCTCGAGGACTTGGAGTCATTGTCTTCACAGGGTACGAGTATGAGTCCTTGAAGAACCGAGACGCTGATGCGCGTGCCCTACTCGCTGCGACCGACCTGCTGGTGGACGGGCCATATCTGGCGGAGAGCCCAGAGACTGTCCGTTCGCTGGTGGGCTCAAGTAACCAGCGATTCATCCACCTGACCGAGCGCTACGCAACGTACAGGCCAGAGCTTGTGGCCAACCGAATCGACGTGCGGATCTTGGCCGACGGATCCATCGATGTTGCCGGTTTCCTCGGAAATCAGCAATTGCAGGCGTTGGCCACGGCGACAAACGCCCGACGTTCCTCGAGAGCAGGACATGCCGCCGCAATTGCTGACGCAACGTCGTAGCCGTCAGCGCTGTGAGGCGCGAAAGGGCCATCCACGTTCAGCTGTGAAGCGGAACGTGGACGGGGCCTTTTCGTGTGACCGGAGCGCGATCGCTCGCCCTAGCCCCTCAGCACCCAGGCGGCGTTGTTCGGCTGCAGCCAGCAGTCCTCGGCCAGGGGAGCGGCGCTGAGCAGCACTGTGCCTGCGGGCAGCTTCACCGGCTCGGTTCCCATCGCGACGGCGACTAGGAAGTGCGCGTTGCGTTCATGGCGCGCAAGCGCCCTGCGCTAATCCCCATCTACGATTCCGTTGTTGGGAAGGCCACCGGCTTTGCAAATGCCGACGGGACGTGGCGTGCGTGGCGTCACGCATTCACGACAGACACAGCATTCACCAGCAGATTGCACTTCTTGCGCTCGGCCGCCGGGCTTGAGCGCGTCTCGCTATTGCGCATTCTCGATGTAACTCTTTGGATGCACGGCACGCATGGCGTCGGCGAGCAGGAGCGTGTAGGCGACACCGAGGAAGCGTAAGCAATGCCAGTTGGAGCCGCCCAGGCCGCATTTTGTACGGCTGCCGCCGGAGACGGGATCCACCTCGAGATGGCCAAGGTTTCCTGGATCAATCAGCGAGGTCATTTTGGACTCCCGCAGGAGGCAGCAGACTCGGCGGGAGCTGCCTTATCCGCGATTTTTCTGGCGCTCAAAGGTGAGAGGGATGCGCAGGCGGCCAAACGGTTCACTCCGTTGCCGGGCGACTTTTATCATGCGCCAACGGGCACCTTTATCGAAACCGATGAGTTGCAGCACTTTACAACCTTCCGGTTCCAAACCCTGGAGCTGTATCCGCCGGGCGTTCCTCTCGGATTCGAGAAGGATGAGTACGCGAGTCTTTGCCGACAGTTGGCGCTGCGTGCCGACAAATACCGAGCCGCAAAGGCCGCGACAGGTTTTGGGCCAGGCGGCAGGCAGCGGCAGCGCGCGCACAACGACGCATTGCGCGACTTGGTTATTCCCGCAATGGGCCACCCACCCGTCATCCGTATCCCGATTCTCGACGACAACGGGGAGGGAGCCTACTTTCGCCATCGCGAAATGCTGATGTCCAGGCTCTCAGGCTGACTAGGGACCCGCTACGAATTAAGATTAATGGCGTGCGCGAGGACTGCCTCGCCCACCCACTCGCCCCCACCGAGACAAATATATGGCGCCTGCCGTAGCTTTGAATCGAGACTATGTCGGGCTGGTTTATGCACTCATTGCAGCCGTCAGTAGGCGTTGAGGGCGGCTTCTAGCACCGGTCTAAGCTGGCCGCGCCGTGATCGGGCGGCGCCACTCATCACCAGGGTTTTCTTACGGACAGGTGCGTCTTTCAGCGGTGACGTTCGGGTTTGAGCGATTTCGGTGTCCCCATCGAGCACGTCATTGATAGGCGCAAAGCCGTGGAGGCTCTCGTCGGGCATGATGACTCTCCCTATGCCATGAATTGGGATGGCGACGATGACTACCCTGCCGACGTCGAAGCCCGTAAATGAGGACGGACAGCTGATAGAAGTCCGAGCAGAACTCAGTTCCGTCGCAGGCTACTGCCTTGGGGGTCCGAACTCGGGTCCCGAATCCCTTAGTTAACTGGTCGTCGTTGCACTGCACTTGACGTAAACCACTGAACCAGCGTTACTGCCGTTACAACGGCTACTTCCGCGGCTTCCTGAGTAATAGCCAGATCCGGGTCGTGGTGTCCTCCGTGACGATCCGCCTGGCCCGCCCAGAGTATCTTCATCATGGACAACAGCGTGGATCTGGTCGGAGCACGCGCATCTTCGCGTTGCAGAGGCAGAGACCAGTCCCCGGTGTTCCTGATCTGCGAGTTGATCTTGCGTAGATGGCTTCCCACGCCGAGCGTGACGGGCACCTGCATGCCCGCTTGTTAGTATGGCGTGATCCACAGCCGCCCGAATGGAGTCTGGCACCCTACGGATTAAACCCTTTCATCCGTACCTTTCCCCGACTCCCCACATGGAGCCCGACTCTTGAAGGACCACATTCAATTGGCGGGCGGCGTGATCATTGGATTGGAGCGCTAACAAGAAGTCGGCAATGCGCACCTGCGCAGTTGTCGCTTCTGCTGAATCACGTATTTTTCTGACATTCCGTCTTCTGCACTGTGGCCACGATATGGAATCGCTACCCCGTATCGTCGCTCCACCTGCCGCACAAGGTCTTGATCAAGGTAATAGTCATACGCGCCGGGGTATTCCTCCGAGCGCTGACGGAGCAGGAACTGTGTCCTCATCCAGTCCCAAAAGGACTCGGTCATCCAATCGGGGACGCCATCATGCTGAGCATCGTATGTGGTGGTGGCGGAGTCTTCGAACCCGAGCGGGCGCGCCAGTTGTCATTCACGGCTCAAGTTTGCCAGACAGATTGTCGTCTTGGTTGTCAGATCCTCGTCGAAGCGCGTTCCCAAAACGGCTGGATCGCGCAGGGCCGCCTCCCGGATGGGAACGCACCAGAGACCGCAGGCCTCCTACGCGTCCGGGGCGGCATGCGTCAGAGCGCTGAGCGCCCCCCGCCTAGGTCATCAGCTCGGCTCGTTCCTGGTCAAGGTACGCCAGGGGCCAACGCTGCCATGCGCATCAGCTAGGAATTGCCGGCGCTGCGGGTGGTGCGGGCATGGAAGTCTGCGGCCGCGGCGCTGAAGTCGGCGGCCCGGACCTTGGTCCGCCCTGCGGCTGCGGCAAGCCGGCAAGCCGCCGGGCGGCGGCGATGACGGAGCTGGTCTGGGCGCCCACATCCCTCGCCTTGACCACCCAGGCAGTCCAGGCCCGGACGAAGCTGGCGGGAATCGGGCAGATGTCCGACGGGACGCGGGGGAGGCCGTCAAGGCTCTGGGTGCGGGCTGGACTCTCCAAATAAGTATTGGCAGCGCCGGATCGGTCACCTCGAAGCGTGCCGCGTTCGAGACTCCGGCCTGGTAGAGCCCTACTCCTCCAACTTGTCGAATTCATCGTCTTCAATCGGCTGGCCCTCGGTCGCACTTAATGCGGCTTGTAAGTCAATCGCGTGCTTGCCTACGAACCGAACCTGAGTAGCCTCATCGGCAAGCACAACGTCGACTGTGATACTTCCCTGATGTCCTACGCCCTGCGCGAGCAAATCATCACGCAGGTCCTCCAGCGACGTGCCTCTCGCATGGCGATACTTTGCTGCGCAGGTGGGGCACAAAGCAAGCCGATTCTCCGCAAGGTCGTGCCTCGCGTTTCTTACGAACTGGACTGCCTCGAAGTAGTAATTGCCCGCAATCTTGAACGGCATCGAGGATGAGCAGACTTGGCAGACCATCAAATGGTCGTCGTTGGTGTAAAGCTGCCGGAGGTAGTTGCGGGCTGAGCTGAGATGGCCCGGAACCTGCACATACACCGATCGTACGCGCTTGTCGTATGAACGAAACGGGGCGTTAGCGGCATGCTCAGCGCTACGTTTTGCCCGCTGCTCCGGCGCAGATGAAGCTGCAGTGGGAAGCGATGTCGACTTTCTGTTCTGAAGCCACTCGCGAAAACCTTCCGGATCCTCCTTGTACACTTCAGCAATTTCGTGAAGTACGTCGACTGATTCGAACCCTAGCGCCTTCGCTCTGGCTTCGTCGCCTCTTTGACGCATGGCCTCTACGGCGGCATTCCGTCCAAACCCTGCGCGGTCCAAAAGAGGTGAGTGCGTCGGCACTGTCAAGCATTCCGCCAGTTCGGCAGAGGTGATGTCCTGCGGGCGGGACAGGTTCCCGTCACGGTCCAGAATCCAGGGTTCAGAAGTTAGCTTCTGCAGCAATTGCGACTGCATATCGTGTCTGCCGCTAGAGCCGTTGGAGCGGTACACAGCGTCGGCGTGCATCGACTGCGCGGACGTCACAAGGGTCCATAGTCCGCGCAGTAGCGTCTCATTACCGCATGAAACGATCACGTCGAAGTGATGGATGCACCAGTCAGAGGAGACCTTATTATGGTTCTCCCTGTCTACCCATGCCCACTTGAATTCGGGGTTGTTCTTCGCGTGGACCGGCACGATCGATAGTCCACGAATGACACCTAGGCTGTTCGCTAGCTCGGCTACTTCGGGCGCGGCGTCAAGATACTTCTCGTATAGCCGCCCGGGTGGTGTGCCGGAGTATTCGTCTGATTCGTAGAGGGAAGCTAGACCCGTCGGTGCGAAGGGCTCGTCCAGATAGACACCGCTTGGCCTCGCCCAGTATGGGGTTCCGTCCCGCCGAGCGGCCACGAGAATTGGGCGAGCTGAGTATGTGGACGGTGATACGGCTTTGTCCTCGATGAGCCGTGCCAGAGTCTTGAGGTCATCGAGATGCTGCTCAGTGATTGCGGCTCTTTCACCGCTGTATGTGCTGAACCGGGCATCCAGCTGAGCTGCCGCGTCCCAAGGCTTGACTCCTGCGTGCCTGAAGAAAGCGTGTACTAGTTCCAGACGCTCAGAATCGTCGGCCCCATCGAACAGGGCTAGGGTGTCGAGCACGAGTCCGTCGACCCGGAGACCTGTTGAGGTTGGCAGGTGAGCCTCGGGGCCGGGAACGTGGCGAGCCCCTTCGCCGTCCTGAACGCGTACTAGAGGCGCCGTGGTCAGCGTGGAGAGAAACTCGTCACCAGCTCGATTTGTGAAATAGTTGGACGTTCGGGCCTTGGGGGCCAAAGCTTCCAGCATGGCGTAGAAGTCACGCAGCGAGGCGTCGTCCTTCGCAGCGATCCACAAGTGCCAGGACTCAAGGCCTGCGCGGTCCACTTCATCGATGTCGTCCTCGTACATGGCTGCCTCGTCATACAGTGTCGCCACCCGCTCAAGTGCCTCGGAGAGTTCATCACGAGCGAAATCCAGCACTTCGAGGGAGTTGAGGAACGCCCCCGCCCTGCCTTCTCGATCCGCCAGCCACCCTGTGGCCAGTTTGCCGCTGATGCTCATGTAGAGTCCGCGGAGGAAGTTCGCATCATCGACCGAGAGCGTCGACCGTATGTTCCGGTTCGATCTCAGAAGTGAGCGAGCTGGTGCGTGTCCACGGCCGACCATTGGGGTCAGCGACTTGATGCCAAAGGCGGACGTGATCTGATCCCGCAGCACGGAGTACCTTGGCGGCAGATCATCATTGTTGTTCGGCAGGGCACTAAGTAGACCGTCGGTGATCAGACCAGCCTTGCGCATGCGCGGAAGCGCGTCGGCGACTAACTTAGCGATTCCCTTCACTAGCGCATCGTTCCCGGGGTCGTCGCGAACGCTATCCCTGGCCACAGTGGAGCCGAATGGTGCGTGGATATGGAATTTGAGCCCCGAGGTCTCCCTGACAGCCGGAAAGTAAATAAACACCTGACCGTGAACGGGCTTTACTGTATAGTTTTTCGGCTCCTTAGGCTTCTTTGCTTCCGACTGGATCGAGGCATGAGGTTCCAGCGCGAAGGCTGCCGCTACAGGATAACTATTGCCCCCTGCCGCCACATCGCCGATAACTCGATACCAGTATGACGGACCGACTTCCTCGTGAATGCTATCGATCTCAACTACGTTGTCGTCGAGGGCGCGGCGTTCGAGTAACCGTTCATCTCCGTCCGGAAGAAAACATGCGATTGAGTGGATGTTTTTGAGAAACAGAAGTGTCGTCCCTGAGATTTCACGAAGTGCACTCGCTACCTCCTTGACCGCACGCCCGGCTTGTTTGTCGGCACGGTCGAAAGGAAACCAGAAAGTCGTCCATCCTGCGTCGGCATGCCCTGGAACTGGTACGGGAATGAATAGGTCATGTATCGCAAAAGAGTACTCGCCCGAGCTGATCACAGGTGTCTGCGTATAGGCGAAAACGGCCTTAAACCCAATACCGAATTTGCCAATGCTCGTTGCGTCGTCCGCCTTAGTTGACTGTCCTATCCCAGTGATCGAGTCGATGTCGTCTAAATCAAAAAGAAGCGGACCATCGTGCTTGACCTGCAGACCATCGGTGCGGAGGTCGAACCTCACCTCACGTGCGCCGGCGTCCTCAGCGTTCTGCATCAGCTCATATATGAAGTGCGCGTTGTCCGGGTAGAGATCGGACAAGAGCTTGCGGAGACCCTCCTCGAACCCGTTGTCGCGTGCCGCCTCGATGTAATTGCGTCTCTTTGTAGAAAGTTCTTCGAACGTCATCATGGTGCCTCCACCTCAAGAAGCGCAGTCGCGAGCTGCTTAGTTATCAGGTCCGATCCAGTAACCGCCCGCTCGTGCTGGGCGATGAGCCTGTCGAACTTGTCCTGAATCGCGGTTAATTCGCTCTGGCGCATCTTCACGATCTTGGTGTCGCTCACCTTGCTGGCGCTTTCCTCGACAACACGAAGTTGTCGATCTCTCTGGGCTCGGAGAGACGCCACCCGGTGTGCACCTGCGGCCTTGGCGCGCACCACATGCTTGTCGCGAGCCGCCGCCCACTCGACAAGGTGGCGCTGCTCGAGCATTTCCGCCTGTTTGGGCTCCAGAATTGCCTGCGGGTCACCATCGACAGCCATCGCGAGGAGGGCGTCCGCGGCAGCTTCCACTGACGCGTCCGTGCTGACATAGCGGAGGGTCAAGGTGTCACGCGAATCGAGTCGGGTCCAGCTATGGACGGCGACGGGATAACGCCCGGGCGGGACCAGGTCCGATCGGACCCGCAGCGATGCCCTTGGGACACCCGCCAAGGCTGCATGTTGCGCGGCGGCGAGGACAAGGGGATGGGTAGCACCGAGCAGCTCGACGTCATCGTCGTCCGATGCGAGTTCGGCGTCCGTCGTGAGCCGGAGGACCAGGGGCGTTCGCCGGATCAACCTTTCCAGACGCGCATCGCCGCCGATGGCGCGCAGGCAGTCGCCGATTTTGGCAGCAGCGTCCTCGTCTAGCCGCACGACGGCAATCCTGCCCGGCTGCAAGCTAATACTGCGCCTCGACAGACTCTCTAAATATGAACGGACAAGCCCACGGATCTTGTCGTCCTCAAGCCATTCGCTGCTCGCTTCGGCGACGCGAGACTCAAATGATTCAGTCGTCAGCCCGAGAAGTTCCCCTTGCTGGTCCTCCAGTCGCTCGAGTTCCTGGATGCGCGCGACCTCGTTGTCAGCGAGCTGGCGGAGCCGCTCCTCGCGGTCGGCCTCGGAGAGCGTCAGATCGTCGGCGATCCTGCGCAGCTCTGTGGTTACGTCGCCAAGGATCTTCTCGCTGCCTCCGAGGGCACGGTGAAAGACGCCGATACGCAGCAGGCACCGCTCGTAAATTTCGGCTTCGATCGTTCCGTGCGTGAGTATGTTTATGATCGCGACCGACTCGCTCTGCTGACCACGTCTGTCGATGCGCCCGATTCGCTGTTCGATTCGCATTGGGTTCCACGGGATGTCGTAGTTCACTAGGGTGTCACAGAACTGATAGTCGAGCCCCTCAGTGCCCACCTCGGAGCAGAGCATCAGGTCGATCGCATCGGGGTTGTCCTTCGGAAGCTTGAAACGCCGGCGCAATGCGTGCCGATCCTCGTCAGGAACTGCGCCGTGGACGACGGCGACGCGAACATCCCAATCGCGCGACTGAGCTTCGATGTATCTCAAGGTGTGGCGGAACGTGCTGAAAACCAGGATCTTGTTGTTGTCTTCGGCCTGTTTGTCCTCTACTACCCGTTGGAGGACGTCGACCTTCGGGTCGGGGAGCCCCTCCAGGTCTGCTGCCAACTGGCCAATCTTCCCTATTTCTTTGCGCAGGTCGGCCATAAGCGGGGGAACTAATTCCGAGTCGGGGGCGTCCTCACCCATTTCTGAGAACTCGATTTTGTCGAGACGGTTTTCCAGCAATTGCTCAGCAAGGGGGGCGAGCGCACTAATCGAGCTGGCTGCTTGGCGTCGGAGCATGGACAGGAGAAATTCGACGGGCATCCCCGGCGCTTGAAGCTCAACGATCCTACGGCCAAGCGCGAGCACAGTGTTGTAGACAACTTGTTGGGCAGGCGTAAATTGAACAAGGGGTGCGCGCGGCTTCCTCGTGGTGAACGTGCCTATATCCCGACGCCTCGTGCGGCTCACGATTGTTGAGAAGGTATTGAGGTCCTCCAATGTGCGCACGACCCGAATGCGCGCGCGTGCATCCTCTGCTTCGCTGCCTAGCAGATCCCGCACCTGCCCCACCCGAGGGTCGACCGCCATTACCTGGCCTCCCCACGCCGTGGCAAGCGCACCATCGAGAGCCCGACGCACATCACGCTGCCACTCGTCATGTCCAGCTCGGGCTGCTTCGATGGCCTCGTATAAGTAGTGGTTTGGTTCAAGCATTTGTGCGAAGTCGCGCTCCGTCGGCACGATGTCGTCACGCAGCAGGTTCACTAGCGTGAAAAGGTCTTGGCTGTCCGTTTGCAGCGGAGTGGCGGACAGCATCACGACTGCATCGGCTGACTCGGTGAGGCGCCGGACATTCTGATAGGCGAACGTCGACCGGTTGCGGATGTGGTGCGCCTCATCGACGATAACGACATCGAAATGCGGGCCTGGGGCGAGGTCAACCAGTCCGATGCGACGGATACCGCCGTTGCCGTCGCTCCCCACGAGCAGACGTTCATCGAGCAGGGAATACGGGAGGATCGCTTTCGCGAACCGGGATGGCCATTCGCCTTCGCGGAGCGACTCCTCAAGGCAGAATCGAAGGTCGGAACTGTTCAGATGGACGAAGTCCTCGTCGAAGCGCTTGAGTTCGTTGCGCCACTTTTCGTCGACGACAAGGGGTTTTGGGCAGATTACTAGGACGGAGCGCGCGCGCTGGCGCGCCTGAAGCTCCTTCAGAATGAGGCAGGCCTCGATCGTTTTGCCGACACCCACGTCATCGGCGACCAGAATCCGTGGACGGTCCGCCTGAACGATCTTTAGGACTGGGCGGTACTGATACGGCTCATAGTCAATTCGCCCGACATTACGTGCGTGCAGATAGCCCGTGTTCTTATCGCGCAGCAGCTCAGACGTTAGCCCTGTGCGCAAGCCAGCAGCGGAAATGGCCTCAGGGTTTGAAGCTTGTGTGACCGGCTCGATCTGCGACGCGAAGTATCCGTGGACCCCGCTGTCATGAAAAACGTCATACCTGAGGATGCCACCAATATCGCGTGAGCCGGAGACTACACCGACGATTTCCGGACGGGCCACAAGCCGCACCGTCGTGCCCGGCGCCAAGCCAGCCATTTTCATGTCGAAATGTCCCCTTTTGTAGATTGAACGTCAGTGTATAGGGGCCTCGGCCGTTCACGGCGACGTCACCCTCAACCTGCGGCGTTGCGTCGAAATCGAGCCTTCTTACGAGGCCTGTGCGGTGGGGCAAATGGTAAACGCTCATCACGCACGTCTGGAAGCTGACAGTCGACAGATGTGGCAGGGAACCCTCCGTGTCCTTTCCCGCTATCCTGGCGACATGAGACGTGTATTTCCTCAAGCTCCCGTAGTCGCAGGGCCTCATCTGGGTACAAGGGAAGTGGCCGCGATGATTGGTCGCCATCAGAGCACTGTGACTGACTATGTGCAACGGGGCATATTTCCAAACGCATATTTGGCCGACGATATTGGGAACCATCAAACCTTTAAGGTCCCCAAATCCGATGTTCTCCGATATTTGAACGACCCATTGCATTCGCTGGATTCCCGTATTCGACAGGCAGCGCAGGCTTGGTTAGCAGTCCGCACCAACGACGGTCAGGACTCAATCGGCTATCTCGATCTCGAAGATTTCGAATTTGAAGGGACGAGATTGCCGTTAAAGAGTAGACAGCGTGGCATCTGGAAACCTCGCCAATTGAAGGCAGCATTGTCCATTAGTACAACTTTTCGGCGCCCGGGTGAGGACAGGCCTTACGAGGACGAAGTCGGTCCAGACGGGATGCTGCGCTACAAATGGCAAGGGGATGACGCCGAGGCTTCCGATAACAGGGCGTTGCGCACCGCCATGCACGAGGGTCTTCCCTTAATTTGGTTCTTCGGGGTCGCCCCAGGGTTATTTCAGCCGGTATTCCCAGTTTTCTTGATAGACGAGGAGGTGGAAAGCCAGCAGTTCATCGTGGATATTGATCCACAGCGAGTACTTCTCGACAGTGACGCTGGTCCTGAATCACCGATGGAAATTGCTGTCATAAAGCGCTATGGAACGAGAATCGCCCGTACGCGGCTCCATCAACGGCTATTTCGGTCCACGGTCCTTCACGCATATGGAACGAGCTGCGCCATCTGTAACCTGAAGCACAAGGTGTTGCTGGACGCCGCTCACATCATTCCGGACACGGAGGAGGACGGGGTGCCGACCGTGGTCAATGGCATGGCAATGTGCAAAATTCACCATGCAGCGTTTGATTCGAAAATCCTCGGAGTCCGACCGGACCTAATAGTCGAAATCAGGACCGACATTCTGGCCGAGGTTGACGGCCCGATGCTGAGGTATGGTCTCCAAGAGCGGCATAGGCAGCCACTCATGAGCGTCCCATCTAAACGTGCGGAGCGTCCCAGCAGATCGCTTTTAGAAGTTGCCTATGCTCGTTTCAGGGAAGCTTAGAGTGCCTGCTAGTGCGGACTGGCTTCAATCGAATAAGCCAGAGTTGCTGCTCTGGGACTCGGTCTCGCCGGCTGCTCTGGCACGCGACATACCAGAGCGAAGAGATCCTGGCCGCGCTGCAGTAAGTTCGCTGGAGCTCGGCAAGGACGTGCAGCACCGCGGGTCGCCGCGTAGTGCTCGGCGACGTCCACGGCCGCCGTCTTCGTCATGGTCAACGAAGACGACAAGAAGCATTCAGCCACGACCATGTACAAGAACGATGCCTCAGTCTGGAGCTGTTCCGCTGGGAGTCGCAGAACGCGAACGCGACCTCGCCGGGTAGCCCGACACGCAGGCGGTACCTGGACCGGGCTGCGCATGGCTCGAAGATCCTGATCTTCACCAGGGGCACCTCAGGGCACGAGACCGGGCTGACCGTTCCCTACACCTGCCTCGGGCAGGTGGATTATGGCAGTATGCGGGGCATGAAACCGATAGCGATCACGTGGGAGCTGCACAGGTCGATGTCGGGGAATGTGTTCGCAACAGCGGCCGCAGTGGCGCAATAGGTAAGTAGTTGTCCGGCGGAAATTTTGATCCTGCGGCTCATTTCTCCCGCATGATCGTCACTGTCGGCATGAAGCTAATGTCACCGACGTCGTAACCCCCGCGGGTGTGGGCGCTTACCAGGACCGTCTTCGGGTCGTTCCGTGAACTGCCAGGGGCCCGGCGGTAGAACTCCCGCACTTCGTGCGCGCTTCTGCCGCCGTAATTCGAAAAGAAGTCTTCGCGGAGACCCGCAGTCGCGAAACCGTTCTCGATGACGACCGGAATCAGCCAGTCGCTATGCGGCTTGTAGGTGAGAGTCCGTTGGGGTGCGGTAGTGGGAACGTCGAGGTAATTCCGTCCGCGCGGTTCTGGTGATGCTGGCGCCGACCGGCGGATGTGGATGCCCTTTCGAAGCTTGACGGCCGCCTCCGCCATGAACTGGGAGTCCTCTTGGTCCATCTCGCTCAGCTTCGCGTGGCGTGCCACGGTGATCAGCCGACCACGTAGGGGGACGTACTGTCCCAAGCTCATTCCCTGAACCCAATCGGACATGGCCCCGAAAGTGACGACCGCCAGCTGGGATGCATCCTGCTCTACATGCCAGAAAATGAAGCGGCTCTTGCCCGTGTCGGTCAGGACACCGGTGTGCATGGGACGAAGATTAGTGAGGGCTGTCTGCGTGCCTCGTGGTGTCGCGTTTCGGCTACTTCTTCGGGCGCCGGACCGGAGAGTGTTACTGACATCGTGGTAGGCGAATAGACCGAACTTCCCGTGGCAGACCAGGCTAATAAGGCTTCGGACGGCTCTGTCTGTGAGTTTCCGAGGATCTGTGTCGGACGAAAGCGCCCTGACATTGCGTTCGTCCAACTTCAGCACCGAAGCCAGGCTGCGGAAGAAAGCGGGATGATGCTTGGGTGCAAAATCGCCGAGCGTCATTTGTAGGTCTGCCAAGGCCGCGTTGCCGGGACCTATGGTCGTGGGGATGGGATCCGTGCGGGGTGTGGCGAGCGTGATGCCTGCCGGCTCAGGAGCGGACTCAGGATCGATTTCCCGGCGGTGCCGGCGCGCGTCGAGTTCGCGCTTGATCTTGGCAGCCATCGGGCTAGAAACAGCGGTCGCGCCGACTGCCGAGGCCTTTGGCGCAGTTGAGGTGACGGTTTTTGGCTGAGCCGCTGCAAGAGTTGCAGTGGATGGTGCACCGTTCCGCTGCATTTCGGAGGCGTAGGCACGATTCCGTTGCATCGTCTGCGCCCCAATTCGCCAGTGGTGCCTTATGATTCCCGGCCATGCTCGGCTCGGGAATCGCTTTAGGTCTTGGCGCGTCGGAAGGTAGCCGAAGGCAAGCAGACTGGCCTTGAAATCTGGCTCTATTCGGTTGTAGTCAGCAAGGCTGATGTGGCCTTTTGGGTCCGGTCTGTAGGTGGCACGGGTGAGCAGCTGCGGTTTCGGTGCCCCGGCAGCAAAGCGCCGAAGATGCTCCACCTCTTCCGGAAAGAGACGGGTCTGACTAGGCCTGGCACTAAGCCGGACCCCGGCGCGACGTGACTCGCGTTCAAGCACGTGCAACGGTAGGCGGGTCTCCTTCACGATGTCGCCGAGCAAAACGGTTGCCGTGCTAGCCCCAGACCGGGATTTGCCCGAACCACGCTTGCCCCCAGCTCCATGCGTTTTTCCGACCCGGGTATTGCGTGCCGGTGACGAGGTCCGCGCCCGTCCTGCTGAATCGTCCGGCGCAGTATCCCAAGTCTCTTGTTTGAACTTCCGCAGTGCGGCCTGTTGCTCTTCATCGAGCGCGCTCATGTGTCCCCCAAATTGCGATTCTTTCCACTGCCGACAAGGTTATCGGTCAGCAGCGACATTTCTGCTGCCGAGTAGATGCACCGAGTCGGAGCGTCTCTTTAATGCGTGGCTGTTTCGTCGGCCGCTGGTTGCCCGGGGCGGATGCTTGGCGTCGTCCCTGCGGGCGCCGGCTTCGAGAGCCGGGGTCCTGTGGGTTATGGCCCCAGTGGCCCCGAAGCCGAGCATTCCTTCGGGGCCACTAAGGGTGAGACTTGCTTCGAATTTGACATTCTGCGCCCTGTGCCTCACACTCAAGTCAACGGAACTCCCCGCACCTCAAGGTGCGGGGCTTCTTTTGTATCTGGCCGATTTATCTATTCGGAATATCCTCCGAATGGCACCGAAAGACATGCTGTAGTTCGAAGAACGATTTGAATCTTGTTCCACCAGGAAATCATAGATCTAAATGCCGTCACGTAAACCGTGGCGGCTTCACCTGTTAAAGGAGATAAATACTATGGATAGAATCGCAGTCTTTCTCGATTATTCGAACGTCCACCTTGTGGGGCATGACCTCTTCGCCAGAGATTTTGAGAAGTGGACCACGCATGTTTCGCCGCGCCGCGTTGCTGAATCAATCATGTCAAAGCGCAGGAAAGAGGGCATGCTGGCGGGGGTCTTTCTTTTTCGAGGCAGCCCAGAACGATTCTCGGATCCCGAAGCCACGAAGATCTTTCGGGACGAGCAACGCCGATGGGCTGCGGATCCGTTGATTCATGCCACGTACTTGCCCCTCCACTATGCGAAGTATCGCGTTCAGCCCAAGGAATCGGGCGTTGATGTTCGTCTAAGCCTGGATCTGGTCAAGACGGCCGAGTCTCATCGGTTCGACACGCTCATCCTCTTCTCGGGGGACAGCGATTGTTTCCCGGCTGTGCAGGACGTAGTTAAGACCACGACTCATCTGGAACTGGCAGCTTGGTCCGACGGCAGGGGATACCCCGGAAATCGCATCGCGCAGCAGGCCGCAAAGCATTTTCGTCTGTGGACGCATCGCCTCTCAGAGGATGACTTCTGGGACTGCCAGGACAACCAAGACTTCATGGCGGCCTAGTCCAAATCGAGCAGGAGTAACGGAATGTACCAGTATTCAGGATCATGCAACGGCTTCGTGAACACCCTTCGCGGACAGACGGTGACAATGACAGGCAAGGTTGTTGTCTCCGGAGAGCACGTCAAACGGGAGAACTTAGCAAAGATCATCAAGACCAAGGGCGGGAGGTTCAAGAATGACCTGACGGGTCAGATATCTCTCCTCGTTCATGGTGACCTGAGCGGCCAGGTCGTTACGAATATGAAAATTCAGTTCAGCGACAAACTACTCGATGTCATCAACCAAGATCGTCGCCAGCACCACGTGTGCGTGGTCTCCTCTGCAGGGTTCTCCGAGTTATTGAACGGCGGAACCGCAAAGTGCCTCCATGACGTTGTCGCCGACCGTGCGTCGGCGGTTTGAGCTCAGAGTGTCAAACGCCTGCGGTGTCTCCACGCGTCGCAGTCTGCCTGCGGGCATGGAGACATCGCGCCGTGGGCCTTGGCATACCACCGAGCTAAGGCCGCAAATTCAGAGGCCGTATCTCAATCCCGTCCTTGATCAGACCCAGCAGATCATCCTGCCGTGCCTGGCCCAGCGTGAGCCGGTACTTCGCCAGGCCGGCAAGCATGTGCTTCGTCCTCGGTACGTCCCGGCTCAGCGGGTGATCCAGAAGCCGCCGCTCGATCTTGTGCTGGCCCCGGTAGATCCAGTGTGGAGCGAACTCAGTGGTCTCATTCGTTGTCAGTGCGGCGACCGCGTCTGCGGCCACTGTGAAGATGGACTGCCAAGGATCAGTGACGCCCGGCTTCAGAACGTCACGGCCATGCCGGCAAGCGACATTCTTCCGCACTGCATGCCCCAAATACCGGTGCACCCGGCCTTCGCGCTGTTCGAAATCGACAGGGTTGCCGGGCACGTTCCAGTGGATGACCGAGTGGGCCCACCAGTGGAAGTCGATTCCCTCCTGGCCTACCGACGTAGACGCAAGCAGGAAGGGCCAGAACGGGCTGTTGAAGGCCCGACGGACGTCGGGCATGCGGTTGCTGTCGCCGTCGTCCGTCTTGGCGTTGCTGTAGCGCACGGCGAATCGGCTGCCCATGCGGAGATCCTCGTGGGAACCGTCCGGATATTTCGCGAGCATCTGCGCTGGCTTGAGGGACAATGAGCGCCGGATGTCATCAGCAAGCGACCACAGCTGCTCGGCAGTTACCAACCCGGGGGCCTGCTGGCTGCGGAGCTGGAAGACGTACTCGTCCAACACGGCCTGGAGGTTTCCCGCCTCGCAGTAGCGCAGGACCTTTTGCCAGTAGTCACCTTCAGGGTAGAGCTTGTCCAGCAGCTCGGTTGCGTCGAGCCGGTTGAACAGCGTGCGCAGGCCGGTCGCTGCGAACACAGCGGCCTTCCACAGCTCGGTGCCGTCAAAATCGTCCGGTACTACGCGCCTCAAGGCTCGGTAGAGGCAGTTGGCGGGGGAATTTACGGCCAGATCTTCAATCCCGTCCTCCCAGCCCGCTGCTTCTCCCACAGACGCCTCAAGCATCCGGTCAACGTGGGCCAGGTAGAGCCCCGCCTCGGAGCCACCATCCTGCTCGGCGTCCGCGTCCTCCGAGGCTTTGCCCTGCTGCTGGGTGTACTCGTCCAGCTGACGCAGCTCCCGCGTGGCCAGTTTGGCATTGTTCTTCCACTCTGCCGGCAGGGCACCCGGCACCGAGAAGTAGGACGCCCAGGCACCGAGCCGACTGGCCGGATCAACGACGGCGCCGCCAACGATGTCCTTGCCTGCCGCTGCCGCGGCCTCCCGCACCGCGTCCCCGGGCACCAGGGAACCAGTCATGGAGGCACTCTCCAGTGGGTCACCCGCCAGTGCCAGAGCAGCGTGGGGGATGAACAACGCCAGGGTGGACATGGCCTGGGGCTCACCGTCGCGGACGCGGAACCTGAGCCGGCCACGGAAGCGCTTGCGGGCCTCGGCCGTGTTTTCACCGTGCAGCGGTGACCCTTCCAGAATCTGCCGCTCTGCCTCGTAGGAGAGCATCGTGGTGATCGCCGTCGGGGCGGCGTTCCAGGCGGAGAAGACCAGCTGCTTGGTGACGTCCGGGCCCACCTCGGCGAACGCGCCGGAAGGTTCCACATAGGGGAGCGACGGCGGCATCCACAGCAGCTTCCACCAGCCCTGTCCGACGGTGTGCTCGCGCACAGCCCGGAATTTGGCATTGTCGGTCTCCACAGCGCCGTAGCTGCGATAAGCGTCCGGGTCGATGGTCGCGAGGGCCGGCAGCACCGGGTTAACGGCTTCCCGGTCGCAGTGGATCCTGCCGTCCAGCATCCTGCCGACCTTGTAGTCAGTGAGGAAGTGCGCGAACATCGGAACGGATTTCCAATATTCCATCGGATTGCCGGTGCGCGTTGCCCGGAACACAGCGGACAGGGACTTGTAGCTGGTGAGGTCTCCGGCCCGGACATCCGTCGGTGCCATCTCGATCACGGACAACATGTCGTCTTTGCCCAGCTGGGGCCGCTCCGTGCGGCTCATGAAGAGCTTCAGGCCGTCCTCGATGCGGTGGGTCAGCGCGTCGTCCGGGACCTGCTTCAGCAGCTGGGTCCGGCGCCCGTCCAGATCTGCCTCGAGGCCCTCCATGTACCCCGGCCGTTCGCTGCTCAGGAAACGCAGCAGCTGCCGGAAGTCCGCGGCGTGGTCGTCCCCGTCTTCCTCGTTCGCTCCGGTGTGCGCCTTGTACGGCGTGGCCGAGAGCAGGATGAGTTTGGCGCCCTTGTAGTTCAGGAACTGCCGCGCCAGCTCCGCCGCGGAATCCTCGTCGTCGGGCGCGGTGCCGGGGGAGTAGAGCAGATCGCGGAACCGCTGGAACTCGTCCAGGATGATCAGGTCAGGTTCCAGACAATCCAGCCCGGCTTGGGCCAGATCTCCCCGGAGCCCGCCGATGATGGCGCTCATGCGCGGCCGGACCGTCTCCGCCCCATCGCGCGCCGCCTCGCGCAGGGCCTTGCGGAACGCCGGAAGGTTGCCGCTCTGGTGCGCCAGCGTGCGGAAGCGGTTCCGCACGGGGACCGCGAAACCGTCGGGGAACTGCTCGTGCATGTACTGGACGCGGCGTGCAAAATTCTGTGGGGAGGCGCCGGCGCGGAGCAGCTCGACGGCGTCGTCGTGCTGTTCCTCGCCGATGACGCCAAGCTGCGTGATGATGCGGAAGAGCACCGCCCGTTCTTTGGCCTGGCCGGTTGCCCCTCCGACGTTGAACGACGTGCCCGGAGTCAGCGAGATGAAGTTGACGCGCTTCCGGGTTCCCGGCGCGGCCGGAGCGTTGAGCTTGGCCAGCTCGGTGGGCAGCAGTGTCAGCCGGCCGGACTCGATGATGTCCTTCTGCCCGGTGACGTTCAGCCGGCCGAGGTTCTGCTTGGCCAGGTCAGCGTTCGAGCAGACATAGACGACGTCGATGCGGTTCACCCCGGAGTCGGGCCGGTCGAGCAGTTCAATGGCCTTGGCGATGACGCCGCGGGCCACCATGCTCTTGCCCAGCCCGGTCTCGTCCGCGACGAGGAAACGGTCCGCCGGCTGGTCATCCAGATAGAGGCGCTTGAAGACGTGTTCCACGGTCCGGCGCTGAAAGCCCCGGAGGCCGTCCAGCGCGGGCGTTGCGTCAAACCCCATGAAGTTCCCCCATGTCTAGTGCCTCGGTGGCTGCCGTCCACAGTGCGTGCAGCTGCTGAATCTCCGGATCTTCGCCGCGAAGGGCGAGCAGCCGGTCCATCACTACTTTCAAATCCGGGAAGACCGAGCCGGCGTCCGGACCCGCCATCGCGCCCACCATCGCTTCGAAGAGTCCCGCGGTGGAGCCATCTCCGAACCCGGAACCGGCGAACCATCCCGTGCCGGTTCCGGACCCGGGAAGGGCGTCCTCCGGTGTGAGGAACAGCAGCAGGAACTGCCGGAGCTTTTGCGGATCGTCCAGCTGGCGGGCGATGATCTCATCCAGTCGTCCCACCGGATCGGTGCGGAGGCTGCCTTGGATCACCGTGCTCTTGGACAGTCCGGCGACCGGGTCCTCAAGCGTCAACACCAAGTACGGGGTCACGTCCGCGAGCGGTATGGCGTGGAAAACGTGTTTGTGCTGACCGCCAGAGGGCGCGACGACGGCGCTTGGCTGGGGGAGAGAGAGGAGCCGCAGCTTCGCGGTGAACTCGGGCTTGGGCGACCAGTCATGGGAGGCGGCAACCGTGAAAGTGTTTTTGGCATCGCCGTCGGGGACGGCGTCGAGGAGGAACCGGTGCGCTGCAGCCTCCCGCAGCGCGTTCTCCAGCCGGAAGGCTGCCACGTCTTCTTCTGTGCGGGCCGCGCCGCCGGTGCCCAGGAAATCGGCGAAGGGCACGTCCTTGAGACTTTCCCGGATGCTCTGGACACCCAGGCGTTTCTTGGCTCCCCGCATTTCCAGCAGGAACTCCACGTTCTTGGTGAAGCCTGCCTCGGTGGCGTTGGCCGACCCCAGGAGGGCGTAGGTGTAGTGGTCGTAGTCGCAGAAGTAGGCCTTGGCGTGCAGTCCGGTCAGATCGTCCGCCACGCGCTGGAGTCCGGATTCATCCGTATCACTCAAACCTGAGTGCGACGACTCGGGGATGCCGCGCTCGTCGAAGGCTTGGAACGAAGTGCGGGTATCGGCAACCGTCTGCTCTTGGAGGAGGTCCAGTTGATCACCCCGCGAGTAGACGTAGAGGTTGTCTGTCCATCTGTCCTGTAGCCGGCCGAGCAGCTTGTCATCGAGGAAGGGAGAAATGACCAGCTTGTCCCGGCCGAGGTGAGCTCTCTCACCGGACTTATTGTTGAGCGCGATGAAGTTCTCCGGATCGCGAAGGTGCGCCACGATTGAGCCCTGTTCGAAGGCTTCGCCCATGCCCATCGGACGGAAGGCCAAGCGGTGGATGTCCTCGGGCAGCTCCCAGCGGACGTTCGCCAGGCGGGCGGCGAGGCCGCGCACCCTGGCCAGCCGCCCGGCGTCGGGCGTCACTGTGCAGAGGTCAGGGAGCCGGGCGATGAAGCGGGCCAGGGGCCCGCTGTCTGGCCCGCTATCCTCGGCGACGTGCGCGAGTTCGCCGTCCAGCCGGACGAGGAGGTCCCAGCTGGCGTCGGTGGTGAGGTTGCGGCTGCTGCACAGGAAGCGGTAACGGCGTTCGGTGTCGTTCTCGAATTCGAGGAGCCAGACCTTCGGGTGGAACAGCCCGCGCCGGACGCTGACCTGGTGGACCATCGGTTCCAGCAGCGCGAGCAGGTCCGAGGCGTCCGAGGGTGCTTTGATGTGGCCGGCCTGGCAGAAGATGTCTACGCGGTCGGAGACTTTGCGCAGGGCGCTGAGCACCGCCACCGGATTGGTGAATTCTTCCCCGGAGCCTGCGACGAAGCTCAGCGGTACCGACAGGGCGCTGGTCATGTCCAGGGTGAAGGTGGTGCCCACGGCGTGAGAGAGCCGGAACCCTGCCGGCGGGCGCAGCTGCTGGGTGAGTGCCTGCCTGTTTGCTGCCTCAAGCATTCGGCTGCCCTTCCAGTGCGAGTCCTGCGTGGATGTCTAGGACGTTCCGGCGCACCTGCGTCCAGCGGAAAGTCAGGGCTCCCACCCGGGCCGGCGGCTGCCAGGCGCGGAGCCGGCGTTCGTTGCGGAACCGCGAGTTGGACTTCTTCATGAGCTTCTCCCGGGTTTCGACGGCGGCACGGAATTCGTGGTTGTCGATCAGTTCTCCGGGGCTTGTGGCTGCCTCGGCCATGGCCCGGGCGAAGCCGGCGGTGTTGCTGTTGATGCCGCGGTTCAGGGCCGTGGCCCGGTCGATGAAGCCGTCGACATCCCAGCCGGCGAGGAGCTCGCGTTTACTGTGCCGCTGCTCCTCCCACGCTGCGAGGAGCTCGTGTGTGGGCTCCAGGTTGTCCGCTCCAGCGGAGAAGACCTTTGCCGAGAGTTCCGCGAGCAAGTGCTGGTAGAGGCTGGTGGCGCCGTTGTGGATGAAGGAGAACGCCTCTGCGTCCTTGAGCCACTGCGCGGGGTCACCCTGAGCGCTTCGGCACGCCGGGTCCAGCCAGGGTGCCCAGAGTCCCGGCGTGGGGCTGACCTCGGATCCGACTAGGTGAGCCAGCATGGTGCCCGAGCAGGTGGTCAGGATGCGTTCCTGCAGCCAGCGGGCTTCGTCGTGGGTCAGCGTGAGACCGCGCTCCTCGGCCTGGGGAAAGCCGGCCGGAGGCTTGGGGAGAGTCTGGTTCCAGACCGAGTAGATGTTTTCGCCGTCTTCAGGAGTGGAGGCGTCTGCGCACATGAGCTGGGCGACGGCGGAGCGGTCGGTGTCCGGGCTGACGATGCCGTACGTGCGCAGGGCGGTCCAATAGGCTGCCGAGGGGAGCTGCTTAACGTTCCGGCCGGCGTCGCTTCCGATGTAGCTTTCTTCGCCGATCTCTTTGAGCCTGCCGATCAGCTGCCGCTCTGATTCCTCGGACCGCTTGCGCAGGTCTTCCGGGTTTCGCGTGCTGCGGTGGGCAGTTTGATAGGCCCACGGGACGAGGAGCATGTAGCGCGCGCCGAGGTGCAGCACGGACGTCCCCGGGAACAAGCTGTTGCTGATTGCATCGCGCAGCTGGCCCATGCCGAGGTCATCGGTGGTTTCCGGCGTGCCGAAGAGCTTCACGAGCTCGCGCATTTTCGAGTTTTCCTCGGTTGACGCGTCGAGCCAGGAGATGAGGGACGTCATGGGGGTCGGTACTCGCTTCTATCGGCCGGTCAACGGTGGCAGTCCCGGTTGATTTCTTAGGTCAGTGCTGCGTCGATAAACCTATGACTCTGCAGCTTCGTATTCTTGAACGTCAGCCACCGACCGCCTCGTGGCTTGTTTTCGACCCTCATTTCCAATACCAGTCCACCATTTCCGGAACCAGTTCATCGACAACGGATCCTCGTTTCCGTTGTCGATAAAGTCCCGCAGCGCAGGCAGCTCGCCCGGTTCCATGGAATTTAGGGCTTCCTTGTAGGCCGGGCGGGCGCATTGACTCTTCATGCCGTCTACCCATATTCCCCACGTCTTTGTGGAGATGAAGCCGTTTCTTCGCAGATCTAGTTCATCCTCGCAGAGCTGAAGGTAGGCCGAGACACGAGACCTGTCGCTGTCCACTAGGTCGTCAATGGAAGAGGCCGTCCAAGGATTACCGTCGAAACGATCCATCAGGTTCCAATAGCGCTGAACGTAGAGGTTTTCGAAGTCTCTGTGTTTTGCAGCCCTGGCACCGATGAGCTGCAGAAAGGCCGCACCCACTGCGATAACAGTTGCAAACTGGCCGATAACGTCGGCCCATTCCCACCCTGTACTCATGACTGCATATCCTCATAAACCAGCTCGCTCAGCATCTTGAGCAAAGCCTGCATCTTCGTCTTGTCGCCCAATGCTTGGATGCTGAGGTTGCGGTGGCTTTCCATCGAGTTGATGACAGCTGTGCTCACGGCGCCATGGAGTTCTGGACTCGAGTTGAAATGGCTACGTGTGTTGTTCTTTGCCTGCTTCTGGAGCGTCTCGTTCTTCACCAGCTCGCGCCGCACGCCCTCGACGAAGTGCGCCACCGCGTCCAGTTCCTCGCCCTCGAACGGCAGGTTGGCCTGCTGGATAATCTCCTCCCACGTCGCCAGGACAGGGTCCTTCGCCTGCCCGGTCCCGACTTCGGTGGGAGGTTGCAGCAACGCGTCCTCGCCGGAGAGCTGCAGCTGGGCCTGGCCCTTGTCCTTGAGCGCGTACTTCGCCAGCACCACTCCGGAGAGGTCCAGCGCCACCTTCGCGTCGTTCACACGGAGGACCGGCAGGAGGTGCTTGTAGTAGATCGAGCGCTTCTCCAGGTCCGTGTCGGCAAAGTCGACGATCTGAGAGAGGAAGTCGTAGGCACGGACAAAGGAACCAAGGTCCTTGCGGAACAAGTCCAGCTCGTCCTGGGCGGCCTTGTCTCCCTCCGCCACTGCGGCGTTGTAGCGGGTGTTGAAGCGGGACTTGGCCGGGGCAACCCAGCCGGACAGTGCGTTGTTGCCTGCCTCCAGGACGTAGGACTTGACCAACCCATCCACCTCGGACTCGAGGTAGATCTGGGCGGCGTCGAGCTTGTTTTGCAGGTCGTGGACCACGTTCGGGTCGGACACGCCCTCCAGCGCGGCCTCACGGAAGTAGGGCTGGAAGGAAGCAAGGATTTCTTCAGGATCGTTGACGAAGTCCAGCACAAACGTCTGGTCCTTGCCCACGGCAGTTCTGTTCAGCCGGGACAGCGTTTGCACGGCGGAGACTCCGGAAAGTCTCTTATCCACGTACATCGCAACGAGCAGCGGCTGGTCAAAGCCGGTCTGGAACTTGTTGGCCACCAGCATGATTTTGTACTCGTCGGTTGAGAAGGCTTCGGGCAGCGTGCGCCCCTTGAGCCCGGGGTTCATGTTGAGTTCGGTGTACGCATCCGGTCCGGACTCGTCGTCGTTCACTTCCCCGGAGAAGGCGACCATGGTGCCCAAGCCGGAGTAGCCGGCGTCGTGGATGTACTTGTCGAGCGCGAGCTTGTACCGGACCGCTTCCTTGCGGGAGCCAGTTACCACCATGGCCTTGGCCTTGCCGTCGAGGCGCCAGGCGACATTCGCGCGGAAGTGCTCGACGATCACCTGGACCTTCTGGCTGATGTTGTACGGGTGCAGCTTCACCCAGTTCATCAGCGACTTCAGCGCCTCGGACTTCTCCACCTGCGTCTCGTGCGAGTCGTAGTCCCGGCCCTCGTGGGTGAGCCGGTAGGCCACCTTGTAGCTGGTGTAGTTCTGCAGCACGTCCAGGATGAAGCGCTCCTCGATGGCCTGCTGCATGGAGTACAGATGAAACGGCTGCGGCAGCCCGTCCGGTCCCTTGCGGCCGAACAGCTCCAGGGTCTTG
Organism: Arthrobacter sp. 131MFCol6.1; assembly: GCF_000374925.1. GTDB lineage: Bacteria > Actinomycetota > Actinomycetes > Actinomycetales > Micrococcaceae > Arthrobacter. The sequence continues at coordinate 443,405 of NZ_KB895542.1, forward strand.
GCCTTGGGCGTGGCGGTGAAGGCGAAGTAGCTGATGTTCTTGGCATCGGCACGCTCGGCCATCTCGGCCGCCAGATAGCTTTCGACGTCAAACTCACCGCCGTCGTTGACGTCCGCCAGTTCCTCCGCGGAGAGAACCTTCTTCAGCTTGTTCGCGGTGGAACCGGTCTGCGAGGAATGCGCCTCATCCGCGATGATGGCGAAGTTCCGTCCCTTCAGTGCCTGGGACTCGGCGATCGCCTTCAACGCGAACGGGAACGTCTGGATGGTGACGATGATGATCGGCGTCCGTGCCACCAGCGCCGCGGTGAGTTCGGCGGACTTGGAGCCGGCGTTGCCGCGGATGGGGACCACGACCCCGGACTTGTGTTCGATCTGGTAGATCGCATCCTGCAGCTGGGCATCCAGCACGGTCCGGTCCGTCACGACGATGACGGAGTCAAAGATCTTCTGGTTGCCGGCTCCGTGCAGGGAGCTGAGCTGGTGCGCGGTCCAAGCGATCGAGTTGGTCTTGCCGGACCCGGCGGAATGCTGCACCAGGTAGCGGTGGCCCGGGCCCTCGGTACGGGCGGTCTCGATGAGCTGGTTGACCACGTCCCACTGGTGGTAGCGGGGGAACAGCAGGGACTTGCGGACTTCCCGCTCGCCGGTGACGGGGTTGGTCTTGTCGCTGATCTGAAGGTGCAGGAATTTGCCGATGATGTTCAGCCAGGAGTCACGCTGCAAGACCCGTTCCCAGAGGTAGCTGGTGGCCGAACCCTTCGGGTTGACCGGGTTGCCGGCGTGACCGTCGTCGCCGAGGTTGAAGGGCAGGAAATAGGTGTCCTTGCCCTTGAGCTCGGTGGTCATCTGGATCTCGTCGTTGCTGACTGCGAAGTGCACCAGGGCGCGGCGGCCGAAGGACAGCAGCGGCTCGTCCTTGTTCTTGCCGTTTCGGGGGAACCGGTCCTTGCGGTACTGCTCGACGGCGTCATTGATGTTCTGCGTGAAGTCCGTCTTCAGCTCTATGGTGGCCACCGGCAGGCCGTTGACGAACAGGACCAGGTCGATGCTCTTCATGGTGTCCACCGTGGAGTAGTGGACCTGGCGGATCACCCGGAGGCGGACCTTGCCGTAGCGCTCCAGCGTCGCCGGGTTCAGGCCCATGGCCGGCCTGAACTGGCACATCTCAAACTTCGCGGCGACGTCCTTGAACCCGGTGCGCAGAACGGAGAGCATGCCCGACTCTTTGGCTGCAGGCGTATCCAAGACCTTGCAGAGTCGATCTAGTAGCAGCCGCTTCGCAACCTCGTGCTCAGCCGGGGAGTCCGTTGGCTTCAGGACCTTAGCCAGCTGCTCCGTCTGCGTATCGGCCAGCCACGCGAAGACATCCTCGGGGACAAGGGCCCGCGTGGCGTCGTAGAGCTCACCGGCTTTGCGGTCAGGTTCATAGATCCAGCCCTGTGCCGCGAGGGCCCGGCAGATCTCGTCTTCGAATGTCACTTCATTGTGCTGCGCCATATTGTTCCCCCTGAATTGCGACTGATGCGAGGCGCTCCCGTTCGAGGGCGTCGAAGGTCCGACCATCGCTTGTCTTCCAAGCTGTTCTGCCGTTGATACTGCCGCCTACAACAGCAGCGGCCGCGCCACTCGGGCTGTTGAATTGGTGGTCCTGCTGGAAGACCACGTTATTACCGTCGATCTTGATAATCCCCTGGGAAAGGAGGGACTGCCGGCGCTTGATGAGGCCAGGATCGGCGCTAGGCGACTCTGCGGCGTTGCCACGGGAGCCTTGCTTCACCACGAGGCCGGACGCGTTCGCGTAAGCCGTCGCATTGCAGCCGCGTTCGCGGAGGATGAGTTCCTTTTGCTGCTTGCCGACCATTGCGCGCGGGACCGATTGAAGCTCCTGATGGACAGGATATCCGAGCGTCGCGAGGAGCATGGAGACGGTCTCCATGTACTCTTGGCATTCCCATTCAAGGGGGACCGGTGTGTGGGGATTGACGGCTGTGTTGCCGTTTTCCAGCTGGTAGCGGGCGGCGCTGCTTGCCCTCTGGATCGACAGCCATTCCAGGTATGCAACGTGCGTGCTGGTCCAGCTGTTGGTCAGCGAAACGGCGACTAGCGCCCGCTCCCAAAAGTCCTTGCCCGTCGCATGTTGTGTGAGCCGTGTCCCCACATTTTGCGTTTGGCCGATGTAGCAGCGTGGGACATCCTCATCTGCGGGTCCGAACAAGAAGTACAGGCCGACCTGCGAGGCCTCCTGCATTTTCGTGAATTCAGAGAGCAGTGGGCGGGGAACCTCAAAGACCCGCACAGTCCGGGTCGTAATCTCCGCCTGACGTATGCCGGAGGGATCTCCCTGCGGGAGGAAAATCTGGATGGTTTGGGGGCGTGAATTCATCTCAAACTCCGACTCAGCTTGGGGACGTGGCACGGTCGGAACGAACGGCGGTGACGTATTCGTTGACACTCATTCCGGATTCGATGGAATCGAAACCCTGCCGCGTCAGCGCTCTGAGCGACGGCTCCGCGCCCTCCGTTACAAATCCCTCGACCATGAGCCAGCTCAAGGCTTCATGGACCTCGGGTGCGGAGTACTTGAGTCCGAGATGCCCAACCGATGCCGCCAAGAACCTATCGATTTCGATGCCGCGTGATTTGGCGGCTGACTCCACGTAGAGCCAGTCCAGCAGATCGTTGCAGGCGGCCTGGAACCTTTTTGGCTCGCGGCGCTGATCGATCTGGAATTCCTGGGCTGCCTCGATGCCGCGCTGCGTAATGAAGAAGTCAGGACCGCCGACAGTGAATCCCGAGAGGCGGACTCGACGCTGCCGCGCCAGGGCCAATAAGTCCTGTCTTTGAACTCGGACGGTGACTCCGAACCTGTCCCAAGCCTGATTCGTGAATCGCTCAGGATCGACGACAGATTCCGGTTCTCCGTCGACCAGGTCGTAGGCCAACAGCAACAGGCACTTTTGCCGGACGGCGGGATTCATCATGGCATCAAGCATCAGGGGGCTCCTATAGGTCTACTTTGATTTTGCCGGTTACGGCAGCGGAGATGAGGGCTGAGCGACGCTCCTTCAGCGTTGCAACAACCGCATGAGCTTTGTCCGTGAGGACGTTGATCTGGAGAGTCTTCATCCTGAGATGATCCACAATGCGGCGTTGCTCATCCATCGGCGGTATGGCGACGGGGAGATCCCCTAGAACTCCCATGCCAATATTCTGTTGGGTTCCGAAACTCCAGTGCAGTGCGACTGAGTCGAGGAACGCCCTAGATCGCAGAAACGCAAGCAAAAATTCAGGCAGTACGGTGTCGTCGCAGCGTATCGCTGCAAGCGGGGACCATATGTTAAATTGCTGGTCGGTTTCGACGAGCGCCGTCACTCCGGTTGTAGCACCGGATTTAATCATGTATATGTCGCCGCGACGGGGGGAGTACTTTCGCGAATATCTCTTGTTGTCGGCGTCTGAGATGAACCCGCGAATCTTGGAAAAGTTCACGACACCGCTAGAGACGGCTTCGGCTGAAACAAATGGGACGCCTTCATCCAAAAATTCCGGTGTCTCATGGGGACCGTCCGAGATCGGTATTCGAAGAACGTGTTTGAGGGCAGCAACGCGCCAGTGAGCCGGAACGTCGTCGAGCCAAGGGAAACCGGTGGGCTTGAGGCGCGCCGTCGGGTCGAGGCCCCTAGTGACGGCGTTGGTGATGATGGACTGACGCTTCTCGGCGAACAGATCGACAAGTCGCTCCTGCTTCGCGATCAGGTCATCGATCTGGGCAGTCTCGCGGTCAAGATAAGCCGCTATTGATTCCTGAAGCTGTTCCGGGGGAACGACCAGCGGAAGCCACTTCATGTCGGAAAACTTCATGGATTGGCGAAGACCGCCGCCCATTGCGTAGAACACCTTCTGCAAGTCATAGGCCCTTAGAAGATAGCTCAGGAAATTGGGTAAAATGCGCGTCGGCGTCACGGCTAGATAGGCCGAGGTGATGATGCCGCGTTCCGGCGAGATGGCGGAGCGAAGGCTTCGCTTATCGTTCTGGAGATCCGTTAGTCGCAGGACGATGTCGTTTCGGCTGATCACTTGGTACGTATCGAAGGAAGCCGGCAGGAGCCCATCATTAGCCGCGATGTCTTTGCGGACGATTCGCCCATAGCTGAGTGATAAAAGGTTGAGTTCGACGCCGGCTTTGTTCGACGCAGTGTTCTCCCGGGCTACCGCGAACAGTGGGCACGTTTCCCAATCCACCGGAATGGACCCGACCCACTCGATGCCTGAATCCTTGTATATGTCGTATTGCTTGATTCCCGTCACTGTTCAACCTCGGAAAGAAGCAAAGTGATCTCCGAAATGAGCTCGTTGAGGTCCGCGTCGATCTCATCCAGGGGCCTCGGGGCAACGTACTTGTAGAAGTGCCGCGTGAACGGAATCTCGAATCCGACCTTTGTCTTGGACCCGTCGATCCAGGCATCAGGGACGTGGGGGATTACTTCCCGAGAGAAATACTCCTGAATGTCCTCATTGAGCGGCACGTTTTCGTTATCACGCAGGTCGGCGTCTGCTTCGGGCGAACCCTTCGGTCCCTTGCAAACGTCGGCGGTCTCGTCGCGTTCGGAGAGCCCTGCGAGGACGGCTTTCAGAACCGGGGCGCCGAGCTTGAGTCCGGCGCTGGAGAGAGCAGGTTTGAGGGCCTTGAGGAAGGCTTCACGGTTTTTCCAGAGCTTCGTTTCGTCTTCGCCGAGCCGGTTGAGCGTCTTCTCAAGAAGCTGCCGGTCGTCGTCGGACAGCTTTTCGACCGGCTTCTGCACCAGGACAGCATCGATGCGCTCCGGAGTGAACGCGAAGTTGAGCTTCAGCGGGCGCTCGACCGTGATGGTGGAGTAGCCGAAGTCCTGGTTGTTGAAGACCTTGGAGGTCTCGCCGTCGTCCTCGAACGCTCCGTAGAGCTGGACGATGCTCTGAATATCCTTGGCGCCGAGTTCCTTGCGCTTGGAACCGAGGCTCTTGCGCATCTTCTGGAAGAAGTCCGCGCCGTTGATCAATTGAATCTTCCCGACGCGCTCCGGGTGTTTCTGCTTCTTGCTGTTGGAGAGGATCCAGATGTAGGTGGCTATGCCGGTGTTGTAGAACATGTCCGTGGGGAGTGCGATGATGGCTTCCACGAAGTCGTTCTCGATCAGGTATTTGCGGATCTCGGACTCGCCCGAGCCGGCGCCGCCGGTGAACAGCGGCGAGCCGTTAAGGACGATGCCGATGCGGGAGCCGCCGTCGTGCGCCGGGCGCATCTTGCGGACCAGGTGCAGCAGGAACAGCAGGGAGCCGTCGCTTACGCGGGGCAGGCCCGGGCCGAAGCGGCCGTCGAAGCCGTGGAGTTCGTGCTCCTTCTGGATCTGCGGCTGGATCTTCTTCCACTCCACACCGAAGGGCGGGTTGGAGAGCATGAAGTCGAACTGTTGGCCGATGTTCTGGTCGTTGGCGAGGGTGTCGCCGACGGAGATCTTGGAGATGTCTTGGCCCTTGATCAGCAGGTCCGACTTGCAGATGGCGTAAGACTCGTCGTTGATTTCCTGGCCGTACGCGACCAGGGAGGCGCTCGGGTTCAGGGCGTGAAGGTGTTCTTGGGCGACGGTGAGCATGCCGCCCGTGCCGGAAGTGGGGTCGTAGATGCTGCGGACGATGCCCTCTTTGGTGAGGACGTCGTCGTCGTAGTTCAGCAGGAGCTGGACCATGAGCTGGATGACCTCGCGCGGGGTGAAGTGCTCACCGGCGGTCTCGTTGGAGGCTTCGGCGAAGCGGCGGATGAGCTCCTCGAACATGAGTCCCATCTCGATGTTGCTGATGGTCTCCGGGTGGAGGTCGATCGCCGCGAAGTCCTTGGCGACGTGGTAGAGCAGGTCCGAGCTGTCCAGCTTCTCTAACGTCTTGTAAAATTCGAAGCGCTCGAAGATGTCCCGGGTGTTCTCCGAGAACCCCTGGACGTAGTTGAGGATGTTCGCCTTAATGTTCGTGGGGTCGTCCAGGAGCTTGGCGAAGTTGAACTTGGAGGTATTGAAGAAGCTGTGGCCGGAAGCCTTCTGCAAAAAGGTGTCCAGCGGGATGTTCAGGTCCTTCTTCGCCTCCGCTTCCTGCAGGACTGCATCCTTGGTGGAGTTCAGGACGCAATCGAGGCGGCGGAGGATGGTGAACGGGAGGATCACCGAGCCGTACTGCGCAGGCTTGTAGGTGCCCCGCAGAATATTCGCGATGCTCCACACCAGGTTGGCATTGTTGTTTCCGGCCACTGCTCCCACTTTCCTTGCTGCGGGCAGTGGGGGAGCTGGCTTCTTGACTCGCCGCTGGCATCGTCCCCATTGCCGTGCAGCGTTCATCGATCACGCACGTACTTGCTATGCATTGTATGGGGGAGGTGGGACGTTGGTTGGTCACGCAGATCCGGGGACCCCGGAGCGTCGGCCGGATAGCCCTACTTCTTGCGTGTCTTACTAAAGAAGTCTGCGGCCTGCCGGTAGGCCCTCCTCGCCTCAGGGCTGTTTGCCGCTCGGTAGAATTTAGCGCCATTTTCGGCGAGCTTCCGGGCCTTCGCTTGAATAAGAGGATCACTAGACAGGTCATAGGCTTTGGCAGCAGCCTGCTTCGCCGTCGCCCCACCAACCCTAATCACTGCTGCGACTTTGTCCGCTTTTCCTGCCACCGTTATCTCCACACTTCGTTTGGTTTGTCCCCGAGATTAGCACCGTGTGAGAGTGTGCTCGAGCAACTGAACTAACTGGTGGAATGGCACACTCATGCCTGCAACTCCTCACAGACCCTCTCGCTGCATTTTCTTTGGCCTTGTATGGGGGCGGGGGTGACATTGCTCGGCCGCACCGATCCTGAGGACTCCGAAGTGGCGCCCGCCCTGCCAGGACCAGCGTGTGTGAAGATGTTGGGATGACCGACAGTGACCGTGAACTCTCCCTATACGTCGACGGCAGAAATGCCTTGGTGGCAGGCGACCCGACAGCAATTGCCGAGCTGTTCCGAAAGCTTGACGTCAAAGAAGAGGCCAGAGCGAGCCTGGGGTCAGGGTTGGCCGATCTGCTTGCCGGCCTGGCTGGGGCGGCTGCGACTGCTATGGCGGCAAATGCCGAAGGAAACTCCTTCCACATGACTCCGGAGTCATACGCTCGGTACCTGGAACTCATCGGGTCCACCAAGGAAAAAGTGGGGATCGTTGCCGGTGTGCTACGCCAGTCAGATGGTCGAATCGACACCATCATCGAACTGGTGGGCTCCTCACCTGTCAACCCTGCCGCGGCCGCGAACGTACAGATCATGGCCGCAACTTTGGCGATCCGCGTGGCCCTCAAAGAGCTCGATACCCTTGTTCAGGCTGTGGATGCGAAACTGGACACGATCGTCCGAGACAACCGTGACGAGGCACTCGGCAACGTGCAGGGGACAACCCACGTCCTGGATAAAGCATTTGGGTACTTCGAGGAGACGGGCCGGCTCAACGACGCCCTTTGGGACCAAGTGTCGGGACAGGCTGCGGCCCTCGCCCAGGCGCACGCCGTCGCCCTCAACCACCTCAACTCCATTGCAGACGGTCTCGCCGTCAAGAACCTGGGCAAGCGGGTGAGCAGCGCCGAGGCGGCGGCCAAAGGCGAATTGAAGCACTGGCTGGTCATTGCGGCTGTGGCTCTCACAAACATGGTTCGAATGGACTCCTTGGAGGCTGTCCGTAGCGCGAATGACGGTTCGGATTCTACGGCTCACGGCCGACACATCGCGAAGTCGCGGGAGCGGCGAATGGCAAGCACCACCACAGCACTTCAAAATCTGTCCGACGCCGTATCGACGGCAGTAGACGTCGATACGTTTACGCGCGTTACGAATCCCATGGAGATGGCCAGGCTCTACACCGCCGCCGAAGAACTGCAGCGGCTCCTGCGAATCTTTAGTTCGAACTTCGGCATGCCGGAGGCCTCGACCATCAAGCGCACCCAGTGGCACGAATCGGTAATGCGCCTGGGCCAGAAGGCTACCGGGGCGGTGACGGGTGCCGCCGCTGCTGTTGCCGATGGAGTGGCTTCAGTTCCAAAAGCGATCGGCGGAGCTGTCGAAGACACCATCCTGCATGTAGCTCAAGGGATCGAGGAGCGTAGGGCGATACCCGCAGAGACTACAGATACGGAAATTGAATCTGAGACCGGAAATGCGGCAATCACTCGGTAGCCACGTCGTTCGTCTTGCGGTGTCCTGGCCGCGGTACCGGCGGGGCGCCGCCGGGCATGCGGACGCAGACAAATGGGCCGCGCGGCCGGAAGCCAGCAGGTTCTCGGTGATCTGGGGGCCGGACTGACTGGCGCCAACTACCAGCGCGGCACCGTCGGGTAGCTGTTGCGGGTTCAGTAGTCGGGGTCGTGGAGCAGGTACCTTCGGGGCGGGGTCCCGACGTGGCCAAACGCGGCGTCGATCGTTTCTGAGGGCTCCATGAGTCTCTCCTAAGGCCAACGCAGCGCTGGCAATATGTTGGCACGATATGCCTGCGTCGTCGCCACGTACAGGTCCGCACTGTCAGCAGCGCGCGCTGCCACCGTCCCTTGCAACGCCTTGCCCTCTTGAGGCTCAGACGGCATTTACGAGCTCAGCGGATATGCGGCAACTACGACACCGCGCAGCTGAACACCCTCTACACAGGCAACGACGCCCGCGCCGCCAAGGTGATCCGCGAACTCCGCGACCAGGTCACCAACACCGACCAGATGCGGGCCATCGGCTTCTGCGTCGCGGTCCAGCACGCCCACTACATGGCCGGGGTGTTCAACCACGCCGGCATCGCCTCCGTGGCCATCGACGGGAACACCGACGACGCCGACCGCGCCGCGGCGCTGGATCGGCTCCGGACACGGGAGATCAACTGCATCTTCACCGTCGACCTCTTCAACGAAGGCTTGGACCTGCCGCAGGTCGACACCGTCTTGCTGCTCCGGCCCACGCAGAGCGCCACGATCTTCCTCCACCAGCTGGGACGCGGGCTGCGCCGTGCCGAGGGCAAGGCCGTGCTGACCGTCATGGACTTCATCGGCCAGCAACGCCGCGAGTTCCGCTTCGACCTGCGCTACCGGGCACTGACGGGTTACGGGCGGAAGGAACTGGAGAAAGCCGTTGAGGACGAGTTTCCGTACCTGCCGTCGGGCTCGCAAATTGTGTTGGACCGGGTGGCTCAGAAGGTGGTGCTGGACAACATCAAGGCTCAGCTGCGGTTCAACCGGGCGCAGCTGGTCCGGGATGTCACCTCATACGCGGAGACCGAGCTGGAGGCCTATCTCGAGCAGTCCGGGAACGACGTGAAGTCGATCTACCGGTCGACCAAGGATTCCTGGACCGGCTACCTGCGCCAAGCCGGCCTGATCGACGGGTTCTCGCCGCTGGAGGCCATCCTCAGCGGCAGGCTTCCGGACCTGTTTGACGCCGACGAGAAGAAGCTCCTCGGCCGCATGGCAGCGCTGATCCACGTGGACGATCCGGAACGCGCCGAGGCCTACTCAATGCTCGTCGACGCCGTCGCGCCCCGCTACGCGGACCTCGGCATGCGTGAACAGACGTCCGCCCGCATGCTGTTCTACACGCTCTGGGACGACGGCGGCGGTTTCCCCACCTACGACGCCGGCCTCGACTATCTGCGCGGCTACCAGTTTGTCTGCAGCGAGATCCGCCAGCTCGTGAAGCTCGGCGCGGCCGCTTCCAAACGTGCCGCCAAGGGTCTCGGCGCGGGCCTGCAACACATCCCCTTGCTCTCGCGCGCCACCTACCGGCGCGAGGAAATCCTGGCGGCCCTGCAATACGGTTCTTTGGAACTCGGCAAGAATCTGCAGCACCGCGAGGGCGTGGCCTGATGCCCGGCGACGTCCACAGACGCCTTCTTCGTCACGCTGAACAAGGACGACAAGAAGCACTCGGCAACCACGATGTACAAGGACTACGCCATCAGCCCGGAGCTGTTCCACAGGGAATCGCAGAACGCGACGTCGCCCGGAAGCCCGACGGGCAAGCGGTATCTGGCGCGGGCCGCGCACGGGTCGAAAATCCTGATCTTCACTCGGGGTATCTCAGAGGACGTGACCGTGCTGACAGTTCCCTACACGTGCCTCGGACAGGTGGACTATGTGCAGCATGCAGGGGAGAAGCCGATTTCGATTACATGGAGGATGCACCGGCCGATGCCGGCTGACGTGTTCGCGGCGGCTGCTGTGGCTCAGTGATGCATCATTTCGGCCTCACGCGTTATATTCGCGAGGTCGGAGATCGGGCCTCCCAGTACAGGCTAGACCCCGGAATCCCCGCGATTCCGAAGTCTAGCCTGGACTGTGAGAGGACTTACGTACGCGAGGCATCTTCTTAGATTCGCGCGAAAAGCACCAGCTCTCTGAGGCGTGGCCGTTATCTGGCTGCTCGTGGGACGCGGGGGACTGCCTCTGGAGGCAGTCACCCGCGTCCTCGGCGTGCCTAGCTTGGACGGGTTTGCGGCGAGACATCCTGAGGTGCCACCCGTGGCGCAGCATGATCAAGGGCCGCCATGGCCGGTTCAGTGTCGCGAAAAGCTCTCGTTTTCCCCGACGATATCCGCTGTCCGCCTCGCATAGGTCACTTCACACCAAATGGATGTGACATCCTGTAGATCGCGGCCGCGACTAGTCTTGCGGATCGCAGTCATAAACACGTGTTTGATCGCACTTTTTCAACGGAGGGGTTTTGGGAAGCGTACATCAGCGATCTGCTAAGTACAGTAGGTCAGGCAGGGGGGATTTCTGATGGCGCGTCTTGCGAAGAACGCTCAGCTGAAAGTCAAGTCGCTCGAACAGCGGCTGTGGGATGTGGCAGACGCCCTCCGAGGAAACCAAGAACCTTCTGAGTACAAGCATGTTGTCCTCGGTCTGGTCTTCCTTAAGTACATCTCCGACCGCTTCGAGGAACGCCGCCGGGCCATCGAGACCAGCCTGAGCGATCCGGACTCAGAGGACTACATCCCCAACGAGGCCCGCCGCGCAGAATTCCTAGACGACCGCGACGAGTACGCGAGCCACAACGTGTTTTGGGTGCCCGAACTGGCACGTTGGGAACACCTGCAAGGCATAGCCAAGCTGCCGGAAATCGGGCAGCAGATCGACCAGGCGATGGACCTGATCGAGAAGGAGAACCCAGCCATTCGGGGCGTGCTTCCGCGCAATTACGGGCGCGATGGCCTCGACAAGAGTCGTCTCGGCCAGCTCGTCGACCTGATCGGCTCGATCGGATTCACCGAGAGCGACGACCACGGCTCTGACGACGTTTTGGGCCGCGTCTATGAATACTTCCTGGGCCAGTTTGCGGGCAAGGAGACTGGTAAGGACGCCGGCGCCTTCTACACGCCCCGTAGTGTGGTAAAGACGCTCGTGGAGATGCTTGAACCGTTCCACGGCCGCGTCTACGACCCTGCCTGCGGCTCCGGAGGCATGTTCGTCCAGTCCGCGGAGTTCGTACAAGCGCACGGAGGCAAACGGACCGACATCTCGGTCTACGGCCAGGAGTACACCGACACAACGTGGAAGCTCGCCAAGATGAACCTCGCGCTGCGGGGCATCGAGGCTGACCTTGGCGATCGATCAGCCGACTCCTTCACTCGTGATCTTCACACTGACCTCCGGGCCGACTTCATTCTCGCGAACCCACCGTTCAACGTGTCGAACTGGTGGAATGCGAAACTTGCTCAGGATCCCCGATGGACGTACGGCACCCCGCCGGAAGGCAATGCTAACTTCGCTTGGGTGCAGCACTTTATACACCACCTCAGTCCCAAGGGCGCGGCCGGGTTTGTGCTAGCTAACGGATCCCTGTCCTCCAAGAGCGGTGGAGAGGGCGAGATCCGGCGCAAGCTAGTTGAGGCCGATCTGGTCGACTGCATCGTCGGGATGCCAGACAAGCTCTTTTTTAACACGGGCATCCCTGTTAGCTTGTGGTTTATCTCGAAGGAGCGCCACGGCAATGGCCACCGCGCGCGGCATGGCGAGGTGCTCTTCATTGACGCCCGCAAGCTGGGTCGCATGGAGACCCGCCGCTTGCGGGTCCTCGACGACGACCACGACATCGCCAAGATTGCCGGGGCTTATCACGCCTGGCGTAATAAAGACGGCGCCTACCAGGACATACCGGGATTCGTGAAAGCCGCGTCCCTGGAAGAGATCGCGCGGCACGACTTCGTGTTAACCCCCGGGCGGTACGTTGGGGCCGCGGATGCCGAAGTCGACGACGAACCGATCGACGAGAAGATCGAAAGACTCACGAGAGAGCTATACGCCGAGTTCAATCGCGGAGATGACCTTCAGAACTTAATCCGTCAGCATTTGGAAGAGCTCTGATGACGACTCCTTCCGGCTGGCGCAATTTGACGCTAGGCGATCTTGAGGCCGAGTCGAATGGTGTGATTCAGACTGGACCATTCGGTAGTCAGCTACATATGAGCGACTACTCCAAAATCGGGACGCCGGTGGTGATGCCTACCAACATCCGAGATCTAAGGGTGTCGACCGAGGGGATTGCCCGAGTTGCGGACGAGCATGTTGAACGCCTGGCGAGGCACAAGCTGCGCGTTGGCGACATCGTGTACAGCCGGCGAGGCGACGTAGAGAAGTGCGCTTTGATCACCGATCAGCAAGCGGGCTGGCTGTGTGGTACTGGATGCCTCCTCGTGCGCGTGTCGGGGCCGACGGTCGACGCACGTTGCCTTACGTATTTGCTATCGCTGCCCATTACCAAGGCCTGGATCAGTCAACACGCAGTGGGCGCCACCATGCCGAACCTCAACACTGAAGTGCTACGCGAGGTGCCGGTGACGCTCCCGCCGATCCATATCCAGCAATCAATCGCTGGGACGCTCGGCGCACTCGACGACAAGGTCGAGTCGAACCGCCGGGCACATGCCTTGGCATGGGCGCTACTCGAATCGGAGTACTGCAAGATCGCAGAGCAAGGTAGGCGTGTACGTCTGGGGGAACTACTTAGCCTTGAGTACGGAAAGGCGCTTCCAGCCTCAGTTCGCAGCACTGGAGACGTTCCCGTGTACGGAAGTGGCGGAGTCACTGGTTCGCATGACCGGGCGCTCGTCGAGGGCCCTGCCGTCGTTGTTGGAAGGAAGGGCTCAGTCGGTGAAGTCTATTGGTCTCACGCGAAATGCTTTCCCATCGACACAACGTTCTATGTGCGCCCTGCTAAAGGTGTACCGCTGCTAGCAACCTTCTTCGCCTTGAGGTCCGCTGGCTTAGACGCGATGAATTCCGACTCTGCTGTGCCCGGGCTCAACCGTGAGGCAGCTCTGGGGGTTGAAGTCCTGGTGCCTCTGGACAACGATGCCCGTGCTTGGGCTACAAGGCGGTCGCTCTTGGTTGACTGGCTCCAGCAAGTTGAATCGGAGTCCGCTCGTTTGGTGGCCATGCGTGACGCGCTGCTTCCGGAGCTGCTCACGGCTCCTATCCGTGAGAAAACTGTGGGGGCTGCGTGAATTTCCCGTTGCCGGTCACCGCATGGACTGCCATCATCAGCAGTGGCCTTGCCACTGTCGTTTTAATTGCAGTAGCCGTCGCTGTTGTACGTAGACGCCGGCGTGACTCACCGAATTATGGTCCATGGTTACTAAGGGCTCCCTTGATCCCACTGGTACTGGCGGTGGTCCTTGGGCTCATCGCGATGTACGCATTGGTATTGCTTGTAGCCTTTGACGCTCAGGACTTCAAGTTGCCAGGTGCTGCAAACGTCACAAGCCCAGTGATTGTTGCTGCGACTCTGATCGCGGGTACCCTTACAGCCGCCTTTGCTGTGCTGCGCCTTCGTGCGCATCTTCTTGCGGAGGCTCGCGGGCGCCTCGATGAAATCGGTGATATTCGGGCGGACGAAAAGCACAGAAGTGACCAGGAACTCTCTCTGGCCGAACGCTTTTCCAAGGCCGTTGAGCTGATCGCGTCCGAGCAAGCAATCTCCCGAATCGCGGGAGCACACCTTATCCTCGCGCTGGGTGACGAGTGGCCCCGTGGGGCACAACGCTGCCTCGACGTCCTGATCTCCCATCTGCGTGGCCTTCGCCAGAACGATTCGTTTGACAATGATGCTGTCGACTCCCGTGGAATGCGTGAGGAGGTGTACCTCATTACGCGCGAAGTATTTCGTCGCCTTCGGAGCAGCGATTCCAAGTGGGACGTCAATGCCGGGGACTTTAGTGGCACCCTTCTTGCCGGCGTCGACTTGACTGGAGTTGGACCATTCAACGAGCTTGATCTGCGCGGTGCACGGGTACTGGATGATCTCGTCATCCCTCGCCTAGTAAGTAAGAGGGCGCCATTGATGTCTGAACTTGCTTGTGGCGGAGACCTTGATCTTGACTTTGCAGCCGGGTGGGATGCTCTGGACATAACAGATGCAAGCGTGAAAGGAGAGATTAGGATCTCAGGCCTTGTGCCTTTTGTGGGCGTCGACGGAACAGGGCTTCGAGGAGGGCAGGGCTTCAGGCTCGATTTCCAAGAGTTCCGCGGAAACGTCATTCTCGATGCATCTCAGATCCAGGGAGAGGTGTCAATCGGATCAGCAGAGTTTGGTGCGGGATTCGCTCATGGATCGGCCACGCTTTCAGTCTCCTTGGTCGATGCTACTTTTGGTGCAGTCGCACTGCGGCGACTGGCGCCTGGACCACGGCTCGCCCTCTCAAGAGCCGTTGGTTCTGTCGACCTGAGCAACTCAGTCTTCCGGTTCGAGGTCGATGCAAGCGGACTCGATGCGACGAGCGGCTTCAACCTCCAAGGCGCGCGGTTTGACGAAGCACTCATTTTGGATGAAGCACTATTGCCCAGCAGTATCGACATTGACGGGCTTGTCCTCTCTGCGACTGCCCGTAGCGCAGTTCAGTCTTCCGAATTTGACTTACGCGAGATGCTGCTTGGGCCAATGCCAGTTGCTGGTTTCCAGGCAAAGCACGAGCTCGACCCTAGCTTTGTTTGGAAAGAAGCACTGCAGTCAGTCGACTACGTCGTTGAACCGGGTTTTAGATTGGAGCTTGAACGACGCCTATCATTGCTCGAGGATGAACTTCCAGTTGACTGGTCAAAGAAGGCATCCTTCGGCGCCCGTGTCATGAGTGAGGTATCCCGTGCTGCCGCCAAGACCGAAGCAACCGCTAGTTCAGAGCACGCAGTTCACACGGCATTGCGTACGTCGCTTCAATTAACCGTTCAGGGCGCGGCCACACCGTGAAATCTATCAACGAAAACACGGTGGAGGCGGCTGCACTCGAATATCTCCGTCAACTCGGCTATGCGACGGCTTTCGGTCCAGACATTGCGCCGGAGGCGCCCGCGGCTGAGCGTTCGTCGTACGAGCAGGTGTACCTTTTCAGCCGGCTGCGCGCTGCAGCGATTCAGATCAATTTTGGCCTCAATACGGCAATGGTTGATGAGGCGATCAAGCGCCTTGGCCGAGCGGAGTCGCAGAACCCGATCGCCGAGAATCTTCGCGTCCACAAACTCCTGACCGAGGGCGTTCCGGTCGAACACCGGGACCCCGATGGTGCCATCCGCACGACACGTGTCCGCCTTATCGACTTCGAGGCCCCGGCGAGCAACGACTGGCTCGCCGTCAACCAGTTCACCATCACCGAGAACGGGAAGAACCGCCGGCCGGACGTCGTGATCTTCGTCAATGGCATCCCGCTCGGTCTCTTGGAGCTGAAGAACCTTGCCGACGAGCACGCCACGCTAAAGGGGGCCTGGAACCAGATCCAGACCTACCGTCATGACATTCCATCCCTGTTCACACCGAACGTTGTGACAGTTGTCAGCGACGGCATCAGCGCCGCGATGTCGTCATTCACTGCTGGCTTCGAGCACTACGCGCCCTGGAAAACAATCGATGGCCGTGAGGTCGTCATAAGCCTGCCCGCGATCGAGGTGCTGATCAAGGGCGTCTTCGACCAGATGCGCTTCCTCGACATCCTGCAGAACTTCATCGTCTTCAGCGACGAGGCCAACGGTCTCGTGAAGCGCGTCACTAAGTACCACCAGTACTGGGCCGTCAATGCCGCAGTTGAATCGACCATCTAGGCGGCGGCCCCGGACGGTAACCGCCGCGGCGGTGTCGTGTGGCACACGCAAGGAAGCGGCAAATCGATCGAGATGCTGCTCTACGCGGCGAAGATCATGCGCGACGCCCGAATGGGCAACCCGACCCTGGTGTTCATCACCGACCGCAACGACCTCGACGACCAGCTCTTCGGCGAGGTTTTCGCGCCGGCCGAAATCCTGCCCGAGAAGCCTATTCAGGCCGACTCCAGAGCAGTCCTTCGCAGCCTGCTCCGCCGCGCGTCAGGCGGCATCATCTTTACCACGCTGCAGAAGTTCGCCCCCGAAGATGGCGTCGACACCAATCCGGTTCTGACCGACCGCCGTAACGTCGTTGTTGTCGCCGACGAGGCTCACCGCTCTCAGTACGGCTTCAGCGAGTCCCTCGATGAGCGCACAGGACAATTGAAGTCTGGGCTCGCGAAGCACATGCGGGACGCCCTCCCGAACGCCACCTATCTCGGTTTCACAGGCACGCCTATCGAGTCGACCAACAAGTCAACACGTTCCGTCTTCGGTGACTACATCGACATTTATGACCTCACCCGCGCCGTCGAGGACGGAGCCACCGTCCGGATTTTCTACGAGTCCCGGCTCGCGAAGGTGTCCCTTGATGCTGATGTGCACGCCGCGATCGACGAACTCGCCGACGAAATCACCGAGACCGCCGAGGAGGACGAGGCCCTCCGCGCCAAGTCCAAGTGGGCGCGGGTGGAAGCCGTCGTTGGCGCGAACGACCGTCTCGACGTGATCGCGGGCGACATCGTCGACCACTGGGAGAAACGCCGCATCGAGATGCTCGGCAAGGCCATGATTGTCACGATGTCGCGGCGCATCGCCGTCGACCTCTACGACAAGATCGTTAAGCTCAAGCCGGAGTGGCACACCGACGACCCGACGACGGGCATGATCAAGGTCGTCATGACCGGGTCGGCGGCCGACCCGCAGTCATTCCAGCCACACATCTACGACAAGAAGACCCGCAAAGACCTGAAGCTGCGGGCAAAGGATCCAAACGACCCTCTCGAGGTCGTCATCGTCCGCGATATGTGGCTCACGGGCTTCGACGCCCCGGCACTGCACACCATGTACGTTGACAAGCCAATGCAGGGCGCAGGCCTCATGCAAGCCATCGCACGCGTGAATCGTACTTTCCGCGACAAGCCCGGCGGCCTCATCGTTGACTACATCGGGGTCGCCAATAATCTGCGCAAGGCCCTCGCCGAGTACGCCCCAAGCGATCGAGATCAGGCCGGCGTGCCGATCGAAGAGATGGTCTCCGCGATGCTGGAAAAGCACGACATCGTGCGCGGGCTCCTTCACGGCTGTACATACGATTCCTCGCCACTGTTGGTACCCGCCGCACGTCTTGCCCAGCACGCGCTTGTCCTCGACTTCGTTATGGCCGACCTGGACCGCTCAGCCCGCTACCTCGACCAGGTACTCGCGCTGGCCAAGGCCTTTGCGCTCTGCGGGGCGCGGGATGAAGCAGCTGCAATCCGTAATAACGTACGAATGTTCACCGACGTCCGAGCGGGGATCCTGAAGATCCAGAACCCGGACTCAGGGCGTGCTGGCAGCGGTGCCGTCGAAATAGACACCGCGATCGGGCAGCTCGTCAACGAAGCCGTCACCGCCGACGAAGTGGTCGACATCTACAAACTCGCCGGCATTGAAATGCCGGAGCTGTCGATCCTGTCCGACGATTTTCTCGACAGCCTAGCCGGCAAGGAGAAGCCCAGTCTCCAGATGGGGCTCCTCCGTCGGCTGATTAACGACCAAATCCGCACTGTCCAGCGCACCAACATCGTCCAAGCACGGAAATTCTCCGAGCAGCTCGACGAGGCAATTAACCGTTATACGAACCGCACGCTGACGACGGCCGAGATCATCGCTGAGCTTGTTAAGCTCGCCAAGGGCATGCGAGACCAGAACAATCGTAACAACAGACTCGGTCTCTCTATCGCCGAGGCCGCATTTTACGATGCAATCGTGCAAAACGACGCCGCTGTCGTCCAAATGGGCGACGACACGCTAAAGAAGATTGCCGTCCATCTCGTCTTTGCCGTCCAACAAAGCGCCACGATTGACTGGTCCCTCAAACATTCGGTCCGCGCTGCCCTGCGATCCAAGATCCGTCGACTACTTGCGAGGTACGACTACCCGCCCGATTACGAGGAGAAGGCGATTGCGTTGATATTCCGACAGGCTGAGCTAGTCGTGGAGACCGAAGCACATCCAAGAGTCAGCCATAATGCACTCGGCTCCTAGCCCCTATTGGCTGCAATTGGTGCTGCAAGACATCACGACCCATATGACGCCTTCCGTGGCGCGCAGAGTTTGATGGTTTTAACGGGTCTTGGGGAAGGGATATCCCGAATGAGTGTCATGCCGCCGTCCGGGCGGCACTCGTCATCAGAGTAACTCGTGCAGGTAGTCGCCCAGGTGCAGCCCCAGGTCCGAGTGATTCTCTGCCGGGTGCCGGTAAGCCGTGCTGGTCGGCTTGGATCAGCGTGTCCATCTTGCGTCAACTTCAGTATTCATCCAAAAGCCGAAGCAGCCTGCAGGGCGAGGGTTCGTCAATACCCGGAACTACGGGACTCGCATTATTCTCAGAAACGCAGCCGGAACAGCGGCCCGATCGTTAACTGCCCAGCGGAGATCACCACGAACCGCGGAGAGCCCTTCACAGTGTTGATGCCCGGGCTAGTGACGGAGAACGGGTCAAAGTTGCGCAGCTCGTGCGCCAGGGCACCACAGTAGTGCCGGCGACGGGCACGAAGCTTCGTCACCATACGGTGATGTGCCTCGCGACATCCTCCGCGTCTGCCCCGACCAGTGCCACTGTTGACGACGCGTGCTGGGTGAGCCACGGCAGCCCGACGGCGTACCGGCCGGCAACCTCGGTGACGCAGCGGGAGCGCCGGGGGTAGTTCCAGGGCCCATCCCCCCAAAAGTGCGGGACAATGGAAGTCCCGACCACGGAAGCGGGCAACGTTGATTAGTCTCCATCAACATGCCGATGGCTTCGCCAGGATTCACCCGGCTGAGTCCATGGGACTGAGCGGGGCCAGCGGGGCCGGCCATTTCGATCCGCTGCTGTATCCATGGGACCCGCCCGTGGCCTCGGGCGTCATGGACGGCAAGGAATTCCGGCCCCTAGAGCCTTCAGTCGGATTGGATGACGCCCTTGCGCAGGCCGGCGCGGCACCGCTGGAAGCCCGTTCCCTGCTGGTCTCCATCGGCTCGAATGCAAGCGCCGCCGTGATGCGGCGGAAATTCGCCAGCTACCGCCAGCCTGTCACCGCGGTCCTGCCGCTGGTCCGGGGGCAGCTGCACAACATCGCCGTTGGCCACTCCGCCCACGTGAGCAAGGCCGGCTACATCGCCGCCGCCCCGTATCCGCTGATGGGACAGTGCACAGCGGTCTGGCTTTCGTGGCTGGACGATGTCCAGCTGATGGCCCTCGACGAAACGAAGCCCAACTACCGGCGGACCCAGCTCGACGGCGAAGCGTGCCCGCTCGTGCTGGACCACGGGGAACGTCCGGAGGAGTTTTCGCTGTTCACCTCGCGCTGGGGCGTGCTGACCAACGGCGACGGCGGGAAACTTCCCTTCCTCGACCAGCCTGCCCTCTTCGGGCTCCTCGCCGGCAGCGGCACCGGGGACCTTCTGAAGGAGGGGAAGTCCGTGTTCGGCGGGCCGCCGGAGCTTGTTGCCGAGCACCTCGCGATGCCCTCGGTCCAGGCATGGGCCAGGGAATGGTTCAGCTCGGCCCGCCTCGCCGCACCAGTTGACTTCGACGGGCCTTGCACGGGGTAGCCACCCTCTTGAACGTCGCCTTCACCGGACGGCGGTGTGCTCGGCGATGTGTCGCGCAATGTACTCGGCATCGCGGCCCACCCCCGCCACGATGGACGAGCCGTGCCCGGTAAGCCACGGCAACCCGACGGCGTACAAGCCCGGGTGTTCGGTGACGCCGCGGTGGTGCCTGGGGTAGTTCCATTCGTCCAGCACCGGGATGTCCAGGATGCTGAAGTCCAGCCGGTAGCCCGTGGCCCAGAGGACCGACGTGACGTTGGCGGCTTCGAGGTTCAGCCGCGCCGGCTCCGAAGGAAGCCAGTCGTCCTTGCGCGGCGGCTCCGGCTCCGGTGCCGACATGCCGGTGGCGGCAATATAGCTGTCGAACATCGGCTTCATCCGCTGGTAGAACGCCGCCTCCACCAGGGCCAGGCGTTCCGGAAGGTCATCACTGAAGACGAGATCGCCGTCGTCGGCTGCTTCCAAATGGCCATGCAGCCGGACGCCTCGCCGGCCGAAGTCGCGCAGGTGGATGTCGTGGCCGCCGTCGGCGCCGGACACCAGCGGGTTGCAGGCGAACCTCGCCGCGGGGGAGGGCAACTGACCCACGGTGAGGCCGTTCAGTCCGTAGTCGGGGCCGAATTGTGCAAGCTGCATCATCCAATAGAGGAGGTCCTGGCCGCGGTACCGGCGCGGTGCCTCCGGGCACGTGGACACCGCCAGGTGGATTTCGCGGCCGACGGCGAGCAGTTCCTCGGCGATCTGGCCACCGGACTGCCCGGTGCCCACGATGAGCACGGCACCGCCGGGCAGCTGGCCCGGGTTGCGGTAGCTGTCGGTGTGAAGTTGAAGGATGTGGCCAGGAAGTTGCGCCGACAGTGCCGGGATTTTCGGCTCCTGGTAACCGCCGGTAGCGAGCACCACGTTCCGGGCCCGCCAGCTGCCCTGGGGTGTGACCACGTTGAAGCCGCCGCCCTCCGCGGGCGCGATGCGC
Source organism: Arthrobacter sp. 131MFCol6.1 (assembly GCF_000374925.1). Classification (GTDB taxonomy): domain Bacteria; phylum Actinomycetota; class Actinomycetes; order Actinomycetales; family Micrococcaceae; genus Arthrobacter. The sequence goes on from NZ_KB895542.1 coordinate 464,317, forward strand.
GTGACATCCGCACCTGTTCGGACGGGAGCGTCGACGGTCTCCGCATAGTGCCGGAAATGGGCGATGAGGTCATCGCGCAGCATGAATGCCTCCGGGGCCGGGCCGTCATACGGCATGCCGGGCAGCGCGAGCGAGAAGTTCGGCGTGTTCAGGCAAAACGCGTCCCACCGGTCCTGCCACACCCCGCCAAGCGTTTCCCGCCGTTCCAGCAACTGATGCTCGACGCCGGCCCGGCTGAGCCAGTAGCTTGTGGCCAGGCCAGCCTGCCCGGCCCCGACGACTAGGGTGTTGATGCTTTGCGGAGCCGCAGGTCGGGCGGCCGTCGGGGTCTCCATGGTTCTTCTCCCGTAGCCAAGGTGCAGGGCTGGCTTTGTTGGCAGGATATGCCCGCAGCGTAGCTACGTACAGGTGCCCGACGGCGGCGTGGCGCCTCACTACCGGCGGTCCTTCCCTGCACCTCCAGCCGGAATCCCCAGAGAAGTACGGTCTGAACGCGGAAACGGCAAGAGGACACGAATTTGCGTGTCCTCTTACCGTTTCCGGGTCGCAGGGGTTGGGCTGCGTCGGGGTTGGCGAATTCTTAGATGAAGAAGATTCGCGTTAGTGCTGGGCGCCGAGGACCGAATGCGCGATCAGCATGTCTAGGCGGCGCACATCCACCTTCTTGCCGGTCTTAATTTTGATATGTCCCGCGCGGGTCCAAAGCTCCAGCTCTGCATCGAGATCAAATCTTCCGGCATTCTCTGATGACCACATGTTGATGTGAGAATACGGCAGCGAGTACACCTCCACCTTCTTGCCAGTCAGGCCCTGGGCGTCGCGGACGATCATGCGCTTGGTGGTAAAGATGGCGCTATCCCGGAACGTCTTGTACGCGGCCACAGGCTGCTCGCCCGGCACCAGTAGTTCCGCGACGTCATTGGGTATCGGACATTCGTCGACGAACATCCACGTGGTTACTGCTGCTGCTTCCAAGGGGGTGGCTCCTTTTCGTGTGGTCAAGCCTCGGAGTTCAGTGTTACAAAGGCATCCCGGGCCGTCGTGACCTGCAATCGGCGTGTCGCGATGGCGCCCTTCGTATTCATAAAGGGTTCGCGATTTTTCGGTGAGGTCCCCGATTCCATCGGATCCGGACCTGCGACAGGCAGGGCCACTGCACATACAGATGCTCGACGTATCGCCTACAACTTAGGGGAGCGGCTGCCGTTCGCCGACGGCAGCCGCATCCTCGAGCGTGACGTACGTTCGCCGTCGTCGATCCAGTCTTTCCTGCTGGCCTGGCGACGGGATCTGAGCGCCTTTCGCACGGTTGCACCTGCTGCACGCGGCCACGAAGTTCTGTAGGCTGGTGGATCCGCCCTTGGACCACGGGTAGAAATGGTCACCGTGTTCAGCGGGCCGTGGGCACCGCCGCCGGAGTCCTGACTCCATCTCGCACTGGCCGCCGGCGCGTGCCAGGCCTTCCCGGCGCCGCTGGCGGCTGAAACGCCGGACCGGGTCCCTGCGTTTCAGGTCTCTGGCGCGAACGACGGCCGCAACAACAGTCAGAACCACCAGGAAAAGCGTGGGGACGGTGACCGCGGCCAGAACGCCGTCGACCATGCCGCGGAGAATTTCAGCGACAGTGGCTGCGCTGCGGCTGCCCGCCGCGTTGGCCTTCGGCATGAGCGCCAGGACAACGGAGGCGCCCAACCACATAACCACCGCCGAATAGGCCTCACGCAGAGCCTGGCGGCTCCAGTAAATGCGTTTCAGTTCCAGCATTCAGTCGTCCCCCATCGATCTTCAGCCCGGTCGAATCCGCGCAGCGCTGCAGCTAGGGAGATCGTACCGTCGGGCTCACAATTCTGCGGCTCGCCATTTCCTCGTGAGCTACGGCTGGTGTCCCGATCCATGGGGCCACTGCAGTAGCAGTGCTCGTACTGCGCCCAGCTGGCGACCGCCACGGCCGGCGACGCCGGCGTCCGCTGGAATGAACGTTTGTGCAAGCAAGGTTGGCGGTTTTCCCAAGCCGATCTCCGGCGGAAAGAACGTACTGACCAGTAGCTTTTGGGGCGCGCGGAGCGACATTTCAGGACGGACCGGGTCTGCACGCGGACCCTGTTTTCGTGCACATCCGTGCAAATTCATGGCCGCATCGGGTTCCGGTCTGCCTACCGTTGAGTATCCGGGCAACCTTGGCTGACTCGCAGCGCGGGGGTTACTGCTGGCCCGCGGCCCGCTGACACACGAACAAAGAGGTCTCTATGTCACTGCTCACCAAAGTTCTGTCCACCGCTGCCGCTGCCGTCCTGGCCGGTTCCCTAGCCGTGGCTCCCGCCCAAGCGGGAATTGTTGAGCTTTCCCCTCCGGGTGCCAATGACTGGTCCTGCAAACCAAGCGCTGAGCATCCGTATCCGGTCATCCTGGTGCCTGGAACCTTTGAGAGCATGGACAAGAACTGGTCCACCCTCTCGCCGTATCTCAAGAGCGCCGGATACTGCGTCTTCGCCCTCAACTACGGCGAGACCAACGGCGTGTACGCCACCGCGCCGGTCGCCGACTCGGCGCAGCAAATCGCCCCGTTCGTGGATAAAGTGCGTTCCGCCACCGGCGCCAAGAAGGTGGATCTCGTCGGCCACAGCCAAGGCGGCATGATGCCCCGCTACTACATGGGCTTTCTCGGCGGCGCCAAGAATGTCCACCAGCTCATCGGGATCGCACCCTCCAACCACGGCACCGAAGGCGTGATCGTCCCACAGCCGGGCGCTGTCCCGGACCCCAACTACACCGGCGTGGGCTGTGCCGCCTGCGCAGACCAGCAGGCGGGGTCGGCTATTATGCAGAAGCTCAACTCCATCGGCGATACGGTCGCGGGACCCTCCTATACCGTCATCTCCACGGTGCACGACGAAGTGGTCATTCCTTACAACAGCCAGTTCCTCAACGGGCCGGCCCGGCAGGTCACCAACATCACCATCCAGGACAAGTGCCCGGCCGATCCGATCGAACATGACCAGACACCCAGCGACCCCGTGGTGCACCAGATTGTGGGCCACGCGCTGGGCATGGTGTCCGGTCCTGCTGATCCGGCCTACCAGCCCAATTGCGTCTAGCAGTGAGTGGCGGCGGGCCGGGGGAGTGGCGCCAGCGGGGCTGGCTGCAACGCCTGTAAGCGGAGCATTGTTGCTGGGAGCCAGCGGGGACCGTCCCGTTTAGCGGTCCCGCCGTCGCACGGGCCCTGTCGAACGTACTGCCGCCGCTACTGAGGGTTGGCGTCGGCTGGGGGTGCCATGAGGCCACGAAAATCCATTCTCCTCTTGAGGACAGAAACCTTCGGCGTCGGAAATCCTGCGTCCCGAAGTTCCTGCGCCTTCCATTGCGCACCGGTGGCCCTTTTGAAGGACTCGATATAGCGTCTTCGGGCTTGGTACAGCACCTGTTCAGCCTCATGCATCGTTTTGAATGTATCCAGTACATCTGCGGCAAGCTCGAGCTGATGTTCGCTGCGGCGCTGATTTGTCTGACGGAGGAATTCCAAGGGGTCCTGGCTAGTCATGACTCATCGTATCGATCGATAGTCACGACGGAACAGGGCAAGCGGGACGAAGCCGACTCGGAGCTTTGAGACCCGACGGCCCTTTCCGCAGGTGTACTGGGCCGCCCAAAATGTTAGGGAGCGGCTGCCGTTCGCCGACGCTTAGGTGGCCACCTGCGCAGCGCAAGTCCACGCCGCGTGGCGAAGCTTCCTCGGAATGAAAGCCCCAAGGAAAACGGAACGCTCTGATCCGTGAGCCTTTTTGGGCAGCGAAACCCCCGGCCGAGTGGACTCACCCGGGGAGGCTGGTTGGACACCTTGCGAGTGCGATGTGAATGCCCAGTTAACTACGTGACAAGAATTGTTAGTTGGGTTTCGGCAACACCGCATTCATCAGGTTCAGCCGCTGGGGAGGAGCTTTTCTGTTCCGCGGCTTCTCCGGACGCACGGTGCCGGAAACGGCCTGTGCTTCAGTGCAGCCGACAGCGGGCGCGGGATGCCATCTATTCGTCAGGCCGGGGGCACGCAGCCTACCGGTACCAGCCCACCGCACGGTCGTAGCTGCACTCCAGTGCACCCGTTCCGGGGGCAGTGCCGCCGCCGGAGGGAAAGTAGATGGCACCAAAGTCCGCACCTTCGGCGTCGATCCGTCCCTGTGCCCAGATCTGGGCGGCTTCCAGGTCCTTTTCGGGGATGGATTCCCGGGTGCTGTGGCCGCCGCCAAGGTGAATGTCCAGCTGATACGTCCCCGGTTGGGAGGTCCCGGCGTGAAGGGCCGGATCCTTCTCATCGCGCCTGCTGATGAGGACTTGGGCCGAGGCATGGAGGATGGAGGGCTCGCTGGCCAGATTGCCCTGCTCCTGCTGTTTCATCCGCAGGCTCGAGACGACGCTATCCACGGTGTCTTCCTCCGTCACGACGTAGGCAGAACCGTCGGCGTCGGCCTCTGAGCCGCCGACGCTTTTCAGATGCTGTCCGAATTGTTCGGAGCTGGACTGGCTGGAAGTCATGCACCCTCCTCGAGGGTTTTCGCGGCGGGTGCCGACCGTCTCACCCTAGACCCGCGGGGAGCATCCAAACCAGAGATGCGGACTATTTCTCGGGGAGGTCCGCATCGAGAGGCCCTCCCTGCTGCCGGCGGCGGAGACGATGACCACGTCGCCCGGGAAGCCTGCACGTAATGTGCCGACCGACCCTATCTACCTGGCGCAGATTGAAGCAAGATACTCCGCATGAAACGAACCGTTATAGCTGGTTTCGCGGCGGTAGTCATAGGCTGCGGCACAATCACGTTGGCAGCCCCAGGCAACGCAGCGACCACGAACAGCGCGGCGGCCCAGTCGTCACCCAGTGCCGGGCAGATCATCGTCAAATTCCGCGACAATGGCTCGGCAGCGGGCGTACTGCGCCAGCACGGCCTCGGGGAGGGCCCCGGGGTCGGCAGCACTGGCGCTCAACTCGTCAAGGTACCGGCCGGCCGGGAGCTCCAGTTCGTCGAAGCGCTCAGCCGGAACCCGGCAGTCGAGTACGCCGAGCCGGACGAAACCGTTACCGCCGCTTCGGCTGACGAATATTTCCCCCGCCAGTACGCTCTGCAAAACAACGGTCAGGCATTTACCAACACCGCCAACACGCTGTCTGTAGCCGGGGGCACAGCGGACGCTGATGTCGACGCCGTCGAAGCCTGGGGCGTCACGACAGGGAGCGGCATCAAAGTCGCCGTTCTCGATTCCGGGGTCGCCAGCGACAACGTCGACATCACACCGAAGGTTGCTGCACGCGCCAACTTCAGCAATGGGAAAGCCGGTGAGGACAACTACGGGCACGGCACGCACGTGGCCGGCATTGTCGCCGCCACCGCCAACAACACGGTTGGCGTCGCCGGTGTGTGTCCGGGATGCACCATCCTGGATGGCAAAGTTCTCAACGACAGCGGGGTCGGCTCGAGCTCGAGCCTTGCGAACGGTATTAATTGGGCCGTGAATAACGGCGCGAAGGTTATCAATATGAGCCTCGGAGTGCGGGCGTCACGCACCCTCGAGACTGCCGTTAACAACGCCTGGAGTAAGGGTGTGGTGCTCGTTGCCGCAGCAGGCAACGGCAGTAACCAGACCAAGATCTACCCGGGCGCATACCCCAACGTCATTGCCGTCGCCGCTACCGACAACACCGACGCCAAGGCATCGTTCTCAACTTTCGGAGCCAGCTGGGTGGACGTCGCAGCACCCGGAGTGAATGTCTACTCAACGTTCCCGAACCACACGTTTGTCCTCGGGACGCAGAACAATCGCTCTTTCGGGTACGACGTCGGCAACGGGACCTCGATGTCCTCACCCATCGTCGCTGCAACTGCCGCGCTCGCCTGGAGCTCGCACGCTGGCGCCACAAATACGTCAGTCCGCGCAAACGTCGAGTCAACCGCCGACAAGATCTCTGGCACGGGCACATACTGGGCACATGGGCGGGTAAACGCAGACAAAGCCGTCCGGTAGGTTACAGCCCTCAACGTTTCCCAGGTCACCTAAGGACTTGAGCTGCGCTTCAGTTGGCGTTCGAGCCCAGCCTGCTCGGGGGTGTGGCCACGGGCAAGCAACGGTGCTCTGACCCCCTGCAGGAATTTCTACTCAGAAGGAGTGGGAACGGTCATGAATCGACGAACCAAAATCTTCTTTGGTGTGATCGTCCTGTTGCTGGTTGTTGGTGGGGCGACATTATTTGCCGTCAACAACACGAACAGGAGCAGGGCCGCGGAGTACAACCCGCAGATCAGCCCTGCCGATTTCACCGCCAAGATCACCAACAAGTACTTCGCCCTCCCTGTCGGCAAGAAATTAACGTACGAGACCACCGAGCAGGGAAAAGTCACCGAAAGGGTTGAGATCGAAATCCTGCCGGAGACCATGACCATAGAGGGCGTCGAGACGGTGGTGTATCTGGATAAGGAATACAAGAACGGTCAGCTCGTCGAGGAAACCCGGGATTACCTGGCGCAACACAACAACGGCGACGTGTGGTACTTCGGCGAGGACGTGGACAACTACCTGAATGGAGTGTTGGTGAACCACTCCGGCAGCTTTTTACATGGACGGGACGGGGCAAAAGCCGGCATCTGGATGAAGGCCGAGCAGCGCGTCGGCGATTCCTACCGGCAGGAATTCTACGTTGGTCATGCGGAAGACATACGGGACACCGCCGCCACCGGCGAGACCGTCGCCACCAAATCCGGCACCTACACCGACTGCGTCAAGGTCTACGACTGGACGCCGCTTGAGAAGAATGCACGGGAGTATAAATATCACTGCCCCCAGGTCGGTGCGCTGGTCCTGACCGAGGATCTGGAAACAGGGAGCCGGTCAGAACTCGTGAATGTTTCCCAGCCCTAGTCTTCTAAGGCCATGCACGGGTCCTCAAGGGCCGGCGTCGGGCGGCTACTTCTTGGGCCTGGGCTTGGAAACCTTCGGCTCCTTCGGCGGCAGGCCGGCCACGTGCTCAAATGCCTTCTCCACCCAGGCCTTGGCCCGCGCCTCATCGCCGTCGCCCTCGGCGTTCCAGACTTCCGGCAATCCGGTATAGCCGCCCATGGGCCGCTCCGGCGGCCCGAAGGGGACGGTCCGCTCCGTGCCTTCAAGCAGCTCCTTGTCTGCGTCGGCCAGCTTCACGCCGATGGTGGGGCCGAACAGGCCGGCGAACATGTTCCCGTGCACGAACGCCCCGAGGTTTCCGAACATGGGCTTGACCACCACCTCGGGATGGTCGGGAAGCACCGCGCGGAAGTGTTCCTTGTCGGCCTCGGACGCTTTCGGCATTTCCATGAGTCTTCTCCCGGTAACGGATGGTCGCGGACTGGTCCTCCTGCAGGATAAGCCCGCGGCCGGGCCCGGTACAGGCGGTCCGCGCAGGTGTTGCGAGCCAGCTTTCGGCGGGCGTGAGTGAGGGGTAACCCAGGAACAGCGACGCCGTGGTCCGTCATACGGGTTCCATGAGACGGCCCTTTTTTGTCACGGCAAATTCGGACGCAGTAAATTCCGGCAATTTGCATTTGTGCTTACTTCGGAGTGCTGGTCCGGGCAACAGATAGTCAATTCCCAGATCGCGCGTTACTATTTGCAAAGTCTGGCTCAGCAGACTTTGGTTGCGCAGCATTCGCTGACGCATGAACTTGGGGGATATACATGCTCGCAACGACGAGTAGATTCCGCCTGCCTGCCCTAATCAGTGCAGTGCTGGCGATACTAATGATGCTGGGCACCGTCCCGGCCACCGCAACCGATATGGCAACGGCTTCCATTCAGGGAAAGGTGACGGCTCCCGCCGGAGTCAACCTCGCCGGCATATCTGTCTACGCCCAGACGACGCCGTACCAAATGCAGGTGGGCCAATCCAGCGTCGGAGCGGACGGCAGCTACAAAATCATCGGCCTCCCGGCGGGGTCCTACAAACTTAACTTCTCCGGCGGGAATACCGGCGCCCAGGAGCAGTGGTACAAAAATGCTGCCTCCTATGAAACTGCCACCGCCGTGAACGTCACCGCCGGGCAAATCCTTACCGGCATTAATGCCACGCTGGTCAAGGGCGCCACGATCAGCGGGAAACTCGCCATTCCGGCCGGTGTCAGTTCATCCAATCTATCTGTGTCTGCGTCGTCCGTGGCCTCGCGTCGCCAGGAGGGCCAGTCCCAAGTGGGCCCGGACGGAACCTACAAGATCAACGGGCTGCCGGCAGGATCGTACAAGCTCAATTTCTCCGGCTGGAACACCGGACTCCAGGACCAGTGGTACAAAAACGACGCTTCCTACGACACGGCCACTGCCGTGACCGTCACCGCCGGCCAGGACGTGACCGGGATCAACGCGACACTGGTCAAGGGCGCCACCATCAGCGGCAAAGTTTCGGTCCCCGCGGGCCTCAGCCCTTCCCGAATTTTCGTCACGGCCTCTGCGACGGCAGGACAGGGCCAGGAGGGCGATTCCTTCGTCGAAGAGGATGGCAGCTACAAGATCATCGGCCTGACCGCCGGATCCTATAAGCTCCAATTCTCGGGCTGGAATACCGGAGTCCTGAACCAGTGGTACAAGAACGCACCATCCTTTGACACTGCGACTGCGGTGACCGTCACAACCAGCCAAGACCTCACCGGGATTAACGTCACCCTCGTGAAGGGTGCCACGATCAGCGGAAAGGTCACAGCCCCGGGGGCCAGCCCTTCCGGAATCTTCGTCAACGCCACGTCGACGGCATCGCACGTTCAGGGCGGGCAATCGACCGTGACGTCGGATGGCAGTTACAAGATCATCGGCCTTCCGGCGGGATCGTACAAGGTGTCCTTTAGTGACGTATCAGGCGGACTCACCCAGCAGTGGTACAAAAACGCGTCCTCCTTCGACACCGCCACTGCGGTGACCGTGGGTGCCGGGCAGGACCTGGCCGGCATTAATGCCAGTTTGGTCAAGGCCGCGACCATTAGCGGGAAAATCACTGCTCCTGCCGGTGTGGAGCTCACCAAGGCAATTTATCCCGGCGTCACCGTCGCGATGACAACCGTGAAGGTCTTCGCCGCCGGTTCCTCTACAAAGCAGGTCGCGCAGGGCTATGTGAATCCGGATGGCAGCTACAAGGTAACGGGGTTGGCTGCCGGATCCTACAAGTTCTTCATTTCCGGTTGGAACACGGGCGCAGTCGACCAATGGTTCGACAAGGCGGCCTCGTTCGACACGGCCCGTACCCTGACGGTGGCGGCCGGGCAGGACCTGACCGGCATCAACCCGGCCTTGGTCAAGGGCTCCACCGTCAGTGGCAAGATCACCGGCGGCGGGACCTGGGGCACCCCCGTCAGCATCCTGAATTCCGCGGGGACTGTCGTCAAGGACGGCTCGTCCAACCCCGACGGGACCTACAGCATCGGCGGTCTCGCGGCGGGATCCTACAAAGTGGCATTCAACCGGGCCAGCGGTTCCTCCCTCGCGGAGGCGCAGTTCTACAACAACAAACCCGAATCCGCAGGGGCAGGCGCAGCTCAGACAGTGACCGTCGGCGCCGTCACGTCGGTACCGAACATCAACGCCACCCTGGTCGCGGGCGGCTCCATCGCCGGCACCGTGACGGACAAGGCCGGCAAGCCTCTGCCCAACGCCCGAATGCAGGCCTACACCCGCGACGGAAGTCTCACCACCCGTAATGGGATGACCGACGCCAGCGGAAAGTTCAGTATCACGGGCCTCAGTACCGGGAAGTACTTCGTCGTGGCACAGTCCGGCGCGGACGGAACGAAGATCTATTCCGGAAACGTCGCCGCCGAGGCCAGCGCCAAGCCGGTTACGGTCACCGTCGGCAAGCCGACTAACATGGGCACGCTGTCCTTCGGCACCCCGCCGATGGCGTTGACGGCCGGGCCGGTTCCGACAGTCACGGGCACTACCGTGAGCGGGCAGAAGCTGACGGCGGTTCCCGGTACGTGGGGCCCGGCACCGGTCACGCTGGCGTACCAGTGGAAGCGGTCCGGGGTGAACATCTCCGGGGCGACGGCCGCGACGTATGTCCTGACGTCCGGGGATGTCGGGAAGACGATCACGGTCACGGTGACCGGGTCCAAGACCGGCTACACGACGGCGGCCAGGACCAGTGCCGCCACCAAGGTTGTCACGGCACCCCTGGCGTTGACGGCCGCACCGGTCCCGACGGTCACCGGCAAAACCGTGACCGGGCAGAAGCTGACGGCGGTTCCGGGCACGTGGGGCCCGGCACCGGTTTCCCTGGGCTACCAATGGAAGCGGTCCGGGGTGAACATTTCCGGGGCGACGGCCGCGACGTATGTCCTGACGTCCGGGGATGTCGGCAAGACGATCACGGTCACGGTGACCGGATCCAAGACCGGCTACACGACGGCAGCCAAAACCAGTGCGGTCACGAGGGCCGTCACGGCAGTCTAAGACCGCCAAGCGCAGCAGGCCACCGCACCAAACCGCATCACCAGCCCCCACACACAGCAAGATCCACAAGGAGACCCGTGCCCTTCCCAATCCAAACGTTGGAAAGGGCACGGGTCTTCGCGCCCCAAGCCTGTGTGTGGATGGTGGCCTGCTCCGTCCTTGTCTTTCAGCCGGGCGGCCTGTTCCGGTTCACCTGGATGAAGGTGGTCTGGCTGCTGGCCGCCGTCGGAGTCGGAGCCCTTGTCCAGGCCGGAGGCCGGATGCCCCAGGGCATCCGGCGGGCCCTCTGGGCCACCGCTATCCTGGTGGCCATTTCTGCAGCGTTCTCCGCCGGCCCGCTGGCCAGCTTCCTGGGACGCTGGCCACGGTATGAAGGCGCACTGGTCATCGCGCTGTACATCGCCCTCTTTGCCTTGGGCGCCAAAGTTCTCGGCGGGCCGGGCAGAACCCGGAATTGGGCGATTTTCCGCACCGCGCTCACCCCGGCCGTGGTGATCGTGAGTGTCATCAGTGCCTGTGAGGCAGCAGGCCTACGGCCCTTGGGCGGAGCCGCGGATCTGCGCCCCGGCGCCACCCTGGGCAACGCGACCGACCAGGGAATCATCGGTGTCCTGGCGGCCGCCGTGCTGGCCCTGCCGGCACTGCGCGGCCGGGACTGGCCAGCCCGCATCGGCCTGGCCGCGGCCGCCCTGACCACGGTCCTGTCCGGCTCCCGCGCCGCGATCCTTGGCCTGGCCGCCGTCGTGCTTGTACTGGTAGCTGCCGCAATCCGGACACCCCGCCGTACCCGGGCGGCAGCGGCAGGCGGCGCCGCGCTCGTGGTGCTCGGCGTTGCCGCCGTCGCCATTCCCGTGGCGCGGGAGCGGCTCTTCAGCGCCGATACGGTCAACGGCCGCTGGCTCCTGTGGGACGAGAGTCTGAAGCTGATCGCCCAGCATCCCTGGACCGGCGTCGGCCCGAATGGTTTTGTCGATGCCATCACGGGCTTCCACACCTTGGAGTGGGCCGTTCGGGTGGGCGCCACGTTTCCGCCCGACTCGCCGCACTCGTGGCTGCTGCAGGCCGCCGCAGTGGGCGGACTTCCGCTGCTGTTGGCGGCGGCGCTGCTGGCCTTCCTCATTCTGCGCAGCGCCCGTGCCGGCATCCGTGCCGCGGAACCGGGGGCTGACCGCGACAACCTGACCGGCGCCCTCGCTGCCGTGGTCGCGTACGGGCTGATGCTCCTCACCGCATTCACGTCGCCAGCCGCCACTCCCTTGGCGGCCTTCATCTGCGGGGGACTGGTGTCGACGTCGCGAGCGGCCGTGCCGCAGGTCCGGCCACGCGCCATAGTGGTTCCCGCAGTCCGGAAGACCTTTCCGGCCGGGGCGGTGGCGTCGGGGCTGCTCGTGGCCGTGGGGCTGGGCATCGCAGTGCCGGCGGCGATCGCCGAATGGCCGATGGCGGAGGGTGTTGCCGCCGTCGCGGCCGGAGACCTGACGACGGCGGAGAGCCAGTTCCAGCGCGCCTACAGCCTGCGGCCCTGGGACTCGGATACCGCACTGTTGGCGGCCCAGGCTTTCACAGGGCCGGCCGCCGACGGGGACCCCATAGCCGCGAACCACGCCATCGAATGGGCCCGCATCGCACTGGACCATACGCCGGGCTCATCCGAGGCCGGCCTGGCCCTCGCCATCGGCTACATCAACAGCGGGAGCCTCCAGGAAGGCAAGGACACACTCGACCACATCATTGAGCGTTCCCCCTTCGACTCCGCTGCCTATCTCCAACGCGGCGTGGCCAACTTCGGCCTCGGCAACGTCCAGGACAGCCTGGCCGATCTCGCCGCCTCGGCGGAACGTGCGCCGGCCTCAGCGGAGCCCTGGACCATTTTGGCCAGGATCTACGACCGGCTGGGGGATCCGGAAGCGGCGGCGCAGGCGCGGGCGCGTGCGGATGCGCTGAACGGGCGCTAGCCGTTCCAAATGGAGGTGTGGTAATTCACCCACCAAACGTCCTGTACAGTTGATCCTGTTGTTGTGTTTATGCAGTTCGTAGTTCAGGCAGTACGCAAGGTTGCAAGACCTTGTTCTTCTGAAGCAGCGGTTTTGAGCACCCCAAACAGGAGGACCCGAAAGTCGGGACAGTTCCTCCACCTTCACGAAGGACAAAAATAATGGCTACTGGTACCGTCAAATGGTTTAACGCTGAAAAGGGCTTCGGCTTCATTTCCCCCGATGACTCCTCACAGGACGTTTTCGCACACTACTCTGCGATCAACTCCTCCGGCTTCCGCTCCCTCGAAGAGAACCAGAAGGTCTCCTTCGAAACCGAGCAGGGCCCCAAGGGTCCCCAGGCCACCAACATCCAGGCTATCTAATTTCCTTTTAGATACCCGGGACCGTTAGGTTTCGAGCAGGGCCCGTCTTCGGACGGGCCCTGCTTTTGTTTAACCCACCTGTGCTTTCAAGAGCTTTACGACGACGGCGGCGCGCCCCGCCGTCGTCCGCCCGCGGCGCCGTCGCGGTCCTCACGCAGGCGCGGGCTCCGCGAGCCGGGTTCGGCACCACAAGTCTGCGGCTAGTCGTCCCGGGGGATGAGGATCCACAACGCGACGTAGACGAACTCGCCCACGCCGAAGAGGCCGAAGAACATGAACCCGAGCCGGACAAAAGCCCGGGGGACTTCGAAACGGTCGGCCAAGGCAGCGCACACGCCTGCGAAGATTTTGCCGCGTCTGGGGCGAACCAAGGTTGCTGCCATTTCGCTACCGTAGCACCAGGCGCCCGTCGAGTCAGCAGTGATTTTCGCCCCTGCCGCCCGGCGCCACAGCCCGCGCCGCTGCTGATCAGAGCTGGCCGCGGCGCGCCAGGTAGGTGTTGAGCGCCGGGTTGTCGATGTCCTTGGCCAGCCATGGAATGGTCTCGGCGGCGGCAGCGTCGCCCAGGACCGCGCGGTGTGAGTGCGCCCGGACCACGAGTTCGCGCAGTGCGCCGCGGCTGGCCATGGTGCCCAGCCGGTCGGCGTAGTCCCCGGCCGCGGGGGAGCCGGCGTCGATCGCGACCTCGGCGGCCGTGTCCAGCAGCCGCGCCCGGTACCAGAGATACCAGGGGGTCGTGTCGAGCCCACGCTTCAGCCACGATTCGGCCGACGCCTGATCGTTGAGCGCCATACTGAGCCGGGCCTTGGCCCCGGCGGCCAGGGTCAGGTAGCAGTGGTCGCCGGCGACGTCGGCCATCACCCACGAGCGGTCGATCAGGGGAGCCGCGTCCTCCAGCCGGCCGGCGGCGAGGAACGTCTCGCCGCGGAGCCCGGCGACAAACGGCTCGAACGCCGTCCAGTGTTCGGCCGCGATCAGTTGCTGGGCCCGGTCCAGGCATTCAGCAGCCGGCTCCAGATCCCCGCGCAGCAGATGCACCCGGCCGGCCAGGGCCTGGCTGAACGCCAGAAGTCGGCGGCCGCCCGCGGCAGTGGCAAGCCGGCTCGATTCGGCCAAAGCCGCCAGCGCCTCGCCGTAGTGCGCGGTGTCCGAGGCCGCCATGCCCTGGATCGCCAGGATCCTGGAGCGTTCGTCGTCGAACCCGTCCGCCGCCCGGGCCGCCTGCTCCAGCCAGCCGGCCGCACGGTCCGGAATGCCCCGCTGCACGGACAGGTACCCCAACTCCCGGTACGCGGCCGCCGCCACCCGCGACGCCGGCCGCCCGGGGTTCCGTCCCCGCAACGCCAACGACTCAGGGTCCAAGCCTTCCGACTTCAGGGCCCGGTGCAGGAGATCGGCCACCTCGGCGCCGCGGCCGCCGGCCTGATGGATCAGCGCCCCGGACAAGGTGACCAGGGATTCGGCGAGCAGATGATGGTCGCCGGTCCGTTGCGCGATCTCGGCTGCGAGGCGCAACTGCTCCAGCCCGCGGTCCACGGAGCCTGCCGAGAGCGAGGCCTCGGCGGCGTCGAGGTAGGACCGCACGGCGGCCGAACTGGCCGGCAGCCCGGGCTCTGCGGCGGGCGGCGCGTCGGACAATGCCCGGCGCACCTCCGCGGGCACGCCGAGCCCAAGCTCCCGGCGGTAGAGCTCGCGGCACTTGTCGGCCTGCTCCCGCGCCCGCCGGTAGTCACCCAGGGCGAGCAGGGCCTTGATCAGCACGGCGTGGCAGTCGGCGTTGAAGGGGTCCAGGTGCAGCGCGCGGGTGGCGAGGTCAACGGAGTCGTCCGCTTTTCCTGCCGCCAGCGCGGCGAGAGATGCCTCGTAGAGCAGCGTCAGGACAGCGTTCTCAAGCCGGTGCCGCTGGTCCTCCAGCCAGGACTCGAAGGCCGGGCACTCTTCGAAGGGGAGGCCCTCCAGGAGTTCGCCGTCGAAGGTCCGCGGATCGGCGCCGCCGGCTGGCTGCAGGGCCGCAAGCACATCGCAGTTCCAGCCAGCCGGCAGTACCAGCCGCAGCGGGTCGCCGCCGACCGATTCCGCGCCGAGCGTCCGGCGCAGCTCGGAGAGATTCCAGCGCAGGGCACCGAGCGGGTCCTCGGCGTCGGGGAACAGGAGGGCCGCCGTCCGGGCCCGGCCTGTGCCGCCCGGTTGCAGCGCGAGGTAGGCCAGCACAGCCCAGGCCTTGCGGCCCCGGGGCTGCCGGGGTGCGGTGCCAGCGGACTCGATCCGGGGCGGACCGAGGAGCCGAATCCAAGTCTCGGCCATATGAGTCATGCTACGCCGCCAGCGGACGTGCGGGAGGGGTGGACGGCGAGCGTGCGGCGGGGGAGAGCCGGCGCCTGACCGGCGCATGATCGGCGCCGACGGGAGCGGGAAGCGGTCCGGAAACCAAGTGGAAAATGCTCACACGGTGGCTCACACGGTGGGTGCGGAAACTGGACATGTCCCCACAAAAAGGGCCGGAAATCTGAACCGCAGCCGCAAAACTTGACCCGCACCGAACGCCCGCGATTCCGGCCCAACAACCTGCTCCATCATCCGCCCCAACAACCAGCTTCATCACTCGCCCGAGGTGCTTCTCACATGGAATTTGCCGCTCTCCTGCTCGCCGGACTCCTGGTCTTCGCAGCCGTCGCCACCATCGTCGCGGTCGTCCGAGACGGCCGGGGCCACACCCCTCCCATCCGGTCCACCCGCCCCTGGATGGCCGGCAACCTGCCCAGCGAACCGTACGCATCCCTGCGGTCCCTCCAGGGCTGACCGAATCCCAGTTGCCCCCACGCCACTAACTACACGGGCCTGACCCCCGCTTCCAGCATGGGAGGCGGGGGTCAGGCCCGACGTCGTGCGTGGCGCTCTTGAAATCTGGCGAGTGCCGGATGTCAGATGGTCTCGGACAACCACACCGGAGGAGGTCGCCATGACGGTCGCTTTCAACCACACCATCGTCTACGCAACGGATAAGCGTCGGTCGGCGAAGTTCCTGGCCAACGTGCTCGGGCTGCCGGAACCCCAAGCCATGTGGTCGTTCATGACCGTGCCCCTTGAGTACGGGGTGGCCCTCGATTTCGCCACGTCGGCCCCACCCATCGTCCCGCAGCACTACGCCTTCCTGGTCGGCGAGGAGGACTTCGACGGAATCTTCGCAAGGATCCAGGCCGAGGGCATCCCGTACTGGGCGGACCCGGCACGGTCCCGCCCACAGCAGATCAACCACAACGACGGCGGACGCGGCGTCTACTTCGCGGATCCTGACGGGCATTTCCTTGAGGCGATCACGCGCCCGTACGGATCGGGTGCTGCATGAAGTCCCAGGACCGCCTTGACCGTTGCGCGGCACGAGGGCATCGGCGAGGATGAACGCGATCCAACCTGCTGCTGCGAAGAAGGAGCCCACGCGAATGACCAAGTACCTGATCTCGTTTCCCAGTGCCGCCATGGTCTTCCCTGAGGAAGAGCTGCAGGCCGTTTCGGATGCGTCGCACGCGGTGGTCCAGGAGGCGAAGGACGCCGGGGTATGGGTGTTCGGCGGCGGCATCGATGAGAGTATCCCGCCCGTCATGGTCGACGGCGATGGAACCGTGCGCGCGGGCACGTACCCGCAGACGACGCAGCTTGAGGGCGGCTACTCGGTGCTGGAGCTGCCCTCGTACGATGCGGCCTTGGAGTGGGCCGCGAAGATCGCGGCCGCTTGCCGTTGCGCGCAGGAGGTGCGGGCTTTCCAGTACGACCCCGCAAGCTAGGTCTACTGCGCGGCGGTGGGTGAGGCTTACACTGACCTCGGCTGGTAGACGCCGGGGGGAGAAATACATGTCAAGACGACATCTTTTTGGGGCAGTAGTAGTGGCTTGCGGCATGGCGCTGGCCGGATGCTCCGGATCCATGCAGCTGATTCCGGCCTTCACTTCGCCCACCACGCGTGCGTCCCCCTCAACCCCGACCCCTCAGCCGAGCCAGCCGACGGCCCAGGACGGCAACCTGAAGGGAAACAGCGCGATGCGTATAACCGTGGCACCTGACATCTTCGACCAGCAGGGAGAGAAATGGGAGGAAGGACTAGGCCAGGGCTGGGAAACGTCCCCCGCGTTCCTTGTCGTGTCCGACGACGAGGACAAGGCGGCCAGGGCTCTGTATGCCGCGGCACAGCGCTTTTATGCGGTGGATCAGTTCGGTAATGAACTGACCCCCGAGGAAATGACCGGCGAATACCCCCAGTACACGCCAAACTACGTCTCCGACGTCTATCTGACCGAGCTGGGCCCGATGATCTGGACCGACACCAAAGGCGAACTCGCGGCAGGCATGGCGGACGAGATGCTGCGCATCCTTGTGGACGAACTCCAAGCCCAGGAGATCACGGCCCATGTGACTGCCCCACCGGCCGACCTCTCTGTCGACGGCATGCCAACCTGGCAGCCTCCCACCCAGACCGCCCTGCACGCGGAAGCCGACGTCAAGGCGCCGACGAGCGAATAGCGGCGGCGCGGGACCCTCGGGCACCAGAGCGGCCCGGGCAGGCGGGGGGATACCGACGTCGTCGGTCAAGTGTCTAGACACTGCAGTGGCGCGGGAGCATCCTAAACGTGTGCGCGCTTCGGGAGGAGAGCGGCGACGGGGCGAGGAGTTCCGGCTCTGGCAGGCGGAATCCGGGGCAGCCGGCGGACCGCTGGCAGACGGGTCTGACCTCCAAGGCGTGCGGAGACGATCGGTGAGGGAGACGGGGACCAGATCATGGACGAAACATCCGATACGCGGCAAAGGCTGTCCAACCGCATCGGCGAGAAGCAACGGGACCTTCAGACGTACCTCGGCCGGGAACGGCCACGTCGCACCCGGCTGGCCAACATCAGCATCGTGGGCAGCGCGCTGGCTGCCGCGTTCACGGCTGGACCCGCCGTCGGCGGCACGGGATTTACCGACGCGGTGGCGGCATTCTTCAACCTGAGCGACGACTCGGTGGTGTGGCGCGGGCTGTGCCTGCTGGCGGTGATAGCGTCCATTGCCGCGGCCCTGGCCACAAATTTTGCCACGTCCCGTTCCGTGGCGGACCGTGTGAGCGCGGCCGAGACCGCCAGCGCCCAGCTGGAGGGGCTGCAGGTCGCGCTGAACTTCGGCCGCATCGAGATCGATGAGGCCGTCAAGCTCTACCAGCAATACGCCACCCAAGTGGCTTTCGTGGAGGCATCGCCGGCGCAGTGAGCGGTACTTCAAACGGCGGCGCAACATAGGGCAGGTGGGTCGAGTCGCCCCGCAGTTGCCCCCACTCCGGTCCCTGTTGCCGGGCGTTGAGGCCGCGTAGAGTCCTCTCCAGGAACGGTGGAATGGTCGATGACCCATGGGGGACTGGATCTGATGAAGAAGACTTTGAGCCGGACGCTGACCCGGCCGGGCTTCTGGGCGGCCACTGCGGGCCAGCTCTTCATATCGACCCAGATTTGGGTCTCTCTTCACGTCGCCTTTGACCCCGGGACTTCATTCCGGGATGAGTTGTGGCCGGCCGCAGTGTTCTTTGCCGTTGCGATAACGGTATCCACCCTCCTTTCGCCGCTGCTCGAGCGGGCCATCCTCAAGGACGATGCCAGGCTCAGCGACGAGCAGGCCGCTTCATTGGAGTGGGCACTGCGAACGGGCGCCCTTCCTCTCGCCACCCTCTTTGCTGACTGGGGACCTGCGCTTGAAAAGAGGCGGCGGGACCTGGTGTTTGGTCAAAGGCTGGGGCCGATCTTCATGGCCGGTCTTATCGCCCTCAACGTCTATGACTCCTCCGTGGACCCGGACGGTCTCTGGTTTTACTGGATCAGTGCGATTGTGTACGCCGTCCTGGCGGTCGTTGGCCGAGTCGTCGGACGGCGGAGGATTCGGCGCATTGGATCACTCGAGCAACATCTCCAAGAGCTCCGCGGCAGAGTTCCCAGCCCCCGCTAGTCGGGGCCGGGTGGTTACGTGGTGCTCCGAGGACTGATGTCCGACTCAGCCTCAAAATCCAGGCCGACTTCCACGTCCACCTGGTCCCCGGCGCGGAGGTTGGCCGCGGTCCTGATGGCCTTCTTGACGGGGAGGAGGTAGGAGTTGCTCCTCTTGTCCGGGAAGAGCGACGTCTGCCACCGCTGCCCGGCGATGCAGGCGCTCACTTTCACCGAACCGAAGCTCTTCCGGAACGGAGCGGACTGGTCCTTGAGCTCCTCCGCCAGCTCCGGCGGCAACGTGATGAAGTGCCAGCCGGCCTGCTCGGGGTAGTGCCACAGCTCGGCACGGAACGCGTATGACGTCGTCACGCTCTGAGTATGGCACCGGGAGCGGCGCCTTGCGACGTGCGCATGTGACCCACTCCATAAAAGCCCGACGCCGGTCGGTTGGCCTTTGGGGGCGGCCGTGGCGGCCGGAATCGGCGTGATTCCGGGGAATATGACGCTACAGGACCCCCTCGCGGGGCCGATTTGTGCAGGGTCCTCCCGGCGTGTAAAGTAATTCGAGTCGCCGCCGCTGATGCGGAAAGAAAGCGACCGACCCCCTTCTAAACAGCCTGAAAATGGTTCGCAAATTTGCGCGCTAAATAAAGGTGGGGACCTTCTTGGATGAATGTAAATCGCAGAAATGCGAATTTGCAAAGACTTCCAAGATCGGGTAAGTTTGAAAAGTTGCTCCGGAGCGATCCTCGACCGAGTTGGTTGTGGTGGTGCCGGGTGTGTCTGTTGTTTGAGAACTCAATAGTGTGCCAAGTTTGTTGATACCAATTTATTGTATTGAATTGGTTGAATTTGCCGGGCCCGCCACCCCGTGGTGTGGTCTGGTGTTTTT
>NZ_KB895543.1 GCF_000374925.1 Arthrobacter sp. 131MFCol6.1
GTGGCGGAGCAAGGGTTACGGCGGTCATAGCGTGGGGGAAACGCCCGGTCCCATCCCGAACCCGGAAGCTAAGACCCACAGCGCCGATGGTACTGCACCCGGGAGGGTGTGGGAGAGTAGGTCACCGCCGGAACACCATTCAGGTCGAGGACCCCAACCACCAGGTTGGGGTCCTCCCGCATTTAACCCCCGGACTTGACGCGTGGCTTCCGGCGGCCCGGCCTCGTGGGATCGGCCGCCCGCCAGACTCGGGCCACGTGCCCAGCCAGGCCCGGTTTACGGCCGGCAAGAACACCGGTCACAGGGCCCGCCACGAGCGCCTCTCGGGTCCCGCGCAGCAGGCAGGGCATCCATAGCGCGCGCCGGCGTCGTGTCTGCCAAGGACCCACAGTCGCGGCCGACCAGGACCTTGGGGCCGGTCCCCAACTGGCAGCCCCCGGCTGGCTGTCCGCCGGCGGAAAGTCCGCCGGCGGGGACCGCGGCGGATCCCGCGGAAACGGCGGCGACAAGGGGGCTTCCGCTCTCGGCGCAATTTGACCGCGATCGGCGCCGATTCCAGTGATTTTCCCCAAAAAACGCCGAAAACACGCGGAATTTGCCACCTCTGAGGCGCCAAGCTGGTAAGTTTTCGAACAGTGGTTTGTACGCATGCCGTGTGCAGGCTCCAAAATCGTGACCGTCCAGGAGGACATAAATGGCTAAGAACCGTAGTGAACTTGTTGCAGAGGTAGCAGGCAAGGCCGGCACCAGCCAGGCAGCAGTCAACTCCGTGCTCGACGCACTGTTCGAGGTCTTCGAGACCTCCGTCGCCGCGGGCGAGAAGATCACCATCCCGGGCTGGCTCGCCGTCGAGCGCACCGACCGTGCAGCTCGCACCGGCCGCAACCCGCAGACCGGCGAGACCATCCAGATTGCCGCTGGCCACAGCGTCAAGCTGACCGCCGGCTCCAAGCTGAAGGCTGCAGTCGCCAAGAAGAAGTAGTCTTCTTCGCAGGCTTGAAAGGAGCGGCAACCCTCGGGTTGCCGCTCCTTTTGCGTCCCTAACCGGTCCCCGGCCGTCCCGCTGCCCTTCCCGGCCAATCCACAGCCCATGTGAAGGCCGGGCCGGCTGGGCGGATCCCCGGAGGCCCAACCGCCGGGACCGATTCGCCGCGCAAGGCGGCGTAGCGGACAATGGAGGTGTGCCTTCCGCAGTAAATCCCACGCCCACAACCGCAGCGCCCGTTCCCCCCGGGGACGCCCGCGGCCCTGGCTCCGGTCCCGCCGGGATTGCCCGGCCGTGGCTGATCGCAGGCCTTGGCGCGTTGTTTATTGGCTTGGTAGCGGCACTCATCTTCTCCGGCGCAGCAGCCGCCCGCGAGGTCTCAGATCCCGGCGCACTCGTGCGCTGGGGGCTTCCGGTGAGCAAAGCGATCCACAACGTCGCCGTAGCCACCGTGATCGGCGGCCTCATCTTCGCCGTCGGCATCCTCCCGCGGAACAGGAGCGGCTCCCGGTCCAAGGAACAGGACGCCCCCGAACATCCGGCCCTCACCCGGGCGCTTGCCGTGGCAGCGGCCGCCGGCGCCGTCTGGACGCTCTCCGCGATCACCGTGCTCGTCCTGGGCTACGCGGACATTGCAGGGCAGGGCATCTCCGGGGATCCGGAATTCACCCGCTCGCTCGTGTACTTCATGACGGACATCGAAACCGGACGCGCCTGGCTGGCTGTCGTGATCATCGCGGCCGTCGTTACCACCGCCCTCTTCGGCGTGCGCTCCCGCGGAGGCCTGGCACTGACGCTGGTCCTTTCGCTGATCGGACTGGTCCCCGCCGCCCTGATCGGACACTCCTCAAGCTCCAGCGACCACGAGGGCGCCATCAACTCGCTTGGCCTGCACCTGGTCGGCGTATCGGCCTGGGTGGGCGGCATCATCATGCTCGCAGTCCTCTCCGGCGTCCTGGAAGGCACACGCGCCGGCGGCCGCACCTCAGGCGCGGCCCCGGGGACCGCAGACATCACCGAGCCAACGCTGCGCAGGTTCTCATCGCTGGCCGGCTTTGCCTTCGCCCTGGTCTTCGCCTCAGGCGTGATCAACGCCAGCATCCGCCTCACCAATTGGGCAGACCTCTTCAGCTCGGCCTACGGGCAACTCATCCTCGCCAAGACGGCAGCGGTCCTGGTGCTGGGCGGCATCGGGCTCATGCACCGCCGCTGGGTCATCCCGCAGCTGGGCAACCGCGCCATGGGCAGGTCCGCGCGCCGGGTGCTGTGGCAGCTGGTGATCGTGGAGCTGATCATCATGGGAGCGACGTCCGGGATCGCCGTCGCGCTGGGGCGCTCCGCCCCGCCGCAGCCCACCACCTTCGCCCCCGACGCTTCGCCGGCCTTCATCCTCTCCGGCTATGAGCTGCCGCCGGAACTGACCCCGGACCGGTGGCTCACGGAGTGGCGGCTCGACTGGCTCTGGATCGCCGTCGTCGTATTCGCCCTGGTGTCCTACCTCCTCGGCGTACGAAGGGTGCTGAAGCGGGGCGACTCGTGGCCCTGGTTCCGGACGGTCAACTGGGTGATCGGACTCGTGGTCCTCACCTACGTGACGTCGGGGCCGCCGTCGGTCTATGGCAGGGTACTGTTCTCGGCGCACATGGTGGACCACATGGCCCTGACGATGGTGGCCCCCATCTTCCTGGTCCTCGGCGCCCCCGTGACGCTGGCACTGCGGGCGCTCACGCCGCGGCGCGACAGCTCCCGCGGCCCGCGCGAGTGGCTCATGATCTTCATCCACTCCAAGTTCTCGCAACTGGTCACCCACCCGCTGTTCGCGGCCGCCAACTTCGCCGGCTCCATTGTGCTCTTCTACTACTCGGACGCGTTCGGCTACGCGATGCGGGACCACGTGGGCCACGAACTCATGAACCTGCACTTCGCCCTCACCGGCTACATCTTTGTGCTCACGATGATCGGCACCGATCCGTTGCCGCGCCGCGCACCGTACCCCATGCGGCTGCTGCTCCTGTTGGCCACCATGGGCTTCCACGCGTTCTTCGGCGTCGCCATCATGGGCGGCACGGGGCTGCTGGCCGCCGACTACTTCGGCAACCTCGGCCGGACCTGGGGTCCCTCGGCCCTGCTGGACCAGCAGATGGGCGGCGCGGTGGCCTGGGGCATCGGGGAAGTGCCCACGCTGCTGGTGGCGATCGGTGTCGCCGTTCAGTGGTCCCGCTCCGACGCGCGCGAGTCCAAACGCACCGACCGGGCGGCGGACAGGAATAACGACGCCGATCTCACCGCTTACAACGATATGTTTGCCAAGCTGGCCGAGCGCGACGCCAGGCTTGCCGAACGCAATTCAAAGCTGGAAGGACGCTCATGACCGAAACCGTACGCACCCACCTCCGGGTCCGGGCCTCCGAACTGGTGGGCCGCAACTGGCTGAACACCGGTGGCAAGTCCCTGGACCTTGAATCCCTGCGCGGCAAGATCGTGCTGCTGGACTTCTGGACGTTCTGCTGCATCAACTGCCTGCACGTCCTGGACGAACTCCGCCCGCTCGAGCAGCAGTACTCGGATGTCCTCGTGACGGTCGGCGTGCATTCGCCCAAGTTCGAGCACGAGGCCGATCCCGTGGCGCTGGCGGCCGCCGTCGAACGCTACGAGATCCGCCACCCTGTCCTCGACGACCCCGAGCTGGACACCTGGAAGGCCTACACGGCCCGGGCCTGGCCGACCCTGGTGGTCATCGATCCCGAGGGCTACATCGTGGCGCACCTCTCCGGTGAAGGCCACGCGGACGGGCTCGCCGTGCTGATCCCCGAATTGATCGCCGAACACGAGGCCAGGGGCACCCTGCACCGGGGCGACGGACCCTATGTGGCGCCGGAACCGACGTCGGGTACGCTGCGCTTCCCGGGCAAGGCCCTCTTCCTGCCCGCCGGCCGTGGCGTCGGTAGCGCTGGCGACGGCTCGTGGCTGGTGACCGACACCGGCCATCACCGGCTCGTGGAACTCTCCACCGACTTCCAGACCGTGCTGGCCACGTACGGTTCCGGTGAAAAGGGCCACGCCGACGGCAACGCCGCCACCGCCCGGTTCAATGAACCGCAGGGCCTGGTGCTGCTGCCCGAGGACGTCGCCGCCGAGACCGGCTACGACGTCGTCATTGCCGACTCCGTGAACCACCGGCTCCGCGGGCTGTCCCTCGCGGACGGAACCGTCCGGACGCTGGCAGGCAACGGCGTACAGCGGCTGCTGGAAACCGGCCCGGCCCGCGTGGACGAAGAAGGCGCCGCCTACGGCACCCGGCTCGAGGCAGACCCGCTCGCGGTGTCCCTGAGTTCGCCGTGGGACGTCGTCTGGTCCAGCAAGCTCAACGCCGTGGTGGTGGCGATGGCGGGAGTGCACCAGATCTTCAGCTTCGAGCCGACCTCCGGCGCCGTAAAGATCATCGCCGGCAATGGCCTCGAAGGACTCCTGGACGGCCCGGCCGCTGAAGCCTGGTTCGCTCAGTCCTCCGGCCTCGCCGAAGACGCGGACGGCAATGTCTGGGTGGCTGACTCAGAGACCTCCGCACTGCGCAAGCTCGTGATTGATGACGCCGGCAGCATCACCGTCGAGTCGGCGGTGGGCAAGGGCCTGTTCGACTTCGGCTTCCGCGACGGCCCCGCCGCGGAGGCGCGGCTGCAGCACCCGCTCGGCGTCACAGTGCTCCCTGACGGTTCGGTGGCCATCGCGGACACGTACAACGGCGCAGTCCGCCGCTACGACCCCGCAACGCGCACGGTCTCCACGCTGGCCCGCGGACTGTCCGAGCCCTCGGACGTGATTGTGGACCACACCCAGGTCGCCGGATCCGAGCCGTTGCTGGTGGTGGTCGAGGCCAACAAGCACCAGCTCGTGTACGTGCCCATCCCGAAGGAAGCCCAGCAGGTGGACGAGGGTGCGGCGCAGACCCACCGGCCCAAGAGCCCCGTGGCTCCCGGGCCGCTCGAACTGGCGGTCCGCTTCACGGCGCCCACCGGGCAGAAGCTGGACGACCGCTGGGGCGATCCCACCCAGTTGAAGATCTCGTCCACACCCCCGGAACTGCTGGTCTCCGGCGGCGGGACGTCCGTGGGGCTCCTGCGCACCCTGGAGCTCTCCTCCGACGTTCCCGAGGGCGTCCTGCACATCACCGCCCGCGCGGCGGCGTGCGACGGGCCCGAAGACGCCGACGGCGAGATCCCGGACCATGCAGCCTGCCACCTCTACCAGCAGGACTGGGGAATCCCCGTGCTCCTGCAGGCCGACGGCGACACCGAGCTGGTCCTGGACCTGCGCGGAATGGACTGAGCCGCTGCGCCAAGGCTGATCAAAAGGCTGCTGTCCGTGACCTGGTGTCACGGCCAGCATCCTTTTGGCTTTTCTTCGGGACCCCGAGCCGCGGAATCCCGGCGCCGGCGGACACCCGGGGCCCGGAATAGCTGCCCTGCGTGACGGGCAACGGTGCAGCCGCGGAATCCCTTGGGTGCTAGTAGTCCAGCTGTGGCGTGAGTTTGACGGTGTCGCCGTCGATGTCCAGCCGGGTCGTGAAGCTGAAATCGTGGATGGAGTCGATGTCGGACACGGCGCCCGAGAACAGGTCCTGTTGGCGGGCTTTGATCCGGGCCTTGCCGTCGAGGGGCGCCACCACCCAGCGGCCGCCGAACGGCTCGATGCTGACGCTCGGGTAGTCCGTGATGCTCCAGTCGATGGTCCCGTCCATCACGCGGTTGTTGGTGGCATGGTAGAAGGGGCAGTTGGGCTGCAGCTTCTGCTGCTGGTCGGCCTCGTCGGCGCAGGAGTCCAGGAACTCCTTGACCTTGCTGCTCACAGCTTCCTTCAGGGCGGCCGTGGCCTCGGTCAGCAGGTTCAGCGAGGCCGGACGCGCGTCCCCGCCCGACACGGTGGCGCGGGTGGCCGGGGCGGAGAAGTACTGGCCGTTCAGGGTCGCCTCATACTCGCCGGGGTAGAAGACGGCGAAGGAGTTGCGGCCGTTGGGCATGTTCACCGGTACCCCGTTGAGGGTGGCCTCGCTGGAGTTGACCACGGTGACGTCCAGGACGGGCAGCTCAGAGGGGACGAAAGACCATTTGTGGAAAAACAGCCACTCGGTGCCGGAGCGTTCCAACAGGAACTCGGTCCGCAACGGGTTGCCGTCGATGGTGTAGTCCATGGGCACCATGACCTGGTTGGCACCGCGCTCTTCCGCGTCGCCAAGCTTGACGTCGGAGATGCGGGCCGCCGCGGTCTGCAGGGCCGTGCCGTCGAGCATCGCCGGGTTGCTTTGTGGCACGGAGGCACGCAACAGGCCCAGCGCCTTTTCGCCGTCGCCCTTTTGCAGGGCGCTCAAATATTCGCGGACTGGTTGCTGGGGCCCGGCAAGGGAGTCGTTCACCAGGTTGATCGACACGATGGCCCCGGCGACGGCAAGCATCAGTCCGAGCAGCCACACTGCCGCGATTTTGACCAACGCCTGACTCATCTGCACCATTCTTACGTTACCTGTACCCCACAGGAATCCCGGTGTCACGGTCCGCATCTGTGACGCGGAGCATGGCTGAAGGCCGCCCGGGCCGGCTGGCCGGGAGCGTTCGGTTGGATGCCGCCGCGGTGATCCCTAGCGGCGGCGGCGCTTGGAGGAAGTGCCGAAGACGCCGCGGAGCAGCTCCCTGCCAAGCTGGGTCCCCAGCGAGCGGGCCATGCTCTGGAGCCCACCGCCGAGGGCCCCCGCGAGGTCGCCGCCGATGCCCCCGCCCCCGCCGGCCTTCGGCTGCGCCGGCCGGGGGGCGCGCCGCTCGGGCACGTTGTCATTGTCGGGCATCCTGGGCGCCGGCGCGGGGCGGCTGCTGGGTCGGCCAAGGATTTCTTCCTCGATCCGTCGGGCTTCGGCGTCGATGGCGCTGGGGTCCAAACCGCCGCCCTGGGCTCGGTCCGGGCCTCCGCCCTGGTGTGCGGTCCCGGCGGCCGGTCCGGTGGGGGCAGCACCTGTGTGGTCACCGCCTTCGGCGGCGATCTTCTCGTAGGCCGAGATGTTGTCGACGGCGGTGCCGTACTTGGGCAGCAGGGCCGAGGCTGCGACGGTGCTGGAGATCAGCTCGTCGGTGCTGGGACCCATCACGGACTCCGGGGCACGGAGCCGGGTCAGCGCCACGGGGGTCGGCGCGCCGTTCTCATTCAGAACCGTGATGACGGCCTCGCCGATGCCGGCGGTGGTGAGGGTCTCCTCGAGGTCGTAGTCGCTGGTCGGGAAGGTGGAAACGGTGGCCCTGAGGGCCTTGGCGTCCTCCGGGGTGTAGGCGCGGAGGGCGTGCTGCACCCGGTTTGCCAGCTGGCCGAGGACGTCGGCAGGGACGTCCTTGGGGGTCTGCGTCACGAAGAAGATCCCGACTCCTTTGGACCGGATGAGCCGGACGGTGGTGGTGATCGCATCAAGGAAGGCTTTCGAGGCGCCGTTGAACAGCAGGTGCGCCTCATCGAGAAAGAAGACGAGCTTGGGCTTGTCAAGGTCCCCGGCCTCGGGCAGGTCCTCGAAGAGGTCGGCGAGCAGCCACATGAGGAACGTCGAGAAGAGCATGGGCTTGGTCTGCAGGGTCGGAAGCTCCAGGCAGCTCACCACGCCGCGGCCGTCCGGCGCGGTCCGCAGCAGTTCGGCGGTGTCGAACTCGGGTTCGCCGAAGAACTTCTCCATGCCCTGCGCCTCGAGCGTGATCAGTTCGCGCAGGATCACGCCGGCGGTGGCCTTGGAGAGGCCGCCGAGTTCCTCAAGCTCGTCCTTGCCCTCGGCCGAGGTCAGGAACTGGATCACGGCCCGCAGGTCCTTGAGGTCGATCAGCTCAAGGTCTTTCTTGTCCGCGAAGTGGAAGACGAGCTGCAGGCTCGATTCCTGGGTCTCGTTCAGGTCCATGATGCGGGAGAGCAGGATGGGACCGAAGGAGGTGATGGTGGCGCGGACCGGTATGCCGTTGCCGTCGCCGCCGAGCGCAAGGAATTCCACCGGGAAAGTCTTGCCGGCCCAGGCCTGGCCGAGGCTCTCCGTGCGGGCGAGGAGCTTTTCGCTGCCCGTGGCCGCAGTGGCCAGGCCGGAGAGGTCGCCCTTGATGTCGGCCAGGAACACGGGTACACCCGCGGTGGAGAGCTGTTCGGCGATCATGTGCAGCGTGACGGTCTTGCCGGTGCCTGTCGCCCCCGCCACGAGGCCGTGCCGGTTCATCATCGCGAGCGGCAACCGGACCGGCGCCTCCTTGCGGAGCTCGCCGTCGACGATCGCCGCGCCGAGCTCGATCGTCGGGCCCTCCAGGGTATAGCCCTGGACGATCGTGGCGACTTTGTCTGCAGTGGACTTGATGGCCATGCGGTTAGCTTAGCCGGGTCCGGGGTTCCCGGACCCGGCCGGGACGAGCCTATTCGGCGAGGGCCCTGAGGACCTCCTTGGCCACATCCTCGCTGGACTGCGGGTTCTGTCCGGTGATGAGGTTTCCGTCCCGCACAACATGAGACGTCCAGGCCGCGCCGTTCTCCACTACCGCGCCCTTCTCCGTCAGGACGTCCTCCACGAACCACGGTGTATTGGGTCCCGTGCCGCCGCCCAGCTCCTCCTCGTTGGTGAAGACGGTGAGGCGGCGTCCGGCGAAGGTGAACGCGCCGTCGTCGTCCGTGGCGCTCAGCAGCCCGGCCGGGCCGTGGCAGAACGGCGCGATGATCGTGGCAGCGGCGTTGGCGCCGGAGAGGATCCTGCCGAGGTCGGCATCCCGGTACAGATCGGCCATGGGCCCGTGGCCGCCCGGCATGACGACGGCGTCATAGTCGGCGACGTCGACACCACCCAGCACCAGCGGGGCGGAGAGCTCGGCGTCGATCGACTCAAGGTATTTCCGGAAACCGTCGGCACGGTCCTGGCCGCCCGCGGACTCGGCCGCGAGGCTGACCTCATCCACCGTGGGCTTCCGGCCTCCGGGGGTGGCGATGTGCACGGTGTGACCCGCGTCGAGGAGGGTCTGGTGGGAGACGACGAGTTCCTCGGCCCAGTAGCCGGTGGGGTGTTCGGTGCCGTCGCGCATGGTGAGGGAATTTGCGGCCGAGACGACCATCAGGATGTTAGCCATGGTGTTGTTCCTGTTCTGCCGGCAGGGCCGGCGGGTGGTGGAAGGGGTTAGCGGGCTGCTTGGAGTTCCGCGAAGGTGGCATCGTCGAGCACGACGCCGGCCGCCGCGAGGTTTTCTTCCAGGTGCTTCATGGAGCCGGTGCCGGGGATGGGCATTATGACGGGGGAGCGGCGCAGCAGCCAGGCCAGCGCGACCTGGGAGGTGGTGGCACCGAGCCGCGTGGCGGCCGCGTCCAGCGGACCGCCCGGCCGGGCGAGTTCGCCGGCGGCGATGGGCGCCCACGGAATGAAGCCGATGCCGTTCTCCTCGGCGTACTCGAGGACGTCCTCGGAGCTGCGGTCGGTGAGGTTGTACCGGTTTTGCACCGTGGAGACCGTGAAGTACTTCCCGGCTTCCTCCAACTCCTCCACGCTGACCTGAGACAGGCCGAGGGCTTTGACCTTGCCTTCCTTTTGCAGATCGCGAAGCACGGTGAACTGCTCCTCGCGGTCCACTTTGGGATCGATCCGGTGCAGCTGCAGGAGGTCCAGGGCATCGACCTTGAGCTTGCGCAGGCTCAACTCCGTCTGCTGGCGCAGGTATTCGGGCCGGCCGACCGGAACCCACACGTTAGGTCCGGTGCGGGCGAACCCCACCTTGGTGGCGATCTTGAGGCCGTCCCGGTAGGGGTGCAGCGCCTCGGCGAGGATTTCCTCGCTGACGTTGGGGCCGTATGAGTCGGCGGTGTCAATGAAGTCGATGCCAAGCTCCACGGCACGGCGTACGACGGCGACCGCGGCGGCGCGGTCCGCCGGCTCGCCCCAGACGCCGTTGCCGGTGATCCGCATGGCGCCAAAGCCCAGCCGGTGGACTGTTCCGAGGTCCTGCAGGGCGATCGTGGCGGATGATTCGGGATGTTGTGAATTGTCGGGGCTCATAGGTACGGGAACATCCTCAGCCTGCTGACTATTCCAAGGGTTCCCGACCGGACGGTCCACGCTCGGGCGATGCGGGCCCTGCGCGGCGCCTGGCCGGTTCGAAGATATCTGCCCTGCAGGGTTACGCTACCGATTGGAATTTATGCTTTAGACTGTGGCATGCCCAACTCGCTCACGCGCATCGTACTGGCCATTGTTGTGACCCTAGGCCTTGTCTCCATGGGTGGAAGCCCGGCCTCGGCCGCCACTTCCCCGGGGCCGGGGATCGACGTCTCCTGGCCGCAGTGCGGCAAGGTCCTGCCCAAGCAGCCCATGTTCGCGATTGTCGGCGTCAACAACGGCCTTGCCAACACGACGAACCCCTGCCTGGCGAGCCAGCTGGCCTGGGCGAAGACCGCAAAGTCGCCCGCGGCAACGTCGCAGCCGAGGGTGGCCCTGTACGTCAACACCGCCAACCCCGGCCGTCAAGGGTCCTGGTGGCCCACGTCGAACACCTACAACGGGGTGAAGGTCACCAATCCTTACGGCAACTGCGCCTTGGGGTCGTTCAAAGCCTGCTCCTACATGTACGGGTGGGCCAAGGCCTCCGACGACGCAAGGCGCCGCGGGGTCAGCAACCCGCAGTCCTACCTCTGGTGGCTGGATGTGGAAACGGAAAACACCTGGCAGACAGACAAAGCCGCCAACGTCGCCGTCCTGGAAGGCATGACCGCCTATTTCAAGCGGATCGGCGCCCGGGTGGGCCTCTACTCCACGGGTTACCAGTGGGCGCAGATCGCCGGAACCGTGAAGTCGACCAGCCCGCTGGCAGGATTGCCAAGCTGGCTGGCCGGTGCCGCATCGGCGTCCCGCGCCAAGTCAAACTGCGCCTTGCCCGGACTCACGCCGCGCAGCCGCGTCTCCATGACGCAGTACATTTCCGGCGGCCTGGACTACAACTACTCCTGCGGCTGAGCCGCCTGCAGAAATATCCCGGGGGCCGCCGTCGTTGACCCCAGTGTGCCCGCGCCGGAAACCCGGTGCCGCCCAGGACCGCAGTCCACACTCCGGCCCGCACACTGCTCCGCTACGAAAGGCCGGCTTTTCCGTGACTGTTCCGCTTTCCATTCTTGATCTCGCTACCATCGGCCCGGGCCAGACGGCGGCGGAGAGCTTCGCCGGCAGCGTCGCCATGGCGCAGCTCGCCGAGGACCGAGGCTACCGGCGGATCTGGTACGCCGAGCACCACAACATGTCCGCGATCGCCTCGTCCGCCACGAGCGTGCTGATCGCCCACGTCGCGGCCCACACCTCCAGCATCCGGCTCGGCGCCGGCGGCGTGATGCTGCCCAACCACTCGCCGCTGACCATCGCGGAACAGTTCGGCACCCTCGAGACCCTGCACCCGGGCAGGATCGACCTCGGCCTGGGCCGGGCGCCGGGCAGCGACCAGAACACCATGCGCGCCCTGCGCCGCGATCCGATGTCGGCAGACAGCTTCCCGCAGGACGTCCTGGAGCTCCAGGGCTACCTGACCGGCCCCACCCGCATCCAGGGCGTAGAGGCCACCCCGGGCAAGGGCACCAACGTGCCGCTGTACATCCTGGGTTCCTCCCTGTTCGGCGCCAGGCTGGCCGCGCAGCTGGGGCTGCCCTACGCGTTCGCGTCACACTTCGCGCCCAACGCGCTGCAGGATGCGGTGGCCGTCTACCGCCGCGAGTTCCGGCCCTCCGCGCAGCTCGACGCTCCGCACGTGATCGCCGGAGTCAACGTCATTGCCGCGGACTCGGCCGCCGAGGCGCAGGCGATGTTCCAGGCCACGAAGCGGGCCAGGGTCTCCCTGTTCTTCGGCAATGGCCGCGTGTTCAGCGACGACGAGGCGGACATGATCCTGGACTCGCCCCAGGGCCAGCACGTGGCGCAGATGATGAAGTACTCCGCTGTGGGCACCCCCGAGGCCGTCCTGGCGTACCTGGAGGAGTTCACGGAGCACGCCGGCGCCGACGAACTGATCGTGGCGCACCAGAGCACGGGGACCGAAGCCCGGCTCCGTTCCGTGGAACTCCTGGCCGACGCGGCCCGGCTCGTGCGGGCATAAGGCCCCGGAGTCTTCCCGGGCTACAGTTCCCGGCGGGCGCCCTCGGACGCGGTGACGGGGAAAATATGCGGGGCCGTGTACCCGGCCCGGGCGAAGTCGCGGGCGACGCCCGCGGCCACCGCCGCGGCGTCGTCGTTGCGGACCAAAGCGATGGCGGCGCCACCGAAACCGCCGCCGGTCATCCGCGCGCCGATGGCGCCCATTTCCTGCGCGCTGGCCACGGCGAGGTCGAGCTCCGGGGTGGAAATCTCGAAGTCGTCGCGCATGGACAGATGCGATTCGTTGAGGAACCGCCCGATCGTGGCGGCGCCGGAGGTCCGCAGTGCCGTCACGGTGTCCAGCACGCGCTGGTTTTCCGTGATGATGTGGCGGACCCGGCGGTAGGTCTGTCCGTCGAGCTGTGCTGCGGCGCGGGGGAGATCGGCCGGGCCCAGCGCCCGCAGGCTTCCGACGCCCAAGCGGCGGGCGCCGTCCTCGCAGGAACGACGGCGGCTGGCATAGCCGCCGTCGGCATGGGAATGGCTGGTGCGGGTATCGATCACGAGCAGCCCCACCCCGGCGCCGGCGAAGCCGAGGGCAACCGCCTCGGTCGTCAGGTTCTGGCAGTCGAGCAGGATGCCATGATCGGGCTCGCCCAGGAGCGAGGCCGACTGGTCCATGATGCCGGTGGGCGCGCCGACCACCCTGTTCTCGGCCAGCTGGCCGATCCGGGCCAGTTCCGGCCTGCCCAGCCCCAAGTCCCAGAGATCGTTCAGGGCCAGGGCCACCGCGCATTCGACGGCGGCAGACGAGGACAGCCCGGCACCGGCCGGGACATCCGAGGTCAGCGCCAGGTCCAGGCCGGACAGCCGGGACGGGACGCCGGAACCGGCTGCGGAACCGGCGCCGCCGGCCGCCGCCCGGGACATCGCCCAGGCCACGCCGAGGGGGTACGCGGCCCAGCCGGTGAGGGCATCCGGGTCAAGGTGGTCGAGGCTTACCTCTATGACGCCGGGGAAGGAGCTGCTGGTGACCCGGAGCAGACGGTCTGCGCGGACGCGGGCCGCCACCGTGGTGCGCTTGTCGATAGCGATCGGAAACGCGAAGCCCTCGTTGTAGTCCGTGTGCTCGCCGATCAGGTTGACCCGCCCGGGCGCCGACCACAAACCGTCCGGCGCCCCACCGAACTGACTGGAAAAGTACCCACTTTCCCGTTCAAGGACCTCGTTCATGGCTGGGTGGCTTCCTGCTCTGTTGCTGGGAGTTCTGTGCGGATTGGCTCGAGCCCTGGCGCACGCGGTGGCGGCGATGCTTTTTCCATGGCATCACGGAGCCGTGCGGCGGCCGTTTCCGGCGGGATGTCCGCGATGAAAGCGCCCATCGCGGCCTCCGACCCTGCCAGGTACTTGAGCTTGTCCTCCTCCCGGCGGGGCGAGGTCAGCTGCAGCATGAGCCGGATGTCGTCCCGGTGGGCGTGGACGGGAGCCTGGTGCCAGGCCGAAATGTACGGAGTGGGGGTGTCATAGAGGGCATCGACGCCACGCAGGAGCTGGCGGTACAGCAGGGAGAACTCATCGCGTTCCTCGTCCGTCGTGGCGGCGAGGTCCGGGACGTGCCGGTGCGGGAGGATGTGCACTTCCAGCGGCCAGCGCGCGGCAAACGGGACAAACGCGGTCCAGTGCTCGCCCTGGAGCAGCACCCGCTCGGATTTCTGCTCGAAACTGAGGATGTCCTCGAACAGCGAACCGCCGTAGTTCTCGATCGTGCGGACCAGCTGGGCCGTGCGGGGCGTGATGTACGGGTAGGCGTAGATCTGTCCGTGCGGGTGGTGCAGGGTCACGCCGATCGCTTCGCCGCGGTTCTCGAACGGAAAAACCTGTTCGACGCCGGGCAGTGCGGACAGCGCGGCCGTCCGGTCCGCCCAGGCTTCCACCACCGTGCGCATCCGGGACAGGGGCAGTCCCGCCAGGGAGCCGGTGTGTTCCGGGGAGAAGCACACCACTTCGCACCGGCCCACGGACTGCCGGCTGCGCCCCAGCCCCACCCGTTCAAGGTCATCCAGGCCTTCCGGCGCCGCGGCCCCCGCCAGGTCCGGCCCGAAGGACGGGGACTTGTTTTCGAAGACTGCGACGTCGTAGAGGCTCGGAATTTCCGAGGGATTCTCCGGCGACGCCGGGGCCAGCGGGTCCAGGTGCGAGGGCGGCAGAACCACCCGGTTCTGCCGGGCGGCCGCGATCGAGATCCACTCCCCGGTCAGGACGTCCTGGCGCATGGTGGCGGTGGGCGGCCGGACCGACGGCGCGCGGAGATCCTCGCCCCGGTGCGGGGGCAGGACCGTATCGGCATCATCGAAGTAGATGATGTCCCGGCCGTCGGAGAGCTTGTAGGAGCGTTTCGTAATCTGGCCCATGCTAGGGGTTCCTCACGGGGTGAGCGCTGTTTGCGGCTGGATCGGCGGCCGGAGCGGCCGCGGTGACACGGCGGACGGCCAGGAGCAGCCCGTGTTCCGGGTTCAGGACCGGCATGGGGAGCCCGGATTCGGCCAGGAAACGTCCCGAGGCCTCGATGCCGCCCACAAGCCACGCCGGTGGCGCCGCCTGCAGGAACGCCCGCCGGTCATCGGCCGCGGGGTAGACCGCTTCCACCCGGTACGCGGCGTCCGGGAGCAGTCCCGGCAGGCAGACCCGCCCCGGGACTTCGGCGAACGACGTCGCCACGGACACCAGGGCGTAGAGGGCCTCGCCGCCGTCGTGGGACACGACGCCGTGCAGCCGGAGGGCCGGATCGGGCTCGTCGGCCCGCACCATGCGCCCGCTGTGCAGGAGCGGCCGGTACTGCTTGAACAGCGCAATGGCCGCGGCAAGCTCGGTCCGTTCGGCAGCGGCGAGACGCCGGACATCCCATTCGAGGCCGAAGTGGCCGAACATCGCGGTGATCGCCCGGAACGAGAGGTCATGTGTTCGCGCGGTGGTGTGGCTCGTGGTGGGGCCGATGTGCGATCCGACGAGTTCCGGCGGCACCACCACGCCGGTCCAGCGCTGGATGGTCTGCCGTTCCAGGGCATCGTTGCAGTCAGAGGCCCAGATCCGGTCGGTGCGTTCCAGGATGCCGAGATCCACGCGGGCGCCCCCGGAGGAACAACTTTCAATCTCGACGCCGGGGTGGGCCTTGCGGAGCTCGTCGAGGAGCCGGTAGGCGGCCAGCGTCTGGGCGTGCACGGACGGGCGGCCGGCGTGGCCCATCTCGGCCAGGTCCCGGTTCTGGTCCCACTTGAGGTAACTGATCCGGTATTCGCTCAACAGGGCATCGAGCCTGTCGAAGATGTACTGCCAGGCAGCCGGATTGACCAGGTCAAGGACCTGCTGGTGCCGCCACCGTTCCGGTAGCCGGCCGGCCGGGCCGCCCGCGGAACGCTGGGCCGGGCCGGCGATCCAGTCCGGGTGGGCGCGGGCCAGGTCGGAGTCTTCGTTGACCATTTCGGGTTCGACCCAGAGCCCGAATTCCATGCCGTGGCCGGTGACCGCGTCGATCAGCGGCGTGAGGCCCGCGGGCCACAGGTCCTCGTCGACGTACCAGTCGCCGAGGCCCGCCTGGTCGTCGCGGCGGCCGCGGAACCAGCCGTCGTCGAGGACGAACCGTTCCACGCCGAGCCCGGCGGCCGCTTCGGCGAGTTCCAGCAGGGGTTCGAGTCGGTGGTCGAAGTAGACCGCTTCCCAGACGTTGAGCACCACGGGACGGGCCTTGCCGGACCGCACGCCGGGGTGGTGCGGCCGGGCGCGGAACCAGGTGTAGAAGGCATCGCTGATGCCGTCCAGGCCCGCGGCGGAGTACGCCGCGAACAGCCACGGGGTCTCGTAGCTGGCGTTCGCGGCCACGCTGATCTCGCCGGCGCCGAGCAGTTCCGAGGCGCCCATGACGGTCCGGCCGTCCGCGGCGGCGTCAACGAAGCTCTCGTGGTTGCCGCTCCAGCCCAGATGCACGGCCCAGACCTGCCCGTGGCGGTTGCCGAATCCGGGGGTGCCGGCGGCCAGCAGGAGCGAGGCGTCATGGCCGGTCCGGCCGTGCCGGCCCGAGCGGACCCACGTGCCTTGGCGCAGCGGCAGGCGCTGGGGGTGGGACTCCCGGCACCAGCGGCCGGTCAGGTCCAGGATTTCTATGGCGGCGCGGCCCACGGGCAACACGGCGGCGAGTTCGTCGAGGCTGTACGGGTCGGCGCCGTGGTTATCGAGCCGGTGCCGGAGCTGGAGCAGGCCGCCGTCGTTGAACCTGATCTCCGTGCGGACGCTGACACCGGCCTCGGGGTCGGCCTGGGTGATGACCGCTGAACAGTCCTCCCCGTGGGAACCCTCGACACTGGACCGCTCGACACTGACCACGCGCAGACGGGCCGAGAACGCCTGGCCGTTCCGGTGGCCGCGGAGGCCGGGCCGCCCGCGCCAGCCGGAGGACGCCTGCGGGATCAGTCCCAGCGTGACCGGGACATCGAGGGCCGAGTGCGGCACGGCCTCGCCCAGCAGCGAAAGATCCGGCAGGGCCAGGCCGAGATCGGCGCCGAAGTGCAGCATGGCGGCCTCGCCCGTGCTGAAGTCGATGAGCAGGGATGTTCCGGAGCGGCGCAGGTACAACGGCTCCAGATCCGAGGACAACAGCGCCGGGACGCCCACGGGGGATCGGGTCTCGGCGGCAACGATGAGGTCCGGGTTGTTCACGGCAGCTCCAGGCGTAGTGGTTTGGGTGGGCGGGGGCCGTGCGGTCAGGCTGTGGCTGCTGCGGGGCTGGCTGCGCTGGTGCTCCGGGCGTCGCCGGTACTGGCCAGGCGGAGCCGGCCGACGCGCTCGCCAAGGATGCGCCGGGCCTCGCTGCCAAGGAGGTCGTCGCTGATGAGTTCGTCAGCGTCCTCCAGGCTGGCGATCGTGCTGATGCCGAGGGTGCCCCACTTGGTGTGGTCGGCCAGCACCACCACCCGCCGGGCAGCGGTGACGAAGGCCCGGTCGGTTTCGGCCTCGAGCACGTTGGGGGTGGTGAACCCGGCGTCGGCGTCGACACCGTGGACGCCGAGGAACAATACGTCCAGGTGCAGCTGCTTGAGCGAGGAAGTGGCCAGCGGCCCGACGAGGGCATCGGAGGGTGTGCGCTCGCCGCCGGTCAGGATCACGGTGGACGGGGACGCGCTCTGGTGGAAGACGTCCGCGATCCGCACCGAGTTGGTGACCACCGTGATCCGCGGGCCGGCGGACAGCAGCTGGGCCAGGGCCCACGTGGTGGTGCCGGCGCTGAGCCCCACCGCCATGCCCTCGCGCACCTGTGCGGCCGCCTCCTGCGCAATCGCCATCTTCTCGTCCTTGAGCTGGGTCACCTTCAGCTCGAAGCCTGGCTCGTGGGTGCCGGCCCCGCCGGGCAACTTGGCCCCGCCGTGGATCTTCTCCACGGCGCCCGCCGAGTCGAGGGCCTCGATGTCCCGCCGCACGGTCATCAGCGAGACGCCGAGCATCTTGGCGAGGTCCGCGACACGGACGATCCGCTCACGCTGGACCTCCGCGAGGATGGCGGAATGGCGGGCTGCGGCTAGCATGTGGAGTCCTTACAGGTTTGAGCGGTTTGGCAGGCTTGACGGGTCTGACTGGCTTGACTGGGTTGAGTGGCCGGCGGAGGTGCCGACCAATTGGGCGGCAGCCGAACGGACGACGGCGACACCGCCGGCCGCGAGGCCGAGCCCGCCGTCGAGCTCGGCGCCGGTGAGCAGGTCCACACCTTCCAGCGGCAGCCGGACGTCGTGCGCCCCGTGGTTAATGCAGAACGTCCAGTCCGTCCCGTCCTTGCTGCGCCGGACCACTTCCACACCGTCCGGCAGCTGGGGAACGAGCGGCTGCACCCTGGCATCGGCGCAGACGACGGCGAGCAGTTCGGCCAGCCCCTCCGGCGCGAGTGACGTGGCGACATAGTAGGAGCGGCCGCTTCCGGCGCGGTTACGGGTCACGGCCGGAGAACCGGCGGCCGGTCCCTCCGCCACGGCCGCGAGGACCTCGGCGGTGGTGGCATGCCCCAATTCGTTCCAGCAGGTACCGGCCCCGAAGCTGCTGAGCCGGATGCTTTCGCCGCCGCGCAGCGGGAAAAACTCTTCCATCTTCACACCCAGCAGTCCGCTGAACGCGCCGGGGTAGCTGCCAAGCCTGATGTGGTCATTTTCGTCCACGATACCGGAGAAATAGGTCACCACGAGGTGGCCGCCGGAACGCACATACGCGTCCAGATTCGCGGCCCCGGCATCGCTCACGAGGTACTGCATCGGCGCGACGACGAGCCGGTAGCCGGAAAGATCATCGGTGCCCTGGCGGAAGTCGGTGGGGATGCCGGCCCGGTAGAAGGCATCATGCCAGCGCCGGGTTTCGGCGATGTTGGAGGCATCCACGCTCGGGTGCGAGTCCAGTTCCGAGGCCCAGCGCGCGTCAGTGTCGTGGAGGATCGCGACGTCCACCCGGCCGGACGCGCCCGTAACCACCGAGCCGCTGACCTCGGCCAGGCTGCGCAGCGCCTGGCCCAGCTGGACCACTTCGCGCCAAACCTTGGTGTCCGTGCCGGCATGCGGCAGCAGCCCGGAATGGAACTTCTCGGCGCCGGCCCGCGAGGCCCGCCACTGGAAGAAGAGCGCACCGTCGGCGCCGCGGGCAACATGCTGCAGGGAATTGCGCAGCATCTCACCAGGCGCCTTGGCGATGTTGCGGGGCTGCCAGTTCACGGCGGAGGTGGAATGCTCCATGAGCAGCCACGGCTGGCCCTTGGCCCAGCCGCGGGTGAGGTCCGCGGTTGCCGCCAGTTCCTGAAAATTCCGCGGGTCCTCGGCGATCAGGTAGTGGTCGTTGGAGACCACGTCCATTTCCTCGGACCAGCGCCAGTAGTCCACGGGCTGGTGCAGGCCCATGTTGAAGCCCATGAAGTTGGTGGTCACGGGATGCCCCGAGTGCGAGCGGATGATCGCGGCCTCGGCCTTGTAGCATTCGAGCAGTTCATCGGAGGAGTAGCGGGCGAAATCCAACTGCTGGGTCGGGTTGACCCAGGTCCCGGAGGTGCGGGGCGGCAGGATCTGCTCCCAGGCCGAGTAGCGCTGGGACCAGAAGGCGGTGCCCCACGCGGCGTTGAGGGCCTCAAGGCTGCCGTACCGGAGTTGGAGCCAGCGCCGGAAGCCGGTGGCGGCGCCGTCGGAGAAATCCGGTTGGTTGTGGCAGCCGTACTCGTTGTGGACGTGCCACATCACGACGGCGGGGTGGTCCTTGTACCGGACTGCGATCTGCTCGGTCAGTGCCGCGGCGGCCCGGCGGTATTCGGCGCTCGAGGCGGCGAAGGCCTGCCGGGAACCGTAACTGTGCCGCACGCCGTCGGCCGTTACCGGCAGGGACTCGGGGTATTTGTGGCTGAACCAGGGCGGAGGCGACGCCGTGGCATTCGCCAGGTCCACCCGGATGCCGTTGGCGTGCAGCAGGTCCAGGACCCGGTCCAGCCAGCCGAACTCGTAGACGCCCTCGGACGGCTCAAGCAGGGACCAGCTGAAGATGCCCACGCTGACCAGGTTGACGCCGGCCTCGCGCATCAGCCGGACGTCCTCGTCCCAAGTCTCCTCGGGCCACTGCTCCGGGTTGTAGTCCCCGCCGAATGCCAGCATCGGGGAGCCTTCGGAACCGAGGCGGGCGGTGATGTAGTCCATGCCGTTGTGGTGGGTGGTGTTGAAGTCCACGTTTATCCTTTGCTGGAGCCGAGGGTCAGGCCCGCCACGAAGTGGCGCTGCAGGAGCAGGTAGATGATCAGGGCCGGAATCGCCGTGATCATGGCGCCGGCGGCGATCAGATTGTAGTTGGAGAGGAACTGGCCCTGGAGGTTGTTGATCGCGGTGGTGACGGGAAGCCTGTCGCCGCTTTGGATGAAGAGCAGGGGCCAGAAGAAGTCGTTGTAAATGAAGATCACCTCGAGCGTGCCCATGGCGGCCAGGGCCGGGCGGCACAGCGGCAGGATGATGTCCCAGTACTGGCGCCAGACGCCGGCACCGTCAACCAGGGCTGCCTCCGTCAGCTCGGGGGACAGGGCCTTCATGTAGTTCGAGAGGACGAATGTCACGAACCCGATCTGGAAGGCGGTGTCCACGGCGATCACGCTGATGTAGGTGTTGAGCAGGTTCCCGGAATCGCTCACGGCGTAGGGCAGCTCGAAGTGCTTGAACATTTCAAAGAGCGGCGCCGCCAGCACCTGCGGCGGCAGCAGGTTTCCGGCGGTGAACATGATCAGCAGCGTGATGTTGAACTTCCAGCTCACCCGGCTCACGGCGAACGCCATCATGGAGGCGAAGAAGAGGATCAGGAACACCGAGGGGACCGTGATGAGCACGGAGTTCCAGAACAGCTGGGAAAAGCCGCCCTGCGTCCATGCCTGGGCGAAGTTGTCGAAATTGAAGGCGCCGCCGGTGCTGAAGTAGCCGTATTTGTCGGTGTCAGCTTTGGGCCGCAGGGCAGTGAAAATGGCCCAGGCCAGGGGGACGAGCCAGATTGCCGCCATGACGATGAGGAAGACGTGGGTGCCGTAGTGCCTCTTGCCCTGCTTGTTGTTGGCCGGGCGGTCCGGGCGGGGGCCGGGCCTGCCGGGGCCGGAGCTGCGCTGCCGGGCGTCGGCCGGGCTGCCGGCCGCGGCGGCATCGGTTGGATGGGCGATGCTCATGCCTCTTTGTCCTTTCCGAACGCGCGGGAGAGGTAGAACGTGATGGGGATCAGCGAGATGACCAGCAGGATGACGGCCAGCGCCGAGCCGATGCCGATCACCTGCCCCTCGCCCACCAGGTTCTGGATGACCAGGGCGCTGATCAGTTCCAGCCCGTTGGTGCCGCGGTTGATCACGTAGACGATGTCGAACGCCCGGAGGGATTCGATGACGGTGATGACGATGATGATGACGTTGACCGGGCGCATGGCCGGAAAGATCACCCGGAAGAAGGTCTGGACCGCGTTGGCGCCGTCGATCTGGGCCGCCTCGCGCAGGGTCGGATCCACGCCCTTGAGCCCGGCCAGGTACAGGATCATGACGTAGCCGGCGTGCCGCCAGGTGGCGGCGAAGAGGGCAGCCCAGATGTTGACGCTGGAATCCCCGAACCAGTCGACGGCCTGGGGCGTGCCGGCGGTGCCGAGCAGGAAGTTCAGGAGGCCGCTGTCCCGGTTGTAGAACAGCTGCCAGATGATCCCGATCAGGGCCAGGGACAGCATCACCGGGGCGAAGAAGATGCTCTGGTAGATCCGCGTGCCGCGGATGTTCTGGTCCAGGAGCACGGCCAGCAGCAGCCCCAGCGGAGTGGCGACGAGTGCCAGGAAGGCCAGCCACAGCACGTTGTGTTGCATGGCCGGCCAGAACGGCGGGTAGTCCTGGGCGATGAACTGGTAGTTCTCGACGCCGGCGGGCTTGATGTCGGTCAGCTCCAGCCCGTTCCAGCGGGTGAAGGACAGTCCTACGGACATGAGGGTGGGGATCCAGACCAATACGAGCTGGATCAGCGTGGGGACGCCCACCATCAAGCCGAGCACCACCTTGTCGCGGCCGGACAGCCGCCGAACCCGCCGCGCGGGGGCGGCGGCTGCTTTGCGCCCCCGCGCCGACGGATTGGTAGAGACACTCATGGAGATTCCTTGCCTTGTGAAATTCAGAGTGAAATGCAGAGTGAAATGCAGTGGAGAAGAGCCGTGCTGACCGCGCGGTCAACCGCGCGGTCAGTCGCTCTACTGGGCGGCGTACAGCGACTTGGCCTGGGCTTCCAGGTTCTTCACATCGACGTTGCCGTCCTTGATGAAGGACTGCAGCGCCGGGATCATCACGTTGTTGGCCATGGCGGGCAGGGCGTCGCGGTCGAAGAACTGGCTGATGTTCTTGGCGCCGCTGATGGCCTCGGCCAGCTTCTTGTTCAGCGGCGTGAACTTGGACGTATCGGCGCCCTTGGCGGTGGCGATATTCGACGAGTCGACCGAGGCGTACACATCCTGTCCTTCCGGGGTTCCGACGTAGGCAAGGAAGTCCCGCGCGGCCTGGTTCTGGCCGCCCTTCTTGGAGAGCAGCAGGCCGTCGATGGGTGCCTCGATGGCGTCCCGGCCCTCCACCGCGACCTCGGGGAACGGGAAGAAGTCGATGTCGTCGGCAATTGCCTTGTCCGTGTACTGCTGGGTGAGGAAGGAGCCGAGCAGGTACATGCCGGATTTCTTGTCCGCGAGGGACTTCGCCGAGTCCTGCCAGGTCATGCCCAGGGCATTCGGGTTCTGGAACGGGAGAAGGGCCTTCCAGGTGTCGAAGACATCGCTGACCTTCTTCTGGTCCCAGCTTTCCCGGTGCGCGGTGAGGTCCATGTGGAACTGGTAGCCGTTCAGGCGCATGTTCAGGTAGTCGAAGGTGCCCATGGCGGGCCAGCCGTCCTTGTCCGCAAATTCAATCGGGATCAGGCCGTCGGCCTTCATCTTGGTGGCGAGGGCCTTCAACTCATCGAACGTCGTGGGGACGGTGTACCCCTTTTCCGTCCAGAGGCTCTTCCGGTAGAAGAAGCCCCAGGGGTAGTTGTAGTTCGGGATCAGGTACATCTTGCCGTCGGCGCCCGTCGAGGCCTTTTTCAGGGCGTCGGAGTAGTTTCCGCCGACCTTTTCCCAGACGTCGTCGATCGGGGCGAGCAGTCCCTTGCCGGCGTAGTACTGCA
Organism: Arthrobacter sp. 131MFCol6.1; assembly: GCF_000374925.1. Taxonomy (GTDB): domain Bacteria; phylum Actinomycetota; class Actinomycetes; order Actinomycetales; family Micrococcaceae; genus Arthrobacter. The sequence goes on from NZ_KB895543.1 coordinate 22,781, forward strand.
TGCGGTAGCCGGCGAACCAGGTGAACGAATCGTCCGGGCTGCCCTGAAGGTAGGTGTTGATTTTGTTCTGGAAGTCGTTGTGCGCCACCACGTTGGTGGTGACCGCGATGCCGGACTTCTTCTGGAAAGCGTCGGTCACCGCCTTGTAAGCGGCCTTGGGAACCTCATCGGAGGACCCGGAACCGAACGTGGCCGTCTTGGCGCCGCCGCTGGCAGGAGCGCTGCCGCCCGTGCAGGCTGAGAGCAGGGGAATGCCGGCCATCGCAACTGCCCCCGCGCCGAAGGTCTTCAGCAGCGTCCTCCGGTCCCACCCGCCTCGGCTGGAGGCCCGGAGCAGTGCGTCTTCATGCATGGTCATAATTTCTCCTTTGAAATAACGCGGGTGGAGTGAAGCAGCTCACATCAATAGCTATCATAATCGCACAATAAAGAACGTCAAGTAGCAAAAAAGAACATCTTGATCCGCAGGCCGGACTCGTCCGTTGACTTAGGGCGGGGTCGCTCTTAGCGTTAAGCCCCTCAGGGTGCCGATGTGGTCCGCCGGTTGGCGGTGGCGCCCGGAACCGCGGATACATGGCGAAAACCCAGGTGCACCCATGAAGATCAAGTCCACAGCCGCCGCCACGCTGCTCGTCCTGCTGTTCCTGGGAGGATTGCTCGGCGGCCCGTCCGCGTCCGCGCCGGCGTCGTCCGAAGGCGCCACGTATTACGTGAGCGCCGACGGCAGCGACCTCAACGACGGGACGTCGCCGCAATCGGCCTGGGCGACGCTCGACAAGGTCAGCGCCACCGCGCTGCGGCCCGGGGACTCGGTCAGCTTTCGCCGCGGAGACACCTTCTCCGGCGGTCTTGTGGTCGGCCAGAGCGGCACCAGCCGGCTCAAGGTCACCCTGAATGCCTACGGAAACGGCGATCCGCCCACTATTACGGGCGGGCTGACAGGTACGTGCGTCAGGCTCGACGGCGACTACATCACCGTGGACGGCCTGCGGGCGGAGTCGTGCGGCTATGCAGGCTTCAGCGTCTATGGCGACCACGGCTCCGTGCGGAACTCCGCCGCCAGGAACAATGCCGCCGGCATCAAGGTGAGCGAGGGCTCCGACTTCGGCACCTATGCCAACAACACGCTGGCCGACAACAACATCATGAACGTCAATACGCCGGGGGAGCTGTGTGGCACCGCGACGTCCCTGAAGTGCGACGACGACTCGGGCGCGTTTGGCTTCCTGATCAACGGCAACGACAACGAGTTCACCGGCAACACCGTCACCGGCTCCACGGCGGTGTCCTACGACTTTGGCCACGACGGCGGCGCGTTTGAAATTTTCAACGGCAACCGGAACAGGATCCACCACAACGTGGCCGTGGATAACAACGTCTTCTCCGAGCTGGGGCGCGGGAAGGGCGGAACTGCCGACGGCAACACGTTCAGCTACAACCTGGTCCGGGCCACCTGCGGCCCCAACTGCTCCCAGGCCACGGGGCTGATTGCGCGAGGCAGGACGTCGTCCTTCGGCCCGACCAACGGCACCACGTTCGAATACAACACCGTGTGGCTGGACGGGCCGGACTCCCAGGCTCTGGTCTGCCACGCGTCGTGCCCTGCCTCCACGGTCGTCAAGGGGAACATCCTGGTGGCCGCCCGCAACGCGCTGTGGATGGACGGCACTGGCTGGACCGAACAGGAAAACGTCCTCAACGGCCCCACGAACATCGTTCCCAGCGCGACCTCCACCACCGAGCCGGCCGACTTTGTGAACGCGCCCGCCGATCTACACCTCTCCGGCGCGAGCCCGGCCATTGACCGGGCCGGGATCAGCCCCTTCCCCATGGATTTGGACGGGCGGCCGGCCAACCAAAAGGGCGACTGCCAGGGCGGTGGCGCGGCCGATGCCGGGACCTACGAATACAGGCCGGCCAACTGCTGAAACGCTGCGGCGTGGCAGGTGCTGCCCCGCCGCCGGGCGGGAACTGCGCGGGAGCCGCAACTGAACCGGATCACCACCCAGCGCTGGTCCCAGGGTGTTCGGGGCGGCCCGGCGGATGTTACATAGTTGCAACTGCCGGGACACCCGTGCGAAATCGTCCCGGGAGGATACTTGAAGTGCGTCCTCCCGGGGACGATTCTCATGCAGGCATTGGGGACTACTCGAAGGACCGCGCCGATGCCCACACCGCTCAACCAGGCCCTGGCCGACTCTGCGCTTCTGACCAAATCCCTCCCGCTGGGCCTGCTCCGCGCTTTCGTGCAGACCAACGCGGCTGACGACGGGCTCACGCCGCAACTGCTCGCTGAGCTCAAGATCCTGGCCCGCACCCCCGGGCTGCTCGTGGCCTGCAATTACGGCGGCACGCTGTGCGCAGCAGAAGGCATTTCCACCGAGACCCTCCCGCTGGGCAGCGCGGCGATCGCGCTGCGGGCGCTGGCAGCCCTCCCGAACACCCACGCCGCCGTCATCTCCGGACGGTCGCTGCGGGATCTGGCCGCCGTCTCTCGGCTCCCCGCGGAGGTGCACCTGGTCGGCTCGCACGGCGCGGAGTTCGACATGGGCTACGCCCACGGGCTGTCCCTCGCCACCGAATCAGTGCTGCAGCAGGCCAGCCAGGCGCTCGCCGAAACCGTGGGCGCCTACCGGGGCATCAGCATCGAGCGCAAGCCGGTCGCCGTGTCGGTGCACACCCGCCCGGCGGCCCCTGACGTCGTCGCACTGGCCACCTTGAAGGCGGAGGAGATCGCCCGGGCGCACGGGCTGCACTTCGTCGTGGACGGCTCGGTGCTGGATCTCTCCGTGGTGGAGCCGTCCAAGGCCTCCGCGCTGGAGCACCTGCGCTCCATGCTCGGCGTGAGTGCCGCCCTCTACGCCGGCGACGCCTCCAGCGATGAGCTGGCCATGGCGACGCTGCGCGGGCCGGACATGGCGCTGCGCGTGGGGGAGGGGCCCAGCGTGGCCGCCCACACGCTCCGGGATCCGGAGTCGTTCGCCCGCGTCCTGGCGATCCTGTTCGAACTGCGGCGGGCGTGGCTCTTCGGCGAGGACGCCGTGGGGCTGGAGCGGCACTCCATGATCGGCAACGGCTCCTCCACTGCCCTGATCACGCCGGACGCGAAGATCTGCTGGATGAGCCACCCGCTGCCGGACAGCGGGTCGCTGTTTGCCCATCTGCTCGGCGGCGATGCGGCGGGGCACTTCTCCGTGGAACCGGCGAAGTCCTCGCAGGTCCTGGGCCAGCGCTACGTGGACAGCACCATGATCGTCGAAACCCGCTGGGCCGACGTCACCGTGACGGACTATCTGGAGCCGGCCCCGGACGGCATCACCAGCCTGGTCCGGGTGCTGTCCGGCACCGGCACGGCCCGGATTGTCTTCGCCCCGCGGCCGGACTACGCGAATGCCCCGTTCAGCATGGAGGCGCGCGGAACCGAACTGCACGTCGTGGGAACCGCGGATCCGATCATTCTCCAGGCGCCCGGCGTTGCCTTTGCCATCACCTCCGACGGCCGGCACGCCACCGCCACGGGCGACGTCGACCTGCGGGACGGGCCGGTGGTCCTCAACCTGCGCTGCGGCGACACCGAACCCCAGCCCGCGGTGCCGGAGGATGAAACCGGGCGCCGCGCCGCCGTCGCCCATCACTCCCGGCGCTGGGTCCACGAACTGCAACTGCCCGGCGTGAAGCCGTCGCTGGTCCGCCGGTCCGCGCTGGTGCTCCGGGCCCTGGTCCACGAACCCACCGGCGCCGTGCTGGCCGCGCCCACCACCTCACTGCCGGAGGGAATCGGCGGCACCCGCAACTGGGACTACCGGTACTGCTGGCTGCGGGACGGGTCCATGACCGTCAACGCGCTCGTGGACCTGGGATCCACCGCGGAGGCCGAGGGCTTCCTGGCCTGGCTTGGCCGGATCCTGGCCCACGCCCCGGGCCCGGAGTGGCTCCATCCGCTCTACTCAGTGACCGGGGCGCCGCTGTCCACCGAGGCCATCATCGAGAGCCTGCCCGGCTACGCGGGGTCCCGCCCGGTGCGGATCGGGAACGCCGCCGACCACCAGGTGCAGCTGGACGTGTTCGGACCGATCGCCGAGCTGATCCACGCCCTCAGCGCCCGCCAGGGCGTGCTCTCCGATGACCACTGGGACCTGCTGGTCCAGATGGCCGCGGCCGTGCTGGCCCGCTGGCACGAGGCTGACCACGGCATTTGGGAGGCCCGGCGGGCGCCGCGGCACCATGTCTACACGAAGGTGATGTGCTGGGTGGCGCTCGACCGGGCGCTGCGCACGGCCGCCCGTCATGGCCGGGAACCGCTGCCGGCCTGGGAACCCACGGCGGCGAGGATCCGGGAGGAAGTCCTGCGCGAGGGCTGGGACGAGTCGGCGGCCTCCTACACCGTGGCGTACGACAGCCCGGACCTGGACGCGGCCGTGCTGCACATCGGTCTCTCCGGCCTACTGGACGCCAACGACCCCCGATTCCTGGCCACCGTCACGGCGGTGGAACGGGAACTGCGGGTGGGGCCCACCGTTTTCCGCTACAGGTACGACGACGGTCTGCCGGGCCTGGAGGGCGGCTTCCACATCTGCACCACCTGGCTGATCGAGGCCTACATCGCCGTCGGCCGGATTGAGGAGGCCTGGGACCTCTTTGACCAGCTGGTGAACCTGTTCGGTCCCACCGGGCTGCTGCCCGAGGAATACGACCCCGGCACGGAAACCCACTTGGGCAACCATCCGCAGGCCTATTCGCACCTGGGCTTCATCCGCTGCGCCCGGCTCCTGCACGAGCACCAGAAGAACTGACCACCCGACCCGCGGACGGCCGGCCGCCGCTACTCGCAGCCGACGCCGTCCCCGTCCCCGTCCAGCCTGCGGTTGTACCCCGGCTGGCCGACGTGGATGGGCGCCGCGCCGGCCGCACGGACCGCGGCGCAGTTCGCGTAAGCCACCCCGGGCACCGGGGCAGGTGCCGGCGCGGGTGCGGGTGCGGGACGCGCGGCCGGCGCAGGTGCTGGGGCGGCTGCCGGCTGGTTGGCGGGGGACAGGGCGGCCGGGCAGCTCGCCAGGACCCGGGCCATGGCGTCGTGCTCGGCCTGGGTCACCCAGAGCCCATAGCTGGATTTCACCGAAATCTGGCGGGCGACGTAGTCGCAGCGGTAGGACTTGTTCGGCGGCAGCCAGGTGGCGGCGTCGCCGTCGCTCTTGCCCTGGTTGGCCGGACCGTCCACCGCCAGCAGGTTCAGCGGATCGTTGGCGAAGGCCAGCCGCCGTGCCGGGCTGAGCTGCTGGGCGCCCTTCTGCCAGGCGTCGCTGAGGGCCACGACGTGGTCGATCTGGACCGCGGTGCTGGTGGCGTTGCCGCGCAGGAAGTGGATGGCGGCGGCCGTGTAGGGATCGGCCAGGACGCCGGAGAGCACCACGCAGTTCCGTGTCCCGGGCCGGAACGCGACGGAAGTGAGGTCGCGGCGGAGCACGTCATTGCGGGTATCGCAGCCGTTGCGGTCGACGTCGGACCAGGCCGGGCCGAACTGGTCGCGGGAATAACCCGTCTTGGGGGCGCGGCCCTTGACGGGCAGCGTGGCCAGTACCGTCAGGGCTTTGCCCGCAAGGGCCGGCTGCTGGGGCGCGGCGCCGGCCACATCGGCGCCGGCAACTTCGACACCGGCCGCATCGGAACCGGGAACCCCGGCGCCGGGGGTGGCGTCCGGATCCAGCGGAGCGCCGTCCGTGCCGGCTGACGCAGTGGCGGCGGCAGCCGTGGCGACGGGCCGGATGCCGGTACCGGCGGCCGGGGGGACTGCCCCGGGGCCGGCGCACGCCGACGTCGCCACCAGCAGCAGGCCCGCCACCCCGCGGACGACCCAGTCGACCGCGCCGATTCGCGGGCTGCGGGCACCTGTAGTTTGGGCGCTGCTGGACTGGATGTCGCTGGACCGGGTGCTGCCTGATCGCGTGCTGAGCAATTCTTCCCCCACCTCATGCTGTTGCCCCGGGTACCCGCGGGGCGCTTAAGACCGGCCCCAGCCTACCGGTTGCTCCGGCGGAGTCAGCGGACCCCGGGGCGGGAGGCTGAGAAGATGGCCGGCGCTCCCCCTTCGCCGGTCGCGAGGTCGGCCAGGATCCTGCCCACGGCCGGCGTGAACTTGAAGCCGTGCCCGGAGAAGCCGGCGCCGATGACAACCGGGCCGATCCGGTCCAGGACAAAGTTCTCATCCACGGTGGTCGTGTAGGTGCAGCTGATGTCGGTGAGCGAGTCGGCGTCGACCCCGGGCAGCCAGTCCCGGGCGTAGCGCTGCAGGGCCGCCCGCTGTTCGGGCTCCGCCGCGAAGCTCCGCCGGTCCGGGTCCACCACCGGGCCCACCCCGTGCCATCCGGCCTTGATCCCCTCGCCCGGAGTTTGCATGCCGTAAACCGGCGAACGCCAGTACCCGTACGCATCGCCGTGGCCGGGCATGTGGTTGAACCCCGGCCACTGGGCTCCGCCGTCCGTGATGGCGAAGTGTGCGGGTTGTTCCTGCGTGACCGTCAGCCGGGGCAGGGGCGCCACTCCGGCCAGCAGTTTCGTGGTCCAGCCGCCGGCGGTGACTACCGCCCGCCTGGCGGCGAGGACCTCGGTGCGGCCGCCGGCCTCAAGCGTGAGCCGCACACCGTCGTCGAGGACTTTCAGCTCGAGGACCTTTACGTAATGGCGGATCTCGGCGCCGAGCCCGGCGGCGAGGCGCTGCAGCGCCGGCAGTGCAGCGTCGGGGTTCAACTGGCCGCCGTCCGCCATGTGCAGCACGCGCGTCTCGAACCGGATGCCCCGCCAGCGCTCGGCGGCTTCCTCGGCGGAGAGGAACTCCGCCCGGAGCCCGGCGGCGAGCAGCGCGTTCCGGACCTCGGGCAGCCGCGGATCGGGGCCGTGGTTGACGACGCCGGTGCGCGCCAGCAGGCGCTCGCCGGCGTCCGTTTCGAGCTCGCCCCACAGCCGCGCCGCCTCGGCCAGCATGGCGACGTAGTCCGGATCGGCGTAGCCGGGGTTGAAGTTCCGGGTTGTGCCGTGGGAGGCGCCGTTGCGGTGGCCGGGCCCGAACTGCTCCAGCAGGGTCACGTCCCGGCCGCGCCGGGCCAGCGCCCACGCGGCGGCGGAGCCCATCGCGCCGCCGCCGATGACCACGGTGTCCAGGGTTGTTGTCAAGGGTCCTCCTCCGGGTTGGGTGCCGGTCCGCCCAGCCACGCTGCCCAGCGAGGTCAGGCCAGCAGCAGGGCCACGCCGATCATGGCGGGCACAGCTACCACAGTAGTGATCAGCACGGTGTCCCTGGCTACCGTGACGCCGGTGCGGTAGCGGCTGGCCGCGACAAACACGTTCTGGGCGGTGGGCAGGGCTGCGGTGACGACGGCGGCAAAGAGCGCCTGCTCCTGCATGCCGAGGACAAAATGGGCAAACAGGTACGCCACCAGCGGGTGGACCACGAGTTTGAAGAAGCTCGCCAGCAGGGCGTCCAGCCGGCGTCCGGCGGCCGCCTGCAGCGGTTTGGAACCGTTCAGGCTCATGCCGAAGGCGATCAGCATGGCCGGGATGGCGGCCCCGCCGATCAAGTGGATGGGCTCCAGGATCAGCGGCGGCACCGTCCAGCCGGTTGCGGCCACCAGAAGCCCTAGTCCGGTGCCCACGATCATCGGGTTGCGCAGGATCATGAGCACGAAACTCAGGGGGGTGGTGCGGTGCGAGCTGGTGGTGGCGTCCAACGCCATGAGGAACAAGGGGGTGAAGAAGGCCAGCTGGAAGATCAGCAGGGGTGCCACATAGCTGGCGTCACCGAGCACGAAGACGGCGATGGGAATGCCGAGGTTGGCCGAGTTGGCCAGCGACGAGCTCATGGAGGAGATGAGGGCTTCCGGCAGGGACCGCTTGAGCGCGAAGCGCACTATGCCAAAGAACAGGACCGCCGTGGTCACGGCCCCGACGGCCGTCACGAGAAGCGGCGCGGCAAAGACGTCATGCAGTTTCGCCTTGCTGAGGGTCTCGAACAGCAGGGCGGGGCTGGCCACAAAAAACGTCAGGGCGCTCAGGACGGGGCGGGCGTTCTCGCCCAGGATATTGCGCCGGCCCACGAACATGCCGACCAGGATGATGGCCCAGACGACAAAGAATCCCGCCAGTACCCCTAGCACGCGGTTCTCCCCGGCGGGGCGGGTGGACGGCGGGTTAGGGTCACCCGTCCAGAGTAATCAGCTTTATTCCGCGGGCTGTCCTATTACGCCCGACGGCGCGCTGCCGCTAGTTGAGCGTGGCGTTGTTCAGCGAGTGCGGCGGACGCATGAGGCCGGGTGTCATGCCCTCCGCGGGGTCGTTGCCGATCTGGACAATCTTGTTGTCCTGGTCAACGTGGACCACCTTGGGGTTGTACGCCCTGGCCTCTTCCGTGGTCATCTGGGCGTAGGTGATGAGGATGACGATGTCGTTCTCGTGCATCAGGTGGGCGGCGGCGCCGTTGATGCCGATCACGCCGGAACCGCGCTCGCCGGCAATCGTGTACGTCTCGAGCCGGGCGCCGTTCGTGACGTCGACAATCGCCACGAGCTCCCCGGGCAGGATGTCGGCCGCCTCCAGCAGATCCAGGTCCACGGTGACGGATCCGACATAGTGAAGGTCCGCGTGCGTGACCGTCGCGCGGTGGATCTTGGATTTGAATATTGTGCGATTCATAACGACATCAGTCTAACGCGGGGCCACCGTCCGCGCTGTGGCCCACTGCACACGGTGCAGGCCCGTCACGCGCGCCGTCCCTCAAAGACAGGCAGTCACGCGGGCCGGTCCACGGGAGCCGGATCAAGAGCGCCGGCGGCCGCCGCCGGCACGATGGATGCCGCCGTCACCGCCAGGATTTCCCGGGCCGCCAGCAGTGCGGGCCGCCTGGCGCTCGAGCGCCGCACCGAGGTGAACACCGTCCGGTGCGGATCCCCGGGCAGGTCCAGGAGCTGCGCGCTGGTGCCGCGGCCGGTCCACACGAGGTCGGGCATCAGGGCCACCGCATTACCGGATTCGATCAGCCGGATCTGGGCCTGCAGGTCGGCGGTTTCAAAGCGGACATCGGGCTCGAACCCGGCGCTCCGGCAGGCCTGCTCGGCCCAGTGCCGGGAGGCCGCCCCGCGCGGTTCCATCACCCAAGGCAGCCCCGCCGTATCGGCCAGCGTCCTGATGGGCTCGCGCTCGGGCGAGGGCGGCGGAACGGCGAGCCGGATGGCGTCACGGGTCAGGGCCACCCGGTCCAGTTCGGCATAGTGCGGGGCGGCATGGCCCGGGTACTGCTCGGCGATCACGAGGTCGAAGTCGCGGGCCCACGTCTCGTGAAGGGCCGTCTCCGGTTCCCGCTGGGTCATTTCCACCCGGACTTCCGGGTAGCTGGCGGTCATCCTGGTCAGGGTGTCCGGCATGAGTGCCAGTGCGGCGGACTGGAAAACCGCAATCCGCACGGTGCCGGTGACCGTGGTCAGCGACGCGGCCAAATCCGCCTCCGCCTGCTCGAGGGTCTCCAGGAGCTGGGAGGTGTGGGCCACCAGGACTTCGGCCTGCGGGGTCAGCTGCACCCGGCGCCCGGTCTTGCGCAGGAGCTCCACCCCGGCCTCCTTCTCAAGAAGCGCCAGCTGCTGCGAGACTGACGACGGGCTGTACTGGAGCGCCTCGGCAACTTCGGCCAAAGTGCCCCGGATCTTCAGTTCGCGCAACAGCCGCAAACGCCGGACGTCGAGCATCGCCATTCCTTTGTGAATTCTGACGGTTATTCATTAAGAGAATTCACTTTATCTAATGCAATCGGGCTTGCATACTGTTCTCACTCGATAATCCCCATCACAGGGTGGAGTGATGGGCACCGCACCTAAGCAGGAGGCCCTCATGGCTACAAGGGATTTGTCACAGTCGATCATGCGGCGCAAGCCCATCGACGACATCGAGGAAGAAAACAAACACAGCGGATTGCACAAGAGCCTGGGGCTCTGGCAGCTGACGGCCATCGGCGTCGGCGGCATTATCGGCGTCGGCATCTTCTCTTTGGCGGGCCTTGTGGCCCACGGCAGCGAGACCGAGCCCGGCGTCGGCCCGGCCGTGCTCGTCTCGTTCCTGATCGCCGGCCTGGCATCCGCCGCAGCGGCGCTGTCCTACGCCGAGTTCGCCGGCATGATCCCGCGGGCAGGCTCGGCCTACACCTACGGCTACGTTGCCCTCGGCGAGATTATCGGCTGGTTTATCGGCTGGGACCTGCTGCTGGAGTACATCGCCATCGTGGCTGTGGTGGCCATCGGCATCTCGGGCTACTTCGATGCCTTCCTCTCCGGCATCGGCATCCACATGCCCGTCTGGATGACCTCGACGCCGGATGAGGGCACGGGCGGAATCATCAACCTTCCCGCGATCCTCGTCTGCCTGCTGGTGACCTGGATCCTCTCCCGCGGCACCAAAACCTTTGGACGCTTCGAGCTGATCGCCGTCGGCATCAAGGTGCTGCTGATCCTGTTCATCATCGGTCTGGGCATTTTTTATGTGAACACCAACAACTACAACCCGTTCTTCCCCAGCGGCTTCGGTCCGGTAGTGGCCGGTTCCGCCACGGTGTTCTTCGCGGTGTTCGGCTACGACGCCATGAGTACCGCGGCGGAGGAGGCCACCGACGGCAAGAAGCACATGCCGAAGGCGATCATCCTCTCGCTGGTCATCGCCATGCTGCTCTATGTCGCAGCCACCCTAGTGCTGACCGGCATGCAGAACTTCACTGAGATCGACCCCAAGGCCGGCTTCGCGTCCGCCTTCAACAGTGTCGGGTTGCCGGTGATCGCGACGATCATCTCCGTGTTCGCCGTGCTGTCCATCCTCACCGTGATGCTGACCTTCCTCCTCGGCGTCACCCGCGTCTGGTTCTCGATGAGCCGCGACGGCCTGCTGCCTGGCTGGTTCTCGAAGACGGACCGGCACGGTACGCCGCAGCGCGTGACCTGGATCGCCGGCCTCGGGGCCGCGATCCTGGCCGGCATCCTCCCGATCAAGGCTGTGGCGGACCTGACCAACATCGGCATCCTCGCAGCGTTCGTCGTCGTCTGTGTGTCGGTGATCGTGTTCCGCTACAAGAAGCCCGACGCCCCGCGGACCTTCCGCCTGCCGCTGATGCCCCTGGTTCCGGCGTTCGGTGTGTTTGCCTCGCTCTTCCTGATGTTCCAGCTGCACTGGGAGACCTGGCTGCGGTTCGGCGTCTGGCTCGTGATCGGGCTGATCATCTACTTCACGTACGGCCGCAAGAACTCGCTGATGAACCCGGACAGCCCGCGGCACGAGGAGATCGTGGAGATGCACCGCCCCCTGACCTAGCCACCCCACCCCCGTTGCGCTATCACTTCTGGCTCCCAATCCCGGGTCTTCCCCGGTCTTAAGGCCCAGAAGTGATAGCGCAACGGGTTTTTAAGGTTCGGGGGTGGTTTCCGAACGTTCGGGCGGGAAAACAAAGCTTCGGTTTTCCTAACCGGTATTGCTCAGAAAACTTCGCTTTATCTTATGAAAATCCGGTCGCATACTGTTTCCTAAGAGGTCCACATTTTGAGAAAGAACGTGTTTCAGCCATGACCAACATCTCCACGGAGCCCGGCGCCACCACCGGAAACGCCGCAGGCAACGACGCCACGCACGCCGCCGTTTCGGAAGGCTCCACGGTCCTTGAGGCCGCAGCCCTCGCCGAGGACACCATCGCGCTGGTGCGCCACTGGCTCACCGAGGCCGCTAAGGTCCCCGTCGACGCCTCGGCCGAGCAGCTCGCCGGGGTCCTGAAGGACCCCAACGGCCTGGACTTCACCGTCGGGTTCGTCGACGGCGTCGTCCGTCCCGAAGACCTGCAGGTCGCCGCCCGCAACCTCGCCGCCCTGGCCCCCAAGGTCCCGGCGTTCCTGCCCTGGTACATGCGCAGCGCGGTCCGCCTCGGCGGCACCATGGCCCCGGTCCTGCCCCAGGTGGTCATCCCAGTTGCCCGCCGGGTGCTGCGTGAAATGGTCGGCCACCTCATTGTCGACGCCACCGACGCCAAGCTCGGCCCGGCCATCGCCAAGATCCGCAAGGACGGCATCAAGCTCAACGTCAATCTCCTCGGCGAGGCCGTGCTCGGCGAACACGAGGCCTCCCGCCGGCTCGAGGGCACGCACACCCTGCTGTCCCGGCCCGACGTCGACTACGTCTCGATCAAGGTCTCCTCCACGGTGGCCCCGCACTCGGCATGGGCCTTCGACGAGGCCGTGGAGCATGTCGTGGAGAAGCTCACCCCGCTCTTCGCCCGCGCCGCCTCCTACGCGTCCGCCGGGCAAAAAGCCAAGTTCATCAACCTGGACATGGAGGAATACAAGGACCTGGACATGACCATCGCGGTCTTCACCCGGATCCTGGACAAGCCCGAGTTCAAGAACCTCGAGGCCGGCATCGTGCTCCAGGCCTACCTCCCGGATGCCCTGTCCGCCATGATCCGCCTGCAGGACTGGGCCGCCGCCCGCCGCGCCGACGGCGGCGCCGCCATCAAGGTCCGCGTCGTCAAGGGCGCCAACCTGCCGATGGAGCAGGTCGAGGCCTCCCTGCATGACTGGCCGCTGGCCACCTGGGGCACCAAGCAGGACTCGGACACCAACTACAAGCGGGTCATCAACTACTCGCTGCACCCGGACCGGATCCGCAACATCCGGATCGGCGTCGCCGGCCACAACCTCTTCGACATCGCCTTCGCCTGGCTCCTGGCCAAGCAGCGCGGCATCGCGGATACCGCACAGCAGAGCATCGAATTCGAGATGCTGCTCGGCATGGCCCAGGGCCAGGCCGAAGCCGTCAAGAAGGACGTCGGCTCCCTCCTGCTTTACACTCCCGTGGTCCACCCTGCCGAGTTCGACGTCGCGATCGCCTACCTGATCCGCCGCCTCGAAGAGGGCGCCAGCCAGGACAACTTCATGTCCGCCGTTTTCGAACTCAGTGAAAACGAAACGTTGTTTGAGCGTGAGAAGCAGCGCTTCCTCGCCTCGCTCGCCAAGCTCGACGACGAGGTCCCGGGCCCGAACCGCCTGCAGAACCGTGCCCTTCCGGCCGCGCCGCTGCCGCACGACTCGTTCGAGAACACCGCTGACACGGATCCGTCGCTGCCCGCGAACCGCGACTGGGGCCGCGCCATCCTGGGCCGCGTGACGACGTCGACACTGGGCAACGCCTCCGTCGAGGCCGCCACGATCAACGATGCCGCGACCCTGAACGCCGTGATCGACACCGCCGTCGAGAAGGGCAAGGCCTGGGGTGCACTCTCCGGCGCCGAGCGCGCCGAAATCCTGCACCGCGCCGGCGACGTCCTCGAGGCCCGCCGTGCCGACCTTCTTGAGGTCATGGCCTCCGAGACCGGCAAGACGATCGACCAGGGCGATCCCGAAATCAGCGAGGCGGTCGACTTCGCGCACTACTACGCCGAGTCCGCCCGCAAGCTCGACGACGTCGACGGCGCCACCTTCGTCCCGGCCAAGCTCACCGTCGTGACGCCGCCGTGGAACTTCCCGGTCGCCATCCCGGCCGGCTCCACCCTCGCGGCGCTCGCCGCCGGCTCCGCCGTCGTGGTCAAGCCCGCCAAGCAGGCCCGCCGCAGCGGCGCCGTCATGATCGAGGCCCTCTGGGAGGCCGGCGTTCCGCGCGACGTTCTCACCATGGTTCAGCTGGGCGAGCGGGAACTGGGCCAGCAGCTCATTTCCCACCCGGCCGTGGACCGCGTCATCCTGACCGGCGGCTACGAGACCGCCGAGCTGTTCCGCTCGTTCCGCAAGGACCTGCCCCTGCTGGCCGAGACCAGCGGCAAGAACGCCATCATCGTCACCCCGAGCGCGGACCTGGACCTCGCGGCCAAGGACGTCGCGTACTCAGCGTTCGGCCACGCCGGCCAGAAGTGCTCCGCCGCCTCGCTAGTGATCCTCGTCGGCTCCGTGGCGAAGTCAAAGCGCTTCCACAACCAGCTGATCGACGCCGTCACCTCGCTGAAGGTCGGCTACCCGCAGGACCCGGCGAGCCAGATGGGCCCCATCATCGAGCCCGCCAACGGCAAACTCCTGAACGCCCTCACCACCCTCGGCGAGGGCGAGACCTGGGCCGTCGAGCCGCGGAAGCTCGATGATTCGGGCAAGCTCTGGAGCCCCGGCGTGCGCTCCGGTGTCCGCCGCGGATCCTACTTCCACCTCACCGAGTTCTTCGGCCCGGTCCTGGGCGTCATGACCGCGGAGACCCTCGAGGAGGCCATCGCGATCCAGAACCAGATCGAATACGGCCTCACCGCGGGCCTGCACTCGCTGAACACCGAGGAACTGGGGATCTGGCTGGACACCATCCAGGCCGGCAACCTCTACGTCAACCGCGGCATCACGGGCGCGATCGTCCAGCGCCAGCCCTTCGGCGGCTGGAAGAAATCCGCCGTCGGCGCCGGCACCAAGGCCGGCGGTCCGAACTACCTCGTCGGCCTCGGCGAATGGGTCAGCAAGCCCAGCACCGCCGCCGGCACCCCGGGCGCTGCTCCCGCCCACGCCGGCGTCCGCCGGATCGAGGACGCGGCCAAGGGCTTCCTGACCGCCGACGAACTCGCACGGCTGCAGCGCGCGCTCGCCTCCGACGCCCGCGCCTGGGCCGAAGAGTTCGGCACCGCGAAGGACGTCTCCGGCCTGAGCGCGGAGCGCAACGTCTTCCGTTACCGTGCGCTGCCCGTCACGGTCCGCCTCGCGGAAGGCGAGGCCCTTGCCGGCCTCGTCCGGACCGTCGCCGCCGGCGTCCTGGCCGGGTCCGCCCTGACGGTCTCCACCGCCGTCGAACTGCCCGCCCAGCTGCGTGCCGTCCTGTCCGGGCTTGGCGTCGCCGCGACTGTTGAGAACGACGCCGAATGGCTCGCTTCCACCGGCACCCTCGCCGCGGCGGGCAAGCTCTCCGGCGCACGGATCCGGCTGATTGGCGGGGACGCCAAGGCGTTGTCCGAGGCCACGGGCGGACGCCCGGACCTGGCGGTGTATGTCCACCCCGTCACGGAAGCCGGACGCGTGGAACTGCTGCCGTTTCTGCACGAGCAGGCCATCAGCATCACGGCGCACCGCTTCGGTACGCCCAACCACATCTCGGACGCCCTGATCTAGCCCGGGGCTGCTAAAACCCCGGCTCGGGCGTGCTGGAACCCTAAAACACCGTCGCCGCTGTGCAGGCACCATAAGGTGCGGCACGGCGGCGACGGCGTTTAACGGCGAAGGCGATAAGCGGAGTCCGGGTTAGCCGAAGTACCAGCCCGGCGGGACCCAGGAAGCCGGGACCGCGTGGGCGGAGAAATCGTCGCAGCCCGAGCAGAAGTAGGTGACCTCGCCGAGCCTGCTGACCGAGCCGTCCCTCCGGTGCGTGGCCGGGACGAAAGTCTCAAGGAAAATGAACTCGTCCGTGCCGCAGCGTTCGCAGTACGGGCTGGCCACATAATCGGACTCTGCGAGGGTAGCCGGGCGGACTCCCAGTTGGCCCGGGGTGGTCGCGTGCTGGGCGGCGGCTGAGTGCTGCATTCCGGCGGTCGCGTGGTGCATGGCCGCCGGGGGGTGGGACGGCGAGGCTACCGGACGGGCAGGCTTTGGCGCGTGGGTGGCGGGGGCGGACAGTCGAGGATGATTAATGGCTGGCATCAATGGCGGCCTATCCCGAACGCCCCGACGCCAGCCATAGGGCTTCAGCGACGGACAGCGTTCGTGTTTCGAATCGTTGTCGTGGGCCACTGCTTGACCTCGAACGGTTGATCTTAAGTATTGTCAGGATAGAGGAAGTACGTGCACCGTTCAATGGTCAAGTAAGTATGGTCAAGTAAGTACTGCTCGCGTCCGGGTAGTCCGGCCCCGTATGCGCCGAGGCCCGATCAGCGCTGGCTGCGGGACCGCCCGTGTGTCAGGCCGGTCGCTTCAGGGTTCGGCCCACGATCGCCTGCGTAAGGGCATCGATCACCTCGGTATTGGCCAGCGGATTGCGGATGAGCGTGAAATCGACGTCGCCTACCGGCGGCAAATCGAAGCGGCGGGTGATGATTTTCAGGTCCTCCGGCACCAGGGAGGAAGGCATCACCGCCACCCCGATGCCGGCCCGGACGGCGGCCAGCACGCCGCTGATCTGACGCGTGGTGCAGGTGATCCGCCACGTGCGCCCAGTGGCCTCCAGGGCGTCGATCGCAAGTTTCCGGCTCAGGCTGGGGGAGGGGTAGGCGATCAGCGGGACTGGATCAGACGGTTCCAGCACGGTCTGCTCCAAGCCGACCCAGGCGAAGGCGTCCTGCTGGACCACGGTCCCGTCTTTGGCCCCGGCCACCCATTTCACAAAGACCAGGTCCAGCTGCCCTGCATTGAGGCGCTTGTAGAGCTGGTCGCTCTGCCCCACCGTCAGCTCGAGGTTGATCTGCGGATAAATTTGCCGGAACTCCCGGAGGATGCGCGGCAGCCCCGTGATGGCGAGGTCATCGGCCGTGCCGAAGCGCAGGCGGCCGCGCATGGCGGAGCCGGAGAAATAGCGGGCGGCGGAGTCGTGCGCGGCGAGGATGCTGCGGGCGAACCCGGCCATCGCGTCGCCATTGTCGGTCAGGCGTACATCCCGGGTATCCCGGGCAATCAGCACCCGCTTGGCGGCGGTCTCCAGCTTGCGGACGTGCTGGCTGACGGTGGGTTGGGCCAGGCCGAGGCGCTCCGCGGCCTTGGTGAAGCTCAAGGTTTCGGCCACGGCCAGGAACGAGCGGAGCTGGGCGGGTTCAAACATGGGGGTCTCCGGAAAGGTCGCCGCCAACCCTGCATTGCGTTCTGTAATGCGAGTTATGCGTGGGATAGGCTTCCATAATCTCTTGGGGCCAGCCTAGCGTTAAGTCCATCCCACTCACCCGCTCTTTTTGAGGACTTTTCCGTGGCACCCCCTCCGCCGCTAGAGGCGAACGCAGCTTCCCTGCCGGACACCATCACCCAACCACTCGCCGTCGTCAACGAGCGCCTGCCCTGGCGCCACACCTTTATTTCGCTGAAGGTCCGCAACTTCCGCATCTTCGCGATCGGGCACTTCGTCGCCGTCATTGCGCTCTGGATGCAGCGGATCGCGCAGGACTGGCTGGTGCTCCAGCTCTCCGGTTCCGTCACCGCCGTCGGCATCACAGTGGCCCTGCAGTTCCTGCCGTCCCTGTTCCTGGGCCCGTGGGCCGGCATGATGGCGGACCGCTTCGCGAAGCGGAAGATCCTCATGCTGTGCCAGTCGGTTGCCGCCGCGTTGGCTGCGGTCCTTGCAGTCCTGGCGCTCAGCCAGCGGATCGAAGTGGGGCACGTCTACGCGATCGCGCTGGTCCTGGGCCTCGTGACCGTGCTGGACCAGCCTGCCCGCCAGGTGTTCGTCAACGAGCTCGTAGGCCCCGGCTACCTGCGAAACGCGATCAGTGTGAACTCCACGATCTTCCAGCTGGGCGGCCTGATCGGTCCAGCAATCGCCGGGCTCCTGCTGACCGCCGTGGGCGCAGGCTGGGCCTTTGCCGCCAACGCGGTGGCCTGCTGCTTCACGGTGGCCATGCTCCTGAGCCTGCGCAAGGACCAGCTGCATGTCAGCACCCCGGCCGCCAAGCGCCGGGGCATGCTGCGGGAAGGGCTGGACTATGCGCTCAGCAAGCCCACCATCTACTGGCCCTGGCTGATGGCCGGGTTCATCGCGGTGTTCGCGATGAGCCTGCCGGTGTTGCTGGCCGCGTTCGCGGACCACGTGTACGACGCCGGTGCCGGCGGCTACGGGCTGCTCAACACGCTCGTGGCCCTCGGCGCCCTGGCCGGCGCCATCACCTCGGCCCGGCGGCGCGCCCTGCGGCTGCGCTCCGTGGTGCTGGGCGCCGGAATGTACGGACTCATGCTGTGCCTGGCGTCTCTGGCGCCGTCGATGGCGTGGTTCGGCGTGGCCATGGTGCTGGCCGGCTTCTGGTGCCTGATGTTCCTGACCGCCGCGAACCAGCTGGTCCAGGTCAGCGCCAACCTGGCCATCCGCGGGCGGGTGATGAGCCTGTACATCATGGTGCTGATCGGCGGCCAGGCGATCGGCGGCCCGATGATGGGCTGGCTGGCCGAGCACGCGGACCCGCACACCGCCGTCCTCGTTGCCGGCGGCGTGCCGGTGCTGGCCGCCGCGACCGTCGCCGTCGTCCTCGCCCGGCGCGGACAGCTCATGCTCAAGGTGGACCTGAAGGACCGGCGCCGGCTGCTGCGGATCGTCCCGACCCAGGGCGGCCCGGAGGCAGCCGCGACACCGTAGCTGTCCAAAAGAGGGCGGTCGTTGCGTGGATTCACGCAACGGCCGCCCTCTTTTGTATGGCAACCTTTTGTATGGCAACTCCCTAGACCGCCCGGGGGCGGTGCGGGAACTCTGCCTCCCGCTGCTGGAACTGCAGCACATCCGGGTTGAGGACCACGCCGTCGCGGACTTCGATCGCTCGGCGGATGGTCTCGTTCTCCGCCCAGGCCTCGGGGCCCGAGACCACAGTATTGAGGAACGGAAGCAGCGCCTCGCTGATTTCCCAGCTGGAGGAATTCCAGAGGTAGGACGGGCTGTGGTCCACGGCGTAGTAGTCGATGTGGTCCCCGACTTTGAACATCGGTTCGGCGAAAGTGGTGGTTTTCGCCCAGCTGAAGCCCATGCCCTCGTCGCAGGACACGTCGACGATCAGGCTGCCGGGCCGGAAAGCGGACAGGTCCTCGGTGCGCAGATAGGTCAGCGGCGCGTTGGGGTCCTGCAGCGTGCAGTTGACCACGATGTCACGCTCGGCGAGGAACGGCGCCAGCGGCACCCGCCCGCGCTCGGTAATGACCTCGCTGAGGAACGGCGCTTCGTTATCGTGGTCGAACTGCGCGATCCGGACCGAGTGGATGGGCGAGCCCACCGCGGCAACCCCGCGGTTGGTCAGCACCTGCACATCGTGGACACCGTGGGCGTTCAACGCCGTCACGGCCCCGCGGGCGGTGGCCCCGAAGCCGATCACGACGGCGCTTAGCCGGCGGCCGTAGTCGCCGGTGGACCCGGTCAGTGCGAGGGAGTGCAGCACGGAGCAGTAGCCGGCGAGCTCGTTGTTCTTGTGGAAGACGTGGAGTCCGAAGCCGCCGTCGCTGGCCCAGTGGTTCATCGCCTCAAAAGCGATCAGCGTCAGTTTCTTGTCGATTGCCAGCTGGGTGATGGCCCGGTCCTGCACACAGTGCGGCCAGCCCCAGAGGACCTGCCCGTCGCGGAGCTCGGCCAGGTCCTCGGGCTGCGGCTTGGGCAGGAGGACGACGTCGGCGTCGGCCAGCAGCTGCTGCCGCGGTGCGATGCGCCCCACGAGCGGCGCGAGCTCGGCGTCGGAAAGGCCGAAGCGCTCGCCGTAGCCTTCCTCGAGGATTATCCGGTCCCGGATATCCGGCGCGATGCGGTCCAGGTGCAGGGGGTGGATCGGGAGGCGCCGCTCGTCCGGTTTGCGCGTGGAGGCGAGGATGCCGAGAGTGAGGTAATGCGGTGTACCGGTCACTTCTTTTTGGGGCTCGCCGTCTTTGCGGCGGTCACTTTATCGAGGGAGCTGGCCGGCGCTGAAGCGGCCCTCTTGTCAGCGCGCTTTTCCTTGATGGATTTGCCGGATTTTTTGGATGCTGCTTGACGGGGGGATTTGTCAGCCATGATTGCTCCTGTAGCGGAACCGAAGAGGTTCCTGACTTCCGACGATACAGGTAGCAACCTAATGGGAGCCCGGGGGACATCGGGGCGAACCGGTAGCGCTGCGGAAACCAGGGAGCGCTGGAGGCTGTGGAGGCAATTGGAGCGGCTGACGGGAATCGAACCCGCGTATCAAGCTTGGGAAGCTAGCGCTCTACCATTGAGCTACAGCCGCAGTGGGACCGGCCTGAATTCCAGCCCTGAGTCCCGATCAACGAGGTTTACATTACCTCAGTCTGAGTTAGAGGTTGTACACCCCGCTGTCGCCGGGCCGGTAAAGCCCGGCCGGCGCGACTGTGACCGGATGGCGCGCTTGCGATGTCCCTTGCGCTGAAGATCGCTGATCCCAGCACCCGGAGCCCGTCATTTCCTCGAAACGCTGTGGGAACGCCGCGTTCATCTGCAGAGAATGGCGGCCGAAACCGCACCCCGAAATGGGTAGTGCTATCTCGAATCCGGGTAATGAGCGCAAGTAGTCCGCCCATGGAGGCGTATTTGACGAGTGGTCCCCCAACTCAAGAGGGGTAGGCCACACTCGTGTGCAGCAGAAAGCCATCGAATTTACTGGAGGGGACCACAGCCAACCGAGTCGCTAGAAGGTCTCACATGTACGACCAGAAGTTGATGGTGGCCCGTCCTTTGTTGCCAACGGGTGGGCTTGCCCAGCCAAACGTGCCGGATCAAAACCGCTCGCGGGCCAGTCAATTGGCGCGACATCGGGACCGCCGGACGGCCGGGCTAAGTGGTCAGCTGGGCGATATTGGCGGCAGGCATGAGTGAGCTCAAGCAGCGCGTTCCGGTCCATAGGGGGTATCGGACTCCGGATCATGTACGGGTCACCCCACGAGCGCAGGATTCACCGGGGTCTGTTGCCGGCGCGGCAGCTTTAGCCCCGCCGTCCGTCCCATTTCCCGACTTCAGGTCGGCGAAACTCCGGCTTGCGAGCAGTTCCCGGCGCGAGGGCATCCGTTGGGCAAACCGCTATCGGCATCTGCTGATCGCCGCAGACGCCCTGGTAATTGCGGCGGTGACTGCGGTCGCCCACATCACCCGGTTCGGGTTGAGCACCGTGAGCTCGGTGCAAGTGGGCGAGTTCCGTGTTGATTACCTGTACATTTCCGTAATCATCGCGGCCGCCTGGATGGTTGCGTTGGGGCTGTACAAGAGCAGGGATGCGCGGATCGTCGGCATCGGAATCGACGAATACCGGCGGGTCGTCAGCGCCAGCGCGATGCTGCTGGGCCTCATCGCTCTGGCTTGCTTTGTTCTAAATGTCGACGTAGCCCGCGGATTCTTCGCCCTCGCCCTGCCCGCCGGGCTGACAGGCCTGCTGGCGGCCCGCTGGAGCATGCGTCAGTGGCTGTCCAGGCAGCGGGTTCACGGCCATTACCTTTCGCGTGTAGTCGTGCTGGGCCGGCCGAATGACGTCCGGTACGTTGTCAGCCAGATAGAAAAGAAGTCAGGTGCGGCGTACAAGGTCGTGGGTGTCGCACTTTCCGGGTCCGCCGGCGCCGGCACCTTCACCCAGGGCAGCCATGTCCTCAACGTCGTCGGAGACGAACGGACCGTCGTGGAAGCTGTGGCTTCCGTCGACGCCGATGCTGTCATCGTGGCGGGACCCATGAAGGGCGGCAGCCGTTACATCCAAAGACTCGGATGGAAGCTGGAGCAGTCGTCCACCGAGTTGATCCTCACCACCGGACTGACTAACGTCGCCGGTCCCCGGATCCATTCCCGTCCCGTGGAGGGACTGCCCCTCATGCACGTGGAACTGCCGCAGTACGCCGGCGCCAAGCATGCTCTCAAGAGGCTGTTCGACATCACGTTGGCTGCAGCGGCGCTAGTGGCGCTCATCCCTGTGTTTCTTGTCCTCGCGGTGATGATCAAGCGGGACAGCCCCGGGCCCGTGATCTTCAGGCAGGAACGGGTAGGGCGCGGCGGTGAGAAATTCAACATGCTGAAATTTCGCTCGATGGTCGAAACCGCGGAGGACGATCTCGCCGGGCTCCTGGAACACAACGAGGGCGCGGGGGTGCTCTTCAAGATGCAGAACGATCCGCGGGTCACCGGGGTGGGCCGCTGGATGCGGAAGCACTCCCTCGACGAACTGCCGCAGTTCTGGAACGTCCTCAAGGGCGACATGAGCCTCGTCGGTCCACGGCCCCCGCTGCAGCGCGAGGTCGACAACTACCACCACAAGGTGCTCCGGCGTCTCTACATCAAACCTGGGCTGACAGGCATGTGGCAGATCAATGGCAGGTCGGAGCTGAACTGGCGTGACAGCGTCCGTCTGGATTTGTACTACGTCGAAAACTGGTCGCTGGCCGGAGACCTGATCATCCTTTGGCGCACAGCAAAGATGCTCATCAATCCGGTCGGGGCCTACTGACAAACCGAGGTTTTCTGTTCTACAAAATTGAGAAAGGCAAAACAATGACCACACTTGTTTCGGGGGCTGGTGGATTCATCGGAGGCCATTTGGTGGCCCAACTCCTCAAAGACGGACAATCTGTCCGGGCAGTAGACCGCAAGCCTTTTGCAGAGTGGTACCAGGTGCACCCGGAGGCGGAGAACGTGCAGGGCGACTGCTCGCTGCTGGAGACGGCCCGGGAGGTCAACCGGGGTGTGCAGTACGTCTACAACCTCGCCGCGGACATGGGCGGCATGGGCTTCATCGAGAACAACAAGGCAGCCTGCATGCTGACTGTGCTCACCAGCACCCACATGCTCATGGCAGCGCAGGAAGCTGGCGTTGAGCGGTTCTTCTACTCCAGCTCAGCTTGCGTTTACGCTGCGGGACATCAAACGTCCGCCAACGTCATCGCACTGCGTGAGGAAGACGCCTACCCCGCACAGCCGGAAGACGGTTACGGATGGGAGAAGCTGTTCACCGAGCGTATGGCCCGGCATTACCGGGAGGACTTCGGGCTGCAGACCAGGATCGCCCGGTATCACAACGTCTACGGCCCACACGGCACTTGGGACGGTGGGCGCGAGAAGGCGCCGGCCGCACTCTCGCGCAAGTTCGCGCGGGCGGCACTGACGGGCGACACCAATCTTGAGATCTGGGGCGACGGGGAACAGACCCGCAGCTTCATGTACATTGACGACTGCGTCCAGGGCACGAAGGACATCCTGCACGGCGACCTGACCGAACCGGTAAACCTGGGATCCTCTGAATTGGTCTCGATCAACCAGATGGTGGATCTCCTCGAGCAGATATCCGGCACAGTGGTGACCAGGCACTACAAGCTCGACGCCCCGCAGGGAGTTCGCGGGCGGAACAGCGACAACACGCTCTTCCATGCCACCTACGGCTGGGAACCGTCCATCACGCTCAGGACAGGACTGGAAAAGACCTACGAGTGGATCTTCGACCAGCTCAAGGCGCAAGGGTGAACCCCCGTGCGCATCCATATTCACGACTTCGCCGGGCACCCGTTCCAGGCAGAGCTGTCCCGGGAACTCGCCGCGCGGGGACACCACGTCGAACACGCCTACGCGACCCAGTACCCCAGTGGCAAGGGAAAGCTGGAGCGCCTGGACGGGGACCCGGACGCGTTGACTTTCCGCGGAATTACCGCCGTTAGGACATTCGAGAAGTATTCGCCGCTGGGACGGATGCGGTTCGAGAAGTCATTTGCCCGGGCCTGGGTCAGCCACCTCGAGCAGACCCGTCCCGACTGCGTCGTGGCATGCAACGTTCCGTTGTTCGTACTGAACAGATTCAGTTCAACGATGGCAAAGTCGGGGCAGCCCTGGGTGTTGTGGCATCAGGACCTCTTCAGCAGGGCAATCGGAGAAGAGATCAGGAAGCGGCTGCCTGCGGCTGTCAGTCCGGCAGCGCAGCGATGGGTCACGCGCACGGAGAAGAACCTGGTCCGCAGCGCCAGCCAGGTCGTCGCAATTGGCGAGGAATTCCGCCGGGCTTACCGGCGCTGGGGCCTCGATGTGCGCCACGTTTCTGTCATTCCAAACTGGGCGCCGCTCGGTGAAATCCTTCCCGGGCCAAGGGACAATGGGTGGGCGCGCGCCCATCTCCCGCAGGCCCGGGAGATACGTCTTCTCTATGCCGGAACGCTGGGCCGGAAGCATAACCCGCTGCTGCTGATTGATCTCCTGCGCGGCGCCCTGGACAGGGGCATCCCGGCGCGTCTCGTGGTCGCCTCGGAGGGGGAAGGGATTGAAGCCGTGCGTGAGATCGCGGAGCGGCAACCGGAATTGCCGATCACCCTGCTGCCGTTCCAGCCGGCCTCCGAACTCTCTGACATGCTCGGCTCCGCCGATGTGCTCCTTGCCCTCCTTGAACCCGGGGCGTCAAAGTTTTCGATACCCAGCAAGGTGCTTTCGTCCTTGGCGGCCGGCCGTCCGGTCCTGGGACTCATGCCACGGGACAATCCAGCGGCCCTGGACATCAAGGCAGCCGGCGGGTACGTCGGGACTCCGGACGCGCAGGGCGTGGTGGGTGCCGCCGATTGGCTCCAAGGGATGGCGCAGTCGCCGGCGGCGCTTGTGTCAGCCGGAGAGCGAAGCCGCCAGCTTTCCGTCGAGCGGTTTGGAATTGGTCCGATCGCTACCCGCTTCGAAGAAGTGCTGGCCAAAGCCGTTGCGGACCGCCCGCTGGCACCTCAAGGGTTCGCCCAGACTGCCGAGGCGGTGTCCTGATGCCAGCGCAATCATCGCCGGACGCCGGACCAGGGCGGCAGACGCCCGTCATTGATTTGGCCAAGGCACCGGGCGCGGGTGAAGCCTGGGACAGGCCACGGGCAGTTGTCTATCTGTGGGGGGCCTGCGAGCTGTTGTTCGTGAGCAACCCCTGGCAGATAAGTTCACGGCTCCGGGTCGCCGTGCTGCGGGCCTTCGGCGCCGAGATCGGTCCGGGCGTCACATTCCGGCCGCGCACCCGCGTCAAGTTTCCATGGAAGCTGCACATCGGGGCCGGCTGCTGGATTGGGGAGGGCGTCTGGTTCCACAACCAGGACGATGTCTACATCGGCGCCAACGTTGTGGTTTCACAGGAATGCTTCATCACGACGGGAAGCCACCGCGCGCGCAGCGACATGGGCCTCATAACCAGCCCCGTGTATATAGACGATGGTGCATGGGTCACCTCGCGCTGCATGGTGCTCGGCGGAGCCCACATTGGCCAGTCAGCCGTCGTGGAGCCGCTCACCGTGGTCCGCGGTGACATTCCACCGAATGCTGTCTACGGGCGGGTGCCGGGCCCATCAGTGATCAGGGAACGGTTCCGGGACAATGATGTCCTGTGATGGCACAATGCAGCCTAGGGGGTAGCCATGGTGGCCAGGGTCTTGGAAATCAACCCGTACATTTTTTCGGCGAGGTACTGATGGCCGGCGTCGGTCGGGTGGACGCCGTCGGCACCGATGAGCTTGGAATCGGCGCCGAAGAACCAGCGCTCGCTCAGCGGGTTGACGAACTGAATGCCACCGGCAGACGCTGCCTCGGAGATCGCTTTGCTGTCACTAAGGATGAAGTCCGGCACGCGCTCGTCGACCCAGGCCGGCCCGACGACGATCAGCTTCGCGTGGGGCGCCCGCTCGTGGATCTTTGTGTAGAGATCAGTCGCAGCCGCGGCCATTGCTGCAGGGTCCTGCTTACCGTCGTTCCTGCTCCCGAAGACAAGGACCAGATCAGCCGTCGAGCGCAAGCTGGTGGTGGCGGCTTCGGCGAAAGTGACTTTCTCGGTTCCCCTGACGATGTACCCGGCGCCGGGATGGCCGATGACGTTCATGTCGACCGGATGGGACTCCGAGTAAAAGCGGGACCCGACGATCTTTGCCCAGTTGGCTGCTCCGTAGCCACCCTGGTCGGAGCCAACAACGTAGGAGTCGCCGATGATGTCAACGTTAGGGACCGCAGCACGGCTAGATTCCGGCGTGCTGGCAGCTGGAACCGGCGAGGGGCCGGCCCCGTTGCCCCGCGCGGTGAACGCCAGGACAGCAATGATGACCGCCACCACGGCCAGCAGGCCAAAACCAAGTTCCTTCAGGTGACGGAACCGGAAGGATGATCTGGTCCTGTTTGTGCTCTTCAGAAAATCCATTCGCAAAGACTATCGGCAATCCACTCTTGAGGGGGAAGTGAATGCGTAAGATACCAGCTTCGATCCTGATTCAGACGAAAAATGAAGAGGCGAGCATCGAGAGGTGCTTGGCGGCACTGGGCGACTTCGACGAGATCATCGTGGTCGATTCAAACAGCACCGATCGGACGGCGGAACTTGCCGCCGCCAGAGGTGCGACCGTCATCAACTTCACCTGGAACGGGGCGTACCCCCAGAAGAAGCAGTGGCAGCTTGAACATGCGCCGACCCGCCATCCCTGGATTCTGTTTCTTGACGCCGACGAATTTCCGAGCCAGGAACTGATCGAGGAAATCGCCGTCATCGTCTCGGATCCGCTGGAACGCCGCGTGGCTTTCGACATCCCCATCTCCTATCACTTCGCTGGCAAGGTTCTCAAACACGGCCACCGGGTGGTCAAGCGTTCGCTGTTGAAGCGGGGCTTCAACCGCTATGAGGACACTGGTTTGGTGAATCTTCCGGTGATGACGGAGCTGGAAGTGCACTACCAGCCAGAGGCGACGGGCGAGGTGGGGCGCACTTCGGGCCTGCTGGCACACCACGATCTTGACCCGGTCCGCACCTGGTTCGACAGGCACAACAAGTACTCCGACTGGGAAGCCTATATCCATGCCGACCCGGCCATGCGGCGCTCGGTGCGCTCGTCGAAAAGCCTGCAGGGGCAGCGCTTTGACGTCGTCCCGTTCAAACCACTTGCCTTCTGGGTCTACAGCTACATCGTCCGGGCCGGCTTCCTGGATGGACGGGCCGGCCTTGACTACGCCGTCGCCCTGGCTTCGTACTACTGGCAGATCGGCCTGAAGACCCGCGAACTACAGCAATACGGCCGTCGGCTGGCTGAACATGCCTGAAAAACGCGCATCGTCGAGGCCGCCCCTGAGCGTGCTGCAGATCGGCGGCCTGGCCGGACCGGGCGCCGTCGCGGGCGGTGTCTGGGCGGTCGCGCGCATGCAGAGTGCAGCGCTGGTGCGCCACGGCGCCGCTGTTGAACTCGTCGGGGGCTGGCTCGGCGGCCGGCCGGCCACTCGACCGGAACCACATGAAAGAATTTTTCCTGTCCGGCGCCCGTTCCGGGGCGCCCGTCTCAGGGGCCTGATTGGGGTCGGTCTCGTCAGGCATGTTTGGGACCGGAGCCGCCAGGTCGACGTCGTTCAGCTGCACCTCTGCCGCGACTTCATCACAACTTCCAGCGCCCTCGTGCTGCGCGGTGCCGCCATTCCCGTCATCGCCCAGGCACACGGCATGCTTGCAGCGCCGCGTTCGCGCGGATTGCGCGTGTTCGATGCGCTGATCTTCCGACGGGCGATGCGGACGCCACAACTATGGCTGACCCTGACGGAGGCCGAGGAAAGGAACCTTGAGTCCCTCGGCGTGCCGAGGACGAAGATGCGCCGGGTGGTGAACGCGACAGCCGACCCCGGCACCGTGTGGGAAGACCCGCAGACCCCAACCTTTCTGTTTGTTTCACGGCTTGCGGCGCGCAAGCAGCCCACGGTGTTCGTCGAGGCAGCGATTGCCCTCCTGCGGGAGGGATCGGAAGCCCGATTCGTGGTTGCAGGACCTGATCAAGGCGAACTGGAGACCGTGCGCCGCTTGATCGACGCTTCAGGCTTCCGGGACCGGTTCGACCTTCCGGGGGAGTTGACGGAATCTCAGGTGCTGGAGGCACTGTCCCAGGCGACCGCCGTCGTTTTGCCGGCCCGCCACGAGCCTTACCCGATGGTGATCATCGAGGCCGCGGCTGTGGGTACGCCCATCATTCTGACCTCGGAATGCGGACTGGCCGGGGCCTTGCAGAAAGCGGGTGCGGCGATTGTCGCTGCGCCCACGGCCGATGCCTTCCACGCAGCCATGGCCACAGTGGCGGCCAATAAGGATCTGCGGTACCGGCTGAGTGTGCGGGCCCGTGAGCTGCACTTGGGTCTATGGTCTGCCGAATCCCTCGCGGAGAGTCTCCTGGGATTGTATGCGGAGGCGATAAATGCTGGCCGGCAGTGACTTCCGAAGCCCGGTCAGCCTGCCGGGCGAAAAAAAGTCCGGAATCGGTGCGGCGCTGGCGATCCTGACTTTTCTGTGTTTTGCCGTGGCCATACCGCTCATCCTGCGGTCGACGTCGGAAGCCTCCTACAGCGATACTGACTTCCTCATCCGGTACTCGGTGCTCCTCTATGCAGCCTTCCGCATGAGCGTCATTCTGTGGAAGGACCAGGTGCGACCGGTAGCCGGCGTCTTCTGGATGTTCGTCTATATCTGCCTCGGCGTTGTTCCACTGGCCCAATTGTCAACCGGCGCGTCAACCGTACTGGCCGTCCAGGTCGACGATTCGACTTTGTACGCGACGACCGCCATCACTCTTCTCGGCTGCATCAGCTTCGATCTGGCCTATCACCTTAGACTCTTCCGGAACTTGGGAGGCCCGGCGCCCGTGCGCAAGCTGCGGAGCATGGATGCCCTGAGGATCTTTGCGACAGCCGCGATCCTGGGCGGGTTGATCTACGTGGCTCAGGTCGGCGGAATCAGCGTGTTCTTTGCCAGCCGGCAGGAGGCGAGCCAGGCCCTGGACCAGGTGAGCCCCGACAGCGGACAAGCTGCCCGGGCAATCATCTCCGCCTTCGGTTCCGTAACCTGCCTGGTGGCGCTCATTTTCTACATCCACGTACTCCGGAAACTCCGAAGCTCCCTCAACATGCTTGACGCTGTACTAATAGTCGGCCTGGTGGTGCTCAACGTCGTCGTCAACAACCCGATCTCCAACTCGCGTTACTGGACGCTGGCTGTGCTTTTCGGACTGGTTATGCCTCTTATCGGGTCCCGCAAAGCCCTCTTCAACGTCGCGATCGTCGGCGGGGTAGTGGCGGCGATCTTCCTTTTTCCGTTAAGCGACATCACCCGCCGGGCAGCGGGGACCGGCGTCATGCTCCAAACGGACTCGGTGTGGCGGATGATCTCGACCAAGGACTACGACCAGTTCAGCATGCTCGCGAATACCCTGGGGTTCACCCGGGATGAGGGGCTGACCTGGGGCTACCAGTTCCTTGGCGCCTTGCTGTTTTGGGTGCCGCGCGTCGTCTGGCCGACCAAACCGCTGGACAGCGGTGTTGAAGTCGGCCAGTGGATGAGCAGTGCCAACGTCAACCTGTCGTCCCCGCTGTGGGCAGAGGCCTGGATCAATTTCGGAGTAGTCGGGGTGGCAGTCACATTCGCCCTGCTCGGGCTGCTCAGCAGAAGGCTCGATGTCGGCTTCGGCGCGGGTGCATTGTCCGCCGGATCGGTGGGCTATCTGGGCGTCTCCATCTTCTCCGGGTACATGTTTATCCTGCTCCGCGGCTCTCTGCTGCAGTCGATGGGGAGGCTGCTGATCCTCGCCCTGGCCATTGCTGTTCTGAGCGTGGGCGCCAAACGAAAGCCAGGTGACACGAAATGAGTACGGACAAGCTCGAGCGTCCACATGCCGCGGGGCCCGGTTTTGCTCAGTCTTTCAGGGAGCTCAGCTTGGCGCAGAAGGGCAAGAAGGGGGTGCCTCTGTACTGCCTGTACGTCAACCGACCGGCTGGCCGGGTGGTCGCAGCCGCGCTCAGGAACACCCGATTCGGCCCCAACCACGTGACTTTCGCGGGGGCGTTCCTTACCTATGGGGCGTTGCTGTGGCTGGCCTTCGGTGCAGGAACCGGGGCAGGTTCCGCTCTGGTGGGAGTAGTGCTCGCCGCCGGGTTCGTCCTCGACTCTGCAGACGGGCAGCTGGCAAGACTCCAGGGACGCAGCTCAAAATTGGGTGAGTGGCTCGACCATGTGCTGGACAGCGGGCGGATCGTCGTCCTGCACGGAGCCGTCTTCTGCTTCCTCCTGCGCACAACTTCCATCCCGGCGCTGCAGCTGGCCGCTCTGTGCGGCGTGTTCCTTTTCGCTAACTCCACAATTTTCTTCGCTGGCGCACTATTCGATCAGCTGACCCGTCAGTCCGGGCAGCGCCCATCACATCCCGGCCGCGATGCCCCACCTTCCATAACGCGATCAATTCTCACGTTGCCTGTCGACTACGGCATGACCTGCCTCGCCCTGATGACAGTGCCGTGGAGCAGCATATTCCTGCCCTGCTACGCGGTGTTGGCGATCTTCCATTGCGTCTTCTGCGCCGCCTACGTGGTGAAGTTTTCCCGTGCCCTGGCAAGGATGGACTAGATGGCCCGTATGAGCAGGTACGTTGCCTTCGGCGATCAGGCCGTATCCAGCATCTCGAACTTCGTCGCGGTAGCCATTACAGCTAATGTTGCGACCGCTGGCCAGTTCGGTCAGTTCTCCTTGGGCTATGCCGGTTTGCTCCTGTTCCTGGGCGCCCAGCGTGCACTCATCGGAGAGACGCTGCTGGTCAAATACTCCGCCGCGGGCTCCCTGAAGGCCTCGGTGAGGAGAGGCGTTTTGGGTGCCAGCGTACTGGTTGCAGCCGCCACCGTTCCCTTGCTGCTGGCAGGTGCCGTCCTGGCTGACCAATCGGCCCGCCTCATCTGGTTTGTCATCGCCGCCAGCCTGCCCTTCGTGCTCCTCCAAGACACGCTCCGGTATCTGTTCATCTGCGAGCACCGGCCATGGCGGGCGCTGCTCATCGACGCCGTGTGGGCCGCATTGTCGATCACGTCCATGGCGGCTGTCGCGGCCACCTCCGGAGCCGTGTGGGCCGTCGTTCTCTGCTGGGGCGGCGGCGCAGCGGCAGCACTGGTCCTGGGACTTCTGTTGGGGCGGGTGCTGCCTTCGCTGCGCGATGGCAGGCGCTGGCTGGGCGTCAACCGTAACCCCGGTCTTCGCTATCTCGGAGAGTTTTCAGCGCTCAATGCGTCCAACTTCGTCGTACTGTATCTCTTGGCGCTGCCTCTTGGCGCTGCTGGCGTGGGTGCGCTGCGGGCAGCGCAATTGCTGTTCTCACCCCTCAACACCGCCTTTTCCGCTATCAAGATGGCTGTCATTCCCGAGCTCGTACGCGCCAAAGGCACTACGGTCTTTCGAACGCGGCTGATCGAGACGTTCGTGGTCGTAGCAGCCATGGCCGGGCTGTGGGGTGCTGCCGTCATGCTGCTGCCGGGCTCCATAGGAGCCCTCGTGCTCGGCGCATCCTGGGAGGCAGCGTCCGAACTGCGACTTCCCTACTTGGTGCAATACCTGGCGATGGTTCCCTACACCGTCTTGCTGGCCTACTACAGGTCCGTCCAGGCGAACAGGCTGTCGACGCTCATGCGGGCAGTTCTGGCCCTGCTGACGCTCGTGCTGCCGCTCGCCCTGGCGTATGCAGGCGGCACCGTTGGCGCCGCCTGGGCATTTGCGCTGGCAGTGGCGGCCGCAGTGGTCGTCGGGGGGGCTGCCACCGTTGTGTCGAGAGCGCGGTCCCGTTCGCGGACAGAATCGTCGTCGCATCGGCCGGATCCGGCGGAAGTCGAGCTCCGGCGGGCTGCTGACGCCCGGTGAGCGTGGGAGCAACACGCCGGGTGGCCGGCGCCGGGCACCCGGTCTAGGTGACCGAGACGCCCCTGAACTGGACGGGGACCGGGGCAGGGTAATCCTTGCAGAGACTGATATAGCCGCCGCGATACTCCCGGTCCATCGTCTCTCCGGACCATCCGGCCCCGTCCACCCTGGAGAACCGGATGGAGGACGGCGTGACGTCGATTTTGAA
The DNA here is from genome assembly GCF_000374925.1 of Arthrobacter sp. 131MFCol6.1. Lineage (GTDB taxonomy): Bacteria > Actinomycetota > Actinomycetes > Actinomycetales > Micrococcaceae > Arthrobacter. Next base: position 54,262 of record NZ_KB895543.1, read on the forward strand.
GTGCAGCCATTCCCCGGGCTTTATGGGTGAGGTCGCGATCGTCTGTAGCCGTGTGCCGGCTGGATTCCCCGGGTCGCGCCGGTACAGGACCAGCTCTCCGGCCGGCCGAATGATCAGGTGATAGCCCCCGACGCTGCTTGGCACCAACACCCGGTAGGGGGTGTCATCCTGTTGCCCGAACGCGATTCCGGCGTGCTGAAGGTTCGACGGGAGTTCCTGTGGCCAACACATTTCGAACGTAATGCTGTGGATTTCTTTCGTGACAGGACCCATCGAACCCAGGCGGTAGCTGAAGTTCTCGCTCTTATCCAGCACCACCGATGCGGATGCCGCATCGATCACCGGTTGGGCTCCCCAGCCTTGGTCGACAGTCCAAGGAAGATCGCCGGCGGCCCGGGAGCCGGTCGAGAACGAGTCCTTGGGTTCCGCAGACGCCGACGTCACGTAGGGGATGTTTGAGCACATCAGGCCCTGAACGCCCAGGCGGGTTATGCGGTTGGCAGTGGAACGAGTATGGATTTCCCAGCAAATTACGGGCTTGCCGTAGGCCACGACCTTGCTGACCGTCGCGTCATCGGCGGTGTGGTAAACGCCAAGATAGTCGAATCCGGCGGCGAGCTCGTCCAAACGCGGAATGGCATCCGGCATGAAGTACCCCCACGTTTTGTAGCCGCGCTTGGCGGCTGCCGCTACCTGGAGGGCGGGGGCCGGCTGCTTCCAGATGAAATGCTCGGTGGAATTTGGGTAGCTGTCCATCAAGTCAAGGAGCGTTCTTGTGTTCGTGCCTTGTTTGTCTTCGATGAAAATGACATGCGAAGCCGCGAACCGGTCCAGGACGTCCCGTAACTTCGGAATAGCCTCAAGAGCCGTCGACGGGCCAAGCCAAGCGCGGGCATCGACCCGGAGGCCGCTGAGCTCGGCATAGGTAAGGTCCGCGACCTTGCGGTCCTGCCCGGTCACCCTGAGCGCACTTTGATCGTGATGGCACACCAGCACGCCGTCCTTGGTGGCGTTCACCGAAACCTCGAGGGCCGGAACACCGAAATTTACCGACTGCGCGTATGCCTGCATAGTGTGTTCCGGCCAGTTATCTCCAGAGCCGCGGTGCGCCACAAAGAAGCGATTCTTTTCAAATAGCGTGGCTACCGTGTGAATTTCTGGGGTTTCAACAGGCGGACGGGCGGGCGTGCATCCGGCCAGAAATAATCCCGAGGCTCCAAGGAGGATGGCCTGGCGCCGGGAGAGGGGTCCGGAATTTTCCGGAATATTCCCAGTACTGGTTCGTACTTTCCCTGCACTTTGATTTGCATGCATTTCACGCCTGCAATGACTCGTTGTCTTCAACGCCGCTTTCAAGCAGATTCAGGGCGCGCCGCAGCATGGTGCTGGAGGTGTGAACGGTGTAGGGGAAGTACACGACGTCGACGCCGAGCGCCAGCATGCCGGCTTCGAGGCGGTTTCCCTTTTCTGTTCCGCGCCAATCATCGCCTTTGAAAATTACATGGAATCCAACGGCACGCCAGGCATCGACTTTGTCCGGGTAGTTGTCTACGACCACCTCATCGACAAGCCGGATATTACGGACGATCTCGAGCCGTTCATGAAGGGGCACGACAGGCTCTTTGTTCTTCATGAGCAGTGTCGCTTCAGTGGAGACCACTCCGGCGACCAGATAGTCGCAGTGCAACCGCGCATGTTTGAGCAGGTTGAGGTGCCCGACATGGAAAAGATCGTAGACACCCGATGCATAGCCGATACGAACAGTCACAACGAACTCGATTCTTCACGAATGCCGAATAGGTCATAGGCACCGGCCGGCCGTCGAGGCGCTGGGCTGGTCCCCCCAATTCCATGCTGAGGGTGTTATTGCCTGACGCAAAGCACTTTAGGGAGAAACGCGTGGGCGGGCGGCTAAAGCAGGTAGCGGGGCTAGTAAGACAAGTAGGAGGGGTGGAAAAGCTAGTAGGAGCAACCGTTCCCGCCCTTGGCCTTTGCTGATTTGATCTTGGTAGCTTCAGCCCTGAAGTTCATGATTACGTAACCGGGGGGGACTCCATGCGTCAAAAAATCCCAGCTGTTCTAGCGGGTATTGCGCTAGCGGTGGCGCCGTTAATTGCCACCAGCAGCTCCGCGCTCGCTCTATCTCCGGGAGTTGCGTTTTCCGCCAACGCCCTCCCGACTTGGCAGACAAACGGCGTTGCCTGGACCATGGCCCAGTCAAACGGTGTTGTCTACGCCGGCGGAACTTTCACCCAGATCCGGCCTCCTGGCACCGCTGCCGGTAGCACCCAGTCAAGAAATGCGGTGAACTTCGCGGCCTTCGACGCGTTCACCGGCAACCCAACTTCCTGCGCCTTGTCCGTGACGGGCGGCACAGGTACAACCGTTCGTGCCCTGGCGGTAACGCCGGACGGCAGCCGGCTCTATGTGGGCGGTCTGTTTGGGGCCATCAACGGCGTCAACACCACCCGCATCGCTGCCGTTAAGCTTCCTGGCTGCACGGTAGACACGACCTTCCGGCCGGCAATCGTCTCGGCGACGGTCCGGACAATCGAGGCCACGAACACCGCCGTCTATTTCGGTGGCGACTTCCAAACGGTCGGGTCCGAGGCCCGTAGCCGCTACGCGGCCATGGACTCAAACGGCGGGCTCCTGCCGTGGGCGCCGGCCGTCAACGCGTCGGCTCGAGCGCTGACTGTTCCCGCCGGCCGCAACGTCGTCGTTCTGGGCGGCGATTTCGCAACTGTGAACGGCGTTGCCTCGCAGTCGATCGCCGTCGTCGACGCAACCACCGGCGCGAACGTGCGGACTTACGGCAGCTCGTTCATTTCACGCACGTCGTTCACGAAGTCCATTGTCAACGATGGGCAGAACTTCTACATCGGCAACGAGGGCACCGGGGGCGGCGTCTTCGACGGGCGGGCACGATTTAGCCTTGATACGTATGACCAGGTGTGGAGGGACACCTGCCTCGGAGCCACCCAGGCGGTGGACGTCTACGGCGGTGTCCTCTACGCCGCCAGCCACGAGCACGACTGCTCGACCATGAATGAAATGGCAGACGGCGTCCGGCAGCACCTGACTGCGCAGAGCGTAAACGCCCCGGCACCACAACTGGGGTGGAGCCCTGACACCAACGACGGTATTGGTGAGGGCATTGGTCCGAGGGCCATCGTCCACACGAATCGGGGTTCGGGCGACATGCTCTGGGTCGCCGGCGAATTCACCACCACCAACGGCGCCGCCCAGCAGGGCCTGACCAGGTTCGGCCCCGGCCCGGGAACTGTGGCACCTTCCTCGCCCAGCAACGTCAGCGCGGAAAGCGTCAAGGCCGGCGAAAACCAGATCCGGTGGCGGGCCAGCCTCGACAACGATGACTCGGGGCTGACCTACAGCGTCTACCGGAACGGCTCGACGACACCGCTGGGAACTGTCAACGCCAACTCGCTGTGGTGGTCGACCGGCCAGGTGTCCTTCACGGACAAGACAGCCGTACCCGGAACGCAGTACAGCTACCGCGTCCGGGCGACTGACGGCACCAATACCGGTCCGCTCTCGGCCTCGGTGGCCGTCACAACAGCACGGAACACCGCAGCCTACCCGGCCGCTGTCCTTGGGGCAGGTGCCAGCACGTACTGGCGGCTTGACGGCAACGGTCCGACGGTCGGCGCCGACAGCTCTGCGGGCAACAACCTGGAACTGAGCTATGGCGGACCGGCATTTGCCGGCGACACAGGAGCCATTGCCAATGACACCAGCCGCTCGACGACGTTCAACGGCACGGGCGCATACGCCTACGGCCAGAATCGGGGCAATGCGCCCACCGTCTACAGCGCGGAGGTCTGGTTCAAGACGAACACGACCAGGGGCGGGAAGATCTTCGGCTTCGGCAATGGCCAGCCGAACCGGCACGGTACCAATCCCGGACTCAGCAGCAGTTACGACCGGAACCTCTACATGACGAACGCGGGCACGCTGATCTTCGGTGTCTATGTCAACGGCACAAGGACGGTCAGCACGGCTCTGCCCTACAACGACAACGCCTGGCACCACGCGGTGGCGACGCAGGGCAGCGACGGCATGCGGCTGTACGTTGACGGAACCCAGATCGGCGCGCTGCCGAATCAGACTGCAGCGCAAAGCTACTGGGGTTCGTGGAAGATTGGCGGAGACCAGCTGAACAGCTGGCCGTTGCGGCCCTTGAGCAACTACTTCGCCGGCTCCATCGACGAGTTCGCCGTGTACCCGACGGTACTTTCGGCAGCGCAGGTCACCGACCACTTCAACATCGGCAAGGGAATAGGACAGCCGATCCCCGACACACAAGCTCCCGCGGCCGTGACAGGAGTTGCGGCCGCGGTACATGCCAGTGATGTGGCGGTTTCCTGGAACGAAACCACTGACAACGTCGGAGTTACTGAGTACCAGGTCCACCGTTCCGATACCAGCGGGTTCACCCCGTCAGCTGCCACCCTCGTCGCTACCGTGAACGGGAGCACGCTCAGCTGGACCGACGCGGGCCGCCCGGCCGGAACGTCGTACTACCAGGTTCTCGCCGCCGACGAGGCCGCCAATGTAAGCGGCCCGTCCAACGAAGCCTCCGCAACGGTGGTTCCGTTACCGCAGCCGGTCTCGCTCACGCTGACACCGACCGCCGACACCTACGTGAACGCGGGAGCGCCGAATACCGCAACAGGGTCCTTCACGACCCTGGCCACCAGGGGTACGTCGGCCTACATCACCTACATGAGGTTCAATGCGTCCTCGCAGGTTCCTGCGGGCCAGCACCTCGTGTCGGCGACCTTGAGGTTCTCAACTACGGCGGATTCGTTTGCAGGGTCCGCCGATCCGCAGCAGACGGTGGCGATGGCCGGTGACTGGTCCGAGGCGACGACGACCTACAACAACCGCCCGCAAACCAGCAGCACCTTGCTGGGAACGCTGGACGGTCCGACGGCACCGAACGCGTCGTACTCCATTTCACTCGACGCGGCCGCAATCTCGGCAGCACTCGCAGGTGACATCAACTTCTCGATGCAGAGCGCAGGAACCGACAACATGTGGTTCTTCTCGCGGGAAGCCACTGCTGTCAAACGTCCGGCCCTGGTCCTGAACTTCGAGCCGAATCCCTAGGTAAGAATAGCTCTCGAAAGAAAACATCCCATGTATAACGGTCTCTCGAAATCCCTGGGAACGGTGCTTCTGGCGGCTGCGGTCTTCGCAGCCGCCGGTTGCACCTCCCCCGGAAACCCAAACGCCACGTCCACGTCCGCCAACTCATCCTCCCCGGCCGCCTCAGCTTCTGAGGCTGCGGCCGCTCCCCGGGGGTCTTCCCCCTCGGCTCCCGCCACGGGAGCCAAGACAGCGGCACCTGCTGCTACCCCCACCTCCTCCGGCGAGGCGCAAGCCCCGCAGGCTGCACCGGAGCCCACCTTTGCGCCTCCCGAGCAGCGGTATCTCTCATCACGGGTCCCCCAGGGCACCGACCCGAACGCGGTCCTTCAAGTCGGACAGGAAAGCTGCACCCAATTGGAAAACGTGAAAGCCACGGACCAGAAGGCCGTGGTGTCCCACCTGATCGAGAAGGTGGACGCGGAGGTGGTCGCTGCCATTACTGATCTCTGTCCCGGGCTCCAGCCTGAGCTCGATGCCGCCCGCCGCGGCTTCACCGACGGCGACTTCACCATCGGTGCGGCAGCGCCCAAGGAAGGCGGCGGGTCAATCTCCGCGGGTAAGTACGAGGCATGGAATCCCTCTCCGAGCTGCACACTGGTGGCCTACGATGCAGCAGGCGGGGCGATTGCGCAATCGAACGGTACGTCGGCCTTCACCATCCCGGCCGGCACGGCCCGCGTCGTGTCGGATGGATGCTACACCTGGCTGGCCGCATGAAACCGCGCCGCTTCGTCTGGAATGCAGCAACCACCGCCCGTGAAAGGACCCGCAATGGACGTCCGTGAACAATTGCTCATATTGCGCCGAAGCTGGCGCCTGATCACTGTCCTGGCGTTGCTGGGAACGATTCTCGCGGGCGTGGCATCCTTGCTTACTCCCACGTCCTACACGGCGTCGACGAGCCTTTTCGTCTCGACGCAGAACTCGGAAACGTCCGCGGAATTGCAACAGGGCAGCGTCTTCGCACTGGCGCGCGTCCAATCGTATGTGGACGTCACCTCGAAACCGACCGTTCTCCAACCTGTCATCGACAAGCTCAATCTCGGCATGACCCCGGAGGCCTTGGCCGCCAAGATCAAGACATCCACCGCACGCAACACGGTGATCATCGAAATCGAAGCCAGGGACGGCTCCGCCCAGCGGAGCGCCGACATCGCCAACGCCGTCGCTGCCAGCCTCATTACGGCTGTCGCTGACCTGGAGCGGCCCACGAACGGAACGCCGACTCCGGTCCGGCTCAGCCCGGTGGATCACGCCACCACGCCGACCGAGCCGTCGAGCCCCAACGCGAAGCTGGACCTTGCCCTGGGCCTTCTGTACGGGCTCGCAGCCGGAATCGCGGCGGCCGTACTGCGCCATGTCCTGGACCGCAACATCCGGACCGAATCGGATTTGCGCAAGATGACTGACCTGCCGCTCCTGGCAGGAATCACCGAACAGACTGCCGGTCGTCTGCCCGGTGCGGCTCCGTCGGTCCTGGGCGGTTCGGGCGCGGAGGCGTTCCGCAAGCTCCGAACGAACCTCCAGTTCGCAGGTGTGAACCGGCCGATGCGCTCGATCGTTGTCACTTCGGCGTCAGCCGGGGAAGGGAAGAGCACGGTCGCGCTGAACCTTGCCGTCACCATCGCCAAGGGCGGCCAGAAGGTCATTCTCGTCGATGCGGATCTTCGTCTTCCTTCAGTTGCTGCAGCGACTGGAATCGAGGGGGGAATCGGCCTCACCACTGTCCTTGTCGGAACGTCCACCCTCGAAGACAGCATCCAGTACTGGTCCGACGACGGCTTGGCATTGCTGGCCTCGGGACCCTTGCCGCCCAATCCCAGTGAACTGCTCGGTTCGGCAGCCATGAGCCGTCTTCTGGAGGAGCTCCAGAAGAAGTTCGACGTGATCGTCGTTGATTCCCCGCCGATCCTCCCCGTCACTGACGCCAGTGTGCTGACCAAGAGCACCGACAGCGTGTTGCTGGTGGTCGGAACGAAGAGGGTGAGTCAACACAGCTTGGCCAAGGCAATTGACCAGCTCAATTTTGTTGACGCCAATATTCTGGGCGTTGTCCAAAACAGGATCCCCCGGCGGGGCCCCGACGCCAACACGGCGTACGTTGCCGGATACGGCGCCGAACATCCCGATCGCATCCCTCCCGTCGACAACCGCGACGACGGTTCCTTCCGCCCCGCCCACGTTCGCCGCGGCAAGTTCGCGAGTGTGGAAACGTAAAGATGACTGCCAGGTTTTCCGGAGCCCTGCCCTTGGTGGGGCTCCTTGGCGGGGCGGCCAGCGACGATCGCCTTCGGTGGCCTCCGTAACTGTTCGGTAAAGGACCCGGAGCCGCCGCGGTACTGGTGGCCCTGGCGAATATCCTGAAGTGGTTAGCTGCAGTTCGGGGGAAGCGGGCTACGCCTATCGCCGTCCGCCGAGCAAGGATTTTTGTGGCATTCGCAGAGTACGACGTCGTTATCCACCGTGACGCCATGAGCGTGTACAACTTCCTCCTGGACCCGGCCCACCTGCCGCTCTGGCGGGAAGGGGTCCGGAGCGTGGAGCTCCTCTCCGGTGCCGCCGGTGCCAAAGGTGCCGTGTACCGGCAGACGGTCGCCGGACCCGGCGGACGACCCGTGGCCGCGGACTTCGAAATCGTCGAAGCCCGGACGGGGGCGGAGATCCAGTACCAGGTCATCGTCGGGCCGGCCCGGCCGCACGGCGGCTACTACCTGAGCACGGAGGGTCCCAGCACCCGCGTCCGGTTCGCCCTGAAGTACGAGCCCAGGGGGTTCGTGGTTCGGATGAGGAACCCCTTCCGCAGGCGGATGAAGGCCGAGGTCTGCCAGCTCGAGCGGCTCAAGTCCCTCCTCGAAGATATGCCCGCCACGGAATAGACAGACCGGTGAAGTAACACTGGGTGGCTGCACCCGCCCGTGAAGCCGGGCAGGGCGCCGTGCGGTATTTTTGAACCTGTGCTGATCTCTGACCGCGACATTCGAACCGAAATTGACTCCCAGCGGATTGTCCTCGAGCCCTTCGACCCCGAGATGGTCCAGCCGTCCTCGGTGGACGTCAGGATCGATAAGTTCTTCCGGCTGTTCGACAACCACAAATACGCCCACATTGACCCGGCCGAGGAGCAGCCCGAGCTGACCCGCCTGGTGGAAGTGGAGTCCGGCGAGCCGTTTATCCTGCACCCGGGGGAGTTCGTCCTTGGCTCCACCTACGAGACCGTGACGCTGCCGGATGACATCGCGGCCCGCCTCGAGGGCAAGTCCTCGCTCGGCCGGCTCGGCCTGCTGACGCACTCGACGGCGGGTTTCATCGACCCCGGGTTCTCCGGCCACGTCACGCTGGAACTGTCCAACATGGCCACGCTGCCCATCAAGCTCTGGCCCGGCATGAAGATCGGCCAGCTGTGCTTCTTCCGGCTGTCCTCGGCGGCGGAGCACCCGTACGGTTCGGGGGAATACGGCAACCGCTACCAGGGCCAGCGCGGCCCCACGGCCAGCCGCAGCCACCTGAATTTCCACCTCACCAACATCTAGCCCCGGGCCGCTACGCCAGGCATCCGGCCAGGCATCCACACCAGGCAGCCGGCGCGGCCGCCGGCGCGGCAACCACGCCAGGCCGCCGGCGCGGCAACCACGCCAGGCCGCCGGCGCGCTGACTCGCAGCGGGGGCAGCCTTACGCCGGGCCGGAGGTCCGGAACGCGGGCCGCCGCACGGGACGGCGCAGGAGCCGGACCAGCGGCTCCACGAAGCGGGCGGCCAGCGGCCCCGCGATCGCCATGATCAGAACGTAGGCGGTGGCGAGGGCTGCCAGATCCGCGGGCACCACGCCGGAGGCAACGGCCAGGCCGGCGATGACAATCGAGAACTCGCCGCGTGCGATCAGGGCGGCGCCCGCGCGGTAGCGGCCGGGAATGCCAATCCCGGCCCGTTTTGCCGCCCAGTACCCGGTGACCATCTTGGTGGCTGCCGTCACCAGGGCCAGCAGCAGGGCCCAGCCCAGGACCGGGGGGATGGACCGGGGGTCGGTGTTGAGGCCAAAAACCACAAAGAAGAGGGCCGCGAAGAGGTCACGGAGCGGTTCCAGGACACGGGTGGCGCTGTGGGCCGTGGCGCCGGAAATCGCGATGCCGAGCATGAACGCGCCCACGGCCGCCGAAACCTGCATCGCTGCGGCGAGCCCCGCGACCAGAAGCGCCGCGCCCAGCAGGTTGAGCAGGAAAACCTCGGAGTTTTCGCTGTGCACGGCCTTGGACACGTGGTGTCCATGCCGCAGGGCCACCACCAGGACCAGGCTGACGACGGCCAGGGAGATCCCCACCGTCTGCAGCCCCAGCAGGAAGCTGACGCCGGCCAGCGTGGCGGTCAGGACCGGCAGGTACACGGCCATGGCGAGGTCCTCAAAGACCAGGATGGACAGGACCACCGGGGTTTCCCGGTTGCCGATCCGGCCAAGATCCGTGATGACCTTGGCGGCGATGCCGGACGAGGAAATGTAGGTGACGCCCCCCATCACCATGGCCCCCACGACGCCCCATCCCAGCATCAGGGCGAGCCCGGCACCGGGCAGGAAATTGAGCAGCAGGTCCAGGACGCCGGCCTGCCAGGACCGCCGCAGGCCAGTGACGAGCTCGGACGCCGTATATTCCAGGCCAAGCATAAGCAGCAGGAGAATTACGCCGATCTCGCCGGAAAGGTGCGCGAACTCGTGCATGCCTTCGAGCTTGACCAGGCCCCCGGCCCCGAAGAACAGCCCGCCCACCAGATAGAGCGGGATGGGGGACATGCCGATCCGCCCGGCCAGTCTGGCCAGCAGGCCGAGGCAGAAGACGACGGCCCCCAGCTCGATCAGGGTCAGCGCGAGCGGATCCATGCCGCTTATCCGTTGCGCAGGATGCCGGCCGCCGTGTCCAGGCCTTCTTGCGTGCCCACCGCAACGAGGAGGTCACCGGGATGAAGGACGACGTCGGGTCCCGGGGAGGGCAGGACCTCGCCTTCGCGCATGATGGCCACGATCGAGACCCCGCTGCGGGTCCGGATGCAGGCCTTCCCCATCGGCTGGTTCTGGAAGGGGGACTCAGCGCTGATCGAAAACTGGCGCGTGACAATGCCCGGGATTTCCCGGTGGGCTTCCGAGAGCTGCATGGCGATGCGCTGGCCGCCCAAGAGGTTGCCCAGGGCGGCGGCCTCGTCCGCGGTCAGCGGGACGGAGGCCTGGCAGGTGTCAGGATCGTCCCAGGTCGAGACGATGAGTTCCGTCTGGCCCTCGCGATATTCGACCACGCCGATCCGGCGTCCGGAGGCAGTCATAAAGTCCTTGCGCCGGCCGAGGCCGGGGAGGTCCGTCTCATCCACGTTCATAACATCAGCCTAGTGCGCGAACCGGTGATTCGGCCGTCTCAGGACTCGGGGACGACCGCGATTTCGGTCTGGTCCGGGGCCTTGACCGGCAGGAGCACGAGCAGGCCCACGAGCAGCACCACCATGATGCCCAGGATGCCCCAGCGCTGGGCCTCACCGGTGGCCACAAAGGGGGCGGCGGCGGCGATGCACAGCGTGAAGAGGGCAGGGGCGAGGAAGCTCACGGCCCGGCCGGTGGTGGCGTAGAGGCCGAACAGCTCACCGGATTCGCCGTGCGGGGCGAGCCGGGCGAGGTAGGCGCGGGAGGAGGACTGGGCCGGTCCCACGAAGAGGCACAGCAGCAGGCCAAAGACCCAGAACGTGGTGGTCCCGGCCCAGGCCATCCCAACGAACTCGTAACTCCCGTTGCCGAGGACCAGGATCGCGGTACCCGCGACCAGCAGGCCGGCGAGGGACCCGATAATCACGGCCTTCGGCCCGATCCGGTCATCCAGGAAGCCGCCGAGGATGGCGCCGACGGCCGCCACGACATTTCCGAAGATCGCGAAGAAGATGACGTCCTTGAGCTCGAAGCCAAAGGTGCCGGCCGCGATCACCCCGCCAAAGGTGAAAACCGCTGCCAGCCCGTCCCGGAAGATGGCGCTCGCGAGGAGGAAGTAGATCGTGTGCGGGCTGGTCCGGTAGATCGCCTTGATGCGCCGGACGAGCAGGCCGTAGGAGGCGAGGAACCCCAGGCCCGCGCCCCGGTCCGAGCGTGGCAGCTCCGGGACCGCGAACAGCACGGGCAAGGCAAAGACGAGGAACCACAGCGCCGAGAACACCGCCACCAGCCGGATGTTCAGGCTGTCCGCGGTGGAGGCGCCAAACCAGTTCAGGCTGGGCTGGACGAAGAGCTGGAGCACCACCAGCAACGCCACGATGCCACCGAGATACCCCATTCCCCAGCCGAAGCCGCTCACTTTGCCGATGTTCCGCGGGGTGGAGATCTGGGTGAGCATGGCGTTGTAGTTGACCCCGGCAAACTCGAAGAAGACGTTGCCCAGCGCTATGAGCGTGACGCCCAGGATCAGGAAGTCCGGCCGTGGGAAGACAAAGAAGCACAGCCCGGTCAGGACCACGACGGCGGCCGTGTTGACCCCCAGCCACAGTTTCCGCCGGCCGCCCGTGTCCGAGCGCTGCCCGGTGACCGGGGCCAGGAGGGCAACGGCCAACCCGGCGACGGCCAGCGCGGCGCCCAGGACTGCCGAGGCCTGGTCCTCCCCGCCGAATGCCTTGGAGGTCAGGTAGACGGTGAAAACAAACGTTGTCATGACGGCGTTGAAGGCTGACGAGCCCCAGTCCCACGAGGCCCACGCGAGGATCCAGCCCCGGTGCGGGACAGGACTTCCCGATTCCAGTTCCGAGGGGCGCATGTCCTCTGGGGCGGCGGCAGTGTTCATAGCCAGAATCGTAGCCGCCCCGGGGGTCCTCCGAGGGGCAGCCGGCAGCGGGTTTTGCCAGGCAGAGTTTGGCCCCGGCTTCACATTTGCGTCGAATTGTTCAGCGGCCGGTGTCCCAGCCAAAAGAATTTGTACACGCTTGGTAAACTGTCGGCACCGAACCTAACAAATGACCCGCCTGCTCCAACTTGCTGACAATCGACTTTCTGACGTTGCGGAGATACCAGTGATCACAGTCCTTGCCGTGCACTTTGCGGTGGCTGCTGTGGCCCCGCTGCTGTTCCGAAAGTTGGGCAGGAATTCGTTCTTCGCCCTGGCCGCGGTCCCCGCGGCCTCCTTTATCTGGCTGCTGCTGCAGCACGACGCAGTCTATTCAGGTTCTGACGGCGCGATTACCGAAGTGATCCCCTGGATTCCCGGGCTGCAGCTCGAACTCGCGTTCCGGATGGACGCCCTGGCGTGGGTCATGTCCCTGCTGGTGCTGGGCGTGGGTGCGCTGGTGCTGGTCTATTGCGCCCGCTACTTCAAGGACAAGGACGACTACCTCGGCGGTTTCGGCGCCCAGCTCCTGGCCTTCGCCGGGGCGATGTTCGGCCTCGTCACCGCTGATGACCTCCTGCTGCTGTTCATCTTCTGGGAACTGACAACGGTGCTGTCCTACCTGCTGATCGGCTACGCCCGCACCCGGCTGTCCGCGCGGCGCTCGGCGTTGCAGGCACTCGTGGTGACCACCGCCGGCGGCCTGGCCATGCTCGTGGGGCTCATCATGCTCGGTTCGACGGCCGGGACCTACCGGATCCAGGCCATCATGGACCTGGCTCCCACCCTGGTCGCCGGCCCCGCGGGCGGGGCCGTGAACGCCGCCGTCGTCCTCATCCTGATCGGTGCGATCACCAAATCCGCCCTGGTGCCCTTCCACTTCTGGCTCCCGGGCGCGATGGCTGCCCCCACCCCCGTGAGCGCCTACCTGCACGCCGCGGCCATGGTGAAGGCCGGGATCTACCTTGTGGCACGGCTGGCCCCCGGATTCGCGGACACCGCGCCGTGGCTGCCGATCGTGCTCGGCCTGGGCCTGGCCACCATGCTGGTGGGCGGCTACCGGGCCCTCCGGCAGACCGACATCAAGCTCATCCTCGCCTATGGCACCGTGAGCCAGCTGGGCTTCATGACCATGGTGGTGGGCCTCGGCACCCCCGACGCGGCCCTCGCCGGAATAGCCCTGCTCCTGGCGCACGGGCTGTTCAAGGCCACGCTCTTCCTGGTGGTGGGCATCATCGACCACCAGTCCGGGACCCGGGACATCCGCGAGCTCTCCGGCGTCTACGGCTCGGCCAGGGCACTGGCGGTCGTAGCGGCGATCGGCGCGGCCTCGATGGCGGGCGTGCCCCCGCTGGCCGGCTTCGTCGCCAAGGAATCGGTGTTCGAGGCCTTCCTTCAATACAAGACGGAGACCGGGACAGGGCCCTGGCTGCTGGCGGGGGTGGTCCTGGGCTCCATCCTGACCTTCGCCTACAGCGCCCGGTTCATGTGGGGCGCCTTCGCCCTCAAACCCGGTGTCGAGCCCACGACCTTCAAACCGGTCAAACCCGCCTTCCTCGCCGCACCGGCGATCCTGAGCCTCCTCACGATCCTTTACGGACTGTGGCCGGCCCCCGTTGATGCCTGGATCCAGCCCTATGCGGAGCTTTTTGTGCACGGCTCCGAGGCCCCGCCCGGGCACCTGGCGCTGTGGCACGGCATCACCCCTGCCCTCGGGCTGACCGCAGTGACGTTCGTCCTGGGCCTGGCCATGTTCTACGGCCGCAATGCCGTGGCCCGGCTGCAGGCGCTGGTGCCGGGCTGGATCGACAGCGACCGTGCGTACCAGCAAACCATCGGCGCCCTGGACGACACCGCGGTCTGGGTCACCGGCCGGACCCAGCGGGGTTCGCTGTTCTTCTACCTGTCCGTCATCCTGACCGTGGCCTTCGTCCTGCCGCTGACGGCGCTGCTGCTGGCCAACAAACCCCTGCCGCCAGGCCTCTATGTCATCGATCCCGGCTCGCCGCTGCAGTTGGTGGCCGGCGCCGGGATCGTGATCGGGGCGCTGGCAGCGGTGCGCGCCAACAAGCGGTTCCTTGCCGTCCTGATGGTGTCCGTCACCGGCTACGGGATTGCCATGATGTTCGCCCTGCAGGGAGCCCCGGACCTTGCCCTGACCCAGATGCTCGTCGAAACCATGATCCTGGTGGCGTTCGTGCTGGCCATGCGGAGCCTTCCGCCGGGGCTGCGGGACCGCACCGGCGGCAAATACCGGGTGATCCGCGTGGTGATCGGCCTGGCATTCGGCGTCACCATGATTTTCGTGGCCATCCACGCCCTCGGCGCCCGGGTGGCACCGCCGGTCTCCCTGCAGTTCCCGCAACTGGCCTATGAGGGCGGCGGCGGCCTCAACGTCGTCAACGTGACCCTGGTGGACATCCGGGCCTGGGACACCTTTGGCGAGATCTCCGTCCTGGCCCTGGCCGCCACCGGCGTGGCCAGCCTCATCTTCGTCCGCGGCCGCGGCGACCGCATCCGGACAGCCGCGACCGTCGAGGAAGGCACGGTGGGCCGGCGGACCGGGGCCAGGGGCAGCAGCAGGGAGGATGCCGCCCTGGCGATGAACCGGCGGTTCGCTGCCGCCACGCGTGACGCCTGGCTGGTGGCCGGCCGGACCCTGGCCCCCGAACGCCGCTCGATCATTTTCGAGGTGGTCACCCGGCTCATCTTCCACTCGATGATCGTGTTCTCCATTTATCTGCTGCTCGCCGGCCACAACCTGCCCGGTGGCGGCTTCGCCGGCGGCCTCACCGCCGGCCTCGCCCTGACCATCCGCTACCTGGCCGGCGGCCGCTTCGAACTCCGCGAAGCCACCCCCGTCGGCGCCGGCACCTTGCTGGGGATCGGACTGGCCACGGCGGCGGCCGCCGGAATGACGCCGTTGCTGCTGGGCGGCCAGGTGTTCCAGAGCGCCATCGTGGAGCTGTGGCTCCCCGTCTTCGGCGACATCAAGTTCGTCACCTCGACCATCTTCGACATCGGTGTCTACGTCGTGGTCGTCGGGCTCGCCCTGGACGTGCTGCGCAGCCTCGGTGCGGAGATCGACGAGCACTTCGAAGAACAACCCGAGCCGTCCGAAGAGGTGACCGCCGAAGAGGCGCGTTCCGAAGAGGACGACGCCGGAGTCCCCGGCGGAGTCCCCGCCGAGGCGGATGACGCCGAAACCACCGCCAAGGGGAGAACATGAGCGTCAACCTGACCCTGCTGACGGTCATGGGCGCCCTCTACGCCTGTGGCATCTACCTGCTCCTGGAACGCAGCCTCACCCGGGTCCTGCTGGGCCTCATGCTGCTGGCCAACGCCACCAACCTGCTGATCCTCGCCACCGGCGGCTACTCCGGCCTGGCGCCGCTCTTCGACAAGGACACCGCGGCGGGGGACTATAACGACCCCCTGCCGCAGGCCCTGATCCTGACCTCGATCGTGATCTCCTTCGCCGTCACGGCGTTCATGCTGGGCATCATCTACCGCACCTGGGTCCTGGCCCGCCAGGATGAAATCCAGGACGACGCCGAGGACCGCCGCGTCGCGCAGACGCCAAGCTTCGATGCCGAGGACGACTCCGTGATCCCGGTCGAGACTTCAGAGTTCCCGCTGGCCACGGTCATGTCCGGTGACCGCGCCGTGCGGGCCGACAAGGCCGCCTCTGAAGAACAGCCCGGTTCCCTCAACGTTGACCCCAGCCCGGAAGGAGGCGGAGAGTGAACATCACCAGCCTTGCCCCGCTCGCCGTCGTACTCCCCATCCTGGGCGCCGCCCTGACGTTCCTGCTCATCCATCACCCCCGGGTCCAGCGCGCGGTCAGCATCGCCGTGCTGACCCTGACCCTGCTGCTGGAATGCTGGCTGCTGGCCTCCGTCTGGGATGGCGGGACGGCCGCGGTGAACATCGGCGGCTGGCTGCCGCCCTGGGGCGTCGTGCTGGTGGTGGACCAGTTCTCCTCGCTCATGCTCGTGGTGTCCTCGGCCGTGAGCCTCGCGGTGCTGATCTACGCAACGGGACAGGGCATGGCCGACGGCGACCGCGACGCGCCGGTCTCGATCTTCCACCCGACCTACCTGATCCTCGTAGCCGGGGTGTCCAACGCCTTCCTCACCGGGGACCTGTTCAACCTCTACGTCGGCTTCGAGATCCTGCTGACGGCCAGCTACGTGCTCATCACCCTCGGCGGGACAGGCCCGCGCATCCGGGCCGGCGTGACCTACGTGGTGGTCTCCGTCGTGTCCTCAGTGCTGTTCCTGATCGCGATCGCCATGATCTACGGTGCCACCGGAACCATCAACATGGCGGACCTCGCCATCAAGCTCGGGGAACTCGACCAGGGCACGCGGACGCTGCTGCACGTCATGCTGCTGGTGGCCTTCGGCATCAAGGCCGCCGTGTTCCCGCTGTCCTTCTGGCTCCCTGACTCGTACCCCACCGCGCCGGCCCCGGTCACGGCGGTGTTTGCCGGGCTGCTCACCAAGGTGGGCGTCTATGCGATGGTCCGCACGGAAACGCTGCTCTTCCCGGGGGATGCGCTCAACGGCCCGCTCATGGTCGCCGCGCTGCTGACCATGGTCGTTGGCATCCTCGGCGCCCTGGCCCAAAGCGACATCAAGAGGCTCCTGTCCTTCACGCTGGTCAGCCATATTGGCTACATGGTGTTCGGCCTGGCCATGTCCACGGTGGCCGGCCTGGGCGCCGCGGTGTTCTACGTGGCCCACCACATCACCGTCCAGACCAGCCTGTTCCTGGTGACCGGCCTGATTGAACGCCGTGGCGGCAGCTCGTCCGTGGACCGCGTGGCGGGGCTGGCCAAGCTCTCCCCGGTCTTGGGGGTCCTGTTCTTCATTCCCGCCATGAACCTCGCCGGAATCCCGCCGTTCTCGGGTTTCCTGGGCAAGCTGGGGCTGCTTCAGGCAGGCGTGGAACTGGGAACGCCGCTGGCCTACGCCCTGGTGATCGGCGGCGTGCTGACGAGCCTGCTGACCCTGCTGGCGATCGCGAGGGTCTGGAACCGGGCGTTCTGGCGCAAGCCCGAGGACGCCGAACACCCCGATCCGGTGCTCCTGGCAGCGCCGGCCGACTCCGCCACAGGTGACCGGGCCGGCAAGACGAATGTGACCCTGCTGCCCCGCACCATGGTGGGCTCCACCCTTGGCCTGGTGGTTTTTGGGGTGGCCCTGACCGTCTTTGCCGGACCGCTGTTCAGGGTGGCAGACCAGTCCGCCCAGGAGATGCTGGACCGGACCTCCTACATCCATGCCGTGCTCGGCCAGGACGCGCCCGTGCCGCCGGTGCCTCCGTCGGTCCATCCGGTGCAGATCCAGGAGGGCAGCGGGAAATGAACCGGAAAAGGATCTCCCTGCGCCAGGAACTGCCGCTGCTGGTGTGGCTCGTCTTTGTCTGGGGCGCACTCTGGCAGAACTTCAGCCCGGGCAATCTCCTCTTCGGAGCCCTCATCGCGGTGCTCGTGGCGCGCATTTTCTATCTGCCCCCGGTGGAACTCGGCGGCCGCTTCAACGTGCTCCGCGCCGTGCCCTTCGCCCTCGTCTTCCTTGGAAAAGTCGTCGCGGCAAGCTTCCAGGTCATGTACCTGGCCGTGGTCCGCGGCCCGGACGTGGTCAGCGCAATCGTCGCCGTGCCGCTCCGGAGCCATTCGGACCTTCTGGTCACGGCCACCGGGCATGTGATCTCGCTGATTCCCGGGTCCCTCGTGGTGGAGGTGGACAGGTCAACGTCCACGCTCTACATCCACGGCATCAACGTCCGCAATGCCGAGGACGCGGCCAAGCTGCGCAAAGAGGTCCGGGACACCGAGGCCGGGCTGATCCGGATCATGGGGACCAGAGACGAACTTTCCGCACTGACACAGGAGATCGCCGCATGATGCAGACAGTCCTGACGGTGACCGCCGTCGTCCTGTCCCTGGCCGCTGCGGGGGCGATCGTCCGGATCGCGCGGGGGCCCTCGCTGCTGGACCGGGTTCTCGCCGCCGACGTGCTGCTGGCCATCTTCGGCGCAGCCCTGTGCATCGACATGGCCGCCAACCGGCACCTCAACAACCTCATGCTGCTCGTTGCGATTTCGCTGATCGGTTTCGTCGGCTCGGTCACCGTGGCCCGGTTCGTGGCCGACAGGCGGGAGGGCGTCCGTGAATCCTGACACAGTGATCGACGCCGTCTCCGGCGTGTTCATGGTGACCGGTGCCCTGATGTCCCTCGCCGCCGCCATCGGGCTGCTGCGGTTCCCGGACCTCATGAGCAGGATGCACGCGGCCACCAAACCGCAGGTCCTCGGCCTGTTCCTGCTGCTGGCGGCCCTCGGCCTGCAGATGCGCACCTGGTCGGTGTGGCCCGTCCTGCTGGTGGCCTGGCTCTTCCAGCTGCTCACCGTCCCCGTGTCCGCCCACATGGTGGGCCGGGCCGGCTACCGGACCAAGCACCTGCACCCGGAGCTGCTGAGCTCCGACGAGCTTGAGGCCATAGTCCAGAGGGCCGCCCAGAAGGCCGCCCGGCAGGCGGCCACGCACGGGGCGGACGACGACGAAGCCGGCCGCTGAGCCCCTTGGCCGGCGCCGTGGCCGGCGCTTCGACCGCAACGGCCGCGGCTAGTCGGGTCCGGTCAGACGATGTCCTGGGTCTTCGCGAAGCGGGTGATCGCGCGCTGGGTGCCGCGGTTGGCGAGCACCTGGATGATGGCGCTGACCGATGCGGAGATCAGGGCGAAGGTCAGGGCCGAGCGCAGGGTGGTGGGGACGTCGTCCTCCTGGCCCTTGGGCGGCTTGTTGCCCGTGGACTTCTCCCACATGGTGTCCACCAGCTTGGTGCCGGCAAAGCCGGCGAGGAGGCTGACGCCGGTGCCGAGCAGCTTGATGAGGATGTTCATTCTTCGGTCTCCTTGGACGGGAACGGTTTTCCCCTAGCCTAGCGTTCCGGGGTGAGGACCATCCGCAGGGCCTCGACCACCAGTTCGTGATCCGTCTTCTGGGGCAGGCCGGAGACGGTGACGACGGCAACGGCACCCGTGCCGCGCACGTAGATGGGGAACGCCCCGCCGTGGGCGGCGAACTCCGACTGGTCCCACCAGGCGTTGTCCTCGATCCTTCCGCCTGCCGCGCGGGCCCGGAGGCCCACCAGCAGGGACGGGACCTCGTACCGCATGGCGGTGCGCTTCTTGGCGTTGATCCAGCGTTCGTTGTCCGGTGTGGCGCCGTCCAGCGCGGCGTGGAAGAGCACCTGCTCGCCTTTGGTGATGTCGACGGCGATGGGCAGCGAGCGTTGCCTGCCCAGCTCGACAAGGAGGAGCCCGAGGTCCAGGGCGTCATCCTTGCTGAACGATGCAAACTGGAGCGCCTCCATCTCGGCCAGCACGCGGCCGATGAGCGCCGCCAGGGAACCCTGCGGCTGCGGCTCGCTCGAATCGGGATCGTATTCCCCGGAGGGACCTTGTGTGGCCGGTGAGTGCGACAAAATATTCCAGCTTTCCGGTGGGTGACGAGGCCGCCCGCTGGCGGGTCCGGGTGTCCGACACGACGACTCTACCAAGAGGGTTTTCCCGGCCGCCGGGACCGCCGCAGTCCGGTCCACGATTGTGACGGCACACCACTGAAAACCCGGCCGTCCGGGTGTAAACTGAGCCAGCCCACAAGGGCGAAAATAATTACGACAGGGGAGCGCCGCCGTCGGGCATCGCCGGAAAAATCCGGGGAAACCTATGGTGGGCGCTGAGAGTGCGGACAGCCGCAGACCCTCGAACCTGATCCGGTTAGTACCGGCGCAAGGGAGTCGAGTTCTCAGGGTGCGCGGACGGCGGCGGAAGCCGAGACCGGCCGGAGCACCCTCCCCTCCTGTTCCTCAGGAGGACGACATGACAGATATTTCAGCACAGCATGGTTCCGCCAGCCGTTCATCCGCCCGGCGCAACTTCAGTTGGCGCGTGGTGGACATTGTGGTGGCCGCGTTGATCGCCGTAGCCGGCGGCGTCATTTTCTGGGCCTGGTCCCAGGGCGCGAACCTGATCTCGACTCCGGTCAACGCGGTCTACCCGCCGCTGAGCGGACTCTACGCCGGCGGGTGGATGATCCCGGCGGTGCTGGGGATGCTCATCATCCGCAAGCCCGGCGCCGCGCTCTTCTGCGAAACCGTCGCGGCCACGGGCGAGCTCATCATGGGCTCGCAGTACGGCACCACGGTGCTGATTTCCGGCATCCTGCAGGGCCTCGGCGCCGAACTGGTCTTCGCGGCCTTCCTCTACAAGAAGTTCAACCTGCCCGTCTCCGTGCTGGCCGGCGCCGGCGCGGGCCTCTTCTGCGGCCTGAACGACTCCTTCCTGCCGTGGGGCTGGAACATCGCCTACGAAGCCGGCGACAAGCTCGCCTACATCGTCTTCACCACGATCTCCGGCGCAGTGATTGCCGGCGGACTGGCCTGGCTCGCCACCCGCGGCCTGGCGAAGACCGGGGTGCTGGGCTCCTTTGCCTCCCGCAAGGCCGCCACGGAGCCCGTCTTCTCCTGAGCCCCGTCGCTGAATCCTGCAGAGAACCATGAAATCTTCACCGGGCGTCCGGCCGGCCGCCGTCACGGCCCGCGGCTGGGGCTGGCGGCACGCCGGACGGACCCGGCCCGCGGTCAGCGGCCTTGACCTGGACATCCGGCCGGGGGAGCGCGTGCTCCTGCTGGGGCCTTCCGGCGCCGGCAAGTCGACGCTGCTCCACGCCCTGGCCGGCGTGCTGGGCGACGGCGCGGCCGGCGACTCCGGCGACTCCGGCGAAGCCGAGAACACAGACGAGACCGGCAGCCTGCTGATCGACGGCGCCGCGCCACGGGCGCAGCGCGGCCGCGCCGGGCTGGTGCAGCAGGACCCGGAAACACAGGTGGTGCTGTCCCGTCTCGGCGACGACGTCGCCTTCGGGGCGGAGAACCTGGCCGTCCCGGCAGCGGAGATCTGGCCGCGCGTGCGCGAGGCGCTCGACGACGTCGGGCTGGGCCGGCTGCCGCTGGACCATCCGACGTCGGCCCTCTCCGGCGGACAAAAGCAACGGCTGGCGCTCGCCGGGATCCTCGCGATGCGGCCAGGGCTGCTGCTGCTGGACGAGCCGACCGCCAACCTCGACCCCGCGGGCGTCCTGGAGGTCCGCGACGCCGTCGGCCGCTGCCTGGACAAGACGGGCGCCACGCTGGTGGTCGTGGAGCACCGGGTGGGGGTCTGGAAAGACCTTGTGGACAGGATCGTGGTGCTGCAGCCAGGGTCCGCCACGGACTCCGCGGTCCTCATCGATGGGCCCCCGGACCGGGTCCTGGCCGAGGCGCGGGACATGCTCATCGGTGCGGGTGTCTGGGTGCCGGGCCACGTCCCGGCGACGCGGATGCGGCTGCCGGCGCGGGGCGCGGGACACGTTCTGCTCGCGGCCGAAGGGCTCGCAGTGTCCCGCGAGCGGCCGCGGCGGGCCGGGCTGCGCGACGGGTTCCGCACCATCGCGCCGCGCCCGGTCCAGTCCGGGGTCTCGGTCCAGGTCCGCGCCGGCGAGGCCCTGACCATCACCGGAGCGAACGGCACGGGGAAGTCCACCCTGGCGCTGACGCTGGCCGGGCTCCTGCGGCCCGTTGCGGGAACGGTCGCGGCCGCGGCGGAGCTGAGCAGTCCCGCCGCTGGTCACTCCAGTGGTCGCTCCGCTGATCGGTTAAGCAGGGGCGCCGGGCCCGATCCCTACCGGTGGAAGGCCCAGCAGCTGATCGCCAGGATCGGAACCGTCTTCCAGGAACCCGAGCACCAGTTCGTCACCGGCAAGGTCCTCGACGAGCTCATGTTCGGCCCGCGCCACCTCGGTTACGGCGAAGACCGCGTGGACGAACTGCTGGAGCGGCTGCGGTTGACGGAGCTTGTGGACGCCAACCCCTACACGCTCTCCGGCGGCGAGAAGCGGCGCCTTTCGGTAGCAACCGTGCTGGCGGCGCACCCCCAGGTGCTGATCCTGGATGAGCCCACCTTCGGCCAGGATGCCAATACCTGGGCCGAACTCGCCTCGTTCCTGTCCGAGCTGCTCGACGCCGGCACCGCCGTCGTGTCCGTGACGCACGACGCCGAATTCAGCGCCGTCCTCGGTGGCACCGAACTGCGCCTCCGGCCACGGGAAGCCGCCGCCGCGGATGCTCCCGGCCCGGATCTTCAGCTGCCGGAGGGGGCCTCGCCATGGGGGACGCACTGAGCCTGCGCGGCAACCATGCGCTGCTGACCCGCGCCAACCCGCTCGCCAAGTTCACGGCGGTCACCCTGATCACCCTGGTCCTGGCGCTGTCCATTGACTGGGTTTCGGCGTCGGTGGCGCTCGCCTTCGAACTGCTGCTCCTGCCGCTGGCGGGCCTGACCGTGGCCTTGCTGTGGCAGCGCGGCTGGCCGCTGATCCTCGCGGCGGCGCTGGGCGGCTGGAGCACGGCCATCCTGGCGCCTGACTCCGGATCCGTCCTGCTCGATGCCGGGATCTGGTCCATCAGTGCCGGTTCCCTGCAGCTGGGGATCGGCTTCATGCTCCGCGGGCTCGCGATCGCATTGCCTGCGGTGCTGCTGATGAGCTGCACCGACCCCACGGACCTGGCCGACGCCCTGGCCCAGAACGCAAAACTGCCGCACCGGTTCGTCCTGGGAACCCTGGCCGCCATGCGGCTCGTCGGGATCATGGCCGAGCAATGGCAGACCATCGGCATGGCCCGGCGGGCCCGCGGCGTGGGCTCAAGCGGCAACCCCTACCAGCGGTTCCGCGCCATGCTGGGCCAGAGTTTCGGCCTGCTGGTGCAGGCGATCCGGAGCGCCTCGCGGCTCGCGGTGACCATGGAGGCCCGCGGGTTCGGCGGCGCCGAGCGGACCTGGGCCCGGCCGTCCACGTTCAGCGGACTCGACGCCTGGGTGCTGCTGGGCGGACTCGGCATCGCCGCTGCCGCCGTCGCCGCGGCCCTCGGCGCGGGCACCTGGAACCTCGTCTTCCTCACCCGCCAGTAACCAGCGCCGCCGCCGGAGGTCCGGGGAGTTGCGGCGCCGCGCCCGGTTATCGCATGGTGCGGGTATTCGTGTGAGATTGGCGCCATTCCGGCCGGAATTGCCGCGATTGATAAATCATGCGTGATATTTTCGGGGCATGACTCAACCGACTGCTGAACACGTAGGCATCCTGCTCCGCGAGGCGCGCGGGGCCAAGGGCTGGACCCAGGGACAACTCGCCGCCGAGCTCGGCACCAGCCAGAGCGCCATCGCCCGGATGGAACAGGGCAAGCAGAACCTGAGCCTGAAGATGATCCAGCGCCTGGAGGCGATCGTCGGGCACAGCATCGTCAAGGTGGGCCGGCCCCAGATGACCCACCTGCGCGTCGAGGGCGGCCGCACGCTCGCCGGCGCGGTGGACGTCAACAGCAGCAAGAATGCCGGCGTCGCGCTGTTGTGCGCCAGCCTCATCAACCGCGGCACCACCACCCTGCGCCGGCTGGCCCGGATCGAGGAAGTGAACCGGATTGTGGAGGTGCTGACCAGCATCGGCGTCGAATGCACCTGGCTCAACGCGAACGACCTCCAGATCCGCCGCCCCGCGGTCCTGGACCTGGCATCCATGGATGTGGAGGCGGCCCGCCGGACCCGCAGCGTCATCATGCTCCTGGGCCCGCTGCTGGACGAGGCCGACACCTACCGGCTGCCCTACGCCGGCGGCTGCGACCTCGGCACCCGCACCGTACAGCCGCACATGCAGGCGCTGCGCCAGTTCGGCCTCAGCGTGGAGGCGAAGTCCGGGTTCTATGCGGTGCAGGCGCCGCCGGCGGACGGTCACGACCGCTCCTTCGTGCTCAGCGAACGCGGCGACACCGTCACCGAGAACGCCATCATGGCCGCAGCCCACCGCCGTGGCACCACCATCATCCGCAATGCCAGCCCGAACTACATGGTGCAGGATCTGTGCTTCTACCTGCAGATGCTCGGCGTCGACATCGCCGGGGTTGGCACCACCACGCTGAAGATCACCGGACGCCCGTCGATTGACGCCGACGTCGAATACTTCCCGTCCGAGGACCCGATCGAGGCGATGAGCCTCATCACCGCCGGCATCGTGACGAACTCGGAAGTCACCATCCGCCGCGTCCCGATCGAGTTCATGGAAATCGAACTGGCCACGCTCGAACAGATGGGCCAGCGGCTCGAGGTTTCCGGGGAGTACTTTGCCCGGAACGGCCGCACCCGCCTGGTGGACGTCACCACCAAGCCTTCGGAGCTGCGGGCGCCGGAGGACAAGATCCACCCCATGCCCTTCCCCGGCCTGAACATCGACAACCTGCCCTTCTTCGCGGTGATCGCCGCCAACGCCCACGGCCAGACCATGATCCATGACTGGGTCTACGAGAACCGGGCCATTTACCTGACCGAACTCAACAAGCTCGGCGCCCAGGTCCAGCTGCTCGATCCGCACCGCATCTACGTCAACGGGCCCAGCAAATGGCGTGCGGCGGAGGTGGGCTGCCCGCCGGCGCTCCGCCCCGCCGCCTGCCTGCTGCTGGCCATGCTGGCGGCCCGAGGCGTCTCGGAGCTGAGGAACATTTACGTCATTGAGCGCGGCTATGAGGACCTGGCTGAGCGGCTGAACACCATCGGCGCGAAGATCGAGTACTTCCAGGACTGAATCCAAGCAACGCGGGGTCACTCCGCGCCCATCCGAAGGGATGACACGGGCGCGAAGTGACCCCGCGTTGGTGTGGGGCGTTTCGGCGGATCCTGACGCACAATAGATTCATGCGCACCTTCGGCGTGGAGGAAGAACTGCTGATAGTGGACCCCGAATCGGGGATGCTGCTTGCCCTCGCTGACCTCATGCTGCCGAGTCTGGTGCCGCCGCAGCAGGAAGCCGCCAGGGTTCTCCCGGCCCAGAAGCCGGTCCACGAAGGCGCCGATTTCAGCTACGAACTCAAGCTCGAACAGATTGAGACCCAGACGCATCCGTGCCTGGAGTACACGGAACTGCTCCGGCAGCTCAGGCGTGGCCGGGCCCTCGCGGACCAGGCCGCCCGGGCGCACGGCGGCCGCGTCGCGGCCCTGGCTACGTCGCCCCAGGGCTCCGCCACGCACCTGACGCCGAATCCCCGCTATATGACCATGCAGCAGCGCTTCGGGCTCACCGTCCGGAACCAGCTGACCTGCGGCCTCCACGTCCACACCTTTGTGGAGTCCCCGGAGGAGGGCGTGGCCGTGATGGACCGGATCCGCGACAAACTGGCCGTGCTGATAGCGCTCAGCGCGAATTCCCCCTATTGGAACGGGGCCGAGACCGGATTCGAGAGCTACCGCACGCAGGCCTGGAACCGCTGGCCGGGCTCGGGTCCCACGATGATCTTCGGCAGCCTCCCCGTCTACCGCCGCGTGGTCACCCGGCTGGTGGAAAGCGGCGTCCTGATGGATGAGGGAATGGTCTATTTCGACGCGCGGCTGTGCCGTCAGCATCCCACCGTGGAGATCCGGGTCGCGGATGTCTGCCTGCGGGCCGAGGACGCTGCCCTCATTGCCGTGCTGGTGCGCGCCCTCGTGGAGTCGGCGGCGCGGGAATGGAACGACGGCGTCGATCCCGCCCCGGTGCCCACGCTGCTGCTGCGGATGGCCGCCTGGCAGGCCAGCAATTGCGGGCTGCGCGGGGAGCTCCTGGACTTCGGAACCTTCACCCCTGCCCCGGCTGCGGACGTGGTCAGGGCGCTAGTGGACTTCGTGGCCCCGGTGCTTGAGGAGCAGGGCGAGCTGGAGCTGGCGCGCGAGGGCGTCGAGCGGATTCTGGCAGAGGGCACCGGTTCGCAGCTGCAGCGCGGCCCGTTCCGGGCCGGTGGCCTGCCCGCCGTCGTCGAGCGGGCCATCGAACTGACCACCGAGGGGCCCGTCACCGAAGGGCCGGCCGATAATCGTTCGCCCCTGGGCCGGTTGCGCCCGGCCTGACCGGGAGCCGGCATCAGTTGCGGGTGCGGGATGCCAAAAGGAAAAAGAGCCGAAGAGGCGCCGCATTCATTGCCGAACGCTGATATGGATTCACGGTTGTTTAATGATTGGCTCCCCGCCTTTTCCAAAAAAAATTGTTTCCGTTCGGCCCGGCACGCCCCCGTTCGGACCGCGAAAGCCTGATCCGGGTAGTCGACACAAGAAATATGAGTACTACCTGTAGCCGCCATTAATTCAGTTCACTGAGGTTCGGGTAGTGCCTACTCGGGCGCCCTGATAGGCCGCTCGCCTTTACTGGAGGAGCAGGTTCAAGGTTTTCCAAAGGTTTCCAGAAGGTCTCACCATGTCACGTAACACGCCGGGGGGCGGTTGTGCTGTGCCACATACGCGCTGGTCAACGTCCTGCAGTGCTCGTACAGCCGGCAGTGGCTGCACCTTTCGCCGGCGGGCACCCTGCCAGGGGGTGCCGCGAGCAGATTCAGAAAATGGCCCCGCTCACTTCCCAGAGCCCGGTTCGCTTATGCGAACGGGCCTGAAGATCAGACCGCTTAATCCGGCCCGGCACTGGGGTGCCGAATTTCAACCTAGGAATTGAATTCATATGGTCTCGATTTATGTCTTGCTCATCGTTTTCCTGATTACTTTTGTGGTCGCCGCCGCCCTTGGCCGGTCCTGGTTCCATCGCCGCTTGCGCCGTCCCGAACTGCTCCGCAGGATTTGCCTTGTTGCCGGCTCAACGCTGCTGGTGGCAAATCTGGCCAGCGTTTTCCTCGAGGCGCCCGAGTTGTGGCGGACTGCCGACCTCACGCTTACGCTGGGCGGGCTCGCGTCCCTGGGCGTTGCTTTGACGGCCCTGCGCACCGGGGGAGCCCCGGCCCGCCAGCCCCGCAGAGTGCTGGCCATCGGCGCCCACCCCGACGACCTTGAACTTGCTTGCGGCGGTACCCTGGCGAAGTTCGTAGACTCCGGACATGAGGTGCAGGGGCTCGTCATGAGCGATGGCACCCGTGGCGGGGATCCCCTGGAACGCTCCCTCGACGCGCAGCGCGGCGCGGCGTTCATGGGCCTCACCGGAATGACCCACTACAACTTCACAGACACGGACCTGTTCCGGCACAGCCAGGAAATGGTGGGTGTCATCGAAGCCGCGATTGCCCGGTACAACCCGGACATCATCCTCACGCATTCCAACCACGACCAGCACCAGGACCATCAGGCCGTCCACATGGCGACGCTGCGGGCCGCCCGCCAGCACCACTCAATCCTCTGCTATGAGAGCCCGTCGGCAACGCGGGACTTCAGCCCGAGCGTCTTCATTGACATCGACGACTACCTTGACGCCAAGGTCCAGGCCGTGAGGATGCACAGCGACCAGCGCGCCAAGCCGTACATGACGCCCGAGCGGGTACGCGGCATCGCCTCGTTCCGCGGCGGACAGGCGAGGCGCCGGGTCGCCGAAGCCTACGAACCCGTCCGTCTGCTGAGCACGGAAATGGAAAAACTGTGAGGCCCCGGGTGCTGGTCACCGGTGCCGGAGGCCCCGCGGGCCGCGCCATAGCGGCCCAGCTGAAGTCCCGTGGCGTTCCCGTCCTGGGCACGGACATCCGCGAGCTGCCCGCCGGGGCGGGCGTCACCGTCGTTCCGGTGCCGCCGGCCTCGGACCCCGATATGGTCTCGGCGCTGCGCCGGCTCGTCGTCCAGGAGGGCATCAACCTGGTCATTCCCACGGTGAGCGAGGAACTCCCGCAGCTGGCGGGATACCGTGCCGCCTTCGGGACCGACGTCCGGGTCATCATCGGCGATCCCGGTCCGGTGGCTCTCGCCAACGACAAGCTCTTCACGGCCTGGCAGCTGCAGACGGCCGGGGTCCCCGTGCCGAGGTTCGGCGTGCCCAGGGACTTCGCCAATGCCGGCGCCGCCATGGCCGCGCTCGGCGGCCCCATAGTTCTCAAGCCGCGGGTCTCCCGCGGCGGACGCGGCGTGATGGTCATCGACGGAAGCAAACAGGTGGACTGGCACCGCCTGCCGGAGGGCCAGATTGTCCAGGAGTTCATCCCGGGCACCGAATACGGCCCCATGGTTTTCGGCACCCCGGCGCACAACGGGGCCGCGCCGTTCGTCGTCGTCGTGGAGAAGACGGAACTGGCGCAGGGCATCGTGGGCAACGCCGTGACCACCCGCCGCGCCGAAGCCGGCGAGGCCATGGACGTCGGAAATCTGGCGATGGCCGCCGTCCGCTCACTGGGGCTCACGGGCCCGGTCGACGTCGACGTCCGCCGGCGTGCCGACGGGACCCCGGTGGTCCTTGAAGTGAACGCACGGTTCGGCGCGAACAGCGGGCGGGCCCCGGAACTGCTCGACGCCGTCCTGGCGTCGTTTGACCTTTCCTCCTTCAACCCGGCCTCGTTCCGGCACAGCACAGGAGCGTACGCCCATGTCCTGGTTTAGTTCCGCCTCCGCCTCTGCCGTCCCCGGGGCCGAGTACCTCCTGCTCCTGATCGGCCTGCCGATTCTGGTGTTCGGGCTCGTGAAGCTGCTCGTACTGCCGCTGTCCATCTGGTTTGAACTCCGGGCGGGGCGCCGCCGCCGCCGCGCAACGCCCACCCTGCTGGATGAGGGGCCCAGCGTGTCGATCATTGTCCCGGCTTTCAACGAGGCGACCGTCATCGAGAACTGCGTCCGCTCCATTCAGCTCACCCTGTACGACCGGTACGAGGTGGTGCTCGTGGATGACGGTTCCACTGACAACACGGCCGCGCTCATGCATGCTCTCGCCGGGTCGGATCCCCGGATCACGGTCCTGACCCAGGCCAATGCCGGCAAGGGGGCGGCCCTGAATCTGGGCATCCGCCAGGCCACGGGCGAGGTCCTCATGTTTGTCGACGCGGACGGGATCTTCTCCCAGAACACGGTCAAGCGGATGCTCCAGGGTTTCACCGACCAGCGCACCGGGGCCGTGTGCGGCGATGACCGGCCGGTAAACCTGGACCGGGTCCAGACCCGGATGCTGGCCTTCATCAGCCATGTCGGCACCGGGATGGTCAGGCGCGCCCTGACCATGATCGGCTGCCTCCCGATCGTCTCCGGCAACATTGGGGCGTTCCCCCGCCGGGTCCTGGAGGAGATCGGGCCGTTCCGCGAAGACACGGTAGGCGAGGACCTGGAACTCACCTGGCGGGTGCACAAGGCAGGGTACCGGGTGGTCTTCGCCCCGGAGGCGCTGGTCTATGCCGAGTCGCCGTCAACCGTCCGGGCGCTCTGGCGCCAGCGCGTCCGCTGGGCCCGCGGGCTGCTGCAGACCATGGGTGTGCACAAGCGCATGATCGGCAACCTGCGGCACGGCCAGTTCGGCGCGTACCTGCTGTTCAACACCATCACCATGGTGGTGCTCCCGGTGCTCCAGATTCTCGTGCTCGTGGATCTGGTCTTCCTCGTGGCGCTGGGCCGCAGCCCGTTCGGCGCGGACGTCTGGGCAATCCTTGGCTGGGTGGGGCTGTTCATCACCTTGCTGCTCACGGTGTTTGCCCTGGCCATGAACAGGGCGTGGAAGGACCTGCGGCACCTCTGGGCGCTCCCGCTCATCCCGCTCTATTCCGTGTTTACGAGCCTGACCATGGTGGCGGCGCTGGTGCAGGAACTCCGCGGCAAGGAGGCGCACTGGAATAAGCTGACGCGGACCGGTGTGGTCAGCGTCACCGCCCCGGCGGTGCGCCCGGAGGCCAGCGTTTGAGGCGCAGACCGGCTGCCTCCCCTGCTCTGGTGTTCCTGTCGGTGCTGGCGCTTGCTGCCTCTGGGTGCGGCGGGCCGCAGGGCCCCACGGCGCCCGCCGCGGAGCGCACAGTCGGTGTCGGCTACGAAACCGTGGTCGATGCCGCCTCGACGTTGCCGGAACTGGCCAGACGGCTCGATGAGGTCAACGCCAACAGCGTCACCATCAGCGTGGGGCGGCTGGACTGGACGGCGTTCCCTTGGGACGCCCACCCCGGGATTGAGGCCGTCCCGGGCCGCGACCACGTGGCCGAAGCGGTCAAGGTACTGGGGACCGGCGGCGATGGCAGGAAACGCAGGATCACACTGACCATCGACTTGCTGATCCCCGGCTGGATCAGCACCAACCCGGGCCTGGCCGGCATCAACTTCGACGGCACCCGCTCCACGGACTTCGCCAGCGTCACCGCACTCACAACGGGACCCGTCGGGGAGCGGCTCGTCGACTTCGTGGCCGAAGTGACCAGGCGGTACCAGCCGGACGCCGTGGCCTTGACGGAACTGATGTTCGACAACAACACCTACGGCGGCGACGACCGCGACTCGTACATGCTGGCCAGCGGCGGGACGGACTGGCCGCGGCTCGCGAACGGGGACATCGACGTCGGACATCCCAGTCTTGGGGCCTGGCGGTCGAAGGCGGTGGCAGCCGTCGTGGCCAGGGCGGCGGCGGCCGCGCACGCGAACGGTGCCACGCTCGACATGGACGTCCGGGCGCCGTGGCACGATCCTGCCGGCGACCGGCCGGAGAGCGGCCATGACTACGGGCTGCTCGCCGCGGCCGCGGACCGGCTGGTCTTATGGGACTATTTTGGGCTCAACGACGCCGCTCCGTCCTACTCCGCCGAGCTGGCCGCGGCCATGGCGAAGCGGTCCGGCAAGTTCGCGATCTCGGTCGGGATGTGGGCCAAGGAGGGGCGTATCTCCGCCGCGGACCTGGCGGCCGGGCTGGAGGCGGCCGTCTCCGGCGGGGCGGCCGCCGTCGCCGTCACACCATCCAGCATGCTCGACGACGACGCCTGGCGGTCGCTCAAGGCGGCGTGGGCCTGAGCGGCAACAGCCTTAAACTGCTTGAGCCCTAGACCTGCTTGAGTGCCTGGCCGAGGTCGCGGATGAGGTCCTCGACGTCCTCCAGGCCCACCGAAAGCCGGACCACACCGTCGCTGAGCCCGATCGCCGCGCGGCCTTCCGGACCCATCGCGCGGTGCGTGGTGGTGGCCGGGTGCGTGATGAGCGTCTTGGCGTCGCCGAGGTTGTTGGAGATGTCGATGATCCGCAGCGCGTCCAGGAGTGCGAACGCGGCCTGCTTCGCCGTGCGGCCGGGGGAGGGCTGCAGCTCCAGGGTGAGCACGGTCCCGCCGGCCTTCATCTGCTGCACCGCCAGCCGGTACTGCGGGTGGGACGGCAGCAGCGGGTACTTTACCCAGCCGACCGCAGGCTGTTCCTCGAGCCATTCGGCCAGCCGCAGCGCCGAGGCCGAGGAATGGTTGACGCGCAAGGCCATGGTCTCCAGGCCCTTGGTGAGCACCCAGGCATTGAACGCCGAAAGCGCCGGACCGGTGTGCCGCATGAGCTGTTTGACGGGCCCGTCGATGAATTCCCTGGTGCCCAGGATGGCCCCGCCCAGGACCCGGCCCTGGCCGTCGATGTGCTTGGTGCCGGAGTAGACCACCACGTCCGCGCCGAGGTCGCCGCAGCGCTGCAGCAGCGGGGTGGCGAAGACGTTGTCTACCACCACCGTGGCGCCGGCCGCATGCGCCAGTTTGCTCACGGCGGCGATGTCCACGATTTCCTGCATGGGGTTCGACGGCGACTCGAAGAACACCGCGGTGGTCGGCTCGGACAGCGCGGCTTGCCACTGCTCCAGGTCCGGGCCGTCCACGAAGACCGTCTCGACACCCCAGCGCGGCAGGATCTCGTTGAGGATCACGAAGCACGAGCCGAACAGCGAGCGGGCCGCGACCACCCGGTCGCCGGCCGCCAACAGCGCGCCCAGGGCGGTGAAAACGGCGGACATGCCGGACGCCGTCGCAAAACACGCCTCCGTTCCCTCGAGCAGCCGGAGCCGCTCCTGGAAGGTGGCGACGGAGGGGTTGCCGTAGCGGGAGTAGACGAAGCGCTCGTCCTCCCCGGTGAAGGCGCGCTCGGCGGCAGCCGCGGACTCGTAGACGAATCCTGAGTTGAGGAAGATCGGCTCGGTGGTTTCCTGGAAGCCGGTGCGGTCAAGGCCGCCGCGGACAGCCTGGGTGTCGGCCGCCCAGCCGGCGGCGTCGGGATTGAAAGTCACTTAAATCTTTCCGAGGTTGGTGGGCAGGCCGCGGTTCTTCCAGCCGTTGACGGTGCGTTCGCCGAAGCGGTCGGTCTCGCCTTCGAAGCCCTCAAGGACGTTGTAGGAGGTGAAGCCGGCTGCCGTCGCGGCCGTCGCGGCGGCGATCGACCGGGCACCGGAGCGGCAAAGGAACACCAGTTCGACGGCGGTGTCCTCCGGCGCCTGCTGCCTTAGCTGTTCCACGAAGTGCGGGTTCGGCGTGCCGCCGGCGAGGTTCCACTGGATGAAGAGCGGATCGTTGCGGCTTTCGCCCGCAGCCGCGGTGTCCGGGATACCGATGTGGGCCCATTCGCCCTCGGTTCGGACATCCACCAGGATGGCTCCGGCCTCCAGCTTGGCCCACGCCTCAGCCGGGCTGAGGTCTCCGGCGTAGCTCATGCGTGGCCCGCGAAGGCCCCGTCGGCGCCAAACTCGTCGGCGTCGAGCTCATCAACCGCATTGGCCACGGCGGCGTCCGCACTTGCAATCGCGGCCGGCAGGACCAGCGCCTGCGCCACGATCACGGTGCTTCCGTTGAAGCTGGCGGCGGGGCTTCCGTGCAGCACATAGCCCTCGGCCAGGGCGGCTGACACCCGCTCGCAAAAGGCGCGGTCATCCGCGCCGGTGAACAGGCGGTAGGCCAGCCTTTCCTCGCCGGCGGCCGCGCTGGGGGCTGCGGCGGGGACTGTACTGGTGGCTGGTGTGGGTGTTGACGTGTCGGGCACGACGGATCTCCTCTTTCACGCTTGCAGCTCGAATGGTCGATATGCCGAGTATTCACCTGAGGCACCCCGCCGCGAAAAGGGAGGGTTGCCGACCGGCCAGTCAGGGCTTGGCGCCGGTTCTCATTACTCCCCAAAAACGTAACACCTGCGACGCCGGCCCGCACCGCCGCCCTCGTCATGTTCCGTAACCGGACCGTGGCCCGGGCGAGTAGTGGCGGGCTGCAGTTTCGGGTACTGCCCACTCGTGTCTGCCGGGACGTTTCGCCGTCTACTGGAGGGATTAGGTCCGACGCGTCGGCTGGCGCTGCAGGTGATTCTGGCAGTTTGTGAATCGAGCAGTCCGTGAAACGACTCGTCTGTCCATCAACAGGCTGTCTGAGAATCGGTGGCTGGAACGGTCGGAGCCGCAGCCGCGGTCCGGCCGGTGACGGCGGAATGGAGCAATCGTGGGCCCGCGCATACTCGTTACCGGGATTACCAGCGCCGCCGGACGGGCCGTCGCGGCCCAGCTCGAAGCCCGGGGTCTCCCGTACCTCGGCTCCGATGCCCGCGCCGACACCCGCGCCGACACCCGCCAGGGCGGCGAGGCCCCCGCCGCCGCCGCGGTCAGGCTCCTGCCGGCGACGGACCCGGACATGATCCTGGACCTGCGCCGGCTGGTGGACCGCGAAGCCATCAACGTCATCATTCCGACCCTCACCGTGGAACTCCCGGTCCTGGCCGCGGCCCGCGCCGGATTCGCCCAGGACGTGCGGATCATCGTGGGTGATCCTGCCGCGGTGGCCCTCGCCAACGATCAGCTGTTCACCACCTGGGCGCTGCAGGCAGCCGGCATTCCGGTGCCCCGGTTCGCGGTTCCGGGCGACCTCGCCGCCGCGCCGGCATCCCTCGCCGGCCTCAGCGGTCCCGTGGTGGTCAAGCCGCGGGTCTTCAAAGGCTCCCATGGTGTCCACTTGCTGGCCGGGACCGCCTCCGTTAGCTGGAAGAACCTGCCGGCGGGGCAACTGGTCCAGGAATTCATCCCGGGCGCCGACTACGTGTGCCTGGTGTTCGGTACCCCGGCGCGCAACGCGATGGCCCCGGTGGCGGTGGTCCTCGAGAAGACCAGGACTCCGTATGGACGCGCCGGCAGCGACGAAGTCAGCCGGAGGGTGCCGGCGGATCAGGCCGGGGATGTGCGCAAGCTGGGTCTGGCCGCCGTCCGCACGCTCGGGCTGACCGGGCCGGTCCAGGTCCAGATCCGCCGCCGCACCGACGGAACGCCCGTGGTGCTGGGTGTCTGCGCGACCCTGGGGGAGAACAGCACGTGGGCCCCGGAAATGCTCGACGCCGTGCTGGCAACGTTCACGCTCCCGGCGTTCAACCCGGCCTCCTTCCGCCGGTGCCCGGCGGTGCCAGCGGACGCCCTGGGGTGATCCCGCGCTGCTATTCGATGGTGGCGAAGAGGGCGTTGAGTTCGGCCGTGAGCTGGCGCCGCAGTTCCGGGGTGCCGATTTCCTGGCCGTCGATGTGGTTCACCGGGGCCAGGAGCCGGATGCTGGAGATCAGCCAGACCGCGTCGGCGTCCAGCAGGTCCTTCGGCTCCAGCGGGCCGTAGCCCAGTTCCCAGCCGGCAGCCTTGGCGGCGGTGAACAGGGCGCCCTGTGACGTGCCGGGCAGGATGCCGCTGTCCAGCTGGGGGGTGATGAGCCGCCGGACGGTGCGGACGCCGCCGGCGCCGTCGTCCGAGGTTTCCAGGTGGGCCAGCAGAACGGTCGACGTCGGACCCTCCAGCACCCGGCCGTCCGCGGACGTGAAGATGACGTCGTCGGCGCCCTGCCGGTGGGCGTAGCGCAACGCCGCCATGTTCACGGCGTAGGAAAGGGTCTTGGCGCCGAGCAGGAGCCACGGGGCGCGCTCGCCGACTTCACTGTCGTAGCCGCGGTCCAGCAGGATGACGTCGATCCCGGTCTCGCGCTGCCGGCGGCCCGCGGCCGCTGGCGCGGAGGCCTGGACCCAGCATGTAGGCGAAGCCGCGCCCTCCGGCCCGCGGGTGACAATCAGCTTCACCACCACCTCGTCCTGCCCCGTGCCGCCCGCTGCAGCCGCGGCAGGTTCCTGCCCCCGGAACTCGCGGATGGCGGTTTCCACCGCCCGCCGCCATGCGTCCTCGGCCGGGATGTCCAGCTCCAGCAGCCGGGCCGAGCCCGCCAGCCGGGTCAGGTGCGCCTGGATCTTGCGGGGCCGGCCGCCGACGGCCAGCAGGGATTCGAATACGCCGTCGCCGCGGGTGGCGCCCAGGTCCGTGGCCATCAGTTGCGGCTGGGACGCGTCGGCAACGCGGCCGCCGTCGAATGCCGGGTCGAGGAAGACCAGCACGGTCGCGGGCGCAGGAACGGGGGCAGGAGTGGTCATGGCTACAGCTTAGTCTCGGCGGTCCCGGGATAGGATTTGCACGTTGCCCGTTCCGGAACTGTTCCGCGGGCCTGTAGCTTGAGGGGTTCGCCTGTGCTGTGGCCATTTCCGCTGGCGGAAACTTTACCGTCCTGGGCGATTCTGATTTTGACCGTGATCGACTTCGCCATCCGCGTGCTGGCCCTGGGCATCATCCCCGGAAACCGGCGGCCCACCACCGCGATGGCGTGGCTGCTGGGCATCTTCATTGTGCCCATCATCGGCCTGGCCTTGTTCCTGCTGTTCGGCAATTTCCGGCTCTCCCGCAAGCGCCGCGCGCAGCAGGACGCGGTCAATACCCGGGTGCGCGCCGGGACCTCGGAACTGGCGATGCTGGAGAGCCGCTACGCCGGACCCGAATGGGTGGCTTCCGCCGCGGAACTGAACAAGACGCTCGGCTCGCTGCCGATGGTGGACGGTAACCAAGTGGAACTGCTGCCCGGCTACCCCGACTCCATCAAGGCGATGGCCAAGGCGGTCCGCGGCGCAAAGTCTTTCGTCAACGCCGAGTTCTACATCATGAGCTCGGACCACGTCACGGACGATCTGCTGACCGCGCTGGAAGAGGCCGCCGAGCGCGGCGTCGAGGTCCGTGTCCTGTTCGATCACCTTGGCACGCTTCGCATCAAGGGCTATCGCAAGCTGATCGCCCGGCTCAAGGCCAGCAAGATCCGCTGGCGGCCCATGCTGCCGCTCAACCCGATGCAGGGGCAGTGGCGCCGGCCGGACTTGCGCAACCACCGCAAGATCATGGTGATCGACGGCGAGATCGCCTTCACCGGATCGCAGAACCTGATCGAGCCCTCCTACAACAACCCCAAGCACCGCAAAATCGGCCGCGAATGGGTCGAGCTGATGGCCTGCCTGCGTGGACCGATCGTCACCACGCTCAACGTCGTGTTCGCCACCGACTGGCTCAGCGAGACCGACGAATCCATTGAGGAACAGCTCGCGCACCGGCCCGAACTGCACGCCGGCAACATCACCGCCCAGGTGGTGCCCAGCGGCCCCGGCTTCATCACCGAAAACAATCTGCGGCTCTTCAACACGCTGATCTACTCGGCGCAGCGCAAGATCTCGATCTGCAGCCCGTACTTCGTCCCGGACGACTCGCTGCTGTATGCGGTGACGACGGCGGCGCAGCGCGGCGTCGACGTCGAACTCTTCGTCTCGGAAAAGGGCGACCAGTTCCTGGTCCACCACGCCCAGCAGTCCTACTATGAGGCTCTGCTTGAAGCCGGGGTGCGGATCTACCTCTACAAGGCCCCCTTCGTGCTGCACGCCAAGCACTTCACGATCGACGACGACGTTGCCGTGCTGGGTTCCAGCAACATGGACATGCGCTCCTTCTCGCTGAACCTGGAGGTCTCGGTGATGCTCCTGGGGGAGGACATCGTGCGGCGGATCAGCGCCGTGGAGGACACCTACCGGGGCATTTCGCGCGAACTTACCCTCGAGGACTGGATGAAACGTCCGATGGGGGTCAAATACGTGGACAACGTCGCACGGCTGACGGCCACCCTGCAGTAGCCGGGGGCACCGGCGGGGGAGCCGGCTCAGCCTTGGGGAAACTCGGCGCCGAGCGCCGAGAGGACGCCGAACGCTTTGGTCCGGATTTCCTCGTACTCCTCCTGCGGCGTCGAGTCGGCGGTGACGGCTCCCCCGACGCCGAGGCTCAGTTCCGCGGCACCCTCGCCCAGGGCCCTGACCACGAGGGTCCGGATTGCCACGGCGAGGTCGGCGGCCCCGTTCAGGGAGAAGTAGCCGATCGCCCCGGAGTACACGCCGCGCGGTGCGGCCTCCAGCCGGTCCAGGATGGCCATGGTGCTGACCTTCGGGGCGCCGGTCATCGAACCGGCGGGGAAGCAGGCCGCGACAGCCTCGGCCCGCGGCATCCCGGGCCGCAGCCGGGCATCGATGGTGCTCACCATTTGGTGCACGGTGGCGTAGCTCTCGATCGCGCACAGCCGGCTGACGGCCACCGAACCCGGGACGGCGAAATGGCTCAAGTCATTGCGCAACAGGTCCACGATCATGATGTTTTCCGCGCGGTCCTTGGCCGACGATTCCAGCTCCTCCCGCAGGGCCGCATCCGTCCCCGGTTCCGGATCGCGGCGGCGGGTGCCCTTGATCGGCTCTGCCCGCATCCTGCCGTCCGCGGCAATCTGCAGGAACCGCTCCGGCGACGTGCTGGCCACGGCGAGCTCGCCGAACCGCAGAAAACTGGCGAAGGGGGCCGGGTTGCGGCGCCGCAGGTCCAGGTAGGCCGGCCACGGATCCATGCCCCGAGGCCCCGCGGGCGGGGCAGCGGTAAGCGCCGTGGTCAGGCAGACCTCATAGGTGTTTCCTTCCGCGATCTCACGCTGGGCCTCGGTGACTTTGGCCTTGTAACCGGCTTCCGTGTCCCGGGCGGCGAAGCGCGGAGCGGCGGGCTGCGGGGCACTGACACGCTGGGCCGGGGCCGCGGGCACGGCCTCAGGCGCCGACGCGGCCGCGGTGACGGCCGTGCGGGCCGCCCCAAGCCAGGCCCCGGCGTCGGGCGCGTCCAGGGTCAGCAGCCAGGCTGTGCCCTCGGCATGGTCGAGGACCACGGCGCGGCCGGCGAAGATCAGGCAGGCGTCCGGGGTGGCGGCGGTGACGTCGTTGCCGCCGGTTTCGCGTTTGAGCTCATAGCCGAGGTACCCGAGCCAGCCCAGGGTGAACTCGCACGGGTAGGCCTCGGGTGCACGGAGCGCGCGGCGGCCCCACACGCCGTCGAGCCAGCGGAAGAACGGGCCATCGGTGGTCACGGTGGCCTGGCCCGTACTGACGCG
The DNA here is from genome assembly GCF_000374925.1 of Arthrobacter sp. 131MFCol6.1. Lineage (GTDB taxonomy): Bacteria > Actinomycetota > Actinomycetes > Actinomycetales > Micrococcaceae > Arthrobacter. The sequence goes on from NZ_KB895543.1 coordinate 92,291, forward strand.
GGTCCGTCCGGAACTGTGCTGGACGGACTGGCCGAAGCGGCCGCCGTCGTCGGCCAGGATGCTGAAGCGGCTGCGCTCCGCAGCCTCCGGGGCCAGGCCTGCCGGGTCCAGGGAGGAGTCGAGCCACACGGCGTTGGTTGAACCGCCAAAGAGCGCCGCAAACAGTTGCGCGGGCTCGGGCTGGGCCTGGACCCGTTCTGCCAGCAATTGCAGCCCGCGCCGGGCGGCGAGTTCGGGCAGCAGGGAGGAGGCGACGGCGGGAAGGTACTGAAGGGCCTGCAGGACGTCGTCCGGGGCGGTGCCGTCCGCCAGGTTGAGCACGTGCACATCCGCGCGGGCCGGGACGTCATCGGCCGCCAGCCACTCCGCTTCCTGGGCAGCCCACTGGTCCCAAAACGGTTCGTAGGTGTCGCCGTCCCGGGCCAGCGCCCGGGCCCGGCGGTCCGCGTCGGAGGAGTCCGCCCAGATCACGGCGTCCAGCAGGGGTGCCGCGGCCGCCGCGGCGGCACCGACGCCCTCCACGAGGACGATTTCGGCCGGGCGTGTGGTGCGGGCCTCGCCGTCGTAGTGCCGTTCCCAGTCCCAGCTGACCCATTCCGCATTCTCCCCGCGCCGCAAGGGTGAAAGCACGGTGGTGACGTAGCGTTCGATCCCCGCCGCCAGCCCGTTCCAGCCGGGATAGATGTCCTCGAGGTGGAAGAGCGAGACCTTGTGGTGCTCCCTCAGCCGCGCCGCCAGTTCGATGGCCAGGGTGGTCTTGCCGGAGCCGGAGCGCCCGTCGATTGCGATGATGACGGGTGCGGGGCTCATGAAATAGAGCGTACCGGCTGCTGTGCCTTGGGTTGGTCACTGCCGTGATGTTGCCCGTCCTGCCGCTCAAGCTCGGTGCGCACGTGCTGCACGATCCCCGGAAGGGAGGCCCGGATGAGGTTCCAGGTGGTGTCGAAGTCGGTGTGGCCGCCATACCACGGGTCCTCGATGCCCTGCTCCAGCGGGTCCTTGTCCGCCACGGCGGGGTCGAAGCTGCGGAGCATGCGGATCTTGGCCAGGGATTCCCGGTCCGGTGCTGCCTGCCGGAGCCAGCCGTAGTGGTCCACGTCGAGGGCCAGGATCAGCTCCCGGCTGGCGAACCATTCGGGCCGCCATTCGCGCGCCACGTGGCGGTCCGAAGCGATGTTCTGCGCCGTGAGTTTGCGCGCGGCCCGGGGATCGATGGGCCGGCCGGCCTCATAGGCGGTGGTGCCGGCGGAATCGATCACGGCCCCAGTCAGGCGCTCGGCCCGGAATGCCTCCGCCAGCATGAGTTCGGCCATCGGCGACCGGCAGATGTTTCCGGTGCAGACCGCGATGATCCGGTACTGGCTCGACATTGAGGTCATAGCTAAGCATGAACGATCCGGGCCCTCTTGGCTAGCTGACCCCCGCCGTGTATGACAAAAGGTGTCAACCGATTCTTAGTTATTGTCATGCCCGGGCTTGGGTGCGGCCGGGTTTAGCCCAAGGTGCCGGACCAGCGCGTCGAGGACGGGCAGCTGGCCCTTGACCAGCCTGGACCGGGCTGCGGGCTCGGCGGTCCATTCGGCGCGGTCGATCTCCGGGAAGCTGCTGACCGCACCGGATCCCCTCGGCCACTCCAGCTCGAAGGTGTTGCTCAGGATTCGTTCGGGCTGAAAGTCCGCTTCGGCCGTGAAGACCGTGATGATCTTCCCGGAGGGCTGGCGGAAGTCGCCGAGCCGGTGGTACTCGGCGGCCGGTGCCGGCGTGCCGATTTCCTCCGCGAACTCGCGGTGCGCGGCCGCCAGGGGGTCCTCGTCGGCGGCGTATTCACCCTTGGGGATGGACCAGCCGTGGGCGTCCTTGCGGGCCCAGAACGGTCCGCCCATGTGGGCTATCCAGACCTCAAGCTGCGGTGTGCTGCCCGACTGGGGCGCCCCGACGGGCGGGGACGCGCTCCCCAGGCGGTACAGCAGAATGCCGGCGCTCCGAACGGTCACGGTTCCTCCTTCTCCAATTCCCGCGGCTATTCCGCGGCCATGCCCCGCTGCCCCGCATTCAAGCCGCCGGTCCCCACAGTGCCTTGCGCAGCAGTCCTTTGAGGGCCGCGATTTCGGTGCCGTTAAGGCCGGCCAGCGCTGCGGCTTCCGCTTCCCGCGCCGCGGCCTCGGCCTGCCGGAAGACGGCTGCCCCTTCCGCGGTCGCCGAGACGATCTTGGCGCGACGATCCTGCTTCCCGGGCGCGCGGATCACCAGTCCGCGCTTCTCGAGCTCGTCAATCAGAGCGACGATCTGGCTGGGGTCCAGGCTGAGGAATTCAGCCATCTCCCGCTGGGTGGGCTCCAGCTCGCTATTGGCCAGGGCCAGCACCGAATAGGAGCGCTCCTTGAGGCCAAAGTCGGCCAGCGCGCGGTTGTTCAGGACCGAGCCGGAGGCATGAAGTTTGGCCAGCAGGAAGCCCGCGTCCTGGCTGATGGTCGCCGCCACAAGCTTCTCGGTCGGCACGATGTCCAGCTGTTCGTCTGCTTCGGTCGGCATGCCCAACTCCAATAGTCCAAAAAATAAATCATTGACTTTTTCAACTATCCATATTTTCATGGATGCAGAACAGCATCCCATGCCGCAAGGACGGATGCACACGGCAGCTAGCAAAGGAGCGGCAATGAGCCTGTCAGGAAAAGTAGCAATCGTCACCGGAAGCGGCCGGGGCCTCGGCCTGGCCTACGCCCGGGAACTGGCCCGGCAGGGCGCCGCCGTCGTCGTCAACGATGTGGACGCCGAGGTCGCCGCAGACGCCGTCCGGACGATTCAGTCCGACGGCGGCCGCGCAGCCGCCGTCGTTGCCCCGGTGGGCAGCTCCGACGTCGCCAAGCAGCTCGTGCAGGCAGCCGTCACGGAGTTTGGTCGGCTGGACATTCTGGTCACCAACGCCGGCATCCTGCGGGACAAGAGCCTGCTGAAGATGACGGACGAGGACTTCGACGCCGTGATCAACGTCCACCTGCGCGGCACCTTCACCTGTGCACGGGAGGCCTTCGGCTACTTCAAGGAGCACGGCATTGCCGGCCGCATCATCACCATCGGCTCCCCGACCGGCCAGTGCGGCAACTTCGGCCAGACCAACTACGCCGCCGCGAAGGCCGGAATCGTGGGCATGGTCCGCACCTGGGCGCTGGAAATGAAGAAGGCCGGCGTCACCGCCAACGCCGTCATTCCCGTGGCCGCCACCGCCATGACCAAGACCGTCCCGTACTTCCAGAAGGCCGTCGAGGCCGACGAGCGCGGCGAGGCCATGCCGGCCTTCTTCCGCCACGACCTCGGCTTTGGTACGGCCGACGACGTCGCCGGACTGGTGGCCTTCCTCGCCTCCGACGCTGCCGCCGGCGTCACCGGCCAGGCCATCGGCGCTGGCGGTGACCGGCTGCAGCTCTGGACCCACCCCGAGGCCGCCGCCACCGAATACCGCGAGGGCGGCTGGGGCTACCAGGATCTCGTGGACGACTTCGGCGCGCTCTTCGGGGACAAGCTGCAAAGTGTAGGCGAGGACTTCCTGCCGCTGCCGGAAGAACTGCAGCCCGAACCGGCGGAGGTTCGCTGACATGTCCGCGCAGCGCTACGAACTCGGCATCGACGCCGCCTCGCTCGATGCGATCGACATGCACGTCCACCTCGAAGTGGACGGCCACGGCCATGAGTCCCTACCGGCGGCGCTGACCGAGGCCTCAGCCAAGTACTTCAAGGCCGAGGACCGCAGCCCGTCGCTGGACCGGATCGCCGAGATCTACCGGGAGCTGAACATGGCCGCCGTCGTCTTCACAGTCGACGCCCGGACCCAGCTCAAGCACGAGCCCAACAGCATCGCGGACCTCATTGCCGGGGCGGCGCGAAACAACGACGTCCTGATCCCCTTCGGGAGCGTGGACCCCCGCACCGGGGCCGACGCCATCCAGGGTGCCAAGCACCAGGCGATCGACCTCGGCGCGCGCGGGTTCAAGTTCCACCCGAGCCTGCAGGGCTTCGACCCCTCAAACGAGCAGTTCTACCCGCTCTGGGAAACACTGCAGGACCTGGGGCTGCCGGCCATCTTCCACACGGGACAGAACGGCATGGGGGCCGGGCTCCCAGGCGGGTACGGCATCAAGCTGGCCTACTCCAACCCGCTCCTGCTTGACGCCGTGGCCGCGGACTTCCCGGAGCTGCAGATCATCATGGCCCACCCCTCGGTGCCCTGGCAGGACGAGGCGAATTCGATCGCCACGCACAAGTCCAACGTGTTCATCGACCTCTCCGGCTGGTCCCCGAAGTACTTCCCGGAGTCCCTGGTCCGGATGGCCAACTCGGTGCTGCAGGACAAGGTGCTGTTCGGCACGGACTTCCCGCTCATCACCCCGCAGAAATGGCTGGGCGCCTTCGCGGACCTGCCGCTGAAGGACGAGGTCCGGCCCAAGATCCTCAAGGACAACGCCGTCCGCCTGCTCGGGCTCGGTGGCTGAGGTGAGCGTTGAAACCGCGACCCAGAAAACAACGCAGGAGCGCCTCTACAGCGTCTGCGACTACTACGACGCCGAGTCCCTCCTCACCGGCGGGGAGCGGAGGGTGCTGGGGCGGCTGCGGGAGTTCCTGGACACCCAGGCCCGCCCGCTCCTGGCCGACTACTGGGAGCGCGGCGAGTTCCCGGACCAGCTCGCCCGGCCGCTGATCGATCTGGACCTCATGGAACCGGCGGAACTGACAGGCTCCCCGGGGGCGGGCCAGGCACCGGCCCGGGGCATCTACCAGGGGTTCCGGATCTTCGAACTCGCCCGCACGGACGCCTCGCTGGCCACCTGGTACACGGCCCAGGCCGGACTGTTCCGGACCGCCATCCGGGTCGGGGCCTCCGCGGAACAGCAGGCCGAGTGGATGCCCAGGGTCATCGACTTCTCACTCAAGGGCGTCTTTTCGCTGACCGAACCCGAGTCCGGCTCGGACATCGCCGGCGGCCTGTCCACCACCGCCCGCAGGGAAAAGGGGCCTGAGGGTGGCCCGGACGGCGGCACCTGGGTCCTGGACGGCGAAAAGCGCTGGATCGGCGGCGCGGCAACGGCCGACGTCCTGGCCGTATTCGCCCGCGACACGGCCGACGGGCAGGTCAAGGCCTTCCTCGTGGACCGTGAGGCCGCGGGCGTGACCCTGGCGAAGATCCACGGCAAGACGGCCCTGCGGATGATGCAGAATGCCCACATCACGCTCGACGCCGTCCGGGTGCCGGAATCCCGGCGGCTCCACAACGTGAACTCGTTCCGGGACGTGGCCGCGATGCTGCGGGCCATGCGCTCGGACGTCGCGTGGATCGCCACGGGCATCGCGGCCGGGGCCTTTGAGGCGGCGCTGAAGTATGTCACCGCGCGGCAGCAGTTCGGCCGCCCGCTCGCGTCCTTCCAGCTTGTCCAGGAAAAGCTGGCCCGGATGCTCGGGAACGTCACCGCGGCGCTGTCCCTGGTGGTCCGGCTGACCGAGCAGCAGGAGAAGGGCATCTACCGGGACCAGGACTCGGCTCTGGCCAAGATGCAGACGTCCCTGCTGATGCGCGAGACCGTCGCACAGGCCCGCGAAGTGGTGGGCGGGAACGGGATCACGCTGGACTCCGACGTCGCCCGGTTCCACGCCGATGCCGAGGCCGTCTACTCCTACGAGGGCACCCATGAGATCAATGCCCTGATCGTCGGCCGGGCCCTCACTGGCCACAGCGCCTTCACCCACTGACGCCCTTCACCCACTGACTACGGCGCGCCGCCGTCGTCGTTCAACCCAACCCGACCACTCCAGGAGCCAAAGATGCCCAACCTCGTCGTCGACTTCGACAAACTGCTTACCCTCGCCGGCACCGATCTCGGTGTCACCGACTACCGCGAAATCACCCAGGAGCAGATCAACAAATTCGCCGATGCCACGGGCGATGACCAGTGGATCCATGTGGACCCGGAACGGGCCAAGGACGGTCCCTTCGGCGCCCCGATCGCCCACGGCTTCCTGACCCTCTCGCTCATCATCCCGTTCTGGGGCGAACTGTTCGACGTCGACGGCGTAACCACCAAGGTCAACTACGGCCTCGACAAGGTCCGTTTCACCTCCCCGGTGAAAGTGGGTTCGCGCATCCGCATGCGGGCCACCATTGCAGAGGTCACCGAGGTCAAAGGCGGCGCCCAGATCAAGGTGGCCAACACGATCGAGATCGAAGGCCAGGAACGCCCCGCCGTCGTGGCCGAGTTCCTCGCCCGCTTCTACAAGTAAACCGCCACAGCCCCTTCACCATCCCTTCTGCCATAAGGAACAACGATGTCCCAAATTTCGCAGTTGCAGGCCATGGACGCGGGTACGCGTCGCCGTGAAGCACGGACCGTCATTGCCTCCAGCTATCTCGGCAGCACCATCGAGTATTACGACTTCCTGCTCTATGCAACGGCCGCCGCCGTGGTCTTTCCCAAGGTGTTCTTCTCCGGCGCGGACGAGTGGGTGGGGGTGGTGGCCGCGTACGGGACATTCGCCGCCGGCTATGTGGCGCGGCCCCTCGGCGGCATCATCTTCGGCCACTTCGGCGACAGGCTTGGACGCAAGAACATGCTGATTGTCTCGATGCTGGTGATGGGCATCGCCTCCACCCTGATCGGGCTGGTGCCCGGCGCCGCGGTGGCCGGAGCCTGGGGCGCCGTGATGCTGGTGATCCTTCGCGTCTGCCAGGGCATTGCCGTGGGTGGGGAGTGGGGCGGCGCCGCCCTCATGGCGCTTGAACACTCCGAATCGGGCAAGCGCGGCTTCGCGGCCTCGTTCGTCAACGCCGGCGCCCCCACCGGAGCGGTGCTGGGCACCCTGGTCATGGGCGCGTTCGCGGCCCTGCCCAACGAGCAGTTCCTGGCCTGGGGCTGGCGCGTGCCCTTCCTGCTGTCCTTCGTCCTCCTGGGCATCGGCATGTTCGTCCGACTCAAGGTCTCCGAAAGCCCCATCTTCAAGGCGGCACTGGAACAAGAGCAAGCCGAGCGGGAACAGGCCGAACGGGACAACACCCGGCGGACGGTGCCGGGCAGTGCGCCGGCGCGCCTCGAGATTCCGCTCCTGCAGGTCCTGCGCCGGCCCAAGACCCTGATCTTCACCATGCTGGCCGGCGCGGCCGGGTTCGCGCTCCAGGTGGTGCTGGCCACGTTCTCCGTGACCTACGCCGTGTCCAAGGGGGCGGACCGGCAGGGCGTGCTCTACGCCTTCGCGGCAGCCTCCTTCGTGTCCATCGCCTTCGTGATCATGGGCGGCCGGCTCTCCGACAAGCTGGGCCGGCGGCCCGTCATGATCGGCGGCCTGGTGCTCTTCATCCTTTACCTCACCCCGATGTTCCAGCTCCTGTCCTCCAACAACATCGGGCTGATCTTCGTGGCCTTCGCAATCGGCCTCATGATCCACTCCACCCTGTTCGGCCCGCTCGCTGCGTTCGTGTCCGAGCAGTTCGGCACCACCTCGCGCTACACCGGCGCCTCACTGGGCTACCAGCTCGCCACCCTTCTCGGCGCGGGGTTCACCCCGGGCATCGTGGCGCAGATCTTCAAGGATTCCGGACAGGACACCGCCGCCGTGGTCTGGTACCTGGCCATCATGTCGGTCGTGTCGATCGTCTTCATCCTGCTGACCCGAGAGCCCAAGAACAACGATCTGCAGACTGTCGGGTCCTAACCCGGCCCGCTGGCGCTACCGTCTAAGTAGAAAGGATTTTCCGTGGAGAATTTTGGCATCGGCTCGTGGCTGCAACGGCGCCGCCCGAAGTCGGACACCAAGACCGCCGTGATCGCAGGGGACCGGGAGCTCAGCTACATTGAGCTCTCGGAACGTTCCGCCCGGCTCGCCAACGCACTCCGGGACCGCGGCGTAGTCAAAGGCGACAGGGTGGCCTACCTGGGCGAAAACGATCCCTCCTTCCTGGAGACCCTCTTCGCCGCCGGCCTGGCCGGGGCGGTCTTCGTCCCACTGAACACCCGGCTCGCCCCGCCCGAAATCCAGTTCCAGCTCCGGGACAGCGGCGCGGTCGTGCTGGTCCACTCGGCGGCGCTCGCGGTGCTCGCGGAACTTGGCTCTGTGGAGACCTCCGTGGGGTCGCGGATCGTCGTCGACGATTCGACAGCACCAGCGCCAGCCAAAACAGTGTCCGACGGCGGCGGTGCTGGCCGGGGAAGCGCCGTGGAGGCGTTTGAAGCCGTGATCGCCTCCGGCGCGGCGCTGCCGCCGGACGAACCTGTGGGTCTGGACGACGGCGCCATGATCCTCTACACCTCCGGAACCACCGGAAACCCCAAAGGCGCGCTCCTGACCCACGGCAACATCACGTGGAACTGCATCAACGTGCTGGTCGACTTCGACTTCGCCTCCACCGACGTGGCCCTCATGATCTCCCCGATGTTCCACGTCGCCTCCCTGGACATGGGTGTCCTGCCCACGCTCCTCAAAGGCGGCACCGTGGTCCTGGAGGCCAAGTTCGATCCCCGCCGGACGCTCGAGCTGATCCAGCAGCACCGCGCAACCACCATCAGCGGGGTGCCTACCACCTACCAGATGCTCTGCGAGCACCCGGACTGGGACGCCACGGACCTGAGTTCGTTGAACAAACTGACGTGCGGCGGGTCCGCGGTGCCGATGCGGGTCCTGGAAGCCTACGAACGCCGCGGTCTGCGCTTCTCCAACGGCTACGGCATGACCGAGACGGCCCCGGGCGCCACGACGCTGCCGGCGGCCCGGTCCCGGGACAAGGCCGGGTCCTCGGGACTGCCGCATTTCTTCACCGATGTCCGGGTGGCCGATCCCCTCGACCCGGCGTCCGGGCCCGCCGCGCCCGGAACGGTGGGGGAGATCCAGATCAAGGGTCCCAACGTCATCCACCAGTACTGGAACCGGCCCGAGGCCTCCGCGGACTTCTACACAGGGGACGGCTGGTTCAAGTCCGGTGACATGGGCTACAAGGACCCGGACGGCTTCGTGTACATCTCCGACCGGCTCAAGGACATGATCATCTCCGGCGGGGAGAATATCTACCCGGCCGAGGTGGAGCAGGCGATCGCCGAGCTCGACGCCGTCGGAAGCGTCGCGGTGATCGGCGTGCCGGATGAGAAGTGGGGCGAGGTGCCGCGGGCCGTGGTGCTGCTGCGGGACGGGGCCCGGCTCACGGAAGAGCAGCTGCGCTCCCACCTGGAGGGCCGGCTGGCGCGGTACAAGATCCCCAAATCCGTCGTCTTCGTGGACGAGATGCCCCGGACCGCGAGCGGCAAGATCCGGAAGGCTGATCTGCGGAAGCTCACGTCCGGCCACGTCTGACGGGGGAGCGCGGAAGCCCCAGCCTGCAACATGGCCCAGCACGCAGCCCGGGGCCCGGCTGACCGTTCCGCCGGTGCCGGGACGCCGGCGGCCGCGGCGCTTAGTGGATCGCGGCCAGCAGGACGCCGACGCCGACGAAGAGCCCGCCAAACGTCCGGTTCAGAACCTTTTGTCCACGGGCGTCGTGGGTGAAGCGCTGGAAGGACCTGGCCGCTGCCGCGAAGAAGAACCACATGACCAGGACGTCGATCACGATCACGGTGACAGCCAGGACCACGTACTGCGGCAGCAGCGGCTGCTCCGGGCGGATGAACTGCGGCATGAAGGCCAGGAAGAAGACCACGGCTTTGGGGTTGAGCAGATTGACCCAGAGGCCACGGCGGAACATGGACAGGCCCGGCTCGTTGCGCAGGGCGGCGGCCTTCTCCTGGTCCAGGTCCGGCTTGCGCAGGAACTGCCGGATGCCAAGGTAGACCAGGTAGGCGGCGCCGGCGTAGCGGATCACGTTGAAGGCAACCGGTGAGCTCGCCACGAGCACCCCGACGCCGAGGGCCACGATCAGGATGTGCACCACGAGGGCGGCCTGCTGGCCCAGGATGCCCCAGAGGGACCGGCGGAATCCCGAGTTCAGGGAGTTGCTCATGGTGTTGATGGCGCCCGCGCCGGGAGTGAAGCTGATCAGGACGCCGGCGCCGGCCAGGGCGAGCCAAAGGGAAGGTTGCACCAGGTAAGTTTACGGTCCCGGCCGTGGCCGGCCCGGTTTGATGACGGGAGTCAGTCGCCGCGGAGGCCGTAGCTGAGAATCATGTTGCCTTTGCTGGTCTGCTGGGACCGCTGCAGCTCCAGCCGGGTGAGAGGATCGCCGTCGTTGAACAGCCGCCGCCCGCTGCCCGCGATCACGGGATGAACGATCAGCATCAAGGTGTCGAGCAGCCCGGCGAACAGCAATTGGTGGACCAAGGAAATGCTGCTGAAGATCCCAATCTCGCCGCCGTCGCTGTTCTTCAGGGCCGCGACGAAGTCCTCCAGCGGGCCCTCGATCAGGCGCGAATTTTGCCATTCCAGCTCCCCGGTCAGGGTCCGGGACGCGACAAATTTCGGCAGCGGATTGATGAATCCGGCGAAGTCGGCGTCGCTTTCGGCGTTGGGCCAGTAGTCTGCCCATTGCTGGTAGCCCACGCGGCCGAGGAGTGCGGTGTCGATCCGGCCCATCATCTCGCCCATCCCGGCACCCAGTTCTTCGTCGAAGCTGTCGAACTGCCACTTGAACGGGTCTTCAACCACGCCGTCTACAGAGCAGAAAAGGCCGGCCGTCAATTTGCGCATGGGGTTCTCCTTGCCGTGGGTCTCCGGTGCAGATATCTAATGCACCCTATCCGCAGACCCGGCCGCAGGGAATGGCTGCCGGCAACGCGACGGCGAACGCCCCGGAGGCCGGCTGTGCCGCCAGGATCGCGGGTCTTGGGCGTGCCCGGGGCGCGCCCAAGACCCGCTAAGGGTTAGCCGTTGGACGTGTAGCCATCCGTGGCGGTGTCACCGGGTCCGCCATGGCCGCCGCCGGGTCCGCCCCGGCCTTCCTCGGTTGCGGTCACCGTGAAGTTCGCATCCAGCAGGACAGTGGCGCGCGTGCCGTCCGCCTTCGTGATGTGGGCTTCGTAGGTGGCGCCGTCGGCGTCGGTCTCCATCCGCTCGATCGTCGCATCCGGCTGGGCGGCCTTTACCGCCGCCTCGACCTTCGTGGCGGTGTCGCCGGTGAGGACCTCCTCCGTCTTTCCGTTCGCCTGATGCGGGCCGCGCTGGCCCCCGGTGCCATAGCCGTCGGTGGCCTGGGTCGAGGACGAGCTGCCGGTGGAATCGGCAGCCATCGCGGGGATGGCCGACGCGCCAATGGCGCCGCCGCCGATCACCGCAGCGAGCATGATGCCCGCGGTGGTCTTGTTGATCTTTGCCATGGTGAAACTCCTTTGCTGGGGCCCGGGCTTCCGGGCCGGCCGAGGTTTCGGCCTGTACCCAGCCTCAGGCGCGGAGTTATGGCTGCACTTTCGGCAGGCTGTGCCGGTGCTGTGACCGCTGGCCGCCGCTCACGCCCGGGCGATGACCTCTCCGTTCGGAATCAGGAACCAGCCGTCGTCGGTGGAGCCCCACCGGTGCCAGCCCGCGGATATCCGGGCCAGGTCCGCCTCGCTGGCCAAGCCGTACTCGAGCGCCTGGTCGGCAAAGGATGAATGCAGCACTCGCTCACCCCATACCCGGGCCTGCCAGCGCCGCTCATGCCCGGTGGCGTAGAGCCAGTTGCTGCTGGACGGCGCCACGTCCGTGAACCCGGCGGCCTGGGCCCAGGACACGAGCCGGCGGCCGGCGTCGGGCTCGGCGCCGTTGCGGCGGGCGATCCGCTGGTAGAGCTCCATCCAGTCGTCGAGCTCGGGGATGGCCGGGTACCAGCTCATGCCGTGGAAATCGGCGTCGCGCACCGCCACGATCCCGCCGGCCTTGGCCGCCCGGCGCATCTCCCGCAGGGCCGCGACCGGGTCCGTGAGGTGCTGGAGGACCTGATGGGCGTGGACGACGTCGAAGGATTCGTCCGGGAAGTCGAGGTCGTAGATGTTGCCGGCGGCAAAGCTGACATTGTCCACGCCGCGCTCGACGCCGAGGGCCGCGGCCTGGGCGATGATGTCGGGGGAGCGGTCCAGGCCCGTGACCCTGCCCGGCGCCACCAGCTCTGCGAAGTCGCATGTGATGCTGCCCGGCCCGCAGCCGACGTCGAGGACGGACGTCCCGGGCGTGAGATGCGGGATCACGAACGCTGCCGAGTTTTCCGCCGTACGGGAGGCATGGGCACGGACCACCGACTCGTGGTGGCCGTGCGTGTACACATCGTCAGGCTGCTGCGCACTCATAATGGAACGCTACCCTCCCGCGCCCGGAAAAGGGCGGACCCCTCAACTGCGGGTCAGCAGGCTCGCGCCGGCAGGCAGTTTTTTGCGGCTGGCCGTCAGTTTTGCCGCTTCCGGCGCCGGGGATTCTGCGGATGAATGGAGGGGTGGAGATCAACAAGGGCAACAGCAACAGCAACAGCGCCGCCGGCAATGGACTGGGCCTTTTCCGGGCCACCGGAATCTATGTCGGGGCGATCCTCGGCTCGGGCGTCCTGGTGCTCCCCGCCATCGCAGCCAAGGAGGCCGGCCCGGCGTCGCTCCTGGCCTGGGCCGTCCTGCTGGTGTTCTGCATTCCGGTTGCCTTCAGCTTCGCCGAGATGAGCCGCCAGCAGCCCGACGCCGGGGGGATCGCCCACTTCGTCAAGCGTGCCTTCGGGCGCCGCGCCTCGGTGGTGGCCGGGTACCTCTTCTACTTTTCGATCCCCTTCGGCGCCCCGGCAACGGCAGTGATCGGCGGCAACTACATCGCCTACGCGGTCGGCGGCGGCCGGAACACCGCGGTCCTCGCGGCGGCAGTGATCCTGTTGGCCGCCTTCGCGAGCAACGCCGTCGGCATCAGGGTTTCCAGCCGCGTGCAGCTGGCGCTCATGGTGCTGCTGGTGGGACTGCTCGCGCTCGCCGTCGTGCTCGCGGCGCCCCACGCAAAGGCGGAGAATTTCCAGCCCTTCGCCCCGCACGGCTACTGGTCGGTCGGCGGCGCCGCGAGCCTGCTGTTCTTCTGCTTCGCCGGCTGGGAAGCCGTCTCCCACCTTGCCGGGGAGTTCCGGAATCCCGGGCGCGATCTCCGGCGGGCCACGTGGCTCACGCTGATTGTGGTGGGTGCGGTCTACATCGGCGTTGTGGCCGCCTCGGTGGCCGTCCTCGGCCCGGAGCTGCCTGCTACGGCGGTGCCCGTCGCGGCGTTGCTGGAGAAGGGATTGGGCTCACTGGCGGCCCCGCTCACCGCGGTTGCCGCCGCCGTGTTGACGTTCGGCCCCATCAACACCTTCGTGGCCGGAGCCAGCCGGCTCGGGGCCGCCCTGGCGTCCGACGGCGTGCTGCCGCCCGCCCTTGCCCGCGGCGCCGGGCGGGGACAGGTGCCCGCCGGAAGCCTGGCAACCCTGGCCGTCCTGACGCTGCTGTCCTTCGCCGCGGCCATCGCCGGACTCACCGACATGCAATTCCAGATCGGCGCCGCCTCGGCGTGTTTCACGGCCGTCACCGCGTTTGGGCTCGCTGCCGGCATCCGGCTGCTGCAGCCGCGCACGGCGGCCTGGTACGGCGTGATCCTGGCGGCCGGGGTCATGGTGGCGGTGCTGCTTTTCAGCGGCTGGGCGCTGGGGGTCCCGCTGGCACTGGCAGCGGCCGCCGTCGGCGTCGGCAGGCGCTTTGGCCGGACCCCGGAACCGGAGACGACGCCTTCCGTACTGACGCAACGCGCCGCCGCCCACCCGTGACGCAACGGGCTGCCGTTTATTCGTGACGCAACGGGCCGCGAATCAGCCGGGGCGCTGCCCCGGCTCCTGCTCTGGCCCGGGCCCGCGGGCCGCTTCCTCACCGGCCCGGACGGTGGCATCGATCATGGAGTTCATGAACCGGGTGACGATCTCCAATTCCTCCGGCGTGAAGTTCGCCATGGCTGCACCCATGTGGCGGGCCAGCGGGAGGAACATTGCGCCGCCGTCCCGGTAGGCCTTGGGGGTCATGCGCAGCTGTACCTGGCGGCGGTCCGCGCCCTCGCGCTCACGGACCACGTGGCCGGAACTGTAGAGCCGGTCGATCAGGGCCGTAGTGGCCGGAGAGCTGAGGTTCAGCTCTTTCCTCAGCACCCCTGGAGTGACAATCTGGTCCCGCGCCGCGTGCCGCATGATGACGGCGAGGGCGTTGAGGTCCGTGCGGTGCATGTCGTTGCGGCCGCCGGCGGAGTCCACATAGCGGTTGGCTTCGAGGGTGAATTCCTGCAGGATCCGGACCAGGGGCGGCGGGCCGGCGGCTTCGGGCGGGACTGTGTTCTTGGGCGGGACCGCGTCTTCAGATGGGCCCGCGTTATCGGATAGGCCCGGGGATTCGGCTGACACGGCAGACCTCCTTCGTCCCTTGATCCTGCCCCGGCGGTCTGACCGCGGCAGGTCGGCGCTGTCGACGGCGCCTTCGGGAGTCTACTGCAGGGTCTGCGGAGCGGCCCGACGCCGGTTGTCCTTCCCATTCTCCTCCGGTAGCTTGCGCCGCCGTCTTATCTCTATGATGGAGATAGTCTACTATGGAGTTTATCTCAGGTCCTACTCCGAAGCGCACCCTGGAAGGAAACATGAAAACCACTTCGCCCGCTACGACGCGCGCCCCCCTCTGGCTGCGCTGGCTGGTTCCCGCAGTGCTCGTCCTGGCCTGGCTGGCGATCGCCGGCATCGGCGGCCCGACATTCGGCCGCCTGAGCGAGGTGTCATCCAACGACCAGGCATCATTCCTTCCCGCCGGTGCCGAGGCCACCGAAGCCGCGGATTGGCAGGCCAAGTTCAGGGACTCCAAGGAGATCCCCGCCGTGATCGTGGTGGAAAGCGACTCCGCCTTCACCCCGGCCCAGCTCCGCGAGGCCGCGGCCCTCAAGGGCACGCTGGAGGCCCTGCAAGCCGGAAGTACGGTGATCGGACCCATCCCGTCCGAGGACGCCAAGGCGGTCCAGTTCGTCGTGCCCATCGATTCCTCGGCGGAAGTGAAGACGGTGGTCAAGGAACTGCGCAACGAGGTCCAGGCGTCCGCGCCGGCAGGAATGCGGACTTTCGTGACCGGGCCGGCCGGACTCACAGCGGACCTGGTGAGTGCCTTCGCCGGCATCGACGGCATCCTGCTGCTCGTGGCCCTCGGCGCTGTGTTCCTTATCCTGCTGATCGTCTACCGGTCGCTGCTGCTGCCCGTCATGGTGCTCTTCACTTCGGTCTTCGCGCTGTGCGCCGCGATCCTGCTGGTGTTCGGCATGGCCAAGGCCGGCTGGATCCAGCTGAACGGCCAAAGCCAGGGCATCCTGTCCATCCTGGTGATCGGCGCTGCCACCGACTACGCCCTGCTGTACGTGGCACGGTTCCGCGAGGCCCTGACCCACACCACCGACCGGACGGCCGCCGCGCTCACCGCGTGGAAGGCCGCCTGGGAGCCGATCCTGGCCTCCGGTGCCACCGTGATCATCGCACTGCTCTGCCTGCTCTTCTCCGACCTCAACTCCAACAAGGCCCTCGGCCCGGTGGCGGCGGCGGGCATCCTTTGCGCGCTGTTCGCGGCACTGACCCTGCTGCCGGCCCTGATGGCGCTGCTGGGCCGGGCGGCGTTCTGGCCGTTCCGGCCCAAGCTGCTGCCGGAAACCCAGCGGGAACCGGAACTGGTCACCGGGCTGGAGGGCCAGAAGGGGCTGTGGCGGGCCACCGGATCGCTCGTTGCCCGCCGGCCGCGCACGGTCTGGGTCGCCTCCGTCCTGTTGCTCCTTGTGGCCGGTGCCGGTCTCCTGCAGCTCAAGGCCAACGGCGTGGCCCAGACTGACGTCATCCTCACCGCCTCCAACGCCGTGGACGGCCAAGAAGCCCTGGGCCGGCACTTCGACGCCGGGTCCGGCAGCCCCGCGGTGATCGTGGCCGACGAGGCAAAGGCCCAGAACGTGCTGGCGAAGGTCAAGGCCAGCGACGGCGTCGGGGACGCCTATCTGCTGGCCGACGGCGGTGCCCCGGTCATCACCGGCGCGCCGGGCGCGCCGGCTGCCCCGGCCGTCAGGGACGGGAAAGTCCTGATCAACGCGACACTGGACCACGCCGCCGACTCCACCGACGCCGAAAACGCCGTGCTATCGCTCCGCCAGGAACTGAAGAAGATCGACGCCGGGGTTTTGGTCGGCGGAGTGACAGCCACGGCCCTGGATACGAACACCACGGCCCAGCGTGACCTCGTCACCATCATCCCGGTGGTCCTGGGTGTCATCCTGGTCATCCTCATGCTGCTGCTGCGCTCGGTGCTCGCCCCGGTCCTGCTGGTCGCCTCCGTGGTCCTGTCATACGCCGCAGCGATGGGCGTCTCCGCCTTCGTGTTGAACAATGTCTTCGGCTTCCCCGGAGCGGACGCAACAGTGCCACTGTTCGGCTTCGTGTTCCTCGTGGCACTGGGCGTCGACTACAACATCTTCCTGATGAGCCGGGTCCGGGAGGAATCCCTCAAGCACGGCACCCGGGCCGGCATCCTGCGCGGCCTCGGCGTGACGGGCGGGGTCATCACCTCTGCCGGGGTGGTCCTGGCGGCCACCTTTGCGGCCCTCGGCGTCATCCCGATCATGTTCCTGGTCCAGCTCGCCTTCATTGTCGCGTTCGGCGTCTTGCTGGACACGGTGCTGGTCCGCTCCCTGCTGGTGCCCGCGCTGGCCTACGACATCGGCCCGCGGCTTTGGTGGCCCGGCAAGCTCGGCCGGCCCGGGAGCGGAGCCGCGGCCCGCGACGGCGACCGGTCCTCTCTGTCTGCCGAAAATCCGGCAGAAAATGAGGAGGCAGGGGTCCGCTAGGCGGGACCGAGCACCGCGGCCGCCGTCACTGTCCCCCAGTCACCGTCCACCGTCGCCCCACCAGGCGACGGTGGCGGCGGCTGCCTCATGCAGCGGGGTTGGCGTCAGCCCCAGGGCGGCCTGGCTCGCCGTGGAATCCATGACGAAGGGGTGCTCGAACTGGTACATGGTCTCGGCCAGCTCCCGCATATCCGGGGAAAAGAAGCCCATTGCCTTCACTGCCCACCCGGGTACGCCGGTGACCCGCGGTGCCCGGGCGCCGGCCGCCTTGGCGAATGCCCCCGCGATCTCGCGCTGGGTAAGCGCAGGTCCGGTGGGCGCATGCCACACCCGGTTCCACACCTCAGCCCTGCCTGCCGCGGCAATCATGGCGGCCGCGAGGTCCGGGACGTACGTGAAGGAATGCGGCTGGTCCGTCCGCCCGATCACCTGCATTGGCTTGCCGGCCGCGACGGGCCGGACCATGCGCTCGCCGGCGTGCGAGTTGCGGACCCGCGGGCCGAAGAAGTCGCCGGCCACCATGCTCACGGTAGCGGTGGGGGACGCCGCGCGGGCAGCGAGCAGCGCGGTCCGGACGCCGCGCTTGCCGCCCTGCGCCTGCCGGGGGCTGTCTTCGGTCATGATGTTTTCCGGGGTGCTGTAGGAGTACAGGCTTTCCGGAAAGACGACGACGGCGCCCGCCGCGCCCGCCGCAGCGAGCACGTTCAGCTCGGCGGCCGGCAGTTCCCTGGCCCACACTTCGGCGTTGTACCGCGAGCCGTGGATGCAGTGAAAAACGGCCGCGGCGCCCCGGAAGGCCTCGCCGAGCCGGGCGGGCTCGGAAACGTCGATGGACAGTTTTTCCACCAGCGGATGGGCGGGTCCGCTGCCGGACCTCGTCAGGAGGCGCACCCGGTGGCCCGCTGCAGCCAACTGTTCCGCGACGGTCCAGCCCACCGGGCCGGCCCCTGTGACGACATAGAGCCTGGACGATTGGTGCCCGGAGGCTGCAGGTTGGGACATTCCGATCTCCTTTGAACTATCGAGAGCAGTGCTCTCCCATTCAGGATGCGACGCCGGGTCCACCAAGTCAAGAGCGGTGCTCACATTTGTTGACAGTGCTCTTGGATGTGGAATGCTGGACTCATGCCAGAGGACAGGACTGCGGGCGCGATAGGCGCCGGCGTTGCAGCCAGCCAGGCCGGAGCGGCCGCCGCGGCTGTGCGGCCGCGCACCCCACGCGAGCGTGCCCGGGCCCAGACCGTCGCCGATATCGTCCGGCTGGGCCGCGAGCATCTGGCGCTGCACGGGGCCGCCGCGCTGTCCCTCCGTGCCGTGGCCCGTGATCTCGGCGTCGTCTCGTCGGCGGTGTACCGCTACGTGGAGAGCCGCGAGGAGCTGCTGACCCTTCTGCTGATTGATGCGTACAACGACCTCGGCGACGCGGTGGATGCCGCCGTCGGGGCCGTGCCGGAGGCTGACTTCGGCGGGCGCTTCGCGGCGCTGGGGGGCGCGGTGCGGGGCTGGGCGCTGCGCGAGCCGTCCCGCTACGCCCTGCTCTTTGGCAGTCCGGTGCCTGGTTACCGGGCCCCGGCGGAGCGGACCACCGGCCCGGGAACCAGGGTGATTACGGCCCTCATCGGCATCCTCGACGGCGCCTTCCGGGCCGGGCGGCTGGCCGAGGCCGGCCGGCAGGGCCCTGCCGTGGCCGCCGGACTGGCCGGGGACCTGGCGAAGATCCGCGCCGAGTTTGGCCTGGCGGTGCCGGATGACCTCCTGGCCCGCGGCGCGCTTGCCTGGACCGCACTCTTCGGCGCCGTCAGCTTCGAAGTTTTCGGCCAGTACGGCGCCGGCACATTCACTGCCCCGGAGGAGCTCTTCGGCCACCACCTCGCGGTGCTGGCGGACGTCGCGGGGCTGCCGGCGGCCGGCGCTGCCCCGTAAACGAGCTTCCCCTGTTGCCCCGCCGTGGTGCTCGATAGACTGCCCCTGCGCCCGCACGGGCGCGCCAGATGCGTCCAGGAAGGATCCATCCATGTCTGAAGAGAACAGGCCTGAAGAGAACAGGCCTGCTGAGAACACGCCTGAAGAGAACGTCCCCGGAAAAGCAGCGCCCCAGAACGTCGATGCCGGTCCCGCGGAACGTGAAGCAGAGGCCGCGGCGCCCGAGGGGCAGTATGTCGAGGGCGACTACGGCTCCGCCGGCGCGGCAGGCCAAGTCCCGCCCACGGCCGTCGAGGGGGAGTACGCGGCGGGGGACTACGGCGAGGCCGGCGTGGCCGGAGCAGCCGTCGTCGGCGACGTGGAAGGCGACTATCCCGAGGGTGACTACGGCGAGGGCGGGGTCTCCGCTGAGCCCGCCGGTGTCGCCGGTGAGTCGGCCGACGTCGCCGAGGAAGGTGAATACCCCGAAGGGGACTACGGGAGCGCCGGTACGTCCCGTCCCGAGCGATCCGCCCGGCCGGCAGCGGGAGAGCCTGCCGACGGCGACGCCGCCCGGGACGACAACTAACGCCAAGGAAAACGGCGGGACCAGCCGGCGCGGGCGCCGGCTGGTCCCCTGCCCGGGTCTGCGCGCCGGCGCTCACGGTGAAGGTTCGCGCAGGGCGAAACGCTGCCCGGGAGGCGCTAGAAGGGCTGGAATCCGGGGGATTTAGGCGGCGATGAGTTGCCGCGGCCCGGGCGGGAAAACAAAGTTGAGTCAATGTCGCTCAACTTTGAATTGACTTATGTCCGCCTCTGGGTAAAGTTGAGTGTAGATCGCTCAATAACGGTCGGACCGGCTGCGGTTTAGAGCCACTGCGGGTCCGCGGCCATCTCCGCAAGATTCCAAGGAAGTAAGGAAGCAATCCATGTCACGTGCAGTAGGTATCGACCTCGGAACCACTAACTCCGTCGTCTCCGTTCTCGAAGGTGGCGAGCCCACCGTCATTGCCAACGCCGAGGGTGGCCGCACCACGCCGTCGGTTGTTGCCTTCTCCAAGTCCGGCGAGGTCCTGGTCGGCGAGATCGCCAAGCGCCAGGCGGTCAACAACATTGACCGCACCATCGCGTCCGTCAAGCGCCACATGGGCACTGACTGGACCGTCGCCATTGACGACAAGAAGTACACGGCGCAGGAAATTTCCGCCCGTATCCTCATGAAGCTCAAGAACGACGCCGAGTCCTACCTCGGTGAAAAGGTCACCGACGCCGTCGTCACCGTGCCGGCCTACTTCAACGACGCCCAGCGCCAGGCCACCAAGGAGGCCGGCGAAATCGCCGGCCTGAACGTCCTGCGCATCGTCAACGAGCCCACCGCGGCCGCCCTGGCCTACGGCCTGGACAAGGGCAAGGAAGACGAACTCATCCTGGTCTTCGACCTCGGTGGCGGAACCTTCGACGTCTCCCTCCTCGAGGTCGGCAAGGATGAGGACAACTTCTCCACCATCCAGGTCCGCGCCACCGCCGGTGACAACCACCTCGGCGGCGACGACTGGGACCAGCGCGTCGTGGAATACCTGCTGAACCAGCTCAAGGTCAAGGGCATCGACCTCACGAAGGACAAGATTGCCCTGCAGCGTCTCCGCGAAGCCGCGGAGCAGGCCAAGAAGGAACTCTCCTCCTCCTCCAGCACCAACGTCTCCCTCCAGTACCTGTCCGTCACCCCCGACGGCCCGGTCCACCTGGACGAGCAGCTGACCCGCGCCAAGTTCCAGGACCTCACCAAGGACCTGCTGGACCGCACCAAGAAGCCCTTCCAGGACGTCATCAAGGAAGCCGGCATCAAGCTCTCCGAGATCGACCACATCGTGCTCGTCGGCGGCTCCACCCGCATGCCGGCCGTCTACGACCTCGTGAAGGAACTGGCCGGCGGCAAGGAGCCCAACAAGGGCGTCAACCCCGATGAGGTCGTCGCCGTCGGCGCAGCCCTGCAGGCCGGTGTCCTCAAGGGCGAGCGCAAGGACGTGCTGCTGATCGACGTCACCCCGTTGTCCCTTGGCATCGAAACCAAGGGCGGCATCATGACGCACCTGATCGAGCGCAACACCGCCATCCCCACCAAGCGGAGCGAGACCTTCACCACCGCGGATGACAACCAGCCGTCCGTGGCCATCCAGGTCTTCCAGGGCGAGCGTGAGTTCACCCGCGACAACAAGCCGCTGGGCACGTTCGAGCTGACCGGCATCGCGCCGGCCCCCCGCGGCGTTCCGCAGGTCGAGGTGACCTTCGACATCGACGCCAACGGCATCGTGCACGTTTCGGCGAAGGACAAGGGCACCGGCAAGGAACAGTCCATGACCATCACCGGCGGCACCGCGCTGTCCAAGGAAGACATCGACCGCATGGTCCGCGACGCCGAAGAGCACGCAGCCGAGGACAAGGCCCGCCGCGAGGCAACCGACACCCGCAACACGGCCGAGCAGCTCGCCTACTCCGTGGACAAGCTGATCGCTGACAACGCCGACAAGCTGCCCGAAGAGGTCAAGACCGAGGTCAAGGCCGACGTCGACGCCCTCAAGAAGGCCCTCGAAGGCACCGATGACGCCGCCGTGAAGACCGCGTTCGAGAAGCTGCAGGCTTCCCAGACCAAGCTCGGCGAAGCCATCTACGCCCAGGCCGGTTCCCCCGACGGCCACGCCGGTGCTCAGGGTGCCCCCGCAGGCGAGCCGGCAGCCGGCTCCGACGAGGACATCGTCGACGCCGAAATCGTTGACGAAGACGAGAAGAAGTAATCATGCCGCACCACGGTAACGAAGAAGAACACGGTTCTTCCGGGAACCCGAGCCGCGGGAACGAGCAAGAGAACGACCCGCAGAAGCCGGTGATCCACGACAACCGCAAGGTTGATCCGAAGACCGGCCAGGCCCGCCACCCTGACCAGGAGCGCGCTGCCGCCGCGGCGGACTCCGGCTCCGGGGATGCCCTGTCCCAGGCGGAGGACATCCTCAACAGTGTTGAGGTGCCCGCCGCGGAATCTGTAGCCCAGGGCGCTCCCACTGCCGAGGCGGAGGAGCTCAGGAATGACCTCCGCCGCCTGCAGGCCGAGTACGTCAACTACCGCAAGCGGGTCGAGCGCGACCGGGCCGTGGCGGGCGAGATGGCCGTCATCGGCGTCCTGAACGCCCTGCTGCCGGTACTGGACGACGTCGACGCCGCCCGCCAGCACGGTGACCTCGCGGACGGCCCGTTCGCCGCGATCGCCGCCAAGCTGGAGGCTGCGCTGAAGACGTACGGACTGGTCCGCATCGACGAGACCGGCGTGGAGTTCGATCCGACCATCCACGAGGCCCTCATCCAGCAGCCGGGCACGGACATCGAAATCGACACCGTCAGCCAGGTGCTCCGCTCGGGCTACAAGTCCGGCGACCGAGTCCTCCGCGCGGCCCAGGTGATCGTGGCGGTACCGGCGTAGGTTGCCTCTGGCGCTCCGCCGGATAGGGGGCGGTGCCCGCTTCGCGGTGCCCTCCACACCGCCGCCCCCTATCCGGCCTCCGCGCCAGCGTGTTGCTCGCCTAAAGTGAGTTGAGAAACAGCGCGAAGCAGATGATGGGCCCCGGGAGTGGCATCGGGCCTGTCGGAGCGTGGTGGCTTGGTCCGTTAGGACCAAGCCACCACGCGAAGGGGCGGGGGCCCATCATCTGCGAAGCGCACTCTGCACGACTTTTGAAAGGAAACGCCATTGGCTAGCCAGGACTGGGTGGACAAGGACTTCTATAAGATCCTTGGTGTCGCCAAGGACGCTTCCGACGCCGACATCAAGAAGGCCTACCGCAAACTTGCCCGGCAGCACCACCCGGACACCAACGCGGGGAATGTCGCCTCGGAGAAGAAGTTCAAGGACATCTCTGAGGCCTATTCCGTGCTCTCGGACCCCGATGAGCGCCAGCAGTACGACGCCATCCGGGCCATGGGCGGCGGCGCACGCTTTGCCCCCGGCGGAAGCGGCGGAGCTGCCGGCGGAGCAGGCTTCGAGGACCTCTTCGGCGGACTCTTTACCGGCGGCGGGGGTCGCCATTCCGGCGGCTACAGCACGGCCGGCGGCATTCCGCCCGAGTTCGCTGATCTTTTCGGCGGCGGCGGATTCGGTGGCGGCGGCCAGTCCTTCCAGCGGGCTCCGCAGAAGGGGGCCGACCGGACCGCGTCCACCTCGATCTCATTCGCCGGGTCAATCCGCGGCACCACGATCGGCCTGCGCGAACCGGACGGCGAGGTCATCGACGTCCGTATCCCGGCCGGCATCAAGGACGGACAGAAGGTGCGCGTCCGCGGCAAGGGCCAACACGCTCCCGCCGGCAACGGCGACCTCATGGTCACCGTATCCGTGAAGCCGCACGAGTTCTACATCCGCGACGGCGACAACCTCCGGATCCACGTTCCGGTCTCCTTCCCCGAGGCGGCACTGGGCGCGGACATCGAGGTTCCGACGATCGACGGTGACAACGTCAAGGTCAGGGTCCCCGCGGGGACGCCCTCGGGCAGGACGCTGCGCGTCAAGGGCCGCGGCGTCAAACACGCCAAGGCCACCGGCGATCTGCTGGTGACAATCGACGTCGCTGTTCCGCGGAAGCTGAACAAGGACGCGGAGGAGGCCGTGAAGGCCTTCGCCGCGGCCACCGCCAATGAGGACGTCCGCGCGGGCCTGGCAGCCAAGGCCCGGCTCTAGGAACGGGATCCAGCCATGGCCATCGACTTCGACCAGCCGATCTTCGTCATCTCCGTTGCCGCGGAACTGGCGGACATGCACCCCCAGACACTGCGCCAGTACGACCGGCTGGGCATCGTCTCGCCCAGCCGTGCCCCGGGCAAGTCGAGGCGTTACTCGCAGCGGGATGTGAACATGCTCCGCGAGGTTCAGCGGCTCTCCCAGGAGGGGGTCTCGCTGGAGGGCATCAAGCGGATCCTGCAGCTGGAGAACCAGGTGGCCGCCCTGCAGCGCCGGGTCAGCGAACTGACCGAGGAACTGGGCCGGCGTCGCCAGGGGGCCGATTCGCGGATCTTCGCCGCAGGAACGGCCGGCGACGTCGTCAGCCTGGCCCGCGGCAAGCGTCCGCAGGCGCGGTCGCAGGCGCTGGTGGTGTGGCGGCCGCGGGGCATGGACTAAAACTCATCGGCTAGTACGTACAGAGTGCCCGGGACCTGGGGGTCCCGGGCACTCTGGGCGTTAGAAGCGTGAAGGGCTGTTGCTGGGGCTTGTAAAGGTTGCCGTGGAGAGGGAGTTGCCGGCGCTGTCCTTGATCCCGGAATCGGGTGTGAATGATGGCGTGGCAGGTCCTTGGTTCGGGTTGTTCGGGCTCCCGCCCGTCACTAGGCCTCCGAGCGTGACTGTCAGTGTCTGCGTGCTTGCGCTCCAGCTCAGCGTCGAGGCGTTCGCGCCGATGCCTCCGTAGCTGAGTGTTCCTGAGCCGTAGTAGAGGCCCCCCAGCGCCACAGTGCCGATTCTCGACGTCGGGCAGGCCGAGCCTGCCACCACGACGCTGAGGATGTTGGTGGAACTGATGTTGACCGTTACCTGATTGTCCCCGTTCAGCATCCCATTGGCAGCAGCAGCCCAGTTGCTACAAATTGTTGAGGCATCCAAGGGGTTCAACACGGGGTCAGAGAAAGTGATGGTGACCCTGTCCTTGGGATCGAGTTTGCCACTATTGCTTTTGCCTTGGATATTGGCGTCAGCCAGCGCTACCGCTGTCACCGTGGGTGCGATGACGTCCTTGGTTGAGGTCGTCGTGCCCGCCGCTGTGCCCTTGTTGCCCGCGGTGTCGGTGGCGATGGCGCTGTAGGTGATCGTTCCGGCGTTGAAGGACGAGAGGTCGACTGCGGCGTTCCAGGCACCGGTTCCGTTCGCGGGCACAGTCGCGGTAACGGTGTGCGCCGGGGTGCCGACGTCCGTTACCGTCAGGGCAATGGATGCCCCAGCCTCGGTGGTGCCGCTGACCGGCACCGCAGACGCGTTGCCCGTGTTGACGAATGGAGGGACGCTGATCCCAGGGGCGCCCGGCGGGGTGGTGTCTACGGCGGCTCCGGCGCTCCGGGCGCTCTCGGTTCCGGTCCACTGTGCGAGCACCGGGGTGACCGTGTAGTACCAAGTGCCGGTCGGGACGCCCTGGTCCGTGCAGCCCAGCCCGGCGATAGGTTGGGCCGCGCAGGTTCCCCCGGCGGGGACCTTCGTGCCTCCCGAGGCCGAGGAATAACGAGCCACCGTGTAACCGGTGACGGGACGGCCGGCCAGGGTGGTGCTCGCATTCCACGCCAGCGTGACATTGCCCGCGGACACCGACGTCGACGGCGTTGCGCCGGCGGCCACGGCGTCTGCGGCGGCCGCCGCGGTGCCCCCATTGGAGGAAGCAGTCCAGAAGGCGTTGGCTCCCGGACCGGCCCACGAGAGGAGGGCGGCGCCGGCAACGATGACGGCAACGCGGCTCCGGATGCGGGTGCCAGCCTGGCGGTTGTTGCGCTGACTCATCGTCGTGCCTCCACAGTGACGGGAACCCTGAAGGTCGCGCCCTGGCAGGCGGACTGGGACTGGATAGACATGCCTGCCGCGCCGGGCAGGGTCACCAGCAGGGAAGAGTTCGCCGGAATGGTGACGGCTGGTGCCAGCGGGGCAGCGGGGGCCGTGAAGGAAACCCCGGTGGTGGTGCATCCGGCATGGGCGGCATCGGCCGTGACCGGCCCGGCGGAGACCACCGCGTGGATCCTGACCGCGAATGCGTTGGGGTTGCTGGTCCGGAGGATCACGTCCGCCGTGCCGCCCGGGACCAGGCTGGTCCGGTTCGAGTCGCCCGTTACAAACGCATCGACAGTGACAGCATTCATCGTTGCGGCGGCTGCGGCGCCGGAACCTGCGCCGGCGGTGGCCCAATAGGCGTAGGCCGTGCCCCCGCCGGCCAGCAGGCAGAGCGCGGCGGCAGCGGCGGAGGCGGTTCCGGCGACTCTGGTGCCGCGCAGCATGGATCGTGTGGAGTGCATGTCAGTTTCCCTGCCCTGATCCCGAGTAGGCCAACTGGAGGACTGCGCCCTTGCAGCCGTCCTGCAGGCGAGGAGTGTCGAGCATGGCGATCCGGGGCCATTGGGCGGACGGGACACCGAGTTGTGAGAGCGAGCTGCTGCCGGACGGAACCGTCAACGGATAGCGCCCGCTGTACTGCACCACGGAATAGTCCTGCGCCGTGCAGGGCAGGTTGGCCGCGATCGCCTTCGCCGTGCGGACCACACCCGTGATCGAGACCGTCAGGTTGCCGACGTCGATGCCCTTGTCCGGGTTGGTGAATCCCAAGTCCATGGACCGGCTCGTACCAGGCGCCAGCAAGCCGGACACATCGCCCGAGAGTCCGAACACGCGCAGGGGCGCCTTGACCCGCAACTGGGTCTTTACGGCGGCCGACTGGACCGCCCCGCTCTGGCCCGTCAGGGTCAGCTCGTAGTCTCCGGCGGCGGTGCTGGATGCCGTGGATACGTTCATGCTGAGCTGGGCGGTGCTCCCGGCCGTCAGCTTGACGGACGACGGCGAGAAGTTTGGCGCTGCCCCCGAGGGGAGGCCGGTGACAGCCAGCACGACCGTGCCGGCAAACCCGCCGCTGGAGCTGACGGTGGCGGAATAACTCGTGGCCAGTCCCTGGTCCACATTCCTGCTGGACGGTGTGATCTGCACCAGGATTCCTGGCTTTTGCGGGGCCGACTGCTGCCCCGCCGCGTAGAGCGTGCCCGCGGGCAGGAAGATGGCCAGCAGGCCAATGATGAGGACGCGGCCGGCGAGGCCCGCATTCTCCCTGGCGAGCCGGACGAACCGCAGTGGATGCTGCATTCCCTATCCTCCTTGGACCCGGCAGCCTTGCCCGGGTGGTGGGTGTCGACGGTTGCTGATGCGTTGTTGCGCGGTGGCCCGAAGGCCGCCCCGGGGGCCGTGCGTCCGGCCCCCGGGGGCGCCAGCTACTCGCTGCCGACGGTGACCGTGACGACGGCCGACTTGCAGGCATCCTGGTTGGCGGTGCTGTTGAGGAACTCCAATGTTCCCGACCCCACCTCGGTGGCCGTGCTGTTCGGTGCCACGGGCGTGTTCGTTGTTACGGCGCTGACCGTGAACCAGGCCGGCAGGCATGCGGGCACGCTCGTGGTCACGTTTGCGGTGAGGGCGCCGACGACCGTGCCGGTGTTGGTGCTGTTGTCGGCCGTGTACGTCACGGGCACCGAGTTGCCCGGGGCCAGGCCGGCCGCGAAGCTGGCATGCAGGGTCACCGTGCCGCCACCGACGGAGTTGGCAGCCGTACCGGTGCCGCTGCCTGTGGTGGTCCAGTAGGCGTAGGCAGTGCCTCCACCGACGGCCACGAGGGCGACCGAGG
This sequence comes from Arthrobacter sp. 131MFCol6.1, assembly GCF_000374925.1. Taxonomy (GTDB): domain Bacteria; phylum Actinomycetota; class Actinomycetes; order Actinomycetales; family Micrococcaceae; genus Arthrobacter. The sequence goes on from NZ_KB895543.1 coordinate 119,356, forward strand.
CTGCAACGGCGATGACCTTGCTCTTCTTGGTGAGCTTGCGCATTTGTGAGACTCCTTGTGTGGGTGGCACCCGGACAGGAGTCATCAGGCCGGAGCCGCATTCCCCCAATCCTGCGGTTGCCGCGCTGAATCGATGGCCCAATCGTTGCGGCGAACTGCGGACGGGACAACGCGTAGTTGTACTCGTCTTTTGGCTCCCGAACTACGTGCCTCCGAGGAAAGTACTCGTGTTCCGGCGCGGAGAGCCTCTGGAATCCGGCCGGAAAACACCCGCCCGGAAGCACTTGGGAGTAGTTATTGGTGCGAAACTACCTGCCTGCGGCTGGTGCCGGGCTGTTGGGCCCCGCCAGGCGCAATGGGGCAAGTAGTCTGCTTTTTGCGCGAACAGCCGGCCGGCAGGCTGTCGGGCGAATCCACCCGGGCAAGTAGCCACAGGAGCGAACTGAGTACACCGGAACGCAAACAGGTAACCGGCCATCCGATAGTCGGGTACCTGATTTGCGTGACTTCATGCCCGGGTCGCGCGTTGAATTGGAATGTCAGAGAAGGCTGGCGTGACACGCTCACAGCTCCTACGGGAAGCCCGGGCGCGGAGCCAGCGCAGGGAGCAGCGTAGACGCCGGGGGGCATCGCATGCATGATTCAGCCGAGCTTGATCCGTCCACTGCCGATTCTTCGCGGTCGGCTCCGTTGACGGGCGCGCCGTGAGCCCGGGGCTCCAGGCGGCCGTCCTGTTTGCCGGCTCCCTGCCGGGGCACATCCTGATGTCCCTGGGACAGGCCCTCGTGGTCGTCTGCCTGTGCTTCGACTTCGTCCGCGCAGTCTCCGTGCCGCGGTCCCGCAGCCGGTACGTCGCCAACACCTGGTTCCGGACACTTGCGCTGCCTTCCATCCTGGTCATGGCGTTCAGCGTGCTCCTCGATGCCGCCTCCGGCTCTTGGCCCGAGGTCGCCGCCGGGATGTTCATCTTGGTGGCTGTGATCTTCCGGTGGCACCATGGCAGCGACGAAGACAGCTGGTGGAAGGGCAAAGGCAAGGCCCTGGGCCGATGGCTCCGGAACCGGGCAGCCTCCGGGTCCCTGGTTGTTCCGGCCACGGCCTGAAAAAGCCCTTGCTGTCCGGGCGTCCCAGGGTGTCCAATCCTTAACACAAGGCCCTGCGGGGCACGAGTGGATGCGACGCCGGGAGGTTCTCATGCCGTCGAAAGGCGCCAAGACGCCGTCAAGGGGACCGGTCCGGGGTACATCTGACCTCCGGCGGGCGGACGCCAACGGCGTCGCGCCGCCGGAGCAGCCGGACAAGGTCCGCAATGTGGCGCTCGTAGGGCATTCCGGTTCCGGAAAAACGATGCTCACCGAGGCGCTGCTTGCCGCAACCGGAGCCATCACCCGCAAGGGCTCCATCGCCGAAGGCACCACGGTGAGCGACTCGGATCCTTCCGCCATCGCGCAGCAGCGCTCTGTGGCGCTGGCGGTCGTGCCGGTGATGGTGGGGGACATCAAGGTGAACCTGCTGGACACTCCGGGCTATACGGATTTCATCGGCGAGCTGCGGGCAGGGCTCCGTGCGGCGGATGCGGTGCTGTTTGTCGTCTCGGCCACCGACGACGTCGATGCAGCGACCACTGCGCTCTGGAGCGAGTGCCAGCGGCTCGGGATGCCCCGGGCTGTGGTCATCAGCCGTCTGGACCATCCGCGCGCGGATTTTGACTCCGCCGTCGCCCGCTGCCGCCTGGCATTTGGCGACGCCATTGTTCCGCTGTATTTGCCGGTCCCCGCGGACGGTGCCGTCACCGGGCTGCTGGGACTGTTGACCGGGACGGTCTCCGACTACGGTACGGGGGAACCGGTGCCGGCCACCCGGGCCGCGACCGGCGTCGAGCTTGCCGCGGCGGAGTCCGCACGCGGCGCGCTGATCGAGGGGATCATTGCCGAGAGCGAAGACGAGTCACTCATGGACCGCTACCTCGGAGGCGAGGAAATCGCCCCCGATGTCCTGATCGCCGATCTTGAGACGGCTGTGGCCCGCGGGTCGTTCCACCCGGTGCTGCCGGCGTCGGCGGAGTCCGGGCTCGGCCTGGCGGAACTGCTCGAGGTCCTGGTGCGCGCGTTTCCGACGCCGGCGGAGCGCGGCGTCCCCGCAGCGACGGACCTCGACGGGGTGCCAGCCGGCGAGCTCGGCTGCGACCCCGACGGCCCGCTGCTCGGTGAAGTGGTCCGTACGACGATCGACCCGTTCCTTGGCCGCGTCTGCCTGGTGCGCGTCTTCTCCGGCGCGGTGCGGGAGGACGCCGCGATCCATGTGGGCGGCCGCGGAATGGCGGACCGCGGCCACGAGGACCACGACAGCGACGAGCGGGTCACCCACCTGTACTCGCCGCTGGGATCAGGACTTCGGCCGGTGCCGTTCTGCGTTGCGGGGGATATCTGCGCGCTGACCAAGCTGGGCAACGCCGAGACCGGCGACACGATTTCGGCCAAGGAGCTGCCGCTGCTGGTAGCCGCCTGGGACATGCCGGACCCGCTCATGCCGGTTGCCATCGAGGCCGCCACGCACGGCGACGAGGACGCCCTGGCCAGGAACCTGGGGAAGGTCACGGCCGGGGACCCGACGCTGCGGGTGGAACGCAACTCCGAAACCCACCAGCTCATCCTTTGGTGCATGGGCGAGGCGCACGCCGACGTCGTCCTGGGCAGGCTGCGGGACCAGGGCGTGAACCTGCAGAGCGTCCCGGTGATCACGCCGCTGCGGGAGACGTTTGCCGCGCCGGCCGCCGGGCACGGGCGCTATGTCAAACAATCCGGCGGCCACGGCCAGTACGCGGTGTGCGACATCGAGGTGGAACCGCTCGACCGCGGCGCCGGGTTCGAGTTTGTCGACAAGACCGTGGGCGGGGTGATTCCCGGGCCGTTTATCACCTCGGTGGAAAAGGGCGTGCGGGCGCAGATGCAGAAGGGCGTCTCGGCCGGGTTCCCGGTCGTGGATATCAAGGTGACGCTGATCGGCGGCAAGACGCACAGCGTGGATTCCTCCGATGCGGCCTTCCAGGCTGCCGGCGCGCTGGCCCTCCGGGAGGCGGCCGGGGCAACCCGCATCCAGTTCCTGGAACCGGTCTCGTCCGTGACCATCTCCGTTTCGGAGGACCACGTGGGTGCTGTGATGAGCGACTTGTCCTCCCGGCGGGCACGCCTGACCGGGACCAACTCCGCCGGCGCCGACGGCACCGAGATCAGCGCCGAGGTTCCGGACCAGGAACTGTTGCGGTACGCGGTGGAGTTGCGGGCCCTGACCGCCGGCAGCGGCCGGTTCCGGCGCAGCTACCTGCGGCACGAACCCGTGCCGCAGGCGCTGCACTGATGGTCCCTGCTGGGATCAGCGTCAGCCGTTGATGACCTGCGGGACGCCGAGGGCCTTGAGGCCTTCGACGCCGAATTCGAGTCCGTAGCCGGACTGCTTCGCGCCGCCGAACGGGATGCGGGGGTCTACGGCCCCGTGCTTGTTGATCCAGACGGTGCCGGCCTCGAGCCGGGCCGCCACCTTGCGGGCTTCGGCGGGGTCGGAGGACCAGACCGAGGCGCCGAGTCCGACGTCGAGGGCGTTGGCCATGGCGACTGCCTCGTCCACGGTGCCGTACCGGATGATCGGCAGGGCGGGGCCGAACTGTTCCTCGGCGACCAGCGGGTTGCTGTTGGCGATGTCCGCGACGAGCGTGGTGGGGTAGAAGTTCCCGGGCTGGTCGTTCTCCGGGTTGCCGCCGAGGAGGATCCTGGCCCCGGATTCGCGGGCGGCGTCGACCAGTGCCGCGACAATGTCGAACTGCTGTCGGTTCTGCAGCGGGCCGAGCACGTTGGCCTCGTCCAGGCCGTTGCCCATGGGCATGGCGGCGGCGACATTGGTGAGTTCCTCGCAGACGGCATCGTAGATGGCGTCGTGGACGTAGAGCCGTTTGAGTGCCGCGCAGGTCTGGCCGGTGTTGATGAAGGCGCCCCAGAACAGGCCCTCGGCGATCGCCTTCGGGTCGGCGTCGGGCAGGACGATGCCGGCGTCGTTGCCGCCGAGTTCCAGCGTGAGGCGTTTAACGGTGTCGGCGGAGGATTTGATGATGGCCTTGCCGGTGGCGGTGGAGCCGGTGAACATGATCTTGCCGATCGCGGGGTGTCCGGCCAGGGCCTCGCCGACGTCGCGGCCGCCGGCTACCGCCGTGAGGAGGCCCTCGGGGAGTTCCTCGTTGAGGATTTCGACGAGGGCCAGGACGGACAGCGGGGTGTATTCGGAGGGCTTGATGACGACGGCGTTGCCCATGCGCAGGGCGGGGGCGAGCTGCCAGACGGTGATCATCATGGGCCAGTTCCAGGGGCCGATCGCGCCGACGACGCCGATGGGCCGGTAGTGCAGTTCGGCGCGGGTTTCGCCGTCATCCACCACGGTTTCGGGGGCCAGCGGAGTGCCGGCGGCGACGCGGAGCCAGGCGGCGCAGGCGCCGACCTCAAAGCGGGCGTTCGGGCCGTTCAGCGGCTTGCCCTGCTCGCGGGAGAGCAGGCGGGCGAGTTCCTCGGCGGAGCGTTCGACGGCGTCGGCGGCCTTGAGCAGCGCGGCGGACCGGGCGTCGTGGCCCAGCGCGGCCCACGCCGGCTGCGCGGCGGCTGCGGCGGCGATGGCGGCTTCGAGGTCCTGGACCGTGTGGACCGGTGCTTCGCCCACCGGCTGGCCGGTGGCCGGGTCAAAGATCGTGCGGGTTTCACCGGACACCGGCGTGATCGCGGCGAGAAGGGCGTCGTAGGTTTCCATAGGGGTACTCCACATCGAGTAGGTCAGAGATCGCGGCCGGTGCGGCCTGAGAGTGCTGCTTCAAGCGTGCTCCGGCGAGGGTCCAAGGGGCTTGTCTATCCGCGAAGAGCTGTTGTGCGGGAGCGAACGGAACGCCGGAAGCATTCCCAAGGCTGCGGACCGGGGGACGTCCTCCCCGCCATGCAGGCGGCGCACGAGCTGACTACGCTCAGGAACAACAACCGGTCGCTAATCGACAAAAGCGTGACGAGCGCCACCTGCCATGCTGGATTTCACGGTGCAACGCACCCCCATTTCCCAGACTCATGACCGTTAAGAAGGATCCGATGAGTATTTCAAATTCCGATTCCCGGACCGCAGAATCCAGCCCCCGCACGGAGCACTCCACCGCGCTGCGTGCCGGCAGCGTCGGCGTCATGGGCATTCTCTTCTTTGTTTTGTCAGCCCAGGCGCCGTTGACCGGAATCGTCGGGGCATCACCGCTGGCGGCGGCCCTCGGCAACGGTCCCGGTGCGCCCGGCGCGTATCTGGTGGTGGGCATCGTGATCGTGATCTTTGCCGTCGGGTTCGTCGCGATGAGCCGCAAGATCCAGGCCAACGGCGCCTTCTACGCCTATGTCACCGCCGCCTTCGGGCGGAGGGTCGGCGCGGGAGCGGCGTGGCTCGCGCTCCTCGCGTACAGCACGGTCCAGGCCGCGATGTATGGGCTGTACGGCGCGGCGTTCTCGGGGCTCCTCGGGTCCGCCGGGATCGTGGTCCCCTGGTGGCTTCTGGCCGTCATCACCATGGCGGGCGTGCAGGTGCTGGGCTCCCTCAATATCGAACTCGGGGCCCGGGTCCTGGCGGTGCTCGTGGGCCTGGAGGTCGCCATCCTGCTCATGTTCGGGTTCGCCGTGCTGTTGCGGGGCGGCGGACCGGAGGGGATCAGCCTGGCGGCGTCCTTCTCTCCCGCGGCGATCGGCGCGGGCGCCCCGGGCGTTGCCATCATGTTCGCCGTCGCCTCCATGTTTGGCTTCGAATCAACGGCCATCTACTCGGCCGAGGCCAAGGACGCCCACCGCACGGTCGCCCGGGCCACGTACCTTTCGGTAGGCGTCATCGCGGTCTTCTTCTCCTTCATATCTTGGATGCTGGTCAGCTACTACGGACCCTCGCACGTCATCGACGCGGCGGGCGCGGCCCTCGAATCGGGCGATTCCACCTCCTTCGTGCTGACCCCGATGGTGGAACTGTTCGGGCCGTGGGCCGGAACAGTCACCGGCATGCTGCTCGTGACCTCCCTGCTGGCCGGCATCATCGCCTTCCACAACGGCATCAACCGCTACCTCCATTCGCTGGCCCTGCGCGGGTCGATGCCCCGCATAGTGGCCCGGACCAACCGGCACAAGGCACCCGCCGTCGCCGCGCGGATCCAGACCGTGGTCGCCTTCCTGCTCGTGGCGCCGTTCGCGGTGCTGTCCCTGGATCCTGTCCTGACCCTCTTTTCCTGGTTCAGCGGGCTGGCCGTGGCGGCGCTCCTGGTGCTCTACATGCTCTGCTCGCTGGCCGTCGTCGCGTACTTCCGGCGGGAAAAGGTGCCCGGCCAGCTCTGGCAGACCGCGGTGGCACCGGTGCTCGCCACCCTGCTGCTCGGCTGGGTCCTGTCCCTCGTCATCAGCAACTTCACCGCACTGATAGGCGGCAGTGCCGAAACGGCCGTGGGCCTGCTGCTGACCGTACCCATTGTGTTTGCCGCCGGTGTGCTGGTGGAAATTGCCGTGGAACGCAGGGCCGCGCGCGCAGGGGCCACGGCCTGACGGTCGGGCGACGGGGGCCTGCCTGAGGGCGCTGCCCTGCTCCGGATGTCTTATTTCGACACGTTTATCTTCATCGCGGCAGTTCCGTCCGTAACATTGGAGCCAATAGAGGCTTCGGCTTGCCAAATTCGCTGTAAAGGACTAGACGCATTGTCACTCGAATCATTGCCCGTCCTGGACTTCTCTCGATTGACTGCAGGGCCGGAGGAGGCCTCCCAGTTTCGGGACGAACTGCGTAACGCCATGCATGAAGTCGGGTTCCTTTATCTGGCAGGCCACGGCATCCCGCAGGAGCTCATAGACGCCATGCTCGACGTCTCACGCCGCTTCTTCGAATTGCCCGACGAGCAGAAACTCGCCGTCGAGAACGTTCACAGCCCGCAGTTCCGCGGCTACACCCGCGTCGGCGGCGAACTCACGGACGGCGCGGTCGACTGGCGCGAGCAGATCGACATTGGCGTCGAGCGTGACGCTGTGGAGCCGGGCGCCGGCGTCGCTGACTACTGGCGCCTGGAGGGGACCAACCTGTGGCCGGATGCACTGCCCGAAATGCGGGCGATTGTCTCTGAGTGGACCGAGCGGCTGAGCGCCATTTCCCTCGCTCTCCTGCGGGCGCTTGCCGTGTCCCTCGGAGCGCCAGAGGACACCTTCGACGCGGCGTTTGCCGCACGGGCTTTCCCACTGCTCAAGATTGTGCGTTATCCAGGGGAGTCCAATCCGGAGCCGAAGCAGGGTGTCGGGTCCCACCGCGACGGCGGCGTCCTGACGCTCCTCCTGGTCGAACCCGGAAAGGGCGGACTCCAGGTCGAGTACCAGGGGAGGTGGATCGACGCACCCCAGGTTCCCGGAACATTCGTGGTCAACATCGGCGAGATGCTCGAGCTGGCCACGAACGGCTACCTCAAGGCGACTCTGCACCGCGTGATCTCGCCCCTTCGCGGCACTGACAGGATCTCGCTTCCCTTCTTCTACAACCCGGCGCTGGACGCGACGATGCCCCAGCTCGCGGTGAGCCAGGAGTTTCAGTCCAAGGCCCGCGGACTGTCGGTTGACCCGACCAACAGCCCGATCCTGGAGACCTACGGGGACAACGCCCTTCGCTACCGGCTCCGGGCCCACCCGAACGTCGCCGCAGCCCACCACGCGGATCTCATCACGAACTGACGTCCCCGCGGGAGCCGCAATCTGAAGCCCGGAGTCCCGCCGGCGAAACTAGCCAGCGCAGCAGCCCGGCAACCTGCCGGGCTGCTGCGAGCAACCATCGAAGGTGCTGGCAACAGCAGGGCCTTCCAGCCGCGGATCAAAGTCATCTTCAAGCGCCGCGCCGCCAGTCGCTGGGGGATTCGCCGAAGGCATCACGGAAGGTACGGCTGAAATGGGCCGCATCCAGGAAGCCCCAGCGCGCGGCCACGGTTCCCACCGGCATTCCGGCCAGGAGCGGATCCCGCAGTTCGCGGCGCGCCCCCTCCAGCCGCTGGGTCCGGATCCAGCTCGCCACGGTGGTTCCGGATTCATGGAAGACGTTGTGCAGGTGCCGTGTGGAAATGAAATGGGCCGCCGCGATGGACGCCGGTGAGAGCAGCGGATCGGCCAGATGGGCGTCGATATACTCGCGGACGGAGGCCGCCAGCAGGGCCTGCGGCCTCATGCGGTCGGGGGACATGTCCAGTTCCGAATGCAGCATCGTGGAGACGAGATCGAGGGCATTTGTGGCGAGGCGGGACCCACTGGGGCCGCTCAGCGCATCCAGGTTCTCCGCAAGGTGGGCGATGAACGGCCCGACAATCGCGGCGAGGCCGCCGTCGGAGGCCATCCGCACGGCCGAAAGCTGCGCGATGCAGTCCGGCGGCAGGGACAGCGCGTCCCATGGAAACATCATCACCATGAGCCGGGCGTCGCCCTCGAAGGCAAGCGTGTACGGGCGGCTGGTGTCATAGATGGAGAGATCACCCGGATGCAGGACTGCCTCGCGGTTGTCCTGGATGAGGAGCCCGGTGCCCTGAAGCTGGAGATTGAGCTTGAAATAACGCTGGTTGGACTGTGCAATCAGCGCCGGCGTGCGGTGGACCTCATGGCTCGTTGAGGAGACCTCGACGAGTGCCACACGGTCCAGCCTGCGGGCCCGCATGCGGCCGCGGAAGTTGTCCGCATCGGCGCTCGAGGCGGCCAGGGGAACGAAGGACTCCGCGACGAGGTGCCGCCAGTGGTCGAAGGATTCTGCCGTGCTGGTGAGGACATCCTGTCCGGCGGGACTGGGCGATGGGCGGGCTGCAACTGCGGTCATAGAAGATCCTGACGCCGTCGTACTTCTGGGAATGTGTCATGGGACACAGTCCTCTCAGGGTAGCGCCGCAGCCCGCCGATGTCATCTTTTTTCGACACTCGGCGAAAAAAGATTGCCCGAAGCCCAGCGGGCCTAGCAGGCCAGCAGGGTCAGGAACCCCTCCAGCTGCTCGTTCAGCCCGAGTTCCACCTGGCCCTCCGGGGCGAGTGCCGCCGCGATCTGCGCGCCAAGGAGAAGATTGAGCAGTTGCCCGGACAGGGCGGCATCGTCGACGGCGGTGGTGACGGCGCCGGCCCGCCGCGCCTCGGCAAGGTACTGCCGCATCGCCGCGAGCCACTGCTCCATCGAATCCCGGTGGATCCGGGCCTTGCCGGGGTCGTTGATGGCTTTCTGCCAGAACGGGATGACAATCCGGGCCTCGTTGATCCGCTCCTCATCCAGCGGCAGCACCTCGACGCAAAATGACCGCAGGGCCGCGAGGCCGGACTGCCCGGCGGTGACTTCCGCGATGCGCTCGTTGGTGCGGTTGAAGACGTGCCCGAACGCGAACGTCAGCAGGTCATCCTTGGTGGGGAAGTAGGGCTTGAGGGCGCCGTTCGCAAAGCCTGCCTCGAGGGCGATTTCCCGCATGGTGGCACTTTCAATCCCGAGCCGGGCGATGATCCGCCACGTGGCGTCGACGAGTTCAAGCCGCCGCTGGTCGTGGTCGACAATCTTTGGCACCGGGCAGCTCCCCAAATATTTTGCGTCGGACTCTTGTGGCACAGCTTACATTTCCGTATTCTCTACAACTATAGAAAATAAAGTTCTGACCCGCCAGGGTCCCCGAACGAAGGCCGTCTGATGACCGCACACACTGAGACCCGCACCTCGTTGAGTCCGTACAGCCCGTACAGTCTGGCCGCGGACGCCGAAATCACCGCAGTCCAGGGCATCCTGCGCGCGGCCGGCCTGCTGGGCGAGACCAGGCGCATCGCGTACCTGGGCCTGGTGGACCCTGCCAGGAACGCGCCGGCGGGAACCGAGGACCGCCGGTTCCGGGTCTTCGTGCACGACGCCTCCGGGGGGAAACCGGCCGACGTGACCGTCTCCGTGTCCAGCGGCACGGTGATTTCCGTCGTCGAACTGGACACGGCGGTGACCGGCGAGCTTCCTGTCCTGGAAGAGGAGTTCGAGGTCGTCGAGGAGCTCCTGGCCACGGACGAGCGGTGGCTTAAGGCGCTGGCCAACCGTGACCTGGACGTGAGCAAGGTCCGCGTTGCCCCGCTGTCTGCCGGGGTGTTCGAGTACCCGGAGGAAAAGGGCCGCCGGATCCTCCGCGGCCTGGCCTTCGTGCAGAATTTCCCCGAGGACAGCGCCTGGGCGCACCCCGTGGACGGCCTCGTGGCGTACGTCGACGTCGTCAGCAAGGAAGTCACGCAGGTGCTGGACACCGGCGTCGTCCCGATTCCCGCGGAGCACGGCAACTACACCGACCCGGAGCTCACCGGCCCGCTGCGGACCACGCAGAAGCCCATCACCATCACCCAGCCCGAGGGACCCAGCTTCACGGTCACCGGCGGCAACCACGTCGAATGGGAAAAGTGGAGCGTCGACGTCGGCTTCGACGTCCGCGAGGGGGTGGTGCTGCACAACCTTGCCTTCCAGGACGGCGACCGCTTGCGTCCCATCATCAACCGGGCATCCATCGCCGAAATGGTGGTCCCGTACGGGGACCCGTCGCCGATCCGGTCGTGGCAGAACTACTTCGACACCGGCGAATACCTCGTGGGCCAGTACGCCAACTCCCTGGAACTGGGCTGCGACTGCCTCGGCGAGATCACCTACCTCAGCCCCGTCATCAGCGATGCCTTCGGCAACCCCCGGGAGATCCGCAACGGCATCTGCATGCACGAGGAAGACTGGGGCATCCTGGCCAAGCACAGCGACCTCTGGACGGGCATCAACTACACCCGCCGCAACCGCCGCCTGGTGATCTCCTTCTTCACCACGATCGGCAACTACGACTACGGCTTCTACTGGTACCTCTACCTCGACGGCACCATCGAGTTCGAGGCCAAGGCCACCGGCGTCGTTTTCACCTCCGCCTACCCGGAGGGCGGCTCGGCCAACATCTCCCAGCTCGCCCCGGGCCTGGGCGCTCCGTTCCATCAGCACCTGTTCAGCGCCCGCCTGGACATGGCGATCGACGGCCTCACCAACCGGGTGGAGGAGGAGGACGTGGTCCGCCAGGGAATGGGCGAGGGCAACGAACGCGGCAACGCCTTCTCGCGGAAGCGGACTGTCCTGGCGCGCGAGTCGGAAGCCGTCCGGGAAGCCGACGCGCGCAGCGGCCGGACCTGGATCATTTCCAATCCGGAATCACGCAACCGCTTGGGCGAACCCGTGGGCTACAAGCTGCATGCCCAGGGCCAGCCCACTCTGTTGGCAGACCCGGAGTCCTCCATCGCCCGGCGCGCGGCCTTTGCCACGAAGGACCTGTGGGTCACCCGGTTCGCGGAGGAGGAGCGGTACCCCACCGGGGACTTCGTCAACCAGCACGCCGGGGGAGCAGGCCTGCCGGCCTATGTTGCCCAGGACCGCGACATCGACGGCCAGGACATCGTGGTGTGGCACACCTTCGGGCTGACGCACTTCCCCCGGATCGAGGACTGGCCCATCATGCCGGTGGACACGGTCGGCTTCAAGCTCCGTCCCGAGGGCTTCTTCGACCGCAGCCCCGTGCTGGATGTGCCGGCCAACGCTCAACAGTCCTCTGGTTGCCATGGCGATGGCGACCCCGGCGCACACTGCCACAGCTAGGCCGACGCCGTGAGTGCCGCCGCCAGCTTGGGCCGCCGGGCCGGCATCACCGGCATCGTCTTCCATTCCCGGACCTGCGCCGCCGTGACGGCGGCGTCGTGCCTCGCGCATCTGTGGCTGGTCGCCGGGAACCAGCACGGGACGTGGCTGAACCTGCTCATGCTCGCCATGGTGGCGGTATGCCTGCCGTGCGCCGTGCACGTCCTGCGCCACGGCCGCATCAGCGCCCTTCGCCAGGTGATGGCCGCGGCACTGGCGATGACCGGCGTGCACGCGGTCCTGCTTCTCGGAGCCGGGGCCGGCGGCGCGGGCCACAGCCACCATGGAACCGCTGCCGCCGCTTCGGCCGGCACGTCGCCGTCGGGCTCCTTGGCGCTGCTGGCGGTCATGGCGCTGGAAATGACGACGGCGCTGCTCGCCGCGACGCTCCTGGCCCGGCTCCGCGCGCAGCCCCGCGGCTGACGCATCAGTCCGGCCGGGACAATGTCAGTCGTTGAACAGCCCCGCCAGGTCCTCCGCCGTCAGGGCGCCGCCGGAGAGCGCGTCGCCCTCCATGACGTCGGCGAAAAGCTGGGACTTCTTCGCCTTGAGTGCCATTACCTTCTCCTCGATCGTGTCCTTGGCGACCAGCCGGTAGACCATGACGTTCCGGGCCTGGCCGATCCGGTGGGTCCGGTCCACGGCCTGGGCCTCCGACGCCGGGTTCCACCACGGGTCCAGCAGGAACACGTAGTCGGCCTCGGTCAGGTTCAGGCCGAAGCCGCCGGCCTTGAGGCTGATGAGGAACACCGGCGCGGCGCCGTTCTTGAACTCGTTCACGACGTCGGTGCGGTTGCGTGTGCCGCCGTCGAGGTAGCAGAACTCGATGTTCTCCTCGACCAGCCGCTCCCGGACCTTGCCCAGGAAACCGGTGAACTGGCTGAAGATCAGGGCCCGGTGCCCTTCGGCCACCAGGTCCGCGAGCTGCTCGAACAGGACATCGAGCTTGCTGGAACGCACCCCGGACAGGGAGGGATCGATCAGCGAGGGATCCAGGCTCAGCTGCCGGAGCAGGGTCAGCGACTGGAAGATGGTGAACCGGTTCTTGTTGACGTCCTCAATCAGGCCAAGGATTTTCTGGCGCTCCCGCTGCAGGTGGGTCTGGTAGACCTTCTGGTGCCGCGGGTTCAGCACGACTTCCAGGATCTGCTCCTGCTTGGGCGGCAGGTCACTGATGACCTGTTCCTTGGTGCGCCGCATCATGAGCGGCCGGACGCGCCGCCGGAGCTTGTCCAGCTGCCCCTTGTCGCCGTTCTTCTCCACCGGCTTCTGGTAATACTCGGCGAACCGTTTGGGGCTGGAAAAGAGCCCGGGCGCCACGATCGAGGTCAGTGCCCAGAATTCCATCAGGTTGTTCTCCAGCGGCGTGCCGGTGATGGCGAGCTTGAAGGCGGCGGGCAGTTTGCGGGCGCACTGGTAGGCCTTGGACTGGTGGTTCTTGACGAACTGCGCCTCGTCCAGGACCAGCCCTGCCCAGGCCTGGGAGGCGTAGGCCTCGTAGTCGATCCGGAACAGGGCGTAGGAGGTGATGATGATGTCCGCACCGGCCATCGCCTCGGCCGGGTGCGAGCCGCTCTTGGCGAAGGTCTCGCCGATGGCGCGCACGCTGAGCCCGGGCGCGAACCGTGCCGTCTCCGCCTCCCAGTTGCCCACCACTGAAGTGGGGGCGACGACGAGGAACGGGGCGGTCCCGGCTTCATCGCCTGCGGCGGCGTCCTTCGCGGCACAGATCAGCGCCAGGGCCTGCACGGTCTTGCCCAGGCCCATGTCGTCGGCCAGCACCCCGCCGAGGCCGTGGCGGTACAGGAAGCTCAGCCAGTTGAAGCCCTCCAGCTGGTACGGGCGCAGCTCGGCGTTCAGCGACCCGGGCAGGGGCAGGCCCTTGATGCCGCCTTCGAGCAGGCCGCCAACGGACTCGCGCCACGCCGCGGCCTGTTCATCCACGATGCCCAGGTGCGCGAGCTCGTCCCACAGCCCGGCCTGGAAGCGGCTGATCTGCAGCGGGGCATCTTTGTCGCCGGGGTTGTCCTGCAGGGAGCGGGCCTCGTCGATCAACGCCCGCAGCTGGTGCAGCTCCGGCAGGTCCAGCGCGAAGTACGCCCCGCTGGGGAGCAGCATGCGGGTCTGGCCGGCGGCGAGGGCGGAAAACAGTGCCGCGAAGGAAACCGGCTGCCCCTCCAGGGTGATGACGATGCCCAGATCGAACCAGTCGCGGCTGTCCGTCGCCTTTGTGGAGATCGCCACCACCGGGGCTTCTTCGGCTTCGCGGTAGTCCGCAATCTCGCCGGAGGTATCCACGGAGACGTCGCGGAGATCGCGGAGCCGGGGGAGCACGTCCTCGGTGAAGGCGAGGGTGTCCAGCCCGGACAGTTCTGCCGTGGCTGCCAGGCGCGGCGTGCCCCAGCCTCCGGTCGCAGACTCGCCCAGAGCCGGCACGACGTCCCAGGGCTGCCCGACCGCCTCAAGGATGCGGGCCTCGGCAGGGTCGTCCCGATAGCCGTGATCGCCCGGGTGCCGCCACAGCGGCTGCGCCGTGACGAGGTTCCCGGAGGTGTAGTGCCATTCCCAATGCAGCCGGACCCGGTGGTCCGCCCCATAGTTGGCCAGCAGGGACAGGGTGGGGACGGCCAGCGTGGGCAGTTCCACCGATTCGTCGGAGGCGGTAACCCGGGCGGTTTGCTTGAGCTTCGGGTAAAAGCCGGTCAGGAACCGGCTTTCGTCCCGGGCGGGGATGTGCAGGGTGGTCCCGCCCGTGACGAAGGTCAGCAGTTCCTCGCTGAGACCGCTCTCCAGCGGGGCAAGGGTGATGACGGGGTCGGTGGGGGCGAGACCGGGCAGGGCGTCGCCGTCGGAAGCCAGGAAGATTCCGTGCGCCGGGCGGCCGATGGTCCCGACCGACGCCGGATCCACCACCTCGCCTTCGACCGTGATGGTCGGCGCGAGCTCGAGACCGCCGTCGTCTCCGCCGGTGCCGAACCGCGCCAGGTTCAGCCCGACGGCGGCAGGCTGCTCGACCAGCCGCACCGGCTCCGTGCCGCGGCTGTGCACCAGGGCGACGCCGATTTTCTGGGCCTGGGACAGCAGGCTCCACAGGTTCTTGCCGGCGTAAGTGTTCAGTCCCAGCCACAGCCCGGTGCCGGAGTGCTGGCGGTTCGCCACGGCGGTGTGCGAGGCGAGGAATTCCTGCATCCACTCGACATGCGCCTCGTTGCATTCGCGCCGGTAGTTCAGGTAGCTCAGCGTGCTCCAGGAGACGTCGCCGCGGATCCACTTGCCCTTGGCCCCCATGATGACGGGGCGTGCCTTGAGCTGGCGGACGCTGCGGAGCGGATCACGGCGGCCCGTGTAGGAAAAGTGCGGGGCGGGGTCCTCGACGTCGAACTGGAGCGCCAGCGGGGTGCCGTTGGCGGACGGCGTGATCCCCGGATGGGCGATCAGGGGGCTGAGGGCCTGCTCCCAGTCGGCCATTTCCGGCGGCGCGCTCTGGCGGGAGAGCCGGGTGCCCTCGGCGGGGGCCAGCAGCTGCATCCGGGTGGCCGGGTTGTCCTCGGCCGCGAAGAGCAGGGCCGCCACGTGCTTGCAGTCCTTGCGGACCGGGCAGCTGCAGACGCCGACCGTGCAGCTCCAGCCGCCCGCCTTCCGGACCAGCTTCGCCGTCGTGGAATACGGCACGTCGGAACCGCCCCGCACCTTGCCCAGCAGCAGGCCTGTGGCCGCGTCGAAGGAGATCCCGGAAACGCGGCTCCCCATGGCGTAAGCGAGCCCGGCCGCGAGGGAGCGGTCGTTGATCGCGGGAGTCTGTATTGCCAGTGCCGCACTCTCGTCCGGATGGGATGGCATGTGCGCGCTACTTTCGGCAGGTGGTCATCTGATCCATCTTACCGAGCCTGCCGGGCCCCAGGAACTTCGCCTCCGCCCGCGCAACCGCCACTCAAACTTCGCCTGACGTTCAACTGGGGCTCGGCCGCCCGCCGTGAAGACGGACCTACCGTGGAGGGGTCCGGAGAACCAGCAGTGCCAGCAGTAAGGATCCCGCATGACCAACGGCGAGCCCACCATCCAGTCCGCCCACAGCTATCCCACCGTACTGACCACGGAAAGCCTCAAAGGCGGAAACGACGACGTCGTCGACGCGAACGTCAACGTGGTCAACGCCATGTTCGAGGAGTTGCTGGACACGGAAGAGATCTCCCCGGCCGCGCTGCGCAGTTACTACGTGGACTTCTACCTGACGCAGGCGCTGGCCGGCGGCTTCGCGCAGTACGTGTTCACCGCGCCCGAACGCGAGGAAGTCGACCCCTATGTCCGGGAAGGCCTGGCGGCCATGGGCGCCGGCGCGCACCTGGACCTCTTCAACCGCACGGTGGCCGCCTTCGGCGCCCTGACCGACACCGACGTCGACGCCTACCTCGACGGCGGCAGCGGCTGGGCCGCCGGAGCCGGCACAGAGGAAGGTGAACCCGGGGACGGAGTCTCCGACGCCGTTCGGCACATTGAAGAACTGGACGGGGAATTCGAGTCGATCCTCGCAACGGAGGACATCGCGGCGCTGAACGCCGCCTGGCTGCGCGGCCAGGAGGACTTGCTGGTCCTTTCCGACGACGACCTCGACGCCCACATTGCCGGGCGGGTGGCCCGGCTTTCCGACCTCGCCGAGCGCCAGGCGGCAGCCGCCGAGGAAGCGCTCCTGGACGCGCCGGAGTTCGAACAGATCATCCGGGAGCTGTGCGAGATTGCCGGCCACAGCCTGGAGCGGATCACCATGGGCGATCCCAACTACGAGCACAACGGGGAGACCACCCTGGCCTGGCACTTCACCACGGAACAGGGCGAATTCCTCATGCTGGAGGACGACGACGAGGCCTTCATGCTCAATCCGCGGACCCAGGAAATCCTCGCGGCTGTGGAGTTCGAGGAGGCCGAGGACTTCGAAGGGTCAGCGGAGTTCGCAGAGGCCCGCGCGTAGGCGGCCCTACCCGACAGTTTTTTCCGGTACGGCCGGCGTCTGCCCCCCAAATGCAGGCGCCGGCCGTACCGTGCTTAGTGACGGTAGTGTCCCTGGCCCGGCCCCGCCGCGCTTAGTTTTCCTGCCCGGCGAACCGGACCGGGCGGATCCGCGGCGGGCGAGCCTACCCGGCCGGCGGTGCGGTGATCATTTCCCCGGAGGGTGACACGAGGTACCAGACGCCGCCGACGCCCTGGCCGGTGATGTCGCCCGCGGTCTGGTCTTTGGAGTAGTAGTAGATCGGCATCCCGTTGATGGTCACCTGCATCTTTCCGTCAGCCGTTGGGATGGTTCCGACCTTGCCGGTGACGCCGTTGACGGTGGGAGTGGCTGTCGTCGACGTGACAGGGGGCCACGACGTCAGGCACGCGCCGGTGCAGACGCTGTTCCCGGAATCCTTCGTGTTCTTGGTGAAGTAATAGACGCTCAGTCCCTGGGCGCCCACCACGATCTGGCCCGCCTTGGACTCGGCCACCGAGAGCTCCGCGGCAGACGTGGACGCCGGAGCGGAACTGGCCGGCGCGCTGGTGGCGGTCTCTGCGGGAGCGGACGTGGCCGGTGCCGCCGACGTCGGCGTCGTGGTCGTTCCGCCGCCGCAGCCGGACAGCAGCACGGCCAGAGCGAACGCGGACAAGCCAATGCTGAGGTGCTTCTTCATTTGCTGCTCCTAGACTTGAGCCAGCCCAACTCGGAGGCCGGCGCTACCGGATACGACGCCATGGAGCGCGGAATGGTTCAGGCGGAACCGACATGTTCGTGTCGGGCCGTCCTGGGGCACACTGAACTATTGGGCCTGCCCGTACGTCTTACAGGGGCAGAACAAGGTTCCCGGGAGGTGGGCAATGCCGCTGGACGAAGACGTGGTGGCTGCGATCTACCGCGACCACGGAACGGCCCTGAAGCGCTTTGTCCTCAGCGTCTCCCGGGATCCTCAGCTCGCCGACGACGTCGTCCAGGAGACGGTGCTGCGGGTCTGGCAGCAGGCGCCGCAGATCACCGGCAGCCTGCGCAGCTACCTGTTCCGGACGGCCCGCAACATCATGATCGACAACTACCGCAAGGCCCAGCGGCGGCCGCAGGAAGCCGGCGACCGCGATGTCCAGGCCCTCCCGGAAGGCGGCGTCGGCGCCGGGCGCATCGATGAGCTGCTCAACAAGGTGCTGATGGAAGAGGCGTTGCTGCGGCTCAGCGCGGAACACCGCGAGGTCCTTGTCGCGCTCCACTACCGCCGCTACACAGTCCAGGAGGCATCCGCCCAATTGAAGATCCCCAGCGGCACGGTGAAGTCCCGGGCGTTCTACGCCGTGCGGGCCCTGCGGACGATCCTCGACGAAATGGGGGTGCAGCGATGAACGGGACCGAGCTGCATCACCTCCTCGGCGCGTACCTGCTCGGCGGGCTGGAGCCGGCCGAAGCCGCGGCCTTCGAGCAGCATCTTGCCGGGTGCGCGGACTGCCGCCAGGAGCTGGACGACCTTGCCAGCCTCCCCGCGCTGCTGGACGCGATCCCGGTCTCCGACGCCGTCGCGCTCACCGCCGCGGCTGCGGCCGCCCGGGAACGCGCGCTGGTTCCGCCGGAACCCGAACCTGTCCCGCGCCGGCTCCTGGACGAGCTCGCCGCCCGACGCCGGAAGGTGCGGCGCCGGTGGACGTCGGCGGTGGCCGCGGCGGCCGCCGCCTGCCTGGGGCTGGGGATCATGGCCGGTCCGCTGCTGAACCAGGCCGCCAAGCCGGACGCGAGCTATTCCGTTGCGGCCAGCAGCGGGCTGGAGGTCACGGTGGGGCTCGTCAAGAAAACCTGGGGCACCGAACTGGCGGTGGACGGCCGCAGCCTGCCCGTCGCCGGGACCCTCTCGCTCTGGGTGAAGGACCGCGACGGCGGCGTGGACCGTGCCTGCGCGTGGACGGCCACGCCCACCGGCAGGGTCCGGATCACCGGGGCGACGCCGGTGCAGCTGGCCAGGATCGCCAGTGTCGAGATGCGCGACGAGCAGCAGCAGACCGTGGCTGTCATCGCCGTGCCGCAGGGGTAGCCCACCCCTGGCGGCACGGCGGCCGGTCCGGTCCGGGATCCGGAAGTCGGCGCGGGATCCGGAAGTCGGCGCGAGCCTACATCTTCGCGAGCTTGGCCCGCACCGCCATGTAGATGCCGTAGCAGATCAGCCCCACACCCACTGCGGCCAGCAAGTACACGCCGAACGGCTGCTCCCGCAGGGCCTTCAGGCTGCCGTCGAGCCCGGTTGACTCTTCGGGGTGTGCCTTCACCGTGGCGATGATGATGAGCAGGCCCACCAGCAGCAGCGCAAAGCCCTTGGCAACGTAGCCCACCATGCCGATCACCGTCACCGCGGTGCGGGCCTGCGGCTGGGACGGCATGCGCAGGTACTTGATGAAGGACTTCTTGAAGCCGCGGATCGCGTAGACGATCCCGGTGACGGCGACCGCGGCGCCGATGACCACCAGGAGCGCAACGCCGCCCGGTGCCTTCATGAGGTTTACGGTCATATCGGAAGTCGACTCGCGGTTGTCGGAGCCGGCCCCGGTGGCGACCGACGCGAGCGTCAGGGCAAACGCGGCGTACACCACGGCCTGCAGGGCTGCTTTGAGTTTCTTGCCGATCTTCTTCTTGGTCGGCAGGTGCCCGAAATCGAAAATGGCGTCGGATGTCTGCCAGATGGCCAGCGCAACGCAGGCGGCAAAAGAAGTCCAGAGCAGCAACGGCCCCGCCGGCTGCCCGGCGAGCTCCTCCACCGCGCCGCTGACATCGGCCTGGCCCTGGCCGCCCATGGCGAGCCGGATCGCGACCAGCCCGATGAGGAAGTGCAGCAACCCCGACACGGCGAACCCGGCCCGTGCTGCGATTTCGAGGGGCTTCGAATTGGTGACGTCCTCGGCGACGTCAGCAGCGTCCTTCATTTCTCGTTTGATGATCGTTTCCTTAGTACTACCCAGCGTGATTCGTTCCGTAATCGTGCCACGCGAAGCCGCTCAGCGACAGATACCCGTGAACCGGGCGTGCCTAAATTCGGCGGTAGCTGAGGTCGAAGATCAGGCGGCCGGCTTCGTGCGCCTTGTTTTCGAAGCTGGTCAGAATGCGGCCCTCAAACCGCGGCGCCCACCCGCCGGTCCCGTCGACGCCCTCGTTGGGCCCGGTGTGCTCGGTGCTGACGGGCGCCCGGCCTTCCTTGACGGGGGCTCCGCCCACGCGGGACTCGACGCCGGATTCCCACACCTGGGTCAGGGGGCTGTCCGCACCGGCGCGCTCGCCCTCGTGCAGGTTCTCGAACTCTGCCGAGCCCGCCATGACCTCGCGGACATGAACGGCGTAGTTGGACCAGTCGGTCGCGATCCGGAAGGTGCCGCCAGGTTTGATGGCCCGGGCGGCGAGATCAGCGAAGGCCGGTTGAATGAGGCGGCGCTTGTGGTGCCGGGACTTGTGCCACGGATCCGGGAAGAACACCCAGAGTTCCGTGACAGAGCCGGCCGGGAGCATGGTTGCCAGCACCTCGGGCGCGTTCGCCTCGACCACCCTCACGTTGCTCAGCCCGCGACTGTTGATTTTGATCAAAGTGTTGGCCAGGCCGGGGGTGTACACCTCCACGGCCAGGAAGTCGGTGTCCGGGTTCTGCTCCGCGGCGTGGCACACGGCATCGCCCAGTCCGGAGCCGATCTCGACCACCAGCGGAGCCGTGCGGCCGAATTCGGCCTCCGCGTCGAACACATAGTCAGGGTGGACGGAGGTGTTGGCGACATGGCGGGGGACCTCAACCGCCCAACGGTCCGCGTGTTCCTCCCAGGCCGCCTGGCGGCGGCCCTGCAGGCGCGTGCCGCGGCGCACGAAGCTCACCGGACGGCCTCCGTACGTGCCGAACGAGGCTTGGCTGCCGGGGGTCACGGGGCGCGGCAGCTGGGTCTCGTCCGGGGCGCCGGACTCCGGGTTTGCCGGCATGCCGGGGGATTCTGGGGATTCGCTCATCCCTTCCAGAATAGTTGAGTTCGCCGGCCCGGGCCGCCCGGGGGATCCCGTAGGCCGCGGAGGAGGGGTGACGGGATAGGGGTAAAGAAGCGGGGCTGCAAGAATGGGGCGGGTGACCTCAGCTGGGAAAACTGACGAGTTGGCCCATTCGGCCGGCGCCGTCCTCCGGGACGGCCCCGCCGGGTCGCCGCACGCCGCCGGCCGCCGGCAGCTCGCGTATCTGGGGATCTGCCTGGTCCTGATCGGGCTGAACCTGCGCACAGTCTTTTCGAGCTTCGCTGCGGTACTGCCGGAGGTGACCGCCGACGCCGGGCTGCCGGCCTGGGCGGTCATGGTGCTCACCACCGTCCCGGTGACCCTGCTCGGCGTGTTCGCCCCGCTGGCTCCTGGGCTGGCACGCCGGTTCGGTGCCGAACGGGTGCTGCTCGGTGCCATGGCGGTTCTCACTGCCGGGCTGCTGCTGCGGCCCGTGGAGCTGCCGACGGCCGGCCACCTTCCGGCTCTGCTCGCCGGAACCGCCGCGTGCGGCGCCGCAATTTCACTCTGCAACGTGCTGCTGCCGGGCGTGGTCAAGCGTGACTTCCCACATCGCCTGGGCCTCATGGGCGGCCTCTACACCACGGCGATCTGCGCCTCGGCCGCGCTCGGTGCCGGCTTCACGTTCCCGGTCTTCCGCGCGAGCGGGGAGTGGACGGCGGCGCTCTGGTTCTGGGCGCTGCCGGCCGGCGTCGTCCTTCTGCTGTTCCTGCCGCCGGCGCTCCGGGCCCGTCCCGGCGGGGCGGCGCGGCCGGCCGGCGGCGTCAACGTCTGGCGTTCCGCCGTGGCCTGGCAGGTGACCGGGTTCATGGTCCTGCAGGCCATGATGTCCTTCAGCGTCTTCGCGTGGCTGGCACCGATCCTGCGCGAACGCGGCGTGGATGGCGGCACGGCCGGCCTGATCGTCTCGGCCTCGATTGTGCTGCAGATGCTCGGCTCGCTTTTCGCGCCGGCGCTGGCCACCCGGTTCCGGGACCAGCGCGCCCTCAACACGGCGGTGGCGCTCATGACCGGCGGAGGCTTCGCGCTGAGCATCTTCGGGCCTGTGGAATTCCTTTGGCTGTGGACCGGGCTGCTCGGCCTGGGGCAGGGGAGCCTGACCGCCGCCGCGCTGACGCTGATCATGGTCCGCACCCGGGACGGGCACACCGCGGCCCACCTCTCCGGGATGATGCAGGGCGTGGGCTACGGGGTTGGCTCCAGCGGCACGCTCCTGGTCGGCCAGCTGCACCAGTCCACCGGGTCCTTTGCCGCGGCGGGTGTGCTGTTCATGCTGGTGGGCTCGCTCGCCGCGGTGTTCGGGTACCGGGCAGGGCGGGACCGCTTCATCGGCTGAGGTTATAGATGCGATGAGCTATCAGTTGTGGCTGTCCTGAACCCTCCAGAACAGCCACAACTGATAGCTCAACCGGGCCGGACCGGATCAGAGGGTGAGGTCCTTGCCTTTCGTTTCCGGGATGGTGAAGACGAAGGCCGCGGAGATGGCGAGCAGCAGCACGGCGTACACATTGAACAGCTGCGGCATCTGCACGGTGGTGCCGAGCCACTGCTGCAGATAAGGCGCGGTTCCGCCGAACACGGCCACACAGATCGAGTAGGGCACTCCGACGCCCACGGTGCGGATGCTCGTGGGGAACAGCTCGGCGTAGACGGCCGGGACGATCGCCGCGCTGGCGGCGATGAAGATCAGCATGACGGACATGCTGCCGGCCAGCTGCCAGGCGGAATCCTTGAGCAGGGCGGTCATCGGGAAGTGCATGATGCCTGCGCCGATCGCACCGGCCCACAGCACTTTCTTGCGCCCAATCCGGTCCGCCAGCTTGCCCCAGAAGGGCAGCGCCGCGATGAACACGATGTTGCCGATCACGCCGGCCCACAGGGCCTCGCCCCGGTCGATCTTCAGGGCGGTGGTGGCGTAGCTGGGAGCGACGACACCCCAGATGTAGTAGATGACGGTCAGGCCGACCGTCAGGCCGATCACCTGGAGGGCCTGCTTGCGGTGGCGGACGATCTGCGGCCAGATCGGTGCGCGCTTCTCCGCTGAGGCCTCTCCTTCGAAGACGTCCGTTTCGTGCAGCCGGGACCGCATGATCAGCGCGTACAGACCCATGGCCGCGCCGATCAGGAACGGGATGCGCCAGCCCCACGCGTTCATGACTTCGGTGCTCAGGCTCATGTTCAGCACGGCACCGAGCAGGGTTCCGAACAGGATGCCCACGGTGCCGGAGGTGTAGATCAGGGTGGCCCAGAAGCCGCGGTGTTCCTTCGGCGCCATTTCGGACAGGTACGTCTGCGACGACGGCAGCTCGCCGCCGTGGGCCAGGCCCTGGATCAGGCGCGCCACCAGGAGCGTGAGCGATGCCCAGACGCCGACGGCCGCGAACGTCGGCGCGATGCCGATCATCAGGCTGCCCACCGACGCCAGCCCCACGGCCAGGGTCATCGAAGCCTTCCGGCCGATCCGGTCACCGATCCAACCGAAGAGGAAGCCGCCGAAAGGCCGGGCGACGAAGCCGACGGCGAAAATCGCCAGCGTGGACAGCACCGCGGACGCAGGATCCGACTTGCTGAAAAGCTGGCTGGCGATGAACGGCGTGAACGTGGCGTAGATGGCCCAGTCGTACCATTCGACGGCATTGCCGATGCCGGTGCCGACGAGCGTCTTGCGGGTGGATGTTCGGGTTGCCGCCGGCGTGATCGTGGCTGCAGTCATGGTCTTCTCCCTCGGGGGTGCGGGCTAGGAAAGGGCGGAGGCAGCGGCAACAGCGTTGGCCGCGGCGGGAGCGTCGGCGGCCGCGAGTGCGGCCAGCCTTGAGATGGCGAGCTCGGCGTAGAGTGCGGCGCCGTCAGCCAGCACGCCGTCGTCGAACGTGGCGTACGGGGAGTGGTTGAACGCGGAGGTGGCGTGGTCGGCGCCCCGGGGGACGGCGCTCAGCCCGATGAACGTGCCGGGGACCTCGGCCAGCACCCTCGAGAAGTCTTCGGAGCCGCTCAGCGGGGTGGCCCAGCGGGAGAGCCGGGTGTCGCCGAACAGGCCCGCAATGACGTTCTCCGCGGTGTGCGTTTCGTCCTCGTCCGTGATGGTCAGCGGATACTCCTGCTGGTAGTCGACGTCGACCTCGAGGCCGTGCGCCGCTGCGATTCCCTTCAGCAGGCGCGGCACGGCGTCCATCATTTTCTGCCGGGCTTCCTCGGAGAAGGTCCTGATGGTGGCCTCGATGCGTGCGGTTTCCGGGATGATGTTGCGTTTGGTGCCGGCCTGGAGGACCCCCACGGAGAGGACTACGGGGTCGAACATGTTGAACTGGCGCGTGATCATGACCTGGAGGGCGGTGACCATCTCGGCGGCCGCCGTCACGGGGTCCTTGGCGGAGTGCGGGGCCGACCCGTGGCCGCCGGCGCCGAGCACGGTGACCACCAGGCCGTCGGAGGAACTCAGCATGACGCCGGGCTTGGTGCAGAACGTGCCGTGCGGTTCCAGGGCGGAAAACACGTGCATGCCATAGGCGGCGTCCACACGCCGGCCGGCGGCATCCAGCACGCCTTCGCGGATCATGTGGCTGGCGCCGTCGAAGCCTTCCTCGCCCGGCTGGAACATCAGGACGACGTCGCCGGCCAGCTGGTGCCGGCGTTCGGCCAGGAGCGTGGCGGCTCCTGCCAGCATGGCAGTGTGCAGGTCGTGACCGCAGGCGTGCATGGCGCCGTCGGTCCTGGACGTGTAGTCCACGCCCGTCTTCTCCTGCACTGGCAGGCCGTCCATATCCGCGCGCAGCAGCACGGCCGGGCGGGAGCCCGCTTCGGTCCCGGACCCCTGGCCCCGCAGTACTGCGGTGACCGACGTCGTGTCCTGGCCCAGGGTGATCTCGTAGGGAAGCCCGTCCAGGGCCTTGAGCACCTTCTCCTGGGTGCGGGGCAGCGCAAGGCCGATCTCGGGTTCCTGGTGCAGTTCATGGCGGAGCCGGGCAAGGTCCGTCTGCATTTCCCGGGCGTCTGCGGTGATCGGCACGTGTTCTCCTTGTTTGTCGAAATCGCCTGGTTGGCGAGTGGCCTGGTTGGCGAATTGGCTTGCTTCGCGTCCGGCGAGGACGTCCTGCGTCTATTCTCAAGTGACATGGTTCACACCCATGCAAAGGCCAGAAAAAATGCAGGAATACACTGTTGCCGCAGGTTTCGTGCATTAATGAAGGGAAAAATGGTGGAACTCAGCGAGGACGATCTTGCCCTGATCAACGTCCTGCAGATTGCCCCGCGCCTGAGCTGGGCGGATGCGGCCCAGGTGCTGGGCGTGCATGCCACCACCCTCGCCGCCCGGTGGCAGCGGTTGCTGGACTCTGGGGTGTCCTGGATCACCGCGCACCTGATCGGCGATCCCCAGCAGATGTGCCTGGCGTTCGTGGCCGTGGATTGTGAAATGCACCGGCGCGAGGAAGTCACCGCCAGGCTCGCCGAGATGCCGGAGATCGTCACGGTGGAGGAGGCGGCCAGCCACCGGGACCTTATGCTGACCGTCATTACGCCCTCCCTGGACGATTTCAGTCTGAAAGTCATCTCGCGGCTGAAGGAGATTGACGGTCTCCTCAAATATCAGACCGCCCTCTGCACCAGGCTGCACGCGAGCGGCGGCTCCTGGCGGCTGAACGTGTTGAGCCGGGCGCAGCAGGCCGCCGTGCGGGCGCTGGCCGGCCCCGAGGCCACCGGGGTTGCCCAGGCCGCCGCCCGTGAGGCGTTGCCGGAGAGCCACCTGGCGCTCCTGCCGTTCCTGGCCAGGGACGGGCGGGCCACGGCGGCGGACATTGCCCGCGGCCTGGGCAGGCACCCTGCCACCGTCCAGCGCCAGCTCAACCGTGTGCTCGCCAGCGGCATCCTGTCATTCCGGTGCGAGGTGGCCCAGAAGCTCTCCGCTTTCCCCGTGACCTGCCAATGGTTCGTCAACGTCCCCGCCGGGCGGCACGAGGCAGCCGCCGCCGAGCTGAGGACCATGCGGAACGTCCGGCTCAGCGCCTCCACCACGGGGCCCACGAATTTCGTGATCATCATGTGGCTGCAGTCCCTGGCGGACGTCATGAACATCGAGGTGGCGCTGCAGCAAAAGGTGCCCGGGATCGAGCTCGTGGAAAGCGTCGTCATGCTGAGCACGGTCAAGCGTGTGGGCTGGCTGCTGAACCCGGACTCCAGGGCCAGTGGCGCCGTCGTGGTTCCTGCCCAGGGGTTCGACGAGGCGGACTGACGGCGGCCGGCCGGCAGCTGACAAGCCAACCGGCAGGCGGGGCGCGGCGCGCCCGGTTGTAAGCTGTGGCACGTGCCACAGACCGACCCGCCTCCTCATCAGGAATCCCGTCCGAAGTCCGTCCCGGAATCGGCCGGCATCTTCCACCGCAGCTACCTGCTGGTGACACTCGGCGCCTGCGCGCTGGTGTTCCTGGCGGCCTTCGAGTCCCTGGCAGTGACCACCATCATGCCGCTCGTCAGCCGGGAACTGGACGGTGCGGGACTCTACGCCTTGGCCTTCGCCGGGCCGCTCGCCACCGGGGTGATCGGCATGGTGGCCGCGGGCAGCTGGTCGGACCGCAAGGGGCCGGTGGCGCCGCTCCTGGCCGCGGTGGGCATGTTCGTGCTCGGCCTTCTCATCGCCGGTACTGCCGGAACCATGCCGGTCCTCGTCTCCGGCCGGCTGGTGCAGGGACTCGGCGGGGGCGGGCTTACCGTGGCCCTGTATGTGGTCATTGCCCGGGTCTATCCGCCGGTCCTGCATCCGAAAATCTTCGCCGCCTTCTCCGCGGCCTGGGTCATCCCCTCCCTCGTGGGGCCGTTCGCGGCCGGCGCCGTGGCCCAACTGGCCGGCTGGCAGTGGGTCTTTCTCGGCGTGGTCGGACTCGTGGTTCCGGCCCTGCTCCTTACGGCCCCGGCCCTGCGCGGCCTGAACGGCAGCCCGGGCGCCGCCGGAGATTCCCCGGCCGCGGAGCCTGCGCCCGGCGGCCGTCCGCCGGGCGGCCTTGCCAAGCTGGCGCTGGCGGCGCTGGCGGCGCTCGCCGTGCTGGGCCTGAACCTGTCCGCCGCGGTACCGGTCGCCGGCGGGGTGCTGGCGGCCGCCGCCGTCGCCGTCGCACTCCTGGCTGTCCGTCCCCTCATGCCGCGCGGAACTCTGACCGCCCGGCGCGGCCTGCCGAGCGTGATCCTCACCCGCGGGCTCGCGTCCGCGGCATTCTTCGGCGCCGAGGTCTACCTGCCGTACCTGCTCGTGGAACGCTACGCCTTCGCCCCGACGTTTGCGGGCCTCACGCTCACCGGCGGCGCCATCGCCTGGGCGGCGGCGTCGGCCATCCAGGGCCGGCTGGGGACCCGGCTGGAGCACCGGAAAGCCGTGCGGATCGGCTCGGCCCTCGTCCTTGGCGCAGTCGTCCTGGCCCTCGTGACCACGGTGCTGGCCTGGCCGGCCGCCGTCGCGATCGCGGGATGGATCTTCGCCGGGGGCGGCATGGGTCTGATGTATCCGCGGCTGAGCGTCATGACCCTGGCCCTCTCCACCAAGGAGACCGAGGGCTTCAACAGTTCGGCGATGTCCATTTCGGATTCCTTGGGCGGCGCGCTGGCCCTCGCCGGCACCGGAATCGTGTTCGCCGCATTCGCGACGGCGGCTCCGTCGGCGTCGTTTGCTGGAGTGTTCGCGCTGACGGCGGTGATCGGGACCGCCGCCGTGGCCGTCGCGCCGCGCGTCGCCGTCGTCCCGGCCGCCGTCAGCAAACGCGCGTAACGGCACAGCACATGACGGCAGAGCACATGATGGCAGAGCACAGGAGCCCCGGCCGGATGATCCGGCCGGGGCTCCTGTGCATCACAATCTACGGATCAGGCAGCCGCGCGGGCTTCCTCCTGTGAGCGGACGGCCTTCCATTCCACAATCCGGGCCTGCTGCAGCGGGGACTTGCGGTTGAAGTGCCAGGCCGCGCCGAGCAGCAGGAACCACACCGGCGCCACGAAGAGTGCCAGGCGGGTGTCGTCGGCCTGCCCCAGCGCCACCAGCATAAACACGAAGAACGCGAGCACCACGTACGGCATGAAGGCGGAGCCGGGCATCTTGAAGGACGAGGCCGCGTGCAGGGCCGGCCGGCGGCGGCGGAAGACGATGTAGCTGACCAGGATCATGGACCACACAAACATGGTCAGCACGGACGCCACGGACGTGACCACCGTGAACGCGCCGATCACGGAGTCGCCGGAATAGAGCAGGACCAGGCCGGCCAGCAGGAAGATGCAGGAGAACAGCAGTGCGTTCTGCGGTACTTTGCGGATGCTGAGCTTTCCAAACGCCTTGGGGGCGTTCCCGTCCTGGGCGAGGCCGTAGACCATCCGGGAGGTTGAGTAGATTCCGGAGTTGGCGCTGGAGGCGGCGGAGGTCAGGACCACAAGGTTGATGACCACAGCGGCGATCCCCAGCCCGGCAAGGGTGAACATGCCGATGAACGGGCTGCTGGCGGGGTCGATGGTCCGCCAAGGATTGACGGCCATGATGACCACCAGGGCGCCCACGTAGAAGAGGAGGACACGGACCGGGATGGAGTTGATGGCGCGCGGCAGGTTCTTCTCCGGGTCCTTGGTTTCGGCGGCGGCGGTGCCTACCAGTTCGATCCCGGCGAAGGCGAAGATGGCGATCTGGAAGCCGAGGACGAAGCCGAACATGCCGTGCGGGAACATGCCGCCGTCATTCCACATGTTGGCGAGGTTGGCTTCAGCGCCGTTGGGGGACGTGAAGTGGGTGGCGATCATGACCGCGCCGGTGACGATCAGGGCCACGATGGCCACTACCTTGATGATGGCGAACCAGAACTCCGCTTCACCGAACGCCTTCACGGTGGGCAGGTTCAGGAGGATCAGGACCACCGGCGTGAGCAGCGCCGGGATCCACAGGGGCGTGCCGGGAGCGAGCTTGTCAACGTAACCGGAAATGGCGACGATGTCCGCCACCCCGGTGACCACCCAGAAGAACCAGTAGGACCAGCCGGTGAAGAAGCTGGCCCACGGGCCCAGGAGGTCCCCGGCGAAGTCGCTGAAGGATTTGTAGTTTAGGTTTGAGAGCAGGATCTCGCCCATGGCACGCATCACGAAGAACAGCATGAAGCCGATGATCATGTAGACGAAGATGACGGACGGGCCGGCGAGCGAGATGGTCTTTCCGGACCCCATGAACAGGCCGGTGCCAATGGCGCCGCCGATGGCGAGCAGCTGGATGTGGCGGTTGCCGAGGGCCCGGGCGAGGTGCGGCTCGCGGTTCCCGGCGCCGGAACCACTGTTGGCGGAGGCGGCGGTTCCAGATTGGGCAATGTCAGATTCTGCAGTGGCCGGAGCGGCCGTGGTGGTGCGTTCAGACATGAGGCTTCTTCCTTGTCACGGGCGGCCGCAACGGGCGGGGGTTCCGCGATGCGGGCCGCACAGTTCCGTCAGGATGTGACGGAGGTAACAGTTTTGGCGGGTAGATCAAGATTAAGGCCGGTATTTCGCGGCCCCTGTTGTCGCGTCGGTCCGCGTGGGTGGACCGTCTGGTCGGTCGCGGGCCGCGTTCGCCGGCGGCGCCGGCGCCCCCCGCGCGGTGCCGGAGCGGCCCCGGAACCCGCATTCTTCGCGGACTCCGGGGGAGAACGCGACGCCGGCGCGGCCGCCCGGCGCGGCCGCCGTAATGGCCTTTCCGCGGATCGCCCACCCGCGGGCAGGTTCGACAACTGTCGATCATCTTAGCTTCAGTTGTCGTCCGCTGTCTTTTGTCACATTTTTACCCGGCGGGGGGCGACGCACTCGCCCGAATCGTTCAGGTTGAGCCCAATCTGGGCCGCCTACTGGGCGGCCAGGCGCGTGGCCCGCAGCACGGCATCCGTGAGGGGCACTGCCTCGCCGTCGGGTCCGACGGCGCTGCGACGCCGGCTGTCCAGGACCTCGGCGCGCCACAGCGGCTCCTCGATCCGGAGTTCCCGGGCAAGGTCCTCGGCCGTGAAGAACTTCTCCGGCGTATGGTGCGCGCCCCACGGAGGCAGCCCGTCGGGGTGATGGCCGACGATCAGCAGCGTCCCGCCGGTCCGCACCGCGGCCGCGGCGAGCTGCAACGCCTGCTGCCACGGCATCTGGGTGGAATGCAGGAACTGGGCCGTGACGAGGTCGAACAACCGGTCCGGGACCCAGGTGGCAAGATCCTGCTGCACCCACTCGATGGCGGCGTCCTGGCCCCGTTCCCGGGCGTGGGCGGCCGCACGCTCCAAGGCGACGGCGGAAACGTCCAGGCCCGTCACGCTCCAACCGCGGGCCGCGAGCCAAATCGCGTCCGCGCCCTCGCCGCACCCCAGGTCCAGGGCCTCGCCAGCAGGAAGGTCCGCCACCTCGGCGACGAGTTGCGGATTCGGCTCCCCGCTCCACATCCTGGACCGGCTGCTGTACTTTTCATCCCACATCCGGGCGGCGGTACCGGGCGCCGCCTCCTCGACGGCCGCATGTTCGGCGGCGTCATGCTCGTGGCTGTGGCTGCGTTGTGTCATGGTTTCCCCTCATCCCGGCGGTTCGCCGGGTTTCGCTGTCCGTTTTCAGGAACGACGGCGGTGGCGAAACCGCCCGGCGCCGACCGCCGTCGGGTCTCCCTGCCGAAATTCCTGTGCTCCTCAAGGGCCAGTCCGAAGCATCCAACAAAGTCCGCGGCGCTCTTCCTCGCCGGGGGAGTGTTGTCGATGCCAAAGGTCAGGGGCTCGCCGACGAATCTCGCTGCAGCCCGGGCATATCGCATGTAGGGAGACCGCGAGGCGATGGTTTCCCTGGAGAAATAGTCAAAGGCCACGATGCTGCCCGGGGCGGTGCCGGCGATCCTGCGCAGTGTCGCCTCGACCGAGGCGCGGTCCAGGTACATGGTCACCGCTTCCCAGAGGAACAGTGCGGGCCGGCTCGGGTCGAAACCGGCCGCCACCAGCTTCTCCATCCAGTCCTCGGTCTCGAAATCCGCGGGCACGTACTTGGCCAGGCGGGTGGAGAGGCCTGCCTTCTCGAGCATCGTGAGTTTGAAAGCCTGGGTCCGGGGCAGGTCGAGTTCAAAGCAGCGCACGTGGTCCTCGGGCACAAGCCGGAACGCCCGGGTGTCGAATCCCGCCCCGAGGATCACGAGCTGGTCGATGCCGCCGCGATGCCGTTGAACGGCCGCGTCATAGAGGCTGGTCCGGGCTGTCGGCTGGTGGCGCATCGGCGCCCGCCCCGGGTATGGATAGCGGTAGACCCTGGGCACGTACCCCGTGAGCAGGTGGGCAGCGAGCGTGGGGGCGGTCTCCATCTGGATGCCAGTCGAGGACACGTTCGGCAGAACGGCCATGAGCCGGGCCGCGGGGACGTCCGGCCGTGTTCCCAGGCGGTGCTGCATCCACCGTGTGTAGAGGGATGCGAGCAGCGTGGCCGACGTGCCGGTGCGCCGGCTGTAGGCGAGCATCCCGGGGACGGACATGAAGTAGCCGGCCGCGCTCAAGGGAAACAACGCCACTTGGATGACCCGAAACAAGCCAGCGGAGACTATTCCCGGCATTGCGTCCGACTCCCCTCATGGCCCCGCCGTCGTATGGCCCTTCCCGCCCACCATGGTCCTCCCGGACGCAACGAGGGTCAATACACCGCCTGGGCTTCCCCTCAAACGCCGCGCAGGCGGACGGACACGTGGAAATCACGCTCCGGAAACGAATCCGAAACGTGTGTCGTGAATGCTGGGCACAAGACATTGAACGCTGGGGAAGGGCAATGACCATGGACGTTGACGAAGCACGGCAGATCCGCAGCTCGGCCGAGTTGAACGTGGGCGACGAGATCGAGGCGTGGCACAACGGTAAGCTCTTCCACCGGGGCCCGGTGACCCAGACCGTCACAGGCGTGGACCTGTTCTGGATCCTGGATGCCCGGACGGGAACCCGCCGCCTCATCGACGCCGAGGCGCTCGTGATCCTGCGGCCGGCCGCGCCGGGGCCGGCCAACACGCCGTCGCCAGCGCCCGTCCACACATCCACCCAGCCGTCCCACATGCCCCTGTTCCAAGCCCCCGTCCTGGTGGGCTAGGGGCCGGGCCGGCGGCCTCGGGTACGGGACCAGGCCCTGCCGGATGGTAGGCTAGTGGAACTTGATGTGCAGTGATGCCCACTTTTGATTCAGTTGACCGGCTTCGGTCCGCCAGCCGGGTCCCTGCCGGATTCCTTCGGGAATCCGCACGCAGGCAGTGGGATTTTTTCATGTGAGAGGCACATCCTGCGTCGATGAACGCGTTCCATTTGGTCCCGGCGGCCGCTTGCTGAAGTTTGGCAACAGCCCGGTTGATCACCTGACTTTTCTTCGGCGAACCCTTGAGCCAACCGGCATCGGGGGCCGATATCCGCACGGATACCGCCTGAAAGACTTTGAAACACATGACTACATTTGCTGCCCTCGGCACGCCCAAAGCACTTGCCGACACCCTGACCGCACAGGGGATCGTGGAGCCCTTCCCGATCCAGGTCAAGACCCTCCCCGACACGCTGTCCGGACGCGACGTCCTGGGCCGCGGCCGCACCGGCTCCGGCAAGACCATCGCATTCGCCATCCCGCTGGTGGCACGACTCGCCGAGCGGGAAGCCAAGCACTTCCGCAAGCCCGGCCGCCCGATGGGCCTGGTCCTGGCTCCCACCCGCGAGCTGGCCACGCAGATCAACGCGACCATCGAGCCGATGGCCAAGGCCATGGGCCTGACCACCACCGTGATCTACGGCGGCATCTCCCAGGCCCGCCAGGAAAAGGCCCTGCGCGCCGGCGTTGACATCGTCATCGCCTGCCCCGGCCGCCTGGAGGACCTGATCCGCCAGCGCATCCTGACCCTCGAAGCAGTCGAGATCACCGTCCTGGACGAGGCCGACCACATGGCCGACCTTGGCTTCCTCCCGGTGGTCAAGAAGCTCATGGACATGACCCCCACCCAGGGCCAGCGCCTGCTGTTCTCCGCCACCCTGGACAACGGCGTGGACAAGATCGTCCAGCGCTACCTGTCCAACCCGCTGACCCACTCCGTGGACGACCCGCAGGCCGCGGTGACCACCATGGAACACCATGTGCTGGTGGTCAACGACCAGACAGTCAAGAAGCAGCTGATCGTCGAGCTCGCCTCCGGCGCCGGCCGCCGCGTGCTCTTCATGCGCACCAAGCACCACGCCCGCAAGCTGGCCAAGACCCTGACCGACGCCGGCATCCCCGCCGTCGATCTGCACGGCAACCTCTCGCAGAACGCCCGTGACCGCAACCTGGCCGAGTTCTCCTCCGGCGATGTCCGCGTCCTGGTGGCCACCGACGTCGCGGCCCGCGGCGTCCACGTCGACGACGTCGAACTGGTCATCCACGTGGACCCGCCCACGGAGCACAAGGCGTACCTGCACCGCTCAGGCCGTACGGCCCGCGCCGGTTCCGACGGCACCGTGGTCACGCTGACCCTGCCCGAGCAGCAGTCCGACGTCAAGAAGCTGATGAAGGCTGCCGGCGTCGAGGTCAACTTCGAGCGCGTCACCGCCAACTCCCCGCTGGTTGCTGAACTGGTCGGCGAAATGGCCGACAAGATCGATCCGCGTACCCGGGCCGCCCTGCTGGCAGCCAAGGCCGCGCAACACGGTGGCGGCACCTCCACGGGCGCTAACGCCGAGCGCAAGCGCGCCCGCCGCACCACCCAAGCTGCACCCACCGCGGGTGGCCGTGGTGGCCGTGGCGGACGTGGACGGGTCGCTGCTGAGGCGCCGCGGACCGACCTGCCGCGCGCCGAGCGCCGCGCCGTCGCCTACGAAGGCAAGGCTGCGGCCCGCAACGCCGCCGACCGTGTCGCCGAGCAGAACCAGGACCGCGCCGATGCCGAGCGCGCCGAGCGCCGGAATGCGCGTGGCCGCGGCCGCACCACCGCCTATGCGCACCACAACGATGTTCCGGCCGCCGGCGGCCGTGCCGCGGCCGGCCGCGGGTCGGACGGACGCGCCGCAGACGGACGCAGCGACGCCCGGGGCGCTTCGGCTCCCCGCAGCGGAGCACCCCGCACGGGTGGCGCTCCCCGCACCGGCGCTTCGGCAGGCGGCCAGCGCAGCGGACGTCCGGCAACCGGCCAGCGTGCTGCTGCCGGCGCCAAGTCTGCCGGCAGCAAATCCGGAGGCAGCGCTGCTGTCTGGTCCTCCAACACCGGTGGCACTTCGGGTGGATCCTACGCCGGCGGCGGCAACGGCCGTTCCGGTGAAGGACGTCCGGCCCGCGGGGCCGGCCCGCGCCGCGCGTCGGCTCCGGCCTCGAACGAACGCCGCAGCCGCTAAGGTTCCGGTTTTCAGCTACGCAAAATAGCTGACGCTACGCAAACGGACGGCCGCTACGGGAATCCCCGTAGCGGCCGTCCGAAAGCGTAGCGGTTGTCCAAAAACGCCGCGAAAAGCTGAACCTACCAGCCGCGGGCGCGCCACTCTTCCAGGTGCGGGCGTTCCGCACCGAGGGTCGTGGGCTGGCCGTGGCCCGGGTGCACCACCGTGTCATCCGGATACACGTCGAACAGCCGCTCGCTGACATCGGTGATCAGCTGGGCAAACCGCGCCGGATCCTTCTGCGTGTTGCCTACCCCGCCGGGGAACAGCGAATCGCCGGAAAAGATGTGGGCCGGCCCCTCGGGGTCCTGGTACACAAGGGCGATCGAACCCGGTGTGTGGCCGCGCAGGTGTACAGCCGTCACGTCGAAGCCGTCGAAGTTGCCGACGTCCCCGTGATCCAGCAGTACATCCACCGGCACCGGCAGCTCCGGGGCATCCTCCGTCCCGGCCGCCGTCTTCACACCGGTGGCTTCCACCAGGCCCGGCAGCGCCCGGACATGGTCCCAGTGCTGGTGGGTGGTGGCAACCAGCGCCAGCTTCGGCGTCGCGGAAGTATCCGCGGCGGCGTCCGCGAGCAGCCCTTGGATGGCGGCCAGATCATCGGCCGCATCGATCAGGAGCTGCGCGCCGGAGGCCTTGGCCGTGAGCAGGTAAACATTGTTGTCCATCTCGCCGACCGAAATCCGGCGGATGGTGATGTCACGTAAAGAGTGAATGAGCGAGTCCATGGGCTTCAGTCTACGGAGCCGCTATTCACGGCCCTGGGACACCCAGTTGGGGTCTGCGGAGCGGGAGCCGACGACGGCGTCCGCAGCGGCGTCGAGCTTCTTCAGTTGCGCGGCGGTGAAGTCGAGGGCCAGGGCGCCCAGGTTTTCGTCGATCCGGTCCGCCTTGCGCGTGCCGGGAATGGGGACCACGGGCAGTCCCAGCTTGCGGCCCTGCGCGAGCAGCCAGGCCAGCGCCACCTGGGCGGGAGTTGCAGCCTGCCCGGCGACTCTCAGTTCCGCAGCGACCGCCTGCACGGCCGCCACCACACCCTGGTTGGCGCTGGCAGCGTCCGCGGCGAAACGCGGGATGTTGCGGCGGAAGTCGTTGCTGCCCAGCGTCGAGGCGTCCACGGTGCCGGTGAGGAATCCCCGGCCCAGCGGCGAATACGGCACAAAGCCCACCCCGAGTTCGGCGGCGGCGGGCACCACGTTGCGTTCCACATCGCGGCTCCAGATGGACCATTCGCTCTGGACCGCGGCGATCGGGTGGATGCGGCTGGCTTCGCGCAGCTCCTCGGCCGTCACCTCTGACAGGCCCAGATGCCGCACCTTGCCGGCCTGTACCAGCCCCGCCATGGCCTCCACGGTTTCCACTATCGGAACGCGGAGGTCACGGCGGTGCAGGTAGTACAGGTCAATGGTGTCGGTGCCCAGCCGTTGCAGGCTGCGGTCCACCGCCTGCCGCACGTAGGCTGCGTCGCCGCGGATGTCCGTGTAGCCGGCCGACGGTGTGCCCACGAGGCCGAACTTGGTGGCCAGCTGGACTTCGCCGCGGCGTTCCCTGAGCAGCCGCCCAATCAGCTCCTCGTTGCTGCCCCCGCCGTAGATGTCCGCCGTGTCGATGAAGCTGACGCCGGCGTCCACCGCGTGATGCAGGGTCCGCAGGGCTTCGGCCGGGTCCACCTCGCCGTATACAGGGGTCAGGGCCATGCCGCCGAACCCCAGGGGGCTGACCCTGAGGCCGTCGCCGAGCTGGACTGTTGCTGCCGTCATCTGGGTCTCCATTCGCACACTGAGTGGTTTCGTAGGACTTCCGTCCCTGCCAAGAACCCCAGATTGCGCGCGGCTATTCCGGCCCCTGGTATCGGCCGGGCCGACGATTCTCCCCACCTTTGACTGCTGCGCGGCCGGCGCGACGGCGCAGCAGTCAAAGGTAGGGCGACGCCGTCGTACCGCCCTAAACGTGGGGAGTTTCCGCGGGGGAGGCCGGCTGGACGGCGTGCGTTGCCGGTGGATCTGAGTCCGCCGTTGGCGGGAGGAGCTTCAGGCCCGCCGCGCAGCCGACGATTCCGGCGATGAACAGCAGCTTGAGCGGACTGGCAGGTTCGACGCCGGTGGCCATCGCCCAGCCGACCGTCAGGGCGGCGCCGATCCCCACCCAGACGGCGTAGGCGGTGCCGAGCGGAATGCGTTTCACGGCCAGGCCGAGCCCCACCATGCTGAGGGTGGCCGTCACGGCGAACACGAGGGTCGGCAGCGGGCGGGAGAACCCGTCGGACAGGCCCAGTGCTGTGGCCCAAACCGCCTCGAGCACAGCGGAAGCGAGCAGGATGAGCCATGACATTGCTGCTGATTTCATCACGGTCACGCCGCCAGCTTCAGGCCGACGACGCTCGCGGCAATCCCGCCAAGAAGCAGGATCCGTGCCGCGGTCGGGCGCTCAACTTTGGCGGCAATCGCGTAGCCGGACGTCAGGACGACGCCGACCCCCACCCACACGGCGTACGCCGTTCCGGTAGGGATGGACTGCATGGCGACGGCCAGGCCGCCGGTACTGGCGAGGACGGAAACGAGGAAGACGAGGGCCGGGACCAGCCGGCGGCGGCCCCTGGCCTGGGCGGTCCGGTGCAGGGCCGCGGCCCAGACGGCCTCCAGCGCCCCGGAAAGAACGAGTATTAGCCACGACATGACAGCTCCTGTGGCCAGTCTTGTCGCGTGCCGGGTACTGAACCGTCGTCCGGAGGCCCGGAAGAGGGGGCCTTGGCCTCCAATTCTAGCAAATCCGCGTCAGCGCCCGACGGCGTCGCTCCAGAGAATGAACGTGCGCCCCACGGGGTAATGCGCGCACGGCTCGTTCGGTGCCGTAAGGTCGCCGGCGTCGATATCGGACGCCGCCGACACCACGGCCCGGCCGTCGGCATTGGCCAGGGTGGCCCGGCCGCCGATCCGCCGCAGGGCCGCCATGGCTCCGCGTTCCAGGCGCTGAACTGTGACGTCGATGCCCACGATTCCCGCGACCGGGCCGTCCGGGCGGGTGAACACCGGGTGTGTGAAGGTCAGGACGTACTCGTCGGTGCAGAGGAAATCCACGTAGGGCCCGGTGACGTGGGCCCGGCCCGTTTCCACGGGGATCCGGAACCACTCGGCCTTGACGTAGCGGCTGATGGAGTTGGGACTGAAGTTGGCCAGCGCGTCGACGTGTTCCAGGTCCGGGCCCTGCCACCAGGCGATATAGCTGCGCTCGGGGCCGAGCAGCCCGGCGTTGGCGATGAACCCGGCGCCGGCCGCGTAGCCGCCGGGCAGCTGCACCAGTTCCTCGACCACCGGACGGATGAGTTTGTCCACGGCCGTGCCCGTGACTTTGCCGGACAGGGCGGCCAGCGCGGCCCCGGCGTCAGCGGCCCACGCCGTCAGGCGGTGCTCGATGGCAGCGATGGTGGCGTCGAGTTCGGCGGCGGCCAGCCCGGCAGCCTTCTCAACTGGGCCGGGTTCGGCCGGCGCTGCCACGGACGCTGTGGCGGGGCCAGTGGTGGAGGCGGTATCGGACATCGTTGCTGCCTTAGCTCGAAGGTGCCGGACATTTGCGGTCGCGGGTGCGGTCAATAGCTTTTGGCCTGCTCGGTCAGCAGCCAGTCGGTGGTTGCGGAGATGAGGGCCTTGACCCCCGTTTCGGCGGCCCCTGGATCGTGGGCCTCGATGGCGGCTGCCACGTCCCCGAGGATCACGGCGGTGCGCCCGCGGTAGCCGGTGTCGGCGCAGGGCAGCAGCGTGAGGGTGCCGAGATCTGCCTGCAGCCGGATGAGCTCCCGGGCGAGCCGGGCGGAGCGGGCAATGGCCGCGACTTCCAGCAGGAACTCTGAGAGGGCAAGGCGCCAGCTGAGGGAGTCGTCGTCCGCTGCGGGGATGAACGAACGCAACGTGGCGACGTCTGCGGCGTCGGAACGGCGTGCCGCCACGCCCGCGCAGGCCGCGGCGATCGCCTGGTAATGCAGCGCGAGGTCCCTGATCTGCAGCCGGCTCAGCTCATGCAGTTGCGCCAGGGCCCGTTCCCGGGAGGGCAGCACGTCGTCGGCGATGAAGCTTCCGCCGCTGCGGCCGCGCGCGGTCCGGATAATTCCCGAGGCGCGCAGCTGGGAAAGGGCCTCCCGCGCGGTTACCGCGGACACTCCGAGGGCTGCGGCCAGCTCGGTTTCGTTCGGCAGGCGCTGGCCGCTGGTCAGCAGTCCCGTCTCCACCGCCTGTTCGATCCGGGCGCACACTTCATCCACAAGCCCGCGTGATTTGATCGGCGTGAACACGGCCGCGAGGCTGCGGGAGGCGCCCTTGGGCGTCAACAGCATCAGGGCCTCCCTTCCCTCCGGTGGTACCCGCCCTGGCCGCGCATCCCTGCAGCTTCCGCGGCGCCGCCCCGCGTCGCCCAGGGCTGATGACATCCTAATCCGGGCTTTGCCGGAGGGTCTATACACAAAACCTATGGAGTAATAGCATTTGGGCCAGCAGCCGAGTGTGGACTGGATCACATTCCGCTGCGTGGCTCTCCTGTGGACGATCCGGCAACGGAGTAAGGCGCACCCCATGACCGAAACACTGGCCGCCGGCACCTCGACCGGAAGCGAAGCGGTTCCGGCGATCCGCCTGCGCA
This sequence comes from Arthrobacter sp. 131MFCol6.1, assembly GCF_000374925.1. GTDB lineage: Bacteria > Actinomycetota > Actinomycetes > Actinomycetales > Micrococcaceae > Arthrobacter. Next base: position 158,065 of record NZ_KB895543.1, read on the forward strand.
AGCTCACCAAGGTCTTCGGGGACACTGTCGCGGTAAATGGCGTGGACCTGGACATCCGCCACGGGGAATTCTTCTCCATGCTTGGCCCGTCCGGCTCCGGCAAGACCACGGTCCTGCGCCTCATCGCCGGCTTCGAGCTGCCGACGTCCGGAAGTATCGAACTCGAGGGCAAGGACGTCACGGCCATGGCGCCGTTCCAGCGGGACGTCAACACCGTGTTTCAGGACTACGCGCTGTTCCCGCACATGTCCCTCGTGGACAACGTCGCCTACGGGCTGCGGGTGCGCGGCATGCCCGGGAAACAGCGGCGGGAGCGGGCCCGGGAGGCCTTGGACCGCGTCCAGCTCGGGAAGTTCCTCGGTCGCAAACCCGCCCAGCTCTCCGGCGGCCAGCGGCAGCGGGTTGCCTTGGCCCGGGCGCTCGTGGTCGAGCCCAAGGTCCTCCTGCTGGACGAGCCGCTCGGTGCCCTGGACCTCAAGCTCCGGCAGCAGATGCAGGTCGAGCTCAAGGAGCTGCAGCGCTCGCTGGGTATCACCTTCATCTTCGTCACCCACGACCAGGAGGAGGCCCTGACCATGAGCGACAGGATCGGCGTGTTCAACAACGGCGGCATCGAACAGATCGGTACCGCGCACGAAATCTACGAGCGCCCCGGAGGCATCTTCGTGGCCAACTTCGTCGGCACCTCCAACATTTTCGACGCCGGCCAGGCCCAGGCGATCTATGGCCGGCCAGATCCCCTGTGCATCCGTCCCGAGCGGCTGCGCGTCGCCTGGACCGGCGAGCCGGAGCGCCGTTCCGGCACCACCTCCCGGCCCGGGACGGTGACGTCGTTCGTCTACGTCGGGCACGCCACCCAGGTGCGGGTGCAGCTCGACGGCGGACCCGCCGTCGTCGCGCTCGTTCCGGAAAAGCTGCCCGGCAGCGACGCCGATCTGGTGAACGGGCCCGTCACGGTCAGCTGGGACGACGACGCCGTCGTTTGGCTTCCGGCACCCGGCACCTGACGCCGGGCCAGGCCGGGCGGGGTTCCCGTCCGTGCCGCGGCGCAGCGTCCCCAGTCCAAAGTTTTTCTCCACAGCGAAAGGTACGGATCATGGCACCAAGAACAAAGGCCTCCCTCGTAGTCGGGGTGGTTGCGGCCGCAGCCCTCGCGCTGTCGGCCTGCGGAACCAGCGGCGGATCGGGTTCACAGTCGGCGCAGCCGGTCAAGACCGAGATCGGCACCGGTGAAGGCCAGGTGTCCATCCTCGGATGGCCCGGCTACGTCGAGGACGGCAGCAACGACCCGGCCGTCGACTGGGTGCACCCGTTCGAACAAGAGACCCAGTGCAAGGTCAGCTTCAAGCCGTTCGGCACCTCGGACGAGGCCGTGACACTCATGCGCACCGGACAGTACGACGTTATCTCGGCCTCGGGGGACGCGTCGCTGCGCCTGATCGCCGGCCAGGACGTGCAACCGGTCAACATGAGCCTGCTGAAGAACTACCCGGACATCTACCCGTTCCTGAAGGACAAAGCCTGGAACACCGTCAACGGCGTCAACTACGGAATGCCCCACGGCTGGGGCGCCAACCTGCTGATGTACTCCACCGACAAGGTCACCCCGGCGCCCGCCTCGTGGAGCGCGGTGTTTGACGACGCCGCCAAGCACACCGGCAAGGTCACGGCCTACGATTCGCCCATCTACATCGCCGATGCCGCCATGTACCTCATGGCCCATAAGCCGGACCTGGGCATCAAGAACCCCTATGCCCTCGACAAGGACCAGCTGGCCGCGGCCGTCGACCTGCTCAAGCAGCAGCGCGCGCACATCGGCGAGTACTGGAGCGACGTCGTCAAGGAAGTCCAGGCCTTTACGTCCGGGAGCACCGTGGTCGGCACCACCTGGCAGGTGGGGGCCAACATCGCGACGACCGACGGCGCCAAGGTCGCGACCCTCGTCCCTGAAGAGGGTGCCACCGGCTGGTCGGACACCTGGATGATCGGCGCCAAGACCAAGAACCCGAACTGCGCCTACAAGTGGCTCGATTACATCGCCAGCCCCAATGCCAACGCCCAGGTGGCGGAGTACTTTGGTGAATCCCCGGCCAACGCGAAGTCCTGCGAGCTGACCAAGGATCCCAAGCACTGCGAGACGTACCACTCAGGCGATGCGGCCTACGCCGACAAGATCTGGTTCTGGACCACGCCGGTGGCCGAGTGCCTCGACGGCCGCAAGGACGTCAAGTGCACCGACTATTCGGAATGGACCAAGGCCTGGACGGAAATCAAGGGCTGATTCCGGCTCCGCCGCACCAAAACCGCAAGCACAAGCCGGCCCCGGCGGCCGGCAGAGACTAAGGCGAGATGGCACTTCAAACGCAACAGCTGCCGCCCGGCCCGCCCCGTGATGCCGGGGCTGTGCCCCGGGCGAAAACCAACGCCTTCTCGGCGTTGCTGCACCGCTCGCCCCGGCTGAGGCTGGCAGCGCTGCTCACCGCCCCGGCGGGCTGGCTGGTGCTTGTCTACATCGCCGCCCTGGCGGCACTGCTCATCACCGCGTTCTGGACCGTGGATACCTTCACCGGGGAGGTATCCACGGTCTGGACCACGGAAAACATTGTCACGGTCCTGACCGATCCGGTGTATCAGCGGATCACTTTGCGGACATTGTGGATCGCCGTGGCGGTCACCGTGATTGACATGATCCTGGCCCTGCCCATGGCGTTCTTCATCGCCAAGGTTGCTCCCGCCCGCTGGGAGAAACTGCTCGTGGTGGCCGTGCTGATGCCGCTGTGGGCAAGCTACCTGGTTAAGGCCTACGCCTGGCGGAATGTCCTGTCCGAGGGTGGCCTGCTGGAGTGGCTGGGGGCCCCGATCGGCCTGTCCTCGCCGGGCTACGGCGAAACCGCCGTCATCCTGACCCTGTCCTACATCTGGCTGCCGTACATGATCCTGCCGATCTACGCAGGCTTTGACCGGGTGCCCGACTCCCTGCTGGAGGCCTCCGGGGACCTGGGTGCGAAGCCGCTGACCACCATGCGTCTTGTCATGCTTCCGCTGCTGGTCCCCTCCATCATCGCGGGCACGATCTTCACGTTCTCCCTGTCCCTGGGCGACTACATCACTGCGCAGATCGTCGGCGGGACCACCCAGATGCTGGGCACCGTGATTTACGCCAACGTCGGAGCGGCCAACAACCTGCCGTTCGCCGCCGCGGTATCGCTGGTGCCGATCGCCATCATCATGTTCTACCTCTTCGTCGTCCGCCGCACCGGCGCCCTGAACAACCTGTAGTGCGAGGAGCATCATGAGACTTTCCCGCAGCGCCAAGGTGGTCCTGGGCATCATCACGGCGCTGGTGCTGCTCTTCATCTACACGCCGCTGCTGCTGGTGGTGGTGAACTCGTTCAACGCGGACCGGACTTTCGGCTGGCCGCCGAAGGGCTTCACGCTGGACTGGTGGGTCAAGGCCTTTGACTCGCCCGGCGTTCGGGAGGCCGTCGTGTCCTCCCTGTGGGTGGCAGTCGTATCGACCATCATCTCGTTGGTGCTGGGGACGCTCCTGGCGATCTCATTGCAACGCTATGAGTTCTTCGGCCGCGACGTCATCAATCTCCTGGTCATCTTGCCCATAGCGTTGCCCGGGGTTGTCACGGGCATCGCCCTGAACAATATGTTCACCACCATCCTGGGCGTCCCGCTGAGCCTGTGGACGGTGGTGATCGCCCACGCCACCTTCTGCATGGTGACAGTGTTCAATAACGCCATTGCACGCCTCCGCCGCACCAGCGCCGGCCTTGAGGAAGCCTCTGCCGACCTCGGCGCCGGTGTCTTCACCACTTTCGGCCTGGTGACGTTCCCCCAGTTGCGCTCGGCCCTGCTGGCCGGCGGCCTGCTGGCCTTCGCGCTGAGCTTCGACGAGATCATCGTCACCACGTTCACGATCGGGGCCGGGGAGACCACGCTGCCGATCTGGATCCTGCAGAACCTCTTCCGTCCGAACCAGGCACCTGTAGTCAATGTCGTGGCGGTCGTGCTGATCGTGGTCTCGATCGTACCTATCTGGCTCGCGCAGCGATTGTCCGGGGACTCGGTGCGTGTCAGCGGCGCCCGCGTGAAGGCGGACGGGCGCTAAACGGTGCCGGGTTCCGCAGGGTCGATCGAGATGACAGCCAGGAATCCGCGGCCCACGATTTCCGGCGTCTCGGTATCAGAGCCGACGACGGCGTCATAACGGTTCAGCTCGACGCGCTCCGGCTCCGGGGCGACGGCGGCCGTCGGCTCGGTGGGAGGGCCGCCGGCAGTCCCGGGGCTGACGGTCCCCTGCCCCTGCAGGAGGATGCCGAATTGGCCTGCGAACACCGGATGGGCGCGCTTCTTGGACAGCTCGATGATGGAGGTGTAGCCCTTGAAGGCGCCGTTGCGGGTGATGACGTTCAGGTCCCGGATGTCGCCGGTGGGCAGTGCCCCCGCCGAGTCCGCGTCGCCGGAGAACCGGAACGGCCGGTACTTCTCCAGCGGGTGCTCGGCCCCGTCAACGCTCAGGAGCAGCAAGTCGCCGTCAATCACGGTCAGTACGCGGTCCATCCCGGCGTAGGCGGAGAAGGGGCCGGCTTTGGAGACTTCGGCTATGCTGACGCGCCAGTCCCAGGCGTTGTCCTGCGCAGTATCTTGCGGGGCGGTCTGCAGGGCGGTTTCCACGGACCGGGTCCGTGGGTGGCGCGCCACTTCGCGGGTCACCCCGCCGCCGTTGCGCCAGGGGTGGGCTTTGAGCTCGGCGTAGCGGATGATCTCCATGGCCTCAGCCTATCGGCCCGTTTCCGGAACGCCGGGCTTCCCGGGCCCCGGCCGGGCGGCGCACGTTCTTGCCGGCGCCGACCGGACTGTGCACGCTCGTGCCGGCGCCGACGCAAAGTCGGCGGCGGAGGCCCGGCCTTGCTAACGTCGGAGGCAGGAAGCACGCAGAAGGAGCCCGAATGTTTGTCAAAGTGTGCGGCCTGAGCACCCCGGATGCGGTCCGCATCGCGGCCGGCGCCGGCGCGGACGCCGTCGGCTTCGTCCTGACCCGCAGCCCCCGGGAGGTCACGCCGGAACAGGTCAGGAACCTCCTCGACCACGTCCCGAGCGGGTTGCCCGCGGTGGGAGTGTTCCGGCACGAACCGGCCGGCGACGCCGTCGCCGTCGCCCGTGAGGCGGGCCTGGTCTGGGTCCAGCTGCACGGCGACCGCTCACCCGCCGACGTCCGGACAGTGCACGACGCCGGGATGAAGCTGATCAGGGCCGTCACCATGGCCGCCGCCGCGGAAGCCTTCGAAAACTGGGGCGAGGAGCTGCTCCTGATTGACGCCGCTGTGCCAGGCTCCGGCGAGGCCTGGGACTACGGTTCGGTCCGGGCCAAAGCTCTTGCCGGGCGCAAGTGGCTGCTCGCCGGCGGTCTGGATCCCGCCAACGTTGCCCGGGCAGCGGCGGAGGCCGGGGCGTGGGGTGTCGATGTGTCCTCCGGCGTCGAGTCGGCGCGCGGCATCAAGGACTTGGCCAAGATCGGGAATTTCGTGCGGGCGGCCAAGGCGCCTCAATGAGGCTGGGCCGCCCGCGGGCCATCAGAGGGAGCTACGAGCGTTTGATGACGACGTCATCGATGTATTCGTCACCCTTTTGCCGGTTGTGCTCGGCCCCGAGCTGAACTTTGCTCAGGCTGGTACCGAGCATCTTGACGCTCGTGCTGCTGTATCGCTCCACGCCGTTGAACCATACCTTGATTGTTGACGAGCTGCCGTTGGCGGTCACCCGCATGGACACGTGGTGCCAAACATTCAGGGGGATGTTGCCGGCGACCAGCTTCGTATAGACAAAGGTGCCACTCGGCGAGGTGACACGGAGCCACAACTGCCCGTTGCTGTTGTAGCGGTAGATGTCCGCGACGCGGGTGGAGCCGGAGAAGAAGCGGAAGTACGGGACGTCATTGCCGGAAACGCCGGCAACGGTGATATTGAACCAGCCGTCTGCGTACGAGGTCTTGGTCCCCGAGGGAAACGTCGGGGAGGAGAGGTTGGCCAGCGAGCCGGAATCCGTGGTCACGTGCAGCTTGGTTGAATGCGTGCCGGTATGTGCCCGCGAGCTGGAAATCGTTGCGGTGCCGGTGCCGGACACCTTGGGGATGAGGCCGCAAAAGCCGCCCGCCTCAAAACTGGTGGCGAGCACAACGGTGCCGGGATAGGAGTTGGTCGGTGCCGGGCTGCAGGTTGCGGCGGTGGCGGCCTGGGCCGGACCGAAGACAAGGGAACCGGCTACGAGCATTCCGAGCGTCCCAACCATGCTGAGTGTTCTGAGTTTTCTCATTGAAGATACTTTCCGTGATTGGTTCGACTTATTGATGCCCGCCCGGTGCTGCGGCACCGGGCGGGCGATTTCTGTCATGCCAGCTGCGCCAGATGCACCAATTGCATGACCACCGCGACACCGACTATGGCCAGCAGGGCTGCGGTGGTGATCACCACGGCGCGCGGGAGTGCCTTGTCCGGCTGCAACACGCGGAGCACATCGCAGCTCACGAGGGCCGTCATGGTGGCCAGTCCCGTCAGGAAGATCATCATTTTGCGTGCACCAGAACCCGCTTTGGCCTCTTGAGCTCAAGGCCCAGGAAGACGAGGGTCAGGGCCGACAGCAGGCATACGGCCGCCGGCGGTGACCAGAGACGTGCATAGATCATCGCCGTCGCCACGAGGGTGGACATCGCTAGGCTGAAGGCGATTGCGATGGCGATGCTGAGGGGAAGCGCTCCAGTGGCCTGGGCTGAGCGCGGCGGGTCGAAGCGGAGGAGCAGCACCAGCGCTGTTCCAGGTCCGGCCAGCATCAGCAGGCCTATCACCGCCAGGCGCAGGCCCTCAGGGCCGACAAACGAGAGCGGTATGGCTGCTACGGCGACTGCTGCCGTCGCATAGCTCACGTAGCTGCGTTCAGTTGCCATTACTAACTCCTTCGATGTGAAAAATCACGCCGCCTGCGTTTTCAAAAACCTTCGTCCAGCCAGGACTCGTGGCGCATGTGGCGGTAAAACGTTGAAGGTCGCCGGTGGGAGTCGAACCGCGAAGTTCGGCTGCCTCCTGCTGGCTTTCAGTAACGATGAGGTACGCGCCCGCTTTGTGGGCGATCTGGTTGGCCGCGTCGCAGCTGAGCGGCGCGGCGTTGGGAATGGGCTCGGCAGCAACGAGCGCCCGGTAGTCGTAGTCCGCGTAGTGCTGGTATCTCCACGGGGTGTTGCGAACTGCCTCAATGAGGACTGCACCGGTGGGCGCAGTCGCATAGAGGCGGTTCACTAAGGCGATTTCGTCGTCGTTGAAGCTTTCCATGCCGTCATTTCCGTAACGGGTGACGACAGTGGCTGTAGCTAGTACCGCCCCCATCAGCAGCAGGGCAAGGGCTCGGCGCAGGCTCAGTCCGGCGGCACTGTCTGACATCAGTGGCAGCACCGCCAGGCAGACTGCGAAAGGAAGGCTGAAGAGATACAGGCGCAGGAGCAGTTCACCGCCATAGGGCTGGAGGGGAACGAGGACCAGCGGCGCCAGCGCCGCAGCGGCGGCCGCGAGCCAGGGTGCCTTCCGCCGGTAGCCCACTATGGCGCCGGCAACGGCGAGCACCCAGACCAGTGCGACCTCGGCCATGCGGGTGTAGACCACGAACATGTGGGCGTCGCTGCCTGAGACCCTGGTGCTCAGCGCGCCGAGGCTGTTCGCGCCGATGTCACCGAGCGAGCCGAGCAGCTGGCCGAAATGCCCCTCCACGAACGTGGAAGCCGCAAAGAGCAGCCAGCCGACCGGCAGGACCACGGCCAGGACCGGCAGGAAGCGCAGCCGGAGACGTCCGGTCAGCAGAAGCGCGGCCAGGATGGGGATCACGGCGAAGGGGCTGAGCTGATGTGAAGTCGTCATGGCAAGCAGGATCAGCGCGCAGACGACCACGAGAATCGCGGTGTCGGCCCGCTGCGGTTCCGCGGCGCCATACCGCGGGACCGAGCTGTCGAGTTTGCTGACGTTGCGGGCAAGCCACCGGGAGAACCTGGTGCGCTCCGTGGGCCAGGCCCAACCGCCGAAGACGCTGAGCAGGCAGGCAACCAGTGTGAGCAGGAGGAAGAACGAATAGGCCTGCGGTGACAGGTAGTCCTGTCCAATCCAGCTGGCCAGGTAGAAGATCCAGACAGCCGCCCACGCCTGGCGCGGATTTGCCGTCAACCGCCGGGCCAGGGCCAGCACCGGTGCGAGCAGGAGGATGTTGATCCCCACCGGCGCCCAGGTTGCGATGCCGAAAAGGTCCTTGGCGCCCGTCGCCCCGGAGAGCGTTCCCAGAACGTTGAAGAATCCTGGCCAGTTGAAGTAGGCGTCCAGGGTCGGATCCAGCTGGCCCGATTGGCTGATGGTGTCGGCAATGCCCAGATGCCGGAAGCTGGCCTCGAGCCGGGGCAGGCCATGGATGATGGAGTCAGCGCCATGGAGGAGAACCACTGTGACCAGGAGCTGCCAGGTCAGAAGAGCCGGCACCAGGCGGCGGAGGCTCAGCGAGGCGACAAATCCGGCGAGGCTGAGCGCGAGGGCAACGAAATAGGCAGGCGGGAGGGCGTCGATCAGCCCGGTCCCGCCGATCTGGAAGGGATTGACCTGGTTCATGCTCCACACGCCGAGGGCGAGCGCGGCCGCGGCGGCGGCTGCCAGGGCACCGATGTGCCACGACGGCGTGAGACCGAGGTTGCGGTGGGTGGGCGGCTTGGCACCGCCTAGGTGCGCATGCGCCTCATGCCGGTGGGCGGTGCGCACCGGGAGGCTCGTTGTCGATTCGTGTGTCATCATTTCTCGATTCAGGTCGGCTGGTGGCGCGCCGCTGAAGGAATCTCGCCTGCGGTGGCGGCGGGCTTCATCCGGGTCAGGGTGATCAGACGCCAAGTGGCAATCAGCGAGGCAACCGCTTGGGCAACGGCCCAGAGGACTGAGACGCCGGTGAGGCCATATTGCTGGGCCACGGCCGCGGCGGGTGCCACGACCAGGATGGCGGCCAGGGTGGCGACAATCGTGGATTCGAAAAGCCGCCCTTGGGCCCGGCACAGCCCGTAGTAGACCTGGGTCACGCAACTTAGGAGGAGCGCCGGGACGAGTATGGGAATGAGGATCCACGCGGACGCGTACTGCGGCCCGAGGAAGCCCAGAAGCAGGGGGCCGGCCAGCATCAGTATCAGCCCGGCCACGAGAGTCAGCATGAAGCTGGCCCGGAGCGCGGACGCCACCAGGCCCGGCCGCGCCCGCGTTCCCGCGAGGGCTGTCTGCAGGGTAAACCCGGCCGACTGCGGCACGAAGAACACCGCCGAGGCCATCATCCACACCACGTACCACGCGGCAGTCGACGCCGGGCCCAGAGTAGCTGCAACGATGAGCGGGAGCAGGTAGCCGGGTGCGCGGTCGGCGAGCGTGAGGGCATGGTTGGGAAGCCCCGGCTTCAGGAGATTCAGGGCCGGACGAGGCCGGAAGCCGTGCTTCCAGTCGGGGGACATGTGAGCCCGGGCCAGCTGGCGTAGCCCGACGAGGACGCTGGCCAGCGCGCCGGCGGCAACGGCGCCCACAATCACCGCCAGATCACGGAGTCCGACGGCCAACGCGGCGGCCAGGAAGAGGAGCTGGACGAGGGACTGCGCGAGGCTCCTGACCAGCGTACGGTCGGCCCGTTCCTGGGCTACGCCCACGTGGTCGAGCTGGTAGGCGCTGGCGGCGAGTAATGCCGTGGCCAGGAAAAGAACCATGACCAGGGGTTCCACCCAGGCCTCGCCCACGCCTGTGCCGAGCCAGGACGTGACGGCAACCAACAGGACCGCCCCCAGCAGGGAGAACGTTGCAACGGTAAGCAGACCGGTGGCGATGAGGCGCCGGCCGCCGTCCGATTCCGCGGGCAGGAGCGTCAGCGTGGCGGGCCCGACGCCGAACATCCCCAGCTGCACGGTCAGGAGCGCGGCGGCGACCACCGCAGACCCAAGACCTATTTCCTCCGGCGGAAGCACGAGGGCCGCGAGTGCCCAGAACAGGAAGCCCGTCACCATGGGGGCGATCCTCGCGGCGGCCAGCCAGGCCGCGTTCCCGCCGACCGAGATCGGTTTGTGGGCCGGCCGCAGGAGCTCGCCGGCCATGGCGCGGTAGTTGTAGAGCAGGAAACCCATCCAGTACGGCAGGAAGCGGGGTGCACGGACCAGGGACATGCCGACGCCGCGCACGGTGGCCAGCAGCGGCAGCATCACCAGCCAGCCGGCGCGGCGCGTGTGCTTGCGGACGGTCCGGGCCGTCCCGGCCCCATCCTGAAGCCATTGGTCGCGGGCGTAGTCGAACGTGTCGTCGAACCGGTGCCTGACCACGACGGAGTCGGAGACGCCGAGCCGGTACCCTGCCTGCTCCAGCCGGATCCTAAGCTCCACATCTTCCCCGGAGCGGAAGTCGTCGTCGAACCCGACGTCGAGCAGCACGTCGCGGCGCATCAGCGTGGCGCTGACGCCAAACCACTTGCGCACCCGGCTGTGATTGTGGTGCCAGGCCAGCGCAGCCCCCCAATAGCCGGGGCCGTCGGCTTCGCTGGCCAGCCCGAATTGCAGGCCGTCGTAACCGCCGGCCTCGAATTCGGCCAGCAGCCGGGGCAGGCTCTTCGGCGGAAGGACGACGTCGGCGTCGATCAGGGCGACAACGTCACCGGTGGCGCTCCGGGCGCCGAGCATCCGTGCGGCAGGCAGGCCGCGCCCTTCATCGGAGATGACAGTCGCGCCGCAGTCGCGGGCGATTTCTGCAGTGTCATCCGTCGAGCAGCCATCGACCACGATCATTTCGTACGGGTGTTGGCTGCGGATCGATTCCAGGCACTCGCCCAGCCACGCTGCGGCATTGCGCGCCGGAACAACAACCGACACCTTCAGATCGCTCACGTGGCCTCGCCTCACTCATCCAGTTTTGAACGAACCAGATTCGCGATGAAGTCAGAGGCCTGGTCCGCTGACCAAGCGGCGGGCAGCCGGAGCAGCCAGCAGGGAACGTCCTCCAGGGCCCGGCGCACCACGGCCGCCTTCTGGCCAAAGTGTTCCTCCAGGGGGACGAGGCTGGTGGCGCCGAGGGCCTCGACGAGGCGCCGCGAGACCATGGGCAGTTCCGAATGGAAGTTGCCGACTACCCGGGACGTCATCCATTCGGCGCTGCGTGCTTCCAGCCGCGCGTCCGCGCCGTCGAAGCGCTCGAGGAAGATGGCCAGCTGGGCCGGCGCCGCGGACGAGATCCGCTGCGCCCCGAAAACGTGCTCCGGCTGCACCATGCGGTGTTCGGGGGACCAGCGCCGGGTGAACGCGGCTGTTTTCGGATAGCGGACAATGACCGGATGGACCGCCGTGGCCAGATGGGCGACCGGCGTCGTCAGCCATCCTGGGGCCAGGGGCTTGCGCGTTCCCCGGAACATGTCCGGGTAGATGGCACGGTGGTGGGGCTTGATGAACATCGGTTTGGCGTAGCCCATGAGCATTCCGCCGGCGCCCATGAAGGCCCAGTCGTCGGCCATGAACCGCACGTCGGGCATGGCCACCAGCTTCGCCACCGTACTGGTCTTTCCAACCCCACCCCAGGCCGGCAGGAGAACCCCGGAGCCGCGGAAGTCCACCACGGCGGCATGGATCATGGCCGTCTCCTCCTGGACACACAATCGGTCCAGCAGCGGAATCACGGAGGTCAGGAGCTCGCCGGCGCCTTCGATCCGGTACCCGTCCTTCGTTTCGATGATCTGGACGCGGTCTGCCGGAATATAGAGGGACTCCCCGGTGAACCGGTAGGCGTCCTCCGCGTGCGACTGGCTGGAAATCGGCGATATCCTGGCGCCGATGGTGATCCGCCGCGGCGCGGTGGAGGTCCCCAGGAACGGGGCGAGCATGTCTCTCAGTTGCGGTTCCCCGGGCGTTCCCGCCTCCACGTCGATGCCCACGATCCCGTGGACATCGAAGGAGGCTCCGGCAGAGGCGCCAATGGGCTGTTTCACGTCGCGCTCAGGTTGGCTCATGATCCAAGCTTTCTGGGGTCGGGTTTCTGCGGTCGGGTGGTTCCGGGTGCAGGGCCTGCACCGGGCGGTGTACGGGGAAGGGCATTGCGCGGTTCATTTGACTTCCCGCCACGGCTCTTCCGGCGATACCGCGGCCGCTTTGGCCGGCGACGGCGCCGCAGGCAGGCGGCGGCCGCGCACGTAGCCGGTCGCGGTGGCCGCGAGCACGGCGATGATGGCCGCTGCCCGGCCGAGCCCGGCGCGGTCCCCGCCGCCGAGCCAACCGCGGATTCCGGCAAACACCGCACGTGGCAGGACCTGCCGGACATAGCGCCGTTCGGGGCCAAGCGCCCGTTTGTGGCCGACCACCCTGCTGACCTGCGCCTTGGAAATCCCTTCGCCCCAGGAACGGGCAAGCATGTAGCGCAGGGTGCCGCGCACGGCCGGGACGTGGTGGTGCACCAGGGCCGCGGGCTCATAGACCACCCGGGATCCGGGAGCTCCGATCACCGCGCGGATGCACAGTTCGGTCTCTTCGCAGCCAAGCGGGACGGCGTCCTGGCGGCCCAAGGCTGTGTTGAAACCGCCGACCCGTTCCAGGACATTGGCGCGGAAGGACATGTTCGCGCCAATGACGTTTCGGACCTCGGCAGCGACTTTGGGCATTCCCCGGTAGGTGCAGCCGACAATCCAGTCGAGCTCGTTGGCGAAGTGGCCCGGCCGTCCGGCTTCCCAGAGCGGTTCCACCCGGCCGCCGACCGCCAGAACGTCGGGATCGTCGTACATCGCCGCGAGCCGTTCGAGCCAGTCCGGTTCGGCTTCGGCATCGTCATCGAGGAAGGCCACGATCTCTGCCTTGGCGATGCCCGCTCCGGTGTTGCGGGCGCCGGAGAGACCCTTGGGCCCGGTGTTCTCGACAATTACGGCATCCGGGACGGTAAAGATCAGCCGCTTGTACAAGTCCACGTTGTAGTCGACGACGACGATCGTCTGCATGGGTGGGAAGGTCTGGGTGCGGACCGAGTCCAGGGCGCCGATCAGTCGGTCCCACCGGTCCTCCGAGTAGGAGCAAATGACCACAGATACTGCCGGAAGGCTGGAGTTCTCGGACATCCTATTCGCCCGCCCGTACGCCCAGGACGCTGCTGGGATCGGTGGGAACGTGTGGGAAGACCTCGTTGGGGTATTTGTACTTGACCCGACGCAGGGCTTCGGGGCGGGCGCCGGCAGTCGGGGCCTCCCAGCTCACGCGCTCGCGGGCCAAGGTGCGGAGGACCCGCCAGCCGTCCCGGAATGTGTGCAGGTTTGACTGCCCGGAGATGCGGGACAGTTCATGGCTGGGAACCTCGGCAATGCGCAGTCCGGCCCTTGAGGCCCGCACAATCAGTTCAGTTTCGATCTCGAACCCGTCCGACTCCAGCTCCAGAATGTCAACGCATTCGCGGCGCAGGGCGATGTAGCCGTAGCAAAGGTCCGAGTAGTCGCTGTGGAGGACCGCGTTCGCGAGCCGGGTGAGCATCTTGTTTCCGCCGCTGCGCAGCCATGTGAGATCGTCTGAGCCGCCGCCCGTCACATAGCGGGAGCCTTTGACGAAGTCGTATTCGTGCTGGAGCGGAGTCACCAGCCAGCCGATCTCCTGGGGGTCCATACTGCCGTCGCCGTCGAGCATGACGATGATGTCGCCGGAGGCCGCGGCGAATCCGGCGCGCACGGCGTTTCCTTTGCCAGGGCGGGGCTCTGCCACCACCACGACGTCCAGGCGCAAGGCCCGGGCCACTTCTACTGTGCCGTCCAGGGAACGGCCGTCAACAATTACCACCTCATCCACATAAGAGGGCATCCGCCGCAGCACCCACGGCAGGTTCAATGCCTCGTTCAAAGTGGGGATCACCACGCTGACCGAGGGATTTGCCGGCGGGGGCGTCGTTTGGGGGCGCACGTTCGGTTTGAGATTCGGGATGGACACTGGCCTCACCACTCAATGACGTAATTCTGCTCGTCGCAACTGCAGCGCTTCCCGACTCCTCCGACCGGAAAATAGACCCAATGCTCACGCTGTTCGGTCGTCGACAACTTAGTGATATACCCCAGGACTTAAGTTTGGTTTCATCACCTTGCATTAACCTTGGATTAACTTGAAAATTCAACTAAAAATGCTGCAGAACTGTTGATGGACCGGTGCCTCCATGCGACACTGGCCGAATGCGGACGCCCGTTAAATGGGGGCGCGTGCCGGCAGGACGCCGGCGTCTCCCTACCTTCCGGTTCCTGGCGGTTCCCGCCATGGTCCTGGGCCCGGTCCTGGCCCTGGCCGCGTGCGGCTCGGATGTCGCTCCACGGGGCGAGCGGCCGCTGTTCACGTCCGTTTCGGCATCGCCGGTGGCTCCGCCGGCCGACGCCGGAACAGGGGCCCAGTCCGGATTCCAGTCGGTGGCGCCGACTGAGCCGCCGGCGGGTGGCGCCGGCTCTGCCGCCCCTGCGCCGGAGAGCGCGCCGGCGTCCCAGCCCGCCCGGACGTCGGCACCGCCTCCGGACCGGACCACCGCCACTGCGATGTCGGGGGATCTGCCCGGATGGAGGAACGTCTTCGTGGAGGACTTCTCCGGCGGCGACGTCCCCCTGGGCACCTTTCCCGGGCCGCTCTACCGGGACCGGTGGAGTGCCGGATATAAGGACGGAACACCGGATACGGACGGACAGGTCAGCGGCGGAAAATCGGGCTACTACCCCTCGAAAGTCCTGAGCGTTAAGAACGGCGTCCTGGACTGGTTCATGCATTCGGAAAACGGTGTCTTCATGGGTGCCGCGCCCACCCCCAAATTCCCGAATGCGAGCAAGAATCCCCCGAGGGCCAACAGCATGCTGTACGGCCGCTACTCAGTCCGGTACAGGGGTGATGCCATGCCTGGCTTCAAGACGGCGTGGCTCCTGTGGCCGGATAGTGGCATCTGGCCGCGGGACGGGGAGATAGATTTCCCCGAAGGCGATCTCGGAGCAATCCTGACGGCAGCTGCCCATTTCATGTCCTTGAATCCAAAGAGCTTTGAACAGTTCTTTTCCAATAAAGTTTCCACGGACTGGCATGTGGCCACGACGGAGTGGACCCCCGGACGCGTTGAGTTCTTCATTGACGGACGATCCATCGGCGCGAGCACAACGGATGTGCCCTCGACGCCCATGCATTTCATCCTGCAGACCGAATCCTGCCTGCCTCTGTGTCCGGCTCCGGAAACCCAGGGTCACGTCTACCTGGACTGGGTCAGCATCTGGGTGCCGGCCTGAGCCCTCGTGGCGCGTCTGGCGGCTTACCGGCGGAGGGTAAAGGAATCCGAGAAGCTGTAGCCGTCGGCGGGAATGAACCTGGCGGCCAGTTCATCCGCCGTCGCCGTGACATCCAGGGTCCCAAAAGCCGGGTCCTGGTTCTTTCCGGATGTACTGGCGAAGTAACGCATCTCCGGATCCTCGGATCTGACATTGTAGAGTCCGACGCCGCCAACGCCGACGGTGGCGAACACCGTCCCCGAGCCCTGGGCCATGGCGCCATCGGTATCGGCCAGGCACCCGGAGGTGAAGGTCGCGGGAACGAGTTCCGTGCAGCCTCCCCCCGTGGCCAGTTGATGCGTCCGCTGATAGACGTGGTCGTGGCCGGACAGGACCAGGTCCACCTGCTTTTCGATCAGCATGTTCGTGAAGTCCTGCCCCGCCTGGCAGTCGTAGTTGCCGACGCTCAGGCACGGGGTATGCATGCCCACCACCGTCCAGGGGATGTTCTGCGATTTGGCCTCGTCAATGGCGTCCGCGGTCCAGCGCCAGCGTTCGCTGCCCCTTGAGTAGTCCAGCGGCTCTCCGCCCCGGAAGTCGATGCCGGGGGAAACCATGATGAAGCGGACCACCGGATTCTGCTCGGGGACATCCAGGCGCCATTGGACGCCGTATTCGCCCTGAAGGCCGGGCATCCTGTTGGGCAGGCACTGGACGTATTTCTCGATGTCGCCATCCCGGCCATCACTCTCGTGGTTCCCGGTCACCAACTGGTACGGGAAGTTCTCGCCTAGCCGGGCGGTGACCATGTCGCAGAACTCCTGTTCGAGTCCGGCCTTGTACGCGAAGTCGCCCAGGGCGAGGTTCAGGTGGGGCTTGAGGCCGGCAACGGCGTCGAGCACTTTTTTGGCGCCCGAGCCGACGCCGATGTCACCCTGGGCGGTGAAGTGCACGGGCTCGCCTGCCGAAGGCGCGGCAGACGACGACGGCGGCGCGGTGGACGGCGGTGGGGACGACGGTGCGGGGGACGACGGCGTGCCGGAGCTCGGGCGCGGTGAGGGTTCCGGCGGCCCGGGCTGGCAGGCGGAAAGCAGCAGACCCAGGCTCAGCAACAAAGCGCCGATACCCGCCTTGCCACGTTTCCCCAGGGACCCGGCCACGATTCCTCACATCATTGGGTTGATCAGGACTGTGCGAATAGTTCTGCGAAATTCGGTGATTGCCCGGCATTTATAGGCCAGAGTAACCCGGCCGTGGAGCGAAGGCCAGAGACCGCGTCGGCCCCGGTTGGCTGGATCCGCCGTCGGAAATCCCGACGCCGCCGGCCCGCGTGGCCGCCGGCGTGCCGCGTGCCGCGTGTCCCGCGTCAGGGCCGGTGGGACCTAGCCCGGGACGTGCTTCCTCGTTAGCATTCAAAGTGGGGAATACCCCGACCGCCCCGGCGGGACAGGCCCGCCACTGCTCGAAGGAGACCGTTGTGACTCTGCCCGAAGGTTTGACCCCCGGAGTGTGGACACTGGACATGTCCCACAGCGAAATCGGCTTCAGCGTCCGGCACGCGGGCATAAGCAAGGTCCGCGGCCGGTTCAACGAAGCCTCCGCCGAGGCGAGGGTGCGCGAGTCACTGGCGGACGCAAGCCTGCACGCCACGGTCAAGACCGCCAGCTTCGATTCGGGCGACGCCAACCGCGATGGCCACGTCCGCGGCCCGGACTTCTTCGACGTTGAGCAGTTCCCCGACATGACTTTTCGGGCCACCGGGATCCGGGGCGACGGGGAAGACTATGTGCTCACCGGCGAGCTCACAATCCGTGGCATCACCAAGCCCGTGGAGCTCGAAGTCGAATACACCGGCGTGGCGGTGGACCCCTTCGGCGCCACGCGGGCAGGATTCAGTGCCGAAGCGGACATCAGCCGGAAAGAGTTCGGCCTGACGTGGAACGCCGCCCTCGAAGCGGGCGGCCTGCTGGTCAGCGACAAGGTCAAGATCAACGTTGAGGCCGCCATGGTCAAGCAGGCCGATACCTAAGCGCCGAAACGGGGTGCCCAATCCGGGGCCGGGCACCCCTCACCCCGTCTCGGGGGAACCTCTCCGGGGCCGGGCGCGAAAGTCAGGGATTTTTCCGGGTAAGCCACTGATCCGAATGTCACTCCTACGGGCGAGAATGAATCCATGAAGACACTCCTGAACATCATCTGGCTGCTCTTCGGCGGCCTGTGGCTGGCCCTTGGATATTTCCTGGCCGGCGTCGTCTGCTGCCTGCTGGTTGTCACCATCCCGTGGGGCCTGGCCTCGTTCCGCATCGCGTCCTATGCCTTGTGGCCCTTCGGCCGCATGGTGGTGGACAAGCCCGGCGGAAACGGCATATTTACCCTGCTGGGAAACGTCATCTGGCTGCTTGTGGCGGGCCTCTGGATCGCGATCGCGCACGTCGTCACGGCCTTCGCCATGGCCATCACGATCATCGGCATCCCGCTGGCGATCGCCAACCTCAAGCTCATCCCCATCTCGCTGATGCCGCTCGGCAAACAGATCATCCCGAGCAACACCCCGTATGTGACCGCCTACAGCCCCGGCCGGCGCTAGGCGCCGGCAGCGCCAGCGCGGCCAGCGGGCCGGGGGCACTTCGCCTGTCAGTTCAAGCAATCCGAGGGAGAGGACCATGAGCCAACCGGCTTCCGGCGACACGGACCTCATGCTGGTCATTGTCCGCGAGTTCAGGGCACCCATCCAGGGCGTGTGGTCGGCGTTGACGGACCCGGACCAGGCTCCGCAGTGGTGGGGTCCGCGCGGCTTCCATGTCCCGCGTGAGAGCGTCGATACGGACCTCGAAGTCGGCGGCCTGTACCGCGCCTGCATGATCCAGGACAGTACCGGGCAGCAATTCTGGTGGAGCGGGGTTCATACCGATGTTGAACCGCCGCACCTGTTGATGTTCACCCATGCCTGGGACAGGCCGGACGGCACCCGCGGCTTCGAGACCGAGGTGACGATCCGGTTGGAGGAGATCGACGGCGGCACGCAGATGACCTTCACCCAGGGGCCGTTCGACTCCGCGGCCAGCCGCGACCGCCATGGCGAAGGGTGGCGTGAGTCGTTCGATCGGCTGGCGAATCACCTCAGCGTGGCCGCCTGAGCCCCCGGCTGCCGGGAGGCGGCCGGGAGGCGGCCGGGAAACCGCTTACGCGAGTTCGCCGTGCAGGTTCCGGCGGGCGGCGTCCAGCCACAGTTTCCGGCCGCGGCCGGTGTGGAAGAGCGGATCAAGCTGCAGCAACTGGCGGACGACGGCGGCGCGGCCGGCGGCGAAGTCGGCGTCGCCGATGTGGGCGAAATCCTCCCTGACGGCGGCGAGGTAGCGGGCGTAGGCCTCGGGTTCCCCGCCGAGGACGGAGAGGTCGGCGTCGCTGAGCAGGGCGCCGTCGTCGTCTCCGTGCTCCGGACAGTGGTCCGCGGTCAGCAGTACCAGGCGCACCACTTCGTCCACCTCGGCGGCCGGGAGGCCGGCGTGCCGGAGCCGGTCCTCGGCCAGCCGCGCCGACTCTTCCTCGTCCTGGCCTGCCACGCCGCGGTAGACGGCGTCGTGGAACCAGGCGGCCAGCAGCACGGTGCGGGGCGGATCGGCCGGATCGCACAGCAGGTCCAGGGCCTCCAGCACCGCCAGCAGATGGGTGCGGCCGTGGTATTTCCGGTGTTCCTCGCCCCAGCGGTCCAGCAGGTCCAGGAAGAGGGCGTCGTGGCCCGGCAACGCCTCGTTCCAGCGGTTCAGGAGCGGGACCCGGAGGGCCTTGCCGCGGCGGCGGGCCGGGATCCGCAACCCGCTTGCGATCAGTTTTCGGACGAGGACCCTGCCCTCCACAGGGATGGCGCCGGCTGCCACCAAGGCCTCGTACCGGGCCTCGGCGACGTCGTAGTGGTCGCCGTCGAACGCTCGCCCGGGGATGCCGGCGGCCGCGGCGAAGGCGTGCAGTTCCGCGAGCGACGTGTCCGAGACGAGGTGGGAAAAGCGGGTTCCGTGGGCAGGCCAGAGCGGCGGATCGACGTAGACGGCCATGGTGGCAGTCTAGCCCCGACCGCGGGCGCGCGGCCCAGACTGCCGACGCCGGCGCGGGCGCGGGCGCCGGGCGCGTGCCGCCGTCGGGAGTCCGCCGCCGCCGGGTCATACCGCGACGGGAGTCCGCCGCCGGGTCATACCGCGACGGCGGGGCGGATGTTCTGGTTGCCGCGGAAAACGTTCCCGGGATCAAACTCGCGTTTCACTTCTGCCAGCCGGTTGTAGTTTTCGTCGCCGTAGGCCGCGCGGATCCGGGCTTGGCCTTCGTCGCCGATGAAGTTCAGCCAGACGCCTCCGGTCGCGTAGGGGGATATGTCCTGGCGGAAGCGTTTGACCCAGGCCTTCGCGTCCTGCCCGCCCTGGGGCGTGTCGCCCAGGCCGAACGGGTGGCTCACCCAGCTGGCGGTCCGGTTCAGCAGCGGGGTTGCCGCGGCGGCAGGCCCGCTCACCGCCCCGCCCCAATGGGCGATCAGTTGCTGGGAGCTTGGTCCCGGAAGATTCCGGGCCGAGTCGATGATGACGTCCAGGGCGTCGTCGGAGAGTTCGTCGTGATAGTCGGCGCTCCAGTAGTTGTACTTACCCGGCGGGTCGTCCAGGGAACACTGGAAGTCTGCGTAGCCGGTATCTTCCACCAGGTCCACAACAGGGCCCAGTTCCCGGTATGCCTTGGCATGTTGTTTGCCTTCCTCGGCATCCCCGGCGAAGACATACACGACGTACACCGCCATCTTGCCCACCATGTCCGCGGGCACGAAGGGCTCCGCCGGTGCAATCCCGTAGATGAGGGTGGCGGACTCTTCGTTGGGAGCCGCCATGGCCAGATCCCGGTATCCGCGGCTGAGTTCCGGCGCCGCGTCCCCCGGCCACATCAGCACCCCGGCGTGTACTTTTGGCCCGAGCTGGTGCAGCCTGAAGGTGAACGAGGTGGCGACGCCGAAGTTCCCGCCGCCCCCGTGCAGGGCCCAGAAGAGTTCGGGATTCTCCTGGGCGCTGGCCGTCACCTGCTCGCCGGTGGCCGTGACCAGATCCACGGAGACGAGGTCGTCGCAGGCGAAGCCGAAGGCGCGCTCGAGCCAGCCGGATCCGCCCCCGAGCGTGAAACCGGCGAGACCCGTTGTGGAGACACGACCGCCCGTGATGGCGAGGCCGTATTCCTGGGTGGCGCGGTCAAACTCGCCGCAGGTGAGGCCAGCGCCCACCGTGGCAGTGCGGGCCTCCGGGTCCACCCGGACGGACTTCATCGGACGAACATCGATCACAAGGCCGCCGTCGTTCATGGACATGCCGGCCACGGAATGGCCGCCGGCCCGGACGGCGACTTCGAGGCCATGTGTGCGCGCATACGCCAACGCCTCGGCGACCCCCTTCGGATCGGCGCACGGGGCAATGACGGCCGGATGGCGGTCGATCATCGCGTTGAAGAGTCGTCGTGTTTCGTCGTATTCCGGGTGACCCGGCCTGACCCACTTCATGGCAGTGCTCCCTCGGTGACCGCGGCTCCGCCCCACTTTTCGAGCTTACGACTGCGCGGCAGTTGTGGCTACGGTTCGTTGCTTGGCCAGCCACACACTATTGATGCCCGTGATTGATGCCCGTGGCGTCGCGGTCCGCCGGCCGCCGACCGGGGGTCCTGGTGCGGGCGGCGGTGCGGACCGGGCCGGGTTAGCCGCGGGCCGCGTTTTCGGCTGGTTAGCTGCGGGCGTGGACCGGGTGCTGGCTGACGATGGAAACCCGGTTGAACGCGTTCATCGTGATCGCCAGCCAGCTGACGGCGGAAAATTCTTCGGCCGTCAGGTGCCGCCTGGCCTGTGCGCCTTCGCGGTCGCGGGTCTGGGCGTCAGAGATAGTGGTGATGGCCTCGGCCAGCATCAGGGCTGCGCATTCCTTTTCGGAGAACAGAGTAGTGTCGCGCCACGCGGGGAGGACGGCAAGGCGCTGTGCCGACTCGCCGTTCTTGACGGCATCGCCCACGTGCATGTCCAGGCAATAGGCGCAGCCGTTGATCTGCGAAATGCGGACGTTGAGCAACTCGATCAGCGTGTGGTCCAGCCCGGCCTCGGCGGCGGCTTCCTTCGCTTTCAGGCCCAGACCGTTGAGTGCGCGCCAGGCAGCGGGGTGCGCTTTGTCAAGGAAGATACTCCGGTGCTCGGGACTCTGCGGTGCCGTCGTCTCATTCATGGATTCCACAATACCGATGGGCTTCGGCACGGCCCGGAGCGGCGTGTGACAATCTTGTCAAACCTGTGACAAGCTTTGAGGGTGGGAGTGTTTGGTTCGGTGGCCGGCTCCTTGGGGGACCCGGCCGCCGGACCACTCCTTCCGAACCAAGCCTTGCGGGCCGCTCCTTAGGGCCGGGTGCATACGCCCCGGGCCTTACGAGCCGGGCCCCGGTTCGCCCCGCCGAGCCCCGCCAAGCCGGGCTTCACGGGGCTGCCCTGCACCAGTTCATTCCCACCGGGGACATGTCCAGTTGTTAGCCAACAGTGCGGGCCTGAGGAGGGCATGTCCCGTCGTCGCGTCCGGCATTGAGGGACATGTCCAGTCTTCAAGTCCGTGGATGGGCACAAGGGAAGTATGTCCACTGGTGCAGGCCGGAGGAGGGCATGTCCGGTGGTCAGGCGTGGCAGCGATGGACATGTCCAGTTTTTAGCCAGCCGTGCGGGCCGGGGAGGGCATGTCCGGTGGTCAGGCGTGGCAGCGAGGGGCATGTTCCGTGGTCTCACAGGTAGGCAGGAGCAGCAGGGCAAGTCGCCGAAGCCGCTCGGGCGAGTTCGGACCCCGCCGCGTGCATGGCTGCCGGATCGCCGGCCACGATGATCCGGGCAAAGCCCTCTGCGTAGTCGCCGAGGTCTGGATCCACCGATCCCACCACGGCATACACCGGTTTGGTGCCGGCGCGGGCCAGGATGGCACCGATGATCTTCCCTTGGCCGGTCTGGGAATCCAGCCGGCCCTCGCCGACCACCACCGCGCTGCTGGCGGTCAGTTGCGCGTCGAAGCCCAGCAAATCCAGGACGTAGTCCGCCCCTGACACCAGGCGGGCGCCGTAGCGGGCCCACATTCCGCCGGAGAAGCCGCCGGCCGCCCCGGTGCGGTCCACCAGGCGGGGATCCCGGCCGAAGTCCCGGACAAACGATTCCGCGAGCAGCTCGAGTCGGCGCGTCAGCAGCTCGACGGCGGCCGGCCCGGCACCCTTCTGCGGCCCGAACACGCGTGCGGCGTCGGAAAAACGCGTCGTGACATCGCTCAGGATCACCAGCTCGGCGCCGCGGAGCCCGCCGCGTTCCTCGATCGCGGCGATGGCGCCGGCACCGCCGTCGGTAGTGGCCGAGCCCCCTGCCGCCACCACGATGCGGCGTGCGCCGTGCCGGGCGGCCTCCGCAATCAGGACGCCGGTGCCGTACGTGCTGGCCGCGAAGGGGTCCCGGCCGCCGTCGGAGGGCAGGTTAAGGCCGCTCGCGGCGGCCAGTTCGACGACGGCGGTCCCGTCGGCGGTCAGCCCGATCGCCGCGTCGACGGGTTCGCCCCACGGCCCGATCGTGGTGACCCGGACGGGCCGGGCGTCCAGCCCGCGGGCCAGGGCCTCGGTGGTGCCCTCGCCGCCGTCGGCCACGGGCAGCTCGCTGGCCGACCCGCCGGCGGACCGGATGCCGGCCGCGATGTGCCCGGCCACCTCGGCAGCCGTGAAGGTGCCCTTGAAACTGTCCGGGGCCACGAGGATGCTCATCGGCTCAGAACCCCACGTTTTCCCGGCCCTTGAGCTGCAGCATCTGCCGCGCCTCGTCGGGGGTGGCGACCTCAAAGTTGAGGGCTTCCAGGATGGTGCGGATCCGGGTGACCTGTTCGGCATTGGACGCGGCGAGCTGGCCGGGACCGATCCACAGGGAATCCTCCAGGCCCACCCGGACGTGGGAGCCCATGGCGGCGCCGATAGTGGCGAGCGGCATCTGGTTCTTGCCCGCGCCCAGGATGGACCACTCGTAGTGCTCGCCGAGCAGCCGATCCGCCGTGCGGCGCATGTGCATGAGGTCCTCGGGGTGCGCGCCGATGCCGCCGAGCAGGCCGAACACCGACTGCACGAACAGCGGGCCCCGGGCCAGGCCCCGGCCATGGAAGTGGGCGAGGTTGTTCAGGTGCGAGATGTCGTAGCACTCGAACTCGAAGCGGGTGCCGTTCTGGTTGCCGATGCCCAGGATGGTCTCGATGTCCTGGAAGGTGTTCTTGAAGACGAGGTCGCGGCTCTTTTCGAGCCCTTCGCGCTCCCAGTCGTGGCCGAACTCGGTGAAGCGGTCCAGCATCGGGTACAGCCCGAAGTTCATCGAGCCCATGTTGAGTGAGGCAAGCTCCGGTTTGAACAGGGCCGCCGGCTGCATCCGCTCCTCGACGCTCATGTGCGGCGAGCCGCCCGTGGTGATGTTGATGACGGCGTCGGTGTTGCGCTTGAGCTTGTCCAGGATCGGGGCGAAGTGCTCCGGGTCCTGGGAGGGACGGCCGTCCTTGGGGTCGCGGGCGTGCATGTGTACGATCGCGGCGCCTGCCTCGGCGGCGCCGATCGCGGCGTCGGCGATCTCGTCGGGGGAGACGGGCAGGTGCGGGGACATGGACGGGGTGTGGATGGCGCCGGTGACGGCGCTGGTGATGATGACCTTGCGGGCAGCAGCCATGGGAATGTCTCCTTGGTGGGGCAGGGTGGGTGCGGGGCGGGGCGGCCGCCTGGGGCGGACCGGATCCCCGGGCAGTTCACTTCAGGTCAGTAGAGTTTTTCGGTGTTGCCGTCCACGGCGAGAGCCTGGCCGTTGACGTTGCGGGCCATGTCGCTGGCCACGAAGACGGCCATGTTCGCGATGTCCTCGGCCTCGATCAGGCGACCCAGCGAGGACTGGTTGTGGTACAGCGCGGACACCTCGTCCGCCGGCAACGCCAGCATCCGGGCCTTGGCGGCGATGACGGAGTCGATGCGGGGGCCGTTGACGGCGCCGGGGCAGATGGCGTTGACGCGGATGCCGTCCGGGCCGAGTTCGATCGCGAGGGTCTTGGTCAGCCCGACAACGGCCCATTTCGACGCCGAATAGGCGCTGCGGCCCGCCATGCCCAGCCGACCGGCGGCCGAGGACAGGTTCACGATAGAGGCGCCGCTGCCCGCGCGCAGCAGGGGCAGGGCGTGCTTGATGCAGAAGAACTGGCCATGGATGTTGACGTCGAAGGTTGCCTTCCACGCCCCGGCGTCGAGGGATTCCAGGGGCCCGGTGGGCCCGGCGATGCCGGCGTTGTTGACGAGGACGTCGAGGCCGCCCATTTCGTCCCGGACGGTGTCCATGAGTTCGCGGACCTGGCCCTCGTCCGAGACGTCGCTGACCGCGGCGAGGAGCCCGTTGACGCGGGCCTTGTCGACGGCGTCGGGGTCAATGTCGGTGACGAAGACGGTGGCGCCGAGTTCCCGGAACTTGCTGGCGATGGCCAGGCCGATGCCGTTGGCTCCGGCGGTGACGAGAACGCGCTTGGCGGTGAAATCCATGAGTGGTCCTTGCAGTGAGATGGCGTGCAGACCCGTTCCGAACGCGCGGCGGGGCACATCCGGAACGGGCGGTGGGAGCAGTGGGTCAGTGGGCGGCCGGGACAAGCGCGGGCTTCTCCGCGCCGCGCTTGAGCAGCAGGGACAGCAGCGCGCCGATGACGCACATGCCCACGATGAACCACAGGCCGGAGAGCTTGGAGCCGGTGGCGTCCTGCATGAAGCCCATGACGTAGGGGCCCAGGAAGCCGCCGCAGAGGCCGATGGTGTTGACGAAGGCGATGCCGCCGGCGAGGGCGGCGCCGCTGAGGCGGGTGGCCGGGTAGGTGAAGAGGATCGGCTGCAGGGCGAAGAAATTGAAGGCGGCGAGGCAGAAGCCGATCATGCCCAGCAGCGGCCCGCCGACGGCGCCGAGGGCGAAGCCGGCGACGATGCCGGTCATGGTGCCGGTGACCAGCATCCGGGAGCGGCGGCCGTCGGTGGCGAAGCGGGGGACCAGCAGGGCGCCGGCGGCGGAGAAGATCCAGGGGATGGCCGTCAGCAGGCCGATCTGGAGCGGGCTGAGCTTGCCGTAGGTGCCGATGATGGAGGGCAGGAAGTAGGACAGGGCGTAGACGGCGATCTGGTGGGTGAAGTAGACGCCGACGACGAGGAGAATCTGCTTGTCCTTCAGGACATCCCGGAGCCGGTGGTTGCCGGAGGCCGCGGCGCCGGCGGTCTCCTCGGCGGCGATGCGGGCCTCGAGATCGGCGGCTTCCTCGGCGGTGAGGAACGTCGCCATGCTGGGGCGGTCCGGGAGCTTCTTCCAGACGACGTAGGCGAGGACGCAGGCCGGGAGCCCTTCGACGAGGAACATCCACTGCCAGCCGTGCAGGCCGCCGAGCCCGTCAAGGGTAAGGAGCAGCCCGCCCAGCGGGGCCCCGACAATGTTGGCGATGGAGACGCCGAGCAGGAACATTCCGTTGGCCTTGGCGCGGTCCTTGACCACGAACCACTGCGTCAGGAAGTACATGACGCCGGGGAAGAGTCCGGCCTCGGCCACGCCGAGCAGCATCCGCATGATGTAGAAGGACCATTCGCCCTGGACGAAGGCCATGCCGGCGGAGATGATGCCCCAGGTGATCATGATCCGCATGATCCAGAACCGGGCGCCGACCTTGTGCATGATCAGGTTGGACGGGATTTCGGACAGGGCGTAGGTCAGGAAGAACAGTCCGGCGCCGATGCCGTACGCGGTGGCCGAGATGCCGAGATCGATCTCCAGCCGGTCCTTGGCCATACCGATGTTGGTGCGGTCCAGGAAGGCCATGATGTAGGCGCCGATCAGCAGCGGCATGACGCGGCGTAAGATCACGCCGTTGATTTCCTGTGGTGTGCGCATCTTCTTTGTTGCGGATACAACTGACATGGGGCGGGGTCCTTGGCTCGTTGGCGGGATAGGTGGTCAGGTCGGGCATGCGGAAAAGGGCAAACGGGAGGTAGGCGGGCGCGGCGGGGCGCGCGGCGCATGGCTCGTCAGGGGCTCGGGGATGTGTAGGGCCGGCCGCGGACGGGCCGGCGTGCGTGCGGCGTCTGGCTTCAGCTGTCCGGGGGCGTGCAGCCGCACGTCCGCCCGACGTGCAGGCGGTGCCGGCACACTTTCGAGGTGTAGGTGGCGGACGGGGAATCGATGCGTTTGAGCAGCATGGCGAACGCCTCGTTGGCCATTTCCTGCTGCGGTTGGACAATGCTGGTCAGGTTGATCAGCCCGGAGCGGCTGTGCGGCAGCCCGTCACAGCCGGCGACGGCGACGTCGTCCGGGATGCGCAGGCCGCGCGACAAGGCGTATTCCATGACGCCGATGGCAAGCTCGTCGCTGCCGCACACCACGGCCTGCGGCGGCGTTCCGGCGGAGAAGAGCCGCTCCGCCGCCAGCCGGCCGCCCTCGTTGTTGACCCTGGTGCTGATCTTCCGGTCGCCGCTGATCGTGATGCCCGCAGCGGCGGCGGTGCGGACAAACGCCTGCTCGCGGGCCAGGGAGGCCGTTGAGAACCGGGGTCCGATCACGGTGGCGATTTCCGTGAAGCCGTGGCTGAGCATGTGCTGCATCAGCGTGGTGGCTGCGGCGTCGTCGTCGATCCCGACGAAATCCGAATCGAGGAAGTCTGCCCGGCGGGACAGGCACACGTACGGGATCCGGGCCGCCCTCAGGGTGCGGAGCGCGGTGGCGTCGTCCCGGAGTGAGGCGGCCAGGATGATGCCATCAACGTTGCGGTGCGCGAGCGTCGAGGTGACCTGGGCGAGCACCTCCGGATCGTCCTGGGTGGTGGCGACAAACACTTCGTAGCCGGACTCCGCCGCGGCCGTAATGACCCCCTGCGCCCAGCGTGGAAACATCGGATTGATGATGTTCGGCAGGATCAGCCCGATGACCCGGGTCCGCTGCGGGTCGGTTGACTGCGACGGCTTACGGGGCCTGAAGCCGAGCTCGTTCGCCACGTGGATGATGTGGCGCCGGGTCTCCGGCGAGACGCCGCCCTTGCCGTTGAGGACGTAGGAAACCGCAGCCGAGGAGACCCCTGCGGCCCGGGCCACGGCGGCGGCCGAAACCGGCGGCGCGGGGCCGTCGACGGTGGCGCTTGTGGCGTGTTCGTGCATGACCGGCCCTCCTTCGCGTCGGTTCGTTTTGCTGTGACCCCAGTTACAGTAAGGAGCCCGCCGATCGTTAAGCAACGTTAAGTCATTCGCGCGGGCCGCGCGGGCTGATGTCCGCCGGGCATGCTCATTGCTGGCGCCTGGGGCCGCGGGACATGTCCAGCCTTGGCCCCGGGCGCTGGACATAGTGGCATTATGTCCACTCCTCGGGCGCAGGGGAGGGCATGTCCCGCGGTGGAGGTGCGCGGGTGCCCGGCCGGGTTGCGTGACGGAGGTGCGCGGGGAGGGGTGCCCGGGAGCGCGGGCGGTCAGCCTCTAGACAGGCGTTTCGCTGTCGGCAAACATGGAGCCAGCCTCCCCCATATTAAAGTTGAGCGATGTAGACTCAACTTTGACATCAAGACCATTCCGGAAGGAGCCCTCGTTGGACGCCAAATTCACCACCAAGAGCCAGGAGGCCCTCGCTGCGGCTGCCATGAACGCCTCGACCGCGGGCAATCCGCAGCTCGAGCCCGCTCACCTGCTCAAGGCGCTCATGGACCAGCGCGAGGGTGTCGCCGTCGCGCTCCTCCGCGCCACCGGGACGGACCCGGATTCCGTCAGCGTCCAGGCCAGCAGCGCCATCAAGGCCCTTCCGTCCACTTCCGGCAGCTCCGTGCAGCAGCCGCAGTTGTCCCGCACCGCCCTGCAGGCCATCAAGAACGCCCAGAACGAGGCCGAGCGGCTTGGCGATTCCTTCGTCTCCACCGAGCACCTGCTGCTGGGGCTCGCGTCCGGAAGTGATGCCGTCGGCAAGCTGATGCGCGACTCCGGGGCCTCCCACGAGGCGCTGCTCGCCGCCCTGCCGGGTGTCCGCGGCGACCGCAAGGTGGACAATGCCGACCCCGAAAACACGTTCCAGGCGCTGGAGAAGTACGGCACGGACCTCACCGCGGTCGCCCGCTCGGGCAAGCTGGACCCGGTGATTGGCCGCGACGCCGAGATCCGCCGCATCATCCAGGTGCTGAGCCGCCGGACCAAGAACAACCCCGTGATCATCGGCGAACCCGGCGTCGGCAAGACCGCCGTCGTCGAAGGACTTGCCCAGCGGATCGTGGCGGGTGACGTCCCCGAGAGCCTGCGCGGCAAGACCCTGATCGCCCTGGACCTCGCCTCGATGGTGGCCGGCGCCAAGTACCGCGGTGAATTCGAGGAACGGCTCAAGGCCGTCCTGGAGGAAATCAAGGGCTCCGAGGGGCAGATCGTCACGTTCATCGACGAGCTCCACACCGTTGTCGGGGCGGGCGCCACCGGCGACAGCTCCATGGACGCCGGCAACATGCTCAAGCCCATGCTGGCCCGCGGCGAGCTGCGGCTGATCGGTGCGACCACGCTGGATGAGTACCGCGAGAACATCGAAAAGGACCCGGCCCTGGAACGCCGGTTCCAACAGGTCTACGTCGGCGAACCGAGCGTGGAGGACACCATCGGCATTCTGCGCGGCCTCAAGGAACGCTACGAGGCCCACCACAAGGTCTCCATCTCCGACTCCGCCCTCGTGGCCGCCGCCACCCTCTCCAACCGGTACATCTCGGGCCGGCAGCTGCCGGACAAGGCGATCGACCTTGTGGACGAGGCCGCGTCCAGGTTGCGGATGGAGATCGACTCCGCGCCGGAGGAGATCGACCAGCTGCGCCGCCAGGTGGACCGCCTGACCATGGAGGAACTGGCCCTGGCCGGCGAGGCCGATCCCGCCTCCGTGGAGCGGCTTGCGGCCCTGCGCGCGGACATGGCGGACAAGAAGGAAGAGCTTGCGGCCCTGAATGCCCGCTGGGAGGCCGAAAAGGCCGGCCTGAACCGGGCGGGCGACCTGCGCGCCAAGCTCGACGAGCTGCGGTCCACGGAGGAAAAGGCCGAGCGCGAGGGCGACCTCGAGACGGCGTCCAGAATCCTCTACGGCGAGATCCCGGCCCTGGAGCGTGAACTCAAAGCCGCCGCCGAGGCCGAAGCGGCCGTGTCCGACAAATCCGGGCAGATGGTGGCCGACGAGGTCACCGCGGACGACATCGCCGAGGTGATTTCGGCCTGGACCGGCATCCCGGCGGGACGCATGCTGCAGGGCGAAAGCCAGAAGCTGCTGAACATGGAACACGTCCTGGGGGAGCGGCTGATCGGCCAGACCAAGGCCGTTGCCGCGGTCTCCGACGCCGTGCGCCGCGCCCGCGCCGGGATCAGCGACCCGAACCGGCCCACCGGCTCCTTCCTGTTCCTCGGCCCCACCGGCGTCGGCAAGACCGAGCTCGCGAAGTCCCTTGCCGACTTCCTGTTCGACGACGAGCGGGCGATGGTGCGGATCGACATGTCCGAATACTCGGAGAAGCATTCCGTAGCCCGCCTTGTCGGGGCGCCTCCCGGGTACGTCGGCTATGAGGAGGGCGGCCAGCTGACCGAGGCCGTCCGCCGGCGCCCGTACTCGGTGCTGCTGCTCGATGAAGTGGAAAAGGCCCATCCAGAGGTCTTCGACATCCTCCTGCAGGTGCTCGACGACGGCCGCCTCACCGACGGTCAGGGCCGCACCGTGGACTTCCGCAACGTGATCCTGGTGCTCACCTCGAACCTGGGCAGCCAGTTCCTGGTGGACCCCAATCTTGATGCCGCAGCCAAGAAGGATGCCGTCATGGCGACCGTGCATGCCTCCTTCAAGCCGGAGTTCCTGAACCGGCTCGATGAGGTGGTGCTGTTCGACCCGCTGAGCGTGGAGGAGCTGTCCCGGATCGTGGAGCTGCAGGTCAAGGAGCTGGGCGAGCGGCTCAAGGGCCGCCGGCTCAATCTCGAGGTCACCGAGGGCGCCCGCGCCTGGCTTGCCGTCACGGGCTTCGATCCCGCGTACGGCGCACGTCCGCTGCGCCGGCTGGTGCAACGCGAGATCGGCGACCGGCTGGCACGGGCCATCCTGGCCGGTGAGATCTCCGACGGTGACACGGTTGTGGTGGACACCGCGCCGGACCTGATGGAACTGACCATGGGTGGTCCCGAGGCCACGGACCGGCCCGACGGCGGCGCGTCCACCGGCAGCGGGCTCTCAGTCAGGCGCAAGGAGTAGCCGCCGGACCGGGTGCGCTCAGTGCCACCGGCAGCCCGGGTCCGTCCCGGCTGCCGGTGGCACTGAGCACCCTGCCGGTGGGCCAAAGCCGTGCGCCTTGCCAGTGCACTTAGCCGGGCAAGGCTAGGGCAGCAGGGACTCTTTGATGACGTTTCCGGTGTTCGTCACGGCGTAGCAGTCGACCCGTCGGTCGCCCATGTCCCAGCTGCGCGGGCTCGGGTAGGCCAGCTTGTAGCTCAGGTCGTAGTCGCCGGCCTTAGGCGTGAGCGGAGCCGCCTTGCAGGCATCGCGTGCTTTCTGCTTGAGCTGGTCCCGGCCGGGGTACGAGTCATTTGACCCGTATTTTTCCACGGCAACCAGCTGCGCCGAGTGGCCGGTGGCGCAATCCACGACTGTGGACTGTTGCGCATCCGGGTCGAAGTCCTGGAAGCAGTCCCGCAACTGGAAGTCCAGGGGGCTGACGCCTTCCAGCGGCAACGCTCCGCGGCTGGCCGGGGCGGACGCCGGGGCGGACGCCGCCGAAGCTGCGGGGGCCGGGCTGTCGTTTTCGGCGGAGGCCTGGCCGCTGCCGGCAAATGCGGTCACAGCCCACCAGACCAGAAGCGCAAGCACCACGAGGACGGCCGCGGCCGCGCCGAGCCGCTTTGGCCCCTGCCGGCGAATCCGGCGGGCCAGGGGGCGTGCCCGCCGTGAGAGAGCTTTCTTGGTGCGTGAGAGCGCTTTCTGGGTGCCGGCGAACGTGGTCCCGGCAAGCGCCGGGCGCGCGGGTTTAGCCGCTGCGGGTGCCGCCGAAGGATTCGTGCGCCGCGCAGGATCGGCTGTAATGACGGGCAGGGCGGACGTCGGCGGCCTCGAGGGCGGCGGCGGGATGGACCCGGCGTCGTTCCTTGGATTCTCTTCAGTCACTGAGAAATTCACCACTTCCGTGCGTCTTTGCCGGGGCTGGAGGCCCGGCGTAGCGGCCCTTTTCTGGGCGCACATCACGAAACTCTATCGAAGATGCGCGGCACCGCGCATGCGTCGGTGGCTTCGGCCACCGTTGCGGGACGCGCCACACTGTCCACAGGGGGCGGGCCGGCGAGCAGTTGGCGCCGAAAGCATGTAATCTAGGTGTACGACAAATTGACCAAACATTCCGGGGCCTCACCGATCGCCAAAAGGTGACCACCTCCGGTCCAAGTACAAAAGGGGGTCACGCCATGGGGCGCGGCCGTCAAAAGGCAAAAGCTACCAAGCAGGCTCGGGACATCAAGTACTACTCCCCGAACACTGACTATTCGGCCCTTCAGCGCGAGCTCACGGGCCCGGGAAGTCGTGCCACGAGCCACTTCGCGGATGACCCGGTCGAACCGGATTATTCAGCGTATGTGGATAAGTACGCGGACGATGTGGAAGACGACGACGACGAGGTTGATTCCCGTCGCATAGGTTAGTCGACGCTTCCTTCCGGCAGTTCTCTCCGGGGGATCCTTCCGGCACCGCGGTGCCAGCCAAAGATTTTCGGGCCGCCGGCCACACCTGTAACAGGTGTGGCCGGCGGCCTTTCTTGTGCCCGCAGCGTTCCCTTTCCGCAGCCGGCCGTCTGGCCTTGCTTCGCCGCGGAGATGCCGGCGCAGTTGTCACCGGCGGGGCGCCGGGCTACGTTGTTCGTGCCGGATTTTCCCGGACGTGCCACCGATGCCCGGAAGGACTGCCATGACCATGCGCAAAGGATTCGCCGAGGGCGAGCTCTGCTGGACGGACCTCCAGACCCGTGACGTGGAGGCGGCGAAGGCCTTTTACGCGGGGGTTTTCGGCTGGCGGTATGAAGACCTGCCCACCCCGGACGGACGCAGCTACGCGAGAGCCTTCCTGGGCGACGACCTGGTTACCGTGCTCGCGCCGCAGAACTCCCAGCAGGAAGCCGCGGCCGAACCGGGCCGGTGGAACGTGTATTTCGCGGTCGACGACGCCCGGAACTTGGCCGCCGAACTGGCCCATTCCCCCGGGCACCTTGAATTCGGCCCCGAGGAGATCGGTGACACCGGCGTGATGGTCTTCTTCGCCCCGCCCGGCGGCGGAACCACCGGTGCCTGGCAGGCCGGCAGCCACGTCGGAGCCGGCCGGAGCCAGGAGGCGGGCGCCCTGGCATGGGCTGAGCTGCTCACCCCCGAGCCGCAGGCCGCCGTCGGCTTCTTCCAACAGCTCTTCGGGCACGACGTGACCGAATACCCCCAGGACGACGGCGGCACCTACACCACCCTCATGGTGGGCGGCACCGAGGTGGCCGGCATCGCCCGGGTTCCCGGCGACGCGCAGGACACCCTCGAGCCGGGATGGCAGGTCTACTTCGGTGTCTCCGACGTCGCGGCGGCGGTTCAGGCTGCGGTGGCCGCGGGCGGCGTCGTGCTGATCGAACCGGACGAGGTCGAGGAAGCAGGCACCATCGCCACCCTCAAGGATCCGCAGGGCGGCGTCTTCAGCCTGCTGGAGGTTTAAAGCCCCGGCTTAAACCCATCGAGTGCTCCGTAACTGCCGTTTTAAGCGTTCAAAACGGCAGTTACGGAGCACTCGACGTCGGGTCGGGCCCGTTTAGGCGTAGGCGTTGACCAGCCGGACGGCGCCGCCGTCGACGCCCTTGGCGCCCTGGACGTAGTCCGGGCCGGTCTTGAGGACCGCATCCGAGTTCTGCTCGACGGTCCCCATGATCCAGGACGGCAGGCCGCGGTCGTTGAGCCGGTTCACGGCGGCGTCGGCAGCCTCCGGCGAAACAATGGCGACCATGCCCACGCCCAGGTTCAGGGTGCGCTCGAGGTCGGCCAGCGGGACGTTGCCGAGTTCCGAAACCAGCTTGAAGATGGCCGGGAGCTCCCAGGTGGAGCGGTCGACGGTGGCCAGCAGGCCCTGCGGGAGGACGCGGGCGAGGTTGGCGGCGAGGCCGCCGCCGGTGACGTGGCTGAAGCCGTGGACGGCCTTGCCGCCCGCTGAGCCGTTCACGGGGAAGGTGCGGGCGAGGTCCAGGCAGTCCGCGGCGTAGACGCGGGTGGGCTCGAGGAGCTCCTCGCCCAGGGTGCGGCCGAGCTCGGAGACCTGGCGGTCTAGGGCCCAGCCGGCGTGGTTGATGACGCGGCGGACCAGGGAGTAGCCGTTGGAGTGCAGGCCGGAGGAGGCCATGCCGATCACCACGTCGCCGGCGCGGACCCGGTCCGGGCCGAGCAGCTGGTCGGCCTCGACCACGCCGGTGGCGGCACCGGCGACGTCGTACTCGTGTTCACCGAGCAGGCCGGGGTGTTCGGCGGTTTCGCCGCCCACCAGGGCGGTGCCGGCGACCGAGCAGGCGGCCGCGATGCCGCGGACGATGTCGGCGATGCGCTCCGGGACAACCTTGCCGCAGGCGATGTAGTCGGTCATGTACAGCGGCTCGGCGCCAACGACGACGATGTCGTCCACCACCATGCCGACGAGGTCGTAGCCGATGGTGTCGTGGATGTCCATGGCCTGGGCGATTGCCACCTTGGTGCCGACGCCGTCGGTGGAGGTGGCCAGCAGCGGGCGCTTGTAGGTCAGCAGCCGGGAGACGTCGTAGAGGCCCGCGAACCCGCCGACGCCGCCGATCACCGAGGCGTTGTGGGTTGCCTTGACGGCGTCCTTCATGAGTTCGACGGCGCGGTCTCCCGCTTCGACGTCGACGCCGGCGGAGGCGTAGGTGATGCCGGCGTTCTGGGCGGCGTTCATGTCAGCGGCCGGGGAGGCGGAAGTCATACTGGCTCTTTCTTGTCGGCTGTGGTGACGCGGTCGGCATCGGTGAGCAGTTCTTCGAATTCGGAGTCCGGCCCCGGATCGCAGCCGGTGGCGCCGGCCTTCTCGGCCGGATCGTCGGCGATGGAGGTGCCGGGTTCGGCGTCGGGCGCCGCCGCGGAATCAGATGCGCCGGAGGGCGCCGCGGACGCGGCCGCGCCGGCGGCGGGCGCGAGGCCGCCGAGGTCGGTGCGCTCGAGCAGGTTCTTGCCGAGCTTGTCCGCGCCGGGCAGCTCGATGGGGTACTTGCCGGTGAAGCATGCCGTGCAGAGACGCTCGCGCGGCTGCCGGGTGGCGTCGATCATGCCGTCTTCGGAAATGTAGGCGAGCGAGTCGGCGCCGATGGCCTGGGTGATTTCGTCGATGGTGGCGCCGTTGGCGATCAGTTCGGCCCGGGAGGCGAAGTCGATGCCGTAGAAGCAGGGCCACT
This sequence comes from Arthrobacter sp. 131MFCol6.1, assembly GCF_000374925.1. GTDB lineage: Bacteria > Actinomycetota > Actinomycetes > Actinomycetales > Micrococcaceae > Arthrobacter. Next base: position 192,831 of record NZ_KB895543.1, read on the forward strand.
TGACCGGCGGGGAGGAAATTTTGATGTGGACGCTCGCGGCGCCCGCTTCCCGGAGCATCCGCACGATGGCGCGCTGGGTGTTGCCGCGGACGATCGAGTCGTCCACCACCACAACACGCTTGCCGCGGATCACGGATTCGAGGGCGTTCAGCTTGAGCCGGATGCCGAGCTGGCGCAGTGTCTGCGAGGGCTGGATGAACGTGCGGCCCACGTAGGAGTTCTTGACGAAGCCGTGCGCGAAGGGGATACCGGATTCTTCGGCGTAGCCCACCGCCGCGGGGGTGCCGGATTCCGGCACCGGGATGACGATGTCCGCTTCCTGGGTGTTTTCGCGGGCCAGCTGGCGGCCCATTTCCACGCGGGATTCGTACACCGAGCGGCCCGCAATGGAGGCGTCCGGGCGGGCGAGGTAGACGTATTCGAACACACAGCCGGCCGGCGTCGCCTCGGCGAAGCGCTGCGACCGGACGCCGTCCTCGTCGATCGCGATGAACTCGCCGGGTTCGATTTCGCGGATGAAACTGGCGCCGACGGTGGCGAGGGCGGACTGCTCGGAGGCAACCACCCAGCCGCGTTCGAGCCGGCCCAGGCACAGCGGTCGGATCCCGTAGGTGTCCCGGGCCGCGTAGAGGGTGCCCTCATCCATGAAGACGAAGCAGAAGCCGCCCTTGATCTTGGGCAGCAGCTCCATGGCCGTCTGCTCCAGGGACTTGCCCTCTTCGCCCTCCAGGAGCGCGGTCACCAGGGCGGTGTCCGAGGTGTTGCCCTGCTTCATCTCGCCGCTGAGGTTTCCGCCGTTGCGGTCCTCGATCATCGCCTTGAGCTCGGCCGTGTTGGTCAGGTTGCCGTTGTGGGCCAGGGCCACGGTGCCCGTGGCGGTCGCGCCCAGGGTGGGCTGGGCGTTGGCCCAGTGGCTGGCGCCGGTAGTGGAATAGCGGCAGTGGCCGACGGCCAGGTGCCCGGTCAGGGTGTTCAGCGTGGTCTCGTCGAAGACCTGGGAAACGAGCCCCATGTCCTTGTAGACGTTGATCCGCTTGCCGTCGCTGGTTGCTATGCCAGCCGACTCCTGACCGCGGTGCTGCAATGCGTACAGCCCGTAGTAGGTGAGTTTTGCTACTTCTTCACCGGGTGCCCAGACCCCGAAGACGCCGCATGCGTCCTGAGGGCCTTTTTCGCCTGGGAGAAGATCATGAGAAAGTTTTCCATCGCCGCGTGCCACTGGTCGATTATCTCACGATGTGCGCTAAGACTTTTCCGGCGGCCGGTTTATGACCTGACACCCTCAGGCGCGGTTCCCGTCATCGTCCGAGTCGTCGTTCGCGTCCGGTGCGGATTCGACGACGGCGTGCTCGGCGCGGCGGACGCTCCGCCGGTCCAGGACCAAGGCGGTCGCGGCACCCAGGATGACGCCGCCGGCCGCGCAGAGAATCATGAAGAAGCCGAAGACCGAGGAGCGGTCGAAGCTCGCGTCACCGGGGAGGGCGTAGGCGATGACGGCCGCGACGGCCACGCCCAGGAGCCCGCCCAGGATCAGGAAGGGCACATATTTCGGCGCCCGCCGGACGGTGACCTCGCGGCGCTCCGGAACGCCGCCCTGGGCACTGCCCTGAACACTGCCCGGGGCCGGTTCCCGCTGGGGGTCGTTGCCTGCTGTGCCGGGGGTTTCGTGGGGAGACATGCCGTTAAGCCTACTGCCCTTCGACTCATTGCCGGGGACCGCTTCCCGGAGCAGACTAGGGCTAGGTACAGACCAGCTAAGGAACCGCCAATGTTAGCCTCAGCCGACCGTATTCGTGAGGAGCAGCGCTTGCTCTGGGATGAGTTCTCGTCGGGCTGGAAGAAATGGGACGCTGAACTGCTTGGCTGGCAGGCCCCGTTCGGCGACGCCCTCCTCAAGGAGCTCCGTCTCCGCCCCGACTCAGAGGTGCTGGACGTCGCGGCAGGCACGGGGGAGCCTGGCCTCAACGTGGCCGCGCAGGTGCCGGAAGGCCGGGTGGTCCTGACTGACATTTCGTCCGGGATGCTCCGCGTGGCCGAAGAGAAGGCAGCGGCCCGGCGCCTGAACAACCTGGACTTTCAAGTGTGCGATTCGGCCGCCCTGCCGTTCCGCGACAACACGTTCGACGCCGCCTATAGCCACTTCGGTTTGATGTTCTTCCCGGTGATGTCCGCGGCCATGGCAGAGATGGCGCGCACCGCCAGGCCGGGCGCCCGGGTGGGAGCCGTCGTCTGGGGACGCGCGGCGGCAAACCCCTGGGCCAGCCTGATCCTGGGCACGATTGCCCGGCACCGGGAACTGCCCATCCCGCCCGCGGAGACTCCCGGGCTGTTCCGCTGCGCACCAACCGGGTTCATGACCCGCATGTTCAAGGAGGCCGGCCTGGCGGAGGTGGCCGAGCACCAGGTCAGCACCGACCTGGTGCACGAATCTCCGGAGAGTTATTGGGAGTTCATGACGGACATCGCGACCACCGTGGCGATGGGGCTGGCCAAGGCGGACGCGGACTCGCGGGCCCTGATCCGCTCGGATGTGTTCGCGCTGCTGGGCCGCTACGAGCACGACGGCGCGATCCGGCTCCGGTCCACCGCCACCGTGGTGGCGGGGACCAAGGTGTAGCCAGGCGGGCGGGTCCGGACTGTTTTCGCTGCGTTTTCGGACCGCGGCGCCGTATTCGGACCGGCGCGGCCGGGATCCGGGCCGCGCGTGCCCGATATCGTGGCGGTTTCCTGGGAGCGCGGCGCGATCAGCACCGACAGGCCGGGAGCGGCTGCCGGGGAACGCCGGCGGCCGCCAGGAATGCGGAAAAAGATCCGGGATTGGCCAGCTCCGACCATGTCCAACGGATCACGCGCCGGCCCGTGGCCCGAATCCTGTCCTCCCGGCGTTTCTCGGCGGTGAGGGCCTCGGCCGGTGTCCGGCCCTGGAGGTACTCCGCGTTGCGGTACTTCACAAGGCCGTCGAACTCTCCGCAAAGCTGATCATCGGGCCAGTCAAAGTCAGTGAACGCCACCAGCCCCCGGGCATCACGAATTTCGACCTGAAGGAGGGGGATCCGGAAGCCGAGCCGGTGCATCAGGGCGCGGCTCACCGATTCTCCGGGGGAGCCGGACGCAGGATCAGCAAACTGCAGGGCGGTCCGGATCCGCCGGGCCGCGGCTGCCGTGTAGTTGCCGCCGATGCCGGCGTCGAGTTCCCCGCGGCTGAGCGGTGCCAGGTTGTCTGACCGCGGCCCCAGGACATGGTCGAATACTGTGACCCCCTGCTCAAACGATTCGAAGGCGGCCAGGTCCAGTGCTGTCCGGACCCGGTCCGTGACCAGGAGCCCGTGACGTTCCTCGATCCGCACCGAGCCCAAATCGACCAGATGTCGGCGGACCCCGGCGCGCGAGCGCCCGCCGCCGCCGTCGTACGTGCAGGCGTGCACCAGATGACGGTGTCCCAGCACCGGCATGTCCCACAGCACAGCGGAGGACTGGCGGCAGAAGACGGTCCGGCTCCGCAGCGTGGAAGCCGCCGCCCGGATGAGGACAGGATACCTGTCCCAAGGCGGCAGCGCTTCCCACTCCTGTGCCCGGACGTAGACGCCCTGCCTGATGCGCCGGAGCTGCCCGGACTTCGCCTGCCGTGCAAGGCCCCGCGCATCCTGGCCGAGGCGCGCGAGGTCGCTGCTGAGAATCAGTGGGGGTAGGTCCATGCCCCATGGTGGCCCGCGCTGCCGGGGCCGGACAACCACCGGCGAGGCGGATGTGGAAAACTATTCCGCGGCGGTTTCGGACCGGCGCGCAGCTATGGGACCCGCGCGCCGCGGATCCGCGCTGCATCTGTCCGATTCCGCCGCCGCGGTCCGAAACCGGTCCGAATCCGCCGCGACCGCCGCGAAAACGCCGTGGCGACGCTGCGGAGGGGCGCGCCGTTAGACGCCCAGTGCTTCCTTCAGCGACGCCACGTGGCCCTGGGCCTTGACCTGGTACTGTGCCAGCTTCACCTTGCCCTCAGGGTCCAGCACTACGGTGGAGCGGACGATGCCCTCCGTGACCTCGCCATGAACCAGCTTCTCGCCCCACGCGCCGTAGGCGAGGGCCACCGCGTGGTCCTCGTCGGCCAGGAGCGGGAAGGTCAGGGCGAAGTCGCCGGTGAAATGGGCCAGGGCCTCGGGGGCGTCGGGGGAGATGCCCAGGACCTCGTAGCCGGAGCCCTGCAGGGATGCGAGATTGTCGCGGAAGTCGCAGGCCTCCGTGGTGCAGCCGGGGGTTGCCGCCTGCGGGTAGAAGTACACAATGACGTTCTTGCCGCGGTAGTCGGCCAAGGCAACCTTGTTGCCTTCGGCGTCCGGCAGGGTGAAATCCGGGGCCGGGGTGCCGGGCTGAAGCTTGACGGTCATGTTTGCGCTCATGATGTTCCTTCGGGGGAGTGGTCAACTGTCTGTGATGCACAACATCGTGTGCCGAGGCTGTATTCCGCCGCCTGGGCCCGGGCAGCACCGGTCTTGGGCGGCACGGGGGACCCGCCGGCCTGACAGCTTTTTCATAGCTCGGGCATAGCTGCCGTGGCTAGCTTGGAGCCATTATGGAACAGCAAACTCCACGGCAGCGGCGACTCGGATCCCGGCGCACGGCCACGACCGGACGGCAGCCGACGCCTGGCCGGGTCCGGGGCATGACCCTGGCGGCCGGTGCCGCAGTTCTGGCGGTCGTGCTGGCCGCCGGCATCTATTCCTCAGCGGAAGCCCGCTCGACGGCGGCGAATCTCCAGCCGGCGAATCTCACTGCGCCGAATCTCACGACGGCGTCGGCTGCCCCGTCTGCCGCGACGACGGCGGAGGCCAGCGCGTCGCCGTCGGCCAGTCTCGACGCGGCGGCCCCGGCATCCGCCCCGGCGCCCGGAACAGTGGACGAGGCACTGGACGCGCGCATCAAGGCCATTCTCGATGCCAACAGCCAGTACCAGATCGGCGTGGCGCTGGTCGACGTTTCCCGGGACCCGGGCGCCGCGGACGTCCACGAATACGGGGTCCGGGAGGATTTCGTGGCCGCGAGCACCGCCAAAGTGCTGGCCGCGGCGGCCTACTACCACCTGGTCGAAACCGGGGCGGCCAGCCTCGATGACCCGTTGGGGAACTACACCGCCGGCTTCCAGCTCCGGGAGATGATCCAGCAGAGCGACAACGACTCGTGGTCGCTGATCATGGATGCCGTGGGCCACGAGCAGCTGACGGAGTACGCGGCATCGCTGGGCGTGAGCTATGACCCGGAAATCAACACGCTGACACCGGCGGAAATGGCGACGATCCTGGCGGGGGTCTACTCCGGGACCCTCCTGACGGCCGGGGACACCGCCCAGCTGTTGTCCTATATGCAGGACACCAACTACGAAACGCTCATTCCCGCCGCCGTTCCGGAAGGGATCACGGTCTTCCACAAGTACGGGCTCCTGGACGACGAACTGCACGACGCCGCCGTCCTCGCGCAGGGCAACACCGCGTACGCTCTGGTCATCTACACCAAGGGCCAAGACTTGAGCGACGTCCCGGAACGCACCGAGGTGATCCATCAGCTGACGCAGGCCGTGGCGGGCGCCCTCTTCTAGCGCGGCGTTCTCGGAAGACTGCGGCGGAACCGGACCACCGCACCGCGGATCCGCGGCGCCTTCGTCCCGAAGCGGAGCAGAAAACCGAATGCGGCGCGGAGCAGACGCGGACTTGGCTCATACGCCGCGGCGGATCAGCTGGCCGGTCGGAGTCCGGCCGTCGATCAGGGTGCCGCGGAGGTAGGTCTGCCGGACGACGCCGGAAAGCGCCTTCCCGTCGTACGGGGTGATGGGGTTCTTGTGCCGGAGTTTGGAGGCGTCCACGACGTACCCCTCGTCCGGGGCAAACACGGAGAGGTCGGCGTCGTACCCCAGCGCCAGCTGGCCCTTGTTGCGCAGGCCGGCGAGCTGGGCCGGCTTGGCAGCCATCCACGAGAGAACCTGCTCCAGCGCGATGCCGCGGTGCCGGGCCTCGGTCCAGATCAGCGACAGGCCCAGCTGCAAGGAGGAGACGCCGCCCCAGGCCACGGCGAAGTCCCCGTTTTCCAGGTCCTTCAAATCCAGGGTGGACGGGGAGTGGTCCGAGACGATGCAGTCGATGGTGCCGTCCAGGAGCCCGGCCCACAGCAGTTCGCGGTTGGCGGCTTCGCGGATCGGCGGGCAGCACTTGTAGGCCGTGGCGCCGTCCGGGATTTCCTCGGCCGTCAGCGTCAGGTAGTGCGGGCACGTCTCCACGGTGAGGCGGACGCCGTCGCGCTTGGCGGCGGCGATCATGGGCAGCGCGTCGGAAGAGGAAAGGTGCACGATGTGGGCGCGGGCGCCGGTCCGGCGGGCCCGTTCGATGACCTCGGCGATGGCCTTGTTCTCCGCCCGGCGCGGGCGGGACGCCAGGAACGTGGCGTAGCGGTCGCCGCCCGGGCGGGGCGCGTGATCGATCGTGTGGGAGTCCTCGGCGTGGACGATCATGAGCGAGTCGAAGGACTTGAGCTCGGCCATGTCCTCTTCCATCTCGTCCGCTGCCAGGTCCGGGAACTCGTCCACACCGGAGTGCAGCAGGAAGCACTTGAAGCCGAAGACGCCCTCGTCGTGCAGCGGCCGCAGCTCATGCTTGTTGCCCGGAACGGCTCCGCCCCAGAAGCCGACGTCCACGAACACCTGGCCCTCAGCCACCTCGCGCTTGAGTTTCAGGGCGGCCACCGTGGTGGTGGGCGGGATGCTGTTCAGCGGCATGTCGATGATCGTGGTGACGCCGCCGGCCGCTGCTGCCCGGGTGGCGGACGCGAAGCCCTCCCACTCGGTGCGGCCGGGCTCGTTGACGTGCACGTGGGTGTCCGCCAGGCCCGGCAGGAGGGTTTCGTCGCCGCCGAGGGCGATGACTTCACGGCCGGAAAGGCCGGTGCCCAGCGGCTCGATCGCTGCAATCACGCCGCCCTGGATGCCGACCTCCCGCGCGGCGACGCCGGCGGTGGTCAGCACGTGCCGGCCGCGGAAGACGACGTCGTAGGTGTCTTCAGGCATGGAGCGTCTCCTTTCGAGCGAAGCCTGGGTGAATGGATCAGCCGCCGACGCCCTGGCGGACGGCCCAGCTGAACGCCGTCTCCGCCGGTTCCTTGTATTCCAGGCCGATGTAGCCCTGGTAGCCGAGGGCGCGGCTGCGGGCGACCCATTCGCCGAGCGGAAGCTGCCCGGTTCCCGGAGCCCCGCGGCCGGGGTTGTCGGCGATCTGGATGTGGCCGAAGTCCCCGGCGTGCTTTTCGATGACGGCGGCGACGTCCTCACCGTTCACGGCCAGGTGGTAGAAGTCGGCGAGGAACTTGATGTTCTCCGCGCCGGATTCCCGCCTGACCCGGGCGATGACGTCGAAGGCGTCCTGGGCCTTGAGCAGCGGGTAGCGTAGTGCGCCGCTGACCGGTTCCAGGAGCACCGTGCCGCCGATACTGGCGACGCCGGCAGCCGCCGTCGCGAGGTTCTCGGCGCCAATGGCGTCCTGCCTCTGCGCGGATTCGCCGTCTATGCGGTTGCCGTAGAGGGCGTTGAAGGCCTTGCAGCCGAGGCGTTCACCGATCCCGGCGACGACGTCGATGTTGTCCTGGAATTCGGCGGAGCGTGCCGGCCAGGAGACCAGGCCGCGGTCGCCGCCGGGCATGTCGCCCGCGTTGAAGTTCAGGCCCGTGAGCTGCACTCCGGCGTCGGCGATGGCGTTCTCAAACCGTGAAACCTCGGCGTCGGTGGGGACGGAGGCCTCGAAGGGCCACCAGAATTCGACGGCGTCAAAACCGGCGGCCTTCGCCGCGGCCGGGCGTTCCAGGAGGGGGAGCTCCGTCAGGAGGATGGAGCAGTTCACGGTGTACGTCATTGCGGGTTTCTTCCGGTGAGGGCGGGAGCTGGATCCCGGTGGTTGGAGAGCCAAGGGGTGGTGAGCCGGGGCGGGGCTGGGCTACGGGGCTCCCGGCGGAGGGCATCCCTACCGTTTCCTGGGGTCCTTCCGGGCCGCCAGGCCCACGAGCGCGCCGAGCGCCACACCGATCAGCAAGCCCGTGAACGGCTTGTCGACGGTGGTGACCCCGATGGCGTAGCCGAGGGCCGCGCCAAGGAGCATTCCGATCCACAGGGATTCGTACCTCACAGCATCAGGCTAGCAAGGATCGCCCGTGCCACAAGTGCTCCCGGCTCCGGTCTCAGGTCAGGCGGATCTGGCGGTTGACGTCCTTGTACAGCAGGTACCGGAAATTGCCCGGACCGCCGGCGTAGCAGGCCTGTGGGCAGAAGGCGCGCAGCCACATGAAGTCGCCGGCCTCCACCTCCACCCAGTCGTCATTGAGCCGGTAGACGGCCTTGCCTTCCAGGACGAAGAGCCCGTGTTCCATGACATGGGTTTCCGCGAAGGGGATGGAGGCCCCGGGCCTGAAGGTGACGATGTTGACGTGCATGTCGTGGGCGAGGTCCTCCGGGTCCACGAAGCGGGTGGTGGCCCAGGCGCCGTCGGTGCCGGGCATTGCCCGCGGTTCGACGTCCTGGTCGCGGGTCACGAAGGATTTAGCCGTGTAGCCGGGCAGCGGCTCGTAAGCCTTCCGGATCCACTGGAAGCTGGCGATCTCCCCGGACTCGTTCGCCACGGACCATTGGGCCCCCGCGGCGAGGTATGCGTAGCCGCCCTCTCCGAGTTTGTGGACTTCCCCCTCGAGGGTCAGTGCCAGGGCGCCCTTGGTCAGGAAGATGACGCCTTCGACGCCGGCCTCCGGCTCGGGCTTTTCCGCGCCGCCGCCCGGCCCCACCTCGACAATCAGCTGCGCAAACGTCGTGGCGAAACCGGCGATTGGCCGGGCAATGATCCAGGCGCGGGTGTTGGTCCAGCCGGGCAGTCTGCTCGTGACGATGTCCCGGAGCGCGCCCTTCGGGATGACCGTGTAGGCCTCCTTGACCACGGCCCGGTCGGTCAGGAGCTGGGTCTGGGGCGGAAGTCCGCCCTCAGGGTAGAAGTACTTGCTCATGAGTGCGTTCCTTTGGCTGAGGGAGTGGAAGTGGCGGGCCGCCGGGGCCGGGCCAGCGCCGTGAGTTGGGGGAGTCCGACGCCGGCCAGCGCCAGGACTTCGTCGGCACCGACGGCGCCGCACTGGACGCCGCGCAGCAGGAAGGCCGCCAGGCCGCGGGCGGTGGCGGGCTCGTCCAGAACGCCGCCGGCGGTTTGTTCCACGTAATCGCGGAGCCGGGCAGCGGCGGCGGGGAGCCCTTGCCGGTAGAAGGCGTAGGTCGCGGCGAACCGGCTGGGCAGCTGGGCGGGGTGGAGGTCCCAGCCCTGGTAGTAGCCGCGTTCCAGCGAGCGGCGGACCAGCCGGCCGTGGAGCTGCCAGGCCTGCTCCACGTTCCCGCCCACCGGGAGGATGTTGGTGGAGCCGTCGGAGAGCCGGATCCCGGTGCCTGCCGCGGCAAGCTGCATGACTTCTTTGGCGAAGTCCGCCACGGGATGTTCCATGGACTGGTATTCGGCGGAGATCTGCAGCGATGCCGAGTAGTCGTAGGTGCCGTAGTGCAGCCCGCTGATCCTGCCGGGCACCGCGTGCGGCAGGCGCGCCACCGGCGAGGTTCCGTCCGGACCCAGGATCAGCTGCGGCGTTTCCACCTGCACCTCGAAGCGGAGCCTGCCGGCGGCGAGCGCGTGGACTTCCTCGAGGCGGGACACGGCGAAGGCCATGGCCTCCACCTGCGCCACCGTGGTGACCTTGGGCAGGGTGAGGATGAGCCCGTCCGGGAGTTCGCCGGCCGCGGCCAGCTGCGACACGAAAAGATCCAGGGTCCGCAGGCCCCGCGCGCGGGTGGCGGCCTCGAAGCACTTGAAACGGATCCCGATGAACGGCGGCGCGGTGCCGGCGGCGACGGCGGCGGCCACGGCGGACGCCGCGGCAACAGCGGCGCCGTCCTCGGCGTCGTCGCCCCGGTCCCCGAAGCCGTCCTCAAAGTCCAGCCGGAGGTCCTCGATCGGCTCGTGTGAGAGCTTGGCCCGGACCCGCGGTGCGACGGCGGCGGCCAGCCCGGGGTCCTGGCCGAGCAGGATGCCGAGCTCTTCCAGCCCGCCCCGGGCCTCGACCGCGGCCAGGGCCTGGGCGCCCCAGTCCGCGGTGAAGTCCGGGCTGAAACGGTCGGCCGGTACGTAGACGGTGTGCACGGGCTGGCGGGAGCCGTCGTCGCCCGGGTAGCCACGCTCCAGCAGCCGGTCGGTGTCCGCGAGCCGCGCATCGATCCGGGCAAGGTCCGACGCCGAGAGAGCCGGCGTCACCGGACCGCGGCGTGGCGAAGGGCCCGGTGGTTGGCTTGGTGGACGGCCCGGTGGAGGCTGCCCGGCGCTGGCCGAGGAGGCTGCCATGCTTTCAGTCCACCAGCTCGTACGCCGGCGTGGTGAGGAAGTCGGTGTAGTCCTCGGACAGGCAGAGGCCGCCGATGAGCTTGCTGGCGGGCAGGTAGTGCTTCGCGAAAGCGTCCTCGCCCACCTCGGCCCGGAGTTTCTCGGTTTCCTCGGCCAGGAGGGCGGACACCAGCTCCCGGGTGACGGTCCGGCCGGTGTCGGCCAGCACCGAACGGTTGCGGATCTGTTGCCAGACCTGGGACCGCGAGATTTCCGCCGTCGCGGCGTCCTCCATCAGGTTGTGGATGGCGACGGCACCGTTGCCGGAGATCCAGACGGCGGTGTACGCGACGGCGACGTAGAGGTTCAGCCGCAGGCCGGCCTCGGTCACCTGGCCCTGGGCGGAACGGATGTCCAGGAGCTGCTCGGCGGTGACGCTGACCTCGGGGCGCTGTCTGTCCAGCTGGTTGGGCCGCCCGCCCAGGACGGCGTCGAACACCTCGCGGCAAACCGGCACCAGGTCCGGGTGCGCCACCCAGGATCCGTCGAAGCCGTCGTTCGCCTCGCGGGTCTTGTCCGCGCGCACCTTCTCGAAGGCCTGGGCGGTCACGTCGGGTTCACGCCGGTTGGGGATCACCGCTGCCATGCCGCCCATGGCAAAGGCGCCGCGCTGGTGGCAGGTCTTGACCAGGAGCTCGGTGTAGGCCCGCATGAACGGTGCGGTCATGGCGATGGTGGCGCGGTCGGGCAGCACGAAGCTTGCACCGGCGTCGCGGAAGTACTTGATGATGCTGAACAGGTAGTCCCAGCGGCCGGCGTTCAGGCCGGAGGCGTGGTCGCGGAGTTCGAAGAGGATCTCGTCCATTTCGAAGGCTGCCGGGATGGTCTCGATCAGGACGGTGGCGCGGATGGTGCCCTGCGGAATGCCGACGTAGTCCTGGGCGAAGACGAAGATGTCGTTCCACAGCCGGGCCTCGAGGTGGCTCTCCATCTTGGGCAGGTAGTAGTAGGGTCCGTGACCGTTTGCCACGAGCCGCTGGGCGGTGTGGAAGAAGTGCAGGCCGAAGTCCACCAGGGCACCGATGGTGTGGTCCCCGCCGATCAGCAGGTGCCGTTCGCCCATGTGCCAGCCGCGTGGCCGGGTCACCACGACCGCGAGCGGGGCGTCGGTGCGCAGCGCGTATTCCTTACCTTCGGGCGAGGTGTATTTCAGCGTGCCGTCGGCGGCGTCCCGGAGGTTGAGGATCGATTCGACCACGTTGGACCAGGTGGGTGTGCTGGCGTCCTCGAGGTCGGCGAGCCACACCTTCGCACCGGAGTTCAGCGCATTGATGGCCATTTTGGCCGGGGCGGCCGGCCCGGTCATTTCGACCCGGCGGTCCTGCAGGGCCGCAGGCGCCGGAGCCACGCTCCAGTCGGCGTCGCGGATCTCCGCGGTCTCCGGCAGGAAGTCCAGGCGGCCGGTCAGGGCCACGTGCTCGCGCTTGCGGGCGCGGGCCTTGAGCTGCTCGGCGCGGGTTCCGGCAAAGCGGAGGTGGAGTTCTTCGACGAAGGCGAGAGCCTCCGGGGTCAGGATTTCTCCGGCCCGGTCGACGGGGTGGGGATCGGTGACGACGAGAGTCATTTCTGGTCCTTCCTGGGCCGCTCACACTTCTCTTTGGCCGCTCACACTACTCCTAGGCACCGCCGGCGGCGGCGGTCCCGGCGGTGCGTGGCCTTAGCAGAAGCCGGCGATCCCGTGCCAGGCGATGTCGGCGGGGCTGGTGTCTTCACGCTGGACCGTGGCCTCAATGAGGCCGTAGGGGCGGTCGGCGGCAAAGAAGACCTCGTTGGGGTTGTCGAGGCCGAAGGGCGAGAGGTCAACGAGGAAGTGGTGCTTGTTGGGCATGGAGAACTTGATCTCGTCGATCTCGGGGTGCGCTGCCAGGACCTTGGCGCCCATGTCGAAGAGGGTCTGCTGCAGGGCGTGGGAGTACTTTTCGCTGAAAGCCTCCAGCAGCAGGGCCTTGACGTCCTCGTAGCTCTTGTTGAAGTCGAAGGCGCCAAAGTTGGTGCCGGTCCTGAACCGCCAGCGCGCCGAGACGTCCGTGGCGAGGATGCGGTCGGCCGTTTCCTGGAGGGTGGTGTACTTGTCCCGCGGGAAGCCGCTGAACCCGGACTGGGTCGTCTTCAGCACGGTGAGGTCCTTCAGCCCGGCGATGAGGTGCTCGGTACCGCCGTCGCGGACAAGGACCGCGGTGCGGACTTCCTGGCCGTTGCGGACGAAGGAGTGGTGGTGCCCGGACCCGTGGGCCTGGATCCGGTCCCACTTGTAGGCCTCGGCCGCCCAGCGGCCGCCGGTGACCCAGTCGAAGTTCGAGGTGAAGTGCTTGCCGAGCCGGAGCAGGAAGGCTTCCGGGGAGCCGATGCCGTCCCGGGCGAAGGCGTAGATCGTGTTCTTTTGGGTGTCTGTGGCCACCACGTGGCTGTTGTCGCCGTCGAGGTGGGCCGCCGCGAAGTCGCCGCGCAGCTGCGAGGTGACGTTCAGGTCTTCGATCTCATGGCGGCGGGTATCCCTGGTGATCTTGACGACCCGGACTTCGGCTTTTCCGTACTGGTTCTGGCCGAGGACGATCTTGTTGCTCATGGTCTGATTCCCAACTTCAGGTATGCGGCACCACAGTCCCACATAGAAATTAAGCGCCGATTCCCGCGCGTTTCTTGTTCCGTCCGTCCACAAAAAAGAGCCGACATCAGTTGATGCCAGCTCATTACGACCCTGCCTGCTGCTCCCAGGTTACGTGGCCTGGCCACGACTTCCGGGCCACGAAGTGGGACCAAGCGTAGCCGGACCCCGGCCTGGTGTACATGACTTTTCGAAAAATCGAGGGTGGCCGGGATGGCCCGAGGCTGGCGTGAAGACCCGGAAATGGAGAATTCACATCACGAAAATGAGGCATCCACCCAATAGGGGGCGCCGTGCGGAAGCCCCGGTGCTACTCTCAATCTTGCCAACGGCGGGCAGCCCGGACCCGGGACGCTATCTACCAGGCGCAACCTTCAAGGCACATGCTGAAGACTGTCACCGTCGCATCCGGCCCTTGCGCTCCCGCTACGGTGTACCGGCTTCCGCAGGCAGGGAGTGGCAGCATGACGACGACCGATACGGCCCAGAAGTTCCTGGCGAGATCCATCGAGTTGGCCATGGCCAACGTCCTGAACGGCGGCGGGCCGTTCGGCGCCGTGGTGGTCACCGCGGACGGGCAGGCTTTCGAAGGCGCCAACCGTGTCACCGCCGCCAACGATCCCACGGCCCACGCCGAGGTCACGGCCATCCGGCGGGCCTGCAGCGAACTTGGCACCTTCGAGCTCAGCGGAGCCACACTCTACTGCAGCTGCGAGCCGTGCCCCATGTGCCTGGCGTCCGCGCTGTGGGCGCGGGTGTCACGCGTGGTGTTCGCCGCGGACAGGCACGATGCCGCGTCCGCGGGATTCGATGACGCCGTCTTCTACGAATACTTCGAAAACGATCAGCGCGGCGCGCTCATGCCGGTGGGCAGGCTGGAACTGACCGGCCCGCAAGCCCCCGCCGCCCTGGATCCCTTCACCGCCTGGAACTCGCTCGAGTCCCGGACTGAGTATTAGCTCCGGCACCTTGCAACCCCAGGAGGCCCCATGGACCTGAACACCGTCGAGGACGTGATCCGCACCGCGGATCCGGCGCAGTGGCGCGAGGGCGACGCCTGGCTCGCTGGGGGCACTGTGCTTTTCTCCTCCGGGAGCCCCGACGCCGGACCGGAACCGCCCCGGCGTCTCCTGGACCTTGGCTCCACGGACTGGACACCCCTGGCCGTCTCGGCGGCCGGCATCGAGCTGGCGGCAACCTGCACCATCGCGCAACTGTCTGCGTTCCCTGAGTCAGTGCCGGGCCGGGAACTGGCCGGGGACTGGCCCGGCGTGGCGCTCATCCGCCCCTGCTGCGAGTCCTTTGTGGCCTCCTTCAAGGTCTGGACCATGTCCACGGTGGGCGGCAACCTGTGCACCTCCCTGCCGGCCGGACCCATGATCTCGCTCTGCGCGGCACTCGACGGCACGGCCACCATTTTGGGCCCCGGCGGTGCCCGCCGCACACTCCCCGTGCTGGAGTTCGTCACGGGCGACGGAACGAACGGCCTCGCTCCCGGCGAGCTCCTGCGCAGCGTGAGCCTGCCGGCGGCGGCACTGTCCTCCCGGGTGGCCTTCCGCCGGCTGTCGCTGAGCAACCTGGGCAGGTCCGCGGTGCTGCTGATCGGAAGGCTCGACGCCGACGGCGCCCTGGTCCTGACCGTCACCGCAGCGACCAAACGCCCGGTGCGGCTGCACCTCTTGGCCTCCGCGGCGGCGCCCGCCGACTCCCTCACCGAGCCTCTCTCCGAGGCCTTGGATGCCGCGATCCCCGATGAGCTGTACCACGACGACGTCCACGGCCTGCCCGCCTGGCGCAAGGACATGACCTACCGGCTGGCCCATGAAATCAGGGCCGAACTCACCGCGCCGGCAGGCCGCGGTCCGCTGCGCTTCTCCGGTGACTTCTGGCCGCCGCGGGCCCCTTCCACGCGGACAGAGCCGCTGCGGACAGGGCCCCCGCGGACAGAGTCCCCTAGCGCCGGGTCCCGGACGGAAGAGGCCTGAACATGACAACCGACTTCCACGGCAGAATCGAGATCAACGGCGTCCCGGCGCAGGCCGAACCCCGTCCCGGCCAGTGCCTGCGCACTTTCCTTCGCGAGCAGGGGAACCTGGGCGTGAAGAAGGGCTGCGACGCCGGCGATTGCGGCGCCTGCACGGTGCACGTGGACGGGGTCCCGGTGCACAGCTGCATTTATCCCGCCGTCCGCGCGGAAGGCCGGGCAGTTACCACGGTGGAAGGATTGGCTGCCGCCAGCGCCTCCGGCGGAGCTGATGACCCCGACGGCGCCGCGCTCCATCCGATGCAGCAGCAGTTCCTGGACCGGCAGGGCTTCCAATGCGGGTTTTGCACGGCCGGCATGGTGATGACGGCCGCGACGTTCGATGACGGGCAGAAGGCGGACCTGCCGCGGAACCTCAAGGGCAACCTGTGCCGGTGCACCGGGTACACGGCCATCGAGGACGCCGTCTGCGGGACGGGGAACCACCCGGCCACCTCCCACCCGGCCACCTCAACCCCGGCCGCCTCCGGCCCGGCCACCTCAACCGAGGGGCCGGGCCGGCCGGAGCCGCGCCCCGGACAACTGGGCGACGACGTTCCCGCGCCGGCCGGCCTCGCCATCGTCACTGGGCGGGCCCGCTACACCCTGGACGTCCCGGCCGAAGAGCTGCCCGGGCTGCTGCACGTGAAGCTGCTGCGCTCCCCGCATGCCCACGCCCGGATCCGCTCCATCGACGCAGCAGCGGCGCTGGCGATTCCCGGCGTCGCGGCGGTCCTCACCCACGAGGACTCCCCGGCGCAGCTGTTTTCGACCGCGCAGCACGAGCTCTACACCGATGACCCGGACGATACCCGTGTGTTCGACGACGTCGTGCGCTTCATCGGCCAGCGGGTCGCCGCCGTCGTCGCCGGGACGGTGGCCGCGGCGGAGGCAGGCGTGCGCGCCCTGAAGGTCGACTACGACGTGCTGGACGCCGTCTTCACCCCGGAGAACGCCATGCTCCCCGGCGCCCCCGCCCTTCATGGGGACAAGGACGCGACCACGGCCCGGATCAGCCGGCCGGAGCGGAACGTCGTGGCGGAACTGCATTCCGAGCTCGGCGATGTGGCGGCCGGTTTCGCCGCGGCGGACTTCATCCACGAACACACCTACCGGACCCAGCGGGTGCAGCACATGGCGCTGGAAACCCACGCCTCCATCGCCTCCTTCGGCAGTGACGGGCGGCTGCTGATCCGCACCTCCAGCCAGGTCCCGTTCCTGGTGCGGCGGACCCTGGGCCGGGTATTCGGCCTGCCGGAAGAGCAGATCCGGGTGGTGGCCGGGCGGGTGGGCGGCGGTTTTGGCGGCAAACAGGAGGTGCTCACCGAGGACGTCGTGGCGCTGGTTGCCCTGAAGCTGAACCGCCCCGTGCAGCTTGAATTCACCCGGACCGAACAGTTCACCGCCGCCACCACCAAGCATCCCTTCACCATCCATCTCAAGGCCGGCGCCAGCCGCGAGGGCCGGCTGACCGCACTCCAGCTGGAGGTGCTCACCAACACGGGCGCCTACGGCAACCACGCCACCGGGGTCATGTTCCACGGCTGCGGCGAGTCGCTGGCGGTGTACAAGTGCGCCAACAAGAAAGTGGACGCCCACGCCGTGTACACCAACACCGTGCCGTCCGGCGCCTTCCGCGGCTACGGGCTCAGCCAGATGATCTTCGCGATCGAATCCGGCATCGACGAGCTCGCGGCAGGGATCGGCATGGACCCCCTGGAGTTCCGCCGCCGGAACATGGTCCGGGAGGGCGACGACATGCTGTCCATTAGCGACGAGCCCCAAGAGGACGTCCGCTACGGCAGCTACGGCCTGGACCAGTGCACGAAGCTGGTGGAGGACGCCCTGGCCCGTGGACGGGAACGCTACCGCGCGGCCGGCCCCGACAGCCTGGGCCCGGACTGGGTGGTCGGGGAGGGGACTGCCCTGTCCATGATCGATACCGTTCCGCCACGCGGCCACTTTGCCCACTCCAGGCTCCGGCTCCTGCCCGACGGGACCTACGCCGCCGACGTCGGGACGGCAGAATTCGGCAACGGCACCACCACCGTCCACGCGCAGCTCGCGGCCACCGCGCTGTCCACCTCTGCCGCCCGCGTCACCGTGCGGCAGTCCGACACCGATCTGGTGGACCACGATTCCGGTGCGTTCGGATCTGCCGGCACCGTGGTGGCCGGCAAAGCGACGCTGGCCGCCGCAGAGAACCTCGCCCTCCGCATCCGCGACTTCGCCGCCGGCCTCCGCCGCGTGCCGCCCTCGGGCTGTGAGCTGGACGGGGACGCCGTGGTCTGCGAGGGAACCCGGGTGCCCCTGGCGGAAATTTATGATGCCGCGGAGCAGGCCGGCGTCGGGCTCGCCGCCGAGGGGCGTTGGGCCGGGACGCCGCGTTCCGTGGCGTTCAATGTCCAGGGCTTCCGGGTGGCCGTGAACACCGGGACGGGGGAGTTGCGGATCCTGCAGAGCGTGCAGGCGGCCGACGCCGGCGTGGTGGTCAATCCGCGCCAATGCCGCGGCCAGATCGAAGGCGGGATCGCGCAGGCCCTCGGCTCTGCGCTCTACGAAGAAATCACAGTGGACGACGCCGGCCGCGTCACCACCGACGTCCTGCGGCAGTACCACGTCCCCTCGTTCGCCGACGTGCCGCGCAGCGAGGTGTACTTCGCCGACACCAGCGACAAGCTGGGCCCGCTGGGCGCGAAGTCCATGAGCGAGAGCCCGTTCAATCCGGTGGCGCCGGCGCTCGCGAACGCGATCCGGAACGCCACCGGCGTGAGGTTCTCCCAGCTGCCCATCTCCCGGGACAAGATCTACCTGGGCCTGAAGGAAGCAGGGCTGGTCCCCTCCATAGGAGCGCCCTGAATGGCCGATCCCGCGATCCGGGCCTTCGTGGACAGGCTGGCGTCCGTGCAGACCGGGCCGGACAGCCAGAACTTCTTTGATTTTTCCGCTGCCGGCAATGCCCTGCGCCGCCGGAACCTGGAGCTCTATCTGCAGGAAATGCTGGACCGGCGCCCCGAAGTGCTGCTGCTGGGCGAAGCGCCGGGATTCCGGGGCATGAGGATCACGGGAGTTCCCTTCACAAACCGCACCATGTTCGAAGGCCCCGCCAACGAGTTTGGCCTGTTTGGGCCGGGGAAGGGGTACGCGCTGCCGGCAGACTCCGAAGGCGTAGCCGCGGAACCGACGGCCACGGTGATGTGGCAGGTCCTGGCCGAGCTGGAGTTCCTGCCCCTGCTGTGGAGCGCCTACCCATGGCACACCCACGTGCCCGGGCGGCCGCTGTCCAACCGCACGCCGAGGGCTTCCGAGGCTGCACTGGGAACTCCGTTTTGGCAGGCGCTGATGGACGCGTTTTCTATCGAAACCGTGGTGGCCGTGGGCAATGTGGCGCACCACAGCCTGCAGCGCAGCGGCTTTGATGTGCCGAAAATCAGGCACCCGGCCCATGGCGGCCGGTCCGGTTTCAAGCGTGGCCTGCAGGAACTGTTGGCCCACTCGCGCTAAAACCAACGCGGGGTCAGATACGGCCCATTGGAGGGGCCCTAATGGGCCGTATCTGACCCCGCGTTGTCCTTAATCGAGGAGGTGCAGCTGTTCGGGGGAGTCGAGGTCCTCGCCGCCGGAGAGGTCGCTGCAGTCCACTAGATCGATCAGGTCCGGGTGGGCGCGCAGGAAGACGCGCGCTCCGGCGTCGCCCGTTGCTGTTTCCGCGGCTTCAGCGCGGAGTCCGGCATCGAGCAGCAGCGGGTGTCCGCGCTGGAGCGTCCCTTCCGCATCACGGTAGGCGGCCGCCGTCACCCGGCCGGGCCGGTGGGCTGCCAGCAGCCGTGCAACAGTCTCGGTGGTCAGCCCGGGCTGGTCCACCAGCGCGATGAGCACGTGGTCCGCCTGGGGCGCCGCGGCAACGCCCGCCCGGAACGAACTGCCCATCCCGGTGTCCCAGTCCGGGTTCTCGATGACCCGGTGCCGGCTGAGGTCGGTGCCGGCGCGGACCGTTGCCGCGTCCGCGCCGAGTACCGTCACCACTTCCCGGCAGCCGCCCGCGAGCAGCACGTCAGCGAGCACTTCAACCAGCGTGCGGCCACGGAAGGGCAGCAGCGCCTTGGGCCCGAGCCCCAGCCGGGTCCCGGCGCCGGCGGCCAGCAGCACCGCCGTCGTGCCCGGTGCTCCGCTATTGCCCATGTGCCGCTAGCTGCCGCGGTAGGTGGAGTAGGCGAAGGGGCTGAGCAGCAGGGGGACGTGGTAGTGGAGCTGCGATTGGGACACCGCGAAAACCAGGGTGACTTCGGGGAAGAAGGTCTCGGTCCCGGCGGCGGCGTAATAGGCTCCGGTGTCGAAGCCCAGCCGGTACGTTCCCGAGCCCAGGCTGTCGGGACCAAGCGACGTGACGCGCCCATCCTCGTCCGTGGCGCCCGCCGCGACCCTGACCCAGCGGCCGCCGTCGAGCCTGTCCAGGGTGACGGCGACGCCCGCGGCGGGCTTGCCGGAGCCCGTGTCCAGGACGTGCGTGGTGATGTGGGAAGTGCTCATGCGCGGATCAGTCCTTCGAGTCGGAGCACCGCGATTTCGCGCAACTGCTGGCCGATGACTGCTAGTTCCTCTTCGGGGGTGTGGGCGAGCCTGGTGTTGAGGGCGGCCAGGATCTCCTCCCGGCTGCGGCCGGCCGCGCGGATCAGGAACACCTGGCCGAATCTCTCTTCATAGCTCCGGTTCCCCTCGGCGAGGGCTGCCGCGACGGCCGGATCCGGGACGCCAAGAGTCGCCTGCTCCGACTGCGAGAGACGGGCTTCCGTGCTGTTTCCTGCGGCCCGTTCGCCGATCCGGGGATGGTGGGCCAGGGCGGCCTCCACCTCCGCGGCGGTGAAGGGCTCCGCCGCGCGGCGGGCGGCGTCGAGGAGGCCTCCGGTGCTGCCGAAGGGCCGGGAATCGACGAGCTCCTCAATCCACCGGCCAATGTCCAGGCAGGGGCGCAGGGCGGCCGCGGCCTCCGGGCGTCCGGCAGCGTTAAAGTCTTCCAGCAGCATGTGCCAGATCCTCGATGCCAGTTCCCGCTAGCTCGCCAGGAACCGCAGCAGGACCTCGTTGACCTCCGCGGCGTGGGTCCACAGCATGCCGTGCGGGGCGCCGTCGATCTCCACGTACTCGGCACTCGGCAGCGCCTTGGCGAACTGGCGTCCGGCGACGTCGATCGGCAGGATGTTGTCCGCCGTGCCGTGCACGATGAGGGCCGGGACATCGATCTTGGGGATGTCGGCACGGAAGTCCGTGAGCCAGGTCGGCTGCGCTGCCGACGACGCCGTGGGCCCGCCCCCGGTGGCGAGGTTCCAGCCCGCGTTCATGACTTCCTGGCTGAGCCGCGGGGTGCCCAGGAAAGTGTCGCTGTTGTAGAAGTTCTTGAAGAATTCCGTGAAGAAGGCGTACCGGTCCGCCGTCACGGCCTCCATCAGCCCGTCGAACACCGACTGCGGGACACCGCCGGGGTTATCCTCGGCCTGCAGCACGTACGGCTCCAGCGAGGCCAGGAACACGGCCTTCGCCACCCGGGCGGAGCCGTAGGTTCCGAGGTAGCGGCCCACTTCGCCGGTGCCCATGGAGAAGCCCACCAGCACGGCGTCGTTCAGGTCGAGGGTGGTCAGGATGGTGTTCAGGTCCGCCGCGAAGGTGTCGTAGTCGTAGCCCTCGGTGGGCTTGCTGGACTGTCCGAAGCCGCGCCGGTCGTAGGTGATCACACGGTAGCCCGCGCCGAGCAGCGCCGCGGTCTGCTTTTCCCAAGACGAGCCGTCCAGCGGGTAGCCATGGATCAGGACCACGGCCTGGCCGGATCCATGGTCCTCGTAGTAGAGCTCGACGTCTGTGCTGTTTTCGGTTCCAACCTTGATGTAAGCCATGCCAGCGGTCCTCCCGGTTCGGCGCAATGCGCTGTGGTTCGGTGTGGGGCGGTTTCGATACGGTCTGCAGTCAGTACGTGGGCTCCACTTTAGCGGCCGGAACCCCCGCCGCCAGGGCCTGTTCAGCATCCGGAATGAGGAAGTCCTCCGCCAGGTCCGCCCACTGGGGCCGGAAGGAATACAGGCAGCCGAGCCTCAGGCGGGTCGCGGCGGCGTAGGCGTCGAAGCGCGCAGGGGTGACCTGCAGCTCTTCGGCCGTGGCGAGAACGTGGCGGCGGGCGGTTTGGTACCTTTCGGCGGTCAGGCGGTGCTGGTGCAGGCGCAGCTGAAGGTGCACGGCGATGTTGCCGAGGTCGGCGGCGGCCTCGGCGCGGCAGGCTTCATCGAAGTCCAGCAGACCCAGGGAAGCGCCGGGACCCAGGGTGAAGATCTGCTTGTCGTGAAGGTCCCCGTGGGACCACGCCAGCGGATCCGGATCGGCCAGGAGCAGCTTTTGGGCGGCCTGGCCTGCGGCCCCGCGGACGGCGGCGCGCTCAGGCTGCGCCGCCGGAATGTCCCCGGCATGCACCAGCCACAGATGCACCGTGCGTTGCAGTCTCGCCAGTTCGACGGCGGCCGTCCGCGGCGGGAGCGCCTCGAGCGCGGGGCGCTGCGCCGGAGCCCGGGCCAGGGAATGCTGCCGGACCCAGGCCCGGGACCATTCTTGCCAGGCTTTGTCAAAGACCATTTCGCTGACCGCGGGGTCGATTCCCAGATCGAACAGGGAACGCCCGGGCAACGTCATGAGGGTGAGGCAGCCCGGGGTGGAGGAAAAAATTTCCGGGGTGAGGAAGTCCCCGGCGCCGAGGAGCTCGTTCATCCGTTCGTGCCGGCTCACTGCTTCGTCGGACTGCCGGGCCCGGAAGATCTTGAGGTAGTGTTCCCCGGCCCTGACCACGGCACGCTTGTGGGCCCGGTGCACCACCACCTCACCCAGCGGCGACGCATGCCTCAGGGCGGGGAGACGCCGGTCGCGGCCGTCCCGCAGGAGCTCCAACTGCCCTGCCCGGAGGTGGGCCGCCCGGACCCCTGCCCGGCCGGGCGCCGCCAACTCCAGAACGTAGTCCTCCGCGGCGTCGTCGGGCCAGGACCGGATGACCTGCCATTCGGTGTTGTCAGCATCCAGGACGGTGGCCGGGACGGGCGGATGCCAGCCCATTGGATCAGCTCCGGGATCCGATGGACAGGCCGGCGGTCAATGTGGTGGATCCGAAGGCCCGGCGATGCTCTACCCGTTCCTCGAGAACGCGGGTCGCCAGAGATGATCCAGACGGGAACGAAGAACAGGCCAAGCGCAGCCAGCGTGCGTCCGAGTAGGCATCGAATCGATCCGGGCTGACCTGCAGCTGCCGGGCGACGGCCAGCACCTCCGAATGGGCCTTAAAGTATCGCGCCGGCGTCAGGCTATTGCGCCTCAGGCGGCGCTCCAGATGAAAATCCAGGTAGGCGAGGTCGCGGGCGGCCTCGGCCTGGGCAGCATCGTCGAAGTCCAACAATCCGAAGGGGGACCGGCCGTCGCCAGCGATGATCTGCCGGTCGTGCAGGTCTCCGTGCGCCCATACCAGCGGGTCCGGCGCCGAGCCGAGCAAGTTCGCCATGACGTAATCTGCCATGGCCATCAACGTCTCGCGTTGGGTGGACACTTCCGGAACATTCGCCGTGTGGCGCAGCCATCGTTTCAGCCACCGGGCCACGGCGTTCGCTTCCGCCTCCGCCGAATGGACCGGCATTGCGCCCAGAATGGTTCGTCTGCTGACGTCAGACGCCGCGCCCAGCTGGGCGAGCCACGCGCGAGACCATTTTTCCCATGCGCCGGCAAACTCCTTGTCGCCGATCGTGACGTAGTCCTCGCCGATTTCGCCCAGCGTCGGTCCGGAGAGGGCGCTTAAAACGAGGGTGTCCGGGGAGCTCTGAAGCACTTTGGGCGCCGTGAAGGCACCGGCGTCCAGCAGGCGGTCCATCTGAGCGCATCGTTCGGCGGGGACGGCGGCACCTCCGGGCCGGAAGACCTTGATGTAGCAGCCCTCCGCCCGGATGATCGCCCGCATGTAGGGCCAGTGGGAAATGATTTCCCCGCGCTGTCTTTCCGTCTGAAGGGCCGGCAGTTGCGGATCGTCCTCCGGCAGGAGCTCAAAGTGGCCCTGGCTCAGATGGGCTCCCCGGACGCCGAGCGGTCCCGCAGTCACGACTTCAAGCAGGTATTCTCCGGGTTCTTTGTCGGGCCACGCCCAGCGGACGCGCCACGGGGTGCCGGCGTCGTCGGTGTAATTCCAACGCGGTGGGTGCCAGTTCACGCGATCAGCTCCAAGGCTCGGCGGATATGCCAGTTCGTGTCGGCCGGCCAGTCGCTGGCCCGGTTCCGGAACGGGTCGACGCTGTTCAGGAACAACCGGAAGGCCGCCCAGCTATCCACCCGCGCCTGCGTCACGTGCCCGCCGGCCTCGCGGTAACCGTCGATCAGCCGGGCCGTCTTGCGGCCGCCGGCGACGGGCCCGGCGCCGGCGGGGTCTGCGATGTCCTCCACCGCGGCAAAGGACCCAAGGTCCCTCGCCGGGTCGGAGGTCGTCACGCGGTCGAAATCGATGATGCGGATGGCCGGGCCGTCCACCAGTACCTGGTCCGCCGAAAAGTCACCATGGACCAGCACAGGCTGTTGCCTTTGGGGGCCGGCGGCGCCGACAGCTGCCAGGAGCCGGCCGGTGAGTACGTCCACCGGAGCCTGGAGCCCGGGGAGCAGGCAGGTGATCATGGACCGCGTGGCGGCGAGCTGGCGTGCCAGGTCCTCCCTGTCCGCCATCGGGTCCGCCCCGGCGCCCGCGTCCATGCCATGGATCGCCGCCACGGCTTGGCCGGCCCGGTAGGCGGCCGGATCGTTGTCGCCGCCGCCCAGGTCTCCCTGGCCCCAGCCCGGGGAGGCACTGATGCCGTGCGCGGCGCATTCCGGGTCCGCGAGTTCGGGCAGGACCGGGATGCCGTGGCTCTGAAGCCGCAGGCGGAGTCCTGCGGCAGCCTCGTCAGCCTGGACGGCGGTCTTGATGACGACGGGGCCCGTCTCCGTGGAGACCCTGGCAACGAGCCTGCGCTCCGGGTTGTATCTGAGCACGCTGACCGGGGGGTCCAGGAAGCGCCCTGCCGTGGGGAGCGCTCCGAGCCGTCGGAGTCCGTGGTCCCGGAGCCACCGCAGGTTGGGGCGCAGGGTCCAGTCCTCCTCGATGGGACCGGCCGCCACGGCGACGTCGGGGTGGAGTTGATCGGGCCGGATAAGCCGGATGCCGCCGCCGCGCTGTTGCGAACTGTCCGCCCGCCGTTGCAGTTTCCCGGCGTGCTCGGCGGCGGTGGTCGATGCCCAGCCGTAGCTGCCGGCGCCGTTGCCGGCCCGGCGGAAGACGACGAGGGCCGAGCTGTGCGGTTTGTAGCGGGTCCTGGTGATCCGGACGCTTTCGCCCAGGAGCTCGGAGAGCAGCTCGTCGTCGAGGACCCAGTTCAGGCCCGGGATCCGGGGGTCGCGGGCCGCGAGGGCACGGTCGGCTTCGCGCCGCTGCGGCTGCAGCCCTTCTCCGTGCAGCCCTTCTCCGTGCAGCCCTTCTCCCTGCAGCCGTTGTCCCTGCGGGGCCGTGCTCATGTCGGCACCTTGAACAGTTCACCCGGTTCGCCGGTCTGCTGCCGATGGACCCAGCCGGCGAAGCGGGACTCGGGATCGGCCAGCAATGCCTGCGGCGGCCCGTCTTCGAGGATTTCGCCGTCTTCGAGCCAGAGCACGCGGTCGCAGGATTGCGCCGAGTTGACGTCGTGGGTAATCGTGACGGAGGTCCTGCCCTCAGTGAGGGTGTCGAGGGCGCTGAGGACCGAATCCCGGGATGCCGGATCGAGCCCCGCCGTCGCCTCGTCCAGAATCACGATAGGGGCCTTGCGGAGCATCGCGCGGGCGACGGCCAGCCGTTGGCGCTGGCCCCCGGAAAGATCGCTGGCCGCCTCGCCGAGGACGGTTTCGTAGCCCTGGGGCAGCGCGCGGATGAAACCGTCGGCCTGGGCAAGGGCCGCCACGGCTTCGATCTCCTCATCGGTGGCATCCAGTCGGCCGAACCTGATGTTCTCCCGGACGGAGGTTCCGAACAGCACGGAGTCCTGGAGCAGGATGGAGACGTGGGCGCGCACCGAAGCGATCTTCAGGTCCCTTAGGTCCTCGCCGCCGAGGCTGACACTCCCCTTCCATGGGTCCACCATCCGGAGGATCATGCTCGCCAGCGTGGACTTCCCGGCCCCGGACGGCCCCAGCACGGCGCAGTGCTGACCCGCCGGTATGGTCAAGGTGATGCCCTTGAGCACCGCGGTTTCCTCGAAGTGGCCGGCCCAGACGTCATCAAACACAATGTCCGGGTGCGGGTTCTTGAGGGCGACGGCGTGCGGTGACTCGGGCACGTCACTTTGGGCCTCAAGCAGGTCCGCAACCCGTTCCCCGGAGGCCGTCGCGCGGGCGATGCGGCTCGTGTACCTGGCCACATCCTTGAGTGGCCTCAGCCCAGTCTTGAGGTAAGTCAGGAAGACGACCAGATCACCCGGGGTCATCGCATGCTGCATCACCCTCCAGCCGCCGGCAGCCAGGATCACCGCCGTCGCGATTCCGGTCAGGACGTCGGTTTTCCGTTGCAGGCTGGCGGCCAGCCGGAACGTAACAACGCCGGAGCCAAGTGCCGCCTGGTTGCTCTTGCTGAAGCCCGAGCTGATGGTGTCCTCGAGTCCATACGCCTGGACTTCGCGCATGGCTCCCAGCGTCTGTGCGGCTGTGGTGGCCAGGGCGCTTTCACCCTTGCGTGACTTGCGGGCGGCGGTAGTAATCGATCCCGAGCTCTTGCGGGAAAACACGATGAATATCCCGATGGACAGGAACGTCACCAGGGCGATCAAAGGATCGAGCCAGAGCATGATGATCATCATGGCGATCAGCGACACGACATTGCCGATGAGGGGGAGCCCCGCAGTGACAGCCACATCCTGCAGCCGGGATACGTCCCCGACGAGCCGCTGGACCGTGTCTCCGGTGGAGGCGCGGTTATGGTGGCGCATCGACAGGCCCTGAAGGTGGCGGAAGGTCCGGGCGCGCAATTCGGTGGAAATCTGGGTACCCACGAGGGCAAACGAAATCGCAGACACGTAGCCAGCCACGGCCCGGATGAGGCTGATGAAAACCACCGCGCCGGCGCAGAGGAGCAGCACCTCCGCGCTCGCCTCCACGCTGAACGGGGACCTGCGCAGATTGGCGCCGAGTGAGTGTGAGACGGAGTCCAGGACGATTTTCACTGGCCACGGCTCAAGAAGCCGGAAGAGGATCTCCACGGCCATGGCAATGAATCCCCAGGTGATGAGCAGCCTGTGCCCGCGCAAATGCGGGCGGACGCACCGCAAGGTCCGCCGCAGCGGTGAGAGTTCAGCCGGTGCGCTGGTGCGGGTCCGTCGCCACAAGATCCGCCAGTTGCGCGGGTGCGAATGCCTGGCAGTGGTGGTCATTGCCTGGCCAGTCTGCGTGCAGGCGGCAGCGCCCCGGTGATCCGGGACAGCACCCCGCTCCAGCTGAACCGCTGCACGGCGTCGTTGCGGGCCTCGAGCCCCAGCCTTTCCCGCAAATTCGGGTCTTCGCCGAGCCGGAGGAGGGCGTCCGCGAGCGCGGCGGGGTCCCCGGGCGGGACGAGGATCCCGGTGCGGCCGTCCTGGATGATGGACGGGATCTGGCCCACGGCGCTCGCGATCACGGGCAGCCCGGCGGCCAGGTACTCAAAAACCTTCAGCGGCGAGAAGTAATCGTCCTGGCCAGGTCCGTCCGGGGGATAGGGTGCGGCGGCGGCGTCGAATTCTGCCAGGAGGCCGGGCACCGCAGCCGGAGCAACGGCGCCCGTGAACACCGTCGGCACGCCGAGGGACTCGGCGAGGCGCTCGAGGTCCTGCCGGCCGGGGCCGTCACCCACCACGTGGAGGTGCCAGCGCAAGGCCGGGTCGGCGGTCTGCTGGTTGGCCAGCGCCACACCGTGCAACAGGCCGGGGACACCGTGCCAGGGTTTCAAGGTTCCGACGAACCCGACGGTGAGATGGTCCGGGTTCCGGCGGCCGGGGCGGCGGGCCGGGATCCGCTCGACGTTCACTCCGTTCGGTGCCAGCACGGTCCGCGCGGTCGGCACCCGCGCCCGTACCCAGCGCACCACGGGATCCGAGACGCAGGCCACGACGTCGGCCGTTGCGGCGTTGCGGCGGAACACCGTCTCAGCTTTCTTCACATCGAGCAGCTGGCGGTACCGCTGCTGCTCCTCGATCAGCGGAGCATTGACCTCAAGCACGGACGGCACGTCCAGGATGCGGGCCACCACGGACAGCGCCGGGCTGAACAGCGAATAGCGCTCGTAGAACAGCCCGCAGCCGTTGCGCAGGACCTCGTCCGCCAGGCCCAGCGCGGCGTCCTGGACCGCCCGTTCCCGCGCGGCGGCGGGGACGGATTCCGGCTTGACTTCGACGACGTCGAGATCGGCAAGGTCGCTGGGCCGCTCGGTGCCGAGCAGGGTGCAGTAGACGGTGACGGCGGCGCCGGTCCCGCGCCACGCCCGGACGATTTCCTGGACATGGACGGAGGAGCCCTTGGTGCCGAAGACAGGAACGCCGGGGTCGGCGCAGAGGTAGGCCACGCGTGTCATGCGACTCTCCTTTCCGAACGGGAGAGGGACCTCAGGAGCTCGGCCTGGCGGTGGACGTCGTAGTCCTCCTCGATCAGGGCGCGGGCTTTGCGGGACATGGCGACCCTGTCCGTGGCCGGGGAGCCGAGCGTGCAGATGCCGCGGGCCAGGGCGTGCGGGTTGCCCGGCCGGACCAGGACACCGGTGGAGCCGTTCCGGACCACTTCGGGGATCCCGGTCACGGACGTGCTGATGCAGGGGACGCCGGTGGCCATGGCCTCGAGCAGGACCGTGGGCATGCCGTCCGCGTTGCCGTCGGCGCCGACCACGCAGGGCGCCACGAAGACATCGGAGGAGTGGAGCAGCTCGTGCACCTGGTCCTGGGTCTGGGGGCCGAGGAGGCGGACGTACCCGCCGAGCCGGAGCTGGCCGATGCTGGCCTCCAGTTCCTCGGCCATGAGCCCGGTCCCGGCGATCCGGAGGTCCAGTTTGACCCCCTGGTCCAGCAGTTCGGCGGCCGCGGGCAGCAGATACTGGAAGCCTTTTTTCTCCACCAGGCGCCCGACGGCGGCGATCCGGAGGGTGGCTCCGAGCGGCCGCGGCTCCCGGTACGGGAAACGCTCCAGTTCCAGGCCGTTGCGCACCAGATGGAGCCGGGCCGTCGAGGACGGGAAGCGGCGGCGCAGGTAGCGCATGTTGTACTGGCTGATGGTCACGGCGTGGTGGGCTTGCTCGAGCTTGAGCCGCAGGTCCTCGTCCTGGACCGATTCATGGAAGATATCCACCGCGTGCGCGGTGAACGAGAACGGGATGCCGGTGATGAGGGACGTCAGCCGGGCCACAGTGGTTGATCCCGAGGCGAAGTGGACGTGCATGTGCCGGATGTTCCGGTCCTGCAGCACGGTGGCCAGGTTGATGGCCTGCACGGCGTCGTCCGCCGTGGCGGCGGCGAGTTCACCCAGATTCCGGCCGACGGCGGCCGTGAGCCCGGCCGCGTCGGCCATCCGGAGGCTCTCCCACAGGGCCACAGTCTTGATGGGGCGGTCAATGTACGTCACCGGTGCCTGGACCCGGGCGAGCTCAGGGTGGAACCGGGGGTCGTCGGTGGGCCGGAGGGAGAAGATCTCGATCCGGTCCCCGGCCGCCTCCCGGGCCAGGATCTCCGAAACGATGAACGTTTCGGAGAACCGCGGGTACGTCTTCAGGACGTACGCTGTCCCGGGTTCAAACGGCGACACGGCTGGCACCCTTCACGCTCGCTGCGGCATCGCTTTCGTCCGCGCTGAATTGATCGGCGGCCAGATCGGCACTGACCTGATTGGCCCGGTCTGATTTCGCCAGTTCGGCATTGAGCAGCGGCTGCAGCAGCTCGGCGGCCAGTTGCGGAACCCGGATCAGGCCGTCCAGCACCGCACGACGGCGGTCCACGGTGGTGCCGAACCTGGCGGCCAGCCAGGCGGCCAGGATTTCCGGCGTCAGCGTGCCGATCTCGTGTTGTTCCAGGTACCCGGCCGCGGCGAGGGAAGCGGCCCGGATCCGCTGCTCGGCGCGCGACTGCGTGCGGGGCACGATCAGGGCGGGGACGGGCGTGCTCATGATTTCGCACACCGTGTTGTAGCCGCCCATGGCCACGACGGCGGCGGCGTGCCGGAGGTGGAACACGATGTCATCGACGGTGGAGACTACTTTCACGCCGGGGCGGGCCCGCTGCCGGAGGTCGTTGAGCTGTTCGGCGGGCATCTGCGGCCCGGCGACCACGAGGTGTCCCATCCCGTCCGGGACCGGCGTGGCGACGGCGACGCGGGCCAGGGCATAGCCGTCCGAGCCGCCGCCGACCGTCGTCATGCAGTACCGCCCGGGCATGCAGCTGGTGCCGGAGGCCGAGGGGCGCCCCTCGGCGAGGTAGCCCGTGTACCGGATGAGCTTTCGGAGGGCGAACGGTATTTCGCCGGCGGCTACGGGATCGTGGACGGCGGGATCGCCGTACACCCAGATGGCATCGAACAGGTCCTTCACCACGCGGGGACCGCCCACCCTGGCCCATTCGGCAACGGCCGCGGCGGGCGAGTCAAGGACCTCGCGGAGGCCCAGCACCACACGCACGGGCCCGGCGGTGCGGGCGTGCCGCAAGGCTGTTTCGAGTTCGCCGTGGACGCCCGTGGCATGCCGGTCCACCACCACGAGGTGCGGGGAGAAGCCGGCCAGCGTTGCCTGCAGCAGCCTGGCCCGCAATGGCACGAGCTCCCCCATGGGCAAGGTCAGGTTCCGCGGCAGGTAGCCCGCGGATCCCTTTGCCACACCGGGAAGAAGCACCCAGTCCCACCGCTCGGGCAACCGGAACGCCGGTGCGAGGGCTGTGCCGGTGATGAGGATTCCGGTGACGGGGCGGCCGATCAGGCCGGGAAGCTGATTATTCAGCGCGTGGGCCAGGGCTAGATTCCGACGCACATGTCCCAGGCCCACTGAATCATGTGAGTACAGCACTATCCGCATTGGCTCCACAGCAAATCCTCCCCCGCCCCCGGTGCCCCCGGGCCTGGCTGCGATCGCAACTGTGTCCGGGCCGGTGCTGACTGATGGTATGCATCAGCCTGCGCCCCGAGAGTGAGGATGGGATGAGGGGAAGATTAAGGATTCCTCATCAAAGGCCCCACATTTGCGGCCCCGCGCTTAGGCACGGGCGCGGTGGGGTGCGGGCAAGGTCAGATGCGGGCGCCCTCGGGTGCGGGCAAGGTACGACGGCGGGCCAGGTCAGACGCGGACGCCGGAGGACTGCAGGGGGATCCGGATTATGAACGTGGCCCCGTGGCCGTACTCGGATTCCACCGTGGCCACGCCACCGTGCGCCTGGGCGATCGCCGCGACGATGGCTAGGCCCAGTCCCGAGCCTTCCACGCCGCGGCCCGTGTGCACGCGGCCGAACCGTTCGAAGATCCGTTGCTGGTCCTCTGCGGCGATGCCGATCCCGTCATCGCGCACCCACAGCACGAGGGTGTCCTGCGGGGGCAGCGAGGTGCCGTCGGTCGCCGTCGGGCGCTCAATTCGGGAACCGAGCGCGATTGTGGACGATGGCCTGGTGTACTTGACGGCGTTCGCGGCGAGCTGGACGAGTGCCTGGGTGAGGCGCTGAGGATCCGCCTCCACCACGTAGTCGGCCCTTTCATCGATCTGCCAGTGCCGGTCGGCGAGGACGTGCACCTTTTCCATGACCTGATCCAGGAGCTCCGGGATCCGGACGGGTTCACGCTGGATGAAGCCGATCTCGCCGGAGTTGGCGAGCAGCAGGAGGTCGTCCACCAGGCGCTGCATCCGGTCCACCTCGTCCAGCAGCACGTCCCGGGTGGCAATGACGTCGTCCGGATCATCGACCGTCTCCAGCTCGAGGTGCCCGCGGAGAATGGTCAGCGGGGTGCGCAGTTCATGGCCGGCGTCGTCCAGGAACTGCTGCTGTTGCTGGGCGCCCTCATCGAGTCTTTCCAGCATGGTGTTGAAGGTCTTGGCAAGCAGGGTGACGTCGTCCTCACCTTTGCGCACCTCCACCCGTTGCGTGAGGTCCTCCGGGCCGACCGCCCTGGAAGCCTCGCGCAGGCGGCGGAGCGGATCGAGCAAACGCCCCGCGACTATGCCGCCGATCACCGCGGCAGCCAGGAGCATCCCGAGGGACACCAGCGAATACGTCCGGACCGAGCTGGCATTGTGCTCGCGCTGGTCGGCCGCGTCCCGGCCGACCAGGAAGAATGTGC
The DNA here is from genome assembly GCF_000374925.1 of Arthrobacter sp. 131MFCol6.1. GTDB lineage: Bacteria > Actinomycetota > Actinomycetes > Actinomycetales > Micrococcaceae > Arthrobacter. The sequence continues at coordinate 224,212 of NZ_KB895543.1, forward strand.
CCGTGACCCCCCTCATGGGCACCACCACAGTCCGGAGCGGGCGCCCGTCGGCGTCGAGTTCACCGAAAGACGCGCCGGCAGGATTCCTGAGCTCGGCGGCGTCGGCCAACATGCTGTCTTCCAGGAGGGCCTTGTCCCCGTTGCCCTCAACGGTCCACGCCACGCGCCCGTCCACGATCCCGGCCATGACCTCGTTGCTGCGCGGCTCGATATCTTCCGCGGCCTCGTGAAGGGCGCTGATGTACGTCCTGTTGGCGTAGTCCCCGGACGTCTTCTTCTTGGTCTGGACGATCTTGACCACGGAGTTCGCCTTGTCCAGAAGCGCCTGGTCGAGCCTGGCATCAGCCTCCTGGAACTGCACCACGAACGTGACCAGCCCCGCCGTGATGAGCCCGGCGAGCATCATGCCCAGCATGGCGGCCACCACCCGGAAACGCACCGAGTGGAACTTTGCGCCCCAGCCGGACGGGTCCTGGGTTTCCGCCTCAGGGAAGACGGCCGCCGGCGCGGCCGGGCCGTCTTCACTGGGATGTTCATCCAAGGTGGCCACTCTGTTCCCTTCCTGCGCGGATCAGCTTTCTAGCTGAGGCGGTACCCGGCGCCGCGGGTGGTGAGGATGCGGTCCGCGCCGAGTTTCATCCGCAACTGGCGCACGTATACGTCAACCACGTTGGAGGTGCCGTCGAAGTCGTAGCCCCAGACGTGGCTGAGCAGTTGCTGCCGGCTCAGGACCTGCCCGGGGTGGAGCAGGAACATTTCCACCAGCGCGAATTCGCGGGCGGAGAGTTCCACCATCCTGCCGTCGACGCTGACCGAGTGGGTGAGCAGGTTCAGCTCCAGGGGCCCGTAGCGCATGACGCTTCCCGCCAGCACATCGCCTGTGTCCGACTTGCGGATCCGGGCCTTGATGCGGGCCACGAGTTCCTCGAAGTGGAACGGCTTGACGATGTAGTCGTCGGCGCCGCCCTCCAGCGCTGCGACGGTGTCGCTGGATGATCCGCGGGCCGTGAGGAAGATGACCGGGATGCCCACCTGGCCGCGGCGCAGCGCCGCGAGGACGGCGTACCCGTCCAGGCGGGGGAGCCCGATGTCCAGGAGCAGGAGATCGAATTCGCCGCTGGAGGCGTAGTCGACGGCCGTGACGCCGTCGGCGACCACTGTGGGCACGTAGCCAGCCGCGCGCAGGCCCTTTTCGATGAAGCGGGAGATGCGTTCTTCGTCTTCGGCAATAAGGATACGGATCAAGGTGACTCCCTTGAAAACGCCCGGATCCGGGAGGCGGGCTGGTCTGCGCGTTCCGGTCAGGGCGGCGGCGCAGCCCGTGCGGGACCGGAGGTCCCGGGTTCGGCGGGACGGCAGGATCGAGATTCAGAAGGAATGAACATCTGGTGCTCCTCCAGGAGACGGCCCAGCACCGTGGCGTTACGTCGGGCTGCGGCTGAGACTATTCCCGCTTCTTTCATCCTGCCCCCGTATTGGAGCCTGCGCCACCTTTGATCGGCTGATTTTCAGACTGTTAACAGGTCACTCGCAGCAGCACGCCAGTGTTGGCCTGTTATAGCCCGAACAGGGCACCGGTGAGCTGGCGAGTCAGGTCGTGGATGAGGTCAAGGCGGTCCGCACTGTCGGCATCGTCCGGGCCCCATGTGTAGATGACCACCGCGTAGGAGCGGTCGCCGGCGCTGAGCAGGGCGGCGTCGTGCACGTAGCCCTGCACCACGCCGTATTTGTGGTGCACCGTGATGCCGGGCGCGATTGCGGCCGGGATGAGGTCCTCGTCATTGGTGTGTTGCATGTAGCCGAGGAGCTCCGCGGTGTGGTCGGCGTTGAGCAGTTTGCCCGTGGCGAGCTGCGTCAGGAGCCGCGCCATGTCCGCCGGGGCCAGCAGGTTTTGTTCGGGATCGTAGGTGATGCCGAGGGTGGCGGCGTAGGCGGTGAGGTTGGGGTAGCCGATGTCCCGCATCAGCAGGAGCCATGAGTCGTCGCTGCTGGTGTTGATCATGGCCTTGAGCTGGAACGCGGCATTGAACGCGCCGAGGGGAGCGTCGAGTGACTTATCGCCGGTTTCCACGAGGTGGTAGTAGGCGGCGGCCGTCAGGACCTTCGCGGTGCTTGCCGCGGTGTATGGTGCCACGTCGCCGTAGCTCTGCAGCTGGCCGTCGCGGGTGTTCATGACGGCGACGCCGATCCGGTGGTCGGGGTGTTCGCCGATGATTCGCTGCATCTCGGCGGGAAGGTCGACGGCGGCGGCCGCCGGGGCTGCCGGTGCAGCCTCCGCCGGGTCCGGCGCCTGCTGGTGGGCGACGGTCAGGACGTCCCCGGTCGGGAAATCACGGGTCAGGAAGTCACGGGTCTGGGAATCACTGCCGGGTGAGGGGACGGTGCGGATGGCGCCGAGGACCACGACGGCGGCCAGCACCAGCACGGCGGCGGCCCAGACGAGCACCACGTTCCTGCGGTGGGTGGGAGCGGCCGGCCGGGGGCCCGGATTCGTCATGTGCGTGGGCCTTTCCGGACTCGACTGGGTGGTGCCTCCGACGTTAGGCCGGGCCGGGGGCGAAGTCCACGGAGCGCGCGGGGCGCGGCCCAAGTGGGACAAAAATCCCGGATGCGGGTCCACTACGCTGGCATTCATGACCCGGAAAATTACTGTCAGCCTGCCGGACGCCACCTTGCGTGAATACCTTCAGCCGCACCCGGACGTCACAGTCCTGGAGTGGGACCTCGCCGGTGAGCCGCCCCGGGCGCGGATCGACATCGTGGTGCCGCCGTACATGGGCGGCCCGCAGGTCCTGCGCGGTCTGGAAAATGTGGACACGGCCCTGGTGCAGAGCCAGTCGATCGGGTACGACGGGGTGGCGGAGTTCCTGCCGTCCGGGAGGGTCTTCGCCAACGCGTCCGGCGTGCATGAGACCTCCACCGCGGAGCTGGCCCTAGCCCTGATCCTGGCCGCCCAGCGCGAGCTGCCCCGCCTGATCCAGAACCAGCAGGAGGGCCTGTGGGACGCCCGGCCCACGGCCAGCCTGGCCGACCGCCGCGTCCTGATCGTGGGCTACGGCGGGGTGGGCAAGGCGATCGAGGACCGGCTCCTTCCGTTCGAGACCATCGTGACCCGGGTGGCCAGCACCGAACGGACGGATGACCGCGGCCGGATCCACGGCATTGCGGAGCTGCACACGCTCCTGCCGGAGCACGACATTGTGGTGGTGGGAGTTCCGCTCAGCGACTCCACCCGGCACCTCATTGATGACGCCTTCCTGGCGGCCATGCCGGACGGCGCCCTGGTGGTGAACGTGGCCCGCGGCCCGGTGGCGGACACCGAGGCCCTGATCCGGCACACCGCCTCCGGCCGGATACGCGCCGCACTCGACGTCACCGATCCCGAACCCCTGCCGCAGGACCACCCGCTCTGGCGGACCCCGGGCGTCATCATCAGCCCGCACGTGGGCGGCGCGAGCTCGGCGATGCGCCCGCGGATGGGCCGGCTGCTGCAGCGGCAGATCGAGATGATGCTGGCGGGCGAGCCGCCGGCCAACGTGGTGCTGAACGGCTAGTTGGGCGCGGGCAGCGGCCCGGGCGTGCCTCCTTAGCCCTCCTGGGTGACGGCCGACATATCGCCGACGCCAGGGACGCCGTCGGCGAGCGCGTAGCGCTGCAGCACCGCGCCCTTCGGTGAGGCGACGACCGGCTCGATGAGTCTGAGGTTCGTCGGAACCACCCCGTCCGCGAAGACCTTCTTTCCACTGCCGAGGAGGATCGGGTACACCCAGAGCGTGAGCCGGTCGAAGAGCCGCTCAGCAAACAGGGTCTGCACGAAGTCGAGGCTGCCTATCACGTGGATGTGCTCGTGCCGGTCGCGCAGTTCGCGTACGGCGGCGGCAACATCGGGACCGAGCAGCGTGGAGTCGGCCCACTCGAGGGCAGGCGTCCCGCGTGAGGCTACGTATTTCGGGATGCGGTTGAACAGCCGCGCGATGTCACCGTTGGCGTGCGGCCAGTACGCGGCGAAAATGTCGTAGGTCCGGCGCCCGAGCAGCAGCGCGTCCAACTCCGCCATCCCGGATTGGATCTGTTCCCCGACGACCTCGTCGATGAGGGGCGCCTGCCAGCCGCCAAACGCGAAGCCGTCGGCAGGGTCCTCGTCCGGCCCGCCGGGCGCCTGCGCGACGCCGTCGAGCGTCGTGAACAGGTCGATATGGATGAGTCCCATGCCGTGCTCCTTCTCCGTCGCCCGTCGTCGCCGCGGCGACGGGATCACTTCGAGGCTGGCACACCGTTCCCCCGCCAGGCAACAGGTTTCAAGGGCCGCCGGCGGTGTCCACCACGCAGAACCTGTTGCCCTCCGGATCGGCCAGGATTACGTAGTCCGCGTCCGCCGGCCGCTTGCTCCACTCCACCCGGGTGGCGCCCAGGGCCAGGAGGCGCTGCACTTCGGCGTCCTGGTCGTCCGCGTACAGGTCCAGATGCAGGCGCGGGGGAATCTGGACGGCCGCGGGGACGCGGTCCAGGGAGACGCAGGTGCCCACGCCGCCCGGCGGTTGAAGGATCACAAAGTCGCCGTCGGGGGCGTACCGCGGCTCGTAGCCCAGGGCGGCCTGCCAAAAACTCATCTGGCGTTCGAGGTTGTCCACCCGGATGACGATTGAGCCTATGCGCAGCATCCGCATCAAGCTACACCCGGCTGTTCGGCCCGGCAAGCAGTCCAGCCCGGCAAGCAGTCCAGCCCGGCAAGCAGGCAAAGCGGATGAGCCACGGTCGGGTTGCTCCGACCTGCAGTCTTGTGCGGCACGGTCGCATCGGCGAGGATGAACGCGACCGCCGTGCTGCGAAGAGGGAGTCCACCCGAATGACCAAGTATCAGATCTCGTTTCCGAGAGCCGCCAGTGGTGTCCCCGAGGAAGAGTTGCGGGCTATTTCGGAGGCAGCGCACGTGGTTGTCCAAGAGGCGAAGGACGCCGGTGTCTGGGTATCCGGCGGTGGCATCAATGAGGGCATTCCGCCCGTCATGGGCGGCGCCGATGGGAACGTCCGCGAGGGCACTAACCCGCCGACAGCGCGGTTCGATGGAGGCATCGCGGTGCTGGAGTTGCCCTCGTACGAGGCGGCCTTGGAGTGGACGACGAAGATCGCAGCCGCGTGCCGTAGTTCGCAACAGCCGCCCGCCTTCCAGAACGACCCCGCTAGCGTGGGCGATCCGAAAGAGATCGACGTAACCTTCGACTTCCGCTCCGACACGCCCACAGGGAAAGATCCGGATAGGTTCAGCCCAGCCCTCCGCAGTACCCATCGGAGGCTCTGGGGCAGGCCCGTGCCGAATGGTGCGCTGTTCGACCTGGACATAAGCAACCGACGCAGATACCTCTATCACGAGTCCGACTTGGGCCGATTCTTCCTGTCGAGTGACGCGATCATTCGGACCTTCTGCCGGCACCCAAGGGCCGCTTCGATCATGGCGCAGATTCCGGAGGCAGAGCAGGAAGCCTTCAGCCGGCAGGGCTACACCATCGGCGGGATGATGGTTTTCCCGGGCAACAGGATCAACAACAAGCAGACGATTAATCAGCGCCGCGGAACTCATCCCCGCATCGCGGACCGGTTCGATCTGACTCTCGAGTGCATCCGGCGGCATTATCTCGGCGAGGACAGCCCGCTGTCCGAAACCTTGGCGCTGTACCCCGAGTTCTTCGGCTTGTTTGGCGACTTCCGTGGCTACGTGAACTTCTTTCTGCTCCAGGACCTGGTCGCAGAGGATTACGCCCGCGTCCGGTTCTTCCTGCCGTTCGCCGACTTCACAACTCGTGCCATACCAAAGACGCTCGATGAGTATCTGCTCTACCGGCAGGCCACCCTCGATTTCGTAGGTGCACGGAACGCTCAGATCGCTGACTTCGTCGCCGAGCCAAAGTAGCCTCCACCATTCGAGCTTCTGGTTGCACTCTTTGACGACGTCGACGTGCGCCACATCGCGGCGATCTGCCCCGTATACAACGCCCACCAACGCACCCCGCTCCGCCCTGAGAAGAACCACTTCCACCCACGGCCTCCGGACGTAAACTGACCTTCACACCACTGCCGTGACCCGTGAAGTGGAGTACGGATGCTCTGGAAACTGCTCGTCGAATACCTGAGGCCGCAGCGGCGGCTGCTGTTCGCCGTCGTCGTCTTCCAGCTGGCGGCGTCCATTGCCTCGCTGTACCTGCCCACGCTGAACGCGGACATCATCGACCAGGGCGTGGCGACGGGGGACACGGATTACATCCTGCGCGTCGGCGGTCTGATGCTGGCGGTCACCCTGCTGCAGGTCGCCTGCACCGTCGCGGCCGTGTACTTCGGCGCGAAGGCCGCGATGGCCCTGGGCCGGGACGTCCGCGGGGCCATCTTCAGTCGTGTGGCGGCGTTTTCCGAGCAGGAAGTCACCCGGTTCGGCCCGCCGAGCCTCATTACCCGCTCCACCAACGACGTCCAGCAGGTCCAGCAGCTGGTCCTGATGTCCGCCACGCTCATGGTCACGGCGCCCATGCTCTGCATCGGCGGGGTGATCATGGCCATCCGGCAGGACCTGCAGCTGTCCTGGCTGATCGCCGTCAGCGTCCCCGTGCTCCTGGCCGCGGTGGGCTCGATCATTATCCGGATGGTGCCGCTGTTCCGGCTGATGCAGGCCCGGATCGACACCGTCAACCGGGTGCTGCGCGAACAGCTCACCGGCATCCGGGTGGTGCGGGCCTTTGTCCGGGAGGACGTGGAGACCGCCCGCTTTGCCCGCGCCAACGTGGACGTCACGGACACCGCGCTGCGCGCCGGCCGGCTCATGGCGCTCGCGTTCCCCACCGTGATGCTGGTGCTCAACGTCTCCAGCACGGCTGTGATCTGGTTCGGCGCGTTCCGGATCGAGGACGGCTCCATGCAGGTGGGGACCATGATCGCGTTCCTGAGCTACCTGATGCAGATCCTGATGTCCGTCATGATGGCCACGTTCATGGCGATCATGATCCCGCGCGCCGCCGTGTCCGGGGACCGGATCGGCGAGGTCCTCGGGACCGAATCCAGCGTCCGGCCGCCGCTGCGCCCGGCCTCGCTCGCGGCCGGGCGGACGGCGCGCGGCGAGCTGGAGATGCGCGGCGTCGGGTTCGCCTACCCGGGCGCCGAGCAGCCGGTGCTGCAGGACGTGAGCTTCACCGCCCGCGCGGGGCAGACGACGGCGATCATCGGCAGCACCGGCTCCGGCAAGACCACCCTGGTGAACCTGATGCCGCGGCTCTTCGACGCGACCGCCGGCTCGGTCCGGATTGACGGCGTGGACGTGCGCGAACTCCACCCGGACCTGCTGTGGGGGCACATCGGCCTGGTCCCGCAGAAGCCCTACCTGTTCTCCGGCACGGTGCGCAGCAACCTGCTCTACGGCAAGCCCGACGCCAGCGAGGACGAGCTCTGGCGGGCCCTGAGGATTGCGCAGGCGCAGGACTTTGTGGAGGAGCTGGAGGGCGGGCTGGATGCACCGATCTCGCAGGGCGGCACCAACGTCTCCGGCGGCCAGCGGCAGCGGCTCGCGATCGCCCGGGCGCTGGTGAAACAGCCCGAGCTGTACATCTTTGACGACTCTTTCTCCTCGCTGGACACCGCCACGGACGCCCGGCTGCGGCAGGCTCTCAAGCAGCACACCGCCGGGGCCACCATGGTGATCATCGCCCAGCGGGTCTCCAGCATTGTGGACGCGGACCAGATCCTGGTGCTCGAACGCGGCAGGATCGTGGCGCACGGCACGCACGAGGAACTGCTGGAGGCGTCGGAGACGTACCAGGAGATTGTGAACTCCCAGCTCGCGGCGGAGGAGGCAGCATGAGCCGCACCGACAAGGCGCCAACGCCGGCCCCCGCCGCCGCTCCGGCCGGGGCACCCGGGGCTCCCGGCGCTCCCGCCACGCAAACCCCGCTGCGGATTCCCCGCCCGGCGGGCGGACCCGGCCGCGGCGGCCCGTTCGCCGGGATGAACATCCCGGCCGAGAAGGCCATGAACTTCGGACCCTCCGCCCGGCGGCTGCTGGGGGAGCTGCGGCCCGAACGGCTGTGGCTGGTGCTGGTCCTGGCGCTCGCCGTCGTCGGGGTGACGTTCTCGGTGATCGGGCCCCGGCTGCTGGGCGAGGGCACCAATCTGATCTTCGCCGGCGTCGTGTCCAAGCAGCTGCCGCCCGGGGAGACCCAGGACCAGGTGATCGCCCAAATGCGCGCCGCCGGGCAGACCCAGCAGGCGGACATGCTCAGCGCCATGACGCTGACCCCCGGCGCCGGTATCGACTTCACCGCGCTGGCCACCGTGCTGCTGTGGGCGCTGGTGCTGTACGTGCTGGCGTCGGTGTTCGGCTGGATGCAGGCGTACATCCTCAACGGCGTCGTGCAGCGCACGGTCTTCCGGCTGCGCGAGCGGATCGAGGCGAAGATCAATAAGCTGCCGCTGCGCTACTTCGACTCCGTGCAGCGCGGCGAGCTGCTCAGCCGGGTGACCAACGACGTTGACAACATTTCCCAGAGCTTGCAGCAGTCCATCAGCCAGGCCGTGACTTCGGTGCTGACCGTGGTGGGCGTGCTGGTGATGATGGTCCTGCTCTCGCCCACGCTGGCGCTGATTGCGCTGGTGACCATTCCGCTGACCCTGGTGACGACGGCGGTGATCGCCAAGCGCTCCCAGAAGCTGTTCGTCGCGCAGTGGCGGCACACCGGGGAGCTGAATGGGCAGATCGAGGAGACGTACACCGGGCACGCGCTGGTGAAGGTCTTCGGCCGGCAGCGCGAGGTGGAGGAGCGGTTCCGGCAGAAGAACGCGGAGCTGTACCAGGCGAGCTTCGGCGCGCAGTTCATTTCCGGCCTGATCATGCCGGCCATGACGTTCATTGGGAACCTGGTCTACGTGGGGATCGCCGTGGTGGGCGGCCTGCAGGTGGCCTCCGGGGTGATGCAGCTGGGAGATGTGCAGGCGTTCATCCAGTACTCCCGGCAGTTCACCCAGCCGCTGGCCCAGCTGGGGTCCATGGCGAACCTGCTGCAGTCCGGCGTGGCCTCGGCCGAGCGGGTGTTCGAGCTGCTGGACACGGACGAGCAGTCGCCGGATCCTTCGCCGTCTGAGGCTCCTTCTGGGGGCCGGGGGCGGCTGGTGTTCGAGGACGTGTCCTTCTCCTATTCGCCGGACAAGCCGCTGATCTCTTCATTGAGTTTGGTGGCGGAGCCGGGCCAGACCGTGGCCATTGTGGGTCCGACCGGGGCGGGCAAGACCACCCTGGTGAACCTGATGATGCGCTTCTACGAGCTCGACGCCGGGCGGATCACGCTCGACGGCGTGGACGTCACCGCGATGACCCGCAACGAGCTGCGTTCGCGGATGGGGATGGTGCTGCAGGACACGTGGCTGTTCGGCGGGACCATCCGGGACAACATCGCCTACGGCCGGCCTGGCGCTTCGGAGGCCGAAATCCTGGAGGCCGCCCGGGCGACATACGTGGACCGGTTCGTCCGGTCCCTGCCGGACGGGTACGACACCGTGCTCGACGACGAAGGCTCCAACGTCTCCGCCGGCGAGAAACAGCTGTTGACCATCGCCCGGGCGTTCCTGGCCCGCCCGTCGGTGCTGATCCTGGACGAGGCGACTTCTTCCGTGGACACCCGCACCGAGGTGCTGGTGCAGAAGGCGATGAGCGCGCTGCGCTCGGACAGGACGTCGTTTGTCATTGCCCACCGCCTGTCCACCATCCGCGACGCCGACCTCATCCTGGTGATGGAAGCCGGGCAGATCGTGGAGCAGGGGACGCACGCTTCATTGCTGGAGGCAGGCGGAGCGTATGCGGCGCTTTACGCGGCGCAGTTCGCTGCTCCGGTGGCGGAGGTTTAGACGATCGGTAATCGAGCGAGTTTACAGCTTCTGGGGTGGCCCGTTGTTCTTCCACCTGGCCATAACGGACGACGCCGTCCTCCGGTTTGAGACTGGCAACGTTTCCAGCGCAGCATGCGGGGGAGGTGGACCTCTACGTCGCCTCGGTCGCTGACACGCCGGCGACCCTGGGCGTGGCCGACTTGAACGAATATCCATTGCCCCAAAGAACGGTGCATTCCCGCGACCCAGGTGGCTTCGGCTGGTGACGGCCCGGCAAAAGGCTTTGACTCAGGGGCCGAAGAAGCGAGATAGGCCTTGCGTTTGTGCTGGAATACAACAATGACCTCCAGAGCAAAACGCCGGAATGCGCGAAGTCGGAAGCGAAAACGGACTCCGCAGGGATCCCTTGATCCACACGCATCAATCCTTCTAGCATCACTCGAAAGTATGGCTGTCGAGGCTGCTTTAGTATCCGGTGAGTCAGACCCCGGACCCGCAATCAGGGGGTCGATCGCCGAACTCGTTACTGACGTGCGAAATGTGTTGGCACCCTTTGATCCGTTTCGAGTGATCGAGATGGCAAGGATTAGGTGCTTGCCATGGAACTCAGGCGAGACCGAGGGCGCGTCACCCGAAACGATATTTAACGCAGAAGGCGGACCAACGCGCGCTGAACTCATAGCACTCATAGCTTCAGGTGGCAGTGTCGAGACTCCTGGTGGCGAATCGGGTGAGACGAGTCAGCCACTGGAGCAAACTGATGGACAAGAGCAGAGCATCGGGGAGGCCTTGTCCAATGTCTTGCCCTCAGTTGAGCGGATTCTGCAGTTGGCCCATCTGCTCCAGATAGCTGAATCGGAACCTGACGAACCGCTAGCGATGCTCGGCGCAATGATGCGTGGATCAGAACTGTGGGTTCGGAATTCTTCCTATCCTGAGATGGTCGTTGAGACACTCTCCCAATTGTTTGGAACTCCTGAAATCAGTCAACAATTGAAGGCTGACCTCGGCTTCGATGCTAGAGACGCCGTACAGGTCTTGGATAGCTGTCACGAACTCCAGGTCGACCGTCTCAACATTCGTCGGAGGCGCCTCTTCGAAGCTTCGGAGCTTCGTGACGGGGTTGAGGTCGGCGTGGAGGTCCTCGTAGAAGCGTTCGAAGCCTGGAAGGATGCGTTTGAACCGAGTGTTGAGTTGGTTTCGGTTACGATCGCTGAGATCTGTGAAGAGACGAACTTGCCAGAGTCTGTTGTCACGGCGGTCTTGGATTTCTTCTCATTCAACCCGAGGGATCGGTCAGCCCACCAGCTTGTGGATGACTTCATAGCTGGCATCAATCAACTTCGCTCACACCCCGTTATGAGGTCGAAGAGCGACGCCGCGATGCTTGTACATGGTGCTCACGTCCTACCAGCCGTTCGTGAACGCCTAGAAAAGCACCTCAAGGCGACTTCAGCCTGGGAACTGTACCAAAAGCACCGTGGAGATCTTCTTGAGAGGCTGACTACGGCAGCGCTCCGACGAGTCCTGGATTCTGCAACGATGTGGGACGGCTTTGAATATTACGTTCCAGCTAATGAAGGAGAGGAGCGGGGCCACCATTCAAGATTCAGCAAACGAGTTGAAGGTGATCACCTCATCATCCAAGACGACGTCGCCATCATCGTTGAGGACAAGGCTGTGGCCGTCTCCTCGAGATCGCGGACCGGCGAAAGCCGCAGTCTCCGGAGGGATCTAACCGGGATAATTACCAAGGCTTCCGAGCAAGCCAGCCGCTTGAAGGAACGAATCCAATGTGATGGCGGATTGCGTATTCATAAACAAGGCTGGCTAGACCTTTCTAATATCCGTGAGATTCACACGATTGCGGTGAGTCTAGATGATCTGCTATTTGCTTCTACGGCAACCTCGGAACTCGTTCGCGCTGGGATTTTGAAGTCGGACCGAATCCCTTGGACTGTGTCGATCCACGACCTGGATCTCATCACCCAACTTGTGGACAGGCCATCTGAATTTCTGCTCTACCTTCGTCGGCGTTGCAATCCCGAAGCGACGGTATTCTACTCGGCGCCGGATGAACTTGATCTCTTCCTGTACTTCCTGGAATCGGGCCTGTATGTGGAACCGGATCCGGACTACGTTCGGAGTCAGATGCCGTTTATGCCTCCAGCAACAACGGCTGAACGGCGAAGGCGTAAGACGCAGGCGCCAGCGATCATAACGAGCCGTACGGAAGCTCTGGACAGCTGGTATGCCGCACAATTTGCCGCCAAGAACGGTGTTTCGCCAACGGCAACGGGCAAAGTGCCGATCGATGGAGAGAGCGGCGTTGTCATACCCAAGCCCAGGATGACTCACAGCCCCATTGGGCACCTGGTAGATGCCATAGCATCTCGGCGTGATTATGGCTGGTTGAGTGTGGGGGCCACACTTCTCGCGGGATCCTCAGAATTCCAAGAGAAATTGGCAAGAATGCCAAGCGTCATACTACCTGTCGCTGCTTCCGTCGGACGCGAGAGGACAGTCGCATTGCCCTTTGGTAATTCCATTGAGGAGGGATGGCTGCTGGTTTGGTGCACGAGCGCGCCGGGGCAGTCAGCTGAAGCGTTTGAGAGACATATTCGACAGTATTTGCAACTAAAAAAATATCAACTCGGCCTGCAGCGGGGAGTGGCATTTTTCTACGATTCGGAGTCTAGACAGCTGGCTGATGTCTTCTTCGACGATCATGTAGGGGAACTGGAGCCGGAACTCCAACAAAGAGTCGGCAGGCTGAGGCCAATTGGCGATTTCGACAAACTAGAGAGACCGAAGAAAACTTTGAAGCGCTAGTATTGGGCCGTGGCTCGATATTTGATGGAATCTCGAAGGCGGCAGCTTCAGCTGCTGTCTCGTCGGCGATCCTCAACCCTTATGCGCTTCCTGGTGTTGCTCTGCCTGAGTTGTCCGCTCTGCCAATCAAAGCTATTCTCCCCGAACCCTGATCCACCTACTACGCCCCTTGTCCTCTCAATCCATAGACTGAGATTGTCCGTTCATCGGGAACCTGGGCTATGTGGGGGTCGCCGTGGTGCGCGGGGCTGCGCGCGGCGTCCGGGGCGATGGATTTGGGCGATGTGTAGGCGTTCATCCTAGTACTCGCCGCCGTTCAGACCTCCTGAAGCCGTATGGCGACTGTGCCTCGATGGATTCGTTATGCGAGACCGGGGAAGTCACTACTTTAGACACGATATGAAGTCGCGTGATTCTTCTCCAGGCGATGACATAATGGTCCGGCCAATGTCAGGAATGATCCGTTGGCAGTCTGCGGCCCGGTGCGTTGCGCTCCGAGCTTCCGCGGCTCACAAGACCGAACATTTGGGGGAAAGTTGCAGTTAGATATCGTAACATTGTCGGGATTTCGCGGCCATGGAAACAGTATTTCGATCCCCATTACGCCTGAGACGACGACACTGATCGGCCGCAACGATGCAGGGAAGTCGAGCATTTTCGAAGCGCTCGAAATCTTTTTTGGTGGCGCAAAGCTCGAAATGACAGACTTTTCCGTCGGTGTGGACCAACCGGTGGAGATTAGTTGCACATTCTCAGCTCTGCCCGAGGCTGTCGTTTTGGATGAAAAACGTTCGACGAGCTTGGGCGCGGAGTACTTGCTGGATGCGAACGGTAAGTTGACGTTGGTGAAGTCGTGGTCAAGATCAAAGCTGACCTCACCTTCCATGTTTGCCGCCGCGAAGCACCCAGTTTTTCAGGATGAAACCGATCTCCTCAGTTTGAAGCTGCCAGCCTTGAAAAAGAAGGCTGAGACCCTTGGAATTCCTGAATCAGATGTGGATGATCGCCGCACAAGTTCTGCATACAGGCAGGCGATTTGGCAGGCATCGATAGCTTCGGGAGATGCTGTCTTGGAGGACATTCTGGTGCCGTTATCGTCCGAAGACGGAAAGTCAGTCGCCACCGCTTTGGCGGGATATCTCCCACACTTTCACCTGTTCAGGGCCGATCGTCCGGGTGCAGAAACGGATCCGCTGGCTCAAGATCCCGCAAAGGCAGCCATCAAAGCCGTTCTGGACGAGCACGAAGAGCAGTTGGAGGAATTGTCTAAGACAGTGCAAAGGCAAGTCGGCGAACTGTTGGGTGACGTTGTCTCTCGGCTTTCCGAGGTCGCCCCGGACCTTGCCGCTTCGCTTTCACCTACCGATCCTGTGCCCACTTGGAGTAAAGCATTTTCGGGTCTCCAGTTTGTAGACGAGAACGGTGTCCCGCTATCGAAGCGGGGCAGCGGAACCAGGCGGCTTGTGTTGCTCAGCTTCTTTCGTGCGACGGCAGAGCGAGGCCTTGAGGCGAACGACAGGGTTGAAGAATACCGTCGCGGAGTTATTACTGCCGTAGAGGAGCCGGAAACTGCCCTGCACGCCGATCTCCAGACGGATATAGTCTCCGCCCTCCAGGATGTTGGGGAACTGCCCCACCGACAGGTATTGCTAACCACACATAGTGCAAATTTGATTCGTCTTGTACCCGCAGCCTCGATTCGTTATATCAAGGGCAATCGGCTAAATAGGCAGTGCGTTCAGGTGACACCCGATGGGGATTCTTCCGATCTGCTCAGTGAGTTGAATCGATCCTTGGGGGTGTTCACTGACCATAACGTTCGCTGCTTCCTGTTGGTGGAAGGAAGGAACGACGTCGCGGGGCTGAAATCATTGAGTCAAGCACTTGAACTGGCAGGAGTTGATGGCGTTCGGGCTCTCTCCGAGTTGGAGGCCGAGGGTCGAGTTTGCTTTATGCCAATAGGCGGCGCCGGCAGTGCGTCTCTTTGGAATAGTAATCTCTCCCCGTTCAAGCGTCATGAAGTTCACATAATGGACAGTGATAAGGAGTCAGCCGCCCATCCTCTGAAGCAAGACATGCTTAATCTGCTCTCGCGTGCAGACGACAAGCGACACGTGTTCATACTGGACAGGCGGGAACTTGAGAATTACCTGACACCTGATGCTGTGATGCACATCTACTCTGACATCGATGGCTTTGAAGCGTCCTTTAATTCGATATCTTCGAATCTTGGTGACTGGGAATATCTCGACATACCGTCCCTGTGTGCTGAAGCGGTGCACTCCTCGGCCTCCCCAGATCAGAAGGCTTGGGATGACGTGCCACTCGATTCTCGAAAGAGCAAAGAAAGCCGGGCAAAGAAACGACTTGCGCGAGCCTTCGCCCACCCCTCTGTCTCCCAAGCTCTTGCAGCAAATGTGGATGATGCGCTGGTTGCCTTGCGGACCGTTACGGACTTAGCCAGGGTAAACAACTGATCGTGGCGGCCGGGCGGGCGCAGGGCAAATGGATCGGCACCTGGACTGACTACGCAAGAGACTCGGACGTTGTGGCAACGCCGCTTTCCGAAATTACCCGGGGGCGGGGCAGCAGTGGATAGCGGGATATGTCCAGACTCAGACCACAGTGTTCCGCGGACGTAGCCTGACCGATTAGCTCGGCTTGACCATCGTGTTGGCCGCGTTAGCCCCACCGCCGGGAACGGCTAGCCGAAGGGGCTAACGGGCTCTTACACAAGCGGCCACGGGTAACGCATGCCGGTGCGGTCAACCGGCAGGACCCCTGCACGCAGCAGGCGCTGGCCGCGGTGCTGCAGGGCGGCGACCTCAGCGTCGTCGAGGAGCTCGGCCACCTCGGGAGGCGCGGACTCAGCCAGCCGGGCGATGTCATCCAGTAGAGCAACGGGGATGGGGTCGCCGGCGAAGTCCCAGATCACGGTGCGCAGCTTGAAGGTTGCCGAGAAGCACAGCCCGTGGTCGATGCCCCAGATCCGGCCGTCGTCGCCGCGGAGCACGTGGCCGCTCTTGCGGTCGGTGTTGTTGGCGACGTAATCGAATAGGGCGATCCGCGCCAGCTCGCGGTGGGTCTCGGGGGCGTCCTCGTACAGGGTGAAGTAGTGCTCCTGGAAGTCGCACTCGATGAACCACTGCAACGTGCCGACCCCCAACGGGGCGTCATCGCGAATGACGGTCAAAGGCACGAAGCCCCAGCCCAGCGATTCGCTGAGCAGGTAGGCTGCGCGTTCCCGCTTGTACAGGCCGGGGTCAAAGTCGGACAGCGGACGTTCGCCAGCCTCCGGCTTGTAGACCGCATACCCCTCATCCTCGCCGCAGGAGACCTGGACGAGGAACGTCTGGTTGCTGCTGCGTGGGATGAGTCCGAGCAGCTCGATGCTGCCCTCGGTGAGCAGCGTCAGCTCCCGGCCGGACACCGTCTGCCCTCACTCATGACGCCCGTAGCCCGCTCAGCGGTTCCGACGTCGAATTCACCATCAGCACGGCCGGGTCCTGACCCTCCACAAACGAGATGGCCGACACCGAACCCGGGCTGATGACAATGCGCTGGAACAGGTCCAGATGCGTGCCCAAAGCGTGGGCGACGGAGGCCTTAATGGGATCGGCGTGGGAGAAGCACACGACAACGCCCCCGGCGTGGGCTGTGCGCAGCACCTCCAGCGCTCCGACGATCCGCGCCTGCATCTCCGGAAAGCTCTCGCCCTCCGGGAAGCGGAAGGCGGACGGGCTGTGCTGGACGGTCTGCCACTCCGGCAGGGCCGCCAGCTCGGTGATCGCGGCTCCGGTCCACTCGCCGAAATCGCACTCCAGCAGCCCGTCGTCGTGCTTCACCGCCAAGCCGGTGCGGGCCGCCGTCGGCTCCGCCGTTTCGCAGGCGCGCTCCAGAGGCGAAGAATAGACGGCGCTAACCGGCAGGCCAGCCAGCCTGTCCGCGACCCGTTCAGCCTGGGCCCGGCCACGATCGGACAGATGCAGTCCCGGCGCCCGCCCCGGCAGCACTATACCCGTCGTCGGCGTCTCCCCATGGCGCACCAGAAGCAGGAGCGTGCCCTGCCGCTCAGGTGAGGTCGCGGGTGCCGGCGATGCCGGCGTCGGTGCTGCAGTCATCAGCATCCAGCCTAGGCCGCACAAGGGCCCAGCGCGCAGGAATCTGACCAAATCCCTCGATTCCCCGCACCGTCGAGGTCTACGGTGGAGGAGTGAGTGATCGCCCCGATATCTTCACTGTTGGTGAATTGCGTGCCGCCGGCCACGTCCACAAGGACCTGCGCCGCGAAATCCGCGACAACCTGCTCGCGGCCCTCGCCGCCGGCCGCGACCCCTGGCCCGGGATGTACGGGTTCAGCCGGACCGTCCTGCCCCAGCTTGAGCGGGCCCTGCTCGCCGGGCACGACGTCGTCCTGCTCGGCGAACGCGGCCAGGGCAAGACCCGGCTCCTGCGCACGCTGGCCGGGCTGCTCGACGAGTGGTCGCCCGTGATCGAGGACTCGGAACTGAACGAACACCCGTACGACCCCATCACGGAACACTCCCGCGCCCTGGCCCTCACCGAGGGGGACCGGCTGCGGGTGGCGTGGCGGCACCGCTCGGAACGGTACGTCGAAAAGCTCGCGACGCCGGACACCTCCGTCGCCGACCTGATCGGCGACGTCGACCCGATGCGGGTGGCCGAGGGCCGCCGCCTCGGCGACCCGGAAACCATCCACTACGGCCTGGTCCCGCGCTCCAACCGCGGAATCATCGCCATCAACGAGCTGCCCGACCTCGCCGAGCGGATCCAGGTCTCGATGCTCAACGTGATGGAGGAACGCGACATCCAGATCCGCGGCTACGTGCTGCGGCTGCCGCTGGACGTCCTGGTGGTCGCGTCCGCCAACCCGGAGGACTACACGAACCGCGGCCGGATCATCACGCCCCTCCGGGACCGCTTCGGCGCCGAAATCCGCACCCACTACCCGATCGAGCTCGACGACGAGGTCGCCGTCATCCGGCAGGAGGGGCAGCTGGTGGCCGGCGTCCCGCCCGTCATCCTGGAGATCCTGGCCCGCTACACCCGGGCGCTGCGGCAGTCGCCGGCGGTCAACCAGACCTCCGGGGTGTCCGCGCGGTTCGCGATCGCCGGCGCCGAAACCGTGGCTGCGGCGGCCCTGCGCCGGGCCAGCGTGCGCGGCGAGGACGAGGCCGTCGCCCGGATCATCGACCTGGACGCCGCCGTGGACGTCCTGGCCGGGAAGATCGAGTTCGAATCCGGTGAGGAAGGCCGGGAACAGGACGTCCTGGACCACCTCCTGCGCATGGCCACCGCGGAAGCCGTGCGGGCGCACTTCCACGGCCTGGACATGGGCCCGCTCGTGGCCGCGCTCGACGGCCACGCCACGGTGACCACGGGGGAGCTGGTCACCGCGCGGGAGTTCCTCCAAAACCTCCCGTCCCTCAACGGCTCCAGCCTCTACGACGACATCAGTGAGCGCCTGGGCGCGAAAAACGACGGGCAGCGCGCCGCCGCCGTCGAACTTGCACTGGAAGGGCTCTACCTCGCCCGGCGGATCTCCAAGGAGTCCGACGACGAGGAGACGATCTACGGCTAGGCAGCTATACGGCTAAGGAGGCCTCATGACCGCTCACAACCGGTCCAGGTACGGCCGGTACACGGGAGGACCGGACCCGCTCGCCCCGCCGGTGGACCTCGCGGAGGCGCTGGACGCCGTCGCCGAGGACGTCATGGCCGGCTACTCGCCCCGGCACGCCCTCCGGGAGTTCCTGCGCCGCGGCGGCCGGAACCGGGAAGGGCTCGATGACCTCGCCGGCCGCGTCCAGCAGCGGCGCAGCGAACTGCTGGGCCGCCACAACCTGGACGGCACCCTCAATGAAGTCCAGAAGCTGCTCGAGACTGCGGTGCTGGAGGAGCGAAAGCAGCTCGCCCGCGACGCCATGATGGACAACACCGACCGCGCCTTCCGGGAGATGCAGCTGCAGAACCTGCCCCGCTCCACGGCAGCGGCGGTCAACGAGCTCGCCTCCTATGACTGGCAGTCGAGCACCGCCCGGGAGGCCTACGAGCGGATCAAGGACCTGCTGGGCCGCGAAATCCTGGACCAGCGGTTCGCCGGCATGAAGGAGGCGCTTCAGGGTGCCACCGAAGAAGACCGGGCCGCCGTCAGCGAGATGCTGCAGGACCTCAACGAGCTCCTCGGCAAACACCGCCGCGGCGAGGACACCGACGCGGACTTCCAGGAATTCATGGCCAAGCACGGCCAGTTCTTCCCGGAGAACCCGCAATCGGTCGAGGAGCTGGTGGACACGCTCGCCCAGCGCGCAGCCGCAGCCCAGCGGCTGCTGCAATCCATGTCCGCCGAGCAGCGCGAGGAGCTGATGCAGCTCTCCGCCCAGGCGTTCGGCTCGCCCGAGCTTATGGCACAGCTGGGCCAACTCGATGCCAACCTGCAGGCCTTGCGCCCCGGCGAGGACTGGACCGGCTCCGAACGTTTCGAGGGCGAGGAAGGGCTCGGACTCGGCGACGGCACCGGCGTGCTCCAGGACATCGCCGAGCTGGACGAGCTGGCCGAACAGCTCTCCCAGGCCTACAGCGGATCACGCCTCGATGACCTGGACCTGGACGCCCTCGCCCGCCAGCTGGGACAGAATGCCGCCGTGTCGGCCCGCACCCTCGCGGAGATCGAGCGGGCCATGCAGGACGGCGGCTTCCTCCAGCGCGGCGCGGACGGTGATCTCCGGCTGTCCCCGCAGGCCATGCGGCGGCTCGGCCGGTCGCTGTTGCGGGACACCGCCAAGCAGCTCTCCGGCCGGCAGGGCCGCCGGGACACGCGGGTTGCCGGGGCGGCCGGGGAGCAGACCGGCTCCAGCCGGCAGTGGGAGTTCGGCGACGCCGAACCGTGGGACGTCACCCGAACCATCACCAACGCGATCCGCCGCACGATCGCCGACGGCGGTGACCCGGGCCGCGGACTGCGCCTCGCCGTGGGCGACATCGAAGTCACGGAGACGGAGGCGCGCACGCAGGCCGCCGTCGTCCTGCTTGCGGACGTGTCCTTCTCGATGGCCGCCGAGGGGCGCTGGGTGCCCATGAAACGCACCGCCCTGGCCCTGCACCACCTCGTCTCAACCCGGTTCCGCGGCGACCGGCTGCAGCTGATCACGTTCGGCCGCTACGCGCAGACCATGGACATTGGCGAGCTCACCGCCCTGCCTGCCCTGCGCGAGCAGGGAACCAACCTGCACCACGGCCTGCTGCTGGCCGGCCGGTTCTTCCGCCAGCACCCGTCGATGCAGCCCGTCCTCCTGGTGGTGACCGACGGCGAACCCACCGCGCACCTGCTGGCCGACGGCGAGTCGTGGTTCTGCTGGCCGCCGGACCCGGAGACCATCCGCGTCACGGTCGCCGAGCTGGACCGCCTGGCCCGGGCCGGCACGCAGGCCACGTTCTTCCGGCTCGGCGACGACCCTTCCCTTGAACGGTTCGTCCAGCGGATGGCCCGCCGCATCGACGGCCGGGTGGTGGCGCCCGAAGCCGGGGACCTGGGCGCGGCCGTGGTGGGGGAGTACCTCCGCGCCCACTTCCGCGGACGCCCCTACGACGACGCCGACTGGGCCCAATAGACACTGCTCAATAGACCACCGCACCGGGAGTGATGCACGTGACCACCATGCCTGCAGAGGGAGTCGGTTTCCGCTCCAAACGCGGACCTGTCCTCATCGCCCTGATGCTCTCCACAGGGCTGGTGGCGATCGACGCGACCGTGGTGGCGACAGCTGTGCCGGCGATCGTGCACGACATTGGCGGGTTCACGTCGTTCCCCTGGCTGTTCTCCGCCTACCTGCTGGCGCAGGCCGTGTCCGTCCCGGTCTACGCGAAGCTCTCCGACACCATCGGCCGCAAGCCGATCATGCTGATCGGAATCGGCCTGTTCCTGCTCGGCTCGATCCTGTGCGGAGTCGCCTGGAGCATGCCGGTCCTCATCGCCTTCCGCGTGGTGCAGGGCCTGGGCGCCGGTGCGGTCCAGCCGATGGCCATCACCATCGCCGGCGATATCTACACCCTGGCCGAACGGGCAAAAGTGCAGGGCTACCTGGCGAGCGTGTGGGCGGTCTCCTCGGTGGTGGGCCCGACGCTCGGGGGAGTGTTTGCCTCACTCGGCATCTGGCGCGGCATCTTCCTCGTGAACATCCCGCTGTGCCTGGTGGCCGGATGGATGCTGGTCCGGAGCTTCCACGAGAACATCGAGCACGTAAAGCACCGGGTCGACTATCTGGGCGCGGGGCTGCTCACGGTCTCGCTCACCCTGCTCATTCTCGGGGCCCTCGAGGGCGGCCAGGCTTGGGCCTGGGACTCCGCCATCAGCGACGCAGTGTTCGCCGGCGGTGCACTCTTGTTCGTCGCGTTTGTCCTCGTCGAACGGAAGGCGGCGGAGCCGGTCCTGCCACCGTGGGTTGTGTCCCGGCGGCTGCTGGCGACGACGGCGATGGTCGCCTTCGGCGTCGGCGCGGTCATGCTGGGCATCACTTCGTATGTTCCGACGTTCCTGGTCGGAGCCCTCTCGACCTCCCCGATCGTGGCCGGGCTCGCCCTGGCGGCGCTGACCATCGGCTGGCCGATCAGTGCATCCCAATCGGGGCGCCTGTACCTGCGCATCGGGTTCCGGAACACTGCCCTGATCGGCATCACGGTCACCGTCATCGGCACGGCGGTCCTGGCCGTCACCGCCTCCGTCCCCAACGTTGCGCTGGTCGCAGCCAGCTGCTTCATCGTCGGGCTCGGACTCGGGTTGGTCGCGACCCCGACCCTGATCGCCGCCCAGACGAGCGTCGAATGGAACGAGCGCGGCGTGGTCACCGGCACCAACCTTTTCGCCCGGTCGATCGGCAGTTCCATCGGCGTCGCCGTTTTCGGCGCCATAGCGAACGCCGTCTACGCCGGCACCCCGCACGGCGACACGGATCCCCGGACCATCGTGGCCGCCTCATCCGCCGTGTTCCTGGCCGTCATGATCGCCGCAGTCCTCACCGTCGCCGCCGTTCTCGGCATGCCCGCCACAAAAACCGTCAAACAGGTCCAGGCCGCCGCGCGCGGGTCATCAAGCAGCGGATGACGTCTTCCATGGTCTTGCTCTGAGCGCCTGGCCGAGGCCTCGGTCGTCACCGTCCAACAGATTCAGCGGACGCTGTTTCCCATCTGTATTCGATCCAAACCGAATAGGCGAGGGCGCGTTCGAACATTGAGCGCGGCTCGGCGCCGTCGGCGGCTATCCACAGTATTTGATCGTCAGATGTCACACCGTCGACCCTGCCTGTTCGTACAATTCTGTCTCCGAGGCGTATTTCCACAATTTCCCCCACCAAGGGCGACCAAATCGGCTGCAGGTGAACCTTATTTTTCACTGCGAAGCGCGGGATCCTCCGGGAAGCACGCCAGCGCCGTTTCATGGGCCGCCCGCAGCGCCTCCCGAACGGGGAGGGCGCGATGTTCCTCGGACAGGATTTCCACGCCCCAGGGACCGTTGAAGCCAATAGATTTCAGTGTCTGAATGAACCCTTCAACATCCTGGTCGCCCTGTCCGCAGAGGCGGCGGTTGTCGCGGGTATCTTCGAAGAGGGAGCCCCGGATGTCCGCGTCCGCGTCATTGAGTTCCACTCCGAAAATCTGATGCGCCTCGAGGCTGCCGGACAACTCGTCCAAGGAGGTTCCGGCGCGGAAGACGTGCCAGTAGTCGACGACCAGCCCGCAGCCGGGCATGTTTACCTTGCGCATGAGGTCCGCCGCGGCCGGCACTGATCCGACCATCGAAAATGGCATCGGCTCCAAGGCAATGAGCGTCCCCCGAAGTTCGGCTTCGGCTGTCAGGCGACGAAGGGGTTCCACCAGGAAATCGAGGTCATCCAGTGGCTTGCCGATAGTCGTTCCGACTTTTATGAACTTTGCGCCGAGTGTCTCGGCGGCTTCCAGGAGGAGGTCGAACTGGGACCGACACCGGTGCGAAAGGCTCTCGTCCCACCAGTCGCTGAGGAGCTCAACTTCAACATGGCGGAGGCCGGCGTCGTCGATGAGGCTCCGCAGGGCCGGAAAGCCCAGGGTTGAGCGCGCGGCGGCCAAATCGTCATGGGCGAGCCCGAAGCCCGACCATCCGGTGGAGGCGATGGCCTCGATGCGGTCGGAGATGGGCACTGGACTGGTCTCGGGGACCTGAAGCGGCGCCACGGCGCCGGCGCTGGTCCAGCAGGACGCGACTAGTTCCGGAGCATGGGGGTTGGTCATTCTTCTCCTTTGAAGCAAATCCGGGGCTGCCGCCTGATGCGGTCAGTGCGATGTAAGAATGAAACCACAATTTGTTGGAACGTTCCATTGACATTCGGAATAACCTCAATCTATGGTTGGAACGTTCCATCGTGAGAGGTGGATCACAATCGTTCACAAACCGGCGGCCTCCGTTTTCCGCCATGCCACGGCATGACACAGAAGCGTTCCGAGGGCCGAAATGGCGCGAATCAAAGGAGATTTCACGTGGCAAACTTCACTTGGCGGCGGGGCGTTACAGCACTCGCCGTCGTTCCGCTTCTGGCGTTGGCGGCATGTTCGAGCAGCGGCGGCAAACCCGCAGATTCAGCCGCTACGGCCGGCGGGGGAAGCGGCCAGGCCGTGGACACCCCCCGCATCAAGATCGCGATGATCACCCACGCCGCAGCGGGTGACACCTTCTGGGACATCGTTCGCAAGGGCGCCGAAACCGCCGCGAAAAAGGACAACGTGGACCTCCTGTACAGCGGTGACGCTGAAGGCGGCCGCCAGTCGCAGCTCGTGCAGCAGGCCATTGACCAGAAGGTCGACGGCATTGTCCTCACGCTCGCCAAGCCCGAAGCGCTCACGGACGTGGTGAAGAAGGCGGTGGACGCCGGTATCCCTGTGGTCAGCATGAATGCCGGTGAAGACCAGAGCAAAGCCATCGGCGCATTCACCCACTTTGGCCAGAGCGACAAACTCGCTGGCGTAACGGTGGGACAGCGGCTCGCGTCCGAGGGCATCAAGCACCCGATCTGCGTGATCCAGGAGCAGGGTCACGTGGGCCTCGAGAACCGCTGCGCCGGCGTCAAGGAAAACGTCCCCGGAACGGAAATCCTGAATGTCAACGGTGCCGATATGACATCAGTTTCCTCCACGGTCAGCGCGAAGCTCCAGTCCACCCCGGATGCCGACGCCATCGTCGGCCTCGGCGCCCCCTTCACGCTGACGATTGTCAAAGCTGTCAAGGAGTCCGGAAGCAAGGTCAAGGTCGCATCCTTTGACCTGAACGGTGAGCTGGCCAAGGCGATTGAAGACGGAACTGTGGAATTCACCGTGGACCAGCAGCCCTATCTGCAGGGCTACGGCAGCGTTGACGCCATCTGGCTGAGCAAAGTAGGCGGCTTCAAGGTCGGCGGTGGCCAGCAGGTCTACACCGGTCCTGCGGTCATCGACAAGTCCAATGCGGCTGATGTCCTGGCCTTCGCCGAGCAGGGTATCCGCTAACAGTCCGCTGGCCGGGCCGGCCCTGGCCGGCCCGGCAGCTAGGAGAATTATCATGACCGTCACCCAGACCAAGACAGAGTCAGCGGCGCCCGATGAGCGCGTCGCCAAGCGCAGTCCGTTCCAGAAGTTGCTCGGACGTCCCGAGGTCGGTGCCCTGGTGGGCGCGATCGTCCTCTTCATTTTCTTCGCGTTGGTGTCCCCGACCTTTACCCAGCCCGGTGCCCTGGCGACCATCCTGTACGGTTCCTCCACGATCGGGATCATGGCGGTGGGGGTGTCCTTGCTGATGATCGGCGGGGAGTTCGACCTCTCCACCGGCGTCGCCGTGATCACCTCGGCGCTGACCGCGTCGCTGTTCAGCTGGTACTTCACCACGAACGTCTGGGTCGGCGTCGGCCTGGCCCTGGTGGTGTCCTTGTCCGTCGGGTTCATCAACGGCTGGATCCTGATCAAGACCAAGCTGCCCTCGTTCATCGTGACCCTCGCGACGTTCCTGATGCTGACCGGCCTGAACCTGGGCCTGACCCGGCTGATCGGCGGCTCGGTGTCCTCACCCTCGATCTCGAACATGGAGGGCTTCGCCTCGGCCCGGGCGGTCTTCGCGTCCTCGGTGAGCATCGGCAACGTCGACATCAAAATCACCGTGTTCTACTGGTTCGCGCTCGTCGCGGTCGCGACCTGGGTGCTGATGCGGACCCGGGTGGGGAACTGGATCTTCGCCGTCGGCGGGGACGCGAACGCGGCCCGCGCCGTGGGCGTGCCGGTCAAGGCCACCAAGATCGGCCTGTTCATGGCCGTGGGGTTCTGCGCCTGGATCCTGGGCATGCACAACCTCTTCGCCTTCGACACCGTGCAGTCCGGTGAGGGCGTGGGCAACGAGTTCCTCTACATCATCGCCGCGGTGATCGGCGGCTGCCTCCTCACCGGCGGCTACGGCTCGGCGATCGGCGGCGCGATCGGCGCGTTCATCTTCGGCATGGCCAACAAGGGCATCGTCTACGCGCAGTGGAACCCGGACTGGTTCAAGTTCTTCCTGGGCCTGATGCTGCT